>NZ_PYHR01000002.1:0-2400000 GCF_003121705.1 Serinibacter arcticus | reverse complement strand
TGGTCGAGCTGCTGGAGGAGCACGGTGATCGCATCGAGCTGCTCCACGTCAAGGACGCCACGAACCTCGGCGGCTCCGTCAACCCGACCTTCGTGAACCTGGGTCAGGGTGACGTCCCGCTGCAGGACATCCTGGCCAAGGGTCAGGAGACCGGTGTGGCGTACTACGTCACGGAGTTCGACGGTTCCCCGGCCAACGAGGTGTTCTCGACCCAGGGCTTCGAGTACCTCACCGGCCTGGAGGCCGGCGAGATCGGGCCGCTGACGCCGGTGACCCCGGCCGCGGTGGAGTTCACCGCCGAGCTGGGCGCCGCCGGTACCTACACGGTTCCCGCCGTGGAGGGCGTGGAGTACCTCGTGAGCAACGCGGTCGTCGAGGCCGGCACCTACCCGGGTGCGGGCACCGTGACCGTGACGGCTCGCCCCACGCTGGGCTTCGAGTTCACCGAGGGTGCCACGCGTCAGTGGGCCTTCACGTTCTCGCCGTTCCTGGACGTGGCCGTTGACAACCTGTTCTTCACGGAGATCGAGTGGCTCGCGAACGCGGGCATCTCCACGGGTTGGGCGACGCCGGCGGGGGCGGAGTTCCGTCCGCTGACCCCGATCGCGCGTGATGCGATGGCGGCGTTCCTGTACCGGCTGGCCGACTCCCCGGAGTTCGACGCTCCGGAGGTCTCGCCGTTCGTGGACGTCCCCACCAGCAACATGTTCTACAAGGAGATCGCGTGGCTGGCCGACCAGGACATCTCGACCGGTTGGGTCACGGCCTCGGGTGCGGAGTTCCGTCCGCTCGACCCGATCGGGCGTGACGCGATGGCGGCGTTCCTCTACCGGATGGCGGACTCCCCGGAGTTCGACGCTCCGGAGACCTCGCCCTTCACGGACGTGACCCCGCAGACGCAGTTCTACGCGGAGATCACCTGGCTGGTGGACGAGGGCATCGCCACCGGGTGGCTGGGCAACGACGGGACGGCGATGTACCAGCCGGTCGCGCCCATCGCCCGTGACGCGATGGCCGCGTTCCTCGCCCGCTTCCACGAGGCCGGGTACTCCGGCATCGAGTAGGCGGCACCGCAGGACCGCACCACCGCACCACCGCACCACCGCTCCGCAGTGAGCGACGCACCGCCCCCGCTGGTCATCCGACCGGCGGGGGCGGTGCCGTCGTTCCTGCCCCCGCCGCGACGACCACCGGCGCCACGTCCCCCGGACGCTGCCGGCATGGACGAGCTGCTGGCGGGGACCGACGGCGACTGGCGGTGGCGCATCCACCTCGAGCGCCCCGCGGAGACCGAGCTGGTGCTCCGGATGGAGAACGTGGTGCCGCCGTCCGTCGCGGGGGGAACGGCGCCCCTGGTCTACGACGCGATGCGCGCCGTGCTGCACCGGGCTGTCACCGACCGCTGACGGCTCCCACCTCACGGCTCCCACCTCACGGCTGCCGCCGCTCGCAGTCGCAGACCGCGTCGTGCTCGGCACGGAGGTCGGCGGGGGTGCGGCGGTCGACGCGGACGTCGAGCTCCTGCGTCAGCCGGGCTGCCCGGATCGGGGTGGTGGCGACGTCCACGAGACGCCAGCCGGGCGCCGTCGCCGCGATCACCTCGCACACGCTCTGCGCGGTCGCCGTCGCGACCCACGCCGTCACCAGCATGTCGCCGTTGCCCTCCGAGTACTCGGCGCCGAGCGTCCGCCACGAGTCGGCGATCCGGCAGATCTCCTCGCCGGGAAGATCGGGCGGCAGCTCGACGACCGAGACCGGACCGGGGTGCAGGGACGCGACGGCGACGACCTGCGGCTTCCCGCACCCGTCGAGCTCCGTGCGCACCACGTCGCCGAGGCGCAGGGACGCCCCGAACGCGTTGTTGTGCAGCGTGTACCGCTCGGGCAGCCCGGGCTGGTGGACGGCCCAGAGGTTCTCGCCGAGGGGGTGACCGTCCGCCGTCGCCAGGACGACGCGGACCTTGACGGGTGAGTTCGTATCTCTGTTCGAGTTCATGCCGTCAGCGTGGCACGACCCGCCGACATCGAGGACCGGCCCTGTGGACGGAGCACCCCGGTGGTCGTCCCGCTGCGGCATGATCGCTGTCGCCAGTCGGATCGAGGAGGACACCGTGATCGCCACCGCCCGTGGGCAGGACGCGTCACCGTCGGCGGGCGGCGGCGCGCGCATCCTGCTGGTCGACGACGAGTCGGCGATCCGCGACAGCCTCGCGCCGTTCCTCCTGCGCTCGGGACTGCAGGTGCGCACCGCCCGGGACGGTGTCGAGGCGCTCGAGCAGATCGAGGCCTGGCGGCCCGACCTCGTCGTCTGCGACGTGCTCATGCCCCGCCTGGACGGTCGCGCCGTCGTGCGGCGGCTGCGGGAGCGGGGCGACTGGTTCCCCGTCGTGCTCCTCACCCAGGTGGGGGAGTCCTACGAGCGGTCCTCGGCGCTCGAGGAGGGCGCGGACGACTACCTCAACAAGCCGTTCGACCCGGCCGAGCTGCTCGCGCGGATCCGCGCGGTGCTGCGGCGGAGCACGCCCGGCGTCCCGTCGCTCTCGACCGCGGCCGCCCTCACGAGCGGCGCCCTGCGCGTCGACCGCGCGGCCCGCCGGGTCTTCGTCGGCGACCGCGAGGTCGACCTCACGCCGCGCGCATCGCTGCTCCTGGACTACCTCGTGACCCACCCGGACGAGGTGCACGCGCGCGAGCACCTGCTGGCCACGCTGTGGGGGTTCGACGCGGTCGTGGCCACCCGTGCCGTCGACCACCGGGTCGCGGAGATCCGGCGCGTGCTCGGCGACGACGCCGGCGACCCGCGCTGGGTCGAGACCGTGGCGGGCGCCGGCTACCGCTTCTGCGGCGAGGTCGTCCCGACGGCGACGCGGGGGCGGCGGTGACGCGCCGCGGGTGGTGGCTCGCCGCCGTCCCGCTCGCGGTGGGGGTGGCGGCGGCGATCGTCCTCGCGATCGCCCGCCCCGGCGTCGCGCTCCGCCTCACGACGCCGGTGGCGACGCTCGCGCTGCTGGCGGGGCTCGCCGTCGCCGTCGTCGTGCTGCTCACGACGGCGTGGCGGAGCCGCAGCCGGCGTCGGGCCGAGGAGGTCGCGGCGGCCACCGCGGCGGGCGAGGAGCGCGGGCGCGAGCAGGAGCACGACTCGCACCGGCGGTTCGTCGCCCGGCTCGACCACGAGCTGAAGAACCCCGTGACCGCCATCCGCGCGGCCCTCGCCTCGATCGTGCCGGCAGGCGAGGACCAGCGCCGCGCGATCGGGACCGTGGACGCGCAGAGTGCCCGGATCGCGGGGCTCGTCGGCGATCTGCGCAAGGTGGGCGAGCTGGAGCGGGCCGAGATCGAGCGCGCCCCCGTCGACCTCGGGCAGGTGGCGGCCGACGCCGTCGAGGACGTCGTGCAGGCGGCCGCCGCGAACGGTGTCACGCGCCGGGTGACGCTCGCGCTGCCGACCGCCCCGTGGCCGCTGCCGCACGTGACCGGCGACGTCGACCTGCTGCACCTCGCGCTGACGAACGTCGTCGGGAACGCCGTGAAGTACTCCCCGGCCGAGTCCGTGGTCGAGGTGCGCGGCTCCGAGCAGGACGGCTGGGTCCAGATCGAGGTCGCCGACACCGGCCTCGGCGTGCCCGCCGGCGAGCTCGGCTCGGTCTTCGACGAGCTCGCGCGGAGTCCGCGGACCCGTCACCTGCCGGGGTCGGGCATCGGGCTGTCGCTCGTGCGGGTGGTGGTGGAGCGGCACGGCGGGAGCGTGGCGATCCGGTCGGTCGAGGGCGAGGGGACCGCCGTCGCGATCCGGCTCCCGGCCACGGGGCCACGACGGCTCGGCGGCCGGGGCGCGGGCGGTCAGGGCGCCACGTAGGTGTCCGCGAAGACCAGGTAGGGCAGCGGGTCGGTGGCGCACTCGCCCTCGACGGCCACGGCCTGGACGGTGAGCACGTCGGCGCCCTCGGTCAGCACCTTGAGCGGCACGCCCGCGTCGGACGCGTCGACGCGGTAGGCCGCGAGCGGGGCGCCGTCGAGCAGCAGCGTCACCTCGGCGGCCAGACCGTCGGGCGTCCCGTCGCGCATCGCGAGCTCACCCTCGAGCGTGGTCCACGCGCCGTCGAGCGCGTACTCCACGACGTCGGGACCGCCGTCGCAGCCGAGGAACTGACCGGTCGCGTGGGTGGGGGCGACGCCGCGGACGGTGACGTCGACGACGGCGCCCGACTCGCGGCCCGAGGCCGACGGGACGTCGGACAGCCAGACGGCGCCGGCCGGCAGGGTGGCGGCCTCGGGGGTCGCGCTCGAGGAGGTGACGCTCGGTGAGGGGGTCGCGTCGTCGCTCGACGGGGACGCGTTCGTCGTGCCGTCGTCGCTCGCGGTGGCGTCGGCCGCGGGGCGTCGGCCGAGGGGGCCGCGGACGTCGAGGTGCCGGCGTCACCGTCGGGTTCGACGACCTCCGCGCTGCAGGAGGCCGTGGCGAGGGCGAGGGCGGCGACCGTCGCCGCAAGGAGCGGGAGCCGGGGGATCGTGATCATGCGTCGACCGTAGTGACGCCGTCCGTCGCACGGGGCGGTTGTCGCAGGACTGGTACGTCGCGTCGCCGGCCCGGGACACCACCCTGGTCGCGGGCGGCCGCGCGGGGGACGATCGAGCCGTGCAGCTCACCCTTCGCGTCACCGGCCCCCTCCCGCCCGTCGAGGTCTGGGAGCGTTACGCCCTGCCGGCGCGCTGGCCGCAGTGGGGTCCGTACCTGCGCGACGTCGAGCTCACCGCGCCGCGGATCGTTCCGGGAGCCCGGGGCGGGTGCGGGGACCGCTCGGGGTGAGCGCCGCCGTCGTCGTCCTCGCGGTCGACGAGGCGCGGCTCACGTGGAGCTGGCGCGCGCGCTCGGGGCCGGTCGTGCTCGAGCTCGAGCACGGGGTCGACCCGGCGCCGAGCGGCACCGGGACCCGGACCTGGCTGACGATCCGCGGGGCGGCGCCGGTGGTGCTGGCCTACTCCGTGGCGGCGCGCGTCGCGCTGGTCTCGCTCGTGCGGCGGCCCTCGCCGTCGACCTGATCGGGTGTGTCGAGAGCGACGGCGGGCGTCGGGACCGAGGGCGCCTCGCCGTCGTCCTCTCTCTCGCTCGTGCGCCCGGCCTCCTGCTCGGCCGCGCGCTCGAGGTCCAGCTCGGCGTTGAGGATGCCGCCGAGCAGCACCACGATGCTCCCCAACCACAGCCACAGCACCGCCGCGAGAACGAGGCTCAGCATCTGCGCGGCCGCCTGCACCACGACCGCGTTCCCGGCGTCCTGCTCGAGCGAGGACGGGGCGGCGAACCGCACGTAGACCAGGAAGCCGGCCGAGACGAGCAGGAGGCCGACCGAGCCGAGCACCGCGCCCGGCAGGCAGCGTCGCCAGGTCGTCTCGACGTTGGGGGCGTAGCGGTAGAGCAGGGTGAGGAAGGCCAGGCCCACGAGGAACGCGGCGGGCCAGCGCAGCCACTCCCAGGCGACGCGGAACGCGTCGCCGAGTCCGAGGGCCTCGGCGATCTGGCCGCCGTTGCCGAGCAGCGGCCCGACGACCACGAGCAGCGAGACCGTCACCATCGTGACGAGCGCGCCGAGGGTGAACAGCAGTCCGAGCAGGTACTGCGAGACGATGTTGCGCCGCGTGGCCGCGCCGTAGGCGTCGTCCAGGGCGCGCACCGCGGCGCGGAAGACGCGGCTGGCGAGGTAGAGCGTGACCACGAGGGCGCCGACGGCGAAACCCGTGCGGCGTTCGTCCAGCAGCCCGTCCACGAGGGGGGCGAGCACGTCGGCGGCGACCTGCTGGGCGAAGATCGAGGTGAGCGCGTCGACGATGGAGGCGCGGATCTCCTCGACCTGGCCGTCCCCGAGGATCGGCCGCAGGAGTCCGAGGTTGGAGCCGAGCGCCGTCGTGATCGGCACGATGGAGATGAGGGCGTAGTAGCTCATCTCGGCCGCGAGCCCCGTGACGCGGACGTCGCCGGCGCGCAGCACGCCTCGCACGACCACCGCCACGGGGTTCACGTCCCGCACGCGCCACTCGACGGCGTCGGCGCGGGCGGCCGCGCGGTCGCGGATCGACGGCGAGTCGGGCCGGGCGTCGCGACGGCGTCGCACCGGATCCACGACCTGGCCGACGACGAGGCCCGCGAGGGCGATGAGCACCGCGCTCGCTGCCACGGTCAGGCCGCCCGCGACCGCCCATCGGGGACCGTCCGTCATGACCTCGGCCGTCACGGTCGCGGCGGCGGCACCGGCGACGGCGGTCAGGAGCGTGGAGGCGGGCGGCGGCATCCGCCGGCGGACCCACGGCACGCGACGCGCCAGCACGGCCACCGCGAGGCCGACGAGCACGACGGTGACGAGCACGAGCCTCCTCGGGCGACGGGGGTGGCTGCCGACGGTGATGCGGCCCTGCCAACCTACCGGCGGGGGTGGCGGTGCCGCGCGGAGGCCGCGATGCTGGTCGGCATGAGTCTCGAGACGATCCTCTCGACGGTGCGGTCGTTCGACGGCGTGCTCGAGCTGGCGCCGGGGCCGGCAGCGAGTACCCCGAGATCGCGTGGGGCGACCACTTCTTCTACTGGGCGCCCGACGGCGTGCTCCCCACCAACCGTCAGCCGTACGCGACCGTCGTGACCAAGAACTACCCCGACGACGACGCGAGCGACCTCGACCCGCCCGGCCGCTGGCGACTGAACGTGCACGTGGGGCGGACGCGGCTGGTCGAGCTGCTCGGCGAGGAGGAGCGGGCCGACGGCGGTGCGGCCGACGGCGGTGAGGCCGACGGCGGTGAGGCCGACGGCGGTGCGGCCGACGGCGATCGGGATGACCCTGCCGAGGCGGATGTGCTCCGGCGCCACCCGCTGTACGGCCCGATGGGCTGGATCGCCGTCGTGAACCCGGGGGAGCGGACGCTCCCGCTGCTCACCGAGCTGCTGCGCGCGGCGCACGAGGACGACCGGCGGCGGGTGGAGCGGCGGGCGTCGCGGGAGTGAGGCGGCGGGGTGGCGGTGCCGCGTCGTCGACCCTCGCTCTCTGCGGACGGTTGCCGGGCCGGCCCGCGCCGGCCCGGGCGGCCCGGCCCTGACCTGCGGCGACGTGACGGGCGATCGTCGCTGAGCGATTCCGTCCGCAGAGAGCGAGGCCGGCCGGTGCCGCGCGAGAAACCGCTGACCGGGAGCGGCGCCCCGGCCCTACCCTGGGCGCGTGGTTCCCGCCGACACCCTCCTCGCCTTCACCGTCGCCGCCCTGGTGCTCATCGTCATCCCCGGGCCGGCGGTGCTGTTCTCGATCGGCCGGACGCTCGCGATCGGCCGGACCGGGGGCCTGCTCAGCGCGCTCGGGGTGTCGCTCGCCCTGATCCCGATCGTCGCGCTGGTAGCGGTCGGCGTCGGGGAGGTCGTGGCGCGGTCGGCCGTGCTGTTCACCGTCCTCAAGGTGGCCGGGGCGCTGTACCTCGCCTACCTCGGGATCCAGGCGATCCGGCACCGCAGGACCGCGGTCGCCGTCGCCGTCACGACGACGGCTGCCCCGACCTCCCGCGGACGGCAGCTCAGGCAGGGCTTCGTCGTCGGGATCACCAACCCCAAGACGATCGCGTTCTTCGTGGCGGTGCTGCCGCAGTTCGTCGACGTCTCCGGCGGCTCGGTGCCGCTGCAGCTGGTGGAGCTGGGGCTCGTGTTCGGGCTCATCGGCCTGGTGTGCGACAGCGCGTGGGTGCTCGTCGCCTCCGCCGCGCGGAGCTGGTTCGCGCGCTCGCCCCGGCGGATCGAGGCGATGAGCGCGACCGGCGGCGGCATGATGATCGGCCTCGGCGGGGTGCTGCTGGTGTCGGGCGGGGCGCGCGGCTGAGCTGTCAGCCACCCTGGTGCGGTCGGGTTGACCGGCTTGCCTGCCAGCGGCCGTGGTGGCGCCCTCCGCGCTCAGGCGGGCTCGACCGGCTGCCGCAGGATCGTGCGGAGGCGCTCCGGGGCGGTTCGACGGGCGTCGCTGAGGTAGATCTCGTGATGGGTGCCGCGCAGCCGCAGGCCCCGCTCGACGGCGTGCGCGTGGAGCGCCTCGATCACCGGACCCTCGTCGTCGTAGGGACCCACGTGCAGCGTCTGCGCCACGAGGCCCTCCTCCAGGGTCGCGAGGCGGAGCGCGTCCAGCTGTGGCGCCCCACCCTTGCGTCGGACGGCGGTCCGGACCGACTCGAGGTGGTCGGGCCCGATCCAGTCCGGAACCAGGATCATCGCCGTCCACGACCAGCGGGACTTGTCGCGCGCCGTCGTGAAGCTGGCGGCATCCGTCGCCCACCACAACGCCTCCAGCGGCATGACGACGTGGTCGCACCCGAGCTCCCTCGCGCTCAGGAACTTCAGGCCGTAGGCGACGGGGTAGAGCGTGGCCAGAGCGTCGCGGTAGGCGGGCGCGGAGTTGGGGTCGCCCTCGCCGTCGACCATCACGTACTGCAGCGGCGGCACGGTGACCAGATCGAACCGGCCGTGGCACACCGCGTAGGACGCGATCTCCTTCTTGAGGTCGCGCTTCGCCGCCGGATCGCCCACGCCGCGACCCTGCCAGGGGCTCCCCGCGGAGGCAAGGGGCGGCATGGCGAAGGCGAGCACCGCGGTGCTCGCCTGCTTCAAGGTATAGCCCACCCGGGGGCTTGCGGCAAGGCCCCCGGCGGGCGCAGAATCTCCGACCGTGACCGACCGCACGAGCGTCTTCGACCTCCCCACCTCCCGCCGTCGCAAGGCTGATCCCGCCCTCGTCGGGGCCGACGAGCGGCACCTCGCTGCCGTCGCCGCGAGCCTGACGCACCAGATCGGTGAGCTGACGCAACGGCTGGAGGCCCGCCGTCGTGAGCCAGGTCGGGCCGGGACCGGAGCGCTCGAGCGCGACCAGGAGATCCACCGCCTCGGTGCGCGGCTGCGCACGCTCCGCCGTTTCGGCGCCGACCTCTGCCTGGGCCGGATGGTCCCGCTCCCGATCGACGGCGAGGGCGACGGCGACGGCACGGCCCCCGCCCCGATCTACCTCGGCCGTCTCGGCCTCACCGACCCCGACGGGAACCGCCTCCTCGTCGACTGGCGCTCGCCGGCCGCGGAGCCGTTCTTCGCCGCGACGCACGGCGACCCGCGGGGCCTGGCGTCCCGCCGTCGCTACCGGTGGACGCACGGCCGGATCACCGACTACTGGGACGAGGCGTTCACCGACGAGGTGGGCGACGACGTCGCGCGCGCCGCGCTGGAGGACACCTCCGCGTTCATCGCGAGCCTCGGGGCGAGCCGTTCGCCGCGGATGCGCGACGTTCTCGCCACCATCGCGGCCGACCAGGACGCCATCGTGCGTGCCGGCGCGGACGGGGCTCTCGTCGTCGACGGCGGACCGGGCACGGGCAAGACGGTCGTCGCGCTGCACCGTGCCGCCTACCTGCTCCACGCCGACCCCGGGCTCGACGAGCGGCGTGGCGGCGTGCTGGTGCTCGGGCCGCACCAGCCCTACCTCGACTACGTCGCCGACGTCCTGCCCGCGCTCGGCGAGGACGGCGTGCGCACCGCGACCCTGCGTGACCTCGTCCTCGAGGGGGCCGACGCGGCGCCCGAAGCCGACCGCGAGGTCGCCCGGCTCAAGGGCGCCGCGGCGATGGTCGGGGCGATCGAGCCCGCCGTCGCGCTGTACGAGGAGCCGCCCACCCAGGGCCGCGAGGTCGCGACGCCGTGGGCCGACGTCTGGCTCAGCCCCGTCGACTGGGTCGAGGCGTTCGCGGCCCCCGAGCCAGGCACGCCTCACAACGAGGCGCGCGAGGTGGTGTGGGCGGCGCTGTGCGCGATCCTCGCGGACAAGGTCGCCGACGCGCTGGGCGAGGGGGAGGAGGACGGCGACGAGGTCCCCTCCGTCGAGGCCGTGCGCCGCGCGCTGCGGCTCGACGACGAGCTCACCGCCACCTTCGGCCGCGCCTGGCCGCTGCTCGGGGCGCCCGACCTGGTGGCCGATCTGTGGGAGGTGCCGGCCTACCTGCGGCGCTGCGCGCCGTGGCTGTCGCCCGCGGAGGTGCACGCGCTGCAGCGCGAGGACCCGCGCGCCTGGACCGTCGCCGACCTCCCTCTCCTCGACGCCGCGCGCCGGCGGCTCGGCGACCCGGAGGCGGCGCGACGGCGTCGCCGGGAGGCCGCGGCGCTCGCGGCCGAGCGCGCGTACCGGGCCGACGTCGTCGCGGACCTCGTCGCCGCCGACGACAGCGAGCTGCGGGTGATGTCGATGCTGCGCGGCGACGATCTGCAGAACGCGCTCGACGCGGACGCCGACGGCGACCCGCGAGACCGCGGGCGCCTCGCCGGCCCGTTCGCACACGTCGTGGTCGACGAGGCGCAGGAGCTGACCGACGCCGAGTGGCAGATGGTCCTGGCGCGATGCCCGTCGCGGAGCTTGACGATCGTCGGCGACCGCGCGCAGGCGCGCAGCGGGTTCTCCGAGAGCTGGGAGGAACGGCTGCGGCGGGTGGGCCTGCACCGGATCGACCGCGCGAGCCTGCGCGTGAACTACCGCACGCCGTCGGAGGTCATGGCGGCGGCCGAGCCGGTGATCCGCGCGGCACTCCCGGACGCCAACGTGCCGACGTCGGTCCGCGACAGCGGTGTCCCGGTGACGTACGGGCGGCCCGCGGACCTCGACGACGTCCTGGCGCGGTGGCGCGCCGAGGCGGAGGAGGGCACGGCGTGCGTCATCGGCGCCCCGGGCTTCGCGGGAGACGAGCGCGTCCGGTCGCTCACGCCGTCGCTCGCCAAGGGCCTCGAGTTCGACCTGGTGGTGCTGGTGGAGCCCGACCGGTTCGGGGAGGGCGACGGCGGCGTGGCGGGCGCCGTCGACCGCTACGTGGCGATGACCCGGGCGACGCAGCGGCTCGTCGTGCTCACCGGGTGAGGTGGTGGTCAGCCTGGTGGCCGAGGCTGCTCATGTCCGCGCACGCGCGACGACGACGGGAGAGATCGCATGGCTGAGTCGGATGCCGAAGTACGTGGTGACCTCGTCGGAGCGCGGCCTCGACTGGAGCGGCTCCCACTCGATCGGCAGCGATGTCGCCACGGCGGTCACGGACCTCGAGGAGCGGACGGACGGGAGCCTGGTCGTGCTGACCTACCGGCGCGCCGGAGCTACGGCGCGAAGCCTCCCGTGACGCCGGCGAGCGCGCTCCACACGGCGGCCCCGGCCTCGGGCGAGCTGCTCGAGCGCACCGCCGACACCTGCACGGGCTCCCCGCGCGTCACCCACCGCGGACCGACGAACGCGCCGTTCCCGAGCCTCGGGTCGAGCACAGCTCGCAGGGTCGGCCGGGCGCCGTCGTGCTTGCCCTGCGCGAACGGCAGCCGCTCGAACCGCCCCGGCTCCACGATCCCCGGACGCTCGGGGGTGAGGCCGTCGACGGCGTAGCCCGGGTGGGCGAGCAGCGCCTGGACGCCCGTGCCCGTGACCCGCCGCGCGAGCTCCGTGATCCAGGCGTGCACCGCGTGCTTGGACAGGGCGTACTGCGCGAAGGGACGGTAGCCGTCGTCGCCCGTGAGGTCGGAGGGCGCCGCCAGCGAGGCGGGGTCGAACGGCAGCACGCGGGTCGCGAGGCTGCCGAGCCCGACGACGCGCACCGGCCGTGGCGTCCGGCCGATCGTCGCCAGCAGTGTCGGCCACAGGTGGGCGAGCAACGCCGTGTGCCCGACGACGTTGGTCGCCAGGGTGAGCTCGAGGCCGTCGCGCGTGAGCGTGCGTCCCGACGGCGGTGTGGTGAGTCCGGCGTTGAGCACGAGCGCGTCGATCCGGCCGAGGTCCGCGAGCTCGTCCGCCGCGGTCTCGACCGACGTGAGGTCCGTGAGGTCGAGCGCGACGGCGGAGAGGTCCGCTCCGGGGGCGTGCGCGCGGATCGAGGCGAGGGCGCGGTCCGCCCGACCCGGGTCGCGCGCCGTGACGACGACGCGCGCGCCCGTCAGCGCCAGGCGCTCCGCCGTGAAGTAACCCAGGCCGGCGGTCCCGCCGGTGATGACGATCGTCTCGCCGTCGCGGCGGGGAGGTCTCGGAGCGGAGGAGGTCACCCGTCCATCGTCGCAGCGGGGGCACGGGGCGTCACGGTTCGGAACGTCAGCCACAACCCCAGCGCGAGCTCCCAGGCCGCGATCGGCAGCGCGAGCGCACCCGCGACGGCGGAGACCTGGTCGAACGCTCCGAGCACGGTGCCGAGCGCCGAGGCGGCGAGCAGCGGTGCCCCGACGAGGCCGATGACCGGGATCGCCCGTGGCACGGCGCGCAGCCGCAGGAGCGCCGGCGCCAGGAGCGCGGCGTTGAGGGCGGGGATCAGCCCGGGGCCGAGGAGGAAGGCCCCGTCGTGGAGGGCGACCAGTGCGGCGAGGGCGGGGCCGTCGTCGTCCCCGCGGACCGCACCGTCACCACCCCCAGGAGCGCCACCACGCCGAGCAGGATGAGCCCGGCCTCCGAGGTCCGCGCCGCCACGAGCCCGAGCGCCAGAGCGTCGCCGGCCGGTCGGATCGCGGGCAGGAGGAGCAGCGCGGTGCCGACGCACGCGACCGCCAGCAGCACCTCGAGCACGCCGCCCCAGGTCGCTGCGCTCGCGGCGGACGTGGTCAGCGGCGCTGTCGGGTCGAGCGCCGGAGTCTTCAGCGCGAGTGCGGGGATCGACGTCGCGAACGTGACGAGGTACAGCACGCCGGCGAGCCGGGCGGCACGCGCGATGGAGTCGGAGGTCATGGCGGTCCCTTCGTGTGTACGGCGTACACATCTGGGTCGAGACCGTAGGTGTACGGTGTACGCACGTCAAGAGGAGGTCGGGATGGCACGCGCAGGTCGGGAGGCGCTCACGCGGGCGCGCGTCGTCGCCGTCGCGATCGAGGTGGCCGATGACGACGGCCTCGACGGCCTCAGCATGCGCACGGTGGCCGGGCGGCTGGGCGTCGCTCCGATGGCGCTCTACCGGCACGTGAGCGACAAGGACGATCTCCTCGCCGCGATGATCGACGCCGTCGTGTCCGACTACCCCGCGCCGCCCGAGGGCGTCGACTGGCGCGTCTCGCTGCGGCACCGCGTCCTCGCCGCCCAGGTCGAGATCCGCCGTCATCCCTGGCTCCGGACCGCGATCGAGGGCGCGACCGCGAAGTCCCTCACGGTGCTGGCCCACCTCGACGCCGCCACGGGGGACCTCATCGGCGCGGGGATGTCGGCCGACCTCGCGCACCACGCGATGCATGCGCTCGGCTGCCGCATCTGGGGGTTCAGCCCGGAGGGGTTCGACGGCCCGGTCGTCGTGCGGGTCCCTGATCAGAAGAACGACGGCGAGACCGACGATGGCGGAGCGGCCACCCGCGCCGCGCTCGCCGCGCGCTTCCCGCACGTCGCCGCGGTGGTCGCCGACAGCACTGCCCGCCACGGGGGCTGCGACCCCGACGTCGAGCTCGCCTTCACGCTCGACCTCCTCCTCGACGGGATCGAGCGGCTGCACGCCTCGGGGTGGGTCTCCGGCTGACCGCGCGGGGCCGCGCGACGTCGCGGACCGTCAGCGCTGACGGAACCCGGTCTCGCCGGTCGGCGTGATCTCGGCGACGACGACGCCTGCCACCTCGGCCGACCCGGGACCGTGGTGGAGCCACGTCACCATGTCCTCGACGTCGTCGTCCGCCCCCTCGAGCTCTGCCTCGACGGTGCCGTCGTCGCGGTTGCGGACCCAGCCCGCCAGGCCGCGTCGGGTGGCCTCGCCCCGGGTGGACCACCGGAAGCCGACGCCCTGGACACGGCCGCTGACCGTCACGGTGACTCGTCGCATGCTCCATCCTCACCCGCCGCTGGTGCCGTCGGGTAGCGCGGGAAATCAGGTGCCGCCGCCCGCATCTCGACGCCTAGCCTGCGGGGGTGAGCTTCTCCGACCCGCGCCTCGTCGACCTCTACGACCTCGACAACCCCGACGGCCCCGACCACGACTTCTACCGCGCCCTCGCGGACGCCCTCGACGCTCGCCGCGTCCTCGACCTCGGTTGCGGGACCGGCCTCCTCACCGTGACGTTCGCGCGGTCCGGCCGGGAGGTCGTCGGTGTCGATCCGTCCGCCGCGATGATCGAGCACGCGCGGCGTCGCCCCGGGGGCGACGACGTGCGCTGGGTGCTCGGGGACTCCTCCGCGATCCCCGCGGCGTCCGACGGCGCCGGTGTCGACCTCGCCGTCCTCACCGGCAACGTCGCCCAGCACATCCCCGACCCGGCCTGGCAGCAGACCCTCGCCGACGTGCGGCGCGCGCTCCGCCCCGGTGGTGTCCTGGCGTTCGAGACCCGTAACCCGAGCGATCGCGCCTGGCTCGGCTGGGCGTCGGGACGCAGCGAGCGAGCAACGGTCCACGGCGTCCTGCGCGAGTGGGACGAGGTCGAGGAGCTCGCGCCCGGCCGGGTGCTGCTGCGCTCGCACAACGAGTTCCGCGACGGCGAACGCGTCACCGAGGAGTCCGAGCTCGCGTTCCGCGACGAGGCGACCCTCCGCCGCCAGCTCGCCGAGGCGGGCTTCGCCGTCGACCGCGTGGTGGGGGACTGGGAGGGCGGCCCGGTCAAGGCCACCTCGCGCCTGCTGATCATCACGGCGCGCGCCGTCTGAGCGGCCGGACCCGGGCCTAGGGTGGCGAGGTGTTCTCCTTCCACCTCGCCCGGCTTCCGCTGACGACGGCGGTTCGCGCCCTCGTCCGGCCGCCCACCGCCGGGCGGGTGCCGGGGCTGGTGCACCTCGAGGTGCTGGCGGGGATGGAGCTGGGCTCACCCGTGCTCTCGCCGAGGCGCTTGCAGCTGAGCCGGACGGCGGTGTTCGCACGCTGGGAGGACGAGGAGTCGCTGGAGGAGTTCCTCGCCACCGATCCGCTCGGCCGTCGGCTGGCCGACGGCTGGCACGTCCGCCTGCAGTTCGTCCGCCGCTGGGGTGCGGTGGCAGGACTGGCCGACCTGCCCGAGGACGCGGATCGCTCCGATCCGGACGAGCCCGTCGTGGCCGTCACCGTGGCGCGGATGCGGCTGCCCGAGCTGCTGCGCTTCCTGCACTGGGGTCGCCCGGTCGAACGACTCGTGCGCGACCACCCGGGCACGACGCTGTCGCTCGCCGCGGTGCGCCCGCCCCGCTCGATCTCGACGTTCTCGATCTGGCGCACGACGCGCGAGATGACCGACATGGTCTTCGGTCGCAGCCCGGTCCCCGGACCGACCCGGCACATCGACGCGATGGCCGAGCGCGAACGGCGCGACTTCCACCACGAGTTCACGACGCTGCGGTTCCGTCCGCTGTCGGAGCACGGGACGTGGGAGGGGCGCGGCGGCTACGTGCCGTTGCCCTGACCGTCTCGGGCGAGGTGGGGGCGGGGTACCGCGCGCATCGCCGTGATCGACGCCTGGAGCTCGTCGGAGGTCGATCCGACCGCTCCCAGGATCCCGGCGACGGCGGTGCTGAACCCGCCCGTGTCGACGGTCAGCCGAGCAACCCCGGGGACGACACCCTTCTCGTTGGTGACCCAGGTGTCGGCGAGGGCGTGCCAGCCGTGGGCGACGAGCATCGCCGCCGTGGTGAGGCTCAGGGTGACGTAGGCGGTGTCAGCGGCCCTGGCCCCCTTCTGCGCGCCGTCGAGGAGCAGGTCGACCTGCCAGAGACTCTCGACCAGGGAGCGGCGCAGCGCCTCGGGGTAGGCCGACAGACGTGTCCGGAGTCGCGCGAGGAAGCCGTCGTCGTCCTGGAGCGGGATGCCGACGGCGACCTCGCCGGCGTACGCGACGTCCAGGAACCCCAGCGGGTGTCCGGGCTGGACGTGGAAGGCGAACTGGCCTCGGAGCGCCCGCTCGCACTGCTCCACGACGCGTCCGCGATCGCGCAGGATCCAGTCGACGGCCGTCCCGTCGACCGTCAGCCAGGCGCCACCGTCGACCCACGGTCCCCACCCGCCGGGTGGGGCCACAGGAACGGCGGCGCCCGCCCAGTGCGCGGCGAGCGCCTCGAGTGCGCGGAGGTCGAGCTCACCCGAGTAGTAGATGCCGAGGTCGACGTCGGAGTCCGGGCGGTGGGTGCCGCGTGCGCGACTGCCCCCGAGTGCGACGGCGCACACCCCGCGGACGGTGGCGAGGTCGTCAGCCATCGCCTGGAGACGGTGGTTCTCGAGCATGCGATCGACCCTACGGCGGGGGAGGCCGGGGCGCGGCGGGTGCGGGCACGGCGATTCCCGGGACGGGCGTGAGCCCGTCCCGGGAAGACCGTGCTACCGGCTACCGGTCGTCAGACCTCGCGACGCGAGCGTCGCAGGGCGACCGCACCTCCCAGCAGGAGGAGCAGCGCGAGGGCGCCGGTGGTCGGGGCGATACCGGTCTGGGCGAGCATCGACTCGTCCGAGGCCGTCACGACGGTGGAGCTGCCGTTGTTCGCCGAGGTGGTCACATCGGCGGTACGAACCACCGTCGACCCGCCGTCACCGCCACCCGTGACCGTGTCACGGATGGGAGTGGTGGGCGTGGTCGGGTCGACCGGGTCAACCGGGTCGGTCGGGTCGACCGGGTCAACCGGGTCGGTCGGGTCGACGGGGTCAACCGGGTCGGTCGGGTCGACGGGGTCAACCGGGTCGGTCGGTCAACCGGGTCGACGGGGTCAACCGGGTCGACGGGGTCAACGGGGTCGGTCGGGTCGACGGGGTCAACCGGGTCAACGGGGTCGGTCGGGTCGATCGGCGTCACGGTCGTGACGGTCGTGCAGGACACCGAGGCGTCGCCGAGGAGGCCGAGCCCGATGCAGCCCACGTTCACCGGAACGGTGACCGGGAGGTTGAGGTCGATGTCACCGATCAGTCCGCCCGAGAACCCACCCTCTTCACCTCGGCTCTCCGTCGGAACGATCACCTCGGTCCGCGTGGTCTCGTTGGAGACGACGGTAGCGTCGCCGACAACGCCGGCGGCGATGTTGGAGATGTCGATCGGGGCCGTGATGGGGGCGTTGATCCCGATGTTGCCGATCAGGGAGTCGGAGGACCCCTGCGACGGCGTCGTGGCCGGAGCCTCGACGACGGTCGCCTCGGTGTGGGTGGTCTCGTTCGACACGACGGTGGCGTCGCCGAGGAGGCCGAGGCCGATGTTGGAGATGTCGATCGGGGCCGTGATGGGGGCGTTGATCCCGATGTTGCCGATCAGGGAGTCGGAGGACCCCTGCGACGGCGTCGTGGCCGGAGCCTCGACGACGGTCGTCTCGGTGTGGGTGGTCTCGTTGGAGACGACGGTGGCGTCGCCGAGGAGGCCGAGGCCGATGTTGGAGATGTCGATCGGGGCCGTGATGGGTGCGTTGATCCCGATGTCACCGATCAGGGAGTCGGAGGAGCTGTGGTTCCAGCCCTCGTCGGAGGATTCGGCGGCGGCCGGGGCGGCCGGGGCCGGAGCGACCTCGGTGTGGGTGGTCTCGTCGGAGACGACGGTGGCGTCGCCGAGGATGCCCAGCCCGAGGTTGGACAGGTTCACCGGCACCGAGATCGGCAGGTTCACCGACACGTCGCCGATGAGCGAGTTCGAGGAGCCGTCGTTCGAGCCCTCGTGCGAGGAAGCGGCCGGAGCAACCGGAGCCGACACGACCTCGGTGTGGGTGGTCTCGTTCGAGACGACCGTGGCGTCTCCCAGGATGCCCAGCCCGAGGTTCGACAGGTCCACCGGCACGTAGATCGGCAGGTTCACCGACACGTCGCCGAGGAGCGAGTCGGACGATCCGTGGTTCCAGCTCTCGTCCGAAGCACCGGTGGCCGGGGCGGCCTCGGTGTGGGTGGTCTCCTCGGAGACGACGGTGGCGTCGCCGAGGAGGCCGAGGCCGATGTTGGAGATGTCGATCGGCGCGGTGATGGGGGCGTTGATGCCGATGTCACCGATCAGCGAGTCCGAGGAGCCGTGGTTCCAGCTCTCGTCCGAAGCGCCGGTGGCCGGGGCGGCCGGGGCCGGGGCGGCCTCGGTGTGGGTGGTCTCCTCGGAGACGACGGTGGCGTCGCCCAGGATGCCGGCGGCGACGTTGGACACGTCGACCGGGGCGGTCACCGGGGCGTCGATCGCGATGTCACCGACCAGCTCGTCGGTGGAGCCGGAGGAGACCGGCGCCGCGACGGGAGCTGCGGCCGGGGCCGGGGCGGCCTCGGTGTGGGTGGTCTCCTCGGAGACGACGGTGGCGTCGCCGACGGCCACGTCGGACACGTCGACCGGGGCGGTCACGGGAGCGCTGATGGCGATGTCACCGACCAGGCTGCTGTCCTGGGGCTCGATGACGGGCCGCTCGACCTCGCCGCTACCCGTCGACTGAACCTGCTCGACGGCGGGGGCGGGCGTGTCGGCCACGATCGGCGCGGCGTGCTCGACGGTCGTGGACTCCGTGGTCGAGGTGACCACGGCGTCGCCGGGGATACCGGCGGCGACGTCGGAGATCTCGACCGGGACGGTGATGGGAAGGTCGAGGTCGACCGCTCCGATCAGTCCCTCGGAGGCGTGCGCTGCCCCCGCTCCGGCGACGACGAGGCCGCCGGTCAGGAGTGCTGTGCGCAGCACTCGGTTCATGGTTGTACTCATGGCTACTTCTCCTTGCGATCTGAGGGGTGTGCGCCCTGGGGCGCGGGTGTCGTCTGCCGATGTGCGATCGGCGAGAGGACTCCTCAGGCAGGAGAGACGGGGATACCGAGAGCAGGACCAGCGGGGAGCTGGTCGTTGCGCTGACGCGAGAGGCCGAGAAGGACCAGCATCGCGAGCGGTGCGCCGCCCAGGAGGGCAGCCTCACGCACGGGGGTCTGGGAGGTGGCCGAGGCGGTAGCGGAACCGGCGGCGACCGCGGTACCGAAGCCGCCGAGAGCGGCCGCGGGAGTCAGGGGAGCGGGGTCACCGGTCGCCGTCACGAACGGTGTCACGGGAGCCTGCAGCTGCGGCGCGAGCGGACCGACCGGCGCCGCGTTCGCCGCGGCGGTCGGGGTCGCGTCGCTGTCCGACGTCGCCGCCGCCTCGGAGGACGGCGTCGTGGTTGCGGCGTCGGGGGCCACGGCGAGCGCGGCGGCGGCACCGCCCGTCGGGTCGACGGCCGAGGGCGCAAGCGCTTCGGCGGCTGCCGGCGGAGTCACCACGGGGAGCGGGACGGGCGTGGAGCCAGCACCGGGCGGGGTTCCACCCGGCTCGGCGGGCGCGGGCGGGACGACGCCCGGGACGGTGGGCAGCACGACCTCGACCACGGGAAGGACCGGGTCCAGCACTCCGCCCACGACGCCGGGAACCCGGTCGATCACGGGCTGCAGCGGCTCGAGGACGGGGGTCAGCGGTTCGAGAACCGGCGTCAGCGGGGCGATGACGGCCTGGACCAGACCCCCGACGGGGGCCAGGACCGGCGTCAGGGCACCGGCGACGGGCTCGAGGAGCGGGTCGGTCACCGGCGTCAGGCTGCCCAGGACGGGAGCGGTGACGGGCTCGACGACGTCGAGCACACCGCCCACGACCGGGGCCACAGCCTCGGTCACCGGAGCGACGACCTCGACCACCGGCGGAAGTACCGCGTCGGTGACGGGAGCGACGACCTCGTCCACGACCGGAACCACCACGACCTCGACGACCTCGGTGACCAGACCGGTCACGGGGTCGAGGACCGGGTCCAGGACGGAGACGGGGGAGCCGGGGCCGGAGCGGGTGCGGGGGCCGGCGCAGGTGCCGGAGCGGGGGCCGGAGCAGGTGCGGGGGCAGGTGCGGGGGCAGGTGCCGGCGCCGGAGCCGGTGCGGGGGCAGGTGCCGGCGCCGGAGCCGGTGCGGGGGCCGGAGCAGGAGCCGGTGCCGGTGCGGGGGCCGGAGCAGGAGCCGGAGCCGGTGCAGGCGTCGGCGGGATCACGACGTGCACGACGTCCTCGACCAGGCCCAGCACGGGGTCGGTGACCCCGGAGACCAGTCCGCCGAGAAGACCCTGATCGGCCGCGGGAGTCGAGGCGGAGGCGGCGCCGGCCGAGAGTCCGAGGCCCGCAGCGGCCGTACCGCCGATCAGGAGCCCGCGCAGCAGCCATCGGCGCGCGGTCGAGGACCGCCCCGCCTCGTGCTGCTGCTGGCCCATTGGTAGCTCCGGGTTGGAAGAGATGTCGTTGACACGCTCGGCCCTGCTACCCCCTGATGGTGCTGCGGAAACGTCCCGCCTACCTATTCTGAACGTGACTCACCTCACATGGCAAGGTTCGCGGCAGAACTATTTTCTACGGGCGTTGTGGGCGAGGAGCCGGACCGCACCCGGGCGCGCGGGTCTCAGCCGCCCTGACCCCACCTGAGCGGGAACCGATTCACGACCTCGTGCCGCCTCGGATGGCGCCGCCCCTCGCCGAGATTCGACCGGACGAGCTCGATCTCGTCGGCCACCCACGTCGGCCCCCGATACGTGTCCATCACCTGGAGCCACCGCGCCGCGTTCATCGCGTGCCGCGACCGAGCGAGGGTGACGTGCGGGTGGAACCGGGCGCCGTCGACCTCGATGCCCGACGTCGTGGCGGCGGTTCGCGCCGCGGCCGACAGCCGGTCGAGCTCGAGCCGGGCGTCCGGTTCCAGGTCGGGGGCGAGGTGGAGCACCCGGGCGGCGAACGGGTCGGGGATCGCCCCGGCGCCCGCGAGGCGGAGGGTGACGGTCGAGCGTCGCGAGGCGGCCGTGGCGAGCCGCTCGGTGAGGTCGTCCAGGGTCCGCTCGGGGACGGAACCGAGGAACGCGAGCGTGAGGTGCCAGTGCTCGGGAGGGGTCCAGCCGACGTCGAACGCGTCGAGACGGGACTCGAGGAAGGTCTCGAGGTCCTCTCGGGCCTCGACGGGAACGCGGAGCGCAACGAACATTCGCATCGGAACGTTCTAGCGGGTCCGTTGACGGCGGGGCCAGGGATTCAGCCGCGGGCGGATCGTCGTCACCTCCGCACCCCACACCTCACCCGAACGCCGGCGGCGCCCCACCCGAACCGGGTGGGGCGCCGCCGTCGTCACGTCAGGAGCGGGGTCAGCCCTGCTGACCCAGCCCGTGGTACCGGGACAGGAACGCCGCGATCGCGTCACGCGCGATCGGGGTGACGGGACGGAACAGGGTCGTGCCGTCGTTGCCGGCCCACCCCGTGGAGATCCCGACCTCGGCCACCCACGCGATCTCGGTGGCGAACTGCGCGTCCGCCGCCACGTCGTCGAACGGTGCGGCGTCGACGGGCACGAAGCCCTCCTCGCCGGCGAGGCGGAAGAGGAACGCCGCCATCGCGTCGCGGTTGATCGGCTCGAGCGGGCGGAACTCGCGCGTGCCGTCGGCCCGCACCCAACCGGTCGAGATGCCCTCCTCGGCCAGCCAGGCGATCTCCTTGTAGAACTGGTTGGTCACGGGCACGTCGACGAACGGCGAGACCGGCGGCGCCGTGAACTCCGGGGAGTCCGAGAGCCGGTAGAGGAACGCCGCCATCGCGTCGCGCGCCACCGGGGTCAGCGGGCGGAACTCGCGCTCGCCGTTCCCGATGTCCCAACCGGTGGAGATGCCGCTGTCGGACAGCCAGCGGATCTCGTCGAAGAACTGCGTCCCGAGCGGGACGTCGACGAACGGCAGCGGGAGGACCGTGATGGTCGTCGTGTTCGAGGCCGCGCCGAGCGTCGCGGTCACGACCGCGTCGCCGACCTGCGCGAGCGTCGCCGTCGCGCTCGAGAACGTCACGCCCGGGCTGTCCGAGGTGAAGGTCGCGGCGGCGGTGACGTCGCCGAGCGACTCGCCGTCGGCGTCGAAGCCGGTCACCGTGAGGCCGACCTGCTCACCCACCAGCGCGCTCGTCACGGACGTGACGGTGAGTGTCGTGGCGGCCTGCTCGAGGGTGAGCCAACGGGCGTACGCCGTGGTGCTCGCGGTGAGCGGGGCGGTGAAGTCGAACGGCACCGTGAGCTCGGCGTCGGCGAACCAGCCGCCGAAGAAGAGGGTTTCGTCCGTGGGCTCGGCCGGCTCGACCGGCGTGGCGCCGTAGGCGATGACCTGCGGGTCGATCGCCGTCGTCCCCTCGCCGCCGAGGTCGAAGGAGACCGTGACGGGGGCCGCGTCGCCGAGGGCGCCGGAGGCGACGGCCGCTCCCGTGCCGCCCACGACCGGGAGCACGATCGTGGAGGTCGTGGCGTCCAGCGTGACCGTCGCGCTGGGCGAGCCGGCGGTGAAGCCGGACAGGTTCGTCGTCAGGACGACGCCGATGCGGTGGCCGGCCGGGAAGACGTAGTCGTACGGCTCCATCGCGAAGTCGAGGTCGTACTGCTGACCGGGCACCACCGGGGTGGCCTCGCCGTCGATGAACGACTCGCGGTTGGAGGAGTCGAGCACGCCGCGGGAGAGGCGCCAGAAGTCGGCGGTCTGCAGGCGACGGTCCATCTCCAGGTAGCAGGCGTTGTCGAACTCGGTCGCCGCACCCCAGCAGGTGCGGACCGTGGTGTTGATCGCGCCGTCGCCCGTGCGGGAGACGCGCTCCTTGGTGCCGTAGTCGACCAGCAGGGCGCCCAGGTTGGACTGGTCCTGCGAGAGCGAGGCGTCCAGCTCGATGCGGGGCGTGCCGGAGATGCGCAGCTCGGTCTCCAGCGGCTCCGAGAGGAACACGAGGCGGCTGTTCTGCTGCCCCTCCGGCGTCGTGATGAGCGCCGTCTCGTTCGGCGAGTTCGCCGGACCGGTGAACGTGAGCGTCTCCGTGGTGCCGGGCTGGAGGGCCAGCGAGCCGGCGGTACCGGGCGTGCCGGTGAGGTGGACGGCGACGTCCTCGCTGCCCGGGGCGGGCCAGGAGGCCTCATCCACGTACTCGCGGGCGTCCTGCTCGACCATCGAGGTCGGCTCGTCCATGATCCCGTTGTCGATCTTCATGAGCCACTGGTCGAACCAGCGGTGGAGCGTGTCGACCCAGACCGCGCGGCGGAAGTCGAACGGGTCGATGTGGCCCTGGCGCGGGAGCCAGACCTTGCGGGGCACGTCGTTCTCGCCGAGCAGGTCCCAGTACTCCGCGAACTGGCTCATGCGGACGTTGTCGTCGTTGAGACCGTGGACGGCGAAGACGGCGGCGGTGACGTTCTCGACGTCCTTGACGTAGTCGCGGTCGTCCCAGAACTCGTTGATGTCGCCGGTCTCGTCGCCGTCGATGAGGTTCATCGCCTCACGGGTCGGGGCGCACAGCGTGCGGCGCTCCGGGTTGGTGACGGTGTTGGAGAGGCTGGCGGGGTAGTTCGTGTTGTGGCGGATGCCGTTCGTGCGCGAGTAGCGGTACCACTGCGAGATCGCGTCGATCGGCACGATGGTGTCGAGGCCCTCGACGCCCGTGGCGGCGACGCCGTTGGCGAGCGTGCCGTCGTAGGACTTGCCGATCATGGCCGAGCTGCCCGAGTGCCAGCCGGCGGAGACCGGGTTGCCCGCGGCGTCGTACCCGGGGACGCGGCCGTTCAGCCAGTCGACGACGACCTTCATGCTCTCGATGTCGCCGGGGCCACCGTGGGCGGGGCACCCGGTGGAGAAGCCGGTGCCGTTCATCTGGGCGTGGATCACCGCGTAACCGCGGGGGACGAAGTAGTTGTCGTAGAAGAGCGGGAAGAGGTCGGTGACGCCGTCGCCGTCGAGGTCGCTCAGCCGCTGGGACTCGTTGCCGCGGCCGACCGTCGTGAAGTAGGGCGACGGGTCGATGATCGCGGGGACCTTGAGGGCCCCGGCCGAGGCGGCCGGCCGGATGATGTCGATCGCGGTGACGTCGTCGATGCCGTCGAGGTCCTGGTCGACACCGGCGACGGGGATCAGGACCCGCTCGCGGATGGCGTCGCCGTAGCCGAACTGCGGCGCGGTGACGCCGCCGACGATGCTGATGCCCTCGGGCGTCTCCGCCGTCGGGACGGCGTCGACGGCCGCGGTGGCCTCCGGGCTCGCGACGGCGGGGGTCGCCGCGGGCTCGGCGGTGGCGGGGATGGCGACCGCGGGCAGGACGGTCGCGGTGAGGAGAGCGGCGAGGATCGAACGACGTCGACGCCGCGTGCGGGCAGGGGGCAGGGAGGATTTCTCCGGAGTGGTCACTGTTCGGTCCTACCGTGGCGCGGGCCACGCGGCGACCGGGGGAGCGGTGGTGACGTGAACTTTCACACGGCCGTGACGCAGGGCCGATTCTGTAACCAGAACGTTTCGCGCGGGGCCTTGCTCTCGTGATCTTGTCCTGATGTGACCCGAGGGGCGTCGTCGACCCGGGCCCGTCACGACTGCTGCGTCCGTGGCGGTTGAGCTCGGCCGTTCCGCAACCAACGTAGCAGCCGTGTGGGGGCGAGGCTCCGGCGGTCCCCGATCCCTAGGGTGAGCCCATGACCACGATCGTCGACGACCTCCTCGCGCTGCTGCGCCCCGACCAGGTCGCCACCGACATCCCCACCCGCGAGCTCCACGCGCACGACGACGCCGAGTGGGCGCCGTACGCGACGCCGCTCGCCGTCGTGCACGCCGAGTCGCTCGACGACGTCGTCGCCGTCATGCGCGCGGCCCACGCCACCGGCACCCCGGTCGTCCCGCGCGGCGCAGGGACCGGCCTGTCGGGCGGGGCGAACGCCGTCGACGGCTGCCTGATCCTGAGCCTGGCGCGGCTGACGACGATCCGGGAGATCGACCCGGCCGAGCGCTACGCCGTCGTCGAGGCCGGCGTGATCAACGACGACCTGCGGGCCGCCGTCGCCGAGCACGGCCTCTGGTACCCGCCGGACCCGGCCAGCTCCGCCCGCTCGACCATCGGCGGCAACGTCGCCACCAACGCCGGCGGGATCTGCTGCGTGAAGTACGGCGTCACGCGCGACTACGTGCTCGGCGTGACGGTCGTTCTCGCGGACGGCAGCGTCGCGCGGCTCGGGCGCCGGACGGCGAAGGGCGCCACCGGCTACGACCTCACCGGGCTGATGGTCTCCTCGGAGGGGACGCTCGGCGTCGTCGTGGAGGTGACGCTCAGGCTCCTTCCGCTCGGCGGTCGCGAGCCGCGCGCGGTCGTCGGCTCGTTCGCGAGCCTCACCGACGCGGGCCGCGCCGTCGCCGCCGTGATGGCGGACGGCATCGTCCCGGCCGCGCTCGAGCTGGTCGACCGCACGTGCCTCGAGGCCGTCGAGCGGTGGCAGCACCTCGGCGTCCCGGTCGGCACGACGGCGGTCCTGCTCGCCTCCGTGGACGAGCCGGGCGCCGCGGGCGACGCCGTTGCCGACCGGGTCGACGCCCATCTCCGCGCGGCCGGGGGCGCGACCGAGCGCGCCGTCGAACCGGCGGAGATCGAGCGGCTGTTCCGCGCCCGACGACTCGCCTACCCGGCCCTGGAGCGGCTCGGGCCGGTGCTGACCGAGGACGTCTGCGTGCCGCGCGGCGCCGTCCCGGAGATGCTGGCGCGGATCGAGGCGATCGCCGCGGAGCACGACGTCGTCATCGCCACCATCGCCCACGCCGGCGACGGCAACCTCCACCCGCTGATCATCGCGCCGGAGGGCGACGACGCAGCGAAGGCCCGCGCGAAGCTCGCGTTCGACCGGATCGTTGCGGAGTCGCGGCTGCTCGGCGGCACGGTGACGGGGGAGCACGGCGTCGGGCTGCTCAAACTCGACGGCGCCGCAGCCGAGCTCGACCCCGTGGTCCTCGCGATGCACGCCGCTGTGAAGGCGGCGCTCGACCCGCGTGGGATCCTCAACCCGGGCAAGGCCTTCCCCGCCACCTCCACCGTCACCTCCGAGCAGCAGGAGCAGCCATGACCGCCAGCGAGCGGACCACCGTCACGACCGACGACGGCGTGCGCCTCGACGTCACGCTCACCGGGCCGCCCGAGGGGCGCCCGGTGGTGCTGGTCGCCGGGTTCAAGGCGGCGGCGAGGAGCTGGGTGTTCCAGGTCCCGGTGTTCGCCGAGGCCGGCTACCGCGTCGTCGCCGTCGACCTGCGCGGCCACGGCACGACCGAACCCCTGCAACCGGGCGTGACGATGGACCTCCGCGGCCGCGACGTCGGCGCGGTGCTGGACCAGCTCGACCTGCGCGACGCCGTCGTGATCGGCGGCTCGATGGGCGCGAGCACGATCTGGGCGCGGATCGCGCAGGAGGGCACGGACCGGATCGCCGCCGTCGTCTCCGCCGACCAGACCCCGCAGATGCTCAACACGTCCGAGTGGCCGCACGGCTTCTACGGCTACGACGAGAGCAACCGCGACACGTACTTCGCCGAGAGGATCCCGCAGACCGGGGTCGGCACGCCGATGTGGAGGCGGGGCGTGCGCCTGCTGCGGCTCGTGCGCGCGATGGGAGGGGGCGGCGGGTTCGGCATCTCCCCCGCCGAGCTCGAGCTCCTGAACGACCACGCCGGACGCGACTGGCGCCCCGCGGTCGCCTCGTGCGACGTCCCGGTGCTCGTGGTCGCGGGCGCCGAGAGCGAGTTCTGGCCGGCCACCCACGCGGCGGCGACGGCGGCGCTCGCCCCGCGCGGTCACTCGACCGTGATCGAGCGCGACGGTCACGCCGTGAACATCGAGCAGCACCGCGAGTTCAACCGCCGCGTGCTCGGCTGGCTCTTCACCCGGGGGCTGGTGTGAGCCGCCCGTTCCGGCAGGTCGACGTCTTCGGCTCGGGGCCGTTCACCGGCAACCCGCTCGCGGTGGTCCTGGACGCCGACGGCCTCACGACCGAGGAGATGCAGCGGATCTCGGCCTGGACGAACCTGTCGGAGTGCACGTTCGTGCTGCCACCGACGACCGAGGGCGCGGACTACCGCGTGCGGATCTTCAGCCTCACCACCGAGCTGCCGTTCGCCGGTCACCCCACGCTCGGGACGGCGCGCGCCTGGCTGGAGGCCGGCGGCGTGCCGCACGAGTCCGGGAGGATCGTGCAGGAGTGCGGCATCGGGCTCGTGACGGTGCGCGACGGCGGTGACCACCTCGCGTTCGCGGCCCCGCCGCTGCTGCGCTCGGGACCCGTCTCGCCGGAGCACCTGGTCGACGTCGCCGCCGTCCTCGGGGTCGCGGTCGACGAGGTCGTGGAGGCCCGGTGGATCGACAACGGCCCGGGCTGGGTCGGGGTGCTGCTGCGGGACGCCGCGGCCGTGCTGGCGCTCGAGCCCGACGGCGCTCGGCGGCCCGGCGGGTGGGCGATCGGCGTGGTCGGGGCGCACGGCGCCGGGGCGGCCGACGGCGACGCCGCCGGGTCGGACGCCGCGATCGAGGTGCGCGCGTTCTTCACCGACGGACTCGGCCCGCTGATCGAGGATCCGGTCACCGGCAGCCTCAACGCGTCCGTGGCGCAGTGGCTCCTCGAGACGGGCCGGCTCGAGGCGCCGTACACGGCGGCGCAGGGCACGCGGGTCGGCCGCCGCGGCCGGGTGCGCGTCACGCGCGACGCCGGCGGGGTGTGGATCGGCGGCGCGAGCGTCGTCGCGATCTCGGGGGAGATCACGACGACGTGAGCCGGGCGTGCCGCGTCCCGCTGCCCGCCCGCAACGTCGACGGCCCGCTGGAGCGCCGGGCCCGGCAGCCCCCGAACGCCCGCCTCACTCCCAGGCGCACGCCTGGGCGAACCACTCCATGAGGTTCGCCCGCGTCCGCTCCGGCAGCTGGACGTGGAAGACCGGCTGCGCCACGCCGTCGCGCGTCGTCGTGATGCCGAGGTAGGTGCCGCGCTTGTCCTCGGCGATCGCGTGCCGGTCGCACCGCACGGCCGTGAAGGTCAGCGGCACCTCCGAGCCGGTCCGCGCGGCCGAGCCGAGCGACGGATCGGTCCAGGCGGCGGCGCCCCCGAGCGGCGCGAGCAGCTGGGTGCCGGTGATCCCCGTGAGCACGACGTCGGTGGTCGCCTCCGGGGTGACGGTGACCGTGATCGTGCCGGTGGTGACGCCGTCGTGCTCGCCGGCCACCACCTCCTCGCCGATGGCGAGACTCGCCACCTCCTCGGCGCCGGCCCGGGCGCAGTCCTCGCCCCACGCCCGCGCGAGGTGACCGTACGGGTCGGTGACGGCGACCTCGCGCGTGAGCTCCTCGCCGTCGGGCGTGCGGACCGTGAGGACGGCGAGGGCCTCGGGCGTACCGTCCGGCGCGGGGGCGCACTGCGGGTCGCCGAGCGCGACGAACATCGAGCGCGTCCGACCGGCGGCCACGGTGACGGTGCGGTCGGGGTCCTCGGAACGGTTCCCGTCCCAGGCGGGGGAGTCGAGGTTCGCCGCGACGACCTCGAGCTCGGTGTCGGGGGCGTCGCCGGGGGCGTCGTCCGGCACCGAGATCACGAGCGAGACGACCCGGCGGCCCCAGTCGAGGCGGGCCTGCTCGATCTCGACGACGAGGGCGTCGGCGAGGACGGTCGCCGCCGGGTCCGCGGCGGTCTCGGTGGCCGCCGAGGGTGCTGCGGGCGGGTCCCTCGGAGCCGGCGCGCACGCCGCCGCGTTGCCGAACAGCAACGCCGCGAGCGTCGTCAGGGCCGCGGTCGTGCACGGCCGTCGCCGCACCGCTGTCCGGGCCTGCGCCTGGGTCATGCGGAAACTCTAGGGCGGTCGGGGGAACGGCGCCGCGTAGGCTCCCCGACATGATCGGCAGCGCTGCCCCTGGACCCCGCCGCCTCACGGTGGCCGCGGGACTCGCCGCTGCCCTCGCCGTCGGCCTCGCCGGCTGCGGCACGAACGCCGACCTCGAGGAGGCGGCCGCCTGGTTCGCCGAGGTCGAGGACGCGGACGGCTTCGTCGGCGGCGGCCTCACCGGGGTCCCCGCGAGCGCCGAGGCGGGGTCGGACATCGGGGTCATCGGCCCGCAGGTGACGCAGGCGTTCGACGAACCGATCGCCGTCGCGAGCGTGAACGGCCGCTGCTTCGGTGGCGGTCAGATCACTGTCTACCTGTCGGTCAGCCGCTCGGCCGGGGAGCACTCCAGCGAGTCGGCCGTGACCTGCGACGGCGAGTCGCACGAGCTGGCGCGCGGGCGGACCGACGTGGTCGGGCTCGCCTTCGGTGGCTGGACCTCCGAGCGCTCGACGACGTACTACGCGGTTCTCGTCGACGAGGTCGCCTAGCCCCTCGTCAGCGTGCGCGGTCCAGCACCCCGCGCAGGAACGCCGCCTGCCCCGCGTGCTCGAGCGCGTCGCCGACCACGCTCACCAGCCGCGCGCCGAGCGTGACCGGCGGATCCCAGTCCTCGTCGACGACGACGTCGAGATCGTCGTCCGCCAGCCCCGCGAGGTAGGTCCGGGCCGCCTGCTCGACCGCCGTCGCGTAGCCGAGCAGCACGTCGGCGGGGGCGTCCACGCGCTCGACGTGGGCGGCGTCGTGGCCGTAGCCCATGTCGTCGTCCGGCAGGTCGAGGGCGGCGCGGCGCGCCCAGCCGTCGCTGACCCAGACCTCGGGGGTGCCGGCCAGCGCCGCGATCTGCGCGTCCTGCTCGCGGCCGGTGTGCCAGGCCAGCCACGCGAGCGTGTTGGTCGCGGGGTCGAGGCGGCGCGTGAGCGTGGCGTGGTCCGCGCCGTCGAGCGCGTGGTGGATCAGGTCGGGGATCCGGCCGAAGGCATCGGCCAGGACGTCGGTGCTGCGCACGAGGGGCTCCTTGCGTCGGGGACGTCGGACCTCCCGACGGTACGCAGGTCGGCACCGCCGCGGCGAGGGAGGCGGAGTACCTTCTCCGGATGACCCGGATCGCGATCGACGCCGACGTCGCGCTGCGGCTCGTCCGCGAGGGCGTGCGCATCAGACCCGAGCAGCACCTCGTCGGGCCGGCGGTGCTGCGCTCCCACGCGCTGCAGGAGCTCTACCGCGCGGTGCGGGCGGGCGAGCTGGCGGACGCCGAGGGACGCCGCCTGCTCGAGGGCCTCGCCGGGCTGAAGATCCGGCTGCTCGGCGACCGGGTCTCCCGCGCGGTGGCGTGGCGGATCGCGGCGCAGCTCGACCGGGACGACACCGCCCTGGCGGAGTACCTCGCCGTCGCGCAGCTGCAGTCCGACCTGCTGGTCACCGCCGACCCCGCGCTCGCCGCCGCGGCCGAGGGGATCGTCGCCGTCGGGACGTGGGACGACCACTTCGGGCCGCGGGGCTGAGCGGCGCGCGGGCTACAGCCCGACCATGCCCATCCCGGCCTCGTTGTAGCGGTCGCCGACCACGCCGACGGTCGTGGCGAGCGCGCTGAGCGAGGCGACGTCGTCGGCCGACAGCGCGATCACCGTCGCCCCCGCGTTCTCCTCGACGCGCGAGATCCGGCGCGTGCCGGGGATCGGCACGATCCACGGCTGCTGCGACAGCAGCCACGCGAGCGCGACCTGGCCCGGCGTCGCGCCGCGGGCCTCGGCCAGCTCGCGCACCCGGGCGACGAGCACCTGGTTGGCGTCGCGGTTCTCGGCGGTGAAGCGCGGGATCGTGCCGCGCACGTCGCCCTCGGTGAAGGCGGTGGACGCGTCGACCGTGCCCGTGAGGAAGCCCTTGCCGAGCGGGCTGAACGGCACGAAGCCGATGCCGAGCTCGGCCAGCGCGGGCAGCACCTCGGGCTCGGGGTCGCGCGTCCACAGCGAGTACTCGCTCTGGACGGCGGTGACGGGGTGGACGGCGTGCGCGCGGCGGATCGTGCCGGCGCCGGCCTCCGACAGACCGAAGTGGCGGACCTTGCCCGCCGCGACCAGCTCCGCGACCGTCCCCGCGACATCCTCGATCGGCACGTCGGGGTCGACGCGGTGCTGGTAGAAGAGGTCGATGACGTCGGTGCGCAGGCGCTGCAGCGAGGCGTCGGCCACCCGGCGGATCTGCTCGGGGCGGCTGTCGGTGCCCTGCATCTTTCCGTCGGCGATGTTCCAGCCGAACTTCGTGGCGATGACGACGTCGTCGCGCACCGGTGCGAGCGCCTCGCCGACGAGCTCCTCGTTGACGTACGGCCCGTAGACCTCGGCCGTGTCGATGAACGTGACCCCGCGCTCGACGGCGCCGCGCAGCACGCCGATCATGTCCTCGCGGCTGCCGGGGTTGGGGCCGTAGCTCTGGGACATGCCCATCGCGCCGAGGCCGACGGCGGAGACCTGCAGACCCTGTCCGAGCGTGCGTGTGTGCATGGGGAACCTCCGTGGTGTGGGGAGTGGTCGGTCGGCTAGTCGGTGGTGGCGGGGGCGGTCGGCGCCGGCGCCGTGGTCGGCGTCGCGCCCCAGGTGGCGAGCAGCTGCAGCGCGTCGGCCGACGGCGATCCCGCGGGCGCCGTGTAGACGAGCATCGTCAGGCCGGGCGCCTGCATGATCGGGAGCGTGTCGTAGCTGAGCTCGAGCCGCCCGACGACGGGGTGGTGGATGAGCTTCACCCCGCCGGAGTGGACGTGCACGTCGTGCCGCGCCCACAGCTCGCGGAACTCCTCGCTGCGGGTCGAGAGCTCGCCCACCAGGTCGTGCAGGGCCCGGTTGTGCGGGTCGCGGCCGGCCTGGGCCCGGAGCACCCCGACCGTGTCGCGCGCGGCGCGTGGCCAGTCGATCCAGAACTCGCGCGAGGCCGGGTCCAGGAACGCGAACCGGGCGTGGTTCGGGGGGCGGCCGCCGTTCGTCGACGGCCCGTCCACGAGCGGCGCGTACAGGGCCCGGGCCATCGGGTTCAGCGCGAGCACGTCGAGGTGGTCGTTGCGGACGACGGCGGGGGCGCCGGTGATCGCGCCGAGCATCAGCTGCACGCTCGCGGGGACGGCGGCCGTGTCGGAACGACGGCGACGCTGCCGGGGCGGTCGACCCGACGAGGCGCGCGCGAGGTCGCGCAGGTGCTGCCGCTCGGCGTCGTCCAGGCGGAGGGCGTCGGCGAGCGCGTCGAGCACCTGCTCGGAGGCGCCCGCGAGGTTCCCGCGCTCGAGGCGGACGTAGTAGTCGACCGAGACGCCCGCGAGCATCGCGACCTCCTCGCGCCGCAGGCCGGGCACCCGCCGGTGCTCGCCGTAGGCCGGGAGCCCGGCGTCGGCGGGCGTGATCCTCGCCCGGCGCGTGGCCAGGAAGGTGCGCACCTCGTCGCGGTTGTCCATGACCGCGACCCTACGACCGTCGTCGGGCCGCGAGACAGGCCCTGGCAGTACCTGTGACGCCAGTGACTCCCGCGACGGCTGGGGACGGGGTTGGCTGGCAGCCATGAGAGCCACCGAGCGCATCGACCCCCCGCCCACCACCCGTGCTCCCGGGGCGTGGTTCACCGGCGACGTGTGGTTCGACGTCGTCGCCGCGCCCCCGGCGCCGTCCCGGCTGCGGGTCAACACCGTGCGGTTCGCCCCCGGCGCTCGCACCTTCTGGCACTCCCACGCGGTCGGTCAGTCGCTCCACGTCACGCAGGGCGTGGCACGGGTGGGGACGCGCGACGGCGTCGTGCTGGAGGTCCGCCCCGGTGAGACCGTCTGGTGCCCGCCGGGCGAGGAGCACTGGCACGGCGCCGGCGCCGAGGCGTTCATGGAGCACCTGGCGATGTGGGAGACGACCGACGCGCGGGACGGGTCGGAGACGGCCTGGGCCGAGGCCGTGACGGACGAGGCCTACGACGGCGCGCGGGACGGGACGGGCGAGAAGCGATGAGCTGGACGGAACGTGAGCTGGAGGTCGCCGCGCGCTCCGACGAGCTGGAGGTGTCCTCGCGGCGCTCGGACGGGTCGTTGCGGCCGGCCGTCACGATCTGGGTCGTCCGCGCGGGCGACGACGTCGTGATCCGGTCGGCGTCCGGTCCCGGGAACGGCTGGTTCCGTCGTGCGGTGACCTCCGGCGTCGGTCGGGTGTCCGTGGGCGGGGTGACGCGGGACGTCGCGTTCGAGCTGGTGGACGACGGCGGTGCCCACGTCGCGTGGCACGCGGCGGTCGACGCCGCCTACCACGCCAAGTACGACCGCTACGGGGCGCGGATCGTCGGCTCCGTCGTCGGCCCGACGGCCGCGACGGCGACGCTGCGCGTGCATCCGCGGGGCTGACGTCGGGCGGCGCGGAGCGGACTTTCGGTGGATGCGACGAGAACATCCGAAAACGTTGGGTCACTTTCGATAAATATCCCGTAACGTTTTATCCGGGCATTGTTGTCGAGCGGTTCGTCAATTCCTTCCTCGTGATCAGATCGATATCGCGCCGGTATTGCGGAATTCCCCCGCGGCGCGGAAGGTGGAGGTGTCGGTCGGCCCCGACGAGAGTGCTGATCGGGTGGGCCGGCGCGATGGAGTCCACCCCTCTCACAGATCTCGGAGCTGTCATGTCCCGCACGTCCCGCCTTCTCGGTGCCACCCTCGGTCTCGCCCTCGCCGGCACCCTCGTCGTCGCTCCGTCGCAGGCGCTCGAGTCCGGGTACTACTCCACGACCTACGACGACGTCCTGTACCGGCACGACCACGCGGCCGAGGCTCCGAACACGTTGGTCGCCAGCTTCGAGGAGTGGGCCGCGGCAGGCTTCCCCGCGCCCCTCCCGGCCCCGGTCGAGTACGTGAAGTACCCGTGGGACTCCGATGTCTACGCCGTGCACTACTACGGTCCCGAGCGCGAGGACTGGGTGTGGGTCTACCTCGACGGGCAGCGGTGGGCCAAGGCCGGGTACCCGACACCCCGCGCGGCGGGGTGGCGGGCCTACTCCACCTTCGTCAAGGTCGCCTCGTCCGACGAGATCTTCGTCGGTGACCTCTACTCGACGCCGTGGCACAAGCTCACGCCCGGGGAGTGGCGCGACGCCGGCTCGCCTGCGCCCGAGGTCTGGGCCACGACCGGCTTCTACAGGTACCCCTGGTCGTCGGCGATCGGTCACCTGACCGACACGACGACGGGCGAGGGCTACCGCCTCCTGTACCCCGAGTGGCTCGGCTACGGCTCGCCCACGCCGAAGACCGTCACGCACGTGATCGGCGAGGTCGTCTGGAAGAAGCCCGGCTCCGCCACCCTCTACCTGGACAGTCCCATCACCGGTGACGGGTTCCGTCTCACCTACGAGCAGTGGACGGCCCTCGGCCGGCCCGCTCCGGTCACCCGCTGACCGGTCGGGCTCAGGCGTCCGGCCGCGGGGCGTACATGATGACGGCGACGCCGACCAGGCACAGCAGCGCGCCCGTCACGTCCCAGCGGTCGGGCCGGAACCCGTCGACGACCATCCCCCACGCGAGCGAGCCGGCGACGAACACGCCGCCGTAGGCCGCGAGGATGCGGCCGAAGTTCGCGTCCGGCTGGAGGGTCGCGACCAGGCCGTACAGACCGAGCGCGATCACCCCCGCGCCGATCCACGCCCAGCCGCGATGCTCGCGCACGCCCTGCCACACCAGCCAGGCGCCCCCGATCTCGAGGAGTGCGGCGGCACCGAACAGGGCGAGGGAGCGGAGCAGCGTCATGCGCCCACCCCACCACAGCTGTCGGTGGGCGGGAGTACGGTCGCCGCACCGGTACCGACGAGGGAGCAGCCATGACCGCGTTCACGTTCGACCCCGAGAACGACGCCCATGCCAAGGCGCTGGGAATGCTGGAGCGCGACCTGATCGCGTGGATCGTCACGACGGCGGAGGACGGCTCTCCCCGCGCGGTGCCCGTCTGGTTCTTCTGGCACGACGGCCGCCTCTCGATCCTCAGCGAGCCAGGCTCGCACAAGGTGGCCCACGTCCGCCGCGGCTCGCCCGTGCTCGTCCATCTGCAGGCCGGCGGGCCGTTCGGCGACGACGTCGTCGTCCTGCGCGGGAGCGCCGAGGTCCTCGACCGCGGCACGCTCTCGTGGCTCGAGGACCACCGCGAGGCGTACTCGGCCAAGTACGCCGAGGCCATCGAGGCCTACGGCATGCCGATCGAGGACATCGTGGAGAAGTTCTCCACCGTCCTCACGTTCACGCCGGAGCACCTGCTCGCGTGGTGAGACCGCGCGTCATCCTCATGTGCGGCCCCGCGGGGTCGGGCAAGTCGACGGCGTCCCGCGCGCTCGAGGCCGACGGCTACGTCCGCCTGGGCTGGGACGAGGAGGCGGCCCGGCGGGGGTTCCACGGCTACCCCCTGCCCGACGGCGCCGTCGCGCAGGTGCACGAGGCGGTGCGCGCCCGGCTGGTGGAGCTGGTCGAGGCGGGCCGCGACGTCGTCGTCGACACCTCGTTCTGGCAGCGTGCGCTGCGGCTGTCCTACCGGGAGCTGCTCGCCCCGCTCGGTGTCGTGCCGACGACGGTCTACCTGCGCGTCCCGATCGAGACCCTGCTCGCCCGGGTCGCCGCCCGGACGGGCGCCGGTCCCGACGACGTCGTCCTCAGCGAGGCGACGCTCCGCCGGTTCGTCGCGGGCTTCGAGGTGCCGACGACGGAGGAGGGGCCGCTCGTCGTCGTCGACGGCTGAGTCTTCAGCGACGCTCGCCTCCCTCGACCCGCTCGCGCAGCGGCACCGCGTACAGCGCGGGTGGGTCCAGGGCTAGCGCGTCGCCCCAGTGCTGTCGCGCGTCGTCGAGGTCCCCGCGGAGCGCCGCCACGTCACCGAGGCCCTGCGCCACCAGCAGCTCGACGGTCCGGCCGCCCCGACCGAGCGTCGTCGCCGCCCGGAGGTGACGTTCGGCGGCGTCGGCGTCGCGGCGACCGAGCGCGAGCTCGGCGAGGTGGGCCTCGACCCGCCCGGTGTCGTCGATGTCGGCGGCCTCGCGGGCCTGGTCGAGCCACGGGGCCGCGGCGTCGGGGTCTCCCGCGCGCAGGTGGGCGAGGCCGAGCCAGAGCATCCCCTCGAACGCGACGTAGGCGTCGCCGATCCGTAGGGCCGACTCGACCGTCGCCGTGAGGCGGGTGACCGCCGTCATGACGTCGCCGCTGAGGAGGTCGATCACCTCGAGCTGCAGCGCGCAGAACGCGAGCATGTCCTGGCGGTCGGCTCCAGCTGCGAGCACGCGACACTCCTCGTAGGCCTGCCGCGCCCGGTCCCACTCGGCGTCGAGCACGAGCGTCCGCCCGAGGGAGTGCAGGAGGCTGAGGCGTTCGTGCGGGGCCTCGGCGTCGGCGAGAGCGGCGAGGCCGACCTCGCAGGCCTCGCGGGCCCGGGTGGCCTCGAGCTTCTCGAGGTGGCTGTAGACGAGAGTCGAGCTGGCGATGGTGATGACGAAGAGATCCTCGGCCGCGATCGCGCCGTCGCGGGCCGACAGCGCGGTGCGGATCGCGTCGTCGTAGCGCGCCGAGAAGCGGTACGCCTCCGCAACCAGGGCGAGGCTGTGGTGGTAGCGCGGGTCGGACGTCAGGGCCAGCAGCGGCTCACCGATGGCGAGGGCACCCGTCGCGTCCTTGGCGTAGAGCAGCGTCTGGATGTAGCGCCGATCAGCCTCGGCACGCTCCTCGGGCAGCCCGTGCCGGCGCGCGGCCCCGAGCAGGAGGAGCGAGTCGCCGTCGCGCAGCGTGCGGCGCAGGTGGACGTGTGCGAGGTCCGCGAGGCCGGTGACGACGGCGGGAAGCTCGTGGTCGGCGGCGAGCTGCGCCGTCGTGACCACCACCTCGACGTGCTCCTCGAGCCAGTCGGTGCCGGGGTCGGGGGAGTGAAGCAGAAGCCCGCCGAGGCGTTCGACGGCGAGCTTGACCTGCGAGTACGGCTCGACCTCGGTCGCTCGGCGCTGCGCGTGCCCCCGGACGAGGTCGTGCAGGTCGAGCCGCCCGCCGGGATCGCGCACCAGCAGGTGCTCCCGGACGAGGACGGCGATCGCGCGCTCCGCCTCGGTGTCATCGGTTCCCGTCAGAGCTGCGATCTCGGCGGGTGAGAGGCGCGCGGGGTGCAGGGCGCACAGGCGCAGCGCCCGCGCGACGCCCGGATCGAGACCGTCGTGGACCGAGTCGAGAAAGCCGACGTGCTCCTGCTCGGCGCGGGCGAGCCACATCTCCACGTCGGAGAGCGGCCAGCCGGGCCGGGCGGCGATCTGGCCCTGGAGGATCGAGACGGCGAGCGGCAGGCCGCCGCACAGCTCCGCGAGGCGGTGGAGGGCCTCGGAGTCGGCGTCGGAGACGACACGATCGGTGGGGAGGGCGGCGCGCAGCAGCGCGGCGGTCGTGGTCGTGTCGAGGGGGCCGAGGCGGACGTGCGCGGCCGTGCCGGTCACCACGAGGTCGCGCCGGCAGGTCGCGACGACGAGACTCCCGCTCGGCAGCCCGGCGACGACCGCCTCGAGGTTCTCGCTCGAGACGACGTCGTCCAGCAGCACCACGCAGCGGGGGGCGACGTCGTCGTCGGACTGCCGCCGGCGCTGGAGCATCGCGTCGACGGCCGAGACGATGTGGTCGGGCCCGACGGAGGTCGCCTCGCTGTCGCCCGAGGCGGTGCGGACGGAAGCCTCGACGGCGAACGCCCCGGGGACGGTCGCCACCAGCCGATGGGTGACGGCGCGCGCGAGGGCGGTCTTCCCGACGCCCGCGAGCCCCGTGACCACCGCGAACGTCTTGTCGGAGGATGCGAGGGCCGCCGTCGTCAGGGCGGTGAGGAGGTGCTCGAGCTCGAGCTCGCGCCCCAGCAGGTCGACGTCGGCAGGGACGGCGAGGGTCTCGACACGCGGCCGGGCGGTGCTGGAGGCGCGCGTGCTGACGATCTCGCGGTAGAGCTGCCTGACCGGCACGCGTTCGTCCGCGAACCCCAGGGCGGTCAGCACGTCCAGCACCAGGTCGATGTCGACACGCTTGCGGCCGTCGCGGAAGACGTCGTACACGGTGACGCGGCCGGGCCTGGCGGCCCAGGGGCTCACACCGCGGGCATCCCGCAACCGACCGACCTCTCGGGCGATCTCGGTGAAGCTCGGCTGGCCCGCCTGGACGCGGAGGTCGCGCAAGCGCTCGGCGATGGCGTCGAGGCCCGGCGGGGCGGTCGGCGCGTCCATGCCCACAGGCTAGCCCCGACGATCGCGTCGTTCGGTTCGCCGCCGAACGTCTCGTGTGGGTGAGACGGTGCCCGGATCAGGCCGGATCAGGCCGGATCACGGTAGATCTCGATCAGACCCGGGGCGTCGTCGGGGCGGTCGAGGACGACGATCTCGTCCCCGGCGCGAACCGTTCCGTTCCGCACCACCCGGAGGTAGGGGCCGAGCCGGCGCTCCTGCGAGAACCGGCGGACCCAGCCGCGCTCGTCCGCACCGCCGACCCGGCGTGCGAACGTCCCGCACGGCGTGCGCGGCATCGTCACCTGGACCTCGACCTGGTCCCCGAGACGCCACACCTCGCCGATGCGCGCGGCGTTGACGTCGATGCCCTCGGTGCGCAGGTTCTCGCCGAAGAACCCCGGCGGGAGGTCGCGCCCGAGCCGCTCGGCCCAGAACTCGGCGTCCTCCTGCGCGTAGGCGTAGAGGGCCTTCTCCAGGCCGCCGTGGTGCTTCCGATCGGCCTGGACGTCGGCGCGCACGCCGTACGGGCCGATCCTCACCGGCCCGTCGACCGGACGCTTGCCGATCGCGGTGACGCCGATGGTCCCCGGGTCGGGGCGAAGCTGGTGGACGGTGCAGACGGCGAGGAGTCGGGCCATCCGGGAAGAGTAGTCAGCGCGGGACGTTGCGCGGTGCAGGTCGACCGAGCGCGGTCAGGACCGCCTCGTAGGGACGGGGGCGGACAGGCCGGTCGGACAGCACGCGGAACAGCACGGCCCGCAGCATCGCCTGGCGCTCGACGCCGGACGTCCAGTCCTCCAGGACCGCGGGCGGGGCACCGTGCCACAGCACGGAGTCGAGCACGCAGACAGCCTCGGCCCAGCGCTGCGGCCGCCAGGCGGGAGCGAGGTCGATGACGACGGCGGCGCCCGCGCCGTCGATCAGCACGTTGCCCGCGAGGTCGGCGTGCACCAGCTGGTTCGGGCCGAGGTCGGCCGGATCGGTGGTGGCGAGCTCGGCGACGAGGCCGGCCACGACGGGGTGGTCGGTGGCGTGGTGGGCGAGGGTGGCGGCGTCCGGGGTCGGGCCCGTGGTGGGCGCTACGACGGCCCGCGACGGCGCGAAGGCGAGCCGCTCCGCCGTCGCCCACCGGTCGGTGCGCGCCGCGACGGCCGCCGGGCGCGCGCCGACGAGCGACGCGAGGCGGGCGTGCAGGAGGCGGCCGGCGGCGAGGACGACGTCGAGGTCGTGGCACGTGGTGGTGCCCGGCTCGTAGCGGCTCGCGGCCCAGCCGTCGACGACCCACTCGCCGTCGCGCGCGGGGACGGGCATCGCGACGCGGAAGCCGCGGCGGCTGGGGGAGAGGTCGAGCTCGTAGGCGAAGCGGGCGAGCACGGGGCTCAGCCAGGCCTGGACGTCGGCGTCGCGGCCCGGGCTCAGGACCAGGTCGCCGACCTGCACGCTCTCACCCTGGCCGCCGGGGAGCGGGGTCGCGAGGTCGGGGACCGCGAAGAGGTCCAGGACGTGCGCGGGAGGGGAGGCCACTCCTCGAGCCTAGCGAGCGTGCGCCGTCACGCCCGGCGAGGGGTTTCTGCACCGTCGGCGAGGGGGTTGCGCACCCGCCACCACCGCCACCCCGCCGCTAGTCGCGCAGCGCGAGCACCTGCTCCCGCAGGATCTCGGCGTGGCCGTGGTGCTGCGCGAGCTCGGACAGGAGGTGCAGGAGCACCCAGCGCACGGTCATCGGGCCGAACGCGTGCCCGGTCACGACGTCGCCAAGCCCCCGCAGCGCGAGGGTGTGCCTCGACTGCTCGACGGCGGCCGCGTGGGCCGCGAGGGCGGCGTCGATCGTGCGGCCGTGGGGGAGGTGGAAGGCGTCGGCCGGCGACGGCGGGAGGCCCAGCTCCGCGCGTGGCCGCCCGAGCACCGCCTCCTGGGACCAGATCTGCTCGACGTAGGTGACGTGCGCCAGCAGGCCGATCAGCGTCGTGTCGGACTGGACGAGGCGACGGTGGACCTCCTCCTCCGTCAGTCCGTCCAGGCTGGCGCGCAGGCCGTGGCGGTGGGCGTCGAGCCGCGCGTCGAGCTGGGTGCGCTCGTCATCGAGCAGTGTCTGCAGCGGATCGATCGTGGACATGCGTGGATCCTCCCACCCACGCGGGCCGCACGGTACGGGGCGAGCGGGCCCGCGGCTACGCCGTCCGGTTCGTCGCGACCCTGCGCGTGCCCACGGCGCGTGATTTCTGGGCGGAGACGTAGTCGTCGAAGTCGACCCGCTCGACGCGCCACAGGCCGCGCTCCCCGACCTGGAAGCCCACGAGGTCACCGCTGTAGAGCAGCGATCGGACGGCCGCCGGCTTGACCCGCAGCTGCTCGGCGACCTCGTCGACGGTGAGGAATCGGTGGGTCGGGCCAGCATTGTCGACTTTTTCCGCGCCAGCTCCCGAGGGGTTCGCGGATGACGCTGCACCCTCCTGTGACGTGTCATTCACAGAGCTGCCCTCCAAAGAATCTGACGACCGCGGGCTGCCACGTCGCGGTCACGTGCCGGCGCGCGACAAGTGACTTTGTCGCGAATGCCCGGGCGGGCGTTCGGGCGCGCAACCGTCATGGAATGGTGTGTGGTGCTCGCAGGTCTCGGAGGGGGGTCCCCACGCCGTCGACCCCGGCGTGCCCCGACGCTAGCAACGTTGCGGCCGGCGCGGAAGCGGCGCGACCGGCGGTGGGCCCGCTCGGTCCGAGAAAATGCTTCTTGGTGTCCGTTGATCATTTTTGACTTGTCGGTGAACCGGTCCCGCTCTTTCGGCTCAGTCTGGGCGGGGTGCGGCGGGCCCGGAAAATTGCGTCGGCAATGTTTGCTCCGCTTTCGTGCGATCCGATCATCCCGGTAGCGCGCTGTGACGCGTTTCATTTCTCGGCCGGTGCCCAGTTTCATCTAAATGTTGCGCGATGGGTGCACGATGACCAAGGACGGTCAGGAGCCCAGGTTCGTGACTGCCCCACCGCCGTCTCGGACGGTTCCCGTACCGCGGCCCCCTGGGTCGCCTCAGACGGGTGGTGTCTGCCGGGTTCCTGCGACCAGTCGCGGGTCACCACGCCCCTCACGTGCCGGCGCCGCCACCCTGCCCCGGTCCAGATCGACCGGGGAGCGAAGCCCCCGTCCTCGCGAGGATTGGGGGCTTCGTGCTGCCATGGCCGGGGGACGGCTCCGAGGTCGGGGTTGTCGTGGGCCGGTGACCGGAAGAAGTGTGGAGGCGTGGACGATGCGCGCACGACCGCACCCCCGCCGTCGCGCCCGGGACGGGCCCTCCTCGCGGCGGCCGCGGTCGTCGGCCTTCTGCACGCCGCGATCAGCGCGTACTGGGCGGCCGGCGGGACCTGGCTGCTGGAGACGCTCGGCGAACGCGTGCTCACCACCTTCGACGGGCGCCTCTGGCTCCTCGCGCCGTTGGTCGTGGTGAAGGCGGTGGCCGCCGTCGGGCCCGCGTGGCTCGACGCGCGGCGGTGGCCCTGGCGCCGCGTGACACGGACGCTGGCGTGGCTCGCCGTCGTCGTCCTGGTGGGATGGGGTGGCGCGAACACGGTGGTCGGCAACCTGGTGCTCGCGGGCGTCGTCAACGACGGCGGCGCGATCGACCGGCCCGCGATGATCGGGCACGCGTGGCTGTGGGACCCGCTGTTCATCGTCTGGGGCGTGCTGCTGGCCTGCGGGTTGTGGCGGGGACGCCGCGCGCACTGACTCCTCGCCGGTGGTGCGGAAACCCCTCGCCGGTGGTGCGGAAACCCCTCGCCGGTGGTGCGTAACCCCCTCGCCGGTGGTGCGGAAACCCCTCGCCGGCGTAGGGGGGCTAGACCGCGGCGCGCTCGATCGGGCAGCTCATGCAGCGCGGACCGCCGCGGCCGCGGCCCAGCTCCGAGCCCACCAGCCCCACGACCTCGATGCCCTGGTCGGCCAGGTAGAGGTTCGTCGTGGTGTTGCGCTCGTACCCGAGCACGACGCCGGGGGAGACCGCGAGGAAGTTGTTGCCGTCGTCCCACTGCTCGCGCGCGGCCTCGAACGTGTCGGTCGGCGCCTGCAGCACGCGGATCCGCTCGACGCCGATCGCGTCCGCCACGACAGGGAACAGCTCCGCGTTCTCGGCGACCCGGAACTCCCCGGCGGGCGATCCGGCGTCGCTCGCCACCAGCGTGTATGAGCGCAGCGACTCGGGCAGGTAGGGGTAGACGCTGAACGCGTCGGTGTCGATCATCGTCATCGCGGTGTCGAGGTGCATGAACGCGCGCTGGTTCGGCAGCTCGACGGCGATGATCCGGTCGACGGCGTCGGCCGCGAACAGTGCGTGGGCGAGCGCCTCCGCACCCTGCGGCGCCGTTCGCTCACCGATCCCGATCATCACCGTGCGGTTCCCGACGACGAGGATGTCGCCGCCTTCCACCGTCGCCGGCGCGTGGTGGACGGAGTCGTTGCCGCGGTAGAAGGTGAACGGCTCCGTCGCGAACGCGGGGTGGAAGTTGAGCACGAGCCGGCTGTTGATGCCCTCGCGCTGGCGCGCGAGCTTGGCCATCGGGTTGATCGCGACGCCGCCGTAGATCCAGGCGGAGTTGTCGCGCTGGTACAGGTGGTTGGGCAGCGGGGAGAGCAGGAAGTCGTCCTCGCCGAGCACCTCCAGCAGGAGGCTCGACGCGCGCGTGAGCTGTGCGGCCGCCTCGCGCTTGAGCAGACCGCCGATGAGCACGCCGGCCAGGTCCGCCGCCGGCATCTCGCCCACCAGCTCGACGAGGTGCCGCTCGAGGCCGCCGCCGAACTGCTGGGCCGTGACGAGCTCGGTCTGCAGGAACTCGCGCGCTCCCGGTGCGTCGATCGCCGTCGTGACCAGGTCGCGGAAGAGGTGGACGGTCACGCCGCGATCGGTGAGGGCCTTCTGGAAGCCCCGGTGCTCCTCCTGAGCCCGCTGGACCCACATGACGTCGTCGAACAGGAGCTCCTCGACGTTGCCGGGGGTGAGGCGGTACAGCTCGAGACCGGGCTCGTGCAGCACGACCTGCGCGAGCCGACCGACCTCTGAGTGGACTCCGAGCATGGGCGTTCCTCTTCTCCGGTGCCGTGGCGCGGCGGGTGGGGCCACCGTAGCGGGCGAACCCCGGCCGGCTCGCGGCGCGCCGGACCCGACCCGATCCGTGCACGCCCGCAGGTACCCGAAACCCGCCGATGTTTGCGAGACTGGACGTCCCGAGCGCCGGTGCACGTGGCACCTCGCCCGACCGATGGCAGGGAGCGCACGTTGACGAGCCAGGACCAGTTCGCACCGCCCGTCCGCTCCGAGGAACCCCCCGTCCGCGCCCGCCGCGCCGTCGCGAGCACCGCCTCGGACCGGGTCCGCGAGGTCGCCGACGTCGCCGAGGACATCTGCGTGCAGGTCTCCCGCGTGCTGGTGGGCAAGGAGGACGTGGTCCGCCTCGCCGTCGTCTGCCTCCTCTCCGAGGGCCACCTCCTCATCGAGGACGTGCCCGGCACCGGCAAGACCAGCCTGGCCAAGGCGCTCTCGCGCGCCGTGGACGCGCCCGTCTCGCGGATCCAGTTCACGCCCGACCTCATGCCGAGCGACGTCACGGGCGTGAGCATCTACAACCGCGTGACGTCGGAGTTCGAGTTCCGCCCCGGTCCGGTGTTCGCCTCGATCGTGGTCGCCGACGAGATCAACCGGGCCTCGCCGCGCACGCAGTCGGCGCTGCTGGAGGCGATGGAGGAGAGCCAGGTCTCGGTCGACGGCACGACCTACCCGCTGACGCGACCGTTCCTCGTCCTGGCGACGCAGAACCCGGTCGAGATGGAGGGCACCTTCCCGCTGCCCGAGGCCCAGCGCGACCGCTTCCTCGCGCAGACCACGATCGGCTATCCCGACCGCGCCGCCGAGCTCGCGATGCTCGAGGACCGACACACCGCCGATCCGCTCGACGACGTGCGTCAGGTCGCCGACGGCCCGCTGGTCCAGCGGCTGGCCGACGCCGTCGCACAGGTCCACGTCGCGGCGCAGGTGCGCGACTACCTCCTCACCCTCGTCCGCGGCACGCGCGAGCTGCCCGAGGTGCTCCTCGGGGCTTCGCCGCGCGCAGCCCTGCACCTGTCCCGCGCCGCGAAGGCGGCCGCGGCGATGGAGGGCCGCGACTACGTGGTGCCCGACGACGTCGCTCGCCTCGCGGTGCCCGTCCTCGCCCACCGCCTGCTGCTCGCCCCCGTCGGGCCGGGCCGCGCCCGTCACACGGCGCAGGAGCTCGTCGAGCAGCTGGTGGAGCGCACGGCGGTGCCCCGCGGTGAGCGGCGCTAGCACCCGGGCCCGGCGAGCGCCGACGGCACCTCGCCGGCGCCGCCGCGTCCGCACCGGCCACTCGCTCACCACGCGCGGGGGCTGGTTCGTGGCGGTCGGCGTCCTGACCGTGGCGGGCGCGTTCGTGCTGCGCGAGCGGGACCTGATCTTCGTCGGCGTGCTCGCCCTCGTGCTGCCCGCCCTCGCCTGGGCGGCGACCGGGCTCCGCCGCGTGAGCCTCGCCGTCGAGCACCGCGTGGTGCCGCAGCGGCTGCAGGCCGGCGAGGGCGGCGTCGTGCGCGTCCGGCTGCGCAACACGTACGACCGCACCACACGGCCGCTCGACGTCCTGCAGCCCGGCGTCCGGCTCCTCATGCCTGGTGCGCGTCGCACGGTGCCGCCGATCGCTCCGGGGGAGTGGGGCGAGCTGCGGATCCCGATCGAGGCGCGGCGCCGCGGCAGCTACACGATCGGCTCGCCGCTGCTGCGCCAGACCGACCCGCTCGGCCTCTCCCAGGTGCGCCGACGGCTCCCGGCACGCACCGAGGTGCTCGTGCTGCCCACGGTCGTCCCGCTGGTCGGCCTGCCGCGCGGGCTGAACGGCCGCGGCTCGGCGACCGGCACCTCGAGCGCGACGGCGGCCGGCGGCGATCCCGACGCCGGCGTGCGCGCCTACCGCATGGGGGACGACATCCGCAGCGTGCACTGGCGCGCGTCCGCCCGGCTCGAGGAGGACCTCGTGGTCCGCGTGGCGGCGGCCACGACGCTCGGCACCGCGCTGCTCGTGCTCGACCACCGCACGTCGGCCTACCGGCTCGGCCCCCCGGAGGACCGCGACGACGGCGAGGACGGCCTCGAGGTCGCCGTCACGCTGGGCGCCTCGATCGGCCACCACCTGCTGGAGCAGGACGTCGACCTCACGGTCGTCGACCACACCGGGCACGTCCTGGTCCAGGGGCACGACGTCGCCGACGAGCTGCTCGGCGTGCTCGCCGCGGCCGGGACCAGGCGCGGCGAGCTGCACCCGACCGCGCCCGCCGGGACCGACGCGGTGGTCGCCGTCGTCGGACCGCTGAGCGGTGCCGAGGCGCGCACGCTGGCCGGGCTGCGCCGCGGGGCTGCGATCGCCTTCGTGCTCGACGACGCTGCGGGCGTGCGCGACGGCTCCGAGTGCGCGGCCGTGCTGCGCGCGGCCGGCTGGCGCGTGGTCCCCGTGGACGTCGGCGACGCCGCGACGCCCGACGGCGGCGCCCACCTCGCCCACGCGTGGCGTGGCGCGTGCACCCTCACGTCGGTCGCGGCGCGCGGTCCCGCCCACGAGGAGGGCGTGCGATGACGACGGCGACGCGGCCCGAGCGTCCGCGGACCGGCCTCGCGGCCCGGCGCCCCGCCGTCGCGCCCGCCCCGCGGCGCCGACCGGGTCGCCTGTCCGGGAGCGGAAGCGGTGGCGGCCCCGGTGGCGGGGCTCCGACGACCGCCCGCACCGCCGTGACCCAGGTGCTGGCGGCCGTCACGCTGCTGGCGAGCCTGGCCGCCGTCGACGAGGTGCTGGTCGGCAGCGCGTGGTGGCTGCGCCCGGTGCTGGCGGTCGCGTGGGTCGTCGGCCTGGGGATCGGGCTGCGCCGGGTCGCGCCGGCGATCGTCGCCACGCTCGTGCAGGTCGTCGGACTCGCGCTCCTCGTCGCCGTCCTCTTCGAGGTGTCGACGCCGAGCGCCGTCGCCGATCTGGTGCGCGTCGCGGCCGAGCACATCCAGGTCTCCGGGGCGCCCGCCGGTGTCGTGCCGGCGGTCGAGTTCGTGCTGACCGCCGTCGTCGGACTGCTCGCGATCGTGGTCGACGCGCTCGCGGTGCGGCTGCCCGCGCTCGTGGCCGTCCCGGCGCTCGCGGCCTTCGTCACCGGCTCGACGTTCGCGCCCGGACTGCTGCCGTGGCAGGCGATGGTGCTGCCCGCCGCCGCGTACGTCGCGATGCTGGCGTCGGCGGGACCGCCGGCGCGCGGTCGGCCCGGCTCGCGGACCGTACGCCGCGGGCACGCGGGGTCGGGGGCCGACCGGGGTGTCGTCGTCGCGATCGGCGCCGTCGCCGTCGTGCTCGGTCTGGTGGCCACCTCGCAGGCCACCATGATCTCGACCGCGGGTCGGCTCGACAGGGTCACGGTGGTGGGCGCGGGCGGTTCGTCACCGTTCACGGGGCTCGTGGGCGATCTCATCCGCGGCGAGGACGTCGAGCTGGTGACGTACCGGAGCTCCGTCTCGCCGCGCTACCTGCGCAGCGTCGCGCTGACCGAGTGGACGAACAACGCGGGCTGGTCGCTCTCCGCCGAGCCCGACGTCGACCGCGTGGACGGGTCCGGCGGGCGGCTCCTGCCGGAGGCGGAGCGCGCGTCGGTCCCCGGGACGGTGGTCCTCGAGGCCACGGGCTACCAGGGCCGGTTCCTCCCCGTGCTCGAGGGCACGTCGGAGGTGGATGCGGCCGATCCGCCGTGGCGGTACGACGAGGTGCTCGACACCTGGCACCGCAACGGCACCACGGACCCGGGCGTCTACCAGCTGCTCGTGGACGGGGCGCTGCCGTCGGTGGAGCAGCTGGCGGGCGACACGGTCTCGCCGTCGCGCGAGGAGATCGAGGTCGGCGACCTCGACCCGGCGGTGACCGAGCTGGCGCGAGAGGCGACGGCCGGGCAGGAGGGCCCGTTCGCGCAGGCGCTCGCGCTGCAGCAGTGGTTCCTCACGCCGACGAACGGGTTCGTCTACAGCCTCTCGGTGCCGGAGGGCACGAGCGGTGACGCGCTCGTGGACTTCCTCGACCTGCGCCGCGGGTACTGCGAGCAGTACGCCTCGGCGATGGCGGTGATGCTGCGCGCGCTCGACATCCCGGCGCGCGTGGTGATCGGCTTCGGCTCGGGGATCACGGACGAGACCGGGCTGACGACGGTCTCGAGCCACAACGCGCACGCGTGGGTCGAGGTGCGGTTCGACGGCGCGGGCTGGGTGCGTTTCGACCCGACGCCGGGAGGCGGTGGTCAGGGCGGCGACGCGGCCCCCGGGATCATCGGGCTCCCGCCGGTGCCGGTCCCCGGCGGCGAGGGGACGGCCGAGCCCGACCCGACGGCGTCGGCCCCCGGGTCGGAGCCCGTCGAGCCGACGGCGCCCGACCCCACGGCCGGCGACCCCGCCGAGCAGCCGGGTGAGGTCGACCCGACGGCCGCGCCGCCCACCGACGGCGGCGGCACCGGGACGGGCGAGGACGGGGCGGACCCGGCCGTGGACCCGTGGGCGCACGTCGGCCGCGGCGAGGTGACGCTCCTGGTGCTGCTGGCCCTGGTGACCGGGCCGCAGGCCGTCCGTTTCTGGCGCGCGCGACGGCGGATGGCGCGGGTGGCGCAGGGCGGGCCGGCCGCGGCGATCGCGGCTTGGGAGGAGATCGAGGACCTCGCGCTCGACCACGCGCGACCCGTGGCCGGCACGCTCACGCTGCGCGCGGGTGCCGACCAGGTCGCCGACGACGCGCACCTGCGCGCCGGGGCGCGCGGGCGGCTGGGGCTGCTGGTGCGCGAGGCCGAGCGCGGGTGGTTCGAGTCGCCGTCGAGCGCTGGTGCTGGTGCTGGCGCGGGCGGGTCGAAGGACCGCGACGCGGGTGCCCCGCTCGTCGCGGCGGTGGCCGACGTCGCCGCCGGGCTCGAGCACCACGCCCCGCCGGGGCCGTGGCGGTGGTGGTTCCCGCCGTCGCTTCGCCGGCCGCGCCGCCGCCCCTGAGCGCTCTCAAGGGGGTAATTCCCGCCCCTCGAGGGGGTACTTGCGGCCCTTCCGGGGGTACTTCCCGCCGCTTGAGGGGCGAGAACCACCCCCGCGAGGGGCGCGAAGCACCCCCTCGAGGGGGCCGTCAGGCCGTGGCCGCCGGCAGCGCCGGGTCGAGCACGACCTTGATGCAGCCGTCCTCCTTGCGCTGGAACGTCTTGTAGAACGCGGGCGCGTCCTCGAGCGAGACGCGGTGCGTGCGCAGGTCGAGCACGCCGAGGGGGTCGCTCGAGTCGGACGCGAGCGCGAGCAGCCCGTCCGTCCAGCGCCGCACGTTGGCCTGCCCCATCCGGATCGAGAGCTGCTTGTCGAAGAGCTGCATCATGTTCAACGGCGTGGCCGCGCCGCCGTAGACGCCCGAGAGCGAGACCGTGCCGCCGCGGCGGACGGCGTCGAACGCGGTCACCAGGGCCGACGTCCGGTCGCCGCCGGCGTGCTCCATCATCGCGGCGGCGACAGCGTCGGGGAGCAGCCCGGTGATCTTCTGGGCCGCCTCGGCCACGGGCGACCCGTGCGCCTCCATCCCGACGGCGTCGACCACCGAGTCGACGCCGCGCCCGTCGGTGAGCTCGCGGACCGCGGCCGGGACGTCGTCGACGGCGGACGCGTCGATCACGGTGACGCCGTGCCGCCTGGCCATCGCGAGGCGCTCCGGCACGGTGTCGACGCCGATCACCAGGCCCGCCCCGCGGTGCAGCCCGACGCGGGCCACCATCTGGCCGATCGGTCCGAGGCCGACCACGAGCAGGGTCCCGCCGTCGGGCACGGCCGCGTACTCCACGCCCTGCCACGCGGTCGGGAGGACGTCGGACAGGAAGAGGTAGCGCTCGTCGGGCTCGCCGTCCTGCGGCACGACGACCGGCCCGTAGTCCGCGTGCGGCACCCGGAGGTACTCGGCCTGCCCACCCGGCACCTGGCCGTAGAGCTTCGTGTAGCCGAGCAGCGCTGCCCCGGAGCCCTGCTCGCGCACCTGCGTGGTCTCGCACTGGCTCTGGAGTCCGTGCGTGCACATCCAGCAGTAGCCGCACGAGATGTTGAACGGCACCACGACGCGGTCGCCGACGCGGAGGTTCGTGACGCCGGAGCCCACCTCCTCGACGATCCCCATCGCCTCGTGCCCGAGCACGTCACCCTTGTCGAGGTACATCCCGAGCACGGTGTAGAGGTGCAGGTCCGAGCCGCAGATCGCCGTCGAGGTCACGCGCACGACGGCGTCGGTGCTCTCCTCGATCCGGGGGTCGGGGACGTTCTCCACGGTGACCTTCTCGCGGCCTTGCCAGGTGAGTGCTCGCACGGTGGTCTCCTCGTCGATGCGCCCCCGCCCACCCATCGTGCCCCCGCGTCGGCCGAACACCCCCGACGGGTTCATCGCACCGCGACGGCCTCGCGGTGCTCGAGCACCTGCGGCATGTACTCCTTCGCCCACTCCTCCAGCGCGCGCAGCGGGTCGCGCAGCGTGTGCCCGACGGCGGTGAGCTCGTACTCCACGCGCGGCGGGATCTGCGGGTACTGGGTGCGGACGACGAGCCCGTCGGCCTCGAGCGCACGCAGCGTCTGGGTCAGCATCTTCTGCGAGACGCCGTCGACCCGGCGCGCGATCTCAGAGAACCGCAGCGGTCCGCCGGCCAGCGTGCCGACCACCAGGACGGTCCACTTGTCGCCGATCCGGTCCAGGAGCGCGCGTGTCGGGCAGTCCTTCACGTAGGGGTCCCACATCGCGTCCACGTCGCCTCCGTCTCGGTTACCGCCAGGTGCCTACTTCCCCGATGAATGCTACGCACTTATGGTGACTGTGAACAGACCGACCCTCACAGCAAGGAACCCCCATGGCTCGCATCTCCGTTCTCGGCGGCACCGGCTACACCGGCGGCCACGTCGCCCGCGAGGCCGCCCGCCGCGGCCACCAGGTCACCTCCTACTCCCGCAACGCGCCCAGCGAGCCGGTCGACGGCGTCACCTACGTCACCGCCTCGGCGCTGGACGCCGACTTCGCCGCCACGGTCCTGCAGGACACCGACGTCGTCGTCTCCGGCCTCGCCGCCCGCGGCGAGCTCGTCGGCGCTGTCCGCCCCCTCGTGGCCGCGCTGGCCGAGGCGGCCCCGGCCGCCGGCGTGCGGATCGGCGTCGTCGGCGGCGCCGGCTCGCTCGAGGTCGCCCCCGGTGGCCCGCTGCTCATCACGACGCCGGAGTTCCCCGAGGTCGCCCGCGTGGAGTCCGAGGAGATGCTCGGCGCGCTGGAGGACCTGCGCGCGACGCCGTCGGACCTCGACTTCTTCTACGTCAGCCCCGCCGCGGGCTACGGCTCGTTCGCCCCGGGCGAGGACACCGGCAGCTACCGCCTCGGCGGTGACGTGCTGCTGACGGACGACGACGGCGTCTCGTTCGTCTCCGGCGCCGACCTGGCCCGCGCGATCGTCGACGAGATCGAGACGCCGGCGCACCGCCGGGCTCGGTTCACGGTCGCCTACTGAGGCGACCGGCCGGACGACGAGAGAACGATCGAGGAGACGAGGACCATGACCAGCCCCACCATCGCCGTCACCGGTGCGACCGGGAACGTCGGCCGCGCCGTGACCACCCTGATGAACGAGGCCGGCGTCCGCCCGCGACTGGTGGTGCGCGACGCCGGCCGAGCGCCAGCCGGTCACGAGGTCGCCGTGGCGAGCTACGGCGACGCGATCGCGGCCCGAACCGCGCTCGACGGCGTCGACGTCCTGCTCCTCGTGTCGGCCTCGGAGAGCGCCGACCGGGTCGCCCAGCACCGCACGATCGTCGACGCCGCCGCGTCGGCCGGCGTGCGCCACGTCGTCTACACCTCGTTCCTCGGGGCAGCGCCCGACGCGACGTTCACGCTCGGACGCGACCACTGGGCCACCGAGGAGCACCTGCGCGCCTCGGGGATGGCCTGGACGATGCTGCGCGACTCGTTCTACCTCGACTTCCTCCCGCTGATGGCGGGCGAGGACGGCGTCGTGCGCGGTCCGGCAGGTGACGGACGGGTCGGGGCGGTCGCCAGGGCGGACGTCGCTCGCAGCGCCGCCGCCGTGCTCCTGGACCCCGCTGCCCATGCGGGCCGGGCGTACGACCTCACCGGCCCCGAGGCGCTGTCGCTCGAGGAGGTCGCGGCCATCGTCGCCGAGGTCACCCGCCGTCCGACGACGTACCTCCGTGAGTCGCTCGAGGAGGCCTACGCCTCGCGGGCCTCCTACGGCGCCCCGGATTGGCAGGTCGACGCGTGGGTCTCGACCTACACGGCGATCGCCGCGGGCGAGCTTGACGTGGTGACGGACGACGTCGCGACCCTCACCGGCCGCGCACCGGTCGGGCTGGCGGAGCTGCTGCGAGGCTGACGCCTGCGAGAGCCTCCGCCGCCAGCTTCCGCTTGAGCTCGGTCGAGCGACCGATCTCCTGCGCGAGCATCGGTCGCGCCGCCACGAGCTTGTCGAGCGTGGCCACGGGGACGACGAGCACGGTCAGCACGTCGGCGGCGACGGCGGCGGCCAGCGCCTTCTCGCGCGTCAGCGCCGTCTGCCCCACGTAGTCGCCCGGCTCGGCCGTGGCGATGTCGATCAGGCCGCCGTCCGCCTCCACCGCGACCCGGGCCCGTCCCTCCACGACGAACCGGACCTCGCGCGGGACGCGGCCGGCGGCCTGCACGATCTCGCCGGTCCCGTACCGCTCGAGCCGCGACGTCGCGACCACCAGCTCGCGCTCGGCCTCACCCAGGTGCAGCGTCGGGGCGACGACGTCGAGCGCCGCGGCCAGGCGTGCGGGCTCGGCCAGGGGATCGGTCGAGTCGCCGTCGAGGGCGAGGCTCCGCCGTCGGGCGGCGTACCAGAGCCACGCCAGGTAGGTGCTGAGCGCCTGCTGCTGCAGGGACGGCGCGGCGATCGGCAGCGTCACGCTGTACGCGCCCGCGCCGAGGTAGTCCGCCGCGGCCCGCTCGCCCGTGGCTCGCGACGGCAGCGAGTCCGCCACCTCCTCGAGCAGCGCCACGACCTCGTGCGGCGGGTCGTCGGTGGAGAACTTGACCGTCGTGGTCGCGTGGAACGCTCCGCGCGGCTGGCTCTTGTTCGTGAACGAGGCACCCGACAGCGTGGAGTTGGGCACGATCTGGATCCCGGCTCCGGTGTCGATGTGCACCGCGCGCCAGTTCACCTCGATGACGCGCCCCTGCACCGCGCCGACCTCGAGCCAGTCGCCGATCGTGAACGGCTGCTCGAACAGCAGCAGCAGGCCCGAGATGACCCCTCCGACGGCGTTCTGCAGCGCGAGCCCGATGACGATCGAGGTGACGCCGAGCGCGGCCACGAGCCCGCCGACGTCGGCGCCCCAGACCCACTGGAACAGGATCGCCAGGCCGACCACCACGAGCACCAGCCGCGCGATCTCGACGAAGATCGTCGGGATCCGCTCGCGCCACGTGCCCTCCTTGGCGTTCGAGAAGAGCGCGACGTTCAGCGCGGACAGCAGCAGCAGGATGACGAGGAAGCCCAGCACCGTGGCGACGACCCGCGGCCACGCGTTCTCCGCGTCGGACCGGAAGGCGAACGCCAGCAGCGCCAGCAGCGCGGCCGCGGGGATCACCCAGTTGCGCAGCAGACGCAGCGGCTTGGCGGCCGCGTGGCCGCGTCGGGTGAGGGCACCGATGATCTCCGTGAGCACCACGAGGAGGGCGGGGACGAGGACGGCGACGCCGATCGCCCACCAGAGCCAGCCGTCCGAGAAGCCGTCCACGGTCACCCCACCCGCCAGACGGGCTGCCGCACGCCGTGCAGCTCGACGGAACCGACCTCGCTGAACGGCACGGTGTCGGCCAGCCGGTCCCGCACCGACTGGCTCACGTAGACGCCGGGTTCGCCCGTGACGCTGCGCACCCGGTGGGCGAGGTTCACGGCGTCGCCCCACAGGTCGTACGCCAGGCTCGTGCGGGCCACGAGGCCGCTGGTCACGGTGCCGGTGTCGACGCCGGCGCGCAGCTCGATCGACGCGCCGGTCTGGGCGTTGAAGCGGGCGACGACCTCGCGCATCTGGCGAGCGAAGTCGACGGCGCGACGGACGTTGTCCACCCGCGGGACGATCAGCCCCGAGCTGGCCAGGTAGCCGCCGCGCAACGTGCGGACCTTCTCGACGCCGCAGCTCACCGCCGCGTCGTCGAAGCCGCGCATGAGGAGGTTGAGCTCGGTGATCTCCTCCTGGCCGTTGAGCTTCTCGGCGTGCGCGTCGAAGCCGATGAGCTCGGCGTAGACGACCGAGACGTTCTCGTGCTCCTCGGCGATGGTCTCCTCGCCCTCGCGGTACCGCGCCGCCATCGTCTCGGGCATCAGCGTGTGCAGCAGCTTGGCGTTCTCCACGCGCTGCTCGTCGATGAGCTCCTGCTTGACCCGCAGGCTCGCGGCCATGTCGTTGAAGGCCGCGCCGAGGTCGCCGAACTCGTCGCGCGAGCCCTGCGGGACGGCGACGGCGAGGTCCCCGCCCGCGACGCGACGCACGGCGTCGACCAGCTTCTTCACCGGCCGCGTGAACACCTGGGCCAGCAGCAGCGAGAGCACGCTCACCGCGAGCAGGATCGCCAGCGTGGAGATGACGATGTTCCGGGTGAAGTCGGCGACGGGGGCGAAGGCTTCGTCGGCGTCCATGTGGGCGACGATGACCCAGCTCAGCCCGTCGATGTCCAGCGGGGCGTAGGCGACGAGGCTCGAGCTGTCGGTGTAGTCGGCGGTCAGCGCCGTCCCCGTCTCGCCCGCCACGGCCGCCCGCGTGCTCGGGAAGTCGACGGGCTGCAGCTGGACGGTCCCGTTCACCTCGGCGATCCGCTCGGCGACGGCGCGCGGCGTGCCGTTCGCGACGACCGTGTCGACATAGCTCTCGGGGTTCTCTGCCAGGAGCCGGGAGGTGCTCCGCATCAGCAGGTCGGATCCGGCGAGATAGACCTCGCCCGTCTCGCCGAGGCCCTGCTCGGCCCAGCGGCCGTTGCCCGTCATGACGGCGTTGATCTGGTCGATGGGGACCTGGACGGCGAGCACGCCGACGATCTCCGTCGCCGACCCGATGGGGGAGGCGACCCACGCCGTCGGCACGTTCAGCGACGGCAGGTAGCGCTCGAAGTCGGTGGTGACGACCTCGTCGAGGGAGCCGTTGCGCAGCACCTCGTTCGTCGCCGTCGCGAGGGTCGAGCTCGCGTACGGCTCCTCGTTGAGGTTCACGCCGAGGTCGACGCTCTTGTAGGCGGAGTAGACGACGTTGCCCTCGCGGTCGGTGATGAGGACGTCCTCGTAGCCGAGAGCGTCCACCAGGCCCGTGAAGTACGGGCCGTACTCGGCGTTCGCCGCCGACCAGGCGCTGCCGTCACCGGCGTCGGTGAGCGCGAGGCCGGCGTCGAAGTCGTCCAGCGCCCGCTGGGCCGTGTAGTGGTACTGGAGGTAGCGGCCAGCAGGCGATGCGGGGACGAAGGCCTCCGGTGCGTAGTCGAGGCCCGAACGCTCCTCGAGCGCCGGCACGAACGTCTCCTCGTAGAAGGCCTCGACGACGGCGTCCTGGTCGGGCTCGAGCGGCGTGGCCTGGAGGTCGGCGAAGGCGTCGACCAGCGCCGTCGCCCCCTCGACCGCGCTCGCGTTGCGCGAGTCGAGCACGACGCCGTTCTGGATCGAGGCGAACTCGCGCTCGATCTCCTCGGTGCGCAGCTCGCGGATGGTGGTCAGCTGCTCGAAGGCGTCGTCCCGGAGGGAGTCGCGACCGTTGACGAAGCCGATGACCCCGACGATCACCGACGAGGCGAGGCTCACGCCGAGCAGCATCACGAGCAGCTTCGACTGGATGGTCAACCCGTAACGGCGGCGGCGTGGTGCGGCGGGCAGGGAGGCGGGTCGATCGGCCGTCATGGGCACGTCCTCGATGTGTCGTCAGTGTCCCCCTGACGGCGCGCCGGCATCCGTACGGCCACAGTAGGGGCACCCGCGTCGGGTGCGCGCGGCGAGATCGTCCCGACGCGCGGGAATAGTTCGGCCGCCCCGCGCCTTGTACCCCGTGGCTGGCTCGGTACATGTCCCCGGGCCTCACCTTCGCCGCCACGAGCGGCCGCTCGCCGCGAGGCGACTGTCGGGCCAGCCACCTCGTACGGCGGCCGTCCACCTCGGTGGGCGGCCGCCGGCTTTTCTGCGAGGTGCGGCGGCGGGGCGTCAGCGCGTCCGGCGCACCTCGACGGCGAACCGGGCCGAGCGCTCCCGCAGACCCTCGACGCGCAGCGCGACGAACAGCTCGCGCGCCTCCTCGACGTCTCCGCCCGCCTCGGCGCTCGTGGGACGACGGCGGACGTTCGCCGAGCACGTGAAGTCGGTGCAGATGAGGGTGCCGATCGTGTCTCCCTTCTTGCCGGCCGCGCCGCCGCGGCGGGCGACGTACAGCGTGACGTCGTCGGTCTTCACGACGTCCTCGCACCAGGCGCAGACCGTCTTGCGGCGCGGGGCGTCGGCCCGGCGCTCGGTGGAGCGCAGCAGCACGCCGACGAGCTCGGTCCCGTCCCCGCCGTCCGTGGCGGCGACGGGCACGACGGCGTAGGCGAGCAGCGGTGACTTCCGGTCGCGCCAGCCGAGGTAGTCGAGACGGTCCCAGGCGATCGTCTCGAGGTCGGGCAGGGTGGCCTGGCTCGCCTCGCGCTTCGAGGCGTTGGCGAAGGAGGCGCGGATCTGGGCCTCGGTGACGGGCAGCATTCCGACGACGGTACGCCTGTCGACCGATGAGGTTCGCCGGCGCTCGCGGTCGGACTCCGTGACAGGGCAACCGACGAAGGGAACACCGATGCGCACGCTCATGGTCGACTTCATCACCTCGCTCGACGGTTACGGCGCCGCCGACGGCTGGCCGGGGTTCTGGGGCATGGAGAGCCCCGACTACCTCGCCTGGCTCGGCGAGCAGCCCGAGCACCCGCTCCTGATGGGCGCGACGACGTACCGGCTCATGCACAGGTTCGCGGGCGGCGAGGAGGGGGATTCTGCCCTGGACCGCACCCGGAAGATCGTCTTCTCCTCGACGCTGACCGCGCCCCTGACCTGGGTGAACGCCGAGCTCGTGCGGGGCGACGCCGTCGAGCACGTCCACGGGCTCAAGGCCGAGGGCGACGGCGAGCTGCGCACGATCGGCAGCGTCAGCCTCTGCCGGACGCTGCTGGCGGCGGGGCTCGTGGACCGGTTCCGCGTCGTCGTCTTCCCCGTGATCACGGGCGTCGGCGGGAAGGACCGCATCTACGACGCCTACCCCGACGTCGCCCTCGAGCTGGTGGAGAGCCGGACGTTCGACGGCGGGGCGCAGCTGCTGGAGTACGTCCCGACGCTGCTGGACGGCCCGCCCGCGGGTTAGTCGTCCCACCGGTAGCCGTCGTCTGGCCGAGCGGCACGAGCCTTCCGCTGTCAGACTTGGGCGGTGGACCAGTACCAGAGCATGCACGTGCGGGAGGTGCTGGCGCACTACCCGTCGGCGTCGCGATCCTTCGTCGGTCCCCTGGTGGTGGGTGGGCTCGTCCTCCCGGTGGTGTCGGGCCTCCTGTGGATCGTGGCGGCGCGCGCCGGCCTCGCGGGCCCCGTCACGGTGGTTCCGGAGGTCGCCCTCGCTGTTGCGGCTGCGGCCGGCCTCTGCGCGCTGGCCGCGTTGATCTGTCTCATCGTGGGGTCGATCCGTCTGTTGTCCGCCCTGCAGGCGCACCTGCGCATCGGGCAGTACCACGCCTGAGCCGAGTGCGTTCTCCCGACGCTGCTGGACGGCCCGCCCGCGGGTTAGTCGTCAGGCCCAGCTGCGCCCGTCGTCGGTGAGCGGCAGCAGCGGCTTCTCGGCGCGGGCACGGATCTGCTGGACGGCCCAGGTGTTGCCGTCCGGGTCCGCGAAGCCGAAGAACGTCCCGCCGTCGCGCTCGTCGAACACGCTGATCTCGCTCGCCTCGACGCCGCGGCCGAGCAGCTCGGCGCGCGCCGCCTCGGCGTCGGCCACCACGAGCTGCAGCCCGCGCATCGTGCCCGGCGCCATCTCCTGCTGCGAGGGCAGCGTGCCCATGACGATCGAGCAGCCGGACCCGCGCGGCGTGAGCTGGGCGATGTCGACGTGCTCGTTCGTCGTGCGGTGGTCCAGCACGAACCCGACCCGGTCGCGGTAGAAGGCGACCGAACGGTCGAGGTCGCTCACCGGCAGCACCACGACCTCGATCGACCAGATCAGTCGGCTGGGCGCGAGCTCGCCGGCCGTCCCGCCGTCCCCGCTCACGCCAGCACCTCGCGCAGCCGCGCGCCGAACTCGACCGGCTTGCCCGGCATGCCGTACTCGTCGCCGAGGAAGCCGCCGTGCCCGCTCGGGAACACGACCGGCTCCAGGCCGAGGAGCTCCGCCACGGCCTCGCCGCCGCGACGCGCCAGCTGCCCGTCGGACTCCTCGCCGACACCCACCACGATGCGGGTCGTCGCGGCCCGCAGCGCCTCGACGTCGGGCAGGTAGCCGCAGATGTGACGAAGGTTCTGACCGAGCAGCGCGTCGCCGCGGGAGCCGTCGTCCTCGGCGGGCAGCCCGAACATCGCGGGGTCGGGGGCGGGACGGTCGAGGTAGTCGTCGGGGACCGGGCCGCTGAATCCGGTGAAGGCGATGAACTTCGCCATCGCGTGCCCCATGCCCTGCGCCTGGTAGGTGGCGTACATGTCCTCGACCACGGCGAGCGCGTTCGTGCTGTCCGGCACGATCGCGCACAGCGGCGGCTCGTGCGCCACGAGCGTGGTCACCAGCTCGGGGTGCGCGGCGACGAGCGCGAGACCGTTCACCGCCCCGCCGCTCGAGGCGAAGACCTCGACCGGACCGACGTCCAGCGCCGCGATGAGCGCCGCGAGGTCCGCGGCGTGGTCCTTCGGCCCGAGCTCGCCACCGCCGTCGGACCGGACGCTGCGCTCGACGCCGCGGGGGTCGTAGGTGACGACGACGCGGTCGTCGAGCTGCGATGCGAGCGTCGGGAAACCGCTCGCTCCCATGGGCGAACCGATGAGCAGGAGGACGGGTGCGGTGCGCCCGGCGAGATCGCCCCGGACGTCGTAGACGAGGGTCGCGCCGGGTCGCTCGAGCGTGTGGGTCACGGCGTCGGTCATAGGGTGCTCCTCGCGGGTCGTTCGGTCCGCTGCGCAGCGAGCGGATGCCGGATGCTACTCAGACCTCGCGGGTGCTGCGAACTCATCGGGCGCGGGTCGGCGACCGGGGGCCAGACTGGAACCATGCCTCGCACCATCGCCACCAACGACCGCGTCGAGCGCCCCGCGCTGCTGGACTTCCTCCGCTCCCGGAACAACGGCGTGCTCGTGACGACACGCCGCGACGGTTCGCCCCAGCTCAGCCCCGTCACCTACGGGGTCGACGACGAGGGCCGGGTCGTCGTGTCGACCTACCCCGAGCGCGCCAAGGCCGTGAACCTGCGGCGTACGCCCGCCGCCTCCCTGATGTCGCTCGGGGCCGAGTTCAACGACCCGTGGGTCCAGGTCGACGGCACGGCCGAGGTCATCGACCTGCCGGACTCCGTCGAGCCGCTCGTCGACTACTTCCGCGCGATCAGCGGCGAGCACCCCGACTGGGACGAGTACCGCGCCGCGATGGTCACCCAGGGCAAGAGCCTGATCCGGATCACCATCGACCGCTGGGGCCCGATCGCCACGGGCGGCTTCCCCGCGCGGCTCGCGTGAGCGCCGAGATGCGCCGCACCGTCACCTCCCGGCTCGAGCTCGACGTCACCGTCCCGGCCACCCTGGCCCTGGAGATCGCCGTCGCGAGCCGCGAGGCGGACGAGCGCCTCACCGTGACGGCCGACGGCCGACCGGTCGAGGTCCGCGAGCTCGAGGGCGCCGGCGGAACACGGTTGCACGTCGTCGACGCCCCGCTCGGCCGCGTCCTCGTCACCTACGACGCGACGCTCGAGGGCCGCACGGCTCCGGCGCCGGTCGACGACCTCGACCTCCTCACCTACCTGCGGCCGTCGCGCTACTGCGAGTCCGACTCGCTTGGCCCGACGGCGTTCGCCGAGTTCGCCGGCATCACCGGCCCCGCGCTGCTCACCGCCGTGAGCTCGTGGGTGGGCACACGCCTGGCCTACGTGTCGGGCTCCTCGCTCCCGACCGACGGCGCCGTGCGCACCCTGCTCGCGCGCCGCGGTGTCTGCCGCGACTACGCCCACCTCACGGTCGCGCTGCTGCGCGCGCTCGACGTGCCGGCGCGGCTCGTCTCGGTCTACGCCCCGGGCCTGCACCCGATGGACTTCCACGCCGTCGCCGAGGCGTACGTCGACGGCGGCTGGTACGTCGTCGACGCCACGACCCTCGCGCCGCGCAGCAGCCTCGTGCGCATCGCGACCGGCCAGGACGCCTCCTCCACCGCGTTCCTCTCGGTGCACCACGGCCGTGCGGATCTCCTCGCGATGGAGGTGACGGCGACGGCGGACGTGCTGCCCGACGACGACCTCGACACCGCGGTGCAGCTGGGATGAACGAGCCGGGTCGCTCCGACGGAAGCGTCACGCGGTTGCTCACGGTCGGCGACGTCCCGGAGCTGACCGCGGCGCTGCGCGATAACCGCGCGTTCCTCAAGCCCTGGGAACCCACCCACGAGGACGCGTACTTCACCGTGCGCGGGCAGGATCTCGTGACGCGCGCGCTGCTGACCGCCTACGGCGCCGGCACGATCGTGCCGCTCGTCATCCTCGACGACGACGGCGCGATCGTCGGCCGGATCACCCTCACCGGGATCGTGCGCGGGGCGTTCCTCTCCGGGACGATCGGTTACTGGGTGGCGGAGCACGCCGGCGGCCGGGGGCTGGCGACGGCGGCGGTGGGCGACGTCGTCGACCTCGCCTTCGGTCGGCTCGGGCTGCACCGGGTCGAGGCCGGCACGCTGCTGCACAACGCGGCGTCCCAGCGCGTCCTCGCGAAGAACGGTTTCACCCGGTACGGCGAGGCGCCGTCCTACCTCCGGATCGACGGCGCGTGGCGCGACCACGTGCTCTTCCAGCGGGTGCGCGAGGAGCCGCAGCTCACGCCACCGGCCTGACCCGGGCCAGCGACTCCGCGACGGCGGCGTGCCCCAGACGGACGGACTCCTGGTCGGCCGTGAGGGCGTCGGCCTCGGAGCGCACCTTGGCGCGAGCGTCGTGGAGTGCGTCGGCGAACCGCTGGACCGCCTGCGTGCGGCGCTCCTTCTCGGCCCGCGCGGTCTGGAGGCCGCGCAGGTAGACGACGCCGGCCGCCACGAGCATCGGGACGGCGAGGACGAGCCACCCGGGGGAGACCTGGGTCGCTGCGAGGATCGCCCCGACCAGCCCGACGGCGGCGAGCACGCCGACCGCGACGAGGTTCGGTTTCGGGAGGGGCTGGGACAGGTAGGACGAGCGTGCACGCTCGGCGGCGACCTCGCCGTCGTCGGTCGCCGTCACCGCCACCGAGGTCCCGACGAGCCGGACGGCGGTGCTCGGGGGCGGCGTCGCCAGCAGGCGGTCGCGGTGGTTGTCGGTCGCCGTGCGCAGCTGCGGGGTGAGCAGCGGGGCCACCAGCGCGGCGGCGTCGATGTCGCGACCGCGGGCGTCCCGCACGACGAGCTCGACGACCCCGCCGGCGTGCGGGGCGGACCACCACTGCGCCTCGCGGTCGGCCGCCTTGCCCAGGTGGGTCTGGAGCAGGTCGATCCGCTCGAGCATCTCGCGCTCGCGCGGTCCGCCCTCGCCCGCCAGCGACATCACGACGCGCTCGAGGTCGCGGTGCACCGCGGGCGGGCTGAACGGGTCGTCGTCGCCGGTCGGGGTGCCGGTGAGCGGGGCGGAGCCGAGGTCGGCCGGTCCGACGGCGCGGCCCCCGCGCAGCTCGTGCTCGCCGATCCGCTCGGCCCACGTCGCCCAGGCGCCGAGGATGGCGCCCGTGCCCTGCGAGGCGATGGGGTCGGGGCCGTCGGAGGTGAGATGACCCAGGCGGGGCGCCTCCGCGAGCGGGTTGGCGGCGCCCTCCGTCCACGCCTCCGCCCGCGCGCCGGCGAGGCGGTCGCCGACGGCGCGCTGGACCGCGGGGACGGCGTCCGCGCCCAGGACCCCTGCGGCGGTGGCGCGCCAGATGGTGCGCTCGGTGTTCGTGACGGCGGGCGACGGCGATGCGGGTGAGGGCGTGGTTGACGACCTGGTCGAGGACGAGGACGAGGACGAGGACGCGGCCGGGGCCGACGGCTCGGCGGCGAGACCGTCGGCGCTGCCGAACGCCGTCGACCCGGACGAGCCGCGACCATCGAAGCAGTCGCCGAGCAGGTGGGTGGTCAGCTCGGGGTGGCCCAGGAGGGTGGTGACGGCGACGAGGAACGGCGCGGCGCGGCCGCGGTCGAGGCGGAGCGCGGTGGCGGCGGCGTCGTCGTGGAGCACGCCCTGACGGCCGTCGACGATGGCGAGGGCCGCGGGCACGAGCCAGTAGTCGCCGTCGGACGCGAGGTCGGGCGACTCGCGCAGGTAGGTGAGGTCGCCGTCGCCCCGCAGCACCGCGCGGGTGAGGGCCACGGCCGCATCGCGAGCGCGGCGCATCGGGATGTAGAGCGTGAGCTCGTCGCGCAGGTCGCCCAGCTCGACCAGGGCGTTGAGCTGGAACGTGAGCGCGTTGACCTTCGTGACCATGTCGCCCTGGACGGCGGCGATGCGGCGCTCGACGGCGCGCTGCCGCGACGCGGCCGCGGCGGCCTGCGCGGAGATCGCGGCCTCGAGGTCGTTGATGGCTCGGTTCTGGGACCAGTCGCTCGACATGGGCCTCACCCTAGGGTTGGCCGCCGCCGCGGTGGGGTTCCGCGGATGGGGAGAACTGCCCGGCGTGGCGAGGGGGGCGGCGGCGAGGCAGCGGTGGCGTGACGGGGGCGTGGCAGCATCGGGGCATGCTCACGCTGACGCTCGCCACCTACCTCGTCCACGACCTCGACGACGGGATCGCCTTCTTCGTCGACGCGCTCGGTTTCGAGCTGCGGGAGGACGAGACGCGGCCCAGCGGGTCGCGCTGGGTCGTGGTGGCGCCGTCGGCCGAGGGGCCGGGGCTGCGGCTCGCCGTCGCTGGTCCGGGCGACCCCCTGGGGCGCCAGGCGGGCGACGGCGTGGGCTTCTTCCTGCGCACCAGCGACTTCGCCGCGCAGCACGCGCGCATGTCGGCCGCCGGCGTGACGTTCCTCGAGGAGCCGCGGCACGAGGTCTACGGCACGGTCGCCGTGTTCGCCGACCCGGCCGGGCAGCGGTGGGACCTGATCCAGCCCGCGGGGGAGTAGACCCGTGGAGGTTCGCTGGACGACGGCGATGCTCGACGTGCCGGGGGCCGTCCACGAGGCCGAGGTGACGTTCTGGGGCCGTGCGACCGCGTCCGATCTCTCGGCCCGCCGCGGCGACGCGGACGAGTTCGCGACTTTCGTGCCGGTCGAGGTCGACGTGGATCCTTTTCTGCGGTTGCAGGTGATCGACCTCGGGCCGCGCGTGCACCTCGACCTGCACGTCGGCAGCGCGGAGGGGAGTCGTGGAGGCGGGCTGCTACGCGCCCTGACCGAGGCTCTCGCGCTCGGCGCCACGGTGCGGCACGACGCCGGGACGCACGTCGTCCTGGCGTCGCCCGGAGGGTTCGTGTTCTGCCTCGTCCGCGACGAGGGCGAGGCGGCTCGACCGTCCGCCGTGGACGGCGTGCTCGTCGATCAGCTGTGCCTGGACGTGCCGGCCGCGGTGTTCGAGCGCGAGGTCGCGTTCTGGGTCGGGCTCACGGGCTGGGAGGCTCCGACGCTCGCGAGTGGCGCGGATCTGGTGCCGCTGCGCCGACCGGGTCACCTGCCGCTGCGACTGCTGCTCCAGCGACTCGGTCAGGATCCGCGCGAGCGCGTCACCGCCCACCTGGACCTCGCCAGCGCCGACAGGGCGGCCGCCGTCGCCACCCACGAGGCGTGGGGCGCACGGGTCGTCGGGAGCGGGGCGCGCTGGACGACGCTCGTGGACCCCGCAGGACTGGCCTACTGCCTGACCGACCGCGACCCCGGGACGGGGTTCCTGCCGGGGGCGTGAGGCGGCCAGCCACAGAGTCACCGAGCGACCGAGGCGTCAGGCGGCGATCGTCGGCCACGGGTCAGGCCCTCCGGGATCGACGGGGAGCGCGCCGAGATCCGGCTCGTCGTCGTCGACCCACCACCGCTCGTCCGGGGCGCACGCGCGATCCGGCGACCACCCGTCGTCGGGCGGGTGTGCCCAGGGCCCGTCGTCCCGGGGAGCGGGCAGCTCGGGATCGTCCCCACGCTCCCAGGCCTCGTGGGCGGCGACCATCTCGGCCAGCCGCTCCGGGGTCACGGGCCGGTCGCCGGCGCGGCGGCGCCTCCGGGGAACCGTGGGGGCTCCGAGGCCGCGGCGGGTGAGGACGCCCTGCGCGTCCCGGTGGAAGGCCTGACCGAGGCGCGTGCGCCACGTGGTCGTGCCGTCGGGGTGGCGGGTGACCGTGAGCGAGCCTCGGGTCTTGAGCAGGTGGTCGTGGCGGCAGAGGGCGTGCAGGTTCTCCTCGGACGTCGGGCCCGCCGGGTAGGGGATGACGTGATCGACGTCGTCGGCGGCGGCCGGGACCTCGCACCCGGGCGCGGTGCACCACAGGTCGCGTCGGCGGACCCAGTCGTCGAGCGGTGCCGAGGGGCGGTAGCCGTTCGTCGGCGGCGGGGCCTCCTCGTCGGGACGGACCGGTGCGGTGATGCGGAGCCAGGCCGGTCGGGCGACGCCATCGCCGGAGCCGCCGGAGCCGCCGGCCCTCGGACCGCCACCGCCACCTCCGCCGGTGAAGCCACCGCCTCTGGCGAGCGCGCGCACCAGCGACGGCGGGATCGCGCCGTAGCCGATGAGCTCGGGGGCGTCGATCCCGGGTCGGTGGAACCGTCGCGGCTCCCAGTCCACGTACGGGTCGTCGCCGGGGTCCGCCCCGGTCAGGACCGAGAGGACGCCAGGCGTCGCCCCATCACCGGGCTCGTTCCACAGGTCGTGCTCGGCGACGACAACCGCGGACACCGGCGCCGGATCGCCCCGGAGCACGGCCGCCGTCGCGACGACCTGGACCCGAGCCGTGCGGCCGGAGAACCGCACGAGGCCCTCGGGAAGTTCGAGCTGCCCCGCGGTCAGGGCGTTGGCGCCCATCGCGGTGAGGGCGTCGGCGCAGAGCTGCTCCAGGGTGCGTCCGTCCCCGCGGGCGCGCGCGGCACGGGCCGTGGCCTCGCACGCCTGGACGAGGGCGATCGCGGCCGGCGCGGTCAGCACGGCGGAGAACTGGGCCATCCCGTCGGCGAGCGGACGGACGGCGTTGACCCGTCGCCGTCGGGCGGCCTTCTCGTGGCGCTCGCCTGCCCCGTCCGGATCGACCTGGACGAGCACGCGCTGGATCCGGCGGCGCAGCGCCGCGTGGTCGATGTCGGCCGCGACGGGCACGACCTCGTCGCAGACCGCCTCCGCGACCTCGACGGGCTGGCAGGCGAGCAGGTCGACGAAGATCGCGGCCTTGCCCGCATCGATCCAGCCTCGGTCGAAGGCGTCGTCGACCTGCCCCAGGGTGCTGCCGAGTGCGCGACCCTCGTCGATGAGCTGCTGTCCCCGCCGGCGTGAGACGCCGAGCCGGAAGCGGACCTCGTCCGCTGCGTCGTCGCTCCGACGGCCTCGCGCGTCACGCCAGGTCGGCGAGCTCGCGGGTCGACGTGAGAGCACCGCCAGCCAGCGCCGCACCTGGGCCTCGCCCGCGGCCACCACCCTCGCCCAGGCGGCCGCCACCTCGAGCGTCTCGGCGTCGGTGAGGTCCCCGCCGCCCTCGTGCGCGAGCGGACCCAGCGACTCCAGGGCCGCGACGAGGTGAGCGTCGACCGGTGCGTCGACGTCGAGCGCCGTGGCCAGCGCGAGGGCACGGCTCCCGCCGACCGGGGCGTCGCCGTCGCGCACCGTGGCCGACGAGCGCCGCTCCCGCGCGATCGTCTCGACGGCCTCGTCCCACGACGCCGGCCGATCCAGCCCGGTGCCGGACGGCGAGGGCGCAGACGGTCCGCGATCGTCACCGCCCGTCCCATCGCCTGATTCGTACATGTGTATGAGTATAGGCGCGGTGAACGCTCGTGGGAAGGCGTTTGGCAAAGTTGTGGACAACGTGACGCGCCGACCTCGAATCTACGGCAGGAGCTCCCACGACCTCCCGTGAGGATCGGCGCGCGCCACGGGCCGACCGTCCACCGACACGACCGTCCGCCCGTCCACGGGGAGGTCACGGGTGCGAGCGAGGACCTGGGGCGCCTCGTTCGAGATCCACGTGCCCGCGAGGTCGGCCATCCGACGCACGAAACGGTCGCGCTCGTCCGCGCCCACGTAGACCAGCACCGAGCTGTGGAGGACGACGAGACTCGCCTCGGGCGGTGCCTGTGCCACGAGCGGTCCGAGGTCGTCGAGATCGCCGCGCACCACCGCCGGAGGATCGGCGGCCACGATGCGACAGGCGGCCGTCAGTCGCGCGCGGCGCTCGTCGTGCTCGGGCCAGATCAGGGCCTCGAGCCACGCCACGTCGTCGGGGTCGGCCGCGTCGAGGGGGTTCAGGTCGAGCCCCGCTCGCCAGACGACGTCGGGGAGCCGCGTAGGGATCGACGTCGCATCGGCGACCGCGCAGCCGACGACCACGCTCGACTCGCCGTCGACCGGATCCAGCCACCGGCCGCCGTCCTCCGTGGCGAACCGGTAGGAGTAGCGGTCGGGGTAGAGGCACAGCCCGGCGGAGGCGCCCACCTCCAGCAGCGCCACCGGACCCTCGATCCGCGCCAGGTGGGGCAGGAGGACGGCGCAGCGCGCGGCCTCGTTGGTCTGCGTCGAGCGGGTGAGCGCGATCTGCTCGATCCGGCTCCAGAGCTCCAGGAACGACTCCCGGACGGCGGCGTACGGCCGTGGCGCCACCCCGCGACCCGCGCGGCCGCGAAGACGAGGTTGGGCTGGCGCTTGGTCCGGGGCAGGTCCCCGATCCGGCGCAGCAGCTCAGCGTCCTCGGCCACGGACCGGGCCCAGTCCTCGTAGCGGGCCGAGGAGCCGCGAGCCTCCAGCTCGGCCCACCGGACGTAGTTCTCCGCGACGCTCGTCATCCGTGCACGCTACGGGGCGCGGGGCGGGCCGTGTCGGACCCCGGGGCTACCGTGGAGACCGGCGGGGCAGCGCGGCCCTGCTCGATCAGCGGGGCCGGCCGAGCCCCGGGGAGGAGGTCTCGCGGTGGCGTACATCAGCGCGCTCGAGCTGTTCTCGGTCGGCATCGGGCCGTCGAGCTCGCACACGGTCGGACCGATGCGGGCGGCCTCGTCGTTCGTGGCGATGCTCGAGCGGGACGGGCTGCTGCCCCGGGTGGACGGCGTCGCCGTCGTGCTCTGCGGGTCGCTCGGCGCGACGGGGGAGGGCCACGGGACGCCGGACGCCGTCGTCGCCGGTCTGCGGGGACTCGATCCCCGCACGTGCGACGTCGACGAGGTGCCCGGCACCTGGGAGGCGCTGGGCGACGGCGGCCGGCTGATCCTCGCCGGTCCCACGCAGCGCCGCGAGGTGACGGTCGCGCAGCGCGACGTCCGGCTCGCGCCGCTGACGCGCCTTCCCGGACACCCCAACGGCCTGCGGTTCACCGCCGCGGCCGACGGCGAGGCGGTCGCGGAACGCGTCGCCTACTCGGTGGGCGGCGGGTTCGTCGTGTGGGAGACCGATCTGCCCGACGACGGCGACACCGAGCTGGACCGCGCCCTCACCGAGGCGCGCACGGAGGCGCCGGCGCCCGACTTCGCCACGGCCGACGAGCTCCTCCGGCTGTGCGCCCGCACGGGGCGCGATGTCGCCGAGATCGCCTGGGAGTGCGAGCTGGCGCTGGCCGACGAGGCCACGGTCGGCTCCGGCCTGGACGCGATCTGGTCGGCGATGTCCGCCTGCATCGACGCGGGCCTCCGGCGCGAGGGCCACCTGCCCGGCAGGCTGAACGTTCGCCGTCGGGCCTCGCGGCAGCGCGAGCGGCTGGAGGCGCTCGAAGCCGAGGCGCGGCGTGGGGAGCCGGTCGGCGACCTGTCGATCGAGTGGCTGCAGGCCTATGCGATGGCCGTGAACGAGGAGAACGCGGGCGGTCGGCGCGTCGTCACCGCCCCGACGAACGGTGCCGCCGGGATCATCCCCGCCGTCGGGCGTCACTTCCTTCGCACCCACCCCGCGCTCGTCCTCGATCCCGATGCCGTGCGGCGCACGATGCGCCGCTACCTGCTCGTCGCCGGAGCGATCGGCAACCTCTACAAGCGGAACGCCTCGATCTCCGGGGCCGAGGCGGGCTGCCAGGGGAGGTCGGATCGGCGTGCTCGATGGCGGCCGGTGCGCTGTGCGCGGTGCTGGGCGGGACGCCCGAGCAGGTCGAGAACGCCGCCGAGATCGCGATGGAGCACAACCTCGGGCTCACGTGCGACCCGGTCGGCGGGCTCGTCCAGGTGCCGTGCATCGAGCGCAACGCGATCGCGGCCTGCACGGCCGTGTCCGCGGCGCGGCTCGCGCTCCAGGGGGACGGGTCGCACGTCGTCTCGCTCGACACCGTCATCGAGACGATGCGGCAGACGGGCCTCGACATGTCGACGAAGTACAAGGAGACCTCGACGGGCGGCCTCGCGGTCAACGTCGTGGAGTGCTAGGGGCCGTCACAGGCCGTCGATGAGCCCGCGGTCGCCCGCGAACGGCGCCAGCACGGCGGGCGCGGGGAACGGCAGGTCGTGGAAGGTGAGCGACGCCGTGACGTCGCCGAAGTCGTCCTCCTTGACGCGCACCCCGCGCGGCGAGACCTCGACGATGCGCACGCGCCGCACAGCGCCGCTGGGGAGCGTGAGCTGCCACAGGTCAGCGAGCCAGCCGATGCCGCGCTCCTCGAGCACCTGCTCGGCCTCGAGGTAGTCGGTCCCGCGCCACACCACCCGCCCGAGGCGGTCGATCGCCGCGACGTCGTGGCCAGCGCCGTCGTCACCGAGCAGGATCCAGCCCACGATCTCCTTGTCCCCTGGACGACGGTGCTCGATCCAGCTCTCCATCGGCACGTCCGTCAGACCCCCGGCAGCACGCGGTTGCGCTCGCGGATCAGTCGGCGAAGGTAGGGCACGAGGAACAGCCGCTCCGCCAGCACCCCGAGCACCGGCGAGGCCAGCGTGACGACGTCGGTCAGCCTGGACCCCGAGGGGGTCGACTCGACGAGGTGCACGTGCGAGAACGACCGGAACGGGCCCCGTACCTGCTCGTCCACGAACCGGGTGGGGTGCTCGAGCGCGGTGACCCTGGACGTCATCGTGAACCAGATCCCGACGTGCCGCGCCCGCCACGTGACGCTCTCGCCGAGCCCGATCCGGCCCGTCGTCACGCCCGCGACCGCGCGCTCGCCGGACCGGCTCATCGACGCGACGTGCAGGTCGATGTCGAGCGACGCGTCGAAGAGCGCCTCGGCCGGCGCGGACGACTCCGTCACCAGCGTGAACGTGGACGGCACGTCGTCTCCCTCGTCGGTATCGGGCGGTCGGCCCGCCCGCCATGCTGCCAGGCGACAGCAGCCCGCGCTGCACGCGCGGCCCGCACGTCCCTGAGCGCTGTCGTACCCGTGCCCTACCGTCGTCGCATGACGCGCCTCATCGCCCCGACCGAGCGTCGCGCGCGCCTCGGCCGCCGGCACGCGCTCGCCGCCCCGGTGGCCACGTCGGAGGAGGCGGCGACCGCCGTCGTCGCCCTCCACAGCACGGACCCGGCCGCGATGACGCTCGGCGTCCTGGCGCGCACGCGGGCGACCGACGTCGACGACCTGCACCGCGCCCTCTACGCCGATCGCACGCTCGTGCGACTGCTGACGATGCGGCGCACGGTGTTCGCCGTCGACACCGCGCTCGCCCCGGCCTTCCTGGCCGCGACGGCGACGTCGGTCGCGGCGACCCAGCGTCGTCGCACCCACGCCCTGCTGGTCGAGGGCGGCGTCACGACCGACCCGGCCGCGTGGCTCGCTCGCGCGGAGGACGTCGGGCGGGCGTTCCTCGCCGACGCCGGCGTCTTCGCCAGCAAGGACCTCGCGGCCGCCGATCCGCTGCTGGCCACGCGGATGCGGTTCGGGGAGGGGGCGACGGCGGTCGAGCAGTCGGTCGCGAGCCGTCTCCTCACGCTGTGGTCCAGCGAGGGCCTGGTCGTGCGCGCGACGGTGGCCGGCGGCTGGACCTCCACGCAGTTCCGGTGGGCGCCGACGGCGGCCTGGCTCGGCGAGCTCCCGCCGTCGCCCGATCTGGCGACCGGCTCGGCGATCGTCGCGGGCGCCTACGTCGCGCGGTACGGACCGGTGACCGTGGACGACCTGGAGTGGTGGACCGGCTGGACGAAGACGCACACGCGGGCGACGCTCGCGGCGCTTCGCGACGGCGGGGCGATCGCCCGAGTCGAGGTGGCCGAGGGTGAGGCGTACGTCGTGGCGGGCGACGTCGCGGAGGTCGCTGCGCCCGAGCCGTGGGTCGCGCTGCTCCCGGCGCTCGACCCGAGCGCGATGGGGTGGAAGCACCGCGACTTCCACCTGGGCCCGCACCGCGCCGAGGTGTTCGACCGCAACGGCAACGCCGGGCCGACGGCGTGGGTGGACGGCGCCGTCGTCGGCGGGTGGGCGATCCGCGACGACGGGACGATCGGGCTCGATCTGCTGCAGGAGGTCGACGACGTCGCGCGCGGCCGGCTCGAGGAGCGCGCCGGTGAGGTGGAGGCGTTCCTCGCGGGGACCGTCGTCAAGGCGCGAGCGCGCGGCTGGACACCGAGCGAGAAGCGGGTGCGGGGCTGAGGGTCAGGCGACGACACGCTCCCAGCGCGTCCCGACTCCGGTCGCCGTCGCGCCGGCGGACGAGGACGACGGCACGGGCGCGAACCCGAGCCGCTCGAGGTAGGCCCGCGAGCTCGACGACGGGTCGTCCCACACCACGCGGCGGAAGCCCTTGGCGGTGAACACGCCGCTCGAGCGGTGCACGAACTCCCCGACGGTGAAGTCGCGGAAGCGCGGCTTCACCCAGTCGAGCTCGACGGAGGCGGAGCCGTCGCCGAGGTCGCGCACGATGACCGAGCCGACCGTCTCGTCGCCGCGCACCACGAGGAAGGCGGAGCGGGGGTCGGCGTCGGTGGGGCCGGCCGGGCCGGCGGCGGCGTCGAAGGCGGGGTGGAACTGGGCGATGTCGCCGGCGTGGACCTTGAGCACGTGCTGGAGGTAGGCGTCGTCGGGCTCGACCTCGACCACCTCGTAGACGGCGGCGTCGTGGGCCTCCCGGTACAGGCGCACCAGCCAGTAGACGTCGATCACCGCGATGATGGCGTTCATGGCGGCGAACGGCCAGATGCCCACCCAGGCGTTGTAGCCCGCCGCGATCACCGAGCCCGCGAGGTTCATCCAGCGGAACCTCAGGACGCGTGCCTGCATCAGGGACCAGACGACGAGTCCGGAACCCACCCAACCGATGACCTCGAGCCAGACGTTCACCGGACGACCATAGGTGGTCGACGGCGGTGGGCCCGACGGGCGCGGTGGTTCAGGAGCGGGGCAGGCCCGCCCAGTAGACGCGGATGGCGTCCTCGATCGAGACCGGGCTCCCGCCGGCCAGCTTCGCCAGCACGAGACCGTCGATCAGCGCGGTGAGGCCGAGCGCGTGCACCTTCGGGTCGGGGATGCCGACCTGCTCGAGGAGGTCGGCCACGAGCGTGGTGACGCGCTGCTGGACGCGGGAGGTCGCGTTGATCAGCGGGTGCAGCTCAGGGTCGTCGCGCAGGTCGATGAGGAGCACGTAGCGCGCGATCTGGTCGGTCACCTGCGAGGTGAGCACCGCGGTCACGGTCGTCACCGCCGTGACGGCCTGCTCGTCGGTCGTGATCTCGTCGATCGGGAAGTCGAGGGTCGCCTCGTCGAATCGTTCGATGAGCGCCGTGAGGGCCCGGTTGACGAGCTCGGCGCGGGTCCGCGCGTAGTACGACGTCGTCCCCGCCGGGAAGCCGAGGCGGGCGTCGATCGTCCGGTGGGTGAGAGCGTGCAGACCGGACGTCGCGATGATCTCGAGCGAGGCGTCGGCGATGCGGGCAGGGCGGTCGCTGGGAGGACGGGGCACGGATCCGAGGGTAGTACCGGGCCGGGGTGGGCGGTGTCCGCGGGCCCGCCCGGGCGACGGGTGCCGCCCCGCGTGTGTTTCGCCGTCGGGTCTGGTGGTGTAGTCCTGTGCAGGGTGGTGGGTGCGACGACGAATCGATCGTGACGAAGGAGTGGGCATGCAGCTGGGAATGATCGGACTGGGCCGCATGGGGGCCAACCTCGTGCGACGCCTGATGCGGGCCGGCCACGAGTGCGTGGTGTTCGACGTCGCCCCCGAGGCGATCGCGGCGCTCGCGGCCGAGGGCGCCGTGCCCGCGAGCAGCCTGGCGGAGCTCGTCGACAAGCTCGAGGGCCCCCGCAACCTCTGGGTCATGGTGCCCGCCGGGTACGTGCAGGGGACGGTGGACCAGCTCGCGGAGCTGCTCGCGCCCGACGACGCGATCATCGACGGCGGCAACTCCTACTACCGCGACGACCTGACGCGCGCCGCGCAGCTGCGCCCGCGGGGCATCCACTACGTCGACGTCGGCACGTCCGGCGGGGTCTGGGGACTCGACCGCGGCTACTGCCTGATGATCGGCGGGGAGGACGCCGTCGTCGAGCGCCTCGACCCGATCTGGCGCACCATCGCGCCGGGAGCGGGCGACGCCGAGCCGACCCCCGGTCGCACGGCCGGCGGGACCGCGCAGGAGGGCTACCTGCACTGCGGCCCGAACGGCGCCGGCCACTTCGTGAAGATGGTCCACAACGGGGTCGAGTACGGGATGATGGCGGCCGTCGCCGAGGGCCTGTCGATCATCAAGAACGCCGACGTCGGCCTCCGCAGCCAGGAGATCGACGCCGAGACCACCCCGCTGCGCAACCCGGAGCACTACCAGTACGAGATCGACGTCGCGGAGGTCGCCGAGGTGTGGCGCCGCGGGAGCGTCGTGGGCTCCTGGCTCGTGGACCTCACCGCTGCGGCGCTCGCGGCCGACCCCGACCTGTCGACGTTCGGCGGCCGGGTGTCCGACTCGGGCGAGGGCCGGTGGACGGTCGTCGCCGCGGTCGAGGAGGGAGTGCCCGCGAACGTGATCCAGGCGTCGCTGAACGCCCGGTTCTCCTCGCGTGACCTGAACGACTTCCAGGACAAGGTCCAGTCGGCGATGCGCAGCCAGTTCGGCGGCCACCACGAGAAGCCGGCGGACGTCCCGGCCTCGCCCTCCTGACCTCAACCATCCGCGAGGGGTTTCTGCACCACCGGCGAGGGGTTTCTGGCGACGGCACTCTGCCTGAGCCCCTCGCGGGTGGTGCGCAAGCCCCTCGCGGGTGGTGCGGCGGCTGCGCCGGCCCCGCCCCGTAGCCTTGACCACATGAAGAACCGCCTCGGCACCATTCTCGGCGTGATCCTCGCCGTCGTCATCGCGTGGTTCATCGTCGACGTCGGGTTCCGGCTGATGTGGATGCTCTGGAAGCTCGTGGTGGTGGCGGTCGTCGCCGTCGTGGTCTGGCTGGTGCTGCAGGCGCTCTCGCGACGCCGGTCGTAACCGATCCGCACGGGCTGCCCCCCGACCCCGACGGCCCCGGCGACGAGGAGATCGATCCTCGTCACCGGGGCCGTCGCCGTCCCCGAACGGCGGAATCTCGGGCAATCTCGCGGCCGAACCGCACCCGACAGAGTGTGTGACGCAGGTCACACCTGCGTCGCCGTCACATCTGGCGACCTCGCCCGTCTAGGTAGGTGTCGAGCTCGTCAGGGAGCACGACGCCGCACATCGCCGCAGGGGGGCGATGAGCACCGCTCGACCAGGTCGTGCATCACCGCAGGGGGGTGATGAGCGCCGGCGGTCGAGCAGGTCGTATCGCCGCAGGGGGGCGATACCGCCATCACACGGAAGGGCCCGTCACCGCGCTGCGGTGGCGGGCCCTCCGCACGTCTCGGTGGGGGTGCGGGTGCGGTTCGGCGACGGCGGGGGTCAGCCGTGCGGCGCGGCCGTGCTCGAGCGCACGACCAGGCGCGTCGGCACGAGCACGTGGTGGCCGGAGAGTCCGACGCCGCCGCGCATCTGCGTCAGCAGCGCCGTCACGAGCTCCTGGCCGATCGTGTGGAAGTCCAGGTTGACGGAGGTCAGGGGCGGCCAGAGGTACGGCGCCAGCGGGATGTCGTCGTAGCCGATGACGCTGACGTCCTCAGGGACGCGCCGGCCGCCCTCGTGCAGCGCCAGCATCAGGCCGGCGGCCATCTCGTCGTTCGCGCACAGCACCGCGGTGACCTCGGGGTCGAGGACGAGGCGCTGTCCGGCGGCGTAGCCGGAGGCCGAGGTCCAGTCGCCCACGACGGGCTCGGGAACCGGGCGCCCGGCCGAGCGGAGGCGGGCGGCCCACGCGTCGGCGCGGATCTGCGCCGGACCGGAGTCGAGCGGACCCCGCACGTGGTGCACGGTCCGGTGGCCGAGGTCGAGGAGGTGCTGGACCGCCGTCGTCGTCCCTGCCGCCTGGTCCGCACCGACGGCGGGGAGGTGGCCGATGAAGCGGGAGTCCGACACCACCACGGGCATGCGCGGCGGGAGGGCGAGCGAGGCCGGCGTGGCGTCCTCGGCCCGGATGATGATGAGGCCGTCGATCGCCTGGTGCGTGAGGCGGGCGGCGGCGTCGGCCATGTCGGTCTGGCTGGGCGAGGCGACGTCGACGAGGCTGACGGTGAAGCCCTCGACCCGGGCGGCCTCGACCACGGCCTCGATCGTGCGGCCCTCACCGGTGCGCGAGAGGCGGTGGGCGATGACGCCGATGGTGCGGAACGACCCGGAGCGCAGCGCCCGCGCGGCATGATTGGGCGAGTAGCCCAGCTGGTCCATGGCCGCGAGCACGCGGTCACGCGTCGCGGGGCGGACGTTGTCGGCGCCGTTGGCCACGCGCGAGACGGTCTGCTGCGACAGCCCCGCGAGTCTGGCGACGTCACCAATAGACGGCCCCGGGCGGGTGCGGCCGGAGGGTCCGCCTGTCGTCGTCGTCATGCGCGGCACTCTAGCAACGGAGCCGTGCGGCGGCGCGTGGTCCCGAACGACGGCGGGGCGTGCGGGCGGTGCGTGTGCGTTCGGTTCGCAGATGGTGACGTCACCAAACTGTGACCTGGACGGGTTGACCGCAGCCCGGTCGAGGTGCGAGAGTCCTCGGGTCAGGATGGTGACGTCATCATTCTCCAACGAAGGAGTCGGAAGTGACGCAGGCCGTGGTGCCTCCTCAGCAGGCGGATGTCGTGGGTGCTGGTGTCCCGTTCCGTGCTCGTCGTCCGCGGGTGGCGTGGGGTGGGTGGGGTTTTGTGGGGCCGTTCATGGCGGTGTTCACGTTGGTGTTCATCGCACCGTTGGCCTATTCCCTGTACATCTCCTTGTTCCGTTCCCAGCTGGTGGGGGGGACGGTGTTCGTGGGGTTGGACAACTACGTCCGGGCGTTCGGTGATGCGCAGTTCTGGAACGGTGTGGGCCGGGTGAGCCTGTTCCTGGTGGTGCAGGTTCCGATCATGTTGGGGATCGCGATGCTCGTGGCCCTGGCGGTGGACTCGGGCCGCCTGTACGGGAAGGACTTCTTCCGCATCAGTGTGTTCATGCCGTACGCGGTGCCGGCGGTGGTCGCGGCTCTGATGTGGGGGTTCATGTACGGGCCGAGGTTCGGGCTGGTGGGTTACATCAACGACTTCTTCGGGTGGAGCATCCCCAACCCGTTGGGGCCGGAGTGGGTGCTGCTGGCGATCGGGAACATCGTGACGTGGTCGTTCGTGGGCTACAACATGCTGATCTTCTACTCCAGCCTCCGCACGATCCCGGTCTCGCTGTACGAGGCGGCCGAGCTGGACGGGGCGCGTCAGCATCACGTGATCCGTCACATCAAGATGCCCGCGATCCAGGGTTCGATCGCGGTCGCGCTGATCTTCTCGATCATCGGGTCCTTCCAGCTCTTCAACGAACCCTCGATCCTGCAGAAGCTGGCGCCGAACGCGATCACGACCTACTTCACCCCGAACCTGTACGCCTACAACCTGTCCTTCGCCGGTCAGCAGTACAACTACGCCGCTGCGGTAGCGATCATCATGGGGATCTTCACCATGGTCATCGCCTACGTCGTCCAGCTGCGCGGCATGCGGAAGGACGCCTGATGACCACCACCACCCCCACCACGACCGTGGGCGTCTCCACCACCAAGTCCCGCTCCGCGGGTCCGCGGCTGCGGTCCCGCAAGGCTCACAGCAACGACAAGCCCCGCAGGAACGTCCTGCTGACGGTGTTGACCGCGATCGTGCTGCTGTACGCGCTGCTGCCGCTGGCGTGGCTGCTGATCAGTGCGACCAAGACGCAGCCGGATCTGCTGTCCACGTTCGGGTTCTCCTTCGGGGACTCCTTCGCCCTGTTCGAGAACATCGCCAACACGCTGGCCTACAACGACGGGATCTTCCTGCGCTGGCTGGCGAACACGCTCATGTATGTGGTCCTGGGTGCGGGTGGGGCGACGCTGCTGGCGATCCTGGGCGGCTACGGTCTGGCGAAGTTCACCTTCCCCGGCAAGAAGGCCATCTTCGCGATCGTGATCGGCGCGGTCGCGGTGCCCGGGACGGCGCTGGCGGTCCCGACGTTCTTGATGTTCTCCCAGATGGGCCTGACCAACACGCCCTGGTCGGTCATCATCCCCTCGCTGATCTCCCCGTTCGGGCTCTACCTGATGTGGACCTTCACCACCCAGGCCGTCCCCACCGAGCTGATGGAAGCCGCCCGCATGGACGGGTCGAGTGAGTTCCGCACGTTCTGGCAGGTCGCTCTGCCGCTCCTGGCGCCGGGGACGGTCACGGTCCTGCTGTTCACGACCGTGGCGACGTGGAACAACTACTTCCTCCCGCTGATCATGCTGAAGGACCCCGCCTGGTACCCGTTGACGATCGGTCTGAACGCGTGGAACGCCCAGGCCTCCACCGTCGGCGGACAGGCGATCTTCGACCTCGTCATCACCGGCTCCCTCCTGACGATCATCCCCCTGATCATCGCCTTCCTCTTCCTCCAACGCTTCTGGCAGTCCGGCCTCGCCGCCGGCTCCGTCAAGGAGTAGCGGTCACCAGTCCGACCCCCTGAACGAGCCCAGCTTCCCGGCCCCCGCAGGCTGACGCTGAGCCCCGCTGTACCCCGTCACAACGCCCTGTTTCCAACAACGAAGTGAGACAAGCAATGTCCATGAGCACCAAGCGCCGCGTCCTGGCGAGCACCGCCGCGATCGCGGCCCTCGCCATGACCCTCTCGGCCTGCGGCGGCACCGACCGCGCCGACGAGGGCTCCTCCGAGGGCTCCGGTTCCGGCTCGGCCGGCGAGGGCGACCTCTCCGGCGAGCTGCTGATCTGGGCCTGGGACTCCACCATCGAGAGCGTCGTGGACGCGTTCGAGGAGGCCAACCCCGAGGTCGACGTCGAGCTCGTCAACGCCGGTACCGGCAACGACCAGTACGTCGCCCTCCAGAACGCGATCGGCGCCGGCTCCGGCGTTCCGGACATCGCCCAGATCGAGTACTTCGCGGTCCCGCAGTTCGCGATCGGCGAGGGCCTCGCGGACATCGGCCCGCTCGGCGCCGCGGACCTCGAGTCCACCTTCACCCCCGGCCCGTGGGGCTCCGTGAACGTCAACGGCGGCGTCTACGGCCTGCCGATCGACTCGGGACCCATGGCCCTGTTCTACAACGAGGCCGTCTTCACCGAGCACGGCGTCGAGGTCCCCACCACGTGGGACGAGTACCTCGAGGCGGCCCGCGCCCTCCACGCTGCCGACCCGAACCTCTACATCACCAACGACACCGGCGACGCCGGCTTCACGACGTCGATGATCTGGCAGGCCGGCGGCCACCCGTACGAGGTCGACGGCACCGAGGCCACGGTCAACTTCGACACCCCCGAGGTCAAGCAGTTCACCGACGTCTGGCAGACGATGATCGACGAGGGCCTTCTCGCCCCGGTCAGCTCCTGGTCCGACGACTGGAACAAGGGCCTCGGCGACGGCACCATCGCGTCGCTCACCATCGGCGCCTGGATGCCCACCAACCTCGAGAACGGCGCCCCCGCCGCCGAGGGTGACTGGCGCGTCGCCCCCATGCCGCAGTGGGAGGCCGGGGCCGACCTGGTCACCGCCGAGAACGGTGGCTCCGCCCTGTCGGTGACGTCCGCGTCTGCCGACACCGAGCTCGCCTACGCGTTCCTCGAGTTCGCCGCTGTCAACGAGGGCGTCCAGCTCCGCGTCGACGGTGGCGCGTTCCCGGCCACGGTCGCGGAGCTCGAGGACGAGGAGTTCCTGGGCAAGGAGTTCCCGTACTTCGGCAACCAGAAGCTCAACGAGGTCCTGGCCGAGTCGGCCAAGGCCGTCGCGCCGGGCTGGCAGTACCTGCCCTTCCAGGTCTACACGAACTCGATCTTCAACGACTCGGTCGGCCAGGCCTACATCGGCGGCACCACGCTGACCGACGGTCTCGCCGCCTGGCAGGACGCGACGATCAAGTACGGCAACGAGCAGGGCTTCACGGTCAACTGATCGCCTGACTCCCGGGGAACGGGTGGCGAGGTCGCTCGCGAGGGCGACGTCGCCACCCGTTCCTGCATTCCGGCACCACCCCGCACCACCAGCACCACAGCACCACCCACCCGACCCAGCACCGGACCCGAGGACGTTCCCCCATGCCCACCTTCGCCATCGGCGAGCAGGACTTCCTGCTCGACGGCGAGCCGCACCGCATCCTGTCCGGTGCCCTCCACTACTTCCGCGTCCACCCGGACATGTGGGCGGACCGCATCCGCAAGGCGCGCCAGCTCGGTCTCAACACCATCGAGACCTACGTGGCCTGGAACGCGCACGCGCCGGAGCGGGGCGTCTTCGACACCACCGGCCAGCGCGACCTCGGACGGTTCCTCGACCTCGTGGAGGCCGAGGGCATGCACGCGATCGTGCGCCCCGGCCCCTACATCTGCGCCGAGTGGGACAACGGCGGCCTGCCCGCCTGGCTGATGCGGATCCCCGGCGTCGGCGTGCGACGCAACGAGCCGCAGTACATGGCGGCGGTCACGGAGTACCTCCAGCAGGTGCTCGCGATCGTCACTCCGCGCCAGATCACGCGCGGCGGCCCCGTCGTCGCCGTCCAGATCGAGAACGAGTACGGCGCGTACGGCGACGACAAGGACTACCTGCGCGAGCTCGTGCGGGTGAACCGGGACGCGGGCGTCGAGGTCCCGCTCCTCACGTGCGACCAGGCCGAGGCCGAGATGCAGGAGCGCGGGAGCCTCCCCGAGCTGCACCGCACGGTGACGTTCGGCTCGCGCACCGCCGAGAAGCTCGCGGTCCTGCGCGCGGCGCAGCCGACCGGCCCGCTGATGTGCATGGAGTTCTGGAACGGCTGGTTCGACCACTGGGGCGCGCACCACCACGTCACTGACGCCGCGGCCTCGGCCGGTGACCTCGACGCGCTGCTCGCCGTCGGCGGCTCGGTCAACCTGTACATGTTCCACGGCGGCACGAACATGGGCTTCACCAACGGCGCCAACGACAAGGGCGTCTACCAGCCACTGGTCACGTCCTACGACTACGACGCCCCGCTGGCCGAGGACGGCACCGCGACCGCGAAGTACGACGCGTTCCGCGAGGTCATCTCGCGCTACGCGCCCGTCCCGGCCGAGTCCGCGCCGCACCGCACCCCGGCCCCCGAGCTCACGATCGAGGGCGGCCGCCGCACGGTGGGCCTGCTCGACGTCGTCGCGACCCTGGGCGAGGGATCGTCCTGGGACGAGGTGCCCACGCACGAGGACGTCGCCGTCGCCAGCGGGTTCGTCCGCTACCGCACGGCGGTCGCGCACATCGAGCCGTCGGTGCTCGCGTTCGACGAGGTCCGCGACCGCGCCCAGGTCTTCCTCGACGGCGTCGCCGTCGGTGTCATCGACCGCTCCGAGCGTGCGCGCAGCCTGACGCTGCCCGCTGCCCCCCACGGCGCGACGCTCGAAATCCTGCTCGAGGACCAGGGCCGCGTGAACTACGGCACCCGCATCGGGGAGGCCAAGGGGCTCATCGGTCCCGCGACCCTCGCCGGCAAGCCGCTGCTCGGCTGGGACGTGCTCCCGGTCGACGTCGACGCGCTCGCCGTGGAGTCGACGTTCGCTGGCGAGTGCGAGGCCGCCGGCCCGATCGCCGGACCGTCGCTGTCGCGCTGGACGAGCGACCTGCCCGCCGGCCGCGACCTCTTCCTGGACGTCTCGGGCTGGGGCAAGGGCATGGTCTGGGTCAACGGCGTGAACCTCGGTCGGTACTGGAGCAAGGGTCCGACGGCGACGATGTACGTGCCCGGCCAGATCGTCACCGGGCAGGCCGACAGCATCGTGCTGCTCGAGCTCCTCGGCGCCCCCGACGCGGCCGTGCGCTTCGTCGCGGCGCCGCAGCTCGGCCACACCGACTTCTGACCCGCACGACGTCTGACCCGCACCGACGCCTCACCCGCAGGAGCACCGTGACCCACGCACGCCTCGTCGTCGACCCGGCCTTCGTCGTCGGCCCCGTCCGTCGCCGCACCTTCGGCTCGTTCGTCGAGCACCTCGGTCGGTCGGTCTACACCGGCATCCACGACCCCGGCCACCCGACCGCCGACGCCGACGGCTTCCGCGGCGACGTCATCGAGCTCGTGCGGGAGCTCGGCGTCTCGACCGTGCGCTACCCGGGCGGCAACTTCGTCTCGGGCTACAAGTGGGAGGACGGCGTCGGGCCGCAGGGGGAGCGGCCGACGCGGCTCGACCTCGCGTGGCACTCCAGCGAGCCCAACACGGTCGGTCTCGACGAGTTCGTGCGCTGGGCACGCAAGGCCGATGTCGAGCCGATGATGGCGGTCAACCTCGGCACGCGCGGGGTCGCGGAGGCGATCGAGCTGCTGGAGTACAGCAACGTCGACGGCGGCACGCAGCTCTCGGAGCAGCGGCGCGCCAACGGCAGCGACTCGCCGCACGCGATCTCGCTGTGGTGCCTCGGCAACGAGATGGACGGGCCGTGGCAGACCGGCCACAAGACGGCGGCCGAGTACGGGCGCCTCGCCGCCGAGACGGCGCGCGCGATGCGCCAGATCGACCCCGACCTCGAGCTGGTCGCGTGCGGGTCCTCGGCCTCGGACATGCCGACGTTCGGCGCCTGGGAGCACGAGGTGCTGACGGAGACCTATGAGCTCGTCGACCTCATCTCCGCGCACATCTACTTCGCGGAGCACGACGGCGACCTGGCCTCGTTCCTCGCGGCCGGCGTCCGGATGGACTCCTTCATCGACTCGATCGTGGCGACGGCGGACGCCGTGCGTGCCGCCGGCAAGCACTCCAAGCGCATCCACATCTCGCTCGACGAGTGGAACGTCTGGTACCAGGACCGCGCGGAGTCGCGTCCGCCGTCGGGCACGGACTGGCCGGTGGCCCCGGTGCTGCTCGAGGACCGCTACACGGTGGCCGACGCCGTCGTGGTCGGCGGGCTGCTCATCTCCCTGCTGCGCCACACGGACCGCGTGCACGCCGCGTCGCTCGCGCAGCTCGTCAACGTCATCGCGCCGATCATGACCGAGCCGGGTGGGCGGATCTGGAAGCAGACGACGTTCCACCCGTTCGCGCAGGCGTCGGCGCTGGCCAGGGGCGTCGTGCTGCACACCGCGCTGGAGGTGCCGACGTACGAGAGTGCGCGCTACGGCACCGCCGGGTTCGTCGACTCGGTCGCGACGTGGGACGCCGAGAGCGGCGACCTCGTGGTGTTCGCCGTGAACCGCGGGATCGAGGACGCGGCCGAGCTCGCCGTCGATCTCCGGATCGAGGGCCTGGAGCTCGTCGAGGCGACGTCGTACGCGCACGACGACCCGTACTGGGCGGCGACGGTCGACGACGACACCACCGTCCTCCCGCGCGCGAACGTGACCGCGGCGCTCGACGGCGCGCGGGTGACCGTGACGCTGCCGCCGGTGTCGTGGAACGTGCTGCGGCTGCGCCGCGTGGTGTGAGCCGCGTGGGCTGAGCCGTCCTCGGGCGCGACGTCAGCGCAGGTGCGCCCGCGCCGCGGTGCGCAGGGCGTCGGCGACGGCGTCGAGGCTCGGCGTGTGCAGCGACCACTGCTGCCAGAACAACGGCACGTCCTCGCGCCACGCGCCGGTCGGGTCGAGCCTGACCAGGCCCTCGGCCTCGGCGTCGACCTGCAGCTCCGGGAGCATGCCCCAGCCGTACCCGAGCCGGACGGCGTCGGCGAACTGCGCGGAGGCGGGCACGACGTGGAACGGCGGCTCGCCGTCGACCCCGCGGCGTCGGAGCGCCTCGTGCTGGAGGGCGTCCGCGTCGTCGAACACCACCATCGGGGCGACGGCGAGCGCAGCGGGGGTCACGCCGTCGGGGAACCACCGCCGCACGAAGGCCGCCGAGGCGAGCGGGTGGTAGCGCATGGTGCCGAGCGCCTCCACGGTGCAGCCCTGCACGGGCGCGGCCTGGCTGGTCAGCGCCCCCATCGCCGTGCCGTCGCGCAGCAGGTCGGCCGTGCGGTCCTGGTCCTCGCGGAGGAACTCGATCAGGACGTCGGCGGCGAGGGGTGCGAGCGCGGGCAGCACCCACGTGGCGAGCGAGTCGGCGTTGACGGCGAGGCGCACGCGCGGCCAGGCGGGGCCGCCGTCGGGCGCGGGGGAGAGGGTGCGCTGGGCGTCGGCGGTCAGCGCCTCGATCTCGCGCGCGAGGCGGAGGACGGCGACGCCCGCCTCCGTCGGGCGCACGGGCCGCGTGCGCTGCAGCAGCACGGCGCCGACTTGCTGCTCGAGCGCCTTGAGGCGCTGGCTCACGGCCGACGGCGTGAGGTGCAGCGCGCGGGCGGCGGCGTCGAGGCTGCCGGCCTCGACGGCGGCGGCGAGCGCCCGCAGCTGAGGCAGGTCCCAGTCCATCGCCCGACCGTACCTGAAGCACTGCTGATGGAACCGGAGAAACATTCGCTGTACGCAGGACTGTGCCGCCTCTAGCGTCGTTCCTGTGATCCCCACCCTGTTCGCCGGACTCGTCTTCGGCCTCGGACTCATCGTCGCCATCGGTGCCCAGAACGCGTTCGTGCTCCGACAGGGGCTGCGCCGCGAGCACGTGCTCCTCGTCGTCGCGATCTGCGCCGTCTCGGACCTGCTGCTCATCTGCCTCGGCACGGCGGGCGTCGGCGCCGTGATCGCGAGCAACCGGACGCTGCTCACGGTCGTGACGCTCGCCGGCGTCGCCGTGCTGCTCTGGTACGGGTTCACGGCCGCGCGGCGCGCGATCAGACCCGAGGCGCTGGTGGCCGAGGGCGCCGAGGCGCCGCGCGTCCCCGCGACGAAGGTGGCGCTCACCGCGCTCGCGCTGACCTGGCTCAACCCGCACGTCTACCTCGACACGGTCGTGCTGCTCGGCTCCGTGTCAGCCAGCTACGCCTCGCCGTGGGCGTTCGCCGCGGGGGCCGGCGTCGCCAGCCTGCTGTGGTTCAGCACCCTCGGCTTCGGCGCCCGTCTGCTGCGGCCGGTGTTCGCCCGCCCGACGGCGTGGCGCGTGTTCGACGTCGCCGTCGCCCTCGTGATGGTCGGGATCGCGGTGAGCCTGCTGCTGAGCCTGCGCGGCGGGCACTGACGGGCGGCACCGAGGTGAGCGGCGGGCCCGGGGTTCGGGCTCGCCCGGGGCTGAGGATGCGCCGGAAGTGCGGGGTGGTCAGTGGCAGGCCCGGGGTTCGGGCGCATCCGGGTGGGAGGGTGCGCCGGAAGTGCGGGGTGGTGCGCGGCGGGCGGCTGGCCCGTCGCGACGCGCTGAGGCGGCACGACGTCACCGCCCTGCCTCCCGGCGTCGGATCGACGCAGGATCGCGCCGCCCGCCAGGCGCTTTGCTGACAGGCGTCTGAGCCATTGCTAAGTTGGTTAGCAATCGGGAGGACTGAATGCCAGAAGCACTGCGCGTCGCATCACCACGCATCGCCGAGTTCGTCGACGGCGAGGGCGTCGCCGACGTGCGCCGTCGCCTCTCGGAGATCACGACGACGCAGGGTGCGCAGGCTGCCGGCTACAGCCCCGAGCTGGGTCGGGTCTGGGACGTGCTGCGCGAGAGCCTCAGCGAGGGCAAGCTCGTGCGCCCCGCGATCCTGCTCGCCGTCGCCGACGCGGTCGAGGCGCACGAACCCTGGCAGCGCGAGGCGGCGATCGAGCTGGCCGTCGCCGTCGAGATGCTGCACCACGCCTTCCTCCTGCACGACGACGTCATCGACCACGACACCGTGCGCCGCGGGCGGCCGAACCTCATCGCCCGCATCGGTCCGGAGCTCGCCGCGCGGGGCGCGACCGCCCAGCAGCAGCAGGCCGTCGGCGAGGCCGCCGGCATCCTCGCGGGCGACCTCGTGCTCTCCCAGGCGCACGAGCGCCTCGCCCGCCTCGACGTGCCGCACGCCACGCGCCTGCGTCTCCTCGACGTCCTCCAGGAGACGCTGCAGCACTCCGTCGCGGGCGAGCTCGCCGACGTCGGCTACGCCGCCCGCTCGCAGCGCCTCGACCGGGCGTCCGCGGCCGGCCGCCCGACGCTGGACGACGTGCTCGCGATGTCGCAGTCCAAGACCGGTGCGTACACGGTGCGGCTCCCGATGCTGTGGGCCCTGCTCGTCGCCGGCGTCGAGCCCCCCGCCGAGCTCGAGGACTTCTGCCAGGCGCTCGGTCTCGCCTTCCAGCTCCAGGACGACCTGCTCGGGCTGTTCGGCGACCCCGCGCTCGTCGGCAAGGACCCCGTCAGCGACCTGCGCGAGGGCAAGTTCACCGCCGTGATGGCCTACGCGAGCCTGAGCGAGCAGTGGGCCGAGATCGAGCCCGACCTCGGCCGCGAGGACCTGGGCCTCGACGACGGCGTCCGCATCCTCGCGCTGCTGGAGGCCTCCGGCGCGCGCACGGCCGTCGAGCGGGACCTCGCCGACGCGCTGGCCCGCGCCCACGGCCTCGCCGCCGACTCCGGCCGGCTCGCCGGCGTGCTCGACGCGATCGTGCTCGCCCTGACGGAACGGCGCTCGTGACCTCCACCCCGCAGGCCGGGGGACCCGACTCGGGGGTCTCCGTCGGCGCCGACCTCGGCGCGCTGCACCGCTACACCGAGGCGGCCCAGCAGTCGGCCGCGCGCGTGATCGCCGTCTACTCGACGTCGTTCGGCCTCGCCACGCGCCTGCTGGCCCCACGCTGCCGGACCTCCATCGCCTCGATCTACGCCCTGGTGCGGGTCGCGGACGAGGTGGTCGACGGCGTCGGCGCCGCCGCGGGCCTCACGCCCGAGGAGCAGCTCGCGTCGTTGCGCGAGCTCGAGGCCGAGGTGGAGCGCGCCGTCGCCAGCGGGTTCAGCACCAACCTCGTGGTCCACGCCTACGCCGTCGCGGCGCGCGAGAGCGGCATCGACGCGAGCCTCACCCGCCCGTTCTTCGCCTCCATGGAGATGGATCTTGCCCCGCGCGACCTCGACCCGGAGGAGCAGGCGACGTACGTCTACGGCTCGGCCGAGGTCGTCGGACTCATGTGCCTGCGGGTCTTCCTCACCGGACGCACCCCGCACCCGGACGAGCTCGAGGTGATGACGGCGGGCGCCCGTGCGCTGGGTGCCGCGTTCCAGAACGTCAACTTCCTGCGTGATCTCGCCGCGGACACCGCGCTCGGCCGGGGCTACCTGCCCACCGACGGGGCGCCCACGGCGCACGACGGCCCGTTCGACGAGGCCGCCAAACGCGCCTGGGTCGAGAAGGTGGCCGCCGACGTGCGGGCCGCCAAGCGCGGCATCGCCCTGCTGCCCGGCGACTGCCGGGTCGGTGTCGCGGTGGCGTGCGGGCTCTTCGAGGAGCTCAACCGACGCATCGCCGCCACCCCGGCGGCGGAGCTCGCGCGGCGACGGATCTCCGTCCCCGCCCCCGTCAAGGCCCGCATCGTGGCCTCGACACTGATGAAGGAGGCGCCGTGGCGCGGGTAGTCGTGATCGGGGCAGGAATCGCCGGACTGGCGAGTGCAGCCCTGCTCGCCAGGGACGGCCACGACGTCGAGGTGCTGGAGCGCGGGAGCCGGGTGGGAGGGCGAGCCGGCTGGATCGACGACGCCGGCTTCCGCTTCGACACCGGCCCCTCCTGGTACCTCATGGCCGACGTCTACGAGCACTTCGCCGAGATGCTCGGCACCACGATGGACGAGCTGGTCGACCTGCAGGTGCTGGACGGCTACACGATCCTCGCCGGCGACTCGGCCGACACGACCGGCGCGGCCCCCGCCGTCGAGCGCCTCGACGTCCCGCGCGGGGAGGAGGCGGTCACGGCGCTCGCCGAGAGCCTCGAGCCAGGCGCGGGTGAGGAGCTCGGGCGGTACCTCGCCTCGGCGCGCAGCGCGCTCGGCCTGGCGCTGGAGGAGTTCCTCTACAACCCCTACTCCGCCGTCGGCGCCGTGGTGAACCCGCGCGTGCTCGGCGCGGCGCCCGATCTCGCGCGCTGGCTGTCGACGTCGCTCAGCTCCTGGTCGGGGAAGCGGTTCACCCACCCGCTGCTGCGCCAGATGCTGCAGTACAACGCGATCTTCCTCGGCGCCGACCCCCGCAAGGCGCCGGCGATCTACCACCTGATGAGCCACATCGACCTGGTCGAGGGCGTCCGCTACCCGAAGGGCGGTTTCACGGCGTTCGTCGAGTCGTTGCACCTCCTCGCCCTCGAGGCCGGCGCGCGCATCACGCTGAACGCGGAGGTCTCCGAGATCGTCGCGGCACGCCGCGGCGGCTCGCTCGGCGGTCTCCTCGGGGCGAGCGGCGAGGTGCGCGGCGTGCGCTGGACCGACGCCGACGGCCGGGAGCGCCGCACGCGCGCCGACGTCGTCGTCTCGGCCGCGGATCTCCACCACACCGAGACCGAGCTGCTCGCGCCCGACCTGCGCACCTACCCCGAGCGCGCCTGGACCAACGCGGTCCCCGGACCCTCGAGCGTGCTCGTGATGCTCGGCGTCGACGGCGAGCTGCCGTCGCTGCCGCACCACACCCTCCTCCTCACGCGCGACTGGGAGGCCGGGCTCGACGCCGTCTTCGAGGGGTCCCCGACGCCCGAGGTCACCTCGCTGTACGTGTGCAAGCCGTCCGCGAGCGACGACGGCGTGGCCCCCGAGGGCGCCGAGAACGTGTTCCTGCTCGTGCCCGTCTCGGGCGAGATCGGGCTGGGCCGCGGCACCGGCTACCCGCGGGGGGACGCGGCGGACGACGGCGAGCCGGCCCGCGAGCCCGACCCCGCCGTCGAGCACATCGCGGACGCCGCGATCGCGCAGGTCGCGCGCTGGGCCGGGATCCCCGACCTCGCGGACCGTATCCGCGTGCGCCACACGCTCGGCCCCGGAGACTTCGGCGCCGACTACCACTCCTGGAAGGACGGCATGCTCGGCCCCTCGCACGTGCTCCGCCAGTCGGCGATGTTCCGCCGCGGCCCGGCCTCGCGCCGCGTCGACGGCCTGTACTACGCCGGCGGGACGGCCGCGCCCGGCGTCGGGGTGCCGATGTGCCTCATCTCGGCCGAGCTCGTGCTCAAGTCCGTGCGGGGCGACACCTCGGCGGGACCGATCCCGATCCCGGCGCCGGTGCCGCAGGACGGGGCGGTGCCCGCGTGACCGGCACCTCCACGTCCACCTCCAGCAGCGCGACGACGGCGGCGCCGTCGTCGCACCCCGGGCGCGCCCTCGCGGGTCGCGCCGCGTGGGTGACGTTCGCGGGCGCCGTCGTCGTCCAGCTGTCCTTCGCCCTGAACGGCGGGAACATCCCGCTCACGGTCGCGAGCGTCGTCCTCCTGACGGCGACCGCCACGCTGCACGCCACCTCGGTGGGTGGCTGGAAGTTCGCGCTCGGGATGCTCGGGATCGTCGCGGTGCTCACCTGGGCCGCCGAGGCGGTCGGCATCGCGACCGGGTTCCCGTTCGGCGAGTACGCCTACACCGGCTCGCTCGGTCCGGAGATCGCGGGCGTCTCGCTGCTCGTGCTGCTCGCGTGGCTGACGCTCGCCTACCCGTCCTACGTCGTCGCGAACCGGCTCGTCGGCCCGGGCACGGGCTGGCGCAAGGCCGCGCGGATCGGGCTCGCCGGCTTCGCGCTCACCGCCTGGGACGTCTTCCTCGACCCCCAGATGGTGGAGGCGGGCAACTGGGGCTGGGCGAACCCGGAGCCGTCGCTGCCCGGCACGCCCGGCATCCCGCTGACGAACTACGGCGGCTGGCTGCTGACGGCCGTGCTCATCGCCTGCGTCCTGGACGCCTGGCACACGCACGCGCGCCGCGCCTGGGACGCCGCCCCGCTCGGGGCGCCGGACCGCCAGCGCGCCGACCGCGTGCCGTACGCCGTCTACCTGTGGACCTACGTCTCCTGCATCATCGGCAACGCCTCGTTCTGGGAGCGCCCGTCGGTCGCCGTCGCGGGCGGCATCCTGATGGGGCTCGTCGCGGTCCCGCTGGTCCTCGTGCTCCGACGCGGACGGGCGGGGGTCACGACGACGCCCGCCCCCGACGCCGGCCTCGACGCCGGTCTCGACGCCGGTCGCCGACGCGAGCACTGATGCCGGCCCTGATGCCGGAGTGGTTGGCCCGGTGGTTCGTGCTGCGCAGCATCGGACGCAGCCTGCGGCACTCGCTCGCCTCGGTCGCCGTGGCGGGTGAGCTGCCGCGCCGTGGCGCCGTGATCGCCGCCAACCACGGCTCGTGGTGGGACGGCTACCTGCTCGGCGGGCTGGCCGGCGCGGTCGGTCGTCGCTCGAGCACGATGATGACGGCCCACCAGCTCGCGACGTTCCCGTTCCTGCGTCTCGTCGGCGCGGTCGGCACGGACGGCTCGCGCGCGCTCGTGCGCTCCGCGACCGACGGCCGCTGGGTCGTCGTCTTCCCGGAGGGCGACCTGCAGGCCGGGCCGGCGCTCGCCCCGCTGCACCCCGGTGCCGCCTGGATCGCGCGCACGGCCGGGGTGCCGCTCGTGCCGGTCGCGGTCCGGTTCGTGCTGCGGGGGGCGCCGCAGCCCGAGGCGGTCGTCCGCTTCGGCGAGCCGATCGACGTCGCGACGCTCCGCGCCCCGGAGGCCACGGTCGTGCTCGCGGCCCGGCTCGAGGCCGAGCTCGAGCGGCTCGACGCCGACCTCGCCGCAGCCGATCCCGAGCACGACCTGGTCGGTTACCGCGTGCTGCTGCGCGGGAGCGCGGGACGGCGCGACGACGTCGGCCTCCAGGTGCGGGCGCTGGCCTGGTTCAGCGGCGTGCCCAGCGTGCGTCGATGAGGGGCGCGCGCCTCGTCGAGGCCCTCGACCGCTTCGTCCTGGGAGGCCGCGCCGGCCGTGACCGGAGCCCGACGACGCGACTCGTCACCGCCGTCGCCGGCCCCCTCGCGCTGGGTTACCTCTCCTACCGCGTCTTCTCGATCCTCTCGAACGCCGGCGGACTGGTCCGGCTGCGGCCGGGGCGGGACTCGACGGGTGAGGCGGCGGGTTCGGCGGCGGGCGCGACGGCGCCCGGGCTCCGCGTCAGCCTCCTCGTCCCCGCGCGGGACGAGGAGGACACCCTGGTCACCACGCTGCCCGCGCTGCTCGCGCAGGGCGCTGACGACGTCGTGGTCCTCGACGACCACTCCACGGACGCCACGGCCAGGGTGGCCCGCGACGCCGGCGCGCGCGTGATCTCGGGCGCGAACCTGCCGGAGGGCTGGGTCGGCAAGCCGTGGGCCTGCCACCAGCTGGCGGCGGCGGTGCTCGGGGAGGACGCCGTCGACGGCGACGCGGCGGGCGCGGCGGGCGCCGCCGGCGCCGCCGCGGGCGCGACCCCCCGCGAGCACCTGCTGATCTTCACCGACGCGGACGTGACCTGGCACCCCGGCGCCCTCGCCGCGCTCGTGGCCGAGATGCAGCGCCGCGGCACGGACCTGCTGACCGTCTTCCCCAAGCAGCGGGTGGGCTCGTTCGGGGAACGGCTCGTGGTGCCGCTGGTCGACGCCGCGTTCATCGGGCACGCGCCGGTCCCGGTCATCCGGTCGCGACGCCGCGGGGCGGTCGCGGCCAACGGTCAGGTGATGGCGTTCCGACGCCAGGCCTACGAGCGGGCCGGGGGGCACGCCGCCGTGCGCGGCGAGCTGGTGGAGGACATCCGGCTGGCGCGGGCCGCGCGCGACGCAGGTGCGCGCTTCGACGCCGTGCTCGGGGCGAGGCGATCGGGGTGCGGATGTACACGTCCTACGGCGCCGCCGTCGAGGGGCTGGCCAAGAGCATGCCGGGCCTGCACATGGAGTCGAGGCTGGTGATGGCGGGGTCGGCCCTGTGGTTCCTGATGACGTACACGCTGCCGTGGCTGCTCCCGACGACCCCCCTGCTGCGCGTGGTCCGCACGGTCGGGCTGCTGGATCGCGGCGTCGTCAACGTCATGACCGGCCGGCGCCGCCCGGCCGATCTGGTCGAGACGTTCTTGGGCCCCGTCAGTCCCCTCGCCGTGCTTCCCGCCTACGCGAAGGCGGTGAGCGGTCGGCTGCGGTGGCGCGGCCGGGTGTACGTCGCGACGGAGAGCGGGTGGCGGTCATGAGTCGTGTCGTGGTGATCGGGACGGGCGTCGGCGGGCTCGCGAGCGCGGCGCGCCTGGCGGCGCTCGGGCACGAGGTGCTGGTGCTCGAGGCGTCGGACGTGGTGGGCGGCAAGCTCGGCATCTACCGACGCGACGGGTACACGTTCGACACCGGACCCTCCCTCGTGACGATGCCGCAGGTGGTGGCGGACCTGTTCGCCGCGACCGGCGAGCCTCTGGGGCCGGAGGTGGGGCTCGAGCTGGAGCGGCTCGAGGTCGCGTGCCGGTACACGTTCCCCGACGGCACGGTGCTGGACCTGCCGGGCCGCCGCGAGGAGCTGGCGGGGGCGCTGGACGCCGCGCTCGGCGACGGCGCCGGAGCGCAGTGGACGGCGTTCCTCGCCGAGGCCGAGAAGGTCTGGGAGGTGGCGGAGGGACCGTTCCTTCGCTCGCCCATCGACTCGGCGACGATCGCGGAGCTGGCGGCGTCGCCGTCGACCCTGATGACGATCGCGCCGTGGCTGAGCCTGCGCGCGTTCGGCGCGCGGCACCTGCGCGACCCGCGGTTGCGGATGATGCTCGACCGCTACGCGACCTACACGGGCAGCGATCCGCGGCGGGCGCCGTCGGCGCTGGCGACCGTGCCGTACGCCGAGCAGGAGTACGGCTCCTGGTACGTGCCGGGAGGGCTGCGGGGGCTGGGCGAGGCGGTCGCACGGCGCGCGGTGGAGCGCGGGGCGGAGATCCGGACCGGGGTGCGGGTGGCGCGGATCGTGCACGCGGGCGGCGGTGTGCGGGGCGTCGTGACGGCCGACGGCGAGTGGATCGAGGCGGACGTCGTCGTCGCGAACGCGGACGCGAGCCACGTCTACGGCGAGCTGCTCGACGGCGCGGCGGCGCGGGCCGAGCTCCGCTCGCTGCGGCGCGCGACGCCGTCGCTGTCGGGCTTCGTGCTGCTGCTCGCGCTCGAGGGGCTGCCGGCCGAGCTGCGGGAAAGGGCTGCGCACCATCGCGTGCTGTTCCCGGCGGACTACGACGACGAGTTCGACTCCGTGTTCGGCGTCGGGCGGTACGGCTGGGCGGGGCCCCGGGGCGGTGGTCCGCGACCCGTCGAGTCGCCGACCGTGTACGTGACCGCGCCGCAGGACCCGGCGATCGTGCCGGGTGGTTCCGCGGGCCTCGAGCGCGGCGAGGGTGCGTGGTTCGTCCTGGTCAACGCGCCGCGGCACGATCCGTCGGCTGGTGCCGACTGGGACGCCCCGGGCCTCGCGGACGCGTACGCACGGCGCATCCTGGCCGTGATGGCCGAGCGCGGGCTGGACGTCCGGCCGCACGTGCGCTGGATGGAGACGCGGTCCCCGGCCGACCTCGAGCGCGCGACGCTCGCGCCCGGCGGCTCGATCTACGGAACCTCCTCGAACGGGTCGAGCTCGGCGTTCCAGCGCCCGTCGAACGCCGGCCCGCTGCGCGGGCTCTACCTGGTGGGCGGGTCCTCGCACCCGGGCGGCGGGCTGCCGCTCGTCACGCTGTCGGCGGAGATCGTGGCGGGTCTGGTCGGCGAGGCCTGACCGCTCCCCCGCGAGGGGTTTCTGCACCACCCGCGAGGGGCTTCTGCACAGCCCGCGAGGGGGTTGCGCACCACCGGCGAGGGGTTTTGCGCACCGGAATCGCGACGGCGTGCCACGATGACGCCGTGAGTCTCACCGTGCGCCGAGCCCTCCCCGACGACGCCGATCGGCTCGGCGAGATCCACGTCAGCGCGTGGCGGCACGCCTACGTCGGACTGCTCCCGCAGGAGTTCCTCGACGGTCTCGACCCCGCAGCGCGGTCCGACGGGTGGCGCGGCGTGCTCACCTCGGAGGCGGCAGAGGCGGTGTCGAAGGGCGACGGCGACCGCGCGAGCCGGTGGGCCACGCACGTGGCGGAGCGCGACGGCGTCGTCATCGGCTTCGTCGGGACCGGCCCCACCCTGGGGCAGGACGAGAGTGCGACGACGGGGGAGCTCTTCATCAACGTCGACCCGTCCGCGTGGCGCACGGGCGCCGGGCGCGCACTGCTCGCGGCAGCCGACGAGCGCTTCGGAGACCTGGGCTGCACGGACGCGAAGCTGTGGGTGCTCGAGGGCAACGACCGCGCGATCGCCTTCTACGAGGCGCTCGGCTGGCGGGCGACCGGTGAGCGCAAGGTCGACAGGATCGGTGCCGGCACGGGCTCGGCCGAGGCGCCGCAGCTGCTTTTCAGGCGCGCCCTGAGCTGATCGAGGCAACCACCCCCTGGAGGGACCGCAACCACCCCCTCGAGGGGCCGCAACCACCCCCTCGAGGGACCGCAAGTACCCCCGTGAGGGGCCGCAACCACACCCTGGAGCGGCGGTCGCGGGGCGTCGCGTTCTCGCTCAGGCGAGCGGCCGCACCGGCACCAGGCAGTCGATCTCGCCCTCCCGGCGGTAGTGCTCGATGTGGGGACGCGACTCGTCGTGGTCGTCACCCGCCCGGGCGAACAGCGCGTCGAACGCGTCGCCGATCCGGCCGTAGACCTCGGGTGCCGCGCCGCGCAGACGGAGCCGCAGGTAGTCGCCCCCCGGGATGACGGTCTCGTCCAGGTCGAGCGGGTTGTCGGCATCGCGCTCGAGTCGCGCGGACGACATCCGGTAGATCCCGGTCCCGCCGTAGGCGAGCCCCATCATCCGGCGTCCCTGCAGCGAGTCGAACGCGCCCTCGAACGCGGGCCAGGCCGCCTGCACCGCCGCGATGTCGAGCGCCACGTCGCGGCTCAGGGCCGGGGTGTCCGCGAGGGTGGCGACGTCGACGCGGCCGAGGTCGTGGGCGGTGGAGTCGTCGCTCATGCCTGACTTCCTAGCATTTTTCACCGACTGACCGTCAGTCAGCCCCGCTTCTCCAGCCGCACCTCGATCGACTTCGACGTCGGCGTCCGGCTCCCCAGCGCGACCGAGTCCAGGGGCACGAGCACGTTCGTCTCGGGGAAGTAGGCCGCCGCGCACCCGCGCGGGGTGTCGTACGCGACGACGCGGAAGTCCTCCGCCCGCCGGTCCACCGCGTCGGACCACTCCGAGACCAGGTCCACGCGATCGCCGTCGGCCAGCCCGAGCTCCGCGAGGTCGCCGGCGTTGACGAACACCACGCGCCGCCCGCCCCGGATGCCGCGGTAGCGGTCGTCGAGGCCGTAGATCGTGGTGTTGAACTGGTCGTGCGAGCGGATCGTCTGCAGCAGCAACCGTCCGGGGCGCACGCGCGGGTAGGTCAACGTGTTGACGGTGAGCTCGGCCAGCCCCGACGCCGTCGCGAACGATCGCGTGTCGCGCGGCGGGTGCGGCAGCACGAACCCACCCGGCACGTCCAGCCGGGCCTCGTAGTCGGCGAAGCCGGGCACCACGCGCGCGATCGCCGCGCGCACGCGCCGGTAGTCACCGCGCCAGCCTGCCCAGTCCACGCGCGGCGTTCCCGACCGCCCGGCCAGCACCTTCTCGGCCAGCGACGTCACGATCCACATCTCGCTGCGCAGGTGCGGGCTCGCCGGGTCCAGCCGCCCGCGCGAGGCGTGCACCTCGCTCATCGAGTCCTCGACGCTCACGCGCTGCGGGCCGCCGGCCTGCACGTCCTCCTCGGTCCGCCCGAGCGCCGGCAGGATCAGCGCGCGCCGACCGCTCACGACGTGCGACCGGTTCGGCTTCGTCGAGATCTGCACGGTGAGCGACATCCGCGCCAGGGCCGCCTCCGTGACCGCCGAGTCCGGCGTCGCGCGCACGAAGTTCCCGCCGAGCCCCACGAAGACGCGAGCCTCGCCGTCGCGCATCGCCGCGATCGCCCCGACCGTGTCCAGCCCGTGCGCGCGGGGCGAGGCGAACGCGAACTCGGCGTCGAGCGCATCGTGGAAGGCCGCGGGCATCCGTTCGAAGATCCCCATCGTGCGGTCGCCCTGCACGTTCGAGTGCCCGCGCACCGGGCACACCCCGGCGCCCGGCCGGCCGATGTTCCCCTGCAGCAGCAGCACGTTGACGGCGTCGCGCAGCGTCGCGACGGCGTGCGGGTGCTGCGTCAGCCCCATCGCCCAGCAGAACACCGTGCGCCGCGAGCCGATCAGGGCCTCCGCCGTCGAGCGGATCTCCGCCTCCGTGAGCCCGGTCGCCGTCTCCACCTCGGCCCAGTCCAGCGCGCGCAGGTGCTCGAGGTACGGCTCGAGCCCACGGGTCGACGACGCCAGGAACTCGTGGTCGAACACCGTCCCGGGTGCGGCCTCCTCCGCCTCGAGCAGCACCCGACCCCACGCCTGGAACAGCGCCTGGTCGCCGCCGATCCGGATCTGCAGGTGGTCCGTGGCCAGCTGCGTGCCGCCCCGCGCGAGCGAGCCGACCTCCTGCGGGTTGGCGAACTTCTCCAGCCCGACCTCGCGCAGCGGGTTGACGGCGATGATCCGCGCCCCGCGCCTGGCCGCCTTTTCCAGCGTGGAGAGCATGCGGGGATGGTTGGTGCCCGGGTTCTGCCCGGCGACGACGATGACGTCCGCCCCCGCGACGTCCGCCAGGCTGACGCTGCCCTTGCCGATCCCGATCGTCTCGGTCAGCGCCGAGCCCGACGACTCGTGGCACATGTTCGAGCAGTCCGGCAGGTTGTTGGTGCCGAACCCGCGCACCAGCAGCTGATAGGCGAAGGCCGCCTCGTTGGACGTGCGGCCGGAGGTGTAGAAGATGGCCTCGTCGGGCGAGGCGAGGGCCAGGAGCTCGGAGGCGACGACGTCGAGCGCCTCGTCCCAGGTGACCGGCCGGTAGTGCGTGGCGCCGGCCTCCAGCAGCATCGGGTGCGTGAGGCGGCCCTGGCGGCCGAGCGAGTGGTCGTCCCAGGTGCGCAGCTCCGCGACGCTGTGCGCCGCGAAGAACTCCGGGCCCGCGACGGCGCGGGTCGCCTCCTCGGCGACGGCCTTCGCCCCGTTCTCGCAGAACTCCGCGGCGCTGCGGTGCTCGGGATCGGGCCAGGCGCAGCCGGGGCAGTCGAAGCCGTGCTTCTGGTTGAGGCGCGCGAGCGTGCGGGTGGTGCGCACCGCACCGAGCTCGCCGAGCGTGTGCTCGAGCGCGTGCACGACGCCGGGGATCCCCGCCGCGCGCGACGGCACCTCGCCCACGGTGAGGCGGGACTCGTCGGTCTGGGGGACGCGGCGCTCGCCGTCGCCTCGATCGTTGGGATGCATCCTCGCTCCTCGCGTTCCTCCCAGCGTAGGCGCGGGGGCCCGCGGCGGAGCCGCCCGCCCTCAGCGCGCGGCGCCCTCCACGTCCCACGCGGCGTCCGCCGTCGTGGCCAGCACCGAGACGGTGCGGTGGTCGGCGATGTGGCGGCGGGAGACGAACGACGACCCGGCGTCCTGGCCCACGAGCATGACCTCGCCCGGGTTCGGCAGCCAGAACCCGAGCCCGTAGCCACCCTCGCCGTCGGTCGCCTCGTCGTCGGACCGCTCGCGCAGCAGCTCGTCCACGAGGTCGCCCGGCACGATCCGGCCCGCGAGCAGCGCGTCCCAGAAGGTCACCAGGTCGGCCGCGGTCGTGTAGATCCCGCCGTCGCCCCCACCGACCACAGGGAGGTGGTGGACGTTGGTGCGCCACACGCCGTCGACCTCCACGTACCCCACCGCGGCGTCGGCCGGGAGCTCGTCGCTGCGCAGGTAGGCCGTCGCGGTCAGGCCCGCCGGCTCGATCACGCGCGTGCGCACGAGCTCGTGGAACGGCGTGCCGCTCGCGCGCTCAGCGAGCAGCGCCAGCACGACGAAGCCGCCGTTGCAGTAGGAGAACGCGGAGCCGGCGGGGAACAGGCCCTCGTGGCCGGCGAGCACCGGGAGGTAGTCCTCGGGCCCGACGTAGCCGCTCATCGCGCCCGGCAGCAGGTACTCGGCGGTGTCGGCGTCGTCGTCGAGGTAGTCACCGATGCCGGAGCGGTGCGCGAGCAGGTGCTCGATCGTCACGTCGTCGGCGATCAGGGGGAGGTCCTCGCCGAGGAGGGAGCGCGCCGTCGTGTCGAGGGTGAGGGTGCCGTCGGCGACGAGGCTGAGCACGGCGAGCGCCGTGAAGCCCTTCGCGCCGCTCGCGACGGCGACGCGGTGGGCGGGGGTCATGGCGACGGCGTGGCGGCGGTCGGCCAGACCCCAGGCCTGCTCGGTCACGGTGGTTCCGGCCTCGTCGATGCGCACGACGCCGGCGCTCGGCTCGGTGGTGGCGGTCTCGATCGCCTCGGCCAGGGTGGGGGTCTCATCACTGGTCATGCGTTCGATCCTGACCCGGGGCGCGACGGCTCGCCACCTGATTTCGTTCTCAGGCGGCGTCGTCGACCTCGAAGCCGATCAGCCACTCGAGCCCGAACCGGTCGGCGACGCGCCCGTCCCAGGCACCCCACGGGCGCTGCTGCAGCTCGTCGAGGACCTCGCCGTCCTCGGAGAGCGCGGCGAACCAGCGCCGCAGGGTCGTGGCGTCGGCCGTGCCGAGGAGCGCGAACCGGAGGCCCTCGCAGCGCAGCGGAGCCTCGTCGCCGGCGACGTCCGCGGCGAACAGGGTGACGGGGCCGCCGGTCAGCTCGCCGTGGGCGATCGCGTCGGACGGGCCGTCGGTGCGGCTGAAGTCCGCGAACGTGTGGAGCTGGACGTCGGCACCGAACACCTCGCCGTAGAAGGTGAGCGCGTCGCGGGCGGTGCCGGGCAGGTGGAGGTACGGCGTCATCGCGGTCATGGGGGTCACCGTAGAGCCGGGCGTGGGAGGTGCGGAACCCCCTCGCGGGAGGTGCGGAACCCCCTCGCGGGTGGTGCGGAACCCCCTCGCGGGTGGTGCAGAAACCCCTCGGCGGTGTGGTGGGGTGGGGGCGTGAGCACGTCGAACGACCCGCCCGTCCGCAGCGTCCGGCGCGCCCCCGACCCCGAGCGGCGCTCCCGCGTCGGGCTCGCCCTGGTCGGGCTCGTGATCGTCGCGCTCGGCCTGGTCGGACGGTTCGCGCTCCCCGGCGCCGCGGGCGACGTCGCCGGTGGGCTGCTGTACGCGGCGCTCGTCTACGTCGTCGTCGCGATGGTCGTGCCCCGCGCGTCGGGGACCCGGATCGCGCTGGTGGCGCTCGCCGTCGTGCTCGGTGTCGAGCTGCTCCAGCTCACGGGCGTCCCGGCCGCGATCGGCGAGGCGTTCCCGCCGGCCCGGCTCGTGCTCGGCACGACGTTCGTGGTGAGCGACCTCGTGATCGGCGCCGTGGGCGTCGCGCTCATGGCCACGACCGACGCCGTGCTGGCCCGGCCGCGCGGATCGCGCTAGACCTCGAGCCCCAGCACCTCGCGGATCGTCTGCACCACGCCGCCCTCGTCGTTCGACGGCGCCACGAACCGCGCCGCGGCCGTCACCGCGGGGTGGGCGCCGGCCATCGCGTAGGACCACTCCGCCCGCGCCAGCATGCCGAGGTCGTTGGGGAAGTCGCCGAACGCCATCGTGTGCTCGGGGCCGATCCCCATCTCCTCCTGCAGGGCGGCCAGCGCGCGGCCCTTGTCCGCCGTCGGGCTCATGACGTCGACCCACACCGGCGCCGAGATCAGCGTCCGCGCGCCCGGCACCTCCCCGATCTCGACGGCGACGCCCGTCTCCGTCCCGTGCGGATCCCAGACGGCGATCTTCAGCACGTCGTCCTCGACGGCGTGGAGGTCCTCGACCACCTCGAGCAGCGGGTAGTAGGGGCGCGACGTCGCGACGAAGTCGGGCAGCGTCGCCACGGCCTCGGTGCTCACGTAGGCGCTGCGGCGCCCCGCCAGCACGACGGCGGCGGTCCCGCCCGCGGCGCGGTAGCGGTCCACGGCGGCCAGCACGGTCGCGACGGCGGCGAGCGGTACGCCGTCGACCGCCACCACGACCCCGCCCCTGGCCGCGAGCGCGCCGTTCTCGGCGATGATCGCGAGCGTCGCGGCGACCTCGTCACCCGTGCCGACGGTGCCGTCGGCCTCGCTGCCCGCGATCGCGAGGCGGATGCTCTCGTGCTGGCGGCCGCTGGCCGGGACGACGGCGATGCCGCGCTCCGTGAGGGCGGCCAGCACCGCGGGGAAGGCGGGGTCCAGGAGCTTGCGGGAGTCGAGCAGGGTCCCGTCGAGGTCGATGGCGATCATCCGGATGTCAGGGGTGGCGGTCACGGCCCCCATCCTCCCAGTCACCCCCCATGGGGAGTTCTCCCCCGGAACCAAGTGGACCCTGAACGGATCCTTCACGGAGACTGGGAGGACGAGAGCGGGCGAGTCCGTGCCCGTCGCGACGAGGAGCAATCCCCCATGAGAGTTCGAGTCCCTGCAGTCATCGCCGCCACCGTGATCGGTCTCGGTGCGCTGACCGCGTGCGGCGGTGGCGACGAGCCTGCCGCCGACCCGACCAGCCAGAGCCCCGAGGCGGAGGAGACGACCACCGAGGAGGAGACCGCCACCGAGACGGAGAGCCCGGAGGCGGAGGAGACCACGTCGGAGGAGTCGACCGACGCGGCCGCCCCGTCCGGCGAGATCCCGGCGCCCGTGGCCGTCGGCGAGACGATCACCGACGACGTGCTCGGTGACGTCATCACCGTCAACCAGGTCATCACCGGCTTCCCGTCGGTCGAGTGGTCCAACATCGCCGAGGACGGCGGCGAGTTCGTCGTCGTCGAGGTCCAGGTCGAGGCCGGCGACCAGTTCAGCGGCGGCGTCCAGGGCGGATTCAAGCTGCTCAGCGGCGGCCAGACCGCCGGCTCCGCCACGAGCATCCTGAACAACGACCTGGTCAACGCGGGCATGGCGCCGTTCGAGGGCGTCAGCAGCGGCGAGTCCGGCTCCGGATGGGTGGCCTTCCAGGTCAACACCGCCTCCGCGCCGTACGAGCTGACCTACACCCGCATGGCGGCGTCGGTCATCGGCTCGGACGAGACCATCCCCGAGCAGGTCTGGACGATTCCGCTGCCGTAGCGCGCGGCGTCCGCAGGACCGTCGGACCGTCCGGAGCCCAGGCTCCGGGCGGTCCGCTGCTTCTCCGGCGGGAGCTCCGGTCGCCGCGGCTCGTCAGTCGAGGAGCCCGAGACGCGCGAACAGCTCCGCGAGCCCCGAGACCTCCGGGCCGCCGGCGAGCGCGTCCGCGACGGCGAGCACCGCCGGGTGCGAGCCGGTGACGCCGACCCCGAGCCCCGCCCACGCGAGCATCTCGACGTCGTTGGGCCCGTCGCCGACGGCGATCACGTCGGCCTGCGCCACCCCGAGGGCCCCAGCCGCTCGGGCGAGGCCGTCGGCCTTGGACAGCCCGGCCCGGTAGAGCTCCCCGGCCCCCTCGCCCAGCTCGGGGATGGAGCTCGGGATGACGGCGATCCCCGCCCCGATCTCCGCCAGGAGCTGCTCGGGCGTGACGGGTGAGGCGAAGTAGCTGATCTTCGACGTCGGGAACGCGGCGAGCTCGACCTCCTCGGTCAGCGCCGCGATCGGCGGCAGGCCGCCGGGCGGCACCACGTGGGTCAGGGCCTCGACGAGCCGCTCGATCCCGTGGGCCGGTCCGGCCAGGGCGTGCGAGCCCTCGAGGAGGAACGCGACGTCGTGCGCCAGCAGCGCGCGCACGGCCCGCGCGGTGAGCTCGGGCGGCAGCGTGCCGTCCTCGAGCACGTCCCCGTCGATCTCGACGTAGCCACCCGCGCTCGCGACGGCGCCGTCGAACCCGAGGTCGACGAGGTCGCTGATCATCGAGCGCGGCCGGCCGGTCGCCAGCAGCACGCGGTGCCCGGCGGCGCGGGCCGCGCGGACGGCCCCGAGGTTGCCCGGCGGCACGACACCGTGCTGCGCGAGCGTGCCGTCGACGTCGAGGAAGATCGCGCGGGGAGTCACGTCCCGACCCTATGTCGCCTCCGTCACGCCGTCCCGAGCCGTGGGTGACGGCGGAGCGGACGTAGGCTCGTCGGGCACTTCTCGCCCGCTGCACCGCCCGAAAGGTTCACCCATGGGAGAGGCCCTCCACGTGGCCACCGCCGCCGCTCACGAGTGGCTGCAGTCCCTGGAGACCCGCCCGGTCAACGCCGAGCTCGACGTCGACGAGGTCGCCGAGCGGCTGCGCCGGCCGTTCCCGGTCGAGGGCGCCCGAGCCTCCGACGTCGTGCGCGAGCTCGTGGACGCCGTCACGCCGGGACTGATCGCGACGCCGTCGGGCCGCTACTTCGGCTGGGTGCGCGGCGGGGTGCTCGACTCGGCGCTCGCGGCCGACTGGCTGACGGCCGCGTGGGACCAGAACGCGAGCCTCCTCGCGGGCTCCCCGGCCGGCGCCGCCGTCGAGCGGGTCGCGGCCGAGTGGATCCTGGACGCGCTCGGGCTGCCCGCGGACGCCTCCGTCGGCTTCGTCACCGGCGGCCAGATGGCCAACTTCACCTGCCTCGCCGCCGCCCGGCACGCGGTGCTGGCGCGCGCCGGCTGGGACGTCGAGCGCGACGGGCTCGTCGGCTCGCCGTCGATCGGCCTGTTCGTGGGCGCCGAGCGCCACGTCACGGTCGACCTCGCGCTGCGCTACCTCGGCCTCGGCCAGTCCCGCGCGGTGGTCGTGGATGCCGACGGCGAGGGCCGGCTCCGGCTCGACGCCCTCGAGGCGGCGCTCGCGGCCGACGAGCTGTCCCACCCCGACCGCCCCCGGATCGTCGTGCTCCAGGCGGGCAACGTGCACTCGGGCGCCTTCGACCCCGGCGAGGCCGTCGCCCTCGCGCACCGCTACGGCGCGTGGGTGCACGTCGACGGTGCCTTCGGCCTGTGGGCCGCCGCCTCGGACCGCCACCAGCACCTCACCGCGGGTCTGGAGGCGGCCGACTCCTGGGGCACCGACGCCCACAAGACCCTCAACGTGCCCTACGACTCCGGGCTCGCGATCGTCGCGGACGGCGGCGCGCTGCACGCCGCGATGGGGGAGAAGGCCGCCTACCTCATCCAGGACGACCGCCCCGACCCCCTCGCGACCGTGCCGGAGTTCTCCCGCCGCGCCCGCGGCTTCACCGTCTGGGCGGCGCTGCGCCAGCTCGGCCGCTCGGGCCTCGCGGCGATGGTCGACGGCTTCGCCGACCACGCGGCCACCTTCGCCCGCGAGCTGGACGAGCTGGAGGGCGTCGCCGTCGCCAACGACGTCGTCTACACCCAGGTCTGCGTCGCGTTCGCGAGCGACGCCGAGACGCACGCCGTCGCCGCCGCCCTCATGCGCGAGGGCACCACGTGGATGACGCCGTCGACCTGGCACGGTCGGGCCGTCCTGCGGGTGTCCGTCTCGAACGCCCGGACCGACTCGGACGACGTCGCGCGCGCGATCGCCGCCGTCGCCCGGGTCCTGCACGACGTGCGGGGCGCCTCGGCCTGAGCGCGAGCGCGACGGTGCGCACACCGTCGCCGTGCGCCAGGATGATGACGTGACCACGACCCCTGCCACCCGTGTCCGCACCGGCGTCATGCTCCCGCGCGACCTGCCGCTCGCCGACGTCCTGCCGTTCGCCCGCCGCGCCGACGAGCTCGGCTTCGACGAGCTCTGGGTCGTGGAGGACCTCGGCTTCCGCGGCGGCGTCGCCCAGGCCGCCACGGTGCTCGCGGGCACGAGTCGCATCGCCGTCGGGATCGGGATCATGCCGGCCGCCGCGCGCCACCCCGCGTTCGCCGCGATGGAGATCGCCACGCTCGGCCAGCTCTTCCCCGGCCGCGTGATCGCGGGGATCGGCCACGGCCAGGCGTCCTGGATGAGGACCCTCGGTGTCTGGCCCAGCAGCCCGCTCACGCTCCTGGAGGAGACGACGACGGCGGTCCGTTCCGTCCTGCGCGGCCGCCCCGTCGCCCCGGGGCGCTACGTCACGCTCGAGCACACCGAGTTCACCGAGCTGCCCGAGACGATCCCGCCCGTCCTGCTCGGCGTCCGCGGTCCGAGGTCGCTCGCGCTGTCCGGCCGGGTCGCCGACGGCACGCTGCTCGCCGAGCCCTCGCCCCCCAGCTACGTGCGCGCCGCCGCCCGGCACATCGCCGCGACCGGCCCGCACGAGCTCATCACCTACGACGTCGCCGCCGTGGACGACGACGCCGAGCGCGCCCTCGAGGCCGTGCGTCCCGGCCTGATGTGGATCGGCGAGCCCGACTGGGCGCCGCACCTCGTGGGGCTCCCGTTCGCCGACGAGCTGGTGGCGCTGCGCGCCGCGAGCGCAGGCCCGGAGGAGTTCGCCGCCGCGCTGCCCCTGGAGTGGATCGACGAGCTCAGCCTCGCCGGGACCCCCGCGCAGGTGCGGTCGAAGATGGCCGCGCGCCACGAGGCCGGGGCGACGTGCGTCGTGCTCACCCCGGTGGGCGAGGGGCGGCTGGAGCAGCTGGAGAGCCTGGCGCGCGTGGTGTGAGGTCGCGTGCTGCGAGGCGGGCGCGCCGCCGTCGCCACGTCTGCGGCAGCGCGCCGTAGCGCGGCGCCAGCAGGAACGCGAGCACGAACGCGATCCCGAGCGTCAGCACGATCGACGGCCCGCTGGCGGTGTCCAGGAGGTAGCTGGCCCACACCCCGACGACGGCGCTGACGGCGGCGATCGTCGGCGCCACCACGAGCATCGTGGGGAACCGGTCGGTGAGCAGCCGCGCCGTCGCGCCCGGGATGACGAGCAGCGCCACCACGAGGACCACGCCGACCGCCTGCAGCGCGACGACGCTGGTCAGCGCGAGGAGCCCGAGCAGCAGCGCCTCGAGTCGGCGGGGCGAGAGCCCGACGGCGTGCGCGTGCGTCGGGTCGAAGGCCACCAGGGTGAGGTCGCGGCGGCGCAGGAGCAGCACCGTCGCCACGACGGCGCCGACGACGGCGACCTGCAGCAGATCCGCCACGCTCACGCCGAGCAGGTTCCCGAACACGATGTGCCCGAGGTCCACCTGGCTCGGCACCACGGAGATGAGCACCAGCCCGAGCGCGAAGAGCGACGTGAAGACGACGCCGATCGCGGCGTCCTCCCGGATCCGCCCGCGCCCCCCACCGTGCCGATCAGCGCGACCGCCCCGAGGCCGAACACCACCGCACCGAGCGCGAACGGGGCGCCGACCACGTAGGCCAGCACGACACCGGGCAGCACCGAGTGGGACACGGCGTCGCCCATCAGCGACCACCCCACGAGCACGAGCCAGCACGAGAGCAGCGCGCAGACCACGGCGGCGATGATCGCGACGGCGAACGCGCGCTGCATGAACGCGTAGCGCAGGGGTTCGAGCAGGTCGGGGGCGGCGAGGAGGTCGGTCACGAGGCTGCTCCGAGTCCGAACGTGCGGGCGAGGGTCTCGGGGCGGAGCACGACGTCGGGCACGTCGTGCGCGACCACGCGACCGCGCACCACGAGCGCGGCCTCGTCGGCCAGGGCGGGCACGCCCGCGAGGTCGTGGGTGGCGAGGAGGACGCACGCCCCGGCGTCGGCCACCTCGCGCAGCACCGCGCCGATCGTCGCCTGCGAGGGCAGGTCGACCCCGGCGAACGGCTCGTCGAGCAGCAGCAGGTCGGCCTCCTGGGCGAGGGCGCGGGCGACGAGCGCGCGCTTGCGCTGCCCGCCGGACAGCGCGCCGATCGGGCGTCGCGCGAGGTCGGTCAGGCCGACCCGCTCCAGGGCGCGCGCGACGGCGTCGTGGTCGACGGCGCGCAGCCGGCGGGTGGGCCCGAGCCGCCCGTAGCGCCCCTGCTCGACGACGGTGCGCACGTCGATCGGGAAGGCGGCGTCGATCAGCTCCGCCTGCGGGACGGACGCGATGCCGCCGCCGCCCCGCCGTCGGGCCGCGGTCGGGGTGGCGCCGAGGACGGCGACGCTCCCGCCGTCGGGCCGCACCAGGCCGAGCGCGGCCTTGAGGAGGGTCGACTTGCCGGACCCGTTCACGCCGATGAGCGCGCACACCCGGCCGCCGTCGACGGTGAGGCTCGCGCCCGCGAGCGCGACGACGTCCCCGTAGCGCACGGTGAGGTCGACGACGGCGAGGCCGGGGGAGGTGGTCATCGGGAGCCTCCGGTCAGGCCCGCGGCGATGGTCTCGGCGTCGTGGCGCAGCAGGTCGAGGTAGGTGGGGACGGGGCCGTCGGGCTCCGACAGCGAGTCGACATAGAGGATCCCGCCGAAGGTCGCGCCCGTCTCGGCCGCGACCTGGCGCATGCCGCTCGCCGACACGGTCGACTCGCAGAACACGGCGGGCACCTCCCGCGCGGCCACCTCGTCGATGACGGCGGCGACCTGCCGCGGGGTCGACTGCTGCTCGGCGTTGACGGGCCAGAGGTAGACCTCGGCCAGACCGACGTCGGCGGCCAGGTAGGAGAACGCGCCCTCGCAGGTCACCAGCACGCGCTGCGCGGGTGGCACGGCGGCCAGGTCCGCCACGAGCTCCGTGCGCACCTCCTCGATCTCGGCCGCGTAGGCGGCGCCGTTGGCCTCGAAGTCGGCGGCGTGCGCCGGCACGAGGTCGCTCAGCGCGACGACGACGGCGTCCACGTAGTGCAGCACCTGCGTCGGGGACATCCAGGCGTGGGGGTTGATCGCGTCGCTCCCGGCGATCGGCAGGCCCTCGACCGCATCGGTGAGCGTGACGTGCGGGGCGTCGGAGTCGAGCAGGAAGGCGGCGAACCACGCCTCGAGGCCGAGGCCGTTGTCCAGCACGAGGTCGGCGCCGCTCGCCCGGACGACGTCCTGCGGCGTGGGCTCGTAGCCGTGGATCTCGGCACCGACGCGGGTGAGGGACTCCACGCGGACGTGGTCGCCCGCGACGGCCCCGGCGATGTCGGCCAGCACCGTGAACGTGGAGAGCACGAGGGGCCGGTCGTCGACGCCGTCCCCGTCGCGGTCGACGACGGCGGATGGCGCCGCGGTCGTCGGGGCGCCGGATCCGCAGCCGCCGAGCAGCGCCGCTCCGGCCCCGAGGGTGAGCAGGGCGACGGCGGTGCGCGGGCGTCGGACGGGGCGGGTCACGCGATCCTCCAGGCTGGCCGATGTGAAAAGTTCGGGTCACCAAACTCTACGGCCTCGGCGGGCTCGGCGCCTCGTCGGCGTGGCAGGCTGGGACGGTGGGACGCGAGGAGCTCGAGCAGCGGCTGGCCGCCGTGCGGCGCCGGATCGACGACGCCGCCCGGTCCGCCGGGCGCGATCCCGCCGCGGTGCGGCTGCTCGCCGTCAGCAAGACGGTGCCCGCCGCCGTCGTGCGCCTCGCGTTCGAGGCGGGCTGCCACGACCTGGGGGAGTCGCGGGCCCAGGAGCTCGCGGGCAAGGTCCGCGAGCTCGCGGACGTGTCGCCCCGCTGGGTCTTCCTCGGACCCGTCCAGACGAACAAGGCGCGCGACGTCGCCAGGGACGCCGACGAGCTGCACTCGCTCGACCGGCTCGAGCTCGCCGTCGCGCTGCAGCGCCGGCTCGAGATGGTCGACCGGAGCCTCGACGTGCTGGTCCAGGTCAACACCTCGGGCGAGGCGGAGAAGTCGGGGGTGGCCCCGGGGGACCTGACGGAGCTCGTGCGGGCCGTCGCCCCGCTGGACCGGCTGCGGGTCCGCGGGCTCATGACCATCGCCCCGCGAGGGGGCGACCTCGACGCGGCGCGGCGATGCTTCCGGGAGCTCGCGACCCTCGCGGAGCGCGTGCGCGGTGAGGCCGTGGACGGGGTAGGGATGGATGAGCTCTCGATGGGGATGTCGGGCGATCTCGAGGCGGCGATCGCCGAGGGCGCGACCACGGTGAGGGTGGGAACGGCGCTGTTCGGCACGAGGTGACGCGGTTCTGAACGGCTCGTGCGCGCTGTCCACAGGCTCGACGTCGATCACCCACGGCCGTCCGTAGACCTGTTAGGTTGCCCGGGTCGGGGGCCGGCGTGCATCTGTCGCATCCGTGATCTGTCCCTCCGCATCTCGAGAGAGCAACACAGGGGGCGCCCTCGCCGCCCCAGGGGGAGCAGTTCATGAGTGCACCACGAGTACGACAGCCCACAACCACGAGCGCCCGGCGTCGCGTCGCAGCGGCCCTGACCGCCGCAGCCGCCGCGCTGATCGGATCGGTCGCGATCGCCGGTCCGGCGGCTGCAGCCGATGTGTCCATCGCGGTCTCCAACGCCACGCTCCGCGGCTCGTCCGACGACGTCGGCGAGCTCGATCCCGGTGAGTGGCTCCGGTTCGACGCCGACCTGGCCACGCCGCCCGGCAGCATCGTCCGCGCCGGGGACACCTTCTCGGTCACGCTGCCGGCCGCGCTGCGCCTGGTCTCGGCGGCACCGTTCACGATGACCGACACCGCGGGTGCCGCGGTGGCCACGTGCGTCTACCAGGCGGACACGGACCCGCAGAATCTGGTCTGCACGTTCACGAACGCCGAGCCGATCCAGGACTGGGCCGGCAAGATCTGGTTCACCGCGGCGGTCGAGAACCAGCCGGGCGAGGTCGACCTGACCTTCAAGGTCAACGACACCGTCATCGTGCCGTTCACGGGCACGATCGGTACCGGCCCGACCGGGCCGTCGGAGCCCGACGACTTCGACAAGGGCTCGGGCATCCACACGTCCTACGAGTACATCAGCTGGGGCCTGTCCATCCCGTCCTCGCGGACCGCCGAGCTGCGTGGGCTGGCGACCGTCACGATCTCCGACGACCTCGTCAACGACGATCCGGAGTTCAAGCCGCACGCGATCGACCCGGACTCGTTCCGGTTCGTGCGCTATGCGGTCGACGCCGGGGGCGGCTTCGCCTGGGGCACCGCCCAGGAGGTCGACCCGAGCCTGTTCACGGTCGGCTTCCGCGGGCCCGCGACGGCGCCGACCGGCTTCACCATCTCGACGACGGGCAGCATCTTCGAGGCGGGCTACTACTACCGCGTCGAGTACACCACCGACCCGATCGGCGGCGTCTACATCCCGGGCGACAAGTACAAGAACGACGCGGAGATCGCCGGTAACGCCGTCACGTCCACCTCGACCGTGATGGCGTACGGCGGTGGCGCCGGTGACGGTTCGCGCTACGTGGACTTCAGCATCACCAAGCAGGTGACGGGTGAGGCCGTGCCCGACGACACGACGTTCACCGTCGAGGTCACGGCCCCGGGTCACGATCCGCGCACCCTCACGGTCGTGAACGGCGGCCTGGCGCAGTCCGGCTACTACCCCGTCGGCACGACCCTGACGGTGAGCGAGGTCGACCTTCCCGCCGTTCCGGGCATCACCTGGGGCGAGGTCACCGTCGCAGGTGACGGGGTCGTCGACAACGGCGACGGCACGTGGTCGCTGACGCCCGCCGGCGGCACGACCGCGGTGCTCACGCTGACCAACGTCGCCCGGGCCGCCGTCCCGGCGAAGGTCTCGGTCGGCGACTACGTCTGGTTCGACACGAATCGCGACGGTGTCCAGGACGCCGGCGAGCGCCCGATCCCGGGCGTCACTCTCACGCTCACGGGTCCCGACGGGAAGCCGGTCACGGACGTCAACGGCGTGCTCGTACCGCCCACGACGACGGACGCCGGCGGGAAGTACCTGTTCGCGAACCTGCCCGTGCTCGCCGTCGGTGGCTACACCGTGACCGTCACCCCGCCCGCGGGGTACGTCGCCACGACGCCGGGGACCACGACGCGCGACGCCGACTCCTCGACGTCGTCCGCCACGTCGCTGTCGCTGCCGAACGACGGCGACTCCGACCTGACGCTCGACTTCGGGTTCGTCGCCCTCGAGGCGTCGCCGTCGCCCACCGCGACGGTGACGCCGACGGCGACGGCCACGCCGAGCGTCGCACCGACCGTGACCCACCCGCCGACGCGGCCGACGCTGCCGACGACGGGCGCCGACGGCGCGCGTCTCGGCCTCGCCGTCGCCGGTGGGCTCGTGCTCGCCGGGACGGGGGCGCTGCTGGTCCGCCGTCGTCGGGTGCAGGACTGACGCGGGAGTGACCGGCCGGATCCGGTGACGGACCGACGGGGGTGGGTGGCAGCGGCCACCCGCCCCCGTTCCGCTACCCGAGCCAGTCGCGCACCGCAGCGACGACGGGGCCGTCGGCGGGCGAGTGGTTGCCCGTGACGAGCACGAGTCCGCAGCCGCCGGGGATGACCGCCAGGTGCTCGGCGAGCTCGGCCGGGTTGCCGAACGGGTCGCGCTCGCCCGAGACGGCGAGGGTCGGCGCCGTGATCCGGGGGAGGTGTTCCGTGCGGAGCGTCCCTGGCCTGCCCGGCGGGTGCAGGGGGTAGGAGAGCAGGGCGAGCCCGGCCACCTCGAGGCCGTCGGCCACGGCGATCGAGGCCATCCGACCGCCGAACGACCGTCCGCCGACGGCGATGCGCGACGTCGGGACGCCCAGCTCGGCGGCGAGCCCGACCACGAGCTCGCGCACGTGCGCGACGGCGACCGCCGGTCGTTCGGGCCCCGACCGGCCCGCGGTGCGGTTGGGGAACTCGGCGCGGACGATCGGGAGGGCGTCCCCGAGCCCGCGCTCGAGGGCGACCAGCGTGCGGTTGTCCCGCCCGCCGCCGGCGCCGGGCAGGACGACGAGGCCGGCCGGGCGCCGGTCGAGCGGTGTCGGTGCTGCGTGAAGGCTCATGCCGGTGACGGTAGCGAGAGAATGGGCTCCATGAGCGGAGCGGGCAGGGCCAGGATCGAGATGCCGGTGCGGTGGTCGGACGTCGACCTCTTCGGGCACGTGAACAACGCCGCGTTCCTCAGGTTCCTCGACGACGCGCGGTTCGCGACGTTCCCCCGGATGGGGGTCGATGCCGCGGGCGGCCTCACCGACGCCGTGCTCGTCGTCGTGAAGCACGAGATCGACTACCTCGCGGCAGTTCCGTTCACGGCCGAGCCGGTGACCGTGGAGGTCTGGGTCTCCCGGATCGGGGCGTCATCGGTCGACTTCGGCTACGAGGTCCTCTCGCACGAGGGTGCCACCCTCCTGCTCGCCCGATCGCGCATGGTCCAGGTCGACCGCGCCACCGGCCGGCCCCGGGCGTTCGGTGACGCCGAGCGGGCCGACTTCCTGCACCACCAGGACGCGACACCGGAGCTGCGAGGCTGGTAGCAGCGTCGTCGACCCCGGACGAGCGTCCGTCTCCCCCGTGTTCTTGGGCCCGGCCCATTCCGCAACCCTGGTCGTGCGCCGCCGGCCCGTGCTTGCCGGCCAGGACGGCTCCAGGGGCTTCGCCCTGATCCTCACCATGCGGGCCATGAAGCGGAGGTCCGCCACGCAGCGTGCGTTCCCGGTCAACGGCACCCCGGTCGTCGTGTCGGTCCCCCTGCCCGGCCGGGGTAGCGGTCTCCGTCCCGGCCTCCGTGTCTCCGGACGGGCGCAGCGTGCCCGCCCGACCCGACCCGACCCGACCCTGACGGTGTCCGCCCTGACCTGTCACACCGACGTGCCGGCCGAGCTGATCGAGCCGACGACGCTCGAGAACGAGAGCGCCTACGGCGACACCGCCGCTCGCTCGGCCGTTCCCGAAGAAGATAACGATAGGTCGTTGACATTCTCCCGCAAGAGGATCACGATATATCTGTAACGATCGTGACCAACCAAGGAGACTGACATGCGATCCATGAACGACGACGACAGGTTCTCGCCCCGCTGGGCCCCCGCGGCCCCTGGGGGCGCGGCGAGGATGACCGCTCGGGTGACCCGAGCACCCCGGCCGGCCCCGGCCGCCGAGGTCACCGCGGCCCGTTCGGCGCAGGGTTCGGCGCAGGATTCGGAGCGAGCTTCGGCCCCGGTCCTGGCTTCGGCCCCGGCGGCCCGGGCTTCGGACCCGGCGGCCCCGGCCGTCGCGGACGCCGCGCCCGTCGCGGTGACGTCCGCCAGGCCATCCTCGCGCTGCTCGCCGAGGGCAGCGCCAACGGCTACGGCCTGATCAAGGCGATCGAGGAGAAGACGGGCGGCGTCTGGCGCACCAGCCCCGGCTCCGTCTACCCGACGCTCGCGCAGCTCGCCGACGAGGGTCTCATCGCCCCCGTCGAGGGCGGCACGGGCGGAGGCACCGAGTACACGCTCACGGAGGCCGGCGGCACCTACGTCACCGAGCACGCCGAGGAGCTGGCCAAGGTGTGGGCGCCCGCAGGCGAGACGTGGGCCGAGGTGGGCGACATGATGCTCGCCGGCCGCAAGCTGATGGACGTGCTCCGACAGGTCGCCGCCCACGGCACCGACGAGCAGCGCGCGACGGCGGCCACCAAGATGGACGACCTGCGCCGCGAGCTCTACCGCATGCTCGGCGAGTAGGGTCCGGTGCCATGACCGGCACCACGCACGCCGACCCCACCGAGGCGATCGCCGACATCGCCCGCAGCTACGGCGAGAGGGCCGCCGCGCTCGACGCGGCGGCCTTCATCGCGCTGTACGACGACGGGATCGTCGTCCACGACCTCTTCAGTCCCGAGCCGATCGTCGGGATCGACGTGTGGCGCGCCCAGGTCGACCACTGGTTCGGCGACGTGACGTCCGAGGACACCAACGTCGCCCGGATCGGGCCGCTCACCATCCACGCGTCGGGTGACCTCGCCACCGCCTTCGGTCGCGTCCGCTACGGGATCCTCGGGCAGGACGGCACCGAGCGCTACGGCATGTGGAACCGCCTCACCTGGGTGCTCCGGCGGGACGGTGACGCCTGGCGCATCGTCCACGAGCACACCTCGGTCTCCCTCGACGCGGAGTCGGGTCAGCCCGTCCTCGGCTGACCGGTCACCTCTCGTCCCGGACGAGACGGAGGAGCAGCGAGGCGAGCGCGGCGCGCTCGCCGTCGTCCAGCGGTTCGAGGAAGCGCACGGCCGCCTCGCCCCACGACCGCTCGACCGCGGTGTGCTCCTCGAGCCCGGTCGGGGTCGGCACCACCTCGACGGCCCGCCGGTCGCCCGCGCTCGGCCGCCGCTCCACCAGGCCGCGCGCGACGAGCCGGTCGACGACCTCGGTCGCCGAGCGCGGGGCGATGCGCAGCGCCGTCGCGATGTCGGCCAGGCGGGGGGCGGACCCGTCGCCCCCGCAGGAGCGCACCACCACCCGCAGGGCGCGCGACTCGTGCGGGGACAGGTCGTGCGCCGCCAGGCCGTCGCCCCAGGTGCGGCGCAGTCCTCGCGCGGCCTCGAGGATCAGGTCGGCCTCGCGCACGCCGGTGCGACCGAAGGCGCGATTCCCGGCGGGGGAGGGCTCTGTCATGCACCTCACAGTAGCGCGCACTAGCGCTGCTGCCTCATTGTGAGGTAACCTCAGCATATGAACCAGTAGAGAGGTCACCCATGACATCCACCCAGACTTCGGGCGCGCGTCGCGCCCCCGCCGCGACCGGCGGCCCCTCCCGCTCCCCCCGCCCGGCCGGCGGCCGTGGCGAACCCGCTCGCCGCGACCCGGCCGACGTCGCCCAGCTCGCCGAGCACCCCGTCTCCTACCGCCGCATCGGCGGTCTCTTCGCGCCCCACGTGCGGCGCCTGTTCGTCGTCGTCTCCCTCATCGTCTCCTCGTCCGCGATCGGGCTCGCGACGCCGTTCCTCACCCGCGAGATCATCGACCATGCGCTCCCGAACCAGGACGTGGCGCTGCTGCTGCGCTGCGTCGGGCTGCTGATCGCCGTCGCCGCGGCCACCGCCGTGATCGGCGTGCTGCAGACCTGGCTCGCCACCGGCGTCGGCCAGCGGATCATGCACGACCTGCGCACGCGTCTGTTCGCCCACCTGCAGCGCCAGGACCTCGGTTTCTTCACCCGGACCCGCGCCGGTGAGGTGACCTCGCGCCTGACCAACGACATCGCCGGCGTGCAGGGCGTCGTCACCAGCTCGGCCACCTCGGCCGCCGCCAACGTCACCACGGTGGTCGGCTCCCTCGTGGCGATGCTCGCCCTCAGCTGGCGGCTCACGCTCATCTCGCTCGTCGTCGTCCCGCCCGCGATCTGGGTCAGCCGCAAGGTCGCCCACATGCGCCGCGAGGTGACCGCCAGGCGGCAGACCGCCCTCGCCGACCTGCACGGCCAGATCGACGAGTCGCTCTCGATCAGCGGCATCACGCTGGCCAAGACGCTCGGCAGCGGCCCGGCGCTCGCGGACCGGTTCACGACGACGTCGCGCGGCATGTACGCGCTCGAGGTCGCCGCCCAGCTCGCCGGCCGCTGGCGGATGGCGACGATGTCGATCATCTTCGCCGCGATCCCCGCGCTCCTGTACCTCGCCGCCGGCCTCCCGGCCACGTCGGCCGGCATGACGATCGGCACGCTCGTCGCCTTCACCGCGCTCCAGGGCGGGCTCTTCCGCCCGCTGATGGGCCTGCTCGACGTCGGCGTCCAGCTCACCGCCTCGACCGCCCTGTTCTCCCGGCTCTTCGAGCATCTCGACCTGCCCGTGCTCATCGACGACCCGACCGATCCCGTCCCGTTCGCCGACGTGCGTGGCGAGGTCGCCTTCGACGACGTGACCTTCCGCTACCCGGGCGCCGAGACGGACGCCGTCAGCGGCGTCACCCTCCGGGTCCCGGCGGGCGGCCACCTCGCCCTGGTCGGCGCGACCGGCTCCGGCAAGACGACCCTGTCCTCGCTCGTCCCGCGTCTGCACGACGTCACGAGCGGCGCCGTGCGGATCGACGGCGTCGACGTCCGCGACGTCGCGCTCGCCGACCTCGCCGCGGCCGTCGGCGTCGTGTCGCAGGAGTCCTACCTCCTCCACGCGAGCGTCGCGGACAACCTGCGCGCCGCCCGGCCCGACGCGACCGACGCCGAGATCGAGGCGGCGGCCCGCGCGGCCCGGCTGCACGACGTCGTGATGGCCCTCCCCGAGGGGTACGACACGCTGGTGGGCGCCCGCGGCCACCGGTTCTCCGGCGGCGAGCGTCAGCGCGTGGCGATCGCCCGGACGCTGCTGCGCGACCCGCGCGTGCTGGTGCTGGACGAGGCCACCTCGGCCCTGGACAACACGACGGAGCGCGCCGTGCAGGAGGCGCTCGACGTCGTCGCCCGCGGCCGCACGACCATCACCATCGCCCACCGCCTCACCACGGTGCGCGACGCCGACGTCATCGCGGTGCTCGACGGCGGAGAGGTGCTCGAGCAGGGCACGCACACCGAGCTGCTCGCCGCCGGCGGCGCCTACGCTCGCCTGTGGCGGGACGCCGGCGCCGTCGAGCAGTCCGTCGACAGCACGCTGGCGGCCTGACTACCGCGTCACGGTGACGCGACCCCCGCCGGGCAGCGTGATGTCGCCGGTCGGTGCGCCCTCGCCGCGGGCGAACGCGGTCCACGCCGCGCGCAGCGGCGCCCCGATCTCGACCAGCCGCGCCGTGTCGAGCGTGCCGAGCATCGTCATCCCGCGCCACGCCCGCGCCGCCGGGAACAGCAGGGGCAGCTCGATCGCGTGCATCGATCCCGCCCGGTTGCCCGGAGGGACCCACTGCACCTCGTACCGGGCGACGACGGCGGAGCCGAGCAGGTCCGCGAACCGCGCGCCCGGGCGGCGGTAGATGGCGTCCGTGAGGCTCCGCACCAGGACCCGGCGGGCGGCGGCCCCGGTGCGCGTCCCCGTGAGGCGCTGCTTCACCTGGGCGGGCAGCCCGCCCAGGAAGAACGCCGCCTCGTCGCTCGTCCAGCCGATCATCACCTCGACCTCGTCGGCCCGACGGCGCCACTCGGCCTCCGCCTCCGCCTCGGCGGGGAGCGGCGCCGCGCCGTACTCGGGCGCGAACGGCATCCCCGCGCGCAGCCCGAAGCGCAGGGCCGCGCGCTGGACGGAACCCTTGAGCGCGAGGACGTCCGCCGTCGTGGCCCCGACGGGAACCTCGCCCACGACGCCGCGCGCGGCGCGGAGCAGCTTCTCCCGCCGCCCGCGGATGCCGAACGGTCCGCTCTGGAGCACGAGCCGCCGGAACAGGCCCTCCGTCCCGTCGGCCACCATCAGGTGCGCCGCGGCGTCGGCGCCGGCGGACTGCCCGAAGACGGTGACGTTGCCGGGGTCGCCCCCGAGCTCGGCGATCGCCTCCTGCACCCACCGCAGCCCGACCACGAGGTCGAGCAGCCCGAGATTCGCGGGCCGGCCGTCGCCCCCGAGGAAACCGAACGTCCCGAGCCGGTAGGTGAGGTTCACGACGGCGACGCGCCCCTCGCGCGCGAGGGCGGCGGCGTCGTAGATCGCCAGGTCGCCCGCCCCGGACACGTACGAGCCGCCGTGGATCCACACCATCACGGGCAGGCGCTCCCCGGGCGCGAGGTCGTCCGGCACGGTGACGGTCGCGACCTGGCAGTCCTCGGTCAGCCGCACGTCGCGCATCACGGTCGCCATGTCCCCGACGGGGTCGGCCGTCTGCGGGCAGGCGATCACGGGTGAGAACGGGTCGTTGACCTCCTCGCCGGGCGGGACGAGGACGGGGGCGGCGAACCGGTCGGCGCGCGCGTAGCGCAGGTTCCGGTACCGGACGACGCCGGCGGCGGGATCGGCCAGCCCGCGCCACCGCCCCGCACCCGAGGTCGTGACGGTGTCGGCGAGCTGTGCGGTCATCCCCCCATCGTCACACCGCGACCTGGGCGTCGGCTGAACCAGCCGCTAGCCCAGGATCGAGGAGGTGCGCTCGGCGCCGTCGACCGGCGCGACGATGCAGGAGAAGCCGCGGTCGCCCGCGAGGAAGGCGGCCTCCGACGGCGGCACGACATCGAGCCGCCAGGCGGCGGGGTCGGCGGGCGCCCCGAGGTAGGTCCCGAGCGCCTCGAGCGTGCAGGCGGCGACGACGGCGGGATCGGCCGCGACATCGTCGACCCGCGCCGACTCGGTGGTCCCGTCGAGGTAGCCCGTCGCGTAGCTCTCCCAGCGGTGCGGCTCCGTGCAGGAGCGGGGATCGGCCGACACGTTGCCGCCGATGACGACCAGGCCGCCCCAGCAGGCGTCCACGGGCGGGGCGGGGGCCTCGGGGGTCTCGGCCACGGGCGTCGCGTCGGGCGTCGCGTCCGACGCCGTCCCGCTCACCGGCGTCGCGCCGGGCTCCGCGCTCGACGACGACTCGGCGGCACCGGCCCCGGCCGCGCCGTCGAGACCGGCGCGGGTGGCGAGCGAGCCGACGGTGCCGCCGAGCACGAGGGCGCTCGCGGCCAGGGCGATCGGCAACCAGCGTCGGGGTCGCCGGGACGCCGCCGCACCGGACGCCACGGCGCCCGACGCCACGGCGCCGGGCGCGACCGCGCCGTGCGCCGTCGACGCGGCGACGGGCGACCCGCGCAACGAGAGCTCGAGCGCCGCGGGCGGCGCCGTCACGACCGTCACCTCGGGACCGCCGACGTGTCCGGTCGACGGGCCGAGCAGGGCGCGCACGCGCTGCAGGTCGGACCGCAGCTCGGCGGCCGAGGCGTGGCGGTTCGCGGCGTCGTAGGCGGTCGCCCGCCACAGGACCGGCATCACGACGTCGGCCCCGGGCACGTCGGGCGCGGGCAGTCGCTCCGGGAGCGAGGCCACGATCTCGGTGAGGGGGAGGGATCCGCCGTCGGGCCGCCGCCGCGGGGCTCCACCGACGAGCATCGCGTACACGGTCGCCCCCATCGACCAGACGTCCGACCGCGTCGTCGGCACCCCTCCGGTGAAGACCTCGGGCGGCGCGTAGGCCGGGGTGAGGGCCTCGAGCGTGGCGGAGAAGGCCTCGTCGCCGAGGATCTGCCGGGCCGCGAGCCCGAAGTCCGACAGGCGGGGCGTGCCGTAGGCGTCGATGAGGATGTTGCCCGGCTTGACGTCGCGGTGCAGGATGCCGGCCTCGTGCGCGGCGGCGAGCGCCCCGGTCACGGCGATCCCGATGTCGAGCGCGTCGACGGCGGGCAGCGCGCCGTCGCGGCGCAGCAGGTCGGCCAGGGAGCCGCGCTCGCACAGCTCCATGACGAGGTAGGGGTGGTCGTCGGAGGTGGTGCCGGCGTCGATGAGCGACACCACGTGCGGGTGGCTCGAGATCCGCCCGGCCGCCGTCGCCTCGCGCACGAACCGGCGCTGGTTGCGCTCCTGGCTCACCGCCCGGGAGTCGATCTTGACGGCGACGGGCCGCTGCACGGCGCGCTGCACCCCCGCGTACACGACGGCGTTGCCGCCCCGGCCGATGACCTCGCCGAGGTCGACTCCGGGGATCTCGGGCATGGGTGCACGCTACCGCGCAGGCGGCGACGACGGACGCCCGCCCTCCGGGTCGGAGGACGAGCGTCCGTGGTGCTGCAGGTGGCGCCGGGTCAGGCCGTCGCGGCCAGCGCCTGCTCGACGGCGGTGACCTCCTCGGCCGTCAGGTCGGGCGCCGACCCGGCCGAGACGTTGCCGAGCAGCTGCTCCACGGACGAGGCGCCGACGATCGCCGAGGTCACGCGACCCCCGCGCAGCACCCACGACAGCGCGAGCTGCGCGATCGTCTGACCGCGGCCCGCCGCGATCGGCTGCAGGGCGCGCACCTTGGCGATGCGGTCGGGCGTGATGTGCTCGCTGCGGAGGTAGCGGCCGTCCTTGCCGGCGCGGGAGTCCGCGGGCACGCCGTCGAGGTAGCGCTCCGTGAGGAGGCCCTGCTCGAGCGGGGAGAAGACGATCGAGCCCACGCCGCCGGCGTCGAGCACGTCCTGGAGCGAGCGGTCGTCGCCGCTCTCGTGGGCGCCCGGCTCCTCGATCCAGCGGTCCAGCATCGAGTAGCGCGGCTGGTGGATCGTCAGCGGGGTCCCGAGGTCGCGCAGGATCTCCGCCGCACGGGCCGTGTCGGCCGCGTTGTAGTTGGAGATGCCGACGTAGAGCGCCTTGCCCGCGCGGACGATCGAGTCGAGCGCGCCCATCGTCTCCTCGAGCGGCGTCTCGGGGTCGCGGCGGTGGGAGTAGAAGATGTCGACGTAGTCCAGGCCGAGGCGCTGCAGGGACGCGTCGAGCGAGGAGACGAGGTACTTGCGCGAGCCGCCGTCGCCGTACGGGCCGGGCCACATGTCGTAGCCGGCCTTGCTCGAGATGAGCAGCTCGTCGCGGTAGGGGCGCCAGTCGGCGGCGAAGTGGCGGCCGAAGCTCGCCTCCGCGGCGCCGTAGGGCGGGCCGTAGTTGTTGGCGAGGTCGAAGTGGGTGACGCCGTTGTCGAAGGCGGCGCGCAGCAGGTCGCGCTGCGTGCGGCGGTCGTTGCTGTCACCGAAGTTGTGCCACAGGCCCAGGGAGATGCGGGGCAGCTTGAGCCCCGATGCCCCGGAACGGGCGTAGGTCATGCGCTGGTATCGGTCGTCGTCGGCCCGGTAGGCGGGATGGATGTCCACCTGCTGATCGTAGGCGGGTCGGCCCGCCGACGGGGGTCGCCGATAGCATGCTGAGATGCAGACAGGGGACGTCGCCACCGCCGGACCGGTGCCGGAGTACGACCGCTACGCCCGCCTCGTCCGCGCGCTCACGGGGGCGACCACCGCCCTGGTCGGGTTCGTCGAGGGCGATCGCCAGGTCTTCCCCGGGGCGGTGGGCCTGCCGGCGAACCTCAGGGACCAGCGCTGGATCCCGCTCGACCACTCGCTGTGCACGCGCGTCATCGCGATCGACGCGCCGCTCGCCGTCTCCGACGCCCGCCTCGACCCGAGCCTGGCCGACCACCCCGCCGTCCGCGACTACGGGCTGGTCAGCTACGCGGGCTTCCCCGTGCACGGCTCGTCGGGGACGCTGGTGGCCACCCTCTGCGCCGTCGACTACGTCCCGCACGTCTGGGACGAGGCGACGCTCCAGGTGCTCGGCGACCTCGCGGCCGCGTGCGCCACCGAGGTGCAGCTGCGCGAGCGGCAGGAGCAGGCCCAGGCGGCCCGCGAGGCCGCCGAGCGCAGCGACGCCGTCACCTCGGCCCTGCTGGAGGAGCGGCGCGGGGTCGCCCACACCCTGCAGGCGGCCATGCTCACGGATCTGCCGGCCACCGACGGGGTGCGGCTGGACGCGGTCTACGCGCCCGCCGTCGCCACCGAGGACGTGGGCGGTGACTGGTACGACGCGATGGTGCTGGCGGACGGCGGGATCGCGCTCGCCGTCGGTGACATCACGGGGCACGACATCCAGGCCGCCGCGATCATGGGGCAGATGCGGTCGATGCTGCGGGCCCTGTGGTGGGAGCACGACAAGCCGCCGTCGCTGATCCTCAGCCTGCTGGACGAGGCCTCGATCGGGACGGGCCTGGCGGCCTCGGGCACGGCGCTGCTGGCGCGACTCGAACCGGATCGCGGCACCGGCACGCGGCGCCTGCTGTGGTCCTCGGCGGGTCATCCCGTCCCGCTGGTCGCGCGGGCGGACGGGACGGTCGAGGTGCCGGGCGGTCGACCGGACCCGCTGCTCGGCTTCACCCCGGGGTGCCCGCGGACCGACCGCTGGCTCGACCTCGGCCCCGGCGACACGGTCGTGATGTTCACCGACGGTCTCATCGAGCGCCGGACCGAGTCGCTGGCGCACGGGATCGACCGGCTGGCGATGGCGGTGCGCGAGGGTCTGCTCACGCCGAAGGAGCTGCTCGCCCACCTCGCGCCGAAGGAGCTGCGCGACGACGACGTCGTCGTGCTCACCGCGACGACGCTGCTGCCGGTCTAGCGCTCAGGCGGCGGTGATCGGGACCCTGGCGGTGTCGGCGCTGCGCGCCAGCTCGAGCCAGACGGACTTGCCGCGGCTGCCGATCGTGGTGCCCCACTGGGTGGAGAGCTGCTCGACGAGCGCGAGGCCGCGACCCCCGGAGGCGCCTCTGTCGGCGCTGCGGGCGTGCGGAACCCGACCGACGGCGTCCGACACCTCGACGCGTGTGCGCCACCGGTCGACGTCGATCGACAGCTCGACCGGTGGTCGAGCGTGAACGATCGCGTTCGTCACGAGCTCGCTCACCAGGAGAACCAGGATCTGGCTCTCCTCCTTGCCCAGTCCGGCCTCGGCGAAGGCGTCGGCAGCGCGCCTCCGCGCGGCTGCCACACCGTCAACACCTGCCCGAACCGACCATTGCTTGTGCATGTGGTCCTTCCGTGCCCCCACGTCTAGCGTGCTCCCTCGCCCGGGTTCCGGCAAGTCAGGACTGCGTGAACCACACCGTCAGGGTCACGACGGTGAAGGACGCGACCACGAGACCGAGCCAGATGACGTCGGAAACCGTGGCGCGACGGCGTTCGGGTCGGTCGGAGGTCGGTGCGGCGTCGGAGTCGTCCGACGTGATCGAGGTCGAGGTGGTGCCGTCGTCGGCCGGCGTGACCGGCCCGAAGCGCTGCTCGAGGTCGTCGGGCTCGGTGGGTTCCGCGGGCTCGACGGGCTCGGGAAGCGCGACGGGCTCGCTGTCGGGTTCCGGGGCGATGTCGCTCCCGTTCTCCTCGGGCGCGACGGGCACCGTGTCCACGTCGACCGTCTCGACCTCGGCAGCCTCCACGGGGCCGGCGGCTCGTCGCGGCGGCAGCGTGTCCTCGTCGATCTCGTCCACCGGGGTGCGCGGGACCGTGTCGAGCACGGTGGCGGCGTCCGGGAAGGTCTCGAGGAGCACGCCGCGGGCGCTCGGCGTGAGCTGGGCCTGGCCGAGGGAGGCGCCGACGACGACGGGCGGCTCGGGCACGAAGGCGTCCGCCTCGACCTCGGGGTCGTGCACGTCGGCCACGATCACGGTCACGTTGTCCCGGGTACCGGCGTCCAGCGCTCCCCGCAGCAGACTCCGGGCCGCGTCCAGGGGAGAACCCCGGAGCAGCGAGGCGACCAGCGACTCGTGCGTCACGTAGTCCGACAGCCCGTCGCTGCACAGCAGCACGCGGTCGCCGGCCCGGACGTCGACGGTGACGCCGACGTCGGGCAGGTCGTCGCTGGAGTCGTCGATGGAGCGCAGGATGACCGACCGGTACGGGTGCGTGCGCACCTCGCTCGGGTCCAGCCGGCCGGAGTCCACGAGCCGCTGCACGTGCGTGTGGTCGGTCGTGATCTGCGTGACCTCGCCGTCACGCACGCGGTAGAGCCGCGAGTCGCCGACGTGCGTGAGCACCATGCCGTCGGGCCCGACGCCGAGACCGACGAGCGTGGTCCCCATGCCCTCCATCTCGTGGTCGGCCAGCGACATGCCGCGCAGCGCGCCACGGGCTTCGCGCGCGGCGTCGCGCACGGCGTCGGTGGTGATCTCCGCGCCCGGCGCGAGCAGGCGGCTGAGCGCGTGCATGACGACGGCGGAGGCCACCTCTCCGGCGGCGTGGCCCCCCATCCCGTCCGCCAGGGCCAGCAGCGTGCCGCTGGCGAGCGCCGAGTCCTCGTTGTTCGTCCGCACGGTGCCGACATCCGTCAGCGCAGCGAAGGAGAAGGAGTTCATGGTGGGCATCATTGTCCTACACGCGGCTGCGCTAGACGAGATTGCGCTTCTGCAGGAAGCGGAGGGCGAACCAGCCGAGGGGCACCCGACCCCAGAACGTCAGCAGACGGAAGACGACGGCGGTGGCGAGCGAGGCGGCGGTGGCCACGCCCGCGGCGGTCAGGCCTGCCGTGAGCGCACCCTCGACGGCGCCGACGCCACCCGGGGTCGGGACGGCCGACCCGGCGGTGTTGCTCACCAGGTAGACGATCGCGAGCGTGGTCAGCGGGACGCTCGCGCCGAAGGCGTGCAGCGTGAGTCCGAACGCGGCGATGTAGCCGACGGTCATGATGACGTTGCCGAGCAGGCCCATCAGCAGGCGGGCGGGCTGGCCGACCACCCACACCAGGCGGGGCCAGATCTGCTTGAGCGTGGGCGTGATCTTCGCGAAGACCCAGCGGCGCAGGCGACCGATCGCGAGAGCCGATCCGGCCAGCACCACCAGCACGACGACGCCGATGATGACCGCGCCGGAGGGCAGCTGGTCGAGCGCACCGGACGAGCCCGTGACCAGCGCGATGCCGAGCAGAAGCAGGATCGTCGTGACGAACTGCGAGATCTGCACGAGCGCGACCGTCGCCAGCGCCATCGGGGTGTCCAGGCGCTGCTTCTGCAGGAACCGCAGGTTCAGCGCGGCGGGTCCGACCCCGGCCGGGGCGACCAGCGCGACCACGGAGGCGGCGATCTGGACCAGCGTGGTCCGCCACAGCGGGAGCGTCACGGGGAGAAGGCCTTGAGGCCCATCGCCGAGCCCACGTAGGTCGACAGCCCGAGCAGGAAGGCCGCCACGAGCCACACGGGGTTCGCGTCGCGCACGTAGTCGACGATCTGGGTGATGTTGATCGAGCCGACCAGCACGACGACGGCGACCGCCGCGACGGTGACGGTGATGATCGTGCGGACCGAGAACCGCCGCAGCTGCATCGGGGGCACGTCGGCCGCCGTCGGGATGACCCGGACGAGCAGCTCCTGCACCTCCTTGAGCACGGTGCGGTTGCGGCGCGCGTCGGCGCGGGTGCGGAAGGGGAGCGCGACCGGCTGCAGGATCGGGGCGATCGACGCCAGCTGCGACTGGTTGAGGTTGCGGTTCGCGCTGGCCATCGCGCGCTCGGAACCGACCCGCAGCGCCAGCAGCGCGAGAACGTGGGCCAGGTCGAGGCGGCGCGCCAGCGACGGCGAGGCGATCTCGCCGTCGACCCAGCCGGTCAGCCAGACGCGGTCCTCGCCGTCGATGAGGATCGTGGTCTCGTCGAGGTCGCGGTGGGCCAGGCCGGCGTCGTGCGCCGTCCGCACCTGGCGCCAGATCCGGTCGAGCACGGGGTCGGTGAGGCGTCGGGTCTGGATGTCGCCGAACGTCTGGGAGCCGCTCACGTGCTCCGAGACGAGGACGGCGGAGCCCTGCTCGGTCGCGAGTCCGCGCAGTCGCGGGGTGCGGACGCCGGCGGCCTCGGCCGCGTAGGTCAGCAGCGTCGCTCGCTCGACGGAGGCCTGCAGGGAGACGACGGTCCGGCGTCGCAGGCCGCGGAGCCGGATCGCCGACCACGCGGTGGCGAGCATGCCGACCACCTGGCGGTCGTCGTCGAGCACGCCGACGTCCCACACCCGGCCCTCGACGTCGCGCACGGAGTAGATACGGTTCTCGCCCTCCTCCTCACCGACGACGGCGGAGGCGGTGCGCACCTCGGGGCGACCCTCGGCCCGGTCGGCCTTCTCGGGCTTCACGGCGGGGCGCTCGGCCGTCTGGCGCAGCCGCTGGGCGTCCTCGTCGCTGAACTCCCAGGTGGCGGTGGGACGAGAGTCGTCCTTCCCGGCCGGGCGCGGGGTGGTCAGGCGCGAGGTGGAGGTGGCGTGCGGGAAAGCCACCGGGTCGTCGGACCGGGTGGGCCGGGCGGGTGGGTCGGTCGGGCCGGACGGGTCGGGGTCCTCGGCCGTGGGCCACACGGTCGGGTCGGCCGCCTCGGCCGCGGCGTCGGACTCGGTGCGGTAGCCGATGGGGGCGTCGGTCACCAGGACGGCGGGCTCGACGCCGGAGAGCGGCTTGCCGTCGACGACGCGGGTGACGTTCACGGGGTCGATCCCGGCGCGCCGCAGCGCCCGCAGGAGGGACTCGCCGTAGGCGCGGTCGCCGAGGACGCCGGTCACGTACCGCACGAGCAGCCCGACGACGCGGCCGAGCAGCACGGAGGCGAGCGCGCCGGGGAGGGAGATCCCGCCGCGCAGCACCAGCAGCACGAGCGTGATCCACAGCAGGTTCCAGGTCCAGGCGACCAGTCCGCGACGGTCGGTGGCGGCGACGATCGTGAGGAAGGCGGCGAGGCCGGCGATCAGCGGGACCAGGGTCGTGCCGCCGATCGTCGCGATCCCGTCGACCAGCACGTCGGGCCCGACGGCGTCCAGCAGCCACACCGCACCCCACGTCACGGCCGCGGCGGCGATCGAGGCGAGGATCGCCTCGCCCACCAGCCGGGGCTGACGGCGGAACAGGCGCTCGACGGCGATGATCACCGGGAGCAGGAACGTCACGACGCCCTCGAGCACGTTCACCGGCGCCAGCAGGATGTTCTGCAGGGTGCCGGGGATGGCGTTCTGGACGTCCTCGGTCACGCCCTCGGTCGTCGCGTGGGCGAAGACCGCGAGCAGGAGCACGAGCGCGATCCCGAGAAACGCGACGACGGCGGTGACGAGGTCACCGGGCCGCCGGATCCGGTACACGGGAAGGTCGACCATCTCGACCTCACGCGTGGGCGACAGGCTCCGACGGGCGGGCGTCGGGAGCCGGGCGGCGATCTCGGCGGTGTCGTGGGTCACCGGTGTGGCAGGCGTCGCGGGCTCGGCGGGCGCGGCGGGCTCGGTCGTTGCTGCGGGCAGGGCGGGCTCGGCCGGCCTCGACGGGGGAGCAGCGGGAGCTGCGGCCGCCGGGATCTCTGTCCCGGGCTCAGTCGGCGCGCCGGCCTCGGCGGCCCTGGCGAGAGCGGCGCGGTCGAGGCGTTCGGTGGCCTGGTAGCCGGGCACGTCGGACGTGGCACCGTCCGGACCCGGTCCCTGGCTGTCGGTCACCGCTCGAGTCTAGGTCGCCGTGGTCCGCGGACGGGGGAGGCTCACCCCACGCCGAGGGCGGTGAGCAGCGCCTCGGGCAGGAGGGAGTATCCGACGAACGCCACGACGTCGATGACGGTGTGGGCGACGACGAGCGGCATCACCCGCCGTCCCCACGACGGCACGAGGTAGAACCACGCGAACAGCACGCCCATCGCGACGTTGCCGATCGCCATCCCCGGCCCCTGGTAGAGGTGGTAGCTGCCCCGCAGGATCGCGCTCGCGAGGATGATCGCCGCCACGCCCCACCGCAGGTCCTTCAGCCGTTCGGCGAGGTACCCCACCACCACGACCTCCTCGAGGAAGCCGTTCGCGAGCGCTCCGAGGATGAGTACCGGGATCGTCCACCAGAAGGCGTCGAGCGTGGCGGGGCGGACCTCGACCGTGACGCCGAGCGCCCGGCCGAGCGCGTACACCCCCAGCCCGGGGATGCCCACCGCGGCGGCCAGCCCGAGGCCCTGCAGCAGGTCGCGACCCGGTCGGGTCAGGTCGAGCCCGATCCGCCGGACCGCGCTGCGGCCGTTGGTCGAGAGCAGGTACAGCGCGAGCAGCGCCGGCAGCGCGAGGAAGGCGTAGCGGCGCAGCTGGTAGAGGAGATCCAGCCAGGGCCGCTCGTTCTGGGACGGGTTGAGCGAGGTCGACTGCTGCGCGAGCGGGACGTCGATCGTGTAGCGGTCGACCAGGTTGAGGACGGCCAGCGTCACGCTCCCCAGCACCGTCACCCCGAGGACGAGCCACACCTCGTACGTCAGCCGTCGCCGTCGCGCACTCGCCGACACGGGCACCCGCGGCTCGTCGGCGGCATCGCGACCCGCCGCAGCGGGAGAACCCTCGGTCATCGCTCGGTTCTACCACCGCAACCTGCACGGCACCCGTGCGGCTCCTGACAGCTTCCTCGACCCGGGTCGCGCATCGGTAGTTGAAGGCGCAACTGGCCTCGCTTGTGAAGGTTCGCCCGCGTATGACGCGGTGTGTGGTAGACAATCTCCTGGCTGGTCCCCGGTGGGGCGAACCGGGGACCAGCCACCCACACCCTCGGCATCGCGAGTGACCTGCCCTCGCAGATCTCGCCCGACGCCGAGGCTGCGCACCGCCCGGCTCGAGGCGGCGCTCGAGGTCGACGTCGCGCCGACGCCCGCGCCGACGCCCCGCCTGGGCCCGAGTCGGCTCCTCCGTCCGTCGGGGGACCCGCGACTGGTTCCGCCCCCTGACCTGGGCGTCGAGCTGCGCCCGCCGCATCCGGCCGCCGTGGAACCAGCAGCCGATCCGCCAGCCGGAACGTGGTCCCGAGTGGCTCACCCCTGGCGTCGGCGAACGCGAAGCCGCCGGGGACGGGCGTGACGGTGAGGTTGTCGTCGTGGACCGCGTGGTGGTGGCGCCGGCACAGGGTGATGCCGTTCGCGAGCGAGGTCGGTCCGTCGGCAGCCCAGAACCTCAGGTGGTGCACCTCGCACCAGGTGGCGCGCAGGGTGCAGCCGGGGAACTGGCAGTGGCGGTCACGCGTGAGGATGGCCCGACGCAGCGCACCCTCGAACGTCCGCTCGGTGCGTCCGACATCCAGGGGTGAGCCCGCGGCGTCGAGCACGACGCGCTGCATCAGAGCGTCGCAGGCGAGGACGTCGAGCGCGGCGAAGGGGATCGGGGTGCCGTCCTGCAGCTCGGCCAGCGGCGGCTCCTCGGGCAGCCCCGTGGCGCGGAAGGCCGAGGACGACCGACCGGCGGTCTCGTCGCTCGCCGAGGTGCACAGGTCCGGCGCCGGACGGTGAGCAGCAGCCAGGTGTCGGCAGGAACCAGGACCGACAGGTGCGGTCGGATCTGTGAGCCCGACCGGAAGGCGCCCGACGACAGGGCGTTGCCCGCCAGCGCCTCGAGGGCGTCGGCGCGCCGCTGGTCGGAGGTGCGGTCGTCGTCGGCCGCGGGTACGGGCGTGAGGGCGTCTGCCCGAGGCTGACGTGGCCACCACCAACTGACCCTTGACGCCAACAGGTTTGAACTGCAAACCTCAACGCATGACCGACAGCCAGTCCTCCGAGCTCGACCTCGAGACCGCCCGCCGCATCCTCGGCGAGGCGTCCTCGATCGGCGTCCGCCTGGCCCCCGACTCCCGACTCCTCTACGGCGTCTGGGGTCTCGCCTGGCTCATCGGCTACCTCGCCCTCTGGACCACCGCGACCGCGACCACCACCGCCACCACCCCCGGCCTCCCCACCCCCTGGGCCTTCGCGCTCTTCTACGGCCTCCTGGCCGTGGCCGTCGTCGTCACGATCGTCCACGTCCTGCGCCGCTCGCGCGGCCTCCGCGGCGACAGCGCGACGAGCGGGGCGATGTACGGCTGGGCCTGGGCGGTCTCCTTCACCGTCGTCGGGGTGGTGATCGGCGCGATCGGCGCCACCGACGCCGCCCCCTCCACGATGGGCCTGATCTCGAATGCGCTGCCGTGCATCGTCGTCGGCGTCCTCTACATGGCAGGCGGGGCCATGTACCGCGACTGGCCGTGGTTCGTGCTGGGCGCCTGGATCGCCGTCGTCGCGGGGGTCGCCTCCGCCGTCGGGATGCCGCGCACCTACCTCGTGATGGCGATCGCCGGTGGCGGCGGGATGGTAGTCGGCGCGGTCGCGGCCCACGTCGTCGGGCGCCACCGGAGGCGGGCCGGCCGATGACCGAGCTGGACACCGTCATCCACGCGCCGGCGCGGCTCCGCATCATGGTCGTCCTCGCCCAGCTCGACCGCGGCGACGCGATCGCCTTCCCCCGGCTGCGATCGGAGCTCGACATGACCGCCGGAAACCTCTCCACCCACCTGCGCAAGCTCGAGGATGCCGGCTACGTCGCCGTCACCAAGACCCACGAGAAGCGCACCCCCGTCACCTACCTCGCACTGTCCGACACCGGGCGAACCGCACTCACGGGCTACCGGAGCGCGCTCGCCTCGATCCTGGGAGGGACCACATGATCACCGCCAGCACGACGGCACCCCACGCCGTCACGCTCACCGGCGTGACCCGCACGTTCGACGCCGTCACGGCGCTCGACGACGTCACCCTCACCCTGGACGAGGGGCAGCTCATCGGGATGCTCGGCCCGAACGGGGCCGGCAAGTCCACGCTCCTCAGCCTCGTCAGCGGGCTCCGCCGCCCCTCGAAGGGGGTCGTCCGGCTGTTCGGCGGTGACCCCCGCGACCCCGCGAACCGCACGCGGCTCGGCACGACCCCGCAGGAGACCGGCCTGCCGCCCACCCTCAAGGTCCGCGAGGTCGTCGACTTCGTGGCCGGGCACTACCCCGATCCGATGGGCGCCGGCGAGCTGATGGAGATGTTCGGGCTGACGGACCTCGCCAGGAGGCAGACGGGCGGCCTGTCCGGCGGGCAGAAGCGGCGCCTCGCCGTCGCGCTCGCGATCGTCGGTCGCCCCCGCCTGGTGCTGCTCGACGAGCCCACCACCGGCCTCGACGTCGACGCCCGCCGGATCCTGTGGGAGGCGGTCCGCGGCTACCACGCCAGCGGTGCGTGCATCGTCGTCACGAGCCACTACCTCGAGGAGATCGAGGCGCTCGCCGAGCGCGTCGTGGTGATCGACGGCGGCCGCGTCCTCGCGGACGACGACCTGGCCACGATCCTCGCGCGAGTCGGTGCTCGTCACGTCCGGCTCACGCTTCCCGACGGCGACGAGTCCGTCCTGCAAGGGCTGCCCGCCGTCGTCGACGTGAGTCGCGAGGGCGACCGCGTCACCGTGCTCACCACGGACTCCGACGCCGCCGTGCGCGAGCTCGTCCGTCGCGCCGTCGCCTTCACCGGCCTCGAGGTCAGGGGAGCGAGCCTCGAGGAGGCGTTCCTCGCGATGACCGCGGCGACCGCGGCCACCGCCCCAGCACCACCCCCGTCCTCACCGAAGGAGCGATGTGATGTCCGCCTCGACCGCCACCGCAGCCACCGACTCCACGGCCCGGCCCGGCCCCGCGCGGGCACCGTTCCTCCGGCTGACCGCGCTCCACGTCCGCGCCCAGTTCCTCGAGAACATCCGCGTCCCCATCGCCGTCATCAGCTCGGCGATGTTCCCGGCGCTCGCCGCCTTCTTCTTCGTCGTCCCGAACCCGGCCGTCAACAGCGACCCGGTCGGGGCGACGCAGGCACTCGCCCAGCTCGGGGTGTTCGGAGTGATGTCGGCGTGCCTGTTCACGCACGGGACGGGGGTCGCCGACGACCGCTCGCAGCCCTTCGACGGGTACGTCCGCACCCTTCCGGCCGGTGCCGGGCCCCGCATGATCGGGCGCGTCATGATCGGGCTGTTCTTCACCGTGCTGGCGGTCGTCCCGCTGGCCCTGGTCGGGGTCGTCTTCACCTCGGCGACGATCCCGGTCGGCCGCCTGGTGCTCGCGATCGGCGCGGTGCTGGCGGTCGCCGTGCCGTTCACGCTGCTCGGGTTCGCGATCGGCTACTCGATGTCCTCGAAGGCCGCGATCGCCGTCGTGCAGGTCGTGCTGTTCCCGCTCGCCTTCGCCGGCGGTCTGTTCCTGCCGCCGGAGATGTTCCCGGGGTGGCTCGACACGTTCTCGACCTTCCTGCCCAGCCGCGCCGCGAGGGAGCTCATGGTCGCCGCCACCACCGGCGCGCCCGGCTACTCCTACGCGATCCCCGTGTTCCTGGTGTGGACTGCCGTCTTCGCGGCGATGGCGTTCCTCGCCTACCGCAACGACCAGGGTCGCCGCTTCCGCTGACTCGCCGCGGTCACGTCGGTGCCCGATCCCCGCGCGAGGCACCTCCGGTGCCATCGTGGGGGCCCTGCCGGACCGCGCCGGCTCGGACCAGGGAGTCAGCATGACCAGACGCACCGCCGCCCTCGCCGCCGCAGCCCTCGTGCTCACGGCCGGTCTGGTGACCGTGCCGCCCGCAGCGGCGTGCGGGTGCGGCGGCTTCGCGACGGCGGAGGAGTCCACGCAGTCCCTCGACGTCATCGGGGAGCAGGCGGTCGTCTCGCTGGTCGACGGCACCGAGCGCGTCCAGATCGCCCTCGACGCGATCTCCGACGCCCCCGACGCCGCCCTCGTCATCCCCACGCCGACGCCCGCGACGGCGGAGCTCGGCTCGGCAGCGGTGTTCGAGGCGCTGCAGAAGGTCTCCGCGCCGCAGGCGGAGGAGGTGTCGGTGTGGTGGCCCGACCTCCCGGGCCTGTGGGGCTCGGGAGCGGGCGACGGCGGAGCTCCCGCCGGGGTCCCCGTCGACGTCCACCAGGAGGTCGTGCTGGGGCCGCTCGAGGTCGTCAGCCTCTCGTCCGCCGACCTCGACGGTCTGCTCACCTGGCTGGACGAGCGCGGGTACGCCCTGTCGCCGGGGCTCCGGGCGGGGATGACCGACTACGTCACCGACGGCTGGTCGTTCGTGGCGATCAAGCTCTCGCCCGAGGGGGAGGAGCTCGACGGCGCGATCCCGCCGATCCAGCTGACGTTCGACGCCGACGCGCTCGTCTACCCGATGCGGCTGTCCGCGGCCGCGACGACGGCGCAGCTCGTCCGCACCTACGTCGTCGCCGACTCGCGCACGGACCGCACCGACGTCCAGGCCGGCGGCGCCGAGACCCTGTACGCCGGCCCGCTCGACGCCGGGGCGTGGCCCGCGCTGGCCGACTGGGCGCAGCCGTTCGGCGACGCCGCCTACGTCACGGCGGTCGAGCAGCGGTTCGGCGACCCGGCCACCGACGTCGTCGCGGACTTCACGTTCGCGGCCTCCGGGGCGGCCGACGTCCGGCGCACCTACCGGGTCGAGGTGGACCGGATGGTCGGGCCGATCCACGCGGGCCCGGCGTTCGTGGTGCTCGGCCTGGCGCTCGCGGGCGCCACGTGGATCGGGCTGGACCGTCGACGGTCCAGCCGCGTCAGGGCGCGTTCCGCAGCCGCAGTGAGTTCGTCACCACGATGACCGAGCTGGCGGCCATCGCGGCCCCGGCGATCATCGGGTTGAGCAGCCCCAGCGCGGCGAGCGGGATCGCCGCCACGTTGTAGGCGAACGCCCAGAACAGGTTCTGCTTGATGACGCGGAGCGTGCGCCGCGACAGCGCGATCGCCGTCGGGGCGCTGACGAGATCGCCGCGCACGAGCGTGAGGTCGCTCGCCTCGATGGCGACGTCGGTCCCCGTGCCCATCGCGAGCCCGAGATCCGCCTGGGCCAGGGCCGCGGCGTCGTTCACGCCGTCGCCCACCATCGCCACCACGTGACCCTCGCGCTGCAGCCGCTCGACCTCGGCGACCTTCCCCTCGGGCAGGACGCCCGCGATGACGCGGTCGATCCCCACCTGCGCGGCGACCGTCCGGGCCGTGGCCTCCTGGTCGCCGGTGAGCAGCACCGGCGTGATGCCGAGGGCCCTCAGCTGCGCGACGGCGTCGCGCGAGGTCGGCTTGAGCTCGTCGGCCAGCGCGACGACCCCGACGGCGACGAGGCCGGAGCCCCGCTCCACCGCCAGCACGACGGTCGTGGCGCCGGTGGCCTCGAGGCGCGCGACGGCGTCGGCCACCTCGGCGGGGACGCTCGCCTGCTCGCCCACCCAGGACGGGCGGCCGACGACGACGCGGGCGGCCCCGCCGTCGCGCACCACCCGCGCGCTCACGCCGAAGCCGGCAGCGCTCACGAAGTTCGTCACGACCGGCAGCGGGCGCCCCGCCGCCGCAGCGGCGTCGGTCACGGCCCGGGCGATCGGGTGCTCCGAGAGCCCCTCGACCGCGCCCGCGACGGTGAGCACCTCCTCGCGGGAGGTGCCGGACGCCACGACCTCGGTCACGCTCATCCGGCCGGCGGTGATCGTGCCGGTCTTGTCGAGCACGGCGACGTCGACGCGACGCGTGGTCTCGAGGACCTCCGGGCCCTTGATGAGGATGCCCAGCCGCGCACCGCGGCCGGTGCCGACGAGGAGCGCGGTCGGCGTCGCCAGCCCGAGGGCGCACGGGCACGCGATGATGAGGACGGCGACGGCGGCCGTGAACGCCGCCTGCACCTCACCCGTCGTCAGGCCGCCCGAGGCGCCGATCGCGAGCCAGACCCCGAGGGTCGCGACGGCGATCACCATGACGATCGGCACGAACACGGCGGAGATCCGGTCGGCCAGCCGCTGGACCGGCGCCTTGCCGGTCTGGGCGCGCGAGACGAGCCGCGCGATCTGGGCCAGAGCGGTGTCGGTGCCCACGCGCGTGGCGCGCACGAGCAGCGCGCCGGACGTGTTGATCGTCGCGCCGGAGACGGCGTCGCCGAAGGCCACGTCGACCGGCACGGGCTCACCCGTCAGGAGCGAGGCGTCGACGGCGGACACGCCCTCGACCACCTCTCCGTCCGTGGCGACCTTCTCGCCCGGACGGACGGCGAACAGGTCGCCGACGGCCAGGTCCGCGGCCGGGACCCGACGCTCGGTGCGCCTCCCGGAGTCGTCGATCGTGACGAGCGCGGCCTCCTTCGCGCCGAGCTCGAGCAGGCTGCGCAGCGCGTCGCCCGACGAGCGGCGGGCGCGGTGCTCGGCGTACCGGCCCGCGAGGAGGAAGGTCACGACGACGGCGGCGACCTCGAAGTAGAGCTCCGGCAGGGAGTGGCCCATGCCCGCGTCCTCGCCGAGGCGAGGGATCAGCGTGGGCTGCATCCGCATCCCGATCTCGCCCGCGCCGCCCAGCAGCAGGGCCCACAGCGACCACAGGGACGCGGCGATCACGCCGAGCGAGACGAGCGTGTCCATCGTGGACGAGCCGTGGCGGGCCGCGCGGAAGGCCGCCGTGTGGAAGGGCCAGGAGGCCCACGTCACGACGGGCGTCGCGAGCGCCGCGACGACCCACTGCCAGCCCGGGAACTGGGTGGCGGGGATCATCGACAGCACGACGACCGGCACCGTGAGGATGCTCGCGACGACGAGGCGACGGCGCAGCACCGCCCCGCGGTCGGCCGTCGGGGCGGACGTGTCGGCGTCGCCCGTGTGGCCGGGGTGGTGACCGTGGCCCGAGAGGGCGTGCTCGGCGTCGACGTCGGGGTGGCCGTCGGGGTCGTGGTTCGCGTGGGGAACCGCGGTCGCCCCACCTCCGGGCCGCGCGAGGACGCGCGCCGTGTACCCCGCGCTCGCGACGGCGTCGAGGAGGTCCTGCTCGGTCGTGGGCTCGGCGAGCACGACGTGCGCCTGCTCGAGCGCGAGGTTGACCTCGGCGGTGACGCCCGGAAGCCGCCCGAGCTTGCGCTCGACGCGGGCGACGCAGCTCGCGCACGTCATCCCGTCGACGGCGAGGTCGAGCTCGGTGGGGGAGGGGGCCTGGTCCTGCAGCGGGGTGGTCATGACCGCGGGGTCGCCCCCTCGCCCTCGTCGTCGGGGGCGCCGGTCGCGCCGCCCGTGCCGTACTCCTCGGCCCGCACCTCGGCGAGCTTGGAGAACTCCTCGGCCGCGCCGTGGCTCGAGATCCCGACGACGTCGTAGCCGGCCTCGTCGACGGCGGCGCGGAGGGCGTCGCCCGGCAGCTCGTGGTCGGAGAAGACTGTGACGTGCGACGTCCCGCCGTCGTGCAGCTCGACGGAGACGCGCTCGACGTCGGCGACCTTCTCGAGCTCGGTCGTCACGGCGGACACGCAGTGGCCGCAGGTCATCCCGGTCACGTCGATGGTGGTGAGGGTGGTCATGGCTGCTCCTTCTGTCGAACTTCGGGGAGTGGGGGGTCGATCAGCTGCGGACGAGGCGGGCGATGGCGTCGGCGGCCTCGCGGACCTTCGCCCGACCGTCCTCGTCGGAGGTGCGGGCGGCGTCGACGACGCAGTGGCCGAGATGGTCCTCGACGAGGCCGAGACTCACCGCCTGCAGCGCCTTGGTCACCGCAGCGACCTGGGTGAGGACGTCGATGCAGTAGGCGTCCTCGTCGATCATGCGGGCGATGCCGCGCACCTGACCCTCGATCCGACGCATGCGGCGGGCGTAGTCGTCCTTCGTTCCTGAGTAGCCGGGCATGGCCACCTCCTTCGCGTGCCCCCACTATACCCCTAGGGGGTATCAGGTGAGGGCGACGGGTGACCCGCGCCACTCGGCCTGTTCGGGAACGTTCGGGAAGGGTCGTTCTGGTCGAAACGGTCCGGTGGTGCCGCCTATGGTCGATCCGCTGCAGGAGTTGAGGGACTCCTGCCGCGCGTCTCTCCTCGCTGATCGCGGTGGGACGGGGCCTCCCTCGCGTCCACAGGGGGGACATCGACGTGTATCACTTGCGCCACCGAGCAGCTCGCCAGGAGAGTCGACGATCCGTCGGCCTCGTGGCTGGAGTCGTCAGCCTCCTGGTCGCCGCCGGCGGACTGACGCTTCCGGCCACCGCCGCACCCGTCCCCGCCGAGGCGACCGCGAGCTCGGCCGAGAGCGCGCCGACCGCCGTCGTCCCCGACCCGACCACAGCGCCGACGACGTCGGAGCCCGCATCCGCGGTCACCGTCGCCCCGAGCGAGGCGCCCGTCGTCGAGCCGCTCGAGGTCGAGGAGGTCGCAGCGCAGGAGCGCGCCCCGGAGCTGGACGCCACCCGGGCTGCGGACAGCCTCGTCTCTCCCATGGCCGTGCCGTCGCCCGGCTCAGGGCAGGCCGTTCTCAACGTCAAGGTCGGTGGCGACCGCATCGGCGGCAACGGGATCTCCGCCACCGGCGTCGCCGGGGTCACGCTGCGGCTCAGCGACGGCTCGAACAACCCGTCGGGCTGGGCCTCCTTCGGCTGGGCGACCTGCATCTCCGACTCGGCCGGCGACTGCAGCTTCGTGATCCCGCTGAAGACCTCGGGCACGTCGGATGCCGCGGCCATGCGGAGCAACATCCGGCCGTACGTGCACCAGATCTCCGCGCCGACCGGGTACAGCCTCGTCCCACAGCTGCGCACGGGGTCGGGCAGCGGAGGCAGCGACGACCTGCGTCCGCTGGTGTACCGGTTCGACGGCTCGATGTCGTCCGGGGCGACGTACCTCTCGACCACCAGGTCGGACTTCATGATCACGAGCAGCAGCGAGGGCGACGAGGCCACGTCCGCCGGCTACTGGCCCGTGCGTCGCGACAACCCGTCGGCTCTCCAGCAGTGCGGGCTCGACGTCGCCGTCCTCTTCGACCTCTCCGGTTCGATCGGCTCCGCGCTCCCGACGGCGAAGGCCGCGGTGAACCAGTTCACGAACGCCTTCGTCGGCACGCCGTCGAGGATGGCGGTGTTCTCCTTCGACCTCACGAGCCCGGCCTCCGGGGGTGCGAACCACCCGAACCTCCTTCCGGTCCGGACGACCGCCGAGGCCACGACGTTCAAGAACCAGTACTCCGGGTGGAGCACGGGGTCCGGGACGAACTGGGACGCGGGCCTCTACCAGGTGGCGCAGGCGCAGGCGAGCGGCGCCACGAACCGCCGGTACGACATGCTCGTCGTCCTGACCGACGGCAACCCGACCTCGTTCGGAACGGGGAACAACCCCAGTCAGGACGGTGACAACCGTCTGCGCGACATCGAGGCCGGAGTCTTCTCCGCCAACCTCGTCAAGGCGTCCGGCACACGCATCGTGGCGGTGGGCGTGGGCGGCGGGGCGGGCGGCGACTCGAACCGCAACCTCATCGCGATCTCGGGGCCTCAGCAGGGCACCGACTACTTCCAGGCGGGCGACTACAACGCTGCCGCCTCCTACCTCGCCGCCCTGGCGAAGGGCAACTGCGAGGGCTCGATCGACGTTGTCAAGCGCGTCATCCCGGCCACCGCCCAGGTTCCGGCCAACCCGACGAAGGCGCAGCTCGACGCGATCTCCGCCCCGGCCGCGGGGTGGGTCTTCAACGCCACCAGCGCCAACCCGGCGCAGGTGTCCATCGGCACGCCCGCCGGCCCGTGGACCACGGACGCCCAGGGCCACGCGACCGTCCCGCTGAAGTTCCCGACACCGCAGGCGGTCGGCCCCATCACGTTCACGGAGACGCAGAAGGCCGGGTACGAGCTCCAGCCGGTCAACGGTCAGAACGCCGTCTGCCTCAACACGAACACGAACCTCCCCGTCGCGATCGCGGGCGCCGGCACCGCGGCGACCCCGGGCGCCACGCTCCCGGTCGCCGTGAACACCGCCATCGAGTGCACCGTCTACAACCGCCAGGTGCCGCCGCCCGCGGCGCTGGCCACCACGAAGACGATCACGCAGGTGAACGGCGCGACCGCGACGTCGGCGACCTCGATCACGCCCGGCGACGTCCTGCGCTACTCGGTCGCCGTCACCAACACGGGCGGCGTCGCCGGCACCACGGTCCTCACCGAGACCGTCCCGACCGGGACCCGATACACGGGCACCGGCGAGGGCTGGGTCTGCGCGACGCCCGCCGTCGCCAACTCCACCTGCACGCGGTCCGTGTCGGTGAACCCCGCCGCGACGGTCACCTCGACCTTCACGGTCACGGCCGACGCCCCGCTGCCCGCCACGCTCACGCAGATCCGCAACGTCGTCACCAGCTCGATCGGGACGTGCTCCACGTGCGAGGTCACCAACCCCGTCACCCCGCCCGCGAGCCTCGCCACGGGCAAGGTCCTGACGCAGCTCACCCGCGGCGGCGTGACCTGGGCGCCCGAGGTCGGCGACACCGTCGCCCCCACCGACGTGCTCGCCTACACGGTCTCCGTCAGCAACACCGGTGGCCTGCCCGGCACCACCCTGCTGACCGAGACCGTTCCTCCGGGGACGACCTACACGGGTCCCGCGAGCCAGGGCTGGACCTGCGCGGCCACCCCCGCCGTCGGCGGCACGTCCTGCACGCAGAGCGTCACGGTCGTGGCCGGTGCGACGGCGACGCGCACGTTCACCGTCACCGTCGCCTCGCCGCTGGAGCCGAGCCTCGCCTCGATCCGCAACGTCGTCACCTCGAGCGTCGGCACCTGCACCACGTGCTCGACGACGAACCCGGTCCCGCCGCAGTGGAGCGTCGTCAAGACGTCGCTGCGCGGCACGGCCGAGCTCCCGCGCGGCGCGACCGTCCAGCCGGGCGAGGTCCTGACCTACCGCGTGACGGCGACCAACGCCTCGGCCAACCCCGTCACCGGCGTCATGCTGGTCGACGACCTGTCCGGCGTGCTCGACGACGCCACGTTCGTCGCGGGCTCCGCCCAGCTGGTCGTCGGTGCCCAGGCACCGATCGCCGTCGCGACCCCGGTCGGCGCCACGCTGACCAGCCCGGTGTTCACCCTGCCTGCAGGGACGACGGCGGTGCTCAGCTACCGCGTGACGGTGGACGCCGACGCGTGGAGCGCCGAGCTGCGCAACGTCGTGGTCGGCCACGGCGACTACCCCCCGGCCACCTGCGCCCCCGCCGGGGGCACGTCACGGCTGGTGGCGCCGTCGGCAGCGTCGTTCGCGCCGTTCGCCGTGGGCGACGAGTGCACGACCACCAACGTCACGCCCAGCCCGCTGCAGATCCTCAAGGTCGGCGAGAACGCCGCCGGCGCCGTCGTCCCGATGGACGGCTCGGCCTGGTCGATCTGGACGGCCGCGACCGGGGGGACCGCCGTCCTGGCGACCGTGCCCGGTGCGACGGCGGGGTACCCGGCCGCGCCCGTGCCCGGACTGTTCCGCACCACGATGCTCGCGCCGGGCACCTACTGGCTCGAGGAGTCGCGTGCGCTCGCCGGCTTCCAGCTGCTGCCGCAGCGCGTGGCATTCACCGTCACCGCGACGGGGTCGATCACGCTCGGCGCCGGCGGCAGCACCAACATCACGGTCGTGACGGACGCCCCGGGCTACCCCGGCGTCCCCACGATCCGCGTCGAGGACGTCCCGCGGATGGCTCTGCCCGAGGCGGGGGCACGGGCGTCGCGCCCTGGCACGCCGCCGGTGCGGGCCTCGCGGCACTCGGACTTGCGCTGGCGATCGCCAGGCGTCTTCGGTCGACCTCGCGGGAGGTGGTCTGAAGGGGGCAGCACGACCCGGACGCCCGAGGGGGGCCGTCCGGCGCAGGACCACACGAAGCAATGAGGGAGTTTCCGAAGTGACCACCACCACTCGCAAGCGCGGCATCCGCATCGCGCTCGCCGCCGTCGCAACCACGCTGATCGCGTCGTTCGGCATCGCGGCCCCGTCCATGGCGGCGACGCCCGACGCCGCCCGCAACGGCTCGTCGACCCTGACGGTCCACAAGTACAACGGTGCGCCGACCGACGCCACCAACGACGGCACCGAGCTCGCCACCGAGCCCGCGCTCCCCGGCCTGAACGGCGTCACGTTCACGCTCGAGCGCGTGTCCGTCGGCGGCGCCCCGATCGACCTGTCGACCAACGCCGGCTGGGCCGCCGCCCAGGCGCTGTACGACACGCTCGACACCAGCAACCCGACCGCGACGCAGCTCGCCGCTGCCGGGGCCACCCTGTCGGGCGCCGCCACGGCGACGACCGCCGGCGGCACCGCCACCCAGGGTGCCGAGGCCCAGTTCTCCGGCCTCGCGTTCGGCCTCTACTACGTGACGGAGACGGGCTTCCCGGCCGGAACGACGCCGGCCGCGCCGTTCCTCGTCTCGGTCCCGCTGACCGACGCCGACAACACGTCCTGGCTGTACGACGTGCACGTCTACCCGAAGAACTCGGTCGTGACCCCGCCGGTCAAGACCGTCGACGACGCGGCCGACGTCAAGCTCGGCGACGAGATCGTCTTCACCATCACCGGTGACATCCCCGACCTCGCGGCCGACGTGCCGATCGACGGCTACAAGATCACGGACGACCTGGACCCGAAGGTCGACTTCGTCTCCGCGACGGCCACGCTGTCCAACGGCACCGCGCTGGTCGCCGGCACCGACTACACCGTCACCCCCGCCACGGCCACCGTCGGTGGTCCGCTCGTCGAGATCGTCTTCACCGACGCCGGCCGAGTCAAGCTCAAGGCGAACGCCGACGCGAAGGTCGTCGTCACCGTCACCACGACCGTCAACGCGGTCGGTGAGATCGTCAACCAGGCCACGCTCTACCCGAACCTGCCGTCCTTCACCTGGACGCCGGGCACGCCGGGCGAGCCGCCCGTCTCCCCGCCCGTCGTCACGAAGTTCGGTGGCATCACGCTGAACAAGACGAACGCCGCCGACGACACCGCGCTCGCGGGCGCCAAGTTCCAGGTGCTCGCCTCGTCGACGAACGACGTCGCGACGGCCACTGTCGTCACCGTCCCGAACGCCCCCACCGACCCGGCCTTCACCGGCTCGGTCTGGACGTCGGGCACGAACGGGCAGGTCGTCATCGAGGGTCTGCGCTACTCGACCTGGGCGAACAACGCCGCGGTCGCGCCGGGTCAGCCGGGCTACGTCTACTACTGGCTGGTCGAGGTCGAGGCCCCGGCCGACTTCGAGCTGCTGCCCGAGCCGATCTCGTTCGTCGTGAACTCGCAGGCCACCGCCCAGACGGTGACCGTCGAGAACGTGCCGTCCAACTCCGGCTTCCAGCTGCCCCTCACGGGTGGCGTGGGCACCTCGGTGATGTACCTCGCCGGCGCGCTCATCGTCGTCGGCGGTCTCGTCCTGGCCGTGCGTTCGCGCCGCGCCAAGGCCTGATCACCACCGGTCGGCGGCCCCACCCCCCGCGGTGGGGCCGCCGGCCGTTCCCGCTCCAGCCCGCACGCCACCTCCTACGGAAAGGTTCCCCATGACCAGCACCGCGGCACCGGCGCCGGCACCCGGACGCGACGTCCGCCGTCGCCGTCGTCCCGCGCGTGCGGCGTGGACCTGGCAGCAGGCCGTCACCGGCCTGGTGCTCGTAGGAGGGGTCGGCGTCCTGCTCTACCCGACGGCGTCCGAGTGGTTCGCGGCGCGCGTCCACGCGACCGAGGTCTCGGGCTACGTGGACTACGCGGGTTCGCTGGCCGACGCCGAGCGCGAGAGGCAGCTGGCGGATGCCCGGGACTACAACGCGAACCTTCCGGCCGGACCGCTCCGCGATCCCTACATCCTCAACGACTCCGGCGAGGTCGTGGACCTGCGCGACGGCGAGGAGGACTACCTCCGCCAGCTCGCCGGCAGCCCGGGCGAGGTCATGGCGCGGGTGCGGATCCCCACGATCGACGTCGATCTGCCGATCTATCACGGCACCGACGAGGCGACCCTGACCAAGGGCGTCGGACACCTCTTCGGGACCGGGCTGCCGATCGGCGGCCCGAGCACCCACGCCGTCCTGACGGCCCACTCGGGGCTGCCGAGCGCGACGCTCTTCACCCACCTCGACCGCGTCGAGGTCGGCGAACTCTTCTCGGTCACCGTGCTGGGGGAGGACCTCTACTACCAGGTGGACCAGATCCGCATGGTCGAGCCGAACGTCGCCGACGACCTGCGCCAGATCGCGGGCGAGGACCACGTCACGCTCGTCACGTGCACGCCCACCGGCGTGAACTCCCACCGCCTCCTCGTGCGCGGCACCCGGGTGGACGCCCCGGCCGCAGGGGCCGAGCCGAGCGGCGGCTCGTTCGACGCCAACGCCTCCGACCCCGGCTTCCCCTGGTGGGCACCCGCCCTCCTCGGCGCCGGGACGGGGACCTACCTCCTGCTGCGCCCCCGCCGTCGTGACGCGGACCAGGGCCGGGCATAACGAGTTCGTGACGATCTTGTGATCACCAGCCCCGGGATGCCGGAGCGACGCTCCGCTCCGCCTACGGTGTCAGTCATGACAGGTCGATCCGCCACCGACGGACCCCGCACCCACCGCACCCACCTCGCTCGTCGCGTCGTCGCGATGCTCGGCAGCGCCGCCGCGATGACGGGCCTCGCGCTCGGGATGGCCGCGCCGGCCTCGGCCGCCGGTCCGGTGCTGGTGTCCTCCGGCGACCTGGACATCAGCGCCCAGCGTGCCGTGGTGAGCTGGGTGGACGGGCAGCAGCGGATGCTGATCGAGCTCGACCTCGAGGGCAACGCCGACCCCGGTGCGAGCGCGGTGCTGCTCCTCGCGACGCCGACGCCCCCGCAGGTCACCGTCGCGGACCCCGCGGTCATGCAGTCCTTCGTCGACGCCGGCTCGCCCGAGCTGATCGAGGAGGAGCACTGGTGGCCGGACCTGCAGTCGTTCGGCGGCGGTGGCGACCGTCCCGCCTGGCTGCGGCCCGAGGTGGCCCTGGCCGAGATCAGCCTCTCGACGCACGCGCCGGCGTCGGGCGCGCAGATCGCCGGCTTCTACGCGGGCCAGGGCTTCCCGGTCGGCGAGGAGACGACGCTCGCGCTCCAGACCTACACGGCCGGGGGCTGGGCCATCACCGAGGTGCGGATCGATCCGGGTGAGGAGTCGACCGACGTCCGCTCCACCCCGGTTCTCGACCTGAGCTTCGCCTCGCCGGACGCGGTCGTCCCGATGCTGCTGTACGCGGGCGGTGCGCTCCCGCTGGACCTGAGCACCTACGTGCTGGGCACCGAGCGGCTCGACCGCACCTCCATGCCGTCCTCCGCATCGGTGCGCTACTCGGGTCCGATCACCTCGGGGACGGACCCCCTCCTGACCGACTGGCTCGCGCCGTACGGCGGCACGGCTGTGATGACGGTGGTGGACCAGCCGACCATCCAGACCAGTCAGATGACCGAGGACATCCGTTTCGGCCCCTCGATCTACGGGCCGATCTCCGCCGGCACCGAGGTCGTCCGGGTGGAACGCATCATCTTCGGGATCCCCGCCGGCCTCGTCCTCGTCGCCGGCGGCATGGTGCTCGTGGCGGTGCTGGGGGTCATCGCCTCGCGGCTGATGAACCGCGGCTACGAGGACTGATGTCGCGACGTCTGAGCCGTCCCGACGGCGTTCGGGTCCGATGACCGCCGCGACGCTCGAGATCGTCCTGCAGGTCCTCCCCGGCGTCGCGCCGGCGCTCGGACGTGAGCTGCAGCGGGCGGGACTGCCCGATGCGTGGCCCCGCGACCCGTCGGACGTCGACGAGGAGCTCGCCCTCGCCGTCGCGGCCGATCCCGCCTCGCTGCGGGCGCTGGCCGACCTGCGGACCGCCGTCGCCGCCTGGATCGTGCTCGACTCCCCGGCGCCCCGCCCCACCGGGCTGACGGCGACGGAGGTGCTGCGCGCGTTCGCCACCACCCTCGAGCTGCTCGCCCGGCAGCGTCCCCGGGTCCGGTTCACGGCCCTGCGGTTCGAGGCCGCCGGCTCCCACACGCCCCAGATGCAGAGGGTCGCGGCCGAGCTGGCCGAGGTGGCCGGCCTCCCCGTGGATCCCGACGACGGCGACCTGGTCGTCCGCGCCCGGCGCGCCCGCTCCGGTGCGGGCTGGGAGCTGCTCGTGCGCACGACGGCGCGACCGCTCGCCACGCGCGCCTGGCGCACGGAGCGCTACCCGGGGGCGCTCAACGCGACCATCGCGGCCGCCGTCCTGGGCGAGCTGGCCCGCGCGACGCCGGACGGCGCCGACGCGGGGCGTCTCGTCGACCTCATGTGCGGTTCGGGCACGCTCGTGGTCGAGCGGCTGGCGCGCGGTGGCGTGGAGGAGATCCTCGCCGTCGACGTCAGCCCGGACGCGATCGCGACGACGGCCGCGCACCTGCGCGCCGCACGGCTGCGCGGTCGGGTGGTGACGCGGGTCGCGGACGTGCGCGACCTGATGGAGGACGACGACGTCGCGGGCCGCTTCGACGCCGTCGTGGTCAATCCGCCGTGGGGTGAGCTGCTCGGCGAGCACGCCGCCAACACCGACCTGTACGCCGTGCTGCTCGACGCCGTCGACCGCGTGGGCTCGGCGCGCGTGCGCGCAGGTGTGCTGACGCACGACATCCGACGCTTCGAGGCCGTGCTGGCCGCCGATCCGCGCTGGCACCTGCGCGCCCGGCCGCAGTTCTTCGCCAAGGGCCACCGCCCGCGGCTGTTCGTCCTCGAGCGCGCCTGACCCACCTGTCGCGAGGCCTTTCGGGCGCGGTCGCGAGGCCCTTCGGGTCGGGTGGCGAGGCCTTTCGGGTCGGGTGGCGAGGCCTTTCGGGTCGGGTGGCGAGGCCGTTCGGGTCAGGCCAGGTGGCCGACGAGCTTCTCGGCGTACCCCGTGTAGCCCGCCGGGGTCAGGTCGAGCAGTCGCGCCTGGACGTCGGCCGGCAGGCCGAGGTCGGAGATGAAGGCACGCATGCCGTCGCCGTCGACGCGACGCCCGCGCGTGAGGTCCTTGAGGCGCTCGTAGGGGTCGGCCATCCCCGACGCCCCGGCGATCCCTGCGGCCCGCATCGCGGACTGCACGGCCTCGCCGAGCACCTCCCAGTTCCCGTCGAGATCGCGGGCCATCGCCGCGGCGTCGACGTCGAGTCCGGCCAGGCCGCGCGTGACGTTCGCGATCGCGAGCAGCGAGTGGCCGAACGCGATGCCGATCGTGCGCTGGCTGGAGGAGTCGGTGAGGTCGCGCTGCAGGCGCGAGGTGACGAGCGTGGTCGAGAGGTTGTCGAGCAGCGCGTTCGAGACCTCGAGGTTCGCCTCGGCGTTCTCGAACCGGATCGGGTTCACCTTGTGCGGCATGGTCGAGGACCCGGTCGAGCCCTGGGCCGACAGTCGCTGCGCGAAGTAGCCGAGCGAGATGTAGGTCCACACGTCGGTCGCCAGGTTGTGCAGGACGCGGTTGAAACGGGCGACGTCGGAGTAGAGCTCGGCCTGCCAGTCGTGGCTCTCGATCTGCGTCGTCAGCGGGTTCCACGTGAGACCGAGGCCCTCGACGAACGTGCGCGCGACCTGCTCCCAGTCCGTGCCGGGCACCGAGACGGCGTGGGCGCCGAACGTGCCGGTCGCGCCGTTGATCTTCCCGAGCGTCTCGTCGGCCGCGATGCGTGCGAGCTGGCGGCGCAGGCGGTGCGCGAGGACGGCGAGCTCCTTGCCCAGAGTGACGGGGGTGGCCGGCTGGCCGTGGGTGCGCGCGAGCATCGGCGTCGCGGCCTGGTCGCGGGCGAGGTCGGCGACGGCGTCGGCCACCCCGGCGGCGGCGGGCAGCCAGACCTCGTGGACGGCGGAGCGCACCGTGATCGCGTACGCGAGGTTGTTGATGTCCTCGCTGGTGCAGAAGATGTGGACGAGCTCGCTCGCGGCGGGGAGCGACGTCGTCGCGCCGAGCACGTCGCCGGCCGTCGCCAGGCGGCGCTTGAGGAAGTACTCCACGGCCTTGACGTCATGCCGCGTCTCGGCCTCGATCGCGGCCATCTCGGCGATCTCGGCGGGACCGAACGTGGCGACGACGTCGCGCAGGTAGGCGACCTCGGACTCCGTGAGCTCGGGGGCGCCGGGAATCGCGCCGACCGCCGTCAGGTGGATGAGCCACTCGACCTCGACGTGCAGCCGGGCGCGGTTGAGCGCGGCCTCGGACAGGTGGTCGACGAGCGGAGCGACGTCCGCTCGGTACCGGCCGTCGAGGGGACCGAGGGCGATGGAGGTGTCGGCGGCGAGGGTGACCCAGGGCTGGGTGGTCGAGGACATGATCCGATTCTCCCGCATGCCGTGCGTGGGTGCAGTTCCGTCTCGGGCACTGCTGGCGCGGGGCCTGTCCCCAGCCGATGGGTGCGTGACCTGTGCCCCCAGAGCGACCGCACCCCCTTCCGGAGGTGGGGCGGCCTCCCTAGCGTCGCGCCATGAGCCAGCCCCTGTGCCCCGTCCCACCGATCCCGATCACCGTCGGCGACGCCGTCCCGCTCGTCGCCGCGATCAGCGCCGCCATCGGCCGCGCCGTCCCCGAGGCGTGGGTGTCGGGAGCCTCGCGACGCTTCGACGCGCTGCGCGAGAAGGACCGCGCGGCCGCTGATCGCGCCGTCACGCGCGTCTCCGAGGCGGTCGTGGCGCTGACCGCCCTGCAGGTCTCGCGGATGACGGCACAGCTCGCCTACGGGGGAGGCGCTCCGTTGCCCGTCGGGGTCGCTCCGGCGCCGGGCTCGCCCTGGCTGCCCGCCGATCCGGCCGGCAGCACCTGGTCGCCGACGGCACCGGTGCTTCCCCCGACGGCCGGGAACCGCTGATGAGTGGTGGCTCGCGGGGGACGCCCGCGATCGGCGGCCTCTGGATCTCGACCGACACCGCGGAGATCGACGACCTGGCCTCCGACTTCGACGACGCGGTGACCCATGCGGACGCCGCGCTCCTGGAGCTGCGCGTCGCCCGCGGACGGCTCGTGCTGGTGGCCGAGACGCCCGACGGGGCCCGGGCGACCGCCCTCGTCGCGGTCGGGGCGGCGATCACCGCCGTGGTCGAGGCGCGGGACCGGGCCGCGTCGAGGGCGGCCGCACTGCGGTTCGCGTCGCGCGACTACGACGGCGCCGAGTCCGATCCCGTCTCGGCCTTCAGCTGGCTCCCCCTGCCGGTGCTTCCCCGGACCGCCGCGATCCTGGGCGGGGCGGCGGGGGAGGCCGTGACGTCGCTCGCCGACGGCACACCGCTGCTTCCCGGATCTCGCGTGCAGGCCGTGCTGTCGGCCGTCCCGATCGATGTGACGGCCGGCGTGCTGCAGATGCTGCCGGCGGCGCCGTACTCGGCCGCTCGGTTGCGGGCGTCGATCACCCTGCAGCCTCCGGGCGCACCGCTGGCCCCGCCGGCGGCGTCGTCGCTCGCCGATCTCGCGGACCGGGTGCGGCTGGCGAACATCGACGGTGGTGGCGGCAGCGCCACGGTCGAGATCCAGCGCATCGAGCACACCGACGGCACCGTCTCCTGGGTCGTCGCCACCCACGGCACGAAGGACGGGCTCTTCGCGCTGAGGCAACCGTTCTCGGTGGTGGGAAACGTCGACGCCTACGCCGGACTCGCGAGCGCGGGGGAGGACGTCGTGCTCGCGGCCATGGAGGAGGCCGGGATCCCGCCGGGTGACCCGGTGGTGCTCGCGGCCCACTCGCAGGGCGGTATGGCGCTGATCAACCTCGCGTCGAACCCGTCCGTGCGCCGACGGTTCACCGTGGCCGGTGTCGCGACGTTCGGCTCGCCGGTCGGGCAGCTGCCTCCCGCGGGCGTCCCCACGATGAACGTCCAGCACGCGGAGGACGGTGTGGGCTCGCTCGGCGGCGACACCGGTGTGAGGCCGGGCGGCTCCGCGCCGGAGGAGGTGTGGGCCACGCGGGAGGTCGGTGACCTGCCCGTGGCCGAGTCGCACTCGATGGACCACTACGTCGAGACGGCGGAGCTCATCGACGCGTCGAACCACCCGGCGCTCGGCGACTGGGAGGAGGCGGTGACCCCGCTGCTGGCGGAGGAGGGCGCCACGGTGACCGCCACCACCTACCGGGGGTCGAGGTGGTGAGCGCGACGTCGGGCGCCGCGGCGCGTCAGCGCTCGGAGCGGCTGGGGCGCGGCAGGACCGCGCTGAGGATCATCCCCGCGACGGACACGACGATCGCACCGAGCACCGCCGACGGCCAGAAGCCGTCCACGCTCAGTCCCCACGCGAAGTTGTCCGTCACCCAGCTGACCAGCATGAGCATCAGGGCGTTGACCACGATGCCGAACAGGCCGAAGGTCAGGATGTACAGGAGGAAGGTCAGGGCGGCGACGATCGGCTTGATGATCGCCTGGACCAGGGCGAGCACCGCCCCGACCACGAGGTACACCAGCACCTGCTGCCACCACTCGGCGACGTCGGTGACCTGGATGCCACGGATGAGGAGGTCGGCCACCCACACGGCACCGGCCGAGACCACGGAACGCCAGAGGAACTCCTTCATGGGTCCATCCTCGCACCCGTGGCCGGCTCGGGCATGCTGGTGCCATGGCCTCCACCCCGCGCAAGGTCCGTCTCCGCGACCGCGTCACCGCCCTTCCCGCCTACGTCCCCGGGGCTCGCCCGAGCGGCACGATGAGCGAGAAGCTCTCCTCGAACGAGAACCCGTTCCCCCGCTGCCCGGGGTGCTGACCGCGGTCACCGACGCGGCGGCGGACCTCAACCGCTACCCGGACATGGCCTCGGTCGAGCTGATCGATCACCTGGCGGCGCTGCACGGCGTGGAGGCGGAGCAGATCGTCGTCGGCAACGGGTCGACGGCGGTGCTCGAGGCGATCCTGCGCGCCCTGTGCGAGGCGGGCGACGAGGTCGTCTTCCCGTGGCGCTCCTTCGAGGCGTACCCGATCGCCGTCGCGGTGACGGGGGCCACGAGCGTGCCGGTCCCGCTGACCGCGGACGGACGACACGACGTCGACGCCATGCTGGCCGCCGTCACCGAGCGCACGAAGGCGATCCTGCTGTGCTCGCCCAACAACCCGACCGGGCCGACGCTGACGCAGGCCGAGGTCGAGCGGGTGCTCCAGGAGGCGCCGACCGACGTCCTGGTGCTGCTCGACGAGGCCTACATCGAGTTCGTCCGTTCGCCCGACGCCGTCGAGTCGGGTCCGCTGCTCGCGACCCACCCCCGCCTCGTCGTGCTGCGCACGTTCTCCAAGGCCTACGGTCTCGCCGGCCTCCGGGTCGGCTACGCGGTGGGTCGGGGTCGGCTCGTCGGCGGCATCCGTGCGGCATCCACCCCGTTCGGGGTGAACGCGCTGGCGCAGGTCGCTGCGGTGGCCTCGCTGCAGGCCGGGCCCGAGCTGATGGCGCGGGTCGACGACCTCGTCGTCGAGCGCGAGCGGCTGGTCGCCGCGCTGCGTCGTCAGGGCTGGGACCTGCCCGACGCGCAGGGCAACTTCGTGTGGCTCGCCGTCGGCGACCAGGCGGGCGTGCTCGCCCGGGCGTTCGCTGACGCCGGCGTGCTCGTCCGCCCGTTCGCGGGTGAGGGCGTGCGGATCTCTGTGGGCGACCGCGAGGCGAACGACGTCGTGATCGCCGTCGCGGGGGAGTACGCCGCGGAGCGGCCGCGACGCTGAGGGGTACCCCCTCCTCGCAAGTTACGCTACCGTAGGCTACGCATCCGTAGGTTACGACGGCGTAGGTCTGTCGTACCCCGACCGACACCCCGCCGAGGAGCCGCGTGAGCAGCACCGAGACCCCCGCAACGCCCGTCGATCACGAGCTGAGCTGGCCCGACCCGTGCGAGATCGCCGGCACCGTCCGCCTGGTGGCCCCGGACGGCAGCCGTCTGTCCGAGGACGCCGTCGCCCTGAGCGGTCACGCCGTCTACGCGGCGGCCGCCGCCCGCACCACCCCCGACGAGCTGCGCGCCATGTACCGCGACATGGTCCTGGTGCGTGCCTTCGACCGCGAGGCCACGAGCCTGCAGCGGCAGGGAGAGCTCGGCCTGTGGCCGGAGTGCCGTGGTCAGGAGGCCGCCCAGATCGGGTCGGCCCACGCGCTCCGGCCGCGAGACCACGTCTTCCCCTCCTACCGGGAGCACGGGGTGGCGCACGTGCGCGGACTCGACCTGCGCGAGATCCTCCACCTCTTCCGCGGCACGGAGCACGGTGGCTGGGACCCGACGGCCCACGGCTTCCACATCTACACGCTCGTCATCGGCTCGCACACGCTGCACGCCACGGGCTACGCGATGGGGATCCAGCGCGACGGCGACGTCGGCACGGGCACCGACCGCGACCGCGCCGTCGTGGCCTACTTCGGCGACGGTGCCACCGCGCAGGGCGACGTCAACGAGGCGCTCGTGTTCGCCGCCACGACCAACGCTCCCGTCGTCTTCTTCTGTCAGAACAACCACTGGGCCATCTCGGCGCCCACGACCGTCCAGACGACGGTCCCGCTCGTCGAGCGCGGCGCCGGCTTCGGTGTCCCGAGCATCAGGGTCGACGGGAACGACGTCGTCGCCGTCAAGGCCGTCACCGAGGCAGCCCTCGAGCGTGCCCGGTCCGGCGGCGGCCCGACCTTCATCGAGGCCGTGACCTACCGGATGGGCGCGCACACGACGTCCGACGACCCGACCCGCTACCGCGAGCGGGCCGAGGAGGACGCCTGGTCGCAGCGCGACCCCATCGAGCGGCTCGGCGCCCTCCTGCGCGCCGAGGGCCTCGTCGACGACGCGTTCTTCGCCGGGATCGACGCGGATGCGACCGAGCTCACCGCCGGCGTCCGCGCCTACTGCCGGAGCCTCACGCCCCCGCCCGCCGAGTCGATGTTCGACCACGTCTACGCCGCGCAGCACACGCTCGTCGACGAGGAGCGCGCCTGGTACGGCCAGTACGCGTCCTCGTTCGAGCAGGCCGCCGCCGGGTCCTGAAGGAGGACGCCATGACCACGACGCACACCGCCGCCGACGCGGCTCCCACCGACGCGGCCGCCACGACGGCCGCCACCGTGCCCGCCGAGACCAAGCAGCGCCTCCCGCTCGCGCGCGCCATCAACGCCGGCCTGCGCCGGGCCCTCGCCACGGACGACCACGTCATGCTCATGGGCGAGGACATCGGTCGCCTCGGCGGCGTCTTCCGGGTCACCGACGGGCTGCAGGCAGAGTTCGGCACGCAGCGCGTGGTCGACTCCCCGCTGGCCGAGTCCGGCATCCTCGGCACCGCGATCGGTCTGGCGATGGCCGGCTACCGGCCCGTCGTCGAGATCCAGTTCGACGGCTTCGTCTTCCCGGCGTTCGACCAGATCACCACGCAGCTCGCGAAGCTGCGCTACCGCACCGGCGGGCGCCTCGAGATGCCCGTCGTCATCCGCATCCCCTACGGCGGCAGCATCGGCGCGATCGAGCACCACAGCGAGTCGCCGGAGGCCCTGTTCGCGCACACCGCCGGCCTGCGGATCGTCACGCCGGCCACCGCGGCCGACGGCTACACGATGATCCAGCAGGCCATCGCCTCGCCCGACCCCGTCATCTTCCTCGAGCCGAAGTCCCGCTACTGGGACAAGGGCGAGGTCGACCTCCGCGAGGGCGCCACCGAGCTCGGCCCCGACGGCTGGCGTTCGCTCCACGTGGCCCGCACGGTCCGCGCCGGCAGCGACCTCACCATCGCCGCGTACGGTCCGACCGTCGCGACGGCGCTCGCGGCCGCCCAGGTGGCCGAGCAGGAGGGGCGCGACGTCGAGGTCATCGACCTGCGCTCGGTCTCACCGATCGACTTCGACACGCTGACGGAGTCCGTGATGCGGACCGGGCACCTCGTCGTCGTGCACGAGGCCCCCGTCTTCTTCGGGTCGGGCGCCGAGATCGCCGCCCGGATCACCGAGCGCTGCTTCCACGCGCTCGAGGCGCCCGTGCTCCGCGTCGGCGGTTTCCACACGCCCTACCCCGCCTCCTCGATCGAGGCCGAGTACCTGCCGTCGCTCGACCGGGTGCTCGACGCCGTCGACCGCTCGCTCGCGTACTGAACCCGCACCAGAACCGAAGGACGTCCCTCGTGCCCCAGCTCCAGCACTTCGCCCTCCCCGACGTGGGTGAGGGCCTCACCGAGGCCGACATCGTCTCGTGGCGGGTCGCCGTCGGCGACACGGTGACCGTGAACCAGGTCATCGTCGAGATCGAGACCGCGAAGTCCCTGGTCGAGCTGCCCTCGCCGTGGGACGGCGTCGTCACGCAGCTGCTCGTCGACGAGGGCCAGACGGTCGACGTCGGCACGCCGATCGTCGTCGTCGACACGGACCCCGACGGTGAGGACGACGGCGGAACGTCCGAGGACGCCGTCGCCCCGCCGGCCGCCGAGCACGGCGCCGCCGGCACCTCGGGCGGCGTGCTCGTCGGCTACGGCACGTCGCACGCCTCCACCACGCGTCGCCCGCGGCGCACGACGGCGGAGCCCGCCCCGAGCGCGACGCCGGCCCGCGGCACCGCCCCGGCTCCCGTGGCGGCTGCCGCCGCCGTGGCCGCCCGCCCGGCCTCCTCGCCCGCCGCGCTGGTCTCGACGCCGTCGGCCAACGGCACGCCGATGCTCGCCAAGCCCCCGGTCCGCAAGCTCGCCAAGGACCTCGGCATCGCGCTCGAGACGGTCACGCCGTCGGGCCCGGGCGGGATCATCACGCGCGACGACGTCATCGCGCGCTCGCGTCAGGGCGAGGCCCGCACGCTGGCCACGTACCCGGGTGACGACACCCCGTGGCTCACGGACGGCGTCGTCTCCGGCGACGGCCGCCAGACGCGGGTGCCGGTGCGCTCGGTCCGCCGTCGCACGGCCGAGGCGATGGTGGCCTCGGCGTTCACGGCGCCGCACGTGACGGTGTTCCAGACGGTCGACGTCAGCCGCACGATGAAGCTGGTCGCCTCGCTCCGCGAGGACCGCGAGTTCGCCGACGTCCGCGTGACGCCCCTGCTGATCGCGGCCAAGGCGCTGATCCTGGCGATCCGTCGCCACCCCGAGATCAGCGCGGCGTGGGACGAGGAGCGGCAGGAGATCGTCTTCAAGCACTACGTGAACCTCGGGATCGCCGCGGCGACGCCTCGCGGTCTCGTGGTGCCGAACATCAAGAACGTCCACAGCATGCCGCTGCTCCAGCTCGCGCAGGAGATCGCCCACCTCACCAGCACGGCGCGCGCCGGCAAGACGCAGCCGTCGGAGATGAGCGACGGCACCGTCACCATCACGAACGTCGGGGTCTTCGGCACCGACACCGGCACCCCGATCCTCAACCCGGGCGAGTCCGCGATCCTCGCGTTCGGGGCGATCGCCGAGCGGCCGTGGGTCCACAAGGGCAAGATCAAGCCGCGCTGGGTCACCCAGCTGGCGCTGTCGTTCGACCACCGCCTGGTCGACGGCGAGCTCGGCGCCCGGGTGCTCTCCGACGTCGCGCGCGTGCTGGAGGACCCGGCCCACGCCCTCGTCTGGGGCTGACCCACCCGCCCCCACCCTTCTGCACGGCCGACGCCGCCCGCCGCTCCCCGCGGCGGGCGGCGTTGTGCGCACCGGTGGCCGCTTCGGCCGGGCCCATGCGGCCATCCGCGCGCGCAACGCGGCCGCGGCGGCCGGCCGGCTGACGGTGGGCGAAGCCTCGGCCGGCGGCAGCGGTGTCGGCAAGTCCGCTCCCGCCGATCCCGCCACGCGGACGCCACCGGGCGCTCCAGCCAGATCTGAAATCCGTCCCACGAGATGGAAAGCTCGCCAGGTGAGACGCTCCCGACGCCCGGGAGCCCCTCGGCGCCCGTCGCTACCGTCGATCGCGTCGACCCCGACTGCCGCTCATCGCGTGGACGCACGTCCGTGACCGGTGCCCGAGCGGGTCGACGGCTTGACCCCGACGACCACCCCTGACACAGGCCCTCCGGCCGCGGTCCGCCCTGCGCGCGCCCGGTCGGAGACCAAGGAGCACCCCGTGAGACGAACACTTGCCGGCACGTCCCTCCTCGCCGCGGCAGCCCTGCTGCTGACCGCGTGCGCCAACCCCGAGCCCGTGGGCTCGTCGGGGCAGACGTCGTCGTCCACCAGCGCCGCCGAGGGGGCGACCGACGTCGCCGACCCGGGCGACTCGACCATCCGCTACGCGCTGTGGAGCAACCCCAACGGCACGTTCAACCCGTTGACCTACTTCACCGACTACGACCGCGCGATCGTCTTCAACGTCTACAGCCGGCTCGTGATCGTGGACGAGAACCAGGGCTTCACGCCGCAGCTGGCAGAGGGTTACGAGTGGTCGGAGGACGGGCGCACGCTCACTTTCACGCTGCCCGGCGACGTCACGTGGCACGACGGCGAGCCCTTCACCGCCGAGGACGTCGCCTTCACCTACAGCATCCAGGGCAGCGCGGACTGGCCGCGTGACACCCCGGCCTTCATCACCGAGGTCGAGGGCTTCGAGGAGTACCACTCCGGCGCGGCCGCGACCGTGTCCGGCATCCAGGTGATCGACCCGACCACCGTCTCCTTCACCTTCACCCAGCCGTACTCGGCCGCGCTCTCGCACTTCGCCGACCGCCCGGTGCTCGCCAAGCACATCTGGGAGACCGTCCCCGTGGCGGACTGGGACACCTCACCGCAGGCCGGCACCCCCGTCGGCACGGGCCCCTTCAAGTTCGTGACCTTCCTCCCCGACCAGTACGTCGAGCTGGAGCGCAACGAGGAATATCTCCACGGTGCCCCGAAGGCCGCGAAGCTCATCTTCACGGTGACCTCGCCGGAGACGGTTCAGACACAACTGGTCAACGGCGAGCTCGACATCGCCGAGCTCTCGAGCTGGAACCCGACCGAGCTGACCGCCTACGAGGACGCCGGGATCAGGGTCGACGAGCAGGCGGGGACCTCGTTGCAGTCCCTGACGCTCGATGCGAACGACGAGCGACTCCAGGACGTCCGCGTCCGGCAGGCGATCGTCACCGCGATCAACCGCACCGGCATCGTGGACTCCTTGCTGTACGGCCACGGTGCGGTCTCGAACACGATCGGCAGCCCGCTCGACCCCGCCTACCCGGACGACCTCGACACCTACGACCACGACCCCGAGGCCGCCGCGGCCCTGCTCGCCGAGGCCGGCTGGGTGGACACCGACGGCGACGGCGTCGTGGAGAAGGACGGCGAGCCGTTCACCTTCGTGCTCAACTTCCCGACCGGCAACAAGACGCGCGAGCAGTCGGCGCCGATCATCCAGCAGAACCTGCAGGAGATCGGCCTCGACGTCGAGCTGGTCTCGGGCGACTTCAACTCCACCCTCGCGATCCTCCAGGATCCGGCCGTGCCCTACGACGGTGTCCTCATGGGAGGCACCTTCCGTCCAGGCAACTACGACAACAACTTCTGGTGGGAGCGGTTCGAGGACCCGGAGCTGACCGCGCTGCACGACACGGTGGTCTCCACCGTCGAGCCGGAGCCCTACGCCGAGGCCGTCAGCGCGTGGTTCCGCGAGGTCAACGAGCTGGCGTTCCGGGTCTGGCTCTACATCCCCAACCGCGGCTACGCGTCGCGACCCGAGGTGCAGGGCGTGGCGACCTACCCCTACGAGCCGTTCTTCGGCGTCGAGAACTGGTACGTCGGCGAGTGACCCCGCCCTCCGGCCCGACGGCGTCCGCGTCGTCGGGCCGGAGCGGGGCCACCGCGCCCACGCACCGCAAGGAGCCTCGTGACCCGCTACATCCTGCGCCGGGTGCTGATCGCCCTCCCGGTCCTCCTCGGCATCTCCGTCCTCGTCTTCGCCCTGATCAACCTGCAGCCGGGCGACCCGTACGTCAGCATGATCGACCCGCAGGCGCCGCCCGAGGTGAAGGAGGCGCTGCTGCAGCGGGTCGGCTACTACGACCCGATCTGGCTCAAGTACCTCAAGTGGGCCGGCCGCGCCGTCACGGGTGACCTGGGCTACTCCATCCAGTACGGCGCGCCCGTTGCCGAGATCATCGGCAGCAGGCTGGGCAACACGCTCATCCTCACGGTCACGGCGCTCGCGCTCTCGCTGCTGGTCGCCGTCCCCGTCGGGGCGTTCGGCGCCCTCGCGAAGGGCTCGCTCGGCGACTGGCTCTTCACGATCCTCGCCTTCGCGCTGCTGAGCATCCCGACCTTCTTCTTCGGGATGCTCCTGATCAAGGTGTTCGCCGCCGACCTGGCGCTGCTGCCCGCCTCCGGGATGACCACCGTCGGCGCCGACCTGTCGGGACCGGCGCTCGCCACCGACATCGCCAGACACCTGGTGCTGCCGGCCGTCACCCTGGCGGGCATCAACTTCGCCGTGTTCTCGCGGTACTTCCGCACGAGCGTGAACGAGCTGATCGGCGCGGACTTCGTGCGGACGCACTTCGCCAAGGGGCTCCCGCGCTCCGCCGTCGTCTGGCGCCACCTCGCACGGAACTCCGCCAAGCCGCTCGTCACCATCCTCAGCCTCGAGATCCCGGCGCTGCTCTCGGGCGCGCTGATCACCGAGACGGTCTTCAGCTGGCCGGGACTCGGTCGGCTCAACTACGAGGCAGTGCTCAACCGCGACTACAGCCTCCTGATGGGAATCGTGATCCTCCTGGCCGTCGTGACCCTGATTGCCAACCTGCTCGCCGACGTCCTCTACGCGGCCGTCGACCCCCGCATCCGGGTGGTGAGGTAGCCGTGACGACGACGGATGCCCGCGCCGCGCAGCGTCGCACCCCCGATCCGCCCGGCCCCGGCCGACCGAGCGGCGCCACGTCGCGCCGTCGCCGGCCGGGCCGCGTCTGGTACCGCGAGCCGCGGCTCGTCACGGGCCTCGCCGTGCTGGCCGTGGTCGCCCTCGCGACCCTCGTCGGGCCGCTCCTGCTGCCCTACGGCCCCAACGAGATCGACCTGCTCCAGCTGGAGCGACCGCCGTCGCCCGAGCACGTGCTCGGCACCGACGACCTCGGCCGCGACGTGCTCGCCCGACTCCTGCACGGCGGGCGCCTGTCGATCATGGTCGGCCTGGCCGCAGCCCTGGTGCAGCTCGTCGTGGGCGTCACGGTCGGTGCCGTCTCCGGCTACGTCGGCGGCTGGGTCGACTCGACGCTCATGCGGATCACCGAGATCTTCATGTGCTTCCCGTTCTACTCGATCGCCGTGACGCTCGCGGGACTGTTCGGGGCGAGCATCTGGAACGTCGTGCTGATCATCGGGCTGCTCTCGTGGACCGGGCTCGCCCGGCTGGTGCGGGCCGAGGTGCTCTCGCTGCGGGAGCGCGAGTTCGTGCTGTTCGCCCGCGCCTCCGGCGTACCGGCCCCCGCATCGTCACCAGGCACCTGCTGCGCAACACCACGGGACCGATCCTGGTGAACGCCACGCTCGCCGTCGCCGGCGCGGTGCTCGCGGAGGCGGCGCTGAGCTTCCTGGGTCTCGGCGTCAAGCAGCCGGATCCGAGCTGGGGCAACATGCTCTCCGCCGCGCAGAGCCTGCGCGTGCTCACCTACGAGTGGTGGCTCTGGATCCCGCCGGGCGTGGCGATCGTCGCGATGGTCCTCGCCGTCTACCTCGTCGGCGACGGCCTCTCCGGCCTGCTCAACCCCCGCCCGCACCAGCCGCTGCGCGACCTCACCCTGACCGGGTGGCGTCGCCCCCGCCGTCCGTCGCGTCGCCCGGGGAGCCCGTCCCCGGCCCCCGACACCACTCCCGAGACCACCCCCGCCCCGACTCCCCGAGAGGACGACCCCCGTGTCTGAGTCCGTCACCACCACCGTCACCCCCGATCCCTCCACCGCGCTCGTCCCCACCACGCTGTCCGACGTCGAGCGCGCACTCGTGGTCCGTGCCCGCGCCTGGCTCGACGATCACCGCGAGGAGTACGTCGCCGACCTCCTGGCCTGGGTGCGAGTCCCGAGCGTCGCCGACGCCACCCTCGCCGCCCCGGGGGCGCCCTTCGGGCCGGCCGTCGCGGAGGTGATCGACCTGGTCGAGCGGCGCGCCCGCGAGCTGGGGTTCGCCACGCACCCCCACGACGGCTTCGCGTTGTCGGTGACCTCGGGCGACGGCGAGGAGGAGATCGGCCTCGTGTCGCACCTCGACGTCGTCCCGGCGGGCGAGGGCTGGACGCACGAACCCTACGAACCGTTCGAGCGCGACGGCGTCGTCGTGGGGCGTGGTTCCGCCGACAACAAGGGCGCGGCCCTGATCGACCTCTACCTGCTGCGGGCGTTCCGCGATCTGGAGATTCCCCTCCGGCACAGCCTCCGCATCATCTACGGGGGCGCGGAGGAGGTCGGGATGCCCGACATCGTCCACTACGTCGAGCACGCGCCGGTGCCGCGCCAGTCGCTCATCACCGACGGGCCGTTCCCGGTCAACCACGCCCAGAAGGGCGGCCTCAACATCAGCCTGCACGTCCCGACGGGCCCCGTCCTGGCGCACCTGCGCGCCGGCGTCGCGGAGAACGCCGTGCCGGCGACGGCGGAGCTCACCCTGCCCGGGGTGCCCACCTCCGAGGTCGAGGAGGCGCGCGCCGGGATCCGCGAGGAGTGGCGCGACCTGGTCGCCGTGACCACGACACCCGACGGCGGGGCGCACGTCCACGCGCGGGGTCGCTCCGGGCACGCCGCGTTCCCCGACCGGACCCTGAACGCGATCCTCGTGCTCGCCGAGGTGCTCGTCCGGGTGCCTTCGCTGGACGCGGCCGACCTCGCCGCCGCCCGCGCGCTCGCCACGACGCTCGCGACCCCGTACGGCGACGGTTCGGGCCTCGCGACCAGCGACGACGTCACCGGTCCGCTGACCCAGAACGGCGGGCTCGTCGAGCCGGTCGACGGCGGCGTGACCCTCGCGCTCGACATCCGCTACCCCGTGGCGAGCGACGGCGGAGACCTCACCGCCCGCCTCGCCGCCCTCGCGGCAGGCTGGGGCGGGCACGTCGTCGCCGTCCGGGACGCGCCGCCGTTCCACGTCCCCGAGGACGACGCCCTCGTCCGCCTCCTCCAGGGCACGTTCAACCAGGTGCTCGACGTGGACGAGACGCCGTTCGCGATGGGTGGGGGGACGCACGCGCGCCACCTGCCGCGCTCCATCACGTTCGGCCCCGGCTTCGGGCGCAACCCCGATCTGGTGGCGCAGCTGGGGCTGCCCGCGCGGCCGTCGTTCGTCAGCGAGCACGCCGGCCCGCACGGTCCGGACGAGTACGCCTCGATCGACGGGCTGTTCCGCGCGTTCGAGGTGTACGTGGTCGCGCTCGTCCGGCTCGACGCGTTCCTCGCCGACGGCGGGAGCGAGCGTGGCTGAGGTCTCCCCGCCGCTGCTGGCGGTCCGCGACCTGGGGGTCCGCTTCCCGGGCGCCGACGTGCGGGCCGTCGACGGGATCGACGTCGAGGTCCGTGCGGGCGAGGTCGTCGCGCTGGTGGGGGAGTCGGGTTCGGGGAAGTCGGTGTCCGCGCTCGCGGTGCTCGGGCTCCTGCCGCGCGACGCCGAGGTGACCGGCTCCATCACCTACCGCGGCGAGGAAGTGCTCGACGCCGAGCTGGCGCGGGTGCGAGAGCTGCGCGGCGGCGAGGTGGCGCTGATCTTCCAGGACCCCGGCCTCGCGCTCGACCCCGTGTTCACCGTCGGGTCGCAGGTGGCCGAGGTGGTGCGGCTGCACCAGCCGGGTCTCTCACGGGCCGACGTCCGCCGTCGGGTCGTCGAGCTGCTGCGCACGGTCGGGGTCCCCGAGCCCGAGACACGGGTGGACGTCCATCCCCACCAGCTCTCGGGCGGGCTCCGCCAGCGCGTGATGATCGCGACGGCGCTGGCCGGCGGTCCGCGGGTGCTCATCGCGGACGAGCCCACGACGGCGCTGGACGTCACCGTCCAGCTCGGGATCCTCGACCTCCTCGACGAGCTGCGCCGCACGCAGGACCTCGGGATCCTTCTCATCACCCACGACATGGGCGTCGTGGCGGACCTGGCGGACCGCGTCGTCGTGCTGAAGGACGGCCGGGTGGTCGAGCGCGCGCCCACCGTCCAGCTCTTCGAGGCGCCGCAGCACGCATACTCCCGGGCGCTGCTGGCGGCCGTCCCGCGGGGGCGTGATCGTGCGGCGGTGCTCGGGCCGGTGACGGTGAGCGACGGCGTCGGGCCGGCCCCCGCGCCGGTGCTCCAGGTGCGCGACCTGTCGGTCAACTACCGCACCCGGTTCTCGCGCACGCCCGACGTCGTCCGCGGCGTGAGCTTCGCGATCGGCGCGGGCGAGATGCTCGGGCTGGTGGGCGAGTCAGGGTCGGGTAAGTCCAGCATCGGGCGCAGCATCCTGGGGCTGGCCCCGGTCACGGGGGGCACGATCACGCTCGACGGCGTCCACCTCGAGTCGGGGCGCGTCGCGGCGAGGCGACAAGCGGCGGCGCGCGTCGGGATGGTGTTCCAGGACCCGGCCGGATCGCTCAACCCGCGGCTGTCCGTCCTGGAGTCCGTGGCCGAGCCGATCGTGACGCAGCAGCGGCAGCCCCGGCGCGCCGTGACCGAGCGTGCGGCCGAGCTGCTCGAGCAGGTCAACCTGCCGGCGGACCTGCTGAGGCGCTACCCGCACGAGCTCTCCGGCGGCCAGAAGCAGCGCGTGGCGATTGCGCGGGCGCTCGCGCTCGACCCGGCGGTGCTGGTCGCGGACGAGCCGACGTCGGCGCTGGACGTCTCCATCCAGGCGCAGGTGATCGAGCTGCTGGCGCGGCTGCAGGCCGAGCGCGGCTTCGCGTGCCTGTTCATCAGCCACGACCTCGTTGTGGTGGAGGGCCTGTGCACCCGGGTGCTGGTCCTCAAGGACGGGCAGGTGGTGGAGGAGGGCGACGTCGCCGACGTCCTTCGGCAGCCGCGCCGTGACTACACGCGGGAGCTCGTGCTGGCTGCTCCGGTGCCGGACCCGGTGGAGCAGCGCCGCCGCCGAGCGGCGCGGTCGGCGGCCTGACGGCGGCGGCTCGGCGGCGTTGTGCGCACCGGTGGCCGCTTCGGCCGGGCCCATGCGGCCATCCGCGCGCGCAACGCGGCCGCGGCAGGCCGGCGGCAGGCCGCCGGCTACCAGCCCTGGCCGCCGCCCGAGCCGCCGCCCTCCTGCTGCTCCTGCTCCTGGCGCTCGCGCTCCGCCTCGGCGTTGCGCTCCGCGACCTCCCGCTCCTCCTCGGACATGTCGGGGTCCTCGGACGCGCCGGTCTGGTCCTCGCCCGGATCGGTCGGCGGCGGCTCCTCACCCGGGTCGGTCGGGTCCGTCGGGTCGGCGGGGTCCTCGCCCGGATCGGCCGGGTCGCTCGGATCGGACGGGTCCTCGCCGCCGCCCTGGGCCTGCTCCTGCTCGCCCTGCTTGCCCTCCTGGCGCTCCTGGCTCTCCTGCGCCTCCGACTCCTGCTCGGAGTCGCCGCCGCTGCCGCTGCCGCACCCCTCGAGCTGGGCGAGCGCCTGCGCGTAGTAGGTCAGGGCCATCGCCGGGTCGGCAGCGAGGGCGGCCTCGTCGCCGAGCCCCTCGTAGGCGAGCGACAGGTTCATCGCGACCTTGCACTCGTCGGCCCCGCGCGCGCCGTCGGTGCCCTTCGGCACGATCTCGAGCGCCTGCTCGAGCTCCTGCGAGGCGCGGAAGAACCCGCCGCCGGCGTACCGCGCCGTGCCGGCGTTGTAGTACGGCTTCCAGGTCTCCAGCGCGTTCACGTTCTGCAGCCAGGAGAACTGGCGCGTCGCGGTCGCGTAGCTCCGGTTCTCGTACGACCGCTCGCCGACGATCACCACCGTCGTGATCGTCAGCAGGTAGATCGCCGCGAGCACCAGCAGCGCGACGACGGGGGAGGACCACACCAGGAGCTTGCGACGGCGCACGCCCGCCTCCGCCACGGCGCGGGCCTGCTGCGCCTGCTCGACCGTCTCGAACTGCCCGGGCGCGGGGAGCTCCGTCAGCGTCGGGCTCATCGGACACCTGCCTTCGTCGGGGTGATCGGCTCGGTGGACCCGGCGCCCGGCGTCGCGGTCCGGGCGGGTGCCCGCCGGCCGCCGAACGCTGACCGTCGCGACTCGAAGCCGTCCGGGCCGAGACGCGTCGGGTAGGCGCGGGCGACGACGAACAGCTCCCAGGCGATGAGCCCGAGCGCGACGGCGGCGGCCGGCCAGAGCACGGGCCGGTAGACGACCTCCTCGCGGCGGCCGTCGCCGGCGATGTCCTCGAGGTCGATCCCGGAGGTGAAGCCCTCGACCGTGTCGGGGGTGATCCGGTGGACGTAGGTGACGCCGAGCTGCTCGGCGATCGTGCGCAGGGTGACCTCGTCGATCACCGAGAGGGCGTCGGCGCCGCCCTGCGTGGGATCGGGGATGTACGGCGCGGACTCGAGGGGCGTCACGCCGTCGTACGTGCGCATCTTCCCGCCCTCGGACGTGCCGTACCCGAGCACGGCCCCGCCGTCGACCAGCGGGGCGAGCGCCTCGAACGAGGCGAGCTCGGCGTCGGCGGAGGACGCGGAGCCGTCCGTGTTCTCGCCGTCGGACAGGAAGTACACGATGCGCACGTTGTTGGGGTTCCGCTCCGCGGCACCGGTGAGCGCCTCCTGGAGCGCGGCGAGCGGGCGGTCCACCTGGGAGCCGGCGGAGTAGGACGTCAGCTCCTGCTGGAAGGTCTCGGCCCACGACTTCACGGCGCGCGCGTCGGTCGTCAGCGGCAGCTGGCGGGTGGCCTGGGAGTCCCAGCCGATCACGGTGAAACGTCCGCCGGGGAAGGCGTCGACGATCGCGGGGATGTCGTACCGCACACCCTCGAGGCGGGGCCGGGCGCCGTCGTAGTCCTCGGCCGCCATCGACCCGGTGCGGTCGACGACGAAGAACACCTCGGCGTTCGTCTGCATCGTGGTGCCGTTGCGGTCCACGAGCGAGGGCCCGAGCAGCAGCACGCCGAGCGCGAGCGCGGCACCCGTCCGGCGCGCCCACGCCCCGCGGTGGCGGCGCTGGCGCACGAGGTGGACGGCGCAGAACACGAGCAGCCCGCCCCAGACGAGCACGAGCGCCCACAGGGGCCAGAGCGGTTGCAGCGTCATGTGCGCAGCCTCCAGAGCAGGAGCACCAGGCCGGCGAACGCGATCACGAGGACGGTGGCGGCCGTGGCCGGTCGGTCGGAGACCACGACCTCCGGCGTCGCGTCGAGGTCCACGGCCTGCTGGTCCTGGATCCGCTCGATGATCGCGTCGACGGCGGAGGGGTCGGACGCCTCGAAGTACAGGCCGTCGTGGGTGGCCACGACGTCCTCGAACTCCTTCTGCTCGCCGGCGGAGGTGTCGGTGGACTCGCCCGAGTAGATCCCGATGAGGCCGATGTCGCGCTCCGCGACGAAGTCGGCCCCGGCCGAGAGCGTGTAGATCGGCGTGCCGAGCACCTGGTTGTCCGAGGCGAGGATGATCGTGCGCGAGCGCTCGGTGTCGGCCTCGTCGAACAGGCGGCCGCAGCTGGCCAGCCCGTCGCCGATGAGCGAGCTCGACATCTCCGTGGACAGCTCGGTGCCGGCGACGAACCGCAGGATGCGGTCGAGGTCGTCCGGGTCGAAGGAGCCGTTCATGTAGGAGTCCATGTCGAAGTCGAGCGCCGCGAGGGCGAGCTCGAGCTCCTCGGTCACCAGGCCGTAGTCGTCGGTGAGCGGGAAGACGGTCCGCGAGGTCTGGTTCCAGATGGACAGCGCGATGCGCTCGCCGTCGAACCCCTCCACCAGGTCGATGAAGCGCGAGACGATCTCGGCGTCGTACTCGACCATCGACCCCGACACGTCGAGGCACAGCACGATGTCGCGCGTGGCGAGCTCCGAGTTGAGGACCTGCTTGTCGACGGGGCGCGCGAGCAGGACACCCGCGGCGATCCCGCCGGTGAGCGCGACGACGGCGACGCCGGCCAGCCCCACCCGGTACCGCGCCAGCCGGCTGCGGAACGACGCGAGCTGCGTCAGGTAGGAGGCGTTGGCGACCCACCGGACGTTCGCGGGGGTGCGCGGACCGGTCCGGGTCGCGTAGCCGATCGCCGCGACGGCGAGGAGCACGACGACGGCGACCACGAGGATCCACGGGCGTTCCAAAGCGCTGCTCACCACGTGCGGATCACCTCCCTCGCCTGGTCGGAGGCCGTGAGGGCCTGCCCGTCGGAGGCGGCGGCGAACGCGGGCTCCTGGTAGTCGTCGAGGAGCTCCTGGATGGCGCCTCCGTGCTCGAGGCGCCCGAGCTCCTTCACCGTGAGGGAGGAGACGTCGATGCCGGCGCGCTGGGTCGCGAACGCGCGGATGAGGTGGTTGAGGTCGAGGTGCAGCGTGCGCAGGTCGGACTCGCCGCTCGTGTAGCGCGCGTACGCCTCGTCGACGGCGGTGAGGTGCTCCGTGCGGATCGCCGCGTACGGATCGGTCCGGCTGCGGCGCTGCTCGACCGTGCGCGGCCGCGTCGTCCACCAGACCCACCAGTACCAGGCGGCGACGACCACCAGCAGGAGGACGCCGATGCCCCACACCCACCACGAGTACTGCGCGGGCGGCTGCGGGTCGGCGGGGACGGCGAGCACGGGGAGCGCGAGGAGCGTGTCAGCGACCGGCACGTCGGCTCCTCCGCAACAGGTCCATGAGGCGGTCGACGGCGTCGACCTCGCTCTCGACGGTGACGGTCTGGACGCCGTAGCGGCGCAGCATCGCGGCGACGTCGGAGCGTCGGCGCGCGACGGCGTCGCGCGCCTCCGTGGCCATGTCCGAGCGGGCCCGGAGGAACTCGGGGATGCCGAGCGGGGCGTCGACGTCCTCGACGGCCTCGTCGCCGAACGCCGTCGGGAGGGCGTCGGCGATCTGGATCACCATGAGCTCGTGCCGGGTGCGCAGCCGCTTGATCGTCTGCTCCGACTCGAGCGGCGGGCGGACCTCGTCCGTGATGACGACGACGAGGCTGCGTCGCGTGAACCACGTCAGCACGCGGTCGAGCACGTGGGTGATGTTCGACGTCGGGGCGTCGAGGGAGAACATGGTGTCGATGCGGCGCAGCAGCATCTCCATGTGCTCGGTCCCGCCGCGCGCCGGGATCTGCACGACGCGCTCGGAGTCGCCGGCGACCAGCGCGAGCAGGTCGCCGCGGCCGCGCGCGAGGTAGCCGATGACGTCGCTGACGAAACGCGCGATGTCGGCCTTCGTGCCGCCGTCGGGCGCGAGCGCCGCCATGTTGCGGCCGGTGTCGACGGCGAGCACCATCGCGAGGTTCGACTCGCGCTGGAAGCGGCGGATCACGGGATGACCCGTGCTGGCGGACGCCTTCCAGTCGATGTCGCCGACGTCGTCGCCAGGCACGTAGAGCGCCATCTCGTCGAAGTCCTGACCGTGACCGGAGAAGATCGAGCGGTGACGCCCGTCGAGCAGGCCGGCGGCTCGCCGCACGAGCGGCAGGTCGAGCTTGGCGCGCACGGCGGCCAGGCGCGAGTGCGCGGATCTCGTGGCGGCGGGGACCCCGGCACCCCCGAGGGGCGAGGTGGTCACGGGCTCGGGACCGCCGCGAACACCGCGTCGATGAGCGACTCCGGCGGCACGTTGTTGGCCAGCGCGTCGTAGGTGCGCACGATGCGGTGGCGCAGGACGGCGTGGCGCAGCTGCTTCACGTCGTCGGGCACCACGTAGGCGCGGCCGTTCTGGAGCGCGAGCGCCTGGGCCACGCGCATCAGCGCGATGGAGCCGCGCGGCGACGCGCCGACGCGCACGTGCTGGTTGAACCCGGGCAGCGGGCGCGGACCGCCGCCGCGCGTGGTGTTGATGATCGCGACGATGTACTGCTTGATCGCCGTGTCGACGTAGACCTTGTCGACGAGCTTCTGCAGGAAGACGGTGTCCTCGAGCGAGATGGGCTCGGCCGTGAGGGGCGCCGTCAGCGAACCGCTGGACATCCGCTGGAGGATGTCGACCTCGTCCTCGGGTCCGGGGTAGGTCAGCACCTCCTTCATGAGGAAGCGGTCCATCTGGGCCTCGGGCAGCACGTAGGTGCCCTCCTCCTCGATGGGGTTCTGCGTGGCGAGCACCATGAACGGCTTCGGGAGCGGGTAGACCTCACCACCGATGGACGTCTGCTTCTCCTGCATCGCCTCGAGCATCGCCGACTGCGTCTTGGCGCTGGAGCGGTTGATCTCGTCCAGCAGCACGAGGTTGGCGTGCACCGGACCGAGCTGCGTGGAGAACTCGCCCGTGGCGTAGTTGTAGATCTGCGTGCCGATGATGTCGTTCGGCATGAGGTCGGGGGTGCACTGGATGCGGTGGAACGAGCCGCTCACACCGGAGGCGAGCGTCTGGGCGCTCAGCGTCTTGGCCAGTCCGGGCACCGACTCCAGCAGCACGTGGCCGCCGGCGAGGAGCGAGGTGATCAGGGCGGTCCGGAGGCCGTGCTGCCCGACGATCCGCTGCTCGAACACGGACGCGAGGCGCGCGAGGAGCTCGGTGGCGCGCTGGCCGTCGTCGTAGGAGATGGGACTGGTCTTGGGTGCCAGGTGGGTGGACAAGAGGTCCCCGTTCGGTGCGGCGGTATGGCGATCGCCAGTCATTGTGCCACCGGGGCCTGGGGCTCCCCTGTACGGATCGATGGGGAGAGGTGCCCATGCGGTGGGGCTGCGCGCTAACGCGGGGGTCCTCCCTCCCCGCGCTCCGGAGGGTCTGGGTGGCGAGGTCGGCGCCGCCGTGGGACATTCATCCTCGGCGGTCACCGGTGCAGGGCCCGCCAGGCAACGGGACTTCAACGGTGATCGATAGCGGGGGCGCTATGGCCGAGCTGACACGCGACCGACTTCTGGCGCGCCTCGACGCGCCCTTCCTCGCGACGATCGTGGAGGGCGTGCCCGGGTCGGGGCGGCGCACGCTGCTGCGGCAGTGGGTGGCGGCCGCCCGACCCGCCGACGGTCACCGCGCCATGGTGGACCTCGACTCCGCCCAGCTCTCGCCCGCAGCGCTCTGGGCACACTCCCTGGCCCGACTCGCGGCGGTGGGGGCCCCGGTCGACCGTGACGCGCTCGCCCTCCTGGCCCGGCAGCCCGACGACGAGGACCTGCTTCCGCTCGCCGTCCGGGCGCTCGCGACGCTGGACGGGCCGGCCACGCTGGTCTTCCCGGAGTGGGACCTGATCCAGCACGCGATCATGATCCCGGCGGCGGCCGAGCTCCACCGCCGGGTTCCGCACCTCGCGATCGTCGCGTCGACCGTCGACGGCGGACCGCTCGCCGCGTTCGCGAGCGGTCACGGCGCACCGTTCCAGCGCCTGACCGAGGACGACCTGTGGTTCACGACGGCGGAGGTGGCCACGCTGCTCCGTCTCCGGTGCGAACGGCTGGGGCTCGACGCCCGTCCCGAGGCCGCGGATAGGCTCGCCCGCGCGACGGACGGCCACCCCGCCACCGTCGCCGCCGTCCTGGACTCGGCACCCCGGCTCTGCGCCGACGCGCTCGTCACCAGGACGCAGGCGGTGCAATCGGTCGACTGGACGGTGGCGGCACCGCTGTTCCCGAGCCCGCCGGCACCGCTCGGGCCCCTGGCCCGTCGCATCAGCGCCGTCGTGCCGGCGCCGCGCGTCCCGGTCGCGATCGCTCGTCAGGTGTGCCCGGACCTCGACGTGGACCGCCTCCGGCGTGCGAGGTTCGGCGTACTCTCGACCCCCCCGGGCGGGGAGCTGACGTTCGTCTGGGACGCGACGGTCAGGCACCGCATCGTCGAGGGGTTGCCCGACGCTGTCCTGCGAGACGCCTGCCGGGCGTTGGCCGCCTCGGCGGAGAGCCACGGCGACCACGCGCTGGCCGTCGTGAGCCACGTCCGGGCCGGTGACCTCGTGGCCGCCGAGTCCCTGGCGCACGCGCGGCTCTGGGATCTCGTCGGGCCCGCCGACGCCGACCTGTGGAATCCGTTGCTCGGGGTGCCGGCCAGCAGACTCGTGGTGGCGCCGTCGCTCGGGCTCCTGCGGGAGCTGTTCGTCCGTCGGGGGGTCGAGCCCAACCCGGTGGACGACGCGCGCACCGCAGTCCTGGCGCGTCGCATGGCCGAGCACGCCGACCCGCGCCCTGCCCCCCGGCTCGCCGCCCTCGCCCGCAGCGCTCTCGTCGCGTGCGAGGCGGGCGACCTCGCTCTCGCGGACGGCGCCGTCGACCGGTGGTTGGAGCTGATGGACGACACCCGGCACGTCCTGGTGGACGACCCCAGCACGGCGATCGCGTCCAGCGCCCTCCTCGTCGGCCAGGTCCTCGTGCAGCTCGACAGGTACGAGGAGGCGCGGACCGTCTGGCGATTCGTGCTGGAGGTGCTCGACGGCGTGGGGGAGGACACGCGGCGCTGGGAGCGGGACGCTCACCGGGGGCTGCTCGCGACGGGCGCGGTCGGGGGCGCACCCCACCTCCCGATGATCGGGGACCCTCTCGAGGGTGTGCCGCTCGCGGCCGGGCGTGAGCTCGACCTCGTGCTCGTCGCCGTGACGCGCGGGTGGCAGGCGCTGGACGAGGGCCGGCTGCAGGACGCGATGGTTCTGACGAGTCACGGACTCGCGGCGGTCAGGAGCGTCGCGAGCTGGCCCGTGCTGGTGCTGGTCCACCTTGCCGCGCTCGCGGCGACCGGAGGGGCCGCCCAGACCGAGCTCCTCCGCCGTCGCGTGCTGGACTCCCCGACGTGGCGCGCACGTCAGCTGGGCCCGCGTCGGACCGGCCCCCTGGCGGAGTTCCTCGAGGTCTTCAGCGCGCGGATCGTCGGCGTCGCGCCTCGTGATCTGCCCGAGGGCGCTCCGGCCGCCCGCGACCAGCGCTTCTCGTTCGTGACCGCGGTGGTGAACCTCCTCGGGACCGCGGGGGAGGACGTTCCGGGCGCGGCCGTCCCCGAGCCCGACGTCCTGGCCCAGCTGTCGCTGCGGATGCGTGGCACCGTGCTGCAGGCCGCCGCGGTCGAGGCGACGAGGGAGGAGGGCGGTGAGGCGGTCGCCCTCGCTGCCCTCCGCCGGGTCTACGGCGAGGAGGGTGCCGGTGCCCTGGCACCGATGGGACTCTCGCTCGCCTCGAGCGACCAGATCGAACGCCTGTGTGCGGCGGTCGAGGCCGCCCCCGACGCGGACCTGCTCGCACCGGCGCTCGCGGCACGGGGATACGCCGGGGGGCCGCGGTCGCACGTGGTGAGGTTCCGGCTCTCCGATCGCGAGCGGGAGCTGCTAGGCCACATCCGGGAGGCACGCACGAACTCGGTGATCGCCGAGATCATGTCGGTCTCGGTCAACACCGTGAAGTTCCACCGCGCGAACCTCTATCGCAAGCTCGGGGCCAAGACGCGCGACGAGGCGCTCGAGGCCGCGCTCCGGCTCGAGGTGTAGCGCGCGGGCTCGCAGCGCGGGCGCTCGGGTGCTCGTAGGGCGCGGCCGCGCGGCCGCGCAACCGACCGACCGGTCGACTTTCGTTCGGCGCGGAACGGTACGGGTGGGGAGGTGGGGTAGTTCTACGGCCGTCGCGACGTCGACCGCCCCGCCTCTCCCTAGCGTGGACGCCGTCGCACTGCGACCACCGGGAGGCATGCCCGGCGGCGCCGCGACAGCACGGCCAGGGGGCCTCGCCGCGTCGCACGGCGGCGGTCCTCGCCGTCGCGACATCTGAGGAGCCACACGAGAGTGAGCACGGTCATTGCGTCCGAGGGACGCCACAGGGGGATGACAGGGAGCGCGAGGTCGGCGGGGCGGACACTCGTCGCGGTCGTCGTCTCGGCACTGCTGGTGCTGGCGGGAGCGGTCGGCCTCGTCGGCACCGCGGTCGCCGCGCCGGGAGACAGCCCGATCAACGTCAGCTACACGCACAGCGGGGAGACCTACGACGGTCTTCCGGTGCTCACGGCAGGCGTCGACTACGAGATCCGCATCAGCTATGGCCGCACCGCGGACGGGCACACCGCCGTGCTGACCGTCCCGCCCGGGGTCACCATCCCCGACTCGGCACTGGTCGTGCCGCCGGGGAACACCGCCGTCACCGGTCTCACGCGCCAGCCCGACGGGACGATCGCGATCCGGTTCGCGGACCCGTTCCCGGTCGGCATCGACCAGGGCATCATCGCGCTGAAGTTCCGGGTGGACGAGGTCACCGTGAGCACGCCGAGGCAGCTGGTGTGGGAGGTCGACGGGACCTCGACGACCACGAACGTGATCGTGAAGAAGCGCGGCGACGAGTTCGAGAACGTGCGCGACGGGGCCGGCAAGAGCGCGGCCTGGGTCGGCTGGACCGGCGCTGACGGTCAGCCCCTGGTCAGCGTCGTCGACGGCGTGGTCCGCATCGACGACAGCGCCCTCACGGTCCCGATCCCCTACACGATCGACGTGAATCGCACCGCGGCCGGCCCGGTGACCATCGAGGACACCCTGGGCGCCGGTCTCACCCTCGTGCCCGGGTCGTTCGCCGCGACGCTCACGACCTGGGACGCCGACGGGCTCAACCGCACCACCGCTCCGGCCGCGGCGCCGTCCGCCACCGGGACCTCGTTCTCGGCCACGGTCGACCTCCCCGCCGCGTCGCGCTACGTGCTGACCTACCAGGCCCGGATCACCGACGCCGCGGCGCTCGACACCGTGCGGCAGCAGCTCCAGGCCTCCTACGACGCGCTCGGGGGGAACGGCGGCCAGTACTCCACGACGCTCACCAACGCCGCTGTCATCGGTGGGCAGGACGTCGCCACCTCGACCTGGATCGGTGGTTCCGCCGCCGCACCGGCCGGCCCCGACGCGAGCCGCGCCTTCCGGAAGAGCACGCCGACGCCCCGCATCCCGATCACGACGGAGAACGGCGCCCTCACCGAGGGCGTCCCGGTCGACTACGTCCTGACGGCGGACCTGACGCCGTGGGACGCCTCGACGCCGCGTTTCACGCTCGACCGGGACGTGATCATCACGGACACCCTGCCCGAGCAGGCGGAGTGGGTGACCGCCCACCCGAGCTTCATCGCCGTCGTCGACGGCGCCGGGACCTCGCGTCCGCTCACCCTGGTGAGCGGCGGCAAGGCCGGCGTCGTCGCTGCCGGGCCCTTCACCTACAGCGTCGAGGGCCGCACGCTGGCCGTGAACGTCGGGCGCGAGCGCGCGGTCCTCACGGTCACCGCGAAGGCCAGCATCACCACGCTGCACCGACTGCCCCTGTACCCCCTGCCCACCAACAACACCTACCTGATGGGGAACACCGCGGTCTTCGACCACGGCCAGGAGCAGCGTGCCGGCACCGACGTGCGTCTGGTCGAGGCCATCGACGTGTCGGGTGGCGTGGTCGATCCGACCAGGTTCAGCAAGTCCGGCCCGGCCGAGGTCGTGGTCGCCCCGGGGGCCCGCACCCGGGTCCCGTACACGTTCGTCGTGGGGGCGGGCACCGAGACCGGGACGTTCGCGAGCCGCGTGATCGTGGACGAGGTCGACCACACCGTGTTCCAGGTCGCGGACCAGGCCGATCTCGACGCCATCCGCGACTCGATCCAGGCGTCGGCCGGCTGGTGGGTCCCGCTCTCCGGCACGCACTTCGACGTCACGCTCGACGACGACGGCAACCTGCGTCTCCAGCTCAACGCCGCGGGCGTCGCCGAGATCGCCTCGAAGGGCCTCCGCGCGGACGAACGGCTCGAGGTGACGCTGGCGCTGGAGACGAGGCCGATCGTCGGCAAGCAGACGATCACGATCACCAACACGGCAAAGCTGAGCGGGGAGGACCTCGAGCACGTCTACCGGTCGGAGTCCTCCACCCGCGCCACGACCTACGGCGACGAGCTCGAGGTCAACAAGACGGTGTACGACGCCGAGCGCGACACCTACACGCAGAACCTCCGGGTCGGGCTCGAGCCCGACGGGTCCCTCGTCCAGGACGAGTTCGTCTACCGGGTGAAGGTCATCCCGCACGGTGGCTATCACGGCGTGCGGATCCGCCCGATCGCCGACGCCCTCCCGGACGGTGTGGAGTTCGTCGGGTTCGTGACACCCCAGAACGTCGCGTCCGGCACGGTGACGCCCGGCACCTCGCAGAACCTGCGCGGCAACCTGACCGCGACCTGGGACGAGGACTCCCGCCAGGTCTCGATCCAGAACGCCGACGGCACGGTCCTGGTGAAGGAGTCGTCGATCGACCTGTACTTCAAGGTCCGGATCGCGGAGTACACGCCGCAGGTGGGCATCACGAACGTGATCGGCGGGACCGACGCGACGATCACCCCCACGAACGAGTTCCCGCTCGACGTCTCCAAGCTCGACTCGAGCGACCCGAACGTCTCGATCACCGACCGGAACGCGCGGTTCACCGTGACGAACGCCGACGGCGTGGTCGTGGTCGACGACGCGTACGTCGTCGACGGCAAGCTCCGTGTCGCGGGCCCCGGTGGGGCCGACGAGGGGCTGCGGGTCGTCGAGCCGGGCGAGTACACGATCCACGAGGTCGTCGCCCCCGCCGGGTACACGGGGACGTTCGTCTCGCTGACCGTGGTGGTCGAGGACGACGGCTCCGCCGAGTCCGCCCGCATCTACAACGCTCCTCGCGACGTTCCCGAACGGGTGTCGGTGGGTGACTACGTCTGGTTCGACGTGAACGAGGACGGGGTGCAGGACGACACCGACGTGCCGCTGGAAGGGGTCACCCTCACGGTTCTCGGGCCCGACGGCGAGCCTGTCGAGCTGGACGCCGACGGCAACGCGTACGAGTCCACGACGACGACCGACGCGCAGGGGAGGTACGTCTTCGAGAACCTGCCGGTCCTGACCGACGGTCAGACCTACACGGTGGTCGTGACGGCGCCGGCGGGCTACCGGCCCACGACGTCGCTCGACGGCGGGGTGGGTGCGGCCGACTCCTCCACCGATCGTGCGATCTCGCAGGTCGACCTGACGGTGGATGGTGCGCACGACCCGTCGCTGGACTTCGGGTTCGTCCTGATCCCCGAGCGGGTCTCGGTGGGCGACCTCGTCTGGCTCGACTCCAACCGCGACGGTCTGCAGGACGACGGCGAGCCGGGCATCCCCGGCGTCGTGCTGATCCTCACAGGTCCGGACGGCGCCCCCGTGGTCGACGTGGACGGCACGCCCGTCTCGTCCGTCACCACCGACGCGAACGGCGCCTACGTCTTCGAGAACCTGCCGGTGCTGGCCGAGGGTCGGTCGTACACGGTCACGATCGACCGCACGGACCCGTCGACGATCGCCGCGCTCGCACCGTACGTCCCCACGATCGAGGTCGACGGCCGGGAGCGGAACTCGGCCACCTGGAGCGCGAGGAGCCAGGGCCTGACGGTGGGCGGCGACCACGACCCGACGCTCGACTTCGGTTTCGTGACGCCGCCGGTCGTGACCCCGCCGGTCGTGACGCCGCCGGTCGTGACGCCGCCGGTCGTGACGCCGCCGGTCGTGACCCCGCCGGTCGTGACGCCGCCGGTCGTGACCCCGCCGGTCGTGACGCCGCCCACCCCCGTAGACCCCGGCGCCACGGCCGGCAGCGCCGCGCGGACCCCGTCCTCCCCGACCCGGACCACGGCCTCGCCGTCGTCCCTCCCGTCCACCGGCGCCGCACCGTGGCTCCCCCTTACCACGGGCCTGGTGCTCGTGATCGGCGGCCTCGGCGCCCTGACGCTCAGGAGGCGCCTCACCTCCTGACCACGACCCTCTCGGAGCGGGGCGCCCCCCGCCCACTCCGGGAGCGCCGGGACACGGACTCCATCCGGCCTGGCACCCGCAGTGATCCGGTGCACGGACCGCTGCAGCACGACCCGGGCAGGTACCCCCCAGTTCCCGCCCGGCCGGTGCCGGGATCCGCACCCCCATGCGGATCCCGGTGCCGTCGGACCGTCCCGTGCCCCCACGGTGACCCGGTTCAGCGAGGCCGGGGTCCTCACCCTCAGGCGGGCCCCGGCCCTCGTCGTCCGTGCCGCTCATCCCGGCCTACGCTGGAGGAGTGGTGACCACAGACGCCGGCGCAGCGGTGAAGCGCGTGCCGCTCGGTCTCGCGCTCGTCGCGGGAGCCGTGCTCGTCGTCGTCGCCACCCTCGTCGGCATCGCGCTCTCCGGCGCCGCCACCCCCACGTTGCTCGGTGACCCCGGCGCGTTCGTGCGCTGGGGGCTCCCGGTGGTGGATGCCCTCGTCGAGACCGCCTGCGCCGTCACCGTCGGCGCGCTGGTCCTCGCCGCCGTCGTCCTCCCACGGAGCGCGACGGCCACGGACCCCTCCCGCGTCCGTCGCGCCGGGGCCGCGGGCAGGGCCTGGCCGCTGGCGCAGAAGACCGCCGCCTGGGCGTCGGTCGTCTGGACGGTCGCCCTCGTCGTCCAGCTCCTCCTCACCTACGCCCGGGTCTCGGGCACGCCGCTCGGTGGTGAGCAGTTCGGGGCCGAGCTCGGCGTCTTCCTCACCCAGATCGAGCTCGGGCAGGCGATGGCCTGGGGACTGCTCCTGACGGCGCTCGCGTCGCTGCTCGCCGTCGCCGCCTCGGGCTACACCTCCGCGCTGGCGGCCGCGATCGTCGCGCTCGCCGCCCTGGCGCCGGTCGCCCAGACCGGGCACGCGGCCGGGGCCGCGAACCACACGCTCGCCGTCGGGAGCCTCTGGCTGCACCTCGCCGGCGTGACGGTCTGGATCGGCGGCCTCGCCGTGCTCGCGGTCGTCGCCGGCCGCCTGGGCAAGGACCTCGTCCCCTCCGCCGAGCGCTACTCGGCCATCGCGATCTGGGCCTACGCTCTCGTCGCGGTGTCCGGCGTCGTGAACGCCTCGATCCGGCTCGGCTCGCTCGAGAACCTCGGGACGCCCTACGGCGTGCTGCTCATCCTGAAGGTCGTCGCCGTCGTCGCCCTCGGAGCGGCCGGATACCTGCACCGTCGCCGCACGATCCCGTCGCTCACGTCGGGTCGCACGACGGCGTTCTGGCGCCTCGTCGGCGTCGAGATCCTCATCGCGGGGGCGACGATGGGCATCGCCTCGGCGCTGTCGAACACGGCGCCGCCCGTGCCCGACGTCCCGCTCGAGGGGGTCAGCCCCGCGGAGGCCATCACCGGGAGCCCGGTGCCGGGCGAGCCCACCCTGCTGGGCTGGATCACCGGCTTCTCGCCCGACGTCCTGGTGCTGACCGGGGTGGTGAGCGCCGCCGTCGTCGTCCTGGGCTGGTACCTCCGCCTGCGACGCCGGGGCGACCACTGGCCGCTCGGTCGCGTGGTCTCGATCATGGTCGGGCTGCTGCTGATCGCGTGGACGAGCAGCGGGGGAGCGGCCGTCTACGGGCACATCCTGTTCAGCGCCCACATGGTGCAGCACATGGTGCTCGTGATGCTCGCGCCGATCTTCCTCGTGCTCGGCGCCCCCGTGACGCTCGCCGTGCGCGCACTCCCGTCACGTCCCGACGGCACGCGCGGTCCGCGCGAGCTGCTGCTGGGCCTCGTGCACTCCAAGGTCGCAGGCTTCTTCTCCCACCCGGTCGTCGCGGCCGTGAACGTGGCCGGCAGCATGGTCGTCTTCTACTACACGCCGCTGTTCGGGCTGTCCCTGAGCAACCACCTCGTGCACCTGTGGATGATCGTGCACTTCACGCTCGCGGGGTACCTGTTCGTCAACGTCCTGGTCGGGATCGACCCCGGTCCGAAGCGCCCGAGCTACCCGCTGCGGCTCGTCCTGCTGTTCGCGACGATGGCGTTCCACGCCTTCTTCGGCCTCTCCCTCACGATGGGCACCTCGCTGCTGGCGGCGCCGTGGTTCGGCGCGCTGGGCCTGCCGTGGGGCGTCGACGCGCTCGTCGACCAGCAGTACGGCGGCGCGTTCGCGTGGGGCTTCGGCGAGGTCCCGTCGCTCGCGCTCGCGATCGCGCTGGGGCTGGCGTGGCTGCGCGACGACGAGCGGACCGCCAAGCGTCAGGATCGCGCGGCCGATCGCGACGGCGGGGCGGACCTCGAGGCCTACAACGCCATGCTCTCGAGGATGTCGCGCACCGGAGACCGTGCACCAGACTGAGACCCGGCCCGCGCGACTCCGTGCCGGTCCATCCCCACACCCCCGCAGGAGCCCGTCGTGACCGCCGAGACCCGTGACCTCGCCGCCCTCATCGCCGACGTCCCCGACTTCCCGAAGGTCGGCGTCTCGTTCAAGGACATCACCCCGCTCCTGTCCTCGCCCGAGGCCTTCCAGGCGTGCGTCGACGCGCTCGTGGCCGCCTCGCCCACGGACATCGACGTGGTGTGCGGGATGGAGGCGCGCGGGTTCATCTTCGGGGCGCCGGTCGCTCTCGCGATGGGCGCCTCGTTCGTCCCGGTGCGCAAGTCGGGCAAGCTCCCGCGCGACACCGTCGAGACCACCTACGACCTCGAGTACGGCACGCAGACGCTCGCCATCCACTCCGACGCGATCAAGGAGGGCGACCGCGTGCTCATCGTCGACGACGTGCTCGCCACCGGCGGCACGGTCGCCGCGACGGCGGACCTCGTGCGTCGCCTGGGCGGGTCCCTGGTCGCCGTGTCGGTCGTGATGGAGCTCGCCTACCTCGAGCCTCGCGAGGTCCTCGGGCGCCACCGGATCGACGACGTCACGGCGCTGGTCACCTACTCGGAGTGACGGCGCGGGATTCGCCCCGACTTCACACGAAACAAGGACGGGCTTGAGAGGCGGACGAGGTTCCCCGGAATTCGCCTGAGGGTCCCTCTGGCTCAAGAATTGCCGGTCCACGACGACGTCAAACGGCTTGTCACAGCGCCACGTCACCTTGGACAACCTTAGGAAAATGGGTGCTGGGGCCTGTTCCTAGGACGAGCTGTTTGCGTCGATCAATGTCGCGAGCAATGCTGGGCGAGCGCTAGCCGGGGGCCGCCGCGAGTTCGAGATTCTTCTCGCTCGTGTGCACGGGTGGAGCAGTGATCGGGTGACGCACCACCCGACAGGGGCAGAAGGACATCCACTCTCATGAGGCATGCGCGCGTCTATTTTGACGACCGACCGGGGGCACGGCATCGCGGTATCGCCGCGATCGCAGCAGCACTCCTGGTCGTCGGTCTCGGCGTCACATCGTCGTCGGCCGCCACGGCGGAGCTCGCTACGGCCGAGCTCTCTGCCGTCGAGGCGACCGCAACCGAACCCGCCGCTGAGGCGACGCCCTCCAGCGACGCGACGACGGCGGACGAGTCCGCCCCCGCCGTCGATCCCGCGGCCACCGCCGAACCGGTGCCCGAGGTCGAGCCCACGGCGGCGGCGACCGATGCGGCGCGCGGCGCGACGCCGTCGGCCGCACCCGAGGCCGTGGCTGCCCCCGAGCCGTCGTCCACCGACGGGGCCGGCGCGCTCGCCGTCTCGCCGATGGCGGTCGTGGGCGCCCCTGACGGCGCCACCGCTCCCTACGTCCACTGGACCGCGGTCGACACCGCCGGCAACCCGGTGGCGGGGGCGACGTTCGACTTCCAACGGGCGAACGGAAACAGCTACGCGGCCACCTCCCCGATCGCTGTCTCCGACTGCGTGAGCGGTGCGTGCGCCGTCGCCGACCGCGACAACGATCCCGGCGAGTACCTGGTGAAGTGGATCGCTCCGACCCCGGGCGTCACGCCGCCCGCCTCCACCACGACCGTGACGGCCGGCGGTCGGCACCGCGTGCGCCCCGCCGTCGCGCCCGCGGGCTACGAGTGGGTCAGCTCGCCGGACTGGGTCGACTCGAGCACGCTCACCTGGTCGGGAACGGGGAGTGACAGCACGCTCGACATGGGCACCTTCGTCCTGCGGCAGACCAGCAACCGACCGTTCTGCGAGGCGGGCTACGTCTACTCCGTCACGGACAACGGGCAGCTCCAGCAGGTCGCGCCGGGCGGCGTCGTCACTCCCAAGGGAACACGTGCCCCCAACGTGAGCTCGTTCAACGGCCTGGGCATCGGTTCCGGCGGGCAGCCGGTCTACGCGATCGCGCGCAGCGGTAGCGGCACCAGCATGAGCGGCACGATCTACAGCTACAACGTCACGACAGGGGTGTGGTCGAGCACTGGTGCGACCAGCGGCAACACCAGCTCGAACCTGGTCGGCGGCGCCGTGGACCTCTCCTCGGGGCTGTACTACTTCGGCGGCTTCACCTCCTCCGGCAGCTTCCGCCTCTACCAGTACGACCCCGCCGCGAATCCGGCCGTCACCCTCAAGGGCACGGTCTCGACCGGATCGGGCGGCAACGCCAACGGCGACTTCGCGTTCGACGCCACCGGCAACCTCTTCATCGTCCGGGGCGACGGCACCTCGACGACCGTCTACAGCGTCACCAGTGCGAATCTGGCGGCGGCCAGCGGTGGGGCGATCGCTTCGTCGGTCTCGCGCTCGTTCACCACGATGTCCAACGTCAACGGCATCGCGTTCGATGCGAGCGGCAAGGCGTTCCTCGCCTCGACGACGACCATGCGCTCGTACGACATGCCGGGATGGACCCAGAACCCGACGACCGACGTGACGACCGGACTCGGCGACAGCACGGACCTGTCGACCTGCTCCTCGCCGCCGACCATCACGATCGAGAAGTTCGTCGAGGGCCGCCGTGTCAACGCGACCGACCAGTTCACGCTGACGCTTACCCAGGGGGCCGCGCAGATCGGGACCGTGACGACCTCCGGCAACGCGTCCGGCCTCCAGGGTCAGCGCATCGGACCGCTCCCGACGGTCCGCAACGTCGCCCTGACGTTCGGCGAGACGGCGTCAGGCACCACGAACCTGAACCAGTACGTCAGCAGCTACCGCTGTCTCGTCGACGGCGTGCAGCGGTCCCAGGGCAACGGCACCACCGGGTCGATCACGATTCCCACCGGTGGCCAGAGCGTGGAGTGCCGCATCTACAACTCCCCGGTGGCGGCCCAGGTGAGCATCACGAAGCTCGTCACCGACGGTGCGGGGGCGAACCCGGCGCCACGGCCCGGCTGGAACGTGACGTCAAGCGTGGCCGCCACGACCGGCACGATCGTGGCCGGCACCCAGGCGGCGACCCAGCAGACGGCGACGTCCGGCACCGCCACCTGGGACTACACCTTCGGCAGCACGACGAGCCGGGCGACGGTCACCGTCAGCGAGACGATGCAGCCCGGTTACGTCTTCCAGAGCGCGCAGTGCGTCGTCACCCACCTCGACGGCACCACCGCGACGACGACGCTGACCGGCCCGGGCGCGCAGGGCATCACCGGCGTCGCCCCGGGCGACCGGGTCGACTGCACCTACGTGAACCGACCTGCCCCCGGACAGCTGGCGGTCACCAAGATCCTGGACGCCTCCGTTCCCGCCGGCTCGGGTGCCATCCCGTTCGCCGGGACCTACACCTGCGTGCTCGGCGGGGCCACGGTCGCCTCGGGCACCTGGACCGTCACGGGCGCCGGCGCCGCCGTCCTGACGCCCGCCGCGACCTCGGTGGCCGCCGGGGCGTCCTGCACGGTGACGGAGACGCCGCCGACGGCGAGCCAGGGGCTGCCGAACTCCTCGTACGTCTGGGGCGCGCCCCAGGTGGGCCCCGCCGTCACGATCGCCTCGGGGACCACGTCGTCGATCTCCGTGACGAACTCCGCCACGCGGGTCCGCGGCGCCTTCCAGGTGACGAAGGTGGTTCCCGCCGGGAGCACCGTCGACGCCGGCTCGACCTTCTCGGGCCAGTGGCGCTGCACCCTCGGGGCCGAGGTCGTCACCGGCACCTGGGGACCGATCGCCGCCGGCGCGACCTGGGTGTCGCCGTCGACGGCCCAGATCCCGACCGGCGCCGAGTGCGCCGTGACGACGGAGACCCGCGCCGCGGCTCCCGTCGCGGCCGACCTGTCCTACCGCTGGGCGGGCGACCCCGCGTTCAGCGCCCCGGTGCAGGCGACGACCGGCACGACCCTCGCCACCGTGACGGTGACGAACGCGACGGCCCGTGATCTCGGCGCCGTGGTGTGGTCGAAGGTCGACGGCGCGGGTGCGGCTCTGGCGAGCTCCGAGTGGCTGCTGACCGGACCGGGGCTGCCCGCCGCCGGCCTCGCGGTCACGGACTGCGTCGCGACCGCACCGACCGACTGCACCGGCCCCGACCGCGATCCCGCCCCGGGCGCCTTCCAGCTCGTCGATCTCCTGTGGGGCGACTACGAGCTCGTCGAGACCCGGGCGCCCGCCGGCTACCAGCTCGGCACCACCGTCCACGAGTTCACGATCGGCCCCGCGCTGACCGTCGATCTCGGCCCGATCGTCAACGACCAGCGAGGTCAGCCGTCGCTCCCCCTGACGGGCGGGCTCGGCTCCGACTCCTTCGCCGTCGGAGGGGGTGCGCTGCTGGCTGCGGCCGCGGCGGTGCTCCTCCTCTTCCGAAGGAGGCGAGCCCGACCCTGAGCTCCTCCCGACCGTCTCGAGCACCCTCACCCAGCAACGCGCCACATCGTCAGGACCAGCCTCCGCTGCGCACACAGCGGGCATCGAAAGGAACACCCCTCATGACCGGACCCACGAAGCTCGCGAGGCGGACCCTCGCCGCGTTCGGCGTCGCCGCCCTCGCCGTCGTCGGCGTGGCCTCGGCCGCCACCGCCCTCCCGGGCCCCGACCAGCCCGGCGCCCCGACCTCGGGCTCCCTCACGGTCAACAAGTACAAGGGCGCGCCGACCCCGACCCCGAACCCGGCCGACCTGCTCAGCGGCGTCGAGTTCGTCGTGACGCCGGTCGGCACGCTCGAGGGCGGCACCTGCACGGCGATCGACACCGCCACCTTCGACGGCTGGGCCGGGCTCGACGCCCTGTTCGCCACGGCCCCGGCGGCGCCCGCCGGGGGCTACTGCCTCCTGCCGACCCAGACCGTCGAGGAGACGGCGAACGGCACGGCGACGTTCGAGGACCTCGACCTCGGCGTCTACTACGTGCAGGAGGGCGCCGACAACGGCAACAACAACATCGTCAGCAAGGTCCCCTCCTTCTACGTCTCGATCCCGCTTCCGAGCAGCAACGACTGGATCTACGACGTCGTCACGAACCCCAAGAACGCCGTCGTCAACCAGCCGAGCAAGACGATCAGCGAGGCTCCCGGCGGCGTCGTGGTCGGCAGCACGGTGACGTGGAACCTCACGGTCCCGGTGCCCGTACTGAACAACGACGAGCTCTTCACGCAGGCCGTCATCACCGACGTGCTGCACGCCTCGCTCAGCTACACCAGCTCGGTCCTCACGCTCAACGGCACGCCGCTCGTCGAGGGCGCCGACTACACGGTCGACGGCGCGGGCGTCACCTGGACGTTCACGCCGGCGGGTCGGGCCAAGCTCGACGCGGCGGCCGCGGACACGACCGCCGACGTCATCGCCGTGCAGCTCGTCACGCGGGTCGACGAGGTCACCGCCGACGGCATCGTCCCGAACGAGGACTACTCCAGCACGTTCAACGGCACGACGGTGCCGGGTGAGGTCACCCCCTACACCTACTGGGGCCAGCTCCACGTCACCAAGAACGACGGCGCCGGGACCGCGCTCCAGGGTGCCGAGTTCCAGGTGTTCGACGCGGCCGTGGCCGGCGTCTGCCCCGCCGAGGTCCCGGCGACCGGTGCGGTCGCGACCGGCACGTCCGACGCCGCCGGCGTCGTGCAGTGGGCCGGCGTGACGCCGACCTCCCCGCTCGGCCTGTGGGTCGCGAACTCGTCCGACGGCCCGCTCGTCGACCCGTCGCACGTCTACTGCGTCTACGAGACGGCCGTCCCGGCCGGCTACACGGCCCAGCCGTTCACCACCGCGCAGACGATCACCCCGGGCTCGAGCAACGCCGTCGTCCTGGCCGTGTCGAACCCGCAGGTCCAGGGTCCGGACCTCCCGCTCACGGGTGCCGGCGGCACGCTGGCCATGACGGTCGGCGGCCTCGCGCTCATCGGCGTCGGCGTCGGGACGGTCGTGGTGACGCGTCGCCGTCGCCGCACGGCAGCCTGATCCGCCGCTGACCGGTCACCCGGTCGGGTCCGGCGGCGGCGCGAGCAGCGCCGCCGCCGGACCTGCGTCCACGAAGTGAGGCCTGCCGTGAGTACTCCCGCCGAGAAGGTGCCGGGGCCCGCTCGAACGCCCCGGGGGCGTTGGCGGTTCCCGTGGCCCCAGGCTGTCGCGGCGCTCGCCATCGTGGCGGGCGCCGGGGTGGTGCTCTACCCGCAGACGGCGGGCTGGTTCACGCAGCGCGAGCAGGCGCGGGTCGTCGAGCTCGCCGAGACGGCGCTCGAGCAGCCCCCGCACGACGAACCGGGCTACCGCGCGCAGCAGCTCGCCGACGCCGCCGCGTACAACGACGCGCTCGCCAGCGGCGCGGTCCTCGAGGCCAACGCCAACCTCCCGGCCAGCGACGTCGTCGCCGGCGCGGGATCCCTCGTCTACGACGAGCTCCTGGCCGGCCCCGTCGAGGGCTTCATGGGCCGTCTGCGCTACGACGCCCTCGGGATCGACCTGCCGATCTTCCACGGCACGAGCGACGAGACGCTTCTCGAGGGGATCGGTCACCTGGAGGGCACGTCGCTCCCGGTCGGCGGGCTCGACAGCAGGTCCGTGCTCACGGCGCACCGCGGGCTCGCGAACGCCACGATGTTCACCCACCTCGACCGCGCCGAGATCGGCGACACGTTCGTCGTGGAGGTCCTCGGCGAGGTCCTGACCTACCGGGTCCGCGACTTCCAGGTGATCGAGCCGGACCAGACCGAGATGCTGCTGGCCGAGCCGGGCGCGGATCTCGTCACGCTCGTGACCTGCACCCCGCTCGGGATCAACACGCAGCGCATCCTCGTCACGGGCGAGCGCGTCACCCCGACGCCGGTGGCGGACCTGGCGGCGGCCGGGACGCCGTCGGGCCTCCCGGGGTTCCCGTGGTGGGCCGTGATGATGGGGGCGGCCGTGATCCTCGCCGTCGGGCTCGTGTGGTGGAGCGGCTACCCGGTCCGGCCTCACGAGGAGCCGGCGGCGGTGCCCGACGACGGGCGGGGGCCCGGTGCGGCCCGCCCTGGCGTCGGTCGGCGTCGCTGAACGGGGGCCGGAGCGTACCGGCGGGTCTTCGGTCCCGACGTCGCGCTGAGTCCTTCTTGAGGATCCCCAGCGCCAATGCGAAGAAGACGACGATCAGCCTCTGGTTCGCCTTTGTGAATTTGTCTATTTCTCATTGCTGAGTTGATTTTCCCTTACGCCCACATGGCGGAACGCAACACTCAAGAAGGTGGGGCGCCGGGGGACGTCGAACCTCTTCTAACGTTGCGTTTCCCCTCCCAACCGGGCGTCGATCCGCACCTCAATCGACTCAAGATCGATTCACTCAATTGCACGGTCTCATCGCTCACGTGATGCTCGACGGGCGCCGCTGAACGACTTCCCGAGGCGAGAACGACCTTCCTCGGGGCCAGGTCGGACCACGGATCGGACGGCGCACCACCGACGAGGTTGAGGGATCGACGATGAGACACGCACGGGTACGACCGGAGGTCCGACCGAGGGCACGGCACCGCGGCATCGCCGCGCTGGCCGCCGCCGTCCTCGTCGCGGGCTTCGGCGTCACGTCGTCCTCCGCGCAGCCCGTCGACGGGTTCACCGAGGCGGACATCGACGCGATGGCGCAGGAGGCGACCGGCGAGCTGTCGCCGGCCCCCGTCGAGGAGGCTCCCGCCACGGAGGCTCCGGTCGTCGAGGACCTCGAGACGTCGGCTCCCGACGCCCAGGCGCCCAGCTCCACCGATGTCCCGGCCGACGGCGAGGCGGCTGCCCCGCTGGCTCGCGGCGCCGCTCCCGCCCCCGGGTCGCAGGAGCGTGCCGGGACCCCCGGGGACGTCAGCGTTCTCGCCGTCCCGGCACCGACGGCCACCACCGCCGTCATCACGCTCAAGGTCAGCGGCTCGCGGACCGCGGACACCGTCGTCGCCCCCGCCCCCGGAGCCACGTTCCGGCTGTGGCGCGGCGACGCGAACGGTCCGGGGTCGGTCGTCGCCGATGACTGGGCTCGCTGCACCTCCGACGCCCAGGGAGACTGCAGCTTCACGGTCCCCGAGACGCAGGCGGCGGTCGCGCAGACGACGGTGCGGGGCGCGTGCATCCGGTCGTGGTTCCTCGGGTGCCTCGAGTACGAGCAGATCGTCGTGACTCCGGCCCAGCCCGCCGGCGTGAACCGCGACGTCCAGTTCTGGGTCGTGGCCGAGTCCGCACCCCCCGGCCCGCCGGCCTGGTTCATCAACGACACGCTCGTCACGGGCTCGGGCACCACCGCGCCCTACCGCTTCCGGACCGGTGCCCAGCTCCGCGCCGGTACCACGTACACCGCGGGCACGGCCTACAAGACGACCACGAGCACCAGCCTCAACACCGGACCTCTCTGGCCGATGTCCCACCCGAACCCCGCGCTGCAGGCGAAGTGCGCCGCCGGCGCCGGTGCCCTCCGCGTCGCCCTCGTGGTGGACCTGTCGACCTCCGTCGCCAACTCCGGCTCCGCCGGCACGCTGCGCACCGCGTCGCAGGGCTTCGTCGACTCGCTGCGAGGCACGGGCAGCACGGTCGGCGTGTTCACCTTCGGCGACGACGCCCCGTCCAAGGGGACCGGCAACGCGACGCTCGCGCCGCAGTCCGTCGACACGACGGCGGGCTACAACGCACTCACGGCCAAGATCGGTGGCCTCACGGTCCCGAGCGACAACGGCACCAACTGGGACCGCGGGCTCTACCAGGTGGCGACCGCGGCCACGACGTTCGACGTCGCCATCTTCATCACGGACGGCCTGCCGACGCTCCGCGGGACGAACGAGGCCGGTCCCGGGAACAGCACGACCTTCCGCGAGGTGGAGGAGGCGATCTTCTCCGCCAACGCCGTCAAGGCCAGGGGCACCCGTCTGGTCACCCTGGGCGTCGGCACCGGCCTCAGCCAGGACCCGAGCAACCTGCGCTCGATCTCCGGCCCGATCGGCTACGCCCCCGGCGTGAACGCCTCGCAGGCCGACTACTTCCAGACCGGGTGGGAGGTGCTGCGCGACGGACTCGACCAGATCGCCACCGGCCTCTCCTGCGAGTCCACCGTCCAGGTCACCAAGTTCGCCGATCCCTTCGGCTCCGCGCCGAACGCGGTCGCGTCGGGCTGGGTCTTCGGGGCGACGGCGACCGCGACCTCCGCCGGCAACGTCGCCACGATCGCGACGTCGTCGGCCACGACGAACGCCTCGGGTGTCGCCACCTGGACGGTCAAGCACTCCCAGCCCGCCGGCGTCGCGACCGTGACGCTCACCGAGACGATCCCGCCCGACCAGGGCTGGGCGCTCACGAACGCCACCTGCACGGTCAACGGCGTGAACCGCACCCCGACGCGGAGCGGTGCCGTCGTCACCATCGCCGGGGTCGCCGTCGGTGACGACGTGAGGTGCACGGTGTCCAACGTCCAGAGCCTGACCACCACGATGACCGTGGAGAAGCGGGCCTGGACGGCGCAGGGCACCGGAACGTCGACGGCGCTGCCCGCCGCCAGCACCGAGATCGCGTCGGGTTCGTCCCGGACGTCCGGCTCGGCCATCACCTTCAGCTACACGGTTCGCAACACGGGAACCGCGCCGCTCACCGCCGTCACCGTCACGGACAACCGGAAGTCGGATGCGGTCTGCACCGTCCCGACCCTCGCTGCCGGCGCCACCTTCCACTGCTACTGGACCCCCAGCGGCGGACTGAGGAAGACCCCCTAGACCGCGGCGGTCCCGGCTGGAACCGGTCCGGACCCGCCGCGCACCACCAACGGTTCCCCGCACCACCCGCACCACCCGCGATCCACGCCCGGATCACGGTCCCTCACCCGGGGCGATCCACCTCGGTCAGTCAAGGAGATCAGCATGAACAAGAAGACGACGGGCATCCTCGCCGGCACGGCCGGCGCCGCCCTCCTCATCGGCGGCGGCACGTTCGCCCTCTGGAGCGATTCCGCCGACGTCGCCGGTGGCACGATCACCACCGGCAACCTCGACATCGCGGCCATCGCCGACGAGACGGAGTGGGTCGACGCCTCGGCCGACCGCCTCGACAAGGGCCACGTCATCGACGTCGCCGAGTGGAAGGCCGTCCCCGGCGACGTCGCCACGGGCGAGTTCTACTTCTCTGCCGCCCTCGAGGGCGACAACCTCGTCGCGGACCTCACCTCCACCGTGGCGGACGCCTCGGCCGCCTGGTACACCGTCGAGAGCGTCGCGTCCTACACGACCGACGGCACCACCTGGGTCCCGTTCGCGGGCGACGTGCAGAGCTTCACCTCCGAGGACAACGTCAACAACGTCCCGGCCCTGCCGGAGCTGCCGGCCGCCGTCGGCACCGACGCGAACGTCAAGGTCACCGTGAAGGTCACCGTCCTCGCGGGCGCCCCGAACGTCAACCAGGTCAACACGAACTCGACGATCAACCTCGGCGCCATCGCGGTCGGCCTCGAGCAGACCCGCGACGCCGGCACCGGCGCCGGTTTCTGACAGGTCCGAGCACCAGGTCGATCCGGGCGACACGGAAGGAGTCCTCATGAGCACCACGGCACCAGCGACCTCGCGTCGCCACGCCCGCGCGACCGCGGGGACTCCTTCCGGAGCCCGTCACGACGCCGCGCGCCCCTCGGGGAGCGACCGGAAGCCGTCGTTCCTCCGTGGTGTGCTGTCGGGCGTCGTGACGGTCGCCCTCGTGGCGCTCGTCGGCCTCGCGCTCGCGCTCGCCGTCGTTCCTCGCGTGATGGGCGGCGCCTCGCTGACCGTGCTCTCGGGCTCCATGGAGCCGACGTACTCCCCGGGAGACATCGTCGTCTCGGTCCCGCAGGACCGCTACACGGTGGGTGACGTGGTCACCTTCCAGCCCGTCTCGAACGATCCCACCCTCATCACCCACCGCGTGGTCTCGGTGCTCTCCTCCGCGCAGGGCCCCACCTACGTCACCCGCGGCGACGCCAACGGGGTCGACGACGCCCCGCTGGAGCCCGAGCAGATCATGGGCGAGGTCATCTACTCGGTGCCCTACCTCGGTCACGTCACGCACGCCGCCGGCAACCGCACCACGGTGGTCGTGGCCACCGTCGGCCTCGGCCTCGTGGGCTACGGCCTGTACCTGTTCGGTTCGGGCTGGCGCGACGGTCGCCGTCGCCGCAGCTCCGTCCCCGCCAAAACCGCGACCGACGCGGACCCCGTCGTCACCCACGACGACGCCTCGAACGACAAGGACCCCCGATGAGCCGCCACACCCAGCCCGAGGGCGTGGACGCTGGAACCAGCGTCGACGCCGCCACCGGCGCTCCGCCGTCCCGCCGTCGCTGGGTGCGCCCCGCCGTCGCAGGCGTCACGCTCCTGGTCGGCCTCGGTGTCGGCGGCAGCGGGACGTTCGCCCTCTGGGGCGACGCCCCCGGCGCCGTCGCCGCGGGCACGATCCGCACCGGTGATCTCGACGTCTCGCTGGTCGGCACACCCGTCTGGTCCCTCACCGCCACCGACGTCGCCGGCACCCCGACCACGATCGACCCGAGCACCTTCCTGGTGCGTCCGGGCGACTCCTTCACGATCACCCAGGGCGCCACGGCGCTGATCCGGGGCGACAACCTCAACGCGACGTTCGCCGTCACGTTCCCCGGGGTCAGCCTCCCCGCCGGTGCCACCGCGAGCTACACGGTGCTCGACGGCGGCACCACGCTGGGCTCGGCGGCCGTCGGCTCCCCGGTCACGATCGCGCCGCTGGTCGGCAGCAACGCCGGCGTCACCAGGAACCTGACCGTCCGCACCACGCTGACGTTCCCGACGTCGATCGCCGACCAGGTGCGCACGCCGGGGAACGCCGCCGCGGGCGCCGCCGTCAACCTCGGCGCCCTGACCGTGACGCTCCAGCAGGTCCGCACCGGGGAGGGGTTCTGATGAGCCGCCGTTCCACCACCGTCACCGGCCTGCTCGGGGTGGGTGCCCTCCTCGTGGGGAGCGCCCTCGGCAGCACCGGGGCCTCGCTCGCCTCGTGGAGCGACCAGGCCGCCAACGCGGCCGGCAGCTCCAGCTGGGGCTACGAGTACTTCGCCGCCGGGCTGCCGGGCCAGGTCACGGCCGCCGCCACCTCCGGCACCGACACGAACCACACCGTGGACGTCGCCGTCGACGGAGTCGGCCTGGCCGGGGCCCTGCTCAGCTCGGGCAAGGCCGCGCAGGCGTTCCAGGTCGACGCCCTCAGCCAGGGGAACAAGGGGCTGCGGTACGCGACGCAGTGGCAGGGCGCCTGGGCCGCGGGCACCCCGCTCGCCGACCCGGGTGTCACGCTCGCCTACTTCAAGGTCGCCAACCGGGCCGCGTGCACGCCCGACGCCGTCGCCCCGTCCCCCAACCCCCAGGAGTCCACGCCCGTCTCCGCCGCCTACTCGGCGGGCACCGCCGTCACCACGGAGTGGTGGTGCCTGACGGCGCGCGGCACGACGAGCGACGCCGGCAGCCACTCGAACACGGCGGGCGCGACGGCGAGCAGCGCCAACGGCACCGTCACGGCCACGCCCGGGGGCCGGGGCCTGACCTGGTCGGCATCGGTCACGACCGCGCTCACGGCCGCCGGCCAGGGCACCCGCACGCTGCGGTTCACCTACGACACGTTCCGTCCGGGAGCATGATGCGCACCTCGACAACCACCGCGGCGATCCTGACGACGCTCGGTCTCCTCGCGATCCCGGCAGCGGCGTCGGCCGCTCCGGCCCACGACGAGGCGATCCAGCTCTCCTGGGACGGCGACGCGTTCGCGTCGTCGACCACCGAGTCGTTCGTCGGCGTGCCGGTCGCCGTCCCGGGCGACTCGGCCGGGCGGACGCTGCAGGTGCGCAACGCCGGCCCGACGGCGGGCACGCTGACGGCGACCATCACCGGCGTCGACATCGACGAGGCCGTGACGGACGGGGTCTACGACGACCTCACGCTCGCCTGGGACGGTGGCTCGGCGTCGTTCGCCGACCTCGCTGCTGACGGTGACACGACGTTCCTCACGGTGCCCCTCGCGCAGGGCGCGACCACGCCCGTGACGATCAGCTACGAGCTCCCCGCCGACGCCACGACCGGCAACCGGGCGGCGAACGGGGGCCTCCCGGCGCGGGCGAGCTTCGACGTCGTTCTCACGCTCGGCGGGGAGCTCCCGACGACGACGCCGCCCCGCACGCCGCAGGGCGCACCGCCCGGTACACCGCAGGGCACGCCGCAGGTGACCGCGCCCCCGACGGCGGCCGGCCCGACCCCCGGCAGGCCCGGTGGCTCCCTCAGCGTCACCGGCGCCGACGTCGGCCTGGGCGCGCTGGTCGCGCTCGGTCTGTTCGGCGGCGGCGCCGGGCTGTGGGCCGCGAGCCGACGACGCGGTCGCACGGACACGGAGTCCTGACCCCGCCGGGGTGCGTGCCGTCGGGCGCGCACCCGACGACCCGGGGTGTCGGACCGGCGTGATAGACCAGAGTGGTGACCCAGACCACTCCGTTCCACACGCTCGACGACTACCTCGCGCTGCCCCGGACGGGCGGGATCGCCCTGTCTCCCGACGGGCGGCGGCTCGTCGTCGCGCAGTCCGTGCTGGACCCGAAGCGCACGAGGTACGTCACGTCCCTGTGGGAGGTGGACCCGTCCGGTGAGGCCTCCGCGCGGCGCCTCACCCGCGGCGCCAAGGGTGAGGGCGGTCCGGCGTTCACCGCGTCCGGCGACCTCCTGTTCGTCGCCGCGCGTGCCGAGGACGGCGAGGACGCCAAGCCCTGCGTCTGGCGGCTGCCGGCCGCCGGGGGAGAGGCGCACGTGCTCGCGCGCCGTCCCGGTGGCATCTCGGGTGTGCTGACCGCCCGGGCGTCCGACCGCGTCGTCGTCACCGCGGACACGCTGCCGGGTGCGACGGACGAGGCGGCCGAGCGCCGCCTCCGCAAGACGCGCAAGGACAAGAAGGTCGCCGCGATCCTGCACACCGGCTACCCCGTCCGCTACTGGGACCACGACCTCGGGCCGGACGCCCCGCGGCTGTTCGCCGTCGAGGGTGCGCCGCTGCCCGAGGACGACGGCGAGGGCACGACGGAGGACGCGAGCGACGCCGTCGCGACCCCGGAGCTCGTCACCGTTCCGACCGCCGAGCCGGGCCCCGACGACACCCGCGGCACCCGCGACCTCACCCCCGACGCCGGCAAGGCGCTGATCGAGTCCTCGTTCGCGCTGAGCGACGACGGCACGTTCGTCGTGGCCGACTGGCACACCTCCGCGGGCGCGTCGGTGCGCGAGCACCTGGTGCGGATCGACGTCGCGACCGGTGAGCGCACGGTGCTCGTGGCGGACGAGGAGGCGGACCTCGCCGTCGCGTCGATCAGCCCCGACGGCGCCTGGGTGGCCTACACCTCCGAGTCGATCTCCGACCCGCACCACGCCCCGCGCGTGACCGCCTGGATCGTGCCGAGCACGGGCGGCGAGCCGCGTCGGCTCGCTGACGGCTGGGACCGCTGGCCGACGTCGCTGACCTGGCTGCCCGACTCCGCCGGCCTGCTCGTGACGGCCGACGAGCACGGCCACTCGCCGGTGTTCCGGGTGCTGCTCGCCGGCGGCGAGCCCGAGCGGCTGACCGACGACGGCGCGTACGGCAGCGTCGTCGTCGCCCCCGAGGGCAAGCACGCGTTCGCGGTGCGGGCCAGCTACGCCTACCCGGGCGAGGTCGTGCGGATCGACCTCACCGGCACGCAGGAGCGCGTGACGCCGCTGCGCGGACCGTCCGAGCGGCCCGTGCTGCCGGGCCGGCTCGAGGACGTCGCCACCACGGTGACCGACGCCGACGGGAGCACCCACACCGTCCGGTCCTACCTGGCGCTGCCGGAGGATGCGTCGGCAGAGAGCCCGGCGCCGCTGCTGCTGTGGATCCACGGCGGCCCGCTCGGCTCCTGGAACGCGTGGAGCTGGCGCTGGAACCCGTGGATCATGGTCGCCCGCGGCTACGCCGTCCTGCTGCCCGACCCCGCCCTCTCGACCGGCTACGGCCAGGACTTCATCCAGCGCGGCTGGGGCGCGTGGGGCGAGGCGCCGTACACCGACCTGATGGCGGCGACCGATGCGGTCGAGGCGCGCGCCGACGTCGACGAGACCCGGACCGCCGCGATGGGCGGGTCGTTCGGCGGCTACATGGCCAACTGGGTGGCGGGGCACACGGACCGGTTCCGCGCCGTCGTCACCCACGCGAGCCTGTGGGCGCTGGACCAGTTCGGCCCGACGACGGACGCCGCCTACTACTGGGCGCGGGAGATGACCCACGAGATGGCGCTGGCGAACTCGCCGCACCGCTTCGTCGGGGACATCCGCACCCCGATGCTCGTCATCCACGGCGACAAGGACTATCGCGTGCCGATCGGCGAGGGGCTGCGGCTGTGGGCGGAGCTCCTGGAGAAGTCCGGGCTGCCCGCGGACGCCGATGGGTCGACCGTCCACCGGTTCCTGTACTTCCCCGACGAGAACCACTGGATCCTCACGCCGCAGCACGCGAAGGTCTGGTACGAGGTGGTCGAGGCGTTCCTGGCCGAGCACGTGCTCGGCGAGACGCGCGAGCTGCCGGAGACGCTGGGGTAGGGCCGGTGCGGCCGGTCCGGCCGCTGGGCCGGGGCGGTCAGGCGGCGGCCTCGGCGAGGTCGACGTCGACGCCCTCGACCGTGGCGCGAACTCCCGTCTCGACGACCTCGAGCGACGTGAGCCCGAGACCCGCCGGCAGGCCGGGGAGGTCGATGCGGATGTCGGTGAGACGATCGGCCAGCCCGGCGGGCAGCTGGTCCAGCGGCACCTCGAACCCGGCGATGCTCACGGTGCCGATGTCGACGGCGATCTGACCGTCCGCGGCCCGAGGCAGCAACCCGATGTCGACCGTCAGCCCGCCGAGCACCTCGGTGCCGGCGACGAGAGCGCCGTCGCGCGTCGTGAGCGTGAGGTCGGCGTCGGCGAGCTGGGTCGCCGCGAGGGACTCCAGCGTCGCCGTCGGGATGGTCGCCGTCGCCGAGACCGTCCCCGCGCGACCCAGCACCTGGGTGGCGACGTCGTAGGGGAGGTCCGTCGCGCGAGCGTCCAGGTCGGTCAGCGTGTAGCCCTCGTACACCGCCGAGGCGGCGGTGAGCTCGACGTCCCGGAAGGTCCCGCTCGCGAGCTGGGTCAGGAACGGGAAGCCGCCGATGGTGAGATCGACGTCCTCACCCGCGTAGGACGCGGCGAGGTTCTCCGCCACGCCCGCCTCGACACGGTCGTTCACGACCCGGTCGACGACGACCGCGATCCCGACCAGGAGGAGGAGCGCCACGATCGCGACCACGAGGCCGCGGCCTCGTCCGTGTCGGCGACGGGGCTGGGACGCGGGACGGGACGAGGCGCCGTCGAGGATGCTCACGGGGTGACGCTACGCGAGCCCGCGCCATCCGGCAGGCTGGGTCCGTGAGCACCACGGCACCCGGGACGCCCGCGACGGTCACCCTTCAGCAGGCCGACGTCGACTTCGTCGCCCACCTCTACGACCACGACCCGCGCGCGGCCTCGTTCGGCCTCGAGGCCTCCGAGAAGCTCGGCATCGAGCCCGAGCGCGTCTACAAGACGCTGATGGTCGACGTCGACGGCGAGCTGGTCGTCGCCGTCGCCCCGGTCTCGGGGCAGGTCGACCTCAAGGAGGTGGCTCGCGCCGTCGGGGGCAAGCGGGCGGCGATGGCCGACCCGACCCTCGCGCAGCGACGCACCGGCTACGTGGTGGGCGGGATCTCGCCGCTCGGTCAGAAGCTCGCGCACCGCCTCGTGCTCGACTCCACCGCGATCCTGCAGGAGACGATCCTCGTCTCGGGCGGCCGGCGCGGGTTCGACATCGAGCTCGCGCCGGACGACCTGCTCCGGGTCACGGGCGGGGAGTACGGCGACATCGGCAAGCCGTAGCGGTCAGCGCGGCGGCTCACCCAGCGCGGCCTCGCGAGCCGTGAGCGCAGCCTCGCGCTGGGCGAACGCCTGGCGACGCCGACGCACCCACACCGCCGTGAACGTCAGGGTCAGCCCGATGAGCAGCCCGGCGATCGCGCCCATGAGGGTCGCGGCGCGGAAACCGGGGGCCTGGACGTCGAGGATCCGCTCGCCCGCGTGGGCGGCGTTGCTCCCGCCGAGGACGATCCACAGCGTGAGCCAGTTCGGGAGGGCGATCAGGAGCGCGACGACCACGATGATGACGCGGGCCTTCCAGGTCTGCGCCCACCGCCGCCGGACCAGCGACACGACGAGCACCGGCACCAGCGTGAACAGGAAGCCGTAGAACAGGCCCCAGGCCGTGCCCTGCCCCATGCTCCCGTCGACCTGACGGCCGATCACCTGCGCCCACCACCGCGGCAGGAAGGCCGAGGCGGCCAGGTAGACCGCGATGAGGACGGCGACGGCGATCAGCGCGATGACCGTGACCTTGCCCGCGTGGGTGAACCAGGCCGCGGCGCGGTCACCCCGCGTCGGGGCGAACGCACCGGTCGTCCCGGCCGTGCCTGCGGGGGCGGTCGTCGGGCCGCCGGTGCTGCGGCTGCTGCCGGGACCGCCGACCGAGCCGGGCGACGTGCCGCCAGCGGTGCCGAGGTCGTCGTCGTGCGGCGGGGTTCCCATGCGCACATCGTGGCACGCGGCGGGCCTCGTGGGCAGGGTGGGGAGGTGCGTCCCCGACGTCAGCGGAGCCGCTGGTCCCCGGGCCGGCACACCCGCAGCCGTCGCGCGCCGTACGCCGCGAGGTCGAGCTCCACCACGCCGTCCAGCGGCTCGAACGTGGACCCGTCCGCCAGGCACACGAGGGAGACGCCGTCCGGCTCCTCCCCGAGGTCGAACCGCACGGTGCGCGGCTCGTCGGCGAAGCTGTGAACCCCGACGAACCGGCCGACGTCCGAGTCGCACGAGTGCACGAGCACGCCGTCGCACCCGGGATCGAGCACCGCGAGCTCGCCCCAGCCGATCTCGGGTGAGCGCCGGTAGGTCTGGGCGAGGCTCCTCACGAAGTGCAGGAGCGAGTCCGGGTCGCTGATCTGCTCCTCGACGTTCACGTGCCGTGGTCCGTACGCGCCCGACGTCATCGCCGTCGCGTGGCGCGACGGCGGCGCCAGCGAGAACCCGCCGTCGTGGTTCCACTGCATCGGCGTGCGCACGGCCATCCGCCCGTCGATGTCCAGGTTCTCGCCCATCCCGATCTCCTCGCCGTAGAACAGCACCGGGGTGCCGGGCAGCGAGAACATCAGGCTGTAGATCATCCGGACGCGGCGCGGGTCGCCGTCCATCATCGGGGGGAGCCGACGACGCAGGCCGCGCCCGTAGACCTGGTGGTCCTCCTGCGGTCCGAACGCGTCGAACACCTCCCGGCGCTCGGCGTCGCTGAGCTGGTCGAGCGTGAGCTCGTCGTGGTTGCGCACGAAGATGCCCCACTGCGCCTCGGCGGCGAGCTCCGGCCGGCTCTGGAGCGCCGTGATCAGGGGCCCGGGATCGTGGCGGGCGAGCGAGAGGTACAGCGCCTGGTTGGCCACGAAGTCGAACTGCATGTGGAGCTCACCGTCGCCGTCGCTCCCGAAGTAGGCCTTCTGCTCGTCGTAGGGGAGGTTGACCTCGCCGAGCAGCATGGCCTCGGCGGAGCGGCGCTGGGCGAACTGCCGCAGCGACTGCAGCACGCGGTGGTCGCGCTCGGACGTGCCGCTGTCGCCGTCGGTCCGGGAGACGAACGACGGCACGGCGTCGACCCGGAACCCCGAGACGCCCACCTCGAGCCAGAACCCGATGACCTTCGCGAGCTCGTCGCGGACCTTCGGGTTCTCCACGTTCAGGTCGGGCTGGTGGTGGTAGAAGCTGTGCGAGTAGTACTGCTCGGTCTTCTCGTCCCACTCCCAGACGCCGTCCTCCTCGCCGGGGAACATCGTCTCCGGGGCGTCCGGCGGCACCTCGTCGGACCAGATGTAGAAGTCCCGGTAGCGCGAGTTCCGGCTGCGTCGCGCGTTGACGAACCACGGGTGGCGGTCGGAGGTGTGGTTGACCAGGAGATCGAGGATGACCCGGATCCCGCGGTCGCGCGCGGTCCGGATGACCTCCACCAGGTCGCCGTGCGTTCCGAGCGCGGGGTCGATGCCGTAGAAGTCGGCGACGTCGTACCCGCCGTCGCGGCCGGGCGTCGTGTAGATCGGCATCAGCCACAGGCAGCTGACGCCGAGCTCGGCCAGGTAGTCCACGCGGCGCACGAGACCCTGCAGGTCACCGCTGCCGTCGGCGTCGTCGTCGAGGTACTGCTTCACGTCGAGGCAGTAGATGACGGCGTTCTTCCACCACAGGTCGCTCGCGTCGGACCGTCTCATCGGTTCGACCCCTCCAGGAGGGGGCGCAGCGTGCGCAGGAGCTCGGGCGCCCAGCTCGCGAGGTAGCCCCGCTGGTCGCGCGAGATCTCGTGGACGTAGACGCGGTCGAACCCGACGGCGACCGTGGCCGCCACGCGCTCGACGATCTCGGTGAGGTCGGCCGAGGCGACGACGCCGCGCCGCAGCTCGGCGTCGGTCGGGTCGCCGGCGAGGCCGGCGAAGTCCTCGGGCATCGCGACGTCCCAGATCCGCGGCGGCGTGATCACGCCGTGCAACCACTGGTCGCGGACGAGGTCGGAGGTGGCCTGCTCGGACGCGGCGTGCGCGACGTGCACCTGGACCGAGGCCGGTCCGGTGCCGCCGGCGGAGCGGTAGGCGTCGAGGATCGGCGCGACCTCCTCGGCGCTCGTGCCCACGGTCACGAGACCCTCGGCCCAGCCGGCGGCCCACGCCGCGGTGGCGGTGCTGGTCGCCGTCGCCATCAGGGGCGGGATGACGGACGGGAGGCTCCACAGGCGCGCGCGGTCGACCGTGATGCGGCCGTCGTGGCTGACCTCGCCGCCCGCCAGCAGGCGGCGGATGACGTCCTGGGTCTCGCCGAGGCGGGCGGTGCGCTCGTCCTTGCTCGGCCACTCGCCGCCGATGACGTGCTCGTTGAGCAGCTCGCCGCTGCCGAGCGCGGCGAAATAGCGGCCGGGGAACATCTCGCCCCAGGTCGCGATCGCGTGGGCGACGACGACCGGGTGGTAGCGGTAGCCCGGCGTCGCGACGGCACCGATCGAGTACCGCGTCGAGGCCAGCGCCGCGCCCATCCAGGCCAGCGTGCTTCCTGACTCACCCTGCTGCGGCGTCCACGGCGCGAGGTGGTCGGCGCTGAACGCGCCGTCGAACCCGACCCGCTCGGCCTCGACCACCGCTTCCAGGAGCGCGCTCGGTGGGACCTGCTCGTGGGAGGCGTGGAATCCGATGAACGTCATGCCGTCGACGTTACGGAGGGTCCGCAGCGGTGTGAAGGTTCACGTCGCGACGGCGGGGTCGCGGTCCCCGGAGCGCGCGCGGCGGGCACGACCGCGCCCTTGTGGTCGCGGTGGTGGGTCGAGCGCGTCCGTGTGGTCGCTTCACTCGCAGGATTGCGACCACAAGGGCGCGGTCGGGCGGTGGTGGCGACCACGGGGGCGCGGTCGGGTGCGACGACGGCGACCGCGCCCTTGTGGTCGCTTCACTCGCAGGATTGCGACCACAAGGGCGCGGTCGGGCGTGGTGGCGACCAGAGGGGCGCGGTCCGCGCCGGGCGGTGGGCACGGGCGAGGGACGACGACGGCGGCCGCCCACCCCGAGGGGTGAGCGGCCGCCGTCGTCGTGCTGGGTGTGCGCTACGCCGTCGTGCTCCGGCGACGCGCGGCCACGAGGATCGCGCCCGCGAGCATCAGGAGCATCGCGCCGAGGGCCGCCGTGGTGGCGCCGTCGGCGCCGGTGGCCGCCAGCGTGCCGGTGCTCGAGGTGCACTCGACCTCGCCGCCGAGCGGGAAGGAGAAGGTCACCGGGTCCATCGCCGCGCCGGCCTGGTAGAAGCCGCCGAACGCCTCGGCGCCGGCTGCCGTGAGCGTGGCCGAGGCGCCGTTCCAGGCGATCGAGCCGTTGCTCGTCGTGGACGACGGGAGCGAGAGGCTCGCGATGACCACGCCGTTCTTCGCCACGTCGGGGGCGTTGAGGCCCTTCGAGGTGATGTCGGCGATGAGCGCGGCGGAGCCGGTGCCGTTGACCTGGACGCGCGGGTTGCTGATCCGCAGGTCGAGCTGCCCACCGTGGCCGGTGAACGAGACGGCGCCGGAGTAGCCGACGCGGCCCTTGTTCGCGTCCTCGTTGTATGCACCCGAACCGCCGCCCCACACGAAGACCCCGCCGGACTGGCTGACGCCCGACGTCGAGATGCTGCCGCCGGCGATCGGGCCGGTGACGTACGTGCGGAAGCTGGACTTGACGCCCCAGCTCAGCGAGCCGCCGCCCACGCCCTGGGCGACGCACTTCTCCGCGGCCGAGGCCGGGGTGGAGCCGGAGCCGCCGGCGGGGGTGGAACCCGCGCCGCTGCCGGCGCCGTTGCCCGCGCCACCCGTGCCGGGAGGCGTCGTGCCGGGACCGTTGGGGCCCGTGCCGGCCTGGACGGGGTCGACGTCCGTCGGCGGGACGCACGGGGTGGCTGCGCCCAGCGGGAGGTTGAAGGCGACCGGGTCGAGCGCGGTGCCGGCGGGGTAGAAGCCGGCGAACGCGTCGGAGCCGGCGCTCGTGAGCGTGGCGCTCGCTGCCGCGACCTCGAACGCGCCGATCGTCGGCGCCGTGGTGAACGCGAGCGTCGCGAACGGCACGGCCGCGACGTCGGTGACGACCCCGGCCAGCGACTTGCTCGTGACGTCGGCGAGCAGGATGCCGGTACCGGCACCCGTCACCTGGACGCGGAGGTTGGCGAGGTCGATCTCCAGCTGACCGCCGTGGCCGCTGAAGAAGACACCGCCGGTGAAGGCTGCCTCACCGGTGGTGGCGTCGGGGGAGTACGTGCCGGCGCCGCCGCTCCAGCCGAAGGTGCCGACGGTGTCGGTGATGCCGGAGACGGTCCACGAGCCGTTCGCGATCGGACCGGCGATGTAGTTCCGGAAGCTCTCCTTGACGCCCCAGGCGAGCGTCGCGCCGGAGATCGCCTGGCACTGCGTTCCGACCGGCGGCGTCACCGGGGGAGTCACCGGAGGCGTGACCGCCGCCGCGACCTGGAACGTCGTCGAGCCCGACGCGCCCGCGGCGTCCGTCAGCGTGACGGTGTGCGCGCCGGTCGCGAAGTCGGCCGGGACGGCCCAGGCGAAGGTGACGTTCCCGGAGGCGTCGGCGACCTGGGTCCCGAGGTTGACCGGGTCGGAGTTCACCACACCGGAGACGACCTCGTTCGCACCGAAGCCGGCACCGGTGAACGTCGCGCTCGAGCCCTGGCGGACCCCGTCCGAGACGGACACGGTCGGCGTGGCCGGCTGCGGGGTCTCGGGCACCGTGACCGTGATCGGCGCGAACGCGTCGAGGGTGCGGTCGGTGACCGAGAGCCAGTGGGCGGCGGATGTCGCGACCTGGTAGCTCTTCGTCGGGTCGAGGGTGTCGGCCGGAACCGTGACCCGGGCGGTGAAGGCACCGTCCACCACCTGCGCGGCGGGGACGTGGATCTGCGTCAGCCAACCGGCGCTCGGCAGCGCGCCGACGCCGTTCCAGACGGACGACTCACCGACGAGCACGTACGCGCCGTTGGCAGCTCCCGCACCGACGAACCCGGTGCCGGAGACCTCCAGGACGTTGGCGACGGCGGGGTCGAGGTCGGTCGACGGCGTCACAGTGATCTTCGGGTCGGCGACCGGGTCGACGGGCTTCTCGCCCTGGTAGTTGACCGGGACGGTGAGCTCCTGGTCGGCGTTGACGACGCCGCCGGCGGCGTAGGTGTAGACGCCGTAGACGGGGTTGGTCGGGAGGGCGGGGGTGGCGGTGGGGGCGGAGACGGCGAGGGTGGCGGTGAAGTCGCCCTCGTCGGTGATCTCGACCCACTGCGGGCGGATGGCGCCCTGGAAGTTGGTGGGGACCTGGTCCAGGACGGACTCGGCCAGGGCCCACTTCTGGGAGACGACCTTGCGGGCGCTGCCGGCGGCTCCGGCGGAGGGCTTCCAGGTCTCGGCGAAGCCGCCGAAGACGACGTAGGTGCCCTGCGGGAGGGTGTTGGGGATCGGGACGCCGCGGCCGCCGACGTTGGCCTCGGGGTCGAAGCCGGAGCCCTTGACCACGAGGGACTCGCCGTCGTGGACGGGCTGACCGGTGTACGGCGTGGTGCCGTCGGCGAGGAAGACCTCGATCGCCGGGTCGAGCACCGGCTCCGGGTCGACGGGCTTCTCGCCCTGGTAGTTGACCGGGACGGTGAGCTCCTGGTCGGCGTTGACGACGCCGCCGGCGGCGTAGGTGTAGACGCCGTAGACGGGGTTGGTCGGGAGGGCGGGGGTGGCGGTGGGGGCGGAGACGGCGAGGGTGGCGGTGAAGTCGCCCTCGTCGGTGATCTCGACCCACTGCGGGCGGATGGCGCCCTGGAAGTTGGTGGGGACCTGGTCCAGGACGGACTCGGCCAGGGCCCACTTCTGGGAGACGACCTTGCGGGCGCTGCCGGCGGCTCCGGCGGAGGGCTTCCAGGTCTCGGCGAAGCCGCCGAAGACGACGTAGGTGCCCTGCGGGAGGGTGTTGGGGATCGGGACGCCGCGGCCGCCGACGTTGGCCTCGGGGTCGAAGCCGGAGCCCTTGACCACGAGGGATTCGCCGTCGTGGACGGGCTGACCGGTGTACGGCGTGGTGCCGTCGGCGAGGAAGACCTCGATCGCCGGGTCGAGCACCGGCTCCGGGTCGACGACGGCGGAGACGACGACCGTCGCGACGGCGGAGGTCGACGCGGCGTGCGTCGTGCCCGCGGGCGTGAAGACGGCGGTGAGGTCGTGCGAGCCGGCGGTGAGCGCCGTCGTCGACGTCGCGGCCCGACCGCCCGCGACGGTGGCCCGGCCGAGGGAGGTGGCACCGTCGAGGAACTCGACGGAGCCGGCGGCGTCGGCGGGGGTGACGGTCGCGGTCAGCGCGACCGGGGCGCCGACGGACACGGCGGCCGGGGTGGCGGACAGCGTCGTCGTGGTGGCGATCGGCGCCGCCGCCTGGACGAGCTGGGCCAGCGGGGCGGACGTCGAGCCGGTGAACGCGGCGTCGGCGGGCACGAACTCGGCGGTCACGCTGCGGCTGCCCTCGGCGAGGCCCGCCGTGGTGAGGGTGGCCGAACCGCCGGCGACCGGGACGCTGGTGAGCGTCGTCGTGCCGTCGCGGAAGGTGACCTGGCCGGCGGCGTCGGCCGGCGTCACGGTCGCCGTGAGGGCGACCTCCTGACCCACCGCGGAGGGGTTGACCGACGACGTGAGCACCGTCGTCGTGGCCGACGCCTGCACCTCGTACGGCAGCACGAACGACAGCGGGTCGAGCGCCGTGCCGGCCGGGTAGAAGGTGGCGAACGCGGTCGAACCGGCGGCGGTGAGCGTGGCGCCCACGCCAGAGAACGTGAGGCTCGCGCCGTCGTTCACGGGTGCGGGGACCGCGAGCGTGGCGAAGGCGATGTCGGACTGCTCCGAGACCGTGCCGTCCATCGCCTTGGAGTAGGAGTCCAGGTACAGCGTCCCCGAACCGCCCTCGACGACCACGCGCGGGTTGGTCAGGCGGACGTCCAGCGCGCCGTCGTGACCGGTGAAGCTGACGCCGCCGGAGAAGTCCGCGTCGGCGACCGTCGAGCCGGTGTCCGTCGAGCCCGAGCCGTTCGACCAGGTCCACGGGCCGGTCCCGGCCACGCCGATCGCGGAGGCCGATCCGTGCGCGATCGGGCTGGTGATGTAGCTGCGGAAGCTCTCCTTCACACCCCAGGTCAGGGTGGCGCCGGAGACCTCGGCGGGCGCGGCGGCCGCGGGTACGGCGCCGGCGACGAGCGTGACCGCTGCCACGAGGGCGGCGACGACGACGCTCGCGAGCGTGCGGCGCCGCGGTGCGGTGCGGGATGGGGCAGTGCTGGACACGGGCGTCGCCTCCGGGCGTGGGTCAGGTCTGGAGCAGGAGGGTGGGCGCACGTGAATTTCGGCACGCCTATCGTTCTTTATAGCCCAGTGAGGACACGCTTACCTAACGAGAGCCACGATGTGAACGCTGCTTTCGGCGTCATGGCGTGACGGACGCAACGGCGGACGTGCGTGCCGAGAGGTTAGGCTTCCCTGCGTGCCCACCCCGTTCCGCCTGTCCGGCGCGCTCCCGAGCGCGCTCGCGCTGATCGCCGCGCTCGCCCTCGCGGCGTGCTCCGCGACCGCCACCACGGACGGTGGCGAGGCCGCCCCGGTGCCCGGCTCGCGGATGTCGGCGCGCAGGTGCTGGCCGATCCGCACACGCACGTGGGGCCGTCGACGGCGGCGGTCGTCGACGGCGCCGTCCAGCCCGTCGTCGCCGACCCCGAGCCGCAGCTCCCCGTCACCGTGACGGATGCGCAGGGCACCGAGGTCACCGTCACCGACGCCAGTCGCATCCTCGCGCTCGACATCTACGGCACGACGGCTCGCACGGTCGCTGAGCTCGGCCTCGGCGACAACCTCGTCGGCCGCGACACGTCCTCGACCTTCCCCGAGGTGGCTGACCTGCCGCTCGTCACCGGGAACGGCCACGAGCTGAACGCCGAGTCGATCCTGGCGCTCGACCCGACCGTGATCATCACCGACTCCTCGCTCGGGCCCTGGGACGTCGTGCTCCAGATGCGGGAGTCGGGCATCCCCGTCGTCGTCCTCGACTCCGGTCGCAGCCTCGAGACCACCGGCGACCTCGTGCGCGACGTCGCCGACGCCCTCGGTGTCAGCGAGGCCGGCGAGCTGCTGGCCGAACGGACGGACGCCGAGGTCGCCGCGATCACGGCCGAGATCGCCGCGATCGCGCCGACGGGCGAGGACCGCCTGAAGATCGCGTTCCTGTACGTCCGCGGCGGCTCGGGCATCTACTACCTGTTCGGCGGCGAGTCCGGCACCGGCGCGATCATCGACGCCCTCGGCGCCCGTGACATCGCCACCGAGATCGGCTGGACCGGCATGAAGCCGGTCACCGACGAGGGTCTGATCTCGATGCAGCCGGACCTCCTCCTCGTCATGACGAAGGGACTGGAGTCCGCCGGCGGCGTCGACGGCCTGCTCGAGTCCGTCCCCGCCATCGCCCAGACCCCCGCGGGCCAGAACCGCCGGATCGTCGACATGGCCGACTCCCAGGTCCTCAGCTTCGGGCCCATGACGGCGGACGTGCTCGAGGCCCTCGCCGTCGCCGTGTACGCCCCCGACGCCGCCGCCGGCGCGCAGGACGAGGCGGCCGACGGCGGGGCGGCCGACGGCGGGGCGGTCGACGGCGACGGCGCGGCCGCGTCGTGACCGCCGGCCTCGCCACCGCTGCCACCACCTCGCGCCGCCGGGTGGTCCTGCTGCTCACCGGCCTGAGCATCGCGCTCGTGGTGCTGGTGCTCGTCTCGGCCGGCGTCGGCCAGCTCCGCATCCCGCCGCTCGAGGTGCTGTCCTCCATCCTGCGCCGGGTCGGCATCGAGACCGGCCTGCCCGTGACCCATCCCAACGGCGAGAGCGCGCTGTGGACCGTGCGGTTCCCGCGCGTGACTCTCGGTCTGCTGGTCGGCGCCGGCCTCGCCGTCGGCGGCGTCCTCATGCAGGGCGTGTTCGGCAACCCGCTCGCCGAGCCCGGCGTGGTCGGCGTCTCCTCCGGGGCGGCCGCCGGCGCGTGCCTCGTGATCGTGCTCGGCTGGACGGCGATGGGGGAGTGGGGTGTGGCGCTGGCCGCCTTCATCGGCGGCCTGCTCGCGACGATCCTGGCCTACCTCACCGCGCGCCAGAACGGGCGCACGGAGGTCGTCACGCTGGTGCTCACCGGTGTCGCGGTCAACGCCGTCGCCGGTGCCGTCATCGCGTTCATGACCTTCCTCGGCGACACCCAGGCGCGCGAGGAGATCGTCTTCTGGCAGCTCGGCTCGCTCAACGGCACCCGCTGGGTGCAGGTCGCCGTCGCCGCACCGCTCATCGTCATCGGGATCATCGGGGCGGCCGTCGTCGCGCGCCGCCTCGACCTGCTCGCGCTCGGTGAGCGCTCGGCCCGGCACGTCGGCGTCGACGTCGAGAAGCTCCGGATCGGCGTTATCGTCCTGGTGGCGATCGCGACCAGCGCCGCCGTCGCCTTCGCCGGGATCATCGCGTTCGTCGGCCTCGTGGTGCCGCACGTCATCCGGATGATCGTGGGCCCGGCCCACCGCGTGCTGGTGCCGGCCTCGGTGCTGGGCGGCGCCGTCGTGCTGCTGGCCGCCGACCTCGTGGCGCGCACGATCGTGCCGTACGCCGACCTCCCGATCGGCATGCTGACCGCCATCATCGGCGGCCCGTTCTTCTTCTGGCTGCTGCGCCGCACGCGCCGCGGGGCGGGGGGCTGGTCGTGACCGACCCCACCGCGACCGACCCTCGCGTGACCGACTCCCTCATGTCCGCCCGCGGCGTGCGGGTGGTGCTCGGCGGCTCGCTCATCCTCGACGACGTCGACCTCGAGGTCCGCCCCGGCGAGCTCACCGCGCTCGTCGGGCCCAACGGCGCGGGCAAGTCCACGCTGCTGGCCGTCCTCGCCGGTGACCTCGACCCGGCCGCCGGTACGGTCGAGGTCACGGGCCGCGAGCTGAGGCGGACGCCGGTCCGCGACCTCGCGCGCGTGCGCGCCGTCCAGGTCCAGGAGTCCCAGCTCAGCTTCTCCTTCACCGCCACCGAGGTCGTCGCGATGGGTCGCGCGCCCTGGCAGGGGACGCCGTCGGAGGACGACGACGACGCCGTCGTGGCCGCCTCGATGCGCCGCGCGGACGTCACGCACCTGGCCGCGCGCCGCTTCCCCTCCCTCTCGGGCGGGGAGAAGGCACGCACGTCGTTCGCGCGGGCGCTCGCCCAGGACACCCGCGTGCTCCTGCTCGACGAGCCGACGGCGGCGCTCGACATCCGTCACCAGGAGGCGCTGCTCACGGAGGTGACGCGCCTCGTGGCGGACGGCGCCGCCGTCGTCGTCGTGCTCCACGACCTCAGCCTCGCCGGCGCCTACGCCGATCGCGTGGTGCTGCTGCGCGGCGGACGGGTGCGCGCCGACGGCACCCCGCACGAGGTGCTGACCGCCGAGCTGCTGACCGAGGTCTACGAGCACCCCGTCGACGTGATCCACCACCCGGACTCGCCCGGGCCGGTCGTGCTGCCGGTGCGGGCGCACCGACGACCTGGTGCAGCCGGCCCCGTCGTCACCGACATCCCCACCGCGTTCCCGACCGACGAGGAGACGTCGTCATGAGCCCCACCACCACCGCCCGCCACCGGATCCGCCGGTCCGCGCTCGTGCTGGGCGCGCTCGGCCTCGCCGTGCTCCCGGCCGGTGCCGCCTCCGCCGCACCCGCACCGCAGCCCGGCCCCACGGGCGCGACGGTGACGGCCGTCAGCTCGCTCGGGGACCGCGTCGCCTCGCCCGACGGCGAGACCACCCTCACGCTCACGGGTGCGGGCTTCCAGTCGATCGACGGCGGCTTCGGCGGCCTGTACGTGCTGTTCGGCTGGGTGGCCGATGGCGCGTGGCAGCCCAGCGCCGGCGGCGGCTTCGGCGAGACGTACGCCTACCAGCCGGACACGCAGGCGGCCGAGAACGCCGGCTACCAGAAGTTCGTCACCTTCCCCGGGTCCTCGACCGCGTCGGAGGCGAACGGGGCCGAGCTGGCCCTGGACGGCTCCTGGGCGACGGACCTCGTGATCCCGGGGCCGGTGCTCACCGTCACGGACGCGGCCGGGGAGAACGCGCGCGAGCTCGACTGCCGCGTCGAGACCTGCGGCATCATCACGTTCGGCGCGCACGGCGTCGTCAACGCCAACAACGAGACGTTCACCCCGATCTCGTTCGCGCCCGTGGCGGCGGCCGAGTCCGAGGCGGCCCCCGAGGCGCCGGCGGAGACGGCGACCGAGAGTCCGTCGGAGACGGCGACACCGACCCCCCAGGCGACCCCGTCGCCCGAGGGCGAGGTCACGGCGAGCGCGCAGGAGTCGGGCACCTCCGACGTCGGGAGCGCGGACACGGGTTCCGACTCGTCCGCCGCCCCCTGGGTCGTCGCCGGGTCGGCGGGAGCGGCCGCGATCGCGGCGGCGGTGACGGCCGGCGTCGTCGCGAAGCGGCGGAAGGACGCGGCGCGCGCGGAGTGACCGCTCCCTGAGACACGTCTCCCGCGGACGCGCAGGTAAGGCTTCCTTATTCCAATGGTCATGACAGACTGTCGTGACAAGTTGTCAGAAACAAGGATGCCCGCCATGCCTATGATCGTCGAGACCCTCGCCCCGGACACCGCCCTGTCCTCCCTGCTCCGCACGGCCACGCGGCCGCAGCACGAGCACGCGGAGACCCGCGGCTTCGTCACGCAGCTCATGGGCGGCGCGCTCAGCCGCGAGGCGTACATCGACCTCGCCACGCAGCACCACGCGATCTACTCCGCGCTCGAGGCGGCCGGCGAGCGCCTGCGGGGCGACGCCGCCGCGGCCCCGTTCCTGATCGACGCGCTCGTGCGGGTGCCGAGCCTCGAGGCCGACCTCGCGCTGCTGCTCGGACCGGACTGGCGCGACGCCGTCGACGTCCTCCCGGCGACCCGCGCCTACATCGAGGTGCTGGACGGGATCGACACCGCCGAGCGGTTCGTGGCCCACCACTACACGCGCTACCTCGGCGACCTGTCGGGCGGCCAGATCATCTCCCGGATGCTGCAGCGGCACTACGGCATGACGCCGGAGGAGCTGACGTTCTACACGTTCACCGAGATCCCCAAGCCGAAGCCGTTCAAGGACGACTACCGCGCGCTGCTCGACGCCGCGCCGTTCACGCCCGAGCAGATCGACGCCGTGGTCGAGGAGGCGAAGGTCGCCTTCGACCTCAACGCCGCGCTGTTCGTCGACCTCGGCGGTCGCAACGACGAGGACTCCACCGCCGCCTGAGCGGCCCGCCCCACCGATCCGCCGACCCGGCCGGGTCGACGCCGCAGCGGCGCCGACCCGGCCGTCGTCGTCCGGCCGTCGTTCCTCAGGCCCGGACCAGCTCCGGCTCGGGCGTGCCCGCCGCCTCCCGCTCGCGCAGGAACGCCGGACGGCGTGCGTCCTCCGGCCCCCAGAGCGTCGTGGAGACCTCGCGCTGCACGAGCGGCACGACCTCCTCGGCGAACTTCCGCAGCAGGTCCTGCTGCGCCGCGTGCTCGAGCGCCGGGTTCAGCGAGATCGACTGCACGTCGTGCCCGTAGGACGCGTGGTAGTCGAGGATCTTCTCCGCCACCCGCTCGCTCGAGCCGATCAGCGCCGGACCGCGCTCGACGGCGTCCTCGAGGTTGCGGAACGACGTCCCCTTGCCGAGCACGTCCTTGTGGCCGCGCGCGTCCGACTGCGCGATCTGCCCCTCGAACAGCGGGCGGTAGAGCTCGGTGGCCGCCTCGGTCGTGTCGGCGAGGAAGAGGCCGCCCGAGCCCGAACCGACGTACGCCGCCGCGGGATCCTGACCGTGCCGCGCCCACTCGGCGCGGTAGTGGTCGAGGTGGCGCAGGTAGTTCTCGCGCGGCTGCAGCGCGTTGGCTGTGAAGACCGGGTCGCCCCAGCGGGCGGCGAGCTCGACGGCGATGCTCGAGGACGCGCTCCCGTGCCAGATCCGGATCGGGCCGCCGTACGGCCGCGGCAGCGTGGTGACGCCCTCGAGCGGGGCGCGGAACTCCCCCGACCACGTCACGTCCTCCTCCGACAGGAGTCGGCGCAGCAGCTCGTAGTTCTCGACGAGGTAGTCGTACTGCCTGTCCAGGTCGCGGCCGAACAGCGGGTACTGCGCGACCTCGTTGCCCTTGCCGATCGTGATCTCCAGCCGCCCCTTGCTCAGCTGGTCGATCGTCGCGAGGTCCTCCGCCACCCGCACCGGGTCGAGCAGCGAGAGCACGGTGACGCCGGTGTTGAGCAGGATCCGGTCCGTCGCCTGCGCGATCGCGCCGAGCACCACGGTGGGCGAGGAGGAGAGCACCGGCCCCGCGTGTCGCTCGCCGACGGCGTACGCGTCGATGCCGAGCTCCTCCGCCAGGACGGCGTTCTCCACGACGCGCTCGAGGCGCACGTCGGCCGGCAGCGTCTCGCCGGTGAGCGGGTTCGGCGGGTTGAAGATGATGTCGAGCACCTGGAACTTCACGGCGGATCTCCTTCGGGTTGCGCGTTCGGGTCGAGAGTCAGGGGTCAGGCGGCCACGGACGTCGTCGCCGGTGCCCAGCCGAGCGCCGGGGCGAGGTGGGTGGCGACGTCGTGGAGCACCTGCGCGTAGTCCTCGAGCGCGAGCTCGTAGGGCAGCTCGAGCCGCAGCTCGTCGACGTCCTGCACGGCTCCGTCGGCGAGCAGGCGCTCGGCGAGCTCCTCGCTCGTGCCCACGAGGTCCGGTGCGAACAGCGTGCGGCGCTCGCCCTGCGGACCGTGCGTGCGGGCGTCGCGCTCGGCCGCGTAGGCGGCGTAGCGACGGCGGGTCGCCCCGCTCGCGGAGTCGGTCGGCAGAACGACGCGCCCGACGGCGATGCGCGGCGTCCCGGGACCGGCCCACCCGCGGCGGAACGCGGCGATCCGCGCCCGTTGCTCGGTGACGAAGTCGTCGCTCTCCTCGGCGCGGCCGATGTTGCCGGTCAGCAGGTGGAAGGAGTTCCGCGCCGCCCAGTCCACCGACGCGGCCGAGCTGCCGCCGTACCAGAGCCGGTCCCGCAGCCCCGGCGCCACGGGCTGCAGCCGCGGGCGCTGGACGTTGCCGGGCGAGGTGATGCGGGTGTCGGCGTCGCCGATGAAGGTGCCCTCCAGGTTCGCGGCGAGGCGCTCGGCACGCTCGTACCCGACCTCCTGCGCCTCCCACCCGGGGCCGTGCACGAGGGCGCCGATGAGCTCGGCGTGCGGCGGCGGCCCGACCGAGACGCCGACCTGCAGCCGCCCGCGCGAGAGCACGTCGACCGTGGCGAGGTCCTCCGCGAGCCGGAACGGGCTCTCGTAGCCGAGCGGGATGACCGCGCTGCCGAGCTCGATGGTCCGGGTCCGCTGCGTCGCCGCCGCGAGCACCGTGGCCGCCGAGGAGATGCCGTGCTCCAGGTGGCGCTGACGCACCCAGGCGCCCTGGTAGCCGAGCTCCTCGCCCAGCTCGATGAGCCGCAGCGTGTTCTCCAGGCCGGGGGCCGGGTCGTCGTCGTCGAAGTTGCCGGGGGTGAGGAAGGACAGGGAGGTGGTGGTCACCGGGGGGCTCCGTCTGCGAGGAGGGCGCCGAGGTGGTCGGCGATCGCGCCGGGACCGCTGCGCGGCGCCACCGCCTCGACGTCGGCGTTGTAGTTGGTGTTCGTGTTGACGTCGTAGGTGAGGACGCGACCGTCCGCCGTCCGCAGCAGCTCGATGCCGGCGATCTCGATCCCGAGGTCGTCGAGCACCTGGCGGTAGCGGCCGACGAGCTCGGCCTGCCACGGCTCGTCGCCGAAGCCCTCGTGGAGCGAGAACAGCGACTGCCCGGGCACGGGCGGCAGGGTCGCGCCCGGCGGCAGCAGCGGGCGGCCCGTGACCGGGTCGAGCGCGCACGCGTCGGCCGGGCAGAGCTGGAACCCGCCGTGCACGGTGTCGGCCCGGACGGCGTAGACCAGCTCGCCGCCGACGATCTCCACCCGCGTGATCGTCCCGTCCGCGGGGGCGGCGTACTCCTGGAGCAGCACGACGCCGTCGACCGGATCCTCGAGCGCGCCCGCGGCCAGCGCGGCCTCGAGCTCGTCCGCGTGCGAGTACCGCGCGACGCCGAGGCCCTTGCCGCCCTGGTTGTGCTTCGTGAGGAAGCCGGCCCCGGTCGGGTCCTCCCAGGCGCGCGCCGCCTCGAGCAGGTGCCCGGTGCCGACGACCACGCGGGTGCGCGGGACGTCGACCCCGCGGCGCCGCAGCGCGCTGAGCTGCACGACCTTGCTGACCTCGGCCTCGAGCGCCGAGCGGCCGTTGACCACGCGGCGACCGGCCGCGGCCGCCCACGCGAGCACGGCGCGCGTGTGCTCCTTGGCGGCGTGGTGACCGCGCGTGTGCGAGGACGCCGAGAACCGCGACCAGAAGACGCCGGCGGGCGGCTCGTCGTCGAGATCCAGCGTCCCGCCGTCGGTCAGCAGCCACTCGCGGTAGGGGAGGCCGCGCTCCTCGAACGCCGCGGCGAAGGGCCCGAACCAGTCGGGGTTCTCGTGCACGGCGTGCACCACGCCCCGCTCGCCCGCGCCGCTCACGCGAAGTACCCCTCGACGTCGAGCACCCCGCCGGCCGCCTCGAAGTCGGCGCGGACCGCGGCCCGGAGCTCGCCGTCGTGCAGCCAGTCGAGCGCGGTGAGCGCGAGGCCCGCGGCGCCGTCGAGCACCGCCAGGTCTCCGCTCGGCGAGGCCGCGACACGCTCGAACTCCCGCGTGTGGAGCGCCGCGTCGCCGACGGCGATCATCGGGTGGATCCCGGGGATCCGGGCGCTGACGTTGCCGAAGTCCGTGGAGCCGGCGAGCGTCTCCGAGACGACGCCGCCCGCGAGCGGCAGCCGGCCGAGCGCGCTCTGGTGCTGCGACCACCGCCGCACGAGCGGGTCGTTGGTCCGCACGGGCAGCGTGGCCGGCAGCGGGTCCCAGGTCAGCTCGACCTCGGTACCGGTGGCCAGCGCGACGCCGCGGGCGACGTCCTCCAGCCGCCGCGACAGGTCGCGCAGCGTCTCGGGCGCCGCGGAGCGCACGTAGTACTCCACCTGCGCCCGCTCCGGCACGATCGACGGCCGCTGCCCGCCCTCGCGGACGACGCCGTGCACCCGGTCGCTCGGCGGCAGGTGCTGGCGCAGGTAGGCGACGGCCTGGTAGTTCAGCGCGATGGCGTCGAGCGCGTTGCGCCCCATGAACGGCTGGGCCGAGGCGTGCGCCGCGATGCCGTGGTAGGTCGCCACGAGCTGGCGACGCCCGAGGAAGGGGTGGTCGACGACGTCGTGCGAGAACGGGTGGACCATGATCGCCGCGTCGAGGTCCGCCAGCGCGCCGCCGCGGGCGAGCAGCTCCTTGCCGCTGCTGCCCTCCTCCGCGGGGGTCCCGAGCAGCACGACCTCGCCGGGCAGGTCGGCTGCCTGGTCCGCGAGCGCGAGGAAGGCGCCGACGGCGGCCGCCGCGATGACCTGGTGGCCGCACGCGTGTCCGATCCCGGGCAGCGCGTCGTACTCCGCGAGGATCGCGATGCGTCCCGTGCCGCCGTCCTCGGGCGCGCGACCGGCGCGGGCGCGCAGCGCGGTCGGCAGCCCACCGACGCCGATCTCGACGTCGTGGCCCCGCGCGCGCACCGCCGTCGCGATGGCGGCGGCCGACCCGGTCTCGGCGAAGGCTTCCTCCGCGAGGTCGTGCACGGTGGCGGCGAGGATGAGCAGGTCGTCGCCGAGGACGTGCACGGCGTCGCGCACCGCGGCGGCCGACGACGGCGGGGCGCCCTCGTGGTGTGACGTCAACGGCTCGAACGTGGCGCTCAGGCGTCGGGTGCGCTCGTCGAGGGCGTCGAGGAACGCGCGGCTGGGCGCGCGCTGGGTGGGCGGGTGGGGCGACGGGGCGACCGGAAGGGCCTCGCCGTCGGACCCGAAGGGCCTCGCGAGTGGACCCGAAGGGCCTCGCGACGTGACCGGAAGGGCCTCGCGATCGGACCCGAAAGGCCTCGCGATCATGAGGCGACCGCCGTCGGCTCGCGCTCGGCCGTCGGCCGAGCCGCCTCGGCGCCCCACGCCCGGGCGAGCAGCGCGAACGAGTGCAGGCGCGCGGCGGCGTCGTGCGCGATGCTCGTGACGAGCAGCTCGTCGGCGCCGGTCGCCTCGACCAGGCGCTCGAGCCCGTCGACGACCCGGCGCGGGTCGCCGACGAACCGGGTCCGCACGCGGTCGCCGATCAGGGCGCGCTCGCGCTCGTCGATGACGGGTTCGGCGTCGGAGGGGGCCGGGTACGGGAGCGCCCCGGAGGCCGTGCGGATGCCCAGCACCCACCGGTCGAAGCCGCGCGCGAGCGTCTCGGCGCGGGCATCGGTCTCCGCCACGAGCACGTCGGCCGAGACGATCACCCGAGGGGCCGGCAGCACGCCCGGCCGGAACGCCTCGCGGTAGGTGGCGACGGTCTCGAGCACCCCGGACGGGCTGACGTGGTAGTTCGCGGCGAGTGGCAGCCCGAGCGCGCCGGCGGCGCGGGCGCTCTCGCCGGGACTGCTCGCGAGCGCCCAGACCTGCAGGTCGGCGCCCGAGGCGACGCCGCTGCGAACGACCTCCTCGCCCACCACGTGGCCCTCCCCGAGCAGGTCGAGCGCGAGCGTCAGCTCGGCGAGGTAGTCGGGGATCTCGGTGCGTCGGCCGAGCAGCCGCGAGCGGACCCCGTGGTGGGCCAGCAGCGCGGGATCGCTGAAGGAGAAGGGCGGGGCGGCCGGGACCAGGAGCCCGGCGACCGTGCGGTCGCCGACCGGTTCACGGGCGGGCGGTGCCGCCGGGGCGGGCGGCGCCGGTGCCGACCCGGCGACCGTCGGCGCGGGCGGCGGGACGTGCGCCCGCCCGAGCCCGAGGTCGATCCGCCCCGGGTGCAGGCGCGCGACCGTGGCGAACTGCTCGACGGCGAGCGCGGGCGACGTGCTCCCCAGCAGCACCGCGCCCGAGCCGAGCCGGATGCGCGAGGTCCGCTCGGCGGCCAGCGCCGTCAGCACGGCGGGCGCCGCCGAGACCACGCCGGGGGTGAGGTGGTGCTCGGCGAACCACAGCCGCTCGTAGCCGAGCCGGTCGGCCAGGACCGCGAGCTCGAGGCTCGCGGCCAGCGCGTCGCCCGCGTCGGCGCCGGCCGCGACGGGGCTCAGCTCCAGCACCGACAGCGGAACCCGGCGATCGGTCACGAGGCGGCCTCGCCGTCGTCCGCCACGTCGACCAGCGGGGGCAGCGCGTGCAGCCCGTGGTAGCCGCGGTCGTAGAAGACGAGCGGCTCGTCGTCGCCGACGGCGCCGCGCTCGACGCGGGCCACGACCAGGGCGCTGTCCGCCGTCGGGTGCCGCTCGAGCACGGTCGCGCGCACCCAGGAGGACGCGCCGTCGAGCACGGGCTCACCGGTCTCGAGCGGAGACCAGTCGACGCCGGCGAACCGGTCGACGCCGTGGGTGGCGAAGCGCTGCGAGAGGCCGCCGGAGCTGGAGTGCAGGAAGTTGACGACGACGCTGGTGGCGGCCGCGAGCGCCGGCCACGAGGACGAGCCGCGCGAGATCGAGAACGCCAGCGTGGGCGGGGCGGCGGACACGGAGATCACGGACGTCGCGGTGAAGCCGACGTTGCGTCCCAGCACCGGGTCGACGAGCGTCACGACGGCGACGCCGGCCGGGTGGCGCCGGAAGATCTCCCGGAACAGCGGGCCGGAGTGCTGCGCCGCCTCGAGGTCGAGGGGGATCGGCTGGGCGCTCACGCCGGCACCGCCACCGGCGACGTCACGGCACGGGACGAGGCCGTCAGCAGTGCGCCGTACCGTCCGACCCACTCCTCGAGCACGCCGGCGTGCTCGCCGACCAGGCGCTGCGGCAGCGCGAGCGCGGGCGCGGGCAGCGCGGCCCCGACCTCGAGCAGCACGGGCCGCAGGTGGGTCTCGCCGGCGTGCAGGTGACCGTCCTTGCCCGCGATGACGAGGGCGACCGTCGGCACCCCGCCGAGCTCGCCCTCGGCGTAGGTGTCGAGGAACGCCTTCAGCAGCCCGGTGTACGCACCCTTGTAGACGGGCGTCGCGACGACGAGCAGGCTCGCGCCCGCCACGACCTCGCGCGCGGCCGTGGTCGCCGCCCCGCCCGTGAGCACCTCGCCCGCGAGGTCGGCCAGCTCGACGGCGACGATCTCGCCGTCCCCCGCCGGGTCGCCCGCGCCGCCCGGGACACCGGCCGCGACCAGCGCCCGCGCCAGCTCGAGCGCGACCGCGCTCGTGCGGGAGCCCACCCGCGGGTTGCCCGACAGCACCACGACGCTCATGCGCCGACCGCCGTCCGGCCGTCCGCGCGCCGCGTGAGCGGCTCGCGCAGCCCGAGGTGCTCGCGCAGCGTGGTGCCGCGGTAGCTCGTCGGGTAGGCGCCGCGCTCCTGCAGCGCCGGCACGAGGAGGTCGACGACGTCGTCCAGGCCGTCCGGCACGAGCCACGGCGAGACGTTGAAACCGTCGACGGCGCCGCTGCGGACGAACTCCACCAGGCGGTCCGCGACGGCGTCGGGCGTGCCGACGAAACCCTGCCGACGGTCGGCGGCGATGACGACCTCGCGCAGCGACAGGCCGCGCTCGTCGGCGCGCGAGCGCAGGCTGCGGGCGAGCTGGACCGGATCCCCCTGACCGGCGCCCGTGCCCCGGGTGCGGGCGAGCTCGCGCGGGGCCGGGTCGTGCTCCGGCAGCGGTCCCTCGGGGTCGAGGTGGCTGAGGTCCTCGCCCCAGATGTGGCTGATGATCGACAGCGCCGTGGCGTCGGAGATCTGCTCGTGGGCGAGCCAGCGCGCCTTCTCCTGCGCCTCGGCCTCGGTGGCCCCGAGCACGAACGCGGTGCCGGGGAAGATCTTCACGTCGTCGGCGGGGCGGCCGGCCGCGGTGGTCCGACGGCGGATGTCCCGGGCGAACGTGAGCGCGTCCTCGAGGTCGCCGCCGTGCGCGGAGAAGATGACGTCGGCGTTCTCGGCGGCGAAGGTGCGGCCGGTGGGGGAGTCGCCGGCCTGGAAGATCACGGGGTGGCCCTGCGGGCTGCGCGGCACGGTCGGGGTGACGTGGCTGCTCAGGGTGCGGCCGTCCACGGCCACGGGCGCGACGGCCCCGGGCCGGGACCAGGCCGCGCTGTCGCGCGAGGGGGCCACGGCGTCGTCGGCGAAGGAGTCCCACACCGCGCGGGCGGCGGTGAGGAACTCCGCGGCCCGCGTGTAGCGGTCGGCGTGGTCGAGGTAGCCGCCGCGGCGGAAGTTGGCCCCGGTCCAGGCGTTGTCGGTGGTGACGACGTTCCAGGCCGCGCGCCCTCCCGAGAGCACGTCGAGGCTCGCGAGCCGGCGCGCCAGGTCGGCGGGGTCGTTGTACGTGGTGTTCTGCGTCGCCACCAGGCCGATGTGGGTGGTGACGGCGGCGAGCGCGGCGAGCTGCGTGATCGCGTCAGGGCGGCCGACGACGTCGAGGTCGTGCAGCCGGCCGTTCGTCTCGCGCAGCCGGAGCCCCTCGCCGAGGAAGAACGCGTCGAACAGGCCTCGCTCAGCGGTCTCGACGATCCGGCGGAACGAGAGGAGGTCGGTCTGCGAGCCCGAGCGCGGGTCGGACCAGACGGTGTGGTGGTTGACGCCCTGGAAGAAGACGCCGAGGTGGACGTGGGCGGTCGGGCGGGGCGGCGGGTTGCCGGTTCTGCTGCCGAGGTTCGTGCTCATGCGGCGTCCTTCCGGGTGAAGGTGTTCTCGGGGCGGGGGAGGTCGAGCACGGAGCGGAGCGTCTGCCCCGCGCGCGGTGGGCGGGTCAGGCCGGCTGCGAGGAGCCGCGGCAGGACCGAGCGGGTGAGCACGGGCAGGTCGGCGCTGAGGACGGCGGGGTGGAACCGGACGCCGTCGACCGCCCCGGCGAGCTGCTCGAGCAGGAACAGCAGGCCGGACGCCGAACCGACGAAGCGGAGCGCGTCGGTCGGGGTCCACACGGCGTGCGCCTCGAGGGCGGTGAGGCGATCCGGGGCGGCGGCGTCGGCGGCGTCCAGCAGCACCTCGATCTCCGCGAGCACACGGGGCGCCCCGGCCGCGCGGGCGGCGGCCGCCCTGGCGAGCACGTCCTCGACCGTGCGTCCTCCCACCAGGCTGACGTCGGCGGCCGCGGGGTCGAGCGCGGTGTCGGCGGCCAGCACCACGAGCTGACCCTGCGGGGGACGCGGCGTGATGCTCGCACCGGCCACCGAGAAGGTCGGGGTGACCACCTCGACGGCGTGCACCCGGTCGCGATCGATGTACCGGCCGGTCGTGACGTCCTTGATGACGGCGTCGTCCTCCCACGAGTCCCACAGCCGGCGGACGGTGGTGACGACGTCGGCCACCTCGCGACGGCGGTCCTCGGGCGACTCGGGGACCACCCTGTCGACGGCGTCGGCCAGGGCGGGCTGGTCGGCGTCGCCCACCACCCACGCGCCGCGGCCGAGCGAGGCGATGTCGAGCGAGGCGAGCTGCGCGGCGAGGTGGAAGGGCTCGACGCCGCGGGGGTCGACGCGCGGTCCGAGGCCGACGCGTGCCGTCAGCGGGGCGACGAACGCGCTGCGCACGACGGCGTCGAGGCGGCCCGCGACGCCGCCGGCGCTCGCGGTCGCCTGGGTGGTCGTGAGGGCGTCGTCGAACGTCGCCAGCGCGAAGCCGCCGTTCTCGGCGGCCAGCACCGTGCGGCGCAGCACGGCCGGGTCGAAGACGGCGCCGGGCTGCTCGGCGCTCGCGCGCCACGCCGCCGGGTGGGCACCGTGACCGTCGAGCTCGACCGCGACGACGAGGGGTCGCTGCGACATCGGATACCTCCTGGGGCGTGGGGAAAGGGGTTGCCGGGGACGCTAATGACGCGGCGGAGGGCGCCCAGGGACGCTCGCATCCGTCTCGCCCGCTGAGACGCCTTCGACGGCTCAGGCGACGACGGGACTGGAACGGCGCCACGGCCGTCTCAGCGGGCGAGACGCCCGCGATCGCCGGGAGCCGTCGTCGTCGCCGTCCGTAGCGTCACCGCCCAATCCCCCCTCTCGGTGCAGCGGCACCTCGATCGATCGCGGCCCGAGACCCCCAACCGGAAGGAGAGACCTCGTGCTCCGACTCGTGCTCGCCCGGCTCGGCACCGCCGCCGTCGTGCTGCTCGCGGCCGTCACGGTGACGTTCCTCGCCGTCTACGCCGCCCCCGGCCACACCGTCGACCTGATCCTCGGCGAGAACCGCGACGACCAGCAGCTGCGGGCCGAGATCATCGCCCTGTGGGGTCTCGACCGCCCGCTGCTCGTGCAGTACTCGCTCTACGTCACCGGCCTGTTCCGCGGCGACCTCGGCACGTCCTACCTGCTGCGGGCGCCGGTCTCGGAGGTGCTCGGGGCCCAGCTGGGCTCGACCGTGGCGCTGACGTTCTCGGCATTCGCGCTCGCCGTCGTCATCGCCCTCACGCTCGCGCTGCTGACCTCCGGCCGCGTCGGCCCGGTGCGCCGGATCGCCTCGGGCCTCGAGCTCGTGCTGCTGTCGATCCCGTCGTTCTGGATCGGGATCGTGCTCCTGGCGGTGTTCAGCTTCCAGCTCGGCTGGTTCTCCGTGGCGGGCGGTGCGGGGTGGCGGTCGCTCGCGCTGCCGGCCCTCGCGCTGGCGCTCCCCATCGCCGGGCTGCTCTCGCAGGTGCTGCGGGAGGGTCTGGACCGGGCGCTCCGCGAACCGTTCGCCCTCACCGCCCGCTCGCGCGGGGTGTCGCCGCTGTCGGTCCGCACGAGGCACGGTCTGCGTCACGCGAGCCTGCCCGGCCTCCAGATCGCCGGGATCGTCGTCGGCTCACTGCTCGGCGGCACGGTCATCGTCGAGCAGGTCTTCGGCCGGCCCGGCCTCGGCGGCATCACCGTCGACGCCGTGTACGGCAAGGACCTGCCGGTGGTGCTCGGCGTCGCCCTCGTGGCGGCCGCGACGTTCGTGGCCGTCTCCACGCTGGTGGACCTCCTCACGCTCGCCATCGACCCGCGGCTGCGCTCCGGGGCACGGCGTCGCGGCGGCGCCCCGGCCCTCGGTGCCGTCGGTGCCGCCGGTCCGGGGGTCGCCGGCACCGCCACCGACGACGGCGTCCCTGTCCTGGTCTCGACCCTCCTGCCCGAGCCGGTCGGCTCCCTCCCCCAAGGCGGTACCCGATGACCACCCTCGTCCGTCCTCGCGTCACCTCCTCCGCGTCCTCCGCCTCCGACGCGGCCGGCGACGGCGCCCGCGCCGCCGCCCCGCGATCCCGTCCCCGCCGCCCGCGGCTGCGCGTACCGGTGCTCGGCTGGGGCGGACTGGCGGCCGCCGTGGTGCTGGTCGTCGTCGCCGTCGCGGCGATCGCCCCCGGTCTCCTCACGGGCGTGGACCCGCTGGCCGCTGATCCGCTCGCGGCCCTCGCCGCGCCGAGCGCCGAGCACCTCGCCGGCACCGACTCCCTGGGCCGCGACGTGCTCGCGCGGATCATCCACGGCGCCCGGTACTCGCTCACGATCGGCCTGGCCGCGACGACGCTCGCCGCGCTTGGCGGGATCCTGCTCGGCCTGCTGGCCGGGAGCGGCAACCGCGTCCTGGACACGGTCGTCGCCCGCGCCGTCGACGTGCTGGCCTCCTTCCCCGAGATCCTGCTGGCCCTCGTGCTCATCGCGTTCACGGGCCCCGGCCTGGGCAACCTCATCGTCGCGATCGGCATCGCCGGGATCCCGCGGTTCGCCCGGGTGGTCCGGGCCCAGACGCAGGTCGTGCGCACGTCGGGGTACGTCGAGCAGGCGCGCACGTTCGGCCTCACCGGGCCGAGGCTCGCGCTCCGGCACGTGCTGCCGAACGCCCTGGCCACCGTGCCCGTCCTCGCGACCATCGGCCTCGGCGGCGCCATCATCGGCGCCGCCGGGCTGAGCTTCCTCGGGCTCGGCCCGCAGCCGCCCACCCCCGAGTGGGGCGCGATGCTGGCCGAGAACCGCAACTACCTGCGGGTGGCCTGGTGGGGGGCCGTGTTCCCTGGCCTCGCCGTCGTGCTCACGGTCGTGTCCGCGACCGTGCTGGGCCGCGCGGTCCAGCGCCACCTCGAGCGGAGCGCCGCATGAGCGCCGCGACGACGGGAGGGGCGCCCGGGACGCGCGAGGCACCCGAGGCCCCGCTCGTGACCGTCCGCGGTCTCACGGTGACGTTCGACGGCGCGGCCCGCCCCGCCGTCGACGGCCTCGACCTCGAGATCCACCGCGGCGAGATCGTCGCGATCGTGGGGGAGTCGGGGTCGGGCAAGTCCGTCACCGCGCGGACCCTCGTCGGGCTCGCCGGCGACACCGCCGAGGTGGTGGCGGACGAGCTCACGATCGACGGCGTCGACGCCCGCCGGCTGTCCGACCGCGGCTGGCGCAGGCTGCGCGGCACGTCCGTCGGCCTCGTGCTGCAGGACGCCCTGGTCAGCCTCGACCCGCTGCGCCGGGTCGGCGCCGAGATCGGCGAGTCGCTCCGGCGCACGCTTCCGGGACTGCTGGCCCGCGGCCGACGGCGTGAGCGCGCCGTCGAGCTGCTCGCCTCCGTCGGCATCCCCGATCCGGCCGAGCGCGTGGACGCCTACCCGCACGAGCTCTCCGGCGGTCTGCGCCAGCGCGCGCTCATCGCCTCGGCGCTCGCGTCGCAGCCGTCCCTGCTCGTGGCCGACGAGCCCACCACGGCGCTCGACGTCACGGTCCAGGCCCAGATCCTCGAGCTGCTCGCGCAGCTGCGGTCCGACGGCACGGCGCTGCTGCTCATCTCGCACGACCTCGCCGTCGTCGCCGCCGTCGCGGACCGCATCCTCGTGATGAAGGACGGCCGCGTCGTGGAGTCCGGATCGGTCGAGCAGGTCCTCACCGATCCGCAGCACGACTACACGCGCACGCTGCTCGCCGCCGTCCCGTCCGCGGCCTCGCGCGGGGTCCGCCTCAGCAGTCCCGAGCGGCTCCCGACGGCGGAGCGTGCACCCGGGGAGCGCGTGATCCTGTCGGGCCGCGACCTCGTGCGCACGTACCCGACGCCCGGCGGCGGCACGCGGCACGCGCTGGCCGGCGTCGACGTCGAGCTGCGCGAGGGCGAGGTGCTCGGCGTCGTGGGGGAGTCCGGCTCGGGCAAGTCGACGCTCGCCCGGGTGCTGCTCGGGCTGGTGGAGGCCGACTCGGGCGAGGTCGTCCGGCCCGCGGGCCGGCTCGACGTCCAGCTCGTGGCGCAGGACCCGCTGTCCTCCTTCGACCCCCGCTACACGGTGGCGGAGGTCGTGGCCGAACCGCTGCGCCAGGTCGACGGGACCACCCGGACCGGCCGCCGCGAGAGCGTCGCGAGCCTGCTGTCCCAGGTCGGGCTCGACCCGAGCGTCGCGGGCCGGCACCCGCGCACCCTGTCGGGCGGACAGCGGCAGCGTGTCGCGATCGCCCGGGCGCTCGCGGCCGACCCCGCCGTGATCGTGGCGGACGAGCCGGTCTCCGCGCTCGACGTCAGCATCCAGGCCCAGGTGCTCGACCTGCTGCTGGATCTGGCGGCCTCCCGCAACCTCGCCATCCTCTTCATCTCCCACGACCTCGGTGTCGTCCACCACCTCGCCGACCGGATCGTCGTGATGAAGGACGGCGTGGTCGTGGAGCAGGGCGAGGTGGAGCAGGTCTTCCACCACCCCTCCCACCCCTACACCCAGCGCCTCCTCCAGGCGCTGCCCGACCTGCGCGAGAGCGCGGTCGCCTGACCCCTCCCCGTTCCCTCGTCCACCTCGTTCACACCCCTGGCCCCGGCCCCACCCCTAGGAGAACCATGTCCCGCTCGACACTGCGGCCCCCGTCCCGCCGCGCGACCCTGCCCGCCCTGCTCGCCGTCGCGGCGCTCACCCTCACCGCGTGCGGCTCCGCCGACGCCGGGACGGGTGGCGGCGCCGGGTCCACCGGAGGCTCCGGCTCCGAGACCACCGAGGCCGAGACCGACGCGGGCGAACCCGTGGCGGGCGGCGATCTCGTGTGGGCGCTCGAGACCGAGCCGCTGACCCTCAACCCCCAGACCAACGGGCAGAACAAGGCCAAGCTGCTACTCCGCAACCTCGTGGACTCCTACCTCTACAAGAACGCGGACGGCAGCTACGACCCCTGGCTCGCGGAGTCCTTCACCTACGACGACGCCGAGACGCAGCTGACGCTGGTGCTCCGCGAGGGCGTGACGTTCTCCGACGGCGACGTCCTCGACTCCGCCGCCGTGCTCGCCAACCTCGACCAGGCGCGGGTCGAGGGCTACTCCGGCCAGGCGGTGTTCTCGCTCCGCAACGTCACCGACGTCGCGACGCCGGACGAGCGCACCGTGGTCATCACGCTCAGCCAGCCGGACGCGTTCCTGCTGGACTACCTGTCCTCGCTCAACGGCGCGCCGATCTCCCCGACGTCGATCACCACCGCCGCGAACCTCGCGGCCGGCGGCACCGACGTCGCGGGCACGGGCCCGTTCGTGCTCGAGTCGTACACGGCCGGCCAGGACGTCGTGCTGACGCAGCGCGCCGACTACGACTGGGCCCCCGAGGCCGCCGACCACGACGGCCCGGCCCACCTCGACTCGGTGACCTACCGGTTCCTCGGCGAGGCCTCCACGCGCACCGGTGCGCTCACCTCCGGCCAGGTCGACGCGATCGACGGCGTCCAGTCGATCGACGTGCCCCTCTTCGCCGACAGCGAGGAGTTCACCTACGACCGCGCGCTCAACAACGGTCTGCCGTACACGTACTACTTCAACGTCTCGCAGGCGCCGCTCGACGACGTCCGCGTGCGTCAGGCCTTCATCAAGGGCGTCGACCTCGACGCCGTGCTCCAGGGCGTGCACCACGGCGAGGTCGACCGTGCGCTCGCCCCGGTCAGCTCGATCTCGCCGTTCTACGACGAGAGCGTCGGCGCCTCGTACGAGACCGACGTCGACGGTGCGAACGCGCTGCTGGACGAGGCCGGGTGGACCGAGCGGGACGCCGAGGGCTACCGCACGAAGGGCGGCGCTCGTCTCACGATCGTCGACTACGCCGCCGCGCCCTACCTGCGCGACAACCGCGAGCTGCTCGGCCAGGCGATCTCCGCCAGCCTCAAGGAGAACGTCGGCATCGACTTCCAGTTCTCGCCGGTCGACGCGGGCACCGCCACCGAGAAGGCGGATGCGAACGACTACCAGATCTTCGACAACTCTCGCGGCGACGCCGACTCCGGCCAGCCGCTGATCTTCCTCTACGCCACGGACGGCACGCTCGCGCGCGGCAAGGTCGACGACACCGCGCTCGACACCCTGCTGACCGAGGCAGCGGCGACCAACGACGTCGCCACCCGCACCGACCTCTACCAGCAGGCGCAGCAGCACATCGCCGAGAACGCCTACTCGCTGCCGATCTACGTGCCGCAGGACAACGTCGCGGCCGCGTCCGGCGTCCACGGCATCGCGATCGACGAGGCCGGCGGCGTGCTGTGGAGCGCGTACGACATCTGGAAGGAGGCCGGCGCATGAGCACCGACGTCGTCACCGCGGGCGAGCTCGAGCAGGACTGGCGCGCGTTCCGCACCGGCCGCGAGGAGGGGCTGCGCCGTCCGCACGACTGGCTGAGCGTGGTCGGGCTGGAGTGGGTCACGGCCGCGGCGCCGTCCGTCGCCGGCGGCCTGCCCGGACGGTGGTGGGTGCGCGACGGCGTGCTCCACGTCGCGGCCGACGTCACCGACGGCCTGGACCTCCTGGGCGAGCCGGGCGAGGACGGCGGGACCCCGCCGTCGTCCCCGCTCGACGGCGAGATCACGCTGGAGGTGGCCGAGGCCGGAGCCCGGGCGTTCGCCGTCGTCGGTGAGGTGAGGATCGAGGTGCTCCGCCGCGGCGGGTACTACGCGCTGCGCCTGCGGGACCCGCAGGCGCCGGCACGCACCGGCTTCGCGGGAGTGCCCGCCTGGGAGTTCGACGCCGACTGGCGCCTGCCGGTCGTGCTCGAGCCGTACGACGAGCCGCGCACGGTCGTGGTCGACTCGGCCGCGCCGGGGCTGACCCAGCGCGCGAGCGCGGTGGGCGAGGTCGTGATCGTGCACGGCGGCGTCGAGCACCGCCTGGTCGCGACCGGTCGGCACGGCGCGTGGTCGCTCGCGTTCCGCGACACCACCTCGGGCGTGACGAGCTCGGCGTGGCGCACGGTCGGGGTGGAGGGCGACCCGACGTCGGGTCGCGGCGTCGTCGACCTCAACCGCGCGGTCAGCTACCCGTACGCGTTCTCCGACTTCGGCACGTGCCCGGCCCCGGTGGCCGGCAACGTGCTGCCGTTCGCGGTCACGGCGGGGGAGAAGGCCCCGGCCGGTCGCACGGGCGTACCGCCGGTCAGCGGTGGGCCGGCCGCCCTCCCGGGCCCGCAGCTCCAGGGCGGTGCGGTCGCGGACTGACGTTCGCGAGGCCCTTCGGGTCGTTCGCGAGGCCCTTCGGGTCCGGTGGCGAGGCCCTTCGTGTCCGGTGGCGAGGCCCTTCGGGTCCCATCGCGAGGCCCTTCGGGTTGCGTCGCAACCGGAAGGGCCTCGCGGGTGCGCGGGAAGGGCCTCGCGGGTGGGCCGGAAGGGCCTCGCGGGTGCGCGGGAAGGGCCTCGCGGGTGCGCCGGAAGGGCCTCGCGGGTGCGCCGGAAGGGCCTCGCGAATGACGTGGCCCGGCGGGCGGTCGCGGGGTCAGCCCGCCGGCGTCCAGCCGAGCTGCGGCGCGACCTCCGTGGCCAGCACCTCGACCAGCCGCTGGGTCAGCTCCGGGCCCAGCTGCGAGGGCAGGTTCGCCAGCAGCGTGGTCGGGAACAGCTCCTGGCCGCGGACCAGGGCGGGATCGCTCGCGAGCTGCTCGACGACGTCGTCCACCGACCCCACCTTCCACCCCTCGCCGAACCGCTCGGTGACCCCGGGGATGTGGCGCTCGGCGGCCGCGAGCAGATCCGTGCGCTCGCGCTCGCTGGTCCACGGGAGGACGTAGCGGCTGATGGAGACCTCGCGCGGACGCGGGTCGGCCAGCCCGAGCGGGGTTGTGTCGAGCGCCGCGTGGTAGGCCTCGAGGGTCTCGGCCTGCTGGATCGCGACGCCGGCGGCGTGCGTCTCGGTGTTGATCGTCGAGAGCTGCAGGTTGAGTCCGAGACGGGCCGCCCGCTCGGCGCTCGCGACCGTGCCGGAGCCGCACCAGATGCGCTCCGGCAGACGCGGGGAGTGCGGGTAGATGCGCAGGCCCTCGCCGGCGTGCGTGAACTGCAGGCGCACGTCGTCCGGGACCGGGGCGAGCTCCTCGCCCGAGATCCCCAGCAGGAACCGGCGCAGGACCCACGCGGCCCGAGGCTCGCCGTCGACCGTCGGGCCGTGGCCGTACGTGGTGGTGATCGCGTCGGCCAGGGCGGGGTTGCCGCCGAGGATGCCGCTGCTGACGCCGAGCTCGAGGCGGCCGCCGGCGAGCAGGTCGACGGTCGCGGCGTCCTCCGCCAGACGCACCGGGCTCTCGCCCGCGAGCGGGACGACGGCGGTGCCGAGCCGCAGCCGCGACGTCTCGCGCGCGAGCGCGGCGAGGTAGGGGAAGACGCCCGTGAGCGCGCGCTCGAAGTGGCGCACGCGCAGCCACGCGCCGTCGAGGCCGAGGGCCTCGGCGTGCTGGACGAGGGCGATGCCGTCCTCGAGCGAGGCCTGCGCGCTGACGCCGTCCTCGAGGTAGGAGGTGAAGGAGAGGATGCCGAGCTGGAGGGGGTGGGTGGTCATGATCGGACGGTAGGAGACGGGGCCGCCGGGGGACGTGCCGGCCCGGCCAGTCTCGCCAGTCGGGCGCCCGGTCGCCGCGGGCGTCGCGCCGGGCCCGGCGACTGGCGTGTCTCGCGCGGATCGGGACGGTGAAGCGCGCCGAACGCGCCACTCGATCCGGAACGGACGGCGCCGTCAGCGCTCGACGGCGGCGATCGCCCGCTCGACGGCCTCCAGCAGCGGCTCGATCGCCTTCTCGGTCCCCGACCGGTCCGTCTCGAACGCGCCGGACAGCCACATCCGCGTCATCGTCGGGTACCGCTCAGTGTCGAAGTACGTCTCCCAGAAGTGGCTCTGCGAGCTCCAGTAGTCGTCCTGGTTGATACCGGTATCGGCACCGTCGCGCCGCTCCTTCGCGCTCTCGCGCGCGAGCCCGTGGACGAACGTCTCCAGCAGGTCGCGGATCCCCACCACCTGGGCCGGCTCGAGCGGCGTCGCAGCGAGCACACGGAGTCCGGCCTCCTCGGCGTCGAGCACGTGCGGGGCGAGCGGGAGGCGCCACTGGTTCAGGTCGAGCAGCCAGGGGTGGCGCGAGTACAGGGAGAGGAACGAGTCCGCGTACCGGATCAGCCCGTCGCGCCAGCTGCCGTCGCCGTCGGGCAGGTCGAGCTCGGCGTAGGCCGCGTCGATCATCAGGTCCAGGAGCTCGTCTCGGCCAGGGACGTAGGTGTACAGGCTCATGGCCCCGGCGCCCACCTCCCTGGCCACGCGACGCATCGTCACGCCGGCCAGCCCCTCGGCGTCGGCGACGGCGACTCCCGCCGTCACGACCTCGTCCAGCGTGAAGCGGGCCGGGCGGCCCCGCGTGCTCGGCTCCTGCGGAGCCCACAGCAGTGCGAGCCTGCGCTCCTGCTCGGGGGTCGGGACGACAGCCTCGAGGCCGATGGCCTCGGCGTGCTCGGTGAGCTGCTCGGCCAGGCCGGACGGTTCCCCGACGGTGACGTCGCCTGCGGTCGCGTCGGCCGCCACGCGTTCCTGGGTCATCACCCCACCCTTCCTCATCGGTCGCCGGGAGGGGCTACCGCCCCTTCCCGTACGTCGTATGCTAATCGCATCCGGTTTACGGTACGACGTACGGAGTCAGATGATCACCACCTCGGGTCTCACGAAGACCTTCACCAGGAAGAAGTCCGTGGTCGAGGCCGTCCGCGGCATCGACCTCACGGTCGGCGACGGCGAGCTCGTCGCCATCCTCGGCCCCAACGGAGCCGGCAAGTCCACGACGCTCAAGATGCTCACCGGGCTCCTCGCCCCCACCGCCGGCAGTGCGCAGGTGGCGGGCTACGACGTCGTCGCGCATCCCGACAGGGTGCGGCAGACGATCGGCTACATCGGCCAGGGCAACAGCGCCGGCCACTACTTCCGGGTTGCCGACGAGCTCGCCAGCCAGGCGCAGTTCTACGGCGTCCCGGCAGCCGAGGGCCGCAAGCGCGCGAGCGACCTGCTCGCCGCGCTCGACCTCGTCGGCGTCGAGAAGCGCACCGTCAACACGCTCTCGGGCGGCCAGCGACGTCGTCTCGACGTCGCGATGGGGCTGCTCAACCGCCCGCCGCTGCTGTTCCTCGACGAGCCCAGCACCGGCATGGACCCGGCGAGCCGCGCCAATCTCTGGGAGCACGTCCAGCGGATGCGCCACGAGTTCGGGATGACCCTCGTGCTCACCACCCACTACCTCGAGGAGGCCGACCGGATGGCCGAGCGCGTCGTCGTCATCGACCAGGGGGCGATCATCGCCGACGACACCCCGACGGCGCTGCGCCACACGCACGCGTCCGACGTCGTCACCCTGACCTACCCCGACGGCGAGGCCGCCCGCCGCGCTGCCGACGTCCTTCGCGGGGACTCGCGGTTCGCCGAGCGGATCGCGGACCCCGAGGCGGACGGGAAGGTCAGGCTCGATCTCGACGACGGTCCGGCCCTGTTCCCCGTGCTTCTGCACGAGCTCGAGCGTGCCGGGGCGCGACCTACGGCTGCCTCGATCGCCGAGGCGACGCTCGACGACGTGTTCCTCGCCCTGACCGGTCGCTCGCTGCGCGAGGAGTCGGAGTCGGGCGACGACGCGGCTGCCGTCGAGGCGATGGCGGCCGCCGCCGGTGGTCCCGGTGGCGGCGTGGGAGGTGCGGCATGAGCGCCGCGACCACGACGGCGAGCGGCGCGTCGACGCCGTCGTCCCGGTTCGTCTCCGAGCTGCCGACCAACCCGGTCGCGCGGTTCCTCCACGACACGTGGGCCGTGGCCTGGCGCGAGCTGCGCCTGACGCTGCGCGACCCGTTCTCGCAGGTGTTCGCGCTCGGGCAGCCGATCGTGTTCCTGGTGCTGTTCGCGCCGCTGCTCTCGGGGCTGGTCGGCGGGGCCATGGCCGGCCCGGGCGCCGAGGCCGCCGGATCCTCGACCATCCAGTGGTTCCTGCCGGGGCTCCTGGTGATGATCGCGCTGTTCGGCACAGGGATGACCGGCTCGAACCTGCTCTTCGAGATGCAGATGGGAAGCTACGAGCGGATCCTCGCCTCGCCGCTGTCGCGGGCGTCGATCATCGTGGGTCGGGCGCTGAAGGAGTTCGTGCCGCTGGTGCTGCAGGCGCTGATCCTCACGATCGCAGCGGTGCCGTTCGGGTTCACGATCCACCCGTTGGGCGTGCTGCTCGGGCTCGTCATGCTCGGGATCTTCGGCATCGGTCTCGGATCGCTCTCGTACGCGCTGGGGCTGGCGTCGAAGAACCGGGAGTGGCTGTTCTGGACCGTGCAGCAGTCGGTCACGTTCCCGCTCCTGCTGCTCGCCGGCATGATGCTGCCGCTGGAGTCCGGACCCGAGTGGATGCGCGTGGCCTCGCGCTTCAACCCGATCACGTACCTCGTCAACGGGGAGCGGGCGCTCTTCTCCGGGCAGATGACGGCAGACGTGGTCTGGGGCTTCGTCGCCGCGCTGGGGACGCTCGCCGTCGGGCTCTGGGTGGGGGTCTCGGCGATCCGCCGAGCGACGCGCTGAGCCCCGCGGGGGCACGTTCCGACATTCGCGAGGCCGTTGCGGTCCGTCGGCGAGGCCGTTCGGGCCCTTTCGCGAGGCCCTTCGCGTGCGTTCGCGAGGCCGTTGTGGTCCGTCGGCGACCGGGGCGTGCCCCGCCGGGCTTGAGGCGGACCTCGGTCAGGCGGTGCGGCGGACCGCCACGCTCGGGTCGACGCCGACGGCGCGCATCACGAACGCCACCGTCTCCTCGATCGCGCGGTCGCGGCGCGGCCCGTCCTCGGGCACGTGCCGGGCGTTGAGGCAGGAGTTGATCAGCGGGACGACGGCGTCGAGGTCCTGACGCGGGAAGCGTCCGGTGCCGATGCCCTGGATGAGGATGCGGCGCAGCGGGGCCTCGATCTGCGAGATGTGCTCGCGCAGTCGCAGCATCGTGTTGCGGGAGACGACGGTCCGCAGGTCCGGGCCGGGAGCCAGGTGGTAGACCCGCTTCAGGCGGATCTGCTGCTGCACGTAGGTGCGCAGCTGCTCGACCGGGTCCTCGATGCCCGCCAGCGACTCCTCGAGGGCGCCGATGTACGACGTCGTCTCGTTCTCGATGAACCCGAGGAGCAGCGACTCCTTGTCGGGGAAGTGGTTGTAGACCGCCGTGCGACCCACACCCGCCTCGCCGGCGATGTCGGCCAACGTGATCGCGTCGAAGCCCTCGCGCTCCATCAGGGCCGAGAGCGCACCGAAGAGGCGCAGGCGGACCTGGGCCCGGTGCTCGGCGAGCGTGGCTCCGATGATCTTCGGCATTCCCCAATTCTCGCACGTATCTGACGGGACGGTCACGCTCGTCAGAATGTGATAGATCCGACACCGCCGAGTGCATCCACGCAGCAACTAGGCTCAGAAGACCCGTTGGTCCGAGGAGGACGCCGTGAGCTCGTCGAGCAATCAGAAGATCGTGACCACCCTGGCCGTCATGGCCGCCGGGTTCGCCGCCACCAAGGCGCTGGACCTCGTGTGGCGCCGCGTCACCGGCCATCGCCCGCCGTCGCAGGAGGACGACGCCACGGTCCGCGAGCTCGTGATGTTCGCCGCCGTCTCCGGCGCGCTGGCCGCCCTCGCTCGCGCCGGCACCACGCGCGCGGTCACCCGCTACATCGCCAAGCGCGCCGACTGAGTCGGCCCGCGGGCCGCGACCACGCCCGAACGGCCTCGCGACCACACCCGAAAGGCCTCGCGACCACACCCGAAAGGCCTCGCGACCACGCCCGAACGGCCTCGCGACCACACCCGAACGGCCTCGCGACCACACCCGAAAGGCCTCGTCAGTCCTTGTGGGACGCCGCCTCGTCGGGGGACTCCTCGTGGTCGTCGGTGCTCCGCGTCCGCAGGATCTCGCCCTCGAACGAGGCGCCCGTCGCCGAGGCCTCGTCGCGGTGCGCCTCGACGGCGGCCGGCCCGGCCTCCTCGGCGGCTGAGTCCGCCTCCGCCTCGAGGTGCTCCGTCGCCTCCGGCGCCGTCGCCGCCGCAGGCTTCCCGTGCTCGGCCGCCAGCCGCTCCAGCAGTGCGAGGTCGTCGGTCAGCTCGTCGACCACCAGCGAGTCTCGCTGGACCTGCGAGGTCCGGTAGCCCGCGCGCCCGACCATGTGGGCCGACACGGGTGCGGTGATGAGCTGGAAGACCACGACCAGCACCAGCGTCCAGATCACCGCGCCGGTGCGGATCTCGAGCGCGAGGCCCGTCATGAGCATCGCCAGCCCGAGCACCTGCGGCTTCGTCGCGGCGTGCATGCGCGACAGCAGGTCGGGGAAGCGGGCGATGCCGATCCCCGCGACCATCGCGAGGAACGATCCCGCCAGCAGCATGATCGCCGACAGGACGTGCAGAACCGTGTCCAGGACGCTCCCCTCGGCGATCACGAGCCCTCCTCCGTTCCCGACTCCTCGAGCTCGGCCCGACGACGGGCCTCCCGTTCGGCCTTGGCCTCCTCGCGGGTGAGGATGCGCTTCTCCTCGTCCCGGTCGGCGGCGGCGAACCGCGCGACCGTGACCGAGCCGATGAACCCGACGAGCGCGAGCACCACGAGCACCGGCACGAGGTCGGAGCGCAGGGTCCACGCGGAGACGAGGGCGACGGAGCCGAGCACCGTGGCGACCACGACGTCGACGGCCACGACCCGGTCGAGCATGCTGGGGCCCCGCTCGGCCCGGACCAGGGCGCAGACGGCCCCGATCCCGAGCATCACGGAGCACGCGATGACGACGGCGAGGCTCACGACTGCTCCTCCTTGGTGGTCGGGACGGTCGCGCGGCCGGAGCGGGACGCGCCACCGAGGCGGCGCGGCGGCAGACCGGCCTGGCTGATCTCCTCGGCGGAGGCGAGCGCGTAGAGCACCCGGGCCTCCTGCTCGAGCACGACGCTGCGGGCGTGGTCGACGGCGTCGTCCCCCTGCAGGTCGAGCACGTGCACGTAGAGCGTGCTCGTCGCACGGTGCGCCTCGACGATGATCGAGCCGGGCACCAGCGAGCACAGGTCGGCCGTCAGCGTCAGGTACAGGTCGGACCGCGACCGCAGCTCGACGTGGATGACGCCGCTGCGCGGGGGTCGCCCGAACCGGATCGCCACCCAGGCGACGTGCACGCTCGCGACGAGGATGTCGACGGCGAGGTGGCCGAGCAGCCGCAGCACGCCGACCGGCGAGGGTCGGCCCGCGAACGGCACGCGCGGCAGCGGCAGGAACGCGGCGACCAGGTACGCCACGATGACCCCGCCGAGCAGGTTGGCCCACGTCAGGTCGCCCCACAGCAGGATCCACACGAGGGTCAGCCAGAGGACCGCCGGGACCGACGGCCGGCCGCGCTTCGTGGCGCCCGGAGCGGTGCCGGACGACGGCACGGTGGCCGCCGGGGTCTCGGCGAGACCCCGAGGCGCCGGGGTGCCCGACGACGGCGCAGCGGCCGCGGTCGTGGGGGTCGGGTCGGTCATCCCTCGCCTCCCTCGGTCTGGGTCGTGGCGTCGTTGGACTGTCCGTCACCGCGCTCGCCGTCGACCAGCACCGCGTCGATGTAGGGCGATCGGGCGCGCAGGTCGTCGGCGGCGTTGTCGGCGTAGGTGTACAGCGGGCCGGCGAGGAAGGTGATCGCGCAGCTGGCGGCGACGATCGCGGCCGCCGGGCCGAACATCCCCTTGGGGGTGCGGACCTCGGGGAGCGACGCGGGCGCCGTCTGCCAGAACGCCTTGTTCCAGGCCTTGATGATCGCGTAGAGCGTGAGCAGCGAGGTCAGGAGGCCGGCCGCGACGACCGCGTACCCCAGCGGGGTGCCGAGGTCGACACCGGCCTGCAGGAGCCCGACCTTGCCGAGGAAGCCCGACAGCGGCGGGATGCCCGCGAGGTTCATCGCGGGGACGAAGAAGATGATCGCCAGCGCCGGGGCGATCTTGGCCAGCCCACCGAGCTTGGCGAGCGACGTCGTGCCACCCCGCTGCTCGATCAGTCCCGTGACGAGGAACAGCGCCGTCTGGACGGTGATGTGGTGCGCGACGTAGAAGATCGTCGCCGCGAGCCCGACCTGCGAGGACACCGCGATGCCGAAGATCATGTAACCGATGTGGCTGACCAGGGTGAAGGACAGCAGACGTTTCAGGTCGTCCTGCGCGACGGCGCCGAGGATGCCGACCACCATCGTCAGGAGCGCGAGCCACAGCAGGACGTCGTCGAGCGCACCGCCCGGGAACAGCAGCACCTGCGTGCGGATGATCGCGTAGACGCCGACCTTGGTCAGCAGGCCGGCGAACACCGCCGTGACGGGTGCGGGCGCCGTGGGGTAGGAGTCGGGCAGCCAGGCCGAGAGAGGGAAGATCGCCGCCTTGATGGCGAAGGCGAGCAGCAGCATCACCTGGAGCGTCAGCTGGGTGCCGGAGGAGAGCTCCGGCAGCCGCTCGCCGAGCTGCGCGAGGTTGAGCGTGCCGGTGGCGCCGTAGATCAGCGCGATCGCGACGAGGAAGAGCACCGAGGAGAGCAGGGAGACGATCACGTAGATCGTCCCGGCTCGGATGCGGTCGCCGGTGGCGCCCAGGGTGATGAGCACGAAGCTCGCGCCGAGCACGATCTCGAACGCCACGTAGATGTTGAACAGGTCGCCCGAGATGAAGGCGTTCGCGACCCCCGCGGCGAGCACGAGGTAGGTGGGGTGGAAGACGGAGACCGGGGTCTCGTCGTCGTCGGACTCCACGTCGGAGGCGCGTTGCCCGATGGAGTAGGACAGCACGCCCAGCAGCACGACGCTCGAGACGACGAGCATGAGGGCCGACAGGCGGTCGACCACGAGGGCGATCCCGACGGGGGCGGCCCAGCCTCCGACGTTGACGACCAGCGGTCCGCTGTTCGCCTGGACCATGAGCATCACGGCCACGACGAGCACGACCGACAGCGCGGCGAGCGAGATGATCGCCTGCACGCGCGGGCGGCGGGCCTGGGTGAGCGCGAGCCCCGCGCAGATCAGCGGGACGACGACGGGAAGCGGGGCGAGCCAGCTCATCGCTTCCCTCCTTCGGTCGGTCCGTTGCGGTGCAGGTTCTCCACGTCGTCCTCGGTCTCGTCGCGGACCTGGGCGGCCTCGAGGGCCGCGTTGGCGGCGGCCTCGTCGGACCGGGCGTCCAGCTCGCCGCGTTCCGCCCGGCGGGCGATCCGGCGGTCCTCGACGTCGTCCTGGACCTCGTCGTGACCGTGCAGCTGCCAGGAGCGGTAGGCCATCGCGAGGATGAACGCGGTGAAGCCCAGCGTGATGACGATCGCGGTGAGCACGAGCGCCTGCGGGAGCGGGTCGCTCATCGGCTCCCCGGACGCCCCGACCAGCGGCGGCGCCCCGGCGGCACCCCCCATCGTGAGGATGAGCAGGTTGACGCCGTTGCCGACGAGGGCGACGCCGATGAGCACGCGGGTGAGGCTGCGCTCCAGGAGCAGGTACACACCGGTGGCGACCAGCACCCCCATGACGACGACGAGCACGATGCTCGGCGTGGTGACGTCGACGATCATCGAGCCCCTCCCGCGGTCGAACCGTTCTCGGCGGCCACCATCGCGTCGTCGTCCTCGTCCGGGTCGGAGTCGTCGTGGCTGATCTCGCGGGCGACGTAGCCCTCGGCCTCGCCCTGGCGGTCGATCTCGGAGCCGAGCGTGCGGAGCACGTCGAGCACGAGGCCGATGACCACCAGGTAGACGCCGATGTCGAAGAACACGGTCGTGACGAACTTGATCTCGCCGAGCGGTCCGCCGTCGAGCTCCAGGACGGCCGACTGCAGCACCGTCCCCCCGAACAGCATCGGCACGACGCCGGCGCCCGCGGACAGGAACAGCCCCGAGCCGAGCAGGATCCCGGCGTTGACCGGTGCCGCCTCGCCCAGCTCGTACCGGCCGCCCGCGAGGTAGCGCAGGACGAGGGCGACGCCGGCCACCAGGCCACCGGCGAACCCGCCGCCGGGGGCGTTGTGGCCGGAGAAGAGCAGGAAGACGGAGAAGACGACCATCGTGTGGAAGAGCAGGCGCGTGGCGATCTCGAGGATCACCGAGCGTCGCTGCGGCGCGAGCGTGGCGCCGGCCGAGATCCAGCGCTGGTTGCGCAGCGCGTTCGTGGTCGAGTCGACCCAGCGGGCCGTCATCGAGCGGGCGCGGGGATCCGGGTCGGTGTTGTCGTGGCGCTCCCCGGTCGCGGCGTGCTCGGCCCCGCCCGGGTTGGACGGACGGCCCGCGCGGTGCGGCATGCCCTTGCGCTGCAGGTGGACGAGGCTGTCGCCGCCGGCGGCGCCCTCGGTCCAGATGCCGCCGAGCCGCTCGCCCGCGAGGTCGGAGGCCCGCTCGACGCGTGCCGTCCGCACCCGGAGGAAGACCAGCGACGCGACGCCGGTGGCGGCCACGAGGAGCACCGAGATCTCGCCCATGGTGTCCCAGGCGCGGATGTCGACCAGCGTGACGTTGACGATGTTCCTGCCGTAGCCGTAGTCGTACGCCTCGTCCGGGAAGTTCACCGAGACGGGGGTGGCGGTGCGGGCGTTGACGGCGATGATCGCCAGGAGGCTGACCACCAGCCCGACGGCGGTGCCCAGCGCCGCGCGCAGCCAGCGGCTGTCGGCGAGCGGACGGTTGGAGAAGTAGGTCGGCAGGCGACGCAGCACGAGCATGAACACCACGAGGGTCACGGTCTCGACGAGCACCTGCGTCAGCGCCAGGTCGGGCGCCCCGTGGAGCTCGTAGAGGACGGCGACGCCGTAGCCCGAGATGCCCATGAGCAGCACGGCCTTGAGGCGGCGGCGGGCGCGGGCGGCGGCGATCGCGCCGAAGATCACGACGGCGCCGACGGCGAGCTGGGCCGGGGAGTCCCAGGCCCGGACGTCGCCGAGCCGGACGTCGTCGCCGGTCAGCATCGCTGTCGAGGACGCCAGGACGGCCACGAGCAGGATCACGGTCAGGTAGAACGGCAGCGAACCGCGCTGGGTGAGGGACGTGACGAAACCGGCGCCGCGGTCGAGCAGGCGCATGAAGCGGCGGTAGGTCTCCTCGGCGTCGAACGCGAAGCTCGCGCGGCGCTGGAGCCCGGAGTCGCGGCCGCGCCACCAGAACAGCGCGGCGCCGCCGACGAGGATACCGATCGTCAGGTACAGCGGGAGGCCGAAGCCGCCCCACAGCGTGAGGTGACCCGCGTCGCCCGTGGGGTAGGTGTCGGCGAACGGTGCGAGCAGACGCTCGCCCAGCGCCGGGACCAGACCCGTCGCGAGGCCGGCGACGGCGAGGACCGTCGGCGAGACGAACATCTGCCAGGCCTCGCGGTCCGTGGGGGTGTCCTCGAGCCCGTGCTTGCGGGAGAACGCGCCCCACCAGAACCGCAGGCCGTACGCGACGGTGAGGACCGAGCCGAGCACCAGGACCACCAGCAGGGCGGTGCTGCGCGGTCCGCCCTCGTGGACGAGCCCCTCGAGTGCGGCCTCCTTGGCCACGTACCCGGCCAGCGGCGCGATCCCGATCATGGAGGCGATGGCGAGCCCGGCGACGACCGACAGGAACGGCATCGACCGCCGGAGGTTGGAGAGCTGGTGGATGTCGCGGGTACCGGTCGCGGCGTCCACGATGCCGACGGTGAGGAACAGCGTGGCCTTGAACATCGCGTGGCTGCCGATCATCGCGATGCCGGCGAGGGCGACGGCGCGGTCGCTCTGGCCCACCAGCATGATCAGCAGGCCGAGCTGGCTGACGGTGCCGTAGGCGAGGACGAGCTTGAGGTCCCACTGCCGCAGCGCGCGGTAGCCGCCGAGCAGCATCGTGGCGCCCGCGAGGATGAGGAGCGGCCACTCCCACGACGCCCACGTGGAGAACCCGGGGCGAGGCGGGCGACGAGGTAGACGCCGGCCTTCACCATCGCGGCCGCGTGCAGGTAGGCGCTCACCGGTGTCGGGGCGGCCATCGCGGCGGGGAGCCAGAAGTGGAACGGGATGAGGGCCGACTTGCTCACGGCGCCCACGAGCACGCAGATGATGCCGACGGAGGTCAGCGTCGTCATCGCGGGCGGGGCCGTCACGAGCTCGTGCAGGGAGTACGACCCGCCCTCGACCTGCCCGAGCACGATGATCCCGCCGAGCATCGCGAGGCCGCCGAAGGTGGTGACGATGATCGCCTGCATGGCGGCGCGGCGGGAGACCTTGCGATCGCTGTAGTGACCGATGAGCAGGTAGGAGAAGACCGTGGTCAGCTCCCAGAACAGGTAGAGCATGAGCGTCGAGTCGGTCGCGACCAGCCCGAGCATGGCGCCGGCGAAGGCGACGAAGACGCCTCCGAAGCGGCCCTTGCCGCTCGCGGCGGCGGCGAAGTACCAGGCGCAGTAGGCGAGCACGAGGGCGCCGACCGCACCGACGATGAGCACCATGAACCACGACAGGGTGTCGAGCCGGAAGGTGATCTCGAGGTCGAGCTCGGGCACCCAGCGGTAGGTCTCGACGACGGGATTCCCCGCCATCACCTCGCTCGTGTGGGTGAGCGCCCACACGGCGGCGCTCGCCGGGGCGAGGCCGAGCACGGCGAACATGCGCCGCCCCCAGCGGTTCAGGAGGAGGGGCGCCACCAACGCTGCCGCGACGTGCAGCAGGAGGATCTGGAGCATCGCGGTCCCGTCAGGTCGGAGGGCGGCCGGGGATCGTTGACCATCCTACCGTGCACCATTCAAGTACTTGCCAAGGGCTGACCACGTCAGGGGCGACGTGGCACCATGGTGGCCTCAAGGACGAGAGGTGGACACCATGGTGAACATTCTTCTGGTGCACGGACGGAGCCGCCCGTTGTTCGGACCCGTCGAGATGAAGCAGCAGTGGGTGGTCGCGCTGCGCAGCGGATTCGACGCCGCGGGCATCGAGGCGCCCTTCACGGACGAGGACGTCCGGCTCCCCTGGTACGGGGGCAATCTCAAGCATCTGGTCGGCGGTGTGGCGCGTGCCGAGGCGGAGCGGGTCTCCCTGCGCGGCGACCTCCCGGTGGACGAGCGCGAGTTCGTCCGGGACGTCGTCGCCGCCGTCGGGGAGTCTTTCGCGTTCACGCCCGAGCAGCTCGAGGCGGTCACCGGATCCGCCGACACCGGGTCGGGTTCGGAGGACTGGGGCCGGGTTCGGACGGTGCTGGCCGCCGTCGACCGCTACGTGCCCGGCATGTCCGGGGCGACGGTCGCCTTCGTCGCCCGCGAGTGCTTCGGCTACCTCACCGATGCGCGGCTGCGCCAGATGATCGACGACGGCGTCGCGCAGGCCGCGCCGACCGGTGGCCCCGTGGTGGTGCTGGGTCACTCGCTCGGGGCCGTCATCGCCTACCACGTGCTCCGCGCGCACCCGGCGGCGGAGTCCTGGGACGTGCCGCTCCTCCTCACGATGGGGGCGCCCCTGGCGTGGCAGCCCGTGATCCAGGCGCTCGGTCGTCTGGAGACGCGGCGGATGCCGACGCCCGTGCGGTCGTGGGTGAACGCGCGTGACGCACGCGACGCCGTCGCGATCGGTGGCCTGGTGGGCGGTCTGCTGCCCGCGGGCGACGTGGTCGAGGAGCCGGGCGTGGTCAACCCCGACGACGGGCGGCACGCCATCGAGTACTACCTGGCCGACCCGGTGGTCGCGCGGCACATCGCGCGGGTCGCGGGCTGAGGCCGGGCCCCGGGTGGCAGGGTCGGCGATCGGACTCCCACCCGTGCGGGCCGGGGCGCTAGCGTCGCGATCATGAGCACGAACCCGGGTGACCAGGCGCCGCCGTCGTACGACTTCCCCGGTGGGATGCCGGAGTTCGGCGCGTCGGGCGGGAGCGGGCGCGGTGGCGCTGGTGGGCCGGGCCGCCCCGGGACCCCGGCGCCGCGGCCGAGGCGGAACGGTGGCCTGATCGCGGGGGTCGCGGTCGCCGTCGCCGCCGTGGTCGGTGGTCTGGTCTACACCGGGGGTGACGGCCCGACCGGTGGGTCGACGACCCCGGCGCTCGGTGACGTCGCCTGGCAGGTCCCCTCCCGTAGCGCCCTCGAGCCCCTGGAGGAGCCCCTCGACGGTCTGGGACGCTGGTGGGACGAGCCCGTGACCGTCGTCGGCGACCACGCCCTGTGGCGGGTCGGCCCGCCGGACGCGAACGAGATGGGTGCGCAGGAGGTCACGCTCGAGTCCTACGACCTCGACGACGGCGCGCTGGAGTGGAGCCGGGACCTGGTCGACGTGCGCTGCGAGGCGGTTCCGCGCACCGGTGCCGGCGCGGACCCGCGGCAGCTGGCGTGCGTCAGCCGCGCTGTCGACGGGACCGGGAACGGCGACGCCGGCCTGGTGGAGATCCTCGACCTGCGCACCGGCCGCACCGACCTGCAGTGGGAGGTGCCCGCCACGGCGATCGCCGTCCACGCGAGCGCGACCGGCCTCGTGGTGCTCGACCATCCCGACGCCGGATCGGGTCTGCGCTGGTACGACCTGGACGGCACGCTCCGGTGGGAGGCCGACGTCCGGACGGACGGTCTGGGCGAGGAGCTGCTGTTCGAGCGCGACGGGACCACGAGCCCGTCGCCGTACGCGGACTTCGTCGACGTCGGCGACCAGGTCGTCGTGACGTCGTCGAGCTCGACTCTCGTGCTCGACGAGAACGGCTGGACCACCCGGGAGGACTGCCGGTTCGCCGGTGTCGTGGGCGACGCCGTCGCCTGCACCACCTGGGAGGGCACGAGGCTCGAGCGCGCGGGCGAGGTGCTGTGGAGCCAGCCGGACCTGCGGCTGCGCGAGGTGCCGATCCGGCCGCGGCCGGACGTCCTCGTCTCCGAGAACTGGGAGACGGGCGCCGTCGGCTGGGTCGATCCCGCGACGGGTGAGGTCGGCCCGGCGCTGCTGACCGGCGCCGATCGCGTCGACGTCGTCGGCACGCCCACGGTTCCGCTCCTCCAGACGGACGGCGACTCGGGAGAGAACGGGGTCCCGCGGACGCTGGTCGCCCTCGACCCCGTCACGGGGCAGGAGCGGTGGACCACGACGATCCAGGCGTACTGGTCTGCCGAGACGGTCGTGACGGACTCGCACGTGCTGGTCCAGCGGACGTGGCCGGAGTGGACGGTTCTGTCGGCCGAGACGGGCAAGGAGGTCGCGGTCGTCTCCATCTCGGGCACGCTGACGACCTCGGGGGACGTGCTGCTCGCGTCGCTGGGCGGCCGGATGTCGAGGATCGCGCTCGGCTGAGCGGGCACGGGCCCCAGAGCTCGTCGTAGTCTCGAGAGGTGGCCGAACCGGACGACGTCGAGCTCCCGCCCGCGTACGACTTCTCCGTCGGTCTTCCCGGATTCACCACGACCCCGCCCGCGACGCCGCGGATCCCGCCCGCCGCTCCCGTTCCCCCGGTCGTCGCGTCACCGTCCACCCCGCCACCGGCGACGCCGCCGACCCCGCCACCGTCGACCACGCCGGACCCGTCGCCCGGCCAGGTCCCGCCCGGGCGTCCCCCGAAGCGGCGGAACCGGCGCTCGAGCGGCCCCGCGCTGTACGGCACACCCCCGGGCGTGACGGCCCCCGGTGGCACGCCCCCCGCGTCGACGCGCCGCCGCGGCGCCGCCGCCCCGACCACCTCCGCCGGCCCGACCGGCACCACGTCGCCCACGCCTCCGCCGTCGCGCCCCTCGCCCCCGCCTCCCCGCAAGCAGCGCCCCTACCGCCTGGTCGGCGCGGCGGTCGGGGTCACGGTGGCGGTGGTCCTCGTCGCCAACAACGTCGGGAACGAGGGCGGGAGCGGCGGCGTCGCGCTGCCCGAGCTGCCGAGCACGGGCAGCGTCCTGTGGTCGCACGACGTCGAGAGCGCCGCCCTCCTCGTCGACGACGGGATGGACGGCTCCACCGACTACGCCGTCCCCGACGACGCCCTCCTGGCGGTGGGGGACCGGGTGGTCGGACGCTTCACCGAGGACCCGTGGGACGAGACGACGCCGGCGACCGTCCGCGCGTTCGATCTCGCCGACGGCGACGCGAGCGACCTCGTCACGATGGATCGTCCGCGATGCGTCGCCGTCCCGGAGGATCTCGGGCGGGGCGGCGGCCTGCTCGCGTGCGCCGGCGGCATCGGCGGGACGACCGCGATGGTGACCCTCGACGTCGCCACGGGGGCGGAGGTCGAGCGGTTCCCGCTCCGGAGCCCGGTCGACCTGATGACCGCGACGACGGACGGGTACGTCGTCCTGGACAGGGTCGACGGCGAGACCGGGGCGACGGCGCTGCGGTGGTACGCCGCGGACGGCACCCAGCGCTGGAGCGACGACCTCGAGGATCTCCCCGACGCGGTCCGCGAGGAGATCGTCCACCAGCGCGACGACGGCTGGCGGCTCGCGTACACCACCGAGCTCGTGGCGGTGGGGGACGGCGCCGCCCTGGTCGCCGGATCCGCGCTGGCCGTCGTGGACGAGAGCGGGGTCACCGCGTCGGGAGACTGCCGGTGGGGCACCGTCCTGGCGGGCTCCGCCGTCTGCTCGGACCTGGAGACCGGGGTGACGCGCGGGATCGCGCCGTCCGGCGCGCTCCTGTGGGAGAGCGAGGACGTCGACCTGCGGTCGACGCTGCGCACGAGAGCCCCGATCCTCCTCACCCAGGAGTACCTCGACAACAGCTTCACGGACCGGTCCTACCGGATCCTCGACCCCGTCACGGGTCGGGCCGGACCCGAGATCCTGCGTGGCCCGGACCCGGTCGACGTCGACGGCACGGCGGCCGTCCCGGTCCTGACGGCTCGCCCCGGCTCCGCGACGTCCGACGAGGTCGCCACGACGGAGGTCTCGGTGCTCGACCCCGCGACGGGGACGATCGCCTGGACCACGCCCGTCGAGACGGAGCGGCACCCCCGCGTGCTCGTCACGGAGGACCGGGTGCTGGTCGCGCGGACGTTCCGCGAGTGGGTGGTGCTCGACGTGAGGACGGGGGACGTACTCGGGCTGCTCACCGGGAGCGGCTCGTTCGCCGCCGTCGTGCCGGGCGGCGCACTCGTGCACGAGCTCTTCGAGATCCGGCGCGTCGACCTCGGCTGAGCGCCCCCGATCCCCGGCGAGCACCGCCGTCGTCGTAGTCTCGGATCGTGCCTGATCCGGATGACGACGTCGAGCTCCCTCCGGCGTACGACTTCACCGGTGGACTGCCCGGGTTCCAGCCGGGGGCCGCCGTGCCGCCGGCCTCCGCACCCGCCACCCCCGCCGCGCCGCCCGCCACCTCAGGGCCGCCCGCCGCGCCCAGCACGCCCGCCCCGGTGCCGCCGGCCCCGGCGTGGAACGCGCCGCCGTCCTGGTCGACGCCGCCCCCGGGCGCGCAGCCGGGTGCGCGCGCACCCCAGGCCCCGGGACGCCGCGGACGCAAGCGCCAGCAGCGCGGCGGCCCCGCCCTGTACGGCACGGCGCCGGGGACAGGCGGCACGGGCACGACGCCGCCCGGTGTCACCCCGCCCGGTGGGACCGGCAGGCAGCCGTACGCGTACACCGCCACGGGCTCGACGCCCCCGGTGGCGCCGCCGCGCAAGCAGCGCCCGTCCCTGCTGGTGGGCGCGGCCGTCGCGGTCGTCGCCGTCGCCGTCGTCGTCGGCTCGAACATGGCCAGGGACGGGGCGGACGAGGAGGCGACCTCGACGGGAGGCTCGTCCTCGTCGCCGTCCGCCGCGCCGGTCTCCGTCCCCGCCGCGGTCTCCGACGTCCTGTGGTCCGTCGACGTGGAGAACGACTCGCTCCTCGTCTCGGACCCGATGCACGGCCTCCGGGCGGGCGCGGAGCCGAACCAGAGCCTCGTCGTCGTCGGGGACTGGGCAGTCGGCCGGTTCGGCCCCGACCCGTGGCAGGAGCTGGAGCCCACCGTGCTCCGCGCATTCTCGCTCGAGGACGGATCCGCGAAGGATCTGCTCGACGTCGATCGGGCGAGGTGCGCGCCCGTCGACGGCGCGCTCGGTCGCGGCAGCGACCTGCTCACGTGCGCCGGCCTCCTCGACGGCGACCCGAGCATCGTGACGCTCAACGTCGCCACGGGCGAGGAGGTGACCCGCTGGCGCGTGACCGACGAGGTGGCGCTGATCGCCACCACGCCGGGCGGCGTCGTCACCCTCGACACCCCCGACCTCGCCACCGGCGACACCTCGCTGACCTGGTACACCGACCAGGGGCTGCTGCGCTGGCGCGACGACCTCGACGACCTCCCCGCGGACCTCGCCGAGCGGTTCGTCGAGGAGTACGAGGGCGAGTACGAGCTGGGGTGGTCGACCGATCTCGTCGGCGTCGGGGACGGTGCGGTGCTGACGCTCCCCAGCGGCGTGGTCGCGCTCGACCCGACCGGTGTCACGGACATCGCGGAGTGCTGGTCGGGGGCGGTGCTCGCGGACGCCTACGTCTGCGAGGCCAGGGACGACTCCGGCGCCTCCGCGCTCACGCCGACGGGCGAGGTCCTCTGGACGAACGACGACCTGTCCCTGCGGACCGGGCTCTACGAGCGGGTGCCGCTGCTCCTCGCGTCCGACTACCGCTCCACGGACGACGGGTACGAGTCGCTGTACCGCGTCGTGGACCCGACGACGGGTGTCCCCGGCCCCGAGATCCTGGTGACGCCGGACTCGGTGACCCTCGCCGGGACGCAGGCCGTCCCGGTGATCTACACCCAGGAGGAGCGGGACGACTGGGACGAGCCGACGGTCGTGACCATCTCGGTGGTCGACCCGGCCACGTCCCAGCTGCTGTGGACCACGGCGATCGACGCCGCGCAGTACCCCACGGTCGTCGTGGCGGGCGACCGCGTGCTCGTCGACCTGGACAACGAGGGCTCGAGGGCCGTTCTCGACGCCGCGACGGGCGACGTGCTCGGGAGCGTCACCCTCACCGGCCGACCGGCCGCCGTCGTGGACGGCGGGCTGCTGATGGAGGAGCTGTTCCTCCTCCAGCGGGTCGAGCTGCCGTAGGCGGAGCGGGCGTCAGCCCGCCGGGTCCCGGAGCTGCTCCGGGGCGACGACGAAGCCGTCCTCGTCGAGCACGATGCCGCCGACGGCGTCCCGGAGCGCCAGCGCCGCCGCCTCGAGCGAGGCTCGAGCCCGGTCGCGCCGTCGCAGCCCGGCGCGGCCGCTCGGCGTGCGATCGCCGTCGAGCCAGCGCAGGTGGTAGGTGATGACGCCGCCGGCGGTCCACGCCGCGGTGCGCAGGGCCGGGGCCAGCACCTCCGCCGCCTCCACCTCGACGACGACGTGGTCGCCGGCCTCGCCGTCGTGCCAGGTCGCGCCGTAGCCGTCGAGGTGGTGGCCCTCGGCGTGCACGGCCTCGGCGCCCGGCAGCAGCTCGATCCCCGGCAGCGCGCCCTCGAGCACGTGGGCGAGGGCGTCCGGGTCCAGCCACAGCGGGGCGTGAACCGCGAGGTCGACGGCGGAGGCCGGGTCCGGCTCGACGACGGCGCCCGAGGTGACCCGCAGCGCGCCGGCGAGCCGACGGGCGCACGCGTGCGCGACGTCGAGCACCTGGCGCTCGAGGCCCTCGGGGTGGTGCGGGCCGAAGGCGTCCAGCAGCGGACCGTACCCGCCGGGGTGCGGCGGAGCCGCGGGGGAGCGCTCGGGATCGACGTCGACGACGAACGCCGTGCTCGCCCAGTCCGGGAGCCCCAGCGCGTCCCGCGCCGCGTCGATGCTCCACGGACCGGTGAGGGTCGCGCGGGAGTGGCGGTCGGCGTCGGGGAGCAGGTCGAGCACGCCCGGCATGCTCGCCGAGACGGTGGTGGTCCAGCGGGCGCCGACCACGAGCGAGGTCACGAGGGTCTCGACCTCCTCCGGCTCGACGTCGTCGGCCAGCAGGAGGAGGTGGTGGTGGACGGCGACCGTGGGGGCGAGGCGCGGGAGCCCGGGGAGCCCGGGGAGCCCGTCGAGCGCCGCGTCGCCGTCGTGAACCGGGCCCACGGCTACTCGACGGTGGTGCGGTGGAAGTTCAGGTGCGAGCGGGAGGCGGTGGGGCCGCGCTGGCCCTGGTAGCGGGAGCCGCCGGCGCCGGAGCCGTACGGGTGCTCGGCCGGGCTGGAGAGGCGGAAGAAGCAGAGCTGGCCGATCTTCATGCCGGGCCACAGCGTGATGGGGAGCGTCGCGACGTTGGACAGCTCGAGGGTCACGTGACCGGTGAAGCCCGGGTCGATGAAACCGGCGGTGGAGTGCGTGAGGAGGCCGAGGCGGCCGAGGGAGGACTTGCCCTCGAGGCGGGCGGCGACGTCGTCGGGCAGCGTGACGCGCTCGTGCGTGGCGCCGAGGACGAACTCGCCCGGGTGGAGCACGAACGGCTCGTCGGGCGCGACCTCGACCAGGCGGGTCAGCTCGCTCTGGTCCTGGGCCGGGTCGATGACCGGGTACTTGTGGTTGTCGAAGAGCCGGAAGAAGCGGTCGAGCCTGACGTCGACCGAGCTCGGCTGGATCATCGCCGGGTCGTAGGGGTCGAGGCCGACACGGCCGGAGTCGAGCTCGGCGGCGATGTCGCGGTCGGAGAGCAGCACGCGACCACGGTAGTCGGTGCGCCTCGGGGGCGGGCAAGGGCGCCGGTGGGCGAAGGGTGCCGGAACGGACCCCGCCCTGCCCGCCACGCCCGATCTGGTCGGCTACCCTGGTGGTGGGAGCGCTTCCACCGGCACCGCAGCCCTGCGCCCCACCCGCCACCCCGAGAGGAACGCCATGCAGTTCGGTCACTTCGACGACGACGCCCGCGAGTACGTCGTCACGACGCCGCACACGCCCTACCCCTGGATCAACTACCTCGGGTCGGAGCAGTTCTTCTCCCTGATCTCCCACCAGGCCGGCGGCTACTCCTTCTACCGCGACGCGAAGATGCGCCGCCTCACGCGCTACCGCTACAACAACATCCCCACGGACGCCGGCGGCCGCTACCTCTACGTCAACGACGGCGGCGACGTCTGGACCCCGAGCTGGATGCCGGTGAAGGCCGACCTCGACCACTTCGAGACCCGCCACGGCATGGGCTACACGAGCATCACCGGCGAGCGGAACGGCCTCCGCGTCGCCACCACGGTCCTCGTGCCGCTCGGCGAGAACGCCGAGGTGCAGAAGGTCGTCGTCACGAACGTCTCCGACGCCCCGAAGAGCGTCAGCCTCTTCTCCTACGTCGAGTTCTGCCTCTGGAACGCCTCCGACGACCAGACCAACTACCAGCGCAACCTCTCGATCGGTGAGGTCGAGGTGGAGGAGCGGGTGCCGTCGGGCGGCAGCGCGATCTACCACCGCACCGAGTACCGCGAGCGCCGCAACCACTACGCCGTCTTCGCGGTCAACGAGCCGGCGGACGGGTTCGACACCGACCGCGACTCCTTCGTCGGCGGCCCGTACGCGTCGCTCGCCGAGGCCGCCGTGCCGCGCGCCGGCGCCTCGACCAACTCCGTCGCCTCCGGCTGGTACCCGATCGGCTCGCACTCCACCCGGCTCGAGCTCGCGCCGGGGGAGAGCCACGAGCTGGTCTACGTGCTCGGCTACGAGGAGAACGACGACGAGCTCAAGTGGGCCGACGACGCCCACCAGGTCGTCAACAAGTCGGGCGCCCACGCGCTGCTCGAGCGCTTCGCGACGCCGGCCGCGGTCGACGCCGCGCTCGCGCGCCTGAAGGACTACTGGACCGACCTGCTCTCGACGTTCTCGGTCACCTCGACGGACCCGAAGCTGGACCGGATGGTCAACGTCTGGAACCAGTACCAGTGCATGGTCACGTTCAACATGTCGCGCTCGGCGTCGTTCTTCGAGACCGGCATCGGCCGCGGCATGGGGTTCCGCGACTCGAACCAGGACCTGCTCGGCTTCGTCCACCTGGTGCCCGAGCGCGCCCGCGAGCGGATCATCGACATCGCCTCGACGCAGTTCGCCGACGGCAGCGCGTACCACCAGTACCAGCCGCTCACGAAGCGCGGGAACAACGACGTCGGCTCCGGCTTCAACGACGACCCGCTGTGGCTGATCGCGGGCGTGGACGGCTACCTCAAGGAGACGGGCGACCTCTCGATCCTCGACGAGCCCGTGCCCTTCGACAACGAGGTGGGCACCGAGGTGCCGCTGTTCGAGCACCTCACGCGTTCGTTCCAGTTCACGGTGAACCACCTCGGTCCGCACGGCCTGCCGCTGATCGGCCGCGCCGACTGGAACGACTGCCTCAACCTCAACGCGTTCTCGACCGAGCCGGGCGAGTCCTTCCAGACCACCGAGAACAAGACCGACGGCGTGGCGGAGTCGGTCTTCATCGCGGCGCAGCTCGTGCTCTACGGCGAGGCCTACGCCACGCTCGCCGAGCGTCGCGGGCTGGGCGACGTCGCGACGGCGGCGCGCACCGCCGTCGCGCAGGTGCGGGAGGCGATCCTCGCGCACGGGTGGGACGGGGAGTGGTTCCTGCGGGCCTACGACTACTTCGGCAACCCGGTCGGCACGGACGCCTCGCCCGAGGGCAAGATCTGGATCGAGCCGCAGGGCTTCGCCGTGATGGCCGGGGTGGGCGTGGAGCGCGGGGAGGACGGCGTCTCGACGGCGACGTCGCCGGCCACCCGCGCGCTCGACTCCGTGGGCGAGCTGCTCGGCACGCCGCACGGGCTCGTGCTCCAGCACCCGGCCTACACGACCTACCGGATCGAGCTCGGCGAGGTCTCCACCTACCCGCCCGGGTACAAGGAGAACGGCGGGATCTTCTGCCACAACAACCCGTGGGTGATCATCGCGGAGACGGTCGTCGGCCGCGGTGACCGCGCGTTCGACTACTACAAGCGGATCACGCCGGCCTACCGCGAGGCGATCAGCGACGTGCACAAGCTCGAGCCGTACGTGTACGCCCAGATGATCGCCGGCAAGGAGGCGGTTCGCACGGGTGAGGCGAAGAACTCCTGGCTCACGGGCACGGCGGCGTGGAACTTCGTGGCGGTCTCGCAGTACCTGCTGGGCGTGCGACCCGACCACGACGGCCTCGTCGTCGACCCACAGATCGGGCCCGAGGTGCCGTCGTACACGGTGACGCGCGTCGCGCGCGGGGCGACCTACGAGATCGAGGTGACGAACTCGGGGGCGCGCGGCGCTCGCGGCCGGCTGGTGGTCGACGGCGCCCCGATCGAGGGCAACCTCGTCCCGTACGCGCCGGCCGGGTCCGTGGTGAAGGTCGCGGTCACGCTCTGACGCGGGCCGCGCCGCACCCACCCACCCACCCACCCGCCTCGCCGCCCGCCCCGCCGCCCGCCCCGCCACCCACCCACCCTCGAGGGGGTACTTCCAGTCCCTCTCGGGGGTGGTTGCTGCCCCTCGAGGGGGTGGGTGTGGTCCCTCCCGGGGGTGATCGTCGCCGTCGGACGATGGGCAGGTCTGCTCCGCTCCCCGTCCACCGGTCGGCGGTCTCGCGGTCCTAGAGTGACGGCATGGCAGCAGGGGGCGGCGGACGTGCCGACGACGACGGCGAGCCGAACCCCTACCTCCCACCGGCGGCGGGAGGACCGGGCGGCGGTCCGGGCCCGTCCGGCCCCGCGAACGCGTTCTGGGCGGTGCCGTCCGCGAGCGATCCGACGGCGCCGCTGCCTCCCGACGCCTCGCCGTCGCCCGCGCCCCCGGCCGGTACGGACCCGCCGCCCGTCGTCCTCCCGCCCGTCGCCCCGCGGCCCCCGTCACAGACGCCGTCCCCCGCACCCCAGTCGCCGCCCGCCCACCCGTTCACCCAGGTCTCGCGGTCCCCGAGCCGTCGTCGCCTGGTCGTCGGGATCGTCGCCCTCGCTGCGGCGGTCCTCTACGGCCTGAACGCGCTCGTCGGCAGCATCGGTGAGCTGTTCGACTCCCCGACCGACCCTCGCGGCCCCGCCTCGACCGGGGCTCCCGCCTCACCCGGAGGCACCTCCACGGCGGATCCGACCGGACCGACCGCCTCGCCGTCGACCGCCGACGGCGAGCTCCCGATCGCCTGGCAGGTCGACCCCGCGAGCATCGTGGCGGGCGCGGACCTCGTCTACTCCTGGGACGGCCAGGTCGACTCGTCCCAGATCGCCGTCACCCCCGACGCGTGGATCGTCGGGCTCGGTGCCAACTACTCCACGCTCGAGCACGTCGCCGGGCTCGATCCGCGCTCCGGCGGGACGCTGTGGACCCACGAGATCGGCCACGGGGCGTGCGCCCACGACGTCGTGGACGCCGTCCTCGCGTGCCTCACCACGTCGTCGGCCGTGCCCGAGGACGGTGTCGCCGCCGAGCCGTACGTGCTCGCCCGGATCGACGTCGCCACGGGGGAGGTGACGGAGGTCCCGACGACGCTCACGTCCGTCTGGTCGCTGCACCACCGCCCCGAGGGACTCCTCGTGCTCGGGGTCACCGAGCCGAACGCGCCGCACGCGTCACTCTCCCTCCTCGCGGCTGACGGCTCCGTGAAGTGGACGACCGACGTCGGAGAGGTTGCCGGCGCCGAGCTGATGTTCTCCGACGTGCTGTCCGGGAGCGGCGACAAGCCGGACCCGAACCGCACGATGGAGCGCGTGCGCTGGCGCGATCTCGACGGCGGCACCGCGCTCCTGTGGTCGCAGCCGGGCGCGATGCTCGTCGACCTCGCGACCGGCCCCGTCGGCGACGTCATCGACTGCAACCGCGCCACGCCGGCCCGGGACGCGCTCTACTGCATGAGCTACGACAAGCCCGGCGACACGTCCGTCACGTCGGTCCACCGCTACGACCTCACCGGATCGCTGCAGTGGTCGACGCCGGGGGTCCGGCTGGCCTACCCGTCCGACTCCTCACCCGCGCGGCCGGCCTTCCTGCGGGACCGCGAGCTGATCGGGCTCGACCTCGCGACGGGGGCCCCCGGCGAGCTGCTGCACTCCTTCGCGACGCCGGGGGCCCAGGTCTGGACCGGGAACGTCGCCGAACCGTCGGGCTACGGGGACGCGAGCCGCGCCGTCGTGATCGGGGAGGACGACGCCGCCGTCGGGCTGCTCGAGGGTGCCGACCAGGTCGCGTGGACGGTGCCGGTCAGCGAGGAGGCGTACGTGTGGGACGTCCTCCTGCTCGACGGCGTCACCGTGCTCCACCTGTCGGACGCGGCCGTCGGGCTGGACCCGGTCACGGGCGCCGAGCTGTGGCGGTTCGCCGGCGTGGAGACGGACTCCGTCGCCGCCGGGGACGCGATCGCGGAGGCCGGCTACCGCGGAATCACGCGCCGCGACGTCCCCTAGCCCCCGCCCGACACCTCGCCGTCGCCGGCCCGTGGTGTCGGGTTCATCCTGGCGCTCGGAGCGGCTACTATGGTCTGCGTTGCCGCGCTGAGTTAGCTGCGATCTGACATGGCTCGGCTTCATGCGGATGTAGTTCAATGGTAGAACTTCAGCTTCCCAAGCTGATAGCGCGGGTTCGATTCCCGTCATCCGCTCCACCGAAGGCCGGTCCCGCGAGGGGCCGGCCTTCGTCGTTCCCGGGCGCTGTCGGTGCCCGACGGCGAACGTCCGTCCCGTATTTCCGTCGCCCCGCGACCGAGGCCCGGGCTACGGTCCTGCGCGCACCACTCTCCACCAGGAAGCACACAGGAAGATGACCCGTCAGCACCTCGCCACGAACCTGGTCAGCTGGGCCTCGATCCTCGAGGACAACACCCGCGAGCAGGCCGTCCGCACCTCCACCCTCCCGTTCATCCACCCGCACCTCGCCCTGATGCCGGACGCGCACCTCGGCAAGGGCGCGACCGTCGGCTCCGTCATCCCGACGCTCCGGGCGATCATCCCGGCCGCCGTCGGCGTCGACATCGGCTGCGGCATGATCGCGGTCCGCACCCAGTGGAGCGAGGACGAGCTCCGCGCCGCCGGATCCCTCGCCGCGCTGCGCGAGGCGATCGAGGCGGTCGTGCCGGTCTCGGCGGGCAGCTACAACACGGAGCTCACCGAGTCCGCCGCCGCGCGCGTGGCCGAGCTCGAGGCGAAGGCCGGGAGGGCGGGCTTCGACCCGGCGCGGTACGCGAAGAACTGGCGGCTGCAGCTCGGCACCCTCGGCTCCGGCAACCACTTCATCGAGGTGACGGCCGACGAGACCGGCACCGTGTGGCTGTTCCTCCACTCGGGCAGCCGGGGCGTGGGCAACAAGATCGCGCTGCGGCACATCGCCGTCGCCGCCGAGCTGTGCACCCGGTGGTGGATCGACCTGCCCGATCCCGATCTCGCCTACCTCGTCGAGGGCACGGACGAGTTCTGGACCTACATCCGCGAGCTGCGGTGGGCGCAGGACTTCGCCCTCGCCAACCGCGAGGAGATGATGGACAGGGTGATCGCCGTCGTCGAGACCCACCTCGGTGCGTCGCTCGTGGAGGCCGAGCGGGTCAACTGCCACCACAACTTCACCGAGCAGGAGAAGCACTTCGGCAAGGAGGTGTGGGTCTCCCGGAAGGGTGCGATCCGGGCCCGGAAGGGCGAGCCCGGCCTCATCCCCGGGTCGATGGGCACGGCCTCCTACGTCGTCACCGGCAAGGGTGACCGGCTCTCGCTCGCGTCCAGCCCGCACGGCGCCGGTCGGAACCACTCGCGGTCCGCGGCGCGTCGGCTCTTCACCCACGACGAGCTGCGGGAGGCGATGCGGGGCATCGAGTACCGGGACACCGACGCGTTCATCGACGAGATCCCGGCGGCCTACAAGGACATCGACCAGGTGATGGCCGATGCCGCCGATCTGGTGCAGATCGAGCACGTCCTGCACCAGATCGTGAACGTCAAGGGCGACTGAGGCGTCCGATCACGACGGCGGAGGCCGGGTTCCGTACGGAGCTCGGCCTCCGCCGTCGTGCGTTTCCTGTTAGTTTTTCGCTAGGCATCCGCTCAGGAGTGCCGCGGACGAGGAGCGCCCCATGGTGACCGTCAATGGTTCGACCGCCGAGATCGTCAGCGACATCAGGTACGGGCAGCTCGTCGACGCCCACGACCCGACCGACGGGGGACACCGCCTCGTGGAGTCGGTCCGGCTGGTCCGGGCGGCGGGCAGCGCCGGCACGATCCTCACGAACGAGGGCCGTCGGAGCGCCGCCGGTCTCGTCCTTCTCGCCGCTCTGCTGTGGGTGGCGCGGCGTCGGGCGCTGGTGCTCACCGAGTTCCTGCCGGGGCGCCGCGGGCGCCTCGTGACGTGGGCGTACCGATTCCTGCTTCCGCGCGTCGTGCTCCGGGCCCAGGTGATGACCGGGTGGGAGCGGGACGACTACGCGCAGCGGTACCGCATCGAGCGGTCCCGGCTCGTCGTCATCCCGTTCTACCGCTTCGACGACCGGCTCGTGGACGAACCCGTGCCGTGGGAACGAGCTGGACGTGAGGGGTGGATCTCGACCGGGCGGAACTCGTGCGACTGGGACACGGTGATCGCGGCAGCGGCACGACGGGACTGGCCGCTCACGATCATCTGCCCGTCGGCGGAGCGGGCGCGGATCGAGACCCCCGCCGCCGTCGCCGGGGTCGCCGTGCGCAGCGACGTGCCCCGCCCCGAGCACGACGCCCTTCTCGCCGACGCGGAGCTGCTGATCGTCGCTCTGAAGGACCGTTCGGTCAGCGCGGGCCACGTCCGTCTGATGTCGGCGGCCACGTTCGGCGTGCCCGTGGTGGCGACGGCCGTGCGCGGGATCCAGGGGTACGAGGAGCTCGCCGTTCGGCTCGTCCCGGTGAACGACCCCGCGCTGCTGCGCGAGGCGGTCGAGGGGGTGGCGTCGGACCCGGAGGCGCTGCGTCGGGAGATGGCACGGGTCCGGGAGCACGCGCTCGAGCGGCCGTACTCCGTCTACGCCGCGGAGATCGCCGCCTTCGTCCGGGGCGGGTAGTGCGGGTGGGGCGCGTGGGGCGCGTGGCGCGTTTCGCGCCGGATCTCGCCGGCCGCCCGCCTCAGCGAGGCGGCGGGCCGAGCAGGTCGGCGAGGCACGCGAGGACGCGTTCGGGCGCCTCGAGCTGCATGTCGTGGCCGACGCCGGCGATGCGGCGCACGTCCCAGCCGCGGTGCTCCAGCGCCGTCGCGAGACGGTCGGGCACGACGGCGGGGGAGTCGTCGGACAGCACGATCGTCGAGGGCACGACGGGGGCCTCGACGGCGAGCGGGTGGAACGCGACGTCGCGGAAGACGTCCACGGCCATCGACGAGTCGAACCGCGCCCGGGCCGCCGCGAGCGACGCTCGGATCGCGGGGGTGTAGGCGGCCTCCTTCGCGGCGGTCCGCCGGGACTGCGCGAGGGCGGCCACGGCCAGGCTCACGCGCGGCGCGAGCCAGAAGAGCCGGCCGCCGATGCCGGACGTCGGCAGCGTCAGCCCGAAGCCAGGGTCGAGGTAGACGGCGTGGGCCGGTCGGAGGTGAGCGACCGCCCTGACGAGCACCGCCCCTCCGAGCGAGTGCCCGAGGACGAGGTCGAGCCCGGCGGGCAGCGTCTCGGCCACGTCCGCGGCGAGCTCGTCAAGCGCGTAGGAGTCGGCACGCGGGCTCTCGCCGTGACCGCGCAGGTCGACGGTGGTCGCGGTGACGCCCCCCGTGGCGAGCATCGCGTCGATCAGCGGCTGCCAGGCGGTGGAGTCGGCCCCGAGCCCGTGGACCAGACCCACGTGTACCGATCCCGAGCCCTGGGTCCTCGTCGCCAGCGTCATCGGGTCAGTGTGCCAGCGCCGGGGCGGGCGTCTCGTCGGCCGGGGAGGGCGTCGCCGTCGCCGTCGCGGCCAGGCGCGCGGCCCGGTCCGCACGGGTGCGGAACAGGAGCGCCGTCACGACGAGCCCGACGACGAAGAAGGCCGCCGCCCACCAGTACGCCGTCTGGAAGCTGTGCAGCGCCGAGTCGACGCCGACGGACGGCGAGGCCGCATTGGCGGCCGCGAAGGTCGTGGCGGCCGTCGCGGCGATCGTGTTGAGGACGGCGGTGCCGATGGCGCCGCCGATCTGCTGGCTGGTGGACACGGCGGCCGAGGCGGCACCGGCCTGGTCGCGGGCAACGCCGAGCGTGGCGAGCTGGAACGTCGCGGGCATGATCAGGCCCATCGCGACGCCGAACAGCGCCAGCCCCGGCCAGACGTGGGCGTAGGTGCTGTCGGCCTGGAGGGTCGTGAAGATGACCAGGGCGCCGGCGCCGACGGCCATGCCGATCGGCACGAGCACCTTGGGGCCGAACCGCGGGAGCAGCAGGTTGGTCTGCAGCTGCGCCGTCACGATGATCGCGGCGGACGTGGCCATGAACGCGACGCCGGTGCGCATCGGGGTGTAGCCGAGAACCGACTGCAGGTAGTACGTGACGAACAGGAAGACTCCGAACATGCCGGCGCTCGCGATCAGCATCGTGAGGAACGCGGCGCCGCGATCGCGGTCGAGCACGACGGACAGCGGGAGCAGCGGGTGGGCGGCGGTGCGCTGGCGCTGGACGAACGCGACCAGCAGGATCGCACCGGCGACGATCGGGCCCCACGTCAGCAGGTCTCCCCAGCCGCGCGGCTCGGCCTGCGAGAAGCCGTAGACCAGGGCGAACAGGCCGACGGAGGCGAGGACGGCGCCGATCACGTCGAGTCGGTGCTCGCCGCGCTGGTGACGACGCTCGAGCAGCACGAAGCCCGCGACGAAGGCGACGACGGCGATCGGCACGTTCACGAAGAGGTTCCAGCGCCAGTCGAAGGTCTCGGTGAGGAACCCGCCCAGGAGGAGGCCGACGGCGGCACCCATGCCGGCGATAGCGCCGAAGACGCCGAACGCGCGGGCGCGCTCGCGCGGCACGGTGAACGTGGTGGTCAGCACGGCGAGCGCGGCCGGGGCGAGGCCCGCGGCGAAGACGCCCTGGAGGGCGCGGGCGGCGACGAACAGACCGAAGCTGTCGGCGAAACCGCCCAGCGCGGACGCGACGGCGAAGCCGACGAGGCTGATCAGGAACATCCGTCGGCGGCCGATGATGTCGCCGAGACGGCCGCCCAGCAGGAGCAGGCCGCCGAACGCGAGGGCGTAGGCCGTCACGACCCACTGGCGGTCGTTGTCGCCGAAGCCGAGATCGGCCTGGGCGGTGGGGAGCGCGATGTTCACGATGGTGGTGTCCAGCACGACCATCAGCTGGGCGAGGGCGACGGTGGCCAGCACGAGCCAGCGGCGGCGGCTCGGGGCGGGGGTGGCGGGCGCTGCGGACATGCGTGCTCCAGGGGTGCGTCGGGCGTTCGAGGCGACACGCTAATACAGAACTCGGAGTTCCGGAACGGTCGGTGTCGAATTTGCTCGACGGCGTGAGGCACTCCACAATGAGGGCGGCGAGAGGAGCCACCCATGCCACCGATCGGAGCCGAGGTCGCACCGCAGCGACGCCCCGGCCGCCGTCGTGACGCCGCGAAGGACTCGGCGATCGTCGACGCCGCCCGCGAGCTCCTCGTCACGCGCGGGTTCGACGCGATGACGATGGACGACGTCGCCGAGTGCGCCGGCGTGGGCAAGGCCACGGTCTACCGCCGCTGGTCCTCGAAGGTGCACCTCGCCGTCGACGCGATGGTCGCCAGGGCGCCCGCGCTCACGGTCGAGTCGGTGCCCGACACGGGTTCGCTCCGGGGGGACCTGATGTCGCTCCCGCGCCTCATCAGCCAGGCGCACGACGACGCCACGACCGACCTCCTCGCACCCGCCCGGGAGCACCCCGAGATCACCGACATGCTGCACCAGCGCCTGGTTCGCGACCGGGTCGCGGTGCTGCGCGGGCTGCTCGAGCGCGGCCGCGAGCGCGGCGAGGTCCCGGAGGGGCGCGACCTCGACCTCATCGCGTCGGTCGGGCCCGCGATGGTCTTCTACCTCAAGGCGTTCTCGGACGAGCCGTTCTCGGCGGCGTCGATGGAGCGCGTGATCGACGGGGTGCTGCTGCCGCTCGCCGTGGGGTACCCCGGCGAGGGCTGAGGGGGCAGGAAGTACCCCCTCGAGGGGCGGCAAGTACCCCCGGGTGCGGCGGGAAGTACCCCCTCGAGGGGCAGGCGGTGAGGGTCAGCGCAGCGGGGTGTGCTCCGCGGGGACGCGCTCGCCGTCGCGGACCGGGTCGGGCGCGGTGCCGTCGCCGAACGGGCGACCGCCCAGCTCCTCGCGGTGGTGCGCCGTCAGCCAGCTGCCCAGCGACGGACCCGCCGGCACGATGCCGGACGGGTTGATGTCGCTGTGGACCACGTAGTAGTGCTCCTTGATCTGGGCGAAGTCGACGGTGTCGCCGAAGCCCGGCGTCTGGAACAGGTCACGGGCGTACCCCCACAGGGCCGGCATCTCGCGCAGCAGGTTGCGATTCGCCTTGAAGTGCCCGTGGTAGACCGGATCGAACCGCACGAGGGTGGTGAACAGCCGCACGTCGGCCTCGGTGATCGTCTCGCCCACGAGGAAGCGCCGGGTGGTCAGCCGCTCCTCGAGCCAGTCGAGAGCCGTCCACAGCCGGTCGTAGGCCTGGTCGTAGGACTCCTGCGAGCCCGCGAAGCCGCACCGGTACACGCCGTTGTTGACCTCGGTGTAGACCCGCGTCATCACCTCGTCCATCTCCTCGCGGTGCGCCGCCGGCAGGAGGTCGGGGGCGCCGTCGCGGTGGAAAGCGGTCCACTCGGTCGACAGGTCGAGCGTCATCTGGGCGAAGTCGTTGGTCGCGACGGCACCGCTCGGCACGTCCACGATCGCCGGCACCGTGATCCCTCGCGGGTAGTCGGGGTCGCGCCGGAAGAACGCCTCCTGCAGCCGCTCGATGCCGAGCACCGGGTCGACGCCGCCGGGGTCGAGGTCGAAGGTCCACGACCGGGCGTCGTGGGTGGGGCCGGTCAGGCCCATCGACAGCGCGTCCTCGAGCCCGAGCAGGCGGCGCACGATGATCGCCCGGTTCGCCCACGGGCACGCCCGCGCGGCCACGAGGCGGTAGCGGCCGGCCTCGACCGGGTAGCCCTCCTCGCCGTCGCGCGTCACCCGCGTGGTGATGTAGCGGGTGTCCCGCTCGAACGCCTCGCCCGGCTTGGAGTACACGCCCTGCGTGGACGCGTCGGTCGTTGAAGTTTCACCCATCTGTCCATCATGCCCGCGCCACAGCCTCCCGGCTACGTCCGGACACCACCCTCGACGCCGGGGCCCCGCGGGTGAACGATGAGCGAGGCGCCACGAGGCACCCCGACGGCCCGATCTCGCGCTCCGGCGGGCGCGCGGCGCGAGGCACCGCGCCCACTAGATTGACCCGGTGATCACCAGGCCGCGCCCGCGCTGGGTGTGGCAGGTCCTCGCCGTCTACCTCGCCAGCCGCGTCCTCGTCACCGGCGCGCTCCTGATCGCCCGCACCCACCAGGGCGAGTCGTTCGAGGGCTGGTGGCCCGACGACGCCGGGCGTCCCCCGTACGGCGTCTTCGTCGGCCGGTGGTGGGACGGCTGGTGGTACGAGCAGATCTGGCTCCACGGCTACCCGGACGCGATCCCGACGCAGGACGGCGTCGTCGTCATCAACGAGTGGGCGTTCTTCCCGCTGTTCCCGATGATCGTCAGGGCGATCACGACGGCGACCGGGGGCACCTGGATCGTCGTCGCACCTCTCGTCTCGCTCGTGCTCGGCGCCGTGGCGCTGCTCGTGGTGCACCGGCTGGTGACGGTGGCGGCACCGGGGGCCGTCGCCGCGCGGCCCGGTCTCCCGCTGGCCACGGTGGCCGTGATCGCGTTCTTCCCCTCCGCCGTCGTGCTCCAGGTCGCCTACACCGAGTCGCTCGCGCTGCTCCTGGTGGCGACGACGCTGCTCCTGCTCGTTCGGCGGCGCTACGCCTGGGCGATGCTCGCCGTCGCGGCGCTCGGGTTCACGCGGGCGGTCGCGCTGCCGATGGCCGTGGTCGTCGCCGTCCATCTGCTGCTGCGCTGGCGCGAGCACCGCGCCGGGCGTGAGGCGCTGAGTCGCCGCGAGGCGGTGCTCGGCGTCGGGCTGCTCGGCGTCGCCGGGCTCTCGGGCGGGGTCTGGCCCCTGATCGCGGGCTTCGCCACCGGCCGCGGTGACGCCTACGTCGCGACCCAGGGCGCCTGGCGACCCGACCGCGGCGTCGGCGTCTTCAACGGCTGGGTGCGGGTGGAGACGTTCTCGCCGCTCGGCGTCGCGCTCACGATCGCCGCTGTGGCGCTGATCGTCGGCCTGCTGGCGCTCGCGGCGATCGCGCGGCCCGGCTCGCCGCGCCGGATCGGCGTCGAGCTCTGGGTCTGGAGCGCCGCGTACCTGCTGTACCTCGCCGCCGTCGGCGATCTCATCTCCAGCCAGCTGCGCTTCCTGCTGCTCGCCTTCCCGCTCGCGGTCGTGCTGGTCGCGCTCGTGCCGCGGCCCCGGTGGGCCGCCAGGGCCTGGACGTGGCTGCTCGTGGCGGGGCTCGCCGTCGGGCAGGTCGCGTGGGTGTGGACGGTCTGGATGCAGGTGCTCAAGGAGGTCACGTTCCTCAAGGCGCCGTGACCGGCGTCGGCGACGGCTCGGGCACGATGGAGCGATGACCGACGAGCGCGCAGGTGTCCAGGTGATCGTCCAGGCCTCCGACGGCCGGGTGCTCCTGCAGCTCCGGGACGACATCCCCACCATCCCGTTCCCCGGGTTCTGGTGCGTCCCCGGGGGCATGCGCGAGCCCGGCGAGGACGCGCTCACGTGCGCCGTGCGGGAGCTCGAGGAGGAGATGGCGCTCGTCGTCGAGCCGGACGAGCTCGAGCTCCTCGAGGCGCGCGAGCGCTTCTACGGGCACGAGACGACGTTCCTGCTGCGCCGCGACGTCGACCCCGCGGCGATCGACCTCACCGAGGGGCAGGCGGTCGCGCTGTTCGGCGCCGACGAGATCGCCACGATGCACCTGGGCTACGAGGACGACGCCGTGCTGGCCGCGTTCTTCGCCCGTCGGGCGTGACCTGATCAGAAGGTGACGACGGAGAGCCGGGCCGTTGCGCGCACCGGTGGTCGCTTCACCGCGCCTGATGCGGCCATTCGTGCGCGCAACGCGGCGGGCTCGGGATCTGCACCAGGTAGCCCGCGCCGATCGAGCGCAAGGCCCGCGCCAGAGCAGGTTCACTGCCTCCCGGCGTCGATGTCACGCACGTGGGCCCGGACAAGGTCGGCGATCAGGTCGTCGGGCAGCGGGTTGTCGAGCGTGAACTGGACCGCGTGGGCCGTGGTCGTCCAGCCCGCGAGCCTGTCCCTGAAGGCGTCGAGAGCCCACGAGGAGGGGTAGAAGCTCAGGTGCTTCTTGGAGGCCGTGAAGTAGACGAGAGCCCGGCCGCCGTACGTCAGCGTCGGCATGCCGTAGCTGATGGTCTCCTCGGCGGTCGGCACCAGCTCCTTCACGAGCGACCTGATCCGCACCAGCTGTGCCCGGGGCTCGGGGTCGAGCCGCTCCAGGTACTCCTCGATCGTCGTCGGCTTGGGCGGCTTCGGCGTCGATTCCATGCCAGCACCCTACGAGCCGCCTCAGCGCAGCGCGCCCCACAGCAACCACCCGGCGAGCGCCGTCGCGCCGGCGATCACGAGGCCGAACGTCCCGATCCAGAACCACCCCGGCACGCGCGTGCTTCGCGCCAGGACCGCGGGGTCGGAGTCGCGCGGCGACCCGGCCACGGCGGCGAGGTGCCGCCACGCGCCGAGGATGAGCACCAGCCCGGCGGCCAGCACGACGGCGGAGGAGCGGCCGTCCGAGCGCCACCACCACAGCGCGCCCGCGGTGAGCGCGACGGCGAGGGTGGTCCCCGCCGTCGACCACGACCGCACGAAGACGAGGGTGACGACGGCCAGCGCCCCCAGCGCACCGAGCACCGCCGGAGCCCAGCCGTGCACGGCCGCGGCGACGAGGCCGGCGCCCACGACCGCCGGTGCCGGGTAGCCCGCCCAGGTGGTCCAGGCGAGCCCGGGGCCGCGCGGCTTGCCGACGGTGACCGCGTGCCCGGACATGTCGCCGCGCACGACGAAGCCGGTGAACCGGCGGCCGACGAGAATCCCGACGGCGGCGTGCCCCAGCTCGTGCACCCACGTCACCCCGATGCGCACGAGGCGCCAGGTGAGGGGCACCACGACGACGGCGACCGCTATCGCCAGCGGGAGCCACGTCTGCCAGGCGGGGGTGCCGTCGAAGGACGCGTCGACGCCGGGGCCGTAGGCCGTCCAGCCCTCGGAGGCGCGGCGCGTCCGTTCGACGATCGCGACCCACCACGTCGCGTCGGCCCACGGGAGGGCCGCCGGCCAACGACTCACCACGCCTCGCGCTCCGCAGCGGCGCGCTCGGGCCGCCAGGCCTCGCCCCACTCGACCTTGCGGGCGGCGCGGAAGGCGTCGCGGTCGCGCTTGGTCACGCCGAGCTGCGCGTGCTCGCCGTCGGTCGTGCACAGCTCGAGCCGGATGTGGCCGGACTGCGTCTGCGGGTGGCGCAGCACGCGGGCGGTCGGGCGGTCGACGGCGAGGCCGGCTCCGTCGCGGGCCGGCGGGACGGCCGCGACGTACGCGAGCTTCTCGTCCTCGTAGCCGCGCTCGCCGCCCTTGGCCTGGCGGTGGGCGCGCGTGCGCTCGAGCCGGACGGCGGCGTGGCACCAGTCCCCCTCGCGGGCGAGCACGGGGCAGGTCAGCTCGTGCGGGCACGGCGCCGCGATCCGCCAGCCGGCGGCGATCAGGCGGTCGCGGACCCGCAGGATACGGCGGTGTCCGGCGGGCGTTCCCGGCTCGACGACGAGCACGGCCTGGCGGGCCGCGCCCGCGAGCCGGTCGACGACGGCGTCCTGCTGCAGCTCGGTCAGCTCGGACAGGACGAAGGCGGCGACGGCGAGGTCGTGGGTGGGGGAGGAGGCGGCATCCGCGGCGCCCGCGGGCCGGCCCGCGGTGTCCGCGAGCGTCGTGGAGACGGTGAGCTCCGCCGTCGTGAGCAACCGGGTGGCCGCCTCGAGCATCGGGCGCGAGTAGTCGACGAGGTCGGCGCGCTCGAGGGAGTCGAACGTGGCCCACGCGGCCCAGGTCGCGGCACCGGTACCGCTGCCGAGGTCCAGCACGGAGTGCGGGTCGAGGCCGGGGACGGCGTCGAGGAGCTGCGCGAGGGCGAAGTCGACGGCGGCGAAGGTCGCCGGCATGCGCGTGGTCAGGTAGGCCGCGGCGTCGTCGCTCGTCGCGACGATCGGGGAGTCGGCCGGGTGGTCGGCCAGGTAGCGGGCGGAGAGCCGGCGGGCGCTCGCCTCGGTGCGGCCGGTGGTGCCGGGGCCGCCGGTGCGGAGGGCGGCAAGGTCGTCGTCGATCGCCCGGCGCAGGGTGGCGGGCATGGACGAGGACGCGGGCACGCGCCCATCCTCCCAGGTCGACCTGGGCGCGACGTTGCGCGCACCGGTGGCCGCTTCGCGTGGCCGGAACCGGCAACCGTTGCGCGCCACGGCGCGCGGGGCAGCCCTTCCCGCCGCGACGCCCCGGTGGGACGATCGCTCCGTCAGGTGCCCGGCGGCCCGGAGGTCCTCGCATGAACGAGCTCACGCCCTACCTCTGCGTCGCGGACGCGCGCGCCGCGATCGACTGGTACCAGCGGGTGCTGGACGCCCGGATCGTGAGGGAGCCGATCGTCATGGACGACGGCCGCGTGGGTCACGTCGAGCTCGCGGTCGGCGAGGCGCGCTGGATGATGTCGGACGAGTTCGACTCCGCGGGCGTCGCCGCACCCGACCCGGCCCGCGGAGCCGCGGTGTCGCTCCACCTCACGGTCGACGACGTCGACGCGCTGGCCGGTCGGATCCTCGCGGCCGGGACGTCGCTGGACCGCGGTCCGGAGGACAACCCCGGGGTGGGTCGCGTGGCCGTGTTCCGCGACCCGTTCGGCCACCGCTGGTTCCTCGACCAGCCGGTCGACTGAGCGGGCGGCGGACGACGATGGCGGTCACCCACCCGGCGCAGGCGGCGGTCGCCGAGCGGCTGCGGCGGCTGCTCGCGGGACGCGAGGTGGGCGAGCGCCGCATGTTCGGCGGGCTCGCGTTCATGGTCGACGACCGGCTGACCGTCTCGGTGGGTCGCGACGGCGATCTCCTCGTCCGCGTCGATCCCGTCGAGTACGAGGCGCTGCTGGAGCGCGGTGCCGTCACCGCGATCATGGGCGTGGACCGGCCGATGGGTCGGCGCTGGCTCACGGTGCCGGCACCCCTGCTCGACGGCGACGCCGAGCTGGAGTCGTGGCTCGCCGTCGGGCACCGCGGGGCGCTCGCGGCGGGGTAGCCGGGGGGACGGCGACCGGGCGGCCGGTGCCCCGTCGTCGACATCGACGACGTTCGCCCGGACGCGCGCCGTGCCAGCATGCGGCCATGGGCCACAACCTGAATCTCGTCCACCTCGAGGGCGCCGGCGTTCAGGACCTCGCCCGGCTCGGCCTGGTTCCGACGGGGGAGATCCGCACCGGCGACGACGCCACGTCGCTGCTGGCCCCGGGTCCCGCCGCCCACGTGACGCCGCGCGGGCTCCTCGTCGCCGATGCCCTGATGACGGTGGCCGACCGGCAGGCCGAGCTCGCCGTCGCGCTCGGGACCACGGTGGTCTCGGTGCTGGTGGCCAGCACGGGTGACGTGTACTCGCTAGCGGTCGCGACGGCGGACGGTGACCATCGGCACGTCGTCGACAGCCAGGGGGAGCGGGTGATGGACGAGGGTCGCCCCCTGCCGGAGGAGGCGGGCATCGACGCGCTCGACGAGGACTCCACGCTCGGCCTGCTGGAGCGGTTGACCGGGGTTCGGCTGGACGGCGACCTCCTGGCGGGCGACTTCGAGGTGCTGGCCGAGCGAGCCTGACCCGGCCGGCCGACCGTTCCGCGCAGCGATGGTCGCTTCCCGCCCCGGGAACCGACCATCCGTGCGCACAACGCCGCCGCCGATCCCGCAGGCTTGTCCCATGACCGCGATCTCCCACGTGCTCTTCCCGGGCCGGCACCACCTCGTCACCGCGTTCCAGGTCGAGCGGCTGCGCGAGATCCTGGACGGCGGGGCGACCGACGAGCGCGGCACCGCCGTCGAGATGGCCGACGGCGCCACGATCGTCTGGGCCATCACCTCGGCGACGCACTCGGGCACGCGCCGCAACCCCGTGCCTGCGAACCGGCGCGAGGCCATGATCGAGGCGGTGTCCGACGTCGCCGGCCTCGTCTCGCTCGTGGCTCCCGTCCCCGACGTCCCCGAGAGCCCGCGGTTCGCGACGACCGTGCTGCGCAGCGCGTCGCTCACGCTCGGCGTCGAGCTCGACCCGGCCTCCACGGTCGTCGCGTGCTCGACCCCCGCCGTCGCCGCGCTGTACCGCGAGCAGGGCTACCGGATCGTCCCCGTCGAGGACGCGCGCGACCCGCAGCCGGGCCTCCCGTGGCACGTGCTGGAGCTGGCGGTGCGCGACGAGCCGGGCTGGCGCGCGCTCGTCCACCCGGCAGCGCTGCGCTACCTCGAGCGATATGACCTGATCGACCACATCCGCACCACGCACACCGATCCGACGGTCTCGGCCGACGGCGACCTCACCGAGACCCGCGACTACGCCGTCTACACGAAGGCGTTCGACGAGGGCTCCGACCGCAAGTGGGAGCAGGTCGCGCCGTACGTCGTTCCCGGGAGGATCGTCGACCTCGGCTGCGCGGCCGGCGGGCTTCTGGAGCGCGCGTCCCGCGACCCGCGGCTGTTCGACTCCGACCTGTTCGGTGTGGACGTGTCGCGCGCGCTCGTCGCCGAGGCGGAGCACCGCCGGGACCAGGGTGCCTTTGCCAACCCCAACGTCTTCTTCGCGCAGCGGAACCTCCTGCACGCCCCGGTCTTCCCGGAGCGGTCGGTCCACACGACGGTGACCATCGCCCTGACCCACGAGATCTCCAGCTACGGCGACGGCGTCGCCGACCTGCGCCTGCTCGCCGAGCGGATCTTCGCCCAGACCGCACCCGGCGGGGTGTGGATCAACTCCGACGTGCTGGGGCCGGCCGACGGAGAGCGGCTCGTCGACCTCGTGCTCGACGGCGAGGACCCGGGTGCCGCCGTCGACATGACCGGGTGGGACTCCGACCGGGTGGAGGCGCACCTCGCGACCCTCACACCGTCGCAGACGCTGACGCAGTTCGCGGCCGACTTCCCCGCCCTGTCCTGTGCGCGGTGTCAGGTGGAGCGGGTCGCGCCGGGCGTGGCCCGGATGCCGCTGCGCGACGCGATGGAGTTCCTCACCACCCGCGACTACCGCCGCAACTGGCTCTCGGAGTGCCACGAGCGCTTCACGACGATGGAGTGGTCCGACTGGGCGCGACTGCTGGAGGGCGTCGGCTTCGAGATCGAGCCGGCGAGCGGCCCGTGGCGCAACGACTGGCTCGTGGCGAACCGGTTCACGGTGGGGGCGGCGCTGCGCGACCCCGTGACGGGCGAGGCGGTCGACTGGCCGGACACGCACGTCCTGTTCGTCGCGCGCCGACCGGTCTGACTCCTCGCCCGCCTCGCCCGCCCGCCCGCCTCGCTCTCTGCGGACGGCCCTCGCCCTCTGCGGACGGATCGCTCACCCGCCGGTCGGTCGCACCGGCGCATCGCCCTGACCTGCGGTGATGCCCGACGCCGGAGCCGGGGCCCGTCGTCCGTCCGCAGACAGCGAGGGTGAGCCGCAGACAGTGAGGAGCGCCGGGCGTCGAACCCGGCGGTGCCCGTCCCCCGGCCGTCGGTCGAATCGTTACGATAGCCAGCGGGCGGCCGCTCCCGGCCGCCCGTCACCGGCTCACCGTCGAGCGCCGTTCGCACGAGGAGAAGCCGCATGACCACCCCTGGATCCACCGCCGCGCCCTACGGCACACCGCCCGTCGACGACGCCCCCACCGACGCGTCCGCCACACCCACCGACGCCTGGACGGCCCCGCTCTCGCCGATGCGCACCCGCGCCGCGCTGCTCGCCCTGGCTCTCGGCGGCTTCGGCATCGGCGCGACGGAGTTCGTCGCGATGGGCGTGCTGCCGCAGATCGCGCAGGACCTGCTGCCGAACGTCTGGGCCGCCAGCTCCGAGCAGGCGATCGCCCAGTCCGGCGCGCTGATCTCCGCCTACGCGCTCGGCGTCGTCGTCGGCGCCCCGACCATCGCCGCGTCCGTCGCGCGCTTCCCGCGCAAGCGGCTCCTCGTCATCTTCACGGCGGCGTTCACGATCGGCACGATCCTCTCGGCGATCGCGCCGTCGTTCGAGCTCGCCGTCGTCGCCCGCTTCGTCGCGGCCCTCCCGCACGGCGCCTACTTCGGCATCGCGGCGCTCGTCGCGGCCCAGCTGATGGGGCCGGGCAAGCGCGGGCAGGGCGTCGCGCTCGTGCTCTCGGGACTCACGGTCGCGAACGTCATCGGCGTCCCGCTCATCACCGCACTCGGCCAGCAGTCCGGCTGGCGCGTGGCCTACCTCGCCGTCACCGCGATCTTCGCGGCCGCCACGATCGCGATCGCGTTCGTCGTCCCCGAGCAGCAGGGCGACGCCGGCGCCACCATCCGCCGCGAGCTCAGCGCGCTGCGCCGCGGCCAGGTGTGGTTCGCGCTCGGCATCGGCTCGATCGGCTTCGGCGGCTTCTTCGCCGTCTACACCTACGTCGCCCCGTTGGTGACCGAGGTGGCGGGGCTCGCCGAGAGCGTGGTCCCGTGGACGCTCGTGGCGGTCGGCGTCGGCATGACCCTGGGCAACTTCGCCGGGGGAGTGATGGCCGACCGCGGCTCGCTGCGCGCCGTCCTGCAGCTCTTCCCGATCTTCATCCTCGCGATGACGGGCCTGGCACTCACGGCGAGCACCGCCGTCACGCTCCTGGCCTTCCTGTTCCTCGTCGGCGCGCTGGCCTCCGCGATCTCGCCCGCGATCCAGACCCGTCTGATGGACGTCGCGGGGGAGTCGCAGACGCTCGCCGCCGCCCTCAACCACTCCGCGCTCAACATCGGCAACTCCCTCGGGGCCGCGCTCGGCGCGGCCGTCATCTCGGCCGGGCTCGGGTTCATCGCCCCGAGCTGGGTCGGGGTGGGGCTCGCGGTCGCCGGCCTCGCGCTCGCGCTGGTCAGCTGGGCGGTGGACCGACGCACGACGGCGGCTCCCGCCTTGGCATGATCGCCCCGTGACCGTCACCCCCTCGGCAGCGACGCCGGGCCGTTCGGCCGCGATCGGCGGCGTCCTGGCGATGCTGGCGCTCGCGCTGGCCCTGCGCGCGCCGATCGTGGCCGTGCCGCCGGTGGTCACGGACCTGCGGGACGACCTCGGGGTCTCGGCCTCCGCCGTCGCGCTCCTCACGAGCATCCCGGTGCTGCTGTTCGGCCTCGTCACACCCGTGTCGTCGACCCTCCTGCGCGTGCTGGGGCTGCGGACGTCCGGGCTGCTGTGCCTGGGCGGCGTCGTGGTCGGCTCGGTGCTGCGCTCGGGCGGCTCGTTCGCGCTGGCGATCGTCGGGACCCTGCTCATCGGCGCCGCGATCTCGATCGGCAACCTCGTCGTGCCCGTGCTCATCGGACGGCACTACCCGATGCGGACCTCGAGCCTCATGGGTGCGTACACCTCCACGATGAACGTCGGCGCGACGGCGGCCACCGCCACCACCGCGGCCCTCGCCGCCACCCACGGCTGGCAGCTCGTGACCGGGGCGTGGGGCGTGCTGCTCGGTGGGATCGGGCTCGCGCTCTGGCTCGCGTTCGCGCCGCGCGAGCCGCGGATCGCGACGGCGACCGGTGCGCCTCCCCCGACCTCCGCCGTCGCCCCGATGTGGCGCAACGGCACGGCCTGGCTGCTCGCCGCGACGTTCGCCTGCCAGTCGATCTCCTTCTACACGATCACGACCTGGCTCCCGACGGCGATGCACGAGAGCCTCGGGATGGACCAGGCCGCAGCGGGCTGGGGCGCGTCGGGGTTCCACATCGCCGGGATCCTCGGACCCCTCCTCGTGCCGCTCTTCCTCGCGCTCGTGAAACCGAGCGACGCCGTGCTCGTCGCCGTCGTCGGCGCGTTCTGGGCGGCGCTGCCCGTCGGGATGCTCATCGCACCCCAGCTGTGGGGGGTGTGGGTGCTGGCGGGTGGGCTCGCGCAGGGCGGCTACTTCGCCGTCGTCTTCCTGCTCGTGGTGCGCCACACCCGCACCAGCGACGAGAACCGCCGGATGGCGGCGCACGTCCAGACCGTCGGCTACTGCTGCGCCGCGACCGGCCCGGTCGTCATGGGGTGGGTGCACGAGAACGTCCCCGGCTGGAGCTCGATGTTCGCGATCGTCAGCGGGATCATGGCCGTCATGATCCTCACCGGGGTGGCGGCGGCGCGCCGACCCCGACCCACCCTCACCGTCACGGAGGAGCCGAGATGACCGAGCAGGCCGACTACCAGGTGCGCCTCGCGTGGGGCGCCGCGGGGCTGGCGCGGCTCGCGCCGGCCGACGTGGTCGTCGTGGTGGACGTGCTCGACGACGCCACGCGCGAGCTCGCGGCGGCGGCGTCGACGGGCGGCGCCGTCGTGCTCCGCGCCGACCTCACGAACGCGGCCGCCGTCGCGACGGCGTGCCTCGCGATCCAGCACGAGCGCGCGTCGCGGACCTCGATCGCGGTCGTCGCGGCCGGCGACGGCGGAGCGTTCAGCTCCGAGGACCTGCTCGGCGCGGGGGCGGTGGTGGCGGCCCTGTCGGAGCGCGGCACGGACCACACCTCGCCCGAGGCCGCGGTGGCGTGCGAGGCGTTCGCGGGGCTGCGCCGTGCCGTCGTGCACCTCGTGTCGGCGAGCGTCGCGGGGCGCGCGCTGGCCGCCGACGGCCGGGGCGACGAGGTGGCCGCGGCCGCCCGCCTCGACTCGTCGACGGCGGTCCCGCGGTGGTCCGACGGCGACTGGTCGCCCGCACCACCCGCCTGACCCGACCGCGAGGCCCTTCGGATGCGGTCGCGAGGGGCTTCGGGTCCGACCGCGAGGGGCTTCTGCACCAGGATGGAACCCATGGATTCGGCACACATCGTCGTGATGGGCGTGAGCGGCTGCGGCAAGTCGACCGTCGGGGAGGCGGTGGCCGAGCGACTCGGCGTCCCGTTCGCCGACGCCGACGACTTCCACCCCGAGGCCAACGTCGCGCTGATGGCGGGCGGCACACCGCTGACCGACGAGCAGCGCTGGCCGTGGCTCGACGCGCTGGTGGCCTGGATGGCGCAGCAGCCGGCCGCGCCGGCCGACCCCGCCGGCAGCCCCGTCCGGTCCGTGGTCGCCTGCTCGGCGCTGCGGCGCGCCTACCGGGACGTGCTCCGCACGGCGCCCGACGGCGTCGCGTTCGTCCACCTCGACGTCGACGACGCCGAGCTCCGCCGGCGCGTCGCGAGCCGGTCGGAGCACTTCATGCCGGTCACCCTGCTCGAGTCCCAGCTCGCGACCCTGGAGCCGCTCGGCGACGACGAGGCGGGCCTCACGCTCTCGGCGGGTGACGACGTCCCCACCCTCGTGAGCGCCGTCGTCACCGCCCTCGAGGGCTAGGCGGTCAGGCGCCGGAACGGCGACGTCGCACCAGCGTCCACGTGCCGCCGCCCAGCAGCGCCAGGCCCAGGACGCCGACGGCGACCGGGACCGCGACCGGGAGACCGCCGTCGTCCTCGCTCGCCTCGGGCGTTTCGGACGACGTCGGAGAGTCGCCCGGGGGCGGCGGCGTTGCCGATGCGGTGGTGGAGACGGACGGCGACGGCGTCGCTGACGACGTCACCGCGGCCTCCACGTACTCGGGAACGCCGCTCACCTCGCCGTCGACCAGAACGTCGAGGATGACCGGGACCGGTCCGGGGTCCTGGCCGCAGCCCCCGCAGACGGCGCGCGTGACCGCGAGGGTGTAGTCGCCGGCGAGCAGCATCGACTCCTCGACAGTTCCGGTCTTCTCGCGCGCGAGGTAGGTGACCGGAGGGGTGCGCAGGCCGGCGATCCGTGGGGGTGACGTGGGGTCGGGGTCGATCTCGGCGATCGGCGGCTCGACGAGCGAACCGGTGACCGCGAGGCGGGTCGGCGAGAACAGCGTGAAGGAGGTGCCGACGTCGGCGCTCGAGCGCGCCTGAAGGCTCTGGCCCCAGTCCAGCGGGACGCGGAACAGGGCGGTCTCGCCCGGCATCAGGTCGAGCCGGTAGGAACCGGCGGCGACCGGGGTGGCCCCGCTGAGCGTGGTGCCCCCCAGGACCGGCTGCGGCGTGACGGCGGCCGGCTCGACCCACGGGGTCGTCTCGGCGGGGAAAGGCGGCAGCGCGTCCGTGCTTCTCACCGGCGGCTCCTCGATGACGAGCACCTCTGCCGGTGCCCCGTCGGCCGACGTCGAGTCGAGCCAGTTCTCGACGCGCAGCAGCTGGGTCCCGGCGGCCGTGCACTCCTCCCTCGAGGTCGAGCTCAGACTCATCGTCGTCAGGCTCCAGCTCCCGCCCCACGTGGAGGGGAAAGAGAGGTCGTGGTCGCACCGGGACCCCTCCGCCGTCGCGTCCGGGTAGATCTCGACCAGGAGGCTCTGGGCCGAGATCTGCGCGGTGGCGTTGAGCGAGACCCACAGCCGGGAACCGGGGATGGTGCGCTCGATCTGGTAGTTGAGCGCCGAGCCCGGGGCGGGCAGGTACGTGATGTACCGGGTCCCGGGCGTCAGCGTGGGGGCGGCGGGTGCGTCCGCCGTGCCGACGACCTCTTGGCCGTCGAGCGCGAAGTCGCGGAAGGCGCGGGTGGAGACCTTCTCGAAGACGGACGTGAGGCCGGTGGTGTCGGTGACGTCGAAGTACTGCCCGCCGCCGGCGTTCGCGATGCAGACGAGGGCGTCGCGCGCGGCGCCGGAGACGTCGAACCCGACGACGTGGATGGTGAGGTCGATGCCCTGGGCGGCGAGGTCGCGGGCGACGGCGCAGGGGTCGGGTTGGCAGTTGGACTCGCCGTCAGAGATGAGCAGGACGGTGCGCTGGACGTCCGATCCGGCTGCGGTCAGATCGGTCCCGGCCTGCTGGAGGGCGAAGCCGATGGGGGTCTCGCCGTAGGGCAGGTAGGCGTTGGCGGCGTCGCGCAGGGCCTGCCGGTTGTCGGTGGCGATCGGGACGGTGAGCTGGGAGTCGGTGCACGACGCCGGATCGTCCAGCCCGACGACCGTGGCGCCGAACGTCCGCAGCCCCACGCGCTCGTCCTCGCCGAGGGTGTCGACGACCCCGAGCAGCGCGTTCTTCGCCGCGTCGGCGCGGGTGCCGCCGTCGCTCGCGGGCTCGAGCATCGAGGAGGAGGAGTCCAGGACCACGAGGAGCTGCGCGTCCTCGGCTGCTGCGCCGGAGTCGGGCGCCGCCGTCGCAGCGACGGGTGCGAGCAGGCCGGCCAGGAGCGCGACGGCGGTGGCGACCGTTCCGAGGAGGCGTGGTGTGCTCATGCGGCGACCGTAGAGTATTTGCGTTCGCAAAGTCAACCGTTGCTCGCGCAAAGGCGACGTCAGGGCCTGACGGCGGTCACGAGGCCCCGATCGCGGCCCGGCCCCCGCCCGACGGCGGTGCCTCCCTACGATGTCCGACGTGGGAGACGTGTTCGCGGGCCGGTACGAGCTGGTCGACCCTCTCGCCGAGGGCGGATCGGGTGTCGTCTGGCGGGCGTGGGACCGCCGGAACGAGACCTACGTCGCCGCGAAGGTGCTGCGTCAGGTCGACGCCGCCTCGCTCGTCCGCTTCATGCGCGAGCAGTCGCTGCGGGTCGCGCACGCGCACGTGCTCGCGCCGACCGGCTGGGCCGGTGAGGACGACCGCGTGCTCCTGACGATGCCGATCGTGCGGGGCGGGTCGGTCGCGACTCTCGTGGGGGACCACGGTCCGTTGCCGCTCGCCTGGGTGGCGACGCTGCTCGACCAGGTCCTCGAGGCGCTCGAGGTGATCCACGTGCTCGGGCTCGTGCACCGCGACGTGAAGCCCGCCAACCTGCTGCTCGACGCCACCGGCACCGGGCCGCCGCACCTGTGGCTGGCGGACTTCGGGGTCGCCACGAGCGTGGATGAGCCCCGGCTCACGCAGGGCCCGTACGCGCTCGGCACCCCCGGCTACCTCGCCCCCGAGTGCCTCGTCGTGGGGTGGGAGCCGCACCCGGCCGCCGACGTCTACGCCGCCGGGATGTGCGCGCTCGAGATGCTGGTGGGGCGGCGCCCCCCGAGCGTCGGCGGGGTGGTCGACGGCGACGTCGCCCTGCTGCTCGACGAGGCACCGGCGCTCTCGGGCGGGGTCGACGCGGCCGGTGAGGCCGAGTCTCGGGCGGCGACGCTGCGTGCCCTGGTGCTCGAGCTCACCTCGCGGGAGCCCGGCGTGCGTCCGACGGCGACGGCGGCGCGGGAGCGGCTGGTCGGGCTCCGCCCGGCCGACGGCGGGGACCTCGTCGTCGCCACGTCAGAGGCGCCGCTCGACGACGTCGAGGTGTTCGACCAGCTACCGCCGCTGCCGGAGGGGTGGGGCGACGGCGGGCGGCACGCGCCGACGTCAGCCGCACCGTCGTCGACCGCGCCGGCGCTGCCCACGCCGCCCTCCCCGACGCCTCCCGATCAGCCGGGCGCGACCGAGCGCGTCGTCGCCACGTCCGCCCGCGGCGAGCACGCGGGAGCCGCCCGCCTCCACGGCGGGCCGGCGGGCGCTGTGAGCCCCATGTCCACCCCCACCCCCACCCCCACGCCCGACCCCGCGCGCTCGTCGGTCGGCCCGGCGGTCGCCCTCGTGCTCGGCGGGATCCTCCTGATCGTCGCGGCGATCCTCGCGTTCCAGATCTGATCGGGCGGTCCGCGTCGCGCGAGCGGGCGCTTCCCGGTCGGCAGCCCGCAGCCCGGGCGTCGACCGTCGCGCCGGGGTACGGTGTTCGCGATCGCGAATCCGCGCGTTGCAGTGGTGAACAGCTGCGGCGGTGAACCCCGGAGGTGGCCGTGTCCCAGCTCGACTCCGCGACGGCGGAACGCAACCGCGACGCGCAGCGCGAGCTCTACGGCGAGCCGCTGGGCGACACGTTCCGTCGGATGCTCACGACCTTCGGCCTCAACCAGACGCAGCTGGCCTCCGTGCTGGGCCTCTCGGCGCCGATGCTCTCGCAGCTCATCGCGGGCCACCGGGTGAAGATCGGCAACCCCGCCGTCCTCGAACGGGTGCGGGGTCTGGAGGAGCTCGCGACGCTGGACTCGGCCGAGACCCTGACGCCCGCCGAGCTGGCGCAGCGGCTCGAGGCGGTGCGGACCGTCACGGGCCACCTCACCCGCACGGTCGGTCAGGCGCCGTCCGATCCCGCCGCGATCGTGCGGCACGCGCTGCGCGAGGTCGCGTCGGGCCGGGACCTGCGTCAGGCGGCGCTGCTGCTGCAGGTGGAGCTCCCCGAGCTCGCGGAGTTCCTGCTCGTCTGCGGGACCGGTTCCGAGGACGAGGCCCGCGCCCACTACGGGCGCGTGGTTCGCGGGGGCTGAGCTCGCCGCACCGCGCCGGCCGCAGCCCTACTGAGGCCCTCCGGGCGGACCGAGCGCGATCGTCTGCTCGCGTTCGACGTGCACCCCGCTGATCGACGCGATCGCGCGCTCGCCGTCGACGTCCACGGTCCCCACGACGATCGAGAGCGACGTCAGCGTCCGCTCGACCACGAGTCCGGCCTCGCGGAGCGCGGGCAGCACCTCCGGCAGATCCCCCTCGACCGTCACGATCACCGTGGCCCGGTCCGTCGATCCCCGCCGCTCGTCCTCGTGCCCGCCCCCGCCGTCGAGCTCCGAGATCGAGTCCGGGATCGACTCCCTGTTGTAGCGCATGCCAGTCTCCTCCTCGACACCTGCACGTGTGGGGCCATCGTCCTCGCTCGGAGGCCGCAGCTCAACCATCGCGCGAACGCGTCGTCAGGAACGCGTCGTCAGGAACTCCGCGTGCTCACCCCGCCGTCGGAGCCACCGCCAGCCCGGACCCCACGAGCTGCTCGTCCTCCGAGAGCGGCCTGACCCCTGCGACCAGACGGTCCCACAGGGCCTGACCCCGCACGCCGTTCGCCTGGACCGCGAGCGCCGCGAGGCCCGAGACGTGCGGCGTCGCCATGCTCGTGCCGTCCAGCGAGCGGTAGGACCCGAGCGCCACCGGCCACGACGAGTACACGCCGACGCCCGGCCCGGCGAGGTTGAGCTCGCCGCCGTCGCCGTTGAGCGCGATGCACGAGAACTCCGCGCGCAGCAGCCGCTGGTCGAGCGCGGCGACGGCCATCACCGAGGGGCAGTTGGCCGGCGATCCGACGGGCCGCCGACCCTCGTTGCCCGCCGCCGCGATGATGAGCGACCCCGCCGCGAGGGCGGCGCGGGCCGCGGCCTCGTAGTAGTGGAGGTAGCCCTGGCCCTCGCCGACGGCCGATCCGAGCGACATCGAGATGACGTGGGCGCCCTGCTCGACCGCCCAGTTCATGCCCTCGAGCACGCCGCCGGAGGTGCCGCTGCCGCCGTCGCCCAGCACCTTGCCGACCAGGAGGTCGCTGCCCGGGGCGACGCCGAAGCGCCGCTGCCCGCCGGCGGGGGCCTGCGCGCCCGCGATCGTGCCGGCGACGTGCGTGCCGTGGCCGTTGGCGTCGTGCACCGCCTCGCCCGCGACGAAGGAGCGCGACAGCGCGATGCGCCCGGCCAGGTCGGGGTGGGCCTCGTCGACCCCCGTGTCGAGGACGGCGACGAGCACGCCCGACCCGTCCCACGCCGTCGCGACGCCGTCCGGGCCGACGACGCCGGTGGCCAGGAGCCCCCAGGTGGACGCGTCGGTGTCGGCCAACGGGGTGGTGGGCTCGGGCGCCTCGGTGAACGCGTGGACCCAGACCTCGGGCTCGGCCGTGACGACGGCGGCGCGCGGGTCCTGCGCGGCCTCGGACACCAGGTCGGAGGCATCCTCGAGGATCGCGATGCCGAGCGCGTCGAGGACGACGGCGGAGCCCGCCGGCAGCGTCCCTGCCGTGCCGATCGCGCCGGGTCCGAGGTCCCTCGCGTGGACGCACGGCACCCCGAGACCGTGCAGGACCTCCTGCGCGGTGGACTCGCGTTCGTCGAGCACCACGATCGTCCTGCCGGTGGCTCCGCGGGGCTGGTGGGTCGTCGGGAAGCTCATGCGGGTGGCCCTTTCGGTCGCTGACGTGGCCTCATCGCACCACGAGCCTCCGACATCCCCGCCGCGAAGGGAAGAGCGGCTCCGTCGCGCGGACGTCCCCGCTGATCAGCGCTACGAGGGTAATGTTCCTCCCAAGTCGCCGCGTGCTCCGCGCGCCGGAGCAAAGTTCCACTTGACGAAATCGCGAGACGCGAATGACTGATCTGCTTGCGGGCTACCGGGCCGCCGGCCCCGGCCATGACGAGATGCTCCAGTCCACGGGGGCGGCTCGCGAGGCCTGGGCCCAGATGGCCGACCTCGTGGACCTGCACGACGGCGCGGCCCTCGCCTCCCGCGCGAACGACGTCGTCGAGCTCCTCGCCAACAACGGCGTCCGCCAGGGTGCCGGTACCGACGAGCGCCCCTGGCTCCTCGACCCGCTGCCCGTGCTGTTCGACGAGGCCGAGTGGGCGCACGTGGAGAAGGGCCTGCAGCAGCGCGCCGTGCTCCTGGACCACGTCCTGACCGACGTCTACGGCGAGGCCGAGCTGCTCACCAGCGGCCTCCTGCCGCCCGCGCTGGTGCTCGGTCACCCCGGGTTCGTCCGCGCCGTCAACGACATCCGCAACCCCGGTCCGCACCAGCTCTTCATGGTCGGCACGGATCTCGCGCGCAACGCCGACGGCAGCTGGCAGGTCCTCGCCGACCGTGCCCAGACGCCGTCGGGCATGGGGTTCGCGATGCAGGACCGGCGGATCGTGGCGGAGGTGCTGTCCGGGCTCTACCGGCACGCGCGGATCCGCCGCGTCGGCCCGTTCTTCCAGGCCATGCGCCGCGCCGTCCGCGACGCCGCCCCGCCCGGTGCCGGGCCCACCCCGCGCGCCGCGCTGCTCACGCCGGGTCCGTTCTCGCCCGCGGCGTTCGACCAGGCCTACCTCGCCACGATGCTCGGCTACCCGCTCGTGGAGGGCGAGGACCTCGTCGTCGAGGACGGGCGGCTCTGGATGCGTGCGCTCGGCCGGCTCGAGCCGGTCGACGTCCTGCTGCGCCACGTCGACGCCGAGTACTGCGACCCGCTGGACCTGCGCGGCGACTCGCGCCTCGGCGTCCCCGGCCTCGTGGAGGCGGCGCGCACCGGCGCCGTGACGATCGTCAACCCGCTCGGGAGCGGCGTCGTCGACAACCCGGGGCTGCTGACCTACCTGCCGCGACTGGCCCGCAGCATCCTCGGCGAGGAGCTGATCATCCCCTCGACCGTCACCTACTGGTGCGGGGAGCGGTCGATGTGCTCGCACGTCATCGCCAACCTCGACCGGCTCGTGGTGCGCTCGACGGCACCAGGCTCGCCCGTGATGCGCGGCTGGGAGCTGACGATCGCCGAGCGTGCCGACCTCTCCGCGCGCATCGCGACCGAGCCCTACCTGTGGGTCGGTCAGGAGCGGGTCGAGGCATCCACGACGCCCGCCGTCAACGGTGGCCTGCTCGAGGCCCGGCCGACGCAGCTGCGCACGTTCGCGGTCTCGGGCTCCGGCGGGTACCAGGTGATGTCCGGCGGGGTGGCGCGCATCAGCCAGGCCGGGGCCGACGTCGTCGAGCCCGGTCCGAACGACGCCGCCAAGGACGTCTGGGTGCTGTCCTCACGCCCGCACTCGGTCACCGACCCGTGGGTCGCGGAGGACGCCAACCCGACCCCGCTCAGCCTGCCGACCTCGATCTCGCCCGGAGCGGCCGAGGACCTGTTCTGGTTCGGTCGCTACACCGAGCGCGCCGAGGGTGTCACACGTCTGGTGCGTGCCGTCAGCGACCGCCTGAGCGACTACGCCGTCACGACGACGTCGGGCTTCCCCCTCCGCCCCGGCTCCGACGAGCCCGTGGTGCTCGCCGTGCTGCGGCAGGCGCTCGCGGACGTGGTGGGCGACGGCGATCCGGCCCACCTCGTGCTCGACGCGCGCCAGCCCGGTACGGTCGCGCACGCGCTGGCCCGGATGGCGCGCGCAGCCTCCTCCGTCCGCGACCAGCTCTCGTCCGACACCTGGGCCGCGCTGTCGGCGCTCGAGCGGGCGATGTCCGGCGAGCGTCGGCGGCAGGACCGCGACCACGACGCCGTGTCCGACGTCGGCCCCGTGGCCGCCCGGCTGCTCGAGGGGCTGCTCGCGATCGCGGGCATCCTGGCGGAGTCGATGGAGCGCGACGTCGGGTGGTGCCTCATGGATGCGGGTCGCCGTCTCGAGCGGGCCCAGCAGCTGGTCGACGTCCTCGGGGCGACGACCGCCGTCGAGCGTGCGCGGGCCGACGACTCGCTCGTGCTCGAGTCGGTGCTGGTCGCCCACGAGAGCGTCATCACCTACCGCCGCCGGTACCAGTCGCAGCCCAGCATCGACACGGTGCTCGACCTGCTCCTGCTCGACGTGCACAACCCGCGGTCGCTGCGCTTCCAGCTCACCAAGCTCGCGGCGTCGCTCGCGCAGGTGCCGGCGCCGGCGCGCGGGACGAGCACGCGCGACTCGCTGCTGAACGACGTCGTGGACCTCCTCGACGAGCTCGACACGTCCACGGTCGCGCTCCCGGACGACGAGGGCCGGCGCACGACGCTGAGCGAGACGCTCGCGTCCATGGGCTGGCGCCTGCGCGAGCTCGGCGACGAGATCGCGCGCGTGCACTTCACCCACCCGGTGCCGGTCCCGTGGCTCGACGCCTCGGGGACGTACGAGTCGTCGTCGGGCAACCGGAAGGGAGTCGAGGAGTGATCCGCCAGCGCGAGGACTCACGCGGGGTCCGGCACTACCGGCTCGCCCACCGGACCACCTACACCTACCCCGGGGTGGTGACGTCGTCCTACGGCCGGGCCGTGATGCTGCCGCGCGAGGGCAACGGCCAGCAGGTGCACACCTCGGCGCTGCACATCTCGCCGGGGGCGGCGCAGACGGGGGAGCACCGCGACTTCCACGGGAACCGGTCCAGCTACTTCAAGGTCGACACGGAGCACACCGAGCTCGAGGTCCTCGCGGAGTCGGTGCTGACGGTCACGCGCAAGCAGGCGCAGATCGACCGGATGCCGATGATCTCGTGGAGCCAGGCGGCCGAGGTGACCCACACGCTCGGGGCGCCGGGCCGCGGGGCCGCGTCCAGCCACGGCGTGGGCGGCAACGCGCTGATCGCGGTGTCCGAGGCGATGCTCGCCTCGCAGATGATCGACGTGACGGAGGAGGTGCGGGCCTTCGCGGCGCCGTCGTTCGGTCCGGGGACGCCGCTCTCGCACGTCGTCGCCGACCTCTGCACCCGCATCAACACCGAGCTCGAGTACAAGTCCGGTTCGACGACGATCCACACCCGCCTGCCCGAGCTGCTCGAGCGGCGGCAGGGCGTGTGCCAGGACTTCGCGCACCTCCTCATCGCGTGCGTGCGCTCGATGGGGCTCGCGGCGCGCTACGTCTCCGGCTACATCGAGACCAACCCGCCTCCCGGCCGCGAGAAGCTGCGCGGCGTCGACGCCTCGCACGCCTGGGCCTCGGTGTGGGTGCCGGGCGGGGGCTGGCTGCACGTCGACCCGACCAACGACCAGTTCATCGACAACCGCTATGTGGTGCTCGGCTGGGGTCGCGACTACCGCGACGTCTCGCCGCTGCGCGGCATCGTGTTCACCGAGGGGAAGGGGTCCTCGCTCAAGGTGGGCGTGGACCTGATGGAGCTGACGGCGGAGGAGGTCGAGGAGGTGCGGAGCTCGCACGCCTCGCCGTCGCGCGGTGGGTCGGGGCAGCGCGGGCACCGCTGACGGCCCGCCTCGCACCACCCCTCCAGCGGTCCTCCGATCCCTGTCCTCGACCAGGTCGAGGCGATGTTCGACGACGTGCAGCACGCCCGTGCCCCCGGTACCCGGCCCGCGACGGGACGAGCTGCCGTGCGCACGGTGCGGTCACAACCGCGTCACCCCTGACGGTCGGGCGAATCTGCGGGAACGCTCACGCGATTCGAAGCCGTGACCACAACCTCACCCCGTCGCGAGCATCGTCGCCCTCGGGCTCATGAGGGTCGTCGGGCCCGTATTCCGGCCACAACGTGGCAGCGCGGGGCGATCGCGACCCTGAGGTTCGAATGCAAGCGACGTTAGGAATGTGCAGGGAACTGCCCCGATAAGTCTCGACTCATCCTGAGCCAGCAAACTTTTGCGAATACTCAGGACTTCCGAGGGTGCGCAAGCACTGGCCTAGTCAATCGCTTAGCCGGCGACCGTAATCTTCTACGAAAGTGTCGGAAAGCGCTTCGCGAAGCGTGTCAGACATGCTCGAAAAACGTTGCATGACCACCGCGCGCGCTCTCCCGAGGTACCTCGGACGGTCGGTCCTGGAAAACAATCGCATTCAACTAGTCCTTGGCAGGCCCCCTTTCCTCGACTACTTTCACGATCGAGACCTGGGGCATCGGGGACATTTCTGACAACGACGTTCGGCGTTCCGCCGAGGCGTTGATATCTCCTGCCGCCCTGCCTAGAGGGGATTCCCATGCGTTCACCATCTTTTGCTCAGCCCTACCGTGCGCCCTCGTGGTCGAGCCGCGCGCGGACCCGCGTCGTCGCCGCCACCTCCGCCGCCGCCGTCGCCCTGACCCTGGCCGCCGCCGGCCCGCCGGCCGCGGCGATGCCCGTCGCCGACGTCCCCGTCGATCCGTTGACGTGGGCCTCCACCCCCTACTCGCCGCTGACCCCGACAGAGCTCGCGCCCGACAACGACGTCGCGCTCGAGTTCGACGGCACCGGCGGCGGACTCCACGGCGCCGGTGACATCGACACCGGGTTCAGCCTCGTGCAGCCCGCCTCCGCGAAGATCAGCTCGACAGACCCGGCGCAGCGCAGCGCCTACCTCCCGCAGAACCTGACCGTCGCCGGGGGCAACCTGACGGTGGCCACGACGAAGGGCATCGCGTTCGCGGTCTACGGTCCGAACGGCAACGACGCGACCCGGAACAAGCAGGACAACACCCTCGGCGTCCCCCTCGACACCGACGACAAGAAGGTCCGCCTGAGCACCACGCTTCAGCTGCCGACCTCCGCGAACAACGCGGCGCAGGCCGGCCTGTGGTTCGGACCGAACGACGACAACTTCGTGAAGCTCGCGGTGACGGCTCCCTCGACGTCCACGGCAGCTCCCACCACGGGTGCCCCGGCCGAGCGCCAGATCCAGCTGCTCGTCGAGACCAACGGCGTCACGAACACGAACGCGAACAGCCCGTCGCAGAAGGTGTTCTCGACGAACACCAACACGATCACGGGCACCACGCCGGTCACGCTGACGATGGACGTGGACCCGGTCACCGACACGGCCACGGCCTTCTACCGGATCGGCACGGGTGCCGAGGTCAACCTCGGCACCGTGGCGGTCCCGGCGAACTTCACCGACGGCAGCGCCCTGCTGGGCGGCGTCGAGGCCTCGGGTCTCGGCGGCATCTACGCGACCAAGCGCAACATGGCCGAGTCGGCGAACGTCCCGGTCGTCTTCGAGCGGTTCGCGACGACGGCGGCGCCCTCCGCCGTCGGCAACCTCACCGGTGGCGGTGACGACCCCACCGCGGCGCAGCTCGCGTGGGTCGCCCCGCGGACACGGACATCGCCGGCTACCGCGTCTACCGCTCCGCCACCACGCCCGTCGCCACCACCGGCAACGGGATCGGTGGTGCGGCCCTCCTCACCGGCACCACGTTCTCCGACCCCGACACGTTCGTGGGCCAGACCTGGAACTACGCCGTGGTCGCCGTCGACTCGTCGGGTGCCACCTCCCCCGCGGCCACCACCGCTGCCACGGTCCCCTCGCCCGCGGGCGAGCCGATCGCGAAGATCGACTTCACCACCGCCGCCGCGGCTCCTGCCGCCGGCTACACCAAGGACTCGGGCGCGCCGTACTCGGCCGCGGCCGGCTCCGGCTGGGTGACCGCCGACGACAAGACGCCCTTCGACTTCGCCCTCAACACGCGAGTGCGTCCCTACGTCGCCCCGGCCACCCACACGGACCCTCGGCTGCTCTCGCTGATCCACATGGCGTTCGGCCAGTCGGGCTCGACCCAGACGCCGCCGAACCCGGCCACCGGTATCACGACCGAGATCGGTGAGTACCGCTACGACCTGCCGAACGGCACCTACACCGTCGTCGTCGCCGTGGGCGACACCGCGGGGGGCAACTACGACAGCATCCACCAGGTGGCTGCCGAGGGCGCCACGATCGTGGGTCCGTTCACCGGCGTCGCGACCAACCAGTTCGAGCAGGGCATCGCCGAGGTCGAGATCACCGACGGCCAGCTCAACCTCGCCGCCGAGGGTGACAACACCAAGATCTCCTTCGTCGAGATCTACCGCACCGCCGAGGCAGTCGAGGCCCCGGCCGCGCCCACGGGCGTCACCGCCACGCTCGGGGCCGACAAGGTCTCGGCGGCCCTCGCCTGGACCGCGGTCGAGGGAGCCACCAGCTACGAGGTCTTCCGCTCCACCACGACTCCGGTCGCGGTCGACGGCGAGCCGCTCGCCACCGTCACGGCGCCCGCCTTCGGCGACACCGGGCTCGCTGCCGGCACCACCTACCACTACGCGGTCGTCGCGGTGAACGAGGGCGGCTCCTCGTCCGCGTCCGCCGAGGCCAGCGTCGTCGTCCCGGCGGCACCCGTCGCCCCGGCCGCGCCCGCGAACCTCACGGCCACGGTGGCCGCAAGCTCCGCGACCCTCGCCTGGACCGCGTCCCAGGGAGCCACCGGCTACGCCGTCTACCGCAGCGCCACCTCGCCGGTCGCCACGGACGGAGCTCCGCTGAACGCGGCTCCGCTGACGACCGCCGGCTACACCGACAGCACGGTCGCCGCCGGTCAGACCTACCACTACGCCGTCGTCGCTCTCGGCGAGGGCACCCTGCGGTCCCCCGCCTCGAACGAGGCGAGCGTCACGGTGCCGCAGGCACCCGTCGCCCCCGCGGCCCCGGTCGTCACCGGTGCCGTCGACGGCGACGACGTCGACCTCACCTGGCCCGCCGTGGCCGGGGCGACGTCGTACGACGTGTACCGCTCGACGTCCGCCACGGTGGTCACGACGGGCACGCCGCTCGCGGCCGGCGTCACCACGCCGTCGCACACCGACACGACGGTCCAGCCCGGCACGACCTACCGCTACGCGGTGGTGGCCGTGAACGCCGCCGGACGCTCGGCGGCCTCCGCCACGGTCAGCGTCAACGTCCCGCTGGCCTCCTGCGCGGCGAGCGAGTGGACGGTGGAGCACTTCGGTGGGAAGTTCCTGCTGGGGTCGGTGCTGGCCTCGGACTGCGTCTCGGCCATCGACATGAACCTCGCCACCAACGCCTCTCCGGCGCCCGGTGTCCCGGCCGTGAACTTCTCCTCGCGCTACACCCGGGTGATCGACGAGGGTGCGGGTACCTACACGTTCACCGCGAACTCCGATGACGGCGTCCGGGTCTACGTGGACGGCGTCGCGGTGATCAACAAGTGGGTCAACCAGGCCGCCACGACGACGCACACCGCCGCTGTCACGCTCGACGACGGACCCCATACCGTCATCGTCGAGTACTACCAGGGCACCGGTGCCGCCAAGCTCAAGGTCTCCTACTCCACCGAGCTGGCCACGTGCGACGCTGACGAGTGGTCCGTGGACCACTTCAACGGGAAGTTCCTGCAGGGGTCCGCGCTGGCCTCGGACTGCGTCTCGGCCATCGACATGAACCTCGCCACCAACGCCTCTCCGGCGCCCGGTGTCCCGGCCGTGAACTTCTCCTCGCGCTACACCCGGGTGATCGACGAGGGTGCGGGTACCTACACGTTCACCGCGAACTCCGATGACGGCGTCCGGGTCTACGTGGACGGCGTCGCGGTGATCGACAAGTGGATCAAGCAGGCGGCCACGACCACCCACACGGCCGCGGTGCCCCTGACCGATGGCCCCCACACCATCATCGTCGAGTACTACCAGGGCACCGGTGCCGCCAAGCTCAAGGTCTCCTACTCCACCGAACTGGCCACGTGCGACGCTGACGAGTGGTCCGTGGACCACTTCAACGGGAAGTTCCTGCAGGGGTCCGCGCTGGCCTCGGACTGCGTCTCGGCCGTCGACATGAACCTCGCCATCGACGCCTCTCCGGCGCCCGGTGTCCCGGCCGTGAACTTCTCCTCGCGCTACACCCGGGTGATCGACGAGGGTGCGGGTACCTACACGTTCACCGCGAACTCCGATGACGGCGTCCGGGTCTACGTGGACGGCGTCGCCGTGATCGACAAGTGGATCAAGCAGGCGGCCACGACCACCCACACGGCAACCGTTCCCCTGACCGCCGGCCCCCACACCGTGGTCGTCGAGTACTACCAGGGCACCGGCGCCGCCAAGCTCAAGGTCTCCTACGTGCGTCAGGGAGCGGACACCCAGGCTCCGAACGCCCCGACGGCGCTGACCGCCACCGCCGCCGACGCCTCCGTGGTGCTCGGGTGGACCGCCAGCACGTCGACCGACACGGTCGGCTACCACGTGTACCGGGCCACCGCCGCGGGCGTTCCGGTCACCGGCACCCCGCTGAACGCCGCGCCTCTCACCGGCACGTCCTTCACCGACACGACGGCGGCCGCGAACGCGAGCTACCACTACGTCGTGATCGCTGTGGATGGCGCCGGCAACCGCTCGACCGCCTCGAACGAGGTCACGGGCGGCTGGACCTCGGTGCCCGACACCGAGGCTCCCGCCGTGCCGACCGCTCTCGCGGCCGTCTCGGGCAACGCGTCGGTGGCGCTCACGTGGACGGCGTCGACGTCGTCCGACACCGCGGGCTACCGCGTCTACCGCGACCTGGAGCCGGGCGTCTTCGGCAACGGCGACCTGGTCTCCGGGGCCGCCCTGGTGACGGGCACGACCTGGACCGACACGTCGGTCACCAACGGCACGACGTACTTCTACGTGGTCGTCGCCGTGGACGGGGCGGGCAACGCCTCCCTCGGCTCGAACGAGGTGATCAGCCGGCCCACCGTGCCGAACACCACGAACATCAAGGTCGACTTCACCGCTGCCAACGCGGTGCCGGCGGCGGGCTACGTCGCCGACTGGGGCCAGGCCTTCGGGGCGCGCAGCAGCGCGAACCAGGGGACCGGTCTCACCTACGGCTGGGTCGACGAGGACGGGCACGAGCTCGCCCTGCTGACCAACGGTCGTGACCGCAACCGTCCGGGCGTGGACGAGCGCCTCGACTCGATGCTGCACATGCAGTACGGCGACGTCGACAACGGCAACGGCACCAGCGGTGTCAAGACCGAGGGCACCTGGGAGCTCGCGGTGCCGGAGGGCCTGTACGAGGTCACGGTCGCCGTCGGCGACCAGCCGGGTGCCAACAACGTCTACGACTCGCAGCACACGATCAACGTCGAGGGTGCGGTCGGCGTCAACGCCTACCAGGCCACCACCGCCGCCGAGTTCTCCACCGCCACCGTCACGGTGGGCGTCTGGGACGGGCGCCTGACGCTCGACCCGCGGACGGGCTTCAACACGAAGATCGCCTACGTCGACGTCAAGGCGATCACCTACGACCGCCCGCACGTCTGGACGGTCTTCCCCGAGAACCGGGTGCTCGACGCCGACGTCAACGGCGGCGTCGCCGCGACCATCAAGGTCCCGTACGCCGGCTTCGGCGTGGATGACACCACGATGCCCGGCAACGTGAAGCTCTTTCGGGTCTCGGACAACTCGGAGGTCGCGGGCTCCACCAACACCTCGGGCGGCAACGACACGGTCAACTTCGCCCCGGCGGAGCCGCTGTCGCCGAACACCACCTACCGGTTCGAGGTGACCAACGGGGTGAAGGACCGCCTGGGCAACGCCTGGGTCCCGTTCACCTCGATCTTCACCACCGGCGGCGGTGTCATCGACCCGGGCGGCAGCGAGTTCGAGCCGCTCACGAACATCGCGTTCGAGAAGGTCGAGCTGCCGATCGGCAACGGCAAGTACTGGGCGTCGTTCGTCTTCGGGCCCGACGGCAAGCTGTACGGCTCGACGATCGGCCAGGGCCTGTTCCGGTTCACGGTCAACGCCGACGGCACCCTGTCGAACATGCAGGACCTGGGGTACCAGGGCATCGCGATGATCGGCCTCCTGTTCGACCAGAGCTCGACGGCGGGCGACCTGAAGCTGTGGGTCACCAACACCTCGCCGAACGTCTCCAACGAGCAGAACCAGTGGGCCAGCGGCATCAGCCTTCTCACCGGCGCGAACCTGCAGAACCGCAAGCAGGTCTTCACCGAGATGCCGCGCTCCCAGTCCGACCACCTGACGAACTCGATGACGTACGGCCCGAACGGCGACATCTACGTCCTCCAGGGCTCGAACCAGGCGGGCGGTGACCTCGACGGCACGTGGGGCCAGCGCGGTGAGCAGCTGCTCACGGCGGCCCTGCTGCACTTCGATCCCGACCACGCCCGCATCCAGCAGTCGATCAACGACCCGCAGGGCGACGACCCGCTCTCGGTGAAGACCGCGCAGGGCGGTACCTACAACCCGTACGCCACGACGGCGCCCCTGAAGATCTACGCCACGGGCATCCGCAACGCGTACGACGTCGTGTACCACTCCAACGGTCACCTCTACGTGCCGACGAACGGGACGGCGGCGGGCGGCAACACCCCCGGCGTCACGTACAACGCCGCGACCGACACGTACACCCGTCAGGCGGCCGCCGGGATCCCGGGGTTCGCCACCGTCAACGGCCAGGACGTCACGGCGGCCTGCCGGGCGCGCGATCTGCGCGACCCGAGCTACACGCCCCGCTCCGTCCCGCCGACGTCGAACGTCCCCACCCAGCGTGACCACCTGTACGACGTCGTCGCGGGCGGCTACTACGGCCACCCGAACCCGACGCGCTGCGAGTGGGTGCTGCACGAGGGCAACGACCCGGCCAACCCGCCGAAGTGGGGCGGGGGCGCCGCCGGCAACCAGACGAAGTACCCCGTCGGGGTCCTGCCCGAGTCGACCTACAAGGGCGTCGCGTACGACTTCGAGTTCAACAAGAGCCCGAACGGTGCGATCGAGTACCACAGCGCGACCTTCGGCGGTCAGCTCGAGAAGGCCCTCGTCGTGGTCCGCTTCTCCAACAACAACGACCTGATCTTCATGCAGGCCGACCCGGTCACCGGCAAGATCCTCGGCGCTCAGACCGAGGTCGGGCTGACCGGTGTCCCGAACACGACGATGCAGGGCGTCGGCGGGTTCAACGACCCGCTCGAGGTCGTCGAGGACACGCGCAACGGCAACCTGTACCTCAACCAGTACGACCGGTCGGGCAGCGCTCAGAAGCTGTACCTGCTCCGGGTGCCGGCGAGCCAGCAGGCGGCCACGATCAAGGTCAGCAAGGACGAGCTCGTGCTGTCGGCGGCGAAGTCCAACGCCGGCAACGCCAGCGCCGCCCAGAAGACCGACGTCGAGACGGTCACCGTGACCAACTCCTCGACCGAGGCCGTGCCGTTCAGCGCGGCCGTCTCCGGGACGAACGCCTCGGAGTTCACGGTCGTCGGCACGGTGCCGACCACCCTGGCGGCCGGGGCGTCCACGACGCTCCAGGTCCGCTTCACGCCCGGCACGACCATCGGTGAGCGGTCGGCCCAGTTGACCCTGACCGGCGGCACGACCACCGCGACGCTCGGCCTGTACGGTCTGGCGACCAACGGCATCGAGGGCGGCAACGAGCCGCCGCTGAACTCGGTGCTCGGCACGCTGGGCTACGAGGTCAACGTCGGCTGGACCGGTCTGGCCATCGGCATGAGCCCCTCCGCCCTGGGCGAGGAGGTCCTCGAGCCGCTGTTCGTGAAGTCCGGCACCGGCCCGGTCACCTGGAAGGCGCTCGCGCACTACGCCCCGGCCGAGAACATCCCGTTCGGCTGGTACACCGGTGACGGCGCTGCCGCCAACCGGAACCAGGTGGGTGGCATCAACGGCACCAACACGGCCGGTGGTGGCTACCAGTCGCTGCTCCCGCCCGTGACGTCCGGCAGCACGCCGGTCTTCGACCCGGGGGCGGCCGAGTTCGGCTTCTACTACTACTCCGGCGTCTTCAACCGCTACGGCTTCACCGAGGACCGGCTCAACTCGCCGGCCGCGGACGCGCACCGCGCCCGCATCTACCCGGCGAAGAACCGCAGCGGGGTCCGCATCGCCAACACCTACATCGTGGCGTTCGAGGACGCCTCGAACGGTGACTACCAGGACTACCTCTTCCTCGTCTCGGGCATCAAGCCGGTGACGGAGACGGGATCCGGCGGTGACGCGATCAAGGTCGACTTCACCTCGCCGACCGGCGAGGTGGTGGCGGGCTACCTGCGCGACCACGGTCAGGCCTACGGTCCGCGGACCGGCGCCGGCCAGGGCAGCGGCCTCACGTACGGCTGGAAGGGTCAGACCACCGAGGACGACCTGGACATCTCCGTCGGCGGCACCACGCCCGGCAACGGTCGTGACCGCAACAGCTCGCAGGCGGATGCCCGCCTCGACAGCTTCGTGCACATGCAGCCGCTGGACGTCGCGGGCACCTTCAACGGCACCGCGATCAACGCCTACTGGGAGCTCCAGGTGCCGAACGGCACCTACGAGGTCACGGTCGGGGTCGGTGACCCGAACGTCGGGACCGACGTCGAGTCGCACCTGATCCGGGCCGAGGGGACGACCATCCTGACGGCGTTCACGCCGTCGGGGGCCGCCGGCTCCAACACCCGCCACAAGGTGTCCACGGGCACCGTCCAGGTGACCGACGGCGCGCTGACGATCGACCCGGTCGGCGGCCGCAACACCAAGATCGGCTTCGTCGACGTCGTCCCGGTCGGGGCACCGACCCGGGTGGGGACGACCCCTCGGACGGCGCTCAGGTCAAGGTCGCGTTCCAGCCGAACGGCACCCCGGTGCCGACGGGCTGGACGCCGGAGACCGGCGGCGCGTACACGGCCGAGCGGGGCTACGGCTGGCTGAACGAGGCCACCTCGCAGCCTGTCGCCCGACCGGACGCCACCCGCTACCGCACCGCTCCGACCGGGGGCATCACGTTCCCGACGAAGCAGCAGCAGCAGGGCTTCGCGTTCCTCGACAACGCCACCCAGCCGACGTACACGAGCGGTGTCTGGGAGTACGAGGTCCCGAACGGCTCCTACCAGGTCGCCGTGTCCGTCGGTGACGCCAACTACCTGGACTCCACCCACGGCGTCCAGGTCGAGGGCCAGCCGGTCATCCAGAGCTTCGTGCCGACGGCGACCACGCCGTTCCAGGTCGGTGTCCGTGACGTCACGGTCACCGACGGCAAGATCACGGTCCGCAACTCCGGCACCAACACGAAGCTCAACTGGGTCTCGATCAAGGGCGACGGCCTCGAGCCGACCGGTCCGACGACGACGGCGAACATCAGCTTCCGTCCGTCCACGGCCGCGGTCCCGACCGGGTGGACGGCCGACACCGGCGCCGCGTACAGCGCGGCGACCGGGCGCGGCTGGCTCGTCAACGGCGCACCGTTCGACCGGTCCAGCATGACCCGGCTCCGGACGACGGCGACGGCGGGGATCACGTACCCGACCGGCGAGCCGGCACGGCAGGGGCTCATCCTGATGCAGGCCACCACGACGTCCGGCGATCCCATCTCCGGCGGCACGGTCGGCACCTGGGAGTACGCCCTCGCCAACGGCACCTACACCGTGACCGCCTCGGTCGGCGACGCCGGCTTCACCGACTCGGTCCACGGCGTGGCGGCCGAGGGCACCCCGCTCGTGACGAACTACTCGCCGACGGGCACCGCCCCGTTCGCGACGGGTTCGGCCACGGTCACCGTGACCGACGGCAGGCTCACGCTCACGCCCACCGGTGTGAACACGAAGCTCAACTGGGTCACGATCGCCGGGACGCCGCTCGCGGCCCCCAGCATCACGGTGAAGGCGAACGGCACGACGCTCGGCACCTCCTACAACGGTGGTGCCGCGACGGTCGACGTCACGGCCGCGCCGGCGAGCGGGGCGACCATCGCCTCACTCACCTACGCGATCGGCGGCGCCGCCCCCGTCGCCTACACCGCGCCGTTCCAGCTGACCACGGTCGGCACCTCCGACGTCGTGTTCACGGCGACGGACTCGGCGGGTCGCACGTCCACCCGGACGGTCCGCTTCGAGGTGCTCAACATCGGCGGCACGCTGAAGCTGACCAACACCCAGGTCGTCCGCCAGGCCGACGGCACCCCGCTCCCGGGGCTGTCGGAGGACCTCCTGGTCATGCACCGCGTCAACAGCCTCGGCACCAGCACGGCGCACCAGACCCTGAAGTACAACGACACGGTCACCCTGACCGTGGCGAACACCGGTACGAAGGGCATGCGCATCACGGCGCTCGACATCGGGGGCGCGGCCGGCCAGTTCGAGCTCGTCGGGGCCCCCGCGCTGCCGCTGGTCGTGGATCCGGGTCAGTCGATCCCGCTCCAGGTGAAGTTCGTCTCGACGACCGGGTCCCGCGGCATCCGCTCCGGCACCCTGACGATCGCGACGAGCGACCCGGCGCTGCCGACCAAGGTGGTCCAGCTCCGCGGCGGGTGGATGGGTGCGCCCGAGGGCGGCAGCGAGCTGTCCCTCGAGCACATCTTCCAGCTGTACGGCTCGACCACCACCTCCGGTGCCGCGGCCTCGGCCACGACCATCGGCAACGGCTCGGAGATCCCCGGCTCGCCCCTGAACGGTGACGAGGTGCGCTCCTACCAGTGGCGCAAGCTCGACACCGCCAAGCCGGTCCAGGCCGTCCAGCTCGCCGCCTTCCACGGCTGCTGCGGCCAGACCGAGACGTTCAGCATCAACGGGACGTCGGCCACGCACGCCGGGGCCTACGGGCAGGCGATCTACCCGCTCAAGAGCGACGGGACCAAGACCGCGATCACCACGAACCCCGGCGGCAACTTCGGGATCACGGTGGCCGGTCAGTCCACGACCCAGACCCAGTACATGGCCGTGAAGATGTGGCCGGTCCAGGACGCCAGCGGGAAGACCATCCCCGGCGCCTGGTTCGCGGGCCACGACTACATCGCCTCACCCGCGCAGTGCGGCACCGGGCCGACGAACTGCGACTTCCAGGACAACGTGTACCTGATCACGAACATCCTGCCGGTCGCCTCGTCGGACACCACCCCACCGGTCGCTCCGGCGGCCCCGACCGGTGTCGCGAACGCCACGGGCGTGGATCTGAGCTGGACGGCCTCGACCGACGCAGATCTCATCGGGTACCGCATCGAGCGGGGCACGACGGCGACCGGTCCGTGGACCAACCTGGGCGGCGCTCTCCTGGTGGGCACGACCTTCCGTGACAACGGCGCACCGGCCGCGGCGACGACCCACTACCGGGTCGTGGCGGTGGACGCCTCGGGCAACACGACGCCGTCGGCCGTCGCGGCCATCAACACCTCGGCCATCACGGCCGCGACGATCCGCATCAACGCGGGTGGTCCGGCCCTGACGGTGGGGGGTGTGACCTGGCAGGCGGACGCCTTCTTCTCCGGAGGCAAGACGTACGCCAACAACGCCATCGTCGACGTGCTGGGCACGACCAGCGACCAGCTGTACCGCACCGAGCGGTCGGCGACGACGGGCCCGGGCACCTTCTCCTACGCGGTCCCCGTCAACGCCGGGGCCGGCACCTACCAGGTGAAGCTGCACTTCGCGGAGATCTACCACGGCGCCACCGGCGGGGGTGCGGGCGGCACCGGCAAGCGGGTGTTCTCCGTGAACCTCGAGGGCGGCCCCGTGGAGATCAACAACCTGGACCTCAACGCCCAGGTGGCTCCGATGACGGCCTACATCACGACGAACACCATCGCCGTGACGGACGGGACGCTCAACATCGCGTTCAGCTCGACGGTCGACCAGCCGAAGGTCTCGGCGATCGAGATCGTGAAGGTGGGGTAGGTCGTGGCCACGGTCAAGGGGGTGACCGTGGCGCCAGGGCGCGCTGCGGAGGTCGTGGGTCGGGGGGCCACGCGCTGATGCTGTTCGTCGGTCACACACGGTTCAGCCTGCTGCAACCGGACTCGGGCGCCTGGCGGGCGTCGAACGGGTCGAGGTTCTCGAGCCACGAGGACTATCGGGACTACCTGTTCGACCCCCGCCGGCTCGGGGAACGGACCCAGATCTTCGTCGGCGAGGTGCTGCCTCAGCTGGCGGAGGGGGTCCGTTCCCACCGGGTCAGGCACGTCGTCTCCTACCCGGTCGACCTGCCGGAGCCCTTCCGGTCCGAGCTGGAGGCGGCGGCCGAGCGGTACCCGTTCGTGGTCCTCGACCGCCAGGGACCCGACGGCTGGTCGCGCAGCCCGATGGACGTCGCCCGGTCGGAGCTCGCGGCCGACGGGGGGATGTTCGGCTTCTACCGGCTCGACGACGACGACCTGCTCACGGCCGACTACTTCGACAGGATGGCGGCCTACGTCACCGAGGCCAACACCGGCTTCATGGTGTCCTTCGGTGCCGGGATCACCGGTCTGCGGACCGCCGAGGGCTACTTCAACCTCCGGCGGTGCCACTACCCGATGCTCGCCATCGGGCTGCTGGGGTGTGCAGGGTGCATCCGGGGGGTCGGGTCGAGGCCCCGGTCAGCGCGCCCCACACACGCTCGGACCAGTCGAACCCGGTGATCCTCGACTCGCGAGAGCCCGGGTACTTCTGGGCGCGGCACGTCTACCAGGACTCGGCCCTGGGCGACGGGCTGCCCGGGGACGTCGCGACGGTGGAGCGGGCCAACGAGAGCCTCGCCCGCTACCCCCGGCTCACGGGTGAGCCGCTCGAGGAGCTGTTCCCCGCCGTCGCGCACCGCATGCACCCCGAGCTCAGCGCGGCCTTCACCCGGCCGAGCATGCTCGCGGAGCCGCTGCGGCTGACCTCGACCCTCGCGCCCGTCGAGACGCCGCGGCTTCGCGGACGTGTCGCGCTGGCGGCGCGGACGCGCGGAGGTGAGAAGCCCGAGAAGTCGTTCGCGCTCGCCTCGCTTCGCCTGCTCACCGAGGACGGCCAGCCGCTCGCGGCGAGCCGGGCGGCCGAGCTGCGCCAGCGGGGGTCGGGCACTCCCCGCACGCCTCCGTCGGTTTCTTCCGCTACCTCGCCACGCGGCCCGAGGGTCACGAGGTCGAGTACGTGCTGGACCTTCCCGACGACGTCGTCCTCGAGGGCCTCGCCCTGCGCACCTGGGTGCCCGACGGCGTCGAGACGACGATCGAGGTGAGTCATGTCGTTGCCTACGAGCAGTCCTGACCGACGCGGGGCGCCGGTCGGCGGATCCGCGGACCCCGCGGCGGTCCGGGCTCCGAGGGACACCTTCGCCCCGGTGCGCGCGGCGCAGGAGGCGTCGGGGGATCTGCTCGGCGCACCCGACTTCCTCGACCGCGACGCCCAGCTGAAGATCGCCCTGCAGCAGCTGGGTCGCCTGCACCACGAGCTGAACCGCGTGCTGAAGGCGTCGCAGACGGCCGAGGCCGCCGTCGGGGCGCTGGTCGAGCAGATCGGCGACCTCACCCTCGAGGGCGCGCGGGGCGCCGGCCGCCGCGCCCGCCTGGCCTCGGCGCTCCGACGCCGGCGGGCCGGTGAGCTGTCATTCGGCCGCCTGCTCCGCGTGTGCACCTGGATCGTGGTCAAGAGCGGTCGGGTCGACAGCCCGAGGACCGTCAGGGAGCTGTACGACGAGGTCACCTGGCCCAGCTCGGTGGTCTACGGCAGCGCGGTCGTGCAGGAGCCGTACGACGCCGCACGGTACGACGAGGCGCACGTCCTCGCCCGCGCCCTGCTCCCGCGGCACCGTGGCAACCCGCGGTTCCTGCACCTCGTGAGGGACATCCAGGTCAAGCGCGGGGCGGTGTCGGCGGTGCTCGCCGTCGACCGGGCGCTGCAGCCGCTGGAGCGTCGCGACGACGACTCCGCCCGTCGGACCGAGGGTCGCCTCCGCGAGATCTCGGGCTGGATCCCGCGGCTGCCCGGACCGCGCGAGACGCTGACGCCGCGCGACACCACGACGGTGCTGCACCTCGTCAAGGAGAGCCGGCCGCACCTCTCGAACGGCTTCACCTCCCGCAGCCACCGGAACCTCGTGGCCGAGCGCGAGGCGGGCCTCACCCCGGTCGTGCTGACCGAGCCGGGATTCCTCCGACGTGTCGGTGCCGAGCCGGTGCCGAGGTCCGTCGTCGACGGGATCGAGCACCTCCACATCGACCTCGGTGACGGGGTCGACACCCTCCCGCACGACCTCTGGCTGCTCGCGTACGCCCAGGCCGTGCTCGGCGTGGTGCGCACGGTGCGCCCCGCCGTCCTGCACGTGTCGTCGGGTCGGCGCGGGTACGAGGCCGCGCTCGTCGCGCTCGCCGTCAAGGAACGCACCGGGATCCCCGTCGTCTACGAGGTCAGGTCCTTCTTCGAGGGCACCTGGACCGCCGAGGCCGCCCGGGAGGAGCGGGGCGAGACGTTCCTTCGCCGCGTCGCCACGGAGCAGCTCTGCCTCGACCGGGCCGACGTCGTCCTCACCCTGTCCGAGAGCATGAGGACCGAGCTCGTGCGCCGAGGGGCGGACCCCTCGAAGATCCGGCTCGTCCCCAACGGCGTCGACGTGGACCAGTTCGCCCCCGTCGCGCGTCACCGCCACCTCGCGGAGAGGCTCGGGATCGGGCAGGAGCCGACGTTCGGCTACGTCTCCAACCTGGATCACCCGAGGGAGTCGCAGGAGACGCTCGTCGAGGCGATGGCCGTGCTGAAGGAGCGAGGGGTGCGTGCCCGCTGCGTCGTCGTGGGTGACGGTCCGCGCCGGGAGCTCGTCGAGCATCGCGCCGCGGAGCTCGGCGTCCGCGACGACGTCGTCTTCACCGGGTCCGTCGACCACACGGAGATCGCGGCGTACTACAGCCTGATCGACGTCTTCGTCGTCCCGCGGACCAACGAGCGCGCGGGCCGCTACGTCACGCCCCTGAAGCCGTTCGAGGCGATGGCGCTCGGCAAGCCCGTCGTCGTGAGCAACCTGCCCGCCCTGCGGGAGGTCGTCCGGCCGCCGCACCGGGGGCTGACGTTCCGAACGGGCGACGCGGCCGACCTCGCGCGCGTCCTCCAGACGCTCCTGGCCGATCCGGAGCAGGCCGCCCAGCTCGGTGCGGCCGGCCGGGACTGGGTCGTGCGCGAGCGCCGCTGGAGCCAGAACGGCCCCCGGTACGTCGAGGCCTACACGGCGGCGCGCGCCGCTGCGGACGGCGACCGGTGAAGGTCGCGCTGCAGGGCTGGCAGCACTCCTCGCAGTCGCCGCTGCGCGAGGCCCTCGCGCAGCTGCGGTGGGCGCAGGAGCTGTCTGCGGAGCGTCCGATCGTGCTCGGCTACACGCCCGTCGCCCGGATGAACCCGTTCCAGAGCCAGCTCTACCGGTCCTTCCCCGAGTGCGGGATCGGCGCGACGCCGGTGCTCCGCCCGGAGCAGCTGGGCGCCGTCGGCCAGCTGGCACCGCTCGCGCAGGTCGCCGTCCACCTCCACTGGCTCGGCGGCGTCCTGGCCGGCATCGACGACCGTGCGGCCGCGCGACGGGCGACCGCCGACTTCCTCGGCCGGCTCGACCGCTTCCGCGACGAGGGCGGCTCCGTCGCCTGGACGATCCACAACCTCCTTCCGCACGACGCGGTGCTCGAGGACGCCGAGCAGGAGCTGCGGCAGGGCGTCGCCGAGCGGTGCGACGCCGTCCACGTCATGTCCGCCCACACCGTCGATCTTCTCCGGGGCTCGCTGGTGCTCGACGAGAGCCGGGTCCTGCACGTCCCGCACCCCAGCTACGCGGACTGCTACGCGAGCAACGTGACGCGGGCCGACGCCCGTGGCGCCCTGGGGATCGAGCCGCACGAGCGCGTGTTCGTCCTGCTCGGCGCGATCAAGGCCTACAAGGGCCTCTCGCTTCTCCTGCGCGCCTTCGACCGCTACGCCAGGGATTACGACGGCGACGCCCGACTCCTCGTGGCGGGGGCCCCGGACGACAGCGAGGCGGCGCGAGCCTTCGTCGCCGTCGCGACGGCCCACCCGCGCGTGCTGATCCAGCCCGCCAAGATCCCCGCCGACCAGGTGCAGCTCTACCTCCGTGCAGCCGACGTCGGGCTCGCGCCGTACGAACGCGTCCTCAACTCGGGCGCGACCCACCTCTACGAGACGTTCGGCCTGCCGTGCGTGGTCCCCGACCAGCCGCAGGCGCTCGAGACCCTGCATCCCCACCATCGGGCGGCGTTCCGTCCCGGGGACGAGTCCGGCCTCGTCGCGGCACTCCAGCGGGCCGGCGACATGGTGGGTCCGCAGGTGCAGGCAGACGTCGAGGCCCACGCGCGCCACGAGGACCCCGCGACGCTCTCCCGCGACCTCGCCACAGGGCTCCGACGACTGTTCACGGCCGGGGGGCCGTCGTGACCGGGCGCTCCGCCGTCGACCTCGCGAGCCTGCGTCGGTCGTTCTGGCACCTGCGCCACGGCGGCCCGGAGGGGCTGCGACGACACCGCCGTCGTCGCGCGACGTTCCCCGCCGGGCCGCGCCCCTCGGCCGAGGACGCCTCGGGCGTCGCGCCCTGGCCGACGCCGACGCCGACCCCGAGGCGTCCGCGCCTGCGGGTGGCCACGGTGCTCGACGAGTTCTCCGCCCGGTCGTTCGAGCACGAGTGGGACCAGGTCGCCGTCACGCCGGGCGGCTGGCGCGAGGAGCTGTCCCGCACCCCGGTCGAGCTGCTCTTCGTGGAGTCCGCCTGGGCCGGCAACGACCGTGCCTGGCAGTACCTGCTGACCGGTTCCCGCGGGCCCTCCGACCAGCTGCGCGACCTGGTCGCCCGGTGCCGCGAGCTCGGCGTGCCCACGGTCTTCTGGAACAAGGAGGACCCCGTGCACCACGAGGACTTCCTCGAGGCGGCGCGGCTGTTCGACCACGTCCTCACCACCGACGACCGTCTCCTGGACACCTACCGGGCGGAGCTCGGGCACGACCGCGTCGGCGTCCTCACGTTCGCGGCGCAGCCCGCGATCCACAGCCCCGTCCGGCTGACGGCCGACGGCGCGAGCCGCGACGTCGCCTTCGCCGGGATGTACTTCGCCCACCGCCACCCCGAGCGCGCCGCCCAGATGGACATGCTGCTCGGGGCCGCGGCCGACGTCTCCGGCCGGATGGAGCACGGGCTGGAGATCTTCTCGCGCCAGCTCGGCGGGGACGAGCGCTACCAGTTCCCCGCCCCGCTGGACCGGCACGTCGTCGGGTCGCTCGACTACCCGCGGATGCTCACCGCCTATCGCTCCTACAAGGTCTTCCTCAACGTCAACACGGTCGTCGACTCCCCGACCATGTGCGCCAGGCGGATCTTCGAGATCACCGCCTCGGGGACGCCCGTCGTGAGCACGCCGAGCCCCGCCATCACGGCCGTGTTTCCCCGGGACGAGGTCGTCCAGGTGTCGGAGCGGGACGAGGCCGCCCACACGGTGCGCGCGCTCGTGGCCAGCCCCGAGCTGCGGGACCGGATGGTGCACCGTGCCCAGCGCCGGATCTGGTCGGCCCACACCACCAGCCACCGCGTGGACGACGTGCTCGCCACGGCGGGTCTCGACGCGCACGTGCTCGGCTCCCGGTCGCCGCGGGTGTCGGCGCTCGTCGCCACGAGGCGCCCCGAGCAGCTCGACCACGTCCTCGACACCGTCGCGGCCCAGCGCGGCGTCGACGTCCAGCTCGTGCTCCTGACCCACGGGTGGGAGGTCGAGGAGTCGACGCTGCGGCAGCGGGCCAGCGAGCGGGGCGTCACCGACGTCGTTCTCCTTCGCGCCGGGACGGACGTGCCGCTGGGGGCGTGCCTGAACCGGCTCGCGGCGGCGGCCGACGGCGACCTGGTCGCCAAGATCGACGACGACGACCTCTACGGCCCCCACTACCTCGCCGACCAGGCCCACGCGCTCACCTACAGCGGCGCGGACGTCGTGGGCAAGCAGGCCCACTACGTCCACCTCGTCGCGCCCGACCTCACCGCCCTGCGGTTCGGTCACCGCGAGCACCGGTTCACCGACCGTGTCACCGGCCCCACGATCGTCACCCGCCGCGAGCTCGTCCTGGCACTCCCGTTCCCGCCCCTGCGGCGGGGCGAGGACACGGGCTTCCTCGACGGCGTGGCTCGGGCCGGCGCCCGCCTCTACTCCGCCGACCGGTTCTCCTTCGTCCAGGTCCGCGGCAGCTCGACCCACACCTGGACCGCGTCCGACGCGGAGATCCTCGCCTCCAGCGAGGTCGTCATCTCCGGCCCGCCCCTCCCGCACGCCTTCGCCTAGGAGTTCACCGTGCTCTACCCGACAGCCTCCTCACCCGTCCTCCCGGTACGCCCAGCCCGCACGGGGCCTCCGACGGCGGCCGCCGTCGTCCCCGCCCCGGTGGTGCCGCTCACCCCGGTCCCCGTCCCGGTCACGCGCCGGCAGCGCGTCGCGGTGGTCGGGCTCGGCTACATCGGCCTGCCCACGGCGGCGATCCTCGCCACGCACGGGGCCGACGTCGTCGGCGTCGACGTGAACCCCGCCACGGTGGCGGCGGTGAACCGCGGCGAGGTGCCCTTCGTCGAGCCCGATCTGGGGACCATGGTGGCGGGGGCCGTCGCCCAGGAGCGCCTGCGGGCGAGCCTCGTGATGCCCGAGGCCGACGTCTTCATCGTCGCCGTGCCGACCCCGTTCGGCCCCGACCACTCGGCCGACCTCTCCTACGTCGACGCGGCCGCCGACGCGATCGCGCCGCAGCTGCGCGGCGGTGAGCTCGTGGTGCTGGAGTCGACGTCGCCCCCGGGGACGACGGCGCACCTCGCGCAGCGGATCCTCGCGGTGCGGGCCGACCTGAGCCTCGACGGCGAGGGCGGCCGTCCGATCATCGACGTCGCCCACTGCCCGGAGCGGGTGCTCCCCGGCCGGGTGATGGTCGAGCTGGTGACCAACGACCGCGTCGTCGGGGGCCTCACGCCGGAGGCGGGTCACCGCGCGCGGGAGCTGTACGAGACGTTCTGCCAGGCCGAGATCCCCGTGACGGACGCCGCCACGGCCGAGCTGACCAAGCTGGTGGAGAACTCCTTCCGCGATGTGAACATCGCGTTCGCCAACGAGCTCGCGCACGTCTGCGAGCGCGTCGGCGTCGACGTCTGGGAGCTGATCGAGCTGGCCAATCGCCACCCGCGCGTGAGCATCCTGCAGCCGGGGCCGGGCGTGGGTGGCCACTGCATCGCCGTCGACCCCTGGTTCATCGTGGCGAGCGCGCCGGAGGAGGCGCAGCTGATCCGGCGGGCGCGCGAGGTCAACGACGCGGTGCCCGGGCGGGTCGTCGACCGGGTGGTGGCGCACGCCGACCGCCTCCGCGCGCCGCGGATCGCCGCGCTCGGACTGGCGTTCAAGCCGGACATCGACGACCTGCGCGAGTCGCCCGCCCGCCAGATCGTGGCGTCACTGGCGCAGCGGCTGCCGCACGCGAGGATCGACGTCGTCGAGCCGTTCATCACCGCGCTCCCGCCCGAGCTCGTGACGCAGCCGCACGTGATGCTGCGGGATCTCGACGGCGCGGTCGCCGACGCCGACATCGTGCTGCTGCTCGTGGACCACACGGCGTTCGTGCAGGCCGACCGGAGCCGGCTCGGCCTCGCGGAGAAGGTCGTCGTCGACACCAGGGGAGCCTGGCGCGACCTCTGAGGACGCCTCAGCCCCCGAGGTCCGGGCGTCGCGTCCCCACCCCGAGCAGGTGCTCGATCGCGGCCACGCCCCTAACCGCGGCGTGCCCGTCCCCGTAGGGGTTCGTCGCGCGGGCCATCGAGGCGTACGCCTCGCGGTCGGACAGCAGCCGGTCGACCTCGGCCACGATCCGGTCGGGATCGGTGCCCACGAGCCGGACCGTGCCGGCGGTGACGGCCTCGGGACGCTCGGTGTTCTCGCGCATCACGAGCACCGGCTTGCCGAGGCTCGGCGCCTCCTCCTGGACGCCGCCCGAGTCGGTCAGCACCACGGTCGAGCGGTGCGTCAGGTGCGCGAACTCGGCGTAGGCCAGCGGCTCGACGACGAGCACGTTCGCCAGCCCCTCGACGGCGGGCAGCACCGCGGCGCGCACCTGCGGGTTGCGGTGCGCGGGCAGCACGATCGTGAGGTCCGGACGCCGCGTGGCCAGCGTGGCCAGCGCCCGGCCGATGCCCCGCATCCCCTCGCCCCAGCTCTCGCGCCGGTGCGCCGTCACGAGGAGGAGGTCGCCGTCGCCGTCGACGGCCCGGGAGACCTCCGCGTCGCGGAAGGAAACGGGACGCGCCACGACGTCCAGCAGCGCGTCGATCACGGTGTTGCCTGTGACGACGACGTCGGTGGCCGGGACCCCCTCCGTCAGGAGGTTCTCGCGGCTGCCGGCCGTGGGGGCGAGGTGCAGCGCCGCGAGGCGGGAGGTCAGCCGACGGTTCGCCTCCTCGGGGAAGGGGGAGTGCAGGTCGCCCGAGCGCAGTCCCGCCTCGAGGTGCACCACCGGGATCCGGCGGTGGAAGGCCGCCAGGGCGGCGGCGGTCGACGTCGAGGTGTCGCCCTGCACGACGACGGCGTCGGGCCGCACGCTCTCCAGGACGGGATCGAGGCGTTCGAGGACCCGCGCGAACAGGTGCGACAGGGACTGGCCGTGGCTCATGACGTCGAGGTCGTGGTCGGGCACGATCCCGAACACCTCGTTGACCTGGTCGAGCATCTCGCGGTGCTGGCCGGTGACGACGGTCGTCCCCTCGAGCACGTCCGAGGCGTCGATCGCCGCGACGAGCGGGGCGACCTTGATCGCCTCGGGACGGGTGCCGTACACCGTCATCACACGGGGTCTCATCGGGGCGCTCTCCTGCTGCTCGGGTGGGCGGACACGACGGCGAGAACCGCGTCGGCGACGGCCCGGTAGGCCGCCGAGTCGTAGTGGAAGGGGGCCTCGCCCCAGGGGTGCTCGACCGAGCCTCGCACGGCGAGTCCACGCCCCACCACCGGGGCGCCGAGGGCCTCGACGACGGCGTAGTAGGGCTCGTAGCGGCGGTTCGCCTCGGCCGCGGCGACCCCGAAGCTCGCGGGGGTCGGGGCGCCCGACGTCGTCAGCTCCGCCCACGGGAGGCCGACCGCGACGAGGGCGGCGCCCGGGTGGAGCTCCGCCACGCCGGCGACGAACCGGGTCGCGGCCTCGCGCCACATCTCGAGGTGCGCCTCCTCGCCCAGGCGGACGAGCACCCCCGCCGCGGCGACGTCGGTCTCGGCCTGCGCGGCGACGAGGTCGACCGTGCGGGTGACGGCGGTGTCGTCGGGCAGGACGTAGACGCCGAGCCGCTCGTCCACGAGGTCCCACAGGACGAGGTCGACCCCGCCGGCGAGGCGGCGCAGGACGGCCGGCAGGTCGGAGGCGAAGTCGCCGCGGACCATGCGCTGCTGGAACGGTGACGCGATCGCCGGCGGCTCGAGCAGCACGACGGGTGGCGCGTAGGCGGAGATCAGCGACTGGCGGGCGACGTAGCCGACCAGCCCGGCGTCGCCGTCGGGCAGGTGGGGGACGGTGTCCCGCGAGACGCAGCTCCCGACGACGAGCGTGCGCAGCACCGCCGGCCCGGTCGCACCCGCCGTCACCGCTGCCGCCTCGCGTGCCGCACGCCGCGGACGCCGCGCCCGCCCGGGACGCCCGCCGCGCCGTCGAGATCGACCACGATCTCCACGCCCGCCCGGAACGCCTCCTCGAGCAGCCGCTCCGCGACGGCATCCTCGCCCTGGGCGAGGTTCCACGCGAACCAGCGGTAGCGCTGGGCGACCTCGACCGCGGGGCCGTCGAGCACCACGCGGCCCTGGTGCAGCCAGATCGCGCGGGTGCAGGTCTCCTCGACCGTCTGCGCGGCGTGCGAGACGAGGAAGACGCAGCCGGCACCGGCGCGCAACCGGTCCATCCGCTCCCGGCTGCGCTCGCGGAAGGCCGCGTCGCCCGTGGCCAGGGCCTCGTCCACCAGCAGGATCTCCGGCTCGGACGCCGCCGCGATCGCGAACTTCAGGCGTGCCCCCATGCCCGAGGAGTAGGTCCGCATCGGCAGGTCGATCGCGGCCCCGATGCCCGAGAGGTCGACGACGTCGCCCAGCGCCGCGGCCGTCGCCTCCGGGGTCATCCCCATCGCGAGGCAGCCGAGGCGGACGTTCTCGCGCCCGGTGAGATCGGGGATCATCGCCGCGTTGACGCCGAGCAGCACGGGGGTCGAGGACGCCAGCACGGTCCCGCGCGCCGGACGCTCCAGGCCCGCGACGGCCCTCAGCAGCGTGCTCTTGCCCGACCCGTTCAGCCCGACGATCCCGACGGCGTCGCCCGCACGGGCGACCAGCGAGACGCCGACCAGCGCCCGGACGACGACGCTGGGACCCCGCCCGAGTGCGGCGTCGACGCCGCGCCGCAGCCGCGAGCGTCCGGTGCGCGGGGCGGCGTCCGGCGCGGAGTACCGGACGTGGAGGTCGTCGACGGCCACGTGCACGCGCGGCTCGTCGGGGGCGGGCAGCTCGGGACCGGGGAGCTCGGGACCGGGGAGCTCGGGACCGGGGAGCTCGGGACCGGGCAGCTCAGGAGCGGCCATAGCTCTCCTCCCCGCGCCAGAACCAGACGGTCCCGACGACGAGCAGTCCGACCGACCACGCGGTCAGGCCCGCCCAGGTCCCCGCCGACGGCACGGTGGCGTAGAGCAGCAGGTCGCGCGCGGCGTCGAGCACGAGGTACATCGGGTTGACCTGCATCACCGCGTGCAGCACCGGGTAGTCAGCGAACCGGTCGATCGAGAAGAACACCGCCGAGGCGTAGAGCCAGAACCGGGCGAGGATGGCGATGATCTGCGTGAGGTCGGGGATCCGGGCGGTCACGCGCGCCGCGACGAGGGCGAGCCCGGTGCTGAGCAGGAGCTGCAGCACCAGGACGACGGGCAGCAGCAGCCAGGTCCAGGCGAGCGGCTGGCGGACCGGGTCGCCGTCGGCCATCGACGGGAGCGCGACCGGCAGCAGCATGACGAGCACGAGCATCGTGATCAGCGCAGGCAGGAACCGGATCACCTGGCGCACCACGACCGCGACCGGGAGCACGGCGCGCGGGAAGGAGAAGGAGCGGATCAGCGGGCGCCCGCCGCTGATCGCCCGCGAGCCCTGCACCAGGCACTGGATCGTGAACTGGAACAGGAAGACGCCGACGATCAGGTAGCCGGGGTAGTTCTCGATCCCGCGGCTGCCCGTGAGGACGAGGCCGAACAGGACGAAGTAGACGGCGCCGTCGAGCAGCGGGTTGAGCACGAGCCAGATCGATCCGAGCAGGTTCGCGCGGTTGCTCGAGACGACCCGGGCGCGCGAGTCCGCCACGACGAAGTGGCGCCGGTGCCAGAGCCGCCGCAGGTAGACGGGCAGGGGCGGCCGTGCGAGCACGGGCGAGAGGTCGTCGGTGGGGACGACGACGACGTGGCGCGGTCGGGTGCTCACGCGAGGAGCTCCGCGTACGTCCGGCGGTAGGTCTGCCCGACGGCGTCCCACGTCCGCCCGGCGGCGAACCGGCGCCCGGCCGTGCCCAGCTCCGTGCGCAGCGCGGGGTCGTCGGCGAGCCGGGCGACGGCGTCGGCCACCGAGCGCGGGCTGTCGGGCTCGGTGAGGACCCCGGCGCCGGGGTCCCCGACCAGCTCGGCGAGCGCCGGCAGGTCGCTCGCGATCACCGGGCGGCCGAGCGCCAGGGCCGCCATCGGCTTGAGCGGGAGGACGGTGCGGGTGACCTCGGAGTCGGTGCGGGTGACGGCGAACGCGTCCAGCGCGAGGTACCAGTCGGGGGCCTGCGCGGCGGGGACGCGACCGGGGAGGGTGACGACGTCGGCCAGTCCCAGCTCGTCCACCAGGCGCTGCAGCGCGGGCCGGGCCACGCCGTCGCCCACGACGGCGGCGCGCACGTCCCGGCCGTCCGCTCGCGCCAGCGCGACTGCTCTGATCAGGGTATCCGTCCCCTCGTAGGCCACCAGGCTGCCCACGGTACCGACCCAGAAGCCGTCCGGCGCGAGGCCGAGGGCGGACCGCGCGGCGGCGGGGGAGCGGTCGGAGGCGAGGAGGCGCGCGTCGACGGCGTTCGGAGCCACGACGACGCGTCCGGCATCGACGCCGCGCTCCACCAGCGCCGTCCGGACGGTCTCGCCGAGCACGACGACCCGGTCCGCCGAGCGGGCGAGCTCGGTCTCGCGGGCGCGAAGCAGGCGGTACCGCTCGCTCGCCCGGACGGCCGCCCGGGCGGCCGCGGGGAAGGAGGCGACCCAGGTGTCCTCCAGCAGCCCCCGCACCTCGTAGACCCACGGCACGCCCAGCTCGCGGGCGACGGCCCGGGTCACGACGGCGTTGCTCCACGGCGTGGTCGTGTGCAGCACGTCGGGCTCGAGGTCGCGGGCGAGCGCGAGCGCCAGCGCGGCGTGCTGCCGCAGCCGATGCCGCGGGGTGCCGCCGCGGTGCCACGGGACGAGCCGGTGGTGGACGACGCCGTCGACCACCTCGCGGTCGGGCGTCCCGAGCAGCCCGACGTCCACCGGGTAGGCGAGACGCGTGGCGGCGACGGCGTCGATCCCGGCTCGGCGCTGCGCCCGCAGCACCTCCTGGCTGCGCAGGGCGTAACCGCTGGTGGTGCGGGGGACGGAGCTGGTGAGGAGATGGAGGACGCGGGGGGTGGGGGAGCGGTCGGCGGGGCGGGGGGAGCGGTGCGGTCGGGCTGCGGCGGTCGCGGCGGTCGCGAGCCGCACGTCGGTGCCGGCCGTCAGGAGGGTGCGCTCCGAGGCCAGGCGGCGCCCGAGCGGGGTGGCGCCGGCGGCGTCGATCGCGCCGGAGAGGTCCCCGCGGCGGTGCCGGGCGCGGGCGCGGGTCGCGGCGGTGCCCGCCTCGTCGGCGCCCGGGACGTCGAGCAGCACGCCGATCTCGGCCACGACCACGGGGGCGTCGCCCCGCGCGAGGAGCGCCGCCACCTCGGCGCGCGCCTCGCCGTCGTGACCGGCCAGCCAGGTCCCGACGGCGTGGGCCGCGCCCCGCCGTCGTCCGCGCGCGAGCAGCGCCGCCGCCCGCGCGCGCCACGCCGCGGGGGCGCGTCGGGCGGCCTGTACGAGGAGCAGGGCGGGATCCTCGCGCGCCATCGTCGTCGCCGTCCCCAGCCCGAGCACGAGATCGCGCACGGGCTGGAGCGGGCGCGCGGTCATCGCTCGTCCCGTCGTGCCCGGCGGCCGCGCGCGGGGCCTCGCGAGGCGCGGACGACGTCGTCGAGCACCGCCAGGTAGCGGCGCGCGAGCATGTCGTGGTGGGCGTGCTCGGCCACCCACGCGCGGGGCGAGGGCCGACGTCGAGCAGGGTCCGGTCGGCCGCCAGCCGCAGCCACGAGTCGGCCAGCGCCGCGGCGTCCTCGGGCGGCGTGACGGTGCCGCCGCCGGAGTCGCGCACGATCGCGGCCGCCTCGCCGGTGAGCGTGGCCGAGACGTGACGTCCGACGCCGAGGACCTCGTAGAGCTTCGAGGGCACGGTCCAGGCGAACGGGGTCCAGTCGCGCAGGCTCACGAGGGCGGTGTCGGCCCACGCGTAGTGAGCGGACACCCCGGAGCGCGGGACCCGGCCGACGAGGTCGACCGGGACGCCGCGGTCGCGGGCGAGGTCGCGCAGCGGCTGCTCGTCGATCCCGGACCCGACGACGCGCAGGGTCACCTCGAGCCCGCGCGCCCGCGCCAGCGCGACGGCCTCGACGGCCGTGGCCAGTCGCTGGCTGCGCCCCACGGTGCCGAGGTAGAGCACCCGGAGCCCGGTGCGGTCGCGGGGCGGGGCCGGCACGGTCGGGAGGTCGAGGGACGTGCCGTTCCCGATCACGTGCACCGGGCCGACCCCGCGGTCGCGGAGCACGTCGGCGAAGGCACCGGTGGTCGTCACGACGGCGGCGGCGCGGCGCTGCAGCGCGGTCATCGCGCCGTGCGCCGCCCGGGTGGCACGACGGCGGAGCGGGCTGCGGTCGTCGTCGGGCCCTAGCAGGCCGCTCGGGGTGATGAGGTCGGGCCACGCGTCGCGCATCTCGACCACGGTCGGACGGCCCAGGAGCAGGCCCAGCGCGATGCCGGCGGGGATGCTCGGCAGACCCGGCGCGGTGGCGATGACGACGTCGGGGCGGTGGCCGTCCCGCCGCAGCAGGGGGAGCCCGACGGCGAGCTGGTCCAGCGCCGTCACGCCCTGGTCCGCGACGCGCGCGGGGAGCGTGCCGCGGTGCGGGCGGTAGCGCACGCGCACGAGGCGCTCGCCGTGCTCGCCCCGGCTCCGGGCGCCGACCTGGTGGGTCGGCGCCTCGCTCGTGAGGGTGCCGTCGGGGTGGTGCGGCGGCGGCGCGAGGACGGTGAGCTCGTGGCCCGCGGCGACGAACCGGTCGGCGAACGCGCTCCAGCGGCGCTGCGGCGCACCGGTCTCGGGGGCGTAGTAGTGCGTGAGGAGGGCGATGTGCACGTCGTCCCCCCCGCCGTCCCCACCATCGTTGTGCTGGCCACGGTCCCCTGCACGGGCCGGTCCTGGCGATCGTAGTGCGACCACGTGCGGGAATGGCCTGCGGAGGTGGCTGGCGGGGCGCGGCCGCGGAGTTCCGCCCTCGCTGTCTGCGGACGGCCCTCGCTGTCTGCGGACGGATGCCGACCCGACTTCGAGCCCGACGCCCTGACCTGCGGCGATGCCTGACGAGTCGTCGCTGCACCGGATCCGTCCGCAGAGAGCGAGGGCCGTCCGCAGTCAGCGAGGCGGATCGGAGTCGGCCAACCACCTCAGCCGACGCCGGTCGACGGCCCCGAGGTGCGGCCACCCCTGCGCGGCCGACGTCGGCCCGGTCGCCGCCGTACGCACGGCATCGACCGCCGCCAGGATCGGCCCGGACAGGGACGGGTCGGGTCTGGACGGGCCGGCGTCGAGCGCCCGGAGCAGCGCGACGACCTCGGCGACGACGTGGGCGGGGTCGGAGTCCTCGTAGGAGAACCGGGCCGTGGGCAGGCCGAGGCGCAGCGCCGTGCGCGCTCGGGAACGGTCGCGGCGGAACGTCCGGCGGTCGGAGTGGAAGGCGTAGCCGTCCAGCTCGACGATCAGCACTCCCTCGACGAGGAGGTCGACCTCGCCGACACCGGGCACGTCGACCCCGGCCGCGACGCGCAACCCGGCGCGACGGAGCGCGAGCCGGGCCTCGGTCTCGATGCGCGACCGCGACCGTCCGTCGACGTCGACGTCGAGAGCGGCGGCGCGGGAGCGCGAGATCCGACCGACCGCGGCGACGACGTCGGACCTGAGGGCGCCGTCGGCGGCGTGGGTCACCCGGTCGAGGGCGACCACCGCGTCGTCGTAGGGCAGGCAGACGGCGGCGCGCGCGGCCGCGCTCACGAGCGAGACCCGGCGCGGGAGATCGCCGGGGGCGAACGTCTCGAAGTGGCGCCTCACCCCGACGGGCAGGGGTGCCTTCCGGCCGCGGTGACGCGGCACCGAGCAGTGCACGACGGAGGCGTCGCCGGGCATGTCGTAGCCCAGCTCGCGCAGGGCCGAGACGCAGGACACGGCGCCGTTGAGGCCGACGGCGACGCGGATGGGTCGCGGTGCCGTCGGGAGCGCGTACCCGCCCCGGTCGAGCTGCTCGAGGCTGCCGGAGGCGACCAGCGTGGCGAGCCGGTAGCGCGAGCTGTCGAGCTCGGAGAAGCGAGCGGCACCGCCGAGGGCGGCGATGCGGGCCAGGATGTCCATCGCGCCAGGGTGCCCTGACGGGGCGCTGCGGCGCGCGGCCTGTGGACAACTCGTTGTGGACAACGTGCTCGGGGCGACGGCGCCATGAATGGTGGGGCCCGCGCGGCGCCGTCGCGCCCTCGCTGTTTGCGGACGGATGCCGACCCGACTTCGAGCCCGACGCCCTGACCTGCGGCGATGCCTGACGAGTCGTCGCTGCACCGGATCCGTCCGCAGAGAGCGAGGGCCGTCCGCAGTCAGCGAGGCGGATCGGCGTCGGCCATGCGGCCGGGCAGGATGGTCCGCATGCCCCAGCCCCACGGCCTGTTCGCCGGTCTGGCGACCCTCGACGTCGCCCAGCACGTCGAGCGCCCGCCGGGCGCGAACGAGAAGGTGACGGCCACGGCCACCCACCTGTCGGCCGGCGGTCCGGCCGCCAACGCCGCCGTGGCGTTCGCCGCGCTCGGCGGGCGCGCCACGCTCCTCACGGCGCTCGGGGAGAGCCCGACGGCGGTGCTGGTCCGGGCGGAGCTGGAGGAGCAGGGGGTGGACGTCGTCGACGTCACGCCCGACGCGACCGCCCCGCCCCCGGTGTCCGCGATCATCGTCACGACCGCGACGGGCGAGCGAAGCGTCGTCGGCTCCGACGCCGTGGCCAGCACGGTCGAGGCGCCCGACGGCGAGGCCCTCGCCGCGCTCGTGGCCGACGCCGACGTCGTCCTCGTCGACGGCCACCACCCGCGCCTCGGCGTCGGCACGGCGACCGCCGCCCGCACCGCCGGTGTCCCCGTCGTCCTCGACCTCGGCCGCTGGAAGCCCGCGATGGACGCGCTGGTCCCGCTCGCCGACCACGTCGTCTGCTCCGCCGACGCCCGCGCCCCCGGCGCCACCGACCACGCCTCCTCGGTCGCCGCCCTCCGTGAGCGCGGGGCGCGCGTCGTCGTCGTGACGCGCGGCGCCGCACCGGCGCTGTGGTGGGCCGACGGGGACGACGGCGAGGTCGCCGTCCCACGCGTCGTCGCCGTCGACACGCTCGGCGCGGGCGACGCGTTCCACGGCGCGTACACCTTCGCCGTCGGATGCGGGCAGGGCCCGACGGCGGCCGTGCGGCTCGGCGTCGACGTCGCCTCGCTGCGGGTGGCCCACGCCGGGCCGCGTGCGTGGGCCGCCCACCTCCCCGCCCGGCAGGGGGCGACCGATGACTGAGGCGACGATCGTCGAGACCACCCTCGAGGACCTGGTGGAGCGCGCGCGAGCGCTCGCCCACCGCGGCGGCCGCCGGATCCTCGGCATCTGCGGCGCTCCCGGCTCCGGGAAGTCCTACCTCGCCGACCACCTGGTGGCCGCGCTGGGGCCCGACCTCGCCGTCGCCGTCCCGATGGACGGTTTCCACCTGGCCGGCGAGGTCCTCGACGCGCTCGGCCGCACCCCGCGCAAGGGCGCGCACGACACGTTCGACGGCCTCGGCTACGTGGATCTGCTGCGCCGGCTCCGGGCCCAGCCGCCGCGGGCCGACGGCGAGGACCCCGCGCTCGACGGCGTCGTGCTCGCCCCACGGTTCCGCCGCGAGATCGAGGAACCCGTCGGCTCGGCGATCCCCGTCCCGCCGGACGTGCCGCTCGTGGTGACCGAGGGCAACTACCTGCTGCGGCGGGAGGCCCCGTGGACGCCCGTGCGCGACCTCCTCGACGAGGTCTGGTTCCTCGCACCGCCCGAGGACCTGCGCCACGACCGCCTCGTCGCCCGGCACGAGTCGTTCGGACGCTCGCCTGCGGCCGCGCGCGAGCGCTCGTTCGGCAGCGACGAGGTGAACGCCGGGGTGATCGCGACGACGGCGGGGCGCGCCGACGCCGTGTGGCGTCTCGTGCAGGGAACCTGACCTGCGTCCCGGTCGCCGGAACGCCCGGCGTCGGTCACACTGATCGCCACATCGGGGATTCGATCGACGAGGACGGACGGCAATGCGGGGGACACGGGGAACGGTCGCGCGGGGGCGTCGACTGCTGGGGGCACTGGTCGCGGGGACGCTGGCGCTGGGGATCGTGGGGGTGACCGTCGCGCCCGCGAGCGCGGCCGACACCGCCGTCATCGGCGACAAGGTCTGGAACGACGTCAACCGGAACGGTCGGCAGGACGCCGGTGAGCCGGGCGTCGGCGCTGTGACCGTCACGCTGTACGCGGCCGACGGCACGACCGCGCTGCGCACTGCGACGACGAACGCCGTCGGCAGCTACAGCTTCGGCGCGCTGCCCGCCGCGACCTACGTCGTGGGGTTCGCCCTCCCGCAGGGGTTGGTGTTCACCACGCCACGGGCGCCCGGCGTGCCGTTCTTCGTCGACTCCGACGCCGATCCCGTCACCGGGCTCACGCTGCCGATCGAGATGAGCGAGGGACTCACCAACAACACGATCGACGCGGGCATGTCCACCCTTCCGCTCGAACTCACCAAGGAGGTCGTGGGCATTCCCGTCGTGGCCGACGACCTCACCACCAGCGTCACCTACGAGCTCACCGTCACCAACACGGGGCTGACCCCGGGCCGCTACGACCTGAGCGACACGTTCCGCTTCGCCGACGCGGTGAGCGTCACCGACGTCACGACCGAGTCGATCTCCCCCGCGGGCCTGCCGCTGTCGGCAACGTTCGACGGTGCGGTCGACCCCGTGCTGCTCACCGACCAGAGCATCGACGGCGGGGCGACCCACACGATCCGCATCGTTGCCGAGGCGACCGTGGCCAGGGACGTCTCCTACGACTTCCGGGGCTGCGAGCAGCTCGACCCCGAGTGGCGCACCGGCTTCCTCAACGACGCCGCGCTCACCTCCTCCGGCATCGAGCTGCAGGCCTCGGCCTGCGCCGGGATCGTCATGCCCCCCAACCCCCTCGGTGCCGTCAGCATCACCAAGGAGGTCCTCGACCCCGACGGCCTGCTCGCCGGGGCGTCCTTCGACGTCTCCTACTCCGTCGTCCTGCCGGGCAGCGACGCCGTCCAGTCCTACGAGCTCGACCTCCTCGCCGGCGATCCGCAGGTCCTGACCGGCCTCCCGGTGGGGACGCGGGTCGTCTTCGCCGAGCCGGCCACCACGCTGCCCACGCTCCCGGCGGGCTACGCCTGGAACGAGGCTGCCTTCTCCCCGGCCTCCGGTGTCACGGTCGAGACCCCGTGCACCACCGAGACCTGCGAGGCGGAGGCGCTCTCCGTCACGCTGACCAACTCCTACACCTCGCCGCAGGCACCGGCCAGCGGCGGCTTCACGGTCACGAAGGTCGTCGACGGCGACGGCGCCGTCCCTGCGGACACCATCTACTCGCTCACCTACACGCTCGACGACGCCGCCCCGGTGACCGTCGAGATCACCGCCGGTGAGCCGGTCGCGTTCGACGACGTCCCCGCCGGCACGGTCGTCACCCTGACCGAGGGCGCGCTGCCCGACGTCGACGGCGTCACCTGGGGTGAGCCCGCCTTCGTCGTCGACGGCGTGGCGTCCGGCGCAGGTGCCCGGCTCACGATCCCCGCGGACGACACGGTCGCCGTCGTGCTGACCAACACGGCCGACCCGGACGACGATCCGTCGACGACTCCGAGCTCCACCGGTCCGACGACGACGCCGCCGCCCGGCACGCCCGGGTCCGGCGGCCCCTCCGCGGGTGCCACCTCCCGCGCCGGCACGGGCCTCGCGGCCACCGGCGCCGACACGGTCGCGCTCGGCGCGGCGGCCGGCGTCCTCCTGCTCGCGGGCGCGGCGCTCGCGGCACGACGCCGTCGCCACCTCTCGTAGCCGGAACGGACACGGCGCCCGCCCCGCAGCTGCGGGACGGGCGCCGTCGTCGTCGGGCGGGAGGTTCCTCAGCCGCGATCGGTGAGGATGACCGGGCCCGTCGGCGTGACCGCGATCGTGTGCTCCGAGTGCGCGCCGCGCGAGCCGTCGGTGGACCGCAGCGTCCAACCGTCGGGGTCGGTGTAGATCTCGTCGGTGGCGATGAGGAACCACGGCTCGATGGCGACGACGAGGCCCGGCTTGATCTTGAGGCCCCGGCCGGCGCGGCCGTCGTTGGGGATGTGGGGGTCGCCGTGCATCGTGCGGCCGACGCCGTGGCCGCCGAAGTCGGTGTTGACCTTGTAGCCGTACTGGTGGGCGACCTCGCCGATCGCCCAGGACACGTCGCCGAGCTTGTTGCCGACGACGGCCGACTCGATACCGGCCTTCAGCGCAACCTCGGTCGCCTCGATGACGCGGAGGTCCTCGGGGCGCGGGGTGCCGACGATCGTCGAGAGGGCCGAGTCCGTGACCCAGCCGTTCAGCTCGGCGGCGAAGTCGACCGACAGGAGGTCGCCGTCGGCCAGGACGTAGTCGAACGGCAGGCCGTGCAGCACGGCGTCGTTCACGCTGGTGCATAGCACCTTGCCGAACGGCGAGGCGCCGAAGCTGGGGTGGTAGTCGATGTAGCAGGAGCTCGCACCGGCGTCGCGGATCATCTTGTGCGCGAGCTCGTCGAGCTCGAGGAGGTTGACGCCGACGGCCGCCTTCTCCTTCAGCGCGCTGAGCACGCTGGCGACGAACGCGCCCGCGGGGCGCATCTCCTGGACCTCGGTGGGCGTCTTGAGCTCGATCACACGGCCCAGCGTACGCGCGGGACGCCGAAACCCCGCGGGGATCCTAGGATCGGGGGGTGCCCGCCCTCGTCGTCGCGGCCGCGATCCTCGATGATCTCGCCGCTCCCACCCGCCTCCTCGCCGCACGCCGCAGCGCGCCCAAGACCCTCGCCGGTGCGTGGGAGTTCGCCGGGGGGAAGGTCGAACCGGGTGAGGATCCCCTCGGCGCCCTCGTGCGCGAGCTGCGCGAGGAGCTCGGTGTGGAGATCACGTTCGGTTCCCTCGTCGCCGGGCCGAACCCCGACCAGACGTGGCCGATCCACCAGGGCCACACGATGCTCGTGTGGACGGTCGAGATCACGGCCGGTCCGCCCGCGCCCCTGCAGGACCACGACGAGCTGCGCTGGCTCGAGCGCGACGAGCTGCGCTCGGTGCCCTGGCTCCCGGCCGACGTGCCGATCGTCGACGCCGTCGCCGACGCCGTCTTCGCCTGACGGGGCCGCTGTGCCCCCGATCGGTGGGCACCTCTCCCCTGAACGAGTTCTCACCACGTCACCGAGCGCTGTCCTACCGTGGGATCACGCCCCGAAACGAAAGTGCCCCATGAGCTCCTCGACAGTGACCCCCGACCGACCGGCCGGACCGACCAACCCGCCGATGCCGCCGCTCGTCTACGTCCCGACGACGGACGAGGCCGACCCCGCGCAGCGCCGGATCCTCATGCACACCGTCGAGGACGGGCGAACGGCGCTGTACGTCTACTCGGCGATCGACCGGCTGCACCGGTTCTACCTCGCGGACAACCACTGGATCGTGCTCGACGTCGCCGGCCTCCAGAAGGCCTTCGACGCCGCGCCGTACGACCTGCTGTTCGTGGACGTCAGCCCGGGGCTGCAGGAGATCGAACCGGAGCCGGCCCGGTGACCGACATCGACGTCGAGCTCGACGACCTCCGCACGATCTCGACCGTCCTCGGTGACCGCGCCACGACGCTGCAGGGGATCCAGGTCCCCGACGGTCCCGACGCGGGCATCGTCTCCGCCGTCATCACCTCGCTGCTGGGTCAGCTCACCACGAGCGTCGGGAACATCGCGTCGTCGCTGACCGCCGCCTCCGAGTCGGTCGGCCGGGCCCGCGAGTACTACCAGCTCGCCGACGCCGAGGCCTCCGCCACGCTCGAGGAGATCGACGCCGCGATGGAGGACCAGTGAGCGACGTCGACACCGAGATCACCGGTAGCCCGAGCTCGATCCGCGGGACGGTGACCTGGCTCCGCGACACCCTCGCCCCGGCCGTGCAGGCCGCGGCCGACGACCTCACCAGCGCCCGGCTGCTGGCGAGCGAGGGCTGGCAGGCGACGGCGGGGTACGCGTTCTGGTCGACGGCCACGCGCGCGATCCGCACGACGGACGACCTCGAGTCGTCGGTCCGCAGCCTCGCCGACGACGTCGACGACTTCGCCACGAGCCTCGAGCGCTGCCTGGAGGACATGCGGCAGGCGCGCAACGACGCCCGTGACGGCGACCTGGTGGTCAACACCTACATCGTCCGCGACCCGGGTCCCGGCCCGGCCTTCCCGACGATGCCGACCGATTCTGCGGACACCCAGGCGTACGACACCTACTGGCAGGCCGATGCGGCCTACCAGGCGCACCAGGAGAAGGTCAGGGTCTTCATCGCCGTCCGCGCCGAGGCCGACCGCGTCGACCGGGCCTACCGGACGGCGTGCGAGAAGCTCAACGGCGACATCACTCCCGGCGCGCACGCGTCGTGGATGGTGACGATCGGCGAGATCCTCGGCGACGGCGTCGTGGCCCGGTACGCGATCGACCTCGCCCAGCAGGCGCACGCGCTCAACACCCGCGCGGACGAGCTCTTCGCCATGGGGCAGCAGCAGCTCGACGACATCGCGAACAACAGCGGGTTCTGGGACCGGCGCTACCGCAACATCAGCTGGCTGCCGGGCTGGCTCGACCAGAGCCGCATCGAGGCGGACCGGCTCGCGGCGCAGGGCCTCATGGACCAGGCCGACGACCTGCGGACCCAGGCGGCGAACCTCGAGCCGGGTCGCACCTCGCGGATCTTCCGCACGGCCGGCAAGATCCTCGGTCCGCTGGGACTGGGTCTCGGCGTCTACAACGACTGGCAGGAGGGCGAGAGCGTCGAGCAGATCGCCGTCTCGCAGGGCGGGTCGGCCGCGCTCGGCGCGCTGGCCGGCATCGGGGCCGCCGCCGGGACCGGCGCCCTCATCGGCTCGGTCGTTCCGGGTGTGGGCACGGCGGTCGGTGCGGTCGTCGGCACCGTCATCGGCGCCGGCGTCGCGATCTTCGCCGACGGCGCCATCGACTCCTTCTTCGAGAACGGACCCGACGTCGGCGAGGCCTGGAACTCGGGGGTCGAGGCGCTCGGGGACACGGCCGAGGCGATCGGCGACTTCGGCGGCAGCGTCGTCAGCACGGTCGGCGGCTGGTTCGATTGACCGCCGCTCGCCGGGCGTCCCCCGTCGCCGTCGGTGCGCTCGTGCTGCTCGGTGTGCTCGTCGTCGCCGTGGGGTGGGCCCTGACGAGCCGGGGCGCGCTGTCGTCCGTGGTCTCCGGCACGCTGGCCATGACGCTCGGGGTCACGGTCCTGCTGTCCGCGGTCTCGCTCCAGCGCCGCCCGATCGAGGCGGATCGCGCGCGGTCCGACCGCGCCCTGGCGCCGCGGCCCGACCAGATCGACGGCGAGCCGGCGATGCGTTTCCCGCGCGGCGCCGGCTCGTCGCGGGTGCTGGCGTTCGCCGCGCTCGGCGTGCTGGGCCTGTGGGCCGTGGTGATGATCGTGCTCGCGATCGTGCGCGGTGCACCGCTGTGGCTCGTGCTCCTGGTGCCGTGGGCGGTCCTGGTGCTCGGCGGACCGGTGCTCGCGGCGACCGGCCGCCTGGCCCCCGGCTCCGTCTACGTGACCCCGACGCGGGTGGTCGACGTCGACCGCGGCGGTCGCGCCGAGATCGCGCTCGTCGACGTCGACCTCGTCACCCCGATGGCCGACCGCCTGCTCCTGCGGCCGCGCCGCCCCGGGGCGGTCGTCGTCCGTCGCGAGGCGGGGCCGTGGTCGCGACGACCGCGCACCGACCTGCTGGTCGTGGAGACCACCGGGCTCGGCGGCGGCAGCGAGCTGCTGGCCGACCACGTGCGGGGTGTGCAGGGTCCTCGGCGGTAGGCTCGTCCTCGAACGACAGGGGAGCGCCCCACCGGCCCGATCACTCGATCGACGCCGGACGCGCTGAGAGTGCGGCCCAGCCGCAGACCCTCGAACCTGCTCCGGTTAGCACCGGCGAAGGAAGTCGGGAATTCTCTCCCCGGTGCGCACCCGCGCGCCGGGCCCTCCCACGCACCTCTGGGAGGACCACCGCATGACCCCCACCACCGCGCGCCCGCGCCTCCGCCGTCGCCCGCTGATCGCGACGGCGGCGCTCACGTCCGCCTCGCTCCTCGCCCTCGCGGGCTGCTCGCTCGGCGGCGGCTCGCCCGCGCCGAGCGCGACGAGCAGCCCGAGCGACTCGGCCACCGACTCCGGTGAGCCGTCGGGCGAGGGCGCGTCGCCGTCGTCGTCCATCACGCTGGTCACCCACGACTCGTTCAACCTCAGCGAGGACGTGCTCGCGGCGTTCACGGAGGAGACGGGCATCGCGGTCACGCAGGTCGCGCCCGGCGACGGCGGCGCGCTCGTCAACCAGCTCGTGCTGACCAAGGCCTCGCCGCTGGGGGACGTGGTGTTCGGCGTCGACACGACGTTCGCCTCGCGCGCCGTGGACGAGGGCGTGTTCGCGCCGTACACCTCGCCCGCGCTGCCGGCGAGCGCCGAGCAGTACCTGCTCGGGGACGCGCTGACGCCGATCGACGTCTCCGACGTCTGCCTCAACGTCGACCTCGGCTGGTACGAGGAGAACGGGCAGGAGCCGCCCGCCTCCTTCGACGACCTGGTGCTGCCCGAGTACGCGGGGCAGACGGTCGTGACCAACCCCGCGACGTCCTCGCCCGGGCTCGCGTTCCTGCTCGCCACGATCGGGGCCAAGGGCGAGTCCGGCTGGGTCGCCTACTGGGAGCAGCTGCGCGACAACGACGTGCTCGTGGTCGACGGCTGGTCCGACGCCTACTACGTCGACTTCTCCGGCGGCGAGGGCGAGGGTGAGCGCCCGGTCGTGCTGTCCTACGCCTCCTCCCCGCCCGTGACCATCGGCGACGACGGCGTCCCCACCACCGCCGCGCTGCTGGACACCTGCTTCCGCCAGGTCGAGTACGCGGGCGTGCTCGACGGCGCCGCGAACCCCGAGGGCGCGCAGGCGTTCGTCGACTTCCTGCTCTCGGAGCCGGTCCAGGCCGACGTCCCCGAGCAGATGTACGTCTACCCCGTCGACGCAGGCGTCGAGCTCCCGGCCGACTGGGCCGAGTTCGCGCCGCTCGCGAGCGCGCCGTGGGACGTCCCGGCCGCCGACATCACCGCGAACCGGAGCGACTGGATCGACACCTGGACGCAGACGGTCCTGGGGTGACAACCATCCGCGAGGCCCTTCGGGTCCGTTCCCGAGGCCGTTGCGGCGTCGTCGCGAGGCCTTTCGGGTGCGCTGCGGTGACGCCGTGGTGACCACAACGGCCTCGGATGCGAGCCCGAAGGGCCTCGGGAACGGACCCGAAGGGCCTCGCGACCGCGCCAGAAAGGCCTCGCGAAGGCTCTCGTGGGCGACGGCGGGGCGCACGACGGCGTGGACCCTCGCCGTCGTGCTCCCGCTCGCCTTTCTCGGCGTGTTCTTCGCCTACCCCGTGGCGACCCTGGTCGCGCGCGGTTTCGTCACCGACGGCGTGCTCGACCTCGGCGGCTTCGCGGAGGTGCTCGGCAGCGCGCGCACGTGGCGCGTCGTCGGCCACACGCTCGGCCAGGCCTCGCTCGGCACGGTCATCGCCGTCCTGCTCGGCGTCCCCGGGGCGTACGTGCTCTACCGCCGCACGTTCCCGGGGCGCCGCGTGGTGCGCGCGCTGGTCGCGGTGCCGTTCGTGCTGCCGAGCGTGGTCGTCGGCGTCGCGTTCCGCGCGCTCCTCGCGCCCGCGGGCCCGCTCGGCTTCCTCGGTTGGGACCGCACGTTCCCGGCGATCATCGCGGCGCTGGTGTTCTTCAACTACGGGCTCGTGGTCCGCATGGTCGGCACCGTGTGGGAGCGCCTCGACCCGCGCACCGAGCAGGCGGCCCGGGCGCTCGGGGCCTCGCCGCTGCGTGCGCTGCTGACCGTGACCCTTCCGGCGCTCGCGCCGGCGATCGCCTCGGCCGCCTCGCTCGTCTTCCTCTTCTGCGCGACGGCGTTCGCCGTCGTCCTCGTGCTCGGCGGCTCGCGCTACGCGACCGTCGAGGTCGAGATCTGGCTGCAGACCACCCAATTCCTCGACCTGCGCGCGGCCTCGGTGCTGAGCGTGGTGCAGCTGGTGGTCGTCGCGCTCGCCCTGACCGTCTCCGGCCGCGCCCGTCGCAGCCGCGAGCGCGCGCTCGCCCTGGTGGAGACCTCGCGCGCGACGGCGCCGCTGCGGCTCGCGCTCGGGCGCGGTCGCGGGGGCTCGGGGCTGGACGTCGCGGCCGCCGCGCTGACCGCCGTCGTCGTGGGCCTGATCGCGCTGCCGCTGCTGACGATGCTCGTGCGCTCGTTCCGGCACGACGGCGCGTGGACGCTGCGCCACTACGCCAACCTCGCCACGACCGGGGACCGCGCTCTCAGCGTGAGCGTCTGGCAGGCGACCGAGAACTCGCTGAGGATCGCAGTGGACGCGACGATCATCGCCGTCGTCGTCGGGGTGGTGCTCGCGCTCGTGCTCTCCCGCCGGCCGCGTTCGCGCCTCGGCCGCCGGGGGATCGGCGCGCTCGACGCGGCCGTCATGCTCCCGCTCGGCGTCTCCGCCGTCACCGTCGGGTTCGGGTTCCTGATCGCCCTCGACCGGCCGCCGCTCGACCTGCGCAGCTCGCTCCTGCTCATCCCGATCGCGCAGGCGATGGTTGCGATCCCGCTCGTCGTGCGCGCCGTGCTGCCGGTGCTGCGCGCGATCGACCCGCGGCTGCGGCAGGCGGCCGCGACGCTCGGCGCCGGCCCGGGCCGGGTGCTGCTCACCGTGGACGGACCGCTGGTGCTGCGCTCGCTCGGCCTCGCGGTCGGGTTCGCGTTCGCCGTGTCGCTGGGGGAGTTCGGCGCGACGTCGTTCCTCGCCCGCCCCGATCGGCCCACCCTCCCGGTGGTGATCTTCCGGCTGCTCGGCCGGCCCGGGGACGGGAACTACGGCATGGCCCTCGCGGCGTCGGTGATCCTCGCCGTCGTGGTCGGGCTCGTGATGACGACGGCGGAGCGACTGCGCCCCGCCCACGCGGGAGAGGTGTGACATGGGCGGTCAGGAGTCGGGGCTGAGCGTGCGCGACGCCGTCGTGCGCTACGGGGAGGGGACGCGGGCGACCACGGCCGTCGACGGCGTCGACCTCGCCATCGCGGGCGGTGAGGTGCTCGCGCTGCTCGGACCGTCGGGCTGCGGCAAGTCCAGCCTGCTGCGCGCGATCGCCGGCCTGGAGCCGCTCACGGCGGGGTCGGTGGCGTGGGACGGCGAGGACCTCACCCGCGTGCCGACGCACCGCCGCGGGTTCGGGCTGATGTTCCAGGACGGGCAGCTCTTCCCGCACCGCGACGTCGCGGGGAACGTCGCGTACGGGCTGCGCGGGACGGAGTGGGGTGCGTCGAGGGCGGTACGGGCCTCCCGCGTCGAGGCGATGCTGGAGCTGGTCGGGCTGGCGGGCTACGAGCGCCGCGCGATCGCGACGCTGTCGGGCGGTCAGGCGCAGCGGGTGGCGCTCGCGCGATCGCTCGCGCCGTCGCCGCGGCTGCTGCTGCTCGACGAGCCGCTGTCCTCGCTCGACCGTCGGCTGCGCGAGGAGCTGGTCGGGGAGCTCGGACGGGTGCTGCGCGCGGCCGGGACGACCGCGCTGTACGTGACGCACGACCACACGGAGGCGTTCACCGTGGCCGACCGCGTGGCCGTGATGCTGGAGGGGCGGCTGGCCCAGGTGGCGACGCCGGACGTGCTCCGCGCGGCGCCCGCGAGCGCCGAGGTGGCCGGGTTCCTCGGGGTGCCGCTCAGGGCGTGACGGGGGTGGGTGGGGTCGGCGGATTGCCGCGGGAGGAGAGCGTCGAGCCGACGCTCGCCGCGACCACGACGGCGACGGCGAGCGCCTGCACCCAGGTCAGCGTCTGGGACAGCAGGAGGAACCCCGCGAGGCACGCGACCGCCGGTTCGAGGCTCAGCAGGATGCTGAACGCGCGGGCCGGCAGGCGCCGCAGGGCCGCGAGCTCGAGCGTGTAGGGGATGACCGAGGCCAGCGCGGCGGTGCCGGCGGCGATGAGGAGCAGGTGCGGTTCGGTCACGACGCCGACCGCACCGCCACCGAGCGGGGCGACCGCCGCCGTCGCGACCACCATGGCGACGGCGAGTCCGCCCATCCCCGGGACGCGAGCGCTGACCCGGGCGTTGGCGAGGATGTAGGCGGCCCAGAAGGCGGCGGCGACCAGGGCGAGGACGACGCCGACCGGGTCGAGGCCGCCGACGGGGCCGTCGCCGCCGTCGCTCTCGCCGGGATGGCCCAGGCCCAGCGCCACGATGCCGGCGCCCGCGACGAGCACCCAGACCGTGTCGCGCCAGCGCCGCGTGAGCGCGGCCGCGAGCACGAGGGGGCCGAGGAACTCGATCGTGACGGCGATGCCGAGCGGGATGCGCGCGATCGAGGCGTAGAACGCCCCGTTCATGCCGGCGAGCGCGAGACCGAGGGCGCCGACGGCCAACCACTGCGCGCGCGCCCAGGTGCGCACGCGGGGCCGGAAGACGGCGAGCAGGACGATCGCGGCGATCCCGAGGCGCAGGAGCGTGGTGCCGCCGGGGCCGAGCACGGGGAACAGCTGGGCGGCGAACGCGGCGCCGAACTGCAGCGAGACGCAGCTGCCGACGACCATGAGCGCGCCGACGCCCGTGCCGCCGCCGCCATGGGCGATCGCGAGCGCGGGTGGTGGGGTCGTCACGGGGTCCATGGTGGCGGACGGGACGCCCGGGCCGGACCCGTGTCCGCAACGGCGGATGGTGGCCGCGACCTTGTGGCTGGGGAGGCGTGGCGACGGCGCCCTTGTGGTCGCGATCCGGGCGGATTCGCGACCACAGGGGCGCGGTCGCGCGGCGCGGTTACGCTGACCCCGTGCCGATCGAGCCCGCTGCCGCGACGTCCGGGCCGCCCGGACCCCGAGGGATCTCCGGCCCTCCCGCCCTCCGGCTCGACGGCGTGGGCATGGTGTTCGAGGACGGCACCCGCGCGCTGACGGGCATCGACCTCGCGGTCGCGCCGGGCGAGCTCGTCACGCTGGTCGGCCCGTCGGGCTGCGGCAAGACGACGATCCTGCGCCTCGCGGCCGGCCTCCTCGCGCCCACGGAGGGTGAGCTGACCGTCGCGGCCGACGCGACGACGTCGTTCGTCTTCCAGGACCCGACCCTGCTGGAGTGGCGCACCGCGCTGCGCAACGTCGAGCTCGTGGGCGAGCTGCGCGGCCTCCCGCGCGAGGAGCGGCGCGCGCGGGCGCTGGCGGGGCTCGACGCCGTCGGGCTCGCCGACGCCACCGCGAAGCATCCGCGCCAGCTGTCTGGCGGGATGCGGATGCGCGTCTCGATCGCCCGAGCGCTGGTCTCGGAGCCGGAGCTGGCGCTCTTCGACGAGCCGTTCGGCGCGCTGGACGAGATCACGCGGCTCCACCTCCAGACGCTGCTGCAGGACCTGTTCGCCGCCCGACGGTTCGGGGCGCTGTTCATCACGCACTCCGTCTCCGAGGCGGTCTACCTCTCCGACCGCGTCCTCGTGATGGGACCCGGCACGATCGCGGCCGAGGTGCCGGTTCCGTGGGAGCACCCGCGCTCGCCCGAGGTGCGCTACACCGCCGAGTTCGCGGAGCTCACCGGGCACGTCTCCCGCCTGCTCGAGGAGGCGTCGTGACGCGCCGTCGGGGGTTGCCCGGCTGGGCCACCCAGATCCTCTCCGTGCTCGCGGCGCTCGCCGGCATCGGTGTGATCTGGACGTTCGTCAGCCTCGTCGTGCTCAGCCCCGAGCGCCGGTTCCTGCTGCCCCCGCCGCACGAGGTTCTCGCGACCCTCGGGAACCCGACGATCATGCAGCCCATGCTCGCGGCCCTGGGTCGCACCAGTCTGGTGGCGCTGCTGGGACTGGCGCTCGCCGTCGTGATCGGTCTCGCCTGGGCCGTGGTGATGGCGCAGTCGCGGTGGGCCGAGCGGATCCTGTACCCCTACGCCGTCATCCTGCAGACCGTGCCGATCCTCGCGCTCACCCCGCTGATCGGGATCTGGTTCGGGTACGGGATCCCGGCGCGCGTGGTGGTGGCGGTGATCATCGCGATCTTCCCCGTCATCTCGAACACCTTCTTCGGCCTGACGTCGGCCCCCAGCCGGGCCTCGCACGACCTCTTCACGCTGGCGCGTGCGACGCGGTGGCAGCGGCTGACGAAGCTGCAGGCGCCGGCCGCCGTGCCGTCCGTGTTCACCGGGCTGCGGACGGCGGCCGGGCTCAGCGTGATCGGCGCGATCGTCGGCGACTTCTTCTTCCAGCAGGGCGACGTCGGGATCGGCGGGCTGCTGCGGGTCTACACGCTGCGGCTCAACATGGAGGCGCTGCTGACCGCCGTCGGGCTGACGGCGCTGTTCGGCGTGGTCGTGTTCTCGGTGTTCGCGGCGCTGGACCGGGCCGTCGTCGGGCGCTGGTACGGGTCGCCCGCGGGGCGCTGACGGCTGGAACCACCCCCGCGAGGGGCGGCAACCACCCCCGCGAGGGGCGGCAACTACCCCCGCGAGGGGCGGCAACTACCCCCTCGAGGGGCGGCAACTACCCCCTCGAGGGGCGGCAACTACCCCCTCGAGGGGCGGCAACTACCCCCTCGAGGTAGCGGGTCAGCGGACCTGCGTGACCTCGAACTGCATCCGCGGGTGGGCGTAGTACTCCTGCGACTCGACCAGGCGCAGCTCGCGCTCGCCCGAGTCGTAGGTGTCCTGCAGGAGGTCGAAGACCGACGACGTCGTGCGGGCCAGCGCGTCGGCCGCGTCACCCGTGCGGCGGTAGTGCGCGGTGAACAGCGCCGCCGTCACGTCCCCGGAGCCGTTCGCCTTGAACGGGATGAGCGGCGTCTGAACGATCCACGCGCCGTCGGGCGTCACGGCGAGCATCTCGATGGTGCCCTCGGGGCGGTCGGGACGCTCCACGCTCGTCACCAGCACCGTGGAGGGGCCCATCGCGCGGGCCGCGTCCACGGACTCGAGGGTCGACTCCAGCGACAGCGGCTCCGTCCGCGTGAGGAAGCCGAGCTCGAACTGGTTCGGCGTGATGATGTCGGCCGCCGGGACCACGCGGTCGCGCAGCAGCTCGGGGATCGCCGGTGCCACGAAGCAGCCGGACTTCGCGTTGCCCATCACGGGGTCGCACGCGTAGATCGCGTCCGGGTTGGCGGCCTTGACGCGCGCGACGGCGTCGAGGATCACGTCGCCGATGCCCTCGCCGCCCTGGTAGCCCGAGAGCACCGCGTCGATCTGGCCGAGCACGCCGCGCTCCTCGATACCCGTGATGACGGCGCGCACGTCCTCGGGCGCGAGCAGCGGACCGCGCCACGCGCCGTAGCCGGTGTGGTTGGAGAAGTGCACCGTGTAGACGGGCAGCACCTCGACGCCGATGCGCTGGAGCGGGAAGACCGCGGCGGAGTTGCCGACGTGGCCGTAGGCGACGGAGGACTGGATCGAGAGGATCTTCACCCCGACAGGGTATTCCTCCCTCGCGCGCGTACGATTCGCGTTGCCGCTGAAATCGCCAGGAACCACCGGCTGGTTCCCCAGAGCCCGAAACGGATCCACCTCATGACCCCCAGACTCGCTGCCCCCACCCTTGCCCTCGTCGTCGCGACGGCGACCCTCCTGTCCGCCTGTGCGCCCACCTCCGCGGGTGGCGACGGCGAGGGGAGCGGCTCCGACGCCCCCGCCGCCGAGGCCGGTTCCGCCCTCGACCTCGCCGATGTGTGTCCCGCCACGGTGGTGATGCAGCAGGACTGGCAGCCCCAGTCCGAGCACGGCGCGATGTACGAGCTGGTCGGCAACGGCTACGTCGTCGACAACGACATCAAGGCCGTGCGCGGGCCGCTGGTCGCGCAGGGCGTGGACACCGGGGTGGAGATCGAGGTCAGGGCCGGGGGCCCGAACGTCGGGTTCCAGCGCGTCAGCGACCTGCTCTACCTCGACACCGACATCCTCGTCGGCGCGGTGAACACCGACCAGTCGATCCAGGCCGCCGCGGACGGACGCCCCGTCGTCGCCGTCACGAGCCAGCTCACGCTGTCGCCGCAGATCTACATGTGGGACCCCGCCAGCCACCCCGGCGCCGAGACCATCGCCGACGTCGCCGCCTCCGGCGCGACGATCGTCACCGGCGGCGAGATCATCCCGTCGCTGCTCTCGGACCAGGGGATCGTGTCGATGGACCAGATCGACACGTCCTACGAGGGCACGCCGCAGCGGTTCGTGACCGATCCGTCGATCATGCAGCAGGGCTTCGGCACGAACGAGCCGTTCGTGTACGAGAACGAGATCGCGCAGTGGATGAAGCCGGTCGCGTTCCAGTACCTGCACGAGCTCGGGTACTCGATCTACCCCGAGCCGATCACGGTGCGCGAGGCCGACGTCGAGGGTGAGGCCGACTGCCTCGAGCGACTCGTGCCGATCCTGCAGCGCTCGCAGCTCGACTTCCTCGCCGAGCCGGAGCGCACGAACGCACTCATCGTCGACCTGGTCGAGCAGTACCAGACGTCCTGGACCTACTCGGCGGAGGCGGCGGCGTTCTCGGTCGAGACGCAGCTCGGCGACGACCTCGTCTTCGACGACCCCGCCTCGGGCGTCTTCGGGATGATCGACGGCGACCGGGTGGCCGAGACGGTCGAGACCTTCGTGCCCGTCCTCCAGGCGACCGGCTCGCTGCCGGCCGATGCCGACGTCGATCCGACGGCGCTGTACGACAACCGGTTCATCGACGAGGGCGTGACGGTGGCGGGGGTGCTCGGGGACGGCTAGGTCGGTTCGCCGACGTGCCGAGACTCCGGCACGCGGGCATACTGGCCCCGGGGATCAGCGGCGCCCGTGCCGCTCGAGCGGGGACAACCAGATGTCGCCGTCTTGTGAGGACCCGTTTCCATGCCCCGTGGCAGCCGTTCCGCCTTCCCCCCGCTCCCGCGTCCGCGGCTGCTCGCCGAGCTCTCGGACGCCGTCGACTCGTCGGTCGTCCTGCTGAGCGGACCCGCCGGTCTCGGCCGGACGACGGCCCTGGAGCAGTGGTCGGAGTCGACCGGGTTCCCGTGGGTCCCCCCGCATCCTCGGCTCGACGGCGAGCAGATCGTCGCCGAGGCGACGCGCCTCGTGGGGGAGGTCGACGACGGACCGGTCGTCGTCGGGCTCGGCGTCGAGCGCCCCGACCTGACCGCCCTGGTGGCGAGGCTGCTGGCGGCCTCGGGGCCGCGGGACGGTCGGGTGGTCGTGGTGGTGCGCGGCACGGCGTCGCCGTCGAGGGACCTGGCTCGGCTGGCCGAGGTCGGGATCGCGGCTCCGCGTGTGCTCAGGCCCGTCACCTTCCACCTCACGCCTCCGGAGATCCGGCAGCTCGCCACGCTGCGCGGGGTCGTGATGGACGATGAGGACGCCTGGGCGATCCACCAGGCGACGGGCGGCTGGGTCGCCGTCGTGAGTCGCCTCGTCGACCGTCTTGTCCGTGAGGAGGACGAGGACGCGACGGACGGACCGGGTGATCCCGCCCCCCGACCCGCCGGAGGGAGCTTCCGGCGCCGGCTGGATGAGGCGACGACGGCGACCGCGGAGCTCGTCGCCCAGGTGGGTCTCGAGGATCTCGCCACCCCGGAGCTGGCCGTGGTGCTCCTGCGGGCCGCGCTCGCGCCCCAGGTTCCCGCCGCAGCCGTGACCGTGCTGTCGCGGGACGTCGGAGTGCCGACCGGGCTCCGCGACCTCCTCGAGTCCCGACTCCTCTCACCCGTCGGCAGTGAGGGCGACGTCGCCGTCACGCCGTCGCTGCGGGCGTTGCTGACCCTCGCGGGGCCTGCCCCGAGCGGTCCCGACGGGTCGAGCCACACCCAGGACCTCGCCCGGGTGCTGTGGGCCGTCGACCGTCCCGACCGGGCCGTGGGAGTGCTCGTCGAGCACGGCGAGCGCGAGGCTCTCGCCCGACTCCTCGCCGCCGACGTCGCGACCGTTGACCGCCTGGACGCCGGGCTTCTCGGTCGGCTCTTCACCGATGCCGAGCTCCGGGACCGGCCGCCCCTGGCGCTGGCGGTCGCGCGATCCCTCGTGGACCTCACCCACACCGGTCATCCCGGGGTGGTGGAGCCGGCCCAGGTCCGCCGCGCGCTCGGTCTCGTGGAGCGTGCCGAGACGTCGTCCGTCGCGCTCGGCCCTCGGGAGAAGGTGGTGGCCGAGCTCGTGCTCGGAGTGATCGCCCGGGTCGACGGCGACCACGCGGAGTCGCTGGCGCGGCTGGCGGGCGCGGCGGCGGAGGGACGTGACGTCGACGATCCCGTGCTCCGGGCGGGAGTCCTGACCCAGCTCGCCTTCGCCCACCTGGCGACCGGTGACTACCCGGGGGCCCAGGTGGCGCTGCGCTCGGCGGCCGCGCTGCCCGAGGGCAGCCTGGCGACGCTGCTGGCGCGCGCCGGGGGCGAGTTCGTGGCCGGGACCGTCGGCGTTCCCGCCGCCATGACCGCGCGCGGGGACGAAGGAAGCCTCGAGGCGATCCCGCTGCCACGGCTGCGCAGCTACGGGCGGGCCTACCGGCAGCTCGCTCAGCTCCGCACCGACGAGTCGGCCGCCGAGCTGCGCACGGGCTTCGGTCCGGTCGGGGCGGAGCCGGACCGCGACCCGCTCGTCGTCGAGGTGCTCAGGCTGAACCTCGAGACCGTTCTGGGCCTCGTGACCGGGACGGAGGATGCGGCCCTCACCCAGCTCGACGTGTTCGCCGCAGCCACGGGGCGACGTCGGTTCTCCGCGTACGAGCGGAGCCTCCTGCGCTCCTACCGGGTGGAGCTCCTCACGGCCCGCGGGGACCTGGACGAGGCCGCCGCCGTGGGCGGGGGACCCCCGCACTTCACGTTCGAGCACCGCGTGCACGCGCGGCTGCTGTGGGAGTCGGGCCGGCTCGAGGAGGCGGCGGCGGTGCTCGGTGGGGTCGTGACGGACCCGCGGCTGTACGCCGGTCGGCACTCCGTGTGGGCACTCGTGCTCCACTCGCTGGTGGAACGGGATCTGGGGCACCGGGCGTCCTCCGACGCCTCCCTGGTCCGGGCGCTGGCGCTCGCGACCCGGACGGGCACGCTCGTTCCCTTCGCGCGCCACGGCCGGACGACGACGGTCCAGCTGTTGCGCCAGATGCGCACGTTGACGCTCGACCCGACGGCTGCGGGGTTCGTCGCCGACCTGGAGGCGAGGTTCGGGCGCCTGGTCGTCCCCCAGGTGGTCCAGCAGCTGTCCTCCCGTGAGGTCGTCGTGCTCGACGCCCTGGGCGCGCTCGGAGCCACGCCCGACGTGCGCGCGCTCGCCGAGCGGCTCTTCGTCTCGCCGAATACGATCAAGACCCAGCTGCGTCAGATCTACCGCAAGGTGGGGGTCCCGGGGTGGGAGGAGGCGGCCGTCGTCGCCCGCCTGACGAGTCTGGTCGACCGTTCGCACGGGTGATGTCCGGCCCCAACGTCGTCAAAGGTGCGCCACGGGGTGAAAGCCGGGGTGACCCGCGGCCCGGAGCGGCGCCAGGAAGGGCGCGCGGGTCCGAACCTTCCTAGGTTGATCCCGCCAGGGGGCACACCGGACGTCGTACCGGGCCCGCGTCAGCACCACCTCCGACCTCGCACGGTCGGGAAGCGGACGCGGACCGGAGCTGCGTCGTCGTCGACCGCGCTTCCGGGCGTTCCTCATCGTCCGACACCCGGAGCCTCTCGTGCAGCGAGCCGCCGTCCTCACCCTTCCGCCGTCTCCGGCGGTCCGACTACGTAGCCGCACCGGAGTGGCTACGCAACCGTGGACCCGACCGGCCGCGACGTTCGGTCGACGTGGCGCAGGCTGGCGTCCGCGGCCCCTCCCCGACGGCGCTCTGCACCGCCGTGTCACCGTCAGCCCCCGTGCTGACCGGTGCGGTGGTAGGTCCCCTCACCCCGGCGCCTGTCCGGGGCGGGGCCGCGCCGCCCAGCGGGACGGCGGACGATGAGCCGGGGTGGCGCCGTGCTGAAGGTGCTCGACGCCGTCTCGCGCGGCCGACACGCGACGATCGTCTCGGCCGAGCCCGAGGACCGGTCGGCGATCCTCGGGGCGGTTCGTACGCAGCTCGAGGCCACGGGGTGGCGCACGATCCACGTGGAGGCCGTGCCGCCTCTGCCGGGCGCGCCGCTGGCGGCGCTCGTCCACGCGGGTCTGCGCCCGACGCAGGAGGGCCGCAACGGTCTCGGAGCCGCCGTGGACGAGATGGCGGCAGCCGTGCGCGGCGAGCGCACGATCGTGCTGGTTCGCGACCTGCACCGCCTCGACCCCACGGCCTGGGCGGTGCTGCGGTCGCTCCAGCAGCGCACGGGGCTCCTCCTCGTGGTCTCCCGTCACCCGCGGTCCGCCACCGCCGAGATGCCGTCCGACGCCGTGACCGTCGCCGCGCCGCGGCCGTCGATCGAGGAGCTCCGGACCACCCTGGCCGAGCTGACCGGCCTGCCCGTCGGGCTCGCGCTGGCCGCTCGCCTGCACGCCTACGTCGACGGCCGGACCGCCCTGGCACGGGCTCTCGTCGAGAACGGCGAACGTCACCTGGGACGGACGAGCGGGGAGCCCGTCGACCTCGTGCTGACCGGCCGCGGCCTGGAGCCGGTGCTGGAGGACCTCGTCGGCGACCTGTCGGCCGACGAGCGGCGCGACCTCGAGATGCTCGCCCTGCTGGGCCCGGCCGAGCTGGACGCGATCGCCGACCGGCTGTCACCCGAGAGCCTGGAGCGACTCGAGCGCCGGGGTCTCGTGGAGGAGATCGGAAGGGAGTGTCCCCGGGTGCTCGTCCGTCCGCCGGTGCTCGCCGACCACCTGCGCGCGACGGTCCCCTCGCTGCGTCGGCGTGCGCTCCTCGGTCCGGCGGCGTCGGCGCCGGCCACCGGGGAGCCGGCCGAGGCCGGGGCGGTCGCTCGCCTGCTGGCGGACACGGAGAGTCACCGCGTCGGCCTGGCCCGGACCGCCTGGGAGAGACAGCCGGACCGCGACTCCGCCGTCGCGCTCCTCACCGTGCTCGAGAGCGCAGGTCTCGAGCGGGAGCTGCACGCCGTGCTGGCCGGCTCGGCCGTTCTTCCGGGCAGCGACCGAGCGGTCGTGGAGTGGCAGGCACTGCGATGGCGGCACGCCGCACGCTGGCACGGTGGGGCCGCGGACGCCGTCGCGGGGCTGCGGCGGGCGGCGAAGGACGCCGTTCGTCACGGTGAGCTGCTGCTGGCGCTCGCGCTGCGTCTCGACGTCGCCACACCCGTCGCCCAGCGACTGGCTGAGGCCGAGGAGCTCGCCCGGTCGACCGGTCACGCGCCGTGGGTCGAGGGGGAGATCCGGCTGACCCTCGCGCGGCTGCAGCTGGCGATCGGTGACCTCGCGGCCGCGGGGCGGACGGTGGGTGCGGGGTCGCCCTCCGAGGGTCGCGCGAGCGACCTCGTGATGGTGGGCGCGGTGGTGGCGGCCGTGGAGGGCCGCGAGAGCGACGCCGTCCGAGCGCTGGAGGAGCTGATCGCGACCGCGCTCGCTCTGCGCGACCGCGACGTGATCCGCCGCGCCGTGGAGTGCGTCGTCCTGACGGCGCTCATCGGACTGCGGGTGCCGCGGCTGACCGAGATGCTCGATCTCGGCCTGGCGCTGGGTCTTCCGCTGGAGCCGGGGCCCGGTCAGTACTTCGCCCTGGCCCGGACGGGGATCGTGCACGCGGTCGCCGGCGCCGACTCGCCCGTGGTGGTGCCGGCGGTGGCGGTCGGGCCGCCCGGCGCCGAACCGCTCGGCGACCTCGTCCGCGCGTGGGACGACCTCGCAACCCGTTCGGCGACGAACCAGTCGGTGGATCCCGACGGTCATCTCGAGGCGGCACTCACCACGCTGAGCGGCTCCGGGAACCTGTTCGGGGCGGCCCTTGCAGCGCTGACCGTGTTCGAGGTCGAGCCCAGCGCCGGTCCGCTCGAGCGGGTGCGGCAGTTCGTGACCGAGTGGGGGACCCCCGCCGCGCTGGCGCACGCCGACTACGCGGTGGCCAGGGCGGAGGAGTCCGCCGGTGGGCTCGTCCTGGCCGGGCGCGCCTTCGAGGAGCGCGGGCTCGTCCATGCGGCGGTCCGCGCGTACCGGCGCGCCGTGCTCGCGGCCGGCAGGCACGACGAGGAGGCCTGGGGACGCGAGGCGGCGGAGGAGCTGCAGCGGCTGCGCCACGATCTCGCCGGGGGCCCCGCCGACGTTCCCGGGCCGGGGGCCTCGGCACTGACCGACCGCGAGCGGGAGATCGCCGGGATGGTGGCGGCGGGGGCGAGCAACCGGGTCATCGCGCAGCGTCTCGTGCTCTCGGTCAGGACCGTCGAGACGCACGTCCTGCGAATCATGCGCAAGGCAGGGGTCGACAGCCGGACGCAGATCCGCGACTACCTGATCACGCAACCGCGATCGGTCCTGGGGAGGTAGCCGTCATGGCTCGGGGTCGCCGCGCGGCCAGGACATTCCACACCTGTGGTCGTGGAACCGTTCTGACGGGAACTGTTACGCAGTCCGGCAGAGAACGTACGTACGTGAACGACGGCAGCACGCAGACGCGTCCCGACCCCTGTCGCACACAGGGCTCGGGTGTCACGGTCACGGTGAGGACAGATGTCGGCGGAGGGCGCCGGCACCAACGAGAGGTGGAGAAGGTGCAGAGTTCTGGTCTGGCGCGAGGGGGCGCCCGCAGGGGGAGGCCATCGAGGTTCGTCGGTGCAGGTGCAGCAGCACTTGTGGCGTTCCTGGCGATCTCGGGTCTGGTGGTGCCGTCGACGGCGGCGCCGCTGATCGACAGCACGACGTCGGAGTCGTCGAGCACGGCGCCCACCGAGGGCGCGAGCGCGGAGGCGGTCCCGGGTGAGACCGTCACCGAGGAGACCGCTCCCGAGGAGTTCGCTCCCGAGGGTGACGTCACCTGGGAGCGCAGCGCGCCTGCCCTCGGTGGGGTGGAACGGGCCGGCGACGACGCGGGTGCGGTGGCGCCGATGGCCGTGCCGATCCCGGCAGCGAACGAGGCCGTGATCTCCGTGCGCGTGGGCGGCGACCGCCTCGCGAACGGCACGGTGCAGGGACTCGCGGGTGTGACGCTCGCGCTGTGGGGGCCCGGTGGCGCCACGACGGCACCGAGCGCCACCACGGCGAGCCAGGGCGCGGCAGGCGCACGCTACAACCCCGCATGGACCTGGACGACGTGCGTGTCCGACGCCGCCGGTGACTGCAGCTTCGTCGTGCCCATCCGGCCCGGCGCGATCTCTGCCACCGGAGTCCCGCAGGACACCCGGTTCTGGGTGGTCCAGGAAGGGGCGGGTCCCCCGGGCTGGTACTCCAACCCCACGGCTCGCCTCGGTGGCTTCGCCGCGACGCCCGAGTTCTCCTGGGGCTACCGGTTCCGCACCGACACGTTGCTGCGCGCCGGTCAGACCTACCTGTCGACCACGGCGATGCCGACGGGTCTGACGACCGAGCCCGATCGAGGTTTCATGCGGAACCTCGAGGACTCCAACGCCCAGGGAGGCCAGGCGGACAACATCGGCCGCTCCACCGGTGTCTGGAACCAGTCCCGTGCGAACCCGCCGGCGTCGGCCCAGTGCGGTCTCGACGTCGCGATCGTGACGGACACGTCCGGCTCGCTCGGCGCGACGGGAATCGCCGCGGCCAAGGCCGCGATGGACGACTTCGTCGACGCGTTCCGCGGAACCCCGTCGCGCATGTCGGTGTTCTCGTTCTCGACCGTCAGCCCCGGGGGCGGCGCGTCGAACCACCCGGCTCTGCTCCCGGTCGCGACTGCTGCGCAGGCGGCAGCGGTGAAGGCCCAGTACGCGGGTTGGGCCTCGGGTGGCGGCACCAACTGGGACCGCGGGCTCGCTGCCGCGGCTACCTCGGGCAACACCTACGACGTCGTCGTCCTGCTGACCGACGGCAACCCGACGGTCTTCGGGCCGGCCCCGGGCAGCAACGCGAGCGCGTTCAACTCCTTCCAGGACATCGACGCCGGCATCTTCTCGGCCAACCAGCTCAAGGCGACCGGGGCGCGGGTGCTCGCGGTCGGTGTCGGCCCCGCCGTCACCCCCGCCACCGGCGTCAACCTGCGCGCCGTCTCCGGCACGGTCGAGGGATCGGACTACTTCCGGGCCGCCGACTTCGACGCGGCGGCCGAGGTTCTCTCAGCCCTTGCGGACAGCGGGTGCCAGGGCAGCCTCCAGGTCCGCAAGATGATCGTTCCCCAGGGTGGGACGATCGCGCAGGCGACCCCCGCTCCCGCTGGCTGGGAGTTCAACGCCGCCACGTCGGCCACGGGCGTCAGCATCGCCGCCCCGACGTCGGCGACCACGGTCACCGGCGGCGACGGACGCGTGAACTTCGGTCTGCAGTTCGACAACGTGACCTCGGGCACCGTCCAGGTTCTCGAGACGCAGCAGACCGGCTACCAGCTCGTTCCGGTGGGCACGGGCGCGGCCGCTCGCAACGCGGTCTGCACCGATGCCAGCACGGGCGCTCCTGTCGCCGTGACCGACGCAGGTTCGGCGGCGACGCCGGGCTTCACGGTGCTGGGGCAGCGTGACGTGCAGGTCCTGTGCACCATCTACAACACGACGGTCTCGGCCCCCGTGCCCGGCTTCACGCTGACCAAGTCGAGCGATCCGGTCTCGGGCACGTCCGTCCAGGGTGGTGACACGATCACCTACACGGTGACCGGTACCAACACCGGTACGACGGCGCTCGATCCCGTGACGATCACGGACGACCTGTCGGGCGTGCTGGACAACGCGACGCTCACGGGCGCGCCAACCTCCTCGGTCGGGGCTGCCCCGACGGTGACCGGAACCACGCTCACGTGGAACGGCAGCCTGGCCGTCGGTGGTGCCGTCACCCTGACGTACACCGTGACGCTGGACGACGACGTTGCTCCGGGGACGATCGTGAACAACGTCGCCTCGGGTTCGGCCACGCCTCCGGGGCTGCCGCCGATCACGCCGCCGCCGGTGGAGACCGAGCACCCCGTGCCCGGCTTCGAGCTGACCAAGGCCTCGGACCCCGTCTCGGGGACGTCGGTCACGGGTGGCTCGACGATCACCTACACGGTGACCGGTACCAACACCGGTGCCACGGTGCTGGACCCGGTCGTCATCACCGACGACCTCGCCCAGGTGCTGAACAACGCGACCCTGACGGGCACGCCCACCGCCTCGGCGGGTGCTGCTCCGACGGTCGCTGGCACCACGCTGACCTGGAACGGCACGCTTCCCGTCGGTGGCAGCGTCGTCCTGACGTACACGGTGACGCTGGACGACGACGTCGCTCCGGGGACGATCGTGAACAACGTCGCCTCGGGTTCGGCCACGCCTCCGGGGCTGCCGCCGATCACGCCGCCGCCGGTGGAGACCGAGCACCCCGTCCCCGGCCTGTCGGTGACGAAGTCCTCCGACCCGGTCTCGGGCACGCAGGTCCTGCCCGGTGATTCGATCGACTACACCCTGACCTTCACCAACACCGGCGCGACGCCGGTCGCGGTCAACCACCTGGACTCGCTCCTGGGTGCGCTGGACGACGGCACGGTCACCACCGCTCCGACGGCCTCGCCGGCCGGTGCGCTCAACGTGTCCGCCGTCGAGCCCGTCACGGGCTCCTTCACGATCGACGGGACCCTCGCGATCGGCCAGACGGTCACCGTGACCTACACCGTCACCGTGAACGGACCCACGGGTCCGTTCGGTGACGGCAACCTGGTCAACGTGCTCCTCGAGGGCGACGTGCCCCCGACCGAGCCGCCCGGGGCGTGCGAGCCTGCCCTTCCCGGCCAGGTCGCCTGCACCGAGCACCCGATCCCGGGTGAGCTGATCGTGCAGAAGGGGTCGACGCCCCCTCGGGGACCACAGTGGCCCTGGGCTCGACGATCACCTACGCGATCGCGTTCCAGAACGTCGGCGGCCAGGCGGTGTCGGTCGACCACACCGACCACCTGCTCGACGTGCCGGACATGGGCTCGATCACCGGGCAGCCGACCTTCGTCGGTGGCAACGGCTTCGGTCTGGCTCTCTCTCCGGTCACGGGCGGCAACCAGTTCACCGTCTCGGGTGACCTGGCTGCCGGCGCTACCGCCACCGTGATCTACAGCGTCACGCTGGTGGACGAGCTGCCCGAGGGTAGCGACGGCGTCTTCACCAACGTCGTGGTGCCGGGAGACGGTGTGCCCCCGGAGGGTCCCTGCGAGCCGGGCGACCAGCTCTGCACCGAGCACCCGACGCCGCTGGTTCCCGGGTTCGAGCTGACCAAGACCTCCGACCCCGTCTCGGGGACGACGGTCCAGGGCGGCGACACCATCACCTACACGGTGACCGGTACCAACACCGGCGCGACGGTCCTGGACCCGGTCGTGATCACCGACGACCTCGCGCAGGTGCTGAACAACGCGGCCCTGACGGGCACGCCCACCGCCTCGGCGGGAGCCGCACCGACCGTGGCGGGTACGACGCTCACCTGGAACGGCACACTGGCCGTTGGGGCCTCGGTCACGCTGACCTACACGGTGACGCTGAACGAGGACGTGCCTGCTGGCACGATCATCAACAACATCGCCTCGGGCAGTGCGCAGCCGCCGACGACGCCGGAGAACCCGGTGCCGCCGATCACGCCGCCGCCGGTGGAGACCGAGCACCCCGTGCCCGGTTTCGAGTTGACCAAGACCTCCGACCCCGTCTCGGGCTCGTCGGTCACGGGCGGTTCGACGATCACCTACACGGTGACCGGCACCAACACGGGCGCCACGGTCCTGGACCCGGTCGTCATCACGGACGACCTGGCCGAGGTGCTGAACAACGCCGAGCTCACCGGTGCGCCGGTGGCCTCGCTCGGCGGGGCTCCGGTGGTCGAGGGTACGACGATGACGTGGAACGGATCGCTCGCCGTGGGCGAGACGGTCACGATCACCTACACCGTCACGCTGGACGCGGACGTGCCCGCTGGCACGGTCATCAACAACATCGCCTCCGGTTCGGCGACGCCTCCGGGTCTGCCGCCGATCGAGCCGCCTCCGGTGGAGACCGAGCACCCGGTGCCCGGGTTCACCCTCACCAAGACCAGTGACCCGGTCTCGGGCACTGCCGTCCAGGGCGGCTCCACGATCACCTACTCGGTGACCGGCACCAACACCGGCGCGACGGTTCTCGATCCGGTCGTCATCACCGATGACCTGGCCGCGGTGCTGGACAACGCCGAGCTGACGGGCGCGCCGACGGCGTCGCTCGGTTCTGCTCCGGTGCTGGCTGGTACGACGCTCACCTGGAACGGCAGTCTGGCTGCCGGCCAGGCTGTGACGCTCACCTACACCGTCACGCTGGACGCGGACATCCCGGCCGGGACGATCGTGAACAACGTGGCTTCGGGAGAGGGCACGCCTCCGGGTCTGCCGCCGATCACGCCGCCCCCGGTCGAGACCGAGCACCCGGTGCCCGGCTTCGAGTTCACCAAGACCTCCGACCCCGTCTCGGGCTCCACGGTCACCGGTGGCGACACGATCACCTACACGGTCACCGGTACCAACACGGGCGCGACGGTCCTGGAGCCGGTCGTCATCACGGACGAGCTGTCCGCGGTGCTGAACAACGCTGACCTGACGGGTGCTCCGGTCGCGACGGTGAACGGTGAGGCAGCTGCTGCGCCGTCCATCGACGGATCGACGCTCACGTGGACCGGCAGCCTCGCTGTCGGCCAGTCGGTCGCGCTGACCTACACGGTGACGCTGGACGCGGACATCCCGGCAGGGACGATCGTGAACAACATCGCCTCGGGCTCGGCCACGCCCCCGGGTCTGCCTCCGATCACCCCGCCCCGGTGGAGACCGAGCACCCCGTGCCGGGCTTCACGCTGACCAAGACCAGCGATCCCGTCTCGGGCTCCACGGTCACCGGCGGCGACACGATCACCTACACGGTCACGGGCACCAACACCGGCGCCACGGTCCTGGACCCGGTCGTCATCACCGACGACCTGGCCGAGGTGCTGAACAACGCCGAGCTCACCGGCGAGGCCGTCGCCACGATCGGGGACGAGACGGTCGCGGCCCCGGTGCTGGCGGGCACGACGCTCACCTGGACCGGCAGCCTGGCTGTTGGGCAGACGGTGACGGTCACCTACACGGTCACGCTGGACGCGGACGTGCCCGCGGGCACGGTCGTGAACAACGTGGCCTCCGGTTCGGCGACGCCTCCGGGTCTGCCGCCGATCGAGCCGCCTCCGGTGGAGACCGAGCACCCGGTGCCCGGGTTCACGCTGACCAAGACCTCCGACCCCGTCTCGGGTTCGACGGTCGTGGGTGGCGACACCATCACCTACACGGTCACGGGCACCAACACCGGCGCCACGGTCCTGGACCCGGTCGTCATCACCGACGACCTGGCTGCGGTGCTGAACAACGCTGACCTGATTGGCGAGGCCGTGGCCACCATCGGGGACGAGACTGCTCCGGCTCCGGTGCTGGAGGGCACCACGCTGACCTGGACCGGCAGCCTGGCTGTCGGTCAGACGGTGACGGTCACCTACTCGGTGTCGCTGAGCGATGACGTGCCTGCTGGCACGGTCATCAACAACATCGCCTCCGGTTCGGCGACGCCTCCGGGTCTGCCGCCGATCGAGCCGCCTCCGGTGGAGACCGAGCACCCGGTGCCTGGTTTCGAGCTGACCAAGACTGCTGACCCGGTTTCGGGTTCGACGGTTCTGGGTGGCGACACCATCACCTACACGGTGACGGGCACCAACACGGGTGCCACGGTCCTGGATCCGGTCGTCATCACCGACGACCTGTCTGCGGTGCTCGACAACGCGGTGTTCAACTCCGACGCCGTCGCCGTAGTCACCGACCAGGAGGCAGCTCAGCTGGTCCTGGAGGGCACCACGCTCACCTGGAACGGTTCCCTGGCCGTGGGTGAGTCGGTGACGATCACCTACTCGGTGACCGTGAACGCCGACGCCGCCGGCGCGGTGCTCCACAACATCGCCTCGGGTGAGGGCACGCCTCCGGGTCTGCCGCCGATCACTCCGCCGACGGTGGAGACCGAGCACCCGGTGCCCGGCTTCGAGGTCACCAAGACCAGCGACCCCGTCTCGGGGACTGCTGTTCAGGGCGGCCAGACGATCACCTACACGGTGACCGGCACCAACACGGGCGCGACTGTGCTCGATCCGGTCGTCATCACCGACGACATGGCTGCGGTGCTCAACAACGCGGAGTTCAACCCTGACTCCGTCTCCATGGTCAGCGACGATGCTCCCGGGGCCCTGGTGCTCGAGGGCACCACGCTCACGTGGAGCGGTTCCCTCGGGGTCGGTGGGTCGATCACGATCACCTACTCGGTGACCGTGAACGAGGACGCGGCCGGTGTGTTGATCAACAACATCGCCTCGGGTTCGGCCACGCCTCCGGGCGTTCCGCCGATCACTCCGCCGCCGGTGGAGACCGAGCACCCGGTGCCGCCGGGGCCCACGCCTCCGGTCACGCCGCCGTCGCCGCCCGTCACGCCGCCGGTGACCCCGCCGGCGACGCCGACCAAGCCCACCCCGCCGCTGGCCCACACGGGTGCCGCCATCACGACGGCCGCCGTCGCGGCGCTCCTGCTGACGGGGCTCGGTGGCGGACTCCTGGTGGCGCGACGTCGCCGCCGCGGGGAGGTGTGAGCCGACCCGGCTGACAGGAGGAGACCGAGAGGACGTCGGCCCGCGTGACGAATGATCGTCACGCGGGCCGACGTCGTTCCACATCCTCGGGGCGGCCGAGTCTCAGAGCGGCGGCGCACCAGGGTCGTCGACCTCGAAGATCGCCCGCGCGTGCCGGTCCTCGAGCGCCTCGAGCCCGGCCCAGCCGGCGTCGTCGTCCACGTGCGGCAGCTCGCCGTGCCGGAGCAGACCCTCGTGGTGGGAGAGCATCTGCGCGAGGCGCTCGGGACGGACGCGCGCCGAACGGGGGCGGTGGGTGACGCGCGGCGGCACCGCGACGCCGTTGCGGTAGCGGATGACGACACCGTCGGGACCGGATCGCAGCTCCTGACCGAGACGCGTGCGCCAGACCGTGGTGCCGTCGGGGAGGCGCTGGATGCGGAAGCGACCGTGCGTCTTGAGCCGGTGGTCCCGTCGGCAGAGGGTGTGCAGGTTCTCGCCCGACGTCGGGCCCGTCGGCCACGGGATGACGTGATCGACGTCGTCGGAAGCCGTGGGCACGTGGCAGCCGGGAACGACGCACGTCTGGTCGCGCAGGCGGACCCAGGTGTCGAGCTCGGCGGTGGGGCGGTAGGCTTCGGTCGGTGGTGGCGGGGACTCGTCCTGAGCGACGGGTTCGTCCACCCGGAGCCAGCGGGGTCCGTCCATCAGCTCCCTGGCCATCGCCGGCGGGATCGCGCCGTAGCCGACGAGCTCCGGGGCGTCGATCCCGGGTCGGTGGGTGAGGTGGGGCTCCCGGTCGACGAATGGATCGTCGCCGGGGTCGAGATCGGCGCGCCGACGCCCACCCGACTCGGAGCCCTCGTCCTCGGGCTCGGTCCAGAGGTCGCGCTCCACGACGCTGACGGCGGACACGGGGGAGGGGCGACCTTCCTGGACGGCACGGGTCGCGACGACCCTGACGATCGCCGTCCGACCGGAGAAGCGGACGGTGCCGGTCGGCAGGGCGACCTCGCCGGCATCGAGCGCGTTCGCGCCGAGGGCGGCCAGGACGTCGGCACGCAGCTGCTCGAGGGTGCGTCCGTCACCGGCGGCACGAGCGGCCCGCGCCGCGGCCTCGCAGGCCTGGGCGAGCGCCACCGCCGCCGGCGCCGGGAGGACGGCGCTGAACAGGGCCTGGCCGTCGGGGAGCGGGCGGACGGCGTTCACCCGACGCTTCCGGGTGGCGCGCTCCGTCCGCTCACCCGCACGATCGGGATCGACCTGGATCAGGAGTCCCTGGACCCGACGGCGGAGGGCGGCATGGTCGAGCTCGCTCGCGACGGGCAGGACCTCGTCGCAGACCGCGATCGCGACCTCCACCGACTGCTCGCCGAGCATCTCCGTCAGGATCCGGGACTTGCCCGCGTCGATCCACCCGGCGTCGAGGGCCTCGTGCACGGGCCACAGGGTGGAGGTGAGCGCGCGGCCCTCGTCGATGAGCTGCTGGCCGCGACGGCGCGAGACGCCGAGACGGAATCGGAGCTCGTCGGCCGCATCCTCCAGCGGGCGGCCGTCGGGGTAGACGAACGTGGGGGAGTTCGACTCCCGGCGGGACAGGGCCGCGGCCCAGGAGCGCACCATCGACTCCGCGTGCGCGACCTGGCGCGACCAGGCGGCGACGACCTCGAGGACCTCGGCGTCGGTCAGGTCGCCGCCGCCCTCCCGGGCCAGCGAGGTGAGCGACTCCAGGGCGGCGAGGTGCGGAAGTCCGACGGGGGCGGACGGGGCGAGTGCGCTGCCCAGGTGATCGGGACGGATCGTCGGAACGTCGAGGTCGTGGGGCGCTCGCCCGGTGAAGCCGAGGCGGGCGTCGCGAGAGCGCCCAGGGGGTTTCCCCCGCGACCCTCGCGAACCGTCTCCGTCATCGAACATGTGTACGATTTTAGCAGCAGGGAGGCGGAGGTCAAGGGTGTGAGGCAGTGCTCGAGCATGGTGAAAGCCGTTCGTCGCCATCTGGCGGCGACGGATTCGGACCGAGGGTCCGATCGATCGCCGCGCGGTGTGAGGGGTGTGTGGTGCCGACACTCGACGACGGGTGAGCGATGACGTGGGCTCGCCCTCCGAGGAGGCCAGACGGTCCCCTCACGCAGAACTCACCGAACACGCACGACGATGCGCGTCGGCGGCCGGGTCGTCTCAAGGGGTAGGCCTCCGGGGTAGTCCCGAAAAGTCGCCTGTGAAGCGCGCCACATCGCGCAGAGAAGCGGCGAAAGGCTCGTTTTCCGCACGGTTTGGGGCAATCCGGATCGCAGCCGGGGGGTGCGGACGGCCGATCCAGGGCAAACCAGCCCGTGAACTCGCGCTGCAACGGTTCTGACGCGTTGTTAGCGTGAACGCGATCAGGGGTCGCCACATCGATACGAGGGCAGAAGTAGATGAGAGCTGGGCACGTTCAGGGAGCAGCAGGACAACGTGGCAAGGGGCGATTCCGGCGGTTGATGGCGTCCCTCGCCACCACCGCCGTCGTGGCCGCAGGGCTGGTGAGCACGACCGCCGCACCGGCCGCTGCCGCCCCGGCCCTGAAGTGCCTCAACACCATCTACGTCACCTCGAGCGCGGGGACGATCCGTGAGGTCGACCTGACCACGCGCTCCCTCGTGACCGCCCAGCCCTATGCGGCTCTTCCCACGGGCTCCGGAACCACCCCGAACCAGATCGGCATCGGCGCCGGTGGCGCGATCGCGATGCACGGCACCTCGAACTCGATCGTCCGCTACACGCCGGCGCTCGACCAGACCACCGTCATCGCCAAGCCGTCCGGCGTCGGCGCCGGCACCGTCGGTGCCGTCAACCCGCTGAACGGCCTGTTCTACTACGGCGCCTACACCGGCAACACCCTCAACCTCTACGTCTACAACCCGGCGTCCACGACCTCGACCCCCGGCATCGTCGCGGCGGTCACCGTCAACAACGCGCCCGGCGCGAACGGCGACATCGCGTTCGACGAGGCCGGTCGCCTCTACATCGTCGCGGGCGATGGCGCCACGCCGTTCCAGGCCGCGCTCTACCGCGCGAACGGGACGATCCCGACGACACCGTCCACGCCAGCGGCCACCTTGACCTCGACCGAGATCTCGCGTGGAAACAACACGGGTGGCACCAACGGCATCGCGTTCGCCTCCGACGGCTACCTGTACATCAGCACCGGCACGGCCATCCGCCAGCTGAACCCGATCACGGGCGCCACCGTCGGCACCGACATCTCCCTCCCGGGTGCGGGCATCACCGACCTCGGCACCTGCGCCGGCCCGTCCACCGTGACGGTCGGCGGTACCTTCCCGAGCGGTCAGGCCAACCCGAACGACGGTTTCACGGTCGGCGCCGGCGGCAACGACTACACCGGCGGCGGCGGGACCGGCACCGTGCCGTTCCCCACGAGCCCCACGGGCCCCGGGGCACCCCCGCCACGACGGCGCCGGGCATCATGATCCCTGGTCAGACCTACCAGGTCGTCCAGACCCCGATCGGCACCACCAACCCGAACAACTACGTCACGACGTACGAGTGCCGGGCCCTGGACGGGACGCTGATCTCCAGCGGCAACGGCAGCCCGGGGACGGTGACGATCCCCACGGGCACGGACGGTGCCTCGATCACCTGCACCTTCCGCAACGACCTGCCCGTGCCGTCGATCGATCTGACCAAGACGGTCTCGCCGACGTCGTTCTCGCTCCCCGGCACGGTGCTGACCTACACGTTCGCGATCCGCAACACCGGCAACACGGTGCTCAACAACCTGACCGTCGCGGACACGATGCCCGGCCTGTCCGGCATCACCTGCTCGCCGGCGCTCGGCGGCACGCTGCAGCCGAACGGCACGGCCACGTGCTCCGCGACCTACACGGTCACGGCCACCGACGTGCTCGCGGCGTCGCCCAAGGTCAACAACGCCACGGCGGGCGGCACGCCGCCGACCGGCCAGGGCGTCACCGTCACCGACGGCGGCACGGCCACCGCAACCTTCGTCGCCACGCCGCCCACCGCCGTGAACGACAGCGGTGCCGCGGCGTTCAACCAGAACGTCACCGTCGCCGGAAGCACCAACGACGCCCCCGGCAACGGGACGATCATCCACGCACTCACGGTCTTCACCGCTCCCGGCGCCACCAACGGCGGCAAGACGCTGACCACCGCCCAGGGCACCTGGAACATCCAGCCCAACGGCACGGCCGTCTTCACCCCGGTCCCGGGCTACGTCGGCACCACGCCCCCGCGCAGTACCGCATCACGGACAGCAACGGCCAGACGGCCACCGCGAACGTGACCGCCACGCTCCGCCCCGGTCCGGTCGCCGCGCCCGACACCGCCACGACCAACCAGGACGTGACCGTCGCGCTCCCCGTGCTCGACAACGACACGGCCGGTCAGACGGCCGCGGGCGGCGTCGGCACCAAGGACGTCACCTCCGTGATCTTCCCGACGACGGGCCAGCCCGCCGGCGCCACGATCACCGACGACGGCCGCACGCTGACCGTCCCCGGCCAGGGCGTCTACACGGCGAACCCGACCACCGGCGTCGTCAGCTTCGACCCGGAGCCCACGTTCACCGGCGAGACGAGCCCGGTGACCTACTCCTTCGCGGACGGCTCCGGCAACCGCGCGCAGTCCACGATCACCGTCACGGTCGCCCCGGTGAACCCGGTCGCGATCGACGACGCGACGATCACCGTCTTCGGCACCGCCGTCACGCTCGCGGGCAGCACCAACGACGTCCCGGGTCCGGGCGGGGCCATCCAGCCCGGACTGACGGTCTTCACGTCCGACGAGGCCACCAACGGTGGCAAGTCGCTCGTCACGCCCGAGGGCACCTGGGAGATCCAGCCCGGCGGTGAGGTCCGCTTCGACCCGGCCCCCGGGTACGTCGGCACCACCCCCACGGTGGAGTACCAGATCACCGACGCCAACGGCCAGACCGACACCGCGACCCTCCAGGTCACGGTGCGCCCCGGCCCGAGCGCCGTCCCCGACACGGCCACCACGCCGCAGAACGTCACCGTCAGCTTCCCGATCCTCGACGACGACACGGCCGGCCTCAGGGTCGACGGCAGCGAGGGCGCGCTCGACCCGGCCTCGGTGGCCTTCCAGACCACCGGCCTGCCCGCCGGGTCGGAGACCTCGAACGACGGCCGCACGCTCACGGTCCCGGGTGAGGGTGTCTACACCTGGGACCCGGCCACCGAGCTGGTGAGCTTCGACCCCGAGCCCGCCTTCACCGGCGTCGCCAGCCCGGTCTTCTACACCGTCCTGGACCAGGAGGGGAACGTCGCGTCGACCACCATCACGGTGACCGTCACCGCCATCACCCCGACGGCGACCGACAACTCCGCGAAGACGCCGGCGGCGACGCCGGTGACGCTCGACCCGGCTGCCGACGACGTCGCGGGCGCCGACTCGGCCCCGATCGACCCGACGACGGTCCGGTTCACCTCTCCCGCCGCGACGGGCGGCGGCACGAGCCTCGTCGTCGACGGCGAGGGCACGTGGACGGTCGATGCCGCCGGCATCGTCACCTTCACCCCCGAGGCCGACTTCGCCGGCACCACGACGCCGGTGGAGTACTCGGTCGCCGACACCAACGGCACGACGGCGACGGCGGACCTCACGGTCGTCGTCGGCACCGCCCCGGTGGCCACGCCGGACTCGGCCACGACGCCGCAGAACACGAACGTCACGCTGCCCGTCCTGACGAACGACGTCGCCGGCGACCAGGGCAACGCGTGCGAGCCGGGTGAGACCGACGTCCCCGTCGGCTGTGACACCGGAACGCTGGACGCCGGCTCCGTCGTCTTCCCGACCGACGGTCAGCCCGACGGCGCCGTCGTCTCCGACGACGGCAAGACGCTCACCGTCCCGGGCGAGGGCGTCTACACGATCGACCCGACCACGGGCGACGTGACGTTCGACCCCGAGGCCGCCTTCACCGGCGCGACCTCGCCGGTCACCTACGCGGTCACGGACTCCTACGAGAACGTCGCCACCGCCACGGTCGTCGTCACGGTCCTCGCGATCGTCCCGACCGCCGTCGACGACCAGCTGCCGACCGCGTTCAACACCCCGGTGGCCCTGCCGGGCTCGACGAACGACGTCCCCGGCACGGTCGGCGGCGTCACGCCGGCGATCGACGACGCCGCGACGATCTTCCCGACCGACGGCCAGCCCGCCGGCGCGGTCGTCTCGGCCGACGGCAAGACGATCACGGTCGACGGCGAGGGCGCCTACGTCATCGCCGCTGACGGCACCGTGACGTTCACGCCCGTCGACGGCTACTCCGGCACCACCACGCCGGTCACGTACCGCATCACCGACGTCAACGGCACGACGGACGACGGCGCGCTCAGCGTCGTCGTGCGCCCCGGCCCGGTCGCGGCCACCGTCCCGGGCGAGACGCTCCAGGGCGTCGACCTCACCGTCGACCCGAAGGCGGGCGCCACCCCCGGCACGAACGCTGACGGCACCCCCGGCACCTTCGACGACGAGCTCACGGTCTTCCCGACCGAGGGTCAGCCGGACGGCGCCGTGGTCTCCGACGACGGCAAGACCCTGACGGTCCCGGGCGAGGGCGTCTACACGATCAACCCCGACGGGTCGGTCACCTTCTCGCCCGAGCCGACGTTCTCCGGCCCCGCGACCCCGGTCGCGGTCCAGCTCACGGACAACAACGGCAACCCGGCCACGTCCACGGTCGCGATCGTCGTCACGGCGGTCGTCCCGGTCGCCGCCAGCGACGCGGCGAGCACGCCGTTCGCGACGCCGGTGACGTTCCCGTTCGCGGCGAACGACACCCCGGGCAGCGACCTGATCCCGATCGACGCCGCCAGCGGCACGTTCGAGGCGGCCGACCTGCCCGAGGACTCGGACTGGACCATCGCCGACGGCGGGAAGACCCTCACGGTCCCCGGCGAGGGCGTGTGGACCCTGAACGACGACGGCACGGTCACCTTCGCGCCCGAGGCCACGTTCAGCGGTGACACCACCCCCGTGACCTACACGGTGCGCGACACCAACGGCACGCCGACCACGGCCGAGCTCACCGTCACGGTGCAGGCCGGTCCGGCTGCCGAGGCCGACGTCAACTCGACGCCGCAGAACGTCACGGTCGTCACCGACGTGCTGGGCAACGACACCCCCGGTCTGAACGCCGACGGGTCCTCGGGCACCTGGCTGCTGGACTCGGTGGTCTTCCCGATCGAGGGTCAGCCGGAGGGCGCCACCATCTCCGACGACGGTCGCACGCTGACCGTCCCGGGCGAGGGCGTCTACACGGTCGTGCTGGACGGCGACCAGGCCGGTCAGATCACCTTCGACCCCGAGCCGGCCTTCCGCGGCGTCGCGACGCCGGTGACCTACTCGGTCACCGACAGCCTCGGCAACGCGGCCACCGCTCTCCTGACCATCACGGTCGAGGGCATCGACCCGACGGCGACGCCGGACGCCGCGACCACGCCGTTCAACACCCCGGTCACCCTCGCGGGGCCACGAACGACTCCCCGGGCGCGGACACCGCACCCCTGGTCCCGGAGTCCACGGTGTTCCCGGTCGAGGGTCAGCCCGCCGACGCCGTCGTCTCCGACGAGGGCAGGACGCTCACCGTCCCGGGTGAGGGCGTCTACGTCCTCGCCGACGACGGCTCGGTCACCTTCACGCCGGAGCCCGGCTTCACGGGCACGACGACGCCGGTGATCTACCAGATCGTCGACACCAACGGCACGACGGACACCGCGGAGCTCACCGTCACGGTGCAGGCCGGTCCGGCTGCCGAGGCCGACGTCAACTCGACGCCGCAGAACGTCACGGTCGTCACCGACGTGCTGGGCAACGACACCCCCGGTCTGAACGCCGACGGGTCCTCGGGCACCTGGCTGCTGGACTCGGTGGTCTTCCCGATCGAGGGTCAGCCGGAGGGCGCCACCGTCTCCGACGACGGTCGCACGCTGACCGTCCCGGGCGAGGGCGTCTACACGGTCGTGCTGGACGGCGACCAGGCCGGTCAGATCTCCTTCGACCCCGAGCCGGCCTTCCGCGGCGTCGCGACGCCGGTGACCTACTCGGTCACCGACAGCCTCGGCAACGCGGCCACCGCCACGCTGACCATCACGGTCGAGGGCATCGACCCGGTCGTCGTGCCGGACGTCGCGAACACGCCGTTCAACACGCCCGTGACGCTGCCCGGCGCCATCAACGACACGCCCGGCGCCGCCACGGCCCCGATCGTCGCGGAGGACACCGTCTTCCCGGCCGACGGTCAGCCGGAGGGCGCCGAGCTGTCCGACGACGGCACGACCCTCACGGTCCCCGGTCAGGGCACCTGGACGGTCAACCCCTCGGGGACGATCACGTTCACCCCGGAGCCCGGTTTCGTCGGCCCGACGACGCCGATCACCTACCAGATCGTCGACACCAACGGGACGACGGCGACCGGCCCCGCCACGGTGACGGTCCGCCCCGGCCCGGTGGCGACGCCCGACAGCGACACCACGCCGCAGAACGTCGACGTGACGGTCGTGGTGCTCGGCAACGACACCCCCGGCCTGAACGCCGACGGCACACTCGGCACCTGGATCCCCACCTCGGTGGTGTTCCCGACCGAGGGTCAGCCGGAGGGCGCGATCGTCGACGACGGTGGCAAGCAGCTCACGGTCCCGGGCGAGGGCGTCTACACGGCGGCCGAGAACGGCGAGATCACGTTCGACCCCGAGCCGGCCTTCCGCGGTGAGGCGCAGCCCGTGACCTACACGGCCACGGACAGCCTCGGCAACCCCGCCTCGGCCACGCTGACCATCACGGTCGACGGGATCGACCCGGTCGCGACGGACGACGCCGCGAGCACGCCGTTCAACACCCCGGTGAACCTGTCGGGTCTGCTGAACGACGCGGCGGGCGCCGACTCGGCCCCGCTGGTCCCGGCCCTCACGGTCTTCCCGATCGAGGGTCAGCCGGCCGGTGCCGTGGTCAGCGACGAGGGCAAGACGCTCACGGTCGAGGGTGAGGGCGTCTACGCCGTCAACCCCGACGGCAGCGTGACCTTCACGCCCGCCGACGGCTTCGAGGGCACGACGGCACCGGTGACCTACCAGATCACCGACGCCAACGGCACGACCGACACCGCCACCCTGACCGTCACGGTCCAGGACGGTCCGGTCGCCGCCGACGACACCGCGGTCACGCCGCAGAACGTCACCGTCACGATCCCTGTCCTGACGAACGACTCGCCCGGCCTGCAGGCCGACGGCGAGCCGGGCGCCTGGGACGCCTCCTCGGTCGTCTTCCCGACGGAGGGTCAGCCCGAGGGCGCGACCGTCTCGGACGACGGAAAGGCGCTCACCGTCCCCGGCGAGGGCGTCTACACGATCGACGCCGACGGCGTCGTGACGTTCGACCCGGAGCCCACGTTCCGCGGCGAGACCACGCCCGTGCTGTACGCGGTCACGGACTCGCTCGGCAACCCGGTCCAGGCCGCCATCACGGTGACCGTGACGCCGATCGACCCGATCGCCGTCGACGACACCGCGAACACGGCGTATCTCACCCCGGTCACGGTCGCCGTCGGCGACAACGACGCGGCCGGCGCCGACACCGCCCCGCTCGTCCCCGGGTCCACGGTCTTCCCGACCGAGGGCCAGCCGGAGGGCTCCGAGCTCTCCGACGACGGCAAGACGATCACGGTGCCCGGTCAGGGCACCTGGACGGTCGAGGAGAACGGTGACATCACGTTCACGCCGGAGCCCGGCTTCGACGGCGTCACCCTCCCGGTGACGTACGAGGTCCGCGACTCCAACGGCACGCCCGCCACCGCCACGGTGACGGTCACGGTCCGCCCCGGTCCGGTCGCCTCGGCCGACACCGCCACGACGCCGCAGAACGTCAACGTGACGGTCGACGTCATCGCCAACGACATCCCCGGCCAGAACGCCGACGGTTCCGCGGGCGACCTCGACCCGACCTCGGTCGTCTTCCCGGTCGAGGGTCAGCCCGCGGGCGCCGAGGTCTCGGAGGACGGCAAGCAGCTCACCGTCCCGGGTGTCGGTGTCTACACGGTCGACCCCGAGACGGGTGTGATCACGTTCGACCCCGAGCCCGGCTTCCGCGGCGAGGCCCCGGCCGTGACGTACGCCGTCACGGACAGCCTCGGCAACACCGCCACGGCGCCGCTCACGATCACCGTCACGGGGATCGACCCGGTCGCGACGCCGGACACCGGCGCCACGCCGTACCTCACGCCGGTCACCGTCCCGGTGATCGCCAACGACACCCCGGGTGCGGACACCGCCCCCCTGGTGCCGGAGTCGGTGCGGTTCCCGGTCGAGGGTCAGCCGGAGGGTGCGGAGCTGTCCGAGGACGGCCTCACGCTCACGGTCCCCGGCCAGGGTGTCTGGACGGCCAACCCCGACGGCAGCGTCACCTTCACCCCGGAGCCCGGCTTCGTCGGTGACACCACCCCGGTGACGTACGAGGTCAGCGACGCCAACGGCACGCCCGTCACCTCCACGGTGACGGTCACGGTGCAGCCCGCCCCGATCGCCAACCCGGACACCGGTGCCGGCGGTCAGGGTCTGCCCGTGGTGATCGACCCGCTCGGCAACGACGTGGCCGGTCCGAACGCCGACGGCACCGCCGGCGCGCTCGACCCGACCTCGGTCGTCTTCCCGGCCGAGGGTCAGCCCGAGGGTGCCGAGGTCTCGGAGGACGGCAAGACGCTCGTCGTCCCCGGCGTCGGGACCTACGTGATCGACCCGGTCACCGGTGCGATCACCTTCACGCCGGAGCCGACCTTCGTCGGCACGACGCCGCCGGTCACCTACGAGGTGACCGACAGCCACGGCAACCCGGCCACCTCCACGGTGGTCGTGGTGATCGGTGCGATCACGCCGGGTGCGACGGACGACCGCGCGACCACGCCGTACAACGCCCCCGTCACGATCGACGTGCTGGCCAACGACACCGCGGGCTCGCCCGAGGTGCCGCTCGACCCGACGTCGCTCAAGCTCGTCGACGGTTCCGGTGCACTGGTGGACCGCCTCGAGGTTCCGGGCCAGGGCGTCTGGACGGTCGTGGACGGCCGCCTGGTGTTCACGCCGGCCGACGGGTTCACGGGCGTCACGACGCCGGTGACCTACTCGGTCGCCGACGCCAACGGCACGCGGGTCACCGCCGTCGCCGTCGTCGAGGTGCTGACGACGGGTGCGGCGACCGACGACAAGGCGTCCACGCCGGGCAACACCTCCGTCACCGTTCCGGTGCTCGAGAACGACTTCCCCGGTCAGGGCGAGACGCTCGACCCGGGCACGGTCTGCGTGGTCGTCCCGGGAACGGACAACTGCGTCAAGCAGCACACGACGGACGGCGTCGGCACCTGGGTGGTCAACCCCGACGGGACGATCACCTTCACGCCGGCGACCGGCTTCAGCGGCGACGCGAGCATCACCTACCGCGTCAGCGACACGAACGGCGTGGTCTACAGCGCCACGCTGACCATCAGCGTCGCTCCGGTCCCGCCGCTGCCCGTCACGGGCACCACGGTGCTCGGGCTGCTCGCCGGGGCCCTGGTGCTCCTGCTCGGTGGCCGCGCGCTGATGGTGACGGCTCGCCGTCGCCGCGGTGACGTCAGCGGGATGATCGCCTGACGATCACGGCTGCGGGTGGGGGAGACCCCGCCCGCAGCCGGAACGCCCCGGGGCCCGCCATCCACGTGGATGGCGGGCCCCGGGGCGTTCCGGCGTTCTGGGGTGCTCGGGTCGGGCGGCGTTCGGGTCAGGCGCCCTCGGCGGGCCCGGCCGTCGTGCCGGGAGGCGCCAGCGCGAGCGCTCCGGCGAGCGCCCCGAGCACGACGGCGCCACGCAGGTGGCCCCAGCGGTTCCCCTCCGCGACGCGACGCTCCCCGCGCCGGTAGAGCCACTTCTCGGCCGCGACGAGGAACGCCGTCGAGACCCCCGCCGTCGCCGCGGCGAGACCGCCGAGGACGAGGCGCTCCTGCGGTGTGCGACGCCCCAGCTGCTCCCGCAGCACCTCGATCCCCTCGCTCTCCTCCTCCGTGCGGGTCCGGCGGAAGTCGTCGAACGAGACGGCGGCGAGCCCCGCGACGATCGCGGTCTTGGCGGCGGCACGGGCCGGGCGGCGGTCGATCAGGTCGGGAACGGCGTAGTAGACGGTGGTGCCGACGGCGGTGAGCGCGGCGGTCCGGAGGCGGGCTGCGTTGAGTGTCGTCATCCCTCGACGATGCCACGAGTGCGCGGTCAGGCGCCCGTCAGGCGCCCGTCAGGCGGAGGACCTGGGCGCGACGGCGGTGGCGCAGCGCCAGGCCGCCGGCCGCCAGGAGGGCGGTGGCCGCGGCGACCAGGCCGAGCGCGTCGACGCCGGTCGCGCCGAGGGCGCCGCCCGCGCCGCCGCCCGCACCCAAGCCGCCGCCGCTGGGTCCTCCCGGTCCACCCGGACCCGGGGGCAGCGCGCCGCCCGTCCCGGTGTCGGTCGGCGACGGCTCGGCCGGCGGTGACGTCGTCGTCGGCGGGTCCGTGGGCTCGGGGTCGCCCCCGGCCAGCGCGACCTGCGTCAGGAAGACGTCGGTCAGGCCGAGGTTGACCCCGCCGTCGACCGCGCCGAACGTGATCCCCTGGACCCAGGCGCTCGCGCCGTCGTCGGCGACGGAGGCGAACACGTTGGCCTCGTCCCACTCGTCGGCCCCGTCGCGCTGGGGGGACCCGAGCTGCTGCGCGGCACCGGGCTCACCGCTCGCCGAGAGCGGCAGCACGACGACGTCGACCCCGCCCGCGGGCACGTCCCACGCGCCGTCGGAGTGCCCGATCAGGACCACGCCGCCGTCGGCCCCTGGCACGAGCGCGGCGCCGCGGTCGTCACCGGCCGTGCCGACCTGCCGGGTCCAGAGCGTCTCGCCGCCGGACGTCAGCGCGATCGCCACGAGGTCGGACGCGCCCGCCGACGTCGCGCCGGGCAGGGCGCCGCCCGCGTACCCGGCGGCCACCACGCCGTCGGGCGTCCGCACGAGCGCCTGCAGCTGGTCGGAGCCGTCGGTGCCGATCTGGTGCAGCCAGAGGCGCACCCCCGCGGGCGAGAAGCCCGCCACCCAGGCGTCGAGCCCGCCGGCGGGCGTGCCGCCCGGCATCGCGCCGGTGGTGCTGCCCGCGACGACCACGGTGCCGTCGGCCGCCGTCGTCACCGCGTAGGCCTTGTCCTCGCCCGCGCCGCCGACGCCGGCCGTCCAGACGACCTCGCCGTCACCGTCCACGTGCACGAGCGCCGCGTCCTTGTCGCCGGCCGGGGCGTGCGCCGGGCCGGCCTGGCCCGCCGCGGGCGGCAGCGTGCCGGACGCGTACCCCGCGAGATAGGCGCCGCCGTCGCCGTCCGGGGTGATCGCGTAGGCGCGGTCCGCCGCGGCCCGGTCGCCGACCGTCCGCGTCCACAGCGTCTCGCCGTCGCCGGAGATCCGGGTGAGGAGCACGTCGTCGGTCGCCGCGCGCGTGAAGCCGCCGACGAGCACGCCGCCCGCGCCGTCGCTCACGACGCCGTAGGCCCGGTCGTTGGCCGGGCCGGCGATCGCCGTCCGCCACACGACCTCGCCGGAGGTGTCGAGGCGCTGCACGACGACGTCGAGCGCGCCCGCACTCGTGTGGCCCATCCCGGAGGCGGCGAGGTTCGTGGCCGTGATCGCGTGGCCGTCGGGCAGCGCGAGCACGCCTCCGGCGTAGTCCTGGCCCTCGGAGCCGACCTGCGTGCCGGGGAAGGCGGGCGGCGGCGCGGTGCGCAGGCGCGGGCCGATGTCGCGCATGCCCTCCTCGAAGCCGCGGCCCCAGACGCCCCAGTCGTGGCCGCCGTCGTAGACGCGCAGCTCGGAGGTGAGGCCGGGCACGCGCTTGGCGGCGTTGTAGAGCGTGGCGGCCTCGTGATCGAGGTCGTGGATCGCGTCCTCGGGCAGCGGGTTGGCCCACTCGTCGTCGCCGACGGCGATGAACAGGTGGAGCGGCGAGGACTCGTCCAGCGCGGCGAACGTGCTCGGGTAGGCGAGCTCGGTGTAGCGCGCCTCGTCGAAGAGGGCGTTTCCGACGCCGTACGCGCCGAACTCGCGCGTGGAGGAGTCCAGTGGCGGCGTCGGGACGTACACGGCAGGGCTCAGGATCAGGCCGGCCGAGAACAGGTCCTGGTGCGCGGTGGCGTAGCGCAGCGCGCCCGCGCCACCCATCGAGTAGCCGCCGACGGCGCGCGCGCCCGGGTCGTCGACCGTGGCGTAGGTGGTGTCCACGTGCTCGATCAGGTCGGTGGTGAAGGCCGTCTCGACGGCGGCGCCGGGGCCTCCGCCGTCGTCACCGGTGTAGAGGGAGTCGACGTAGTAGCCGCCGCGCATCGACCACGGGGCGTCCGGCATCACGACGACGAGCGGCGGGATCGCGCCCTCCTCGATGAGTCGGTCCAGCGTCGGGGTGACCTGGGGCCAGGCGGCCATCGTGTCGCCGCGGCCGTGCAGGAGGTACAGGGAGGGGTAGTCGGCCGCGGGGTCGTAGCCCGGCGGTAGGTACACCGTGTAGTCGATCGAGCCGACGGCGTCCGACGGCGCCGTCGCCGTCTGCACGGTGCCGGCGGCCGGCGCGGCCTGGGCGGGGAGGGCGGCGACGACGCCGCCGGCGAGCGCGAGGCCCGCGCCGGCGGCGCCGACGGCGGCGCGGCGCAGGAGGTCTCGAGGGGAGGGAGAACGGTCGGACACGATGACTCCTTCGTCAGTGGTCCGCCGAGGGCGATCCCTCCGTCGTGAGGGCGAGGCAGGGAGGGGCGCCCTCACGGCGGATGGGTCGTCCTCAGCGTGGGGGTGGGGTGCTGGTGGTGCTGGTGCTGCTGCTGGTCGTGGTGGAGCGGCGGAGGATCCGGGTGGCCCGGCCGCGCATGGCGGGGTCGACCATCGCGCCGTCCGGCAGGCGGGTGACGGCACCGCGGGAGGCGTCCAGGGCGGTCACGACGGCGGTGGCCCAGGCGACCTCGTCCTCGGCCGGCGCGAACACCTCGGCGATCACGGGCAGCTGGCTGGGGTGAATCGCCACCCGGCCGCTCGCGCCGAGCGCTCGGCCGCGCGCGGTGTCGGCGCGGAGCCCGTCGAGGTCGCGGATCGCCGGGTAGGCGGACAGCATCGGGGCGTCGAGACCGGCCGCGCGCGCGGCGAACAGGAGCCGGATCCGCGCGTAGGTGATCGCGGGCTCGGCGTCGGGGCCCGCGCCGGTGCCGAGGTCGCTGCGGAGGTCGGACTCGCCGAGCGCGAGCCGTGTCACGGCGTCGTGCGCCGCGATCGCGACGGCGTGCTCGACCCCGCGGGCCGTCTCGAGGATCGGCGTGACCGGGTGGTGCCCGACGGCGCGGGCGACGGCGTCGAGCTCGCCGGTCGTCTCCACCTTCGGGAGGCGGATCTCGACGGCGGGCGGCAGGTCCGCGAGGGCGGCCAGGTCGGCGTCGTGCCAGGGGGTGCCGGCGGCGTTGACGCGGACCTGGAGGACCGGGGGCGTCGCGGCGCCGACGACGCCGTCGTCGGCGTCGCCGTCGCTCTCGAGCAGCGCGCGCACCCAGGCGACGACGGCGTCGAGCGCGTCCTCCTTCGCCTCCGGCGCGACCGCGTCCTCGAGGTCGAGGATGAGCAGCTCGGTGCCCGTGGCCAGCGCCTTGTCGAACCGGTCGGGGCGGCTGCCGGGCACGTACAGCCCGGTGACCGGCGGGAGGGCGCTCACACCGACCCCGCCCCGCGCAGCGCCGCGATCTCGTCGGCGGAGTAGCCGAGCTCCGCGAGCACGGCGTCGGTGTCGGCGCCGGGCGCGCGCCCGGTGTGCGCGATGACGCCCGCGTCACGCGACAGCCGGAACAGCGGGCCCTGCATCGCGATCTCGCCCAGGTTTGGATCCTCGAGCGTGCGGATCGTGCCGAGCGCGGCGAACTGGGGGTCGACGGCGATGTCGGACGCGTCGTAGATCGGCGCGATCGCGGCCTGGGCCTCCTCGAAGGCCGCGACGACCTCCGCGCGCGGCCGCGCCGCGATCCACGACCCGACCGCCTCGTCGAGCTCGTCGGCGTGCTCGGCCCGCGTGGAACCGGCGGCGAACCACGGCTGCTGCGCGAGGTCGGGGCGACCCACGAGCGTCATGACGCGCTCCGCGATCGACTGCGCCGACGTCGACACCGCCACCCACGAGCCGTCGGCCGTGGCGTAGGTGTTGCGCGGCGCGTTGTTGGAGGAGCGGTTGCCCGTGCGCGCCTGCACGGTGCCGAGCTGCTGGAACCGGCTGATCTGCGGTCCGAGCAGCGCGAGGATCGGCTCGACGATCGCGAGGTCCACGACCTGCCCGAGCCCCGTCCGCTCGCGCGAGTGGAGCGCGACCATGACGGCGAAGGCGGTCGCGAGCGACGCGATCCCGTCCGCGAGCCCGAACGGCGGCAGCGTCGGCGGCCCGTCCGCCTCGCCGGTCATGGCGGCGAACCCGCTCATCGCCTCCGCGAGCGTGCCGAACCCGGGCCGGCGGCGGTACGGCCCGATCTGCCCGAACCCGGTGACGCGCGCGAGCACCAGCCCGGGGTTGTCGGCGCTCAGCGCCTCGTACCCCAGCCCCCAGCGCTCCAGCGTGTCGGGGCGGAAGTTCTCGATCACGACGTCGGCGCTCGCGGCCAGCCGCCGGAACGCCTCGGCCCCGCCCTCGCTGCCGAGGTCGAGCTGGACCGTGCGCTTGTTGCGCCCGAGCGTGGCCCACCACAGGTTGTGACCGTCGCGCGAGGGACCGTGGCCGCGCGACGGGTCGGGCCGGCGCGGGTGCTCGACCTTGATCACCTCGGCGCCCATGTCGCCCAGGTGCATCGCGGCCATCGGGCCCGCGAACAGGGTCGAGGCGTCGATGACACGGAGGCCAGCGAGAGCTCCGCTGCCCTCCAATGTGCTGCCCTCCGGTGTGCTGCTCTCCGTCATGATGCTCCCTCGGTGTCCCAGCAGATCCGGAAGCCGATGCTCGGCGACCGCTCGATCCCGAGCCCCGGCACCAGGAACTTCAGCGTGAACTCGGGTGGACGGACGCCGCCGTCGGTGTACCAGTCCGAGCCCTCGCTGACGTGGTCGCTGCCGCCCTTGAGCATGACGAACCGGGTGCGGCCGTCGGTGTGCTCGCTCTCCGTCCAGCTCCACACCGCGGGGGCGCGGCGCTCGAAACCTTGCAGCGACGCCGCGAGCTGCCACTCGTCCTCGGTCGGCAGGCGCGCGCCGCACCAGGCGGCGTAGGCGCGGGTGTCGGCGAGGTTCACGCCGGTGACCGGGGCGTCCGGCCCGCGGCGCTCGGTACGGAAGCGGTGCGCGACGGCGGGGACGTAGCCGGTCGCGTCGACGAACGCGTCGAACTCCGCCTCGCTCACCTCACGGGCGGCGACGGCGACCGGGTGCGCGAGCGTCGCGACGCGTTCGAGCGTGCGGGAGTCGTGCAGCCGGGGTGGCAGCGGCTTCCACTCGTCCACGTACGGGGCGCCGTCGTACATCCCGGTCTCGCGCTGCCGGAACCGCACGGTCAGCACGTGCTCGCCCGGGGGCACGACGACGACCGTCGCGTCCGCGGGCGCCCCGCCCCGCGAGGGGGCACCGGCGGTGCGGACCGCGCGCCGGTGGCCGAAGGAGGCGTCGCCGTCGTGATCCGGCGTGGTCGCCCGGATCGCGGCGAGCTCGGCCTGCAGCGATGCGAGATCCGGCGGCGCGACCCCCGGTGGCACGTGCACCGCTGCCGCGATCGAGCGCGCGGGCACGGTCACCTCGAGGGTGCCGGTCTCGCCGTCGGCCAGCTCCAGCTCGACGCCGTCGTGCAGCGCGAGCCAGCGTCCGGGGGCGTCGGCCGGGAGGGCGAGGACGTGGTCGACGTCGGACCGGCTCGCCAGCGTCCACAGGCGGAGATCGTCCGTCTCGTAGAGCGAACCGAAGATGCCCTGCCCGGGGGCCTCGGGGCCCAGGTCGGTCAGCGGGGTCCAGTCACCCCGGTGCAGCACGTCCGCCAGCGCGCGCTGGACGGGCAGCATGCGCCGCAGGGTCGAGGCGTCGCGCGGGTTCCAGCCCACCCAGACGCCGAAGACCACCTCCCAGACCATGACCCCGACGCCGTTGAGCCAGGCCGACGTGAGCTCCTCGGCGTGGTCACGGTTCCAGCGCCGCACGTGGTGCTGCAGGTGCCGGCGCTCGAGCCAGTGGGCGCGCAGCACGCCGGGGACGGGGGAGTCGGCGAACCACTGGGCCCACGACGTCGCGTGGTCGGCGATCCGCTCGGTCGCGAGCTTGGACTCGCCCTCGAGCGCGATGCCGGGGCGCGCCGCCTCGAGCGTGGCGACCAGCTCGGGGTCGGCCTTGCGCAGCGTGTCGAGGAAGACGCCGTCGGCGCCGAGCCGGCGGATGGTCGCGGCCAGCTCCTCGGCGTCGGTGCCGGCGGCCCGACGTGTTCCGGTGTCCCACGGGTTGTAGTCGACGAAGACGGCGACGCCCGCGGCCTGCAGCGCGGCAGCGGCCTCCGCCAGTCCAGGGACGTCGTAGAAGTCCCACTGGTTGCGGTCGTCGATGCCGATGACCGGGTACGCGTGCCAGAGCACGAGGCCGTCGAGACCGCCGAGGCGCTCGCGCGCGTCGGCCAGGAGGCGCTCGGGCGTGAAGCGCTGAGCAGCTGAGTCGAAGAACAGCTCGTCCCACAGCCACACCTGCGCCACCGCGAAGCAGCGCGAGGACCACGCGGTCTCGGGCCGGTCGTAGCGGGCGCCGAGGTCGGGATGGCGCGCCAGGACGCCGTCGCGCCAGGTGCGCAGCTGCTCGCGCCAGCGCGGCCGGTCGGCAGGATCGTCGGGCCCGGCGAGGATCTTGGCGTCCTCGAGCGCGACGGCGGCCTCGCCGTCGGAGAGGTCGGCGTCCAGCGGCAGCACCGACCACCGGTCGATCTCGCGCGGCACGAGCGGATCGAACCCGCCGCTCATCGCTGCGCCCCCTCGACGAGGGTCGCGACGTCCGCCGTCGTCGGCATCGCGTCGGCGGCGCCGGGGCGCTGGACGGCGAGCGCGCCGGCGGCGCCGCCCCACCGGGTGGCGGTGACGAGGTCGTCGCCCGCGGCGAGCCGCGCCGCGAGGACGCCGCAGAAGCAGTCGCCCGCCCCGGTCGTGTCGACGGCGGTGACGGGGTTGCCGCGCACGTGGGTGCGCAGGCCGTCCTCGACGACGAGCGCGCCGGCCGCGCCGAGCGTGACGACCAGTGCCGGGACGCGCCGAGACAGGACCGCCACGGCGTCGTCCACCTGGGCCTCGCCCGTGAGGTCGCGCGCCTCGTGCTCGTTGACCACGAGCACGTCGAGGTGCGGCCAGAGCTCGTCGGGCAGCGGGGCCGACGGCGCCGCGTTCAGCACGAACCGGCGCGCCGCGCGGGCGGCCGCCAGCACCGTGGCCATCGGGATCTCCAGGCACGCGAGCACGACGGCGGCGCTCCTGACCACGGCGAGCTCGCCGTCGGTGAGGTCCAGCAGGACCGCGTTCGCGCCGGGGACGACGACGATCGAGTTCTCCGCGTCGTCGGACACCGTGATGAGGGCTGAGCCGCTCGGGACGCCGTCCAGCCGGCGCACGTGGTCGGTGCCGACCCCCGCGCCGGTGAGCGAGGCGAGCAGGAGGTCCGCCTCGCCGTCGTGACCGAGCGCGGCGACGAACGCCACCTCCGCCCCGCCGGAACGCGCGGCGCCGACGGCCTGGTTCGCGCCCTTGCCGCCGGGGCTGCGCACGATGCCGCTGGCCAGGATCGTCTCGCCAGGGCCGGGGATGCGCGCGACGCGCAGCGTGGTGTCGAGATTGGCGCTCCCGACGACGGTGACGGTGCCTGCGGTGCTCATGAGGTGAACCTCTCGGCGAGGGTGTGGGCGGCCGTGGCGAGGTCCTCGACGCTGCGGACGGCGCCGCCGGGCATCGAGGTCGCGATCGTGCCGTGCAGGGGGTCGGTCCAGGTCGGGTCCAACCCGGCGGAGGCGCCGCCGGCGAGCGCGCCGAGCACGGACCCCACCGTCGCGCCGGCCGAGTCGGTGTCCCAGCCGCCGACGACGGCGGTGCACGCCCCGGCCGCGACGTCGCCGTCCGACGACGCGATCGCGTACGCGACGAGGGCGGCGTTGTTGAGCGTGTGGACCCAGTGCAGGTGGCCGAGCTCGGCGTGCAGCACGTCGAGGGCCTCGGCCTGCGGGCGGCCCGTCGCGGCGAGCTCGCGGCCCAGCGCGATCGCCGCGGCGAGCCGGCTGCGCGGCGGGACCACGGTGTCGGCGGCGTCGAGGACGGCGGCGGTCCCGCCGTCGGGCCGGTCGGAGGGGGAGGGGAGCGCGACGGCGGCCGAGCACAGCGCCGCCGCCCACATCGCGCCGTAGAGGCCGTTGCGGGTGTGGCTGAGGCGGGCGTCGGTCCAGGCGAGGCGGGCTGCGGCGAGCGGGTCGCCAGGGTGGGCCCAGCCGTAGGCGTCCGTGCGGATGAGCGCGCCGATCCACTCGCGGAACGGGTTGAGGTGCGTGGCGGTCTCGGGGATCGGGCGGCCGTCGAGCAGGTTGCGGTACGCGGCACGCTCGGCCGTGAAGACGCGGCCGCCGGGGAGGTTGTCGAGCCAGCCCTGCGCCACCTGGTCGGTGGTGAGGCCCGGGCCGTGGGTGGCGAGGAGGTGCAGCGCGAGGATCGGGAAGTTGAGGTCGTCGTCCTCCGGGGCGCCGTCGATGTTCTCCGCGAGCGACGTCGGGGCGCTGCGCCGGTTCCACGGCCACTCCTGGGCGACGTCGCCGGGCAGCCCGACGGCCGTGAACCAGGTGGTCAGCGGCCAGCGGTCGGTGGCGCGCAGGATCGTCTCGATGCCGTCGCGTGGGATCTTCTCCACCGGCTTGCCGAGGACGCAGCCGACGGCGCGGCCCGTCCAGGCTCCGCGGTAGCGGTCGACGTCGGGGGTGGCGGTGAGGAGGGCGGTGGTCGTGGGGGCGGTGGTGGCGGGCAGCAGCGCCGCGATCGCGTCCCAGTCGTCGGGCTCGTCCGGGCTGACGGGCTGCAGCGTCGCCGCCTCCGCGAGCAGGTCACGGGCGAGCGCCCGCAGCTCGGGCGTGGCCGGGACGGGTCCCGCGCCGGTGCGCGGCGCGGCGGGATCGCCGCCGGCCGCGACCCAGCGCGCGCGGACGCCGTCGACCGCCCCCCGGTCGGCCCCCTGCTCGATCAGAGCCACGAGCTCGTGGGGCAGCAGGTCCTCGGGCTGGGCCCAGGTCAGTCGCATCGGTTCCGTCTCTCCAGTCATCTGCGAGGGGTTTCTGCACCACCGGCGAGGGGCTTGCGCACCACCGGCGAGGGGTTTCTGGTCAAGCGGCGAGGGGCTTCGGTACAGCGGCGAGGGGTTTGCGCACCGTCGCGAGGCCCTTCGGGTGCGATCGCGAGGCCGTTGCGGCGTCGTCGCGTGACCCGAAGGGCCTCGCGAGGTGACCCGAAGGGCCTCGCGAACGCACCGGAAGGGCCTCGCGAATGCACGAGGACGTCAGTCGTCGAGCAGCGAGGTGGTCGCCGCCGCCCGGGCCGAGGCGGCCTCGGCGTCGGCCGTCAGCACGTCGCGCACGACGCCGGTCATCACCTCGGCGACCGCGTCCAGATCGATCCGGCTCGCGGTGGCGATGTCCGTCCGCCAGTCGGCGGGCACCGAGTCGAGCCCGTTCAGGCCACCGCAGATCGCGCCCGCCATCGTGGCGATCGAGTCGGAGTCGCGACCGTAGTTGACCGCGCCCAGCACGGCGGCGCGCGTGTCGCCGTCGTGAGCCAGGACGAAGCCCAGCGCCGCGGGGAGCTCCTCGATCGACTTCGTGCGCGAGGGCAGCCGGGCGTCCATCGCCGGCTTGCGGTACTCGGGACCGACCGTGTCGTAGGGCGCGACGGCGTCCCGGATCGTCCGCCGCACGTCCGCGGTGGACGGGGAGGGCGACGTCGCGAGCAGCTCGCGCACCGCCGTCGTCACCGCCTCGATCGCGGCCCGGGTGCCGTCCTTGGCGACGGCGAGCGACGCCTCGAGCACCGTCTCGACGCTCGCGTCGGGGCTCATCGACGCGGCCACGCCCGCCGCGAACACGCCCGCGGCCTCCCGGCCGTAGGAGACCTGGTGGGCCCCGGCGATCTCGATCGCCTCGCGGTAGGCGGCGCGGGGGTCGCCCGCGTTCACCAGCCCGACCGGCGCCATGTACATGGTCGCGCCGCAGTTGACGATGTTGCCGACGCCCGCCTCGCGGGGGTCCACGTGCCCGTAGTGCAGGCGGGCGACGATCCACTTCTCGGCGAGGAAGACGCGCTGCAGGATGAGCGCCTCCTGCTCGAGCTCGGGGATCCAGCGCGGCTCGCCGATCATCAGCGGGACGAGGTCCTCGGCGACGGCGTACGCGTCCAGGTGGGCTCGGCGGTGGGCGTACACCTCGACCAGCGCGTGCGTCATGAGGGTGTCGTCCGTGACGTGCCCGTCGCCCTTGTGGTAAGGCGCGATCGGCCGCGCGGTGCGCCAGTCCGGGTAGTACGGGGGCACGATCCCGGTGACCTCACCGCCGTGCCGCTCCGCGATCTGCTCGGGGGTCCAGCCCTCCGTCGCGCCGCCCAGCGCATCTCCCACGGCGGCGCCGGCGAGAACGCCCGCGACCCTGTCAGCCAGCCGACTCATCAGGTGATTCCTTCTCTCGGTGGTTCGGTCGTTCGAGGGGACCGTCCGGGGTGCGCGCCTGCACGCGGCACCCCGGACGGGGTGCTTGCCGGTGGTGCGTCAGCGGTTGACCTGGGCCCAGCCGTCGGTCATCTCCGCCTTCAGCGCGTCGACGTCGATCTCGCCGGCGAGGTAGCGCTGCAGGGCCGGGGTCGCCACGGTCTCGTTCCACTGCTGGTAGAGGTCGACCTTGAGGAACGCCGGGGCGGTGAGGTTGTCACCGGAGGCGAGGATCTGGTCCCAGCCGGTGAGGCCCTCGGTCGTGGTGGCGAGCGCCTCGCGCGCCTGCTCCGACGTCGGGATCAGGGCGTCCGCGTAGTTGAGCGCGGCGAGGTTCTCCGGCTGCATGAGGAACTCGATGAACTGCGCCGACTCCTCGACGTGCTCGGAGTCGACGTTGACCGAGAGCGTCTGCGGGTTGGCCGACTGAGCGGCGCTCGCGGAACCCTCGAGCGGGGGAAGCACGGTCCAGTTGAAGCCCTCGGGGGCGTCGGCGGCGATGTTCGTCGCCTGGAAGCTGCCCTGGACGGTCATCGCGACCTGGCCGCCGTAGAACGACGGCAGGACCTCGCCGCCGGACTGCGTGAGCGAGACGGGCTGCAGCGACATGTCCGTGTAGGCCATCTCGTGCATCTGGGTCGGGACGGCGAGCTCGGCGTCGCCGACCTCGATCTCCGCCTCGGTGCCCTCGCCCGAGAAGAACGTGCCGTCGTTGCCCAGACCGAGCGACATCACGGTCGCGGTCGGGTTCTTCAGGCCCCAACCGAGGCCGTAGACGCCGTCCTTGGTCGTCGCCCTGGCGATCTCGCGCAGCTCCTCCCACGTCATCGTGTCGCCCGTGGGGATCTCGACGCCGGCGGCCTCGAGGAGGTCGGTGTTCGCGAACACCATGTACGACTGCATCATCGTCGGGTAGCCGATGATCGCGTCGTCGACCGTGACGGACTCCCAGACGCCCTCGCTGATCCCGGACCTGAGGTCCTCGGAGATGAGGTCCGTCAGGTCGGCGATGTAGCCGTCGACGGCGAACGGACGGATGCCCGCGGCCTCGAAGTGGATGATGTCGGGGGCGGAGCCACCCGTGAACTGCGTGACGAGCTTGTCGTAGACGCCGTCCCAGGCTGCGGGGACGATCTCCACCTGGATGTCGGGGTTGGCCGTGTTCCACTCGTCGACGAGACGCTCGGTCTCGGCGATCGTGGCCTCCTGGCCGGCGAGCGACTGGAAGGTCAGGTTGACGGTCTCGCCGCTGCCCCCGCCGTCGGCGGAGGTGGTGTCCTCGCCGTCGGCCGGCGACTCGCTGTCCCCGGCCGTGCTGCTGCCCTGCTGGCAGGAGGCGAGGACGAGGGTGAGCGCGAACGCTCCGGCGACGACGGCGGCGCCTCGGTTCCTTCTCATGGTGGTGCCTTTCTCGATGGTGTGGTGGTGACGGTGGACGTGGGGGAGGTCAGCCCTTGACGGCGCCGGCGAGCGAACCGCTCGTGAGGCGCTTCTGCAGGAGACCGAAGATGACGAGCGAGGGGATCGTGGCGAGCACGGCGCCGGCGGCCAGCGGCCCGAGCGCCGTCTGGCCCTCGAGGCCGATGAACATCCGCAGCGTGAGCGGCAGCGTGTACAGCTCGGGCGACTGGATGAGCACGAGGGCGAGGAAGAACTCGTTCCACGCCGCGACGAAGGTGAACATCGCCGTCGCGACCAGACCGGGCATGAGCAGCGGGAAGACGATGAGGCGGAGCACGGTGAAGCGCTTCGCGCCGTCCATCGCGCCGGCCTCCTCGAGATCGCGGGGGATCGCCGCCACGTAGCCCTGCAGCATCCACAGCGTGAAGGGGAGGGTGAACGTGACGTAGACGAGGATCAGGCCGAACATCGTGTCGTTGAGCTGCAGCGTCCGCAGCACCATGAACAGCGGGATGATCAGCAGGATCGCCGGGAAGACCTGGCTGATGAGGATCCAGGCGGTGCCGGCGGCCCGCAGCTTCCCCTGGAACCGCGCGAGCGCGTAGGCGGCCGGCATCGAGATCAGGGTGGTGATCACCATCGTCACGACCGAGACGAACAGCGAGTTCCCGGCCGAGCGGATCAGGTTCTGGCGCTCGAGGGCCTGCGGGTAGTTGCCCCACGCGAAGGTGTCCGGGATGAGGTTGACCGCGAGCGAGTTGATCTCGCCCGAGGACTTGAGCGAGGTCGAGAGCAGCCACAGCAGCGGGAAGCCCAGGAAGATCAGGTAGGCAGCGAGGGCGACGTACTGGCCGAAGCGGACGACGGGGTTGCGCGTCTTCACGACTGGGCCGCCTTCCCGCGACGGAACTGGGCGAACAGGTAGGCCGACAGGACGATCACGACGGCGAGCACCATGACGTTGCCCATCGCGGCGGCGTAGCCGGTGTTCCGGTTCGTGAACGCCTCGAGGTACGTGAACAGCATCGGGAGCATGGTCCTGCCGCCCGGGCCGCCCTCCGTCAGGACGTAGACGAGGCCGAAGGAGTTGAAGCTCCAGATGAAGTCGAGCGAGGTGATAGCGAAGATCACCGGGCGCAGCGCCGGGAGCGTGATGTGCCAGAACCGGCGGAGCGCGGAGGCACCGTCGACGGCGGCGGCCTCGTGCTGCTCGGTCGGCACCTGCTGGAGGCCGGCCAGGAGGAGCACGGTCGACTGCGGGATGCCGCTCCAGACGGCCACGACGATGACGGCGGGCAGCGCGGTCGAGAAGTCGCCGAGCCAGTTCACGCCCTCGATCCCGAAGAACCCCAGACCCGCGTTGAGCGGCCCGGCGGTGGGGGAGTAGATGAGGCGCCAGACGATCGCGACGACGACGGGCGGCATCGCCCACGGGATCAGCGCCAGGACCCGGGTCACGCCCTTGAGACGGAGGTCGGCGTTGAGCAGGAGTGCGAGCCCGAGCGCCGCGAGCAGCGTCAGGACGGCGACGGACGCGGCCCAGATCAGACCGATCCGGAACGACTCCCAGAAGAACGTGTCCCCGATCAGGCGCTGGTAGTTCTCCAGACCCGTGAAGTCGTTCGTCGGGTTCCGCTTCAGCGTCGAGTTCGTGAAGCCGAGGTAGATGCCGGTGACCAGCGGGATGATCGAGAACACCAGGATCGGCAGCGTGGCCGGGACCACGAGCGCCAGGGCCTCGCGGCGCTGGGCGCGGCTGGCGGCGCCCTGACGCTTGGCGCGGCCCGGCGCGTCGCCCGGCGGCGACGCGGGTTCGGGGGTGGACGTGGGGGCGAGGGTCGTCATCGAATTCCTGCCGTGGTTGTGCTGGAGCCTCGCACCTGCAGCAGCGGGGGGACGCTGAGCACCTGCGGGGCTCGTGCCGGATCCTCGAGGCGGCGCATCAGCAGCTCGGCGGCGAGCTGCCCGCGACGACGCGAGGCGAGGCTGACGGACGTCAGCGACGGGTGGACGATCTCGGTGAGCGACGTGTCGTCGACACCGGTGACGGCGAGACGTCCGGGGACGTCGAGGCCGAGGTCGTGGGCGGCGTGCAGCGCGCCGATCGCGAGGAGGTCGTTGGCGGCCACGACGGCGTCCGGAGTGCCGGGGGAGGCGGCGAGCTCCGCCGTCGTGCTCCGGCCGGTGGGGTCGAGCAGGCGGTGCGCGGCCTCACGCCCCGCGGACATCGTGAAGTCGACGGCCTCGTGGGTGGAGGCCACGACGTCGGGGTGCGCGGCGACGGCCTCGTCGAACCCGCGCCGACGGGCGGCGCCCGGGGTGGTGTCGCCCGGGCCGTTGAGGAAGGCGATCCGGCGCCGGCCCTGCGCGTGCAGGTGCTCGACGGCGAGCGCGACCCCGAGCGCCGAGTCGGTCATCACCGTGTCGACCCCGGCGTGCTGGGGCAGGCGACCGATGACGACGACGGGCACGGGGGTCGCGGCGAGCTCGGCGAGCAGCTCCGGCGTGACGCGCAGCGGGGACAGGATGAGGCCGTCCGCGTAGCCGCGGCGGAGGTTGCGGATGAGGTCGAGCACGCTGTGGGGGCCGCTGGTGGCCCCGGTGCTGGTGACCTGGAGGCGGTAGCCGCCCGCGGCGACGACCTCCTGGACGCCCGTCATCATCTCGACGTAGACGGGGTTGCCGATGTCGTCGACGGCGAAGGTCAGCTGGCCGGTGCTGCCCATCTTCAGCGCGCGGGCGCTCGCATCGGGCACGTAGCCGAGGTCGTCGGCCGCGCGGCGGACCTTCTCCACGGTGGCCGGGCTGGCGACGAGGCCGTTGAGCGCGCGCGAGGCGGACGCGATGGACACGCCGGCGCGCTGCGCGACCTGCGTGAGGGTTGCCCGCTGGACCATGTGACCTCCTCGTCACCTCGTCGATGTGGAAACGTTTACACCGTCCCGCTGGAGACGTTTCCACATCGGAGGCCGGGAGGTCAAGCGATGACTCCGAATCGTGACCTCGGGGGCGGTGCAGCGGGCGACGACGGGCGACGCCGTCGACACCCACGCCGCCTCCGCACGCACGAACGCCCGGGGCGGCTCGACAAGCTCGAGGCGCCCCGGGCGTCCGGGGTGGTGCGGTGGCGCTCAGCGCGCCGAGGTGGTCAGCTCCGCGTGCCGGAGGACTCCAGCTCCGCGGCCGTGTCGGCGGCGTCGCGCGCGACCTCGCGCTCGTCGTCGTCGTCGGAGAACAGGTCCTCCGCCGAGGCCGACTCGTAGCGCTCGACGTCGAGGATCCCCTCGCGCTTGGCCACGACGGTCGGCACCAGGGCCTGGCCCGCGACGTTCACGGCGGTGCGGCCCATGTCGAGGATGCCGTCGATGGCGATGAGCAGACCGACACCCTCGAGGGGCAGCCCGAGCGTGGAGAGGGTCAGCGTCAGCATGACGACGGCGCCGGTGAGCCCCGCCGTCGCCGCGCTGCCGACCACCGAGACGAACGCGATGAGCACGTAGTCGGTGATCGAGAGCGAGATGCCGTAGAACTGCGCGACGAAGATCGCGGCGATCGCCGGGTAGATCGCGGCGCAGCCGTCCATCTTGGTGGTCGCGCCGAGCGGCACGGCGAACGAGGCGTAGCTCCGCGGGACGCCGAGGTTGCGCTCGGTGACGCGCTGCGTCAGGGGCAGCGTGCCGATCGAGGAGCGCGAGACGAACGCGAGCTGGATCGCGGGCCAGGCGCCGCGGAAGAACTGGCGGATCGAGAGGCCGTTGGCCCGCAGGATCACCGGGTAGAGCACGAACAGCACGAGGGCGAGCCCGGCGTAGACGGCGATCGTGAACATCCCGAGCGAGGGGATGAGGTTCCAGCCGTAGGTCGCGACGGCGCGGCCGATGAGGCCGACGGTGCCCAGCGGCGCCAGGCGGATGATCCACCACAGCACCTTCTGGATCACGGACAGCGCCGAGCCGGCGAACGTGAGGAACGGCTCGGCCTGCTTGCCGACCTTGAGGGCCGCGAGGCCGACCACGATGGCGATGACCACGATCTGCAGCACGTTGAAGCTGAAGCCGACCGAGCCGGAGTCCGCGTTCGCGCTGCCCTCGATGCCGAGGAAGTTCGTCGGCAGCAGGCCGACGAGGAAGTCGATCCACGAGCCGCTCCGGCCGGGGTCGGCGGCGGCGTCGGCGCTGATGCTGGTGCGCGAGCCGGGCTGCAGCACGAGGCCGAGCGTGATGCCGATCGCGACCGAGATCAGGGCGGTGATCGCGAACCACAGCAGCGTCTGGCCGGCCAGGCGCGCGGCGTTCTTCACCTGTCGCAGGTTGGCGATGGAGGCGACGATCGCGAGGAAGACGAGCGGCGGCACGATGGCGCGCAGCAGGCCGACGAAGGAGGAGCCGATCGTCGCGAGGACGTCGGTGAGCCAGTTGGGAGCGTCGGCGTCGACGGGACCCATCTGGCGGGCGACGAAGCCGAGCGCGACACCGAGCACGAGCGCGATGACGATCTGGGCCCCGAACGAGGGGAACCGCAGCCTCCTGCGGGTGGAGGAGGTGGTTGCGGGGGCGGACGTGGATGACACGGGGACCTTCTTCCGGGCGCGACGACGACACCGGGGGGTGGAGGTGTCGGCCTCCAGGATCACCCCGACCCCGCCCCGCACCAGCCCATCGCCCTATTGGTCCACATGGTGAGACGGGCTCCGCCAGGTTGCGCGGGCCCTCAGCCCTCCAGCACCCGCTGCCACTCACCCTCGGCGCCGGCCGGGGCGAACCCCATCGCGACGTTGATCGCGAGCATGTGGTCGTTCTCCTCGGCGTTCCAGGTCAGCAGCCGCCGCACGCGGGATCCCCCGCCGTGAGGTTCAGGTAGTTCGCCTGCTTCACCCACGCCCCGAGCCGCCGCCCGCGGTGCTCGACCATCACGATCGTGTCCTCCTGGTAGGCGATCTCCGGCCGCTCGTCCGGCACCAGCAGCACCGTGAACGCGACGAGCGTGTCCGTGGCCACGTGCCGGATCGCCGACACCCACGGCACGAGGCCGCGCGCCGCGTGCTCGTCGAAGGCCGTCCGCACGCGCGCGGCGTCCCACACCTCCTCGACGTGGTCCAGCTCCCCGAGCGGCACGTCCGTGCTCATCCGCCGGAACAGCTCGGCGACGTCGCCCAGCCACCGGTCGGGCACGCGTCCGTGCCAGCTCACGACGTCGTAGCCCACCTGCCGCTCGCGGCCGGCGGCCACCATCGCCGCGAGGCGCTCGGCGTCGTCGGGCCCCATCGGCACCTCCAGCCGCGAGCGTCGCTCGACCTGGGCCAGCGCGAACCCGCGCGCCTGCAGGAAGCGCGTGGCGGCGTCGACCCCGACGACGCCGCTACCGGTCGCGGCCTCGACCCGCAGCGCCGGGTCGGCGGGGACGTCGGCGGGGTGCTCGGTCGCGGCGAGGCAGGTGGTGCGCCCCTCGGCGCGCACGGTCGCGAGCACCTGCTCCCACAGCGCCGCCCCGATCCCGCGACGGCGGTGGGCGGGCCGAACGGCGACGCCCACGAGGGCGAGGTGGAGGTTGTCGGTGAGGGGGAGCGAGGCGTACCCGTGCCCGACGACGGCGCTCGGCCGCTCCCCGGCGCGGCCGTCGAGCGCGACGACGGTCGGGCGCCGTCGGTAGGCGGTGGGGAGCACCAGCTCAGCCAGCTCGCGCACGGTGGGGGCGCCGTCGTCGTCGCCCGCGTCCGCGAGCATCGCCTCGCGCGTCACCTGGACCATGCCCTCGACGAGCCAGGGGTCGGCGGGGTGGGGGAGCGGGACGACGGTGATGTCGTCGGGGAGCGTCATGCCGACGATGATGACGGCGGAGCCCGGTCCGGTCACGGGCATTCTGCGTGCGTACCATCGGAAGATGCCCGCAGCCGCCCGCGTCGACTCGTGGCTGTGGGCCGTCCGGATGTTCAAGTCGCGCTCCGGTGCGGCCAAGGCGTGCTCGGGCGGCCTCGTCGAGGTCGACGGTCAGAAGGCGAAGCCGGCCACGACGATCAGCGTGGGCTCGACCGTGACGGCGCGGGTCGGCGACCGCCTGCGGGTCCTCGAGGTCACCGGGGTGATCGTCAAGCGCGTCGGCGCACCGGAGGCGCAGCGCTGCTACCTCGACCACTCCCCGCCGCCCCCGCCGCGCGAGTTCGTCGCACCCGCCGGGGTGCGCGACCGCGGCGCCGGCCGCCCGACGAAGCGGGAGCGCCGCGAGATCGACCGCATCCGCGGCCGCTGACACTCCACCGCCTCGCGACGGCGATCCTTCCGTCGCGACGGCGATCGGGTCGGCATCGCCGTCGGTGCGGAGGGATCGATCTCGGCGTGGGTGGCGCTGTTTCCCGCACGTTGTACGGAGATGCCCTGGTGCGATGTCGGGGCCGGGTGGTATCCAGTGGGGTATGGCTGTTCAGGCTGACCCCACCACCGTCCCCACCGCTCTGTCCGACGACGTCCTCGACCAGGCCGAGCGGTTGCGCGGTGAGCTCCGCGGCTTCGCCTACCGGATGCTCGCCTCGGTCTCCGACGCGGACGACGCCGTGCAGAACGCGCTCGTACGCGCGTGGAAGGCCGCCGACAAGTTCGACGGCCGCAGCAGCGTGCGGACGTGGATGTACCGGATCGTGACGAACGTGTGCCTCGACGAGATCGCCGCGCGCAAGCGGCGTGCCCTGCCCGTCGACCTCGAGTCCGAGGCGTCGCCCCCGGTGGCCTCCTCGCTCGGCCAGCCGCTGCCGGCGAGCTCGTTCGTCGAGCCCGTGCTGGACGCCATGATCGCCGACCCGGCCGACGTCGTCGTCAGCAGGGAGAGCGTGCGGCTCGCGTTCGTGGCCGCGCTCCAGAACCTGCCCGCCTCCCAGCGCGCGGTGCTCATCCTGCGCGACGTGCTCGCGTGGCGGGCCGCCGAGGTGGCGGAGCTGCTGGAGATCTCCGTCGCTGCGGCGAACAGCCAGCTCCAGCGCGCCCGCGAGACGATGAAGTCGGTCCAGGACGGCTCGAAGGCGGCGCGACCGAACGCCGAGCGCGCCGTCGAGGAGGCCGTCGTGGCCCGGTACGTCGCGGCATTCGAGCGGTACGACATGGAGGCTCTCGCGACGATGCTCGCCGAGGACGCCGTGATGTCGATGCCGCCGTTCTCGCTGTACCTCGCCGGGCGGGACGACGTCGTGGCCTGGATGGCCGGCCCCGGTCACGAGTGCCTCGGATCGCGACTGATCCCTGTCGAGGTCAACGGTGGCCCCGGGTTCGCCCAGTACCGCAAGGACCCGGCCGGCGGTCACTTCCCGTGGGGCGTGCACGCCCTCGTGGTGCGCGACGACGTCGTCGTGGAGGAGACGGTGTTCCTCGGCGCGGACGTGTTCGCGACGCTCGGGCTGCCGGCGCACCTGGACTGAGGACGATCCTCAGATCACGTTTGGGTATCGACTCCCCTCGTGCGGTCGCCCTTGATCGGAACCGCACCTAGTCTGAACACTGCCGGGCTCGTTCCCGGCTGCCAGCTCGATGTCGGATGAGGGTCCGCCACTGCTGCTCCGCGAGGTTCGTGACCCGCCGACGGCAGAGCCTCGCCGGCAGTTCCCCGGCCCGGAGTTCAGACCTCGTGAGACGTTCCCGACCGCACGGTCGACGAGCGGCCGCCGTACGGCGAGCCGCCGCCGTGGTGACGGCGGCCGTCCTGGGCCTCGGGCTGGCTCCCACGGTGTCGGCCGCGCCGGAGGTGACGCCGGGGGCCGCAGCGCCGTCCACCGGCACCGCCTCGACGGACGAGGGACCCTCCGACCCGTCGATCTCCGGACCCGCCGACCCTGAACCCGGGGCCCTCGAGCCGAACGAACCCGACCCGGCGCCACCCGCGACACCGGCACTGGACGCCGTCCGGAGCGCACCCGAGTCCACCTCCGAGAACGCGCCGCCGGTCGCCGGGCGCATCGCCCGGACCACGCCCGGCGCCGCGATCTCCCCCATGGCCGCGGACCTCCCCGAGCCGGCGACGGCCGTCTTCCTCGAGGACTTCGAGAACGGCATGACCCAGGCGGCAGGGGGAGCCAAGGTCTTCGGCACGGTGCACGGCGCCGGCGTCCAGTACACGGGTGCCGGAGGTCGTACCTACACCGGCTCGGCGGAGTGGATCGACGCCGCCCGCTGCAACGGCATCGTGGTCGGTTTCAACAACGGGACCGCCACGGCGAACGGTGGTACGCCGACGTGGGCGTCGACGCCGTCGAACGCGAACCGCTGCAGCACGGCTGCAAGCGTGCAGAGCTACAACGAGGCCCGGACGCTCGCCCGGGCCATGGGGGTCCTGACGGGCCGGGGCGACGGCGAGCACATCGTCTCGAGCCAGCGCGAGTGCAACCTGGTGACGGCGACCGGGCTCGACACGCCGCTGAGCTGCGGCGTCCTGGGGACGAACGCGTCCGGCGTCGTGCTCCAGACCACCACCCCGGTCGCGCTGACGACGGGGCGCTACTACACCTACGGCGTCGACACGGTCGTCGGCGACTGCCCGCTGCTGGGGCTCGGCACCCAGCCGACCTTCCAGTTCCAGGCGCAGCCCGGTGCCACCGGCGCCTGGGCGAACGTCGGCGCGACGCTGGAGGGCTGCTCGAACCCGGACCGGACCATCTCGGCAACCCGCCCCGTGGCTGTCGGGCTCAGCTCCGCGATGACCGTGAGCGGCAAGCAGATGACGACCACACCGGCCGCCGCCGTCACGGCCGCGAACGCGAACCTCCGCCTGGTCTCCACCGTCGGCAGCGCCGGAGTCACCCCGGCCGGCTTCGACAACGTGCGCGTGCTCGATGCGACTCCGAGCCTCGACACGTCGTTCTCGCCCACCTCCGTCACGAACGTCGGTGCCTCGACCCTGACCTACACCGTGACGAACACGACCGAGCTGGCCGCCAAGAACGACTTCGCCTTCACCAACACCCTCCCCACCGGGCTGGTGGTCGCCAACCCGGCGGCGGCGACGTCGACCTGCGGCAACGGCACCGTCACGGCTGCGGTCGGGAGCGGCACAGTAGCGCTGGCCGGGGGCGACCTCGCGGCCGGGCAGGTCTCGTGCACCGTCACCGTGCGGGTGACCGCCCCGCTCACGGGGACGTACACGAACGGCCCGGCGAACATCGCGACGGCGCTCGTCCCCGCCCCCGCCGCGACCCTCACGGTGACCGTCGCCCAGTGCGCCCCGGCGAACGTGTGGGCGAACTCCCAGACGCGACTGGTCGAGCTCACCCCCACCGGCACCGTGCTGCGCGACCTCGCACTCACCACGGTCTACGGCGACCTCGCCTGGACGTCGTCGGGCGACCAGCTCGTCGGGGTCCGGTTCGGCAGCACCCCCGTCCTGGATTTCCTGACACCCGGAGCGACCAGCGTCACCGTCAGCTCCTCCCGGACGCTGACACCCGCCGTCGCCTCGATCAACGGCCTCAGCGCCTTCGTGCGAGCAGGGGCTCCCGGCTTCCTCCTGGGCGCTGCGGGCAGCTCGCAGATCTACTTCGCCCCCCAGGCCGGGACCGGCACCATCACGTTGCAGAACTGGGGGACGTTCCCGGGCGGCGGGACCTCGGGCGGTGACTTCCTCACCCTGCCGGACGGCTCCGTCATCGGGCTGGCCGCCGTCACCGGTGGGACCCAGGTCGTCCGTTTCCCCAGCACGGGCGGGCAGGGAACGGGTGTCGGTCTGGTGGCCGGTTCCGTGTGGGGTGCCGCACTGTCCGGCAACGACATCATCCTCGGTCTCAGCGACAACACCGTGCGTCGGCTCCCGCTGTCCTCCGTCCCGACCGCGGCCGGATCCAGCACCCTCGCGACGACCGCCGTCACCCTCAGCCCCTCGAACCCCTTCACGGGCGGCATCTACGGCATGGGCAGCAAGCAGGACTCCGGGTCGTGCGTCCGCGAGCAGTACTACACGGTTGCCAAGACCGCGAGTCCCGCCTCGGGCACCCCGCGCCTGCCGGGCGACACCGTCACGTACACGGTGACGGTCCGCAACACGGCCGACGTCGCCTACACGACCGCCAACCCGGCAGCCTTCGTGGACGACCTCTCGGGCGTGATCGGTGGTGCCACCATCGGCACACCCACGGTGACCGGCGGGGGCTCCGCCGCCTACTCGGCCACGCCGACCCCCCGCATCACCTGGAGCGGACCGCTGGCGATCGGGGCCACGGTGACCGTCACCTACACGGCCACGGTGCGCAACGTCGGGGGTGGTTCGCTGACCAACAGCGTCGCCGCGACGGGCGCCGCGGGCACGTGCGCCGCCGCCCCCGCGACCTGCGTCACCGCCCATCCGATCACCCCGACCACGCTCACGGTGCAGAAGGACGTCGTCGGCCGCGGGTCGCCGACCGACCAGTTCGCGCTTCGACTCGCGCAGGGGGCCACGACCGTGGCGACGGCCACCACCGCCGGGACGGCCAACGGCATCCAGGTGCAGCAGATCGCGGCGCAGACCGTCACGCCCGGGGCGACCTACTCCGTCTCCGAGACGATGGCGGCGGGGTCGACGTTCACGCTCGCGGACTACTCCTCGCGCTACGAGTGCCGCAACGCCGGCGGGACGCTCGTGGCGAGCGGGGCTGTCCGCACCTTCGACGTCGCGGTGACCGCCGGTCAGTCCTGGACCTGCGTGATCGTCAACACGCCGACGGGGTCGCTCAGCCTGGCCAAGCAGCTCGTGGGCACACCGATGCCCGGGGCGCAGGTGACGTACGAGATCACGCTCACGCAGACCGGCGCCGCCACGGTGCCCGTCTCCCTGGTCGACACCTTCGGCAACCCGACGACGGGCCGGAGCATCCTCGACGATGCCGCCGTGCTCCCGGCGAGCGTCCAGGTGGTCCCGGCGAACGCCGGCGTCGTCGCGACCTACGACCCCGCCGCCGGCGGCGGCCCGGTCCTGCGCATCGCGGGTGCGATGGCGCCCCTCCAGGCGCCCGTCGTCGTGCGTTACACGGTCCAGATCAACGCCCTCGCCGCCATCGGTGACGGGGTGCTCGCGAACTGCGTCGGCACCGCCCCCGGGGCGCCGGGATCGGTCTGCACCTCCTCCGGGATCGTCGCCCCCGTGAAGACGGCGTCCCCCGCGACCGGGACCGTCGTCGCGCCGGGGGAGACGGTGACGTACTCGCTCGCGTTCCGCAGCCTCGGCGCGGCGCCCACGGCCATCGCCTTCACCGACCACCTCGCCGGCGTGCAGGACGACGCCGACATCATCTCCGGCCCGACGATCACCTCGACCGGGCCGCCCTCCGCCGTCACGGCGACACCGACCCCCCTCACGCCGACCTCCACCCAGCTCGCGGTGACCGGCACGGTGTCCGCCGGCGGCACGGTGACGGTGAGCTACGCCGTCGTGGTCAGCCCGCTCGCGAGCACCGGCGACGGCCTGCTGCGCAACTTCCTGCGGCGCACGGCCGACGGCCCGCCCGGTCTCGCCGAGACGTGTCCGCCCGGCGGCACGCTGTGCACGCAGCACCCCGTCGCCGCCCTGCTGACCCTGGTGAAGTCCGTCAGCTTCGGCAGCGCGGCGCCGACGTCGTGGACGCTGACGGCGGCCGGCGCCCCCGCGAACCGCCCCGGCCCGACGGGCGTCACCGGGACCCCGGCGACGACCGCCGTCCCGATCACGCCGAGCTCCCCGTACGCGCTGGGGGAGTCGGGCGGTCCGGCGACCTACGTCGGCACCGGCTGGACCTGCGTCAACGGCGCCGGCGCCGCCGTCCCGCTCGTGTCAGGGACGATCACGCTGCCCCGGGCCACGTCGGCCACCTGCACCGTCACGAACGCGACGGCGACCATCACGCTGCTCAAGCACGTCGTGGATCCTGTCGCGCCGTTCACGGCCGGTGCCTGGGACGTCACGGCCACCCCCGCGGCGTTCGCCGGTCCGGGCACGCTCCCGATCGAGACGCGTGACGGCGCCGAGCAGCTGCCCGGCGGCAACCCGGCCAGCACGTTCGAGGTCCGCCCCGGGCACGGCTACGCGCTCTCGGAGGTCCTCGCCGATCCCGGCAGCCTGCTCGCCTACCGCCAGGTGGGGCTGGAGCAGCTCGTCGGAGGCACCTGGCAACCGGTCGCCTCGGCGGACGTCACGGCCCCCGCGGCCGGGCAGACCGCCGTCTACCGGTTCGTCAACGAACGCATCCCCGGGGTCGAGCTTCCGATCACCGGGGGAGCCAGCACGGACGCCTTCCGCATCGCGGGCGCCCTCGTGCTGATGACGGCGCTCCTGGGTGCCGCCTGGGTCCGACGTCGGAGGCGAGCCATGGCATGAGCAGACCTCCCCGGCCCCGCGCGGTCGGACCCGCCGCCCGTCCTCGAACGACCTCGTCACCCCAGTCCCCGCTGTCGAACCCCGCACTCCTGAGGAGCACCACCATGAACCGATCCACACCGCGCGGCGTCGTCCGCCGCGCGGCCGCCGCCCTCGGGGCCGTCGGCCTCGTCCTGCTCGGGGCCGTCGCGCTGACGACCCCCGCGGCCGCCGCGCCCGGCAACCTGCCGACCGCCGACGGATCCCTCACGATCCACAAGTTCCAGCAGCCCACCCCGGCCAACACCGAGCCCGGCGACGGCAGCCCGATCACCCCGCCCGCCGGCTGGGTCCCGCTCGGCGGCGTGCAGTTCCAGATCCAGGAGATCACCGACGTCGACCTCACCACGAACGTCGGCTGGGACCTCGCCGCGTCCTACGGTGCCGACCCGAGCACCATCCCCGGGGCCAGCCTCACGACCGTCACCACGGTCACCTCGGCGGCCAGCGGCACGACGCCGACCCAGACGCTCCCGATCGGCGCGTACCTCGTCACCGAGCTCCCCAGCCCGGCGGCCACGCTCCCCGACGGCAGCCCGGCCAACATCGTCGTCACCGCGGCGCCGTTCGTGGTCACCGTGCCGATCCCCGATGGCGCCGGCGAGTGGAACTCCGCGGTCAACGTCTACCCGAAGAACTCCGTCACCTCGGCGGAGAAGACGGCCGGCGTCCCGAGCGCCTCCGGTCTCGGCTCGACCGTGACGTGGACCGTCACGGTCGACATCCCGGCGCTGGCCGCCGGCGCGACCTTCGACGACGTCGCGGTCACCGACGCCCTGGACCCGCGGCTCGAGTTCGTGCCCGGCTCGGTCACCACCTCGATCAGCACGACGCCGGCCACCTCGCCGGCCTTCACCGTCACCCACCCGGGCGGCCTCGGCGGTCTGCTCGACATCGAGATCACCGACCTCGCGCAGCTCACAGCGGCGCAGAACGAGGTGCTCACGGTCACGTTCGACACGATCGTCCGCGGCATCGGCGAGATCCCCAACACCGCGACCGCGTACATCAACGACGCCGCCCGGACCAACGGGATCCCGACCAACACGCCGATCACCGAGTGGGCCGCGGTCGAGATCGTCAAGCACGCCGCCGGCGACCTGACCAACACCCTCGCCGGCGCCGTCTTCACGGTCCACCTCACCGAGGCGGACGCGGAGACGGGCGCCAACCCGATCTCCGTCGACGGCGTCACCGAGTTCACCTCCGTCGACCCGACCGGTGTCGCCACCGTGGCCGGCCTCGCCGCCGGCGACTACTGGCTGCGCGAGGCGACGGCGCCGGTCGGCTACGACCTGTCGCCCGACCTCCCGCTGGCGTTCGCCGTCGAGGTCGTGGACGGCGACGCGGTCGTCAACCTGACCGTCGGGAACCCGCAGAAGCCCGCGATCGACCTGCCGATCACCGGTGGTCAGGGCACCGTCGCGCTGCTGGTGGCCGGTGGCCTCCTGCTCGCGACCGGCACCGGCGTCGCGATCGTCGCGGCCCGTCGTCGTCAGCGCGGGACGGACGCCTGATCCACGTCCGCGACGCCCACCGGTGAGCACCGGCGGGCGCTGACGGGCAGCGACAGCGGCAGGGGCGAGACTGTGGCGGGACCCCACGAGGGGTCCCGCCACAGTCGTTCACGAGGAGAGTGATGGTCGAGAGCGGGAACGAGCCGGCGCCGAGCGGCGGAGCGCGCAGGCGCTGGCGGTTGCCGCTGCTGCCGTTCGTCGTCGCGCTGCTCTTCCTCGGCGGCACGGTCACGGTGCTGTACCCGACGGGCTCGGCCTGGGTGCACCAGTACCAGCAGGCGCAGGTGCTCGCCGAGTACGGCGACCAGGTCCGCCAGCTCGACCCGACCGGTCGGGAGGAGTCCCTCGCGCTCGCCCACCGCTACAACGAGCTGCTCACGGGCGGCGCTGTCGTCGGCTCGTTCCGGAACGTCCCGGTCGGGGACGGCGCGGAGCAGCCCGAGATGGACTACCGCCAGCAGCTGAACGCCGGCCCCACGGGATCGATGGGGCGCGTGAAGATCCCGGCGATCGACGTCGACCTCCCGATCTACCACGGCACGAGCGACGAGGTCCTGCTCGAGGGGGTCGGCCACCTCGAGGGCACGGCCCTCCCTGTCGGCGGCCCCAGCACGCACTCCGTGCTCACGGCGCACCGCGGCCTCGCGGAGGCCGAGCTCTTCACGAACCTGGACCGGGTGGTCGAGGGCGACACGTTCACGATCGAGGTGTTCGGCGAGGTGCTGACCTACCGCGTGCGCTCCACGCAGGTCGTCGAACCCAGCGACACCGAGACCCTCTACCCCGTGGCGGGGGAGGACCTCGTCACGCTCGTCACGTGCACGCCGCTGGGCATCAACACGCAGCGCATCCTCGTCACGGGCGAGCGCGTGATCCCGACGCCGATCGCCGACCTCGAGGCCGAGGGGGCGCCGTCGGACCTGCCCCGGTTCCCGTGGTGGGCGGTGATCCTCGGCGGCGTGGTGCTCGCCGTCGGGACCTACGTCTGGCTCATGGGGCGGCCGATCACCCGAGGGGCACACCGTCGACCCTGATCACGGTCGGGATATACACCCGCGACGCGAGGGGTCCACAATGCCTCCACGCGGTACCCGCCATCGATCAGGGGAAGTCCATGAGCACAGCGCAGCAGCTCTTCCGGCGGAAGCCGATCACCTCGGCGACGGTGACGTCGTCCGAGGGCCTCGCCCGCAACATCACGACGTTCCAGCTCACCATGTTCGGCGTCGGTGCCACCGTCGGCACCGGCGTCTTCTTCGTGATGCACGAGGCCGTGCCCGACGCCGGCCCGGCGGTCCTGATCGCCTTCCTCCTCGCCGGGGTCGCGGCCGGGCTCTCCGCCCTCTGCTACGCCGAGCTGGCCTCGGCCGTCCCGGTCTCCGGCTCGACCTACTCCTACGCCTACGCCACGCTCGGCGAGGTGGTCGCGATGGGGGTCGCGGCCTGTCTGCTGCTCGAGTACGGCGTCTCGACGGCGGCCGTCGCCGTCGGGTGGAGCGACTACCTCAGCCTGCTCATCGAGAACGTCACCGGGTGGGCCGTCCCCGACGCGATCAAGGCGGGGCCGTTCGCGGAGACCGCCGGCGTCATCAACCTCCCCGCCGTCGTGCTCGTCGCGATGTGCGCGTTCCTGCTGATCCGGGGGGCCAGCGAGTCGGCCAGGGCCAACGCGATCATGGTGCTCATCAAGCTCGCCGTCCTGGTGTTCTTCTCGGTCATCGCCCTCACGGCGTTCAACGCCGACAACTTCGCCGACTTCATGCCGAACGGGGCTGGTGGCGTCACGCTGGCGGCCGGGGCGATCTTCTTCACGTTCATCGGGTTGGACGCCGTCTCCACGGCCGGGGACGAGGTCAAGAACCCGCAGAAGGCCCTGCCGATCGCGCTGCTGTCGGCGCTGGGCATCGTCATCGTCATCTACCTGCTCGTGGCCGTCTCCGCCCTCGGCACCCAGCCGTGGACGGCGTTCTCGGACCCGTCGCAGGGCGAGGCCGGTCTGGCCAGGATCCTCGAGATGGTCACCGGGAGCACGTGGCCCGGCACCGTCCTCGCGATCGGCGCCGTCATCTCGATCTTCTCCGTCACGCTCGTGACGATGTACGGCCAGACCCGCATCCTGTTCGCCATCGGTCGCGACGGGCTCCTGCCGAAGACGTTCGCGACGGTCAACCCGCGCACGCGCACGCCCGTCAACAACACGATCATCGTGGCCATCGTCGTCGGTCTCCTCGCGGGCTTCGTGCCGCTGGACTCGCTGTGGGACCTGGTCTCGATCGGCACCCTGATCGCGTTCATCGTGGTGAGCATCGGCGTCATCGTGCTCCGTCGCACGCACCCCGACCTGCCGCGCGGCTTCAAGGTCCCGGGCTACCCGGTCATCCCCATCCTGTCGATCATCGCGTGCGTCTACATCCTGTCCGGGCTGCACTGGTACACGTACCTGTGGTTCCTCGCGTGGCTGTCGGTCGTGCTGGCGTTCTACTTCCTGTGGGGCCGCAAGCACTCCCGCCTCAACACGCTGCTGGCCGCCGACGGCACCCTGATCGAGGGCGCGGGCACGCTCGCCTCCGAGGAGGACGGCTTCGACAGCGAGCTCGACGGGAAGGGGCACTGAGATGACCGTGCTCATCGCGTACTCGCCGGAGAAGGGCGGGCGCTCGGCCCTGGCGTTCGGCGCCGTGCTCGCACAGGCGCGCGGCGAGGACGTCGAGCTCGTGCACGTGGTCGTGCGCACCTGGCACGCCTCGCCGGGCAACGGCGACGCCGAGTTCCGGCAGTGGGCGGCCGAGAGCGCCGACGAGGCCACCCGCACCGGCGTGGCCGAGCTCGCGACCCTCGCGCCCGGCGTCGCCGTGCGCACCCACCACGTGGAGTCCCGCTCGATCGCGGGGGCGATCCTCGACGCCGTCGAGAACCTCGAACCCTGCGTGGTGGTCCTCGGCTCGGGCCAGGACGGTGCGCTCGGCCAGGTGACGCTGGGGGCGACGGCGAACAAGATCGCCCACTCCTCGACCGTCCCGGTCGTGGTCGCGCCGCGCGGCTACCGCACGGTGCCGCTGCGGCGGCTCGTGGCGGCGTGGTCCGAGGCCGACGAGCCCGAGCTGCTCACCGAGATCGCCACCTTCGGGCGGGCGTCCGGGCTCGCGGTGGAGGCGGTGACGTTCGGCCGCTACACCGACGGGATGTACCCGCCGGAGGTCGGGCTCGAAGCCGAGGACGAGGTCTTCGCGGCGTGGAGCGACGAGGCGCTCGGGGCGCTGCGGGCCTGCGCCCCGGCAGCCGGGCTCGACCCGAACGAGGACGTGGCGGTGGCCGCGGGACCGGACTGGCGCTCCGCCGTCGACGCCGTGGACTGGGAGCCGGGCGACCTGCTCGCCATGGGCTCGCACGGCGGCGGGGTCATCCGGCGGGTCTTCCTCGGCTCGACGGCGGCGAAGATCATGCGGCACTCGCCGGTGCCGGTGGTGGTCTTCCCGGGCTAGGACGTTTGTCGGCGTCGCCCCCAGCCCTCACACTCTCCGCATGGAGATCGCGATCATCATTCTCGCGCTGGGGGCGACGGTCCTGGCCGTCACGAGTCTGTGCCGTCGGCTCGGCTTCCCGGCGCCGCTCGTGCTCGTCGTCGTCGGTACGATCGCCTCGTTCGTCCCGGCCATCCCGACGATCGAGCTGACCCCGGAGCTCGTCCTCCTCGGGTTCCTGCCGCCGCTGCTGTACGCGGCCGCGATCCGCACCTCGCTCGTGGACATCCGGGCGAACATCCGGCCGATCGGACTTCTCGCCGTCGGGCTCGTCCTGTTCACGATGCTCACCGTCGGGCTGCTGACCTGGTGGCTGCTGCCGATCCCGCTCGCCGCGGCGCTCGCGTTCGGGGCCGTGGTCTCGCCGCCCGACGCGGTCGCGGCCACCGCCGTCGCGCGTCGCATCGGTCTGCCACGTCGGATCGTCACGATCCTCGAGGGCGAGTCCCTGCTCAACGACGCGACGGCGCTCGTGGCGCTGCGCACGGCCGTGCTCGCGCTCGCCGGCACGGTGTCGGTGGCGTCGGTCGGGCTGGACTTCCTCGTCGCGGCCGGTGGCGGGGCGGTGATCGGGTTCGCCGTCGCGGCCGTGATCGTCCTGCTCCGCAAGCGGCTGCGGGACACCGTCAGCGACACGCTGCTGTCGTTCATGGCCCCGTTCCTCGCCTACGTCCCGGCGGAGGAGCTGCACGCGTCGGGCGTGATCGCCGTCGTGGTGGCCGGTCTGGTGCTGGGGCACAAGGCGCCGATCGTGCAGGACGCGCAGTCGCGGATGTCGGAGCGGGTCAACTGGAACACCATCCAGTTCCTCCTCGAGAACGCCGTGTTCCTGCTGCTCGGGCTGCAGCTGCGCTGGATCCTCGAGGACGTCGGCAACGACGACCTCGGCGTCGGCACGGTCGCCGTGTTCTGCCTCGGCGCGCTGCTCGTGGCGATGCTGTCGCGGCCCGTGATGCTCTTCGCCGGACGGTTCCTGCTGCGGCGGGGCGACGAGACGAGCACCGGCGAGAAGGTGCCGTGGCAGAATCTCGCGATCGTGTCCTGGGCCGGGATGCGCGGCGTCGTGACGATCGCGGCGGCCTTCCTGCTGCCCGAGGACACCCCGCACCGGCAGACGCTGCTGCTGGGGGCTTTCGTGGTGACGGCCGGCACGCTGCTGATCCAGGGGCTGAGCCTGCCGTGGCTCGCGCGGGCGCTCCAGGTGCGCGGGCCCGATGCGCGCGAGGACATGCTGCAGGAGGCGTCCGTGACGCAGGCCGCCGTCACCGCGGGCGTCACCGCGCTGGGGGAGATCCGGCGTCCGGGCGACTCGGACGAGGTGATCGCCGACCTCGCGACGCAGTCCCAGCTGCGCACGAACCGACTGTGGGAGCGTCTCGGGCGGCCCGACGGCGAGACGCCGTCGTCGCAGCACCGTCGCCTGCGGCTGGGGATGCTCACCGCCGAGCGCACCGAGATGCTGCGGCTGCGCGACGCCGGCACGATCGACCACGAGATCCTCGCGCGCGTGATGGACGCGATGGACGTCGAGGAGGCGTTCCTGACGGTGTTCTCCGAGGACGAGGACCCCGCGGGTGCGGCCGCGCTCGCAACCCCCGCCGCCCAGGTCGGCGACTGCGAGCACCTGCGGGCCGGGGTCGACTGCTCGGTGCCGTCCGGTCCGGTGTGCGAGGCCTGCGTGCGCGAGGGGACCGAGACGGTGCATCTGCGGATGTGCCTGACCTGCGGCGAGGTCGGGTGCTGCGACTCCTCGGTCGGGCGGCACGCGGAGCGGCACTTCACCGAGACGGGGCACCCCGTGATGCGCAGCTTCGAGCCGGGCGAGAGCTGGCGCTGGTGCTACGTGGACGAGCTGCTGGGGTGAGGGGCGGCTGCGTGCGCGCGGGGTGCTCGGGCTGCTGCGACCGCGCCCTTGTGGTCGCTGGTCGGGCTGGACCGCGCCCTTGTGGTCGCTGGTCAGCGTCGGGCGCGACCACAAGGGCGCGGTCGCCGAAGGTGGGCGACCACAAGGGCGCGGTCGATGAGCTGTGACGCGGTGGTCGGCGAGACGGGTCAGCGCGTCCCGAAGGTCTGGGCGTAGTACGCGCGGCCGTCCGAGCCGAACGCGACCGCGAAGCCCATCTCCGTCATGTCCTCGTTGACGATGTTGGCGTGGTGGCCCGGCGAGGAGATCCAGCCCTGCACCACCTCGGCCACCGACCGCTGCCCGACGGCGACGTTCTCCGCGCCGGTGCGGTAGCCGACAGCGCCCAGCCGCTCCCCGAACCCGCCGTTGCCGTCGTGGGTCATCTCGCCGATCGAGGCCTGGTGGTCGGCCTGCACCTGGGCCGCCGTGTTGAGGTCGGCGCTCACGGTCAGCGGAGGTAGCCCGAACGCCGCGCGCTCGGCGTTCGTCAGGACCAGCGCCTCCTCGGCGCCCTGGGACGCGGCGGGGATCGCGCCGTCGTCCGCGCGGTAGCCAAGCACGACGACGACCATCGGCCGCCCGTCCGGCAACGGCGCGACGGCGAGTCCCACGGAGCCGTAGGTGGCGTCGAGCAGATCGTCGGCAGAGTCGGGGTCGGCGAGCCACTGCGCGACGGCGTCGCCCGGGTCGGTCGCGGACCGCGCCAGCGCGGCGCCGGTCGCGAAGCCGGCACCGGTCAGCTGGGTGCCGAGGTCACCGCTCCAGTCCTCGCCCCCGCGCCGTAGTGGTCGGCCTGCGTCCGGGCGACGGCGGTGAGCGCGTCCGCAGCGGTGACCGCTCGGGTACCGGCCGCGGTACGCGCGGCGTTCAGGGCGTCGAGCGCTCCGGCGAGCGCGTCCTCCACGGTGCCCGACGGCGTCGCGCTCGGCTCGACCACCGGCTCGGCCGGAGGGGTGGTGGAGGGAGCGGGAGGGGCGGGCTCCGCCGTCGGGCTCACGTCGGTGACCGGTGCGGACGGAGAGCTGGGCGGGGCGTCGAGCGGTGCGGGAGCGCTGCAGGCGGCGAGACCCGCCGAGGCCGCGAGGGCCACGCCGAGCAGCAGCCGGGGCAGTGGCCGTCCGTCGCGCGTTCTCATGATCTCCATTGTGCGGGGCGGGGCGGGGCGGCGTGGTTCGGCGTCGCGCTGCCGCGCCCTTGTGGTCGTGATCGGGGCGCAGGAGCGACCACAAGGACGCGGTCGCCCGAGAGCAGCGACCACAACGGCGCGGTCGCGCGGGGGAGGGGGTCGGGTGACGATGGGTCCATGACCGAGACGCAGCTGTCACGTTCCCCGAGCAGGCGGGTCCGCCTGGTGGCCGTCGCGAGCCTGGCCGTGCTGGTGGCCTGGGGCGCAGCGGCCGCCTGGCTCAGCGTGCCGCGCGGGGGTGTGTGCCTCGCCGTCTGGCCCGCCCCGCCGGGGTGCTCGCCGGGCCGCCCTCCCCTCGCGGTGGGGTGGTTCGTCGGTCAGGCCGTGCTGTCGGTCGGCGTCGTGGCCCTCGCGCACCGGTCGGGCTCCCGGGCCGTCGCCGTCGGTGGGGTCCTCGGGCTCGCCCTGATCGGTGCCGTCGGGTACTGGCTCCTCACCCGCGCCTGACCCCGCCCCCCTCACCCCAGCCACCTCAGCCCACCCGGGCCGCCACGATCCCGCCGTCGACGTCGAGGACCGTCCCGTGCACGTGGGCGGCCTCGTCCGACGCCAGGAAGCGCACCGCGTGGGCGATGTCGAGCGGGCGTCCCGGGACGCCCGCGGGCGCGGCGGCGGTCATCGCCCGCGCCGAGCACCCCCGGCCGACGCGCGCCGGCGTCGGCCGCCGCCCGCCCCTAGAAGTCGCCCTCCGGGTCGCCCATCAGCGCCGCCGCGTGGTCCGGCACGTACGTCGACAGCTCGCGCGGCGGGCGGCGGTAGCTGCCGCTGGACTCGGTGCGCTCGGGCAGCTCGACCTTCTCCTGCGGCACGTCCGTGTACGGGAGGGTCGAGAGCAGGTGGGAGATCATGTTCAGCCGCGCGTGCTTCTTCACGTCCGACTCCACGACGAACCACGGCGAGGCCGGGGTGTCGGTGTGCACGAACATGTCGTCCTTCGCGCGGGAGTACTCCTCCCACCGGTTGATCGACTCGAGGTCCATCGGCGACAGCTTCCAGCGACGCACCGGGTCGTTCAGTCGCGAACGGAACCGGCGCAGCTGCTCGGCGTCGGACACGGAGAACCAGTACTTGCGCACGTGGATGCCGTCGTTGATGAGCAGCTGCTCGAAGATCGGCGTCTGGCGCATGAACTGCGCGACCTCGCCCGCGTCGGCGAAGCCCATGACGCGCTCGACCCCGGCGCGGTTGTACCAGGACCGGTCGAACAGGACGATCTCCCCGGCCGCCGGCAGGTGCTCCACGTAGCGCTGGTAGTACCACTGCCCCTTCTGACGCTCGGTCGGCGCTGGCAGCGCGGCGATGCGCGCCACGCGCGGGGAGAGGTACTCGGTGATGCGCTTGATCGCGCCGCCCTTCCCTGCGGCGTCGCGCCCCTCGAAGATGATGACGACGCGCTCGCCGGTTGCCTTGACCCACTCCTGGAGCTTGACCAGCTCGGTCTGGAGGCGGAACAGCTCGGCCTCGTAGACGGCGTTCTTGATCTTCTTGCGAGCCTTCTTCGATGACTTCTCGGAGGACTTCGCCGACTTCTTCGCCTTCGCCATCCCCGGACGCTACCGGGGTTGCGGCTCCGGCGCAGGCCGATCGCCGCGCGCCAGCACGATCGTCCCGATCTCCCGCACGTCGGGGGCGGCCCCGCGCAGCGCCGTGACGACGGCGGCGCGGTCCGCCGGGTCCTCGACGGCGACGACCAGCGTGACCGGGGCGTCGTCGTCGGCCACCGTCAGCTGCACGCGCGACGTCGTCACGCCGGTGGCCAGGACCGCGGTCAGCAGGTCCCGGGCGACCCGCGGCGTCGTCACGAGATCGCTCGTGGTGGTGAAGACCACCTCGGTCCCGCGCCCGCGGGCGGCGGCGACGGCGTCGCGCAGCGCGGGCGTCAGCAGCCACGGGACCTGCAGCTCGTCGCGCGCGACCTGCTCCGCCGCGACGGCGCGGCGCACGACGGCGGGATCCCCGGGTTCCGCCTCGCCCCGCGCCACCGCGCCGAGCGCCGGGTCGAGCAGGTCCTGCAGGTGCAGCAGGCGTCGGTCGAGGGCGGCGCGACGCGAGCGGGCGGCGTGGGCGCGCGCGAGGGCGGCGTGGGCGGCCCGGGTCTGCTGCTCGTCGCGGCGCCCGAGCGCGATCATCACGGCGCGGCCCGTGACGCCGACCGCGACGGGCCAGATGCAGCTCGCGATCGCGGGGAGCGCCGGCACGAGCGCCGCGGGCGAGCGGTCCGGATCGGTCAGCACGGCGAAGGTGGCGACGGCGAGCACCAGCGCGCCGCTCGCGGCGACGGCCACCCAGCCCGGCCGGTACATCGCCGTGATGACCGCCGCGAGCGCGGCCAGCGAGATCGGCCAGGCGAACCCCGTCACGAGCGCGCCGGGCGGCGCCCCGAGGAGGTAGCCCACGGCGCCGGCGAGCGCGAGCAGCTGCAGGAGCGCGAGCCAGGGCAGCCGGGCGCGCTCCTCACCCCGGACGAGGAGCCACGCGCCCGCGACGCACAGCAGCGCGGCCCAGCCCAGAAGCCACGGCGGCTGCCCCTGGCCGATCCCCGCGACGCCCCAGGCGAGGGCGAGCAGCGCGAACGGGACGATCGCCCCGGCGACCGCCGGCCGCGGGTCCCCGGCGGCGCGCGTCAGCGACGGGGTGCGGCCGTCGTCCCCGGCCCACCGGCGCAGCCGAGCGCCGAGCGGGCGCGAGCCTCCGCCGTCGTCCTCGTGCTCGGCCGCGACGTCCGCCGACCAGCTCAGGGAGACCCGGGTCCCGCGGCCGGGCGCCGAGTCCACCCGGACGTCGGCACCGACCAGTGCCGCCCGACGGCGCACGGACTCCCGCAGCCCGTAGGAGGCGCGCGTGGTGGCCGGGTCGAAGCCGCGCCCGGTGTCGCTCACGACGACGCTCACGCCCCGGGACGCGGTGTCGCCGTCGTCGTCCGCACCCCCGTCGGCACCCCCGTCCCCACCGTCGCCCCCGCCACCGGCCGCGACCGTCACCGCCGCCGTCGTCACCCCGCCGTGGCGCGCGGCGTTGCGCAGGGCCTCGCCGACAGCGTCGCCCAGCGCCCGGACGACGGGTCCGGGCAGCGTCACGACGTCGGCGTCGTGGTGCAGGACGACGTCCAGACCGGGCGCGGTGGCACCGCGCAGCACGGCGAGCAGGTCGAGGTCGTCGTCCCCGCGATCGGCCCCACCCCCGCCGCGCCGCCCCCCAGATCGCGCCAGGCGTCGACGGCGACCCCGCGCGCCTCCCCGCGATCGATCCCCGGCGTCGCGATCGTCCGCAGGGCCGCCAGCGCCTCGTCGTGCAGGATGCCCTGCGACTCGCGGTGCGCCTGCAGGAGCGCCTCCTGCTCGGCGCGGCTGCGCACGGCCGCGGCCCGCTCGTCGGCGCTGCGGCGGATCCGCTCCGCCATCCGGTCGAGGATCGGCAGCACGAGCAGGCACGAGGCGGCCGTCGCGAGCGCGGGGCCGAGCAGGGTCAGCGTGTGGGTGGAGAGGGGATGCCGACTCTCGGTCCAGCCGAGCACGACGACGGTCAGCGCCACCGCCGGCCACGGGCGGCGGCGCAGCAGCACCGCGAGCGTGAGGGTCCCGTAGGACAGCAGCAGCGCCGAGTGGCCGGCGCCGACGACGGAGGCGCCCAGTCGTCCCCAGGCGTACAGCGCGAGGGTGAGGAGCAGGGCCGTCCACGTCGCGACGGCGGGCGGCCGGGCGCGCCAGCTGAGCCCCGTCAGCGCCACGGCCGCGACGAGGAAGGCCGCGGTCAGCGCGAGCGTCGGCGCCGGGAGCCGGCCGTCACCGCTCGCCGGCAGGACGGCGACCCAGGTCGCGACGATGAGCGCCGAGGCGCCGGCCCAGGCCCGACGGATCGCGACCTCGACGTCGAACCCGGCGCCCGTCGACGCCTCGCGCTCGGAGGTCACCCCAGGCGGTAGGGGTCGTCGATCTGACCGGAGCTCAGCGCCCGCGCGACGGCCTCGCGCGGGCCGTCGCGCAGCGGCATCCCGATCGCGGAGTACGCCTCGAGCACGCGCGCCATGTGGGTGCGGGCGGTGGAGACGGAGATCCCCAGGTCCTTCGCGACGGCGGACCACGGCAGGCCGGCCGCCAGCAGCGTGAGCACCTCGCGCTCGCGCGGCGACAGCGACACCTCGCCCGCGGGGTGGGAGACGAGCTCCATCGCCAGGCGCGAGCTCATGTAGACCTCCCCGCGCGCGGCGGACTGCACGGCCTCGACGACGTCGCGCTCGGGGTCGCCCTTGAGGACGAGGCCGAGCGCGCCGGCCGCCATCGTGCGCTGGACGAGCGCGGCGCGGTGCTCGCTCGTGTAGAGGACCACCGGCAGACCGCGGCCGACGACGGCGCGCACGTTGTCGGCGGGGTCGGTCCCGTCGCGGAGGTCGACGTCGAGCAGGACGACGTCCACGCGGAGATCGTCGACGGCGAGCAGCTCGCCGACGGTCGTGCTCACCGTGACGAGGTCGATCTCGGCGCTCGTGGCGAGCGTGGCCTGCAGGCCTCGCAGCAGCACCGGGTGGTCGTCGACGGCGGCGACCCTGATCCTTCTCGGTGTGCTCACGGCATTCCCCCACGCTCGGCCCGAGGTGGGGCACTGACGAAGCGCACCGAACGATACCGGCACCCCGCGCCGCGGTCGCGGGCCCCGACGTCGACGATCCCGACGACTTCCGCGCCCCCGAGGCGGCCGGTAGCGTCCTGCGGCGAGGTCCGGCGGACGGACGAGGGACCCCGGAGGTGAGCGTGACGAGCGGTCCCCGCCCCGGGAACGTCGCTGACGCCCTCGCCCGCACCCGAGCCCGCACCCGAGCCCGCACCCTGGTCGCTGTGGCCCTGGCCGGCGTCGCCGCCCAGATGCTCGCCACCGGTCGACCGCTGGTCGACCTGGTCTACTTCACCGTCCAGTCGGCCCTGCTGCTCGCCCTCGGCACGGCCCTCGCCCTCGTGCCGAGGCTGCGGGGCTCGACGGCGCTCGCGACCGTGCGGGGGGCCGCGACCGTCGGATCGGTGCTCGCGGGTGTCGTCTACGCGCTCGCGATCGCGCCGGGCGAGGGCCAGGGCCGGTGGCTGCTGGACGAGCCGGTCGCCGCCGTCGCCTCGGTGCTCCAGCACCTCGTGCTGCCGGTGCTCGCCGTCGTCGTGCTGCGCCGCGACGTGCTCGCGCGGAGCCCGAGGCCGTTCGCGGCCGTGGCACGGCGGGCCTCGGTCTGGATCGTCTGGCCCGCGTGCTGGGCGATCGGGATGGGGCTCCTGATCACCCTCGGCGCCGCGACGCTCCCGTATCCGTTCCTGGACCCGTCGGTGGTCGGGACGCCGCGCGTGCTCGTCTCCGGGGCGATCCTGCTCGCGGTCCTCTGGTCGCTCGGGGTGCTGCTGCAGGTCCGATCACCCCGTCGCGGGGCCGAGACGCTCGTCTCACCCAGGAAACTCACAGACCGCTCATAGAGCATCAACACGTTCCGTGGCCCACACTGGAATAGTTGATCCGTCAATCGAACTCGTGGAGGACCCATGACCCTCGCAGCCCGCCGCGCCGTCACCGTCGCCGCATCTCTCGCTGCCGTCAGCGCCCTCGCCGCGTGCGCTCCCGCGGACGACCCGGCCGTCACCACCGACGAGACGGGGGAGTCCTCGGCCGAGTCGACCGAGACCGCGTCGGAGTCCGCCTCCGAGAGCGCCGGTTCCGACGAGGCCGGAGCAGCCACCGGCGGCACCTACGCCGACGGCAGCTACACCGCGACCGGCAGCTACATCTCCCCGGGCGGTGAGGAGAGCGTCGAGGTCACGCTGACCCTCGCCTCCGACGTTGTCACCGACGTCGAGGTCGTCTCGCTCGCCGAGCACCCCAACTCCGTGCGCTTCCAGGGCGAGTTCATCGACGGCATCGCCGACGTCGTCGAGGGCGTCCCGCTGGACGAGCTCGCCGTCGACAAGGTCGCCGGCTCCTCCCTGACCTCGGGCGGCTTCAACGAGGCCGTGGAGATCATCAAGGGCGAGGCGGGTGCCTGAGCAGGCTCCACCGTCGGGCCGGATGCAGTTCGAGGGCATCGGGACGCTGTGGCAGATCGACACCCCGCAGCCGCTCCCGCTGAGCGTCGAGGCGCGCATCCAGGCCGCCATCGCGGAGTTCGACCACATGTGGTCCCGCTTCCGGTCCGACTCCCTGGTCACCGCCCTCGGCCGTGAGGGCGGGACCGTTCCCGTGGGGCACGACGGCGAGGCGATGCTCCGCCTCTACTCGCGCCTGCACGCGGCGACCCACGGCGCGGTGAACCCGCTGGTGGGCGCCACGCTCGAGCACCTCGGCTACGACGCCGGCTACCGACTCACGCCCGCGCCCGGCGTACCCGCGCCCGTCCCCACCTGGGAGGGCCTGTTCCAGGGGACGACGGCGCTGCTCACCGTGAAGCGCGGTTCCGTCCTCGACATCGGGGCCGTCGGCAAGGGCCGGCTCGTCGACATCGTGGCCGACATCCTGCTCCGCGCCCGCCAGGACGTCTTCACCGTCGACGCCGGCGGGGACATGCGGCACGCCGGCGCCGTCGGGACGGGCGAGGAGCCGCTGCGCGTCGCGCTCGAGCACCCCTTCGACCCGACCCGCGCCGTCGGCGTCGTCGGGGTCCGCGACGGCGCGATCGCCGCCTCCGCGACCAACCGCCGCGCGTGGGCCGACGGCCTGCACCACGTCATCGACGCCCGCACCGGCCGCCCGGTCGACGGCATCGTGGCCACGTGGGCGGTCGCGCGCACCGCGATGCTCGCCGACGCCGCCTCCACGGCGGCGTTCTTCCTCCCGCCGGAGCAGGTGCTGACCGCGCTGGACGGCGTGCACGCCGTCGTCGCGATGCCCTCCGGCGGTCCGCTCGTGCACGCCGGGCTCCCCGCGACCGCGGGGCCGCCGAGTCCCGCCCCGGCGGGGCCCTCGCCTACGGAGAGGTCTTCGCATGAGCGCCCTGCGCCGCCTGACCGCCGTCGTGGACGCCGGCCTCGGCCGGGTCTCGATGTACCTGCTGGTCACCGCCTCGCTGGTGCTGATCAGCACCTTCGCCGTCGTCGCCGCCGCGTCGGGGCAGCTGCCCTACGACCCCGGCGCGATCGCGCTGAGCCTGGTGGTGGGCGTCGTGGCGACGGCGGCCGGCACCTGGATCGGTGCGCTCGTCACGCGCTCGCGGCCCCACCCGCCGTCGTCGGTCATCACCGGCCTCATCCTGGCGCTCATCCTGTGGCCGGGGTACGGGCAGGACCTGCTCGTGCTCGCTGTCGCCGGCCTCGCCGCCGGGATCTCCAAGTACCTGCTCGCGTGGCGCGGTCGCCACCTGCTCAACCCCGTCGTGGCCGGCCTGCTCGTCGTCGGCCTCAGCGGCCTCGGCGTCAGCATCTGGTGGGTGGGCAGCCAGGCGCTGCTGCTCGTGGTCGCCGTGACCGGCCTGGTGGTGCTGTGGCGCACGCGACGCCTGCTGTACGGCCTGAGCTTCGTGGTGCCCGCCCTCGCCCTGACCTTCGTGGCGTACACCGGCTCGGGCCTGTCGCTCGCCCAGGCCGCGACCTTCACCTTCGGCTCCTCGCCGATCGTCTTCCTCGGCGCGTTCATGCTGAGCGAGCCGCTCACCACGCCGCCGCGGCAGTGGCAGCGGATCACCGTCGGCGTGCTGGTGGCCGTGATCTCGGTCCTGCCGGTGCTGCCCTTCGTGCCGACCCTGCCGGTGGGCATCACCCCGGAGCTGGCGCTCGCCGTCGGGAACGTCGTGGCGTTCGCGTTCGGGATGCGGCACCGGGTGGTGCTGCGGCTGGAGAGCTCGCGCCGCAGCGGCGACCTGCTCGACCTCACCTTCACGCCGTCCGCCCCGCTGCGGATGCTGCCGGGTCAGTACCTCGAGCTCGACGTGCCCGCGGCCGGGGTGGGCGACCCGCGCGGCCGCCGTCGCGTGCTGAGCATCGCCTCGGACCCCGCGGGCGGGCCGGTCAGGCTCGTCACGCGGATCGCGGCCGTGCCCGGCGCCGAGCCCAGCCCGGTGAAGGCCGCGCTGGTCGCGCTCCGGCCCGGGGACGTGCTTCCCGTCACCTCGGTGGGCGGCGACTTCCTCCTGCCCGACGGCGACGCGCCGCTCGCGCTCGTCGGCGCGGGGATCGGCGTCACGCCGTTCCTGGCGCACCTCGACGCGCTCGCGCGCGGCACGCTCGCGGCCCGGGACCTCGTGCTCGTGCACGCGGTCAAGGACGTCGCCGACGTGCTCGACGTCGTGACCGCCCCCTCGGCCGACATCCCCGGGGGTGGCGTGCGCGCCGCGCTCCCCGCCGTCGCGGCGCTGCCGTCGGGCGTCCGCCTCGTGCTGGTGCTTCCGCCGGGTGCGCCCCGCGCGGCCGTGCCCGCGGGCTGGGAGGTCGTCGAGGGCGCGGCGCTCACGCCCGACGTGCTCGCGGCCGCCGTGCCCGACCTCGCCGAGCGCACCGTGCTCGTCTCGGGATCGCCGGTGGCGGTCGCCGCGGTGACGGATGCGGCACGGTCGGCCGGGGTGCGACACCTGCGCACGGACGTCTTCCTCGGGTACTGAACCCCCCGCCCCGCCGCCGGGCGGGGCCGCGCGGCCCGGGTAGCCTGGCGTCCGTGCCAACCCCGTCCGCCGGTGGAGACGACGTCGCCACGGCCACCCCGCGTCCCTCGAGCGACCACCGCGATCCCGCCGAGCCGACCGGCGGCGCGACGACGACGCCGCCCGCCGCCGTCGTCCCGACCGTCCTGGTCCCGGAGACGGCCCCGCGGCCGTGGGTCCGAGCGGTGGTGCCCCGACCGGTGGTCTGACGCCGATGCTGACGATCCTGCTCGGTCTGGCGGCCGGCGTCGTCGCCCTCGCCGGCCTCTACCTGGGTCGCGAGGTCGTCGGGCCGCTGCTGCTCGGCGCCGTCATCGTCATCATCTGCCACCCGGTGCGGCACCGGTTCGACCGGCGCGGGCTCCCGACGTGGGTCGGCACAACCGTCGTCATCACGCTCGCGTACGTCATCCTCGCGGTGCTGGCGCTGCTGCTCTCGTGGGCCGGCATCGAGTTCGTCGACCTCGTGATCGAGTACACCGACGAGCTGCAGGACTCGGCCGCCGGACTCCTGGCGTGGCTCGAGTCCATCGGGCTGGAGGCCCAGATCGCCGACGCCGCCGCCAGCGTGCTGGACCCGGCCACGATCATGGGGTGGGCGCGGTCGCTCGGCGGCGCCGTGCTGGGCGTGCTGACGGGGTTCTTCCTCGTGCTCGCCTACGTCATCTTCATGGCGGCCGACGGCGGTCGCTACACCGGCGCCGAGCGCACGTTCGGTGCCTCGCGGACCGCGACCGTGGACCGGTTCCGCCGCTACAACGCCTCGGTGCGCAAGTACTTCACGGTCAACGCGACGTTCGGCGCGATCGTGGCGGTCATCGACGGTCTCGCGCTGTGGTGGCTCGGGGTCCCGGCACCCGCCGTGTGGGCCGTGCTCGCGTTCGTCACCAACTTCATCCCGAACATCGGCTTCATCCTGGGTCTCGTGCCGCCGATGGTGCTGGCGCTCATGATCGGCGGCTGGCCTCTGATGCTCATCGTGGCGGTCGTCTACTCGGTCGTGAACGTCGTGCTGCAGGTGCTCGTGCAGCCGAAGTTCGTCAGCGACGCGGTCAGCCTCAGCCTCACGCTGAGCTTCTTCTCGGTCCTGTTCTGGACCTTCGTGATCGGGCCGCTCGGCGCCATCCTCGCGATCCCGCTGACGCTGCTCGTGCGCGCGCTGGTGCTGGAGGGCGACCCGGGGACGGCCTGGCTGCGATGGCTCACGGGCGACCGGAGCACGGAGCCGGCGCGCCTGGCGGCACCCGAGCCGGACCCGGAGGGCGAGGAGGAGCCGACGACCTCCCGCGACGGCGACGCACCCGCACCCGCGACGACGTAGTCAGGATCGCCGCGGCGGCGGTTCGATCGCCGTCGCGGTTCGGCGCCGGCCGGGGCGCCGGCCGGGGCGCCGGCTGGGGCGCCGCGTCAGCGCGCGCCGACGAAGTCCTGGATCGCGATGACGGCGGCGCCGCGCGCCCACGCCGTCAGCCCGCCCTCCTGCACCGTGATCGGCACCGGGGCCGCCAGCGGGTCGCGGTCGGCGGCGACGGCGTCGCGCACCGCGTCACCCGCGACGTGCACCAGCGTGGCGCCCTCGCCGCCCACCACCACGAGCTGCGGCATCGTGATGTTCGCGACCAGGGAGATGAACCGTCCCAGCAGGCGGCCGGCGTCGTCCACGATGCGGCGGGCGGCGGGGTCGCCGGCCGCGGCGAGCGCGAGCACCTCCGCGTGGTCGACCGACCGCCCGAGGGCCACGGAGGCCGCCGAGGTGATCGCCGCCGTCGTGAGCACGGCCTCCGCGCAGCCGCGGTGGCCGAGCCGGCACACCGGGCCGAACGGGTCGAGGGGGAGGTGGCCGACCAGTCCGAGGCCGACGTCGTCGTCCATCACGATCCGACCGTGCGTCACGAGGCCCAGGCCGGTGCCGGCGCCGATCGTGACGAGCGCGAAGCGCTCGCACCCGCGCGCCTCACCGAACCAGTGCGTCGCCTCCGTGACGGCGACGACGTCGTTGCTCAGCACGGGAGCGGTGCCCAGCCGGGCGGCCAGCAGGGTGCCGAACGGCACGTCGTCCCAGTCCAGGAACGGACCCCGGCGCACGGCCGTCGCGCTCACGTGGCCGCCGACGCTCACCCCGACCCGGGCGACGCCCTCGCCCAGCTGCTCGACCAGGTGCGCGACGACGTCGCTCACCGCCTCGGGATCGGCCGTCGGGAGGGGGGCGTCGACGCTCTCGAGCACCTGCGCCCGCATCGTGGTGCGGACGGCGTAGGCGTGGTCGCCCGCGACCTTGACGCCGATGAACTCCAGGCCCTCGGACACGACGTCGAGGGGCTGCGACGGCCGCCCGAGGCGCTGCTCCTCGAGCCCCGCGGCGGCGCCGAGCTGGGTCGCGCGTCCGCTGTCGGTGAGGATCCCCTCGTCCATCAGCGCCTTGGTGATGCGGGTGAGGGTGCCGGGGGTGAGGTCGAAGCGGCGGGCGAGCTCGGCGCGAGAGAGAGGCCCGTGGAGCAGGACCTCCTGCGCGACGCGGAGCGCCGTGCCGGTCGCCGACGTCCACGTCGGCGTGGTCGGCCTGAGCATCGCGACCTCCTTTGCTTGCGTGCCTCAATCAAAGCATGAGGCGCGTATCAGGGTTAGTTGTTCGACTAGACGAAAGCGGCGGGAGGACCTGCGCAGTTTGGGGGTTGCCTTGGCTTGACCTCGTGCCGTAAGTTGCGTTGTGCAAGTAAAGCGATGAGCGACAGCGAGGTCAGCCATGACGACGTACACCCACCTGCGAGCCGCCGGCACGAGCCTGCTGCTGGCCACCGGCGAGACGCTGCCGCGGGTCCTCCACTGGGGCGCCGACCTCGGTGAGGTATCCGAGAGCGCCGCGGCCGAGATCGAGCGGGCGAGCGTGCTGCCCACCGTCTCGGGCACGGCCGACCTCCCGTTCACGCTCGGCGTGCTGCCGGAGCAGTCCGCGGGCTGGCTCGCGACGCCGGGCGTCACCGGCCACCGCGCCGGCACCGACTTCTCGACGGCGTTCGTCCAGACGGCCGCCCACGCCACCGAGGGGGCGACGACGCGGGCGTGCCGCTCGCGGGCACGGTCGTCGTCGAGGCGGCCGACGAGCCCGCGGGCCTCGCGCTGACGCTGACGATCCAGCTCACCGCCCAGGGTCTCGTGCGCACCCGCACCACGCTGACCAACACCGGCGCCGGCACCTTCGACCTGGCCACGCTCGACACGGTGCTCCCGCTGCCGCGCGAGGCCGGCGAGATCCTCGACTTCACCGGTCGGCACCTGCGCGAGCGCAGCCCGCAGCGGCACGCGCTGGTCGCCGGCACGCACCTGCGCGAGTCGCGCCGCGGCCGCAGCCACGACGGCACGCTCCTCATGCTCGCGGGCACCCCCGGGTTCGGCTACCGCTCGGGCGAGGTCTGGGGCGTGCACCTGGCCTGGTCGGGCAACACCCGCACGTTCGCCGAGCAGGAGATGCCGAGCGGCCAGCGGGTCCTCGGCGCCGGCGAGCTGCTGCTGGCCGGCGAGGTCCGCCTCGGCGAGGGCGAGTCGTACACGAGCCCGTGGTTGCTCGCCTCGTTCGGCGACGGCATCGACGCGCTCTCGCGCCGCTTCCACGAGTTCCTGCGGGCCCGTCCGGAGCACCCGACGACGCCGCGCAAGTCGCTCATCAACGTCTGGGAGGCGGTCTACTTCGACCACGACCTGGACAAGCTGAGGGCGCTCGCCGACGCCGCCGCCCGGGTCGGGCTCGAGCGCTACGTGCTCGACGACGGCTGGTTCAACCACCGCCGCGACGACCACGCCGGCCTCGGCGACTGGTACGTGGACGCCGACGTGTGGCCCGACGGCCTCGACCCGATCGTCGACCACGTCACCGGGCTCGGTCTCGAGTTCGGCCTCTGGTTCGAGCCGGAGATGATCAACGAGGACTCCGACGTCGCCCGGGCCCACCCCGAGTGGATCCTGCGCATGCCCTCCCGCCTGCCCCGCCGCGCGCGGAACCAGCAGGTGATGGACCTGACGAACCCGGACGCGTGGCAGTACATCTACGACCGGATGCACGCGATCCTCGGCGCCCACCGCATCGGCTTCGTGAAGTGGGACCACAACCGCGACCTGTTCGACGCCGGCCGCCAGGCCACCGGCACCGCCGGGGTGCACGAGCAGACGCTCGCGACCTACCGGCTCCTCGCCGCGCTGCGCGAGGCGCACCCCGACGTGGAGTTCGAGAGCTGCTCGGGCGGCGGCGGCCGCGCCGACCTCGGGATCCTCGCGCTCACGGACCGGATCTGGACGTCGGACTGCATCGACCCGCTCGAGCGCCAGATCATCGAGGCCGGCACGGGCCTGCTCGTGCCGCCGGAGATGCTGGGCTCGCACGTCGCCTCGCCGCACTCCCACACCACCGGGCGCCGCCACGACCTGAGCTTCCGCGCCGCGACCGCGATGTTCGGCCACCTCGGCGTCGAGTGGGACCTCACGAGCGCGAGCGACGCCGACCTCGACGAGCTCGCGACCTGGATCGCGGCGTACACGGCCCACCGCGACCTGCTGCACCACGGCGTCACGGTCCGCAGCGACGACCCGGACCCCGCGCTGCGGGTGCACGGCGTGGTCTCCGCCGACGCGCGCGAGGCGATCATCGCCGTCGTGCAGGTGACGACGGGCGTGACCGCGCCCCCCGGACGCGTCCGGATCCCCGGTCTCGACCCGGCCACCACCTACCGCGTCACCCCGCTTGCCCCCGGCGACGACCCCGGCCCGCGTCGCGGCCGCGAGGTCCCCGCGTGGTGGAGCGACGGCGTCGCGCTCACCGGCCGCGTCCTCGCCGCCACCGGCCTCCAGGCACCGAACCAGCTCCCCGAGCACACCGTCCTGCTGCACCTGACGGCGCTCTAGCCAGCACGACCAGCACGGCCAGCACAGCAGCTCAGCCAGCACAGCCCGCCCGCGCCGACCCGGCGCCCACGCACCGTCCCGACCGGGACGCGTGCTCCGCCGTCGACCCCCGACGGCACCGCCCCACCCCGCACCTTCGCCCCACCTCACCGCAACGACGCGACCCAGGAGAATCCGATGGCCACACCTGTCCTGACCGGGCGGCCCCGCCGACCCGAACCCACGTCAGCACCCCCGAGACGACGGGGGGTGTGGCGCCGGACGGACCTGCGGACGGCGATGATCTTCCTCATCCCCGCGACCGTCGGCTTCGTGGTGTTCTACCTGCTCCCCACGATCCGCGGCGTCTACTTCAGCTTCACCGACTACCCGGTGCTCGCCCCACCGACGTGGGTGGGCCTGGACAACTACGAGCGGCTGGTGAACGACCCGCTGTTCTGGAACGCGCTGGTCGTGACGCTGTACTACGTCGCGATCAACATCATCGTCCAGACGGTGCTGGCGATCGGCGTCGCCGTCCTCATGCAGCGCCTGACCCGCTCGATCCTCGTGCGTGGCGCGATCCTGCTGCCGTACTTCATCGCCAACGTCATCGTCGCGCTGGTGTGGTTCTTCATGCTCGACGTGCAGCTCGGCGTCGTGAACGTGCTGCTGGAGCGCTTCGGCATGGACCCGCAGGCGTTCTTCGGCAACCCGGCGCTCGCGCTGCCGACCATCGCTCTCATCAACGTCTGGCGCCACCTCGGGTACACCGCGCTGCTGCTGTTCGCCGGGATGCAGATGATCTCGCCGCAGCTCTACGAGGCGGCCGCGCTCGACGGCGCCAGCCCGTGGCGGCAGTTCCGCTCCATCACGATGCCGCTGCTGCGCCCCGTGCTCGCGCTCGTGCTGGTGGTCACCGTGACCGGCTCGTTCCAGATCTTCGACACGGTGGCCGTCACGACGGGCGGTGGCCCGATCAACGCCACCCGCGTCATCTACCTGTACATCTACGACCTCGCGTTCGAGCAGCTCGACTTCGGCTACGCCTCGGCGCTGTCGGTCGTGCTCTTCCTGATCCTGCTGGTCGTGGCCCTCGTGCAGCTGCGGCTGCTGCGGGCCGGCGAGTCGGACGAGGCCTGAGGAGACGACGATGACCACGACACTCGACCCGGGCGCCACGCCCGCCCCGACCGAGGCCTCGCCCACCGGTCCGATCGATCCGCAGCGCCGCCGTCGCCGCGTCCGCCCGGGCAAGGTGCTCGGCTGGATCTGCATGATCGCCCTGCTGCTGATCACGCTGTTCCCGTTCTACTGGATGCTGCGCACCGCGCTCTCGACGAACGCGCTGCTCGCCTCGCAGGCGGACAACCTGCTCCCCGCCGGCTTCACGCTCGACGGCTTCCGCCGCGTCTTCGGCCTCGTCACGCTCGAGGACTCCCTCGCCCAGGGCGGTGCCGGCGGCCGGATCAACTTCTGGCTCTACCTGCGCAACTCCGTCATCGTGGCGACGTCGATCACCGTCGGCCAGGTGTTCTTCTCCGCCATGGCCGCCTACGCGTTCGCCCGGTTGCGCTGGCCCGGACGCAACACCGTGTTCGCCGTCTTCCTGTCCGCGCTCATGGTCCCCGGCATCTTCACGGCCATCCCGAACTTCGTGCTCATCAAGGAGCTCGGGCTGCTCAACACCTTCCCCGGGCTGGTGCTGCCGACGCTCCTGATGACGCCGTTCGCGATCTTCTTCCTGCGGCAGTTCTTCCTCGGCATCCCGTTCGAGCTCGAGGAGGCCGCGATGCTCGACGGCGCGAGCCGGGCCCGCACGTTCCTGCGGATCATCCTGCCGATGAGCGGGGCGCCCATCACGACGCTCGCCGTGCTCACCTACATCGCCGCCTGGAACGAGTACTTCTGGCCGCTGCTGGTGGGGCAGTCGGAGAACGTCCGCGTGCTCACCGTCGCGCTCGGCATCTTCCGGTCGCAGACCCCGCAGGGCAGCCCCGACTGGTCCGGCCTGATGGCCGCGACCCTGGTGGCGGCGCTGCCCATCGTGATCCTGTTCCTCGCGCTGGGGAAGCGGATCGTCAACTCCATCGGCTTCTCCGGGATCAAGTGAGGATCCAGATGACACATGCACGCAGCACCACCGCGAAAGCCACCACCCCCCGAGGGGGCGTCCGCCGCCGGACCGCCGCCGCCGCGCTCGCCCTGACCGGCCTGGCCGGCGTCCTGACCGCGTGCGGTCCGGGCGAGGCGGCCGAGGGCGGACCCGTCACGCTGACCTACTGGATGTGGGACTCGGCGCAGCTGCCGGCCTACCAGGCGTGCGCGACCGAGTTCGAGGCCGCCCACCCCGACATCCGCATCAACATCGAGCAGTACGGCTGGGGCGACTACTGGACCCAGCTGACGGCCCGCATGGTGGCGGAGAACGCCCCCGACGTCTTCGTCGACCACACGCAGCAGTTCGGCAAGTTCGTCGAGTACGACCAGCTGCTCGACCTCGACCCGCTCGTGGAGCGGGACGACGTCGACCTCGACATCTACCAGGACGGGCTCGTCAGCCTGTGGGAGGGGCCGGAGTCCGGCCGGTACGCGCTGCCGAAGGACTGGGACACGGAGGGCCTGTTCTACAACTCCACGATGCTGGCCGACGCCGGCTACACCGCCGAGGACCTCGACTCCCTCGAGTGGAACCCGACCGACGGCGGCACGTTCGAGGCGTTCCTCGCCCGGATGACCGTGGACGCGAACGGGGTCCGCGGCGACGAGGAGGGCTTCGACCCCGAGGACGTCGCCGTCTACGGCATGGGCTACGGCGAGGCCGGGGCCGGCTACGGCCAGGTCCAGTGGTCACCCTTCGCCCTGTCCAACAACTGGGTCTACTCGGACGAGCACCCGTGGTCGACGTCGTTCAACTACGGCGACCCGGAGTTCATCGAGACGATCCGCTGGTACCGCTCGCTCATCGAGAAGGGCTACATGCCGCCGTTCGCGGTGGCGACGTCCGGCATCGGCGGGACGGACGCGCTGGCCAACGGTGCCTACGCCACGCTGGTGGAGGGGTCGTGGAACGCCCGCAACGTCATCGAGCGGGAGGGTGTGGAGCTCCAGGTCGCGCCGACGCCGATCGGTCCCAGCGGTGAGCGCGCGAGTGTCATCAACGGCCTCGGGGACTCGATCTGGGCCGGCACGCCGAACCCCGAGGAGGCGTGGCTCTGGGTCAAGCACCTGGCCTCGCCCGAGTGCCAGCTCAGCGTGGCCGACGCGGCGACCGTGTTCCCGGCCTCGCTCGACGCCACCGACCGCGCGATCGACGCGTTCACCGCGATCGGGATCAACGCCGAGGCCTTCTCCGTCCACATCGAGGACGGCACCACCGTGCCCAGCCCGGTGGTCGACCAGTGGTCGCAGCTGACCACGATCATGCAGCCGGCGATGGACCGGATCTTCTCCTTCGGCGCCGACCCCGACTCGCTGGTCGACGCGGGGGAGCAGGTCAACCGCCTCTGGGAGTAGCACCGCGGCACCGTCCGCCGAGACCGATGCGTCGCTGCCGAGACCGACCCTCGCGGGGTCGGTCTCGGCGGCAACGCATCGGTCTCGCGGTGCGTGCGGCTCGCGGTGCGCGACGGCGGTGCTCGCCTCAGACGAGCAGCGTCTCGCCCACGTAGCCGCCCTCCGCGCAGCCCGGCAGGACCGCCAGCACGGCGGAGCCGATCGGCGTCGTCCACTCGTTCAGCAGGTCGAGCTCGTCCAGCCGCTGCTGGATCGGTACGAACTGCCGGACCGGATCGGCCTGGTACGACGTGAAGATCAGCCCGGCGTTCGAGATCGCGCCGGCCGACGGCGGATCGTCGTAGTTGTACCCGCGCCGGAAGAACCGCTGGGTCGGGTCCTCCGAGCGGGCCCGCCGCAGGTGCGCGACGTCCGAGATCACCGGGAAGCCGACGGCGTCCAACGCCTCGAGGTCGGGCTCGTCGTGCTCGGCCGTGCCCGTCAGCGGGGCCCCGGTGGCGAGCGTGCGCCCGACCGAGGCCTCGCGGCCGGGCCGGTCCAGCTCGTCCCACGTGTCCAGGTCCATCGCGACCCGGCGGATCACGAGGCTGCTCCCGCCGGCCAGCCAGCCGTCGGTCCGCCAGACGAGGCTCTCGAAGTCGGCCGTGCCCGGCACGAGGTTGACCGTGCCGTCCTTCTGCCCGAACAGGTTCCGCATGGTGGTGCCCGACGGCTGCGAGCCGTGCGCGTGCCGGAACCCCGCCTGGACCCACCGGAGGGTCGCGAACGCGCGAGCGTCCTTGAGCAGCATCCGGACGGCGTGGGCGAGCGTGAGGTCGTCGTCCGAGGCGACCTCCAGCACGAGGTCTCCGCCGGACCACGCCTCCTGGAGGCGGTCGATGCCGAAGGGCGGCAACGGTGCGAGCCAGTCGGGCACGGCCCGACCCGCGAGCGCGACGACGGCGGGTCCCACCGAGAACGTCACCGTCAGCCGGGCGGGCCTCGCGGCGAGCTCGGGCTCGGAGTCGGCCAGGGCCGGACGCCCCTGCGTGAGCCGGGCGGCGTCGTCGGACAGCAGCCGGAGCAGGCGGCGCAGGCCGTCGCGGTCGGTGGCAGGCAGGAGGTCGAGCGCGAGGAACGTCGACCGCGCCTGCGGCTCGATCGCGATCCCGGCCTGGTGGGGGCCGTGGAACGGGATCGTCACCGAGCCGTGCGCGTCCTCGGGGGGCGACGGCTGCGGAGGCGTCGGAGTCGCACCGCTCGCGACCGCGTCGGTCCCGAGGGCGAGGGCCGCGCCCCAACCGGCGACGGCGCTCCCGAGGAGCATCTGTCGCCGGCTGGGGCGCCCCCGAGGGGTGTCCTCCATCAGTGGTCGGCGCCCGTGTCGCCGTGGTCCATGTCCCCGTGGTCCATGTCGCCCATGTCGCCGTGGTCCATGTCCGTCCCGCCCTCGTAGCTCTCGTTGGCGCCGGCGAAGTCCTTCGCGGGAGCCAGGAGCTCGACCGTGCTGCCGTCGGTCAGCTCGAGCACGAGCTCGATCTCGTCCCCGGGGGCGATCGGGGCGGTCAGGCCCATGAACATCAGGTGGTTTCCGCCGGGCTCGAGCTCGACGCTCCCGCCGGCGGGGACGTCGAAGCTCTCGACCTCCTGCATCACCATGACGCCGTCCTTCTCGACGGTCTCGTGCAGCTCCATGGCGGTGGCGGCGGGCGAGGTGACGGCCACGACCGTGACGTCCGCCCCGCCCGTGTTCGCCAGCGTGCCGAAGGCGGCGGTCATGCCCTCGTCCGCCGACTTGACCCACGCGTCGGTGAGCTCGAGGGCCGGGCCGGACGGGGCGTCGTCGGCGACGGCGGGGGCCCCGCCGTCGTCGGGCGTCGAGCACGCGGCCAGGACGAGAGCCGCGACGGCGGCGGTCGTGGCGAGCGTGCGGGCGGTGCGGGACGTGCGGGTGGTGCTCGTGGTCATGAGATCTCCTGTGACGGGTGGTGGGGGTGACGACGGCGGCGCACCGCCCGGACGGTCGCCAGCACCGCGAGCGCGGCGAGCGCCCCGATCGCGGCGACCCCGAGCGGGCGCAGCGGCCCGGGGGCCACGGCGGGGGAGGTCGTCGCGGGCGTGCCGGCGTCCGTCGGCGCTGCGGCGTCGACGTCGGTGGGGGTCGGTGAGGTGGACGGTGCGGTCGTGGGCTCGGGCCGTGGTCCGGCGTCGCCGATCGAGAACGGCACGATGCCGGAGATCGGGTGGCCGTCCTCGGACACGACGCGCCAGCGGGCGTCGTAGTGCCCGACCGGCAGGTCCGGCAGCGCGGTGGTGACCACGCCGTCGGTGACGGACGGCACCGAGCGGTGCTCGCCGTCGGGACCGGTGAGAAGGACCTCGGCGCCGACGTCGAGCACGTCGCCGGAGAACGTGAGCACGAGCTCCGCCGGGGCGGAGTCGAGGTTCTCGTCAGCGGCGGGTGTCGACGCGACCAGGGTGTCGTGGGCGGCGGCCGGTGGGGCCGACGCCAGGGTGAGCCAGGTCAGGGCGACCAGGGCGAGCGCCGTCGTGACGGCGTGCCGCGGCCGCACCCTGGGGTGCGTGGGCATGGGGTGTCCCGGGGGTGCGCAGGGCGACGTCGCTCGCGCGGGGCGAGAACGCCGGGTCGGTCAGGCGGCGAGGCCGACCGGGGGTCCGCGGCGCGGGGAGGTGCTGACGAGGTGGTCGGTCCAGGCACGCGGGCGCTCGCCGTCGACGGGTGCCGCGGTCGCGAGGAGGACGACGGGCGCCGCGAGCGGGGCGGCCGGGCGGCGGCCGAGGCCGACCGCGTGCGCGACGCGCACGGCCAGGCCCGCCAGGTGCGCGAGAGCGAGCTCGCCGTGGTGCAGCACGACGGCGGTGACGGCGGCCGCGACCAGGTGCATGGCCCACATCCGGGCGTCGCCGTGCACGCCGACGACGGCGTGGGTGGCGTCGGCGCCGGCGGTGGCGTGCTGCAGGGCGGCGGACGGGTCGGCGTGGGCGGCGTGGCTGCCGTGGCCGGCGGTGGCCGACGTCGCGACGGGGGCGGCGCCCAGCGTGAAGAGGGTGTGGAAGGCGACCTGGCCGATCGTCGTCGCCGCGAGCGTGGTGCCCAGCCGGGCGCGCGAGGTCAGCGCCGTCGCCGCGAGCGAGGCGAGCACGAGGGGCGCGGCCAGGCCGAGGGCCCCGGGGGCGGCGCCGCCGCCTGCGAGGTGGAAGAGGAGGGCGAGTCCGACCGAGACGCCACCGGCGACGGCTCCGCGCACGACGCGCACGCGGTTCGGACTCACGTCGCCCATCCTCCCACGGCCGCGCGGGGCGGCTACGGGCCCGACGTGATGACGTCGTCGACCACGACGAACTCGCGACCGTTCCGCTCCAGCGTCAGCTCGTGGGTGTCGCTCCAGGCCGGCGACCAGCCGAGGTAGGTCCCGGAGTCGTCGCTCAGGTCGATGGTCGAGCCGGTGGTGACCGTCACGACGACGTGGGGACCCTCGATCCGGGCGTCCTGGAGGTTCTGGATCTCGACGGTCGCCGCGGTGATCTGCTGGTCGAGGTCGGCGTACACCTCCACCTCGAGCGCCACCGAGCGGGCCGCGAGATCGTCGTGGGTCGCGAGGTCCTCGGGCGAGAGGAGCAGGCGGTCCTCGACGTCGGCCACGTAGACCTCGATCGCCTCGCGCAGCCGCGGGTCCGCCACGACGCGGATCCGCTCGGTGTCGTGCTGCAGCAGCGGGAGCGAGACGAGGACGACGGCGCCGAGCACGCCGACCACGGCGACGCCGGTCGTCACGATCGCGGTGCGACGTTTCACGGGAACTCCTGTGCTCGAGGACGTCGCCCGAGACTACGACGGCGGGTCGCCGCGGGCGCGGTCAGAGAGCGACGGCGTCGCCCGGCTGGAGGAGGACCGGCTCGCAGTCCGGGGCCTCCCGGCGGACGGCGGCCACGAAGGCCTCGCCGCCGCGGTCCATCCAGCCGCGCGGCAGGTGCTGCCCGAGCGGGGCGTGCAGCGTGCCCCAGTGGATCGGGACGGCGCGCGCGGCCCCGACCGTCCGGCACACCCGGGCCGCCTGGACAGGGTCGAGGTGCCCGCCCGACAGTCGCGGCCCCCAGCCGCCGATCGGCACGAGCGCGAGGTCGATCGGGCCGCCCGCGAGCTCGTCGAGCTGGGCCATCGCGGGGTAGGCCTCGGTGTCGCCGGCGAACCACACGCGGGTGGTGCGCGGGGAGCCGTCGCGCGCGACGCCGTCGCTCACCACGAGGAACCCGGTCGCGGCGTTGGGGCGGTGCGGCATCGGGCGGTGCCCGTGCACCGCGTGGGCGGTTCGGACGCGGACGTGCGGGGCGCCGTCGGGCGACCACCAGTCGTCGGGCCCGAGGTGGTGCGCGGGCACCCCGTGCTGCTCGAGCCAGCGCGCGTTGGCGGGAGCGGAGAGGGCGACGGCGCCCACCGAGCGCAGCGAGCCGAGGTGCGCGTGGTCGTGGTGCAGGTGGGAGACGAGGGCGGCCGCGCTGCCGTGCCAGTGCCGCGGTTCGGGCGCGAGCGCGTCGCGCCGCCGGAGCACGCCGGCGTGCCGGCCGAGCAGGGGGTCGGTGACGAACCGGACGCCGCCGACGTCGATCACGCACGTCGCGTGGCCGAGCCAGGTGACGGCGTCGGGGCGGTTCTCGGGCGTCACGGCCGCAACCCCAGCCGGCGCTGCCACGCCACGAGCTGGTGGAAGACGGCGTCGGCGCCGACGAGCGGGGAGTCGTCGTCGCGCACCAGCGAGGTCGGGTGCAGCAGGACCGCGCTGTTCTGGTCGCCGCCGAGGCCGCCGTGCGAACCGACCTGGTTCTCGAACGCGAGCACGCGGCCGTCGTCGACGGCGGAGACGAGCAGCAGGTCGCCCGTGTGCGGCAGCCGGGCCGCGCGGGCGAGGTCCCTCGCGGCGACGTCGGCGTCCTCGAACGCGGTGAGCGGATCGACGCCCTCGACGAGCGGCTCGCCGTCGGGACCGACGTCCTCGAGGCGACGGACCCCGCGCGGCCCGACGGCGAGCAGCCCGTCCGCCGAGTCGACGACGACGACGGCGATCAGCGGGTGCGCCGCGAGTCCGGCCACCAGGCTCGGCCAGCGCGGCTGCAGCGCCTCGAGGGGGAGGCGGTCGTCGTCGCCGGTGAACCAGACCAGGCTGAGGTTGCCCGACGCGATGACGACGACGTCGTCACCTCCGGGAGAGGGACGATCGGCGGCGGGCTCCGCCCGCCCCGGGCGGGTGGGGCGCGCCGGGCGCGTCGGCCGCCCCGCCCTCTCCGGCCGCTCGGGACCCGACACGATCGGCGTCCGACGGCGGCGCAGCGGCGAGACCACCTCGGTCAGCAGCGCGTTGAGCGGTCCCCAGTCCTCGCCGCCACCGGGCGCGAGGACGTCGTCGACCCGCCCGGCCATCAGCGCGGTGACCAGGTCGGCGAGCGGCATGCCCGCGCGCTGCGCGAACGTGTCGCCGAGCGACTGGCCGTGGTCGGAGACCACGACGATCCGGTAGTCGCGCGGCGCGACCTCCCCGACCGTCTCGAGGGTGCGGAGCACGCCGTCGAGCCCCTCGAGGGAGCGCAGGGCCTCGGGGCGCAGCGGGCCGGCGTGGTGGGCGATCTCGTCGTAGTCCACGAAGTCGACGGCGATCGTGGGGACCCCCTTCTCCATGTGCTCGGCCACGAGCGAGGTGTTCAGCCCGCGGAGCGTGACGTTCGTGATGCCGCGCAGCAGCACGTACCAGCCGCCGCGGCCGATGCGCGGGCTGACGTCGCGCAACCGTGCCAGGCGGGCCTGGTAGACCTCCTTGACCATCTCGCCGATCGTCAGCACGAGCGTGCGCATGAAGACCAGCGGCGAGAGGAAGAACCGCACGTAGATGCCGCCGCGGCTCCGACTGCGCACCGCGCCGACGACGCGGCTCATCACCAGCTGGGCGTGCGGGGCGTCGCCCGAGAAGACCGTGGAGACGGCGGCGCCGCCGTGCGCGAGGAGGCCCTCGCCGTCGGACATCGCGGTCTCGACGGCGGCCGCGTCCCGCGGGTGGTTCGTCACCACGAGACGACGCTGTGCGGCGTCCCACCACCGGAACGCGGGGATGCGGTCGGAGGTGCCGTGGAGGAGGCCGGCCGTCGAGGCCGGGGTGGTGGCCGGGACCTGCGCCCAGAAGCCGTCCAGGACGTGGCTGCCCTCGTCGAGCCAGCGCGCCATCGTCGGCGCGTGGCCGGCGTCGAGCGCGTGGCGGAGCACGGGTTCGGCGACGCCGTCGAGGATGACGAGCAGCAGACCCGGCGGTCGGGGGTCGGCGAGCGGGAGGCCGCGCGCCTCGGCGCGACGGCGCTGGGAGGCCCGACGGCGCCCGCGGCGCAGCACGTCGCCGACGACGTACCCCGCGTCGCTCGCCCCCACCAGCCACGCGACGGCGGCGACCACGGCGCCGGTGATCAGCAGCACCAGGGCCGCGGCCCACCACGACTCCACGACGAGGCCGGGCAGCAGGTACAGCGCGGCCCACATGAGGGTGATCTGGGCGGCGAGGCTGAGCACGAACGCGACGACGCCTCCGAGCAGGTTCGCGACGGCCCGCAGCGGCGCCGCGACGAGCCACGTCAGGGTCGCGACGGCGAGCGCGGCCCCCACGACCGACCAGCCGTTCGTGGCGCTCACGTCCTCGACGAGCGCGATGCCGACGCTCAGGCCCAGCGCGGTCGCGGCGAGCTGGAGCAGCGCCTCCCACAGGTCGACCGCGGTCGGCAGCCATCGCCGGGGGTCCGGGGTGGTCGCGACGGGGCTCACGGTGCCAGCCTGCCAGGCCACCGGTGCCGGGAGCGTGGTCGGCACGGGAGGATGGCGGGATGAAGATCGCCTACGACCGCGTCGCCGCGACGCCCCGCACCGTCGTCCCCGCCGCCCTGCCCTCGGGCGAGTCGGTGACGTCGTTCCTGACGCAGGTGCACGAGGAGTTCGCCGCGGACGACGACGGCGAGCTGTCCACCGTCGCCCCGGCGCTCGGCCGGGCCGATCCGGCGCACTTCGGCCTGGCCGTGCTGGGCGTGGACGGGCAGCTGCACGAGCACGGCGACTCGCGCGTGACGTTCACGATCCAGAGCGTCGTGAAGCCGTTCACGTACGCGCTGCTGGCGGAGGAGCTCGGCGTCGACCTGCTCCGCGAGCGCGTCGGGGTGAACGCGACCGGGCTGCCGTTCCACTCGGCGCAGGCGGTGGAGGTGGGGATCGCGGGGCCGACGAACCCGCTGGTCAACGCCGGCGCGATCGCGACCGTCAGCCACATCCCGGGAGAGGGCGTCGAGGAGCGGTGGCGCTGGGTGCGCGACGGCCTGTCACGGTTCGCCGGGCGTGACCTCGGCCTCGACGAGGAGACCCTCGACTCCGAGCGCGAGGTCAGCCACCGCAACCTGGCCCTCGCGCACCTCATGCGCTCGTTCGGCACGGTCGAGGGGGACCCGGACGACGCCGTCGAGATCTACACCCGCACGTGCGCGCTCGAGGTGACCGCGGCCGATCTGGCCGTGATGGGGGCGGTGCTCGCCGACGGCGGCCACCACCCGGTGACGGGCGAGCGGGTGGTGAGCGAGGAGGTCGCGCGCGTGACGCTCGCCCTCATGCTGGTCGCCGGGATGTACGAGTCGTCGGGCGAGTGGCTGATCGACGTCGGGATGCCGGCGAAGTCGGGGATCGGCGGCGGCATCGTCACCGTCTCGCCGGGGCGCTGCGCGCTCGGCACGTACTCGCCGCTGCTCGACGGGACGGGCAACTCCGTGCGCGGGGCCCTGTCCGCGGCGATGCTCTCGCGCTCGCTGGGCCTGGACCTGCTGGCGTCCGAGCCGTACGCCTGAGGCGCCTGCCTGAGGCGCGCTCTCGCGACGGCGATCCATCCGTCGTGAGAGCGATCCGCGCTGCGTCGCCCTCACGGCGGATGGATCGCCCTCGCGGTCGGGCGGGTGGGCTCGCGGTCGGGCGGGTCAGCTCGCGAAGCGGGCCTCGTGCTCCTGCAGCGCCCGCTTGACCTCGAGGCCGTAGTAGAACCCGCCGAGGCCGCCGTCGGTCCGCACGATGCGGTGGCACGGCACGACCAGCGCGACGAGGTTGCGGGCGCAGGCGCTCGCGGCCGCGCGGACGGCGGTGGGCCGACCGGCCGCCGTCGCGAGCTCGGTGTAGGTGACCGGGTGGCCCGGGCGGACCCGCCGCATCGCCTCCCACGAGGCGGTGAAGAACTCGCCTCCCGGCTGCTCGACGGCGATCGCGTCCAGCGCGTCCAGGTCACCGGCCGTGTAGTCCGCGATGGCGCCGCGGATCGAGGCCGGGCCGTCGCCCTCGGTCAGGCCACGTGCGGCGAGGTCGGGGCGCAGGCGCCCGATGTTCTCGGCCGGGTCGAGCCAGCCGAACAGGCGGACGACGTCGTCCTCCGGCGTGATGACGGCGTGGGCCGGTCCGGCGGGGGTCGGGTACGTGGCGAGGATCAGCGGTGCCGCGGTGGGCGGTGGCGTGCTCATGCGTAGACCTCCTGGGTCCATAGGTGCTGAAGGGCGTAGGAGCGCCAGGGGCGCCAGGGCTGGGCGAGCGTCTCGGCGATGCGCGGGGTGAGCTCCTTGAGCGGTGTCGACGTCGCGGCGGCGAGCGCCTTGCGGAGCACGAGGTCGCCCGGCAGGAAGGCGTCGGGGTCGCGGAGCGCGCGCAGGTTCACGTAGTCGGCCGTCCACGGTCCGATGCCCGGCAGGGCCAGCAGCGCGGCGCGCGTGCCCTCGGGGTCGACGCCCGGCTCCAGCACGAGGCCTTCCGCGATCGCCGTGGCGAGGGCGTGGACGGTGCGCGCGCGAGCCTGCGTGAGGTTCGCGGCATCCCTGATCGCCTGCGGCCCGGCCGCGGCGAGCACCTCGGCCCGCGGAAAGGTGTGCACCCCATCCGCGAGGGCCTTCTGCCCACCGGCGAGGGGCTGAGGAACACCGGCGAGGGGCTTGCGCATCTCCGCGAGGGGTTTCTGCACACCAACCACCGGCGCCCCGAACGCCGCGGCGATCCGGGACTGGAACACGCGGGCGATGGCGACCGACACCTGCTGCCCCAGCACCGCACAGACGGCGACCTCCGCGCCGTCGATCGCCCCCAGCACCCGCAGCCCCGGCCGGACGGCGATGAGCGGTCCCAGGAGCGGGTCGCCTCCGAGGTGCTCGGCCACGAGTGCCGGATCCGCGTCGAGGTCGAGCCAGCGTCGCACGCGGGTCATGACGGGCATGAGGTCGGTGAGGGAGGCGAGCTGGAACGTCGCCGCGATCGGCTGGTCCAGCACGTCCTCCGTCCCGAGGTCCACGCGCACGATCGCCGGACCGGACGGGGCGTCGACGACGCGAGTGTGTCCGCCGTCGATCTCGATCCGCTCGACGCCGCCGATCGCGTGCGCCGCGAGCGTGCGCCGCAGCGTCAGCGCCGCGATCGTGCCCCGGTACCCGAGCCGGAGGGCGATCGACGGGGCGCCGAGACCCACCTGGCCGTCGACGGCGGAGGTGCCGTCCGCCGTCGTGGTCCCCGAGGCGCTCGGTGCCACGCCGGAGCCGCGCGGCCGCCGGAAGGAGCGCGGGCTCGCGCCGAACTCGGCGAGCATGACGTCGTTGAACTGGCGGATCGACCCGAATCCGGCGGCGAAGGCGACGTCGCTCAGCGGCATCCCGGTCTGCTCGATGAGCGTGCGGGCGACGTGGGCGCGGCGCGTGCGACCGAGCTGCTGCGCCGAGGCGCCCGCCTCCGCCAGCAGCATCCGGTGCAGGTGGCGCTCGCTGACGGCGAGGCGCTGCGCGAGCGCGGCCACGCCGCCGTCGTCGAGCGCCCCGTCCGCGATGAGTCGAACCGCCCGTGCCACCAGGTCGCCGCGCGCGTCCCAGTGCCGCGTGCCCGGCAGCGCGTCGGGGCGGCACCGCTTGCAGGCGCGGAACCCGGCGGCGACGGCGGCCGCTGCCGTCGGGAAGTACTGGCAGTGGTGCGGGAGCGGGGTGCGCGCCGGGCAGGACGGCCGGCAGTAGATGCCCGTCGTCGCGACGCCGAGGTAGAGGCGACCGTCCCACCGCGGGTCGCGACCGGCCACCGCGCGGTGCGCGGACTCGGCGTCCAGGGGCAGGTGCATGCGTCCAGTGTGGCCCACCGGGGCGGCCTGAACTGGCGGGGATCGGACATCACGGTCGGGGCCCGCATCGACGCAGCCGGTCCCCCTCTCGCACCGCCGTCGACCGCGCAACCCCGGGCCGCTGGTCTCGCCAGGCGAGCCGTTGACGCGCGATCGGGGACGTCGACCCCGTCCGAATCCCGACATGTGGACGCTCTTGCTCACGACCCGGCGCGACGCCGCGGCGTTCGTAGCGTCGACCGTGTTCACGCGGACCTCGCAACGTGCGTGGTTCGTGTTGACGGCGCCCCCGCGCCGGGTTCTGACCGACCGAGGAGAGGTACCCCTGATGTCTCGATCCACCGCCCCACAGCCGCCACGACCGCCGCGACCGCCCCGAGCCCGACGCGCCACCCGCGTCGGCGCCGCGGCGGCCGCCATCGCCGTCGCCACGGCCGGTCTCGCCGCTCTGGCCGGCCCGGCGACCGCCGATCCGGCCGACCCGGCAGGCCCCGCCGCCGGCCCGACGCTGTTCACCGTCGAGCCGGGCGACCTGGACCCCGCGGCGCTGTCGAGCGTGCTCGACGGTCTCGACGTCGTCAGCGCCACCGAGTCCCAGGTCACCGTGCTCGGCGACGCCGAGACGCGCGACCTGCTCGACGGCGCCGGCCTCGAGATCGTCGAGGACGTGGCCTACGCCGACGCCATCGACGGCGGTCCCGCCGTCGGCCAGCGAAGCGCCGCCCGCGCCGCGACCGGCTACCCGCTCCCCGAGCTGCTCGCCGACAACTCCTACGAGACGTTCTTCGGCGGGTACCGCACCGTGGCTGCGCACACCCAGTACCTCTACGACCTGGAGGAGGCCTACGGCGACCTGGTCGAGGTCGTCGACTACGGCGACTCGTGGCTCAAGACCCAGGGCCGCGGCGGCCACGACCTGCTCGCGATCCGCATCACGGCCGGTGCCGACACCGACGGCGACTGGTCCGAGCACACGAACGAGAAGCCGAGGTTCTACCTGACGGCGCAGGCGCACCCGCGCGAGATCATCACGTCCGAGCTCGCCTGGCGATTCGCGACCGAGGTCATCGACGGGTACGGCACGGACCCGGAGATCACCCACCTGCTCGACACCACCGAGCTCTGGGTCGCACCGCAGAACAACCCCGACGGCGCCGCTGTCGTCGAGACGGCGCTGTCCGGCGCCGTGCCCACGAACGCCGCGGGCGACGCGACTCCGCCCAACAGCTCCAAGGCGTGGCAGCGCAAGAACCTCAACGACACCCTCTTCACGGGCACGTCGCCGAACTACAGCAGCCAGCAGCCGGGCATCGACCTGAACCGCAACTACGCCACCGCGTGGGGCGGCGAGAGCACGTCGGCCAACCCCAACGCCGCGACCTACAAGGGCGAGGCGCCGTTCTCCGAGCCCGAGGCGGCCACGCAGGTCGCGCTCCTGAAGGAGCTCTTCGGCGAGTTCAAGGTGGGCACCGAGACGGCCGCCCCCGCGGACCGGCAGGGCGTCTACGTGAACCTGCACTCCTACTCGGACTACGTGATCTACCCCTACGCGTACGACCGGAACGCGAACGTGCCGAACCTCGAGCCGATCAAGGCGCTCGGTTTCCGCCAGAGCGCGTTCAACCAGTTCAACACCGGCAAGGCGGGGGAGATCCTCTACAACAACGCCGGCAACGACATCGACTGGATCTACGACGAGATCGGCATCCCGGCCTACACCTGGGAGATCGGGACCGCGCAGACCGGCGGCTTCTTCCCCTCCTACGCGCGCGCCGAGACGTTCTGGAACGCCGCGAAGCCGGCGCTCCTGTACGGCGCCGAGGCGGCGTCCGACCCGTACGTCTCCCCGCTCGGCCCGACCGTCACCGACGCCACCCTGGCCTACGACGTCGACGGCAACGTCACGGTCGTGGGCTCGGCCAGCGACGACACCTACGGCTCCCACCCGGGCTCGCTGACGCGCCGCCCGGTGACCCACGCCGTCACCGACGTCGAGGTCGTCGTGGGCGACCCGGCCACCGCCGTCGCCGTCGCCGCGAGCGTCGAGCCGTCCGTGACGACGACGTTCACCGGCCTCCTCCAGCCCGACTGGGACGTGCGGGAGCGCCAGTGGGTGCACGTGCGCGCCAAGAACGCCGCAGGACACTGGGGCCCGTGGAACACGAGCTGGCTCGAGCCCGGTCCGCTGCGCCTGACCGACGTCGGGGCGGACAACCAGTTCTTCCGCGAGATCCGCTGGCTCGTCGACGCCGGCATCTCCACCGGCTGGGAGAACGGGGACGGCAGCACGCAGTTCCGTCCGCTCAACCCCATCGCGCGCGACGCCGTCGCAGCCTTCCTCTACCGACTCGCCGACTCCCCGGACTTCGAGCTGCCCGAGGTGTCGCCGTTCACCGACGTCGCCACGGACAACCAGTTCTACCGGGAGATCGCCTGGCTGGCCGAGGAGGGCATCGCGACCGGGTGGACGGCGCCCGACGGCACCAAGCAGTTCCGGCCGCTGGAGCCGGTGGCGCGCGACGCGATCGCCGCGTTCCTGTACCGGACCGCCCAGTCGCCGGAGTTCGACGCCCCGGACGTCTCGCCGTTCACGGACATCGCGCCGGGCGACGCGTTCTACACCGAGGTCACCTGGCTGGCCGACACCGGTGTGGCCACGGGCTGGCAGGGCAACGACGGGACGGCGCTCTACCGGCCGCTCGCGCCGATCGCCCGGGACGCGTTCGCCGCGTTCCTCTACCGGTACGTGGACCCCGAGGGCAGCGAGGTCGTCGAGGTCGGTTGACGCTCGGCTGACGCCGCCCGTCAGCGGTACCGCTGAGTGACGACGGCGGGGCGAGGGTTCGCAGGAGCCCCCGCCCCGCCGTCGTCGCGGTGTGCCCCGGCTAGGCTCCCGCGAGCCTCGGCCCGAGGAACGTGCGGACGAGCTCGGCGACGTCGTGGACGGCGCTCTCGAGGAGGAAGTGCCCGCCGGGAACGAGATGGATCTGGGCGTCGGGCAGGTCCCTGCCGAAAGCGCGAGCCCCCTCGGGTCCGAAGATCTCGTCGTTCTCGCCCCACACGGCGAGGACGGGCACCTGGCTGGTGCGGAAGTACTCGTGCAGATCGGGGTACAGCGCGACGTTGGTGGCGTAGTCGCGGAAGAGCGCGAGCTGGACGAGGTCGTTGCCGGGGCGCGAGATCAGGGCGTGGTCGTGGACCCAGGCCTCCGGATCGATCAGCGTGGGATCGGCGACTCCGTGCACGTACTGCCAGCGGATCGCGTCGAGGCCCAGAGCCTCGCGGATGGCCCCCTCGGTCGCGGCGTCCTGCGTGCGCTGGTACGCCAGGACCGGCTCCCAGAAGGGCTCGACGAAACCCTCGTCGTACGCGTTGCCGTTCTGCGTGACGATCGCCGTGATCGCCTCCGGGCGGCGCAGCGCCAGCCGCCAGCCGATGGGGGCCCCGTAGTCCTGGACGTAGATCGCGTAACGGTCCACCTCGAGATCGGCGAGGAGCGCCTCGGTGACGTCGGTCAGCAGGTCGAAGGTGTACTCGACCTCGCTCGTGCTCGGTGCGTCGGAGAGGCCGAAGCCGAGATGGTCGGGAGCCACGACGTGGAAGCGGTCGGCGAGCAGCGGGATCAGGTGACGGAACATGAACGAGCTCGTCGGGTACCCGTGCAGGAGCACGATCGTGGGGGCGGTCGGGTCGCCCGCCTCGCGGTAGAAGATGCGGTGCCCGTCGACGGTCCGGTGGCGGTGGTGCACCTGAGACATGTCTAACTCCTGAGGTCGGGTTGTGTGGTTAGGGCCAACGTAGGTCGTGATCCCTAACCTGTCAATGCGGACTTACAGGGTTAGACTCGGGGTATGGCAGACGTATCGGAGGACGAGGTCACGCTTCTCGCGCTGCTCAACTCCACCCCGGTGGAGGGTGGCGTCGTCGTGGACGCTCTCGGCGACGACGCCCGGGCAGCCGCCTGGGCCGTGCGGCACGGGGGCACCGGGACGCGTCGCGAGGTGGAGCAGGTCCGCGCGGTCCGCGAGGTGCTTCGGAGCATCGTGGTCGGGGAGGGCGACCCGAGGTCGCTGACCCCGTTCCTCCTCCACGTCAGCCAGGTCCCCTCGATCAGCGCCGGCGTCGTGGAGTGGACGCTGCAGGCGCCCGCCGACAGCCTCCTGGCCGCCCGTGCCGTGATCGCCTGGAACGAGCTCGAGAAGACTCGACCCGGCCGGCTCCGCCCGTGCGGCAACCCCGAGTGTCGCCTGTTCCTCGTCGATCGCAGTCACGGCAACCGTGCGCAGTGGTGCTCGATGGCCGTGTGCGGGAACCGCATGAAGGCGCGGCGCCACTACGACAGGACGAAGGCCTCCACGTCCCGCTCCCGCTGAGGCGCCCGCCATCCCTGCAGGGAGAGGTAGGCCATCCCGAGTACGCCCCGATAGCCCTCCTCGTACGCCGCGCGCTGCGCCTCGTGCTCGCGTCGCGGGTGGGTCAGCGACCTTGCTCGCGGGGGGTGTCCTCGTAGCTCCCGTCCATGCGTCGCTGGGGAGGGAGCTCCGCGTCCTGCCGATGCCGCGACTGGCTCCCGAGGATCGCGGCTCCCGGTACCACGAGTGCGAACGCCGGGAGCAGAGCCAGGGACGGCCAGTGGAGCGCGACCCAGACGCCCGTGTAGACGAGGCCGCAGACGATCAGCGCCCACGCGATCGGTGACCGGGCGCGCGAGGAGGCCCGTGCGGGGTGGCGGCTCATCTCTCCACAGTAGGAGGACGCTCCCCACGGGAGAAGCACGACGGCGGGCCGAGGGCTCTGACCAGCCCTCGCCCCGCCGTCGTCATGCGGCCCGCCGCCATGCCGGCGGGCGTTCTCAGGACGTGATGTCCGCCGTCGTGAAGCGGGCCCACGCGAGCGATCCGAAGATCGCGACCCACGCCGCCTGGACGACCAGCCCCTGGCCCAGCAGGGACCAGGAGACCTCGAACCGCAGGAACTCCGCGAAGTCGAACCAGTGGTGCGTGAGCAGGAACGGGTGGATCGCCGACAGCTGCGGGAGCGAGTCGAGCACCGTCGAGACGATCGCGACGACGACGGTCGCCGCCATCACGCCGACCGGCACCTCCGCGAGCGTCGAGAAGAAGAGCCCGACGGCGACGAGTCCTGTCAGCGACATCGCGACGTAGCCGGCGACGCCGAGCATCCGCAGCACGCCGTCCATCAGGGGGATCTCCTGCCCGGACAGCAGCGACAGGTCGTCGAAACCGAACAGCAGTCCGCCCGCGAGCAGCGCCGCCGCCGTCACGAGCGCGACCGCCACGAGCATGAACGCCATGACGGCGAGCGCCTTGGCGGCGAGCAGCGTGCCGCGCCGCACCGGGACCGTGAGGAGGTAGCGCAACGTGCCCGCGCCGGCCTCGCCCGCGATCGCGTCACCGGCGGCGATGCTCGTCACCAGCGGCAGCAGGAACGGCGTGCACAGGAACAGCGACGTCACCACGAGGAACAGACCGTTGCCGGCGACCCGGTCGATGAAGCCCGGACCCTGGCCCGCGTAGGCGCTGTCGCTGACGATCGCGAGCACGATCCCCAGGAGCACCGGAACGGCCGTGAGCAGCGCGAGCAGGAGCTGGTTGCGACGGCGGCCGAGCGTCAGCCCGAGCTCGCTGCGCAGGAGACGCCCGAACGCACCGCGACGGCGCGGGAACGGGGTGGCGGCCGTGGACCTCGTGGCGTCGGCGGTGTCGGCGGTGGTCTCAGCGAGCGACATCGAATCCCTCCCCGGTCAGCTCGACGAAGACGTCCTCGAGGCTCGGGCGCTCGACGGCGATGCCCAGCACCGGCACCCCGGCCAGCACGAGGGCGGGGGCGACGTCGGCCAGCACAGCGCTGCCGAGCGCGGCGGTCAGTGCGACCCCGCCGTCGACGTCGAGGGGGCCGACGTCGTCGCCCGCGCCTGGTGGCGCGGCGATGACGGCCGTGGTCGTCCCGGCCAGACGCGCCAGCGCGGCCCGCGCACGGTCGACGTGGTCGGGCAGCGTGGTGACGGTGACCCGGTTGCTCGCGGTGCGACCGCCGGCGATGACGGCGCTCCGCTCGCCCTGGACCAGGAGCTTCCCGCGGCTCATCACGCCGACGTGCGTGCAGACCTGGTCGATCTCCGCGAGGAGGTGGGAGGAGACGAGGACGCTCGCGCCGTCGTCGGCCAGCTCGCGCACGAGGTGACGCACCTCCCGGGTGCCCTGCGGGTCGAGACCGTTGGTCGGCTCGTCGAGGACGAGCAGGTCGCGTGGTCGCAGCAGCGCCGCGGCCAGGCCGAGCCGCTGCTTCATGCCGAGGGAGTACTGCCGGTAGAGCTTGCCGGCGGCGGCCGCGAGCCCCACGCGCTCGAGGGCCTCGCCGATGCGGGCCTTCGAGGTGCGGGGGTCGGCGGTGGCGTCGACGGCGTCGAGCCGCTCGAGGTTCTTCCGCCCCGTGAGGTAGGGCTGGAACGCCGGACCCTCCACGAGGGCGCCGACGCGGGGGAGGACGGCGACGGCGCCCGCCGGCATCGGCGTGCCGAGCACGAGCGCCTCGCCGGAGGTGGGCTGCACGAGGCCGAGGAGCATGCGGATGGTCGTCGTCTTGCCGGAGCCGTTCGGACCCAGGAAGCCGTAGACGGCGCCGCGCGGCACCTCGAGATCGATCCCGTCGACGGCCACCTGGCCGCTGCGGAACCGCTTGGTCAGGCCGTGCGTGCGGACGACGGCGTCCCCACCCGAGGTGGGGACGCCGTCGCGTACGCGCATCGCCGTGGCTGGGGCGGTCACGCCAGCCCGGCGGTGGCGAGCAGCGTGTCGGCCGGCACGGAGCCGACCAGCACGCGGCCGTCGTCGGTCACGAGCACGCTGAGCAGCGCGCTGCTCAGCAGACGTCCGCCGTCCACCGGGGTCGTCAGCTGCTCGTACAGGGCGGTGCCGTCGAGGGCGAAGCCGGTACCGTCACCGGCGAACTCCTGCGCGAGGTCCTCGGCGGGGCGGCCGGCCCAGGGGGAGTCGGCGAGGTCGTCGGCGATGGCGGCCGGGTCACCGGCGATGAGGCCGGCGACGTCGACGCCGGAGCGCTCCACGACCGTGGCCCAGCCCTGACCGGTGATGCTGATGCCCTCGGGGAGGAAGTCCGGGGGAACGGCGCCCGGCGTCATCGTGCTCGGGTCGAAGGACCCGGGATCGACGGCGCCGGCCTCGGTGTCCGTGGCGGCACCGGCCTCGGCACCGGCCAGGTCCGCGGCGCCGATGACCTTCTCCTGCACCGTCGCACCGGCCGGGGTGGAGAACGCGAGGGCGGCGTCGCTCGGCGCCTCCATCGTCACGTCGGTGAAGGCCAGCTCGAGAGCGGGAGCTGCGGAGTCCCGCACGCTCCACGCCTGGAACGACAGCGGGACGAGCGTCTCGCCGTCGAACGCCACGACCACCCGGTCGACGAGGGAACCCTCGACGCGGGGGAGATGACGAGCTGGTAGGCGTCGCGGCCGGCGACGACGACGTTCTCCTCGAGGGTGACCTCGGAGCTGAGGCTCGCCAGGGCGACGACCTGCTCCGCGAGGACCTCGGGGCTGGGGATGTCGGTCGGGGCGACGGCCTCGTTGGCCGCGTGCTCGTCGAGCTGCGCGAGCGCGGCGCCGTCGAGGCTCACGTGGACGACCTCGTTCTTGGCCGAGGAGTAGGTCCAGGCCTCGGTGCCGTCGACGACGGTCGAGTACTCCGACGTCGTGCCCAGGAGCGAGACGCGCGAGCGCTCGGCGCCGTCGGTCCAGAGTCGGATCGTCGAGGAGCCGGACAGGAGGTTGAGGGGGTCGGCGCCGCCCGTCGCCTCGGTCGGCAGCTCGGGGAGGCCGAGACGGGCGGTGTAGACGGCGGTGCCGGACATCGCCGTCGGCTCGGCGGCGGCGACGTCGGCCAGGAGCTCGGCGGGTGTCGTCGCGGGGAGCTCGTCGGCGGTTGCGGTGACCATGGTCGGGATCGCGAAGGCGGCGCCGACGGCCACGACGGTGGCGGCGGGAACGGCCCAGCGGAGGCGGGTGCTCTTCATGGTGACCACTGTGCGCCCCCGATGCTGAGGGGACGCTGAGAGAGCCGAGGGACTCACGCGGCCTCGAGCACGAGGAACAGGAAGCACAGGAAGGCCGACCGCTCGCCGCTGGCGATCCGCGGCGGCAGGAGCTCGGCGGGCGTGTCCGGCGACGGCGCCGGCTCGTCCACCACGAGGATGCGGAACCCCGCGTCCGTGAACGCTCGCAGCACGTCTCGCAGCGGCCGGTGCCACATCGTCAGCGCGGCGGGCCGGCCGTCGAACTCGAAGGTCTCCGTGTAGCGGTACGTCTCGAAGTAGCCGTCGTCGGGGTGGGTGACGACGCGGACGGTCGGGTGGTTGATCGAGACGACGAACCGTCCACCGGGCCGCAGCACCCGGCGGATCTCGGCGAGCGGGCAGCCCCAGTCCTCCAGGTAGTGCAGCACGAGCGAGGCGACGACGTCGTCGAAGGCGTCGTCGTCGAACGGGAGCGGCTGCGCCAGGTCGCCGACGTGGAGCGGGACGTCCTCGCCCAGGCGCTCGCGCGCGATCGCGAGCATCGCGGGGCTGCCGTCCAGCCCCGTCACGAGTGCACCTCGCTCGTGCAGCGCGAGCGCGATCGGGCCCGAGCCGCAGCCGACGTCGAGCACGCGGTGGCCGGCGACGTCGCCCGCGAGGTCGAGGATCGCGGGCTTGTTGTAGAACGTGTTCAGCAGGCTCGCCTGGTTCTCGGCGTCGTAGCTGGCGGCGAAGTCGTCGTAGTGGTCGGCGCTCACGGTGCTCTCCTCGGCGGGTGGGTGGTTCGACGCTAGCCGCCGGGTGCGCAGACCTGGTGACGACGCGGCCACCGACCTGAGAGGACGCTGAGAAGTCCGACGCCCGCCGTCGGGCCGCGTGTCGGTGCCCGGTGGGATGCTGGCCGCATGCGGATCCTGGTGGTCGACGACGAGCGCGCCCTCGCGCGCTCGCTCCAGCGCGGGCTGGTGGCGGAGGGCTTCGCCGTCGACGTCGCGCACGACGGCGTGCGCGGGTTCGAGCTCGCGCGGTGGGGCGACTACGACGCGATCGTGCTCGACATCATGCTGCCGGGGCGCAACGGGTACGACGTCGTCACGGCGCTGCGCGCCGAGGAGGTCTGGACGCCGGTGCTGCTGCTCTCGGCGAAGGACGGCGAGCACGACGTCGCGGACGGGCTCGACGTCGGCGCCGACGACTACCTGACCAAGCCGTTCTCGTTCGTCGTGCTCGTGGCCCGGATCCGGGCGATCGCGCGGCGCCCGGCGACCCCGCGACCGGTGGTGCTCAGCGTCGGGCAGCTCGAGGTCGAGCCCGGCGCGCACCGTGCGCGGGTGGCGGGTCGCGACGTCGACCTCACCGTGCGCGAGCTGGCGCTGCTCGAGCACCTGGTGCGGCACAGCGACCGCGTCGTGGGGAAGGTCGAGCTGCTCGACCACGTGTGGGACGGCGAGGGCGAGGACGTCAACGTCGTGGAGCAGTACGTCGGCTACCTGCGGCGCAAGGTCGGCCGCGAGGCCATCGTGACCGTCCGCGGCGCCGGGTACCGGGCGGTGGGCTGATGGCGACGGCGGGCGCGGAGCCGCGTCCGTCCGCGCGCGGCCGGCTGCCGCGCACCCTCCGGCTCCGCCTCACCCTCGTCACGGCCGGCGTGCTCGCGCTGGCGCTCACCGCGGGTGCCGTCCTGCTGGTGCAGCTCCTGCAGCAGGGCCGGATCCAGGCGCTCGACGACGCGGCCACCGCCCGCGTGACCACCGTCGCCGACCTCGTGACCACCGACCGCCTGCCTGACGCGCTCGGCGTCGCGCAGCCGGGCGAGGTGGTCCAGCTGCTGGCCGTCGACGGACGGGTGGTGGCGTCGTCCTCCAACGCGTCGCTGACGCTGCCGGTGGTCTCGGGTGAGGTGCTGGCGGACCTCGTGGCGCGGGCCGGAAAGGTCGCCCCGGCAGGGGACCCCGTGCTCGCGACGGCACCGAGCGCGTACGCCGGACAGGCGCGGATGGCAGCGCTGCTGGTGGCGGCGCCCGGCGACGTCGCCGCGGAGGACGTGCTGGTGGTCGCTGCGCTCCCGCTCGGCGATGTCACCGCCACCGTCCGCGCGCTCGGCCTGTCGCTGGCCGCGGCCGTCCCGCTCCTCGTGCTCGGTCTCGGGGCGTTGGTCTGGCTCGTGCTCGGCCGAACCCTGCGGCCGGTGGAGGAGCTGCGGGTGGCGGCCGACGCCGTCGTCGCCGCCGGTGGTCCGGGCTCGCTGCCGGTGCCGCCGTCGGGGGAGCTCGCGGCGCTCGCGACCACGCTGAACCAGATGCTCGACCGGCTCGACGACGCCGTCGCGTCCGAGCGTGCCGCCGCCGACACGGCGCGGGCCGCGGCGGCGCGACAGCGGTCGTTCGTGGCCGACGCCGCCCACGAGCTGCGTTCGCCGCTCGCGTCCCTGGGCACCGCGCTCGACGTCGCGACCGCCCACCCGGACGCCTACCCGCGCGACGAGCTCGTCGCGGACCTGAGCGCCGACGTCGCGCGCATGCAGACCCTCGTCGAGGACCTGCTGCTGCTGGCCCGGCTCGGGACGCGACCGCTCGCCCGTGAGGAGCTCGACCTCGCGGAGGTCGCTGCGCGGGCGGCCGGGCCGGCGTCGGCGGCGAGCGGGGACACGATCATCGCCGTCGCCGGCCACGGGACGGCGACGGGCGACGCGGGGGCGACCGAACGCATCCTGCGCAACCTCGTGGAGAACGCGGTGCGGCACGCGCGTGCCGAGATCGCGGTGGGGGTGTCCCCGGGGAGGTGGTCGTCGACGACGACGGCGCCGGCATCCCCGAGGCCGAGCGCGAGCGGGTGTTCGAGCGGTTCGTGCGGCTCGACGAGGCCCGCGAGCGCGACGGCGGCGGGTCGGGGCTCGGGCTTGCTATCGCCCGGGAGCTGGCGCGCGAGCAGGGCGGCGACGTCACCCTGGCGGAGTCGCCGTCGGGCGGTCTGCGGGCCGTGCTGCGGCTTCCGGCCTGACGCCGGCGGCTACCAGGAGCCCTCGGCCACCAGCAGACGGTGCACGCCGGGCCAGGGGTCGGTCCGCAGCCGGGAGTGCGTCTCGACGTCGAAGCGCTCACCGTCGTAGGAGAGCTTCGCGCGCTCGACGCCCTCGGCGACGAAGCCGGCGCGCGTGGCCACGCTGCACGAGGACGGGTTGTTCACGCGGTGCCCCAGCTCGAGCCGGAACAGGCCGTGGTTGTCGATGGCGCGGTCGGCGATCGTGGCCAGAGCGGCCGTCGCGAGGCCCTTGCCGCGTGCCGCCGTCGTCACCCAGTAGGACAGCCAGGCGGTCCCGTGCCGGCGGTCGATCGCGCTGATCCCCACGCTCCCGACGGCGGTCCCCGCGACCGTGATCGCCAGGGTGGCCCCGTCCTCCGCCTCGGGGGCGAGCTGGGTGTCGATGAAGGTGCGACAGCCGTCCTCCGTGGTGAGGTCGAGGACCGGGAGCTGCGTGACGAGGTCGGGGGAGGTGGCGACGGCGGTGCGGAGCTCGGCCGCGTCGTCCGGCCGCCACGGACGCAGGAGGGGGAGAGGCATCCTTCATGGCTACTCCACTCGGGCGGGAAGGTCCACCCTCGTGACGTCGTGCGGGCGAGACCGACTGGCGCAACCGGCGCGGATCGGACGGCTCATCCGCGCCGGACGCGCCGGTCGCGGCCGGGTTGGCCGTCGTTCTCGGTCTCCAGGCGCCAACCGTGGTCCGCGTCGCGCCGCACCGTGCGGTCCAGCCGCCACCGCTCGCGCGGACCGTCCTCGACGAGGACGTCGGTGAGCCAGGCGGTCGCCTCGGGGGCCCATCCGGCGAGGACGGTGGCGACGCCGTCGCCCACCTCGACCGCGAGGCCGGCGGTCGTGAGGTAGCCGGCGACGGTGACGTGCACCGCGTCGTAGCTCTCGCGGACCGCCGCCCAGTCGGGCACCGCCCAGGCGCCGTCGCGGCCGGTGTGGCGGTACCAGTCGGAGCGGCGGGACGCGCTGACGTCGGCGGGGAAGTGGCGGACCAGCGCGGCCCACGCCTCGGGGCCGGTCACCTCGTAGATCCGCGGCGGCCGCGACGGTGACACCGGGACGAGCAGCGCCTCGTCGGCCCCGGGGGAGTCCTCGAGCCAGACGAGACCGGCGCTGCCGACGAGGTGGTCGGTCTCGGGGTTGAGCGGCGGCGTGGTCACCGGGGCGCCTCCCGGACGGCGTGGCTCCTCACCGTTCCACCACGGCCCGATCGGGGCGGACCACCAGGGGCCGCTGCTGTGCTCGTCCACCGGGGTCGTCCAGTCGACCCGGTTCCAGGCAGAACCGGCCACCGCTCGGCGCCACGCGGCGCCCCAGGCGTCCAGGCCGGTGACCTCCAGCGGGCGGTCGGCCGCGGGCGGCACGCCCTCCCAGTCCGGCAGGTCGAACAGCGTCAGCCGCTGCTTACCGACGGCGAGCGGTGCGTGCCACCCGCGCGTCATCTCGGCCGCGGCGAGCGCCTCGGCGGCGGGTCGGAGGGCGGCGACGATCGCCGGGTCGGCGAGGAGCTGGTCGTTCTCGTCAGGAGGCTGCCACGGCATGTTCATCACGGTCGCGGCGTCGATCGCCGCCAGCACCCGGGGGTCCACGGCGGTCAGGGCCGCGAGCGGGGCGGCGCGCTCGGCGGCCCTCGCGCGGACGCGGCGCGCCAGCTCGGTGCGGTCCGTCGGCAACGACGACATCGCCGTCACCGACCACCCGTCGACCTGCCGGATCTCGATCAGCTCGGCGAGCAGCCGGCGTGCCCGCGGCCCGGCGAGGAGCGCCTCGGTCGTCTCCTCCATCGGCGCTACTCCTTCGAACCGAGCACCGGGTCGAGCGCGCCGTCGAGCTCGGCGAGCCACGCCGTCGCGCGCGCGTCGGACGGCATCCGCCAGTCGCCGCGCGGCGAGAGCGACCCGCCCGAGGAGACCTTGGGGCCGTTCGGCATCGCGGTGCGCTTGAACTGGTTGGCGAAGTACCTCGTCAGGAAGACCGTCAGCCAGCGCCGGATCTCCGCGAGGTCGTAGGACGGTCGGCCGTCCACCGGGAAACCCTCCGGCCACAGGCCGTGCGCGGGGTCGGCCCACGCCTGCTCGGCGAGGTAGGCGATCTTCGAGGGCGCCGCGCCGCGGCGCAGCGTGTGGAAGAGCGCGAAGTCGTGCAGCGCGTACGGGCCGATGGTCGACTCGGTCGACTGGACGGCGCCGTCCTGGCCCGCGGGGACGAGCTCGGGGGAGATCTCGGTGTCGAGCACGGACTGCAGCACCGTGTCGGTGTCGCCGTCGAACTGCTCGGTCGAGATCACCCAGCGGATGAGGTGCTGCATCAGGGTCTTCGGCACCCCGGGGTTCACCGAGTAGTGCGACATCTGATCACCGACGCCGTAGGTGCACCAGCCGAGCGCGAGCTCGCTCAGGTCTCCGGTGCCGACCACGATCCCGCCGCGCTGGTTGGCGAGCCGGAACAGGAAGTCGGTGCGCATGCCCGCCTGGACGTTCTCGAACGTCACGTCGTAGACCGGCTCGCCCGAGGCGAACGGGTGGCCCATCCCAGCCAGCAGCTCCTGCGCGGCCGGCTTGATGTCGATCTCCTCGAACGTCACCCCGAGTGCGCGTCCGAGCGCCCACGCGTTCGACTTCGTGTGGTCCGACGTCGCGAAGCCCGGGAGCGTGAACGCGAGGATGTGCTCGCGCGGCAGCCCGAGCCGGTCGACCGCCTGCGCGCACACGAGCAGCGCGTGCGTGGAGTCGAGGCCGCCCGAGACGCCGATGACGAGCTTCGGCAGCCCGATGGCGCGCATGCGCTGCTCGAGTCCGGAGACCTGGATGTTGAAGGCCTCGTAGCAGTCCTGGGCGAGCAGGGCCACGTCGTCGGGCACGAACGGGAACCGGTCGACGACGCGGCGCAGGCCCACGTCACCGCGCGGGGCGTCGAGCGTGAAGTCGATCGTGCGGAAGGCGGCCACGCGGGCGGCGTGCGTGCGGCGGTTGTCGTCGAAGGACCCCTGCCGCAGCCGCTCGGAGGCGAGCGAGGCGACGTCGACGTCGGCCACCGACGCCTGGGCGGCGTGCGGGAAGCGCTCGGTCTCGGCCAGCAGCGAGCCGTTCTCGTAGATCATCGTCTGGCCGTCCCACGAGACGTCGTTCGTGGACTCGCCCAGCCCGGCCGCGGCGTAGGCGTAGGCCGCGACGCCGCGCGCGCTGGAGGAACGGGAGAGCAGGTGGCGGTCGGCGGCGCGGCCGATCGTGATGGGGGAGCCGGACAGGTTGAGCAGCACGGTCGCGCCCGCGAGGCACGCCTCGGCCGACGGCGGGATCGGCACCCAGAAGTCCTCGCACACCTCCGCGTGGATCACGAGGTCGGGGTGGTCGACGGCGCGGAACAGCAGGTCGGGGCCGAACGGCAGCACGCCGGCCGCGGGCAGCTGGCGCAGCGTGATCTCGCCGCCGCGCTGGTCGTCCCCCGGCGCGTACCAGCGGCGCTCGTAGAACTCGCGGTAGTTCGGCAGCGCCGACTTCGGGGCGATGCCGAGGATCCGGCCCCGGTGGATGACGACGGCGCAGTTGTAGATCCGGTTCGCGTGCCGCAGGGGCGCCCCCACCACGAGCACGGGCAGCAGCTCGGCGCTCGCCGCGACCACCGAGCCGAGCGCGTGCTCGACGGCGTCGAGCAGCGTGTCCGCGAGCACGAGGTCGTCGATCGAGTACCCCGTGAGGCCGAGCTCGGGGAAGACGGCGACGGCGACGGCGTCCGCGTCGAGCGCCCTCGCCTGCTCGACGATCGCGGCCGCGTTGGCGGCGGGATCGGCCAGCACGACCGGCGTCGTCACCGCGGCGACGCGCGCGAAACCGTGCCGGTAGGCGTTGCGGAAGTCGCGGCTGGGGACGGTGGCGGCGGTGCTCATGGGACGAGTCTGCCGCAGGCGTGCGACACGGGGCTGACCGATGACTCCGCCCGCCGCGACCGGTCCACCAGCCATGACCGACATCCTGCTCGTCCCCGGCGCCGCCGGGCACCCCGCCAACTGGGCCGAGCTCGTGCCGGTCCTCGCCTCGCTCGGCCACCGCGGCATCGCCGTCGACCTGCCGCAGCACGACGAGCGGTACGGGTGGGCGGAGCTCACCGACGTCGCTGTCGCGACGTACGAGACCGGTCGCACCCGGGAGCACGACGGCGAGGCGTCGGCCAGGTGCCTCGTCGTCGGTCAGTCCATGGGGGCGTTCGTCGCCCCGCTCGCCGCGGCGCGGATCGGGGCGTCCCGCGTCGCGCACCTCGTGCTGCTCAACCCGATGATCCCGACTCCCGGCGAGCCGGCGACCGGATGGTCCGACCGCGCCGGTCAGGAGGACGCCAGGCGGGAGGCCGGCCTCGGGGAGTTCGACGGCGAGACCGACTTCTTCAACGACGTGCCGGACGCCGTGCGCGACCGCCTGCTCGCCGTCGACGACCGGACACCCTCGCAGCGCTCGTTCGACGAGCCGTGGCCGGGTCCCTGGCCCGCCGGCATCCCGGTCACGGTGCTCGCCGCCGCGGACGACCGGCTCTTCCCGCTCGCGCTCCAGCGACGGCTCGCCGCCGAACGTCTGGGGTGCGACGTCGTCGTGCTGCCCGGCGGGCACTGCAACGCCCTCAGCCATCCCGAGGAGATCGCGACGGCGCTGCTCGCGCTCGCCCCCTGATACCGGGGCGAGCGCGGCCGCCGCGGCCGGTTCAGCCCGCGTTCCGCTCCCGCACCTTCGTCGCCGCCTTCTCCTTCTGCGCCCGCGCCTCCAGGTAGGACTTCTGCGCCGCGTCCGAGAGCGCCGAGGCCCACGCCGGGGCGCCGTCCTCCGTCGTCGCCCCGGTCCCACCGGGCGCCAGCCGCAGACCGGGGTAGCGCACCCGGGCGAACGTCTCGGGGAGCCGAGCAGTCAGCACGGCGAGCGCCGCGCGGCCCAGCCCCCACGCCAGGACCCCGCCGTTGACGAGCCCGAGGCCGACCAGCGCGACGGGCCACCACGGCACCTGCGTGAAAGGCGCGCCCAGGACGGTCGTCACGGCGAGCGCCAGGGTCGGGGCCGCGAGGCCCACGGCCAGCCAGAACCCGATCTGCAGGAGGAGCGGGTTCTCCCCGGCATCCGTGGCGTTGCGGCGCTTGGCGGGATCGACGCCGGCGCTCACCCCGACGACGGAGAACAGCGCCGACATCCCGGCCCCGGCGCCGAGCATCGCGACGAGGCCCGCCGCGACCGGGGGCAGCAGCCACCAGCCGTCGGCGAGGGCGGCGAGCCCCACCACCAGGATCACCGCCGGTACGCCGAACACGATCGTGATGGCGATCTGGCGACCACGGACGTCCGCGCGCCGCGCCCCGGGCGAGTCGGTCACGACCAGCATCCACAGGGCGGTGCCGTCCTGACCGTGCAGGTTCGCCCCGCCGAGGCCGACCATCATGGCGACGGCGAGCGCCGCCACCGGCGCGAACGTGAACAGGCCGTCGATCTCGCCCAGGCTCCCCACGTAGAGGAAGGCCGCCAGGAAGATCGCGATCCAGATCGACGTCCGGATCTCCAGGCTGCGCCACGGGTCCCGCAGCCAGGTCCGCAGCTCCTTGCCGACGACCGCCCCCAGCCTGGTGGCCGGCAGCCCCAGGAGCGGGTCCCGCCCGCCGCTGCCACCCGTGATCCCGCGCGAGCCGAGCGGGCGGCGGGTGCGTCGCGCGGTCCGGTTGCCCACGTGGGGTGTGAGGAGGCGGACCGCGGCGACGACGGCGAGGAGCGCGCCGAGCACGAGCGCAGCCTGGCGCCACGAGGCCCCCACGCCGTCGCCGGCGACCGAGGCCTCGACGATCCCGCCCGGCCAGCCGAACGGCGACGCGTGCAGCACCCCGGCGGCCGTCCCGTCCCCGAGGCCGTCGGCCAGCAGGGCCGGGACCGCCAGGCCCGCGGGGAACAGGACGAGCCAGCCAGCCATCGTCCCGGAGATCATCAGGCCGTACTGGACGGCCGCGATCTCGACGCCGACCTGCGTGCGCATGGCGGCGCCCAGCAGCGAGTAGACGGCGCGGGAGATCGCCACCAGGCCGATGGTCCACAGGACCGACGCGACGAGGCCGAGGGCCGCCGGGCCGACGCCGAGCGTGACCCCCCACGCCGGGATCGCGAGCAGCGCGAGCATCGTGAGGATCGCACCGGGTCCGACGTAGACGGACAGCAGGAGGCCGAGGCCGAGCCGCCGTCGCTCCAGCGGCAGCAGCGTGAAGTACTCGGGCCGCAGGACGCCCGCCCCGGAGGCGAGGATCGGCCCCACGATCCATCCGACCGACCACAGCGTGACGAGGACGGCGACGACGTCGGCCCGCGCGTCGGGCTCGGCCAGCAGCACCGCTGCCCACGTCAGCGCGACGGCGAGCGCGCCGAGGCCGATCCCGGTCGGGCGCTTCCACGACTCGTTGTGGGCCTGGATCGTGCGGCGCAGACCGACGAGCAGGCGCAGCTCGTCGCCGAGCGTGGTGGTCAGCGGCCCAGCCACGTCAGCTCCCCCTCCGCGACCGTGCGCTCGCCGACGAGCTCGACGAAGCGGTCCTCGAGGCTGCCGCTGCCGCGGACCTCCGCCAGCGTGCCGTCCGCGAGCACCGTGCCCCTGGCGATGATCGCGACGCGGTCGCACAGGTCCTCGACCAGCGACATCACGTGGCTCGAGATGACGATCGAGCCGCCCGCGGCGACGAACCGCCGCAGGATCGAGCGCAGGACGCGGGCGCTGACGGGGTCGACCGCCTCGAACGGCTCGTCGAGCACGAGCACGCGCGGGGAGTGCAGCAGCGCCGTCGCCAGGCCGATCTTCTTGCGCATCCCGGTGGAGTACTCGATGACGAGCACGCCGCGCTCGTCCGCCTCGTCCAGCTCGAGGATGCGCAGCAGCTCCGCGGTGCGGGCGGCGACGACGGCGGGGTCCATCCCGCGCAGCAGGCCCCAGTACCGCAGCAGCTCGCTCGCCGTCAGTCGCTCGGGGAGGGCGAGCCCGTCCGGCAGGACGCCGAGGAGCGCCTTCGCCCGGGTCGGCTCGCGCCAGACGTCGATCCCGTCGACCTTGGCGGTGCCCGAGTCGGGCCGCAGCAGGCCGACCGCCATCGACAGGGAGGTGGTCTTGCCCGCGCCGTTGGGTCCGACGAGGCCGGTGAGCGACCCGCGGGGGATCGTCAGCGAGACCGCGTCCGCGGCGAGATTGCCGGAGAAGTCCTTCGTGAGGGCATCGAGCTCGAGGGCTGGAGTGGTCATGGCCTCACGCTGCCGCGTCCGGGCGGCCGTCCCATCGGCCGATCGGCCAGGCCTCGTGGCCAGGTGGCCAGGGTGGTGCGACGCCGTCGTCCCTAGGCTGGCCGCATGTCCCGCTCGGACGACGTCGACGCCTGGCTCCTGCCGGGCGACCTCGCCCGGACGCTCGAGCGAGAGACCGGGGCCGTCCCGGCGCGGCTGCCCCGCCCCGCGGACGCCCGTGGATCTCGCGGGACCCGCACGGCGCGTGACTGGGCCGTCGACTCGTTCGTCTTCCTCAGCTGTCTGCTGATCTGGCTGACCGAGGCGCTCGGGCTCTCCTCGTCGTCGGAGATCCCCGGCTGGCTCGTGCCGCTCGACCTCGTGGCCGGGGTGGTGATGTGCGTCGCGCTCTGGTGGCGTCGGGACCTCCCCGTGGGGGTCGGGCTGCTCGCGGCCGTGATCGGCGCGTTCTCCAACAGCGCCTCGCTCGCGCTGCTCGTGGGGTTCTTCTCGCTCGCGCTGCACCGCGGCCGCCGCTGGGGCTACGGCGTCGCCCTCCTGGCTCAGGTCCTCGCGCTCCCGCACCTGCTGATGTTCCGGCCGCCCGAGATCTCGGAGCCGTGGGCCTGGACGGTCATCGTCACGCTGCTCGTCCTCCTCGTGACGACGGCGGGGCTCATGGTGCGCGCACGGCGCCAGCTCGTGCAGGTGCTCGCGCAGCGCGCGGAGGAGGCCAGGCTCGCGCAGGAGCGGGGGATCGCCGCGGCCAGGGCCGCCGAGCGCGAGCGCATCGCCGGCGAGATGCACGACGTCCTCGCCCACCGGCTCTCGCTCCTGGCCGTCCACGCCGGGGCCCTGGAGTTCCGGCTCACCCAGGCCCACGGCGTCCCGGTGCCGCCCGAGCAGCTCGCCGAGTCGATCGCCGTCGTGCGCCGCAGCGCCCGGCTGTCGCTCGAGGAGCTGCGCGAGGTGCTCCAGGTGCTGCGGGCCGACGGCGGCGAGGGCACGTCCCCGCCGGCGCCCACGCTGGCCAGCATCCCCGGGCTCGTCGAGGAGGCGCGGTCGGCCGGACAGGTCGTCACGCTGGAGCTGGTGGCCCCCGACGGCCTGGCGCCGTCGGCCTCGGTGCAGCGCACGGTCTACCGCGTGGTGCAGGAGGGGCTGACGAACGCGCGCAAGCACGCCCCGGGGGCACCGGTGGCGGTCGAGGTCCGGGCGACTCGGCAGACCCTCGAGGTCACGGTCGCCAACCCGGTCCTCCCCGGTCTCAGCGCCGCCGAGCTCCCGGGCGCCGGTGCGGGTCAGGCCGGGCTGCGCGAGCGCGTCGCCGTTCACGGCGGGACGCTCGAGCACACGGTGCTCGACGACCGGTACGTGCTGGCGGCCTCGGTGCCGCTGCGGGGCGAGAACTAGGTTGGGATCCATGGTCGCGGTGCTGCTGGTGGACGACGACGCCCTCGTGCGCGCCGGCCTGCGCCTCATGCTCGGCGCGGACCCTGCGCTCGACGTCGTCGGTGAGGTCGGCGACGGCGCCGACGTGCTCGAGGCCGTGCGTCGGCTGCGTCCCGACGTCGTGCTGATGGACGTGCGGATGCCCCTCGTCGACGGCGTGGCCGCCACCGAGGCCCTGTCCCGGCTGGGCGAGGAGGCACCCGCGGTGCTCGTCCTGACGACCTTCGGGGCGGATGCGACCGTCGTCGCCGCGCTGCGGGCGGGGGCGAGCGGCTACCTGCTCAAGGACACGCCACCGGCCGAGATCGTCGACGCCGTCCACCGCGTCGCGGCCGGGGAGCCGGCGTTCTCGCCCGAGGTGACGCGGGCGCTGGTGGCGCTCGCGACGTCGGGCTCGCCGCGCGAGGACGTCGACCCCGTCGCCCTCGCCCGCAAGCGTCTCGCGGCGCTCACCGAGCGCGAGCGGGAGGTGGCGGACGCTGTCGCCGAGGGCCTGTCGAACGCGGAGATCGCGACGACGCTGTTCCTGTCGACCTCCAGCGTCAAGGTGCACCTGTCGAGCGCGCTGGCGAAGCTGGGCCTCGCCAACCGGGTGCAGCTGGCGATCCTGGCGCACGAGGCGCGGGGCAGCGGTGGGGCGCAGCGGGACGACGGGACGGGCAGCTAGAGGAGCAGCGTCGAGGCGGTGTCGCCCTGCACGATCCCCAGGATCACGTGCAGCAGCACGCCGAGGGTGAGGCCGAGGCCGATCCAGAGCGCGGGGTGCGCCCAACGGCGGTGCGTCACGACGCCGACGAGCGCCGCCGTCGTCACGATCGGGCCGGCCGCCAGCGCGGCCCAGCCCGCGGCGGCGATGAAGAGCCCGACGGCGAGCGCGATCGCTCCCCAGAGCCAGTACCAGGCCACGCGCGAGGGGTGGGGTCGGTGGTGCGCGCTCCTGGGGGCGACGCGGGCAGCGTGGTGCGCCGTCGAGCCTCGTGCGTCCGGTACGACCGCCATCGTCTGCCTCCCCTGGGAACCACTCCACTGTGGACTCGTCGGGAATGTTACCCAATCGTGATCTGAGCGGGGACAACCGCGTTCCCGCGCGTCGCGGCACGACCGCAGGCACCCCGGACCCCCGGGCGTCCCTGGCGGGCCTCGTTAGTCTCGGACGATGGTTGCGTACGAGGTCGTCGCGGCGGGGGTGACCTCGCCGTCGACCACGACCGGTCCGACGACGACGCCCGGGACCCCCGGCACGACCGGCGGTTCGACGTCGCCGGATCCCGGGACCACGAGCCCCGGGACGACGGGCCCGAGCACGACCGAACCGGTCCCCACGGAGCCGGGCACGACCGACCCCGGCACCACCGGTCCCGGCACCACCACCGACCCGAGCACGAGCGGTCCCGGCACCTCCGGCCCGGGAACCACGGGCGGCACCACCTCGCCCGGCACCGGCCCGACGCCTGGCGAGGGCGGGACGACGACGTCGACGGACGGGACGGAGGAGACCTCCGGCGGGAGCCCGGGGGAGACGACCGCCCCGCCGTCGGGCACCGACCAGCCGGAGCCGACGGGCACCGAGACGACGACGATCGTCTGGAACACGCCACCCGCCGTCGAGCAGTCCGACATCCCGGGCGTGATGATCGCCGTCGCGATCGCTGTGCTCGCGCTGGCGGCGCTCGTGCTGGCGCTGGTGCGGCGGTCGACGGTCGCGGAGCCGGGGCTCGCGGGGGCGACGGTGGACTCCGCGCCCGCGCCCGCGCCCGCGCCGTCGGTGACCAGCTCGGGGGACGAGACCGAGACGATCGCGATCCCCGGCGAGCTCGATCCCCTCGCGGACACGGTGGTGCTGGCCCCGGCGTCGCTGCCTGACGCGGAGCCCGTGCCGGCACCGGCGCCGGCACCGACACCGACACCGACCACCGCCCCGGCCGACGACGAGGTGCCCGACGCCGCCGTCCTCACCCGCTTCCTCATCGCGCTGGGCGAGGCGCTGATCGACTGCGCGAGCCCTGTCGCCGAGGTGACGCGCACGCTCGAGGACGTCGGGCGGGTCAACGGCTTCCCCGGCACCCAGGTCATCGCGCTGCCGACCGCGATCCTCGTGACGGTGCCGGGGTCGACGCAGTCGCAGACGGCCGCCGCGGCCGCGGGCGTGCGCGCGTTCCGGCTCGACCAGATCGAGGACGTGCTCCAGATCGCCGAGCGCTCCCGCCGCGGCCAGGTCGGACCGGTCGAGGGGCTCGGGCTGCTGCAGCAGGCGGTCAACGCGGGCGCGCCCTACCCGACGCCGGTGCTGCTCGCCGGCTACGTCACCTACACGCTCGGGATCGCGCTGATCCTCGGGGCGAACCTGCCCGACCTGCTCGTCGCGGGCGTGCTCGGGGCGCTGGTCGGCGTCGTCCAGATCGCCACGGCGCGCACCAGCGGCTACCTGCAGGCGCTCCTGGTGCTGACCAGCGCCTTCGCGGTGTCGGCGGTGGTGTTCGGGCTGGTGCGGGCCGGTGCGCCGATCGACGTGCTGTCCTCGCTCGTGCCGCCGCTCGTGACGTTCCTGCCCGGGGCCCTGCTGACCACGGCCGTGATCGACCTCGCGACGAGGCAGATGATCGCCGGGTCCGCGCGTCTGGCCGCCGGCGGGATGCAGCTCGTGCTGCTGTCGCTCGGGATCTCCGGGGCGGCGGCGCTCGTGGGGGTGCGGGCGTCGGCGATCGCGGAGACGCCGGGCCAGGCGTTCGGGGCGCTGGGGCCGTGGCTGGGCGTGTTCGTGTTCGTGGTCGGGGTCGCGCTCTACCACTGCGTCCGCCTCAGCTCGATGCCGTGGGTGCTGGTGGTCGTGCTCGTCGCCTACGCCGGCCAGGTGCTGGGCGGCCTGGTGTTCGGCGGCGTCATGTCCGCGCTGGTGGGCGCCGCCGTCATGACGCCGCTCGCCCTGTACGCGGCCGGCCAGCGCCAGGGCCCGCCGGCCCTGGTCTCGTTCCTGCCGGGATTCTGGGTGCTCGTGCCCGGGGCGCTCGGGCTGGTCGGGGTCACGCAGACGCTCGACGGGACGGCGACCGACGGCATGGGGACGATCCTCACCGCCGGCGCCACGATGGTCGCGATCTCCCTCGGGGTGCTCGTGGGGATCGCGCTGCACGGGCTGGTCTCGACCCTTCGGCCCGTCCGCGTCAGAGCCTGACGACGGCGGTCAGCCGGCCCCGAGCAGCGCGTCCAGCTCCGCGCGGGTCGGGCTGGTGGCGGGACCGCGGCGGCTCACGGTGAGGGCGGCCGCGGCGTTGGCGCGCCGGGTGGCCGCCAGGAGCGGGAGCCCGACGAGCAGTCCGGCGGCAAGGACACCGGTGTGGGCGTCGCCCGCCCCGGTGGAGTCGACGACCGTGACGGGGAGGGCCGGGACGTCCGTGCTCACGCCGTCGGCCGTCGTGACCGTGCAGCCCTCGGCCCCGCGACGCACCAGCAGCGCGCGGTCGCCCGGTCCGCCGTCGCCCAGCAGGGCGCGCGCGGCCTCCGCGCCGCCCAGCGCGGCGGTCTCGCGCTCGTTCAGCGTGAGGACGTCGGCGCGGCCCGCGACGGCGACCAGCAGCGCGGCGTCGAGGTCGCCCACGAGCGGGCCGGGATCGAGGACGAGCGCGACGCCGTCGGGAAGGCCGGCCGCCCACGCGGCGAGGACGGGGCCACCGGGGTAGCTGAGGTCGTAGCCCGAGACGTGGACGACGTCCCCCGGCGCGGGGTGGACCGCGCTGAGGTGCCCCGCCGTCAGGTGGGAATCGGCACCGGCGGCGGTGACGAACGTGCGCTCGCCGTCGGGCTCGGTCAGCGTCACGCACAGGCCGGTGTCGGCCGCCGGGACGCGAGGGAGGGCGACGACGACCACCTCGGCGGCGAGAGCCGCGGCGCAGAGGTCACCGTTCGGGCCGGTACCGAGCGGGCTGAGCAGGACGACGGCGGCGCCCTGCCGCGCGGCAGCGACGGCGACGTTGTATCCGCCCCGGGCGTCGGTGGGGCGGCGTCGGTCGCGAGGACGTCGCCGCCGCGCTCGGGCAGGTGGGGGACCGTGAGCGGCAGGTCGACGATCACCGAGCAGGTCGCCACGAGGCGGGGACCGGTCATCGCCGTCGACTCACGGCCGGGCGCGAAGCACGAGGAGGTCGGAGACGAGCTCGGCGAGCCCGAGGTCCGGGTTGACCGCCTCGAGGAGAGCGACGGCGTCGGCGGGGAAGGCCTCGACGCCGTGGACCGCACCGGCGATCGCGCCGGCCATCGCGGCGATCGTGTCGCTGTCGCCGCCGAGGCTGGCGGCCGCGCGGACCGTGAGCCACGGGTCGTCGGGCGTCAGGGCGAGGACCGCGAACGAGGCGGGGACGGCCTCCTGCGTGACGACGCCGGTGCCGACGAGGTCGACGATCGCCTCGAGGCCGGGTTCGAGCGCGTGCTCGCGCACGACGTCCAGCGCCCACGAGATCCGGGCGGCGACGTCGGCGCCGCCCGTGTAGTGGCCGAGCTCGGCGCCGAGGTGGGCCGCCTCGATGGCGAGATCGGTCGCCTCGGCGACGTCCGCGCCGTCGAGCGCCGCGCTGACGGCGGCAGCCACGGCCGCCGCGCCGGCGACGGCGATCCGGGTGTTGTGCGTGACCCGACCGCTGCGGTGGACCAGCGTGACGAGCCTCTCGAGGGGGCGCGCCGGCGTCGCGACGCCGACCGGAGCGATGCGCATCGCGGCGCCGTTGGTGTCGCCCCAACGACCGGTGACCTCGGGGTCGGCGCCGGCCGCGACGAGGCCGAGGGCACGGACGGTCGAGGGTCCGAGGAGGTCGCCGGAACCGGCGGCATCCATCATCTTCTGCCAGACGAGGAGCTCGTCGGCGAGGCGCTGCTGGTCCACGGTGCCGTCGCCGGCGACGAGGAGGTGGCCGAGGATCAGGGCCTGGTCGGTGTCGTCGGTGACGGCGCCCGCCCTCATCCCTGCGGAGATCTCGTTGTCGGCGGGCCCGGCGTGGAACGTCTCGAGCACGGCGCCCCAGCGCTCGCGGACGAGGTCGCGGGGCAGGGCCTGCGTCGGCATGCCGAGGGCGTCGCCGAGCGCGAGACCGGTGAGAGCCCCGAGGGCCCGCGACTCCAGCGACGCGCTCATGGCTCGACCGTAGACCTGCCGCTAGACCTCGAGCTCGAACGCCACGATGCGCTGGGCGACGGCGCTGATCTGCAGCCTGTTCGCCCGGGCGTACGAGCGGATCCGATCGAATGCCTCGTCGACCCGCAGGTCGTGCGCGTAGGCGACGGCCCCCTTGGCCTGCTCGATCACGATGCGGCTGTCGAGCGCGCGCTGCAGCTGCGTGCGCACGGTGTCGCTCTCCACGAGCGCGCGCTGGTGGAGGATGCCGATCGTCGCGACGTCGGCCAGCGCCTGCACGACGGCGAGGTCGTCGGGATCGAGGGGGCCGGGATCGGAGTGGAAGAGGTTCAGCGACCCGATCGTCTGCTCGCGCAGGTGCATCGGTACGGAGTGCACCGCCCGCAGATCGAGCGAGACCATCGCGGTGCGGAGCTCCTCGCGCTCCGGACCCGCCAGCAGAACGTCGGGCACCTCCACCGGCTCACCGCTGCGGTAGCACTCCATGCACGGACCCGCGTTCGCGCGCAGCTGGATCAGCTCGATCAGCTGGGCCCGCTCGTCGGTCGAGGCGAGGACCTCCACGGTGCCGTCGGGGTCGGCGAGCAGCAGCCCGACCGACGCCGCCCGGAAGATCGTGGCGGTGCGGTCCACCAGCACCTGGACGAGGTCGACCACGTCGTAGTCGGCCACCAGGGTGTCCGACAGCGTGACGAACGTGTCGACGAGGTCGCGCTCGCGCGTGCGGGAGGTCATGAGTGCTCCAGGGTGGGTGGCGGCGAGGGCAGGAGGTCGGACCGGCGCTCGACGACGTCGGTGGCCACCTCGACGAGCGGGCGACCCTGCGTGAACGCACGGGCACGGAGCACCGTGAGCGCGTCCTCCGGCGAGAGACGGAGGGCGTGCAGCACCATGCCGGTCGCCTGGTGGACGACGCGGCGGGAGTGCGGGTTCTCGCTCGCCTCGAGGGTCGAGTCGTGGAGCGTCGAGGCCATCAGCAGCAGGGCGGTCGGCCGCGCCAGGGCCTCGACGGCGCGGCGGCTCTCGTCCGAGAGCGGGCGGCCCGGGCGGCCGACGACCTCGACCGCGCCGACCGTGAGGCCGGCGATCGCCAGGGGCGACGCGACGAGCGGATCGGCGCCGAGGTCGAGCTCCGCCAGGGCGTGGGCGAGCACGGGCCAGCGTTCGTCCGCGGCGGTGCGGTCGAGGACGCTGACGACCTGTCGGCTGTGGACGGCGGTCCAGGACGGGCCTTCGCCGAGGTCGATCTCGAGGGAGGCGAACCGCGAGTCGCCCGCCGCAGCGGCGATCTCCGAGGGCAGGCCCGGGCCGTTCACGAGGACGACCACCTCCTCCACGCCACCGATCTCCAGGTACCGGTCGCAGAGCGGCGACGACGAGGAGAGCGCCACGTGGGCACGCCGCCTCTCCGAGGTCCGGAGCAGTGACCCTGCACACGTGACGTCGTCTGACGGTAGCACCGGGTGGCTTCCGCCGACCGGGGCGGTCCAGGCGCAGGTCAGGCGATGAGCGGGAATGGCCGCCGCGTCGCGGCCGTGCCCCGGGTGACCACCTCGTCGTAGGCCGTGACGAGGAGCCGGGCGACGGCGTCGACGTCCTCCAGCGTCGCGGTCAGCGGGAGGCGGACCCGCTCGCGCGCGCTGCCGTCGCTCGTGAACTGCGTCCCGACGGCGAGGCCCACCCCGCGTGTCGCCGCGGCGGCCGCGAGCTCGGGGGCCACCCGCTCGGGCAGCCCGACCCACAGCGCCAGCCCGCCCGTCGGCTCGCGCACGTCCCAGGTCGGGGCGACGGCGGCCAGGGCGTCCAGCCACGCCGTCCTCATCGTGCGCAGCGCCTCGAGCCGCAGGCCCAGGAGCTCGTCGGGGTGGGCGAGGAACTCCGCAGCGACCAGCTGGTCCAGCGCCGACGCCCCGATGTCGAGCGTGAGGCGCGCTGCCTGCACGGCGGCCACCTGCGTCGTCGGGCACCGCACCCACCCGACCCGGACGCCGCCCCAGAGCGGCTTCGAGACGCTCCCGACGGCGAACGCCTCCGGGCTGTGCACCCCGAACGGCAGCGGCATCGGGCCCGGGTCGAGGCGGAGGTCGACCAGCGACTCGTCGACCAGGGCGAGGGTCCCGCCGGCCCGGAGCGCGGCGGCCGTCCCGGCCCGCGCCTCGTCGGTCATCAGCTCGCCGGTGGGGTTGTGGAAGTCGGGGATCAGGTAGGCCAGGCTCGGCGTGCTCGCCCGCACCGTGGCGCGGACGGCGTCCGCGTCCCACACCGACCGCGGCCCCGCCGGCAGCGCGACCACCCGCGCGCCGGCCGCCGGCACCGCCCCGAGGACCGAGGCGTACGTCGGTGTCTCCACCGCCACGCGGTCGCCGCGCCGGACCTGCGCGCGGAGCACGACCGCGATCGCGGACATCGCCCCCGACGTCACCACGACCTGGTCGGGCGTCGTGGGCAGGCCGCGGCGCGTGTACCGCTCGGCGATCACCTCGCGCAGCCGCGGCAGCCCGACGGGCTGGTAGCCCTTGCCGCGCAGCAGCGCCGGCAGGTCGGCCATCGCGCGCTCGATCAACGCCGAGGTGCCGGGGACGCACGAGACGGCCGCCGCCGTCAGGTCGACCTCGACGCCGTCGAGCGGGACGAGCGGCGACGCCGCGTGCCCCACGCTGCCGGGGATGCGCAGGAACGTCCCCGCCCCCTGCTGCGCCCGCGCCCAGCCGTCGGCGATGAGCTCCGCGTAGGCGCGGGTGACGGTCGTGCGCGAGAGGCCCATCGCGGTCGACAGGTCGCGCTCGCTCGGGAGACGCACATCCTGGCCGAGGCGACCGTCGACGGCGAGGGTGCGCACCGCCGTCGCGAGCGAGGCGTACGCGGGGCGCTCGAGCGGGGAGCCGTCGAGCTGGGCGAGGAGGAGGGAGGCGAGGCGGCCGGCGGTGACGGGGACGGGAGGCACGAGGCCAGTCTCGCAGAATTGGCTATCGAAGACGAGTCCAATCGGGTTCATGCTGGTCCCGTGACCACGAACCTCGGTGCGCTCCTGCGCCACCCCCTCGACCAGCTCCGCGAGCCCAGGATGGGCCGACGCCTGCCGCAGCTCCTCGGCGGCCTCGTGCTGTACGGGCTCTCGATGGCGCTGCTGGTGCAGGCGGGACTCGGGCTCGACCCGTGGGACGTGCTGCACGAGGGCCTCGCGGGGATCACCGGTCTCAGCTTCGGGACGATCGTCATCCTCACCGGCGCCGTCGTGCTGCTGGCGTGGATCCCGTTGCGGCTGCGGGTCGGGGTCGGCACGATCGCGAACGTCGTCGTCATCGGGCTCGCGGCCGATCTCGGGCTCGCGCTCTTCCCACGTCCCGAGGCGCTCTGGCTCCAGATCGCGTTCCTGGTGGTCGGCACCGTCCTCAACGGGCTGGCGGGCGCGCTGTACGTGGGCACGCGGCTGGGCACCGGCCCGCGCGACGGGCTGTGGGTCGCGATCTCGAGCCGCTCCGGCCGCTCGGTCCGGCTCGTGCGGACGGTGCTCGAGGTGACCGTGCTCGGGATCGGGTGGCTGCTGGGCGGGAGCGTCGGCGTCGGGACGGTCGTCTACGCCCTGGCGATCGGGCCGGTCGTGCAGCTCTTCCTGCCGCGCGTGACCGTGCCGGTCGCCGCGGCGGGGCCGGGGGCCGACCCGGTGCCCGACGGCGAGCGACCCGCGCCCGAGGCGGCTCACCGCCCGTAGCGTCCCCGGGATACTGGTGCGCGTGACCTCGCGCGCCCCCTCCGTCGTCCTGGCCGCCGCCCTCGGGGCCGCGGCCAGCGGCGCCGTCATCGCCCTCCAGGGCCGGATCAACGGCGATCTCGCGACCGCCGGCACGGGTGTGCTCGTCTCGGGCTGGGTCTCCTACGTCGGCACGCTGCTGGCGACGGCGCTCGTGATCGTCGCGCGGCGTCGCACCCGGGCGGTGGCCCGGGCGATCCGCGAGGGTGCGCGGTGGTGGTGGTTCGTCGTCGGGCTCTGCGGCATCCCGATCGTGCTGTCGATGGCGCTCGGCATCCCGCTCGTCGGGGTCGCGATCGCCTCGGTGTGCGCGGTCGCGGGGCAGACCGTCGCTGGGCTCACGCTCGACGCCCGCGGGGTGGGCGTGCCGGCCGCGATCCGGCTGTCCGGGCGCCGCGCGCTCGCCGGGCTCGTCGCGCTGCTCGGGCTCGGCATCGCGGTGCTCGGCTCCTCGGGCGGCGCGGTCTCGCCCGCGCAGGGGGTGGCGATCGGGGTCGTGCTGTTCGTGGCCGGCGCCGTCCTGTGCGTGCAGCAGGCGGGCAACGGCCGGGTCGTCGCGGCCACGGACGACCCGGTCCTGGCCGGGCTGACGTCGTCGCTCGGCGGGACGGTCGGTATCACGGCGATCCTCGCCGTCGCCGGCCTGGCCGGTGCCCTCGACGGCGTGACGTTCCCGCCGCAGTGGCACCTCTACCTGGGCGGGCCGCTCGGCGCCGTCATCACGATCGTCGCGGCCTGGGCGGTGCGGCACCTCGGCACGTTCGTGCTCACCCTCACGGTCATCACCGGGCAGATGCTGACGGCTCTGCTGCTCGACCTCGCCTCCGCGGGCGGGCTGCGGTGGTCGGCGGTGCTGGCGACCGTCGCGGTGGCCGGGTCGGCGGCGCTGGTGGTGGAGCGACGGCGCGAGGCCGTGGTTGCGGTGCTGGCGGGGGAGGGCGGCGACGGCGACGACGACCGCCCGGCCGGTGCCGGAGGCCCTCGTTAGGCTCGTCGCATGAGGCTCCTGGTGCTGGGTGGTTCGGTGTTCCTGGGGCGCGCGGTGGTGGCCGCCGCGCTGCGCGAGGGGCACGAGGTGGTGTGCCTGACCCGTGGTGAGAGTGGCGAGGTGCCCGACGGCGCCGCCTGGGTCCGCGGTGACCGCACCCACCCCGACGGCCTCGCGGAGGTGCGCGAGGCGGCGTGGGACGCCGTCGTCGACGTCTCGCTCTCGCCCGGTCAGGTGCGCCGGTCCGTGGCCGAGCTGTCCGGCGTCGGGCACTACGTGCTCGTCTCCTCCGGGAGCGTCTACGCGGACACGGCCTCGCCGGGGCTGGCCGAGGACGGTCCGCTGCTGCCCCCGCTCGACGGCGACGACATGGCCGACACGAGCGAGTACGGCCCGGCGAAGGTCGCGTGCGAGGAGGCGGTGGCCGCCGCGTTTCCCGGCCGCGCCACGATCGTGCGCGCCGGCCTCATCGGCGGCGACGGCGACGTCTCGGGCCGGTCGGGCTGGTGGCCGTGGCGGATGGCGCACCCCGCCGACGAGGGCGGGCGGGTGCTCGTGCCGGTCGAGCCGGACCTGCCCGTGCAGCTGATCGACGTCGAGGACCTCGCCGCCTGGATCGTGCACTGTGCCCGCGAGCGCGTGGCCGGCGCCTACAACGCCGTCGGTGATCCGGTGCCGCTGGCGACGGTGCTCGAGGCCGCGCAGGAGGCGGCCGGGGTGCAGCGCGAGCTGGTGGGGGTCGACGGCGCGTGGCTGCTCGCGCACGGCGTCGCGCCGTGGTCCGGCCCCGGGTCGGTGCCGCTGTGGCTCGACGACCCCGAGTGGTTCGGGTTCACCGCACGGAGCAACGCGGCCGCGCGCGAGGAGGGGCTGACGCTGCGGCCGCTGGTGGAGACCCTCCGCGCGGCGCTGGAGTTCCACGAGGGATCGGGCGGCGTGCCGCGATCCGGCCTGTCGGACGCGCGAGAGCGGGAGCTGCTGGCGCTCGCTGCCACGCCCTGAGACCTGAGCCTGTCGGCGCCGTCGAGAACGGGCCAGCTCGCGGTTCGGGGCCTGCAGCCGCGAGCTGGACCGTTCTCGGTGTCGGGTGGGGCTCAGCCCTCGAGGTTGTCGACCCCGGGGCGCCACGACAGCCCGGGCTTGCCCCAGCCACGCTCCTTGACGATCTCCTCGACCTCGTCGCGGTCGTCCGGGTGCGTGAGGCGGTCGACGTAGAGCGTGCCGTTGAGGTGGTCGAACTCGTGCTGGAGGATGCGCGCGCGCCAGCCGTCGACCTCGAGGCGGACGGGCGCGCCCTCCAGGTCGGTGCCGGTGACGATCGAGCGCTCGGAGCGCCGGAGCGCGAAGCGCTCGCCGGGGAAGGAGAGGCAGCCCTCGACCTCCTCGTCCACGTCGGGGTCACCGGGGACGGGCGGGGTCATCCACAGCTCGGGGTTGATCACGACGCCGCGCCAGGGGGCGCCCTCGTCGTCCTCGTAGGAGTAGACGAAGATCCGCAGTCCGACACCGATCTGCGGGGCGGCGAGCCCGACGCCGGGCGCCTCGTCCATGGTCACGTACATGTCCGCGACCAGCTCGCGGATCTCGTCGGTGACCTCCGTGACGGGGGACGCGGGGCGGTGCAGGACGGGGTCGCCGGAGATGACGATGGGAAGGATGGCCACGGATCCAGGGTAGTTGCCGCGCCGTGCGGGGGCCGACCTGCCACCGTCGACGTCCGCCGCCCGACGTCCACGCCGGGAGGCGCCGGGACGGTGGCGTTCTAGGCTGGGGCCCGTGACCGAACGCGTGCGTCCGCTGGACGGGCAGGACCTCGAGGCCGTGGCCTCGATCTACGCCCACTACGTGACCGCGTCCACCGCCACGTTCGAGACCGTGCCGATGACCACGCAGGACTGGGCGGAGAAGGCCGAGGACATCGCCCGCCGCGGATGGCCCTTCCTCGTGGCCGTGACCGACGACGACGGTCCGAGCGAGCGCGTCATCGGCTTCGCCTACACGACCTTCTGGCGCGCCCGTCCCGCCTACGACCTCACCGTCGAGGAGACGATCTACCTCGAGCCGGGGGAGACCGGACGCGGCGTGGGGACGGCGCTCCTGACGGCCGTCCTCGACGCCACCCGGGCCGCCGGTGCCCGCCAGGCGATCGCCGTCGTCTCGGATCGCGGCGCCGAGGGCTCGCTGGCGCTGCACCGCAAGGTCGGCTTCGCGGAGGCCGGGCACCTGAAGGCGATCGGCGAGAAGCTCGGCGTGCGGCTGGGCACCTACCTGCTGCAGAAGTCTCTCGAGGACTGAGCCCCGCCGTCGAGCGCCGTCGCGGTCAGGGCGTCTCGGGGTCGGTCGGGGTCTCGGAGCGCAGGCGCGGCTCGATCCGTCGCGACGGCGCGAAGCCCGACTTGTCGGCGTAGAACGCCCGGACCCGGTCCATGTCGGCGCTGACGTCGCCGGTGAGGTCGAGCGTCGGGCCGAGGCCCGCCGTCATCGTCGTGCGGTCGACGTAGCCCAGGGTGACCGGGAGGTCGGCCTCGCGGGCGATGCGGTAGAAGCCGGACTTCCAGTACTCGGCGCCGCCCCGCGTCCCCTCCGGCGTGACGACGAGGGAGAACGCTCCCGTGGTCGCCTGCTCGTGCAGCACCTCGGCCACGATCCGGCTCGGGTCGCTGCGGTCGACGGCGATCCCGCCGAGGGCGCGCATCACCGGTCCGGCGGGCCCGACGAACAGCGACTTCTTGCCGAGCCAGCGCAGCGGGATGTCCGCCTCCCACGCGATCGCGAGCATCAGCACGAAGTCCCAGTTGGACGTGTGCGGGGCACCGATGAGGATGCGGGGGACGTCGCGCTGCGGCTGGGACCGCAGCTCCCACCGGCTGACGCGCCAGAACGTACGGGCGGCGGCGCGGCGCAGTCGAGAGGTCATCGGGCCAGCGTAGGCGCGGTGGACGCGACGACGCCCCGGGGGTCCGTCGGTCCTCCGGGGCGTCGTGGTCGCCGTCGGGCGCGAGGTGGCGGGCGCCGTCGGGCTCGGGTCGTCGATCAGCTCGCGGCGGCCTGCGGCGTCAGCTGGAAGGCCGGGCCCGGCTGGTCGGGCGTGACCGGCGCGGTGTCGAGTGTGAGGGCGTCCAGGGACGCCGAGGTCTGGGGCTCGACGAAGACGGGGACGGCGCCGGTCTCGATCACCTGGTCGCCGGGTGCGGGCTCGGCCGCGAGGCCGAGGTCGAGTCCGCCGGGCTGGGTGGCGGACGGGGCGATGCGGAGCCCACCACCCGCGGGCAGGTCCGCCCGCGCAGCGATCTCGTTGACGGCGGTCTGGGCGTTCTCGGTCAGGGTCAGCACGTGCGACTCCTCTCGGGGTGGACGTTCCACCTGCCCTCCACCCGAACGAACTCGCGGCGACATTTCAAGCCGCGACGGCGAATCTTTCGATGGGTGGGACGGGAGTCCTGATCGGTGGGACAGGCTTGGTGCCGGCCCGAGCCACGCCTATGGTCCGGCCCCGTTCGAGGTGTCGTCGTCGTCATCGGTCACTACTGTTCGAGCCATGGCGCAGGCACAGGGGTGGTACGAGGACGGGTCGGGGTCGCTGCGATGGTGGGACGGCGCGGCCTGGACGGAGCACGTGAAGCCCGTTCCGCAGCCGCAATCTCAGCCGCAGCCGCAAGCTCAGACCCAGGGCTACCCGCAGGGCCAGCCCCAGCCGTTCGCGCAGGGCCAGCAGCAGCCCTACCCGCAGGGCCAGCCCCAGCCGTTCGCGCACGGCGTGCCGTACCCCCAGGCCGCGGCCGCGTTCCCCGGCACGGGCGCACCGCCGTCGTCGGCGCGTCGACGCGCCACGCGGGGTCAGGTGGTCGGACGGGTCGTCGCCGTCGTGCTCGGAGCGGCGGTCCTGATCACCGGCGGGGTCGTCCTCTTCCGCTCGCTCGTCATGGGACCGCAGATCGCGGTCGAGGGCTTCAACAACGCCTACATGGAGGTCGACTGCCACGGCATGCAGGACGTGGTCGCCACCGACTTCTTCGCGGGTGTCTTCGTCGACTGCGCCGGCTTCGACGAGGTGGCGACCAGCCTCCTGGCCGAGCTCGAGGGCGGGGCGGAGGGGTTCGGGTTCGCCATCACCTCGACCGAGCGCGTGGACGACGAGGCCACGGTGGTCGCCCGCGAGACGTACCGGTGGACGGACGGCACCGAGCGGGTCGACGTCGTCACCTACAGCCTCCAGAAGGTCGGCGACACCTGGGAGATCTGGGACGTCGTCTACGACGAGGGCTGATCGCGGTCGACGCCGGGGGCGTCGAGGGTGCCAGAGAGCCGCTCGACCCGGGCGGCGCTGTCGGCGTTGAGCCCGGTGAACGTGACCCGCTTGCCGCGGGCCCGGTACTTCGACTCGATCGCGTCGAGCGTGGCGACCGTCGAGGCGTCCCAGACGTGGGCCCGCGAGAGGTCGATGACGACGTCGTCGGGGTCGCCCGGGTAGTCGAACTGGTAGACGAGGTCGTTGGACGAGGCGAAGAACAGCGCCCCGGTGACCTCGTACCGGACACCCGGCCGGTCGCCGTCGTCCGTCCCGACCCGGGTCACCGACGTCAGGTGCGCGACCCGTCGCGCGAACAGGACCGTCGCCACGAGCACCCCACCCACGACGCCGAACGCCAGGTTGTGCGTGACGACGGTGGTCAGGAGGGTGACGAGCATGACGGCGGTCTCCGACCACGGCATCGCCCGCAGCGTCGAGGGGCGGATCGAGCGCCAGTCGAACGCGCGGATCGAGACCATGACCATCACCGCGACGAGCGCGGCCATCGGGATCTCCGCGACGACGTCGCCGAGCCCCACCACCAGCGTCAGCAGGAAGATCCCCGCCAGGAGCGTGGAGACCCGGGTGCGGGCGCCGGAGGTCTTGACGTTCATCAGCGTCTGGCCGACCACGGCGCACCCGCCCAGGCCGCCGAAGAACCCGGTGATGACGTTCGCCGCGCCCTGCCCCCACGCCTCGCGCGTCTTGTCGGAGTGGGTGTCGGTGATGTCGTCGACGATCTTGGCCGTCAGCAGCGACTCGAGCAGCCCGACCAGGGCCATCGTCACGGCGTACGGCGCGATGATCCGCAGCGTCTCCAGCGTGAACGGGACGTCCGGCAGCGCCAGCGTCGGGAGCGCGTCGGGCAGCGCGCCCTCGTCCCCGACGGTCGGGACGGCGATCCCGAAGGCGACCGTGACGACCGTGAGGATCACGATCGCCACGAGCGGCGCCGGTACCGCCGTCGTCAGCCGTGGCAGCAGGACGACGACGGCGATCCCGGCGGCGACCAGCGGGTAGACCAGCCACGGCACGCCGAGGAGCTGCGGCACCTGCGACATGAACACGAACGCCGCGAGGGCGTTGATGAAGCCGACCATGACCGAGCGCGGGATGAAGCGCATGAGGCGGGCGACGCCGAGCACGGCGAGGACCACCTGGACGACACCCGCGAGGACGACGGTGGCGATGAGGTAGTTGAGGCCGTGGTCGCGCACGACCGGCGCGATGACGAGGGCGACGGCGCCGGTCGCTGCCGAGATCATCGCCGGCCGGCCGCCGAGGAACGCGATCGAGACGGCCATGGTGAAGGACGCGAACAGCCCGACCCGGGGGTCGACGCCGGCGATGATCGAGAAGGCGATCGCCTCGGGGATCAGGGCGAGGGCGACGACGAGACCCGCCAGCGCCTCGGTGCGCAGGAGGCGGGGCCGGCGCAGCACGGCGCGCAGATCGGTGAGCATGGGTCCATCTCCGGGGGCGCGTTGGCCGGCCGCACGCCGGTCGGACCGTCGCTGATCGTAACGCCGCCCGCGTCGTCGAGCGCGATAGCGTCACGGCCATGAGCCTCTACCCGGACGGCGAGCCGCGGATCCCGAACCAGACGCCGATCCCGCACCTGCCCTCGGTGATGAACGTCACCGGGGCGTCGGACGCGTCGCTGCCGCAGGGGCCGCAGCTCTCCGGCGGCCGGGCGCGGGCGCAGGCGATGACGCGGCTGCTCACCAGGATGGCGCTCGTCACCGCCGTGATCCTGGGTGTGGCGGTCGTGATCGGTTTCGTCCTGATGCCCGACTCCGAGGACGGCATCTGGATCGTCGCCGCGGGCGCCGTGCTGTCCAGCGTGCTGATGACGACCGCGCTGCTGCGCCGGCAGCGGACCGACCGTGCCGAGATCGCGGCGGAGCGGGCGGCGGCGGGGCTCCCGCCGACGGGCGCTCACGCGGGGCCCTCCGCCGCCGGCAGCGCCGGGCCGACCTCCGCGGTGAGCGACGCCGTCGTGCACGACGCCGGCTACCCCGTCACCGACTTCGCCATGACCATCGAGGACGTCTTCTCGATCACCGGCCGCGGCACGGTCGTGACCGGACAGGTCAGCCACGGCCACCTCCAGGTGGGCCAGGAGGTGACCGTGCTGCGCCACGGTCAGGCGGTCACACGCTCCCGCGTCACCGGGATCGAGATGTTCCGGCGGACGACGACGACGGCGTCGCCCGGCGACAACGTCGGCCTCCTGCTCGCGGCGGTGCGTCGCGAGGACCTGGTGCGCGGCGACGTCGTCACCCTCTGAGGGCGACGGAGAGGGCGGTTCAGCCCTCCTCGGCGACCGGCACGTTGGCGACGGCGTCGTCGTAGGAGGCCGGGCCGGGGAAGTCGGCCGGGGCGTAGACGAGATGGGTGACGCCGGTCGGGAAGATCGCCGAACGCACGAGGCGCAACGGCAGCGGCTCCTCCGTGCGCGGGAAGAGCTGGGTGCCCTTCCCGGCGGAGACGGGGTGCACGAGCAGGCTCAGCTCGTCGACCAGACCCTCGGCGAGCAGCTGCTGGACGATCGAGACCGAACCGGCGATCAGGACCTTGCCGACGCTCGCGTCCTCGCGCAGGGCGCGGACCGTGGCGACGACGTCGTCCGTGGACTCGACGTTGCGCCAGCCGAGGTCCGCCGAGCCGCGCGTCGCGACGAGCTTGGACAGGTCGCCGATCTGCTTGGCGAAGCCGGCGTCGTCACCGCCCGCGGCCTCGCGGTCGGGCCAGGCGCCCGCGAAGCTGTCGTAGGTGACGCGGCCGAGCAGGAGCCGGTCCACGTTCTCGTAGTCGGCACCGACGGCGGCGCCCATGTTCTCGTCGAAGTAGGGGAAGTGCCACGCCGGGTCGATCTCGGCGACGCCGTCGAGCGAGATGAACAGGGTGGAGACGATCGTGGCCATGGGGTCCTCCTGGCGTCGGGTGCTGGACACGGGTCAGACCGCGGCGGGTCCGGGATGTCATCGGTCGCGGCGAGAGTAGCGGGCGAAACCCCCACGCACGGCGGCCCGCCGATAGGTTGGCAGGAGTCGTTCATCCCCCATCGAGAGGTCTCCTCGTGAAGCGCACCGCCCTCGCCTCCGCCGCCGCTGTTGCGGCGCTCCTGCTGACCGCCTGCTCGGCGTCGGCCAACCTCACGGTGTCGCCCGAGAAGATCGCCGAGGAGGCCGAGGGCGCGCTCGAGGCCCAGATCGGCTCGCGACCCGATATCGACTGCGGCGAGGAGAACGTCGACCTCGTCGACGGCACCGTCGTGGACTGCCTGCTGACCGACCCGGAGACGATGTCCCAGTTCGACACCACGGTGACGCTGTCCGAGGTCGACGGCACCAACTTCAAGATCGACGTGCAGGTCGCGAGCGAGCCCAACGCGGCCTGAGCCTCGCGTCGCGACCCGCCCTCACTCGCCGCGGAGGCCGTCCACCGCCTCGCGCAGCAGGTCGGCGTGACCGTTGTGCCTGCTGTACTCCTCGACCAGGTGCACGAGGATCCACCGGAGGTTGACTCGCGAGCCGTCGCGGTAGGAGCCCCGCTCCACGGTGTCGAGGCCGGTGTCGGCGAGCGTCGCCGCCGTGATCTCCCGGGACCGGGCCACGGCGTCGTCCCAGAGCTCGCGCAGCTGCTCGGGGGAGTCGTCGACGGCGGAGCTCAGGTCCCAGTCCGGGTCCGCGTCCCACGGGGCGGTCCGCCACGGGTCCGCGGGTTCGCGACCGGCCAGGCGCACGCCGAACCAGAAGTCCTCGACGAACGTCAGGTGCTTGAGGAGGCCGCCGAGAGTGAGCGTGGAGGCCGCGGTGGTCGCGGCCAGCCCGGCCGCGTCGAGGCCCGAGGTCTTCCAGGCGAGCGTCGCCCGGTGGAAATCGAGGAAACCGAGCAACGTCTCGGCCTCGCCCGCGCACAGCGGCGGCTCGGGCCGACCCTGCTCGTCGATCACGACGCCGCTCATACCTCGACCGCCGTCCGGAGCGGCTTGACCATGATCAGGCACGGCGTTCCGGGCCCCCAGAGATCGACGGTCTCCAGCGGGAGGAAGCCGGAGCGCTCGTAGAAGACGCGGGTCCGCGCGTACCCCGGGTCGGGGTGGGAGGCGCCGAGCGTCTTGACCTCGAGCAGGGCCACGCCGTCGGCGTGGGCCGCGCGCTCGAGCGCATCCACGAGAGCACGGCCGACGCCGGTGCCCCGGTGGTCCCGATCCACGGCCATCAGGTGGATCTCCGCCACGTGCGGGAAGTGGCGTTCGACGAGCAGGACACCGACGACGCGGTCGTCGGTGCCGCGGACCGTCCAGGTCTCGGACGTCGCGGCGGCCTCGACGTACTCGGCGGTCGCGCTCGGGATCCCGAACCACTCGGGCAGGGTGGCGAGGATGCGGGCGACGTCGTCAGGAACGCAGGCGTCGCGGTGGGCCGTCCAGCGCCCGGTCCCGGTGATGAGGCCCTCGCGGGCCGGGGAATCGGTCATGGGGCCGAGTGTGTCAGGAGGGTCCAGCGCATTCCGGGTCAGATGATCTTGATCCGGCCGGAGCTGAGGAGCTCGTCCTTCCAGTCCGGGTCGTCGGGCCAGGTGCGCCAGTCCTGCTCCGAGATGATCATCGCGGGGGGCTCCTCGGGTCGGCGGGAGGTGCGGGGGTCGGGCTCGTGCGCGGGTACCACGTCGGCGCTCCTGGGCGTCTGGGATTGATCGGTCCTCTACTAGACGTGCGAGGACCCGAAATCTGACGCGCGCGATCGAAAGTCGTGCCGAGAGCTTCTCGCGGAGCGTGCGAGAGGCCGACGACGGCGGGGCTCAGGCTGTCGCGACCTGGGACTTCGGCGTCGGCGACGACGCCCCGACGCGCCAGTAGCCGGTGAAGCTCACGCGCTCCTTGGCGACGCCCCTCTCGTTGACGAGGTGGCGGCGGGCGTCCGTGGGGAGCGCCTGCTCGCCGGCGATCCAGGCGTGCACGCGCGCGGGGTCGACGGCGTCCTCGGGGAGGGCGGTGAGGGCGTCGAGCGCCTCGGTCCCGGGCTTCGCGCCGGGGGCGCGGACGATCCAGCGCAGCTCGACGCCGTCGTGCCGGGGGAGGTCGGACTCGAGCACGTCCTCGGCGCTCGGGGCCTCGACGATCGCGAGGCCGGTGGCCGACGGCGGGAGGCTGGCCAGGATGCCGGCGACGGCGGGGAGGCCCGTCTCGTCGGCGACGAGCAGCACATGGTCGACGCCGTGCTCCGGGTTGAACGCGAGGCCCTCGTCGATGATGACCACGCTCTCGCCCGGGAGGCAGGTCTGCGCCCAGCGTGACGCCGGGCCGGCGGTCCCGTCCTCGGGAGTGCCGTGCAGGACGAGGTCGACGTCGATCTCGGCACCGCTCGAGGGTGTGGCGGCCCGGTGCGCGCGGACCGTGTAGTTCCGCATCACCGGCCGGACGCCGTCCGGGATCCGCAGGTAGCGCAGGTAGCCGACCATCCGGTTGGCCTTGGCGGGGAGGCGGTCGAGGCCCTCCTCGCCGCCGAGCGGGAGGAAGAGTCGGAACCACTGGTCGTAGCCCATCGGCTCGAACTTCTCGATCTCGCCGCCGCCGAGGGTGATGCGCATCCAGTGCGGGGAGAGCCGCTGGGTGCGCAGCACGGTGAGGTGGAGGAGCTGGGGGTTCGCGGGCTTCACGAGACGCGAGTAGCGGGCCATGCGCTCATCGTAGGGGGAGAGGTAAGGCTGCCCTACCTTCGGCTTCCGAGGGTCAGGCGGTGTCGCGCTCGACGCCGCCGATCCAGACCCGCTCCGGGTGCCACGCCGCATCCCACCAGACCAGGTCGGCGAGGGTCCCGACGGCGAGGCGGCCGACGTCGTCGCGACGGATCGATCGCGCCGGCACCTCGGTGCACGCGGTGAGCACGACGGCCGGATCGAGCCCCGCCGCGACGAGGCGCCGCACCCCCTCGTCGAGCACGATCCCGGCCCCGGCGATCGTGCCGTCGCGCCGGCGGCCGAGGCCGGTGGCGTCGTTGGCGACCTCGTCGCCGCCGAACGTGAGCCAGGTGTGGTTCGGCAGCCCCGCCGTCACGATCGCGTCCGTGACGGCGACCATCCGGCCGCGGGCGGCGCCGGCCACGATCCCGACGACGCTCGCGTCGACGTGCTGGGCGTCGGCGATCGTGCCGACGAACAGCCGCTCGTCCGCGAGCGCGGCACCGACGACGCCGGGCTCGCGGTGGTTCAGCGGCCGCTGCGCGTTGAACAGGTGCGTGACCATCGTGGCGCCGGCGTCGGCGGCCGCGTGGACCTGGGCCGCCGTGGCGTCGGAGTGGCCGACCGAGACGACGACGCCGTCGCCCGCCAGCCGCTCGATCGCCGCGAGGGCGCCGGGGAGCTCGGGGGCGAGGGTCACCGTCAGCAGGACCTCGCGGGTGGCGGGGTTGGCGAGCAGCGCGTCGAGGTGCTCGCGCGAGGGGTCGAGCATCCAGTCGGCGCGGTGGGCGCCCTTGCGCTCGGGCGAGAGGAACGGACCCTCGAGGTGGGCGCCCAGGATGCGCGTGACGGTGTCCTGCTCGTGGCGCCGCCGGGCGGCCAGCGTGCGGTCGAAGGCGCCGTGCAGGTCCGCGATCGGCGCCGTGATGATCGTCGGCTCGATCCCCGTGATCCCCCGCGAGGCGAGCCCGTCCAGCGCCGCGGCCCACTCCTGCGGGGTGGCGTCGGCGAAGTCGGCACCGAAGGAGCCGTTGACCTGCAGGTCGAGCAGCCCGGGCGTGAGGGTCCCGCCGGCGAGGTCGACGTCGGGCGTCGCGGTGGCCACCCGCTCGGGGTCGACGACGACGGCGCGGATCCGACCGCCGTCGACCTCCAGCAGGACGGGGCCCACCAGGGCGCCGTCCACGAGCGCGCGCTCGGCTCGCACCAGCATGCTCAGATCCCCTGCCACGCGGGCTTGCCCGCGTACGTCGTCCGGTAGTAGTCGGTGAAGCCGAGCTGCGAGGCGGCCTCGACGTCGACCACCACGGTGGCGTGCGGGTGCAGCTGGAGGATCGAGGCGGGCCAGCGCGCGGACACCGCGCCCTCGACGCACTCGCGGATCGCCTGGGCCTTGGCGCGACCGAAGCCGAGCATCACGGCGTGCCGGCTCTCCATGATCGTCCCGAGCCCCTGGGTGAGGCAGTGCGTCGGCACCCGGTCGAGGTCGCCGTCGAAGAACCGCGCGTTGTCCTCGCGGGTGCGGGGCGTGAGGGTCTTCAGCCGGGTCCGGCTCGCGAGGCTCGACATCGGCATGTTGAACGCGAGGTGACCGTCGCTGCCGATCCCGAGGATCTGCAGATCGATCCCGCCCGCCGCACGGATCGCCTCGTCGTAGTCGCGGCCCGCGGCGTCGAGGTCCTGCGCGAGCCCGTCGGGGCCGACGACGGCGGCGGGGTCGAGGTCGACCCGACCCGTGAAGTCGCGCTCGATGACGGCGCGGTAGCGCTCGGGATGGTCGGCGGGGAGCCCGACGTACTCGTCGAGCAGGAAGGCCCGGGCACGCGCGAAGGAGAGGTCCCCGGCGTCGTGACGTCGGACCAGCTCGTCGTAGACGGGCAGCGGGGTCGAGCCGGTCGCCAGCCCGAGGACGGCGGTGGGCGTGCGGGTGAGCAGGGCCGTGTACGCGTCCGCGACCAGGGCGGCGGCGTCCTGCCGCCGCTCGACGACGATGACCTCCATGAGGCTCCTCCGGGGGTGGGGCTGGGCGACGGGGGGTGGTGCTGCGGGTGGTGCGGTGTGAGCGTTCCGGTCGGCAGCGACGATGGTGCCGACCGGAGGCCCGGGGTCCCGCCGTCCGTGGGGGACGGGGAGGCGGGACCCGATCCACCGGGCCGGCGGGGGGACGTGGCCCGGTGGGGTTCGCGGGGACGCTAGAGCGCGTCCGTGATCTCGTTCTTCAGGGCCTCGGCCTGCACCCCGAAGACGGCCTGGACGTTGTTGCCGACCTCGATGACGCCGGCCGCGCCGAGCTTCTTCAGGGCGGCCTTGTCGACCCGGTCCTTGTCGGCGACCTCCATCCGCAGCCGGGTGATGCACGCGTCCACGTTGACCAGGTTCTCGCGACCGCCGAACGCCGCGATCAGCTGCTCGGCGCGGGAGTCCGGGACCGACGAACCTGGCTCGTCCACCAGCTCGTCGACACGTCCGAGAGTCGCGGTCGTCGCGGTCGGGCTCGGGGCGCCGTCGCCCTCGTTCGCCGCCTTCTCGGCGGCGGCCTCCGCCTCGTCCTCGCGGCCCGGGGTACGGAGGTTCCACCTCACGATGACCCAGCGGAAGAGGAGGTAGTAGACGACGGCGGTGACCACGCCCATCACGACGAGGATCGGGATGTTCTGGGCGGCCGGCGCCGTGCCGTAGAGCAGCAGGTCGATCAACCCGGCGGAGAACGAGAAGCCCAGGTGGACGTCGAGGAGGTAGGCGATCGCGAGCGACAGGCCCGTGAGGACCGCGTGCACCACGTAGAGCGGGAACGCCAGGAACATGAACGCGAACTCGAGCGGCTCGGTGACACCGGTGAGCAGGGCGGTGATCGCCGCCGCGCCGAGGATGCCGATGGCGGCCTTCTTCTGCTTCGGCCGCGCCACGTGGATGATCGCGAGCGCCGCCGCCGGGAGACCGAACATGAGCACCGGGTAGAAGCCGGCCGTGAGGGCGCCGGCCGTCATGTCGCCGGCCGCGAAGCGGGTGAGCTCACCGGTGACGACTCCGTTCGGGCCCTCGTAGGAGCCGTGCAGGAACCACACGTAGGAGTTGAGGATGTGGTGCAGCCCGAGCGGGATGAGCATCCGGTTGGCGAACCCGTAGACGAACGCACCGAGCGCGCCGGTGCCCGCGATGAACGATCCGAGGCCGGTGAGGCCGGCGTTGAACAGCGGGTACAGGTAGCTCATGCCGAACGCGATGACGAGGGCGGCGAGCGAGACGACGATGGGGACGAAGCGCCGGCCGCCGAAGAACCCGAGATAGGTCGGGAGCTGGATGGTGTGGTACCGGTCGAAGAGCCAGGCCGTGACCAGTCCGATGATGATCCCGGCGAAGACGCTGTAGTTGATGGTCAGCGGATCGCCCGCGGCGTCCACCTTCCCGGCCAGCACCACGGGGGACATCGCGGCGAAGACCTTCTCCATCACGAGGTAGCCGACGACGGCGGACAGCGCCGTCGAGCCGTCGGCCTTCTTCGCGAAGCCGATGGCGACGCCGACCGCGAACAGCAGGGGGAGGTTCGCGAACAGGGCGTCCCCGGCGGCGCTCATCGCGTCGAAGAACGGGCCGATGACCGGGGTGTCGATCTTGCCGAGCAGGTCCTCCTGGCCGAGGCGCAGCAGGATGCCCGCCGCGGGCAGGACCGCGATCGGGAGCATGAGGCTCTTGCCGAGGCGCTGGAGCTGGGCGAAGCCGGGAAGATTCGGCATGCGCCTCCTCTTCCGGGCCGGCGTGTCGACGGCGGTGTCGGTCATCGTGGGTCTCCTTCGTCTGTGGTGGGTCGGGTGGCGGACGGGGGTGGGTGGTGACGACCGGCTCAGCCGGCGAGCGTGAGGAACGGGGCGCCCGGGGCGAGGGCGGCACCGTCGGCCAGGCCGGCGGCGAGCGCCACCTCCCCGGTGTGCTCGAGGAGGACGACGGGGACGACGGTCGCGAGCCCCGCGGCGGTGACGGCCGGGACGTCGTAAATGACGACGGGCGCGCCGGTGGCGATCTCGTCGCCCTGCGCGACGTGCACCGTGAAGCCCGCGCCGTCGAGACCGACCGTGTCGATCCCGAGGTGGACCAGCACGCCCCAGCCCTGCGGGGTCAGGATCACGAACGCGTGGGGGAAGACCTTGAGCAGGGTCCCGGAGACCGGGGCGACGACGTCGACGACCTCCTGGGGCGGCTCGATCGCGGCGCCCGGGCCCATGATCCCCTGCGAGAACACGGGGTCGGGGACGGCGTCGAGAGCGCGGAGGGTGCCGGTCAGCGGCGCGAGGATCGTCGTCGATCCGGCGGCGGTCGTGGTCATGGGGGGCTCCTCGGGGTGTGACATCGTTGTGCGGAGGGACTGGTCCGGTACTGGTTGCTACTGGTACGGACCAGTGCGACCATAGTGACGACACGGTGTGCGCGTGTCAATCGAGCGAGGGGGGAACGGCCTATGACGCGGGTCACAGGAGGAACGGCGGAGGTCGTGGACGAGCCGGGGGCGGCTGCGGGGGGTGCCGATCGGTCCGTCGTCGCCGACGGCCCGGTGCCGAAGCACGCCCAGCTCCGCTCGATCCTGCTCTCGCAGGTCGGCCACGCCTGGCAGCCGCACGCGGCGATCCCCTCGGAGCGGGAGCTCATGGTGACCTACGGCGTCTCGCGCGCGACCGTGCGCGAGGCGATCCGGGCGCTGGTCGAGGAGCAGAAGCTCTACAAGGTGCAGGGCAAGGGCACGTTCGTCGCGGGACACCGCGTGCAGACCACGCTGCACCTCGCCTCGTTCACCGAGGACATGCGACGGCGCGGGCTCGTGCCGTCCACCCTCGTGCGGAGCGTCGAGCTGGTCGAGGCGCCGGTGGAGGCGCGGGCGTCGCTCGGGCTCGAGGAGGGCGAGAAGGCCTGGCGCATCGAGCGGCTCCGGCTGGCGGGCGGGGTGCCGATGGCGTTCGAGCTCGCCTGGTACTCGGCGCGCGTGGCGCCCGACCTCGGCTCGCGCGACCTCGCCGGGTCTCTCTACGGCCTGCTCGCCGATGTCTACGGCGTCCGGATCGACCACGCCGAGCAGACGGCGTGGGCCGAGGCGGTCGACGCCGAGCGCGCCGAGCTGCTCGGGGTGGAGCCCGGCGCGCCGGTGCTGGTGTTCCGGAGGACGTCCGGCGCCGCGAACCAGGTGGTCGAGCACGTCGTGTCCTGGTACCGGGGCGACCGGTACCAGGTGCACATGTCGCTCGCCGGGCGGTAGCCGGCCGTCGCCGCCCGCCGCCCCGCCGCCCGCCGTTGCGCGCACGGATGGTCGCTTCGCCGTCGCTGAAGCGACCACCGGTGCGCGGAACTGCTCGGCCGCGCGGCGCGGCCCCGGGGTTACGGTCGAACGGCAGGGACTCGCCGACCGAAGGAGAACATCGTGGGCAAGCACGACAGCACCGACGCCGACGGCGCGACCGAGCGCCGGGTCGCACTCGTCACCGGGGCCGGTTCCGGGATCGGCCTCGGCGCGGCCCTCCGGCTGGCGCGCGAGGGGCTCCACGTCGTCGTCGTGGGGCACTCGCAGTCGAGTGCGGACGACGCCGCCGAGGAGGTCCGCGCCGTCGCCGACGGCGGCCAGGTCCTCCCGCTCGGTGTCGACGTCGAGGACGCGGCCCAGGTGCGCGACGCCGTCGCCCGTGTGGAGCGCGAGCTGGGCCGGATCGACGTCGTCGTCGCCTCGGCCGGGATCAACGGGGTGTGGGCGCCGCTCGAGGAGCTCGAGCCGGAGGAGTGGTCGCGCACCATCGCGGTCAACCTCACCGGCACGTTCCACACCGTGAAGTACGCGGTCCCGCTGCTGAAGGCGCGGGGCGGCGCCGTCGTGATCGTGTCGTCCATCAACGGGACGCGGACGTTCAGCAACACCGGCGCCTCGGCCTACTCCTCCAGCAAGGCGGGGCAGGTGGCGTTCGCGAAGATGATCGCCGTCGAGCTGGCCGAGCACGGCGTGCGGGTCAACGTGATCTGCCCCGGCGCGATCGACACGGAGATCGGGGACAACACCGAGCACCGCAACACCGAGGACCTGGGCGTGGCCGCCGACTTCCCCGACGGCACGATCCCCCTCACCGGGACCACCTCGGGCACGTCCGACCAGGTGGGCGACCTCGTGTGGTTCCTCACCTCCGACGCCTCGAGCCACGTCACGGGCACGGAGGTCTGGATCGACGGCGGTCAGTCGCTGGTCGTCTGAGGTTCAGCCCCCGGGCCGGAACGCCGACCCCGTGAACCCCTCCGCCACGGGCAGCCGCCCCGACCGCACCGCGACGAGCATCGTGGCGTGGTCGGCCTCGGTCTGGTCGGCGTACCCCCGGGCGAAGGCGGCGAACGCCTGGGCGGGGGCGTCGTCGTCGCCGAGGTAGGCGGCGATCATCGAGGCGCCGGACGTGCGGGCGTGTCCCTTCGCGAGCAGCGTGCCGACGATGTGGGAGTAGTCCGCGAGCGCCGCCGAGTCCAGGCCGTCGAGCGGCACGGTGCCCTTCATGTTCCGGAAGGTGCGCACGTAGTACTGGTTGCCGCCGAACTCGGTCCACCCGAGCAGCGGGTCCGAGACCGTCTGGAGCGCCTGCTGGCTCTCGACCACGCGCTGACCCTGGTGGTCGTGCCAGGCGTTCTCGCCGTGCACGTACCGGGCGAGCACCGAGCGCCGCGCCTGCTTGAGCTGGAGGAAGAGGACGTCGTCGGGGTGCGTGCCCTCGAGCAGTGCCACGTAGGCGCGCAGTCCCACGCTCCCGACGCCGACGACCTTGTGCGCGACGTCGCTCAGCCCGTACCAGGCCAGGACCCGCCGCCACTGGGCCGGGAGCGAGTCGAGGTAGCGGTCGAGGCCCTGGGCGACGAGCTCGGCGTCGGACTGGCTGAGCCGCTCCACGAGCGGCGGCTCGGCGACGATCTCGCGCTCACCGCGGGCGTTCTCGCCGGTGAGCTTGGGCAGCGCGCGGTCGCTGGTGCGCTTGCGCGCCGCCTTCGCGGCCTTCTCGATCGCGGCGAGCAGCCCGGGGTCGCTGGCGGCGGCGGTGAGGTTCTCGACGTCCATCCGCTCGAAGGACCGGGTGAGCAGCGGGATCCGGGCCAGGCGGGCGACCTCGCCCGCGTAGGCGCGGACGCACGCGAGCACGCTGTCGCGGCAGTCGTCCTCGGTGCGAGAGTTCTCGCGGCCGGCCACCCAGATCGAGGCGGTGAGGCGCGCGACGTCCCACTCCCACGCGCCGACGTGGGCCTCGTCGAAGTCGTTGATGTCCATCACCTGCACGCCCTCGGGCGAGCGGTAGAACCCGAAGTTGCCCAGGTGCGCGTCGCCCCCGATGACCGGGGTGATGCCGGAGACGGGGAGGCGGGCGACGTCGTCGGCCATCACGACGGCGGAGCCGCGCAGGAAGCCGTACGGCGATCCGACCATCCGGGCCACCCGGATCGGGACCAGGTGCTCGACGCGCCCCGCGTGGGAGGCCTCGACGATGTCGACGACGCGGCCGCGGTCGGGCTCGACGTCCCAGTGGCCCAGCTCGGAGATCGGGCGGGTCTCCCGCAGGGCGCGACCGATCGCCTCGCGCTCGATCCGACTGATCAGGCGGGTGCGCAGGCTGGTGGCACCGCTGATGGGCTCGCTGCCGGTGACGGGGGACAGGAGGCGGGTGAACTGGGGCACGCGGGCTCGCCTTCTTGCTGCATTCCGGGTCGGCGGTGACGGTCGCCCGAGTCTAGAGGCGGCTCGCGCGGGACGGCGGGCGGTCGTGGGGGAGAATGGGCGCTCGTACGACGCAGGCTGGGATCGAACGAGGAGTGCACAGTGCCGCAGGGAGTCGTCCGCTGGTTCGACACTGACCGGGGGTTCGGATTCCTCGACCTCGGTGAGGGTGCCGAGGACCTGTTCGTCCACGCGTCGGAGATCGTCGGCGCCGACGCCGACCGCGGGCTCTGCGAGGGACAGCAGGTCGAGTTCGAGCTCGGCGAGGGTGATCGAGGCCCCCAGGCCAGGCGGGTGCGCGTCACCGGTGATCTCCCTTCGGACTCCGTGCTCGGCGTGCTCGGCACGGTGAGCTGGTACGAGTCGACCAAGGGCTACGGGTTCCTCGCTCAGGACGACGGCACGGAGGTCTTCGTGCACAGCTCCGCCATCGTGGGTGGCAGCGTGATCCGGGAGGGGCAACGGGTCGCGTTCCTCGTGGTCGCCGGCGAGAAGGGGCCGCAGGCGGATCACGTGCTGCCGCTCGCGGTGCAGGGAGGGACGGGCTCGGTGCCCGTCGCAGGCGCGGCCACGTCGGACGGTGCCGACGGCACCGTGACCTTCTTCGACTCCGACAAGGGCTTCGGCTTCATCGAGCCCGACGCCGGGGGCGACGGCGTGTTCGTGCACGCCAAGGCCCTGCGCTCGGGTGTGCGCGATCTGGTCGAGGGTGACCGTGTGACGTTCACCGTCGTCGACGGCGACCGTGGCCCGCTGGCCCGCGACGTCGACCTCGTGGGGGGCGCGTCACGCCGTCCGTCCGCCGGTGCCCCGGCCGGTCGCGGCGGCTCGACGGGCCACCGGCAGCCGGACCGGCAGCGCTCGGACCGGTCCGCCCCGGTGCGGGGCGGGTCGGGCGTCGTGGCGCGGTTCGACGGCGATCGCGGCTTCGGCTTCATCACGCCCGACGCGGGCGGTGACGACCTGTTCGTCCACGTGTCCGTGGTGCGCGGCGCGGATGCGCTGCACGAGGGTGACCGCGTCCGGTACGTCGTCCGTCAGAGCGATCGAGGACCCCAGGCGGATCGGGTCGAGCTGCTCTGAGATCCGGTCGTTGACCGGTATCAGCTGCCCCGACCGTCCGGCGGGCGCCCGTGGGCCCGCGGGCGCGGCCGTCAGGTCCGCAGGGCGACGGCGCAGCGGTCGAGCAGGTCGGTCAGCCGGCGGCGCTCGGCGGGGTCCAGCCCGGCCGTCATCCGGTCCTCGACCGCGCGGACGGCGGCGCTCGCGGCCGCGAGCTGGCGACGTCCGGCGTCGGTCAGCTCGGTGGGCAGGACCCGACCGCTGGCGGGCTGCTCGGGACGGGTGACGAGACCGTCGCGCTGCAGGCTCTGCAGGAGGACGTTCATCGACTGCCGCGTCACGAACGTCCCGCGCGCGAGGTCGGAGCTCGACAGGCCGGGACGCTGGGCGAGCAGCTCGAGGCAGGAGTAGTGCGTGATCGTCATCCCGAGGGGGCGCAGCACGTCCTCCATCGCCGAGCGCAGGGCGCTCGAGACCACCTTGACCAGGTAGCCGGGGGAGGAGGCGAGCTCGATCCGCGGCGCATCTTGACCCATGTCAGTAGTTTGACATACGGTTCGGATGTCAGGTAGTTGACATCAACGAAAGAGGCATCATGTCCGTCGCCGGCCCCGGTTTCATCTCCCTGCAGGTGCGCGACGTGCCCCGCTCCGCGGAGTTCTACGAGCGTCACCTCGGCTTCACCCGGCAGGCGGGCCCGCCCACCGCCGTCGTCTTCGACACCGCACCGGCGTCGTTCGCCGTCCGCCCTCCGCTGCCCGGCGTCGACCTCGACGAGGCGCCGCTCGGTCGCGGTGTCGGCATCTGGCTGCACGCCGCTGACGTCGCGGCCGTCCACGCGGGGATGGTCGCCGACGGTGTGGCGATCGCCGTCGACCCGGCTCCCGGCCCGTTCGGGGTGACCTTCACGTTCGTCGACCCCGACGGCTACCTCGTCACGCTGCACGACAAGGCCTGAGCCCCTGCCGGGCGGGTCCTGTCGCTCTCAGCGGTCGGTCCAGGGCCGGGGGCGGTGCAGGTCCAGGCCGGACGGCGGCTCCTGGCTCACGGCGATCGTCGAGACCAGGGTGCCGTCGGCCGCGCGGACGTGGACGCAGCCCTGGTCGAGGTAGCGCAGGTCGTCGGTGTCGCCGGTGTCGTGCGGTCGCCCGAACGGCACGTCGGAGCGCGTGGGCCGGGGCGGCATCCCGTCGACGAAGGCCGCGAAGCGCTCGGCCGGGTGGCCGCTGCCGCCGATCTCGACCCGGTCGACGACGTCCCGGCGGTAGGCGAGGCGCACCCCCGGCAGGGCGTGGACACGGCCCACCAGCGGGTCGGTCCGGGGGCGGCCGAGGATGTCGAGGAACGTCGTGAACTCCCCGGAGCGCCAGCGGTGCATCCGGTGCGTGACGCTCACTCCGCGGCCGACGGCGGTCAGGTCGGTCGGGGTGTCGCCGTCGTAGGTGATCAGGAGGTCCCGCGCCCCGAACCGGTGGAGCTCGAGGCGTCCGTTCGTGGCGGCGGGGGCGCCGAGCGCGCGGTGGACGTCGTCGCGCGACGGCGGCCACGTCGTCCCGGGGAGCAGCCCCTCGGCGTGGGGGTAGGCGGCGCCGGCCGAGCCCGCACCCAGCCGCACGCGCGCGCTCAGCACGCGGCCCTCCTCGACCTGGACCTCCACGCCGCCGTCGAACGCGATCAGTCGGCGGTGGAAGCCGGAGGAGGCGGCCCAGCGTCGCGACGTCCCGCCGGCGAGGGTCGCGACCGCCTCGAAGGCGGGGCCGGCCTCGGGCTCCCCGAGCACCTCGAGGAAGGTGCGGATCTGGCCGGCGGGGAGGGGGAGGGCTGCGGGGCGCTCGAGGGTGACGGCGAGGAGGCCGTCGCCGTCGCCCCCGTCGTCGCCCCCGTAGGTCAGGCGCAGCCGGTCGCCCTCGAGCGCGTAGGTGTCGGGGGAGTCGGGGAGAGGGTCGCCCAGGACGGACCGTGCCCGGGAGCGGTCGCTGCCCGGGGCCAGTCCGGCGATCAGCGCCTCGGGTCGGGGGTACGCGCCGTCGCCCGTGAGCCGGAAGATCAGGGAGGGGTCGCCGTCGGTCCCCGCGGTCGTGGTTCCGGCGGCCAGCGCCCGCGAGGTCGCCGCCCGCTCGTTGTCGGCGGATTCGCCCAGTGCGTCGACGTGGTGCCAGATCTCACCGGCGACCGACGGCGGGAGCATCCGCGCGCGGGCGCCCACCCAGCGTTCCGGCTTCCACGACCCACCGCCGGGCTCGTGCAGGCGCAGCTCGGGATGGTCGCCGCGCCAGCACTCGCCCTCGAACGTGCCGAGCGTCGAGGAGTCCACGAGCGCCCCGGCGTACTGCTCCGGCGTCAGGGCGTAGAGCGCGTCGGCCGAACCGTGGCCGACCTGCTGGTCGACGCCGACCCACGGCCTGCCCGAGGTGGTCTCGACGCCGAGGCTCGGGTGCTGCGCGACCTGGACGAACAGCGTCGGGACGGGCTTGCGGGACGTTCGGGAGCGTGTCGACATCGCTCCCATCATGCGCCCCGCGGGTAGGTCCGGCTCAGTGCTCGTGGTCGCAGCAGTCCTCGTCCTGCGGGGCGTCCTGCTCGAGCAGCCGCCCGGCGGAGGTGGCGCACGCGTCGCCCCGCCACGCCTCGAGCCCCTCGCGGACCGCGACGACCGCGATGACCAGACCCGCGACGGCGTCGGCCCACCACCAGCCGAGCGTGCTCGTGAGGATCAGGCCGACGAGGACGGCGACGGACAGGTACGTGCAGATGAGGGTCTGCTTGGAGTCGGCCACTGCGGTCGCCGAGCCGACCTCCAGCCCCGCCCGTCGCTCGACGAGAGAGACGAACGGCATGATCACGACGCTGGTCGCCGCCAGGACGATGCCGACCGTGGAGTGCTCGACCTCCGTCCGAGCGGCGAGGGCCGTCACCGAGCTGATGCTGACGTAGGCCGCGAGCGCGAAGAACGCGACGGCGATGACCCGGAGGGTGGGGCGCTCCCACCGCTCGGGGTCACGGCGCGTGAACTGCCACGCGACGGCCGCGGCGGACAGGACCTCGACGGTCGAGTCCAGCCCGAACCCGACGAGGGCGGCCGAGGAGGCGGCCGTGCCCGCCGCGATGGCGATCACGGCCTCGACGACGTTGTAGGCGATCGTGAACGCGACGACGAGGCGGATGCGCCGGTGCAGCGTGGCGCGCCGGGCCTCGGGGAGAGCAGCGGCGGCGGGAGCGGTCATCAGCAGGTGCACCCCTCGCCGTCGCAGCAGTCGGGCTCGACGACGAGCGTGACGCGCAGGAGCTCGGCGAGGGCGTGGGCGACGTGCTCGTCCGCGAGCCGGTACCAGTGGTGGCGCCCCTCCTGGACGGTCTCGACCAGGCCGCAGCCGCGCAGGCACGCCAGGTGGTTCGACATGGCCTGGCGCGAGACGCCGAGGGCATCGGCGAGGTCGGACGGGACGGCGGGTGCCTCGCGCAGCGCCAGGAGAGCGCCCGCCCGGGTGGGGTCGGACAGGGCGTGGCCGAGGCGGGCGATCGCGGCGGTGTGGCCGAGGGTGGCGGTGGTGTCGAGCACGTCACGACGTTACATCGAATCGTGTACCAACGGCGAGGAGGTCGGCGGAATACGGGGCGCTCGATCAAGGTTGAGCCATACAGACTCAAGTTCAGTTGACGTCCCGAACCCGGAGGCGCAGACTTGAGTACGGCAGACTCAATGTGGACCACGCGGTACGCCGCGACGGGTCCGGAAGGAGCAGTACAGACATGTCACGAGCAGTCGGTATCGACCTCGGAACCACCAACTCCGTCGTCGCGGTCCTCGAGGGTGGCGAGCCCACCGTCATCGCGAACGCCGAGGGCGCCCGCACCACGCCGTCCGTGGTCGCGTTCAGCAAGTCCGGCGAGGTTCTCGTCGGCGAGGTCGCCAAGCGTCAGGCGGTCACCAACGTCGACCGCACCATCTCCTCCGTCAAGCGCCACATGGGCACCGACTGGAGCCAGGACATCGACGACAAGGCCTACAGCGCCCAGGAGATCTCCGCGCGCGTGCTCGGCAAGCTGAAGAAGGACGCGGAGTCCTACCTCGGCGAGCCCGTCACCGACGCCGTCATCACCGTCCCCGCCTACTTCAACGACGCCGAGCGTCAGGCCACGAAGGACGCCGGTCAGATCGCCGGCCTCAACGTGCTGCGCATCGTCAACGAGCCCACCGCCGCCGCCCTCGCCTACGGCCTGGAGCGCGGCAAGGAGGACGAGCTCATCCTCGTCTTCGACCTCGGTGGCGGAACCTTCGACGTCTCCCTGCTCGAGGTGGGCAAGGACGAGGACGACTTCTCCACGATCCAGGTGCGCGCCACCAACGGCGACAACCGCCTCGGCGGCGACGACTGGGACGCGGCCATCGTCGCGTGGCTGGTCGGCCAGGTGAAGAACTCCTACGGCGTCGACCTGTCCAAGGACAAGATCGCGCTGCAGCGTCTGCGCGAGGCGGCCGAGAGCGCGAAGAAGGAGCTGTCCTCCGCGACGGCGACCACCATCTCGCTGCAGTACCTCTCCATGACGGAGAACGGCCCGATCCACCTCGAGGAGAAGCTCACCCGCTCGCAGTTCGAGCAGATGACGTCCGACCTCCTCGAGCGCACCAAGGCCCCGTTCCGCAACGTCATCAAGGACGCCGGCATCAACGTCGCCGACATCGACCACGTCGTGCTCGTGGGTGGCTCCACCCGCATGCCGGCCGTGACCGAGGTCGTCAAGGAGCTGACCGGTGGCCGCGAGCCCAACAAGGGCGTGAACCCGGACGAGGTCGTCGCCGTCGGCGCCGCGCTCCAGGCCGGCGTCATCAAGGGTGACCGCAAGGACGTCCTGCTCATCGACGTCACGCCGCTGTCGCTCGGCATCGAGACCCGCGGCGGGGTGATGACCAAGCTGATCGAGCGCAACACGGCCATCCCGACCAAGCGCAGCGAGGTCTTCTCCACGGCCGAGGACAACCAGCCCTCCGTGCTCATCCAGGTCTACCAGGGCGAGCGCGACTTCGCGTCGGACAACAAGCCGCTCGGCACCTTCGAGCTCACGGGCATCGCCCCGGCCCCGCGCGGGCTGCCGCAGGTCGAGGTCACCTTCGACATCGACGCCAACGGCATCGTGCACGTGTCCGCCAAGGACCGCGGCACGGGCAAGGAGCAGTCGATGACGATCACCGGCGGCTCGGCCCTGCCGAAGGACGAGATCGACCGCATGATCAAGGAGGCCGAGGCGCACGCCGCCGAGGACGCCGCCCGTCGTGAGGAGGCCGAGGTCCGCAACACGGCCGAGAACCTCGCGTACTCGATGGACAAGCAGCTCACCGACAACGCCGAGAAGCTGCCCGAGGACGTCTCGTCCGAGGTTCGCGAGGCGATCGCCGGCGTGCGCACGGCGCTCGAGGGCACCGACGTCGAGGCCGTGAAGTCGGCCACGGCGACGCTGTCCGAGGTCAGCCAGAAGATCGGTCAGGCGCTCTACGCGCAGGAGGCCGCCGGCGCCCCGACCGACGCCCCGACGTCCACCGAGGACGCTCCTGTCGACGACGACGTCGTCGACGCCGAGGTCGTCGAGGACGAGGACGACAAGAAGTGACCGGGGCCTCGTACGACGAGCAGCCGGAGGAGCCGATCATCCGCGACAAGCGGAAGTTCGATCCGGAGACGTACGAGCGCCGCGACGCGACCCCTGCGGGTGAGGTGGCCGACGGCGAGACGCAGGTCTCGCCGTCGGGCACCGGCCCCGAGGCTGCAGGCGAGGAGTCCGAGGCGCTGCGCGCCGAGGTGCTCGAGCTGCAGGACCAGCTGGCGCGCGCCAAGGCCGACGCCTACAACATCGAGCAGCGCTACAACGCGTTCGTGAAGCGCTCGCGCGAGCAGGAGGCCTCGGCCCGCACCAGCGGCCAGGCCGAGGTCGTCGAGGCGCTGATCCCGGTGCTCGACGACGTCGCCCTCGCGCGGCAGCACGGCGAGCTCGAGGGCCCGTTCCTCGCGATCGCCGAGAAGCTCGAGCAGGCGCTGGTGACGAAGTTCGACGTCGAGCGGTTCGGTGAGGTGGGCGAGGAGTTCGACCCCGCCCACCACGAGGCGCTCATGCACGCCACGTCGGCGGAGGCCGTCGCGACGACGATCACGATGGTCGCGCAGCCCGGTTACCGCCGCGGAGCCTCGGTGCTCCGCCCGGCGCGGGTCGGCGTCGTCGGACCCGAGTGACGCGAGCGGCGATGGATGACGGAAGGAGGCGGCCATGAGTGGTCAGGACTGGTTGGAGAAGGACTTCTACTCCATGCTCGGCGTGCCCAAGGACGCTGACGACGCCGCCATCAAGAAGGCCTACCGCAAGCTCGCCCGGACGCACCACCCCGACCACAACCCGGGGACGTCAAGGCCGAGTCGAAGTTCAAGGAGATCGGCGAGGCGTACGCCGTCCTGTCCGATCCCGAGCAGCGCAAGCAGTACGACGGCCTGCGCGCCATGGCCGGCGGCGGCCCCCGCTTCACCGCGGGGCCGGCGGTCCGGGCTCCGGCGGCAGCTTCGAGGACCTCTTCGGCGGCGTGTTCCAGGGCGGCGGTCAGCCCCGCGGCGGCTCGCCGTTCGGGGCCGGCGCCGGCGGGGGCAGCTTCGAGGACATCCTCTCGGGGATGTTCGGCGGGGCTGCGGGCGGCGGCGGTCGTCGTCGGGCAGGCTTCGGCGGTCCGGAGAACGGCGCCGACCTGACGGCGTCCCTCACGCTCCCGTTCCGCCTCGCGGTCGAGGGCGGCGCGATGCCGGTCACGGTCGAGGGTCGCTCGATGACGGTGCGCATCCCGGCCGGGGTGCGTGACGGCCAGAAGATCAAGCTGCGCGGCAAGGGCCGTCCAGGCTCGGGCGGCGGTGCCGCCGGCGACCTCGTGGTCGCGGTGACGGTGACGCCGCACCCGGTCTTCAGCCTCGACGGCACCAACCTCACCGTCACCGTGCCGGTCACGTTCGCCGAGGCGGCGCTGGGATCGACGATCTCGGTGCCGACGTTCGACGGCGGATCGGTGCGCGTGAAGGTGCCGGCGGGGTCGCCGTCGGGCAAGCGGCTGCGTGTGCGCGGCAAGGGGGTGCAGGCAGCCACGGGTGCCGGCGACCTCATCGTGCGCATCGAGGTCGTGGTGCCGGAGCGGCTGACGGACGAGGCGCGCGCCGCCGTCGAGGCGTTCGCCGCAGCGACCGGTGACGCCGACCCGCGCGCGGGTCTGGCGGCCTCGGCCGCGCAGTAGGCAGCAACCGTTCGCGAGGCCCTTCGGGTCTCGTCGCGAGGCCTTTGTGGTCACGTCGCGAGGCCTTTCGGGTCACGCGGCTAGCCCGAAGGGCCTCGCGGACGGACCCGAAGGGCCTCGCGAATGGTGGGCACGACGAGCACGACGGACACGACTGGAGGAGCGATGGTCAGCAGCAGGGCGTACGACGCACCGGTCCTCACCGTGTCCGCGGCCGCCGAGCTCGCGGGGATGCACGCGCAGACGCTGCGGCAGTACGACCGCCTCGGCCTCGTGGTGCCCCACCGCACCGCGGGCCGCGGCCGTCGCTACTCGTTGCGCGACGTCGCGGCGCTCCGCGAGGTGCAGCGCCTGTCCACGGAGGGCGTCAACCTCGAGGGCATCGGCCGGATCCTCGAGCTCCAGCGAGAGAACGCCGCGCTCCGGGCCGCGCTCGAGGGCCTGCGAGCGGTGATCGACCCGGGCTCCCGCGTCTTCGCGGCATCCACCACGGGCGACGTCGAGTCCGTCCCGCGGGGCCGTCGCGTCCCGCAGCGCACGACGGCGGCCGGCACCTCGAGCGGCTCCGGCGCCCTGGTCCTGTGGCGGGGCGGTCGCTGAGGCGCCGCCTCACCGCACGAGAACGCCCTGGCTCGCGGCTGGATCACTCCAGCCGCGAGCCAGGGCGTTCTCGCGTCCTGCCGAGTCCGATCTAGGCCAGGCGCGCGCTCAGCGTGAGCTCGGCCCCCGCGTCGAGCTGCACGTCCGTGACCCGCACCCCCGGCGGCAGCTGCTCGGCGAGGTCGATCGGTCGCTGCGTGGCCTCCTTGACCCGGCCGCGGGCGACGGCGAGCAGGCCCGCCACGATCGGGTTCGCGCTGCCGAGCCGGACGTCGGCGAACCGGAGCACCAGCGCCTGGTCGACCGAGGCGGAGCCGCTGGCCTGCGCCGAGGCGGACAGGATCCCGCGGCGCAGCTTGGCGTCGGCCTGGAGCCGGACCTCGCGCGGACCCACGGAGGTCAGCTCGACGTCGAGCCGCGTCAGGGTGATGCCCTGCTCGGCCAGAACGGCCGTCGCGATGCGGCGGACGGTGTCGATGACCTCCTGCTTGGGGGCGCTGACACGCAGGAACCCGGAGATCGGCTGCTCCGCGGTCGGCGGCAGGGGCTCGACGCCGACCGTGCCGTCGCTCGCGTCGATCCACTGGATCGGGAGGTCGCTGACCTCCGCGTCGATGACCACGGGGACCTCGGCCACGAGCAGGGGGTGCGCCCGGAACGAGCCGCGGCGCAGCACGCCGGGCGTCGCCGCCACGACGGCGGGGAGCTTCGCCGGCACCGTCGGCTCGGAGGTGAAGGCCGACTCGGGGATCGAGACGCCGGTCGCGTCCACGACGGCGGAGGTGACGTCGTCGCCGTCGAGCACCACCGTCGTGCGCCTGAGGATGTCGTCGGTCGCGGAGCTCATCGCCCCGCCCAGGTCCTGCTCCCGCGCGACGACACGGACGCGCTCGACGAGGCCGGGGCCGTCGGTGGGGCGCGGGCCGGGGCCGAGGGGGAGGTAGTCCGGGTAGTCGCTCATCCAGCCAGCGTAGGTCGGTCCGGCCCCGACCGCCGGTTCCGGCAGAACTGGAATCATTCAAGAAAACGGGTAGGGTTGAGGAGATGGAAGCCCGGGACGTCGCGACGCTGCGGAGCCGGGGTCTGCGTGTGACCCGACCGCGGCTGGCCGTGATGGCGGCCCTGGGGTCCGGACCGCACGCCACCGCCGAGGAGATCGTCGGCTCGGTGCGCACCACCCTGGAGACCGTCTCGGTCCAGGCCGTCTACGACGTCCTGCACGTGCTGGTGCGCGCCGGACTGGTGCGTGAGATCGACCCGGCCGGCGCCCGGTCCGCCCGCTTCGAGCTCGACGCCGGCGACAACCACCACCACCTGGTGTGCCGGGGCTGCGGCCTCATCCACGACGTGCCGTGCGCCGTCGGGCACGCGGTGTGCCTCCAGCCGGCCCTCGACCACGGCTTCGCGCTCGCGGAGTCGGAAGTGACCTACTGGGGGCTCTGCCCCCGGTGCCAGACCGAGGCGGCGCAGGCTCCCGGGCCCTCGCCGTCGACCGCACTGCAGGAAGGACCAGCATGACGACCTCCCCCACGACCCCCCGCACGACCAACGACTTCGGCGCCCCCGTCGGCAGCGACCAGCACTCCCTCACGGTCGGCCCGAACGGGCCGATCCTGCTGCACGACCACTACCTGATCGAGAAGCTGGCGCACTTCAACCGCGAGCGCGTGCCGGAGCGCGTCGTGCACGCGAAGGGCAGCGGTGCGTTCGGCACGCTCCGCGTGACGCAGGACGTCTCGCGCTTCACGAAGGCCGCGCTGTTCCAGCCCGGCACCGAGACGCCGATGCTGGCGCGCTTCTCCACCGTCGCGGGCGAGCAGGGCAGCCCCGACACGTGGCGCGACCCGCGCGGCTTCGCGCTGAAGTTCTACACCTCCGAGGGCAACTACGACCTCGTCGGCAACAACACCCCGGTGTTCTTCATCCGCGACACCATCCAGTTCCCCGACTTCATCCACAGCCAGAAGCGCCGCAGCGACACCGGCCTGCGCGACAACGACATGCAGTGGGACTTCTGGACGGCCGTCCCGGCCTCCGCGCACCAGGTCACCTGGCTCATGGGCGACCGCGGCATCCCGCGGACCTGGCGCCACATGGACGGCTTCGGTTCGCACACCTTCCAGTGGATCAACGCCGCGGGGGAGAAGTTCTGGGTCAAGTACCACTTCAAGACCGACCAGGGCATCGAGTTCTTCAGCCAGGACGACGCCGACGCGATGGCCGGGATCGACGGCGACTACCACCGCCGCGACCTGTCCGAGGCGATCGAGCGCGGCGACTTCCCCACCTGGACCGTGCACGTCCAGGTCATGCCGTACGACGAGGCGCGCGACTACCGCTTCAACCCGTTCGACCTGACGAAGGTGTGGTCCCAGAAGGACTACCCCCTCATCGAGGTCGGCACCATGGAGCTCAACCGCAACCCCGAGGACTTCTTCGCCGAGATCGAGCAGGCCGCGTTCGCGCCGTCCACGCTCGTCCCCGGCATCGGGCTCTCGCCCGACAAGATGCTGCTCGGTCGCGTGTTCTCCTACGCCGACGCGCACCGCTACCGCATCGGCGCGAACTACGCGCAGGTCCCGGTCAACGCGCCGAAGGTCGAGGTCCACTCCTACAGCCAGGCGGGGGCCATGCGGACCGAGAACTACCCGAAGGGCCGTCCGGTCTACGCGCCGAACAGCCACGGCGGGCCGCACGCCGACCCGTCCGCCGTCACCGAGACGGACACCTGGACGACCGACTCCGAGTTCGTCCGTCAGGCGTACACGCTGCGTGAGGCCGACGACGACTTCGGCCAGGCCGGCACGCTCGTGCGCGAGGTGCTCGACGACGCCGCCCGCGACCGTCTCGTGGGCAACATCTCCGGGCACCTGCTCGGGGGCGTCTCCGAGCCGACCCTGGTGAAGGCGTTCGCCTACTGGAGCAGCGTGGACGCCGACCTCGGCGCCCGCATCGAGACCGTCGTGCGCGAGACGCTGCGCCGCGGCGAGGCCGACACGGCCGGCAACTCCTCGCCGAGCACGGACGTCGACGAGGACCAGCTGACCCAGGGCTGAGTCCCGCAGGAGCTGCTGACGGGCACGGTCGGTCGCCGGTGACGGCGACCGACCGTGCCCGTCCTCGTTGCTGCCCGATGGCCCGGCCGGCCCTCAGACCCCCGCCATCACCCACGCGTTGTCGCGGAACAGGTTGCCGGGGTCGACCTCGCGCTTGACCGCGCGCAGCCGCTCGAGCGTGGCGGGCGGGAAGGCCCGGGCGACGACGTCGGTCGCCGGCCCGGTGTCGAAGCTGAGGTAGGTGCCCTCGCCGTGCGCGAGCACCGCGGCCCAGCCGGCGTCCAGCGCCGCCTCCCGCCCCCCGAGCGCCGTCACGGAGAAGTTCGCCGACCGGCCCGCGTAGGCCGTCGCGTCGGCCGCGATGTCGGAGATCGCGCCGCCGACAGACCGCACCGAGAAGAAGTGCGTCGCCCCGGAGCGCAGCAGCGTCGCGACGTCGCGCGCCAGCTCGGGCGTCAGGTGCTCCACGAGGGTCGAGCGCGAGTGCGGCTCGCCGACGGCGGCGTGCGCCGCGTCGGAGGCGCCTGCCAGCACATGCGCGTACCGCGCCATCTGCACCTGCTGGCCGACCAGCGGCGCGAGCGCCGCGAACGGCTGCAGCCGCTCGATCACGGTGTCGGGGTCACTGTGGTCGACGACGCCGTAGACCTGGGCGATCACGCGGCCGTCGCGCTGCGGCGCCCCCATGATGAGGAACAGCGTGACGTCGCGCGGCGAGGCCTCGATCGCCGCGCCGAACCCGGTGAGGAAGTCGGTCACGTCGCTCGCGTCGAACGCCAGCTGGACCCAGCCGACGTCCCCCACCTCCGCCGCTTCGATCTCGACGGCGGTGACGACGCCGACGTTCGCGCCCGCGCCCCGCAGCGCCCAGAAGATCTCCGGGTGCTCGGTGTCGGTCACCCGGAGCACCTGCCCGTCGGCGAGCACGACCTCCGCGGCGCGCACGGCGTCGATCGTCAGCCCGTGCTCGCGACCCAGGAAGCCCACGCCGCCCGCGGTGGCCAGCCCCCCGACGGCGACCCCGCCGTAGTCGCCCGAGCTGATCGCCCAGCCGTGGCTGTCGAGCGCCGCCGCGACGGCTCCCCACCGCGCGCCCGGCCCGATGCGCACGAGGCGACGCTCGACGTCGAGCACCTCGATCGAGTCGAGCCGGCCGACGTCGAGGACGATCCCGCCGTCGTTCGTCGAGCGCCCCGAGATCCCGTGACCGCCCGAGCGGATCGAGAGCGGCACCTGCTCGAGCACGGGCTGCTCGCGGGCGAACGCGAGCGCCTCGACGACCTCCGCCGTCGTGCCCGGACGCAGGACGAGGCCCGGACGGCCGCCCCGCATGTACGTCGCGCGGTGCTGGGCGTAGGAGAACGAGCCGGGCTCGACGGCGGAGCCCACCAGCGAGGCCGGCAGCCCGTCGTAGTCGATCCCGTCCCGGCGCAGCGCGGCGGCGCGGGGGCTGAGGACGGGGCCGGTGGCGGTGCCGCGGCCGCGGCGCTCGACGGCGACGCGCTCGCGCAGGTCAGGGACGACCTCCTGGGCGAAGGTCGCCACGGTGGCCGGGTCGTCCGTGGCCAGGATGAACGTGCCGACTCCGTGCTCGACGGCGAGTGCGAGCAGCTCCTCGACCCAGCGCTCGGGCGGGCCCTGGAGCGGGCCGGTCGTGCGGGTGCTGAAGGCACCGGAGATGTTGAGCAGCCGACGGATCTCGCGCGGGTCGCGCCCGGCCTCGCGGGCGGCGTCGTCGATCGTCGAGTTGCCCGGGGCGAGCCCGTCCTCGCCGAGGTAGCCCAGTGACGGCAGCCAGCCGTCGGCCTGCCGCCCGACGAGGCGGAGCATGCGCGGCTTGTAGGCGCCGACGACGATCGGGATCGGGTGCGCCGGGCGCGGTCCGCGCTTCGCGCCGTCGACGTGGTGGAACTGACCGGCCACGCGCAGGGGCGAGCGGTCGTCGGCGGCCCAGATGCCGCGGATGATCTCGATCGCCTCCGACAGCGCGGTGACGCCCTCGCCCGGGGTGCGGCGGGGCGACCCCATCGCCTCGATCGCGTCCCAGAAGCCGCCGGCGCCGAGGCCGAGGTCGACGCGACCGCCGGAGAGCAGGTCGAGACTCGCGGCGCTGCGGGCCAGCACGGCCGGCTGGCGCAGCGGCACGTTGAGCACGTTGCCCGCGAGCCGGATCCGGCTCGTGCTCGCGGCCACCCAGGTCAGCAGGGTCCAGGTGTCGTGGAACTGCGGCTGGTAGGGGTGGTCCTGGAACGTCGCCAGGTCGTAGCCGAGCTCCTCCGCCACCTGGGCGAGCTGGACCGGCGCGTGAGGGGAGGCGTTGGACGGCGTGAGGAAGACGCCGGTCTCGAGGTCGTGGCCGTAGTCGGGCATGCCTCGATCGTCCGCCTCCAGCGGGGGAGGGGCAACGTCCCGGTGAGTCGCTTACGATGGGTGAGTGAGCATGGAGCTGATCGACGACGAGATGTGCCGACGGATCAACCCGGTGATGGAGCTGGTGGGGCAGCGCTGGGCCTCCAGCATCCTGCTCGCGCTCGGCCGCGGTGCCACGCGGTTCACGCAGGTGACCGCGACGGTGGAGGGGCTCTCGGACCGGATGCTGGCGAAGCGGCTCAAGGAGCTGCAGCACGCCGGGCTGGTCGAGCGGACCATCGTGCCGACGACGCCCGTCCAGGTCCGCTACACGCTCACCGAGCGGGGTCGCTCCCTCATCGTGGCGATGCAGCCGCTGATGCGCTGGACGCACGCGGACGCCGTCGAGCGCGCCGCCGGATGATCTCGCTGCTTCCGGTCCGCCGGCTCCAGACCGATCCGCTCGCGCCGCCCGACCTCGGGACCTGGCCGGCGACGCTGCCCGCCGTCCGCCAGGTGCTGACCGACGGGCTCGACCTCGGGCCGGTCACGGTGGTCACGGGGGAGAACGGGTCGGGGAAGTCGACGCTGGTCGAGGCGCTGGCGATGGCCTTCGGCCTCAATCCCGAGGGCGGGTCGACCGGGGCGCAGCACGTCTCGCGGGCGACCGAGTCCTCGCTCGCCGACCACCTGCAGCTGATCCGCGGGCGGGGGCGCCTCGCAAGGGCTTCTTCCTCCGCGCCGAGACGATGCACGCGTTCTTCACCTACCTCGAGGAGTCGGGCTGGCGTGATCCGCTCCACGAGCGCAGCCACGGCGAGTCGTTCCTGGACCTCGTCGGGGACCGGTGGCGCATCCGGGGTCTGTGGCTGCTCGACGAGCCCGAGGCGGCGCTCTCGCTCACGGGCTGCCTCGCGCTGATGGCGATGCTGCGCGAACGGGTGGCCGGCGGTTCCCAGGTCGTGATCTCGACGCACTCGCCGGCGCTCGCGGCCTTCCCCGGCGCGGACCGCCTCGAGCTCGGGGAGTGGGGGATCCGCCGCTGCGACTACGACGACCTCGACCTCGTGCGCGGCTGGCGCGGATTCCTCGCGGCGCCTGAGCGGTACCTGGGGGAGGGGCTCGACGGCGAGGGGTGAGCCGGCTCGCGGTGATGCCGGGCGCTGCGCGTCCGGGAACGGGCGAGGCCCCCACCGGTGACGGTGGGGGCCTCGGCCTTCGCGCGGAGGATGGGGGATTCGAACCCCCGAGGGCTTTCACCCAACACGCTTTCCAAGCGTGCGCCATAGGCCACTAGGCGAATCCTCCCGGCCGAACGAGGATACCCGACATGCGGCGTTGGTCCGAACCGGCCGCGGCGCGGGGCGGCCGGTGGCCCCTCCGGGCGGCGCCGAGGTGGTCCTGCGGTTCGGGTATCCTGGACGCAGACCCCTCGTGCGGCGTCATCTCGCTGAACTCCCCCAGGGCCGGAAGGCAGCAAGGGCAGGCGAGCTCTGACGGGTGTGCGGGGGGTCCTCACTCTTTCTGCGGACACCCACGGGCCCGACGGTGCAGGCGTCGGACCCGTGGGCGGTTCGTGAGGGGCGGGGCCCCAGGAGCGGGCCCGTCAGCCCAGCGCGACGGTCACGCCGCCGGAGAACATCGAGTCGTGGAGCTCGATCGACGTCGGCACGGCGTCGGCGGGGATGTCGAAGACGACGACCGCGTCCACGGCGTTGCCGGGGTTGATCTCCGTGTAGAAGGACTCGGAGCTCTCCAGGTAGATCGCCGCGGTGGAGTCGGCCGAGTGCTCGCGGCCCTGGTCGTCCACGAGCGTGGCGTTGTCGCCGAAGAAGCTCTGCGCCGCGTCGCCGATGTTCGCCACGGTCACCGAGACGAGCACGAACTGCCCCTGCGCCGTCTGACCGAACATGTCGGAGCCGATCAGCGGGACCCCGCCCTCGATCCCCGTCACGGTGAACTCGAACTTCCCGTCGCGCACCGGAGCCCCGATCCCGGGGGCCGCCTCCGCGGGCGGCTCGGCGACGGTCTCGGCCTCGGGTGCGGCGGCCTCGGCCTCGGGGGTCGCCTCCGGGGCCGCCTCGGTGGTCGCGGCCGGCTCGGTCTCGGAGGTCGACGGCGCGGGGGCAGCGGCGTCGGTGTCCCCGCCGCCGCCGCCGCCGCCGGCGACCCCGGCGACGATCCCGACGACCACCAGGGCGCCCAGGCCCGTGAGGACCTTGTGGCGGGCGAACCAGCTCCGCCGCTTCGGCTCGACCGGCGGCTGCGGCGGGAGCTGCTGGGGCGGGAAGGGCTGCTGCGGCTGGCCGTTCTGCCCGCCCTGCCACGCGTGGCCGACGGCGGAGGCCGGCGGGGGCGTCGGGCTCTGCTGGGCGAACGGCTGGGGCGGGTCGAACGGGTTCTGCTGGTTCACGATGGCCTCTCGGGTCGGTGGGGTGACACCAGGTTCGTCGTGGGCGAGGGCCCAGCGCCTCTGCCGTTCGGGCGGACCCCACCGACCGTTCGGGGGAGATCTCGCACCGACCGGTGGCCGGGCAGCAGAGGCGGACGTCGTACCTCGGCCGTAGCGTGACGACGTGACCTCGCCCCCTGGCCCGTACCCGACGCCGGGCCCCGTCGCGCCCGGGGCGTGGCACCCCCGTCCGGCGTCGGGCGGAGGAGTCCGGACCGGTGCGCCGGGCGGCCCGGGAGGCCCGAGCGGCCCCGCCGGCCCGAGCAGCGGCCGGCAGGCGCTCAGCCACCTCGGGACGATCGCCGCCGTCGTCCTGGTCGGCTTCACGGCGATGGTGTTCACGTCCTACCAGGGCCTGCACGACGACACCTCGGGTCTCAACGCCGCCTGGTCCGTCCTCGGGCTCCTCGCCGCGCTGGCATCGGGAGTCTCGATGGTGTGGCGCCGTCGCTTCCCCGTCCGGGTGCTGCTGGTCAACGCCGGTCTCGCACTCCTGCTCCCGATCGATCCGCTGGGCGCGCTGCTCGCGCTGAGCTGGGTCCTCCCGACGGCGACGCCGCGGCGCGCGGTGGGGGCCACCGCCCTGACCGCTCTCGTCACGGGCGTCACGCTCGCGCGCGACGCCGTGCGCGATCTCCCGGCCATCATCTTCTCGGGGGCGGGCTCGAACGGGACCGTGCCGTCGACGATGACCTGGTGGGGCTACGTCATCGTCGGACTGGTGGCCCTCGCGGCCGCCGTCACCGCCGGGTGGGTCCGGCGGCTGACCGCGACCACGGCGCGCGCCCGCGCCGTCGCGAGCATCCAGACCTCCTCGGCGGCTGCGCTCCGCGGCGAGCTGAACCGGCAGGAGGAGCGCGAGCTCATCGCGCGCGAGATGCACGACACCGTGGCGCACCACCTCTCGATCGTCTCGCTGCACGCGGCCGCGCTCGAGGTGACCACGACGGATCCCACGGTCCCGGAGAGCGCCCGCGCCGTGCGGGACTCCGCTCACCGCGCGCTCGAGGAGATGCGCGGGCTGATCACGTCGCTGCGCGACTCGCAGGCCGAGGGCTACACGGGCGGGACGCCGACGCTGCGCGACCTGCCGCGCCTGGTCGCGGACGCGCGGGCGGCCGGGGTGGCGATCGCGGAGACCGTCGAGATCGACGCCGTCGACCCGTCGCCGGCCGTCACCCGCGCGGTCTACCGGATCGTGCAGGAGTCGCTGACCAACGCCCTCAAGCACGCCCCGGGGGCGGGGGTGCGGCTCGCGGTGCGGGCGACGGCGGGCCACGGCGTCGAGATCGTGGTGGCGAGCTGGCTGCCCGCCGGCCGTCCCGCCTCCGCCGTCGCGCAGCACGGTTCGGGCGCCGGCATCGTCGGGATGCGCGAGCGGGCGCGCGCCCTCGGGGGCGACCTCTGGGCCGGTGTGGACCGTCAGGTCTGGGTGGTGCGCGCGCAGCTGCCCTGGTACTCGGGAGGAACGCGATGAGCGGGAACGACGGCGGGGGTGCGGCGGCGAGCCGTCCGGTGCGGGTGGTGCTGGTCGACGACGACCCGATGATCCGGACGCTGCTCGGTCGGATCCTGCTCGCGCAGGGGATCGACGTCGTGGCGCAGGCCGTCGACGGCGACGAGGTCGTCGCCGTCGTGCAGGCGCACCACCCCGACGTCGTGGTGATGGACCTGCGGATGGAGCGCCGCAGCGGCATCGACGCCACGCGGGACCTCCGGGCGCTGCCCGGCCGGGTCGGCGTCCTGGCGATGACCTCGTTCGACACCGAGTCGGCGATCCTCGACGCGGTCGCCGCCGGGGTCGACGGCTTCCTCGCCAAGGACTCCGGACCGGAGGAGCTGGTCGCGGCCGTCCGGCAGGTGGCCGCGGGGGAGGGTGCGCTGTCGGCGCGCGCGGCGCGCGTGGTCCTGGGTCAGGTGCGCAGCGCCGGCGAGGACACCGCGCGGATGGACGCCCGACGGAGGATCGCAGCTCTCACCGAGCGCGAGCGGGAGGTGGCCACGGCCCTGGTCGCGGGGGCGTCCAACGCCGAGATCGCCGCGGCCCTGTACGTGGGGGAGGGCACGGTCAAGACCCACCTGGCCGCGGCCCTGGCGAAGACGGGCGCGGCCAACCGCGTCCAGCTCGCCGTGCTCACCTCGCTCGCCGGCTGAGGCGTTCCGGCGGTCGGACGGTCAGGCTCAGGGCCGGGGACGCCGGCCCTCCGCCGCTCCGGCGACCACCGTCGCGATCCGCGCGGCGCGCGTCTCGGGGCGTCGGGCGGTGTCGACCGAGGCGATCCCCATCTTCCTGGCCGACGGCGGGAAGCCGTCCCAGGCGGCGCGGGCGGCGGGAACGGCGTCGAGCGCCGCAGTGAGGTCGGGTGGTTCGACGAGGGCCTCCGCGCGGTCGAGCACGGTCCAGCTGCCGTTCGCCTTCGCCGCCTCGATCGCGCGACGGCCGGCCTCCTCGATCAGGCCGGCGGCCTCGAGCTCGGCGAGCCGCGCCTTGTTCGTGGCGGCCCACCCGCTCGCGGGGCGGCGGGGCGAGAACCACTGGCCGGTCTCGCGCTCGTCGAACGCCTTCTTGGGGCCGTCGATCCAGCCGAAGCAGAGCGCCTGGCGGACCGCGTCCTCGTAGCTGACGTGCGCGTCGTCGTTCCCGGAGCGCGGCTGGAGCAGCCACGCGCCGCGAGAGGTGGCGTGGTTCGCGGCCAGCCAGGCCCGCCAGGCCGCGGCGTCCGCCGCGACGACCCGCTCGCCGTCGTCAAGTGCTCCCATGACAGGGGACGGTAGCGCGCGCCACCGACACCCGCCGCCAGCCGTCGTCACCGTCCCCACCCCCCGAACCCCACACCGCTGCTGCGCTGGTTGCGGATGACCACCGCCCCACCGCAACCGCCGCAGCAGCGGTCTGGGGGTTCGGTGCGGGGATCAGGCGGGCGGGGCGTCGCCGAGCCGGTCCCGCTCGGCGTCGGTCACGAGCACGTGGTGGCCCGGTTCGAGGTCGACGCGGTAGCGCTGCTCCTCGGCGGGCGGAGCGACGTAGCTGAGGCGACGGCGGTGCCGCTCGACCTCGGGGTCGGGCCGGGGGACCGCCGAGAGCAGGCTGCGCGTGTACGGGTGGACGGGGCGGCTCCAGATGGTCTCGCTGGGACCGAGCTCGACCAGTCGGCCCTGGTGGACCACCCCGATGCGGTCGCTGATGTGGCGCACCATCGAGAGGTCGTGCGCGATGAAGAGGTAGGTCAGACCTCGCGTGCGTCGCAGGTCCGCCAGCAGGTTGACCACCTGCGCCTGGATGCTGACGTCCAGCGCCGAGATGGGCTCGTCGCAGACGATGAGCTCGGGGTCGACGGCGAGGGCGCGGGCGATCCCGACGCGCTGGCGCTGCCCGCCCGAGAACTCGTGCGCGTACCGGTTGCCGTGGGCGGGGTCGAGGCCGACGGCGGAGAGGACCTCGTCGATCCGGTCCCGGCGTCCCTGGCGGGTCCGGGCGAGGCGGTTGACGTCGATCCCCTCACCGACGATGTCGCTCACCTTCATCCTCGGGTCGAGCGAGGCGTACGGGTCCTGGAAGATCATCTGGCGCTCGCGCCGGTACGCGCGGCGTCCCCGAGGATCGGAGACCGTCGTTCCGCGGTAGCGGACCGTCCCGCTCGTGGGGGTGTGGAGCCCGACGACGCAGCGGCCGAGGGTCGACTTGCCCGATCCCGAGGCGCCGACGAGGCCGAACGTCTCGCCGGGCGCGATCGTCAGGGAGACGTCCCGGACGGCGTGCACCTCCCCCCGTCGTCCCGGGGAGAACACGTGGCTGAGGTTCTCCACCTCCAGCAGCGCCTCGGTCACGGTTCCACCGTCCTGTCCGTCGTGGGCCCGGGCGTGGGCCCGATCGTGGTCCGGTCCGCCCGCTCGCGGAAGCGCGCGTGGCGGGCGGCGATCTCGGGAGGGACCGGGGCCTCCGGGGCGCCCTCGGCGAGCAGCCAGGTGGCCGCCGCATGGGTCGGCGAGACCTCGATCAGCGGGGGCTGGACCTCGAGGTCGATCTGCCGCGCGTCGGGGTTGCGGGCGGCGAACGCGTCGCCGGGCGGCGGTCTGAGCATGTCGGGCGGCGTGCCGGGGATCTCGTGCAGGCGGTCCGCCGTCCCCGTGGGCAGGCTCGCGAGCAGGCCCCACGTGTAGGGGTGCTGCGGGTTGAGGAAGATCTCCGTCGTCGTCCCGATCTCGACGATCCGCCCCGCGTACATGACAGCGACCCGGTCCGCGATGCTCGCCACCACGCCGAGGTCGTGGGTGATGAAGATGACGGACGTCGACGCGCTGCCGCGCAGCCCCGCGAGGAGGTCCAGCACCTGGGCCTGCACCACGACGTCGAGCGCCGTGGTCGGTTCGTCGGCGATGAGGATCGCGGGATCGCACGCCAGCGCCGTCGCGATGCAGATCCGCTGCCGCTGACCACCCGAGAACTGGTGCGGGAACTGGCGGCGACGCTCGGCGGCGTTCTCGATACCCACGGACTCCAGCAGCCGGACCGCGGCGGCGTCCGCCGCACGGCGGGAGATCCCGCGGTGGATCCGCAACGGCTCGCTCACCTGGCGTCCGACGGGCACCGTCGGGTCCAGCGCCGTCATCGGGTCCTGGAAGACCATCGCGATCTCGTTGCCCCGCACTCGACGCAGCTGACGCTCGCTCGCGCCGGTCAACGGGGTGCCGCGAAACCTGACCGAGCCGCTCTCCACGACCCCGCTCGGGCCCAGCAGCCCGAGCACGGCCCTGGCGGTGACCGACTTGCCCGAGCCGGACTCGCCGACCACGGCCAGCGTCTCGCCCGGGGCGAGGGTGAGCGAGACGCCCCGCACGGCCTGCACCCGGCCGGCCGGGGTGGCGAACGCGACGTGGAGGTCGTCGATCTCGAGCACGGGGGCGACGGCGGTGGCCGGCTCGCGGTTCATCGTCGGCTCCGGGGGTCGAACGCGTCCCGCAGCCCGTCGGCGAGCAGGTTGAAGGCGATCATGATCACGCTCAGCGTCAGGGCGGGAACGAGCATCTGGTACGGCAGGAACGTGAACGTGTCGAAGCCCTCGTCGAGCAGCGTGCCGAGCGAGGCGGTGGGCGGGCGCAGCCCGAGCCCGATGAAGCTGAGGAACGCCTCGAAGAAGATCGCCGTCGGGATCGTGAACATCGTCTGCACGACGACGACGCCCATCACGTTGGGCAGGACGTGGCGGACGGCGATCCGGAACCGCCGCGCCCCGAGGACCTCCGCGGCGAGGACGAACTCGCGGTCCTTCAGCCGCAGCGTCTGGGCGCGCACGAGTCGCGCCATCGGGATCCAGCCCGTGACGACGAGGGCCAGCACGATCGAGACGACCCCGGGGCTGAAGACCGTGAGCATGAGGACGAGGACGACCAGGGTCGGGATGCCCGAGAGCACCTCGAGCACGCGCTGCATCGCGGTGTCGATCCCGGTGGCGGCCAGGCCCGAGACGAGCCCGTAGGTCACGCCGAGCGTCAGGTCGAGGACGGCAGCGACCAGCGCGATGCCGAGCGAGACCCGCACGCCCATGAGCAGGCGCGAGAGGAGGTCGCGACCGAGACCGTCGGTCCCGAGCAGGAAGTGGACGTCCGCGGGGACCCCCACGAGGGCGTACTTGTCGACGCGTTCGCCCCCGATGACGGTCGTCCCGTCCCAGCCGGGGATGCCCAGGCCGGGGATCCGCGGAGGCAGGTTGACGAACAGGGTCTGCTGCGCCGTCGGGTCGTGCGGCGAGAACCAGATCGCCACCACCGCCGCGACGCTGATCAGGGCCAGGACGACCAGCGAGACCATCGCCGCGCGACGGCGACGCAGCCGCTCCCACGAGTCGCGCCAGAAGCCGCGAGCGGCGGAGTCGACGGCGGCGTCGGCGACCTGTCGGTGAGCCGGGCCGAAGGCCTCGGCCGTGAGGCCGGGCGGGAGGGAGGGGCGGGTCACCGGGACGCACCCCCCACGCGGATCCGCGGGTCGACGACGCTGTAGAGGACGTCGACGACGAGCATGACCACCAGCAGGAGCGCGGAGTAGAGGATCGTGACCGCCATGATCGTGGGGTAGTCGTTCGCGAGGATCGACTTGACGAACTGCTCGCCGATCCCGGGGATGGCGAAGATGTTCTCCACGACGAGGGAGCCGGTCACCAGCGCCACCGACATCGGGCCGAGCAGCGTGATGAGCGGGATGACGCTGTTGCGCAGCCCGTGGTGCCAGGCCACGCGCCACCGACCTAGACCCTTGGCCCTGGCGAGCTCGGCGTAGTCGGAGGAGAGCACCTCCACCATCTCGGTCCGCACGAACCGTGCGGAGTCGGCGAGCGGCGACATGGCCAGGGCGATCGTCGGGAGGATGGTCGCCACCACGCCCATGTTCCACGACGCGATCGGCAGCCACCCCAGCCGGACGGCGAAGACGTACTGCAGCAGGACAGCCACGACGAAGCTGGGGACGGACCGCCCCAGCACCGCGACGACCGTGGAGGTGGAGTCGATCCACGATCCGCGGCGGACCGCCGACACCGTGCCGAGCACCACGCCGAGGACGGCGCCCACGACGAGCGCCTGGAACCCGAGCTGGATGGACGGGCCGATCCGACCCGCGAGCAGGCTCGTCACCGGCTGGTTCTTGAACTGGAACGAGACGCCCAGATCGCCCGTCAGGAGGTTGCGGACGTAGATCACATACTGTTCGAGGAGCGGCCGGTCCAGGCCCGCGCGCTCGTTGAGGATCGCGATCTGCTGCTCGCTCAGCTTCTGCAGGTCCACGTACGGCGAACCCGGCAGAAGGTGCATGAGGAAGAACGTGGCCGTGACGATGATCCACAGGGTGATCACCATGTATCCGAGCCGGCGCAGGGCGAACGCGGCGATGCTCACGCCCCACCCCCGGGGGTCGGCGTGACGTGGCGAGCCGTCTCCGACGTCGCGTTCATGGTGGGTCTGCTGGCCCTGATGGCTGGCTCCCTGCTCGTGGTGCGTGCTGCTGGACAGTTCGACTCGTTGCGCCGGCGCCGGGCGGACGACCCGAGCGACGTGCCGGACGCCGATCCGGGCGCCGAGCCCGACGCCGAGCCCGGCCCGCCCGGCCGCCGTCGTCCTCCGCGGGCGGCCTGGTGGCTGCTGGCAGGGGGAGCGGCGGCGGTGGCCGTCGCCGCGGTGGCTGCGCTGGCGAGCTGACCGCTCGCGGCTCCCGCCGCTCGGCGGCTCCGGACCTCGGACGACGCGCCACGACCACCGAGGCCCGGCGGGGTGCCGGATCTCGGTGGTCGCGTCAGGCGCAGGGCGCGGTCGTCAGCTCGTCAGGCGGGCTGACCTGTACTCGAACGCGGGACCGGCCGTGTGGTAGATCACGCCCTCCAGGGCCGGGTTGCGCAGCAGCGTGGAGCTCTGGAAGTAGATCGGGGTGATCCCCTGCTCGTCGATGAGGATCCGCTGCGCCTCGAGCAGGTCGTCCCACCGGGCGTCGGCGTCCGTCGCGTTCACTCCCTGGGCCGCCTCGAGCGCGGCGTCGAACTCGGGGTTGGAGTACTTGCCCCAGTTGGTGCCGGCCGTCGAGAGGAACAGCCCGAGCTGGCTCGACGGGTCCGCGAAGTCGGCGCCCCAGGTGACGAGGTAGACGTCGAAGTCGCCGCTCCCGGTCTTCTCGAGGAAGTTGGCCACCGGGTTCAGGCCGATCTGCAGTGTGACGCCCTCGAGGTTGGTCTCGATGGCGCCCTGCAGGTACTCCGAGACGGTCTTCACCCGATCGGAGTCGAAGGTCTGGAGGTTGAGGGTCAGCTCCGTGATGCCGAGCTCGGTCCGGGCCTCCTCCCACAGCCGCGCGGCCTCCTCGACGTCGGTGGACAGCGGGTCTCCCGCGGCGTCGGCGAAGTCCTCGCCCCCGTTCGTCGCGAGCCCGGGCGGGACGAGCCCGGTGGCCGCCGTCGACCCGTCGGCCAGGACCGCCGTCGCGAGTGCCTCCCGGTCGATCACCAGGGAGATCGCCTCGCGAACCTTGGCGTTCTGCAGCACCGGGTTGGTGTGGTTGTAGCCGAGGAAGGCCGACGTGGCGGTCGTGTCGCTCACGAAGCCGGGGTCGGCGGAGGACGCCTGGACCTGGGCGCCGGAGATCTGGACCTGGTCGAGCTCGCCGCTCTGGAAGAGGCTGACGGCCGTGTTGGTCTCCTTGATGACCCGCACGTTGATGGTGTCGAGACCGACGGACTCGGCGTCCCAGTAGGCGTCGTTCTTCACGTACGTCCAGTCGGTGCCGATGCCGGGGCCGGCGAAGTCGGCGAGCGTGAACGGGCCGTTGTAGACCGCGTTCTCGCTGTCGGAGCCGTAGGCGTCGCCCAGCTCCTCCACGGCGCTCTGGGAGACCGGGAACAGCGGGACGACGGCCAGGAGCGACGGGAAGTAGGCCACCGGGGCGTCGAGCGTGATCGTCAGGGTGTGGTCGTCCTCGGCCACGACACCGAGCGTGTCGGGGTCGGCCGCACCCTCGATGATCTCGTCGGCGTTGGCGATCGTCGTGAAGTACTTCTGGTTCTCGCTCGCGTTGTCGAGGCCGACGGCGCGCTTCCACGCGAAGACGTAGTCGCCGGCGGTGACCGGGTCGCCGTCGGACCAGGTCGCGTCGGGGTTGAGCGCGATCGTGTACGTGAGGCCGTCCTCGCTGACCTCTGGCAGGTCGGCCGCGCCCGCCGGCACGGGCTGGTTGGCCTCGTCCAGCCGGTACAGGCCCTCGTAGACGTTGTTGATCGCGACGGCGCTGTTGGAGTCGATCGCGAACGGCGGGTCGATCGTGTTGAGCTCCTGGGCGACGGCGATCGTGATCTCGCCGCCGCCGCCGCCGTCGGCGGTGGGCTCCGAGGTGGCGTCGGCGGAGCCGGTGGGCGAGTCGGACGGAGCCTGGCTTCCCCCGGTCGAGCAGGCGGACAGGACGAGGGCGAGCGCGATCGCGGGGACGATCGTCGTCGGTCGGAACGGCGGTCTGCTGGTCATGGGGTTACCTCGCACGGGTCAGGTCGGTGGCCGGGTGACGGCCGGGAGCTGTCTCGCCCGGGCGCGGTCAGTGCGGCCCGGGTGACTTCCTCGACCGTAGGCACGCCGCGCCGGTCCAGCCGGTCGAGACGACGAACGTCCGCCAGGTGAGACGTCCGGCGGGGCCACGCTCCGCCGCCGCCGGCCCGCCCGAGCTCGCTCCGGGCCCCGACCGCCCCCACACCGCTGCTGCGCTGGTTGCGGATGACCACGGCCCAACCGCAACCGCCGCAGCAGCGGTCCGGGGTTCGAGCGGGGGTGGGGACGACCGCCCGGCGATGTCGGGGGCGCCGACTACCCTGAACCGGTGACCACCGCTCTGTACCGCCGCTACCGCCCGGACTCGTTCGCGGACGTGATCGGGCAGGAGCACGTCACCGATCCGCTCCGGGCCGCGCTGCGCGCCGACCGGGCCACGCACGCCTACCTGTTCTCGGGACCGCGCGGCTGCGGGAAGACGACGTCGGCGCGCATCCTCGCGCGCTGCCTCAACTGCGCCGAGGGTCCGACCGACACCCCGTGCGGCGTCTGCGAGAGCTGCGTCGAGCTGGCGCGTGGTGGCCCCGGCAGCCTCGACGTGGTCGAGATCGACGCCGCGAGCCACGGTGGTGTGGACGACGCACGCGACCTGCGCGAGCGGGCCGTGTTCGCCCCGGCCCGCGACCGGTACAAGGTCTTCATCATCGACGAGGCGCACATGGTGACGCCGCAGGGCTTCAACGCCCTGCTCAAGCTCGTCGAGGAGCCCCCCGCGCACGTGAAGTTCGTGTTCGCGACGACGGAGCCCGAGAAGGTCATCGGCACCATCCGCTCGCGCACCCACCACTACCCGTTCCGCCTCGTCCCGCCCGCGGTGCTCCAGGGCTACCTGGGCACGCTGTGCGAGGCCGAGAGCATCACCGTCGACAGCGGTGTCCTCCCGCTCGTCGTGCGCGCCGGCGGCGGCTCGGTCCGCGACTCCCTCTCCGTGCTGGACCAGCTCATGGCCGGCGCGGCGGAGGAGGGGGTCTCCTACGACCTCGCCTCGTCGCTGCTCGGCTTCACGCCCGTGACGCTGCTCGACGACGCCGTCGGGGCGCTCGCGGCGGGCGACGGCGCCGCGCTCTTCCGCGTCGTCGACCACGTCGTCGAGAGCGGCCGGGACCCGCGCCGGTTCGTCGAGGACCTGCTCGACCGGCTGCGCGACCTCATCGTCATCTCGGCCTCCGGCAGCGAGGCGGAGACGGTCCTGCGCGCGCTCCCGGCCGACGAGGTCGAGCGCATGCGCCCGCAGGCCTCGGCCCTCGGCGCGCACCGGCTCTCGACGGTCGCCGACATCGTCAACGCCGGCCTCACCGACATGGTCGGCGCGACGTCGCCGCGCCTGCTCCTCGAGCTCGTCCTGACCCGCGCGATGCTCGCGATCGGCGGGCTCGGTGACGCCCCGGCCGCCGCCTCCCACGCCACGCCCGTCGCGACGATCCCGGCCCCGATCCCCGCCCCGGTCCAGGCGTCGACCCCGGAGCCGACGACGCCGCCTGTCGTCACGCAGCCCGCGACGCCGTCCCGTGCGAGCGAGGCTCCGCAGTCGCGCCCCGCGGCCTCCGCCACCACCGCTCCGCCGGCCCAGCCCGCCGCCGCGGCGATCCCGGGGGCGGGTCCGCTCGGCGGGCCTCGCGAGGGTGCGCCCACGCCCACGCGGCGTCCCGCCGAACGTCCTGCGACCGAGCGTCAGCAGCCGGCCGCGGAGCAGACCACCACGCCCGCCCCGCGGAGCGAGGAGCGCCCTGCCGCGCGCGACGAGGCGCCCCGCGAGCCCGCAGCCCCCGCGTCCCCCGCCGCCCCGGCCGCTGACCAGCCGGCGGCCGAGCCGACGTCGTCGGCCGGCGCCGTCGACGGGACCGAGCTGCGCCGTCGCTGGCCCGAGGTCCTCGAGACGCTCGCCGCCTCGAGCCGCGCCACCTGGACCCTCATCTCCCAGCACGCCCAGCCCGGCGAGGTCACGGCCGACTCGATGACGCTGCTGTTCCCGACGCCGGGGCTGATCTCGGCGTTCACCGGTCGCGACGGCGGAGCCGTGCTCTCGCAGGCGATCTTCGAGACCGTGGGGCTGCGGCTCCGCGTGCAGGTCGACGTCGCCGGCCCCGACGGGCCTGGCGGCCCCGGGGGAGACGGCGGACCCGCGGGTCCCGGCGGTGGCCAGGGCGTCGGCCAGGGCGTCGGCCAGGGCGTCGGCCAGGGTCAGCGCGACGGCGGCGGTCGCAACGAGCGCGCCCCGCAGGGTGGTGCGCGCGCGGACGGCCAGGGCCGCGGTCCCTTGGCGCAGGTTCCCGGTGCGACGGCGCAGGCCGGTCCTGCCCACGACTTCGGGCCCGAGCCCGACGAGGACCCGTACGGCGCCCACGACCCCTACCTGGCGTCCGAGCACGCCGCGCGCGCCGAGCCCGAGCCCGAGCGTGCCCCGGCGTCGCCGGCGCCGACGGCCGCCTCACCCCGGATCGTCACGCAGCCGACCGCGACCACCCCGCGTCCGTCGACCACGCCCACGACCCGGCAGCCCGCGCCGTCCGAGGCGCAGCCGCCCGCGGCCGCCGAGACCGCCGAGCCCGAGGCCCCGGCTCGTCAGGTCTCCGAAGCCGTCGCCCGTGCGCTCGCCGACTGGGACGACGCCCCGGTCGCCGTGCCGGGCCGGAGCAGCAGCGCCACGGGCGGCACCGCCGCCACCCCCGCCGACGACAGCGCCGACGACGTCCCGCACGTCCGCTCGCACCTGAGCGTCGTGGCGCCGATGGCGCCGGACGCCCCTGACGTCGCCCCCGACGCCGAGCCCGCGCCGGAGGCGGAGCACGCTCCCGAGACCCTCCGGGCACCCGCGCACCGCTCGACCCCGGCGGGTCCGAGCCGGCTCGCCCCCGTCATCGACCTGCAGGCCCGCGGCGCCGCGCGGGCCCTGGCCGCCACCCCGCCCGCCCCCGCGGCCCCGGACCTGCCGCCCGCGCCGTGGGAGGACGCGGACGACGACGACGTGGCGAACTCCGTCGCGGCGTCCTCGTCCGGCCTCATGGGTGCCACACTGGTGGCCAAGATGCTGGGCGGGGTCGTGATCGACGAGATCCTCGACGGCGTCTCCGACGTTCGGAGGTAGGGCCCATGAGTGCTGCATACGAGGGCGCTGTCGCTGATCTCATCGCCGAGCTGGGCCAGCTGCCCGGAGTCGGACCGAAGGGCGCGCAGCGCATCGCGTTCCACATCCTCGCCACCGACACGGCCGACGTCGCCCGTCTCGCCGAGGCGCTGATCCAGGTCAAGGCCAAGGTGAGGTTCTGCGCGACGTGCGGGAACGTCGCCGAGGCGGAGACCTGCCGCATCTGCCTCGACCCGCGTCGCAACGACACGCAGATCTGCGTCGTCGAGGAGCCGCGCGACGTCGTCGCGATCGAGCGCACGCGGGAGTTCCGCGGTCGGTACCACGTGCTCGGCGGCGCCATCAACCCGATCAACGGCATCGGCCCGGACGAGCTGCGCATCCGCGAGCTGATGACCCGGCTCGCCTCCGGCGTCGTCACCGAGGTCATCATCGCCACCGACCCCAACGTCGAGGGCGAGGCCACCGCCTCCTACCTCTCGCGCCTGCTCGGCTCGATGGGCCTCGCGGTCACCCGCCTGGCCTCGGGCCTGCCGGTCGGGGGCGACCTGGAGTACGCCGACGAGATCACGCTCGGGCGCGCGTTCGAGGGGCGGGTGCGGCTGCATGCCTGAGTCCACGCCCCCCGAGAACCAGCCCGCGGCCACGCCCGGCGCCCTCGACGAGGACCTCCTCGCGATCGAGGTCCGGACGGCGGACCAGGCCCGCACGTTCCTGTCAACGGTCACCGAGGTGTCCGCCGGCACGGCGCCGGAGGCCGCGTTCCCGCTGCTGCTGCTCGCCCTGTCGGAGCTCGCCGCGACCGGCGCCGTGCTCGGCGCGATCGTCGACGTCGTCCCGGCCGAGCGGTTCGAGCCCGACGTCGGCCCCGACCCCGACGTCGACGCCCTGCGGGCGGGCCTGGCCAACGTGCTGGACGGCGTCGACGAGTACTCTGACGTCAGCGACCCGGTCCTCGGCGACGAGGTCGGCCTCTCCTCGCTCTCCGGCGACATCGCCGCGATCGCCCAGGAGCTCGCCCAGGGCCTGGCCCACCACGACGCCGGCCACCTCTCCGAGGCGCTGTGGTGGTGGCAGTTCTCCTACCTGCAGATCTGGGGCGAGCGCACGGCCTCCGCGCTGCGCGTCCTGCTCGTGCTGCTCGGCCACCTGCGCCTCGACGTCCCCGACGAGGTGGCCCACGAGGCGGAGTTCGACGCCCTCCACGGCGCCTGACCGGCGGACGGCCCCGGCGTCCGGACCGCCTCAGGCGATCCGCGTCCCCCGGGCCAGCTTCGCCGTCGGGACCGCGAGCCTCCGCGCCGTGAACACCACCGACCCCGCTCCGATGACGAGGTACGCCCCGAGGCTCCACGGCCAGTACGGCGCGGCCTCCGGGGCGGGAGGTGCCCCGGACGAGTAGCACTCGTCGATCTCCGTCCCCTGGCCCACCTGCGCCGTCCGGACCGCCCAGCTGATCGCGCTCAGCGGCGCGGTCGGGTACGGCTCGTCGGTGGCCGAGAAGTCCGCCACCATCACGAACGGGTTGAGGCCGAGCAGCCAGGCCGTCCGCTCCGTGTGGGTGACCTGCCGCTCCTCCTCGCGCCAGACGCACTGCGTGTCGTCGGTGGACCAGTCCGTCCCGTAGACCCGGACCGTCTCGGTGGTGGTGAGGAAGAACGACGACAGGGCGAAGGCGATGAGCGTGCCGACCGACAGCGCGGCCACCAGCACGTAGGTCAGCACCGCCGATCCCGCCGGCCGGGTCACGAGGGTCGAGGTCGCCAGGCCGATCGCGCACACCACCGCGAGCACGACGGCGAGCATCGCCACCGTCGCGACGGCGGCGAGCACGCCCGTCCCGCCGAGCACCAGGCCCCACACGAGGAACGGCAACGACGCCACCAGGAACGCGAGCGCGGCGCCCCACGAGGCGAGCAGCTTGCCGACGGCGATGTCCCAGGACGACAGCGTCGTCGCCTGGAGGACGGCGAGCGTCCCGGCGTTCCGGTCCCCGTTGACCGTCGTGGCCGTCAGGGTCGGGGCGACGAGCAGCCCGAGGAACAGGACGAACAGGACGACGAGCCCGAACACGGTCCGCCCGATCAGTGCGGTGCCGTCGACGTCCGAGTAGCCGGTGTAGCTCTGCATCATCACGGCGACGATCCCGGCCGTGACGAGACCGACCATCACGAACCAGACGACGAGGGCGACCTTCCAGCGGGTCGACCGGATGCGCTGACGCACCTCGAGCAGGGCGACGGTGCGCACGCCCCACCAGGTCAGACCGCGCGGGACGCGGGTCGGAGGGTTCGAGGTCGGGGCGCTCGGCGGCGGCGCGCCCGTCGTCGCGGGCGGGGGAGGAGGCTGCTGGCTCATCGTCGCTCCGTCTCCATCGCGAGGTAGGTCTGCTCGAGGCGTCCCGCAGCGGGGGAGAGGCGCGAGATCGCCACGCCGGCCGTGACGGCGTCGCGCACGAGGGCGGCCGCGGCCGCCTCCCCGCCGAGGTGGACGAGGAAGGTGGCGGGTCGGAGGTCGCCCGCGAACGGGGCGGTGCCCGCCGCGACGGGATCGTCGGGGTCGGGGGCGAGCGGCAGGCCCACGGTGGCGGCCCACGCGTGCAGGGGTCCGGGGTCCAGCACCGTGATCCGCCACTGCCAGGACGGGGAGACCGCCGGGGCCAGGTGCGTCTGCCCCCGGTTGATGAAGACGGCGTCGTCGACCATCTCCTCGAGCTCGCTGAGCACGTGCGAGGAGACGAGGACGGCGACCCCGGCATCGGCCAGCGACCGCACCAGGTGGCGGAGATCGACCCGGGACCGGGGGTCGAGCCCCGACGCGGGCTCGTCGAGCAGCAGGACCCCCGGGGCGTGGATCAGGGCACGGGCCAGGCCGAGCCGCTGCTTCTGCCCGCGCGAGAGGACGTGGGCGGGGGCGTCGGCGAACTCCTCGAGGTGGACGGTGCGCAGCAGCCCCCGCGCCCGGTCGCGGGCGACGTCGGCCGGCAGCCGGTAGGCCGCGCCGAAGGTCGTCAGCACCTCGACGCAGGTGAGGGAGTCCCAGGTGCCGAAGGCGTCGGGCATCCATCCCACGAGGCGCCGGGCGTCGGGGCCGTGCTCGGCGTACGACATCCCGTGGATCCTGATGTCGCCCGAGTCGGGCGACAGGAGACCCGCGAGCATCAGCAGGAGCGTGGTCTTGCCCGAACCGTTCGGGCCGACGAGCGCCGTGATCGACCCCGGCGCGAGGTGCAGGGAGGCGTCGGTGACGGCGACGACGGGGCCGAACGCCCGCCGCAGCGAGGTCGCCTGGAGCGCCGCGGGCGGCGGGGGGAGGGCCATCACCGCACTGTAGGGGCTCCGTTCCGCGCGCCGGGCGGTCGCCGCGCGGCGACCTTCTCGGCGACCCGCCCGCACCTCCCCGACCAGGCTGGGGCGACAGCAGCGCGAGCGGTTAGAGTGGGGACAATCCGAGCCCCAAGGAGGGCGTTCTCGTGCGCATCCAGCCCATTCACATCGTCCTGCTCATCCTCGTCATCGTGCTGGTCTTCGGGGCGAGCCGGCTTCCGGACATCGCGCGGAACCTCGGCAAGTCGGCCAAGATCCTCAAGGAGGAGGTCAAGGACCTGCGTGGTGACGAGCCCACCACCCCGGGCACGCCGCCCCAGGCCCAGCAGACCTCCGGCCAGCAGCAGCCCTACGTGCAGCAGCAGCCGTACCCCCAGGACCAGCCTCCTGCGGCCGGCCCGTACGCGCCCGGTGGGACGGCGACGCCCGGTGTCACCAGCCCGACCGACGCCCCGACGACGAACCCCGCCGGCACCCCCACCGAGTGGCCCCCTGGCTCCTCGCAGCGCTGACGTGAGCAGCGTGTCCCGGAGGCAGCGGTGGTGACGCTGCCCCGCAAGCCGAACCCGCGCTCCCGCAGGAGCAACCCCGACGGCCGCATGGCCCTGCGCGAGCACCTGCGGGAGGCGCGTCGACGTTTCATCCTCGCGGCGCTCGGCGTCGCCGTCGGCGCCGTGGTCGGCTGGATCTTCTACGAGCCGATCTTCGAGGTCCTCGCCGGGCCGATCCGTGACGCCGAGGGCGGGGGCACGCTCACCGAGCTCAACTTCACCGAGGTCCTGGGCGCCTTCGACACGAAGGTCCGGGTCTCGTTCTTCCTCGGCACCCTGGCCTCGAGCCCGTGGTGGATCTACCAGTTCTGGGCGTTCGTCGCCCCGGGTCTCACCGGACGCGAGAAGCGGATGGGCCTGGTGTTCGTCGCCGCCGCCGTCCCGCTGTTCCTCGGCGGGGCCTGGGTCGCCTGGGCGGTGCTGCCGAACGCGGTGAACCTCCTGACCGCGGCCACGCCGGACGGCGTCCGCAACCTCCTCAACACGGCGACCTACCTGACGTTCGTCATGCAGTTCATGCTGATCTTCGGGGCGGCCTTCCTGCTGCCGCTGATCATGGTCGCCCTCACCGCCGTCCGCGTCGTGCGCGGTTCGACGTGGCGCAAGGGGTGGCGCTGGGCGATCGTCGGCATCTTCACCTTCGCCGCGTTCGCGACGCCGTCGCCCGACGCCGTCTCGATGATCATCATGGCCGTGCCGATCTGCGGTCTCTACGGGATCGCGCTGCTCGTGTGCGCCCGCATCGACCGCAGCCGCGCACGGCGCGAGGCCGCGGAGGACGCCGAGGCCGCCGCGCCGAGCGGCGACGCGGGACCCGGTCCCGCCGTTGCCTGAGCTCGACCTCCTCACCCTCGGACTCCTCGTCCTCGCCGGCCTGGCCGCGGGATGGGTCGACGCCGTCGTGGGCGGCGGCGGGTTGATCCAGCTGCCCGCGCTGCTCCTCACGCCCGGCATCTCGCCGATCCAGGCGCTCGCCACCAACAAGCTCGCCTCGATCATGGGGACCTCGGTCAGCTCGATCACCTTCTACCGCAGGGTCCAGCCCGACCTCACGACGGCGGCGCCCGCGGCCCTCGCGGCCCTCGCCGGTGCCTGTGGTGGCGCCGCGCTCGCCTCGCTCATCCCGGGGTCAGCGCTGCGGCCGATCATCGTCGTCGTCCTCGTCGGCGTGCTGGTGCTCGTCCTCGCCCGACCCCAGCTCGGCGCCCTGACCGACCTGCGCTGGGAGGGCAACAAGCACCGGGTCGTCGCCGCAATCGTCGGCCTGACGATCGGTCTCTACGACGGCCTCCTCGGGCCCGGCACCGGTACCTTCCTCGTGCTCGCGCTGGTCGGCATCCTCGGCTACGCGTTCCTGCCGGCCTCGGCGATCGCGAAGATCGTCAACTTCGCCACCAACCTCGGGGCGCTGATCTTCTTCGTCCCCAACGGTCACGTGCTGTGGTCGCTCGGCCTGATCGTCGGGACGGCCAACCTCGTGGGCGGTTACATCGGGGCGCGGATGGCGATCTCAAAGGGGTCCGGCTTCGTGCGCGTGGTGCTGCTCGTGGTGGTCTCGGTGCTCATCGTGCGGCTCGGCTGGGAGGTCGTGCGCACCTGGTGAGCGGCCGCCGCGTGAGCGGCCGCCGTCCTACTTGATCCCGCTCCGCGCGAACCCGGCGATGAAGTAGCGCTGGAAGACGAGGAAGACGATCGCGATCGGCAGGATGTTGATCAGCGCGAACGCCATCGTCGCCCCGTAGTCGCTGTTGGCCTGGCCCTGCAGGTACAGCAGGCCGATCGGGAGCGTGAACAGACGGTTCTCCCGCAGCGCGATCAGGGGCCAGGCGAAGTCGTTCCACGACGACAGCAGGCTCATGAACGCCAGCACGGCCACGAGCGCCTTCGACAGCGGCAGCACGATCCGACGGAACACCGTCAGGTGGCCGGCGCCGTCCAGCCGGGCCGCCTCGATGAGCTCGCGCGGGATCCCGAGCATGAACTGACGGGCGAGGAACAGCCCGAACGCGGACGCCGCCGTCGGGAGGATGACGGCCCAGTACGTGCCGTACAGCCCGGTGGTCGTGATGATCCGGAACAGCGCGACCATGATCACCTGGACCGGCAGGACCATCGTGGCGAGGCCGATGAAGAAGAGCGGCGTCGAGCCGCGGAACCGCAGGTGGGAGAACGCGTAGCCCGCGAGCAGGCTCGTGGAGACCGACAGCACCATGACGACGGCGGAGATCGCCACGGAGTTGCCGAACCAGGTCGCGACGGGGAAGGACCCCAGGACGCGCTCGACGTTCTCGAGGGTGACCTCCCGCGGCCACAGCCGCAGCTCGCCCCCGCCGAGCAGCTCGGCCCGGGTGGAGAACGTGACCGCGACCATCCAGTAGAGCGGCGAGATCGTCAGCAGGCCGACGACGGCGACGATCACCGTCCGCAGGACGAGCTCGCGACGCTCGCGTCGCGCCCGGGTGCTCACGCGGCCGATCGGCCGCGCGCCCACCCGGTCGTTCACGGGGGCGCTCACTCGGCCACGTCCTTGGTCCGGCTCGCGCGCCACTGCGCGGCGGCGAAGAGCAGCGCGAACAGGAACAGCACCATGCCGATCGCGGCGGCGTAGCCCTGGTCGCGCGTGACGAAGCCGGTCTCGTAGGCGTAGGTGACGAGCACGGACGTCGCCCCGGCCGGCCCGCCACCGGTGAGGACGAACACGATGTCGAAGACCTGGAAGGAGTAGATGACGTTGAGGACCGTGAGGAAGAACGACGTCGGACCCAGCAGCGGGACGGTGACGTTCCTGAAGCGCTGCAGCGTGTTCGCGCCGTCGAGCCGCGCGGCCTCGTGCAGGTCCGGCCCGATGCCCTGCAGGCCCGCCAGGTAGATGAGCATGTTGAAGCCGGTGCGCCACCAGACCGTGACGATGACGATCGACGCGAACGCGGGCACGGGGTCGGACTGCCAGGTGATCGGCGCGATGCCGACCGAGCCGAGGATCCGGTTGAGGATGCCGGAGTTCTGGTCGAAGACGAGCACGCCGATGAGCGCCGTCGCCACGCCGGAGACCGCCATCGGCAGGATGATCAGCGATCGCAGCAGGCCACGCGCCGGCAGCGCGGTGTTGAGCAGGGTGGCTGCCACGAGGCCGAGCGCCATCGACAGCGGCGTGACGATGAGCGTGAACACCGCGGTGTTCGCCAGCGCGCGCCAGAACAGCGGGTCCGAGCCGAGCCGCGCGTAGTTGTCCAGGCCCGTGAAGACGCCGGCGCCGAACCCGTCGGTGCGCTGCAGGCTCACCACGAACGCCCCCGCGAGAGGGACGAGCACGAAGATCAGGAGCAGCACGTAGGTCGGCGCGAGGAAGCCGTACGCGGCCAGCGCCTCGCCGGCGGCGCCGGGACGACGGGAACGACGTCGTGTCGGCCCCACGGCCCGGCCGCTCGCGGTCGACGCGCCGGCGTCGACCTCGGCCACCGCGCTCTCACGCACCGGTGGCGGCCGCGATCCCGCTGCTCAGGTTGGCGACGGTGGTCGCCGCGTCCTGGGATCCGGTGAAGGCGAGGTCCAGCTGCTCCTTGAGCACGGGGATGATCGCGGACATGTACGGGCTGGCGACCTGGGCGACGTCCTGCGGCTGCACGACCGAGGCCTGGGCGGCGAAGACGGGGGCGAGGTCGCTGCGGACGTCGAACTCGAGGTCGGCGTTGAGCAGGTCGGCCCGCGTCGGCAGCAGCGAGGCGACCTTGCAGAACTCGCGCATCGGGTCGGCGTCGGTGACGTGCTCGAGGAAGGCCGCAGCCAGCTCGGGCTGCGCGGTGTCGGCCGTGGCCACGAGGGCGTTGCCGCCGAAGTCGCCGCCGGGCCGCGCGTTGCGCGGGGCGAACGTGGCGGTCCAGTCGAAGGCGGCGGTCGCATCGGCGTCGGGCAGCTGGAAGGCCCCCGACCAGACCATGGCGACCGACTGCGAGAACCACGACTCGCTCGCGTAGCTGGACGAGGCGATCGTGTTGTTCGCGGGCACGTAGCCGTTGGAGAAGAACGAGCTGGCGAACTCGACGGCCTCGCGGCCGGCGTCGGAGTCGATCAGAGGCGTGACCTGGTCCGTGTCGAGGAAGGCGCCGTCGGCCTGGAACAGCAGGCTGAGCCAGCGGGTCACGCCGTTGCCCTGCCAGTTGTAGGCCCAGGGGCTGGTGCCGGCGGGAAGGCCGGCCTTGAGCCGCTCGCCGATCTCGGCCAGCTCCTCCCAGGTCCAGGCGTCCTCGATGGTCTCGGGGATCTCGGTGATGCCGGCGGCCGTGAGCAGGTCGCGGTTGACGAGGATCGCGGAGGTGTCGGTGTGGTGCGGCAGGCCGAAGGTGGCGCCGTCGTTCTGCACGGCGGCCCACGCCTGGGGCGTGAAGACGTCCTGGCGCTCCGCGGTGAGGTGGGGGCTCAGGTCGAGCAGCTGGCCCCGGCCCGCGTACGCGCCGAAGGTGTAGTACGGCACGCGGAACAGGTCGGGCGGGTTGCCCGCCTGCAGCTGCGCGTCGATGTTGGTGAACATCTGCTCGTAGGGCACGGCGTTGAGCTCGACCGTGACGCCCTCGTTGGCGGCCTCGAACGAGGTGATCGCGGAGCGGAAGCCGGCGAGCTCGGCATCGGTGCCCCAGGTGGTGAAGGTCAGCGTGCCCTGGCGGTTCGTGGGCTGCGACGACGGGGCGAACCCGCACCCGCCGAGCGCGACGGGGAGGGCGACGAGTCCGGTCCCGATGAGGAAGCCGCGGCGGGAGAAGGTCATGGGGTGCTCCGGTCAGTCGTGCTTCGTGGTCGAAGGACCGCCCCCACGGCCCGTCGTTTTCGAGCGTACGGATCCGACCTCCGCACGGCCAGGTTCTTGTTCCGTCGTCCCCCGGGCGACGGCGACGCTCCCGGCGTCTCTCGTGGTGGGCACCACCCGTCGCTCGGGGGACCGCGTCCTAGAATCGACCCCGGTCCTCGCCCCGCAACCGTACGGAAGCCTCGTGTCGCTCATCGTCAGCAAGTTCGGCGGATCGTCGGTCTCCGACGCCGCCAGCATCAGCCGCGTCGCCGACCGGATCGTGGCGATGCGAACGCAGGGTCACGACGTCGTCGTCGTGGTCTCCGCGATGGGGGACACGACCGACGAGCTCATCGACCTCGCCGAGCAGGTCGGCACGGGCGGCGTGCCGCCGCAGCGCGAGATGGACATCCTGCTCACCGCCGGCGAGCGGATCTCGATGGCGCTGCTCGCGATCGCGATCGACGCCCGCGGCGTGGGCGCGCAGGCGTTCACCGGCCAGCAGGCCGGTCTCCACACCGACTCCGCCTACGGCAACGCGCGGATCGTCGACGTCACCCCCGCTCGGATCTCCACGTGTCTGGAGGGCGGCAGCGTCGCGATCGTCGCCGGCTTCCAGGGTGTGCACGTCGACTCCAACGACGTCACGACCCTCGGCCGCGGCGGCTCCGACACGACCGCCGTCGCCCTCGCCGCGGCGCTAAACGCCGACGTCTGCGAGATCTACACGGATGTGGACGGTGTGTTCACAGCCGATCCCCGCATCGTCCCGACCGCTCGCCGCATCGCCAGCATCACGAGCGAGGAGATGCTCGAGATGGCCGCCAACGGCGCGAAGATCCTGCACCTGCGCAGCGTCGAGTACGCGCGCCGCCACGGCGTCACGATGCACGTGCGCTCGTCGTTCTCGATGCTCGAAGGAACCCTGGTGGTCACCCCCACCGAGGAGGAGGAAGCTCACATGGAAGCCCCGATCATCTCCGGCGTCGCCCACGACCGCAGCCAGGCGAAGATCACGGCCGTCGGCGTGCCCGACGTGCCGGGCGCCGCCGCGCGCCTGTTCGAGACCGTCGCCGGCGCCGGCGCGAACATCGACATGATCGTGCAGAACGTCTCCGTGCACGGCACCGGCCGCACGGACATCTCCTTCACGCTGACGGCCGCCGACGTGGCCGGCGTCCGCGCCGCGCTCGACGCGCTGGCCGCCGAGCTGGGCTACGAGGAGCTCATCGTCAACGACGGCATCGGCAAGCTCTCCCTGGTCGGGGCCGGGATGCGGTCGCACCCCGGGGTCTCGGCCAAGCTCTTCGGCGCCCTGCGGGACGCCGGTGTGAACATCGAGATGATCTCCACCTCGGAGATCCGCATCTCGGTCGTGACCTCCGCGGAGGATCTCGACACGGCCGTGCGCGCGGTGCACACGGCCTTCGGGCTGGACGCGGCCGAGGTCGAGGCCGTCGTGTACGGAGGATCGGGACGATGAGCGAGCAGCACCTGGTGGACGACGGCGGAGCGCGCGTCGGGCTGAACGTCGCGGTGGTCGGGGCGACCGGCCAGGTCGGCGAGGTCATCCGCCGCCTCCTGGACGAGCGCGATTACCCCGTCGCCTCGATCCGCTACTTCTCCTCCGCACGGTCCGCGGGCACGACGCTGCCCTGGAAGGGGAGCGACGTCGTCGTCGAGGACGCCGCGGCCACCTCGGTCGAGGACCTGCGCGGCATCGACGTCGCGCTGTTCTCCGCCGGTGGCGGGACCTCCAAGGAGCTCGCGCCCCGGTTCGCCGAGGCCGGCGCCGTCGTCATCGACAACTCCTCCGCCTGGCGCCGCGACCCGCAGGTGCCGCTGGTCGTCTCCGAGGTGAACCCGCACGCGGCGGCGGACCGCCCGCGCGGCATCATCGCGAACCCGAACTGCACCACCATGGCGATCATGCCGGTGCTGAAGGTGCTCGACGGCGAGGCCGGCCTCGAGCGGCTCCGCGTCGCCACCTACCAGGCCGTCTCCGGCGGCGGGCTCAAGGGCGTCTCCGAGCTCGGGTCCCAGGTGCGCGCGCTGGCCGAGTCCGGCGCCGAGATCGAGGCCCTGACGCACGACGGCCGCGCCGTGGACTTCCCCGAGCCCTCGCTCTACGTCAAGCCGATCGCCTTCAACGTGCTGCCGCTGGCCGGCTCGATCGTCGAGGACGGCTCGGGCGAGACCGACGAGGAGCAGAAGCTGCGCCACGAGTCGCGCAAGATCCTCGAGCTGCCCGACCTGCTCGTCTCGGGCACGTGCGTGCGCGTGCCGGTGTTCACCGGGCACTCGCTCGCGGTGCACGCCGAGTTCGGCGCCGCGATCACCCCCGACCGGGCGCGCGAGCTGCTCGAGCAGGCGCCCGGCGTCGTGCTCTCGGACGTCCCGACGCCGCTCGACGCCGCCGGCACCGACCCGTCGATCGTCGGCCGCATCCGCGCCGACCAGGCGGCCCCGAGGGCCGCGGCCTGGTGCTGTTCGTCTCCGGCGACAACCTGCGCAAGGGCGCCGCGCTCAACGCGGTCCAGATCGCCGAGGTCCTCGTACCGGAGCTGACCGCGCGCTGACGGCGGTCCGGGACGCGGCTCGCGCCCCTGACGTCGGCTGACCTCCGCCGTCGCCCCGTCCCCCTCCGGGGGGAGGCGGGATCGCCCCCGCGGGCGATGCCCCGACGCGGCCTCGCGGGCGAGGGTGGTGGTATGCCAGACGTGATCGGGGACCTCGACCTCATCGGAACCGCCCGCGGGTGGGGGATCGGCGACTGCGTGCTCGGCGTGGTCGATCCCGACGGCGTGCGGGTGGCCGGCGTCGGGGTCGACCCGGCCCAGCACGTCGAGCTGGGCTCGGTCTCCAAGGGCCTGACCGGCCTCCTCTACGAGGACGCCCTGGAGCGCGGCGAGGTCGAGCGGACCACGGCGCTCGGTGACGCCCTGCCCGCGCTCGCCGGTACGGCCGCCGGCGCGATCCCGCTCGACGCGCTCGCCACCCATCGCTCCGGGCTGCCGCGGCTGCCCGCCGGGATGCACCCGTGGCGCCGGTCGTGGGACCTCCTGCGGCACGGCCGCAACCCCTACGGGGAGTCGCTCGCGCAGGTGCTGCGCCAGGCGGCGCGCACGGGGGTGGCCGGACGGCCGAAGCCGCTGTACTCCAACCTCGGGTTCGCGCTGCTCGGTCACGCCGTGGCCGCCCGGTCCGGCGTCGAGTACGCCGCGCTGCTCGAGTCACGCCTCGCTGTGCCGCTCGGCGCGGACTCCCTGCACGTGCCCGACACCCGCGGGGAGATCCGTCCCGGGGCGATGGTCGGGACCACGGGCCGCGGCCGCTCGCGCGAACCGTGGGTCGGCGAGGGGATCGGACCGGCGGGCGGGGTGCGCGCGACGATCACCGATGCCGCACGGCTCGTGCAGGCCCTGCTCGACGGCGACGCCCCCGGCCTCTCCGCGCTGCGGCCGCGGGCCGACTTCGTCGGCGCGTACCGGATCGGGTCGGTGTGGGTCACGTCGTCGCCGGGCGGGGGCGAACGCCGGATCACCTGGCACAACGGCGGCACGGGCGGCTTCCGCAGCTTCGTCGGCCTCGACCGCGAGGCCGGTCGGGGGATCGTGGTCGTCTCGCCCCGCAGCGTGGCGCCGGACCGGCGCGCGACGGAGTGGCTCCTCGGTCGGTCCTAGCTCGCCGAAGCCCTCGAGAACCCTCCAGCTCGCGGCTGCGGCCGCTGGGCCGCGAGCCTGGGCGTTCTCGCGGGGCGGTCGAGCTCAGTCCAGGGCGTCGACGGCGGAGCCCAGCGCGGCGACCGCCTCCAGCAGCAGCGGGCGCGGCAGCGCCAGGTTGAACCGGACGAACCCCGGGGCGCCGCACAGGGCGCCGTCGGTGATGGCGACGCCGGCGTGGTCGCGGAAGAACGCTCCGAGGTCGTCGGGCAGCGCCGCTCCGGACGCGCTGCGCACGGCCCGCAGGTCCACCAGCGCGAGGTAGGTGCCCTCCGGTCGGGTCGCGACGGCGTCGGGGATCGCCTCCGCGATCGCGGCGGCGAAGGCGTCGCGGTTCTCCCGCAGGTAGGTGCGGGCGCCCTCGAGCCAGGGGCCGCCGAGGTCGTAGGCGGCGGTGTTGGCGACGAGACCGATCGTGGCGGGCTCGTAGCCGGCGAACGTCGCCGGCCGGGCGAGGATCTCGCGGTGGCGCGTCCCGGTGGCGAGGAGCTGCGCGCACTTCAGGCCGGGGAGGTTCCACGCCTTGGAGGCGGAGACCGCGGTGATGGTGTGCTCGGCCGTGGCCGGGCTGAGCGACGCGTACGGGACGTGCGCGGCGTCGTCGTCCAGCAGCACGGGGGCGTGGATCTCGTCGGAGAAGACGGTCGCGCCGTGCCGCTCGACGACCTCGGCGATCGCCAGCAGCTCCTCGCGGCTCAGCACGCGGCCGACGGGGTTCCACGGGTTGCACAGCACCAGCAGCGCGGGGCCGTCGATGCTCGCGAGCGTCGCGTCGAGGGCCTCCAGGTCGTGGACCCACCGGCCGTCGGCATCCCGCGCCGCGGCCACGGTGCGCAGCCCGTGACCCACGAGCTCGGGCCGGGTCAGGAACGGCATGTAGGCCGGGGTGGTGACGACGGCCGTGGTGCCGGGGCCGGTCACGTGGTCGAGCGTGACTCGCAGCGCGGTCAGCACGTCGGGGACGAGGTGGATGTCGGCGACGGCGGGCGCCCAACCGGTGGTGCGGGCGTACCAGTCCGCGCACGCCCGCTTCGTCTCCGCGACGAGGGACGTGGGCAGGTAGCCGAAGGCGCTGTCCGCCACGGCACGCTGCAGCGCGCGGGTCACCGGCGGAGCGACGGGGAAGTCCATCTCCGCCACCCACGCCCCGATCGACCGCGGGAACGCGGTCCACTTCAGCGAGCCGAGGGCCTGGAGGTCCTCGGCGGTGAAGGCGTCGACGCGGGCGGCGTCGAAGCCGTCCTGGCCGGTGGGGGAGGGGGCGGGCGCGCTCGCGGAGGTCACCGCACGAGCCTAGGGTCCGTCGGCGGTCCCGGAGGCGGTGTCGGCCGGGATTCCCACCTTCTGGGACCCCGCCCCGTGGGCGCGCGCTGCCGCGATGGCGCGCTTCCCGCCCGGGAGAGCCAGCGCCAGGATCGCGACGACGAAGGTCGCGACGCCGGAGATCACCAGCACGGTCTGCACCGTCCACACGTTGGCCAGCGGACCGAAGACCACCATCCCGAGCGGCATCGCCACGGCGCTCACGATGCCGAGGAAGCCGAACACGCGGCCCTGCCGCTCCGGTTCGACCGTCTCCTGGAGCGCCGTCATCGAGGGCGTCGAGAACGCCGGCACCGTGACACCGACGAGGAACATGAAGAAGAAGAACACCCACAGGTTGGGCGAGAGGCCGAGCCCGATCGACAGCACGCCGAACGCGACGGCCGACGCCATGATCAGCGTGATCCGGTCGAACTTCTCGCCCCAGACCGCCACGGTCGCGCCGGCCGCCATCATGCCCACGGAGAACGCGAGCTCGAGCGTCATCAGCTTCCACGGCTCCTCGCCGAAGGAGCGGGCGACCATCAGCGGCGTGAGGAACGACGGCGCGGCCGCCAGCACCATCACGAACGCGTACAGGCCCATCAGCCAGCGCACGAACGCGTGACCCGCGATGTAGCGCACCCCCTCGCGCAGGTCCTCGAAGTAGCCGGTCACGGCGACCCCCGCCTGCCGGATCGTCGCGACCGGGATGAGGGCGAGGAGGCCGATCCCGGCCACGGCCGTGACGACGTCGACGAAGAAGATCATCTCGATCGCGAAGTTCGCATACAGCGCGGCGGCCACCGCGGGGGCGAGCAGCATCATCCCCGCCTGGATCGTCTGGTTGATGCCGTTGATCCGCAGCAGCTTGTTCGTGGGCACGATCTGCGGCAGCAGCGCGCCGACCGCCGGCGTCTGGATGCCGGCGCCCGTCGAGCGCACGGCGAGCGCGGCGTAGATCAGCCACAGGTCGTTCGTCCCCTGCATCATGAGGATCGCGAGCGTCAGGGTCGCGACGGCGATCGAGGCGTCGGCACCCATGATGAGCAGCTTGCGGTTGTGCCGGTCGGCCCAGACCCCGCCGAAGATCGACACGATCGCCTGCGGCAGGAAGCCGAACACGGTCGACAGCGCCATCACGGTGCCGTCCTTCGTGGTGAGCGTGAGGTACCACATGACGGCGTACTGGACGAGCATCGAGCCGAACAGCGACACCGTCTGCCCCGTGAGGAACAGGGCGGTCCGGCGGCGCCAGCCGGGCTTCTCGGCCTCGGCCGCGGCGTCGATCGCCGCGCGGTCCTCGGCGTCCACGACCGTCTCGACGGCGGAGCCGGCGGTCTCGCGGGGGTCGGGGGAGTCGGTCATGGGGTCCATGGTGGGGTAGACCCCTGACATCGGGGAAAGTCATTCGTCCGGGCGAGATCCGCGCGGACGAGTGGGGCTACGGCGCGACGTGCCGGAGCACGAACTCCAGCTGGACCCGCATCTGGGCGATGCGCTCGTCGTCGGCGTACGACCCGTGCCCGGCCTCGTAGCGGTAGCCCTCGACCGGCGGGGCGTCGGTCCTGGCGCGCAGCGCCGACTCGTAGGTCTCGATCTGCCGGATCGGGCAGCGCGGATCGTTCGCCCCGGCCAGGATCAGCACCGGGGCGGTGACGGCGTCGACGTAGGTCAGCGGTGAGGAGACCCGGTAGGCGTCGGGCACCTCGTCCGGCGACCCGCCGAACAGCGAGCGGTCGAACGCCTTGAGGCCCTCCATCTCGTCCTCGTACGCGGCGACGTAGTCGGCGACCGGCACGCCGGCGACGCCGAGCGTCCATCGCTCCGGCTGCGTCCCCAGGCCGAGCAGCGTGAGATAGCCGCCCCACGACGCCCCGGCCAGGACCGAGCGGGCGGGGTCGACGACGCCGCGGGCGACGAGGTCGGCGTGCACCGCGGCGACGTCCTCGAGCTCGGTGAACCCGACCTTCGCCTCGAGCGCGTCCCGCCAGAGCGAGCCGTAGCCGGTCGAGCCGCGGTAGTTCACGGTGAGGACGGCGAACCCGTGGTCCACCCACGCGGCCAGGTCGGGCGCGAACGAGTCCGACTCGTGCCACGTCGGACCGCCGTGCACCTCGACGACGACCGGGAGCGGCTCGACCGCCCCGGCGGGACGGCGCAGCAGCGCGTGGATCCGGCCGCCGGGACCGTCCACCCACACGTCCTCGACGTCCACGCTCGGGGGCGCGGGATCGCCCGGCGCCGCCAGCAGCACGCGGTCGTCCGCGAGCGCCCGCACGCGGCGGGGCTCGGCGGCCGAGGACCAGCTGAACCAGACGTCGCCGTCGGGCCGCACGCAGGCCGAGCTGACGGTGCCGTCCTGCGGGCCGATCGCGGTGGTCACGCCGGTGCCGAGGTCGTGGCGGTACAGCCGGGTGCGGGCCTCGTGGTCGACGGCGACCAGGAGCGATCCGGCGTCGGGGAACCAGTCGGCGTCGGCGACGTCGCCCGGCAGGCCGAGGTCGACCGGGGTGGTCGCGCCCGTGGCCACGTCCCAGACGAGCAGCTCGGGTCGGCCGGAGCGCTCGTGCTGCACGAGCAGCCGCGGGTCGCCGGCCAGCGGGGCGAAGGCCGCGGCGCTCAGGCCGAGGCCCTCGCCGTCGTCCAGGTCGGCCACCGCGTCGCCGTCGGCCACGCGCAGCACCCGCAGGGCGGGGTGGCGGCTGTCGCCGCGCTCGCTGTGCTCGATCGCGACCCAGGTGCCGTCGTGGCTCAGCGCGGCGACGCCGGCGTCCTCCTCGTGGGCGTACAGGAGGCGCCCGACGGCGTCGCGCGCCCCGTCGTCGACGACGAAGGCGTGCACCTGGGTGCCGTCGTCGTCGCTGGACCCGGTCACCACGACGCCGTGCGAGCCCAGCAGGAGGCCGGCGGAGTACGCGGCCGGGAGCTCGAGAGGGGTGGTCACGCCGTCGCCGGGTGCGCTGCCGAACGGCTGCCGGCGCCAGACGCCGTGCTCGTCGCCGGCCTCGTCGTCGAACCACCACAGCCAGGCGCCGTCGGCGCTGACGGTGGCGTCCGTGGTCCCGTCGGGGCGGTCGGTGGCGACCGTCAGCTCCCCGGTGGCGACGTCGAAGGAGTGGACCTGCCTGACGCCGTCGTGCGTGGCGACGACGCACGCGCGCCCCGGGGCGTCCTGCGCCCAGTCGGGCAGCGAGACGTGCCCGGCGCGGAACCGTGCCTCCCAGGCCGCCGGGGACGGAGTCGTGGCGGCGGGGTCCGGGGTGGAGGTGGTCACGCCGTCGGGCCCCGACCGCCGCCGGAGCGGCCGTCGCGGCGCATCCGGACGATCAGCGCGACCACGCCACCGACGATGCCGACCGCGACCAGCGCGACGACCCAGCCGGGCACGTCGAACCCGGCGCTCCCGCCCTCGGTGGCCGGGGCGGTCTCGGTCACGGTGGCGGAGTCGACGTCGCTCGGCTCGGCCGAGGCGCTCTCGCTCGCGGTCTCGCCGGCGGTCTCGGTGGGCGTCTCCGAGGGCGACGGCGACTCGGACGTGGGCTCCGCCGTCGGGGGCTCCACGACGAGGAGGTCGAGCACGAACGTGAAGGTGCCGTCGATGGGGTGGCCGTCCGAGGAGGTCACGCGCCAGGCCACCGAGTACGTGCCCGAGGTGACCTCGCCCGTCAGCAGGACGGTCGCGGCCGGCCCGGTGACGGTGGGGGCCTCGTTGACGACGGTGCCGTCGGGCCCAGTGATCTGGACCTCGGCGCCGATCTGCGCGATGTCGTTGTTGAACGTCAGCACGATCTCGGTCGGCGCCGTCGTGAGCGTCTCCCCGTCGGCCGGGGTCGAGGAGATCAGCACGTCGTGCGCCGAGGCCGGGGCGGCCGTGAGGCCGAGCGTCAGCAGGAGCGAGGCGAGGACGGCGAGCGGGGCGAGAACGCGGCGGAGCACGGGGTGCCTTTCGTCGGGGGAGGGCGTCTCCATCGTAGGTCGCGGGTGCGACGGGTGAGCGGGGCCGGTGGTCGCCGTCGAGGCGTGACCAGGGTCACGGCCCGGTCGGGACGAGCGGCCCGGTCGCACGCGCCCGGGCGCGTGAGAACGTAGGCGCCATGACGACGACCGACCCGCTCTTCCCGGGCAAGCCGTTCATCTCCACGGTGCTGCAGGCGCTGGAGACGAAGACCGCGATGTCGGGGTCGCTCGCTCGCCGCTACCTGCAGCGCGCGGCGATGGCGGGCATCATCATCGGGATCCTCTACGGGGCCAACTTCGGCATCATCGCGGCGTTCGACGCCGTGCAGGTGGCCGAGACCTCGCTCTACACGATCGGCCGGCTGGCCGGCGCGCTGGTGTTCGGCTGGGCCCTCGTCTTCATCTACTACTCCAAGTCCGAGCTGCTCACCTCGAACATGATGATCGTGACGATCGGGGCGTACCACCGCCGCACGACGTGGGGGAAGGCGCTGCGGATCCTCGGTCTGTGCTTCCTGGGGAACGCGATCGGCGGGCTGTTCGTCGCCCTGCTCCTGCGGTTCAGCACGCTCACCGAGGGCGCGACCGGCGAGCAGATGAACCTCGCCGTCGAGCACAAGCTCGCCTACTTCGACGAGGGCCTCGCGGGGATGGGCGACCTGTTCGTGCGCGCGATCCTGTGCAACTTCATGATCAACCTGGCGATGCTGCTGGTCTACAACGGCTACATCAAGGACGACCTGACCAGGTGCCTCGTGATGATCGTGGCCGTGTTCATCTTCGCCTTCCTCAGCTTCGAGCACTCGGTCGCCAACACGGTGCTGTTCCTCGAGGTCGGGCTCAAGGACGGGATCGACGTCGGGCTGGCGGCCGCGAACGTGGGGATAGCCCTGCTGGGGAACTTCGTGGGGGCGGTCTGCTGATCGGGCTGTACTACGCCTACGTGAACGACGACGCGACGTACCTGGCGGGACGGCGGGGCGGGTCGGCGCCGAAGAGGTGAAGGGGCAGGGTGTGCCGCAGGGCGGGTGGGGGTGACAGGAGCCGCGCGAGCGACCGGTTCGTTCCTCACCGGGCGCTCGCGCTCCCGGCATCCGCTCACCAGACACATGCGGAGGCCCGCCGGCTGTCGCCGGCGGGCCTCCGCATTTTTGTCGGGGTGACAGGATTTGAACCTGCGACCTCTTCGTCCCGAACGAAGCGCGCTACCAAGCTGCGCCACACCCCGATCCAGCCCTTGCGAGCCGCAGACAAGAATAGCCCCAACTTCGGGGAATCACGAATCGCGGGAGTTCCGGGGCCCGGACGGCCCGTCGACGGCCCGCGAGCAGTCCTTCAGCCGGGCGCGGCCACCAGCTCCAGCAGGGTCGCCTCCGGCCGGCAGGCGAACCGCACCGGCGCGAACGGCGAGGTCCCGAGGCCCGCGCTGACGTGCAGCCACAGCGAGTCCTCGCCACCCGCCTCGTCCGGGCGGGCGCCCGGCCAGCCGTGCAGACCCTTCGCGCGGCCACGGTCGAGATCGCAGTTGGTCACGAGCGCCCCGTAGCCCGGCAGGCACAGCTGCCCGCCGTGCGTGTGACCGGCGAGCACGAGGGCGGCGCCGTCCACCTTCATCCGGTCGAGCACGCGGAGGTAGGGCGCGTGGGCGACGCCGATGCGCAGCGCCCCGCGGGGGATCGGCGCGAGTCCCGGCATCTCGTCGCGGTCCAGGTGCGGGTCGTCCACGCCGACGAGGTCGAGGTGGTGGTCCCCGACGACGACGGCGTCGCGCCGGTTGGTCAGGTCCTTCCAGCCGGCGTTGGTCATGGCCCACGCGAGCTCCCGGGCGGGCAGCAGGTTGCTCGGCTCCGCCTCGCGCTCGGCGGGGGTGGTGCGGTCGGCGTCGCGCGGGTCCTTGCGCAGGTAGCGCGTCCAGCTCTTGGCCATCGGCGCGAAGTAGTCGTTGGACCCCATCACGAACGCGCCCGGGATCGTCAGCAGCGGCTCCAGCGCATCCAGGAGCGGAGCGAGCGAGTCGCGGTGCGCCATGTTGTCACCGGTGTCGACGACGACGTCCGGCCGCAGCGTCGCGAGGTCCCGCACGAACGCGACCTTGTCCCTCTGCGACGGCGTCAGGTGCAGGTCGGAGATGTGCAGGATCCGCAGCGGCGAGCTGCCGGCGGGGAGCACGGGCACGCGGGCCTCGCGCACCGTGTAGGCGCGCGCCTCCGCCGTCGCCCACAGGGCTCCGGCGGCGCCCGCCGCGACCAGGGCGGCCCCCGCCTGCAGGAGGCGGGGGCCGCTGGGCCTGGTCAGTTGTTCCCTCCGCCCGGAGGCTCCGGCTGGCCCGGCTGGCCCGGCTGGGCGGGTGCGTTCGGGTCGACCGGAGCGTTGGGGTCGACCGGCGGGGCCGGCGGCGCCGGCTCCGGGCCGAGGCTCGGGTAGATCGTCACCGTGGCGCCGGGGCTCACGCGGGCGCCCGAGCCGGGAGAGGCCTCGGCGATCGCGCCGACCCCGACGGTGGCGCTGTAGCGCCCCTCGCCGACGACGACCTGGAAGCCGGAGTTGCGCAGGGTCGCCGTCCCGCCGTTGACCGACTGGCCGACCACGCGGGGGACCGCGACACGGTCTCCGTAGATCTGGCGCTCCTCGGCCTGCGGGAAGTCCTGGACCTCCATGCCCTCGGTCGCCTTGGCCATGTAGTTGCCCCAGATCGGTGCGGGGATCCGGCCACCGTAGATCTGGGCGTGGTAGCGCCCGTTGAGCGTCGTGCGGACCATCGCGATGTCGCCCTCGCTGTGACCCATCCAGACCGCGGTGGACAGCTGCGGCGTGTAGCCGATGAACCACGCGTGGTAGTCCTCGTTCGCCGTCCCGGTCTTGCCGGCGGCGGGGCGGCCGATGCGGGCCGCCGTCGCCGTCCCGTTCTGGACCACGTTCTCCAGCGCGTAGTTGACGCCGGCCGCGATGGTCGGGTCGAGCGCCTGCTGGCACTGCGGGCCCTTGACGGGGATCTCGTTGCCGTCACGATCGGTGATCTTCAGGATCGAGCGCGGCTCGCAGTAGACGCCGTTGGCCGCGAAGGTGGCGAAGGCCGCGTTCATGGTCAGGGGGGCGATGGTGTTCGAGCCGAGCGCCATCGACGGCGTGGCCAGGATGTCGGCCCCGGCCTGGGCCTCGTAGAGGGCCCGCGCGTAGCTTCCCTCGGGCAGCAGCGTCGGGTCGATCGTGCCGGTGCCGACGTGCACGCCCATCTTGGAGGTCGTGTCGCGCAGCCCGCACAGGTCCATCTGCGAGGCCATGCGGACGAACGCCGTGTTGACCGACCCCTCGGTGGCCTTGAGGACGCTCATCTGCCCGCCGCCGGGCTCGAGGTTCTTCGGCTCGTAGAGCGCGGGAACGGACTCGGGGGAGCAGGAGATGTTCCAGTCGCGGTTGGTGAACCGCTGGCCGTTGGAGGCGTCGACCGTCTGGGTCAGCGACTTGCCGTCGATCAGCCACTGCGCGAGCACGAACGCCTTGAAGGTCGACCCCGTCTGGAAGCCGTCGCCGCCGCCGTAGGCGCGGTCGACGTTGAAGTTCAGCGTCGTCGCGCGGGGGTTCTCGGGGGTCTTCTCGCCGTACGTGGTGTTCTGGACCATCGCGACGACGTCGCCCGAGCCCGGCACCACGGTGCTGATCGCGCCGGAGATGCCGACGACGCCCTCGCGCTTGGAGTTGTAGGACGGGTCGTTCTCCGGCACCTCGGCGGTGAGCGAGTCGTAGGCCTGCTGCTGCTTGGTGAGGTCGATGGTCGTCGTGATGGTGTAACCACCGCGACGCAGCGCGTTGCGGGCCGCGGCCTGGTCCTCGCCGAGGTAGCCGTCCTGCAGCAGCACCTTGGTGACGTACTCGCAGAAGTACGCGCTGATGCCTGCGGTGGAGCAGCCGACCGGCTGCAGCCTCGCGTTGGCGACCATCTCGGCCACGGGGGTCGCGACGGCGACGTCGTGCTCCTCCGGCGTGATGTAGCCCTGGTCGCGCATCTGCATGAGCACGGTGTCGCGACGGTTCGTGGCCTCGCGGTAGTTGTCGCCGGCGCCGCGGACCGGGTCGTACAGACCGGGGCTCTTCGTCACGCCGGCCACCAGCGCGGCCTCGGCCGGCGTCATCTCGGCGGCGGGGTGGCCGAAGTAGTACTGGGAGGCGGCCTCGACGCCGTAGGCGGAGACGCTGAACTGCGCGATGTTGAGGTAGCCCTCGAGGATCTGGTCCTTGTCGTAGACCTTCTCCAGCGAGATCGCGAGCTTCATCTCGCGCAGCTTGCGGCTGATGCCCTCGGCGCCGTCGGCCTCCTTGGCCGCGTCGATCGCCTCGGCGTCGCCCGAGACGAGGCCCTTCTCGATGAGGACGTTCTTGACGTACTGCTGCGTGAGCGTCGAGGCACCCTGCGTGTCGCCGCTCAGCGTGCGCATCACCGCGCGCACGAGACCCTCGGGGTCGACGCCGCCGTGGGTGTAGAAGCGCTGGTCCTCCGTGGCGATCACCGCGTTGCGCATGTTCTGGTCGATCTGGTCCAGGGGCACGACGGTGCGGTTCTCCGCGTAGAACGTGGCCAGGTGCGTCCCGTCGGACGCGAGGAGCTGGGACTGCTCCGACGGCGGTTCGATCTGCAGCTCCGTGGGGAGGTCGTCGAACAGCTGCTGGGCCGCGCCCGAGGTCGTGCCGACGGCGGCGACGGCGGGCATCAGGAGACCGGCGGTGAGCACACCACCGACGACGGCGACCAGGAGGAACGCCATGAGGAGCGCGACCGCCTGGAAGACGTTCACGGAGTGGCGAGGTGCGCGGGGCGCGCGCGAAGCAGACGGCATTGCCCCAGACTACGGCGCGGCCCCGCGCCGGTTGTGAGGCCGGGGGCCAGGGCGTGTGGTGATCCTGTGGTGATCGGCGCGGGACGTAGGTCCCGGGTCCTGGTCGCCTCGCCGGGGCACGCTCGAGGAGTGCAGTCAGCACGACGGACGGAGGTGAGGATCGTGCCCGTCACCAGGCAGGACGAGAGCTGGGCCGTGCGAGCGGCGTGCGGCGGCCGAGCGGCGCAGGACCCCGACGCCATGTTCGTGCAGGGAGCCGCGCAGCGGGACGCCCGAGAGGTGTGCTTCGCGTGCCCGGTGCGCCTGGACTGCCTCGTCGAGGCGTTCGAGCAGGAGATCGCCTTCGGCGTCTGGGGCGGCCTCACCGAGCGGGAGCGCCGGGCGATGCGTCGGGAGCGTGAGGTCGGGCCCGAGGAGTGGCGCGAACGGCTCGCGATCGACCCGGTGCTGCGGGAGCGGTTCGCCACCGAGCGCCGGCTCTCGGTGGGTGCGGCCACCCCGGCCGCGGACCGCCGTCGCGCGTAGCATTCCCCCATGACTACCTGGGAGTACTCGACCATCCCGCTCATCGTGCACAGCACGAAGCAGATCCTCGACCAGTGGGGCGCCGACGGGTGGGAGCTCGTCCAGGTCGTCCCCGGCCCCGGCGGCAACGGCCTCGTGGCCTACCTCAAGCGCCCGTCGGGCGAGCGATGAGCGACGTCGCCGCCGACGGTTCGCCGTCGAGCCGGCTGGCCGCGCTCGGCCTCGAGCTGCCCCCGGTCGCCACCCCCGTCGCCGCCTACATCCCCGCGGTGCGCGTCGGTGACCTCGTCCACACGTCCGGCCAGCTCCCGATCCGTGCCGGCGAGCTGCTCGCCACGGGCAAGGTCGGCGCCGGCGAGGGGCTCGTCGCACCGGACGAGGCCGCCGAGCTCGCGCGCGTCGCGGCGCTGAACGCGCTCGCCGCCGTCGCCGACGTCACGGGTGGTCTCGACAACATCGTCCGCATCGTCAAGGTCGTGGGCTTCGTGGCCTCCGACCCGTCCTTCAGCGGCCAGCCGCTCGTGATCAACGGCGCCAGCACGCTGTTCGGCGAGGTCTTCGGCACGGCGCACGCGCGCTCCGCCGTCGGCGTCACCGTGCTGCCGCTCGACTCCCCGGTCGAGGTGGAGCTGATCGCGCAGGTGCGCTGACGCCGTCGGGCACCACCCCGAGACGCGGAAACGGCCGCTCGAGCTGAGGCTCGGGCGGCCGTTCTCGCGTTCGGGTGGGTCGCGTCAGCGGGCGCGCTTCTCCAGCCGCTGGAGGTCCAGGAGCACGACGGCGCGGCCGTCGAGCTGGATCCAGCCGCGGGTGGAGAACTCCGCGAGCGACTTGTTGACCGTCTCGCGCGAGGCGCCGACGAGCTGCGCGAGCTCCTCCTGCGTCAGGTCGTGCGGCACGCGGATGCCGGACCCGACCGGGCGGCCGAAGCGGGCCGCGAGGTCGAGCAGGGCCTTGGCCACGCGGCCGGGCACGTCCGAGAAGACGAGGTCGGCCAGCGCGGCGTTCGTCTTGCGCAGGCGCTGCGCGAGCGAGCGCAGGAGCTGGCGCGAGAGGCCCGGATGCAGCTGGAGGAGATCGAGGAACTTGGAGTGCTCCAGCTCGAGGAAGGTCGAGGGGGCGAGCACCGTGGCGGTCGCGGTGCGCGGGCCCGGGTCGTAGACCGAGAGCTCGCCGACGATCTCGCCCGGGCCGAGCACGGCGAGCAGGCTCTCGCGCCCGTCGGGGGCGGCGTGGCCCAGCTTGACCTTGCCGGCGGCGATGACCCAGAACCGGTCACCCGGTTCGCCCTCGCGGAACAGGACCTCACCCCGGCGAACGCTGGTGGAGACCATGACGCCGCGCACCGCGGCGTACGTCTCGTCATCAAGGTCCGCGAAGACGGGGACCGACCGTACGACGTCCTCTGACACTTTTCGACCTCCTGCTGGTTCCTGACCAGTGTGCCACCGTCGGGCACCGGCCGCGGCTGGCCGGGCTAGCGTGGCACACGTGAGCGCCGAAGACCCCGCCCCGACCCGCGACGGCGCCGAACCGGGTGCGGAGCCGGGTGCGGAGCCGGCCCCGCCCGCCGAGGTCGCCGCCGTCCTTGCCGCGACCTACCCCGACGCGCACTGCGAGCTCGACTTCACCAGCCCGCTGGAGCTGCTCGTCGCGACCGTCCTGTCCGCGCAGACCACCGACGTGCGCGTCAACCAGGTCACCCCGAGCTGTTCACCCGCTTCCCGACGGCGGCCGCGCTCGCCGACGCCGACCCCGAGGCGCTCGAGCAGATCCTGCGACCGCTGGGGTTCTTCCGGTCCAAGGCGAAGGCGCTCGGCGGTCTCGGTGCCGCGCTCGTGGCCGATCACGACGGCGTGGTCCCCGGCGATCTCGACGCGCTCGTCGCGCTTCCCGGCGTCGGACGCAAGACGGCCAACGTGGTGCTGGGCAACGCGTTCGGCGTGCCCGGGATCACGGTGGACACCCACGTGGGACGGCTCGCCCGGCGCTTCGGGTGGACGTCCGAGACCGATCCGGTGCGCGTCGAGCGACGCCTCGGCGACCTGTTCCCGCGCCAGGACTGGGTGGTGCTGTGCCACCGCCTGATCTTCCACGGGCGCCGCACGTGCCACGCCCGGCGGCCCGCGTGCGAGGAGTGCCCGCTCGCGGCGATCTGCCCCTCAGCCCTCGTCGGGACCTGACGCCGCGCTCGCGCTCTCGCCCTGGGTGGGCCCCAGGTCGGCGAGGAAGTCCAGCAGGTGGCGCGTGACGACGTCGGGCGCCTCCTCGGGAAGGAAGTGTCCCGCGCCCGGGACGATCCGGAAGGTGTAGTCGTGCTGCACGTGCCGGGCGTCGTAGCGGCGCGAGTGGCTCGGCAGGCAGCGGTCGGCTGCACCGTGCAGGCCGAGCACCGGCACCGCGATCTGCTCGCGCATCGCGGTCAGGAAGCGCTGGCCCTCCGGGCGCGGTGTGGAGCGAACCTGCCACCGGGCCTGCTCCATGACGTGGTGCGCCACCGAGGGCAGTCGCATGGCGTGCGCGTAGGCGTCGGTCGCCTCGACGTCGGGTTCCCAGCCCGGGGCGCCCCAGGCGCGCAGCACCTGCGTCACCCAGTCGCGCCGCAGCCGCCGCTCGGGGAACCACGGCAGCTGCGCGAAGGCCAGGGCGGCCAGGGTTCCGGCCGGGACGACGCGGGCGTTGCGGGCCCGCAGCGGGAGCGGGTGAGGTGAGGACAGCACGCCGATCGCGCGGGTGACCGCCGGGGCGAGCGACGGCAGCGACCACGCGACCTGGGCGCCGTAGCCGTGGCCGATCACGACGGCGTCGGTCGCGCCGAGCGAGCGGATCACGCCCGAGACGTCGCGCGCCAGCGAGACCGCGTCGTGGCCCCGCGGGGGCTTGTCGGAGTTGCCGAAGCCGCGCAGGTCCATCGCGGCGACGCGGTAGCCGGCGGAGGCCAGGGCGGGCAGCTGGTGGCGCCACGCGTACCAGGTCTGGGGGAAGCCGTGCAGGAGGAGGACGAGGGGCGCCTCGGCGCCGACGACGTCGTCCCCCTCGGGGTCGCACACAGCGACGTGGAACCGGGCGCCGTTGGCGGAGACGTTCAGGTGCGACCACGGGCCGTCGACGAGGAGCCTGGCGGGATCGACACTCACGACGACGAGGCTACCGGGGCCCTGTCGGTGGCGAGACCGGTTGGCCGCGCGGGGTCGGGGGTCGGACCCTAGGATCGCGACTGTGACGGCCTCTCCTGCGAGCTCTGTCCTCCTGCCGCGTGCGGCCGGGCGTGCCGCCGACGAGCGGCACCGGCACCAGCGCGTGCGGATCAACGCCGCTCGGGTGGCCGCGGTGATCGCCGTGCTGACCGTGGTCTCCGCGCTGCAGCGGCACATCTGGGGCCACCTGGCCTTCCTCCACGACGTCCTGCCGTGGTTGGTGGACGGATCGGCTCGCGTCTCCTTCCTGTTCGTCGGCATCCTGCTGCTCGGCGCCGCACGCGGCCTGCGCCACGGGCACGTGCTTGCCCTGGGCGTGTCGGTCGTCGTCCTGGTGCTGGCCGCCGTCCTGCACGTGTCGCCCCACTTCTCGACGCTCCTCGGCCTCGTCCCGCTCGCGGGGGCGGTGTGGCTGCTCCGGGAGCGCCGGGCCTTCACCGTGCACGCCTCGCGCGCGACGATCCGACGATCGCTCGGATTCGTCGGGATCGCCGTGCTGGGACTCCTCGTGATCGGCGTCGTCCTCGTCCTCCTGACGGAGAACGACGCGTCGACCGTGGTGGACGAGCGGGCGCTCACGGTCGTGCGGGTGGTCGAGGTGCTGTTCCTCGTCGGGTTCCTCGCCCAGCTCGGCTGGACGCTGCTCGCCCCGCGGCGCCCCGCCGTCGTGACGTCGGCCGACCACCTGCGGGACCGCGAGCGCGCGCGAGCGATCGTGGCGGCCCACGGCGGGGGAACCCTGGACTACTTCGCGCTCCGTGACGACAAGGACTTCTTCTTCGCCGGACGGTCGGTGATCGCTTACTCCGCGCGCAGCGGCGTCTGCCTGGTCTCGCCCGATCCCGTCGGCCCCGTGGAGGAGCGCGCCGAGGTCTGGGCGGAGTTCCTCGACTTCACGCAGCAGTTCGGGTGGTCGGTCTCGATCGTCGCCGCGGCGGAGGACTGGCTGCCGTTCTACGAGGCCTCGGGACTGCGGGCCGCCTACCTGGGCGACGAGGCCGTCGTCGACTGCTCGCAGTTCACGCTCGCGGGAGGCTCGCGCAAGTCGTTGCGGCACGCTGTCACGCGGGTGGAGAAGGCGGGCTACACCACGACGTTCCACGACCCCGTCACGCTCGAGCCGGAGCTGCGTGAGGCCATCCTGGCGATGAGCGACGAGTCGCGCCGCGGCGAGGGGGAGCGCGGCTTCTCGATGACGCTCTCGCGGCTGCTCGATCCGGCGGACACCGGGCTGTGGATGTCGATCACGCGCAACGCCGAGGGGCGGGTGGACGCGTTCGTGCAGTGGGTGCCGGCCCAGCACTACAACGGCTGGTCGCTCGACGTGATGCGTCGACGGATGGATGTCGAGGGCCTGCCCAACGGGCTCATCGACTTCACGATCGCGCACACCATCGCGGCGATCGGTGACGGTCACGCGCCCGGTGTGGAGCCCGTCGACGGCATGCGCGGGCTGGGTCTGAACTTCGCCGTCATGCGCCAGGTGCTCAAGGGCGAGTCGGAGAACCGGCTCGACCAGCTCGTGAAGCCGTTGCTGCAGCGGTTCTCGAAGGGCACGCAGATGGAGACGCTCTCGGTCTTCAACGAGAAGTACGGGCCGGAGTGGGTCTCGCGCTGGCTGATGCTGGACGCGCCGGAGTTCGTTGCGACCCAGCTGCTCGTGATGGCCGACGCCGAGGGGGTCACCGAGGTGCCGGTGCTGGGGCGGTTCTTCGACCACGCGCGGGAGTACGACCGGTCCGCGCCCGGAGCGGTCACGACGACGGCGGCGGGTGCGCGTGGTGTGCCTGCGGCCGGGGCTGAGGCGCGGCGATGATCGTCGGTCTGCTGCTCGCGCTCGTCTCCTGCATCCTCTACGGCGTCGCCACGCTGGTCCAGGCTGCCGGCAGCCGGAAGGCCGACGGCATGGGGGCGTTCCTCCAGCCGCTCGTGATCATCGGTCTCGTGGTCGACGGCGGGGCCTTCGGCATCTCGCTCCTCGCCTACGAGCGGGCCCCGCTGTTCCTCGTGCAGACCGTCATCGCGGCCGCCGTCGTCATCTCCGTGCTGGGGGCGCCGCGATTCCTCCCGGGCGTGACGCTGCGGAGGGTCGACCTGGTCGGCGCCGGCATCGTGCTGCTCGGGCTCGTGGTGATCGCGGGGGCGGCGGGCCCCGAGGACCCGCGCAAGCCGGGAGGGTCGTTCCTCACCGTGCTCATTGTCATCGCCGTGGTGCTGGCCGTGCTGACGGCGGCGTCCTACCGGTGGGCGCCCGCGTGGCTGATGGCCGTCTGGGCCGGGCTCGGGTTCTCGCTCGTGGCGATCGGGGCGCGTGCCGCCGAGACCGACGGCACGCTGCTGGGCGCGATCCTGCACCCGGTCGCGATCGTGGTCCTGCTGGGCGGCGTGGTCGGGGTGGTCGGGAACATCCGCGCCCTGGCGAAGGGAAGCGTGGCGATCGCCGCCGCCACGGTCTCGCTCATCGAGGTTGTGGTGCCGAGCGTCGTGGGCATCACGACGCTCGGCGACGCCGTCCGGCCCGGCTGGGACGTGCCTCTCGTGGCCGCGATCACGGTGGCGCTCGCGGGCTGCGTGGTGCTCGCCTCGAGCCCGGCGGGCAGGGCGACGGCGTAGCTCGGTCGCGCGCGCCTGGGGGCGCTCGTGCCGACCGCGCCCTTGTGGTCGTAGCGCCGGTCCGACCGCGTCCTTGTGGTCGCGGATGTCGGCGCTGAGCGACCACAAGGGCGCGCTCGACTCGCCGTCGCGACCACAAGGGCGCGGTGGGCGCTCGAACCGGCGGTCGTGACGGTATGGAGCCGCCGCTACTCGGTCGGCTTCGCCATGCCCTGCTGGATGAGGCCCATGACGCCGGAGTCCGCGAGCGTCGTCACGTCGCCGACGTCACGCTTCTCGGCCACGTCGCGCAGCAGCCGGCGCATGATCTTGCCCGAGCGCGTCTTGGGCAGCTCGGCGACCACGAGGATCGACCGGGGCTTCGCGATCGGGCCGATCACCTGGCCGACGTGCGCCCGCAGCGCGGCGACGACCTCGGCGTCGTCGTCCGGACGGTCGGTGATCTCCTCGCCGCCACGCAGGATCACGAACGCCACGACGGCCTGACCGGTCGTCTCGTCGCTCGCCCCGACCACGGCGGCCTCGGCCACCCACGGGTGGGAGACGAGCGCGGACTCGATCTCCGTTGTCGAGAGCCGGTGGCCGGAGACGTTCATGACGTCGTCGACGCGCCCGAGCAGCCAGATGTCGCCGTCGCCGTCCTTCTTGGCGCCGTCGCCGGCGAAGTAGATGCCGGGGAAGCGGGACCAGTAGGTGTCGGCGAAGCGCTGCTCGTCGCCCCAGATGCCACGCAGCATCGCGGGCCACGGCTCGGTGATCGCGAGGTAGCCGCCCTGTCCGTTCCCGACGGCCCGGCCGGCGTCGTCGAGCACCTCCGCCACGATCCCGGGCAGGGGCACCTGTGCCGATCCCGGCTTGGCCGCGGTGACGCCCGGGAGCGGGGAGATCATGATCGCGCCGGTCTCCGTCTGCCACCACGTGTCGACGATCGGCGTGCGGTCGCCGCCGATCACCCGGCGGTACCACATCCAGGCCTCGGGGTTGATGGGTTCGCCCACGCTGCCGAGCACCCGCAGCGAGCTGAGGTCGAAGCCGGCCGGGATGTCCGAGCCCCACTTCATGCAGGTGCGGATCGCCGTCGGGGCGGTGTAGAGGATCGTGACGCCGTACTTCGCGACGATCTCCCACCAGCGGCCCTTGTGGGGGGTGTCGGGGGTGCCCTCGTAGATCACCTGCGTCGCGCCGTTGAGCAGCGGTCCGTAGACGACGTAGCTGTGTCCCGTGACCCAGCCGATGTCGGCGGTGCACCAGTAGACGTCGGTCTCGGGGTGCAGGTCGAAGACCGCGCGGTGGGTGAACGCGACCTGGGTCAGGTAGCCGCCCGTGGTGTGGAAGATCCCCTTCGGCTTCCCGGTGGTGCCGGAGGTGTAGAGGATGAAGAGCGGGTGCTCGGCGTCGACGGCGACGGCCTCGTGCTCCGCGGAGGCCTGCGGCACGACGTCGTGCCACCAGACGTCGCGATCCTCGGTCCACGTCACCTCGCCCCCGGTGCGGCGCACGACCAGAACGTGCTCGACGGCGGTGCCTCCCTTGGCGAGCGCCTCGTCGACGGCGGGCTTGAGCGGGCTCGCGGCACCGCGCCGGTACCCGCCGTCGGCCGTGATCACGAGGCGCGCTTCGGCGTCGAGGATGCGGCTGTGGAGCGCCTCGGCGGAGAACCCGCCGAAGACGACGGAGTGCGGGGCGCCGATCCGGGCGCACGCGAGCATCGCGACGACGGCCTCGGGAACCATCGGCAGGTAGATCGCGACCCGGTCGCCTGTGGCGACGCCCAGGGCGGTGAGGGCGTTGGCGGCGCGAGCGACGTCGTCGGCCAGCTCGGCGTAGGTGATCCGACGGCTCTCGCCGTCCTCGCCCTCCCAGAGGATGGCGACCCGGTCGCCGTGCCCCGCCGCGACGTGGCGGTCGACGGCGTTGTGCGCGGCGTTGAGGCGGCCGTCGGTGAACCAGCCGTAGCGCGGCGCCGCGGAGTCGTCCAGGACGGTGGTGAACGGCGTCGACCACTCGAGCTCGCGCGCCTGGTCGGCCCAGAACCCCAGTCGGTCGGCGGCGGCGCGCTCGTAGGTGTCCGCACCCGCGACGGCGCCGGCGGCGAAGTCCGGCGAGGGCGGGAACGTCCGCGTCTCGTTCAGGAGGTTCTCCAGCGCGGGGGAGCTGTCGGATTCGGTCATGGTTCATCTCCGGCGACGGTGGCGGACTGTGACGCGAGCCACTCTACGCACGGGCACCGACATCGGACGACGGCGTCCGGAACGGCGACGGGGCCCGACCGCCGGAGCGGTCGGGCCCCGTCGAGGGGTGCGGTGACTACAGGCCGCGGGCGTCGCGCTCGGCGCGGACCCTGCCCTCGTAGCGTCCGCTGCGACGGGCGCCGTGCGAGACGAACGCGAGCAGCAGCAGCACGATGCCGAACGCGAGCAGCAGGCCCGAACGGCTCGTGTCGGTCAGGTAGTTGTACAGGTTCGTGCCGAAGCCCTCGTGCAGCGTGAGGAACCCGTCGCGCGAGCCGGTGAGCCAGTCGTTCACGGCGACGGGGAAGATCAGCGTCGCGAGACCGGCGAGCGTGATGATCCCGCCCCAGATCCAGGCACCCAGGCTCGTCACACGGGTGACCAGCGCGATGATCACCAGGGTGACCAGGCCGCCCGCGAGGCTGAGGAGCCCCGCCACGTTGAGGGGGGAGTCCGGCGGGAGGCCGTTGTACGTCCGCAGCGCACCGTCGGTGAGGAGGAACCAGGCCACGGGCGCCGCGACCAGGACGCCCAGGACGCCCCAGATGTGAGCACCGGTGCGCTTGGTCGGCTCGGCGGTCCACTCCTCGTCGGGCAGCGGCTCGCGCGTGCCGGCCTTGAGCCGGCCGTTCGTCGAGCCAGCGAGCTGCTCGGGGTCGGCGAGCGGGACGACGCGGGTCGTCTCGGCCTCCGACGTCTCCGACGGCGCCGGGGGAGCCGGTCGGTCGGTGGCGGGAAGCTTCGTGGTGGCCTCGCCGGAGGTGCTGTCGCCCGGCGGGACGACCGGGGTCGTCGTCGTGGCCGCGGTGGCGTCGTCCGAGCGGTCGACGGCGGGGGCCGGACGCGTGCGGCCGACGGCCGGGAACGCGCTGACGCGGGTCGGGGCCGAGGACTCCTCGGACGAGGTTCCCGAGGTCGACGACGTCGCGGACGTGGTCCCACCGTCGCCGTCACCGCTGCGGGGCAGGGCGACGGAGGTCGCGTCGGGGTCGACGGGACGCGCGGGCGTCGCGGTTCCCGCGACCTCGGTCTCGTCGGTCGACGCGGGGGTCAGCGGGGGGACGGGGCGGGGGGCGGAGTGGCCGCGGCTGGCGCCGGTCGCCGGGTCCAGACCCTCGTCGGGCTGCTCTGGAGTGGTCATGGAAGTCCTTCCGTGGGGCTCAGCCGCCACGGTAGGCCGATCCGGGCCGTTTTCGGGGGACGCGCGCCGCCCGAGTTCGCCCCGTGCACCGCTCACCCGGGAGAGTCGGACCAGGCCTCGTCCTGCGACTGGATGAACTGCTGCTCCTGGCGCTCGGTGGTGCGGCCGCCGCGGCGGGCGTGGTGGGAGCCGACGGCGCCGCCGACCAGCACGAGCGCGAGGCTCCACGCGGCTCCCGCGTTCACGAAGGCGGCGCCCGGCTCGGCGAGGTCGAGCAGGTCGGTCAGGACGGGGGCGACGGCGTCGCTCACCGCGCCGAGACCGAGCTCGCCGTCGAGCACACCGGTGACGACGGAGATCAGCCAGACGATGCCGCCGACCGCGGGGCCGAGGCTCGACATCGCCCCCGTGACGGCGGTGACGAACGCGGCGATGACGAGGAGGGCGAGCGGCACGAGGGCGTCGCGGTGGTCGAGCGGGAGCGCCAGCGCGAGGCGGGCCGTGACGAACGAGTCGAGCGCGACGACCGTGACGACCGCACCCACGAGCGAGGCGACGATGGCGCCGAGGTGGCTGAGGATGCGGGGCCGGGGTGGGGTCGTGACCGCGCCGCCCTCGCTGAGGCGCAGCTCGGTCCGCTCCCACGCACGGCCGCGGCGGCGGGCGATCGAGACGGCGGTGGCCAGTCCCAGGAAGGTGACGCCGATCGCCAGCACGACGCCCGAGGCGAGGAGGTAGGTGACGACCGCGTCGGTCCCGACGCCGTCCGCGAGGTCGGGGAGGGCGCGGATCAGCGGGTCCAGCGGCTGGCTCGGGAGCATCCCCGCCGCGCCGAGCAGGGTCCACAGGCCGCCGGCGATCGCGGGGGCGGCGGCGCTGCGGGCACCCCAGGTCGCGACCGAACCGAGGACGCCGCCCGCGAGGACGGCCGCGAGGACCACGAGGGGACGGATCGGCTCGGCCGGTCCCGTCTGCCCGACGGCGTAGGTGAGGACGACGAAACCGATCAGCGAGCCCAGGACGGCGAGCGCGGCGCCGAGGAGGTGCGCGCGACCGCGGGAGCGGGGCGGGACGGGGGCGGCGGGGCCGCCGAAGTCGGGGCCGCCCGCACCGGTCGCCGGGGAGGTGGACGGTGGCGAGGAGGGGGGATGGACGGGCTCGCTGGTGCTCATGTGGATCTCTCACTTCTCGCCGACGACACGGGCCAGTATGCCGCGCCGGGCGTCGGCGCCGATCGGGGTGGGCGTGCCCGACGCGCCGGGCCCGGCCGACTGCGCCCGCGAACTGTCCCCAGGCGGTCGACGCGATGACGAGGTCTGCCGTCATCCACAGCCCCCGCCGGTCGGCCGTCGAACGGGCCACGATCGTGCCGGGAGGTGGACCATGGCGATCGGTCGCACGGGGAGGACGACGACGGGAGCGCGTCGTGGCACGACCACGGTCGACCGCGGGCCGGGCGGCGGCGGGCGGCTCGTCGTCGCCCTCCGCACGGGTGATCCGCGACTCGTCGCGGCGGTGCGCGACGTCGTGGAGTGGTTGGAGGGCGACGTCGTGGTTCGCCCGCCGGGCGCGCCGCCCGTCCCCGCGCACGCCCACCTCGACGACGCCACCCTCGCCGCACCCGCGTCGCCGACCTGGGGGACGACGGCGATCGCCGTCGCCGTCTCGGCGCCCGACGGCGACCCCGCCCCGACGGCGGTCGGCGTGTTGCAGCTGCCGCGGGACACCGGGGTGCTGGCCGACGCCATCACGGTGCACGCCGCGTCGAGCGCGAGTCGCACCGTCGGCGTCGTCGGCGCTCGCGGCGGGGTCGGGGCGAGCGTCACGGCCGCGCTGCTGGCGAGGTCCGCCGTCGACACGGGACGGTCGGCGGGGCTCGTCGACCTCGGTGGGGGCCTGGACGTCGTGCTCGGGATCGAGGACGAGCCCGGCCCCGGTGGGCGGACCTGACGGCCGACGCCGGGCCCTTTCCCGCCGCGACCCTGGTGGCGAACCTGCCGCGCTGGGCGCGGGTGAGCGTGCTCGCGGCTGACACCCGCGGGACCCCGGCGAGCTCGTCGGTCCCGGGGGTGCTGGCCTCCGTCCGGCGTGCGTGCCGGGGGGTCGTGCTCGACCTGCCCCGGACCGCGGACGAGGGGACGGTCCGGTGCTGCGACCTCCTCGTCGTCGTCTCCGGAACCGACGCCGGATCGGCGGCGGGGCTGGCCGCGCTGCTGGCCCGGCTCGGCTCGTCGGGGGTCGAGACGGTGCTCGCCGTCCGTCGCGACCAGGGGGTGGCGATCGCCGGTGCCGAGGAGCTGGCGCAGTGGTGCGGACTGCCGCTCGCCGGCAGGCTGCCGTCCTCGCCACGGCTGCGCGGGGACCTCGCGCGCGGGCTCGGGCCGGGGGAGCGACGCCGGTCCGGGCTCGTGCGCGCGGTTCGGCACCTGGCCGAGGAGGTGGGTCTCGCATGAGCCTGCTCGCCGACATCCGCCGGAGAGTCGCAGCCGAGGCCGGGGTGCCGGACCGCGGGGCTGTCGTCGCGGCGGTGCGGGGCTCGGCGACGGCGGGTGGCGGTAGCGCCGGAACGTCCGCGCCGGCGGTCCGGGTGGGCTCGGTGCTGGGAGTGAGATCGGCGCGTGAGCAGGTGGCGGACGCGGTCGCGGACATCGCCGGCACGAGCGCGGCCCTGCGCCGGCTCTGGGAGGACCCCGAGGTGACGGACGTGCTGGTCAACTCCCCGACGGAGGTGTGGATCGACCGGGGGCGCGGGCTCGAGGCCGTACGACTGGTGGGGTCCGACGGCCTGGGCGACGTCCGGGCGCTGGCGGCGCGGCTGGCCGCGGCTGCGGGCCAGCGGCTCGACGACGCGGCCCCGATCGCCGACGGGCGGCTGCCCGACGGGACCCGCCTGCACGCGGTGCTCGCGCCGGTCGCGGCCGGTGGCGCGTGCCTGTCGCTGCGACGCCACCGACCGCTGGCGCTCCAGCTGCGGCACTGGCGCGAGGGCGGCGGGATCGGGACGCACGGGGAGGAGGTGCTGCGAGCGCTCGTCGCCGTGCGAGCGAACGTGCTGATCAGCGGCAGCACCGGGAGCGGGAAGACCACCCTGCTCGCAGCGATGCTCGCGGAGGCGCCGGGGAGCGAGCGGCTGGTCTGCATCGAGGAAACTCGAGAGCTGCAACCGAACCACCCGCACGTGGTCCACCTCCAGGCGCGCGCGGCGAACGTGCAGGGCGCGGGCGCGATCGACCTCGCGCAGCTCGTCAGGGCCGCGATGCGGATGCGCCCCGACCGGCTCGTGCTCGGAGAGTGTCGTGGAGCCGAGGTGCGGGAGGTCCTCATGGCGCTCAACACGGGGCACGACGGCGGGATGGCGACCGTCCACGCGAACGCCGCGACGGACGTGCCGGCTCGCCTCGTCGCGCTCGGATCGCTCGCGGGTCTCGGGGCGGAGACCGTGGCGGCGCAGGCGGTGAGCGCGTTCGACGCCGTGATCCACGTGGTCAGGCTGCCGGGGCGGCGCGTCGTGACCCAGATCGCCGTGCTGGCGCGGGAGGGCGGTGTGCTGACGGCGGCGCTGGCGATGCAGCGCCGGGTGGTCGACGGCGTCGGTGACCTCGAGCCGGGCCCGGCGTGGGAGGCCCTCGCCCGCCGCCTCGAGCTGGGGCGGGGGTGAACGGGGTGGGCGAGGCGGTGCTGGCGGGTCTGGCGCTCGGACTGGCGGTGGCGCTTGTCGGCGGCGGGCTGGTCGGGAGTGGCGGTCGGCTCCGAGCGGTCTTCGGGCGCGCGACCGAGGCTCGGGCTGTGGATCGCGTCAACCCGGGGGGCCGACCCGGCCGCCGGTGGTTCGTTCGGGCGTCGCGTCAGGGGCGCGGGATCCCGCCCCTGGGGGTCCTGTGCACCCAGGTCGCGAGCCGGCTGCGGTCCGGCGCCGGTGTCGTCGAGGCCTGGCAGGGAGCCCTCGGCAGGTCGGCCGTCGACGGCGCCGACGTCGACGCGGACGGCGTGCCGGCGCCGCTGCTGGCGCAGGTGGGGGAGTCGGCGGCCGCCGATGCGGTCGTCGTCGCCTGCCGCCTCGCCGTGCGCTGCGGGACGCCGCTGGCCGAGATCCTCGACGAGTGCGCGCTCGGGGTGACGGAGGTCGAGGCCGCGGACGCCGAGCGACGTCGGGCCCTGGCCGGTCCCGCGACGACGGCCCGGCTGCTCGTCTGGCTGCCGGTGGCGAGCGTCCTCGTCGGTACCGGGATGGGTGCCGACCCGCTCGGCACGGTGCTGCACGGAGGGCCCGCCGCGATCTCGCTGGTGGTGGGCGCGGGGTTCCTCGGCCTCGGGCGGTGGTGGATCCGACAGCTGGTCCGAGGCGCGGAGCGGACCGGGAGCAGGTGGGACCCGTGATCGTCGCCGGTCTCGCGCTCGCCGTCGCGACGTGGCTCACGCTCGGGCGAGGTCGCGGTCGCCTGCGGACGGCACAGGTCGCCGTCGTTCCCGGGGTGGAGCTCGATCCCGCCGTCGCATGCGACCTCGTGGCCGCCGTCCTGCGCGCGGGGGCGTCGGTCCCGGCGGCACTGGAGCACCTCGGGCAGGCCGTCGGCGGGGAGCCCGGTCGGGAGGTCGAGGTCGGGGCTCGGATGCTGCGGTTCGGTGCGGGCTGGGAGGAGGCGTTCGAGCGGGCGCCGACGACCTGGGAACCGGTCCTGGAGGCGCTTCGCCTCGCCTGGAGCGACGGCGTCGCGCCGGGGCCAACGCTCGCTGCGACCGCCGGGGCGCTACGAGCCTCGCGGGCGGCCCGGGCACGGGAGGAGGCCGAGCGGCTCGGGGTGCGACTGGTGCTGCCGCTGGGGCTCTGTCTGCTGCCGGCGTTCGTGCTGATGGGACTGGTCCCCGTCATGGTCGCGACCGGTGGCGACCTCCTGGGGTGGGGGCGGTGAGGGCCGGCGGCGTCCGCCGGCCCTCGGTCACGATGCGGGAAGTCCCTGCACGGCGAGCTCCTCGGCCAGCTCCATGCTGCGCAACCGAGCCGGAGAGAGGTCGTAGGGCATCAGTCCGATGGCCTCCAGAGCGCTCAGGGAGCGTCGACCCTCGCTCGGGTCCTGGTCGGCCGCGGCGCCGTCGGCGGGGTGCAGCGCGTCCCAGGAGTCGAGGAGCGCGTCCTCCTCCTGCGCCAGTCCGGACGCCTCGATCGCAGCGTTCAGGGTCTGCTCGAAGGCACACCGTTCGGCGGCCACCAGCGCGACCCGGGGGTCGTCCACGGCGACCGTGTCGTCGAGCGACTCCTCGGCTGCGTCGACGCGGTCGGACTCCTCCTGCAGCGCCGGGGAGGCGGCCAGAGCGATGATGCGAGTCGTCTGGAGGGCTGCCACGAGCGGGCCGAGGATCCGCTCGGTCACCAGGAGGTTGTCGAGGTCCGACTGCCGCAGGGCACCGGCGGGCAGGTTCTCCAGGCGGCCGGCGACGACGTCGGAGAGCAGGCCCAGCCGGCTTCCTCGACGCCGCATGCGCTGGACGGCGGTCCGCTGCCGCTGCAGCGCCGCCTCGCGGGCGAGGAGGGTGGTCTCGAGGCGCTCGAGGACGTCGTCGGCGTCCTCGCGGGAGGAGCCGGCGGCGGCCGGATGGGCGAGGGCCTCACGGATGTCGTCCAGGGCGACCCCGGCATCGGCCATCTTCCGGATCCACAGCAGCTGGATCATGTCGTCGTAGCGGTAGCGCCGACGGTCGTCGCTGCCCCGCTCGGGCTCGGGCAGCAGTCCGATCTCGTGGTAGTGACGGATGGCCCGTGGCGTGGTGCCGACGAACGTTGCCGCGTCACCGATCTGGACCTGACGCGGCGGGATGAAGGACGAGTGCACGGGTGGACCTTCCTCGGTGGAGCGGGACGTGGACCACCCGACCACATGACGTTGCGGGAGGTGCAACCCGGGGCACAGGGAGCTGACAGCTGTCGTCGCGATGGCGGGATCCGCCACGGTCGTGAAGCCTGGTGCCATGACGGCGGCAAGAAGCAGGCACCCCCTCGTGCGACTCGCCATCCTGATCCCGGGCCTGGCGGGCCTGGGAGCGTGCGCCGCGGAGCCGGCCCCGCCCACCGGTCCGCAGGCGCCGGAGGTGACGACGCCCAGCGCCCCCGGGCTGACGGCCGAGGGGGAGGCGATCCCGTCTCCCACGAGCGGGTCGGGGTTGCTGACGACGTCCACCGTGGTGATGGCGATGGACTACGGGCAGTTCGTCATCAACGGCGGCGCCATGGGCGCCGACTCCCTCGCGCTCCTCGATCAGGCCGAGGTCGCCCCGCCGTCGGCCGGTGACGGCTCGCAGGTGCTGGTTCTCAGCCCGCACCAGAACAACTTCGCGATGACCGTGGCGGTCGAGCGATGGTCGAGCCCGCCGCCGAGCGACGTCGACGCCTGGGAGCAGGTCTCCGTCGAGGCCGTGGAGGTCGACGGCTCAGGAGCGGTCTGGCTCGAGAGCCCCACGCTGGAGAGCACCTCGGTCGCGATGGAGGCGGGGAGGTACTGGGTCGAGATCAGCGGGCGAGGCTTCGTGAACTACGGGTGGCCTGGATCGACCGAGCCCGGAGACGAGTGGCGCCTGCGCTTCTGGCCGGTCTCCGACGCCGTCGAGCACCCGCGCCAGCTCTGGACCATGCCGGGCTACGGCACACCCTGGGACGCCGACGTCTAGACGATCGGGTCTGCGCGTCCCCCGCACCCGGTCACCCCCTGAGCGCCCCCTCCACCCCTGGGCCCACCACCACCTCCCCGACACGCGACCGGTCCGCCAACTGTCCCCAGCCGCACCGGGCGAGGGTCCGGCGCACGGATCGTCCGGAGGGGCTGGTGGCGGCCTCGTGACGTCGCGACCGTGGTGGTGGGTCGAGGGTCGGCCCGGCACGACGGTCGGCGGTGGACGCCGGGACGGGAGTGGGGCGATGCAGGCATCGGTTCGTCGGGCGGGAGCCCGGACCAGGGAGGTGCTCGCCGGGGTCAGGCGACGCCTCCGTGACAGGTGGGACGAGTGGGGTCGGGCGATCGCGGCCCGGTGGGCGGTCGCCACGGCGCGTCCGGAGGCCGGCATGGCGACGGCGGAGTACGCCATCGCGACGCTGGCGGCGGTGGCCTTCGCCGGGCTGCTGCTCGTGATCATGCGCAGCGACGAGGTGCGCGGGATGCTCCTGGGCATCATCCGCGAGGCGCTGTCGCGATGAGTGGAGCGACCGTGGGGCTCCGTCCCGTCGATCCGGCAGCGGCCGACGCCGGTCGTTCCGGAGCGGCTCGGGAGCGTCGCGGTCGTGCCCCGGAGCTCGACCGGGGACGGGAGCGGGGGAGCGCGACGGCGGAGCTCGCCGTCGTGCTCCCCGCGATCGTGGTCGTGCTGCTCGTCCTGCTGCTGGCGGCGTCGGCCGGCACGGCGGCGCTCGCCTGCGCCGACGCCGCGCGCGTCGGTGCACGCTCGGCCTCGCTCGGGCTGAGCGCCGGGGAGGTCAGGGCCGATGCGACGCGGGTCGCCGGGGAGGGGGCGCGCATCGCGGTCACCGAGGACGGGGAGTGGGTCCACGTGACGGTCACGCGCGACGTGCGGCTGGGCGGTTCGGCGATCGGGGGCACCGTGACGGTGAGCGGGCAGGCATCGGCGCGGCGGGAGCCGGGGACGTGAGCGAGGCGCGGGTGGCCTATCGGCCGGATCGCGAACGAGGCTCGTCGACGGCGGCCGTGCTCGGCGTGGTCGGAGCGGGAGTGGCGCTGGTCGTCCTGCTGGCGATGCTCGGGGGAGTGCAGCACGCCCGCGCCACGGCCCAGGCGGCGGCCGACCTGGGGGCCGTGGGCGGGGCCACCGCGCTCGCCCGACCGGGTGGCGGGGACCCGTGCGGGGTGGCGGCCGAGGCCGTCGCCCTGGTCGGTGCCGAGCTGGCCTCGTGCATCGTCGAGGGCGCGGACGTCACGGTCGTGGCGAACGTGACGACCCCGGTGGGTGACGCGGTCGCCCGGGCGAGGGCGGGTCCGGCACCGCCGGGCACCCCGGATCCGGCCGCGTCAGGGCGCGAGCGAGCGCAGGTAGTCCAGGACGGCCAGGGCGCCCCCCTTGTCGAGCGGGGAGTTCCCGTTGCCGCACTTGGGCGAGTAGACGCAGCGCGGGCAGCCGTGGCGGCAGCCGCAGGACGCGACTGCCTCGTAGGTCGCCTCGATCCATCGGCGTGCGGCGCGGAAGCCGCGCTGGGCGAAACCGGCGCCGCCCGGGTGCCCGTCGTGGACGAGCACGGTGGGCGCGCCGGTCTCGGGATGCAGCGCCGTCGAGAGGCCGCCGATGTCCCACCGGTCGCACGTGGCCAGCAGCGGGAGCACCCCGATCGCGGCGTGTTCGGCGGCGTGCAGCGCCCCGGGCACGTCGCCCGGAGCGATCCCGGTCTCGGCCAGCAGGGTGTCGGTCCCGAGCGTCCACCAGACCCCGGTGGTCGGCAGCACGCGGACGGGGAGGTCGAGCTCGTGCCGGGCGACGACCTCCATCGACGGCGGCACCCGCACGTCGTAGCCCTGCACCTGGCTGGTCACCTCGACGTGGCCGTAGCGCCACGTCACCGGTCCCCAGCTCATCTCCTCGAGCACGTCCACGAACGACGCGTGGTGGGCGGCCGTGGCCATCGTCCGGTGCGCGACGTCGCCCGGGAGCACGAGTGCGACGTCGTCCTCGAGCTGCTCGACCACGAAGGTCCGGCCCTGGTGCACGTAGACGGCGCCCGGGTGGACGGTCGAGTCGGCCCGGCCACCGTCGACCGTCCCGAGCATCGCGCCGGTCACGCCGTCGACCACCGCCACCCCGGCGACACCGGACCCGCGAAGGTCGGTCAGCTGCGACGGGACCTCGCGCCGGGCCTGGTTCCAGAACCAGCCGGTCGGACGACGTCGCAGCAGGCCGCGGCGCACGAGCTCGTCCAGCAGGTCGGTCGTGGCCAGGCCGAACACGGCCAGGTCGTCCTGCGTCAGCGGCACCTCGGCCGCCGCGGCGCACAGGTGCGGAGCGAGCACGTACGGGTTGGTCGGGTCGAACGTCGTGACCTCGATCGCCTCGTCCAGCACCGAGGAGGGGTGGTTGACCAGGTAGGTGTCCAGCGGGTTGGCGCTCGCGACGAGGACGGCGACGCCGTCGGCCCCGGCACGGCCCGCCCGCCCGGCCTGCTGCCAGAACGAGACCCGGGTGCCCGGCCAGCCGGTCATCAGCACCGCGTCGAGGCCGGAGATGTCGACGCCGAGCTCGAGCGCGTTCGTCGTGGCGAGCGCGGTGAGGCGACCGGTGCGCAGGGCGTCCTCGAGCGTCCGACGCTCCTCGGGCAGGTACCCGCCCCGGTACGCCGCGACGGCGACTCGCCCGCCCCGGCGCAGCACCTCGACCGGGTCGCCCTCGTAGGCGTCCTCGCCCATCGCCTCGGCGGCCGTGGCGGCGACCACCTCGGAGCCGGCGCGCGAGCGCACGAAGGCGAGCGTCCGCCGTCGGGCACGGACGAGGTCGCGCAGGAGCTCGGCCGACTCCGTGAGCGCGCTTCGCCGGGGCACCTCCGGGGCCCCGCTGAGCGTGGCCCCCTCGCCCCAGCCCTCGTCGCCCCAGTCCTCCCACCCGGCCGACCGCAGCGCCGCCGGCTCCCAGAAGACGATGCGTCGTCGCCCCTGCGGCGCGGTGTCCCGGGTCGTGGCGTGGACGCGGTCGGGGTCGACCCCGGTGAGGCGGACGAGGGTGTCCGCCGGCTCGCCCGTGGTCGCCGAGGCGGCGACCACGATCGGGTCGGCGCCGTAGAAACGGGCGAGGCGCAGCAGCCGTCGCAACACGAGCGAGACGTGGGCGCCGAACACGCCGCGGTACGCGTGGCACTCGTCGACGATCACGTGGGTGAGTCCGCGCAGCAGGCGGGTCCACCGCTCGTGGCCCGGGAGCAGGGAGAAGTGGAGGAAGTCGGGATTGGTCAGCACCACGTCGGCGTGCGCGCGGACCCAGCCGCGCTCGTCGAAGGACGTGTCGCCGTCGCAGGAGGCGACCCGGACCTGCGAGGAGAGGTCGCCGGCGTCGAGCAGCCGCTCCAACGAGGCGAGCTGGTCCGCCGCCAGCGCCTTGGTGGGGGAGAGGTAGAGCGCGGTCGGTCGGCGACGCAACGAGGCGACGCTCCCGGTCGGCGCGGGGCTCGTCAGGATGCCGGACAGCGTGGGCAGCCAGACGGCGAGCGATTTTCCCGAGCCCGTCGACGTCGCGATGACGGTGTGACGCCCGGCGTGGACCGCTTCGGCCGTCTCCACCTGGTGCCGCCACGGCGCCTCGACGCCGCTGCCGCGGTAGGCCGCGACCAGGCGTGGGTCGACCCAGGTGGGCCAGTCCGCGCGGATCCCGGAACGGCCGGGGATCTCGCGCACGTGCCGCAGCTGTTCGGCGCGCTCGCCGCCCGCGAGCAGGATCTCCAGGACGTCCGCCTGCGGAGCGCCCGGGTCGCTGCCGTCCCCGTCGACCCGGCCCGCACCGCCGTGGGCGGGGAAGGGGAGCGGGAGGTCGGGCACGTCCCCCATCGTCCCAGGTCGCACGCCGACCCCGGCCCCGCGGCGGTAGGTTTGGGGGCATGCTCGATGCCGCCTCCGTCCTGGGTGACCGCGTCTCCGCTGCGATCGAGGCCGCCTTCGGCCTGTCCGGCGTCGACCCCGTCCTCCGCCCCTCCCAGTTCGCCGACACGCAGGCCAACGCCGCGCTGGCGCTCGCGAAGAAGGTCGGGAAGAACCCGCGCGAGGTGGCCACCGCGATCCTGGCGAACCTCGACCTGTCCGACGTCGGCACGGTCGAGGTCTCCGGTCCCGGCTTCCTCAACATCACCGTCAGCCCCGAGTGGATCTCCGGCCAGCTCGCGACGCTCGTCGGCGACGACCGCCTCGGAGTCCCGACCCAGCCCGCGCGGACCATCCCGATCGACTACTCCGCGCCGAACGTGGCCAAGGAGATGCACGTCGGCCACCTGCGCACCACGATCGTCGGCGACTCCCTGGCCCGCACGCTCGAGGCGCTCGGCCACCACGTGGTCCGGCAGAACCACATCGGCGACTGGGGCACGCCGTTCGGGATGCTCATCGAGCACTTCCTCGAGGTCGGACCCGACTCGGCCGAGGCCGACCTGCTGGCCACCGACCCGAACGCCTACTACCAGGCGGCCCGGGCCAAGTTCGACAGCGACGCCGACGGCGGGGCGTGGGCCACCCGTGCCCGTGACCGCGTCGTGAAGCTCCAGGCGAAGGATCCCGAGTCGCTCGAGATCTGGCGCGGGATGATCGACCACTCGAAGGAGTACTTCCACCGGATCTACTCGGGGCTGGACGTCACGCTCACCGACGCCGATCTCGCCGGCGAGAGCTTCTACGACCCGATGCTCCAGCAGGTCTGCGACGACCTGATCGCGCAGGGACTGGCGGTCGAGTCCGACGGCGCCCTCTGCGTCTTCCCCGAGGGCTTCACCGGTCGCGACGAGAAGCCGCTCCCGCTGATCATCCGCAAGTCCGACGGCGGGTTCGGCTACGCCACCACCGACCTCGCGGCGATCCGGTACCGCGTGCAGGACCTCGGCGCCGACCAGATCCTCTACGTCGTCGGAGCCTCCCAGAACCTGCACTTCCGGATGATCTTCGCGACGGCGAAGGCCGCCGGCTGGCTCACCCGTCCCGACGGCGTCGAGGCCGACCCGATCCACGTCCAGATCGGCTCGGTGCTCGGCGACGACGGCAAGATCCTGCGCACGCGCTCGGGCGCCCCGCTCCGCCTCGCCTGGCTGATCGACGAGGCGGTGGAGAAGGCAGGCAGCGTCGTGGAGGCCTCCCGCGCCGACCTGTCCGCCGACGAGCGCGCGACGATCGCGTCGCAGGTCGGCGTCGGAGCCGTGAAGTACGCCGACCTCTCGGTCGCGCACGACACCGACTACGTCTTCGACTTCGACCGGATGCTCGCCCTCACGGGCAACACCGGGCCGTACCTGCAGTACGCGACGGCGCGCATCCGCTCGATCTTCCGCAAGGCCGAGCTGGACCCCGCGAAGGCGAGCGACGCCGTCGTGCTCACCGAGCCCACCGAGCGCGTGCTCGGCCTCGCGCTGCTGCGCTACGGCGCGACGGTCGCCGAGGTCGGCGACCAGCAGGCACCGCACCGCCTCGCCGCCTACCTCTTCGAGCTGGCGCAGGCCTTCACCAGCTTCTACGACGCGTGCCCCGTGCTGACGGCGGTCGACGAGCCGACCCGCCGCTCGCGCCTCACCCTCACCGCGGCCACGCTGTCGGTGCTCGACCACGGCCTCGGCCTCCTCGGGATCCGCGCCCCCGAGCGGATGTGACGACGGCGGGGGTCGACGTCCCGTCGACCCCCGCCGGCCTCACGTCGCGCTCTACCGGATGACGATCGTCTGCCCCGGGGCGTTCGCGACGACCCAGCTCGGGAAGGTCCCGTCCTCCCGGATCTCGCCGCCCAGGTACATCAGGACCGGGTGCGCGACGTACGTGCCCGGCGGGAGCGGCTCGTAGTCGCAGCCGAGCAGGTTCGCCCAGGCCGACAGCTCCGTGCTCGTGCCGGCCGACATGTACAGGAAGACGCCGGCGTCGGTGCCCTGATCCGCCGTCACCCGGATCCCGTCCCGCGTGAGGACGACGGCCTGCCACGTCGCTCCCGAACCGACCAGGGGGACCGACGTCGTCAGGGTCAGGTCCAGCTCGTTGATCGAGTCCGAGCTCGCCCGCGGCGTGCGGATCGACCCGGCCGTGAGATCGAGCCCGGTCGCCGCCGACGGCGAGAACGGCTCTCCGCACGCCGGCATCGGGTCGGCGCCTGTCGGGACCTCGGCCGGCGTCGCCATCGGCTCCACGGGCTCGGGAGCCGCCTCCGCCACGGTCAGCGGCCAGGGCCCGCCCTGCGCCTGCTGCACGACGGCGCCCTCGCTCCACACGTTCCGGAGCGCGTACACCTGGTAGTCGCCGGGACCGACGAGCCGCCCGGGTTCGGGGGCCGCTCCCGGGCAGGCCTCGAAGCCCTGGGCCAACCCCTCCATGGCGACGCCGTCGTCGGGCAGCAGCTGCAGCTGCACCCCGGACTCCGCGGTCGCGAACTCGGGGTTCGCCGCGGTCAGCACCACCCGCCCGTCGGTGTCGACCAGGACGAGGAACGCCTGGTAGTCGAGGTAGCCGACGGCCTCGGTGTCGCCGTGGTTCGTCAGCCTCATCGGGGCCGTCAGCGAACCGACGGCTCCCTCGCCGCGTCCTGCTCCCTCGCGCAGGTCGCCCTCGAGCGTGAACGACAGCTGCGGGACGCGCTCGGGCAGCGCGAACACCTCGCCGCAGACCGGCACGGCGATGTCGGAGCCCGACGGCGCCGGGGGCTCGGGCGGGACCGTCTCGGTCGGTGTCGCCGTCGGTGTCGGTGTCGGGGTGGGGGTCGGTGCCTCGGTGGGTGACTCGGACGGGGTCACCGACGCTGTCGGCGTCGGGTCGGGCTCGGGGGCGGGATTCCACGGCTGCGCGGCCGCGCCCCACCCGATCGCCCCGAGCACCAGGACCCCGGCGGTACCGGTCACGGCGTTGCGCGTGGTGCGGGTGCGCCGGGCGCGGGCGACCTCGAGCGCGAGGTCGGCCTGGAGCGCGGCGCCGTCGACCGGGGCGGCGTCGGCCGCCTCGTGCAGCAGACGCCGCAGGTCGTCGTCGGACAGTGACATCTCAGGCCTCCTCGGACGTGACAGGGGCGAGACGGGCGCCGAGCGCCGTCACGCCGTCGTGCAGGTAGCGCTTGACCGACCCCTCGGCCAGCTCGAGCTCGGCCGCGATCTGGGGAACCGTCAGATCGGCGTAGAACCGCAGGACCAGGCAGGTCCGCGGCCGGGGCGGCAGCGACGCGAGGGCCGCGACGACGTCGAGCCGGGTGTCGGTGCGGCGGGCCTCGCCGGCGCCGTCGGACTCCGGCTGGACGACGAGGTGCTCGACGCTGCGCCAGCGCGTGGCCGAGCGCCGGTCGTCGAGGAACTGCGACGTGATAGCCCGCCGCACGTACGCCTCCGCCTCGGGCAGGGACGGGGCTGCCGACCCGGCACCGCGGCGCCGCCGGCTGCTCCCCATCGTCCTGATCAGCGCGTCCTGCACCAGGTCCTTCGCTCCGTCGACATCACCGCACAGCAGGTACGCCGTCCTCAGGAGGCGGTCACCCCGCGTCCGCGCGACGGCCTCGACCGCCTCGTCCCACCCGTTCACCTGCGATTCCTCCTGGTCTCGATGTCGGGGGTGCTACCGGACGACGATCTGCTGGTCGGCAGCGCGGGCGACGATCGTGAATCCGTCGCCGCCCAGCCCGACGAGAACCGGGTGGGCCGTGTACGTCCCCGGCGGGACCGGCTGGGACTCGCAGTCGAGCAGGGACGTCCAGCTCGTCAGCCCCAGCGTGGACCCGGCCGACATCGTCACGACGGACGTGTTGTCGGTCGCCGGCACGTGGGTGACGAGCACACCGTCCCTCGACAGCAGCACCGTCGGGAGCACGTTCGCCCCGGTCAGCGCGGGCTCGGACGTGAGGGTGAGCGCGAGCTCGTCGATCGAGTCGTCGACGGCGCGCGGCGTGCGGATCGGGCCGGCCTCCAGGGCGAGGCCGGTCGATGGCTGCCCGTCCAGCGCCACGCCGCACCCGCTGCCCAGAGGCACGGCGCCGTCGAGGGGCGGCGGCTCCTCCCACGTCGACCAGTCGCGGGCGGGGGGCGCCTCGGCGGTGACCTCGAGCGGCCAGGGTCCGCCCTGCGCCTGCTGCTCCACGGCACCATCCTGGTAGACGTTCATCAGGGCGAAGGCCTCGTAGCTGCCCGGGTCGAGTCGAACCACGCCCTCGTAGGTCTCGTCGGTGCAGTGCGTCCCGGTGAGACCCGAGGCCGTGCGCTCGACGGACAGACCCGGCCCGACGGCGAGGTGGTGGGAGGACTCCGGGCCCGGGCTGAAGGGGTGGGCGGCGGAGGAGACGACGCGACCGTCGCCGTCGACCACGACCAGGAACACGTCGAAGTCGACCAGGCCGGCGACGGGGGAGTCGCCGTCGTTGGCGAGCGACACCGTCGCCGACAGCTGACCCGGGAGCTCGCCCCCGCCGTCGTCGCCGTGCTCGACGATCTCGTCCACGAGGTCGAGGCGGAGCTGCGGGGGTCGGGTCGGCAGGTCGAAGGACTCCCCGCACACGGGGTAGGCGATCTCGGAGCCGACAGGGGCCGGGGGAGACGCGGGCGTCGGGCTCGCGGATCCGGTCGCCGGCTCGGTCGGCTCGGAGGTCGGCGTGGTCGCGGGAGTGCTGGGCGACGTCGACCCCGAGGGCGTGACCGCCGGGCTCGAACCCTCGCCCACGCCTGAACCCGCCGGACCGCACGCCGTGAGCGTGAGGGCACCGACAGCCAGCGCGGCCAGGGCCGTGCGTCGGAGTCCCTGCCCGGTGTGTCCGGCGGGCGTCGTCGTCATCGCTTCTCCTCGTTCCTCGAGCGGTGCGGCCCTGACCGGTCGGTCGCGGCGCCGGTCCGGTGGACGGTGCTCATCTGAAGAACGTCCGTGGAGCTGTGTTCGTTGGGTGCCGGAAACGATCCGAGGGTCACGATCGGGTCACGTTCGCGAGCGGCGGTGCGGAGGCCGCACCGGGTGTCACTCGGTGATCGTGAACGGCAGCACGTCGCTCGTCGCGACGACCGACGACGCCTGCGACGTCCCGCGGAGGACGTGCACGCCGATGACGGCGGTGTACTCGCCTGGGGGGAGCGCACCCGTACCGGCGCTCGCGGCGGCGTCTCCCGGTCGGGCGTCGGTCGGTGTCGTCTCGGGTCCGAGGGTCGCGACAGGAGCGGCGCACGACTCGACCAGGTCGTGCGAGACGGGCACCACGAGCGTGCCTCCGGCGGCGACCGAGATCGGCGGACCGGATTCCTGGCCCTCGGCCCAGGTGGACACGACGACGCCGTCGCGCGCGACGGTCACGCTGGCGACGAAGCGCTCGGCGACCGTGCCGACGTCGTAGGAGCTGGACAGCACGCCCTCGGTCTGGAGGAAAACGCCGCTGGCCACCGACGGGATGCTTGCCGCCAGCGTGAGGCTGTTCGGTGCGGCCGGCGCGGCGAGAGGACCGCCGCAGCGCGGCTGCCAGGTCGTCGTGGCGAGCGTGACGGGGGTGGCGGGCGGGGTCGTCGGCGGTGACGTGGTCGGCGGCGTCGAGGGCGGCGGTGAGCTCGAGACGGGAGGTGACGTCGGTGACGGGGCCGAGGGCGACGGCGCGGTCGGCGCCGGTGTGCTCGGCGCGGCCGTCGGGGAGGGCGTGGGGTCCGGGGTCGCCGTGGGGGTCGGGGACGGGTTCGGCGTCGGGCTCGGGGTGTCGCTCGGGCTCGGGACGGGGGCCAGCGTCGGCTCGCCCCCCACGCTCGGCTCGCCGTCGTCGGGAGTGCTGGTGGCCGGCGGCGCGGTGGTCCCGCCATCGGCACCGTCGTCGGTCGCTGGGGGCGTGTACCGGGGGTAGCCGGGCTCGGCGGCCGGCGGCTCGGGCGGCAGGTCCTGCTGGGACGTGCAGCCCGCGAGAACGATCACACCGGCGGCGATCAGGGAGACGGTTCGCCTGCGCGTTCGGGCGGTCACCATCTCCTACCCCGTCCTGACTACGTCCCCCGCTGGTCGCGGGTACCTCTATGGCAACGCACCTTCCGCCCGATTGCAAGCATTTGCCTTGCGCAACCTCACGACAAGTCCGGAAGGGCGACGCGGAAGGCCTCTGACTATGCTCGTTCGGACGCGGGCGACGACGCCCGCGAGCAGCATTCCGTCGGCCCCTGGCCGTGGTGTCAAGGAGGACACATGCCGCAGCTCGAGACCTCCAGTCTCGTGATCGTCGCCGTCATCGCCGTGCTCGCCCTCGCCTCCCTCGCCGTCGCCGCGTTCCTCCGCGGTCAGGTGCTGGCGGCGCCGGAGGGTTCGCCGAGGATGGGCGAGATCGCCCAAGCCATCCAGGAGGGTGCGAGCGCCTACCTCAGGCGCCAGTTCCGCACCCTCGCCCTGTTCGCCGCGATCGTGTTCGCGCTGCTCTTTCTGCTGCCCGGCGATGGCGGGGTCCGCGTCGGCCGGTCCGTCGCCTTCCTCCTGGGGGCGGCGTTCTCGGCGGCCATCGGGTACCTCGGCATGTGGCTGGCGACCCGGGCCAACCTCCGCGTCGCCGCGGCGGCCGACCAGCCCGACGGGCAGGAGTTCGGCGCCCGCATCGCCTTCCGCACGGGCGGCGCCGTCGGGATGAGCGTCGTGGGTCTCGGCCTCCTCGGGGCGAGTGGCGTGGTGCTGATCTTCGGCATCGACGCGCCCTCCGTGCTGGAGGGCTTCGCCTTCGGAGCCGCGCTGCTGGCGATGTTCATGCGCGTCGGTGGCGGCATCTTCACCAAGGCGGCCGACGTCGGGGCCGACCTCGTCGGCAAGGTCGAGCAGGGCATCCCCGAGGACGACCCGCGCAACGCCGCCACGATCGCCGACAACGTGGGCGACAACGTCGGCGACTGCGCCGGCATGGCGGCCGACCTCTTCGAGTCCTACGCCGTCACGCTCGTGGCGGCGCTGATCCTCGGTCGTGCCGCGATGGGCGAGCAGGGCCTCGTCTTCCCGCTGATCGTGACGGCGATCGGTGCGATCGTCGCCGTCATCGGCGTCTTCCTCACGCGGATCCGGCGGGGCGAGAACGGACTGCGGGCCATCTACCGCGGCTTCGCGCTCTCCGCGGTGGCGGGGGTCGTGCTCGCCGCGATCGCCGCGTTCGTCTACCTGCCGGGCGACTTCGCGCAGCTGCAGGGCACCGCGGACATCGGCGAGGTCACCGGCGACCCGCGGGTGATCGTCGCGGCCGCCGTCGCCATCGGTGTCGTGCTCGCGGGCGTGATCCTCGCGATCACCGGGTACTACACGGGCACGACGACGAGGCCCACCCTGCACGTCGCCGCCACCACCCGCACGGGGGCCGCGACCGTCGTCCTGTCGGGCATCGGCGTCGGCTTCGAGTCGGCCGTCTACACGGCAGGCGTCATCGCCGCCGCGATCTGCGGCGTCTTCCTCCTCGCGGGCGGCTCGATCTGGCTGTCGCTCTTCCTCATCGCCGTCGCCGGCTGCGGCCTGCTGACCACGGTCGGCGTGATCGTCGCGATGGACACGTTCGGCCCCGTGAGCGACAACGCCCAGGGGATCGCCGAGATGTCGGGCGAGGTGAGCGAGCGGGGCGCCGCCATCCTCACCGACCTCGACGCGGTCGGGAACACCACCAAGGCCATCACCAAGGGCATCGCGATCGCGACGGCGGTGCTGGCCGCCACCGCGTTGTTCGGCTCCTACGCCGACGCGGTCAGCAGCTCGCTCGCGAGCCTGGGCTCCGACGTCGCCGCCGCGTCCGACGGTCTGGTGGCCGCGATGATGACCTACTCGATCATCTCGCCGATCACCCTGGTCGGCGTGATCCTGGGGGCCGCGACGGTCTTCCTCTTCTCGGGCCTGGCGGTCGACGCCGTCACGCGCGCCGCCGGCGCCATCGTGCTCGAGGTGCGCCGGCAGTTCCGCGAGATGCCCGGCATCATGACGGGCGAGCAGCGGCCCGAGTACGGCAAGGTCGTCGACATCTGCACGCGCGACTCCCTGCGCGAGCTCGCGACGCCGGGCCTGCTGGCCGCGTTCGCCCCGATCGCCGTCGGCTTCGGCCTCGGGGTCGGGCCGCTGGCAGGGTTCCTCGCCGGGGCGATCGGCTCCGGCGTCCTCATGGCGGTCTTCCTGGCCAACTCGGGCGGTGCCTGGGACAACGCGAAGAAGATCATCGAGGACGGCGCGCACGGCGGGAAGGGCTCGCCCGAGCACGCCGCAGCCGTCATCGGGGACACGGTCGGCGACCCCTTCAAGGACACCGCCGGTCCGGCGATCAACCCGCTCATCAAGGTGATGAACCTGGTCGCGGTGCTCATCGCCCCCGCCATCGTGGTGATGAGCGCGACGGCGGAGCCCAACCACGCCCTGCGGATCGGGATCGCGCTGGCGGCCGCGCTGATCGCGGGTGGCGCGGTGCTCGCGTCGCGGCTGCGGGCGACACGCAGCGACCGCGAGAACACGGCTCGAGCCGAGCGGGAGGCGGTCGTCCGCTAGCGGACGGGGAGTCGGAGCGGGGTCGACCATGGGGAGTTCTCCCCATGGTCGACCCCGTTCCTCGTCCGTAGCGTCGGGCCATGAGCCAAACCGTTCCTCTCGACCCGATGTACGCGCGGTTCCGCGAGCGGCACCCCGACGTGCGCCTGGTGCTCCTCCCCGCGACGCGCCCGGCCGCGGGTCCGACCGCGACGGGGCGTGCCCGCGACGGGGACGGCGCGACCGAGGTCGATCTCGAGCACGCCCTCGCCCATGCCGCCGAGCTGCTCTCCGAGGTGCGCCACTCGCTCGGCATCGTCGGGAGCGTCCAGGAGCGCTGGCGCTCAGGTCGCCCTCGGGGTTCGGTCCGCGCGGAGGCCTCCTGCACGGTGACCGGCGCGGACCTCGACGTGGACGCGGTGACCAGGACGCTGACCGAGCAGGGCTGGCAGGCGTCCGTCACGCGTCGGACTCCCGCAGCCGTGGTGGACGCGCGACGGGAGGACGGCGATCTGCACGTGGTCGTGCACGACGGCGGAGCGCTGCTGACCCTGGAGGGCGCGAGCCTCGAGGTCGGGGCTCGCCGTCGCGCCGACCTCGTCAACCCCGTGGGGGTGCGTCGTGGCTGAGCTCGAGGTCGACACGGAGGTGCTCGGCGCCGCTCGTCAGCTCTGGGAGGACGAGCGCGTCGTGCTGCAGGACGCGACCTCGGAGCTCGGCAGCGTCCCGACCGGCGGTTTCGGCGGTGACCTGGCGGGCCAGGTGGCCACCGTCGTCGCGTCGTGGCGCGGCACGCTGAGCGAGGGCACCGCCGTCGTCGAGGACATCGCGGTGAACCTCGGGCACGCCGCCCGGGGCTACGTGCTCACCGACGACGCGTCGCGCGAGGCCTTCGAGTCGTGGCTGAGGGAGGCGCTGTGAGCGTCACGATCCCCGAGCCTGCGCCCACGACGCCGGAGGTCACGGGGGAGCCGGGTGACGTCGACACCTTCGCGGACACGCTCCTGCGGGTCGCCACGGCAGCGGACGACCTCGACAGCGTCGCCCAGTCGCGCTCGACGCTCGACGGCTGGACCGGGGACGCCTCACGCGCGTACGGCCACTACGTGTCAGCAGCCGGGGCGAACGCCCAGAGCGTCTCGCTCGGCCTGCGGAACCTCGCACGGGCGGCCGACGCCTACTCCACCGAGCTCACACGGTTGCTGCTGGAGCGGGAGACGGTGATCGAGGTCGCCCAGCGGTTCGGGTCCGGACGGGCGTGGCTCATCCAGGAGGTGGCTGCAGCGACCACCGAGGAGGAGCTCGTGCCGCTGCGGGAGGCAGCCTCCGACCTCGCGACGTCGCGGGAGAATCTCGTCTCCCTCCAGGAGGCCCTCGTCAGGGACCGTGACGCCAACGAGGAGACGATGGCGACGGCGCTCAACCAGAACGCGGATCTCGCGACGTTCGAGCGGCTCAACCCGGGGGCCGTCGACCCTGCGGACGCCGCGATCGAGCTTCCGGGGGCACCCGGGACCGGCGCGAGCCCCGAGGAGGTCGCCGAATGGTGGCGCGGCCTCACCGAGGAGCAGCGCTACGCCGTCACCGTCGCCTACCCCGAGCTCGTCGGTGGTGCCGACGGCGTGCCGGCGGCTGCTCGCGACCAGGCCAACAGGTCGCTCCTGGAGCGCGACCTCGATGTGCTCGAACGTCGGGAGCAGGCGGGGATCCTCACGCCGGAGCAGGAGCGTCAGCTCGCGAACGCGAGAGCCGCGAAGGAGGCGCTGGGCAACGAGGTGGGCGATCCCGTCACCCGGGAGGAGGTCGTCCCGCTGCTCCACCTGTACGACCCCGACGCGTTCGACGGCGAGGGCGCGATCGCCATCGCCTACGGCGATCCCGACACGGCGGACAACATCGCCACCGTGGTCCCCGGCACGACCGTCACGGGGGAGGACGCCGGCAGCATCGCCAACGATGCCGCCGCCGTCTACTCCTCGGCGCGCGTCTCGGACCCGAGCTCCACCACCGCGGCGATCGCCTGGATCGGCTACGACACCCCGGAGTTCGATCTCAGCGTGACGAACGAGGACCTCGCGCGGGACGGCGGCGAACGGCTGGCCGACTACGTCGACGGTCTTCGCGCCGTGCGTCCGCCGACGGACGAGGTCCCCGCCCCGCACGTCACCGTCATCGGGCACTCCTACGGGTCCACCACGGTCGCCAACAGCGCCACGGGCTCGGGGCTGAACGCCGACGACATCGTGCTCGTGGGGAGTCCGGGCGCTGGCCGGGGCGTGGAGAACGCCGACGAGCTCGGCGGCGCCGAGGTGTGGGCCGGGAACGCCAGTCGCGACCCCGTCGCGAGGCTCGCCGACAACGGGGCCATCGGGCTCGGGGTCTGGGACAAGGGTCTGGGCAACGACGTCGCCGAGGACGACTTCGGCGCGAACCGGTTCCGGGCGGAGTCCGTCGACCGGGCCGAGGAGATCAACACGGACGGCACGGCGTTGGACAACTTCGACGGCACCAGCCTCGACGACCACTCGCGCTACTTCCAGGACGGGAGCGAGTCGCTGCACAACATCGGCAACATCGTCGCCGGCAACGACGACGACGTGTCCCGTGCCGAGCACACCTACGACCCGATGTTCCAGGGGCCGCAGGATCCGGAGTTCGACCGCGACCCCGAGAAGTTCGACGACGTGGTGATGGACCCGGACGACATCCTCCGACCGTGACCGCCGACCGCGCAGCCGACCATGGGGAGTTCTCCCCATGGTCGATCGGCGCGCTCCGTCCCTAGCGTCGCAACCATGAGTCACGCCCTTCCCCGCGATCTGTCGCGCGCTCACGTCCCCGAGCACGAGGCGGCGGTCACGCCGTTCCCGCTCACGCCCACGCGTCCGGCCGAGGACCCCGGCCCCGGCCGGCGGGCAGGTGGCCCGATCGACCCGGTCGAGGCCGAGCACACCCTGGCCCAGACCCGCGACGAGGTCGGAGCGCGGCTGATCGACGTCTGTGCGGTGCTCGACACCGAGTCACGGATCGAGGTGCGCTGGATCGCGGGCGCGCACCCCGGGACGGTCGCCGCGGTGGCGGCCACGCACGCGCCCGTCGAGCTCACGGCGGAGGAGGTGGCTCGCCAGCTCAGCACGCTCGGATGGCGGGTGCGGTTCACGTCCCGGTCGCCGGTGCCGTGTCTCGACGCCGGGGACGCCGGGCACGCCCTGCGGGCCGTGATCCACGAGGGGCGTGCGCTGCTGACGCTCAGGGGCGCCGACGTCGCCGTCGGGCCGCGTCGCAGTCGACAGCTGGTCGCCCCGGAGGGTGGCTCCCGCAGCTGAGCGCACGGCGTCGTCCCGGGTCGTTCCGGGACGTCCGGGAGACGACGACGGGCGCGGACCTCAAGGTCCGCGCCCGTCGTGGTGTCCCCGGCGGAACCCCCTCCGCCGGGGAGGTCTCAGTCCTCCTCGAAGACCCCGTCGAGCACCCGCTGAGCGAGCTTCTCGCCGACGGTGATCGGACGTCCCGTCACGCGAACCGTGACGGTGCCACCCGTCGCGACGAGACGGAGGCGGAAGCCGTCGCGCTCGGCGTCGATCCGGACGATCGGCGTCATGGCCTTGACTCGGGAGGTCCAGCCGTTCGTCGCGAGGCGACCGGCGATGCTCTGCGCGACGTCGGCGCACGGCGCCTTGCCCGCGACCCGGATCTGGAACGTGGAGACGACCGTCTCGGGGTCCTCGGTGGCGCGCCACCGGCTCGTCCCCCACGTGCCGCGCACGCCGACGGTGCGGCAGGCGCGTCGTGCGACGAGGTCGGCCTCGGCTCGCACCTCGTCGAGGTTGAGGGGGCGCCGACCGGGGACGACGACGTCGGCCTGCTCGTCGCGGAGCTCGGGAAGCATCCGCAGCACAGGACGGCCGGCAACGGGCTGGGCCAGGGGCATCTGCATCGCGGTGATCGACATGACTCGAACCTATGAACTCCGCCTCGATCGGTCGATGGGGAGAACTCCCCATCGGGTCGGGTCAGTCGCGAGGTGGCCAGACGACGGGATCGGGATCGTGGCTGCGCTCGGGGTCGTGACGAGGGCTTCCGGGTGCAGGAACGCGCCCACCCCCACGCCGGCCGGGGTCCTCGTAGGCGGCGTCGGCAACGCCCGGGTCAGAACCCTGCCCCGTCACGATCTGACCCATCGCGTGAACCGACTCGGAGTAGGTGGCGCCCGCCGTGGGGTCCTCGGAGTCGTTGTAGGTCGTCTCGAAGTACCGGTTGTGGTCGTCGGTCGAGGCATTCAGGACCGGGATCACGTCGTCTCGCGTCCCTCGTTGCTCCGACTCGGCGGAGAATCGCTGGGCCCCGAAGTCCTCGGTCGTGACGTCGACGCCGTGCCGGTCCCGTCCGTCGCTGATGTCGGCGATCTCGTCGTAGCTCGACGTTCCGACGTAGACGTTCTCCGCCGATACTCCGAGGTCCGAGGCGTGGTCGATGCCGTTCCCGTTGCCCGGTCCGGGACTTCCGATCAGCACGTGCTGGTCCACCGCAAGACCCATCGCTCCGGCCTGGGACGTCACCACCGAGCCGTAGCTGTGACCGACAGCGGTGATGAGGGGTTGATGGCCCTGGTTCTGCTCGCGGATCCCGTCGACGAGGCGGACGAGCGACTCGGCGCCGGCGGCAGCGGCATCGCCGCTCCCCGTCCCGAACGCGAAGTCCGGGTCGAGGATGCCGACGCTCGGCGAGTTGTAGTCGAGCCAGAACATGACGCCGACCGACCCCGTCGTCCCGGAGGTGCGTGAGGAGTGGAGAAGGTTGTAGGCGTTGTCGACCCCACCCTGGACGCCGCCGGCCTCGTTCTCGACCCCGGGAACGGAGATGGCGAGGTAGTCGACGTCGTCGGGGTTGCCGAGACTGATGGCAACGCCGCCGTCTCCACCGTGTGCCTCCGGCTTGTAGACGACGAGCAACGAGGGAATCTGCTCGCCAGTGATCGGATCCACCTGTCTGTCGCCGTCGAGCGCGTCCCGAACGGCGAGGGCGATCTCGTACGCACGTCGCTGGTCGGGCGTGAGCTCGTCCTGGCGCTCGAGCTCCTGGTACCAGGTGATGTCCTTCTCCAGAGCGAAGCGGTTCGCGTCGTCACGCACAGCGGCGGGCAGGCCGTCCAGGTTTCCGATCAGATCGGGATGGATCTCGCTCATCGCGTCCTTCTCGGCAGGTGTGAGGCTGTCCCACCAGGCGGCGTTCGCCGCCGGGCTCGCGTTCGCACCCGGGAAACCGGTGGATGCTTTGACCCCACCAGCGATCGTGGAGTTGACCGCCCCGACGCCGTTCACCGCGAACAGCGCGTCGCCGAGAGTGCTGTCGGCGGTCTCGGCATCGGTCGTCCAGGTCGTGAACGACAGCACGAGCGCGTCGTGCTGGTCACTGAGCTCCTGGGCCCGATCCACGAGGCGTTTGATCGTGACGATGTCGTCGGAGGCGGTTGACGCCTTCGCCTCCTGGAGCTCCGCGCGGTTGGACGCGTACGTCGAGCGGTCCTCGGCGAGGTCGGCCAGGCGTGTCTCGAGGTCCGTGAGTGCATCGCTGTAGGTGGCGGCCGCGGCCCTGGCGGCCTGCAGCGCTGCACCGGCAGGACCGGCGTCGTTCGCGGCCAGGCTGACGACGTTCCCGTAGGCCGCCGCCGCACCGCCCTCCCACCCGTCGAGAAGCGTCGAGCCCCAGGCGAAGGAGGCGAACGACTCGATCTTGCCCGCAGCGCTGCCCATCTCGGTCGAGAAGGTGTTGACGTCACCCGGGGTGCCCTCGAGCTCGGGCAGTGCCGGTGGTTCGGGCGGGATGCGAACGTCCGAGAGCGAGCTCACGCGTACGACCCCAGCCACTCGACGACGCCCTCGTCGGTTCCGGCGTACGCCGCCGCTGACTCGGACAGGCCGGAGCTCACGGATTGCGCAGAGCGAGACATGGTCTGAAGGACGTCGCTCCACGTCCGGACGAAGATCTCTACCGAGGCGAGCGCGTCGGGACGGAATCCCCCCGTGGTGGCGCTGGTGACCAGGCTGCTGGCACTCGACGTGACCTGGGCCTGCTCGTCCCAGGTGTCAGCTGCTGCGCTGAGTGTCTCGGTTCTGACGGTGTAGCCGTCCATGGTTGTCCGCTCCCTCGTGATCGCCGTGATGGGGCGACCTTGGAGGGCCGAACGGCGGGCTGCGATGGGGAGTTCTCCCCATGGGTGAAATCGGCAGGAAGCGCAGTGGCAGAGCGACGGGCCGCACGATGCGGGCAAGCGTGGCGGAGGTGATGTCGCCGCAGGTCAGAGCCGGTCCGCGGTGAGCCCCGCGGGCAGCGTCGAACGCCGGTCACGAGGGCTCCTCAGCGGCCCGCAGACCCGCCGTCGTCGCAATCGACGACCCGGTGGTGAACCGCTGGTCTCACGCCTCGGACGCCCCAGGCCGCGCTGCGAACCGTCAGACGGCGGCGTCCCGCACGCCGTTCGTCGCCCGCAGCGGGAGGAACGCCAGCAGCCCGATGACCAGCACCACCACGATCCCGAGGATGCCCGCCTTCTGCGTGCCACCGATCGAGATCGCCACGGTGAAGGCGAACGGGGCGAGGAAGCTCACCGCGCGGCCCGACGTCGCGTACAGGCCGAAGTTCTCGTTCTCGAGCCCGGGCGGGGTCATCCGCGCGAGCATCGAGCGCGACGCCGACTGCACGGGTCCGACGGACGCGGAGATCACGATGGCGCAGATCCAGAAGGCTGTCGTCGCCGTCGTGAGGAAGACCGCCGTGCACGCGACGACGAGCAGCACGAGCCCGCTGATGATCACGACGCGCGGTCCGAGGCGGTCGTCGACGCGACCGAGGGTCCAGGTCGAGATGCCGGCGACGAGGTTGGCGGCGATGCCCAGGTAGATGACCTCCTCGGTCGAGAAGCCGAACGAGCCGGCGGCGATGATGCCCGCGAACGCGAACACCGCCCCGAGGCCGTCGCGGAAGATCGCCGAGGAGACGAAGAAGTGCAGCAGCGAGCGCTGGGTGCGCCACAGAGCGACGATGCGGGCCACGATGTCGCGGTAGGCGCCGATCACGGAGAACCTGCCGACGTTCTCCGCCGGGGCCGTGTTCGGCCCGATCAGCAGCAGCGGGAGGCAGAAGATGCCGGTCCACGCGGCGCACAGCAGCGCGACGGGCTGGATGTTCGCGGTCTCGCGCCCGAGCACGAACGCGAACAGGCACACCACGAGGGCCACGAGGCCGCCGAGGTAACCCAGGCCCCAGCCCATGCCGGAGATCCGACCGAACGTCGACGGGGTCGCGATCTGCAGCAGCATGCCGTTGTAGAAGACGCTGGCGATCTCGGAGACCACGCTCGCGACCGCGAGCATGATGACGGCGAACATCAGGTAGGACGGGTCCGGCTCCGCCCAGAACAGGGACGCCATCGCGAGGACGAGGCCGAGCGTGGAGATGCCGAGGAGGCGACGTCGACGCCCGTAGCGGTCCGCGAACACCCCCATCAGCGGGCAGATCAGCGCGATCACGACGCCGGCCCACGTCTGCGCGCCGGACAGCGCGGCGGTGCCGGTGACCTCGTCGGCGGCGATGCCGTCGGTGATGTAGACCGAGAAGACGAACGTCAGCATCACGGTGTTGAACGTCTGCTGACCCCAGTCCCACAGACCCCACGAGGCGAGCACCTTGCGGGGCGCCGTCGTCGTCGCGTAGCCCGCCGGGAGGGGCGAGGAGGGCTGCGGGGGGATGAGTACGCCGTCGTGGTCCACGTTTCGCACCCTAGGCCCGAGGCCCGCTGCGGGCCAGTGCTCGCCAGGCGTGTCCCGGGGCGACGCCCGCGGGTCACCGGGCGTTCACCGCGGCGGCGAGCCTCGGGTCAGGGGGCCGCGGTCGTGTCGGTCCCCGCGGCCGCTGCCGCACGTTGCGCACCGACGCGCTTCACGATCCGGCTCATCCCGACCTCGGTCACCCCGAGGTGAGCGGCCAGCTCCCGCTGGCTGATCCGTGCGACGAGGTCGGGACGGCGCGAGACGAACGAGCGGTAGCGCTCCTCCGGCGTCGCGAGGTGGGAGTCGGGCAGACCCGCACACATCAGGAGCATGCTCGTGGACAGGAACGTGGTGAGCATCCGCGACCACGCGTGGCTGCGCTCGGCGAGCTCCTCGATCGCCCCGAACCCCGCCCGCAGCACGGTGGTGCGTTCGATCGCCACGAGCTCGAACGGGTTGCCCTCGGGCCAGACGCGCGGGTCGGCGCTCAGGTGCGGGGTGGCGCGCAGCGCGACCCTGCCGAACGCGGCCACCCCCAGGCCGTTGAACGCCGCCGCGATCTCACCCTCCCCGTGGAAGGAGACCGTCCGCGCGACCCGGGCCTGCGTGAACCGCAGCTTCAGGAGCCCGCGCGTCACGAGGTAGACGTAGGGGTGGTGGGTGTGGGCGGGCACGAGGACGGTGCCGCGTTCGACCGTCATCAGGTCGGTCGTCCGCGCGAAGTGCTCCCACTCGGGCAGTCGACGTTCGGCGAACGCCTCCATCATCAGGCGCGCACCCGCGACCGTGTGCTCGTACTGCGAACTCGTGACCATCGGCAAACCCCCTGGCGCACCGTCCACATCCCCATGAGATGGACGGGTCGCGCAGGGCAAGGATACGAGCAGGCGACGTCGCTGCGGCACCCCCGTTGCCTAGGCTGGGTCGGTGACCTCCCCGACGCCCGGAACGGGCCCCGACGACGCGCGCCACCTCCCCGATCTGCGCGCCGATCTGCTGGACGCCGACTACACGCTCGACGGCGTTCGCGCGCTCCTCGGACCGGTGGCCGCCGACGCCCTGGACCGCGAGCAGGCGCTGCCGGCGCGGTTGGCGACGGCGGGGGGTCTCGCCGGTGGAGGCGGTGGCGGTGGCGGTGCGGGGGACGGTGACGGTGGCGGTGCGGCCGCAGCCGCCCAGCTGCTGCGACTGTTCCAGCTCGGCGAGGTGGCGACGCGGCGCGACCTCGACGCCGCGCTCCCGCGGCTCGGGACGGCGGGTGCCGAGCGCCTGGGCCTGGTGCGCACCCGGGGCGAGGCGGATAGGGACGAGGTGCGCGCCGTCGTCGACCTCAGCCCCTACGCCGCGGTCGACGCGGCCGGGCAGGTGGACTGGTGGATCGCCTCGGACCCGGGCGAGATCGCGCGGCGCGGCGCGCTGCCGGAGGACTTCGTTCTCGGCGTCGGCGGGGCGTCGCGGACCCTCGCCCAGATCACGGTGCGCGGGCCGGTCGGCTCGGTGCTCGACGTCGGGACGGGATGCGGGATCCAGGCGCTGCACGCGTCGCGGCACGCAGGCCGCGTGGTCGCCACGGACATCGACGCACGGGCGCTCGCGTTCACCCGGTTCAACGCGGCGCTGGCCGGTGTCGAGCTGGACGTGCGCGCCGGGTCGATGCTCGATCCCGTGGCGGGGGAGACGTTCGACCTCGTGGTGTCGAACCCGCCGTTCGTCATCACGTCGCGCGACGCCGCGGGCTCGACGGGCGGCGTCGGCGAGTTCACCTACCGCGACGGCGGACAGGTGGGCGACGACGTCGTGCGCTCGCTCGTGACGTCCGTCGGGTCCGTGCTCGCGCCCGGGGGCGTGGCGCAGATGCTGGGCAACTGGGAGCACCGGCGCGGGGAGGACTGGGCCGAGCGCGTGGGCGGCTGGCTCGCCGAGTCGGGGCTGGACGGCTGGGTGGTGCAGCGCGAGGTGCAGGACCCGGCCGAGTACGCCGAGCTGTGGCTGCGCGACGGCGGCCTGACTCCCGACCGCGATCGCGCCCGCTTCGAGGCCGCCTACGCCGCGTGGCTCGCCGACCTCGCCTCGCGCGACGTCGAGGGCATCGGCTTCGGTTTCGTGACGCTGCGGCGTCCGGCCGGGGCGGGGGCCGAGGTGAGCCCCTGGCGCCGCGTGGAGGAGATCACCGGGACGGTGGCCCAGCCGCTGGGCGCGACGATCGCGGGCGTGCTCGGCGCCGTCGACCTCGTGCGCGACCTGACCGGTGAGGCGTTGCTGGCGCGGCGGTGGGTGGTCGCGGGCGACGTCACGGACGAGCGGTACTTCACGCCGGGGGAGGCGTCGCCCCGCGTGATGATCCTGCGGGCCGGCGGCGGGTTCTCGCGCACGGTGCGCACGGAGACGGGCCTGGCGGCGTTCGTCGGGGCGTGCGACGGCGAGCTCACGGGTGGGCAGATCGTCGCGGCGCTCAGCGCGCTGCTCGAGGTGGACGCGACGGCGCTCGCGGCCGAGCTGGAGCCGCAGCTGCGCGGGCTGATCACGGACGGGATGCTGCTCCCGGCGGTCTGACTTCTCATTGGCGAGGCCTTTCGGGTGCGCTCGCGAGGCCGTTCGGGTGTGGTGGCGAGGCCGTTGCGTGCGCTCGCGAGGCCTTTCGGGTGCGCTCGCGAGGCCCTTGCGGTGTGGCTACCAGGTGCGCGGGCGGACGGGGAGCCCGAGGAGCTCACCGACCTCGCGCTCGAAGGAGTCGTCGACGCCGAAGATCCGTTCGAACGTCGCGATGACGAACTTCCAGGCGAGCTCATCGGTCAGCGTTCCCCGCCGACCGCCGTCGTGAGCACGATCCTTCTCGTCGCTGTGGACCTCGCGGCCGTCGTACTCGACGGCGACGCGCTGGGCCACGTAGGCGGAGTCCAGCCAGTACTCCCGACCGCGGTGGAGGATCCGGTGGTCGACGTCCGGGACCGGCAGCCCGGCGTCGATGAGCCGCAGCCTCATCCACGACTCCCCGGCGGTCTGGGCGCGCGGGTCGATGAGCGGCGCGAGCTCCTGCGCCTGCCTGGTCCCCGGGAGACGCCGGAGGGTGGCGACGTGCTCCATCACCTCGAGGCGGGTGGCGACGCCGGCGCGCACCAGCGCATCCGCTGCCGCCAGGGCGTGCGGTCGCCACGCCAGCCGCAGCAGGTCGCTCACCGTGCGGATGGGCGAGGTCACCTTCACGTCGCCGATGGTCACGAAGTCCGGGTCGGGCATCGTCGTCTGGCGCACGACGGCGCGGAGCCCCTTCGGTCGCCCGAAGCCGTGGCGAACCATGCACATCGGGCGCATCTCGCGCATGCCACCCGGCGGATACGTGTCGACGCCGTAGACCCAGGCCGCCGAGTGGTCGCTGATGGTCGCGCCTTCGGGAATCACGAGCGCCAGCGCTGCCACGCGGAGCTCTCGGGTGTCGGCAACCGAAGCGTCCACCAGAACACCTCGGAAGACTCGCCGCAAGCGATGGGTGCGGACGAGGTGTCGTACCTGGTGGCTGGGGAGCCCGAGGTCCGGGCAGGAAGCGGTGCGGAACGGCCGGCCCTCGTTGATCGTCTCCATGACGGCAGCATGGCGAACGTGTGAGGGGCGGCGCGGCCCCGCCGTCGTACCTGTGGGTAAACCTGGGGACAACGGCGGGGCGCTCGACCCGAAGGGCCTCGCGAACGGGCGCGAAGGGCCTCGCGAACGGGCGCGAAGGGCCTCGCGAGTGGACCCGAAGGGCCTCGCGAACGGGCGCGAAAGGCCTCGCGAGTGGACCCGAAAGGCCTCGCGGCGGGTTTAGGCGAAGGCCTCCGGCGGCGGGCACGCGCACGCGAGGTTGCGGTCGCCCCACGCCTGGTCGATGCGGCGCACCGCGGGCCAGTACTTGTGGCGGATCACGCCGGGTACCGGGTAGACGGCGAGCTCGCGCGAGTACGGGTGCGTCCACTCGCCCTCGATGACCGAGCGCGCGGTGTGCGGCGCGTTGACCAGCGGGTTGTCGCCGACCGGCCACTCGCCCGCGGCGACCGCGTCGGCCTCCGCGCGGATCGCCAGCATCGCCTCGACGAACCGGTCGATCTCGCCGAGGTCCTCGGACTCCGTCGGCTCGACCATGAGCGTCCCGGCGACTGGGAAGCTCATCGTGGGGGAGTGGAAGCCGTAGTCCACCAGGCGCTTGGCGACGTCGTCGACCGTCACGCCCGTCGCCGCCTTGAGCGGGCGGATGTCGAGGATGCACTCGTGGGCGACCAGGTCGCCGTCGCCCGTGTAGAGCACCGGGAACGCCTCGCGCAGCCGCGCGGCGACGTAGTTGGCCGACAGCACGGCGGCCGCCGTCGCCTCGCGCAGCCCCTCGCTGCCCATCATGCGCACGTACGCCCAGGTGATCGGGAGGATCGACGCCGAGCCGTACGGCGCGGCCGAGACCGGGTTCGCGAGCGGGTCGCGCCCGCCCGCACCGGGCAGGAACTCCGCGAGGTGAGACTTCGCCGCGACCGGTCCGACGCCGGGGCCGCCGCCGCCGTGCGGGATGCAGAACGTCTTGTGCAGGTTGAGGTGGCTCACGTCGCCGCCGACGTCGCCGAACCGGCCGTAGCCGACCAGCGCGTTGAGGTTGGCGCCGTCGATGTAGACCTGGCCGCCGGCGTCGTGCACCGCGTCCGTGATGGCGACGATCTCGTGCTCGTACACCCCGTGCGTGGAGGGGTAGGTGATCATCAGCGCGGCGAGCTCGGCGGCGTATCTCTCGATCTTGGCGCGCAGGTCCGCGACGTCGACGTTGCCCGCCTCGTCGCACGCCACGACGACCACGCGCATCCCCGCGAGCACGGCGGACGCGGCGTTCGTGCCGTGCGCCGAGGCGGGGATGAGGCACAGGTCGCGGTGCACGTCGCCGCGCGAGTGGTGGTAGCCGCGGATCGCGAGCAGCCCGGCGAGCTCCCCCTGCGAGCCGGCGTTCGGCTGCAGCGAGACCGCGTCGTAGCCGGTGATGTCGGCCAGCCACGTCTCGAGGTCGTCGATCATCGACAGGTACCCCTCGGCGTCCTCGTCGGGCGCGAACGGGTGGAGCCCGGCGAACTCCGGCCACGTCACGGCCGCCATCTCGGTGGCCGCGTTCAGCTTCATCGTGCAGGAGCCGAGCGGGATCATGCCGCGGTCCAGCGCGTAGTCGAGGTCCGCGAGGCGCTTGAGGTAGCGCATCATCGCGGTCTCGGAGTGGTAGGCGTTGAAGGTCGGGTGCGTGAGGAACTCGGACGTGCGCGAGAGCGACGGCGGGAGGTGCGACGCCTGCATCGAGGTGAAGCCGACGCCGTGCTCGTCCTCGCGGCCCGAGACCACGAAGGCGATGGTGATCGCGGTGGACAGGTCGATCGTCTCGTCGACGGCGAGGTGGAGGGTCGCGTCGTCGACGACGTGGGCCGTGTAGCCGGCGGCGCGCAGGCGCTCGAAGGCCGCCGTCGCGTCGATCCCCGTGACCCGGATCGTGTCGAAGAAGCTGTCGTGCTGGACGGTCAGGCCGTGGCTCTCGGTGAGCTCCTTCGCGAGCAGCGAGGCCGTGTCGTGCACCTGCTGCGCGATCCGCGTCAGCCCCTGCGGCCCGTGGTAGACCGCGTACATCGACGCCATCACGGCCAGCAGCACCTGCGCGGTGCAGATGTTCGAGGTCGCCTTCTCGCGGCGGATGTGCTGCTCGCGCGTCTGCAGCGCGAGCCGGTAGCCGGGGTGGCCGTCAGCGTCCTGCGAGACGCCGACGAGGCGTCCGGGCAGCTGCCGCTCGAGCCCCTTGCGCACCGCCATGTAGCCGGCGTGCGGGCCGCCGAAGCCCATCGGCACGCCGAACCGCTGCGACGTCCCGACGGCGATGTCCGCCCCGAGCTCGCCCGGCGACTTGATCAGCGTCAGAGCGAGGAGATCCGCGGCGACGACGGCGAGGGCCCCGCGCGAGCGAACGGCCGCGACGACCTCGCTCGGGTCCCAGACGAGCCCGCTCGCGCCCGGGTACTGCAGATGCGCCCCGAAGATCTCGCCCTCGGGGCGGGCGGCGACGGCGTCCGCCGCACCCGCCGCGGCCAGGTCCACCGTCTCGAGGTGGATCCCGAGCGACTCGGCGCGGTGCTCCAGCAGGCGCCTGGTCTGGGGGAGCGTGTCGGCGTCGACGAGGAAGACCGTGCCCTTGACCTTCGCGGCCCGGCGCGCGAGCAGCATCGCCTCGACCACGGCGGTGGACTCGTCCAGCATCGAGGCGTTGGCGATGTCGAGGCCGGTGAGGTCGGTGACCATCGTCTGGAAGTTGATGAGCGCCTCGAGCCGGCCCTGGCTGATCTCCGGCTGGTACGGCGTGTAGGCGGTGTACCAGGACGGGTTCTCCAGCACGTTGCGCTGGATGACGCTCGGGGTGTGGGTGCCGTAGTAGCCCAGGCCGATGAGCGAGGTGGTGACCGTGTTGCGGCTCGCGAGGTCGCGGAGCTCGGCCAGGGTCTCCGCCTCGGAGGCGGCGGCGGGGAGGAGATCCTCGTCGGCCTCGGCGGCGGCGCGGAACGACTCGGCGACGGCCGGCGGGATCGCCGCGTCCATCAGGCTCTCGATGCTCTCGTGCCCGACGGCGGCCAGCATGGCCCGGCTGTCGGCCTCGGTCAGGCCGATGTGACGCTCGGAGAAGGGGGCACTCATCGGTTCAGGACTCCTTGGAACGGCGGTAGAACGGCAGGGCGACGACCTCGCCCGTGATGGCGGTGCCGCGGACGTCGACGGCGAGCGGGGTGCCGACCTCCGCGAGGTGCGGGGCGACGTAGGCCATCGCGACGGGATGGCCGAGGGTGGGGACAGGACGCCGGAGGTCACGGTGCCGACGCGCTCACCGCCGTCGGGCAGGACGACGGGGTAGTCGGCGCGGCCCGCGCGCCGACCAGGCAGCGCGATGCCGACGAGCACCGGGGCGTCCGCGGGCGGCCCGGCGAGGATCGCCTCGCGCCCCACGAAGTCCTCCTTCGCGGTGACGACCACGCGTCCGAGACCCGCCTGCGCCGGCAGCGTGTCGAGCGTGAGCTCGTGCCCGTACAGCGGCATCCCGGCCTCGAGGCGCAGCGTGTCGCGGCTCGCGAGGCCCGCGAGGACAAGGCCGTGCGGCTGCCCGACGGCGGAGATCGCCTCCCAGAGCTCGACCGCCCGCTCGGGGGCGACCGAGATCTCGAACCCGTCCTCGCCGGTGTAACCGGTGCGGCTGAGCGTGATCGTCTGGCCGTCGAAGGCGCCGGGCGCGCTGCGGTAGTAGCGCAGGTCGGCGAGGGTGGCGCCCGAGGAGGCGTCGAGCGTGAGGCGTCCGGCGGCCGCGAGCTCCTCCAGGATCGCCTGCGCGCGGGGGCCCTGCACCGCGATCAGGGCGCGGTGGGTGTCGGTGACGACGACGTCGAAGGTGCGCTCCGCCGTCGTCGTCCGCTCGATCAGGGCGGCGAGCACGGCGTCGCGGTTGCCGGCGTTGGCGACCACGAGGTAGCTGGTGGGCGCCGCCGAGTCTCGTGCGGCCGCCGTCTCGGGCGTGTGCGTGTTCGTGACGATGAGGTCGTCGACGATGCCGCCCGACGGCGCGAGCATCATCGTGTACTTGCTCTGCAGCGGCGCCAGCGCGCTCATCCGGCCGGCGAGCGCGTGGTCGAGGAACGCGGCGGCGTCGGGGCCGTCGACGACGAGCTGCCCCATGTGGGAGATGTCGAAGAGACCGGCGGAGCTGCGGACGGCGACGTGCTCGGCGACGTCGGAGGAGTACTTCACGGGCATCGACCAGCCCGCGAACGGGACCATGGTGGCGCCGGCGGCGACGTGCGTCTCGTGCAGAGGGGTGCGGTGGAGCTCGGTGCGCTGGGGCGGGGTGGACGACGGGGCGTCGGTCACGGGAGTCCTCCGGGTGCTGGCGACAGGGCAGTTGTGTCGGGCTGGGACTCCCCCTCTGTCGCGGGTGCCTGAGAGATTCACCGCAGGGCGCGTCGGGGGCGACGGCGGGGCGCGGCTTTCACCGTGGGCGAGCGTCTGGTCGTGGGCCTGAGGACCGACGACCGGCGCTGCTTTCCAGAGTGGCCTCGCCGCGCGGTACGGGGTACCTGAGAGGTTGGCGGGGAGGCTTGCTCCTTCGGTGCCTGACTCACGTCCGGTGGGGCGACGTGGTCCGGGCTCTCCCGCGCGGTGATGGGGCCGGGTGTGAAGTTGTGGGTGCTGCGTGCTGCGGGGCCCAGCCTATCCGGCCGGGGCGAGGGCGCGGGCGGCCACCCGCGTGCGTACGCGGATGGCCGCCGTCTCCAGCGGGGGAAGGCGACTTGTCGGTCAGCCGACCGGGTCGAACTCCTGGTGCTGCACGATCCACGCGGTCAGTCGCGGCTGCACCCAGAACGAGTAGACGCCGAAGGTGATCAGAGTGAGTGCCCACCACTTGATCCACTGGCCGAACAGTCCAGGTGCAGTGCCGGTGAAGCGAAGTCGACGTCCGTAGAGGAAGGTGTGCTTGGTCTGCCACCGCTGCATGATCACCATGGCCCAGGGGAGGCAGATGCCCAGCGTCAGGATGGTGACGAGAGCGGCGGCGAGACTGGCTCCGAAGTAGTTGGCTGCACCGCCGTCGAATCGATACATCGGGACGCCGAGGGGGATCTGGATGCTCTGGTGACCCGACGCCACGGGCGTCGGACCAGACGGGTAGTTGTTCACGACGACGGGGACACCGGACTGCGGTGCGATCGCGTGAGGCTGCTGCTGAGGTTCGGGCGTGAACGCATAGGTCATGGGGGTCCCCTGAAGGCGTGGATCGAGAGTGGGTGGCAGCGGACGACGTAGGTCTACGGCCGTTGCGAAACGTAGCAAGGCTCCGCGGAACTCGCGCGGCGAGGAGTTCCCGGCTCAGCCGATCGTCCAGGCGCCGTCGGCCTCCACCACGATGAACGCGGGTCCGGCCTTCAGCGCGTGGGTTCCCGTGTAGGCGCCGATCTCGTTGATGAGCAGGTCGGAGGAGCTGCCGTACACCCACACGGCGAAGTTGCTCTCACCCTGGTGGGTGAACGACGGCGTCGCTGCCCCACCCTGGTAGATCAGCACGGTGTCGCCGGTGCCCGACGCGGGCAGCGTGAGCTGAGGAGCGGAGGAGACCGAGGAGAACGTGAGTGACCAGTTCCCGTCGGCCTCGACCTGGACGCTCGTGACGTCGTCATCGCGGAAGCCCCACGGAACGGTGCCGGTGTAGCTGCCGATCTCGTTGACGAGGAGGTCGAGCTGGTTGTTCGAGGCGTCCATCGCCCAGAGCGCGAAGTTGCTCGAGCCCTCGTGCGAGGCGGCGATGGTGCCGAGGGAGGATCCGGCGGGGACCGGGACGACGCTCGCGCCCGTACCGGTGACGGTCGTCGGCGCGAAGGCGTTCGGGTCGGGCTCGGGCTCGGGTTCCGGCGTCGGCGTCGGGGTGGGAGTGGGCGTCGCGGTCGCCGACGGGGTGGCCGTCGGGCTCGCGGTGCCGGTCGACGGCTCGGCGGAGGGGGCCGACGACGAGCTGCTCGGCGACGGCGACGCGTCGGCGTCGGCGTCGGCGTCGGTCGAGCAGGCGCCGAGGCCGAGGCCGAGGAATGCGGCGACCGCGATGGCAGCGCCCGAACGGCGTGCACTGAAGCGTGCATTGATCTGAGTGGTCATGGTGGCTCCGGTCGGAAGGTCAGAAGCGGGGAAGGCTGAGGAGGTTGTCGCTCTCGCGGCCATTGGCGACCGTGGCGATGTAGCGCGTGCCGCGGAGGCTGGTGCGCGCGACGACCGGTGCGGAAGCGCCGGTGCGGGCGTTGTGAGTGGCGAAGGCGTTGCCGGCGGTGATCCAGGCGTGGACCTGCTCGCGGCTGGCGGCCCGCAAGGAGGTCTCCGCCCCGACGGTGTACCGGACGGTGAGCACGTGCTCGCAGGTGGTGCCGGGTGCAACGACGTGCACCTCACGAATCGTGTAGCTAGGCACGGAGACTCCCTCGGGTTGGTTCCGCGCGGTGTGTCCGGCGGGTGTCACCAAGATGGTTGGTCGGCCGATCCTCGGCATGGGTCCGTGCGATAACAGGGGTTATCGCTTGCGGGCGGACCCCTGTGGTCGTGAACCCCTAGGTTGATCCCATGCCCGTCGACCTGAGCTCCCTGCGCCTCCGCTATGCGGATGTGGCGCGTGCGCTCGACGTGCGCCGTCCGGTCGTCTCTATGTGGCGCACGCGCTCAGCAGACACATCGACTCCCTTCCCGTCCGGCGAGCTGATCCGGGCGGATGAGCTCCTCGCATGGCTCAGGGACACCGGGCGCGACCGCGTCGGCGAGGCCGCGCTGCTCGCCCTGCACGGCGACCTCGAGATTCCCGGGCTCTCGACGGCGGAGGTCGCGTCGGGTGCCGAGGCGCTCCTCGTCCTTGCCCGGCTCACCGGCGAGCATCTCGGCGGACTCGGCCCGGCGGGACTCGTGTCACTCGCTGACGACCTCGATCCGGACGATGCGTTTCTCGTCGCTGAGATCGAGGCCCTCGGTGCCCACGCTCGACAGATCGCCGGATTCGTCACCCTGATGCTCGACGCCGTTCCCGACCCGGGCAGCGCGCTCGAGGTTCGACGGCGCCGGGCCGGCTCCTCGCCGAGGATCCACTCCACGGCGGTCAGCCTGGTGACCCGGGTGGCACTCGCACTGGCCGGCTGGGGGCCGGGCGAGGATGTCGCCGTCGTCGACGCCTTCCCGGGCGATGGTGACCTCGCCGCGGGGATGCCGCGGGTCGTCGGTGGCTGGGAGGGAGCCAGGCTCGTCGTTCCGTCGCAGGGGGGCGGAGCGGCAGCCCGGGCCCACCGCCGTCGAATGCACGCCCACGGCTGGATCGTGGTCGAGGCTGGGCGCCGGCCCGGCGGTCCACTCGTGGTTGCCGATCTGACCGGGGTGGGGGACGCGGCCGAGGCCCTCGAGCACGCCGACGAGATCGCGCTCGGGATGTCACCGGGTGCGAGGGCGGTGCTCATCGGCAGGGGCTCGGCCTTCGCCGGTGGACTCGGTGTCTCGTTCGAGGACGGTCTGCGAGCGGATCTCCTGCGCACCGGTCGCGTGCGCGCGATCGTCGGGCTTCCTCCCGGTCTCATCCCCGGGCGACCACGCGAGTCAGTCACGCTCTGGGTGATGGGCGACCCCATGGACGCCACGGCGCTCGAGAGACGGTGGACCACCGTCACCGACGTGGCCCGGCTCGCGGGCGTGGGCGGCACGCTCCCCGGCGTCGTTCTGGACGACCTGGTGACGGACGTCCTCGCCGCGGTCGAGGGTGACGACGCGGGGCGCCGCCACTCCTTCGCGCACGCCTCCGTCGTCCGCACCCGGGCCCTGGTCCTGCGCAGGGGAAGCCTCCTCACGCTCGCGGACCGTGACCGCTGGGCGCGGTCGAGCAGCGATCTCGCCCTCGCCGAGCGAGCCGCCGACCTCGTTCGATCCTCGGCGACGCCGCCCCGGGAGGAACTGCCGCTGATCGTCTCGTCCCACGTGCCGAATGTGTCGGAGCTCGTCACGATCGAGGCACTCATCGGGCTCGGGCAGCTGCGCGTGATACCCGGAGCGCGGGTCCCGGAGTCGCTGGGTGAGCGAACCAGCGATCGTTCGGGTTCGGGGCTGCGCGTGCTGACCGCCGCCGACGTGATCGCCGGAGTCGTCGACGTCGACCGGCGTGTCGACGCGTTCACGCTGGCCCAGGTTCTTCCCGCGGCGCGTCTGACGCAGCCAGGGGATGTCGTGATCACAGCGACCCCACGACCCGCCGCCGTGGTGGATGTCGACGGCGGGGCGCTCGTCGCGACGCCGGCTCGCGTCATCCGGGTCACTCCCGGGTCCGGCGTCAGCCCGCACCTCGCGGCGGCCGCCGTCTGCGACCGGCCGGTTGGTGATCGCCGCTGGCAGCGGTGGTTCCTGCCGCGGGTCACCCCGGAGGCGGCTCGAACGGTGGAGGAGGCGTGGGCCGTGGTGGCGGAACGTGAGTCCCAGCTGCGTGGCGAGCTCGATCGTCTGGCGCAGCTGCGCCGGGCGATCGCCGAAGGAATTTCGGACGGTTCCGTCAGGATCGTTCTGGATCAGGCCAGTGAGAGTTTCGAGGAGAGGAGCCCCCGTGGCGCGTAGGACGAAGGAGCAGGTGGCGCTCGCGCCGTCGACGATGAAGGAGCTGAAGGACACGCTCTGGAAGGCGGCGGACAAGCTGCGCGGTTCGCTGGACGCGAGCCAGTACAAGGACGTGATCCTCGGACTCGTGTTCCTCAAGTACGTCTCGGACGCGTTCTCCGAGCGCCGGGCGGCGATCGCCGCGGAGCTGCGGGCGGACGGGATCGAGGAGTCCCAGCTCGAGCAGTTCCTCGAGGACTCGGACGAGTACCGGAGCGCGGGCGTGTTCTGGGTGCCCGAGACGTCGCGCTGGGAGTACCTGGCGCTGCACGCCAAGGGGCGTCAGGGTTCGGCGGGTGTGGCTCCGGCTGCGATCGGAGAACTGATCGACGGCGCCCTGGAGCACCTCATGGGGGCGAACCCGAGCCTGGCGAACACGCTGCCGCTGATCTACAACCGCGACAACCTGGACCAGCGACGGCTCGGTGAGCTCGTGGACCTGTTCAACTCGGCGCGCTTCACCGGTGTCGGTGCCTCCAAGGCCCGCGACGTGCTCGGCGAGGTCTACGAGTACTTCCTCGGCAAGTTCGCCGCGGCCGAGGGCAAGCGGGGCGGGGAGTTCTACACGCCGCCGAGCGTGGTCCGCGTGCTGGTGGAGGTGCTGGAGCCCTACTCCGGTCGCGTGTACGACCCGTGCTGCGGCAGCGGCGGCATGTTCGTGCAGGCGGAGAAGTTCATCGAGCGGCACGGCGCCGACCCGCAGGCGCTGAGCGTCTACGGGCAGGAGCTCAACGAGCGCACGTGGCGCATGGCCCGGATGAACCTCGCGGTGCACGGGATGACGGCGAATCTCGGCCCGCGCTGGGAGGACACGTTCTCTCGGGACGTTCACCCCGACCTCAAGGTCGACTTCGCGATGGCGAACCCGCCGTTCAACATCAAGGACTGGGCCCGCAACGAGGGCGACGCGCGATGGACGTATGGCGTCCCGCCCTCCGGCAACGCCAACTACGGCTGGATCCAGCACATCCTCAGCAAGCTCACGCCTACCGGCAGCGCGGGCATCGTGATGGCCAACGGTTCGATGAGCTCCAACTCGGGGGGCGAGGGTGACATCCGGGCGAACCTCGTGGAGTCCGATCTGGTCTCCTGCATGGTGGCGCTGCCGACCCAGCTGTTCCGGTCCACCGGCATTCCGGTGTGCGTGTGGTTCTTCGCGAAGAACAAGTCGGTGGGGGAGCGCGGGTCGATCGACCGGACCGGGCAGGTGCTGTTCATCGATGCTCGCAACCTCGGGCACATGGTCGACCGGGCCGAGCGCACGTTCTCCGATGAGGACATCGCGCGCATCGCCGGGACGTTCCACGCCTGGCGTGGGACCGAGTCCGCTGGTGAGCAGGCCTACGAGGACGTGCCCGGGTTCGCGAAGTCGGCGACGCTGGCTGAGATCAAGGAGGCCGGGTACGCGCTCACGCCGGGCCGGTACGTCGGGTCGGCGCCCGAGGAGGACGACGGCGAGCCCATCGAGGAGAAGATCGCTCGCCTCCAGGCGGAGCTGTTCGCGGCGTTCGACGAATCGGCGCGGCTGGAGAAGGTCGTGCGCGAGCAGCTGGAGCGGGTGCTGTGAGCGAGCAGGGGCTTGACATGAGCTCGTCGTACCCCCGACTTCCCCTAGCCGAAGTGCTGGATTTCCGGGAAGGACCCGGCATCCTGGCGAAGGACTTCGTGTCGGAGGGCACGCCGCTGATCCGCCTCTCCGGGACGAAGGTCGGTTCCGATCTGCTCGAAGGTTGCAACTACCTGGACCCGGACGTAGTGGATCGTCGATGGTCCCAGTTTCGACTGGCTGAGGGTGACGTTCTCTTGAGTACGTCGGCCTCGCTCGGAGAGGTAGCGGTCGTCAAGTCGTCAGGCGTGGGTGCCGTGCCCTACACGGGCTTGATTCGATTTCGCCCTGCGGGGAGCGGGATCGCAGCAGAGTTCATCGAGTACGCGCTCCGGTCGTCCGATTTCAAGGCCCAGATCGAGGCGATGGGCGTCGGGTCGGTAATGAAGCACTTCGGACCGTCGCACCTGAGGCAGATGTACATCACGGTCCCTCCCGTGGCTGATCAGCGGGCGATCGCCGAGGTGCTGGGCGCGCTGGACGACAAGATCGCCGCCGGGGACGAGGTTGTCCGACGCTGCGACGAACTTGCTTCGACGTACTTCCGGGCGATGCTTCGAGGCAAAGACGGTCAGACGGTGCCCCTGAGTGATCTTGCCCGTTTCGTCAACGGGGGCGCCTACACCAAGGGTGCGAGTGGGTCCGGAAAGGTCGTCGTGCGGATCGCCGAGCTGAACTCCGGGATCGGAGGGTCGACGGTCTACTCCGACCGCGAGGTCGAGATCGACCAGACAGTCTTGCCTGGCGACCTGCTCTTCGCGTGGTCGGGATCGCTCACGGTTCATCGATGGTTCCGCGATCCCGCGATCGTCAACCAGCACATCTTCAAGGTGATCCCGGACCGGGGCTCGCCGATGTGGCTAGTCAACCAGGCGCTTCGCGCCAAGCTCGACGACTTTAAGGCAACTGCTGCCGACAAGGCCACCACGATGGGGCATATCCAGCGACGGCACCTCGACGAGCTCGTGCGGATCCCCGGGCCTTCCGACATAGCGGCGTTCGATGCCGCAATGTCTGGGCTCTGGTCGAGGGCGTTGGCTGCCGAGCAGGAGAGCTTGCGACTGGCAGCAACCCGCGACGCTCTCCTGCCCGCGCTGATGTCCGGCCGCCTCACCATCCGCGATGCGGAGCGCCTCGTCTCCGACGTCACCTGAGCATCTGCCTACCGAACACCGAATGGAACTGGCATGACCAACCCGTACGCACTCGAGCCGTCCGATCCGTCGCGTCCCATCCACCCCGGCGGGGAGGGCACGGGCCTTCCGCCCCAACCGTCATCGCAGCCCATGCACCCCCAGCCACCCTCCTCGCAGGTTCTTCCGCCGACGCCGACGCCGGCCGCTCCGCAACGTTCGTGGTTCTTGCCGACGCTCACGGGGGTCATCGGCCTCGTGGTCGGCGCCGTAGCAACTGCTGCGGTGTTTGCGGGAAGCGCGGCGGCGGACGAACGTGCCGAGGAGCAGGCGGCCGCCGCCGCGGCCGAGGCCCGCACCGCGATCCTGGGCGACGCACTCGACTCGTGCGACGTCCGCGATACCGACGGGTTCGCCCTCGGTGACGGCGGCACCACCCTGACGATCGACAACCAGGGCGAGGACGAGTACACCGGCGCCGACTTCGTCGACATCTCCTGCGTGTTCGGCGAGCTAAGCATGCCGTCCTCGGTGGGCGGTCATGTCGGTCAGACGACGTCCGTGGACGGACGGCAGACGGCCTCGTGGGACGACCTCGAGTTCCAGTGGTCCTACCACCCCGACCGCGGCATGGACGGCGTCATCACGGTCGCGGAATCCGAATGAGCCACGATGAGCTCGAAGAGCCCAGCTGGTTCGAGCGTGTGGGGCAGCAGGTCGAGGTCGAAGCTCAGGAGCCTGACGACGACGTGCACTCCCAGCAGCTCGAGGGCGCAGGGTGGCGCCTCGATGGCGCGCTCGCCGACGGCGACTCCACGGCTGTCGAAGACGAGGTCGGCGCCGTGCTGTCCACCGCCAATGAGATCTGCGAGGAGGACGAACTGATTGGCCGCGCGGTCGCGGTCCGGCTCTGGGACGACAAGGGGGCGTGGGGGTCGGTGAAGCCTACGATCAAGGACCCTGACCCGTACGAGTGGGGGACGTTGTTCGAGGACGAGCACGGCTGGGATGACGATGACGATCAGGAAACCGTCCGCGCCGAGCACGACCGGGAGCAGTCGGCCGACGCGATCCGGCATTACGTGTCGGCGATCGGCGCACTGTACGGCGAGGCGCGAGGCGCGGCCACGTCCGGCGAGACCCGAACGGTCATCGCAGCGCTTGCGAAGATCCCTGCGATGGCTGTGCTGTTGGACGACGCGCACGAACTGTGGCGTCAGGCCCTCAGCACCTTGATGAAGTCAGATCCCCAACTGGCAGGCCCGGCGGCCGACTTCTACGCCACCGCGCTTGGTCACTCGCTGGCGGTTGCGCGAGCGGCCGATGCGACGCCGCCGATAGCCACCAAGGTAGAGATCGACGACGGCGGTCTGTTCGCGCCTCCGGCCAGCCTGCTGTGACGAGCGCAACGACAGCAATGTCGAGGACGAGTTCTGCGGCGGGTGGTGCAGTTGCGTTTCTTTCGTTTCGCCACGACGATAAGCGCATGTCGACCCCTCCCGCGAGCCTCCGCCGACCCCACTCCGACACGCTCTTTCCCCCGCACGACTCGTCGTCGCTCAAGCCGTTGGCCGATCTGCTCGGCGGCTCGACGCCTGCGCGACTGCAGGGCCCGGCAGGTGAGAGCGTCGACCTGCCGGCCGACGTCTACGAGGTGCTCGTCGACGTCGTCTCCGCTCTTCGGCGAGGAGATGCGGTGACGGTCGCCCCGGTGTCCGTGCGACTCACGACGAGCCAGGCGGCCGAGATGCTGGGCGTCTCCCGACCCACTCTGGTGAAGCTGCTGGAGGACGGCGAACTTCCGTACGAACGCCCTCGGAAGCACCGGCTCGTGCGGCTCGACGACGTGCTCGCCTACCGGGAGAAGCGTTCCCGCCAGCGCCGGGAGCTCCTCGGCGAGATCACGCGCCAGCCGGTCGCTGACGGTTTGTACGACGTCGATCGAACGGACTACGACGAGGCGCTTCGAGCCATGAGGCGACTTAAGGACTGATGTTCGTCGCCTTCATCGATGCCTGCGCATCCTCGTTCACCCGCCGATCGTCAGCGCACGTCGGCCGCGCCGGCGTGCCGCATTTCGCCCACGCCATGAGTCAGCTTTTCGACAACAGGGGAGAGTCATGAAGTTCCACGAGTCCGAGATCGAGGACCTCTTCGTCGAGCATCTCGCCGAGCTGGGGTGGGAGTCGCTCCACGGCCGCGAGATCGCCCCCGGCGCCACGTGGACGGACGCCTCCGGGAACGTCCGCCCGAACCGGGAGTCCTGGGCCGACGTCGTGATCCCCTCCCGAGTGCGGCAGTCGGTGCACCGGCTCAACCCTGGCGTGCCCACCAATCACCTCGACCTCGCCGTAGCGGAGCTGCTGCGCCCGCAGTCCAGCGACGCGATCGCCGAGAACAAGCGTCTCCACGACGCGATCGTCGACGGCATCCGCCACACCTACATCGACGACGACGGAATCGAGCGGACCCCGACGATCCGCATCGTCGATCTGCACGAGGCGGTGAACAACACGTTCCTTGCCGTCCGTCAGGTCACGGTCCGGACCCCCGATCTCGAACGGCGCTTCGACGTCGTGCTCTACCTCAACGGACTCCCCCTTGTCATCGCGGAACTCAAGGACGCCTCGAACGCCGCGGCCACCCTCGACACGGCGCACGCCCAGATCGCGACGTACGTGCGGGAGTTCCCGACGGCGTTCCGCGCCGCCGCCGTGTCGGTCATCTCCGACGGCGTGACGGCGCGCTACGGGACCCCTTTCACCTCGCTCAACCACTACTCGCCCTGGAACGTGGACGCCGACGGCACCCCGCGGCGGCCCGAGGGAGCCGAGGCGGCGGCCGACGGCGTCACCGCACCGCTCGGTGAGGTGGAGACCGCCGCCGAGGTCGCGCTGGCCGAGGAGGACTTCGCCTACGCGCTCGAGCAGCTCACGGACGGACTGCTCGCGCCCGAGCGGCTGCTGGAGCTGCTGGACGGGTTCGTCGCTTTCGACTCGGGTGAGGGCGGCCTCGTCAAGCGCGTCGCGAAGCCCCACCAGATCGCGGCCGTGCGCGCCGCCGTCGAGGCGACCGTGACGGCCGTCGCCGGGGACGGCCGGGCCGGCGTCGTCTGGCACACGCAGGGGTCGGGCAAGTCCATGGAGATGGAGCTCTACGCGGCGAAGATCCTCAAGCACCCGGCGTTGCGGAACCCGACCATCGTGGTCGTCACCGACCGCACGGAGCTGGACGGCCAGCTCTACGAGACCTTCGCGCGCAGCGAGCTCCTCCCCGAGAAGCCCGAGCAGGTCACGTCCCGCGCGACGCTGCGGCAGAACCTGTCGGCGCGCCGCACCGGCGGGATCTACTTCACCACCCTGCAGAAGTTCGGGCTCAGCAAGGCCGAGCGCGACGCTGGTGCCGCCCATCCCCGGCTCAGCGACCGCCGGAACATCGTGCTCATCGTCGACGAGGCCCACCGCTCGCACTACGAGGACCTCGACGGGTACGCCTGGCACCTCAAGAACGCGCTCCCCGGAGCCACGCTCATCGCCTTCACCGGCACGCCCATCTCGTTCGCCGACCGCGACACCCGGGCGGTGTTCGGCGAGGTCATCCACACCTACGACCTCACGCAGGCCGTCGTCGACGGCGCGACCGTCCCCGTCTACTTCGAGCCGCGACTGCTCAAGGTGGAGCAGTCGGCCGACCTCTCGCCCGAGGAGGTGGACGAGCTCGCCGACGAGATCACGGCGGGGATCGACGACGTCGAGCGGGCGAGGATCGAGCAGGGCGTGGCCCGCGTGAACGCCGTCTACGGGGCGCCGCAGCGGCTCGAGGTCCTTGCGAGGGAGATCGTCGAGCACTGGGAGGCCCGGCGCGAAGCGATGGCGGCGTTGGTGTCGGGATCGGAGCCGGAGAAGGCACCGGGGAAGGCGCTCGTCGTCGCCGCGACCCGCGAGATCTGCGCCCGGCTGTACGACGAGATCGTCGCGCTCCGGCCGGAGTGGCACGCCGAGGCGGACTCCGAGGGCGTGATCAAGGTCGTCTACTCCGGCACCGCGAGCGACACCGCTCCTGTCGTCGACCACGTGCGGCGCGAGTCGGCGAACCGGGCGATCCGGCAGCGGCTGACCGACCCCGCCGACCCGCTCGAGATCGTCATCGTCAAGGACATGCTCCTGACCGGGTTCGACGCTCCGCCGCTGCACACGCTCTACCTCGACCGTCCGATGAAGGGCGCGCTGCTGATGCAGACGCTCGCGCGGGTCAACCGCACCTTTCGGCGGAAGAACGCGGGCCTGCTCGTGGCGTCGGCGCCCGTGACCGAGAACCTGGCGGCGGCGCTCGCCGAGTACACGGTGAGCGACCAGGAGACCCGACCCGTCGGGCGGACCGTGGAGGACGCCGTCGCCCTCGTCCACGAGGCTCTGGCTGCCGCGGCCGAGTGCCTCGTCGGGTTCGACTGGCGGACGCGGCTGCGGGATGCGAAGCAGAGCCGCGACTTCCTGCGGGCCGTGATGACGACGGCGAGCTGGCTCCGCACGCCCCGACCGGGGGCCGATCCGGAGGCGCCGTCGCCGTCGTCGGAGTTCCGGACGGCGGCGGGTCAGCTGCAGCGTGCGTGGGCGCTGGCCGGACGCCAGGAGGAGCTCGAGGCGGTGCGCGGCGACGTGCAGTTCCTCTCCGCGGTCCGCGTGGTGATCGGCAAGCTCGACACCGAGGAACGACGCGCGGCCGGACTGCCCATCCCGGCCCAGATCGAGGTGGAGCTGGCAGGGCTCGTCGCGCGATCCGTCGCCTCGGGGGAGGTGCTGTCGATCTACGAGGCGGCCGGCCTCGAGCCCGTGCGGATCGACACGTTCGAGCGGGCGATGCTCGATAGGTTGCGCGCCCAGGACGATCACCAGCTCGCGATCGAGCAGCTGCGCAACCTCGTGATGAGCGAGTCACGGAGCGTCGCTCGAGGCAACCTCGTGCGGCAGCGGGCGTTCAGCGAGCGGCTCGACGAGATCATGGCGCGCTACACCAACGCCAACCTCACGTCGGCGGAGGTGATGTCGGCACTGTTCGAGCTCGGCGAGGAGATCTTCGCCGAGGGGGCGAGGGGCGCGGAGTTCGATCCTCCGCTCTCGAACGACGAGCTGGCCTTCTACGACGCCGTCGCCTCCAACCCGTCGGCGGTCGAGCTGCAGGGAACTGACACGCTCGCGACCATCGCGCGCGAGCTCGTGATCATCATGCGGCGCGACGCCAAGACGGACTGGGGCTCGCGGGACGACGTCAAGGCGAAGCTGCGCTCGTCGGTGAAGCGGCTGCTCGTGAAGTACCGCTACCCGCCCGACCAGCAGCCTGGTGCCGTGACGCTGGTGATCGACCAGATGGAGCAGCTCGCGGCGCGCTGAGCCGTCAGGGTGCCGGGCGCACCCAGGCGGCGAGCGTGGCGGCGAAGTCGGCGACCTCGCGACGGCTGCCGTCCGCGATCGCCATGACGAGGTCGCAGGCCTCGTCGTGCGGCGTCACCAGGTCGCTGCCGTTGAGCAGGTAGAAAAGGCGGGTGGCCACCCAGCCGAGTCGCTCGTCGCCGTCGATCAGGGCGTGGTTGTTCGTCACCGAGATCAGCAGCGCCGCGGACTACTCGTTCAGCTCGGGGTAGGCCTCCACGCCGTACATCTGCGCCGTCGAGCGCGCGAGGGCCGAGGCGAGCAGAGCGGGGTTGCGCGCGAGGGGCTCGGTGCCGAGGAACGCGCGGGCACTCGCGAGCAGGTCCTCGACGTCGAGGTAGACGGTCATCGGACAGCGGTCAGCCGAGTCGGTCAAGCAGCGGCCCGTCCTCGGCGACGATGCGAGCGATGAACGCATCCCGCACCGAGGTGCGGTTGGTGTCGTACTCCAGGACGGCGCGGCGTACGGCCTCGTTGGAGCTGACGCCCTCCGCCGTCGCGATCCGCTCGAGCGCAGCCTGCGCCTCGTCGTCGAGTCGAAGAGTCATGGCCACGGCAGCCTCCAGGGAGCGATTGGTATCACGCCGATACCAACGACCCCCGGCCGCCGGCAGGCCCCGCCGCGTTGCGCGCACCGGTGGTCGCTTGAGCGGCCCCGAACCGACCACCGCTGCGCGCAACGGGCCGCGGCCGAACGACCGGCCCCGCCGCGCCGTCGCGCGCCCGGCCCCACCCGGTGCGACGATCCTCCGATGACGACACAGCAGGGTGGCAGCGGCGGCGCGACGCGGGTCGCGAAGATCGCCGGGGGAGTGGTGGGGGCGCTCGTCGTCGTCGAGATCACCTCCGGCGTGCTCCAGGGCTACTACACGCCCCTCTTCTCCGACGTGGCACGCCGCCTCGACGTCCCCGACGCCGACATCAACTGGCTCGAGGCGCTGCAGCTCCTCGTCTCGGCCATCGTGGTCCCGGTGCTCGCGCGGCTCGGCGACATCTTCGGCCACCGCCGCGTGCTCATCGGCTCGCTCGCCGTGACGGCGCTCGCGTCCTGGGCCGTCGCGATCGCCCCGACCTTCCCCCTGTTCCTGCTCGCCTGGTCGCTGCAGGGCTTCTACGTCGTGTGGCTGCCGCTCAACGTCGCGATCATCTACTCCCGCGCCCGCAAGCTCCCCGACACCGCCGCCGTCACCCGGCGCGCGACCGGCGTCATCGTCGTCGCCCTCCAGGCCGGCGCGATCGGCGGCGCGCTGCTGGCCGGCCAGCTCGGAACGCTGCTCGCGGGCAGCCTGTCGCTCGTCCTCGCGGTGCCGGCGCTGCTGGTGACGGCCGCGTTCGTCGTCGTCTGGCGCCTCGTGCCCGACTCCGGGGAGCGGGGCGGCGGCGCGGTGGACACGCGCGGCGCCGTCGTCCTCTCGCTCGCGCTGCTGGCGGTCACGGGCGGACTCAGTCTCGTCCGGCTGGACGGCATCACGATCTGGGTGGGGCTCCTGGTGCTGGTCGGGCTCGCGCTCGGCTGGCTGTTCGTCCGTCTCCAGCTGCGGACCGACTCACCGCTCATCGACATCGCGCTGGTGCGCCGACCCGCGCTCTGGCCGGTCTTCCTCACCGCCGGCCTGTTCGGCGTCAGCGTGCTCGGCGCGCAGGGTCCGCTGTCGACGTTCGTCCGCACCGACCCGGCCACCGGGCACGGGCTGGGCCTCGACTCCGCCCAGGCGTCGTACATCATCGGCGCCTACGTGTTCAGCCTGCTCATCGGCGCCGGTCTGTTCTCCCGGATCTCTGCGGCCCTCACTCCGCGCCTGGTGCTGATCGGCGCGGCGAGCCTGGTGGCGATCGGGTACCTCGGGCTCATCCCGCTGCACGACACCGTCGTCCAGGTGGTGGCGTGCATGGTGGTGGCGGGCCTCGGCTCCGGCGCCCTCGTCGCCGCGCTCCCCGCCGCCGCGGCCGCGGCCGCCCCGGTCGACCGCACGGCGATGGCCACCGGCCTGACCAACACCACCAAGACCATCGGCGGCTCGTTCGCGAGCTCGGCCTTCGCGCTCGCGCTCGCCGGCGGCGTGGTCGTCGCGGGGGCAGGGGCGGGCCTCGGGGTCGACGAGACCGCCGCCCCGCTCAGCGGTTACATCACGGTGTGGGCGATCTGCGGCGTGACGGCGATCGTCGCCATCGTCGCGCTGCTCACCGTGCCGAAGGTGGCGTTCACGTCCGTCCCGGCGGACGCGATCGCCTGAGAGGCTGGGACGCATGTCGGATCCCGCCAGCGCCACGCCCCCCGCTCCCGACGGCGATCGGGCCGAGGCAGCCCGGCTCGCGGAGCGCCTCGCCCGGCTCGTACGGATCCCCACGATCAGCCCCGACGACGGCCCGCTCGACGACGCCGCGACCGCCGTCTTCGACGCCTTCCGGGAGGCGCTCGGCGAGATGTTCCCGACGACGTTCGCGGCGGCCGACGTCGAGACCGTCGGCCGCGCGGGGCTGCTGCTGCGGATCGCGGGGGACACCACCACCGCCACGACCAGCGGCCGCACGTCCCCGGGTGCGACGGCGCTCGGCCCCGTCCTCCTCATGGCCCACCAGGACGTCGTCCCCGCCCCGCGCGGCGAGAAGGGCGAGGACTGGGCGGCCTCCGGCTGGACGCACGAGCCGTTCGCCGGCGTCGTCGCGCCTGATCGCAACGGCGACCTCATCGTCCACGGTCGCGGCACGCTGGACGACAAGGGCGCGATGCTCGTCACGCTCGAGGCCGTCGAGGAGCTCCTGGGCGACGGCTGGCGGCCGGCGCACGACCTCCACCTGCTGCTCGGCGCCGACGAGGAGCGCGACGGACCCTCGGCCGAGGCCGCCGTCGCCCTGCTCGCCGAGCGCGGTGTCGTGCCGGCGCTCGTCGTCGACGAGGGCGGCGCCGTCGCGACGGGGGCCTTCCCCGGCCTGACGCGCCCGCTGGCGGTGGTCGGCGTCGCGGAGAAGGGCGTCGTCAACCTGGAGATCGTCGTCGAGTCCGACCCGGCCCACGCCGGTCACGCCTCCACGCCGCCCCGCCGCGGCGTCGTGTCCGCGCTCGGCCGTGCCCTCGCCGCGATCGAGCGCCACCCGCACCCGGCGGTGGTGGACGACGTCGTGGTCGCGATGTTCGACGCCGTCGCGCCCCACCTGCCCCTGCCGCTGCGCTGGGTGGTGGGCCGGGCCGACGGGCTGCGCCGGCCGCTCGCCCGCGTGCTGCCGTTGCTGGGCGGCGAGCTGGGGGCCCTCGTCCGGACGACCGCCACCGCGACCGTGCTGCGGGGCTCGTCCGCGCCGAACGTCATCGCCTCGCGCGCCAGCGCCGTCGTCAACCTCCGGGTGGCGACGACGTCGAGCGTCGCCGACGCGGTCGCGCACGTCGAGCGCGTGGTGCGCTCCGCCGTCGGGCGTCGGGGTCCCCGCGCGAGCGTGCGGGTGCTCGCCGCCAGCGAGCCGACGCCGGTCTCCCCGCTCGACGACGAGCGATGGGCTCTGATCGCCGCTGCCGTCGGCCACGCCTACCCGGACGCCGTCGTCGCGCCGTACACGATGCTCGCGGCGAGCGACTCGCGCTTCGCGGCCCGGCTGACGCCCGCCGTCTACCGGTTCGCGCCGTTGGCGATGACGTCCGAGCAGCGCGCGGGGATCCACGGCGTCGACGAGCACGTGGCCGCGGACTCGCTGGTGCGCGGGGTGCGGTTCTTCCGGCACCTGCTCGCAGGCTGAGGCCGAGATGACGCCGACGCCGACGCCGACGTCGGGCGAGGGTGAGGGCGAGGCGGTCACGGTCGGCGTGGTTGCCCGGGCCCTCGGGGTGAGCATCCGGACGCTGCACCACTGGGACGCACTCGGAGCGGTCACGCCGTCGACCCGGTCCTCCGGTGGTTATCGCGCCTACCTGCCGGCCGACGTCGCATGCGCCCGGCGCGTGCTCCTGCTGCGCGACCTGGGAGTGCCGCTAGCCGAGATCCCGGGACTCCTCGCCGCGACGGCGGCCGAGCGCCGGGCGGAGCTGGTCCGGCGGCGCGGCGAGCTGTCGGAACGCATCGCGCGCCTGCAGCAGGTCGCGGCCGACGTCGAGGCCGTCCTGGCCGCCGACGAGCGGGGGGTCCTGCTGCCGGCCGCCGAGGCGGCCGAGGTCTTCGGGCCGGGGTGGGACCCGGGGTGGAGCGCGGCTGCGCGCGAGCGGTGGGGCGACACGGCGCAGTGGGCGGAGTACGCCGAGCGTTCGGCAGGCCGGAGCGCGCAGGACTGGTCCGACGTCGTCCACGAGACCCGCGAGGTGCTCCGGGAGATGGCGCAGGCGTGCGGCACCGGCGTCGGCCCAGGGCAGAAGGAGGCGATCGCCCTCGCCGAGCGGCACCGCGCGGCGATGGGTGCGCACTTCCACGTCACGCCGTCGATGCACGTCGTGATGGGTCGCCTCTACGCCTCCGAACCGGGCTTCACCGCGGAGCTCGAGGACCTCCAGGAGGGGCTGACCTCCTGGCTGCGGGACGCGATCGACGCCGCTGCCCGGGCGCGCGGCGTCGACCCGGAGGCCGCCCGCTGGGAGTAGCGGCCCTCAGCCCCGGCCGAGCGCCGCGAGCCCGACGGCGATGATCTCGCTGCTGGGCACGTGGAGCGCCCGGGACGCCGTCGTCCCGGTCGCGCCGAGGTAGGCGTCGACCAGCCGGTTCCCGACGGCGTAGCCCGCCCCGGTCGGCAGGCCGACGGGCTCGGCGCCGAAGCGGACGGCGGCCTCGTCGCCGTGGACCCACGCCACGAACGACTGCATCCCGGCCGTGTCGAGACCGCCGGCCACGCGGGCGAGTACGGCGTCGTCGTCGAGGTGCGGCCGTCCGATCGGGGTGTAGCCGGCGTCGCCGTGGAGCTCGCGCGCGAACGCGTCGGCCAACCCCTCGGAGACCACCTGCTCCCCGACGACGACGGAGGCCGGGTCCCACACGACGCCGCCCGGCGCGTAGCGCAGGTTGTGGTGGAGCTCGTGGACGGCGGCGGCCTCGAGGCGATGCAGGTTCTCCGGCGTCGGCCAGAGCGTGAGGGAGAGGTAGCCCGTCGCGCTGCCGTTGCCGCTGAAGCCGCGGACCGTGTCGATGAAGTAGACGTCGTCCGGGTCGCCGAGGACCAGCAGGACGGTGAGGTCGGGGACGACGACGCCGGGGAGCACCGCCACCTGGTGGGCGACGGCGTCGCGGAGGGCGTGACGGATGCGCCCCCACGCGTCGGCGTCGCGCAGCGCCGCCAGCGCCTCCCGCACCGTCCCGTCACGTCCGTGCAGCGGGAACCCGAACGAGTGGGCGTGCATCTCCGCGAGATCGACCTCCCCGGGAAGTAGCGGTACATCTCGGCCACGGGGGCGACCGCGGTGCGGAGGACGTCGGCGCGATCGGAGACGGGGGCGTCGAGCACGGCCTGCATGCTCCGGTCGGTGTCGAGCACGGTGATCGTCATGGTCGGGACGCTAGAGGCTGACGTTACGTCAGGGTCAAGCGCCGACAGCGTAGTGATCGGAAATGATCACTTAAAGACCAGAGGAGGCCGTTGCTGTTCGTCTCGCGGCGTGATTGACTGGCTCTCGTCAAAGGTGATCACAAACGATCCTTTTCGCGCACTGACGTTCCGGCGATCCCGGCACGGCGGGGCGGAGGGATCGCGGCTCGGCGGCACCGATGCTCCGGCCTGGCCCCGCGACACCTGTCACACGACACCTGTCATCACCCAGCTCTCCTCCAGACACCCGGCCACGGGTGATCGAGGCAGGGACGGGCCGTCGCCGGTCCCGACCCCTCGCTCCCGTCCGGACGCCGGGGGAACCGACGAACAGGACCACACATGGCAAGGACGCCATCCCTCAGGCTCGCCGCGGCGAGCCTGACGACGGCCGCGCTCGGGCTCTCCGGCGCACTGCTCGTGCTGCCCGGCGCGAGCGCGGACCCCGGAAACCCCGACGCCGCTCCCACGGCCGCGGGCATCATCGCGCCCGAGGACCTCCCCACGCTCACGTACGAGAACGTGCAGCAGTGGGCCGAGATCCTCGTGAACGGAGAGGACGTCGAGCGAGACGCCGACGGCAACCCGTTCAACACCTTCGGCGGATTCGGGTCCGTGAACTGCAACAACACCTCCAACCTCCTCCTGGACTACAAGGAGGAGCAGCCGGACGTCTACTGGCGCATCATGGAGCTGCTCTTCGACCCGGAGACGGGGGCGGGCCTGCGCCACATCAAGGTCGAGCTCGGCGCCGACGTCAACACGTCCTCCGGCACCGAGCCGGCGACCAAGCGCACCGCCGACGAGCCCGCCAACGTGCTGCGCGGCGCCGGCTTCCACTTCATCGCCGACGCCAAGACGTTCAACCCGGACATCGAGGTCGAGGCGCTGCGCTGGGCCGAGCCGTCGTGGACGAACAACTCGAGCGAGCTCCGCTACCAGTGGTACAAGGAGACGGTCGACGCCGCGTACGACACCTACGGCGTCGAGTTCGACTACCTGAGCCCCTCGCAGAACGAGGTGCACGTCAACTACATGGCCACCGAGCTGGCCTGGACGGTGGACTTCGCGAAGCGCCTCGAGGCCGACGCCGAGGCCGCGGACGCCCGTTACGACTACTCCGACATCAAGATCGTCGCGCTCGACTCCTACCGCAACGTCAACCGCGTCTCGAGCCTCATCCTCGCCAGCCCGGAGGCGCTGGAGCAGATCGACGCGATCGGCTACCACTACGACATCGCCGGTGACCCGGGCCTGACGCGGCTCAACAAGGAGTACGGCATGGAGGTGCTGTACTCCGAGGGCGTCGCCCCGATGATCGAGCCGGAGTACCGCCTCAACGTCGAGCCGAACCGCGGCGGGATCGGCGGCGCCGTGGGCCCCGTCGACATCGCCGACCGGTTCATCAACGCCTACCGCTGGCAGGGGTCGATCAACAACCCCGGCCACATGACGTCGTTCCTGTTCCAGCCCGCCGTCAGCGCGATGTACGAGGGCTCGCAGTACCTGCCGAAGAGCCTGATCCGCGCCTCCGACCCGTGGTCCGGCTACTACGAGGGCGATATCGGCGTGGTGCTCGTGCGCCACTTCATGCAGTTCATCGACAAGGGCTGGGAGTACATCGAGGGCGCGAGCCTGGGCGACGGGACGAAGGGCGACGGCGGCACGCTCGTGGACACCTCCACGCGCACCTACCTCACGCTGCGCACGCCCGAGGCCGACGTGGCCGAGGGGGAGGACCCCGAGTTCACCCAGGTCCACGCCAACAACACCGCCACGGTGCGCAACTTCGAGGTGAAGGTCGCCAACCTCGGTGAGAGCGACCGTCCCCTGTTCGTGTGGGAGACCACGGGTCCGGGCGCGGGTGACGCGATCGACGCCAACTACCTGCAGAACCCGGGCAAGCTCCTGCCGGTGCGCACGGAGACGATCGGCGGCGTCGAGCACGACGCGTACCAGGTCCAGGTCGCGCCGTACTCGATCCAGACCCTCTCGACCCTCCACCAGGGGATCCACGGCACCGTCGAGCCCTACGAGTCGGGCGAGTACGCCTCCCCGGCCACGGACACGGTTCTCGCGCTGCCCTACACCGACGACTACTCCTACGACGACTACCCGGTCCAGGAGATCAACGGCGTCCCCATGGACTACCTGGAGCGGCGCGGTGGCAAGACCCGCTACACCGCCGACCAGAACGGTGCGTTCGAGGTGGTCGACTCCGGCGACCCCGCGCGCGGCAACGTCATGCAGCAGCAGATCCACGCCGGCATCCGGCCGTTCACGTGGAACCCGTGGGGCGACGGCTCGATGAACAAGCTCGCCACGGACACCCCGGCCACCGTGCTGGGCGACCACAGCTGGACCAACTACACCGCCGCCGTCGACGTCCGCTTCGACACCCAGGTGCGCAACGCGAGCCTGACGAACTTCGTCGGCATCGGCGTGCGGCAGGTCGTCGCCCAGGGCGCCGACCTGGCGACCTACACGGCGCGCATCTACCAGGACGGTCGCTGGGAGCTCCGCAAGCTCGGGCAGGTCGTCCAGCAGGGCACCGTGCCCGGGTTCGACCCCGCCGGGTGGGGCACCCTCGAGGTCGAGGCCCGCGAGAACATCATCACCGTGCGGTTCGACGGCGGACAGCTCGCGCGCTACGTCGACACGAGCGGCAACCCGGTCATGGCCGGGCGCATCGCCTTCGTCAGCGGCTTCTCCAACAACCAGTTCGACAACCTCTCGATCACCCCGATCGAGGGTCTGTCCTGGTTCGGCACCGTCATCGACGACGCCGACTCCCGGATGAGCTACCCGGGAGGCCGCCAGTTCATCCAGGCGGGCTTCGCCCACCTCAACCGCACGCAGAGCCGCCTCACCGCGGGACAGTCCGTCACGTTCGAGGCCGACGGCACCGGGGTCAACCTCACCGGCGCCAGCGGCAGCGCGACCCTGCAGGTCGCCGTCGACGACGACCCGGTCCGCACGGCCCAGGTCGGCGGCACGGGCGACCGGCAGACGTCCTACTGGCTGCGCGGTCTGACCGACGAGCCGCACGACGTCACGATCACCGTGGCCAGCGGCACGTTCACGCTCGACGGTGTCGTCGTCCTCTCGGGCGGCGACGTCCCGGAGCAGGTCGACCCGGAGGAGCTTCCGGTCTCGGTCGTGACGCCGCTCGGGCGTCTGGCCACCGAGGTCGGCACCGTCCCGGAGCTGCCCGCGACCGTCCGGGCCGTCTCCCAGGCGGGCGGCCAGATCGACGCCGCCGTCACCTGGATCGTCAACGAGCCGGCGTTCGCCGAGCCGTACGCGACGGTCAAGGTGGACGGTGTCTTCGAGAACAACCCCTCGCTGGTGGTGAGCGCCCACGTCGAGGTCGTCCCCGACGACGTCCGCTACTTCATCGACGCGAACTCCCCGGCCGTCACCGGCGCCTCCGCCCACCCGGCGGTCAAGGCGCTCGTGGAGGCCGACGGCGGAGCGCTCCTCAACGACGTGGGCGACGGCGCGTACTCGGCCCAGACGGGCTGGGGACGTGGTGCCACCTACACCGCCAAGGGCCTGCTGAACCAGACCCCGTACGACAAGATGCGCGAGACGGGCTGGTACACGGCGAACGCCGGCACCCCGCTCACCTACCGCCTGACGCTCCCGGCCGGCGAGTACGAGATCGCGAGCGGGCACACCGAGTGGTGGGCCTCGGGCGGCAACCGCAACATGACCATGACCGTCGAGGTCCCCGACGGCGCCGGCGGCACGACCGTCGTGCCGGTGGGTGGGGTGAACTTCCCCAGCACCGCCAACGGCCAGCGCGCCGTCGTCACCGCACCGTTCACGATGCCGGTCGACGGCGAGGTGGTCTACCGGGTCGCGAACAACGGCGGCAACCAGGCCATGGTGATCAGCTGGCTCGGGGTCAACGAGAAGGTCGAGCCCGTGGTGCTCGACTCGATCGCGGTCACGACGCCGCCGACGACGGTCGCCTACGAGCAGGGCGGGGTCCTCGACCTCACCGGGCTCGTGGTCACGGCGACGTACTCCGACGGGAGCACCGGCGTCATCGCCGCGAGCGACCTGGCCGTCAGCGGCTTCGACGCCCAGGTGCTCGGGGAGCAGGTCGTCACCGTGACGGCCGTGGTGGGTGAGGTCTCCCGCTCGGCGACCTTCACCGTGACCGTTACCGCCCCGCCGCAGACGACGTCCCCGTTCGTCGACGTGCCGGTGGACTCGCTGTTCTTCCGGGAGATCGCCTGGCTCGCCGAGCGCGAGATCTCGACCGGCTGGGAGCTGCCCGGCGGGGAGCACGAGTTCCGGCCGCTGCAGCCGATCGCCCGGGACGCGATGGCGGCCTTCCTGTTCCGGCTCGCCGGTGACGAGGAGTTCCAGGCGCCCGCGGTCTCGCCGTTCGTCGACGTCGACCCGAGCAACCAGTTCTACCGCGAGATCACGTGGCTCGCGCACGAGGGGATCTCGACCGGCTGGGCGACGGCGGCGGGGGCGGAGTTCCGACCCCTCGAGCCGATCGCCCGTGACGCGATGGCGGCGTTCCTCTACCGCCTCGCCGACTCCCCGGCGTACGAGGCCCCGGCCTCGTCCGCGTTCGCGGACGTCGCGCCGAGCACGCAGTTCTACGCGGAGATCAGCTGGCTCGCGGAGAACCAGATCGCGACGGGGTGGGTCGGGCACGGCAACGACGGCTCGTCCTACTACCGTCCGTTCAGCTCCGTGAACCGGGACGCGATGGCGGCGTTCCTGTTCCGGTGGGCCGACAAGCACGAGTGAGAGACGACGACGCCCCGGTCCTTCCTGCGAGGGGCCGGGGCGCCGTCGTCCCCGGACGTCTCGGGCGAGTCGTCCGGGTCGAGCAGCGGGAGCTGCGCGTCGTTCAGGACGAGGCGGTCCCCACCGAGGCCGCCTGCGGGGGCGTGCACGTGTCGCGCACCCGGAGCGAGGGGTTGATCACGATGCGGTGGATCGGGCGATCGGGGTCGTCGATGCGCGCCACCACGAGCTCCACGGCGGCCTTGCCCACGGACCTGCGCGGCGGTCGCACAGCGCTCATGGGCGGGGAGAACAGGCTGACCACCTCGTCGTCGTAGGCGATCACCGACAGGTCGCGCGGGACGACCAGGCCGTGCTTGTCGGCGTGCTGGGCGATCGTCATGGCCTCGGAGTCGGCGTGCACCAGCAGGGCGGTGGTGCCGGTGCTGCGGCACAGCTCGGGCACCTCGTCCAGGAGGGTGTCCCAGGCCGGGTCGGACTTGTCCGGGACCTCGGCCTCGACGGTGTCGGCGGGGGAGAAACCGCACTCCTGCGCGGCCGCGGCCCAGCCGGCGCGGATCGCGCTCGAGTGGGGCGAGTGCAGGCTGGTGACGAGGCCGATCCGTGCGTGACCGAGCGAGGCGAGGTGGCGGACGGCCATCGCGGCACCGAGGGCGTGGTCGGTGGTGACCGACTCCAGCACGTCCCGGTGGGAGCGGCTGGTGGCGTCGCGCTCCACGAGCACCACGGGGATGTCCAGGCCCGCCAGCCAGGCCAGTGTCGAGTCGGTGCTCGGCACGTCGAGCCGGGGCGCGGCCACGAGGGCGCTCACGCCCCGCTCCACCAGGCGCGCGAGCTGACGGCGGTCGTCGTCGGCCTCGTAGGAGGAGCCGCGCAGCACGAGGCGGTAGCCGAGATCGCGGGCGGCCGCCTCGGCGCCACGCACGACGTCGGGCCAGTAGTAGTCGAGCGACGGCACCAGCATCCCGATCTCGTGACGCTCGCCCGACTCGGACGTCGGGCCCACGCCGTTCGCGCCCGCGGTCGCGGTCGCGGGGGCCGGGCCGGGCTCCGAGGGAGCGGCCAGCGTCGCGCCGCCGTGCACGCGCGTGACCAGACCCTCCTCGGCGAGCTGGGTGATGTCGCGCCGGATCGTGACGGCGGAGACGCCGGTCGCGGCAGCGAGCTCGCTGACGCGCGCCGTGCCCTCGCGCTGGAGCACCGCCATGAGCTGGGTGCGGCGGGTGGCGGGCAGCAGCGACGGAAGATCGGTCATGACGTCTCCTCGACTTCTCGGACGACCAGGGTAAGTGTGCCGGTGGGCCCGGGCAGGGCGAGGGTCAGGCGGGTCAGCGCGGAGCCCCAGACGTCACCGAGCATCGGGTCGGTCAACGCGATCTCCTCGAGGACGGGCTCGGGGGAGGGACGTTTCGCGACCGCATCGGTGAGCGTCCAGCCGATGCGGACGTCGCCGTCGCCCTCCACGGGGGTGACCACGACGCCGTCGTGACCGTCCGCGCGCACGTGGCCCGCCAGCACCAGGTGGTAGCGCGTGGGCGGCGTGCCCGCGGGCAGCTCCCAGACGTCCGTGACGACGGCGCGGCCGTCCTCCGCGAGCACGGCCGTCCGTCGCCACGTGCCGACCACGCCGGGGTAGGCCCCGGTGAGGTCGAGCGCGAGGCCACGCGGGTGGACGACGACGTCGGAGGCCGCGTAGCGCTCGCCGACGCCCTGCTCCAGCCCGGCGATCGCGGGGACGTTGTGCCACTCGCTGCGCAGGCACCAGGTGTCGTAGCGGTCGGGGCCGAACGTGGCGGCGGTGTAGGTGGGTCGGCCGGCGTCCACGAGGACCGGGACACCGTCGCGCGCCACCACCACCTCCCCGACGTCGTTGTGGTTGTGGTGCTCGCCGTTGTGACCGCCCTTGACGGCCAGCGTGAGGCGGTGGCCGGGGCGGGGACGCGCGAGGCGCACCTGGACCGACGGCCACCACACGTCGGCATCGACGGGCGCGGCGACCGGCACCGCGGCGGCGTCGCGCCACCGCGGGTCCGTCAGGGCCAGGACGCACCGGCCGAGGCCGTCGGTGTCGCGGGTGAGGGCGCGCGCGGGGTCGCGGCGGGCGCGGGCGAAGGCGACCGCATCGGCGTCGCCCAACCAGGTGCCGGCCCGCAGGAGCGAGTGCCACGGCTGGTCGCCGGGGCGGGCCGGACCGTCGGCCACGTTGAGGAACCACTCCCCGCCCAGGTGCGACCGCGCGGGGAAGGCCACCAGCGCCCGCAGCAGCGGGAGCTCGCGGGCGTCGACGACGCCGTCGGTGGCGTGGGCCAGCACCTGCAGCGCCTCCATCGCTCGGCAGGCACCGTTCCACCAGTAGGCGTAGCCCTCGTCGACGGCCCCGTCGGCAGGCATCGCGGCGAGGTAGCGGTCGATGCCCTCGACGGCGAGGACGACGGCGTCGGCGCGCACCGCCGGCTCGGCCAGCACGAGCGCGCTGACCAGCACGTTCCCGTGGATCCACGGGTTCCAGTTGTGGACGTCGCCGTCCAGGCCGATCCAGTGCCAGTCGCGGCGGGTGAGGAACGGGTCGAGCACCCGCACGGCCACCTCGTGGCGGACGCGTTCGCGGAGTCCTGGCCAGCGGGCCGCGAGCGCCTCGCCGAGCACGGCGTCGACCCACGCGAGCTGCCCGGCGACCTCGCCGGCGCCCAGGTCGAGGTAGGGATCGCCTGCCGACGGCAGCACCCAGCCGCGGCGGGGTCCGACGTCGTCGTGCGCGGGCCAGCACCACGTGCTCTGCTCGCACAGTGACCAGACGCCGTCGGCCACCTCGTCGAGGTCGCACTCCTCGCCGGTCGTGGCGGCCGCGAGCACGGCGCGGGTCAGTCGGGCCTGGCGGGCGAAGACGATCTGCTCGTAGGCGTCGCGATCGCCGTCGCGGTGCAGGCGGGCGAGGTCGCGGGCCCGCGGGGTCGGCCACGGGGCCCCGCGGTCGGTCGCGACCCGGGCGAGGAGGTCGGTGACCGTGACGGTGTCGAGCCGGTCCGCCCGCCACGCGGAGCGGTCCGTCGCGGGGGGCGCGGGCAGCGCGGTGCCGCCGGGCGGTCCGTCGAGGCCGTGCGGTGCGCGCACCGCGGTCCGCCAGGTGGGGAGCGCCCGGCTCAGGGGCCCGGAGAACTCGGTCATCGTCGCCTTCCTGCGGTGTCCCGCAGCATCGGAGGATCACATCGGTGTGATCAGTTCTGATCGTATCAGGGCGCGACGGCGGCGTCTCGGTGAACATCGGTGAACGCGAATGACTTGACATGAACGTTTGTGTCCGGTTTGACTCTTCCCGTGGCCCCGCGTTGTGGCGGGCGTCACGTTCCGGCACATCGATGTGGCGAGGAAGAGGTGGAGACAGTGGTCCAGGACGAGCGCGCAGCGCGTGAACAGCAGCGTGGTCACCAGCTCGACCCCGGCGCGTCGCCGTCCCCGCTCTCGGGATGGACGCGCGAGACGTGGGCGAGCCTCGCCGACCACCTCCTCGACACGGCGCAGCGCCACGCGAGCCCGGGTCACGGCCGCATCACCTTCCCCGGACCGGCCGGCGGCTACGGCGCCGACGTGGACGGGCTCGAGGGCTTCGCCCGCACCTTCCTGCTGGGCGGCTTCCGGCTGGCCGGGAACCGCGGCACCGACCCCCGCGACCTCGCGGGGTGGTTCGCCCGCGGTCTGGAGACCGGGACGGACCCGTCGGCGCCCGACCGCTGGGTGCGCCTGACCGAGCACCCCCAGGCCAAGGTCGAGGCCGCCTCGCTCGCGCTCGTCCTCGACCTCACCCGCCCCTGGATCTGGGACAACCTGACCTCATCGGTGCAGGAGCGGCTCGTGGACTACCTCGCCCCCGCGGTCGGCGACGACACCTACCCCCGCATCAACTGGGTCTGGTTCCGCCTCGTCGTGCAGACGTTCCTGCGCTCGGTCGGCGGCCCCCACGACCTGGGGGAGATGCAGGCCGACCTCGACACCCACGACACGTTCGCCCGCGAGGGTGGCTGGCTCGCCGACGGCGACACCCGCGCCTACGACCACTACGTCGGCTGGGCGCTGCACCTCTACCCCACGCTCTGGGCGCGGATGGCCGGTGCGACCGACCTCGCAGCCCCGCGCCGGGAGCGGGACCGCGCGAACCTCGACACCTTCCTCGGCGACGCCCTGGCCCTGCTCGGCAGCGACGGCGCCCCGCTGGGTCAGGGACGCAGCCTGGTCTACCGGTTCGCCGCCGCGGCACCGTTCTGGGTCGGCGCGATCGCCGAGGTGCCGTCCCACTCGCCCGGGGTGCTGCGTCGCGCCGCCTCCGGCGTGCTCTCCTCCTTCACCGACCACGGCGTGCCCGAGGACGGCGTGCTCACGCTCGGCTGGCGCCACGCCTGGCCCCGGCTCGCCCAGAGCTACTCCGGACCCTCGTCGCCGTACTGGGCGAGCAAGGGCTTCCTGGGCCTCTCGCTCCCGGCCGACCACCCCGTCTGGACCGCGACCGAGGAGCCGCTGCCGGCCGAGCGCGGACCGGTGTCGCGAACGATCGCCGCGCCCGTCTGGGCCGTCAGCTCGGGGGCCGAGGACGGTGTCGTGCGCATCGCCAACCACGGCACCGACCACGCCCGCGTCGGTGACACGGGGGCGGACTCGCCCCTGTACGCCCGGCTGGGCTACTCCACCGCGACCCTCCCGCTGCTCGACGAGGACGCCTGGACCGCCCCGCTGGACCAGACCGTCGTGCTCGTGGACGGCGAGGGTCGACGCAGCCACCGCAGCGGCATGGCCGTCCTGCAGCTCACGTCCGCGGACGGCGCCGTCGTGGCCGGATCACGCTCCGAGGTCCGCTGGATCGCGCCCGACGCCGTCCAGCACCACCACGGCAGCGGCTACCGCGGGACGCCGACCGGCGCCGGCACCCTCACCACGGTCTCGGTGCTCCGGGGCGCGTGGGAGGTGCGCCTCGTGCACCTGGCCGACGCCTCCGCCGACGCCGTCGCCCTCGAGGCCGGCGGCTGGGCCCTCGCCTCCGCGGCGCCGCCCCTGGAGAGCCTGGCCGGTGGCGGTGACGACACCGGCGACACCCCCGCCGTCGTGCTCGACGACGGTGCGGTGCGCGCCGTCCTCGCCCCGCTGCTGGGTTTCGACGCGACGCGCGTCGAGCGCCGCCGCGACGCCTCGCCGCTGGGCGACCACGCCGCCGTCGCGCTGGCCTCGGCGCCCGCGCGCGCCGGCTGGTACGCGCTGGCACTGGGTCTCGGCCGCTCCGCCGCGACGGGGGAGCGGGCCGACGGTGTCGGCCCCTCCGACTCGCTCGACGCCGTGCCCGGCGTCACCCTCACAGACTCCCGCGCGCTCGTCGCGTGGGCTGACGGAGCCACCACGTCGGTGGACCTCCCGATTCCCGGAGTGCCGGGAGAAACCGAGCCAGGTGCCCACGTCGGGCACCGAACCTCTTGAAGGAGAGGAACATCGCAATGAAGCGCAGCATTCTCACGGGAGTCGCCACCCTCGCGGCCGCGACGCTCGCCCTGACCGCCTGCTCGGGTGGGGACACCGGCGGCAGCGACACCGGCACCGGCGGCGGCAGCGAGACCAGCGAGGGCGGCGGCGGACCCGTCACGATCTCCCTCGCCGGCTGGAGCCTGTCGACCACCCCGGAGTTCCAGCTCCTGGCCGACGCCTTCAACGAGGCGAACCCCGACGTCACGGTCGAGCTCAAGGAGTACGACGCGACCGAGTACGACACCCAGATGATCGCCGACCTGGCGGCCGGCTCGGCGCCGGACATGTACATCCAGAAGAACCTCAAGAACTTCTTCACCTACCAGGACGGCGGCCAGCTGCTCGACGTCTCCGACGTCGCCGGCGAGCTGTCGGACGACCTCGCCGGCCTGGACGCCTACGAGGTCGACGGCGCCACGTACGCCGTCCCCTACCGCCAGGACGCCTGGTACCTCTACTACGACGTCGACCTGTTCGAGCAGGCCGGGGTCCCCGTGCCCACCGAGGCGATCACGTGGGAGGAGTACGACGCGCTCGCGGTCGAGCTCACCGAGAAGCTCGCCGCCGCCGGCAGCGACGCCAAGGGCACCTACCAGCACTCCTGGCAGTCCACGGTCCAGGGCTTCGCGACGGCGCAGGCCGACGGCGCCGACCTGCTCTCGGGCGAGTGGGACTACTTCGTGCCGTACTACGAGCGGGCCGTCGCGCTGCAGACCGAGGGCGCGCAGGAGAACCTCGGCGCGATCACGACCAACTCCCTCACCTACCAGTCGCAGTTCGGCACGCAGAAGTCGGCCATGATGCTGATGGGTTCCTGGTACGTCGCCACGCTGCTCGCGCAGCAGGAGTCGGGCGAGGCGAACGAGTTCGCCTGGGGCATCGCGCCCTCCCCGCAGCTGACCGAGGACACGCTGGAGACGCCGGTGACCTTCGCCGACCCGACCGGCATCGGGGTCAACCCCGCGATCGCCGACGACAAGGTCGACGCCGCGAAGGAGTTCCTCGCGTTCATCGGTTCCGAGGACGCCGCCGTCGCGCTCGCCGAGATCGGCATCACGCCGGCCATCGCCAACGACACCGTCGCCGACGCGTTCTTCGCCGTCGAGGGCGCCCCGGGTGACGACCTCTCCCGCACGGCGTTCTCCAACCGCGACGTCCGTCCGGAGAACCCGGTCTCGGCCGACACCGCCGCGCTGCAGAACATCCTCAGCGACGCCCACACGGCGATCCTCGCCGGTGGCACCGCCCCGGAGGCCGCCATCACCGAGGCCATGGCCCGCGCCAAGTCCGAGGTCCTGAACTAACCGGAACCGATCGGTGGACCCGGTCCGGCCAGCGCGGCCGGGCCGGGTCCCCAGCCCCAGGAGGCACCATGTCGACGACGACCGTCGATGCACCGCCCCGGGCTCCTCGCACCACGAAGCAACGGCGCCCGGGGTCCCGACTGAAGCTGCGCAACGCACTGATCGGCTGGACGTTCATCCTGCCGAACTTCATCGGGTTCGCGGCGCTGACCCTGACGCCCGTGATCATCCTGCTGTACCTCGGTTTCACGAGCTGGAACGTGTTCGGCGCCGCCGAGTTCACCGGCCTCGAGAACTTCCAGCGGTTGGCGGCCGACAAGACGTTCCACACGGCCCTGTTCAACACCGTGTACTACGCCGGCTTCCACATCCCGCTGACCCTGGCGATCTCCCTCGGCCTGGCGCTGCTGCTCAACCGCAAGATGCGCGGCATGGCGTTCTTCCGCACGGTCGCCTTCTTCCCCTACATCACCTCGATCGTCGCGATCGCCGTGGTGTGGAACATGCTCTTCTCGCCTGACTCCGGCGTCATCAACCAGATGCTCACGGCGATCGGCATCTCCGACCCGCCCGGGTGGACGACCTCGCCCGACTGGTCGATGCCCGCCGTGATCATCGTCGGCACGTGGCGCGACATGGGCTACTACATGCTGCTCTTCCTGGCCGGCCTGCAGGCCGTCCCGTCCGAGCTCTACGAGGCGGCCCGCGTGGACGGCGCGAACGCCGTCCAGAGGTTCTGGAACGTGACGATCCCGTGCATCCGCCCCACCACGTTCCTGGTGACCGTGATGCTCACGATCGCCAGCTTCAAGATCTTCGACCTCATCCTCGTGATGACCGACGGCGGGCCGGGGACCTCGACCCTCGTGCTGTCGCAGTACATCTACCGCAAGGGCTTCGAGGAGAACGACTTCGGCTACGCCTCGGCGGTCGCGATGGTCCTGTTCGTCATCTGCCTCGGGATCACCGTGCTGCAGTTCATGGTCAACAAGCGGAGGAATCGCTGATGGCTACGCTCACGCTCGACCGGCCCACCGCGCCGCAGGAGCACCGGGACCCGGGGCGCTCGAAGCGTCTCGCCCGCAACGTCGTGCTCTACGTCGTGCTGACCATCGCGGCGGCCGCGATCATGCTGCCGTTCTTCTGGATGGTCTCCTCGTCCCTGAAGAACAACAACCAGGTCTTCTCGGTGCCGATCCAGTGGCTGCCCGACCCCGTCGTGTGGAGCAACTACCTCGACATCTGGACCCGGTCGGACATGACCACCTGGCTGCGCAACACGATGATCCTGTCGGTCGGCGTCACGTTCCTGCAGGTGCTCACCGGCTCGTTCGCCGCCTACGGCTTCGCCAAGGCGAAGTTCCCCGGCCGCGACGTGCTGTTCCTGGCCTACCTGGGAACCATCGCCGTGCCGTGGCAGGCGTACATGATCCCGCAGTTCATCATCCTGTCCCGGCTCGGCCTGTCGAACACCCTCTGGGCGATCCTCGTCCTGCAGGCCTTCGGGGCGTTCGGCGTCTTCCTGATGAAGCAGTACTACGAGTCCATCCCCGAGGAGCTCTCCGAGGCCGCCCGGATCGACGGGCTGTCGGAGTACGGCATCTGGGCGCGGATCATCGTCCCGCTCTCCGGGCCGGCGCTGGCGACCCTCACGCTGCTGACGTTCGTCGCCACCTGGAACGACTACCTGGGCCCGCTCATCTACCTGCGCGAGCGCACGCTGTGGACGGTCCAGATCGGTCTGAAGACCTTCGTGTCGCAGTACAACGCCGAGCACGCGCTCATCATGACGGGGTCGGTGCTGTCGGTGCTCCCGATCGCGCTCCTGTTCATGCTCGGGCAACGGTTCTTCATCCAGGGCATCGCGACCTCGGGTCTGAAGGGCTGAGGCCGTGACGACGACGACGGCTCCGCGCCGGCAGATCCTCCCGCGGGCGAAGGCCGACACCTGGCAGCTCGTGTTCGGCACCGTGTACCTGGTGATGGCCACGAACATCATGCTCGCGGTCGCGTCCCTGCCGCTGCTGGTGCTCCTGGTGACCACCGACCCGTCGGCCTCCTGGCCGGTGCTGGCGCTGGCCGCGGTGGCCGCCGCCCCCGGGCTCAGCGCCGCGTGCGCCGTGTTCGCGGGCTTCACCACCCAGCGCTCCACCGACGTCGTGCGGACCTTCGCCCGGGCGTGGCTCACCCACCTGCGCCGGTCGCTCGCGATCGGCGGCCTGGCGGTGGCCGTGGCGACCGTGCTCGTCGTCGACCTCGTGTGGGCCGCCGGGACCCGGCTCGGGCCCTGCTCACGCCGCTGCTGGTCGTGCTGCTCGTCCTCACCCTGGCCACGGTCACGCTCGCGTTCGTGGCCGGGGTCGAGCGGCCCGACGCCCGGCTGCGCGACGTGCTGAAGGTCTCGCTCTACCTCGCCGTGCGCCGGTGGTACCTGACCCTGGTCTCGCTCGTGGTCCTGGGCTCGCTCACCCTCATCTTCACGGAGCAGCCGGGCTTCGCCGTCGGGCTGCTCGCCGCACCGCTGCTCTACGCCGTCTGGGGCAACTCGCGCTACAGCCTGCGTCCCGTGCTCCACCCCGACGACGGCGCGGCCGGCTGACCCGACCGAGCCCGCCCCACCCCCGATCGTGAACCGAGGCGCCCCCGCGCGCCCGAAGGAAGGACCTCCCATGCCCGAGCGCGAATCCCGCGCCGACACCGTCGTCGTCAGCAGCCCCGAGGGGGCGGTCGCGGCTGCGCTGCGCATCGTCGATGCGAACGTGGCGCAGTTCGGACTGCGCTACCCGGGAGACACCACGGTCGACCAGCGCTACGTCGACCGCCCGGCCACCGCCCAGCTGGCGGCCGGCAGCAACTACGGCTGGACCACGAGCTTCTGGCCGGGGATGCTCTGGCTGGCGCACGAGCTCTCCGGCGAGGACCGCTACCGGGAGCTCGCCGAGGCGCACGTGGCGTCGTTCGTCGAGCGCGTCGAGGAGGAGATCGACCTGCACACGCACGATCTCGGGTTCCTCTACACGCTCTCCTGCATCCCGGCGTGGCGGCTGACCGGCGACCCGATCGCCCGCGGCGCGGCCCTGGAGGCGGCCGACCACCTGATGAGGCGCTTCCTCGAGCCGGCCGGGATCATCCAGGCGTGGGGCGACCTCGCCAACAACCCCGAGCAGCGCGGGCGCACCATCATCGACAGCCTGATGAACATGCCGCTGCTGTACTGGGCGAGCGAGCAGACGGGCGAGAGCCGCTACCGCGACGCGGCGGTCCGGCACGTCTCGGCGCTGCGCGACTCGATCATCCGCGAGGACGACACCACCTTCCACACCTTCCACTGGGACGTCACGACGGGGGAGCCGCTGTACGGCAGCACCCAGCAGGGCTACGCCGACCACTCGTGCTGGTCCCGCGGCCAGGCCTGGGGCGTCTACGGTTTCGCGATCAACTACCGCCACACGGGCGACGAGACGTTCCTGGCGGCCGCGATCCGGTGCGCCGAGTACTTCCTCGACCACCTCCCCGCCGACCACGTCGCCTACTGGGACCTCGTGTTCGGCGAGGGCAGCGACGAGCCCCGGGACTCCTCGGCGGCGGCCATCGCGGCCAACGGGCTGCTCGAGCTGGCCGCCCTCGTGCCCGACGCCGAGCGCGCCGCCCGGTACGACGCGGCGGCCCGCGCGATCGTCGACTCGCTGGCGGCGCACTACGGCGGCGAGGCGGCCGGGTCGAACGCGCTGCTCCTGCACGGGGTCTACGACTGGCCGAAGACGATCGGCGTCGACGAGGGCACCCTCTGGGGCGACTACTACTACCTGGAGGCGCTCGCGCGGCTCCAGCTCCCCGACCGGGTGACGTTCTGGTGAGACTCGTGACCTACGAGCGTGCCGGCGTCGTGGCCCCCGGTGCCCTGCTGCCCGGCGGCGACGTGCTGGACCTGGCGGAGGTGCTGGACGACGGCGGCGCCCCCGCGCGGGACCACGACCTGACGGCGCTGCTCGCCGCCGGGGCGCTGCCGCGGGCGCGGGCGCTGGTCGAGGCCGCGGAGGCGGCGCTCGCGGCCGGCGTCGCTGCGGGCGCCGGGTCTGTCGGCGCGGTCCACCCGATCGCGGAGGTCCGGCTGCTGGCCCCGGTCCGGCCGGGCAAGCTGCTGTGCATCGGCTACAACTACCGCGGCCACGAGGCGGACGGGCAGGTCGCCGACCCCGAGTTCCCCGACGTCTTCGTCAAGACGGCCAACACGGTGGTGGGGCCGCAGGACGCCGTGGTCGTGCCCCGCGCCAGCGGGAACGTCGACTACGAGGCCGAGGTGGGCATCGTCGTCGGGAGCCGCTGTCACGAGGTCGACGAGGCCGAGGCGCTGGACCACGTCGCCGGTTACACGATCGTCAACGACGTCAGTGCCAGGGACTGGCAGGGTCGCACCAGCCAGTGGGCGCTCGGCAAGTCCTTCGACACGTTCGCCCCGCTCGGGCCCGCCCTCGTCACGACCGACGAGGTGGGCGACCCGCACGCGCTCGAGGTGACGCTGCGCCACAACGGTCGTCTCACCGTCTCCTCGAGCACCGCGAGGATGGTCTTCTCGATGGCGTTCCTGGTCTCCTACCTGAGCCAGGTGATGACCCTCGAACCCGGTGACGTCATCGCCACCGGCACCCCCCAGAAGCTGCCGGAGGCGCTCGCCGCCCCGGCTCCCATGCGTCCCGGCGACGTCGTGGAGATCACCGTCTCCCGGCTCGGAACCCTCCGCACCGCCGTCGTCGCCCCGTCCCACCCCGACCCGTCCGGTGCCGCCCGCGCCGGGCGACCCCGATGAGAGGAACGACCCGATGAGCGTCACCCGACTGTGGAGCACCCATCCCGACGACGTCCGCGACCTCGACGGCGCGCAGCTGCGCGAGCGCTTCGTGCTCTCCGGCCTGTTCACCCCGGGCGCCGTGACCTGGGGCTACGCGCACGACGACCGCATCCTCGTCGGCGGCGTGGTCGTCGACGGCGAGATCGCCCTCGAGGCCCCCGAGATCCTCCGCGCCGAGCACCTCCTCGAGCGCCGCGAGCTCGCGCTCGTCGGGCTCGAGGGCACGGCGGTCGAGGTCGGCGCCGACGGCACGACCTTCCCGCTCGGGCCGCAGGACGTGCTCTACCTGCCGCTCGGCACCCGCGACATCTCCCTCACGGGCAGCGGTGCGGTCTACCTGGTCTCGGCGCCGGCGCACCGCGCCGACCAGGCCGCCCTCGCCTCCCGCGACGACGTGGAGGCGGTCGTGCTCGGCGCCGGCGAGACGTCCAACCACCGCACCATCCGCAAGTACGTCCACGCGGACGGCATCGTCTCCAACCAGCTCGTGCTGGGCATCACCACGCTCGAGCCGGGCAGCGTCTGGAACACGATGCCGCCCCACGTCCACGCGCGTCGCACCGAGCTGTACCTCTACACGGGGCTCGGCGAGGAGGTGCTGGTCCACCTCATGGGCGAGCCCGAGAACTTGCGGCACCTGGTGCTCCACGACCGCGACGTCGTCGTGTCCCCGCCGTGGTCCATCCACACCGCCTCGGCCACCGGCGCCTACTCCTTCGTGTGGGCGATGGCGGGGGAGAACGTCGACTACAGCGACGTCGTCGGCGTCGACCCGCGCACCCTGCGCTGACGGAAGGACGCAACCATGACGCAGACGATTCTCGACGCCTTCCGGCTCGACGGGCGCGTCGCCCTCGTCACCGGCGGCGGACGCGGCCTGGGCCGCGGCTTCTCCCTCGCGCTGGCGGAGGCCGGCGCCGACGTGGTGGTCGTCGACCGCAGCGGATCGCCGGAGACCAAGCAGACCGTGGTGGACGTCGAGTCCCTCGGACGCCGCGCCTGGTCGCTGCAGCTCGACCTGCTCGAGGCCACCCCGCAGGACGTGCGGGCGCTCGTGGACGACGCCGTGGGGCAGGCGGGCCGCCTCGACATCCTCGTCAACAACGCGGGCATCATCCGCCGAGAGCCGGCGATCGAGCACTCCGAGACGAGCTGGGCGGACGTGATCGACGTCAACCTCAGCAAGGCCTTCTACCTGGCGCAGTCCGCGGCCCGCGTGATGAGGACGCAGGGGGGCGGGAAGATCATCAACGTCGCCTCGATGCTCTCCTACCAGGGCGGCAAGATCGTGCCGTCGTACACGGCGTCCAAGAGCGGGCTGGCCGGGCTGACCCGCGCGCTGGCGAGCGAGTGGAGCGCCGACGGCATCAACGTCAACGCGATCGCGCCTGGCTACTTCGCCACGGACAACACCGCGCAGCTGCGGGCCCAGGAGGACCGGTCCGCCGAGATCCTCGCCCGCATCCCGGTGGGGCGGTGGGGAGTCCCGGACGACCTCAAGGGCGCGGCGGTCTTCCTGGCCTCCGCCGCCTCGGAGTACGTCCACGGCGCGATCCTGCCGGTCGACGGCGGCTGGCTGACCCGCTGAGCCTGCTCGCCGTCCCCGGGGATCCGCCGCCAGGCGTTCCCCTGGGGACGGCGAGCCGCCACAATGGCCCGATGCGATCGATCTGGAAGGGCTCACTCGCCTTCGGCCTGGTGAACGTGCCGGTCAAGGTCTACTCCGCCACGGAGGATCACGACGTGTCCTTCCACCAGGTGCACGCCGAGGACGGCGGCCGCATCCGCTACCAGCGCCGGTGCGAGGTGTGCGGCGAGGTGGTCACCTACGACCAGATCGCCAAGGCCTACGACTCCGAGGACGGCCAGCGCGTCATCCTCACCGACGACGACTTCAAGGCCCTCCCGGCGCAGGCCAAGCACGAGATCGAGGTGCTGCAGTTCGTGCCGAACGAGCAGATCGACCCGATCCTGCTCGACAAGAGCTACTACCTCGAGCCCGACTCCCGCTCCCCGAAGGCGTACGCGCTGCTGCGCCGCACGCTCGAGGAGACGGACCGCACCGCGATCGTCCACTTCGCGCTCCGCAACAAGACGCGCCTGGCGGCCCTGCGGGTGCGCGACGACGTGCTCGTGGTCCAGACGATGATCTGGCCCGACGAGGTGCGCGCCGCGGAGTTCGCCGCGCTCGACGAGCAGCCCGAGATCTCCGACAAGGAGCTCGCGATGTCCGCGAGCCTGGTGGAGTCGATGGCCGAGGACTTCGACGCCGGCGCGTTCACCGACGACTACACCGCCCAGCTGAAGCAGCTCATCGACGACAAGCTCACGGGCGGGGAGTCCTTCACGGCGGTGGAGGAGGAGACCGGGACCACCGACGTCGTCGACCTCGTGGCGGCCCTGCGCAAGAGCGTCGAGGAGCGCAAGAAGGCGCGCGAGAAGGCCAGCGGGGGGTCGTCGTCGGGCTCGTCGGGCTCATCGGGCAGCAAGCCGGCCGCGAAGGCTGACACCAAGGCCAAGGCGCCCGCGAAGAAGACGGCCAAGAAGGCCTCCTAGTGCCCAGCGGGTCCGGCGCCGCGCAGCAGGTCCGGGTGGGGGAGCGCACGATCCGGCTCACCAACCCGGACAAGGTGCTGTTCCCCGGTGACGACACCGTCGGCCCGACGACGAAGGCCGAGCTGGTCGCCTACTACTGGCGCATCGCGCCGGTGGTGCTGCCGCACCTCGCCGGCCGGATCGTCACGCGCAAGCGGTGGCCGCACGGGACCGGGCCCGTGCCAGGGAGTCACGTGAAGGATCAGGAGCCGTTCTTCACCAAGAACCTCGACTCCGGCACGCCGGACTGGGTGGCGCGCGCCGCCGTCGTGCACCACGAGCGCGAGGTGACCTACCCGCTGGCGACCGAGGACGCCGTGCTGGTGTGGTGCGCGCAGATGGCGAGCATCGAGCTGCACGTGCCGCAGTGGCGGCTGCCGGCGGACGTGATCGCGGGGCGGCGGGCGTTCGTGCTCGACGGCGCGGACACCCACCCGGACCGGCTGGTGGTCGATCTGGACCCCGGGCCCGGCGTCGGGCTGGACGAGTGCGTCGAGGTGGCGCTCGCGGCGAAGGAGCTGCTGGACGACGTCGGGTTCGCGTCCGTCCCGGTCACCTCCGGCAGCAAGGGCATCCACCTGTACGCGGCGCTGGAGGGCGTGAGCTCGGCGGCCGCGAGCGCGTTCGCTGCCGAGCTGGCGAGCTCGCTGGTGGCCGAGCTCCCGACGCTCGCGATCATGCAGATGAAGCGGGACCTGCGCGAGTCGAAGGTGTTCGTCGACCACACGCAGAACAACGCGGCCAAGACGACCGTCTCGCCGTACTCGGTGCGCGGCCGGGTGCAGCCGTGGGTCGCGGCGCCCCGGACGTGGGAGGAGCTCGAGGCCGGCGGGCTGGCGCAGCTGCGGATCGAGGAGGTGCTGGAGCGGGCCGAGGACGGCGACCCGTTCTCGGCCCTGACGCCAGCGGACGTGGCGGAGGCGGGGGGAGAGGCGCCGTCGCCGCACCCGGCGATCTCGTTCTCGGCGCCGGAGGAGAGGTCCGCGGGGGAGGGTGGGGCGACGCCCGCGTCGCGTTCCGGGACGACGCCCGCGTCGCGCGCGAAGCCGACCGGCACCCTGGGCAGGGGGCTGAGCCCGATGCTCGCGACGGCGCACGACCCCTTCACCCACGCCGACCTCGACCCCGATCGCTGGGCGTTCGAGCCGAAGTGGGACGGCTACCGCACCCTCGTGCTGGTGGACGACGGCGTCGTGCGGTTCCGCGGCCGCTCGGGACGCGACCTCACCTCGGAGTTCACCGGTCTCACCGAGCTCCCGCACCACCTCGAGGACCACAGCGCCGTGCTCGACGCCGAGATCGTCGCCCTGAGCGAGGGGCGCCCGAGCTTCCACGTCCTGCAGGAGCACGGCACCGCGCCGAGGCCGCCGCTGCGGCTGCTCGTCTTCGACGTGCTGGAGCTCGACGGCGTCGACCTCACCGGGCACCGGTGGACCGACCGGCGCGACGTGCTCGAGGCGCTGGACCTGCCAGAGGCCGACCAGGCCGCGATCGGCGACGGCGACGGCGGCTGGCTCGTCACCCCGCTGCTCGCGGGGGGACTGGACGACGCCCTGGGGGCGAGTGCCGCCGTCGACGGCGAGGGGGTGATCGCCAAGCGTCGCGACGCGACGTACTCCTCCGGCCGTCGCAGCCACGCCTGGGTGAAGGTCAAGCACGAGACCGAGGCGCGCGTCGTGGTCGGTGGCTGGCGTCCCGGGCAGGGGCGGCGCGCCGGCGGGATCGGCTCGCTGCTGCTCGGCGTGCGCGAGCCCGACGGCGGGCTGCGGTACGTCGGCAAGGTCGGGACGGGTTTCACCGACGCCGAGCTGGACCGTCTGCTCGGGGTGCTCGAGCCGCTGCGGGGCAGGAAGAACCCGTTCACGACGCCGGTGCCCGGCCCCGAGGCGAAGGTCGCGGTCTGGGTGAGCCCCGACGTCGAGGGCGAGGTCTCCTTCGACTCCTGGACGCCGGACGGCGTGCTCCGGGCCGCCCGGTGGAAGGGGCAGGCCTGACGGGTCGGCCCGCCGTCGAGAACGTCCCTGCTCGCGGATCCGGCCCGTCGACCGCGAGCTGGTGCGTTCTCGCCTTCACCGGATCTCCCCCGGGGCGTGACGTGACGCGCGCGGGTCGCCCCCGGCGCTCCCAGGTCGGCGACTTACCGTAGGTTTCATGACCATGGTCCAGCAGGCGCCGTCCGGCGGAGTCCCCCGGGGCCCCGGCCCGGGTGCGGCCCCGGGCGCAGCTCCTCGCCCCGTCAACACGCAGCGCGCCACCCGGTGGGTGTGGGCGCTCCTCGGCGCGATCGTGGCCGGCGCGGCCGCGGCGGGGCTCGCGCGCTCGTTCGTGCAGACGACGACCGGCCTGTGGGTCGACGAGATCGCCTTCACCGGCTCCGAGCGCGGCCGCGACCAGCTCGAGCCCGTCAGCCACCTCGTGCTGTCGGTCGTGGGCGTGCCGTTCCTCGTCGGGGCGATGGTCGTCGCCGTCGCGGTCTCGCTGCTGCGCCGGCAGTGGGGCGACGCGGCCCGCGCCGTGCTGATCGTCGTGGGCGCGAACCTCACCACCCAGGTGCTCAAGGAGCTCATCGACCGGCCCGACGTCGACGGCATGGCCAGCCTCGCGAACTCGCTCCCCAGCGGGCACACCACCGTCGCGGCGTCGGTCGCCGCCGTCGCGCTGCTCGTGGCGCCCCGCCCGGCGCGCCCGCTCGTCGCGATCCTCGGCGCCACCTACACGGCGGCGACCGCCGTCGCCACGATGTCGCTCGGCTGGCACCGCCCCTCGGACGTGATCGCCGCGATCGCCGTCGTCACCGCGTGGACGCTCCTGCTCATGGTGCCGGGCAGCGGCCGGGCGGCCGACGGCTTCCCTGGCACGTCCGGACGGGTCGTGGCCTCGCTGCTGCTCGGTCTCGTCGCGGTCGTGGGGATCGGTGTCGGCGTCGTCGCGCTGGTCGCGACGCTGGGCTCCGCCGGCCTCGCCGCCGACGCGGCGAGCGTCGTCGACGGCGTCCCGGGCTCGGCGCTGACGTTCGCCTACGTCGGCTCGGCGGTGGCCGTCGTCGGGTGCGCGGCGGCGTCGTCGTGGGCACAGCTGCTCGCCCGACGCTGACGTCCTCCCGGCCGGGTCCCGGCGTCCACGGCGTCGGACCGGCTTGCGCCACCGGGGCGCGTTCGGGGTAGCGTGCGCCACGGACCCGTCCACCCGCCGCACCGTCGGTGGGACGATCCCGCTCACGTGCCCCACCCCCCGGAAGGCCCCTCGTGCCCACCAAGCTCGTCATCGTCGAGTCGCCCACCAAGGCGCGCACCATCACGCCGTTCCTCGGCGCGGAGTACGACGTCGAGGCCAGCGTCGGGCACATCCGTGACCTCCCGCAGCCCAGCGAGCTGCCCGCGGAGATGAAGAAGGGGCCGTACAAAAAGTTCGCGGTCAACGTCGAGGACGGCTTCGACCCGTACTACGTCGTCGACGCGGACAAGAAGAAGAAGGTCGCCGAGCTCAAGCGCAAGCTCAAGGACGCCGACGAGCTCTACCTCGCCACGGATGAGGACCGCGAGGGGGAGGCCATCGCGTGGCACCTCCTGCAGGTGCTCGACCCCAAGGTGCCCGTCAAGCGCATGGTGTTCCACGAGATCACCCGCGAGGCGATCCTCCGCGCCCTCGACGCGACCCGCGAGCTCGACACCCGCCTGGTCGACGCCCAGGAGACCCGCCGCATCCTCGACCGCCTCTACGGCTACGAGGTCTCGCCGGTCCTGTGGCGCAAGATCGGCCCGGGCCTGTCGGCCGGCCGCGTGCAGTCCGTCGCCACCCGCATGGTGGTCGAGCGCGAGCGCGAGCGGATGGCGTTCCGCAGCGCGTCCTACTGGGACGTGACGGGCCAGTTCACCGGCGGCCGCGGCGAGACCGCCGGCACCGCCTTCGGCGCCCGCCTGACGAGCCTCGGCGGCACCCGCGTGGCCACGGGCCGCGACTTCGACGACGCCGGTCAGCTCAAGGGCCGAGCCGGCGGTGTCGTCCACCTCGACGCCGAGGGCGCGCACGGTCTGGTCGCCGCGCTCGAGAGCGCGACGTTCGCCGTCTCCTCCGTCGAGACCAAGCCGTACACGCGCCGTCCGGCCGCGCCGTTCACCACCTCCACGCTGCAGCAGGAGGCCAGCCGCAAGCTGCGCATGAACAGCCGCGCCGCGATGCGCACTGCGCAGTCGCTGTACGAGAACGGCTACATCACCTACATGCGTACCGACTCGGTCACGCTGTCGACCGAGGCCATCTCCGCGGCGCGGCGCCAGGCGGCCGACCTCTACGGCGCCGAGTACGTGCCGGACAAGCCGCGCCTGTACGCCAACAAGAGCAAGAACGCGCAGGAGGCGCACGAGGCGATCCGCCCCGCCGGCGACCACTTCCGCACCCCGGCCCAGGTGGCCAAGGCCCTCTCGGGCGACGAGTTCCGCCTCTACGAGCTGATCTGGAAGCGCACCGTCGCCTCGCAGATGGCCGACGCCAAGGGGTCGACGGCCTCCATCCGGATGCAGGCGAGCACGACGGCGGAGATCGCCTCGGCCACGGCCGGCGCCATCACCGAGGGCACTGCCGCCGAGTTCTCCGCCTCCGGCACCGTCATCACCTTCCGCGGCTTCCTCGCCGCGTACGAGGAGGGCAAGGACGCCGGGCGCTACGACGAGACCGCCGAGGACAAGGGCGCCGGCGCCGACGAGAAGGCAGGCTCGCGCCTGCCGGACGTCCGCGAGGGCGACGGCGTGGAGCACAGCGCCCTCGTCGCCGACGGCCACGAGACCTCCCCGCCGCCGCGCTACACCGAGGCCTCCCTCACGGCGGCGCTCGAGGAGCGCGGGATCGGGCGACCGTCGACGTTCGCGGCGACCATCGCCGTCGTCGTCGACCGCGGGTACGTGCTGCGGCGCGGCCAGGCGCTGTTCCCGAGCTGGCTCGCGTTCTCCGTGGTCCGCCTGCTCGAGGAGAACTTCGGCGAGCTGGTCGACTACGACTTCACGGCCAGCATGGAGTCCGACCTCGACCGCATCGCGGCCGGCGACCAGGATCGCGTCGAGTGGCTGACGCAGTTCTACTTCGGCGCGGGCGACAAGCCCGGGCTGTCGAACCTCGTCAACAACCTCGGCGACATCGACGCGCGCGACATCAACTCGATCCCTGTCGGCGACGGCATCACGCTCCGCGTGGGTCGCTACGGGCCCTACCTCGAGGGGACCGGTTCCGACGGCGCCGCGCTGCGTGCCTCGGTGCCCGACGACGTGGCGCCGGACGAGCTCACGCCCGCCCGGGCCCGCGAGATCCTCGAGACGCTGTCCGACGGCGACATCGAGCTCGGCGTCGACCCCGACACGGGCTTCCAGGTCGTCGCGAAGAACGGTCGCTACGGGCCGTACGTCACCGAGGTGATCCCGGACCCGCCGGCCCCCGAGGAGCCGCCTGCGGCCGAGGGTGCGGCGAAGCCGAAGACGCGCAAGAAGGCGCCGGCGAAGCAGAAGCCGCGCACCGGGTCGCTGCTCAAGTCGATGTCGCTCGACACGGTCACGCTCGAGCAGGCGCTGCAGCTGATGTCGCTGCCGCGCGTGGTCGGTGCCGACGCCGAGGGCGTGGAGATCACGGCGCAGAACGGTCGCTACGGCCCGTACCTGAAGAAGGGCACGGACTCGCGCTCGCTCACCGCCGAGGAGCAGATCTTCGAGATCACGCTGGAAGAGGCGCTGGAGATCTACTCCCAGCCCAAGCAGCGCGGTCGCGCGGCGGCCTCGGCGCTCAAGGAGCTCGGCGTCGACCCGGTCAGCGAGAAGCCGGTGCTCGTGAAGGACGGCCGGTTCGGCCCGTACGTCACCGACGGCACGACGAACGCGACGCTGCGCCGCGAGGACGACGTCGAGACGATCACGCCCGAGCGCGGGTTCGAGCTGCTCGCTGAGAAGCGTGCGAAGGGTCCGGCCAAGAAGCCGGCAGCCCGCGCGCGGACCACGACGGCGAAGAAGCCCGCCGCGAAGAAGCCCGCCGCGAAGAAGGCCTGACCTTCGCGAGGCCTTTCGGGTCTGGTCGCGAGGCCTTTCGGGTGTGACGGCGAGGCCCTTTGGGTCTATTGGCGAGGCCCTTCGGGTGTGACGGCGAGACCGTTCAGGCACCACCTCTTGCGCCTGCTTGACGCACGCTTTACCTTTCCTTTACGACGCACCGCTGGGGCGCGGCGTGAGGGGAGGCACCGTGAGCACCATCGATCCGGCCCGCGTCAGGCGTGAGCGGTCCCAGGCACGTCAAGGTTCCTTCGGCGCCGCGATCGGCGTCGTGCTGGGCAACCTGCTGATCCTCGCCGGTGGCGCCTCCGCCGGGTGGGCGACGGCCGGTGACACCTTCCTCGGCCAGTTCCGGGACCACGCGCTCAACCACTTCTTCGCCGAGTCCCCGACCGACCTCGGTCCGTCGGGCTTCGACCTGGTGGCGCTCCCCGTGGGTATCGTCCTCCCGATCATCGGCATGTTCGTGCTCACGGCCGCCGCTCGCGCCTACACCGGGCAGATCATGAGCTTCCCGCTCGTCGGGCCGCTGACCGTCTGGCTCGCGGGCTTCGCCGCAGGGCTCACCGCCAGGATCCACGAGTGGCCGCCGCCGCTGACGGTGGGCGTCCGGGTCGACGAGTCGTTCGGCGAAGACGAGGTCTGGTCGTCCACCGACTGGGCCTGGTACCACGCGGACCGCTGGATCCCGTGGGTCGCCGTCGGCGTCGCCCTTCTCAGCCTCGTGACCGGAGTGATCGCCCGGGCGCGACGTGCGGGTCGCCGTCGTGAGCTCGACCGCCTGGTCCTCAAGGGTCAGCGCACGATCGGCGACGTCACCGAGATCCCGACGCTCACCGAGGGGAGTGCGCTTCTCGCCCCGTGGACGGTGCACTTCGTGGACCGCTCGCTCACCGACCGGTGGGTCACGAGCAGCGGGAAGTTCCCGCGCGACGACCTCCCGAGGGTCGGCGATCGCGTCACGGTCCTCTACGACCCGGCGGCCCCGGGCGACAGGCGCAGGATCTACCTCGGCGGGCTCGAGGCGCACACGGCGGAGGACTTCCTGCGCTGGCGGATGTAGCGCGACGGCGGGCCGGAAGGGCCTCGCGAGTGGGCCCGAAAGGCCTCGCGGCCGGGCCGGAAGGGCCTCGCGAGTGGACCGGAAGGGCCTCGCGAGTGGGCCGGAAGGGCCTCGCGACCGGGCCGGAAGGGCCTCGCGAGTGGGCCGGAAGGGCCTCGCGAGCGGTGGGCGGGGGCGGGGCATAGGCTGACGGAGTGACCGACGCCACTGCCGCCGCCCCGTCCGCTGCCGCCCCCCTCCCCCCGCTCAGCTCCTACCCCGACCCGAAGGACGCGCCCGCGATCCGGTGGGGCATCCTCGCCGCAGGCGGGATCGCACGGAAGTTCGCCACCGACATCCCGCACCACACCTCCTCGGTGATCGCCGCCGTCGGCTCCCGCAGCGCCGACCGCGCCGCCGCGTTCGCCGCCGAGATGGACGTGCCGCGCTCCTACGGCTCCTACGAGGAGCTCGTGGCCGACCCCGAGATCGACGCGATCTACGTCGCCTCCCCGCACAGCGAGCACCGTGACCACGCCCTGCTCGCCCTGAACGCGGGCAAGCCGGTCCTCGTCGAGAAGGCGATCACGCGCAACGCCGCCGAGGCGCGCGAGATCTTCGACGCCGCCGCCGCCCGCGGCCTGTTCGCGATGGAGGCGATGTGGGCGCGGTTCCTGCCCAGCTACCGCGCGACCGTCGACGCCGTCGCCGCCGGGACGATCGGTGACGTCATCTCTCTCACGGCGCTGCACGGCCAGAACATCCCGGGCGGGCCCGAGCACCGGCTGTGGAACCCGGATCTCGCGGGCGGCGCGCTGCTCGATCTCGGCGTCTACCCGATCTCTTTCGCGCACGCGGTGCTCGGCGTCCCGGACGAGGTGCACGCCTACGGCGAGCTGTCCGACCTCGGGGTCGACAAGGCCGAGACCGTGGTGCTGCGCTACGGGCAGCGCGCGGTCGCGGTCGCCACGTCCTCGATGGAGACGGCGATGCTCAACAACGCGACCATCGCCGGCACCAAGGGCCGGATCGACCTCGACCCCACCTTCTACAACCCCACCGACGTCCACCTCGCGCTGCTCGACGGCACGCGTCAGGACGTCGCCGGGCGCCTCCCGGGCGGTTTCCAGTTCCAGGCGGCCGAGGCCGCGCGCCGGATCGACGCCGGTGAGACGAGCTCGCCGCTCATGTCGTGGCAGGCGTCCGTCGAGGTCATGGAGATCATGGACGAGGTGCGTCGCCAGGTCGGCGTCGTCTACCCCGGCGAGTAGGGGGCCGCGCGGTCGGCCGGACGCCCGGCCGGCCGCGCCGACCCCGTCCGACCCGAGCGATAGGCTCCCCGCCGTGCCCCAGCCACGCGAGGTCTCGAACCGCGGAGGAGCCGTGGGCAGCGAGGCCTCGCCGTCGCGACGGCCGGCGACGCCCCGACGGCGCGCGCCCTCCCGGCGTCTGGTGCGCCGCGCCCGCCTGCGCCAGGTCGTCGACGGCTTCTGCTTCGTCTTCGCGGGCCTGGCTGCCGTCTGGCTGGCGATCCTCGTCGTCTCCGACACCTGGCGCCTGGGGTGGTGGGGCGTCCCCGGGCTCGTGGTGTTCTGGGCGCTGCTGGCCTACCTGGTGCTGCCGCGGCTCCACCGCATCCTCACCGACGTCTACGTGCCCGACTACTTCATCGGTCGGACCCGCACGAGCGACGGGCTCCTGGGCGACCCGGTCAACCTCGCGCTGCTCGGCGAGGAGGTCGTGCTGCACGACGTCATGACGCGTTCGGGCTGGACGCGCGCCGACGACGTCTCGCTCCGGTCGAGCTGGGGGATCGTCGTCTCGACGCTCACGCGCCGCAGCTACCCCGAGGCGCCCGTCAGCCCGCTGTTCCTCTTCGGCAAGCAGCAGGACTTCGCCTACCAGCAGGAGGTCGACGGCAACGCGGCCAAGCGCCACCACGTGCGCTTCTGGCGCTGCCCGCCCGGGTGGCTGCTGCCGGGCGGCACCCGCGTGGACTGGCTCGCGGCGGGCACGTTCGACCGCGCGGTGGGGCTGTCGCTGTTCACGCTCCAGGTGACGCACAAGATCGAGGCGGACATCGACGTCGAGCGCGACCACATCGTCGCGTCCGTCCTGGCCGGGGCGCCCGAGGTCTCGGTGCACGTGCTGGAGGACTTCTCCACCGGCTACCACTCGCGCAACGGGGGCGGCGACTCGGTCCACACCGACGGCGACCTCCCCGTCATCGCGCTGCCGGGCCCCGACGGCGGACCGCCCGCCCCCGCGCCCGTCACCTCCCGGGTGGTCGAGCTCACCGCCGTCGGCCCCCGCGAGGCGGCGTCGCTCGACGACGACGACCGCAAGCGCGGGGCCTACGAGCTCCCTGACGTGGAGGACGACACCGCACCGCTCGAGCGGATCTCCCGGCCCGCCTCGATCGTCCTCGGCGTGGTGACGACGTTCGCGCGGGCCGTCGCCGTGGGGGCCGTCGTGGGCGGCCTCGCGATCCTCGGGCCCGAACGGATCGACGCGCTCCTGCGCGAGGCGGGGACCGGGTCGTTCGAGATCGAGCCGGTCGGCTTCCGGATCCTGCTGGTGATCGGCGCGCTCGTGGCCGTCACGCCCGCTGCCGTCGGGCTGATGGTGCTGCGCGGGGTGGACTGGGCCCGCCTCACGGTGCTCCTGCTGGGCTGCCTCTCGATCCTCGTCCAGTTCGTCGCCTGGTGGGGTGGACACGCCCAGATCGTCGCGGGCGTGGCGCTGGCGGTGACGGCGCTCGACATCCTCACGCTGCTCGCCCTGTCGGGGAAGCCTGCCCGGCAGTTCTCACGCCAGAGGCGTCCCCGGGCCCCAACTACCCTGGGGACGTGACCCAGTCCTCCGCCGACCCCGCCGGCCTGTTCGTCTCGTTCGAGGGTGGCGACGGCGCCGGCAAGTCCACGCAGCTCGCGATCCTCGGCGACTGGCTCGGCGAGACGCTGCACCGCGAGGTCGTGCGCACCCGCGAGCCCGGCGGGACCGAGCTGGGGCGCACCCTGCGGCAGCTCGTGCTGCACGGGGAGCACGTCGACCCGCGCACGGAGGCGCTCCTGTACGCCACCGACCGGGCCCACCACGTGGCCAGCCTGGTGCGTCCGGCGCTGGAGCGCGGCGCCGTCGTCCTCACCGACCGCTACCTCGACTCCTCCCTCGCCTACCAGGCCGGGGGCCGCGAGCTGGGGATGACCGAGCTCCGCGATCTGCAGATGTGGGCGGTCGGTGGTCTGATTCCCCGCATGACGTTCCTCCTCGATCTCGACCCGGTGCTGCTGCCGCAGCGGATCACGGGCTCGCTCGACCGCCTCGAGAGCGCCGGCGCCGACTTCCACCGCCGCACGCGCGAGACCTTCCTCGCGCTGGCGGCCGACGAGCCCGAGCGGTGGCGCGTCATCGACGCGTCCGCCCCCGTCGACGCCGTCGCGGCCGAGATCCGGGGCCATCTCGCGCCCGTCCTGGGGGTGACGTCGTGAGCTCGGTCTGGGACGACGTCGTCGGGCAGCCCGACGCCGTCGCGGTGCTGCGTCGCGCCGTCACCGACCCCGGCTCGATGACCCACGCGTGGCTCGTGACGGGCCCGCCCGGGTCCGGCCGCTCCGTCGCGGCCCGCGCGTTCGCCGCCGCTCTCGTGGCGGGCGACGACGGCGAGGAGAACGCCGGGATGTCGGCCGCCGTCGCGGAGAACGCCCGCGCGCGGGTGCTGCGCGGAACCCACCCGGACGTGCACGTCGTCGCGACCGACAAGACGGTCATCACGGTCGCCGAGGTGCGCGACCTCGTGACGATCGCCCAGCGCACGCCGGGCGAGGCGCCCTGGCGCGTGATCGTCGTCGAGGACGCCGACCGGATCGTCGAGCGAAGCGCGAACGCGCTGCTCAAGGCGATCGAGGAGCCGCCGCCGCGGACCGTCTGGATCCTCTGCGCGCCGAGCGAGCAGGACGTCATCACCACGATCCGCTCGCGCTGCCGCCACGTGACGCTGCGCGTCCCGCCCGCCGACGCCGTGGCCGACCTCCTCGTGCGCCGGCACGGGATCGACCACGCCGACGCGCTCACCGCGGCCCGCGCCGCCCAGAGCCACATCGGCCTCGCGACGTCGCTCGCGATGAACCCCGAGGCCCGCGCGCGGCGCGACCGCGTGCTGGAGATCGCCTCGCGGGTCAGGGGTGTCGGCGACGCCGTGATCGCCGCGGGCGCGCTGGTCGAGGTGGCCACCGCCCAGGCGAGCGCGTCCTCCGCGGAGCGCGACGCCGTCGAGAAGTCCGAGCTGTTGCGCGCGCTCGGGGCCGACACGGCCGAGGCTGGGAAGACGCTGCCGGCCAACGTCCGGACCCAGATCCGGCAGCTCGAGGAGGACCAGAAGCGCCGGTCGAAGCGCGCCGTCGTCGACGGACTGGACCGCGCGATGACCGACCTGCTCTCGTTCTACCGCGACGTGCTCGCGGTCCAGGTGGGCTCCGACGTCGCCCTGGTGAACCAGGCGCAGGTCTCCGACGTGCGGGCGGTGGCCTCGGCCAGCACGCCCGAGCAGACGTTGCGCCGGACCGAGGCGATCGCGACGGCGAGGACCCGCCTGGCGGGGAACGTCGCCCCGCTGCTGGCCGTCGAGGCGATGACGGTCGCGCTGCGGCCGCAGGGATGAGGGGAAGGGCGATGGGGACCGGACCGGACGGACGAGACGGACGAGTGACGCGAGTGACGGGAGTGGCCGACGGCGGACGACGACGCCCGCGGCTGCGGGCCGCGCTGCTGCTGGGCGTGGTGCTGCTCGGGGCGACCGGCGTGAGCGCGTGCAACGAGTCGCGCGCGCCGATGCTGCAACCCGTGGCGCCCGTGCCCGACGTGACCGACGAGGGCTGACGTGACGCCGGGGGCGGCTCGACGGCCGGCCGGACGTCGGACGGCACGCGCCGTCGTCGTCGCCGCGCTGACCGGCCTCGTCGCCCTCACCGCGTGCACGCCGCCGGACGGGCTCCCGCGGCGCGAGCCGGACGTCGGCGGCTTCGACGACGCCCCGTCGTCGACCGGCTTCGCGACGCTCGCGGACGTCGAGGCGCAGCCGCTGGCCTGGGGCTCGTGCGGCAACGGCGCCGAGTGCGCCGACGTGATCGTCCCGCTCGACTACGACGACGTGGCGGGCCAGGGGATCCGGCTCGCGCTCAAGCGCCTGCCCGCCACGGGTGAGGCCCGCGGCACGATCCTCGTCAACCCGGGAGGCCCGGGGGAGTCCGGGGTCGAGCTCGTCGACGCGGCCACCGCCATCTTCGGGAGCGAGGTGCTCGCGAAGTACGACGTCGTGGGGTTCGATCCGCGCGGCGTCGGCTCGTCCACGCAGGTCCGGTGCCTCGAGCCGGGAGAGGAGGACCCCACCGCCGTCGTGTTCGACCTGGACGACCCCGCTTCGGTCGAGGAGATGCGCACCGCCTACGCGCAGCTCGGGCAGCGGTGCACCGAGCTCTCCGGCGCGCTGCTCGACCACGTCGACACCGAGCACGCGGCCCGCGACCTCGACGTGCTGCGCGCCCTCGTGGGGGACGAGCAGCTCACCTACGTCGGCTACTCCTACGGCACGCTCCTCGGCGCGGTCTACGCCGGGCTGTTCCCCGAGCGCGTCGGCCGGCTGGTGCTCGACTCGGGCATCGACCCGGCGCTGGGCTACGCCGACCTGCAGTCCCAGCAGCTCGACGGGTTCGACGACGTGTTCGCCGCGTTCGTCGAGCAGTGCCAGGACGAGCCCGCGTGCCCGCTGGCCGCCGACCCCGACGAGGCGGCGGAGGAGCTGCTCGACGTCGTCGCGGAGCTGGACTCCGACCCGCTGGGCTCGGACGCGCAGGACGGCGAGCTCGCCGGCTGGGAGCTGCTCTACGCCGTGCAGGGGGCGATGTACACCTCGGACGTCTGGCCCGACCTGGTGACGGGGCTGGCCGACGTCGTCGACGGCGAGGACGGCTCGCTCGTCGACGAGATCGGGGCCACCGGCGCCCTCGCCGGCTCCGACGATCCCAACTACCCGTTCGCCTACCCGGCCGTCGACTGCACCGACTACCCGGTCACGAGCGACGTCGAGGAGGCGCTCGGGCGCGCCCGCGACCTGGAGGCGTCCTCGCCCCTGTTCGGCGAGGGGTCCGTGGGCGAGCTGGCGTGCGTGCTGTGGCCCGCGAAGGCAACCGTCGTGCGGGAGCCGATCGCGGCCGAGGGCGCCGCCCCGATCCTCGTGGTCAGCGCGCTGCGCGACCCGGCGACGCCGCACGCGTGGTCGGTCGCGCTGGCGGACCAGCTCAGCTCCGGGCGGCTGCTCAGCTACGACGGCGAGGGCCACGCCATCTACGGCGGCGTCTCCCCGTGCGTCGACGAGGCCGTGGACGCCTACCTCCTGACCGGCGAGCTCCCGGCCGAGGGAACGGTCTGCGGGTAGCGCATGATGGACGCATGACCGATTCCAGCAGCACACCGCAGGGCAGGACCGTCGCCGTCGTGGGCGGCTACGGGAAGATCGCGCGGCGGCTGGTGCCGCTGCTGCGGGCTCGGGGCGACGTCGTCGTCCCCCTCGTGCGCCGGGCCGAGCAGGCCGCGGTGCTCCTCGACCTCGGTGCTCGCCCGCGCTTCCTCGACATCGAGCGCTCGGAGGCCGAGGCCTTCGCCGCGGCGTTCGACGGCGTGGACGCGGTCGTGTTCGCGGCCGGCGGTGGGCCGGACGGTAACGTGCTGCGCAAGCGCAGCGTCGACCTCGAGGGCGCGATCAAGTCGCTCGAGGGGTGCGCGATCGCGGGCGTGCGTCGGTACGTCCAGATCTCGGCGATCGGCGTGGACGCGAAGGTGCCGCTGTCGGACTCGGCGGTGTGGGCCAGCTACGTCGTCGCCAAGCGCGACTCCGACGAGGCGGTCCGCGAGAGCGGCCTGGACTGGACGATCCTGCGCCCCGGGGCGCTGCTGGACTCGCCCGGCACCGACCGGGTGCAGCTCGGCGTCGACCTCGAGCCGGCCGGCGTCACGCGCGACGACGTCGCCGCGACGATCGCAGCCGTGCTCGCCGAGGCGGGCTCGATCCACCATCAGTGGGACCTCGTGGGCGGCGACCACACGGTCGCGGACGCCCTGACGGCGGCCATCGGCGCCTGACCGCCCCGGCCGCCGGTGGCCGGCCGGCCGCCGCCGGGCAGGTGCGTTGCGCGCACGGATGGCCGCTTCGCGGCGGCTGAAGCGGCCACGGGTGCGCGCAACGCGGCAGGCCGTCGGCAGGCCGGCCGTCAGTCCTCCAGGCCGTGGGGGCGGGCTCGGTCGATGACGGCGGTGACCTTCGCGTCCAGCAGCGCGAGCGAGTCGCCGGGCGCGCCGCGCAGGTGCTCGACCGCGGCCAGCGCCGTGAGGGCGACGTCGAGGAGCTCCTCCACGACGTCGTCGATCGTGTGCGTGACGCCCTTGCGCGGGTTCTGTCCGGTCGCGCCGATGTAGGCGGCGATCACCTCGCCCTGCTCCTCGGACACCTTCGCCAGGCGCCCCCAGGTGACGGCCTCGGCGTCGCGACCGGTGCTGCCCGCGTCGATCCATCGGGACAGGGAGGCGATCTGCGCGGCGGTGGTGGGCATCCGTCCATGATGCCGGGCGGGCCGGTTTGGAGCACCCCCGATCGCCTAGTAGAGTTGACGCCGCTGCCCGGGCGATCCTCGGGTAGCGTCGCCGCCTTAGCTCAGTCGGCAGAGCGATTCACTCGTAATGAATAGGTCAAGGGTTCGATTCCCTTAGGCGGCTCGGCGACCAGGCCCGGAACCTCATCGGTTCCGGGCCTTCGCCGTTCCTGGGCGACGACCGGTGCGGCTTCGCTCTCGACGGACGAACCTCGCTGTCTGCGGACGGAATCGGTCCGGCGCGAGGGACCGCAGCGTTCCTGCAGGTCGCAGCGACGTGCTGCCGGGGCGACCTCCATCCGTCCGCAGACAGCGAGGGCGACGGCGGTCCGGCGGGTGCCCCGACTGCCCGGCCGAGCCGCGAGCCGGCCGTCAGTCGTTCTTCACGTCCGGCCCGTCCGGCCCGGCCAACCCGTCCAGCCACTCGCCGACCATCGCCCGCGAGGCCGCCTGCGCCGCGTCGAGGTGCTGCGCCGCGTCGGCGCGGAGGTCCTCGGCCGTCAGCCCCGTGTGCACCTCCGCCGACCAGCGGTCGATCCAGCCGTCGAGGATCACGTCGTCGACCTCGGGGTGGAACTGCACCGCCAGCAGCCACCGGCCGACGCCGTACGCCTGCGGGTAGGAGGGCGACGTCGCGAGGAGCTCCACGCCGTCGGGGAGGTCGAACGTGTCGTGGTGCCACTCGACCATCCGGACACCCGCGACGTGTCGCACGGGAGAGGCGGTTCCGGCCGGCGTGAGGTCGACGGCGAGGAGGCCGACCTCGTGGGCGTCCCCGCGGTAGGCCCGCGCGCCGAGGGCCGCCGCGAGCATCTGTGCGCCGAGGCAGATGCCGAGGATCGGTCGGCGGGCGGCGGCACGCGTGGCGAGCAGCTCGATCTCGGCGGCGAGGTAGGGGTGCGCGTCGGTCTCGTAGGCGCCCTCCGTCCCGCCGAGGGCGACGACGACGTCCCAGTCGAGCGGATCGAGCGCGCCCACGTCGCCGCCCGGGGTGTCGATCGTGGTGACGGCGTACCCGTGGGAGGCGAGGGTGGGCGCGACGTTGCCGAGGCCGATGCCGGGGTCGTGTCGCAGCACGAGGGCGGTGCGGGTCATGGGGGAGATCCTGCCGTGCGCGTGTGACGTCGGTGTCACGTGCGGGGGAGGAAGTGGTTCGGGGCCGAGCAGGGGGCGACGTCGACCCCGAACCGTGGATGACGCTACGGCACGATTCGTCGTGGCGCACGACCGAGTCGAGACTTGTTCGCCGACAGCGTGAGGGTGGGGCGAGCGCCTGCGTCAGCCAGCCTCAAACCATGCTCAACGGCCCGCTCTACGACCGGATACGCCTCATCCGTAGAGGGCCGCGAACCGCTTCAGGATCCGGCCGGTGTGGATGACGTTCGCGCTCCGCACGCGGGCGACGACGGCGTCGACCTCGGCCGGGTCGAAGTAGCCCTCGTGCCGGTAGGCGAGGAGGCGGGAGACGATGCCCTCGGCGTCGAGCTCGGGGTGGAACTGGGTCGCGTAGACGTTGCGGCGGTAGCGCAGCATCTGCACGGGCGCCGTCGGCGAGGACGCCAGGAGCACGCTGCCGGGCGGGGCCTCGCGCAGCGCCTCCTTGTGGCCGACGTACGCCTCGAACGTGGTCGGCATCCCCGCCAGCAGCGGGTCGCTGCGGCCTTCGTCGGTCAGCGTGACGGGGACCGCCCCTGCCGGCTCGCCGAACGTCGTGTCGACGACGCCCCCGAGGTGCACGCCGAGCGTGCCGACGCCGTAGCAGGCGCCCAGGAACGGCAGGTCGCGGTCGCAGATCTCGACGAGGAGGTCACCGATCTCCCGCTCGACGCGGAGCTGGACGTCGGACTTCGTCTCCTCCGGATCGCTCGAGGTGAAGGGGCTGCCCCCCACGACCACCCCGGCGACGGTGTCGAGGTCGAGATCCGGCAGGGGTCCCTGCTCGAGCCGGACGCGACGGAGGCGCTCGGGCGGAAGGTCCATGAAGCGGCAGAAGGCCGCGTACTCCTCGTCCGCCACGCCGTCCAGCTGACGCGATGCGAGCAGGACGAACTGCCGCATGTCGACCTCCCCGCCGCCTCGTCCGGGCCCATCGCCCGGGTGCACAGTCAAGCGCACGGGGGGCCTCGCGGTGCAGCTCGCCCGGACGGTCCACGGATCGGTCGTCCCGGGGCGGCAAGATCGAGGCGGGTCGCGACATGTTCGTGGGAGGGGACCGCACGCCCGCCGGTCGGCCGACGGCCGACACCGACGGGTCGACACCGCACCACCTGAGGAGGGCCGATGGGCCAGGAGCACGAGGACAGACGCTGGTTCACCGGCGTCGTCGAGGAGCACTCGCGCGCGCTCGTGCGCTACTTCGCGCGACGGGGTCCCGTGCAGGACGCGGAGGATCTCGCCGCGGACGTGCTCGTGACCGCGTGGCGACGCCGCGACGACGTCCCTCGCGAGGCCGTCCTCCCCTGGCTCTACACGACGGCCGGCTACACGCTCGCCAACCACCGCCGCAAGCACGCCGACCTCCCGGTGGCGGAGCTGCCCGAGCGACCGTCACCCGCGCGCGTGGGCACGGATCCGGAGATCTCGGCGATCTTCGACGCCGAGGTCAGGGGGGCGCTGGGCGCCGTCGCGGAGCGGGACCGCCACATCCTGCTGCTCAACGCGTGGGAGGGGCTCGACGGCGCGGAGCTCGCCCAGGTGCTCGGCATCTCGCGGTCAGGCGCGGACGCCGCGCTGTCCCGCGCCCGCAAGCGCCTGCGGGAAGCCTGGACCGACCGGCTCCACCTCTGACGACCGCCGTCCGCGCAAGGTTCGCGGGCCGCGACACACATACGGAGCAGTGGGGGTCAGGCCCCGACACGAACGAAGGAGCGAGACATGAGCGACGACAACCTCCGGCGGTTCGCCCCTCCCGGTGACGACCGTGACGACGACCGGAACGACGACGCGCAGCCCGGTGACCAGCACGACGACGACGCGGCGGCCGCCGTCGAGGAGAAGGTGATGGCGCGACTGCGCGCCGCCGACCCTGCCGCCGAGGTCGAGGTGAGCCCCGAGTTCCCGACCGTCGTCGAGGCGCGGGTCGACGACGACGAGTCCGCCGACGGAACGCCGTCGGCCGCCGACGCGGCCCCCACGGCCACGGATCCGGACGACGCCGAGCCGCCGGCTCCCGTCGACCTCACCGCCCGTCGTCGCCGCTCCTGGTACGCCCCGGTCGCCGCGGCGGCCGCTGCCGTGATCGTCGGCACGAGCGGGTACGCGCTCGGCGGTTCCGCAGCCTCGGGCGGCAGCTCCGCCGCCGACTCCGCGGAGTCGGCCCCGGCGCCGATCTCGCTGGGCGGGCCGCAGGTGGCGGGTGGGGACGCAGGCGCGGCCGAGGAGAGCGCCGTCGGACCCGCGGCGACCTCGGCCGCCGGGCCGGCCTCTGCTGATTTCGCCAGCCGCAGCGCCGCCGACTCGATGATGATCGGGTTCGGTCGCTCCACGTTCAGCTCCACCGGTCTCAGCACCGCCGAGCGCTCGGCCCAGGCCTTCGGGCTGGACGCCGCGACGGCGTCGACGGAGGAGCGCATGGTGCAGCTCGCGACCGCGCTCGGCATGGCGGGCACTCCGGCCATCGCCAACGGCGGCTGGGAGCTCACGGACGGCACGCGGCAGCTGAACGTCGGTCTCGACGGCTCGCTCAGCTCCTACTTCTACGACAGCGCCGCCCAGGCCTGGTGCGAGGGGTGCGAGGAGCCGCGCCCCGAGGACGCGCCGAGCGGGGACGCCGCCATCGAGCGGATCAAGGAGGTCCTCACCGCGATCGGTGAGGACCCCACCCAGTTCGAGTTCACCTCCCCGACGTGGGAGGGCGCCGTCTCCGCGATGGCGGAGGCGCGCCGCGTCGTCGCCGGCCAGGGCACGGACCTGATGTTCTACCTGGAGCTGACCTCGACGGGTCTGGCCTCGTTCTCCGGGAGCCTCGCCGGCGTCGTCGATCTCGGGACCTACCCCGTCGTCAGCGAGCAGGAGGGCGTGGAGCGCCTCAGCGACCCGCGGTTCGGCGGCTACCAGACCGGGTGGGCGCGGACGATGGAGGGTGACACGAGCGTCACCCAGGAGTGGACGCCGCCCACCGAGGCGCCCGCCGCCCCGGCCCCCGGGGTGTCGGTCGCGTGGCCCGTGCAGGACGTGACGATCACGGGGGCTCGCCTCGGGCTCGCGCAGCAGTGGCAGCCGGACGGCACCGTGCTGCTCGTGCCGTCCTACGAGTTCACCGACGCCGACGGCGGCACGTGGTCCGTGATCGCGGTCGCCGACGAGCAGCTCGACTTCAGCGTCCAGCAGTAGGACCTCACCCGGAGCCTGGGACCGGCGTCGGCCACGGCCGCGCCGCTCCCAGGCTCCGGTAGTACCGTGACCAGGCACTCGTCGAAGGAGTCCCTCATGCGTCGCCCCGCAGCTCGAACGCTCACCACCCTCGCCCTGGCCAGCCTCGTCGTCGGCCTCGCCGGATGCACGCCGCCCCAGGGGGAGGCCGCCGACCCCGAGGAGACCTCGGCGAGCCCGTCCCCCTCGCAGGAGCAGAGCGAGGGCGGCGGCGAGACCACGCGCCCCACGGACGAGCCCGAGACGGACGCGTCGGAGACCGACGCCCCGGAGGGCGACGGCGCCGGGGCCGAGGGTGCCGACCTCCCGTTCGACTACGTGCGGGGACTGCCCGCGGGCGTCGAGGCGCCCGAGGACACGGCCGGCGGCGTCGGGTGGAACGAGGCCGGGGACGCGCTGCTGGTCATCACGTTCGGTTCCAGCTCGTGCCCGCTCATCCCCGAGGCCGTGCGCCAGGCGGACTCCGTCGTCGAGATCGACCTCGTCCAGACCGGGGGCGCGGTGTGCACGATGGACTTCGTGCCCACGGTCACGACGGTCACCGGGCCGAGCGAGCTCGACCCGCTGCAGGCGGTGACGGCACAGCTCGGTGAGCTCGGCCAGGTCACGATCCCCAACGCGACCACGCCGCCCTCCATCGGGTGGCTCGCGGCCGGGTGACCACGGGTCACGGACCGGACGCGCCGACCGCGCTCGTCACCCCCGTGGAAGACTCCTCCTCGTGACCACCCTCACCCGTCCGCCCGGTGCCGGACGGCCCCCGGAGGACGCCACGGCCGCACTGCTGAGCGATCTGGCGCGCGTGACCGAGGCCGACGCGGGACGCCGCCGTCGCGCCGAGTACTCCACCGACGCGTCGAACTACCGCGTCGTCCCGCAGGTCGTCACGTTCCCGCGGCACGTCGACGAGGTGCTCGCCACGCTCGAGGTCGCCCGTACCCACCGGGCCCCGGTCACCGCGCGAGGTGCGGGAACCAGCGTGGCGGGCAACGCCGTCGGGCCCGGGGTGGTCATCGACTTCTCGCGCCACCTCCACGCGATCGGCGAGATCGATCCGGAGCAGCGCACCGCCGTCGTGCAGCCCGGTGTGGTGATGAGCAGCCTGCAGACGGCCGCCGCGCCGCACGGGCTGTGGTTCGGGCCCGACCCGAGCACCAAGAACCGCGCCACGCTCGGCGGGATGATCGGCAACAACGCGTGCGGTCCGCACGCGCTCGCCTACGGGCGCACGGCCGACAACGTCCGCAGCCTCGACGTCGTGGACGGCGCCGGTCGCCGCTTCACGGCCGGCTCCGGTCGCGACGCCCTCGAGGCGGTGGCCGGGCTCGACCGTCTGGTGGCCGCCAACCTCGCCCTGATGCGCACCGAGCTCGGGCGCTTCACCCGCCAGGTCTCGGGCTACTCGCTCGAGCACCTGCTGCCCGAGCGGGGCAGCCACCTCGCCCGCGCGCTGGTGGGCACCGAGGGCAGCGTCGTCACGCTGCTCGGCGCGACCGTCGAGCTCCACCCCCTTCCGACGGCGCCCGTGCTGGTGGTGCTCGGCTACGCCGACATGCCCAGCGCGGCCGACGCCGTCGTCCCGCTCGCGGCCCTGAAGCCCCTCGCGATCGAGGGCATGGACGCGCGGCTCGTCGACGTCGTGCGCCAGCACGTCGGCTCGGTGCCCGACCTGCCGCGCGGCGCGGGCTGGCTGTTCTGCGAGGTCGGTGGGGCCGACGAGACCGAGGCGCTCGCCAACGCGGCCGCCCTGGTGGCCGCGAGCGACTGCGTCGACTCGCTCATCACGACCGACAAGGCCAAGTCGGCGGCGCTGTGGCGGATCCGGGCCGACGGCGTCGGTCTCGCCGGGCGCACGCCCGCCGGCCGCCAGGCGTGGCCGGGCTGGGAGGACGCGGCGGTCCCGCCCGAGAACCTCGGCGCCTACCTGCGCGACTTCGACGCGCTGCTCGCGCAGTACGGCGTCGACGGTCTGCCCTACGGCCACTTCGGCGACGGCTGCATCCACGTGCGCATCGACCTCCCGCTCGACCGCCCCGGCGACGTCCCCGACTTCGAGGCGTTCATGAACGACGCCGCCCGGCTCGTGGGGTCCTACGGCGGCTCCCTCTCGGGTGAGCACGGCGACGGCCGCGCCCGCGGCGGGCTGCTGCACCACATGTACACGCCCGAGGCGCTCGGCCTGTTCGAGCAGTTCAAGGGCCTGCTGGACCCCTCCGACCACCTCAACCCGGGCATCGTCGTGCGGCCGGCGCCCGTGACGGCCAACCTGCGCCGCCCGCAGGCGATCACGTTGGGGACCAAGGGCTTCGCCCTGCCGCACGACGGCGGGGACCTCACCCAGGCGGTCCACCGGTGCGTCGGCGTCGGCAAGTGCCGTGCGGACAACAGCAGCGCGGGCGGCTTCATGTGCCCCAGCTACCAGGCCACGGGCGACGAGCGGAACGCCACCCGCGGTCGCGCCCGCGTGTTGCAGGAGCTGGCGAACGGCTCGTTCGTGCAGGGCTGGGACGCGCCCGAGGTGGCCGACTCGCTCGACCTCTGCCTCTCGTGCAAGGCGTGCGGGCGCGACTGCCCCGCCGGCGTCGACATGGCCACGTACAAGGCCGAGGTCACCTACCGCCGGTACAAGGGCAAGCTGCGGCCGATGTCGCACTACGTGCTGGGCTGGCTGCCGCGCTGGGCGAAGCTCGCGACGGCGTTCCCGCCCGTCGCCGGGCTGGCGAACCTCGCGCTGCGGGTCGCGCCGCTGCGAAAGGCCGTGTTCGCCGTCTCGGGGATCGACGGCCGGCGGAAGATGACGGCGTTCACCACCCATCGCTTCTCGCGCTGGTTCCCCCAGCGGTCCGGGACGGCGCTGACGGCACGGGGGCGGACGCCCGACGACGGCGCGTCCGACGGCGTCGCGGCGACCGGGACCCGCACGCGCGACGTGATCCTCTGGGCCGACTCCTTCTCCGAGCACCTCGACCCCGCGGGGGCGCAGGCGATGGTCAGGCTGCTCGAGAAGGCCGGGTACACCGTGCGGATCCCGAGCAGCGACGCCTGCTGCGGCCTGACCTGGATCTCCACCGGCCAGCTCGACGGCGCGCGCAAGCGGCTCGCGCGCACGCTCGACGTGCTCGGTCCGGCGGCCGCGAAGGGCGTGCCGATCATCGGCGTCGAGCCCTCGTGCACCGCGGTGCTGCGCAGCGACCTCGTCGAGCTGCTGCCCGACGACCCCCGGTCGGCGCAGGTCGCCGGTGCCGTCCGGACGCTCGCGGAGCTCCTCACCGACCCCGAGCTGGGGCCGGGCGAGGACTGGGCGCCGCCGTCGCTCGTCGGGACCACCGTCGTCGCGCAGCCGCACTGCCACCAGCACTCCGTGATGGGTTTCGACGCCGACGCGATGCTCCTGGCTCGCACCGGTGCGACGGTCACGCAGCTCGCCGGCTGCTGCGGGCTGGCGGGCAACTTCGGCATGGAGAAGGGCCACTACGAGGTGAGCGTGGCGGTCGCCGAGAACGCGCTGCTGCCCGCGCTGCGGGAGGCGCCGGAGGGTGCGGTCTACCTCGCCGACGGCTACTCGTGCCGCACGCAGGCCGAGCAGCTGGCCGGAACCAGGGGCACGACGCTCGCCCAGCTCCTTCTGGCAGAATGACGCCCGTCCCACCCACCCCTCTGCTGAGTTGGTGTCTGTTCCCGTGATCCCCGTGCATCCCGCCGCCACCGCCGCCCCTTCCTCCGAGCCGGGCGAGGTCCTGCCGGATGCGCTCGAGAGCGCTCGCGCCTGGGCCGCGGAGGCTGGTCTCGCCCTGGTGCCGGTGGCCGAGCGACCCGCGACCGGTGACGCCGGGACGGACGTCGTCGCGCTCGACGCGAGCGGCGCCGTCGTGCTCGTGGTCGGGGTGGCCGAGCTGACGCCCGAGGCGCTCGTGGACGCGCTGGCGCGGGCCGCGACCGTGCGGAGCGTCGCGCCGGCCGAGCTGGCCGCGGGCCACGCGGGCGGTTCCGACGGCGTGCGGGACGCCTGGTGGCAGCTGCGGTCCGGGGCGACGGCGCGGCCCGCCGCCGGGCCCTCGCTCCTGCTGATCGCGACGACGGTCGCGCCGGTTGTCGAGGCTGCGCTTCCGCTGCTGGGCGACGTCGTGCGGGTGTGCCGCGCCGAGGGTGCGGTGGAGCCGGCTGGGGCTGGGGCTGGGGTGGCTGAGGCTGCGCCGGCTGAGTCAGCGCCGAAGCCCGTCGCCAAGCCCGGGCCGAAGCCGGGCCCGCGCCCGGGGCCGAGGCCGGCACCGGCGGTACAGGCAACGGTCGAGCCGACGCCGGCCCCCGAGCCGACGGCCGCCGTCGAGCAGGAGGACGTGCAGCGTCTCGAGCCGCCGGAGGCGGACGCCGACGAGCCGACCGCGGGCGGGCTCACGCCGCACGAGCAGCTGCAGGCCGTCGTCGCCCTGGTGGGCGAGGCGTCCCTGGTGCTGCCCGGCGAGAACGGCGGGGTCTCCGGACGGCTGCTGGCCGACGGCACGATCGTGGTCGACGGCGACTCCTACGCCGAGCCCGGATCAGCGGCCAGCGCCGCGCTCGGACGCCCGGTCGCCGACGGCTGGTCCGCCTGGCGCTTCGGGGCCGACGGCCCCTACCTCGGGGAGGCGCTCCAGGAGGCGCTGACCCAGTCGGCCGCCCCCGCCCGCCCGGAGCGCCCGGCCCGCCCGCACCGCCGTCGCGCCGTCCGCGGCTGACCCACCCCCGACCCGGGACCCCGTCGCGGATCCACGTCGCCCATCCCGACCGCGCCCTTGTGGCTGCGGCGGCTGCGTGACCGCGCCCTTGTGGTCGCTCCGCGCGCAGTTTCGCGACCACAAGGGCGCGGCAGCGCGGGGGTGGCGACCGCGACCGCGGGTCAGTCCACGTACCCCCGCACCCACCGCGCGATGCGGTCGTAGGCGTCGTCGCGCACCTCGCGGCGCGAGAGCAGCACGTCGTGGATCGCGCCGGGGACCGTCGCGACCGTCACGGTGCGGGCGATCCGCAGCGCGCGCTCGGCGATGACGTCGACCTCGATCACGATGTCGCTCTCGGCCATCGCGGGGTCCCAGACGGGCGAGATGAGCGACTTCGCGGAGCGCACCACGAGAACCGGAACGTCGACGTCGAGCCCCTGCGCCACCTTCGTGTGCCCGCGGAGCACCGCGGCGAGCCAGCCGTAGCGGGCGGGGAAGCTGTGCGACGGGCGCCAGGGCGCGACGAGCTCCCACTCGCCGTCGTGCAGGTTCGAGATCGTGCGGTTGTAGAAGCCGAGGTCGATCTGCGGGGTGAGGCGGAGGGGGAAGTTCTTGGCGATCTCCGTGACGATCGGGGCGGAGAGGGTGCGCACCACCGACGAGCCCTGCGTCTCCAGCCACGGCGCCACCAGCACGAGTCCCGCGAGCCGATCCGGGTGGCGGTCCGCCCACAGGCTCACCGTCAGGCCACCGGTGGAGTGACCCATCAGGACCACCGGGAGTCCGGGGTGCTCCTGCTCGACGACGGCGAGCGCCGCCTCGAGGTCCTCGTCGTACGTCGCGAGGTCGTCCACGTAGCCCGGGGTGTGGTGCGCGCGCAGGCTGCGGCCGTACTTGCGCAGGTCCAGGGCGTAGAACGCGGCGCCGTTGTCCGACCAGAACGGGCCGAGCTCGTGGTTGAAGAAGTAGTCGCTCCAGCCGTGGAGGTAGACGACGGCGAACCGCTGCGCCCCCGCCGATCCGAGCCCGCGCGGGAGCGAGCGGCCGGGATCGAGCTCAGGGCGGTAGCGCACGAGGGTCGTGACGACCTCGCCCTCGAAGTCGTCCGCGAGCGGCAGCGTCCGGGCCTCGTGGCCACGACCGAGCACGTCGGCGGCCCAACGATCGACGGGCGGGGGAGCGGGCCACTCGGCTCCCGAGCCGTCGTCCGCCGAGGCGAGGCGGGCGTCGCGCACCACCTCGAGGACCTCGCCGACGCGGGCGAGAGGTGCGGGCCCGCGACGTCTCATCGCCCCATCGTCGCGAACGCCCGCCCGGCTGTCACCTCGAAACCGATCGGACCCGGCCGCGAGAACGCTCCAGCTCGCGGCCCACGGCCGTCAGCCGCGAGCTGGAGCGTTCTCGCGGGGGCCGGGCTCACACAGCGAACGGGACGCCGCAGCGCAGCACCACGTTCGAGTACGCCGTGTCCTCCCCGGTGCGGATGGCGAGCCGGCAGTCGGCGACCATCGCCTTGAGGTCGCCGTGGTCGATCCTCTCGGCGGCGAACCCGAGGCGGCTGTCGACCCACTCGCCGCCCGGCCAGTCGTCGGACTCGCGCGAGATCCACGCGTGCTCGGCCACGAGGTCGCCCAGCAGCGCGGCGAGGACGTCGGTGAACCGGGGCAGGCCGTAGACGATCGCCAGGTCGACCACCGGTACGTGCGGCGGGACGGGTAGCCCGGCGTCGGCGAGGACGACGAGGTCGGTGTGGCCGAGGCGCGCGAGGGCGCCGGACAGCGGGGCGTTGATGATTCCGGTGCGCTTCATGGGAGGGGCTCGTCCTTCTCGGGGTAGGAGTCCTGGGCGCCGAGGCGCTGAACGGCGTGGGCGGCGACCCGGGTGGCGTCCCGGGCAGCCTCGTGCAGGCCGGCGCCTCGGGCGAGGCTCGCGGCGAGGGCACCGACGAACGCGTCGCCGGCCCCGGTGGTGTCCACGACGGCGACCCGCAGCCCAGGCACCGTCCACTCGCCGTCGGAGGAGATCCCGACGGCGCCGGCCCCGCCGAGCGTGACCACGACCCCCGGGATGCCGAGTTCGCGGAGCCCTCGGGCCAGATCGAGCCCGGCCTCCGGGGTGACCTCCCCGCCTTCGGTCGGCGACGGCGACGACGACGACGGCGACGACGGCGGCTCGCCCGCCGACAGCCCCTCCGCCTCGCGCGCCCACCCGAGCACGAGCGCCGCCTCGTGCTCGTTGACCACGAGCGGGTCGGCGAGCCGCAGCGTGGCCAGGGGGAGCGCGGCGGCCGGGGCGACGTTGAGCACGACGCGGACGCCGGCGGCCGCAGCGATCCGGGCCGCCGCCGTCGCCGACGCCAGGGGGATCTCGGCCTGCAGCACGCACACGCGCGCGGCCGTGATCGTGCCGGCGGCCGCCTCGACGACGGCGGGGGAGACGGCGGCGTTCGCGCCCGGCACCACGACGATCGTGTTCTCGCCGTCGCGCGCGAGGGTGACGACGGCGAGCCCGGTCGGCCCGGGAACGGTCGCGACCCCACCCAGATCGACCCCGGCCGCGGTGAGCCGGGCGAGCGCGACGGCGGCCCCGGCGTCGTCCCCGACGGCGCCCACGAGGCCTGTCGACGCGCCGCGGCGCGCGGCCGCGAGCGCCTGGTTGGCGCCCTTCCCGCCTGCGCTCTGGGCCCCGGAACCCCCGAGCAGGGTCTCGCCCGGGGTGGGGTGGCGGTCCACCGTGAGCAGCAGGTCCACGTTCACGGATCCCACGACGACGACGTCGCTTGTCATGCGATCTCCCTCGATCGGTTGACAACATCCAACACCGTGCCTACCTTGGGCGCAACGCATTCAACGTAGAATGAATATGCAGAAGGTCAGGGACGATCGATGATGCACGAGGCTCACGCAACCGCGAGCACGCTGGGGACCCCCGGGTCCGGCGCTGCCGTCGGCGACCTCGTGCTCGCCCTGGACCAGGGCACCACGAACACGAAGGCCCTGCTCGTCGAGGCGGCCACCGGCCGCGTGCTCGCCTCCGCCTCACGCCGCGTGGGCATCGCCTTCCCCGCCCCGGCTGGGTCGAGCAGGACGCCGACGACCTCTGGAACGCGACCGAGGCCGCCATCGACGAGGTCCTCACCGCCGCCGGTGACCCGACGCTCGCCGCGATCTCGATCTCCAACCAGCGCGAGTCCGTCGCCGTCTGGGACGCCGACGGCACCGCGCTCGGTCCGGTCCTCGGCTGGCAGGACGCCCGCACGGCCGCGGCGTGCGACGCGCTCCTCGCCGCGGACCCCGGCCTCGCCGGGGAGGTCCGCACCCGCACGGGCCTCGACCTCGACCCGATGTTCTCGGCGCCGAAGATGCGTTGGCTGCTCGACGCGACCGGCACGACCGGCGCGACCACCGCAACCGGCGGCGCCTCCTCCACCCGCACCGTCGGAACGATCGACACGTTCCTCGTGCATCGCCTCACCGGCGAGCTCGCCGCCGAGGCCGGCAACGCCTCCCGCACCTTGCTGCTGGACCTGGCGACCCAGACCTGGGACGAGGACCTGTGCGCGCTGTTCGGCGTGCCGCTGGACGCCCTCGCCCCCGTCCGTCGCTCCGACGCGCTCCTCGCCCGCACGCTCCCCGGCGGTCGCATCCCGGCCGGGGTGCCCGTGCACGCCGTGCTGGCCGACTCGCACGCCGCGCTGTTCCACCACTCGGGCGGCCGCGCGGGGGAGGGCAAGGCGACCTTCGGCACCGGCTCCTCGGTGATGGTGGGCGCCGCGAGCGCCGACCCCGCGCCGTCGGGCATCGCCGCCACGCTCGCGTGGCTCACCGACGCTCCCGCCTTCGCCCGCGAGGGCAACATCGTCGCCTCGGGCGCCGCGCTCACCTGGATGGCCGACCTGCTCACGGACGGCGACGTCGTCGCGCTCGGCGAGCTCGCGGCGCAGGCCGAGCCCGGCCTCGCGTTCGTCCCCGCGTTCTCCGGACTCGGGGCGCCCTACTTCGACCGTGGCGCGACCGGACTGATCGCCGGCATCACCGGCGGCTCCACCCGGGCCGACCTCGCGCGGGCCGCGTTCGAGGCCGTCGCGCACCAGGTCGCCGACGTCGTCGCCGCGATGGAGTCCGACGGCGCGGCGCACCTCGCGGTGCTGCACGCCGACGGCGGGGCGACCGCCTCCGCGCTCCTCATGCAGACGCAGGCCGACCTGCTCGGCCGTGCCGTGCGCGTCTCGGGGGAGCCCGAGGCGTCCGCGCTCGGCGCCGCGATGCTCGCCTCCCGCGCCCTGGGCCACACCTGGCCCGCCCGCGACGGCGACGGCGAGGGCGAGGGCGCTCGCGACGGCGCCGCCCACCGCGTCGTCGAGCCCCGCCTGTCCGACGCCGACCGCGCGGCCCGCCGCGCGACGTGGCGCGACGCCGTCGCCCGCTCCCGCGGTCACGCCCCCGGGGCGCACCCGTGACCCGCAGGACGCGCACCACCCCGACCCCCACGCACCTCGACCACGTGCAGAAGCAGCAGGAACGAAGGAGGACGCATTGACCGCGACATCTCAGGCCCGGCCGCTCTGGCGCCGCGGCGTGGTGGTGGGCCCCGTGCTCGGGGCGCTGCTGCTGGGCGGCATGGCCGCCAGCACCACCTTCGTCGGCGCGGGTGAGGCGGTCGTCGCCGCCGACACCGCCGTCGAGTTCGCCGAGCTCAACTACACCGACGTCATCGTGCCCTCCCTCACCGACCGCGCCGTCGCCGTCGAGGAGCTCGTGCCCCAGATCCTGACGGACCCGGACGCGACGGGCGAGGAGCTCGGCCGCCGTGAGGGCGAGGGCAAGCCGTACAGCTACCCCGTGTCGGCGACCGGCACGATCGTCGAGGGCTCCTTCGGCGAGGTCGGGCTCGAGGTCGACGGGATGCCCGAGGGCATCACGGTCGGCGTCGCGATCCCGCCGCTCGGCTCCTCCACCGCCCTGCGCGACGCGGGCGCCGAGCTGACGTTCGGCGACTTCGTGAACCAGACGGAGTACCAGAACGTGGCGATCGAGCTGAACAAGCTCGCCGCCGCGGAGGTCTACACCGACCTCGACCTGACCTCGATGATCGGGGAGCAGATCACCGTCGTCGGCGGCACCACCTGGGTCTCCAAGACCGGTGGCGAGGTCACGCACGTCACGATCGTGCCCGTCAGCATCGAGGTCGGCTGATGACGACGGACGCGGCCCCCGCCGCGGACCTCGCTGCCCGGCGCGGCGAGGTGATCATGCGGGCCGAGGCCGTCACGAAGGCCTACGGCGGCACGCACGCGCTCCGCGGGGTCGAGTTCGAGCTCCGCGTGGGCGAGGTGACCGCGCTGATCGGCGAGAACGGCGCCGGCAAGTCGACGCTCATGAAGATCCTCGCCGGCGTCGAGCAGCCCTCCACGGGTGTCATCACGCTCGACGGAGTCCCCGTCGACTTCCGCTCGCCCACCGAGGCGGTGGCGCACGGTGTCGCGATCATCCACCAGGAGCTCAACCTCTGCCCGAACCTGTCGATCGCCGACAACATCTTCCTGGCTCGCGAGGAGGTGCGCGGCGGCTTCGTCGACTTCGCGGCCCAGCGCCGCGCGTCCGCCGAGTTCCTCGCGCGGCTCGAGGAGCCGCTCGACCCGACTATGCTCGCCGGCGACCTTCGCCTGGGTCAGCAGCAGCTCGTGGAGATCGCCCGGGCGCTGGCCGAGGACGCCCGCATCCTGATCATGGACGAGCCGACCTCCGCGCTCTCGCACGCCGAGGTCGAGGTCCTGTTCCGCGTGATCCGCGACCTCACGAGCCGCGGCGTCTCGATCGTCTACATCTCCCACCACCTGGACGAGTGCCTCGAGCTCGCCGACAACGCCGTCGTCCTGCGCGACGGCCGGATCGTGGCCGAGGCCCCGATGGCCGACGTCGACCTCGGCTGGATCGTCACGCAGATGGTCGGACGCGAGGAGGGCGACCTGTACGCCCCGATGGCGCACGACCCCGGGGAGGTGCTGCTGGCGGTGCGCGACGTCGTCGTGGCCGACCCCGACAGCCCCGGCCGCCTGGCCGTGCGCGGCGTGAGCTTCGACCTGCACGCCGGTGAGGTCATCGGCATCTACGGGTTGATGGGGGCGGGACGCACCGAGCTGCTCGAGGCGCTCGCGGGCCGGAACCGGATTCTCTCGGGCTCCGTGGAGCTCGACGGCGTGGACCTCGCCCACCTCGACGTCGCCCGTCGGATCGACGAGGGGCTCATCCTCGTGCCCGAGGACCGCCAGCGGGACGGACTCGTCCAGACCCTCAGCGTCGGCGCAAACATGGCGGTCTCCGCCGTGGGTCAGTTCATCCGCCGCGGGTTCGTCTCGCGGAAGGCGGAGACGGCGGCCGTGACGGAGACCGGGACCAAGGTGCGCGTGAAGACCGCGAGCTTCGACGCCCCGATCGGCTCGCTGTCGGGCGGCAACCAGCAGAAGGTCGTCATCGGCAAGGCCCTGCTGACCTCCCCCCGCGTTCTCGTGCTCGACGAGCCCACCCGCGGCATCGACGTCGGCGCGAAGGCGGACATCTTCGCCCTCGTCGCCGCCCAGGCCCGCACCGGCCGCGCCGTGCTCTTCGCGACCTCCGAGGTCGGCGAGGTGCTCTACGCGTGCGACCGGATCCTCGTGATGGCCCGGGGCGAGATCGTCGCCGAGCTCGACCCGCGCACCACCGACCGTGAACAGCTGATGGCGGTCGCCGACACCTCGGCGACGCCGTCCACCCCCGCCATCGCCGACAGCACCAACGACGGAGCATGAGATGACCGCGACCCAGAACCAGGCGCCGCTGAGCGCCACGCAGCAGGCCCGGAGCCGCCTTCTCGGCAACAGGGGCATCGGTGAGTTCCTGCTCGACCAGCGCGCGTTCGTCGCGCTGATCGTGCTCGTCATCATCTTCGCGCTGATGACCGACGCCTTCCTCACCCCGACGAACCTCATCACGATGACGAAGCACGTCGCCTACAACGCCATCCTCGCGCTGGGCATGCTGCTGGTCATCATCACGGGCGGCATCGACCTCTCGGTCGGCTCGATCGTGGGCCTGTCGGGAATCGTCGCGGGAGTGATGCTCCAGGGCTGGGAGCTGTCGATCTTCGACACCACCGCCTACCCGGCCGTGTGGGTCGTCGTCGTGGTCTCGCTCGCGGTGGGCGGCCTGGTCGGAGCCCTGAACGGGTGGTTGATCACGAGATTCAACGTGGCGCCGTTCATCGCCACGCTCGGCACGATGTACATCGCCCGCGGCGCCGCGCTGCTGATCTCCAACGGTTCGACGTTCCCCCGCCTGCAGGGCGACCCCGAGCTCGGCAACACGGGCTTCTCGTTCCTCGGGATCGGGCGTCCGCTCGGCATCCCGACGGCGATCTGGATCATGGTCGTCTTCGCGATCGTCATCTGGATCCTGGCCACCCGCACCAAGTTCGGCCGCCACCTGTACGCCACCGGTGGCAACGAGCGCGCCGCCCAGCTCTCGGGCGTGCTGGTGAAGTCCGTGAAGATGCGCGTCTACATCATCTCGGGCGTCTGCGCCGGTATGGCCGGCCTCATCATCGCCTCCGAGCTCACGTCGGCCGCGCCCCAGACGGGGCAGTCCTTCGAGCTCAACGCGATCGCCGCCGTCGTGATCGGCGGGGCGTCCCTCGCCGGCGGCCGCGGCACCGTCAAGGGCGCCCTCATCGGCGCCTTCGTCATCGGCTTCCTCTCCGACGGGCTCGTGCTCGTCGGGGTGTCCAGCTTCTGGCAGACCGTCATCAAGGGTCTCGTGATCGTTCTCGCGGTGATCCTCGACCAGTCCCAGGAGCGGTTGAAGAAGGCCAGGGCAGCAGCCCAGGCCGCACAGAGCGTCAAGCGCGAGCTTGCCGAACGTCAGCCTGTCGCAACCGCGTAGGCCCACGAAAGATCACCAGGAGGTATCAGGAGATGCGACGCACCATCCGCAAGGGCGCAGTGATCGCTGCGGCCGTCTCGGCACTGCTTCTCAGTGCCTGCTCCGGCGGCACCGCCGAGGAGAGCCCGTCCACGTCCGCCGAGGAGACGTCGTCCTCGGCCACCGCCGAGGAGTCGGAGTCCACGGAGTCGGCGCCGGCCGAGACCGGTGAGGCCGGCGGCCTCATCGCCGTCATCACGCCGTCCCACTCGAACGTCTTCTTCAAGGCGGAGGCCGACGCGGCCGTCGCCGCGGCGGAGGCGCTCGGCTACGAGGCCCAGTCCGACAGCCACGACGACGACCCCAACAAGCAGAGCGAGCTCATCGACTCGGCCATCTCCAACGGTGCCGTGGCGATCGTCCTCGACAACGCCGGGGCCGACGTGACCGTCGGTGCCGTCCAGAAGGCCAAGGACGCCGGCATCCCGGTGTTCCTCATCGACCGCGAGATCAACGAGACCGGCGTCGCCGCTGCGCAGATCGTCGCCAACAACTCCCAGGGCGCCGGCCTCGTGGGCGAGTCCTTCGCCGCCGCCATGGAGGGTGAGGGCGAGTACATCGAGCTGCTCGGCCGCGAGACCGACACCAACGCCGCCGTGCGTTCCGACGCCTACCACGCGGTCATCGACCAGTACGCGCCGATGACGATGGTGGCCCAGGAGACGGCCAACTGGGACCAGCAGGAGGCCTTCACGAAGGTGCAGACGCTGCTCCAGGCCAACCCGAACGTCAAGGGCATCATCGCCGGCAACGACACGATGGCGCTCGGTGCCGTCGCCGCCGTCGATGCCGCAGGTCTGACCGGCAAGGTCATCGTCGCCGGGTTCGACGGCAGCCCCGACGCCGTCCAGGCCATCAAGGACGGCAAGATGCTCGCGACCGGCCTCCAGCCGGCCGTGCAGATCGCCGAGCTCGCCGTCGAGCAGGCCGACTCCTTCATCCGCACGGGGGAGACGGGCCAGCCGGAGAAGCAGTCGATCGACTGCGTGCTCATCGACGCGACCAACGCGGACCGCTACACCACGTTCGCGCTCGAGGACTGATCCTCCCGCCAGGCTGACGGTCGGTGGCCCCTCCTGCGCGGAGGGGCCACCGGCAGGGGCCACCTGCTAGCATTGAGCATCACCAATCGGATTGGAATAGATATGTCTTCACCTCGTTTCGGTGCTGGCCTGTGGCACTTCGCCAGCTACGTCGACCGCTACGCGACCGACGGCTACGCCCCGGCGCTGTCCACGCTGGAGCAGATCGACCTCGCCGGCAGCGTGGGTGACCTCTCCGTCGTCGACGTCCCGTACCCCTTCACCGAGGGCGTGTCCGTCGCCGACGTCAAGGCGGCGCTGGAGAACAACGGCCTCGAGGCGATCGGCGTCACGCCCGAGATCTACATGCGCCGGTTCCGCTACGGCGCCTTCACCAACCCGGACGCCGACGTCCGCGCCGAGGCCCTGGCGGTGCTCAACGAGGCTGCGCAGGTCGTGCGCGACCTCGGCGCCTCCTACCTCAAGGTGTGGCCCGGCCAGGACGGCTGGGACTACCCCTTCCAGGTCGACCACAAGATGCAGTGGGACCTGGCCGTCGGCGGCATGCGCGAGCTCGCGCTGGCCAACCCCGACATCAGGATGGTCATCGAGTACAAGCCCCGTGAGCCGCGCGGCCGAATGTTCTGGGACTCCGCGGCCAAGACCGCGCTCGGCATCAAGGCCATGGGCGTGGACAACGTCGGTGTGCTGCTCGACTTCGGCCACGCGCTGTTCGGCGGCGAGTCGCCCTCGGCGTCCGCGCAGCTGCTCATCGACCACGGCCTCCTGTGGGCCATGGACGTCAACGACAACTTCCGCGGCTGGGACGACGACCTCGTCGTCGGCACCGTCCACCCCGTCGAGGTCTTCGAGTTCTTCTACACGCTCAAGATCAACAACTGGGAGGGCGTCTGGCAGCTCGACCAGTTCCCGTTCCGCGAGGACACGGTCGACGCCGCGAAGACCTCCATCCGCTTCCTCAAGGCCGTGCACCGTGCCCTCGAGGAGCTGGACATCGAGTCCCTGCGCGCCGCTCAGGCGACCAACGACGCGATGGCCGCCCAGCGCCTCGTGCAGGACGTGCTCCTGTCGAGCATGAGGAAGGGCTCATGAGCACCCTCACCCCGCTGGACCGGCACGCCGGTCTGGCCCACGCCGTCGAGACGACGCTGCTGGCCGCCCCCGACCGCGAGATCGAGGTCCTCGGCCGGGTGCCCGACGGCGCGAGCCGCGCCGAGACGCTGGCGCACCTGCGCCGCGCCGCGACCGAGGTGCGACGCCGGGCCATCCAGACCGTCGGCGCCGCCGGCGCCGGTCACATCGGTGGCGAGTTCTCCATCACGGACGCGCTCGTCACGCTCTACCTGCAGGTGATGAACATCAGCCCCGAGCAGGTCGAGGCCGCCGACCCCGAGCGCGACCGGCTCGTCCTGTCCAAGGGCCACGCCGCCAACGCGCTCTACACGACGCTCGCGATCGGCGGCTACATCGCCCCCGAGGCGCTGCGGACGTTCCTGCAGCCCGAGTCCATGCTCAACGGCCACCCGGCGCGCAACAAGATCCACGCCGTCGAGGCCAACACCGGTCCGCTCGGCCACGGTCTGCCCATCGCCGTCGGGATGGCGCTCGCCGCCCGCCTGGACGGCTCCGAGCGCCGCACGTTCGTGCTGCTGGGTGACGGCGAGCTGCAGGAGGGCTCCAACTGGGAGGCCTTCATGACCGCCGGCCACCAGAAGCTCGACCGCCTCGTCGCGCTCGTCGACCGCAACCGCCTGCAGCAGGGGGCGCGCGTGGAGGACACCGTCGACCTCGAACCTCTCGGCGACAAGCTGCGGGCGTTCGGCTGGGAGGTCGTGGAGGTCGACGGGAACGACGTCGGCGCCCTCCTGGACGCCTACGCCGGCGTCCCGGCGGCGTCGGGGAAGCCGACCTTCGTGCTCGCCCACACCGACAAGGGCCACCCCGTCAGCTACATGCGCGACAACGTCGCCTGGCACCACAAGGTGCCGAGCGCCGAGCAGGTCGCGCAGGCGCTGACGGAGCTCGACGCGATCCTGGCCTCGATCGAGGCGGAGGAGGAGACCTCATGACCGCCACCACCGAGCGCACGCTCTTCGACTGCCGCGACACCTGGGCCGCCACCATCACGGAGGTGGCGCAGGCGGATCCGCGCGTCGTCGCCGTCGTGAACGACTCGATCGGATCCTCCAAGCTCGGCGGTTTCCAGAAGGCACTGCCGGAGCGGACCGTGAACGTGGGCATCGCCGAGCAGGACATGGTCGGGATCGCCGCGGGCCTGGCCAACGGCGGGAAGATCCCGTTCGTGTCCGCGGCCGGCTGCTTCCTCACGGCCCGCGCGATGGAGCAGATCAAGGCCGACGTCGTCTACTCGCAGTACAACGTCAAGCTGATCGCGCAGTCGCCCGGTGTCGCCTACGGCGACCTCGGGCCGACGCACCACTCCATCGAGGACTTCGCCTGGATGCGGACCCTGCCGGGGCTCGTCGTCGTCGCCCCCGCGGACCCCGCCGAGACCGAGCAGGTCGTGCGGTGGGCGGCTCGTCACGAGGGCCCCGTCTACGTGCGCGTCTCGCGCATGGGCGTCCCGTCGGTCTACCCCGAGGGGTACGAGTTCGTGCCGGGGAAGGCCGTCACCCTGCGCGACGGCGACGACGTCACCCTGATCGCCACGGGGACCACCGTGGTGCGGGCGCTGGACGCCGCCGACGTGCTCGCGGCGGCGGGCGTGAGCGCCCGCGTGCTGTCGATGCCGACGATCAAGCCGCTCGACGACGACGCCGTTCTCGCCGCCGCGCGGGAGACCCGCGGCATCGTGACGATCGAGGAGGCCATGGTCACCGGGCTCGGCGGCGCCGTCGCCGAGGTGCTCGCCGAGAACCACCCCGCCCGCCTGGCGCGCCTGGGGTTCCGCGACGAGTTCGCCATCACCGGCAGCGCCGAGTGGCTGCTCGACCACCACGGCATGAGCGCGCAGGGCATCGCGACGACGGCGTCCGGGCTCCTGGCCTGACGGCCCGCGTCCCGCTCCCGAGACACCGACCGAGCCCGGCAGGATCGCTGATGCAGTATCGATACGATATTCATCACGAGACCGACCGGGCTCGGTCGTCGTCGGAGGAGGTGCACGGATGAGCTCCCCCTCCGGGTCCGACACCAGACCCGTCTTCACCCACTCCGAGGACCAGCTGCGCCTCATGGCGCGCGTCGCCCGGATGTACCACGAGCACGGTCGGCGCCAGGCGGACATCGCCGCCGAGCTGCACGTCTCCCAGCCCCGCGTCTCGCGCCTGCTCAAGCGCGCGGCCGAGGTCGGCATCGTCCACACGATCGTCTCGCTGCCCGCCGGGGTCCACACGGATCTGGAGGAGGCGCTGGAGCAGGCCTACGGTCTCGAGCAGGCGGTGGTGGTCGACGCCGGGGGGTCCGACGACGACGTCACGCCCGCCCTCGGGGCCGCGACGGCCGAGTACCTGGCCGCGACGCTGATCGGCGGCGACACCGTCGGCATCTCCTCGTGGTCCGCCTCGCTGCTCGCTGCCGTCAACGCCATGCGCCCCTTCCGCTCCTCCGTCGTCGACTCGGTGGTCCAGGTGGTCGGCGGCCTCGGCGACCCGCGCGTGCAGATGCTCGCGGCCCGCCTCATCGGTCAGTTCGCCTCGAGCACCGGCGCCGAACCGGTCTTCATGCCGACGCCCGGCGTGCTGGGCACCGCCAGCGCGCGCGACTCCCTCATGGCCGACCCGACCGTCACCAACGTGATGAGCCTGTGGCCCCGCCTCACGGTCGCGCTCGTCGGCATCGGCTCGGTCGAGCCGTCCGAGCTGCTGCGGATGAGCGGCAACGTGCTCGGTGAGCCCGAGCGCGCGGCGCTCGCGGACGCCGGCGCCGTCGGCGACATCTGCCTGCGCTTCTTCGACGCCGACGGCAGCCCGGTCCGGACCGAGCTCAACGACCGCATCATCGGCATCGCCGCCGACCAGCTGCGCGAGGTGCCGCGCCGCGTCGGTGTCGCCGGCGGCGTGCGCAAGCACGCCGCGATCCGCGGTGCCCTGCTGGGCGGCTGGATCAACGTGCTGGTGACCGACGTCGACTCGGCCCAGCGGCTGCTCGCGGACGCGCCGGCGCAGCCCTGAGGGCCCTGGGCGGACGCCGCGGCCGCGAGCGCCTCAGGCCCGCGAGAACGGTCCACGTCGCGCCCGTGGGTCCACAGGCGCGACGTGGTGCGTTCTCGTCGTCGGATCGGTCGTTCAGCGGGTCAGGCGGATCTCCGCGACCCGCGCGGCGCCCGTGAGCTGCAGCCGCAGGTCGACGTCGCGCCGGTCGAGGCCGGGGGCGTCGAGCACCGGCAGCGCCAGGTCCTGCCAGTCGTAGCGTCCGCCGTCGGGCACCTCCACCTCCGCGGTGAACGCGCGCCAGTCGGCGTCGCCCCCACCGCTCGGGCGGACGTCGAGGCGGACCGACGTCGGTCCCCACGCGGGCAGCGCCCGCCGGGCCGCGACGAGCGTCACGCCCGTGACCCCCTCGACGTCCAGGCGGGAGTAGCTCGTCCAGGCGGTGCGGCCCGCGGACGCGACCTCCACGCTGGACCCGTGCTCGCGCGTGCGGTCGGAGGTGACGGCGCCGTCGTGGCGGTGGAACGCGTGGGCCGGGATCCGCTCGGGACGCACCGTCGTCGGGGTGTCTCCCGTGACCAGGAGCGGCGCCGCCACGGCGACGTCCGTCACCGATCGGCCGGCCGCCAGCCGGTACGACCCCGGCTGCACGCGGTAGGCCCCGGGTGTTGCGGGCCTGGCCGGGTCGCCGTCGGGGGCCGTGGCGGCCACGTCCCAGACGGCGAGGACGCCGAGGGGACGCGGAGCGTCACGTCGCGCGTCTCACCCGGAGCGAGGTCGACCCGGGTCCAGGCGGCGAGGCGGCGCCGCGGGGCGGGGACGGGCAGCTCCGGGGCGTGCGCCCAGACCGCGACGAGCTCGTCGACCGGGCGGGCGCCGGTGTTGGCGACCGTGACGACGGCGTCGATCGCGCCGTCGCCCGCCTCAGCCCGGTCCGCGGCCACGTGCACCGTGGTCGCGGCCGGCGCCTCGACGCGATCCGTCGCCAGGCGCAGCCCGCGGTAGGCGACGCTCGTCCAGCTCAGCCCGTGCCCGAGCCCGTACAGCGGGGTCGCGTCGGCGTAGCGGTAGGTCTGGCCCGCCCCGACGACGTCGTAGTCGAGCAGGTCGCCGGCGTCCTCCTCGCGGGCCCACCAGGTCTGCGCCAGCCGTCCGGACGGCTCCCGGTCGCCCGAGAGGACGTCGACGAGCCCGTGCCCGAGCTCCTGGCCGGCGTGGCTCGTCCACACCACGGCGGCGGCGGAGGCCGCCTCCTCCGCGACGGCGTAGGGGTAGCTCGAGACGAGGGTGAGGACGGCGGGCGCGCCGGTCGCGACGGCGGTGCGCCAGATCTCCCGCGAGCCCGGGGCCAGCAGGAGGTCGGGGCGGTCCTCGGTCTCGCGGCCCGCGACGTGGGGGTCGTTGCCGAGGGCCACGACCACGACGTCGGACCCGGTGCTCGCCGCCGTGACCGCCGCGGTGCCCGCGACCACGACGTGGCGGGCGAAGCGCTCCGCCGTCGTGGCCGTGCCGTCCGCGACGAGCAGGTGGGTGCCGTGCTGGACGCGAAGCCACTTTCCTGAACCAACGTGCTGCACGGAGACGGTGCCGTCGTGGTGGGTGTGCAGGCGGTAGGTCTCCTGGGCCACCCAGCCGCCGATCCTGCTCGACGTGGCGGCCTGGATCCACGAGCTGCCGGTGAGCAGCAGGTCGTTGCCGACCGCGCGCAGGCTCGCGACGCCGTCGCCCCAGTCCGTGACGTCCAGCTGGGTCCCGGGGTGCGGCGCGACGGCGGTCGCCGTCAGCACGCCGTCGGGCTGCAGCTCGAGGTAGCGGTCGTGCGTCAGCGAGCGCAGCGCGACGCGGTCGGCGCCGTCGGCGACGACCACCTCGGCGTCGGGGTAGCGCTCGCGCAGGGCCGAGGCGATCGAGGACGTGTACGGCGGGGTGCCGGAGTACCAGTCGTGGACGACGCGGTCGGCGAACGGGCCGACGACGGCGATCCGGGCGGGGGAGCGCAGCGGCAGGACCTCGGCGTCGTTCGCCAGCACGACGACGCCGCGGGCCGCGCTCTCACGGGCCAGGGCGCGGTGCTCGGGCAGGTCGATGCCCTCCGGCCCGACGCCGTAGGGGTCCTGTCCGGACAGCTCGCCCGTGCGCTCGCGCAGCTCGAGCACGCGCAGGAGCGCCCGGTCGACGTCGGCCTCGGTGACCAGCCCTGCCGCCAGCGCGGCGGTGACGCGCTCGATCGTCGGGCCCGTGTCCTCGGAGTTGTCGGTGAACGAGTCGATGCCGGCGAGGAGCGCGGCGGCGTGCGAGGCGACGTGGTCGTCGAAGTAGCGCTCGCCGTCGACCAGGTTCGAGGGCGCCTGGGCGTCGGAGACGACCGCGATGGAGGTCGGGGAGAACGAGCGCAGCTCGTCCAGGAGCTCGCCCGCGACGTGGTTCGGTCGGCCGTTGACGAGGTTGTACGACGGCATCACGGCACCGACGACGCCGGCCGCGAGCGGTCCGACGAACGCCGGCAGCTCCCACTCCCGCAGCGACTGGGGAGGCAGGTGCGAGCTGGTGACGGCCCGGTCGGTCTCGTTGCCGTAGGCGAGGTAGTGCTTGAGCGTGGGGACCGTCTTCCACACCTCCGGGTGGTCGCCCCGCAGGCCGCGGCAGAAGCCTGTCGCCAGGGACGCCGTGAGGTCGGGGTCCTCGGAGTAGCCCTCCTCGGTCCGGCCCCAGAGCGGGTGGCGCAGCGTGTTCACGACCGGGGCCCACACGTTGAGGCTGACCGCAGGGTCCTGCGCGTGCTTGGCGCGCACCTCGGTCGCGACGGCGTCGCCCACCGCGCGCAGCAGCTCGGGGTCCCAGGACGCGGCCAGCCCCACGGGCTGCGGGAAGACGGTCGCCGTGCCGAGCCAGGAGAGCCCGTGCAGTCCCTCGGTGCCGGTGTGGAACGGCGCGAGTCCCAGGCGCTCCACCGCGGGGGAGTGCTGGTGGAGCATCGCGATCTTCTCGTCGAGCGTGAGCGCGGCGAGGACCTCGGTGGCGTCGAGGGGGCGGCTGGCGGCTGTCATGTGACTCCTTCGTCAGTGGTCGCTTCGGCGTCGTCATCGAATCGTTACTCGAATCGGTTCGATGCGCAAGGCATCTCCCCGACCTGCTGAAACGGTGCTGCGCCGAGGCGTATTCGGCCCGGGATTGCAGCAGATCTCGTGTCTCCGCCGCACTCTTCGGTCCGAGGGGGTTGCGTGGTTTAGTTCACTCACCATACTGTGAGGCGAAGCGCTTCGACGATCAAAGGTGAGTCGGAGCGACCAGCTCGGAGGGCAGTGGAGCCCTCCGCGACACGACAGGGAGTTTCGCCGATGAGAACCACCGATTCCACGGGCCGGTCAGCCGGACGAGGTCGACGTCGAACGGTTGCCGCCGTCGGTGCAGCGAGCGCTGTCGCCATGCTGGCCGCCTGTGGTGGAGGCGCCGGCACGGGTGGGGGTGGTGACGAGGTGACGTCGTACGGGCTGTCGGCCGAGGACACGCCCAACTACGTCCCGGTCGAGCTCGTCGAGCCGGACTTCCCGGGTGTCGACGGATCGGCTCCGGGGTTCACCTCGATGCCCGACCCGTTGGCCACGGCCTTCGACAGCCCGCCGGGCAGCGGTGGCAGCTACACGGCGATGACCCCGCTCTGGGGCACCATCCCGCCGACGGACGGAAACGCCTACTTCGACTCGGTCAACGAGGCGATCGGCACCACGATCAAGTTCCAGATCTCCGACGGCAACACCTACGGGGACAAGATGGCGGCCGTGCTCGCCTCGCCCCGCGACGTCGCTGACTGGACCACGATCCCCGGCTGGAACGTCCCCCCGCGCTTCAACGACGCCGTCGGCACGATCTTCGCCGACCTCACGCCCCACCTCGCCGGTGACGCCGTCGAGGACTTCCCCTACCTGGCGAACCTGCCGACCGAGGCCTGGCAGGCGTGCTCCTGGAACGGGAAGATCTACGGCCTCCCGATGCCGGTCGAGGTCGGACTGACCGACTACGCGCTGTACCGTCCCGACCTGGTCGGTGACCAGGAGCTGCCGACGAACCCGGACGAGGTCATCGACTTCGCGGTGGCGAACACCGGCGACGGGCAGTGGGGGACGAACGACCTCTGGGCCACCGCGGCCGCCATGTTCAACCTCCTTCCCTCCCAGCCCGGGTGGAAGGTCGGCGACGACGGGGCCCTGGTCCACCGCGTCGAGACGCCGGAGTACCGGGCAGCGCTGGAGTGGATGGCCGAGCTCTACTCCTCGGGCGCCGTGCACCCCGACGCCGTCGCCGACAACCAGGCCGACGCCGGGACCCGGTTCGAGAGCGGCCAGGTCGTCCTCACCTCGACAGGCATCGGCTACTGGCACGAGGCGCTCACGCGCAACCGTCCGGCGAACCCGTCCTTCGACATCGGGGTGCTGCCGCTGGTGTCCGCCGAGGGCGACCCGGTGATCTACAAGCCCCGCGGTGCGGCCATGTGCTCGTTCCTGAAGCAGACCGACGACGAGGACCAGATCCGTGAGCTCCTCGAGGTGGCGAACTTCCTCGCGGCTCCCTTCGGCACCGAGGAGTACCAGCTCATCAACTACGGCGTCGAAGGCGTGCACTACGACCTCGACGCCAACGGGGTGCCAGCGGCGACGACGCAGGCCCAGCGCGAGGTGCAGCCGACCTACATGTTCCTCGTCGGTCCGCCGGCGGTGAACGCCAAGCCCGACCTTCCCGACTACGTCGAGAGGCGCAGCGCCTGGTCGGCCGAGAACGCGAAGTACGTCACGGAGCCGCTCTTCTACGGGATGAACATCGCCGAGCCGAACCAGTACGCGTCCATCGGCCAGCCGTTCTCTGACCTGGAGAAGGACATCGCCCGCGGCCGGGCGTCGATCGACGACCTCGACGCCGCGATCGAGACGTGGCGCAGCTCCGGCGGTGACGAGCTCCGCGAGTTCTACACCGAGATCTACGAGGCCCAGGAGGGCACGCAGGAGAGCTCCGACTCATGAGCGTCTCGACGAGCAGCTCTCCGGCTCCGGGGGTCACGCCCCCGGAGCCGGAGGGGCCGGCGACCACCGCGATCGCCGCAGTGGTCGCGGTCGCCGGGAGAAGCAGCCGACGCACCACAACGGTGTGCCGATCAACCGGATCACGTGGCGTGATCGTCTGCGTCGGGACAAGACGCTCCTGGTGATGACGCTGCCGGCGGTGGGACTGCTGGTGCTGTTCGCCTACGTCCCGATGCTCGGGAACGTCATCGCGTGGCAGGACTACTCGCCCTACGTCGGGATCGCGAACAGCCCGTTCGTGGGGTGGGACAACTTCGTGCGGGTGTTCAACAACCCGCAGTTCCTGCACGCCGTCGGAAACACCCTGCTGATCACGGGCTTCCAGCTCGTGTTCTTCTTCCCGATCCCGATCATCTTGGCGCTGCTGCTCAACAGCGTGATCACGCCGGCGCTCCGCACGACGATCCAGTCGATCATCTACCTGCCCCACTTCTTCTCCTGGGTGCTGGTGGTGACGATCTTCCAGCAGATCTTCGGCGGGGCGGGGCTGGTCAACAGGCTGCTGGCCCAGGCCGGGTTCACCGGGTTCGACCTGATGACCAACCCGGACACGTTCCTGGTGCTCATCACCTCGCAGGCGGTCTGGAAGGACGCCGGCTGGGGAATCATCATCTTCCTCGCGGCGCTGGCGACCGTCGACCCGGCGCACTACGAGGCCTCGGCCATGGACGGTGCCGGTCGGATGCGGCGGATGTGGCACATCACGCTGCCCGCGATCCGGCCGACGATCATCCTGCTGCTGATCCTTCGGCTCGGCGACGCGCTGACCGTCGGGTTCGAGCAGCTGATCCTGCAGCGCGGGGCGGTGGGGCCGGGGGTGGCCGAGGTCATCGACACCTACGTCTACTACCAGGGTGTCGTCAACGGCGACTGGGCCTTCGCGGCGGCCGCCGGTCTGGTGAAGGGCCTGGTCTCCCTGGCCCTGGTGCTGGGTGCCAACAAGCTCGCGCACGTGTTCGGTGAGGACGGGGTGTACCGCAAATCATGAGTATCCAGACCGATGCCGGTCAGGGGCCGCTGGGCCGTCCTGACGCCGTCCCCGTCCCCGTCCCCGAGCGGGACGCCCGCCCCACCCCGCCGCCCCAGCGGCGGATCAACAAGCACCGCAACGCGTGGGAGGGCAAGCCCTCCCCGCTGGGACAGGGCGTCAAGGCGCTCGTCCTGACGATCGTCGTCCTCATCGTCGTGGTGCCGCTCTACACGGTGGTCCTGACGTCGTTCTCGACGACTGCGGACGTCAACCGCTCGGGCGGGATGGTCCTGATCCCGGGTGACCTGACGATCGCGGCCTACCAGCAGATCCTGTCGGGCGGGATCGTGACGCGGGCCGCCGGCGTGAGCGTGTTCGTCACCGCGGTGGGAACCGTGCTGTCGACGTTCGTCTCGGTCCTGGCCGCCTACGGCCTGTCGCGGCCGAGCTCGCTGGGCCACCGTCCGATCCTGTTCGTCTTCCTCGTCACGATGTTCTTCGGCGCCGGGATGATCCCGACCTACCTGCTCGTGAGCAACCTGGGGCTGATCGACAACCTGTGGGCGCTCATCCTGCCGGGGGCGGTGTCGGCCTTCAACGTGCTGATCCTGCGCTCGTTCTTCATGGGGATCGACCCGGCCATCACCGAGGCGGCGCGGATCGACGGCGCCGGCGACTGGCGGATCCTGGGCCGGATCATCATGCCGATGTCGACGGCCGTGACCGCGGTCGTCGCTCTCTTCTACGGGGTCGGCTACTTCAACGCCTTCTTCAACGCGATGCTCTACATCAACGACAACACGCTCTGGCCGCTGCAGCTCGTGCTGCGCTCCTACGTGCTGCAGGGGGTGACGCTGCCCGGCAGCGGCACCGGCCAGGTCGACGTCGCCACCGGCGCCGTCACCGGGCTGCCGGTCAAGATGGCGATCATGGTCCTCGCGCTGATCCCGATCCTGCTCGTGTACCCGTTCGTCCAGCGTCACTTCACCAAGGGCGTCATCTTCGGCGCCGTCAAGGGGTAGACGGCGAGGGAGACCTCGTCGGGTCGCCGGCGCTCACGCGCCGGTGACCACCTCGACCTCGTGCACGCTGCCCCGCTCGGTCAGTCGCGGGCTCACCAGCCGAACCTCGCCCCGGGAGGGGTCCTTCATCAGACCTGTGAGCATCTCGACGGCGATCTGGCCGATCGACTCGGCCGGGATGTCGACGCTCGTCACGGGCGACGGCAGCGAGACGGCGACGTTCTCGGGGCACACCGCCACCACCGACACCTGGTCGGGCACACCACGTCCACGCATCTGGAAACGGGAGATCACATGAGGCAGCGCCACCTCGTTGTGCACGACGAGCCCCGTCACGTCCGGCATCATCGCCAGGATCCGGTCGACGGAGGCGACGGCGCCAGCGGCGGACGCCGCGGTGGGCAGCACGAGGTAGGCGGCGCCGGCGGCCTCGCAGGCGCCGACGAACCCTCGCGTCATGCGCTCGGCGTAGGACGTGTGACGGCTCACCACCTCGGCGGGGCTGCCGATCAGGGCGATCGACCGGTGACCCGCGGCGACGAGGCGACGGACCGCGACGGCACCCGCCTGGGCGAAGTCGAGGTCGACGCACGAGAGGCCGTGCGGGTCGGTCGGGAGACCGATGAGGACGGCGGGCTGGCGGAGGTTCTGCAGCGCCGGCAGTCGCGCGTCGTCGTCCTCGACGTCCATCACCACGAGGGCGTCGACCATCGAGGAGCTCGTGACGCGGGCGACCGAGCCCTCGTCCTGGGTCAGGAGCAGCACGTCGTACCCGCTCCGGCTCGCGCCGGTGACCACGCCGGCCACGAACTGCATGATGACGTTGACGTCGACGCCGGTGCGCAGCGGCGCCATCAGGCCGATGACGTCCGTGCGGGCCGAGGCGAGCGCCCTGGCGCCGGCGTGCGGGCGGTACCCGAGCTCCTCGATCGCCTTCTCGATCCGGCGACGGGTGTCGGCGGAGATGGGGCGCTTGCCCGACAGCGCGTAGCTCACGGTCGACTGCGAGACCCCCGCGCGCCGCGCCACGTCCTCGATCGTCGCCACGACTGCTCCCCTCGTCAGCAACGCCCGGTGGGCGTCGTCCGGAGGGCTACGCTAGTCGATGATGTTCGACGCGGCAGATCGACCCGCCATCCCCACCGCCCGGCGGTAAACCACGCCACCCCTCCGTCGCCGTCGACCGCCGGTGGTCGAACCGCTTCGATTGCTGTTGCCCGAGAGGTTCTCGATGTCTGACCGTCCCGAGCAGCGCCGGTCCTGGCCGCTGCCCGCCCTCGCGTTCGGGGGCGACTACAACCCCGAGCAGTGGGACCGCGAGGTCTGGCGCGAGGACGTCGACCTCATGCAGCAGGCGGGCGTCACGCTGGTGACGGTCGGGGTCTTCTCGTGGTCGCGCCTGGAACCCGAGCCCGGCCGGTACGAGCTCGACTGGCTGCGCGAGGTGCTGGACCTGCTGCACGCGGGCGGCATCGCCGTCGACCTCGCGACGCCGACGGCCTCGCCGCCGCCCTGGCTGGGCGCGCTCCACCCGGAGACGCTGCCGGTCACGGCCGACGGCGTGCGCCTGACGTACGGCTCGCGCAACCAGTTCAGCGCCTCATCGCCGGTCTACCGCGAGGCCGCCCTGGCGATCACGCGCGCCGTGGTCGACGCCTTCCACGACCACCCCGCGGTGGTGCTCTGGCACGTCGGCAACGAGCTCGGCCAGGTCGACCACTCCGACCTCGCGGCGGCGTCGTTCCGGCGCTGGCTGGCGGGGCGATACGGCTCGATCGAGGCGCTCAACGAGGCCTGGGCGACCAGCGTGTGGTCGCAGGGCTACCGCAGCTTCGAGGAGGTGCTGCCGCCGCGCGCGGCGCCGTACCACCGCAACCCGACGCAGGCGCTGGACTTCCGCCGCTTCAGCTCCGACGAGCTCCGCGACGTCTACCGCGAGCAGCGTGCGGTGATCCGGGAGCACGACACCGAGCGCGCCGTCACCACGAACTTCATGGGGTTCTTCGCGCTGGCCGACTACGCCACCTGGGCCGACGACGTCGACGTGATCGCCGACGACGCCTACCCCGACCCCGCCGACCCCCGCGCCCTCACGGACGCCGCCCTCACCCAGGACCTCATGCGCTCGCTGGGCGGCGGGGCGCCGTGGCTGCTGCTGGAGTCCGCGGCGAGCGGCGTCAGCTGGCGGGCGCACAACCTCACCAAGTCGCCCGCCCGCTCGCGCCTGGAGTCGCTGCAGGCCGTGGCGCACGGGGCGGACGGCATCTGCTTCTTCCAGTGGCGGCAGGCACGCTCGGGTCCGGAGCGCTTCCACTCGGCGCTGCTGCCCACCGCCGGCCCCGACACGGCCGTGCACGCGGGGGTGCGCCGGCTCGGCGCGGACCTCGCCCGGCTGGCCCCGGTCGTCGGGACCCGGTCGACGGCGGAGGTCGCGCTGGTCTGGGACTGGCCCTCGTGGTGGGCCGCGACCGCCGAGGCGATGCCCACCGACCGCCTCGACCCGCTCGCGACCCTCCGCGCCTGGCACCGGGTGCTGTGGGACGCGCGCGTGGCGGTCGACGTCGTGAGCCCGACGGCGGACCTCGCGTCCTACCGCGCGGTGCTCGCCCCGTCGACCTACGTCGTCGACCCCGCGGTCGCGCAGACCTGGCGCACCTACGTCGAGGACGGTGGCCACCTCGTCGTCGGGCCGTTCTCCGGCGTCGCCGACCCGCTCACGCACCTGCACCTCGGACGCACGCCCGCCCTGGTCGGCGACGTGCTGGGTGCCGGCGTCGAGGAGCATGTCCCGCTGCCCGACGGCGGCCTGCCCGCGCGGTGGGCGGACGGCCGCGAGACCCGCGTGCACGACTACCTGGGCCACGCCCGTGCCGACGACGCCGAGGTGCTGCTCGCGCTGGCCGGCGACGAGGCGCTGCCGGGCCTGGGGAACCTGGCGGGCTCCGCCGTCGTCACGCGCCGCACGTCCGGGAGCGGGACCGGGAGCGCGCGCCTCGTGGCCGGGGTGCTACCGCCCGAGGACCTCGCCGAGGTGCTGCACGGCGCGCTGGCGGAGGCGGGGGTGCGCCCGCCGCTGCCCGACGCGCCCGCGGGCGTCGAGGTGACACGACGCGGCGACGTGCTCTTCGTGCTCAACCACACGGGTGCCGAGGTGCTGCTGGCACCGGGCGCTCTCGCGGACGCCCTCGGCCTGACCGGCCCGGCCACCCTCACCGACCTGCTCGCCGACCCCACGACCCCCCGACAGATCTCGACCACCCCGGACGTCCCGGTGCCGCTCGCGGCCGACGACGTCCTCGTCCTGATGGAGACACGATGAAGTTCACCGACGGCTACTGGCAGCTGCGCCCCGGCGTCGAGGTCCTGCGCCCCCGCGACGTCGAGGACGTCGTCGCGGACGGCGACGACCTGCTCGTCTACGCCCCGACCGTGCCGATCGGCTCGCGCGGCGACACCCTCAACCGGCCGCTCGTCACGGTGCGGCTCACCTCCCCCCTGCCCGACGTCGTCGGGGTGCGGATCTCCCACCACCTGGGCGGGATCGACCGCGGCCCGCACTTCCCGATAGTGTCGGCCGACCACGGCGTCGAGATCACGTTGCCCGAGGCGCCGGGCAAGGGTCCGGCGACCCTGACCGCCGGCCGTCTCACGGCCCGCGTCGCCACCGACGGGCCCTGGGGCCTCGAGCTCGTGGCCCCCGACGGTCGCGTCCTGACCTCCTCCACGCCCCAGAGCGTCGGGGTCATCAGCACCCCCGAGGGGCCGTTCGTGCGCGAGCAGCTGACGATGGGCGTGGCCGAGACGATCTACGGCCTGGGGGAGCGGTTCGGCACGTTCGCCAAGAACGGCCAGAGCGTCGACATCTGGAACGAGGACGGCGGCACCGCCTCCGAGCAGGCCTACAAGAACGTGCCGTTCTACCTCTCGGACGCGGGCTACGGACTGTTCGTCGCCCACCCCGAGCGGGTCTCGTTCGAGATCGGCACCGAGGTCGTCTCGCGCTCGCAGTTCTCCGTCGCGGGGGCGGAGCTGCAGTACTACGTCATCTACGGCGACACCCCGAAGGAGATCCTCGAGCGCTACACGGAGCTCACCGGCCGACCGGCCAGGGTGCCCGCGTGGAGCTACGGGCTGTGGCTGTCGACGTCGTTCACCACCAGCTACAGCGAGGAGACGGTCACCTCGTTCGTCGACGGGATGGCCGAGCGCGACCTGCCGCTGTCGGTGTTCCACTTCGACTGCTTCTGGATGCGCCAGTTCCACTGGAGCGACTTCCTGTGGGACCCGGAGATGTTCCCCGACCCCGCCGGCATGCTCGCGCGGCTGAAGGCCAAGGGTCTGCGCATCTGCGTGTGGATCAACCCCTACATCGCCCAGCGCTCCTACCTGTTCGAGGAGGGCCGCGCGCTCGGCTTCCTCGTCACTCGCGCCGACGGCAGCGTCTGGCAGTGGGACAAGTGGCAGGCCGGCATGGCGCTCGTCGACTTCACCAACCCCGAGGCGGTGGCCTGGTACCAGGGCAAGCTCCGCGCGCTGCTCGACGACGGCGTGGACTGCTTCAAGACGGACTTCGGCGAGCGCATCCCCACCGACGTCGTCTGGCACGACGGCAGCGACCCCCAGCGGATGCACAACTACTACACGCAGCTCTACAACGAGGTGGTCTTCGACCTGCTCGTGCAGGAGCGGGGCGAGGGCGAGGCGGTGCTGTTCGCGCGCTCCGCGACCGCCGGCGGCCAGCAGTACCCGGTCCACTGGGGCGGCGACTGCGAGTCGACCTTCGTGGCGATGGCGGAGTCCCTGCGGGGCGGCCTCTCGCTGGGGATGAGCGGCTTCGGGTTCTGGAGCCACGACATCGGCGGCTTCGAGGGCACGCCCGACCCGGCCGTCTTCAAGCGGTGGGTGGCCTTCGGGTTGCTGTCGTCGCACTCGCGGCTGCACGGCTCGAACTCCTACCGGGTGCCGTGGGCGTTCGACGACGAGGCCGTCGACGTCACCCGCGACTTCACCCGCCTCAAGCTGAGCCTCATGCCCTACCTCGGGGCGGCGGGCGAGACCGCGAGCCGCACCGGCGTCCCGGTGATGCGGGCGATGGCGCTGGAGTTCCCCGGCGACCGCGGCGTCGCCGGGCTCGGCACGCAGTACATGCTCGGTGACTCCCTCCTCGTCGCCCCCGTGTTCTCGGCCGAGCCGGGGTGCGAGGTCTACCTGCCGCGGGGCACCTGGACCCACCTGCTCTCGGGCGAGCGGGTCGAGGGGCACGGCTGGCGTCGCGAGGAGCACGGCTTCGACTCGCTGCCGCTCTACGTGCGCCCGGGCACGGTGCTGCCGGTCGGCGCGGTCCACGACCGGCCGGAGTACGACTGGGCCGACGGCGTCACGCTGCGCCTGTTCGAGATCCCCGACGGCTACGACGCGACGACCACGGTGCCCGGCGGCACCGGGGCACCCGCGTCCTACCGCGTGGTGCGCGACGGCGAGACGGTCCGCGTGAGCAGCACCGACGCGACCGGCGCGTGGTCGGTGGCGCTCGGCGCGCTCGGCGAGCCGGTGGGCGACGCTCGCGGCGCCGGCGAGGTGGTGATCGCCCTGTGACCACACCGGTCTCGGTAGCGATGGACGAGCTCGCGTGGAGCGGTGCGACCAACCCGGTGCTCCCCGGCTTCCACCCGGATCCCTCGGTCTGCCGGGTGGACGAGGACGGCGACGCGTGGTTCTACCTGGTGACGTCGACCTTCGAGTACCTGCCCGGCCTGCCGGTGCACCGTTCGCGCGACCTGGTGAGCTGGGAGCTCGTGGGGCACGTCGTCACCGATCAGATCGACTTCGCCGGGATCGGTGACTCGGGCGGTCTGTACGCGCCCACGATCAGGCACGACGGCGATCGGTTCCTCGTGGTCTGCGAGCTCGTGGGCGGTCCGGAGGGCGCTCGCGGCAACTTCATCGTCACGGCGCCGGAGGCGGCCGGTCCGTGGTCGGCGCCGGTGTGGTGGCCCGAGGCCACCGGCGGGGACCTCTCGCTGCTGATCGACGGCGATCGCATCTGGGCTCACGGCGCTCGTCAGACGAAGCGGCAGGACTGGAACGGCCAGGGGGAGGTGTGGGTGCGCGAGGTGGATCCTCGGACCCTCGCGCTCATCGGCCCCGAGTCCGTCGTGTTCACGAGCGCCGTCCACGGTGGCATCTGGACCGAGGGGCCCCATCTGTACCGTCGCGGGGAGTTCGTCCACCTCGTGGCGGCCGAGGGCGGGACGGGACGCGACCACGCCGTCGTCACCGGTCGCGCCTCGAGGCCGACGGACGTCTTCACCGTGAACGCCAACAATCCCGTGCTGACGCATCGACACCTCGGTCCGGGGGCGGCGGTGGTCAACGTGGGGCACGCCGACCTCGTCGAGGCGCCGGACGGCACGTGGTGGGCCGTGGTGCTGGCCTCGCGACTCGTCGACGGCGTCGACCTGCTCGGTCGGGAGACCTTCCTCGTCAGGGCCGACTGGGTCGACGACCACCTTGTGCTCGCTCCCGGTACCGGAACGCTCGTGCCGGAGCCGGGTGGGCCCGCAGCATCGACGGACGGGTCGCAGCCGGCGGACCGGGCCCAGGAGGAACCCTGGGTCGCCGTCCGGCGCCTGCCCGGCGAGGTGGTGACGCCCGACGAGGACGGCGTCGCCCTTCGCCTCGCGGCGGGTGCGGGGCCGGCGTCCCCGACACCGGCCTTCGTGGGCCGGCGCCTGCTCGCACCGTGCTCGACGATCACGCTCGAGCTGTCCGCGCCGGTGGGTGACGTCACGGAGGTCGGGCTGGTGGTGAGGCAGTCCTCCACCCAGTGGCTGACGGCCGCCCTGCGCCCCCCGGTCTCCGAGCACGACGGGGGGCTGCTGGTGGTCACCCGATGCGTCGACGGCGTCCCGCAGGACGTGGCCACGCTCGCCGGGCCCGGGGCGGGAATCGTCCGGATCGGCATCCGAGGACGGTCCGCCGAGGTCTCCTGGGAGGGGGAGACCGGCGCGCGGGTCGTGGCCCAGGTCGACGTCGGGCACCTCTCGACGACGGTCTCCCACGGCTTCGTCGGCGTGGTGGTCGGACCGTACGCCGTCGGGAGCGGCGAGGTCGGCGTGCGGTCGCTGCGCCAGGCGCCCCTGCTGCACCCGGGCGTGGCGTGAGCCGCGACGGACGACCCCTGACGGACGCCGTCGACTCGACCGCGCTCGTCATCACGGTGGGGGAGGCCCGCGCCTGGACCGACGGGCTCCCGGTCGGCAACGGCCGGATCGGCGCGATGTGCTTCGGCACGGCCCGCGACGCGCGCTGGCAGGTCAACGACTCGACGTGCTGGTCGGGGGCGCCGGGTGACACCGAGGTTCCCGCGGACGGGCCGGCGCTGCTGGCCACGGCGCGTTCCGCTCTCGAGCGCGGGGACGTCGCGGCCGCCGAGGCGGCCGTGGCCGGGCTCCAGAGCGGTCACTCGCAGGCCTACCAGCCGCTGGTGGACCTCGTGCTGGAGGTCGACGGCGGGAGTGACGGCGCCGGGTCCGACGGCGAGGCGCTCCGCCACCTGGACCTCCGTCGCGCCGAGGTACGGCAGGAGTGGGGCGGCGGCAGCGGGGTGACGATCGCCAGCGCCCCGGCGCAGGCCCTCGTGGGCGAGCGGCGCTGGGCGGACGCGGCCGACGCCGTCGTGCGCCTTCAGACCCCGCACCCGGGGGCCGAGGTCCACGCGAGCGACGCTGGACTGACGCTCGCCGTGCGGCTGCCCCACGACGTCGTGCCCTGGCGGCCCGGAGATCCGGGCGGGCCGCGCTACGGCGGACCCTCGGTCACCGCCGTCGCGGCCGTGCGCGTCCTCACGGACGGCGCGGCCCGCGTGGCCGACGGCGCGCTCCACCTCGAGGCCGCGACCTGGGTCCGCCTCGTGCTGACGACGGCGACCGACGCCTTCCCCGACCCGGCCACCGACGGCGCGCGGCCGGCCCTGCACGGCGACCGCGACCACCTGCGGGCGCTCGCGGACGTGACCGCCGGGGCCGCCGCAGACCGGTCGCTCGCCGACCTCCTGGCCGAGCACCGCGCCGGCCACGGGGAGCTGTTCGACCGCGTCGACCTCGTGCTCGGGGCGCCGTCGGGGGTGGCGTCCGGAACGACGCCGCGGACCACGGCCGACGCGCTCACCGACCTGCGGGAGAACGGTGGTGACGACACCGCCCTCGTGACGCTCGCGTTCCAGCTCGGCCGCTACCTGACGATCGCGGGGTCGCGCCCCGGCACGCAGGCGCTGAACCTGCAGGGCATCTGGAACCACGAGACGAGCCCGCCGTGGAGCTCCAACTACACGACCAACATCAACACGCCCATGAACTACTGGCCGGCGCTGGTCACCGACCTCGCGGAGTGCCGGCGGCCGCTGCTCGAGTGGCTCGAACGGGTCCAGGTGACCGGGAGCCGCGTCGCGCGCGAGCTCTACGGCGCGCCGGGGTGGGTGCTGCACCACAACAGCGATCCGTGGGGCTTCGCCGCCCCGGTCGGGCACGGGCAGGACAGCCCGTCGTGGTCGTTCTGGCCGCTCGGGGGAGCGTGGCTGGCGCGGATGCTGCTCGACGAGCGCGAGGTCCTCGGCGACGAGGCCTCGCTGGTGCGCGCCTGGCCGGTGGTCCGGGGGGCGCTGGACTTCGTTCTCTGGTGGGTGCAGGCCCGTGAGGATGGCGCCGTCGTCACGTCGCCGTCGACCAGTCCCGAGAACACGTGGCTCGAGGCGGACGGCCAGGAGCGGTCGCTCTCGCGGACCACGACCAGCGACGTCGAGCTGGTCCGCGACCTGCTCGACGGCGTGCTCCGGTACGCGGCCGACGTCGCCGACCCGGGGCGGCTCGCCCGCGCGGCCGACCTGCTCGGCCGGCTCCCTGCTCCCCGGGTGCTGCCCGACGGGCGCGTGGCGGAGTGGTCGGGCGACGAGGTCGACGCCGACCCCCGGCACCGGCACCAGAGCCACCTGATCGGTGTCTTCCCCGGCAGCAGCCTGACCCGGGCGACACCCGACCTGCTCGCCGCGGCGCGGACCAGCCTGCTGGCACGGGGCGAGGAGAGCACCGGCTGGTCCCTGGCCTGGCGGCTCGCGCTGTGGGCCCGGCTCGGTGACGCCGAGCGAGTTTCGGCGATGGTGCGCCGGTTCCTGCGCCCGGTGGACCACGCGGCCGGCGGCGTCCTGCCCTCGGGCCCGCACGACGGCGGCGTCCACCGCAGCCTGCTCTGCGCCCACCCGCCGTTCCAGATCGACGGGAACTTCGGCTTCACGGCGGGCGTCGTCGAGGCGCTGCTGCAGTCGCACGAGCGCACGCCCGACGGCGAGGTGCTCCTCCACCTGCTCCCCGCCTGCCCGTGGGGCGAGGGGCGGGTCAGAGGTCTGCGGGCGCGCGGCGGGCTCGTGGTCGACGTCGCGTGGTGGGCGGACGGGGTGACGGCGCGGGTCCGGGTCGACGGTGTCGCCTCGATCAACCGGGTCGTCGTCGAGCACGACGGCGAGCGCCGGCTCCTGGAGCTGACCGCGGGCAAGGCCCACGAGATGACGTTCCCGAGCGGGGCGGCGTCGTGACCGGCATCGTCAACCCCGTCCTTCCCGGCTGCCACCCCGACCCGTCCGTGTGCCGCGTGGGCGAGGACTACTACCTCGTGACCTCGTCGTTCGGGTACCACCCGGGCCTTCCCCTGCACCGCAGCCGCGACCTGCGCACCTGGGAGCTCGTCGGCCACGTCCTCGAGGGCGACAGCTGGCTGGACCTGGACGGTCTGGCCCTGTCCGACGGGATCTGGGCGCCGACGATCCGGTGGCACGCCGGGACTTTCGTCGTCGTCGTCACCGTCGCGAAGAACCGCAGCGGCGCGACGTCGTACGTCACGCGCGCCACCGATCCCGCGGGGCCGTGGAGCCCACCCCTGGTGCTCGACGCTGCCGGCATCGACCCCGACCTGTTCGTGGACGACGACGGCCGAGCCTGGCTGTCCGCCGCGCGCGACTCGACGACGTCGGGTCGCGGCCCCGGTGAGATCTGGATGCGGGAGCTCGACCTGGAGCGGCTCGAGCTGGTCGGGCCCGAGCACGTGCTGTGGCACGGGGCCGTCGCGGGCGCCTGGATCGAGGCCCCGCACGTCTACCGCAAGGACGGCCGCTACCTGCTGATCGGCGCCGAGGGAGGCACCGGTCGCGACCACGCCGTCACCGCGGCCACCGCCGACGTCGTCACCGGGCCGTACCGGACCGACCCGCGCAGCCCGCTGCTCACCCACCGGCACCTGGGGGAGGGGGAATCGCTCGTCCAGTGCGTCGGGCACGCCGATCTGGTGGAGTCCGCCTCCGGGGAGCTGTGGGCGCTCGTGCTCGGCACCCGACCGCTGGCCGGGCACCACACGCTCGGACGCGAGACCTTCCTCGTGCCGGCACGGTGGGACGAGCGCGGGCCCGTCCTCGCCCCCGGCGTCGGCCGGGTGGAGGGGGTGGCCGACGGCGCACCGCGCGCCGGCGGGCGGCCGCCCGCCTGGATCTCTCTGCGCGGACCCGTGGCGGGGCGGGTCGAGCCCGACGACGGCGCTCCGGACGCGGTCGCCGTGACGCTGGCGCCGTCGCCCGTGAGCCTGCGGGAGCGCGGCGTCCCGGCCTTCCTCGGCGTCCGGCAGGACGCACACGAGTTCGCCCTCTCCGGCCGGATCGACACCACCGACCTGGCCCGGCGGTCCGTCGCGCTCGTCGCCCTGCAGGACGAGGCGGCGCACGTCGTCGTGCGGGTCCGGAGCTGCGCCGACGGTCCGGTGGTCGAGGCGGTGCAGACGCTCGCCGGCGCCACCCGCGTGCTGGCCGGGCTTCCTCTGACGGAGGAGAAGGTGGACCTCGGGATCCGCTCGGACGGGTACCGCTACGAGCTGCTGGCGGCACCCGTCCGGGCCGCGGCGGACCGGTCGGTGGCGGATGCCGAGCCCGACTGGCAGGTCCTCGCCGCGGTCCCGCACCACGAGCTCAGCTCCGAGGTGAGCGACTCGTTCGTCGGCGTCGTGCTCGGGGTGGTCGTCGAGGGCGCTGCCGGAGGTCCGCCCGCCACGGTGACCCGGGTGCGCTACGGCACGTGGGACGGCCCGGACACGAGCACGAGACTCGCGACGACACCGGCGAGGGAGGCCACCGATGTCGGTCAGGTCTGACGACCCACCGGGATCAGCTCTTGCCGCGCCCGGTCTTCTCCTGGAGGCGGTCGATGTGCTCGGAGGCCTCGGCCTTGGTCAGGTCCGCGGAGATCTCCTCGCCGGCCTCGCGGGCCAGGGTGTCGAGGTAGCTGCGCTGGGAGTCGGTGATCGGCTCGTCGCCGGTCACCCAGTCGCTGGGGTCCTTCTCGAGCGACGGGTTCTCGACGGGCTCGGACGAGCCGAGGGTCTCGGAGGTCTGCGGGGTCTCGGGCGTGCTGTTCTCGGTCATGTGGCGACGCTACGCCCGAGGACCGACATCCTGACGAAGCAGTTCCCACCCGACCGTCCCCGAGACCCCGCATCCCATCCGTCACCATGAGCACCGACGCCCAGGAGGCCTCCGCATGAACCAGACCACCACCTCCGACCACGACAAGGACCTGACCGTGACGCACGAGACCGGCCCCCGCACGTTCGACGGCTTCACGCTCGGCTCCGCCACGGCCGCGTACCAGATCGAGGGGGGAGCGGCCGAGGGCGGCCGCACGCCGTCGATCTGGGACACCTACTCCCACACGCCGGGCGTGACGGAGTTCGGCCACACGGGCGACGTCGCCGACGACCACTTCCACCGCTGGCCCGAGGACGTCGAGCACATCGCGGCGCTCGGCCTCGACGCCTACCGGCTGTCGATCTCCTGGTCGCGCGTCCAGCCCGGCGGGACCGGCCCGCTCAACCCCGAGGGCGTCCGCTTCTACGTCGACCTCCTCGACGCGCTGAACGCAGCCGGCGTCGATCCCGTCGTCACGCTCTACCACTGGGACCTGCCGCAGGAGCTGGAGGACGCCGGCGGCTGGCCCGTGCGCGCGACGGCGGAGGCCTTCGCCACCTACGCCCGCCTGATGGCGATCGAGCTGGGCGACCGCGTCCACACCTGGACGACGCTCAACGAGCCGTGGTGCAGCTCCTACCTGGGCTACGCCTCCGGCGTGCACGCGCCCGGGCGCACCGAGCCGGCCGCCGCGCTGGCAGCCGTCCACCACCTCAACCTCGCCCACGGCCTCGCCGTCCGGGCGATCCGCGACGTGCTGCCGCAGGCGCGGGTCTCGGTGACGCTGAACTTCCACGTCGTGCGGCCGCAGGACCCGTCGTCCGCGGCCGACCTCGACGCGGTCGACCAGATCGACGCGCTCGCCAACGGGGCGTTCACCGGGCCGATGCTCGAGGGCGCCTACCCCGAGCGCCTGGCCGGGGACACCGCGGGAATCACGGACTGGTCGTTCGTCCAGGAGGGCGATCTGGAGGCGATCCACCAGCCGCTGACGGTTCTCGGCGTGAACTACTACTCCACCACGATGGTGCGTCACTCCCCGGTGGGGGACACGTCCTCGGACAACTCCGGTCACCGGGAGTCGGCCCACACCCCGTGGGTCGGGGCCGACCGCGTCGCGTTCGTGCGCGAGCCTGGCCCGTACACGGCGATGGGCTGGAACATCGACGCCGGCGCCCTGACCGACCTGCTCGTCGACCTCACGCGCCGCTACCCCGCGCTGCCGACGATGGTCACCGAGAACGGGGCGGCGTTCGAGGACGAGGTCTCCGCGGACGGTCGCGTGCACGATCCGCGGCGCGTGTCCTACCTGCACGACCACGTCGCCGCCGTCGACGCGGCCCGCGAGGCCGGCGCGGACGTGCGCGGGTACTTCGCGTGGTCGTTGCTGGACAACTTCGAGTGGGCGTGGGGCTACGAGCGCCGGTTCGGGATCATCCGCGTCGACTACTCGACCCTCGAGCGCACCTGGAAGGACTCCGCCCACTGGTACCGGCGTCTCATCGCGACGCGCGAGCTGCCGGGGCTGGACGAGGCCGACCCGGCCTGACTCCACCCCATCCGTTCGCGAGGCCTTTCGTGCCCATCGCGAGGCCGTTCGGGTGCGGTCGCGAGGCCTTTTGTGCGCGACGGCGACACCAAGGGCCTCGCGACCGCACCCGAAGGGCCTCGCGACCGCACCCGAAGGGCCTCGCGACCGGGCGGCGGGGGCACCCAGCCCGCCTAGGCTGGCTGTCATGACGACCGCAGCGCTCGACGTCCTTGAGCGCACCTTCGGCTACCCGGCCTTCCGCGGCCAGCAGGCCGAGATCGTCGACCACGTGGTGACCGGCGGCGACGCCCTCGTGCTGATGCCGACGGGTGGCGGCAAGTCGCTCTGCTACCAGGTGCCCGCGCTCGTGCGCGAGGGCACCGGCGTCGTGATCTCACCGCTGATCGCCCTCATGCAGGACCAGGTCGACGCGCTCACCGCCGTCGGGGCCCGGGCCGGGTTCCTCAACTCGACCCAGACATCGGCGGAGCGCTCCGCCGTCGAGCGCGCCTTCCTCGCGGGGGAGCTGGACCTGCTGTACCTCGCGCCGGAGCGGCTCGGGACGCCGTCGGCCGTGGAGCTGCTGGACCGCGGGATGGTCGCGCTGTTCGCGATCGACGAGGCGCACTGCGTGGCGCAGTGGGGGCACGACTTCCGGCCCGACTACCTGCGGCTGTCCGTGCTGCACGAGCGGTGGCCCGACGTCCCGCGCGTCGCGCTGACCGCCACGGCCACCGACGCGACCCGGCGCGAGATCGTCGAGCGCCTCGACCTCGGCGAGGCGAGGCAGTTCGTCTCGAGCTTCGACCGCCCGAACATCACCTACCGGATCGAGCCGAAGAGCTCGCCGGTCCAGCAGCTGATCCAGCTCATCCGGACCGAGCACGACGGCGATGCGGGCATCGCGTACTGCCTCTCCCGGGCGTCGGTCGAGAAGACGGCGGCAGCCCTGGTGGCCGCCGGGATCCCGGCGCTGCCGTACCACGCGGGCCTCGACGCCGGCGTGCGAGCCGCGAACCAGTCGCGGTTCCTGCGCGAGGACGGGATCGTGATGGTCGCGACCATCGCGTTCGGGATGGGGATCGACAAGCCGGACGTCCGGTTCGTCGCGCACCTCGACCTGCCCAAGAGCGTCGAGGGCTACTACCAGGAGACCGGTCGCGCGGGGCGGGACGGGCTGCCGTCGACGGCGTGGCTCGCCTACGGGCTGCAGGACGTGGTGCAGCAGCGCCGCATGATCGAGGGCTCGGACGGCGACCTGGCGCACCGCCGCAACCTCTCGGCGCACCTCGACGCGATGCTTGCGCTCTGCGAGACGATCGAGTGCCGCCGGGTGCGGCTGCTGGCGTACTTCGGCCAGGAGTCCACCGCCTGCGGGAACTGCGACACGTGCCTGTCGCCGCCGCAGTCGTGGGACGGGACCGTGGCCGCCCAGAAGCTGCTCTCGACCGTGGTCCGGCTGGAGCGCGAGCGCAACCAGCGCTTCGGAGCCGGGCACCACATCGACATCCTGCTCGGCCGGTCCAACGACCGCGTGGTCAAGGGGAGGCACGACCAGCTCAGCACGTGGGGCATCGGCACCGAGCTGAGCGACGCCGAGTGGCGTGGTGTCGTGCGGCAGCTGCTCGCGCAGGGGCTGCTCGCCGTCCAGGGCGAGTACGGGACGCTCGCCGTCACCGACGCCGCGGCGGACGTGCTGGGCGGGCGCCGCGAGGTGCACCTGCGCACCGAGGTCGCGCGGCCGGGCCGGACGAGAGCCGCGCGCAAGGCCGTCGCATCCGCCGACCTCGCGTCGGGCGACGTGCCGCTGTTCGAGGCGCTGCGCGCCTGGCGGGCGGGTGTCGCCAAGGAGCAGGGAGTACCTGCCTACATCGTGTTCGGCGACGCCACGCTGCGGAGCATCGCGACGGCGAGGCCGACCTCGCTGGACGGGCTCGGCCAGGTCTCGGGCGTGGGGGAGAAGAAGCTGGAGTCCTACGGCGAGGCGGTGCTCGCCGTCGTCGGCCAGCAGGGCTGATCGCCGGGGCCGGTCGGGCGGCTCAGCCGGGCCGGGCCCGTCAGGCGGGCGACCGGACCCAGGCGAGGATGCGCTTCTTGTCCGCCGCCGGGAGGAGGCGCGCGGGGTACCCCCGGACCTTCGCCGACGCGAGGTCCAGCGCGATGCCCGGGCTGGCCTTCTCGAGAGACGCGAGCAGGCGCGGGAAGTCCTCGATGCTGCCGGCGGCCTCGACCTCCCCCGCGATGGTGGGGTCGTCGTGGTGCTCGTAGGCCGTCACGGTCCCGGGCCTGGTCGTCTCGGTGCCGAGCATCGTGGTCCACCGCGTCGTCCTGGTCATGGAGACCGAGAAGGACGAGCTCCTCCCCGGGAGGTCGCGCAGCGACAGGACAACGCGGAGCTCGCCGGGAACCTCGATCGCGATCTCCCACCGCGCCAGGGGCAGGTCCAGCCCCGAGGGACTCGGCCCACGAGCGCGCCGGCGTCGCAGGCTCGCGTCGCAGCCGGTCCAGCGCCGCATCGGCGAGCGGTCCCGCTGCGGGCGAGTCGGTCAGGAGCGTGGCGAGGTGGAGCAGCCCCTCCGCCTCGTTCGGGGTCAGGCCGTCGACGAGCGGTTCGAGGCTCGTCGCGGCGTCGGCCCCCCGAGCGGCGACGGCGGCATCGGTGCTGGCGGCGGCGAGGATCACCGCCGCCACCGCGTACCGGTTCTCGACGAGCCCCCCGACGCCGGGAGAGGTGTCGGCGGCGTCCTCGCGGTAGATCGTGCGCACGCTCCCACCGATGACGTCGACGACGGCGGGGGTGAGGATGCGGCCCACGCGTGACGCCTCGGCCCTGGTGCCCGGGGCCCGCGCGTAGCTCTCGAGCACGTCGGCCGCCCTGGTCAGCGCCTTCGCGTCGGGGTGGTCGAGGGCGGCGGTACGCAGGTCGTCGGCGATCGATCGCATGGTCTCGACCGTAGCCGGGCGGAGTCCGCGGGGGCGGTTCGGATGTCCACGGCGGACGACGGACGACGGACGACGGACTGCGGACGACGGACCCCGGACGACGGCGAGATGGTGCTCGCCGTCGTCATCCGTCTCAGCCCAGCCGGTGGGTGCTCAGCCGGCGCACCATCTCGGGGTCGTCGTGGTCGAAGAACTGCGAGCCGCCCTCGTCGAGCGTCGCGATCCTGGCCATGTCGGCGTCGCTGAGGACGAAGTCGAACACGTCGAGGTTCTGCGCCATGCGCTCGGGGCTGACGGTCTTGGGGATGGCGACGACGCCGCGCTGCAGGAGCCACCGCAGCACGACCTGGGCGACAGACTTCCCGTGGGCCGCCCCGATCTCGGTGAGGTGAGGATTGGCGAACATCCCGTTCCGCCCCTCGGCGAACGGGCCCCACGACTCGATCTGCACCCCCTCGCTCCGGAGCAGCTCGTGGTACTCGGTGCGCTGGTGGAACGGGTTCGTCTCGATCTGGTTGACGGCGGGCACGACCTCGTTGTTGAGCGCGAGGTCCAGGAGGCGGGCGGCCGAGAAGTTCGAGACGCCGATCGCCCGGGCCCGGCCCTGCGCGTGGATCTTCTCCATCGCGCGCCACTCGGAGTAGTAGTCGCCGAACGGCTGGTGGATCAGGTAGAGGTCGACGTGGTCGAGGCCGAGCTTGGTCAGCGAGGCGTCGAAGGCACGGAGGGTGTGCTCCTCGCCGGCGTCCTGGACCCACAGCGTGGTCGTGACGAACAGCTCCTCGCGCGGGACGCCCGACGCCGCGATCGCCGCGCCGACGGCCTCCTCGTTGCCGTAGGCCGCGGCCGTGTCCAGGAGGCGGTAGCCCGCGTCGAGCGCGGCTGCCACGGCGGCGTGGGTCTCCTCGGGGCCGACCTGGTAGACGCCGAAGCCGAGGATCGGCATCGTGACGCCGTTGTTGAGGGTGACGTGATCCATGGGGTTGGTCCTTTCGTCGGTGGGTGCGTGCCCCGGGGGCGCTGCGCACCACCTCACTCCCTCGCGACCCCGCGAGGACGGGGCGGCCGTTCCGGGTACTGCCAGGCCCCCACAGGAGAGCGGCCCGGTCGGCCCGACGAGACCGGCCCGGCCACCCGAGGGTGGCCGGGCCGGTTCCGGCGGGGGAGTGCCCGCCTAGACCTCCTTCACCGTGGCGCGGTGGAGGAAGGCGGCCATGGCGTCGCGGGCGACGGGGGCCAGGGGTCGGTAGTAGTCGCGTCCGTCGTTGCCGTCCCAGCCGGTGGCGATGCCGGTGGTGTGCATCCAGACGATCTCGGCGTAGAACTGGTTGCCGGGGTCGAGGTCCGCGAACGGTGAGGTGGCGGGGAGCTCGACGGCGGGGGAGCCGGCCGAGCGGTGCAGGAACGCGGCCATGGCGTCGCGGGCGATGGGGGTCACGGGGCGGTAGGAGTAGGTGCCGTCGCCGTTGGCCCAGCCGGTGGTGATGCCCCGGGAGGCCAGCCAGTGGATCTCCTTGTAGAACTGGCTGCCGACGGGGACGTCGGTGAACTCCGAGGTGCGGGGGGCGACGTAGGTGGGGCTGCCGGCGAGGCGGTAGAGGAAGGCGGCCATGGCGTCGCGGTTGATGGAGTCCAGGGGTCGGTAGGAGCGGGTGCCGTCGCCGTTGTCCCAGCCGGTGGAGATCCCGTTGGCGGAGAGCCAGGAGATCTCGAGGTGGAACTGGTTGTCGGGGGCGACGTCGGTGAAGGGCTCGGTGACGTTGAGGACCACGCGCTGGTAGTGGGTCAGGGCGGGCTCGCCGTCGTCGGTGGCCTCGAGGATGAGGTGGATGGTCTGACCGGGCTCGGCGTCGGCCGGGACCTGGAACGAGACCGCTCCGTCATCGTCGGACAGGCTCAGGCCCGCCCCCGGGTAGGTGCCGGCCTCGGCGTAGTCCCACCAGGTCAGGTCGACGGCGTCGCCGTCGGGATCGGTGACCGCCCCGTTGAGGGTGACGTGCTGACCGGCGCGGACGGCGAGGTCGGTGCCCTCGGCGACGGACGGCTCGGGGTGGTGGTTGGCGTCGGCGTAGGCCGGCGTCACGGACCACTGGAGTCGGGCGGCGAAGTCGAGCTGGAAGTCCTCGAACCAGCGCGCGGCGGCGAAGTCGTTCTTCGGGTTGCCGTCGGGGCCGATGTCGCGGACGCCGCTGTTGGACCAGCTCAGCGGATCGGTCGCGCTGGGGGCCTGACGTCCGCCCCAGCCGCCCCACGAGGGGTGGGCCCAGCTGCGGAGACCGTTGTCGACGTGCAGCGCGAAGTTGGAGGAGTCTCCCTCGGAGATCCAGGCGCCCTTGGGCTGCGGGGGAGTCCAGACGCCGTAGCCCATCGCGCGCAGCTCGTCGGCCGTGTAGCCCGACAGTCCGAAGTAGTCCTCGTCGTCGAACCCGGCGGCCATCTGCTTGCCGTCGCCCCAGACACGGTAGGCCTCACCGATCGGCCCGACGGAGGAGACGTTCGCCGCCGTCCACCCGGGCGTCAGGTACTGCGCGTGCTCCGGCAGCACGACGCCGCGGGCGGAGTAGCCCCAGATGCTCGTGCGGACCTCGCGGTTGTGGATGTCGGGCCAGTTCGGCTTGACGTAGCTGGTGAACGTCGTGTCCTGCTGGCCCCAGCTCGTGATGACCGCCTTCTCGACGACCTTGTCGTACACGGCGTCCCACTCGGGGGTGCCCCTGTACTCCTCCTCGATGGACTTCAGTGCGCGCGAGATCGTGTTCGGGCCGCCCCAGGCCTCGAGGAATACCTGACCGGGCTCGTCGTCGAGGAGGATCTCCTTGATGAAGTCCGAGCCCTCGGTGTCCTCGGTCATCTCACCGACGTTCTTGACGTTGCCCCAGTACGTGACGTCGCGGAGGGCGTCGGCGGTGGGGTAGTTCGGGTCGTGCGCGACGAGGTTGGGGTAGACCTCCTCGTAGGCGTCGATCGCCTGGTCGATGTGGAAGACGCTGTCGGGCTCGGGCCACCGGAACGGGGCGATCCCCTGGGCGGGATCGCCCTCGAAGTGGTGCTGGCTCGCGGAGTAGACGAGACCGGTGATGTCGATCTCGTTGGCGTAGAGGAACATCCGCAGCAGCGAGTTGAGGTCGTCGAGCTCGGGGTCGGTCGTCACGATGGTCCGCGGCTTGTCCGCGTTGACCTCGATACCGCCGACGGCGGTGAAGGCGGTCGGGTACGGCGTCTGTGCCGGGGCGGCGGCGGCGGTCGAGATCGACAGGGGGGCGATCACGGCCGCCACGCCGAGCGCGGCGACGAACCCTCGGGCACGAGGGGTGAATGGCTTCACGGTGCTTCCTTTCGTCGACGTCGAGGGCGTCGTCGCCCTCGACGGGGCGCTGGGTGGGGACAGGCGGCCCCCACCCAGCGTCGGGTCGGGTCAGACGGGCTTGACGGTGGCGCGGTGGAGGAAGGCGGCCATGGCGTCGCGGGCGACGGGGGCCAGGGGTCGGTAGTAGTCGCGTCCGTCGTTGCCGTCCCAGCCGGTGGCGATGCCGGTGGTGTGCATCCAGACGATCTCGGCGTAGAACTGGTTGCCGGGGTCGAGGTCCGCGAAGGGTGAGGTGGCGGGGAGCTCGACGGCGGGGGAGCCGGCCGAGCGGTGCAGGAACGCGGCCATGGCGTCGCGGGCGATGGGGGTCACGGGGCGGTAGGAGTAGGTGCCGTCGCCGTTGGCCCAGCCGGTGGTGATGCCCCGGGAGGCCAGCCAGTGGATCTCCTTGTAGAACTGGCTGCCGACGGGGACGTCGGTGAACTCCGAGGTGCGGGGGGCGACGTAGGTGGGGCTGCCGGCGAGGCGGTAGAGGAAGGCGGCCATGGCGTCGCGGTTGATGGAGTCCAGGGGTCGGTAGGAGCGGGTGCCGTCGCCGTTGTCCCAGCCGGTGGAGATCCCGTTGGCGGAGAGCCAGGAGATCTCGAGGTGGAACTGGTTGTCGGGGGCGACGTCGGTGAAGGGCTCGGTGACGTTGAGGACCACGCGCTGGTAGTGGGTCAGGGCGGGTTCGCCGTCGTCGGTGGCCTCGAGGATGAGGTGGATGGTCTGGCCGGGCTCGGCGTCGGTCGGGATCTGGAACGAGACCTGGCCGTCGTCCTGGGTCAGCTCGAGGGCGGCGCCGGGGTAGGTCCCGGCCTCGTGGTAGTCCCACCAGGCCAGATCGACGGTGTCGCCGTCGGGATCCGTGGCGGAGCCCGCGAGGGTGAGGTGCTGGCCGGCGCGGACGGCGTGGTCCAGACCCTCGGCCACCGACGCCTGCGGAGCGTGGTTCGCGTCCTCGTAGCTCTCGGCCACACCCCAGTCGGCACGGGCGGCGAAGTCGTTCTGGATCTCCTCGACCCAGCGCGTCTGCGGGTAGCTGCGGTCGGTGGCGTTCGTGTACGGGTTGACGTCGCTCGTGTCGAGCCACCCCGAGGCGTTCGGTGCGAAGCGACCGCCCCAGCCGCCCCAGGTCGGGTCCTCCTGGGCGCGGAGACCGTTCGAGTCGAGCAGGTGCAGGAAGGCCGGGGAGTCGCCCTCCGAGATGAAGTCGAACTGCGCGCGGCCCGACGCGGGGAACTGCGCGAGCGGATTCACGGAGCGGTCGGGAGACCACCGGTCCTCGCCGGGGAGCTCGCCGTCGATCGCCTGACCGTCACCCCAGGTGTGGTAGCCCTCCAGGAGAGGTCCGTGTCCCTGCAGGAAGTGCTCCTGCATGTACGGCGCCTGCAGCGTGTACTGGTACGGCGCCGGCACGCGGCGAGCCCACTGGTAGGCGAAGCTCCAGAACTGGCTCTGGTTGTCGATCACCTTGACGTCCGGCCACGAGGGCTTGATGTAGCCGGCGAGCGTGTTGTCCTGGTTGAGGATGTTGTAGATCACGAGCTTGTCCGTGATGTCGGCGTAGATCTGTTCCCACCCGGGCGTCGACCGGTACTCCTCCTCGATCGACTTCAGGGCGCGGGCGAGCGTGTTGAGGCCGCCCCACGTCTGGACGTAGATCGGACGTGGGTCGCCGTCGAGCAGGACGTCCTTGATGTGGTCGGACCCCTCGGTGTCCTTCGACATGGCCGACGAGTAGTCGACGTTCCCCACGAGGTAGAGGTCACGCAGCTCGTCCGGGGTCGGGTAGCCGTCGGCGTGCTTGACCAGGTTGGGGTAGATCGCCTCGTATGAGTCGAGGTACTCGTCCAGCCAGGCCGTCCCGGTCCAACGGAACGGCTCGGTGCAGCTCCGGGCTCCGCTGAAGCCGCCGCCGCACTGACCGACGCCGTTCACGTCGGCGGGGGCGTCGGGGTCCTCGCCCCGCCAGTGGAACATCGAGCTCGAGTAGATGATCCCCTCGAGGTCGAACTCGTTGGCGTAGTACAGGTAGCGGACCATCGAGTCCATGTCGTCGATCTCGCCGTCCTGCGTGATGATCGTCCGCGGTCGCGGGTCGACGGCGTCCGGTGCCGCCCCTCCTGCGTCCGCAGCGACGGCGGTCGGGGCGGCGGACGTGGTGGTCGGAGCGGCGCCGGCCGTAATCGCCACGGCCAGCGGGAGCAGCAGACCGAGGGTTGCTGCGGTGACGACTGCGGGTCGCAGCCGGTGGTGGGTACTCGAGTGCACGAGCTTCTACCTCCAGGTCGAGCAGGCGACGGTGCCTGCGGGTGCCCCCTGGGTGGTGGTGCGGGTGAGCCGGGACGGCGCCGGACACGGCGACCTGGTTCGGTGCTCCGGGTCGCTGGAGGAACTCCCCGCCTCTAGCCTGGTCTGGCGTGGTCGGGCCGGCTTGCGTTCGGCCCGACCACGTCTGCTCGCAGAGGTCGTGGAGCTGTGTCTGACGCTCGAGATCGGCGGCGGGGCTGCGCCCCGGCGAGTGGTCCTCCTCATCGCTGAACGACCGACGGTGGTCGTGTGGCTGGTGGAGATCGGGATGGTGCGAGACGCGTCGGAGAGTGCGGAGTGCGCTCCGTCGCGTCAGCTACCGGGACTGCAATCCATCATGAATAGATATGCGCGTCACGGTCCAGTCTACGGGCGCGCCGGAGGCGGGTCAACAGGTCGGGCGGCGTCGACGCCGTCGCGCCCGAACGGCGCTGGACCCGGAGCGGCCTCCCGTGGCCGCCCCCACTAGGCTCGTCCCCGCCGTGAATGCGGCTGGAGGAGGACCGATGTCCCTGCTGAACCGCTCCGTCCTGGTCGACGCCGACCACGTCCGAGCAGTCGTCCCCGCCCTGGCACCGGGCCCTGACCACGACGACGCGTTCGCCGTCCGGTTCGCGCAGCACTTCCCGACGCTGCACCGCCTGTTCGGCGAGCTCTACGGGACCCGACCCGACGTGCTCGAGGCGCTCACCGCCGTCGTGCACCTCGCGGCCGACTCGTGGCGCGAGCGGCCCGCCGACCTCCGTGCCCTCGACGCCCGGCGCGAGGCCGACCCACACTTCTTCCTCGACGCCGGGATGCTCGGCGGCGTCTGCTACGTCGACCGGTACGCCGGGTCGCTGGCCGGCGTCCGCCGTCAGATCCCGTACTTCCGCGAGCTCGGTCTGACCTACCTGCACCTGATGCCGTTGTTCGCGAGCCCGGAGGGGAACTCCGACGGCGGCTACGCCGTCTCCAGCTACCGCGACGTGAATCCCGCGCTCGGGTCGATGGCCGAGCTCGCCGCGCTGGCGCGCGAGCTGCGCGAGGCGGGGATCTCGCTGGTGGTCGACTTCATCTTCAACCACACCAGCGACGAGCACGTGTGGGCGACACGGGCCGTGGCGGGAGAGGTGGTCGACGGCGTCGACTACTCCGACTTCTACCTCATCTACCCCGACCGCACGATGCCGGACGCCTTCGAGCGGACCACGCGCGAGATCTTCCCCGACGACCACCCCGGTTCGTTCGTGCAGCTGCCGGACGGACGCTGGATCTGGGCGACGTTCTACCACTTCCAGTGGGACCTGAACTACGCCAACCCCGCGGTCTTCCGTGCGATGGCGGGGGAGATGCTCTTCCTCGCGAACCAGGGCGTCGAGCTGCTGCGGATGGACGCCGTCGCCTTCATCTGGAAGCGGCTCGGAACCACGTGCGAGTCCCTGCCCGAGGCGCACCTCCTGCTCCAGGCGTTCAACGCGGTGCTGCGGATGGCCGCGCCGTCGCTGCTGTTCAAGTCCGAGGCGATCGTCCACCCCGACGAGGTCGTCACGTACATCAGCGAGGAGGAGTGCCAGATCTCCTACAACCCGCTGCAGATGGCGCTGACGTGGGAGGCGCTGGCCACGCGCGACGCGTCGCTGCTCAACCAGGCGCTCGAGCGGCGTCACGGCCTGCCGGCCGGCACCGCGTGGGTCAACTACGTGCGCAGCCACGACGACATCGGCTGGACCTTCGCCGACGAGGACGCCGCCGAGCTCGGCATCGACGGCTACCCCCACCGCCGGTTCCTCAACGACTTCTACGTCGACCGCGTGCCGGGCTCGTTCGCGCGCGGGGTCCCGTTCCAGGACAACCCGCGCACCGGCGACTGCCGCATCGCCGGGACGACGGCGTCGCTCGCCGGGGTGGAGGCCGGTGATCGCGGTGGGGTCGACCGGGTGCTGCTCGCGCACGCGCTCGCCCTCTCGACGGGTGGGATCCCGCTGCTCTACCTCGGGGACGAGGTCGGGCAGCTCAACGACTACGCCTACGCCGACCGCGAGGCCGAGGCGGGGGACTCGCGCTGGGTCAACCGACCCTTCCGGCCGGAGGCCGCGTACGACTCACGCACCGATCCGTCGACGACGGCGGGGCGCCTCTTCGCCGGCCTGCGCCGGCTGATCGAGGTGCGCAAGGAGACGCCGGAGCTCGGCGGCGGCACGCTGCTGCCGTTCCACACCCCGCACCGCGGCGTGGTCGCGTTCCAGCGACCGGGCTGGACCGACGAGCGGCCGCGCGTGCTCGTGCTGGCGAACGTGGGCGACGAGGCGGTGCAGGTCGACGCCGTCACGCTGAGCGGGTTCGACGCGCTCGCCCGGGATCTCGTGGCCGCGCGGACGATGGATCTTCGCGACGGCGTGACGCTGCCGCCGCACGGGGTCGTGTGGCTGCACGCCACCCCGCGCTGACGTTCGCGAGGCCTTTCGAGTGTGGTGGCGAGGCCGTTCTGGTCTGGTCGCGAGGCCGTTCGGGTGTGGTGGCGAGGCCGTTCGGGTCTCGCCGTCGTGGCCTAGAAGCCGAGCTTGGTGACGACGGCGGCCACCCGCCGCGCCCGGGTCTCGGTGGCCTTCGCGCCCTCGACGGCGGTGACGTGCGCCTTGCGGGCGCTGGGGGAGAGGGCGTCGAACGCAGCGCGGGCCCCGGGGGCGCCGTCGAGAGCCGCCACGAGATCGGCGGGGACCTCGACCGTGCGCGGCGCCGTGTCGAGCTCGAGCGTGACGTCGATCGCGTCGCCGCCGGCCAGGCCGGTGGCCCTGCGCTTGTCGGAGGAGAACGAGATGAGGAAGCGACCGCCCATCACGGCGATCGTCGAGCGGTAGGTGAAGCCGTTGACCGTGACGACGACGGGCGGTCGCTTCCCGGCGTCGAGCGCCTCGACGACCTCGGCCGGCACCTCGATCCCGGTGTTGTTGCCGTCGAGGAACAGGGTGGTCGAGAAGCTGTGCGTCGCCATGGCGAGGATCCTGCCCGATCACCGGCCCTCCCGGTACTAGCCTCGCCCCATGAGCGACATCGCGGTCGACCCCGCCCTCCTCGACGCCGACCTCGCCGAGCAGTCGAGCGCCGTCGTGGACTGGCTGCGCACGCTCGACGACGACGTCTTCGACACGTCAGCCCTGCCCGACTGGCGCGTGCGCGACCTCGTGGCGCACCTCGGTCAGGCGATGACCGTCCTCGCCGGCGCTGAGGCGGCCGACGGCGAGCAGGACGTCCACGGCGACGAGCGGCGCCACGACCTCGCGAGCTACCTGGCCAGCTACGCGGACAACGCGGCCGGCATCCACGCCCGCGCCGTCGAGCTCGCGCAGGAGCACGCCGCGGACCCGGTGGGGGACGTCGAGGAGAAGGTGGGGCTCGCCGTCGCGAACCTCACCCGGCTGCGTGCGGACGGCGTGAGCGTGGTGCGCGTGCGGCGCGGGCTCATCCCGCTCACCTCCCTCGTGCTGACCCGGCTCGTCGAGCTCGTGGTGCACGCCGACGACCTCGCGCGCGCGGTGCACGTCACCACGCCCGTCGACCCGACGGCGCGGACGATCGTGGCGCAGCAGCTGCTCGCGATCCTCCGCCGTCGCAGCGGGTACGAGCTCGACGTGGTCGACGAGCGGGCCTGGGTGCGGCTCGCGACCGGACGGATCACGTGGGACGAGCGCGGCACCGCACTGCGTCCGGGCAACCTGTCCGAGGGGCTGCCGGACCTGCGGCCGTTCCTGCCCCTGCTGTAGCGCGGGGTCGGTTCGACGGCGCGGTGCCCGTCGGGGCGAGAAGTTCAGGCGTCGTCCACCTGAGGTTCGCCTCGTGCTCGCTGAGCGCCACGGGGCCGTTGTTAACGTCACCATCGTTTGCCGGGTCGCCCCCCAACCCCGGCACGAGAGGACACCCCACCATGCACGTCTCGCCCCGGCGCGCCCGCGCCGTGACCGGACTCCTCGCGGCCGGACTGGTGGTCGGCGCCGGACACGCCGCTGCCCAGCCCGCCGTGACCGACGCCTCGGCGGCCACCGGGACGGCCACCGGGACGGCCGCCGAGTCGGCCGCCCCGTCGACGGCCGACTCGGCCACCTCGCTCGCCGTCGCCGCCTCCGGCACCAACGTCCTGCGCACGACCACTGTCCGCGCCGGCGCCTCCTACGTCGAGCCCGGTTACGCGCCCGACCGCGGGAACGGTGACCTCAAGGACGGGAACACGACCAACAAGGGCTGGTCCAACTGGTTCGGCGGCGGGCACAACCCGCGCGACTGGGTCGCGTTCTACTTCGCGCAGCTGCAGACGATCGACGGCATCCGTCTCTACGACGGGCCCGAGGGCGCGATCCGCTCGGTCACCGTGCAGTACCGCGACGTGCGCGGCGGCTGGCTCGACGTGCCGACCACGACGGCGATGCCCGTGGACGTCTCCGGCCAGCGGTTCGACCTGTCGGTGGAGTTCGAGCCCGTCCGCGCCACGGCGGTCCGCGTCGTGCTCGAGGCCGACGGCGGCTACATGACGCTGTCCGAGCTCGAGGTCTTCGCGGCCGAGGAGGTCGCCCCGTGAGCGCACCTGCGGCCCGTCGTCGTCAGACCCCCGACCACCCCCGGACCGCACGTGGCACCCGGGTCGGTGCGCTCGGGGCGGCGGCCGCCGTCGCCGTCACCCTCGGTGTGACCGCTCCCGGTGCACCGCCGGCTACCGCTGCGCCGATCGCGACGACGGGGGCCACGACGTCCGCCGTCGCGCAGGCCGAGAGCGGTTCGCGTTTCACGCTCGCCGTGCTGCCCGACACGCAGTTCTACTCGCGCTACTCCGCCGACCAGTTCGTGCCGCGCTACGGCACCGACCCGTTCCAGGTGCAGACCGAGTGGCTGGTCGAGAACGCCGCCGAGCTGAACATTCCGTTCGTGGTCCACGTGGGTGACGTCGTCGACCGGGAGAACCAGGCCCAGGAGTGGACCGCAGCCTCGCGCGCGATGGGTGTGCTGGAGGACGGCGGCCTCGGCTACTCGATCCTCCCGGGCAACCACGATGTCGTCGACCAGGGGGCGCGCAGCAGCGTCGGTAACTCCCCGCGCTACCTGTCGAACTTCGCCACGAGCCGCGTGAGCGCCAACCCCGGCTTCGTCGACTCGTTCCAGAACGGGCTCGGCACCGCCTACACCTTCGAGGCGCAGGGCGAGACCTTCATGTCGCTCGCGCTGCCGTGGAACGCCGACCAGAGCGTCTACGCCTGGGCGCAGGGCGTGCTCGACGCGCACCCCGACGTTCCCGTCGTGCTGTCCTCGCACGCGATCATCGGGGTCCAGTCCGACCAGATCACGCCCGCCGACTTCTGGTTCGGCCAGGAGCTGTGGGATCGCCTCATCGCGGGCAACGACCAGATCTTCCTCACGCTCAACGGCCACTTCCACGGCGCCACGCAGCGCACGCGGATCAACGACGCCGGCAACGAGGTCTATCAGATCCTCACCGACTACCAGATGGCCGCTCACGGTGGGAACGGCTACCTCTCGCTGATCGAGATGGACTTCGCCAGCGGGTCGCTGGACGTCGAGACGGTTTCGCCGTGGATCACGAAGAAGCTCCCCGAGGACGTCACCCGGGACGACTCGCCGTACCTGACCGGTCAGTGGCAGTCGTTCTCCCTGCCTGTCGACTTCGCCGACAGATTCGCGGGCTTCGCGCCGGACTTCGCTCCCACCGACGACGATCTGGGCAACCTCTCGCAGCGCGCTCGCGAGATCGTCTCCCAGGGCTGGGAGGGCGCCCCGCCGGAGGCCATCGAGGCCCCCGGTGCCCGCGAGGACCACGTCGCCGTGGAGGGCACCGTGGCGCACTGGCGCTTCGGTGACCAGGCCGAGGGCCCGGTGCCGGAGAACGGCACGATCACCGATGCGGTCGGGGCGAGCCCGATGCACCGCCTGCCCTGGACCAGACGGACGCCGCCGACGAGCTCGGCGACATCGCCGTCTCGCGCAGCGACGTGCACGCCTTCTCCTCCGACGGCGCGGCGGTCTGCTTCGCCAACTCCTCGCGCGTGGCCGGACGCACCTCCTACCTCCTGACGGAGTTCGGTGCTCCGGTGACGAACGTCGACCTGGACGGCGGGTACACGATCGAGTCGTTCCTCAAGCTCGACGGCAGCTGGACGGCCGACGACAACCGCTGGTCAGCCGCCGTGACGCGGGCGGGGCGGCGCTCGGCGCTGCCCACGCAGTGGTCGGCCGACCACGACTCGTCGCCGGCGTTCCTCAGCGTCTCCAACCTGCGCGAGTTCCAGTGGGGAACGATCCCGGGCCAGGAGTGGGGCTACTCGAGCTCGTTGTGGTCGGGCGAGATCCTGCTCGACAGCTGGCACCACGTCGCCGTCGTCAACGACCCCATCGCGAGCACGACGATCATGTACGTCGACGGCGTGCCGGTGCTCCGCAACGCCACGGGGCTGGACGGCATGCTCTTCAATCCCGACTACCCGTGGGTGATCGGGGCGTCCTGGGCGCGGGACGAGCCGTCCCACGGCTGGAACGGTTGCGTGGGCGAGACCCGCATCGTGGATCGGGCGATCACGCCGGCCGAGTTCCTCATCGAGCGGGCCGACATCGATTCGCCGTTCGCTCTGGACACGGCCGTCGAGGCCACGACCCCGTCCGACTTCGTGCTGACGGAGCTCTCCGGGCGCGGGGCACCCGGGTCGCAGGTCCAGGTGACTGCGTCGCAGGGCGCGGGCGCGGAGATGTTCGCCGCCGTCGCGCCCCAGGTCGTCACGGTGGACGACGACGGCACCTGGGCCGCCACGCTCGAGCAGACCGTGGCAGGCGCGGGCACGTGGTCCGTGCAGGCGGTCCCCGCGATGGGGACGCGGCTCGGGGACGGTGCCGAGCTGGTCTTCGCGATCGCCGAGGCGGAGCCGACGCCGGGAGCACCCGGAGTGCCGGGGACCCCGGGATCTCCTGGGGAGCCGGGTGGGACGCCCGGGGACCCGGGGACGCCGGGGCAGCCGGGTGGCACGCCCGGGCAGCCGGAAGGAACGTCGTCGGCCGACGGGGGCGACCGTGCGGACGGTGCCGACGGCGAGGGAACCGGCGGGGGTCTGGCCGCCACGGGTGTCACCGTGACCTCCGCGCTGCTGGCGGTGGTGCTGCTGGCGCTGGGCCTCGCGATCCGGGGCGGTCTGGCGCGACGTCGGTCGCACGAGTTGCGCTGACGGCTCCGGGCCCGTTCGGGCCGGGACGACGACGGGCGGCACCCGGTGAGGGTGCCGCCCGTCGTCGTGCGCAAGGGCCTCGCGAACGGACCCAAAGGGCCTCGCGAGTGGACCCAAAGGGCCTCGTGAGTGGACCGGAAGGGCCTCGTGAGTGGACCGGAAGGGCCTCGCGAGTGGACCGGAAGGGCCTCGCGTCAGGGGTGGTGGCGGACCGCCGGAGCGACCTCGCCCAGGAACGCCGCGACGATGGGGCCGAGCGTGTCGAACTCGATGAGGAAGCCGTCGTGCCCGTGGTCGGAGTGCATGACGTGCAGGTCCGCGTCCCGCAGCCCTCGCGCGATGAGCGACGAGTGCGCCGGCAGGAAGAGCCGGTCGGAGTCGACGGCGATCACGAGGCCCCGCGCCGTCACCCCGGCGAGCGCGGCCGCGACGCCGCCCCGGTCGCGTCCGAGGTCGTGGGTGATCATCGACTGCGTCAACGTCACGTAGGAGCCGGCGTCGAACCGTCGGGCGAGCTTGGCGCCGTGGTGGTCGAGGTAGGACTGGACGGCGAACCGGCCGGAACCGTCGAGCGGGTTCTCGGCACGCTGCGGTATCCGACCGAAGCGCGTGTCGAGCTCGCGCGCGGAGCGGTAGGTCGTGTGCGCGATCTGGCGGGCGAGCGAGAGGCCGACGTGCGGACCCTCGCCGTCGGGCGCGTCGTAGTAGTCGCCGCCCGCGAACTTCGGGTCGGCGACGATCGCCCCGATCTGGGAGTGCAGCCAGGCGATCTGGTCGCCGGTGGTCTGGGCCGCCGTCGCGACCGCGGCGAACGCCCGCACCCGGTCGGGCACGCCCACCGCCCACTCGAGCACCCGGTGGCCGCCCATCGAGGCGCCGATCACGAGGGCCCACTGCTCGACCCCGAGCGCGTCGGTGAGGCGGATCTCGGCGGCGACCTGGTCGCGCACCGTGAGGGCGGGGAAGCGGGAGCCGTACGGGACGCCGTCGGCGGCGGGGGACGCGGGTCCGGTCGAGCCCTGGCACCCGCCGAGAACGTTCGGCGCGACGACGTAGTAGCGGTTCGTGTCGATCGGACGGCCGGGTCCGACCATCTCCGACCACCAGCCCGCCGAGAGGTGACCGTCGCCCGCGTCGCCGAGCACGTGGGAGTCGCCGGTGAGGGCGTGCAGCACGAGGACGGCGTTGTCGCGCGCCTCGTTGAGGGTGCCCCAGGTCTCGTACGCGAGCCGGACGCCCGGCAGGGTGCCGCCGGCCTCGAGGTCGATGTCCCCGACGTCGACGAACCGTCGGTTGCCGACGGGCTGGCCCGGGCGCCACGCGGAGCTCACGGGCAGCGGGCTGCCGTCCTCGGCGCGCACCTGGCCTCGCGCCGACGGCGCGAGACGGGAGCGCGGCGGTCGCCGCTCGCTGGCACTCACCCGGTGATCGTACGGGTAGGACATGGTCCGGCCTCCTCCGTGGTCGGTGGGCGGGCGGGATCCGCGCCCGCCGGAGCTCGGCCGGGCGCGGACCCGACCCGGAACGCCCGTGCGGACGGAGCCGTCGCTCCGGCCGCACGGGGCGTGCTGCGACGGGTGTCAGACCGTCGCGTCGACGGCCTGCGGGGCCGCTCCGGAGACCGCGGCGGCGGCCGTGAACCCGAGCTCCAGGTCGGCCAGGATGTCGTCGATGTGCTCGAGCCCCACGGCGAGACGCACCAGGCCGGGCGTCACGCCCGAGTAGAGCTGCTCGGCGGGCGTGAGCTGGCTGTGCGTCGTCGAGGCGGGGTGGATCACCAGCGAGCGGACGTCGCCGATGTTGGCGACGTTCGAGTGCAGCTCCAGCGCGGAGACGAACGCCTTGCCGGCCTCGGCCCCGCCGTCGAGCTCGAACGCCAGGACGGCGCCGCCGCCCTTGGGGGCGTACTTGACCTGGTTGGCGTGCCAGGGCGAGGACTCCAGGCCGGAGTAGTGGACGGACGCGACGTCGTCGCGCGCCTCGAGCCAGGTGGCGACCTTGATCGCGTTCTCGACGTGACGCTCGACGCGCAGCGAGAGCGTCTCGATGCCCTGCGCGATGAGGAACGCGTTGAACGGGCTCACCGCGGCACCGAGGTCGCGCAGCAGCTGCACGCGCGCCTTGAGGATGAAGGAGAGGTTGGCGCCGAAGATCCCGCCGACCCCCAGGTCGCGCGCGTAGACCAGCCCGTTGTACGACGGGTCGGGCGTGTTGTAGTTCGGGAAGCGCTCGGGGTGCTGGGCGTAGTCGAACGTGCCGGCGTCGACGATGACGCCGGCGATCGAGGTGCCGTGGCCGCCGAGGTACTTGGTGGCCGAGTGCACGACGATGTCGGCGCCCCACTGGATCGGGTTCACCAGGTACGGCGTCGCGACCGTGTTGTCGACGATGAGCGGGACGCCGACCTCGTGCGCGATGCCGGCGACCGTCTCGATGTCCAGGACGTCGGACTTCGGGTTCGGGATCGTCTCGCCGAAGAACAGCTTCGTGTTCGGCTGGACGGCGTCGCGCCACTGCTGCGGGTCGTGCGGGTCGGAGACGAACGTCGTCGTGATCCCGAGCTTGGGCAGCGTGTAGTGCAGCAGGTTGTACGTGCCGCCGTAGAGGGACGAGCTCGCGACGACGTGGTCGCCCACCTCGGCGATGTTGAGGATCGCGAGCGTCTCGGCGGCCTGGCCGGACGCGACCAGGAGGGCGCCGACGCCACCCTCGAGCGAGGCGATGCGGTTCTCGACGGCCTCGGTCGTCGGGTTCGTGATGCGCGTGTAGATCGGGCCGAGCTCGGCGAGGGCGAACCGCGCAGCCGCCTGCTCCGCGGACTCGAACACGAACGACGTCGTCTGGTAGATCGGCAGGGCGCGGGCCCCGGTCGTGGGGTCGGCCACCTGGCCGGCGTGGATCTGGCGGGTCTCGAACGACCAGTCGGTGCTCATGGGTACGGCCTCCTGCGATGGGATGACGACGGCGGACGCTGGTGACGCTAGGACCGGTGGGTGGCGCGGTCACGAGTGGGACCGGACGTCTCAGTGGGTGGATGGTCGATCGCGACGGCGAGGTGCCGCCGTCGTCCGCCCCGGCGGTCGAGCGAGATCGACAGGGAACTACACGCGTGTAATTATTGGGGGCCTGCATGCGGCGTGTTGAATTGACCTCGGAGGGTTTGACACACTCAAGTCGCGGGCTAAAGTCGAGGCTGAGCCTGTGTCCGCATCGTTTCAGCGACACGCCGGACACCGCGAGGAGCCCCACACATGACCGCATCGACGCCCGGACGCGTTCGCGCCCGCGCCGCCGCAGCAGCCCTGGCCGCCGCCCTCGTGGGTCTCGGAGGACTCCTGGTCCCCGCCGGTGCGGCACCGACCGAGGCCGAGCGGGCGCAGGCGCAGTCCGCCGTCGACTCGCAGGCTGGGCGGGTCGCCGAGCTCGAGGGTGACCTCGCCGCGGCGAACACCGCTCTCGCCGATGCCGAGGTCGCCGCCGCCGTCGCCGGGGAGGACTACCTCGCGGCCGAGGTCAGGGCCGAGGAGGCCCGCACGGCCAAGGTCGCTGCCGACGAGGCCGTCGTCACCGCCCAGGCCGAGGCCGACACGGCCAGCGATGCCCTCGCCGCCGTCGCGCTCGCCAGCTACCGCAACGGCGGTGGCGTCGTTCGTCAGGCCCAGATCTTCCTCGGCGCCGACGAGTTCGCCGACGTCCTGCGTCGCTCCGCCGCGATGTCCGTGGCCACCGACGCGGCCGGCACCTCGGTGCACACGGCCCGTGAGGCCCAGAACACGGCCGATGTCGCCGCGGATCGCGCGACCACGGCGCAGGAGACGTTGACCACGCGCGAGGACGCCGCGAAGGAGGCGCTCGCCGAGTCCGAGCGTCTGCAGGAGGACGCCACCGCGCAGCGCGACGCGACCGCCGCCGTCATGACGTCCGCCGTCGCCGAGCTCGCCACGCTGCGCAACCGCAGCATCGAGGTCGAGCGCGCCTACCAGGAGGATCTGCTCGCGCAGCAGCGCGCCGCGGAGGAGAAGGCGGCGCAGGACCGGCTCGCCGCGGCGTCGCGCTCGGTGGCCGCGCCGGCGGCAGCCGCGCCCGCCCCCGCTCCGACGACGAGCGCGCCCGCCCCGACGACGGCGCCCACGCAGGCGCCCACACAGGCTCCCGCGCCCCAGCCCACCCAGGCTCCTGCGCCCCAGCCCACCCAGGCTCCCGCTCCCCAGCCGACGCAGGCTCCTGCGCCCCAGCCCACCCAGGCTCCCGCTCCGGCTCCCGCCCCTGCTCCGTCTCCCACCCCCAAGCCGACGCCGCCCCCGGCCCCCGCCCCGGCGCCGCCGGTCATCGTGCCGCCGGCGACGTCCAAGGGCCAGGAGGCCGTCAACGCGGCCATGGGCAAGGTCGGCCTCGCGTACAAGCTCGGGGCGAACGGCCCCAGCGCCTACGACTGCTCGAGCCTGGTCAAGTACGCGTACTCCACCGTCGGCATCACGTTGCCGCGGGTCTCTCGCGACCAGTGGAAGGCGACCACGCGCATCTCCCAGAGCGAGCTGCAGCCGGGCGACCTGATCTTCTGGTCGAACAACGGGGCTGCGAGCGGCATCTACCACGTGGCGATCTACACCGGCCCCGGCATGAAGGTCCACGCCGCCAAGCCCGGTGTCGGGATCGTCCACGACAAGATCTACTCGACCAACCTCATCGGGTACGGCCGCGTCTCCTGACGTCCGGATCGCTGGTCGCCACGGTCGGCCGGGGTGTCGGCTGACCTAGCATCGAGGCATGACCACGCTCCGCGAGCAGCTCACCGCTGCTGACACCAAGCCCGCCGCCGTCGCCGACCTCGCCGCCCTGATCGACGGCGAGGTCGCGGGGATGAGCGGCCTCACCGGCATCGCCGCGAAGACCGCGGTCAAGGCCGCCAAGGCCAAGCGCCCCGACGTCGTCCAGCGCGGCGCGAACGCCTACCTGGGCACGCTCGCCGACGCGCTCGACCCGTTCTGGACGACCCACCGCGCGCAGGGCGGCACGGACTTCGGCGCCTACGTCGCGGCGAACTCCGACCAGGTGAGCGCCGCCGTCATGGCCGCCATCGAGTCCGAGGTCGGCACCGGCAACCAGCGCTCGATGTTCGACAAGTTCAAGCCGCAGCTCGGCAAGGTGCTCGTCGGAGCCCTGCCGAAGATCGGCGCGCTCGTCCAGAAGCACGCCGGCTGACCACAACCCCCTCGCCGGCGGTGCGCAAACCCCTCGCCGGCGGTGCGCAAACCCCTCGCGGACGACGACGGCCCCGCTCCTGCTGGAGCGGGGCCGTCGTCGTCGCCGGGGGCGAGCGTGGATCAGTGCGGGGCGTTGGCGCCGTGCGCGTGGTGCAGCCCGGCGTCCTTCGCGCGCTGCACGGAGCGCAGGATCTCCGCCTCGGCCTCCTCGCGGCCGACCCAGTGGGCGCCCTCGACGGACTTGCCCGGCTCGAGGTCCTTGTAGACCTCGAAGAAGTGCTGGATCTCGAGGCGGTGGAACTCCGACACGTCGTCGATGTCGTCGCGCCAGCTCGCGCGCTGGTCGCCGACCGGCACGCACAGCACCTTGTCGTCGCCGCCGGCCTCGTCCCGCATGCGGAACATGCCGAGCGCGCGGCACTCGATGAGGCAGCCCGGGAACGTCGGCTCCTCGAGGAGCACCAGGGCGTCCAGCGGGTCGCCGTCCTCGCCGAGGGTGCCCTCGATGAAGCCGTAGTCGTCGGGGTAGCGGGTCGAGGTGAAGAGCATGCGGTCCAGCCGGATTCGGCCCGAGACGTGGTCAACCTCGTACTTGTTCCGGTGACCCTTGGGGATCTCGATCGTGACGTCGAACTTCACCGCATGACCTCTCATCTGTGCTCGGCACTGCCGTCGCCCGCGTCGGCGCCGCGTGACTACTGTGGGGGACAGTCTGACGCACGTCGGGCGCGTTGCACACCGCGCCCCGCAGGTCGGGAGGGACGGGTCCTTCCGACGGCGTCCGCCGCGGGTTCCCCGCGATCGAGTCGAGAGGGGCACGCGTGGGTCGCAGGCGCGTCATCGTGACCGCCGCCACCGTCGTGGCGGTCGTCGGTCTCGGGGCCGGGTACGTGGCCGCCGACGGCGCCGGCGTCGTCCCCGGACCGTTCACCACGGCCGCGCCGTGGCCCACCCCCGAGCCGTTCCCGACGCCGTCGCCCGCCGCGGGCGCTCCCGTCCCGCTGGTCCTGCGCTCGCTGGACGAGGCCGCCCCGACGCCGACGGCCGCGGCACTGCAGAGCGCTCTGGACGCGCTGCGGTCGGCGCCCGAGGTCGGGACCCCGCCGGGCGTGCTCGTGGTCGACGTCGCCACGGGCGAGACCGTCACCGCCGCCGACGAGACGACGGCACGCCTCCCCGCCTCCACCACCAAGGTCCTCACGGCCGCGGCCGCCGTCGCCACCCTCGACCTCACCGCCACCCTGCCCACGACGGCGCGGCTGCAGGGCGCCGACGAGCTCGTCCTGGTGGGCGGTGGCGACATCGCGCTGGCCGCGGGGGCCGGTGACCCGACGGCCGTCGTCGGGCGCGCCGGGCTCGGCGACCTGGCGGCGGCGACCGCCACCGCGCTGGCCGGGCGCGGGGTGACGTCCGTCTCCCTCGGGGTCGACGACTCGCTCTTCGGCGGCGGCCAGCTCGCCCCGGGCTGGTCCTCGATCGACTACACCGGGGGTTTCGTGGCGCCGGTGCAGCCGCTGGGGATCGACGTCGGGCTGATCGCGGGCAGGGACCAGCGCGACACCGACCCCGCCGACTCCGCAGCCCGTGTCTTCGCCGAGGCGCTGCGCGCCCAGGGCATCGAGGTCCGCGAGGGCCCCTCGCGCCGGACCGCCGCCGCCGACGCCACCGAGCTCGCCCGGGTCGAGTCGGCGTCGATCGGCGAGATCCTCGACCTGGCGATGGCCGACTCCGACAACACGCTGACCGAGGTGATCGGGCGGCTGGTCGCCGTCGAGGCGGAGCAGCCCGCGACGTTCGACGGCGCCGCCACGGCGATCCTCGCGGCGATCGCCAACCTCGGGGTGGACGTCTCGGGAACCTCGCTCAACGACGCCTCCGGCCTCTCGTCGAGCAACCGGGTCAGTCCCCGGCTGCTCACCGACCTCCTGCTCGTGGGAGCGACGAACCCGGCGATGCGCGAGCTCGCCCTCTCCCTCCCGGTGGCCGGACTCGAGGGAACCCTCACGAACCGCGACCTCGACGCGGGACAGGTGCGGGCCAAGACCGGCACGCTGCCCGGAGTCGTCAGCCTCGCCGGGTACACCGTCACCGCCGACGGTCGCGCGCTCGCCTTCACGGTGATGGCCGACGGCGTCCCCACGGCGGGCAGCTACGCCGCCCGCCTCGAGGTCGACGAGTGGGTCCGCACGCTGACCGCCTGCGGCTGCTCCTGACGCCGACCCCGACGCCGCCCTCGACGGCGACGGATCGGCACCGTGCGGCCCGACCACCGGCGCTTAGGCTGGGGCGATGACGGACGCGATCGACTGGGACGCCGCGGTGGCACGGGCCGGCAGCCTGGCCAAGGCCGGTCCGCCGATCGACCGGCACGGACTGCTCGAGCTCGTCGCCTCCCTGCGGTCGGCCGCCGTCGACGCCCCCGCCTACGTCGCCGACGTCACCGGTCTGACCGAGGCCGCCGAGATCGCGGCCGAGCAGCAGGCCCTCGTCGTGGACCGGCCGCGCTGGGCCGCCGCGGCCGCCGAGACCTTCGCCCACATGACCGACGGACTGCTGCCGGCGCCTCGGATGCCCGGCGCCGCCCGGGTCGCCGGGGAGCAGCTCGGCTGGGTCCTGGCGCTGCTCGGGACGCGCGTCCTCGGACAGTTCGACCCCTACGTCAGCCCCGAGCCGGGCCGCGGGCGCCTGCTCGTCGTCGCGCCGAACGTCCTCGCGGTGCAGCGCCAGCTCGACGCCGATCCGCAGGACTTCCACCTCTGGGTCTGTCTGCACGAGCAGACCCACGCCGTCCAGTTCGCAGCGGCGCCGTGGCTGGCCGAGCACCTGCGGGGCGCGCTGCGTCAGGTGATCGAGGCCCAGGGCGCCGAGGGGGAGGAGAGCACCGCCTCCTTCCTGAGCCGGCTGCGCGGGGCACTGCGCTCCGACGACGGTGACGGCGAGGTCGACGGCCCCGAGACCGTCGCGCACGACGCCGAGGCCGCGGGCACGCCCGACCCGGACACCGACGCCGGGACCGCTGGTCCCACCGCCCTCCCGGCGATGCTCGACGTCGTCCTCGGTCCTGAGCAGCGCGACGTGCTGTCCAGGGCGGTCGCGGTGATGTCGCTCCTCGAGGGCCACGCCGACGTCGTGATGGACGAGGTCGGCCCCTCGGCCGTCCCGAGCGTCAAGCAGATCCGCGCAGGCTTCGAGAAGCGCCGCGACGAGCGCACGCTGACCTCGATCGTGATGCGTCGGCTGCTCGGGATGGACGCGAAGCTCGCCCAGTACCGCGACGGCGCCACGTTCGTGCGCGGGGTGCGCGGCAGCGTCGGCCACGCCGGGCTCAACGCCGTGTTCGCGGGCCCCGAGAATCTCCCGACCCCGGCCGAGATCACCGATCCGGCCGCGTGGGTCGCGCGCGTCCACGGTTGACCTCCCGCGTGGACCCCAGCGTGGCACCGTGACGGGGCCGCACCCCGCCGTCGCCCGGACCCGCACCGCGGTCAGGGACGAGCTGCGCGACCTGCCCGAGGGCTCCCTCGTCCTCGTGGCCTGCTCCGGCGGCCCCGACTCGCTCGCCCTGGCGGCGGCGACGGCGTTCGTCGCCCCGCGGGCCGGGTTGCGGGCCGGGGCGGTCGTCGTCGACCACGGCCTCGCGCCCGGATCGGCGGACGTCGCCCAGGGCGCCGCCCGTCGGTGCCGGGAGCTCGGGCTCGACCCGGTCCTCGTCGAGCGCGTCGTCGTGGGGCCGGGCGGGCTCGAGGAGCGGGCGCGCGCGGCCCGCCACGCGGCGTTCGACGACGTCGCGGCCCGCACGGGCGCCGTCGCGATCCTGCTCGGGCACACGATGGACGACCAGGCCGAGACGGTCCTGCTGCGGCTGGCGCGGGGGAGCGGCGCCCGCTCGCTGGCCGGGATCCCGCCGCGTCGCGGTCTGGTGCGACGCCCGCTGCTGGGGCTGCGGCGAGCGCTCCTGCGCGAGGCGTGCGCCGCGCAGGGGGTGACGTGGTGGGAGGACCCGGGCAACGCCGTCGACGGGCCGCAGACCACGAGCGCGGGAGCGGCGCTGCCGCGGTCCGCCGTCCGGCACCGGGTGCTGCCGGCGCTGGCCGACGCACTCGGCGCGGATCCGGTCGCGGCGCTCGCGCGCACGGCCGACCAGCTGCGGGCCGACGCCGACCTGCTCGACGTCCTCGCCGCCGAGGCGCTGGAGGCCGCCACGACGCCGTCGGGGCTGGCGGTCGAGGCCCTGCTCGCGGCGCCGCCCGCGCTGCTGCCCCGGGTGCTGCGGACCTGGCTCGTGAGCGCCGGGTCGCCGGCCGGGGACCTCGGGGCGGTGCACCTGGACGCCGTCGCCGCGCTCGCGACGTCCTGGCGCGGGCAGCGCGGCGCCGACGTGCCCGGGGGAGTGCGCGTGGTGCGGCAGGACGGGGAGCTGCGTCTCGACCGCTGAGGTGTCCCGCGCCCCCTGGTGGGCGCGCCCTCGTGTTGGTGGGTCGGCGGGTGCGAGCTCGCCCGGCGGTTGGCCCCCGCCGTCGCGAGTGTGAAACGCTGGAGCCGTGAGCAACCAGGCCTGGAGCTACCCGGAGGTCGGCGGCGACCTCGTCAACATCGTCGTGAGCGAGGAGCAGATCCGGCAGCGCCTGTCGGAGATGGCCGCGGAGATCGACACCGACTACGCCGGTGAGGAGATCCTCCTGGTGGGCGTGCTCAAGGGCGCGGCGATGGTCATGAGCGACCTCATGCGCCACCTGCGCTCCGACGTCTCCATGGACTGGATGGCCGTGTCCTCCTACGGTGCCGGCACCAAGTCCTCCGGCGTCGTGCGGATCCTCAAGGACCTCGACACCGACCTCACCGGCAAGCACGTGCTGATCGTCGAGGACATCATCGACTCCGGTCTGACGCTGTCGTGGCTGATCGAGAACCTGCGCTCGCGCGGGCCGGCGTCCGTCGAGATCGCGACCCTGCTGCGCAAGCCCGAGGCGGCCAAGGTCGAGGTCGACGTGCGCTACCTGGGCTTCGACATCGCCAACGAGTTCGTCGTCGGCTACGGCCTCGACTACGCCGAGCGCTACCGCCAGCTCCCGTTCGTCGCGGTGCTCGCGCCGCACGTCTACGGCGGCTGATCGCCCCTCCGGCCCCCGCCGCCGAGGCCGACAGCTCGCGACGGGACGGGGTGTTCCCGACGGCGACCGGGAACGTTATCGCGCCCGCTCTCGTTCTCCTTCGGTGCAGCGCTGAGCGAACACCGCGCGTCCCGTGACGCGTGGTCGCTTAGAGTCGCTGCAGTATCAGCGATCGGAAGGAAGGGCCGCCAGGCCCGCTACATGAACGTCAAGAAGCTCGCGCGTGGGCCCCTGCTGTGGATCCTGCTCCCCGTCGTCATCCTCCTGATCGGACTGAACTTCCTCCGCGGAGGGGGTGTCCAGACGATCGACACCTCCGACGGCATCGCGCTGCTCGGCGGTGACACCGTCGAGCAGGCCGAGATCACCGAGGGCTACCAGCGCGTCCAGCTCACCCTCACCGAGGCGTTCGAGGACGCCGAGGGCACCGACCGCGGTGAGCGCGTGCAGTTCTACTACGTCACGCCGCAGGCCGACGAGGTCTCCGACCTGATCGCCGCCGCCGAGCCCGACAAGGGCTTCAACTCGGTCGTCCCGTCCACGCCGTGGTGGTCGTCGTTCCTGTCGACCTTCATCTTCCTCGCGATCATCATCGCGGTCTTCTGGTTCGTCATGTCCCGCATGCAGGGCGGCAACTCGAGGATGATGAACTTCGGCAAGTCCAAGGCGCGCCAGGTCAACCGCGAGAACCCCGACGTCACGTTCGCCGACGTCGCCGGCGCGGAGGAGGCCGTCGAGGAGATGCAGGAGATCAAGGACTTCCTCGCCAACCCCGAGCGCTACCAGGCCGTCGGCGCGAAGATCCCGAAGGGCGTCCTGCTCTACGGCGCCCCCGGAACCGGTAAGACGCTGCTCGCCAAGGCGGTCGCCGGCGAGGCCGGGGTCCCGTTCTTCCAGATCTCCGGCTCGGACTTCGTGGAGATGTTCGTGGGTGTCGGCGCCTCGCGCGTCCGCGACCTCTTCGAGCAGGCCAAGGCCAGCGCTCCCGCCATCATCTTCATCGACGAGATCGACGCCGTCGGCCGCCAGCGCGGCGCCGGGCTCGGCGGCGGTCACGACGAGCGCGAGCAGACGCTCAACCAGCTCCTGGTCGAGATGGACGGTTTCGAGAAGAACGCCAACGTCATCATGATCGCGGCGACCAACCGCCCCGACATCCTCGACCCCGCGCTGCTGCGCCCGGGCCGGTTCGACCGCCAGATCACGGTCGAGGCGCCCGACCTCAAGGGCCGCAAGGCGATCCTCGCGGTGCACGCCGCCGGCAAGCCGATGACGGCCGACGTCGACCTCACCACCGTCGCCAAGCGCACCCCGGGCTTCTCGGGCGCCGACCTGGCGAACGTGCTGAACGAGGCCGCGCTCCTGACGGCCCGCTCGCACGCGCAGCTCATCGACAACCGCGCGCTCGACGAGGCCATCGACCGCGTCATCGCCGGCCCGCAGAAGCGCACGCGCCTGATGAACGACGCCGAGCGCAAGGTCACGGCCTACCACGAGGGCGGTCACGCCCTGGTCGCCGCGGCCATGCGCTACACGGATCCGGTCACGAAGGTCACGATCCTGCCGCGCGGCCGCGCCCTCGGCTACACGATGGTCATGCCGGCGGAGGACAAGTACTCCACCACCCGCAACGAGCTGCTCGACCAGCTCGCCTACGCGATGGGTGGCCGCGTCGCCGAGGAGCTCGTCTTCCACGACCCGACCACGGGTGCTTCCAACGACATCGAGAAGGCCACCGCCACGGCCCGCAAGATGGTCACGCAGTTCGGCATGAGCGAGCGCGTCGGAGCGCTGCGCCTGGGCCAGTCCGACGGCGAGGTCTTCCTCGGTCGCGACTACGGCCACCAGCGCGACTACTCCGAGGAGATCGCCGGCATCGTCGACGAGGAGGTCCGCCGTCTCGTCGAGAACGCCCACGACGAGGCCTGGGCCGTCCTGACGGAGTACCGCGACGTGCTCGACACCCTCGTGCTCGAGCTCCTCGAGAAGGAGACGCTGAACGAGGCCGCCCTCGCCGAGGTCTTCGGTCCGGTCGTCAAGCGCGAGCCGCGACCCGTCTGGCACTCCTCGACCGCGCGTCCGGTGAGCAGCCGCCCGCCGGTCTCCACGCCCGCCGAGATCGCCGCCGGCAAGGCCGACGCCCTGCCGCAGGACCAGGCGGCCGCCGCCAGCTCCGAGCACCCGGCCGAGGCGATCGGCGAGCTCCCGCCGGACGCCACGCCCGACGTCTAGGTCGTCCGACCGGTGCCTGGGCGCTCCGCGTGGCTAGGGTGGGGAACGTGACTGACACCTTCCGGATCGTCGGCCTCGCGGGTCGCGGCGTCGTGGCCGCCACCGCGGGCGACGCCGAGCGCTACGAGCCGTTCCTCGCCGATCTCGTGCTGCACGCCGACCACGAGATCGACCTCGCCGCCGCCGCCAGGGCGGCGGCCGAGGCGCTCTCCTGGACCCACCCGTCGCTGCTCGCACGCGCCGAGGGTGTGGCGGGCGCCGTGCGCGACGCGGTCGACGTCGACGCCGTCGAGGTGACGCTGCACCGCCCCGAGGCCTCGCTCGGCGTGCCCGTGCTCGACGTCGAGGTCAGCATCCGGCGCCCCCGTCGCGTGGTCGCGCACGAGGGCGGCGCAGTGGCTGCGGCTGCCACGCCGTCGGTCTCGGCCACGCCCGTCGAGGCTCCTGCTCCGGTCTCCGCCCCGGTGGTGCCGTCGGCGCCCGCGCCGGTTGCGGTGCCCACGCCCGTCCCCGTGGCTCCCGTCCCCCTCGCGCCGGTTCCCGTCGTGGAGCTGGACGCGGACGACGACACCTCGCACCCCGAGGCCGACGCCCTCGAGGCCGAGCCGGCCGCCGTCGAGCCGGTCGAGGACCGCGGTGATCGCGCCGAGCACGACGCCGCCCCCGACTTCGACTCGCTGGTCAGCGGTCGCGGCGTCGCCCAGCACCACGTCCCCGGCACCCTGGCGGGCATCACCGGCGGTGCCCTCGGGGCCGGGGCCCTCGCGGCCGGTGCCACCGCCGCGTCGGCCGCCCCTGCCTCACCCGTTCCCGTTCTCGCACCGAGCGGCGCGACGGCGGGAAGCTCCGACCTCGAACCCGAGGTCGGCTCGCTGCGGGAGGCGGCCGCCGTCGAGCCTGCCCCGGCCGACGAGCTGGCGCCCGCCGACGAGCCCGAGATCGAGCCTGAGATCGACCAGGCCGACCTCGGCACGACCGTCCGCACGCTGCCCCCGGAGATCGCGGACGAGCTTGCGCCCGCCCCTGCCGCCGAGCCCGGACCGGACCCCGAGCCCGAACCGGGCCCCGCCTCCGACCTCGTCCCGCCGACCGCGCTCCAGGCCGTCCAGTCCCGCCGCCCGAGCGTCGATGCCCCGCTGCCCGCCCGCCTCGTGCTGTCCGGCCGCGGCGGTGCCGCGCAGACCGAGCTCGCCGGCACCGTGCGCGCCCTCGGCGCCGCCGCCGGCATCGAGGTGACCGGCGTGTCCCCGCTGGCGCGCACCACGACCCGGGGCGGCGACCTGCACTCCGCCGTCGTCACCGTCCGCACCACGCTCGGCCCGGGTGACCTTGCCGAGGCGATCACGCTCGCGTCGGCGAGCCGGTCCGGCGTCGAGGTCGAGATCCTCACCGTCGGCGACCTCGTCGGCGTCCACGACGGCGTCGAGCTCCCGCTCCCCGGCGTCGACTCGAGCGCCACCGTCCTCGTGCCGTGGGCCCAGCTGGAGCCGCAGGCGATCCTGCCCGGTCTCGGCGGCGGCCCCGTCGTCGTGCTGGCCGAGACCGCGCCCGACCGCGAGCAGGTCCGCTGGCTCGCGCTCGACTGGTACGAGTGACCTCGTCGCGGTCGGCCCTCTGATGGAACGCACCCGGGCGAGCCACCTGCTGGCGATCGCCGTCGTCGGCTTCGTCGTCACCCTGCTCGCGCTGCGGTGGCTCGAGCGCGCGGGACGGACCGTCCCGCCGCCGTCCATCCTCATCGTCCTGCTCGCCGCCTTCGCGGCGATCGTGCTGGCGCTCGGCTGGCGCGTGCGACGGTTCGTGGCCGGCAAGGTCTCGATGGACGCCGTGGCCGCGTCGCGCGTGGCCGCCCTCGCGATGTCGGCCTCCTACGTCGGGGCGCTCGCCGTCGGCGCCGGGCTCGGGCAGACCGCCGCCGTCCTGGACCGGCTCGGGGCCCCCGCGGCCCGCGCCGACGCCCTCGTGGGAGGCGGGACGGCGGCCGCCGCGCTCGCCTGCGTCGTCGCCGGCCTGGTGGCCCAGCACTGGTGCCGCGTGCCCGAGGACGACGACACCCCGGGTCAGGGACCGGCCACGGGCTGAGACGCCGGGGGACTCGCGCCCCCGGGCCCCCACGGGCACGGGCCCACCTGGCACCATGTGGGCCATGAGTCTTCCGCAGCAGGATCCGTTCGAGCCCGACGGCGTGACCTGGGTCCGCGTCTCCGACAAGCTGATCAGGGCGCGCCTGATCACCGCCGCGATCTGGCTGGGCCTCCCGCTCGTCGCCGGCATCGTGCTCGGGGTGATCTTCGGTGGCTGGGTGTGGACGGCGGCCGTCGTCGTGGCCGTGCTGCTCGTGTGGACCGTGTGGCTCGTCCCGCGTCAGGTGCGGGCCGTGGGCTACGCCGAGCGCGACGAGGACCTGCTCGTCCGCAAGGGCGTGCTGTTCCGCACGCTCGTCGTGGTGCCCTACGGCCGCATGCAGTTCACGGACGTCTCCTCCGGCCCGCTGACCCGCGGGCTCGGGATCGCGGAGGTCAAGCTCCACACCGCCTCGGCCAGCACGGACGCCACGATCCCGGGTCTGCTGAGCGCCGAGGCCGCGCGGCTCAAGGACCGCCTCACGCAGCTCGGCGAGTCGCGGCTGGCCGGGCTGTGACCGACGCCGCCCTCCCGCCCGAGCCCGGCCCGGCGGGAACCCCGCCGGTCGACGGGACCGCCTGGCGTCGCCTGCACCGGGTGACGCCGCTCCTGAACGCCTGGAAGATCGCGGCGGCGCTCGTCGTGATCCTCGTGATCCAGGGGCTCGACGACCTGCTCCGCATCGACCTCCCCGTCCTCACGCTCGTCCTCATCCTCGCGGGCGTCATCCTCGTGGCGACCCTCATCGGCCTGACCTACTCCTACTTCGCCTGGCGGCGGACGGAGTACGCGATCACGACCGAGGCCGTCGTCCAGCGCTCCGGGATCTTCTTCCGCAAGGAGCGGGTGGCGCGCCTGACCCGCATCCAGGCCGTCGAGGTCACCCAGCCGATCCTCGGCCGGATCTTCGGCTTCGCCGGCATCAAGGTCGAGTCGGCCGGCGGCGCCGAGGCCAACATGTCGCTGGCCTACCTGACGATGGACGAGGCCAGCGACGTCCGCAACGAGATCCTGGCCCGCGCGGCGGGCGTCGACATCGACTCGGTCGAGGACGCCGACCTCGAGGGCGCCACCTCGCCCGCGGAGGTCGCCGACGCGGTCGTGGGTGCCGACGGCGTGACCGCCCCGGCGGTCGACGGCGCCGCCCCGACCGGCCCGGCCAAACCGGCCAACCTTGCCAACCCGGCCCGCCCGGCCCGCCCGGCCGGCCGGCGACTGGCCCCCGAGGCGCCCGAGCACCAGGTGTTCGCCCTGCCGGCGGGGCGTCTCGTCGGCTCGCTCCTCGCGCACGGAGCCACGGTCGGCGTCGTCCTCGGCGTGACGGGCGTGGTCGTGGGTGGCCTGCTCAGCGGCGGCGGCGAGTGGATCTTCAGCAGCCTCTTCGGTCTCCTCGGCGCCGTCGGCTTCCTGTGGAGCCGGTTCTCCACGGAGTTCAACTTCCGCGTGGCCACGTCGCCCGACGGCCTCCGCGTCCGGCACGGACTGCTGGAGACCAAGGCCCGCACCATCCCGCCGGGGCGGATCCAGGCGCTCACTGTGCTGCAGGGGCCGATCTGGCGCCGCTTCGGCTGGTGGCGCGCCCGGCTCACGCTCGCCTCGCAGGGGACCTCCTCGGACGGCACCGAGACCTCCGACGTCCTCCTGCCGGTGGGATCGAGCGACGAGCTGATCATGCTGATCAGGCTCGCGGTCCCCGAGCTCGAGGACGAGGACCTGCCCGTCCTGCAGGCCGGGCTGACCGGGATCGACGACGGCGAGGGCTGGGTCCCGTCACCGCGTCGCGCCCGGTGGCTCGACCCGATCGCCTACCGGCGCAACGCGTTCCGCGTGCTCGGCAGCGTCATCGCGCTGCGCAAGGGACGCATCTTCCGCGAGCTCTCGATCGTGCCGCACGAGCGCACGCAGTCCCTCGGTGTCACCCAGGGCCCGCTCGAGCGTCGTCTTCGCCTGGTCTCGTTCACGCCGCACAGCTCGGGCTCGATCGAGCCGAGCCTGCCGCACCTGGACGCCGGCGTCGCGGCCCAGCTCCTCGTCGAGCAGGCCGAGCGGGCGCGCAGCGCGCGTCGGTCCGCCGGACCCGAGCGGTGGATGCACCGGGACGAGGCGGCCGACGGGGCGGCGCCCGAGCCCGCGGCCGGGGCGGCCCCGACGGCGTCCGCCGAGGTCGGCGGGCCGCCGCAGCCCTGACCCCTGAGCCCTGACCCCGGCCTCGGGGCCCCGAGCACGACGACGGCCGCCACCCGAGGGGTGGCGGCCGTCGTCGCGCTCGCGTCCCGCCGTCAGTACGGGCGGTCCTGCGGGGGCTGGCCGTAGGTGGGCGCGTCCTGCGGGGGCTGGCCGTACCCGGGTCCGCCCTGCGGCGGGCCGAACGCAGGAGCTCCGTAGCCCGCGGGCCCGCCCCAGCCGCCGGGGGCGAACCCGCCGACCTGGCCGCGCAGGATCGGGTTCACCGCCAGGCTCGGCTGCCCGTTGCGGCTGTCGAAGGCGAACCCGGTCACCGTGCTGTTCTGGCACAGGAACACCAGCAGCACGATGCTGCCGAGGGGGACGAAGGTGATCAGGTACCACCAGCCGGGGCGTCCGGTGTCGTGCAGGCGGCGCACGATGACCGCGAGCATCGGCAGGAAGGTGCCGAGCGTGATGACGAGCAGGAAGAGGCCGGGGATCGCGATGGGCCACGCGCGGTCGTCGGGGATCTCCCCGGTCCTGGGGTCGGTGAGCGACACGCTCAGCACGATGAGCAGCACGTAGAAGACGCCGACACCCAGCACCTGGGCCAGGTAGGCCCACCACATCTCCGACAGGCTCGCGCGGCCCGTGAAGACCGCGTACTTGCGGAAGAAGCGGCTGAGCGCCTGGCGGAACGTCGCCCCGTACAACGGCTGGTCCAGCGGGACGTCGGTGGCACCGGGCCCGGCGGAGTACGCCGGTGGCGGGGTCGGTGCCTGGTACGGGGGAGGAGGGAGGTCGTAGGCCATGACCGACATCATGGCGGAACCCGCTCGGGCGTGGGGCTCACAGGAAGCGCACAGGTGGCACCGAGGAACCGCCGGGGGTGGCGGGAGCATGATGTCTCCCATGTCGACCACGTCCGCCCCCTCGGGCACGCCCACCACCGCCGCGCAGGGCGCCCCCGCCGAGGTCCTCACCCGTCCCGACGGCGGGCCGCTGCGCGTGCTCGTGGTCGACGACGAGGCGAGCCTGCGCGAGCTGCTCGCCACCGTGCTGCGCTACGAGGGCTGGCGCGTGGAGACGGCGCCCGACGGGCACGCCGCGCTCAGGGCGGCGAAGGACCTCGATCCCGACGTCGTCGTGCTCGACGTGATGATGCCCGGCCTCGACGGCTTCGAGGTGCTGCGTCGGCTCCGCGCCACCCACACGGTTCCCGTCCTCTTCCTCACCGCGCGTGACGCGCTCGAGGACCGCGTGCACGGTCTGACCGCCGGCGGCGACGACTACGTCACCAAGCCGTTCAGCCTCGAGGAGGTGGTCGCCCGGCTGCGCGCCCTGATGCGCCGCTCGGGGCGCTCGCGCAGCGGCCGGACGCCGTGCTCGAGGTCGGCGACCTCACGCTCGACGAGGACTCGCACGAGGTGCGTCGCGGCGGCGTCGAGGTCCAGCTGACCGCCACCGAGTTCGAGCTGCTGCGCTACCTCATGCGCAACCCGCGTCGGGTGCTGTCGAAGGCGCAGATCCTCGACCGCGTCTGGCAGTACGACTTCGGCGGCCAGGCCAACATCGTCGAGCTCTACATCTCCTACCTGCGCCGCAAGATCGACGCCGGCCGCGAGCCGATGATCCACACGCTGCGCGGTGCCGGCTACGTGCTCAAGCCCGCGGTGCCGACGGGCCCGACCACGTGACGGCTCGCCCGCTCCGGCTGCGCACGCAGCTCATCGCGCTGGTCGCCCTCGTCGCGCTCCTCGTCGCCGTCATCCTCGGGGTCTTCTCGGCCGTCAGCCTGCGCGCGGAACTCGCGGGGCGGGTCGACGACGCGCTCCTCAGCGCCAGCGAGCGCGGGCGGGGCGCGGGGAGGGCCTCGGCTCCCCGCCGGGGCAGTCCGGCGGCCAGCAGACCGGCTCGACCGACTCCTCGGGCGAGCCGCCCCCTTCCCGTGGGACGACGGCCCGCCCGGGCTCAACGTCCGTGGCCAGGCGGTCGGCACCGTCGTCGTCGAGGAGCGCGACGGCGCCGTCGTCGCCGCGGGCTACCTCGACGACTCGGCCCAGCCGCAGGAGCTCACCCCCGACCAGGCCGGCCAGGTGCTGGCCGCCGGCGCGAGCCCGACCTGGATCCAGATCGACGGCCTCGGCACCTATCGCGCCCTCACCGTCGAGCGGGAGGACGGATCGCGGATGGCGACGGCGCTGCCCTGGAGCACCGCGGCCGCGACCCTGAGCAGCTACGTGGGGGTCGAGGTCGTCGTCGGCCTCGCCGTCGTCGTCGGTGCGACGGCGCTCGCGACCTGGCTTGTGCGCCGCTCGCTGCGCCCGCTCGACCGGGTGGCGCAGACCGCGACCCGGGTCTCGGAGCTGCCGCTGGATCGCGGCGTGGTCGCGATCGACGAGCGCGTGCCCGACGCCGACACCGACGAGCGCACGGAGGTCGGCCAGGTCGGGGCCGCGCTGAACCGGCTGCTCGGCCACGTGGAGACGTCGCTGACGGCCCGGCACGCGAGCGAGCAGCAGGTGCGGCAGTTCGTCGCCGACGCCTCGCACGAGCTGCGCACGCCGCTGGCCTCCATCCGCGGCTACTCCGAGCTCGTGCTCCGCCACGGCGACCTGTCGGCGGACTCGACGCACGCCGTCACCCGGGTCGCGTCCGAGAGCCGCCGCATGCAGGCGCTCGTGGAGGATCTCCTGCTCCTCGCCCGGCTCGACGCCGGCCGCGAGATCGTCGAGTCGGACGTCGACCTCGTCGCCGTCGCTGCCGACGCCGTCTCCGACGCCCACGCCGCCGGTCGCGACCACGTCTGGCGCCTGGACCTGCCCGAGGACGGCGGGCTCGAGGAGCTGCTGGTTCGCGGTGACGAGGCGCGACTGCGCCAGGTGCTGGTCAACCTCCTCGCCAACTGCCGCGTCCACACCCCCGCCGGTACCACGGTCACGCTCGGCCTCGACCGCACCGACGCCCACGTCAGGATCACGGTGCGCGACGACGGCCCCGGCATCCCGGCCGACCAGCAGCCCGGCATCTTCGACCGGTTCTCCCGCGGTGACGCGGCGCGCGGCGGTGGCGACGGCGCCGCACGCTCGACCGGCCTCGGCCTCGCGATCGTCGAGGCGATCGTCACCGCCCACGCCGGCACGATCACCCTCACCTCGGAGCCCGGCCGCACGGAGGTGACGGTCCTGATCCCCGCGAGCGCGAGAATGGTGGGGTGAACTCTCAGCGGCCGGGACGGCTCAGCGTCGGGATCGTCGGAGCGGGCAGGGTCGGGGCGGTGCTCGGCAGCGCGCTCCGCCAGGTCGGCCACGAGGTGGTCGGGGCCAGCGGCGGCTCGCCCGACAGCCTCGACCGCATCGACACCCTCCTGACCGGCGTCCCCGTGCTCGACATGGTCGACGTCGCGCGCGCCAGCGACCTCGTGCTCCTGACGGTGCCCGACGACGCGATCACGTCCGTCGCCGCCTGGATCGCCGCCCAGGGCGGGTTCCGGCCCGGGCAGATCGTGCTGCACACGAGCGGTCGGCACGGCGTCGAGGTGCTCCGGCCCGCCCTCGAGGCGGGGGCGATCCCGCTCGCCGTCCACCCGGCCATGACCTTCACCGGCACCTCACTCGACCTCTCGCGGCTCGAGGGCGCCCCGTTCGCCGTCACCGCCCCGGCGCCCGTCCAGCCCATCGGGCAGGCGCTCGTCGTCGAGATCGGGGGCGAGCCGGTGCTCCTGGCCGACGCCGCCCGCGGCGCGTACCACGCGGCCCTCAGCCACGCGAGCAACCACCTCGTGACGCTCCTGGTCCAGGCGCGCCGGGTGCTCGAGGAGGCGGGGGTCGACGACGGCGCCCGGCTCCTCGGTCCGCTCACCCGGGCCGCGCTCGAGGGGGCGCTCACGGCGGGGGAGCAGGCGCTCACCGGCCCGGTCAGCCGGGGCGACGTCGGCACGGTGTCCGGCCACCTCGACGCCCTCGCGGGCACCGACGACGCGCTGGCGACCGGCGCCGCCTACCGCGCCCTCGCCCGCTCCACCGCGCTGCTCGCCCGGGAGGCCGGACGCATCTCGGACGACCGGGCCGCCGAGCTCGAGCGCCTGCTGCGCGAGCACCCCGGCCCCGCGCTGCCGGCGGCCGTCGCGACCGCCGCGGGCACCGCCGTCGTCCGCACCCGTGCCGACCTGCGGGCGGCGCGGGCGCGCCTCGGCGGCCGGGTCGCCGTCGTCATGACGATGGGGGCGCTGCACGAGGGCCACCTCGGGCTGGTCCGGGCCGCCCGCACGGCCGCCGACCACGTGATCGTGACGATCTTCGTCAACCCGACCCAGTTCGGGGACCCGCGCGACCTCGAGGCCTACCCGCGCACGCTCGAGGGCGACCTCGCGGCACTCGGGAGCCTCGGCCCCGACGCCCCCGACCTCGTCTTCGCCCCCGGCGTGGCGGAGATGTACCCCGACGGCGTGGGGGAGCGCGCGGCCGGCGTCGTCGCCGGCCCCGTGGCCAGGCGGTACGAGGGGGCGTCCCGGCCCGGGCACTTCGACGGCGTGCTCACCGTCGTGGCCAAGCTGCTCCACCTCACGCAGCCCGACGTCGCGGTGTTCGGGGAGAAGGACGCCCAGCAGCTCGCCGTCGTGCGCGGGATGGTCGCCGAGCTCGCGATGCCGCTGTGGGTGCTGGCCGCCCCCGTCGCCCGCGAGGCCGACGGGCTGGCGATGTCCAGCCGCAACGCGCGGTTGACGCCGTCGGGCCGCGAGCAGGCGCTGGCCCTGTCGCGCTCGGTCGTGGCCGCGCGACGCATCGCCGGCGCCGGGGGCGACGTGACCGCCGTGCTCCGCGCCGCCCGCGCCGAGGTGACGGGCGTCGACGGCGTCGCGCTCGACTACGCCGATCTCGTGACCCCGACGACGTTCCTCCCGGCCGGTCCGGACGAGGCCGGCGAGCTGACCTACGTCGTGGCCGCCGTCGTCGACGGGGTGAGGCTCATCGACACGACCCCGCTGGTGGTCGGCGGCGCCGTCGGCCGCGACGACGCGGGGGAGCCCGACGTCGCCCCTCGGTAGGATCTGGGGGTGACCGACACGCCCAGCCCCCTCCCGTCCGCCCCCGACGACGCCGAGGGCGTCGACGCCGTCGAGCTCGAGCTCGGCGCCGATCCCGAGCAGGTGCGGGTGCGCAAGGACAAGCGTGAGCGGCTGCTGGCCGACGGCGTGGAGCCGTACCCGGTCGAGGTTCCGGTGACGACGACGATCGCCGCCGTCCGCGCGGGGTACGCGCACCTGGAGCAGGGCGAGGAGACGGACGACGTCGTCGGCGTCGCCGGCCGCGTGGTCCACCTGCGCAACACCGGCAAGCTCTGCTTCGTCTCGATCGCCGACGGTTCGGGCACCACGCTGCAGGCGATGCTGTCGCTGGCCGAGGTCGGCGAGGAGCGGCTCGCCGCGTTCAAGACCGACATCGACCTCGGCGACTTCCTGTTCGTCTCGGGCCGCGTCATCAGCTCGCGACGCGGCGAGCTCTCGGTCATGGCCACCTCCTGGACGCTCGCGTCCAAGGCGCTGCGCCCGCTGCCGACGCTGCACAAGGAGACGAGCGAGGAGACGCGGGTGCGTCGTCGCTATCTCGATCTCATCGCCCGTCCCGACGCGCGCGACATGGTGCGCATTCGCGCGGGAGTGATGCGTTCCCTGCGCGAGTCCTTCCACGCGCGCGACTACGTCGAGGTCGAGACCCCGACGCTGCAGACGCTTGCCGGTGGCGCTGCCGCGCGTCCTTTCGTCACGCACATGAATGCGTTCGACGTGGACCTCTACCTGCGTATTGCCACGGAGCTGTTCCTCAAGCAGGCCGTGGTCGGCGGGGTCGATCGCGTGTACGAGATCGGTCGCAACTTCCGCAACGAGGGCGTCGACTCCTCCCACAGCCCGGAGTTCTCCGCGATGGAGGCCTACGAGGCCTGGACGGACTACGACGGCATCGCCGCGATGACCCAGGGGCTCGTGCAGGAGGCGGCCCAGAACGTCTTCGGCACGACGACGGTGACGCTCGCCGACGGCACGCCCTACGAGGTCGGCGGCGAGTGGGCGCAGATCTCGCTCTACGACTCCGTCTCGCACGCGCTGGGCGAGGAGATCACCCCCGAGGTGCCGCTCGCCGATCTGCACCGTCACGCGGAGAAGCTCGGACTGGACGTCTCGGGCAAGGCGCCGACCCCCGGGAAGGTCGCCGAGGAGCTGTTCGAGCACCTCGTGGGCGACCACCTGGTGGCGCCCACGTTCGTGCGGGACTTCCCCGTCGACACCTCGCCGCTGACGCGCGCGCACCGCAGCAAGCCGGGCGTCACGGAGAAGTGGGACCTGTACATCCGCGGTTTCGAGCTCGCGACCGGGTACTCCGAGCTGATCGACCCCGTGGTCCAGCGCGAGCGGTTCGAGGCGCAGGCGCTGCTCGCGGCCGCGGGCGACCCCGAGGCGATGCTCCTGGACGAGGACTTCCTGCGGGCCGTCGAGCACGCGCTCCCGCCGATGGGCGGGATGGGCATGGGCGTGGACCGCCTCCTCATGGCGCTCACGGGTCGCGGGATCCGCGAGACGATCCTGTTCCCGCTGGTGAAGCCGTCCGCGGGCCGGGCGTAGGCTGAGCGGCATGTCGGACTTCTGGGCGAATCTCGGTGCGCTGGTGCCGTCGATCGGTGTGCTCGCGCTGTTCGGAATCGTCGTCCGCTCGATGATTCAGGCCGATCGCAAGGAACGCGCACAGCGACTTGCGCAGGAGCAGCAGCTGCGTCGGGAATCACAGCAGTAATCGAGAACTGACGATTTCCTAGCAATCTCTGATTGACAATGGTGTTTTCACTTGGCAGTGTGGTGCCGCATTCCGGGTTTCGCCGGAATGCGGACAGGAGGAAAACTTCATGGTGCAGAGAGTGAGCGTTGTCCTCGTGGACGACATCGACGGCGGAGACGCCGCCGAGACGGTGAGCTTCGGACTCGACGGAGCGAGCTACGAGATCGACCTCTCGGACGCGAACGCAGCCAAGCTGCGTGACGCCCTGGCCCCCTGGGTCGGCGCGGGTCGCCGCTCCGGCGGTCGCAAGCAGGCCACGGCCGCCCCTCGAGGCCGCGGCCGCGCGAGCCGGTCCTCCGACGCGTCGACCATCCGGTCGTGGGCGGCGGAGAACGGCCACACGGTCAGCGAGCGGGGCCGGATCCCGGCCGAGGTGCGCGAGGCCTACGAGGCTGCGCACTGACGAGCCCCGACCAGCACGGCACCGCCGTCGCACAGTTCCACCGAAGGCCCGCACCGGTAGGTGCGGGCCTTCGGCGTCCCCGCCCCGATGACGTCACCCGGGGGTGCCCGAGGAGCAGAAGGGCCCTGCACGCGTCGCCGTCGTGCGCCATGATGGAGGCATGACCTACACCCTGGTACTGCTCCGCCACGGCGAGAGCGAGTGGAACGCGAAGAACCTGTTCACCGGCTGGGTGGACGTGGCCCTGTCCGAGAAGGGCGTCGAGGAGGCCAAGCGCGGCGGTCGCCTGCTGGCCGAGGCCGGCATCCTCCCGGACGTCGTGCACACGTCGCTCCTGCGCCGCGCGATCACGACGGCGAACCTCGCCCTCGACTCCGCCGACCGCCACTGGATCGAGACCAAGCGCTCCTGGCGCCTGAACGAGCGTCACTACGGTGCGCTCCAGGGCAAGGACAAGAAGCAGACGCTCGAGGAGTACGGCGAGGAGCAGTTCATGCTCTGGCGCCGCTCCTACGACGTCCCGCCGCCGGACATCGAGCTGGGCTCGGAGTACTCCCAGGACAGCGAGGCCCGCTACGCCGGTGAGCCGATCCCGCGCGCCGAGGCCCTGGCCCAGGTGCTCGTCCGTGCCCTGCCCTACTGGGAGAGCGCCGTCGTGCCCGACCTGAAGGACGGCAAGACCGTCCTGGTGGCCGCCCACGGCAACTCGCTCCGCGCGATCATCAAGCACCTCGACGGCATCGACGACGCCACGATCGCCGGGCTCAACGTCCCCACGGGCATCCCGCTGGTGTACGAGCTCGACGAGAACCTGGTGCCCGTCAAGGCCGGTGGCACCTACCTCGACGCCGACGCTGCCGCCGCCGCGATCGCCGCCGTGGCCAACCAGGGTCGCTGACCCCGCGCCACGACCGACCGCACGCACGACGAAGGCCCCGTCCGGGTGGACGGGGCCTTCGCCGTACGCGGGGAGTGCGGGAGGTGTCAGCTCTGGACGGCCTCGACGTGCGCGCTCGGGTCGCCGGTGACGAGGAACATGATGCGGCGCGCGACCGACACGGAGTGGTCGCCGAAGCGCTCGAAGTAGCGGCCCAGGAGCGTGATGTCCACGAGCTGCTGCGCCGTGAGGCCGGTGACGTCGGCCGACGGCGCCAGCATCAGGCGGAAGGTCTCCTTGTGGAGGGCGTCGAGCTTGTCGTCGTCCTCGAGCACACGGGTCGCCAGCGCGAGGTCGTGGCCCTCGAGGAGGTCGACGACGTCGTTCGCCACGGCGTTGACCGCCGTGACGACCTGGTCGAAGAGGTCCTTCGCCATCGGCGGCAGGGCGAGGTCGGGGTAGCGGCCGCGGGCGACGTCGGCGACGTGGCGGGCGAGGTCGCCCATGCGCTCGAGCGTCGCGGAGAGCCGCAGGCCGGTCACGACGATGCGCAGGTCCGTCGCGACGGGCTGCTGGCGGGCCAGGAGGGTGACGCACTGCGCCTCGAGCGAGTCGTGCACCTGGTCGATCTCGTGGTCGGAGGCGATCACGCGCTCGGCGCGGGCCAGATCGCCGTTCTGAAGCGCCGCCGTCGCGTCGGACATCGCGGTGCGCACCTTCTGTGCCATCAGGACCAGGTCGTCGCCCACCTGCTCCAGGTCCTGCCGAAAGATCTCCCGCACCGTGTGCTCCTCAGTTCGTGTCCGGCCGTGCCGGTCGTGCCTTCCGCCAGAGACTGCCACGCCGATGCTGTCACAACCGGACGAGGAGGTGAACGACGGGTGATGCCGGGATGAACACCCGCCGCGCGGCGCGGACCCGGTCTGCGGTCGGTGCGGCGCGGTCGTAGGGTCAGGGTCGTGAGTGACTCGTTGGGCATCGTCACCGCAGTGCTGCTGGCGCTGCTGGTGATCGTCGTCGGCGTCCTCTCGTTCCGGCTGAGCGAGCGGGCCCAGCGCTCGTCCCAGGAGCGGGGGAGCGCGGACGCCGACGTCGGCAGCGACCTGTCGAGCCTGCTCGCGCACCTCCCCTCCACCTCGGTCGTGCTCGGGCCCGACGACGAGGTGCTGCGGGCCAGCGCCCCCGCCCACGCCCTCGGGATCATCCGCGGTGGTCGCCTCGCGCACGCCGAGCTCGTCGGGCTGGTCGTGGAGGCGAGGCTCGAGGGTGGGTCGCGAGCGGTCCAGCTGTCGCTGCCCCGCGGACCCGCCGTCGGGTCGGGCCGCTTCGTCGCCTCGGTCCAGGTCGTCTCGCTGACGCGGGGCCGCGTCCTCATCCTCGCGGAGGACCGCACCGCGCAGATCCGGCTCGACGACGTGCGGCGGGACTTCATCGCCAACGTGTCCCACGAGCTGAAGACCCCGGTCGGGGCCATCGCCCTCCTCGCCGAGACGATCACCGACGCGGCCGACGACCCCGAGGCCGTCCGGACCTTCGCCGAGAGCATGGGACGCGAGTCCCGTCGGCTGTCCGGCCTGGTGCAGGACATCATCGACCTCTCGCGGCTGCAGGACGCCGACGTCCAGCTCGAGGCGCGGAGCGTGCTCGTCGACGACATCGTCGACGAGGCCGTCGAGCGTGCCGGGGTCGAGGCGCGAGCGCGCGACATCGCCATCCGCGCCGGCCGGGGCGGCGACCTCGCCGTCCACGGTGACCCGGCGCTGCTGGTGACCGCCCTGCGCAACCTGCTCGACAACGCGCTGCGCTACTCGGAGCCGGGGACGCGCATCGCCGTCGCCGTGCGGCACGGTGAGGACGACCTGGTCGAGATCGCCGTCGTGGACCAGGGGATCGGGATCGACCCGACCAACCTGCCGCGGGTGTTCGAGCGCTTCTACCGCGTCGATCCCGCCCGGTCGCGCCAGACCGGCGGCACCGGCCTCGGTCTGTCGATCGTCAAGCACGTCGCCGCCGACCACGGCGGCGAGGTCACGGTGTGGTCGACGCCGGGCCGCGGCTCGACCTTCACCCTCCGCATCCCCGCGGCCCGTCCCACCGACCCCTCCTCCGGCGAGGACGCCCCGGCGTCGACCGCCGACGCGACCACCGGCACGCTCGTCACCGGGCGCCACCGAACGGAAGGACCCGCATGACCCGCATCCTGCTCGTCGAGGACGAGGAGTCCTACCGCGCCCCGCTGGCCTACCGCCTCGAGAAGGACGGTTTCGACGTCGTCCAGGCGGCCTCGGGCACCGAGGCCGTCGAGCTCTTCGGTCAGGGCGGCGCCGACCTCGTCCTGCTCGACCTGATGCTGCCCGGCATGGACGGCACGGAGGTGTGTCGCGAGCTGCGACGCACGAGCGACGTCCCGGTCATCATGCTGACGGCGAAGGACGACGAGATCGACAAGGTGGTCGGCCTGGAGCTCGGCGCCGACGACTACGTCACCAAGCCCTACTCCTACCGCGAGCTGCTCGCGCGGATGCGGGCGGTGCTGCGCCGGCGGGGCGAGCTCGTCGGCGGCGAGGGCGAGGAGGCGGCGGACGTGATCAGCGTCGGGCGCATCGTCATGGACACGCAGCGTCACGAGGTGAACGTCGACGGCGAGCTGGTGGCCGTGCCGCTGCGGGAGTTCGAGCTGTTGGAGATGTTCCTGCGCAACCCCGACCGCGTCCTCACCCGGGGGCAGCTGATCGACCGCATCTGGGGGGCGAACTACGTCGGCGACACCAAGACGCTCGACGTCCACGTCAAGCGGCTGCGCTCCAAGATCGAGAGCGACCCCAGCCAGCCGGCCGTCCTCGTGACGGTGCGAGGGCTCGGCTACAAGCTCGTCACCTGAGCCACGGACGACGACGCCCGGCCGGGGAGACCCGGCCGGGCGTCGTCGTCGCGAGCGGAGGGCGGTTAGCCGCCGGCGCCCGCCGGCTGCACCTCGTACGGCTCGGGGACGAGATCGGCGTAGGCCTCGAGCGTGCCGTCGAGCACCGGGATGGGCAGGACGACCTCGCCGAGCGTCCGGGTGGAGAACGACATCTGGACGATCGCCCCGGGCCCGACGGGCACGTCCTGCAGGACGACGTCGTTCTCGCCCGTCCCGTTGAGCAGCACGGTGCTGCGGGGGTTGATGGTGAGGGTCTCGGACTCGCCGTCGACGAAGCCGAAGGTGAGCTCGACGCTCTCGGAGGTCATGTTCGTGAGGCCGCCGACGATCCGGGCGGGACCGCCCTCCGCGGCGGCGAGGACGAGGACGTTCTCGCCCTTGACCGAGTTCGAGCCCTCCCACGTGACGCGGGCACCGTCGCTCGAGGCGTACGGCTTCGTGGTCAGGACCGGCGAGCAGGCCGAGAGGACGAGGGCGAGGCCGCCGGCGACGACGCCAGTGGCGAGCCGGGTGACGGTGCGGGACATGCATCCTCCAGGCAGGACGTGAGCGGACCCCCTCACCGTACCGGGAGCGGGCGCACGACGCCGCACGTCACGTCCGCCCGGACCGGGCGGACAATTCGCTCCGACAGGGGTATTCGTGCAGGTGGGGCGGGAAGTCCTGCTCTTTACCCGTGGTAGACTAAGCCGTGGAAAGGGGAGTGCCCTAGATGTCTTTTGAGGTCGGCGAGACTGTTGTCTACCCGCACCACGGTGCGGCTCTCATCGAGAAGATCTCCACGCGCGTGCTGCGCGGCGAGGAGAAGATCTATCTCACTCTCAAGATCGCCCAGGGCGATCTGAAGATCGAGGTCCCGGCAGAGAATGTCGACCTCGTCGGCGTTCGCGACGTCGTGGGCCGCGAAGGGCTCGACAAGGTGTTCGAGGTGCTGCGCGCCGAGTACACCGAGGAGCCCACGAACTGGTCGCGTCGCTACAAGGCGAACGTCGAGAAGATCGCGTCGGGTGATGTCATCAAGGTGGCCGAGGTCGTCCGCGACCTCTCCCGCCGCGACACCAGCCGCGGTCTGTCGGCCGGCGAGAAGCGCATGCTCGCCCGGGCTCGCCAGATCCTGGTGTCCGAGCTCGCGCTCGCCGAGAAGACCGACGAGGACAGGGCCGAGGCCATCCTCGACGAGGTTCTCGCGTCCTGATCGACCATCGCCCCCGGCCTGACCGCCGAGGGCGCAGCGTGTCACCGACGAGGCCCGGAGCGGCTCCGCAGCGGCTCCGGGCCTCGTCGTCGCTAGGGTGGACGTCGTGACCCTGCACCTGTACGACTCCGCCACGCGCTCCGTGCGCGAGTTCATCCCCCTCACCCCCGGTCGGGTCGGGATGTACGTCTGCGGGGCCACGGTCCAGGGCGAGCCGCACGTCGGTCACCTGCGCTCCGCCGTCGCCTTCGACGTCCTCGTGCGCTGGCTGCGCCGCTCCGGCTACGACGTCACGCTCGTGCGCAACGTCACCGACATCGACGACAAGATCCTCACGAAGGCCGGGGAGGCCGACCGCCCGTGGTGGGCCTGGGCCTACACCCACGAGCGGATGTTCACCGCCGCCTACGAGGCGATCGGCATCGAGGCGCCGACCTACGAGCCCCGTGCCACCGGCCACGTCACCGACATGGTCGAGCTGATGACGCGGCTGGTCGAGCGCGGCCACGCCTACGTCGGTGACGCCGGCAACGTGTGGTTCGACGTGCGCTCGCTGCCCGAGTACGGCTCGCTGACCCGCCAGCTGCTGGAGAACCTCAGCGTCGACGGCAGCGCCGACGCCGCACCGGACAAGCGCAGTCCGCACGACTTCGCGCTCTGGAAGGCGCCGCGCGCCGCCGAGCCGGCGACGGCGTCCTGGGACACCCCGTACGGCCGCGGCCGGCCCGGGTGGCACCTGGAGTGCTCCGCGATGGCACGCCGCTACCTCGGCGAGAGCTTCGACATCCACGGCGGCGGCATCGACCTGCGCTTCCCCCACCACGAGAACGAGCAGGCCCAGAGCCGCGCGGCCGGCTACGGGTTCGCGCAGTACTGGCTGCACAACGCCTGGGTCACCTCCGGCGGCGAGAAGATGAGCAAGTCGCTCGGCAACTACCTGTCCGTGACGGCGGTGCTCGAGCGCACGGCGCCGGCCGTGCTCAGGTTCGCGCTCGCGGGCGTGCACTACCGCTCGACGGTCGAGTTCTCCGACGCCACGCTCGCCGAGGCGGCCGCGACCTGGGAGCGCCTGGTCGGGTTCGTGACGCGGGCCGCCGAGGCCACGGCGGAGGCGACCTCCGACGCCGTCGCGAGCGTCGAGCTGCCCGCGGACTTCGTCGCCGCGATGGACGACGACGTGAACGTCGCCGCCGCGATCGCCGTCGTGCACGAGCACGTCCGACGGGGCAACGCCGCCCTCGCGGCGGGAGAGTCCGAGGCGGCCGGGAGCGCGGCGCTGCAGGTCCGTGGGATGCTTGACGTTCTCGGCCTGGACCCGCTGGCGCACCTGTGGCACGGTGCGGACGGTTCGGGGGCCGTGCAGGACGCGCTGGGCTCGCTCGTGGAGAGCGTGCTGGCGCAGCGTCGGGCGGCGAGAGAAGCGAAGGACTGGACGCGCGCGGACGAGCTGCGCGACGTCCTGACGGCGGCCGGTGTCGTCGTCGAGGACGCGGCGGGCGGAGCCCGCTGGACGATCAAGGGACAGTGACGATGGCAGGAAACTCCCAGCGGCGGGGCGCGACGCGCAAGGCCGGCAGCAAGAAGGGCGCCACCGTCGGCTCCGGCGGCAACCGTCGGCAGGGTCTCGAGGGACGCGGCCCGACGCCGAAGGCCGTCGACCGTCCGTACCACCCGGCCGCGAAGCGCGCCGCTGCGGCCGCACGCCGCGACGAGAAGCGCCCCGCGAGCTCCCGCCAGGCCGGCCGCAGCCGCAGCTCGGCCCGCGCCGTCGGCGACGAGACGGTCTACGGCCGCAACTCGGTCGTCGAGGCGCTGCGCGCCGGCGTCCCGGCCAAGACGCTCTACGTGCTCTCGACGGTCGAGGCCGACGACCGTGTCCGCGAGATCCTCCGGCTCGCCCTGAACCAGGGCGTGCCCCTGATCGAGACGACCAAGGTCGAGCTCGACAACCTCGCCGAGCGCGGCATCCACCAGGGCGTGCTGCTCACTGTCGGCGAGTACGAGTACGCGGAGCCGGAGGACCTGATCGAGGCGGCGCTCGCCTCGAGGACGGCCGGTCTGATCGTGGCGCTCGACGGCGTCACCGACACCCGCAACCTCGGCGCGATCATCCGCTCGGCCGGTGCCTTCGGCGCCCACGGCGTCGTCGTCCCCGAGCGTCGCTCCGCGGGCGTGAACGCCGCCGCGTGGAAGACCTCGGCCGGTGCGGCCGCCCGGGTGCCCGTCGCCCGCGCGACCAACCTCACCCGCACGCTGCGCGACTTCCAGCAGGCCGGGTTCTTCGTCGTCGGCCTGGCCGGCGACGGCTCGACCCAGATCGGCGACCTCGACGTCGCCGACGGTCCCGTGGTGCTCGTGGCCGGGGCCGAGGGCAAGGGGCTGTCGCGCCTCGTGCGCGACACGTGCGACGTGATCGCCTCGATCCCGATCACCTCCAGCGTGGAGAGCCTCAACGCCTCCGTCGCCGCGTCGCTCGCGCTCTACGAGGTCGCGCGCGCTCGCGGCTGAGCTCAGGACCGGTAGCACGACGACGGGCGCCCACCTCGCGAGAGGTGGGCGCCCGTCGTCGTGCTCGGGGTGGTGCGGGTTCGGCCGACCCGGCTCTCAGCCGATGATCTCGTCGTCCTCGTCCAGCGCGCGGAGCGTGGCCGTGTCGAGGCCGAGGACCGCCTTCTCGTCCGGCCGGTGGCGCAGCACCTGGTCGATGTAGGTCGGCACCGCCTCGAGCAGCGGGAGGTCGCGCTGGGCCTCCTGCGAGCGGTACCAGCGGTGCTCGAGCAGCTCGTGGAAGATCTCCGCGGGCTCGAGCTTGCCGCGCAGCTCGCGGGGGACGGCGCGGATCGCTGGCTCGAAGATGTTCGTCAGCCAGTCGTGCGCGACGAACTCCTCGTCCTCGCCCTGGCGGTCCATGGCCGCCCGGTAGGCGTCCATGTCGTTGAGCAGCCGGCGGGCCTGGTTCTCCTGGACGTCCAGCCCCGTGAGACGCATGAGGCGGCGGTGGTGGTGCCCGGCGTCGACGACCTTGGGCTGGATGCGGATCCGGGTGCCGTCGACGTCCGTGGACATGTCGAGCTCGCCGACGTCGAACCCGAGGTGGTTGAGGCGGCTGATGCGGGACTGCACGCGCCACATGTCGCCCGGCTCGAACCACTCCGAGACCGTCAGCTCCTTCCAGAGCTCCTCGTAGCGCACGACGAGCATCTCGCCGACGGTGACGGTGTCGACCGAGGAGTCGAGGATCTCGCCTGCTTCCAGGTCCATCAGCTCGCCGATGACGTTGACGCGGGCGATCTCGAGGTCGTAGCCGCGCTGACCGTCGGTGAGGCGCTCCTGGAGGTCACCGGTCTCGGCGTCGACGAGGTAGGCGGCGAAGGCGCCGGCGTCGCGCCGGAACAGCGTGTTGGAGAGCGAGACGTCGCCCCAGTAGAAGCCGTTGAGGTGCAGGCGCACGAGCAGGACGGCCAGGGCGTCGATGAGGCGTGTCGCGGTGTCGGGTCGCAGGTACTGGCTGAACAACGCGCGGTAGGGCAGCGAGAACTGGAGGTGCTCGGTGATGAGGACCGAGTTGAGCTCCTCGCCGTCGCGGCTGCGGCGGCCGGTGATGACGCCGACCGGCTCGACGGAGGGGACGTCGATCCGCGAGAGCTGGCGGAGCAGCTCGTACTCGCGGTGGGCCACGGTCTCGCCGATCTCCTTGACGGCGATCACGCGCCCCGAGAGCTTGACGAACCGGACCACGTGGCGCGACAGCCCGCGGGGGAGCGCGGCCAGCACCTCCTCCGGCCACTCCTCCAGCGGGATGTGCCACGGGAGCGTGAGGAGCGCGGGATCGGGGGAGGCTGCGGTGATCTGCAGACGGTTCGACACGGGAGGTCCTTCGGGGAGCCGGGGTGGGGCGTCGCGACGTGGCCGGGGGTGGCCGGTGGTCAGCGCAGTCGCTGGGCCGTCAGCGGGGCCGCGGCGGCGAGATCGGCCACGACGGGGTGGGCCGGGGCCGCGAGGATCTCCGAGAGGGGACCGCTCTGGACGAACACGCCGTCGGCGAGCGCGTGCACCGTGGGGCACAGGCGGTCGACCGACTCGAGGTCGTGGGAGACCAGCAGCACGCTGATGCCGAGGTCGACGGTCAGCTCCTTGACGCGGCGCAGGACCTCCGAGCGCAGGCCGGGGTCGATCGCGGTCAGCGGCTCGTCGAGGATGAGGACGTCGGGGCGGGTCGCCAGGGCGTGGGCGAGGGCGAGGCGCTGGCGCTCGCCGCCCGACATCGTGATGATGCGGCGACCGATGAAGTGCTGCTCGAGGGCGACGAAGTTCAGCAGCCCCTCGATCGTGGTGCCGTGCGTCCGGCCCGCCTTGCGGGCGTCCTTGAGCGCGCCCTTGAGGTACGCCTCGGCGGTGAGGCGCGGGTCGGTGGTGGGGACGCCGTCCTGGGAGACCCGGCGGACCTCGCCGGCGAAGATCTTGCGGTCGCCGCGGCGCAGCTTGCTCACGGTGCGGCCGCGGAAGGTCACGGACCCGGCGTAGGGCGTGATGATCCCCATGAGGGCGCGGACGATCGTCGACTTGCCGGCGCCCGAGGGCCCGACGATGCCGACGGGGGCGTCCTTGCGCGCGATCGTGAGGTCGATGCCGCGGAGGACCTCCTCGCCCAGGTACCCGGCGCGGAGGCCGCTGGCGACGATGATCGGTTCAGCTGTGTGAGCCATGGGTCCATTCTCCCGTACCGCGGGGGTGGGGCGTGCGGACGTCCGGGCGAGGCGACGACGTCGGTGTCGTCGGGTGCTGCACGAGGCTCGCGGGGCCGGACGTGCCGCGAGGGCGGCCCCGGTGACGGGACCGCCCTCGCGGTGGTGCTGGGTGGGGCTGGCGTCAGTTGGGCAGACGCAGACCCGAGGCGGACGCGAAGTGGTGCTGCTCGCCCTGGCGGATCTTGACCCAGAGACGCGAACCCTTGGCCGGGACGCGGCGCGGGTCGACGCGCACGATGATCTGGGCCTGACCGGCGCCCGAGGAGATGTGCTCGGCAGCCTCGCCGCCGCCGGCCAGCTGGCCGTAGACGAACGCGTCGGAGCCGAGCTCCTCGACGAGGTTGACCTCGACGGGGAAGGCGCCCTCGGAGCCCTCGTCGCTGACGTCCAGCGACTCCGGGCGGAAGCCGAGGTTGATCTTGCCGCCGTCGGCGTCGCTGACGCCGGCGAGGGTCTCGCGGGAGAGCGGGATGCTCGCCGGGCCGAGCTTGGCGGCGCCGTTCTCGATGTGGAACTCACCGATGTTCATGGCCGGCGAACCGATGAAGCCGGCGACGAAGATGTTGGCGGGCGTGTCGTACATCTCACGCGGCGTGCCGACCTGCTGGAGCAGGCCGTCCTTGAGGACCGCGATGCGGTCGCCCATGGTGAGGGCCTCGGTCTGGTCGTGCGTGACGTAGACCGTGGTGACGCCGAGACGACGCTGGAGCGAGGCGATCTGCGTACGGGTCTGCACGCGAAGCTTGGCGTCGAGGTTCGACAGCGGCTCGTCCATGAGGAACACCTGCGGCTGACGGACGATGGCGCGGCCCATGGCGACACGCTGACGCTGACCACCGGAGAGGGCCTTCGGCTTGCGGTCGAGGTACTGCTCGAGGTCGAGGATCTTGGCAGCCTCCTCGACGCGCTGACGGATCTCCGGCTTCGGGGTGCCGGCGATCTTCAGGGCGAAGCCCATGTTGTCGGCGACGGACATGTGCGGGTACAGCGCGTAGTTCTGGAACACCATCGCGATGTCGCGGTCCTTCGGCTGCACGTCGGTGACGTCGCGGTCGCCGATCAGGATGCGGCCGGAGTTGACGTCCTCGAGGCCGGCGAGCATGCGCAGCGAGGTGGACTTTCCGCAGCCGGAGGGGCCGACGAGGACGAGGAACTCGCCGTCCGCGACCTCGAGGCTGAGGGCGTCGACCGAGGGGCGAGTGGCCCCGGGGTAGATGCGGGTGGCGTTGTCGTAGGTGACGGTAGCCATAGGTGATCGCAATCCCTTCACCGGCAGGTACGTGCCGGACGATCCGTTGTGAAGAGTGGCAGTGCGTCTGCGCTGACACGCCTCGCGGTGCGCTGCTCGGCCGTGGCCGACGCTCGTGAGGCGGAGCCATTGTGCCACAGACGGAGTGGTGGCGCTGTGAGGTCGGTCACTCGCCGGGGCGGGTGTGACCGCGCCCTTGTGGTCGCGCAGGTGGTTTGAACGCGCCCTTGTGGTCGTGATCGGCGTCGTACAGCGACCACAAGGGCACGGTGGGCGAGGCGACGTGACCGCAAGGGCGCGGTCCGGGTGCCCGACTCACGCCGCAGCGGCCCGTGCAGGCACCCAGTGCCGTGCCTCGAGCGCCCGGCGAACCTCGCGGATCATCTGCCCCCGCGGTCCGAGGTGATGGCCGCGGTACCGGAGCGTCGTGCCGAAGGCATCGATCGAGAGGGTGTTGTCGCGCGACTCCTCGACGCCGGCCAGCCCGGGCGGGTGGTACTCCCTGCCGTCGAGCTCGATGAGCAGCCAGCTCCCGTCGGGCAGCTTGAAGCCGATGTCCGCGCGGGCGAGGACCCGGCCGAAGGAGTCTCGGAAGGTCACCTGGATGTCGGTCGGGGTCAGCCCGGCGGCGACGAGGTCGTAGTAGGCCCAGGACTCCAGCGGCGATTCGCGCCGTCCGTCCACCAGCCGCCACACGTCCCAGATCTTCCTGGCGCCTCGCCGACGGGAGGCGAGCGAGCTGACCCGCTCGAGGTCGCCGACGTCGATGACCCCTCGGTGCAGCGCGCTGTCCAGCAGACCCAGAGCTGTCCGCGCGTCCACCTCGACGATCGCCTGCGCCAGTGCCCGGTCGGCCGTGACGACCCGGAATCCGTTCACGTGAGTGATCGAGTCGCCGGGCACGAAGCGTCGGCAGACGACCTCGGCCCGCTTCTTCCGTCCGCTCGCGTCCGGTTTGGTCACCTGCGGGGGAGTGTTCAGCGGGACACCCCACACCCCGAACAGCGCCAGTGCCGAGAGCCCGACGGCGATCGCGTCCGGACCTCGCGCCACCAGGCCGAGGACCGCTGACCGCGTCAGGCGTTCGGCCGGGTGGAGCTGGTCCGGGGGAACGGCTCCGACGTCGACGACGCCGCGCGCGACCGAGCGCCAGCGGCGCTTCTCGACGCGGTTCCGCACGGTGGAGCGGGTGACGCCGTGATCCCTCAGCTGGGCGACGGAGAGGATTCCGAGCTGTCGCACGGCGACCTCTCGAAGCGCGCCGACCAGGAGGTCGTCAGGTACGAGACGGAGAACGGGAAGGGTGGTGGGGGACATCGGTGAAGACCACCCGACGTCGACGCCGCGCGCCAGGGCGTCCGGAGCAGGCGGGGATCGAGGCCACACGTTCGTGTCCTGGGGACAGTCGACGTGCGTGCCAGGTCACCGAGGCGAATGACACGCGCGCCACCCGCGCTCGGTGGTTGTGGCGTCCCCGACTGCGCCCGCGTGGTCGCGATCCGCCACGTACAGCGACCGCGAGGGAGCGGTCGGGTCGGCGTCGCGACCACAAGGGAGCGGTCGGATCGTTCTCGCGACCAGGAGGGCGCGTCGGGCCGTTCGAGCGCGCCCCTGTGGTCGTGATTCGACGCCTGCAGCGACCACAAGGGCACGGTCGACCAGCCCCTGCGACCACAAGGGCGCGGCCGGCTTGCGCGCCGGGGCGCCCCGGTGTCAGGCCCGCGCGGCGATCAGCGCGCGCACCAGGTCCACGACGGCGGGCTCGTCGGCGATCCGGAGCGTCGCCGCGGTCTCCCCGTGACCCACCTTGACGCCGAGGTCGTCCACGCCGAGCGAGAGGAGCGCGTTCTCGTCGGTCGTGTCGTCACCGGCGAACACGACGGCGACCTCGCTCGCCTCGACCCCCGCCCGGGCGGCCACGCTCTCGCGGACCCACGCCACGCCGTCGGCCTTCGTCACCGAGCGCACCGCCAGCTCGACCACGGACTTGCCCACGATCGCGTGCACACCGTCCCAGGAGGCCGGCCCCTCGACCGCGCGGTCGGTCGCCGCCGCGGCCTCGGGGGCCTCCGCGGTGCGTGTGTGGAGCACGCGCGCGAACGTCTTGCGCTCGACCCAGACGCCGGGGGTGTCCCCGGCGATCGCGGTGAGCGCCTCGTCCAACCGTTCCAGGAGGTCGGACTCGGCGGCGTCGGCGTCCAGCGGGTCCGTGACCACGCCCGAGTCCTCGACGTGACCGTGCTCGGCCCCGTGCGACGCGGCCAGCAGGGTGCCCACCGGCGGCGACGCGAGCGTCACGAGATCGACGAGGCGTCGTCCGGAGACCAGCGCCAGCGTCGTGGCCGGCAGGGCGGCGAGCGCCGTGAGGGCCTCGGCCGCGCCGGGGGCCATCGTCACGCCCATCGGGTCGTCGCCCAGGGGGGCGAGCACGCCGTCGAAGTCGAGGGCGACGGCGAGGTGCGCCGACGACGCGACGCGAGCCACGGCGTCGTGCACCTCCGAAGCGGAGGCGAACGCCTCACCCGGCACCACGGGCGCCTCAGACATGGCTGTCCCGCGCCGGCGTCGCGCGCAGCGTCCCGAGGAACGAGGCGGCCCAGGACTGCACGTCGGAGTCGATGACCCGACGGCGCAGCGATCTCATCCGCCGTCGCTTCTCCCGGGAGCTCATCGAGATGGCCTCCATGATCGCCCGCTTGAGGCCGTCGATGTCGTGCGGGTTGATGATGAGCGCCTGGCCCAGCTCGTCGGCGGCACCGGCGAACTCGCTCAGCACCAGCACGCCGTCGAGGTCGGTCCGGGCGGCGATGTACTCCTTCGCCACCAGGTTCATGCCGTCGCGGAGCGCCGTGACGAGCATGACGTCGGCCGCCCGGTACATCGCGACCATCTCCTCCAGCGGGTAGGAGTGGTGCATGTAGTGGATGGCGGCCTTGCCGAGGGCGCCGTGGTCGCCGTTGATGCGGCCGACCGTCACCTCGACGTCGTCGCGCAGCACCTTGTACCGCTCCACCTGCTCGCGGGAAGGGCTGGCCACCTGGACGAGCGTCACGTCGGGCACGCTCACCGAACCGTCCTCGAGGAGCTCGCCGAAGGCTTTGAGGCGGTGCCGGATGCCCTTGGTGTAGTCGAGACGGTCGACGCCGAGCAGCATGACGGCGGGATCGCCGAGCTCGCGCCGGATCTGGGCCGCCCGCTCGATCACCTCAGGCGTCTCGGCCAGCGCGGCGATCGCCGTCGTGTCGATGGAGATCGGGAACGCGGCGATGCGCACGTGGCGCTCGGGGCGCGTCCACCGGCCACCGACCGTGACGACCTGGCCGCGGGTGGTGAGGTCCGTGTGGCGACGGACCGAGCGCAGGATGTTCGCGGCGTCGCTGACCCGCTGCGTGCCCACGAGGTCCGCGCCGAGCATGCCCTCGACGACCTGCTTGCGCCACGGCAGCTGGGAGAAGATCTCCGGCGGCGGGAACGGGATGTGGAGGAAGAAGCCGATCTTCAGGTCGGGCCGCAGCGCTCGCAGCAGGCTCGGGACCAGCATCAGCTGGTAGTCCTGCACCCACACGGTCCCGCCCGGGGCCGCGGCCTTGGCGGCCGCCGTCGCGAACCGGCGGTTGACCGTGACGTAGGAGTTCCACCAGGCGCGGTGGAACTCGGGGTCGACGACGGCGTCGTGCAGCAGCGGCCACAGGGTGCCGTTGGAGAAACCTTCGTAGTACGCCTCGACCTCGGTCGCGCTGAGGTCCACCGGGACCATGAAGATGTCGTCGTCGTCGAACGCGTCGAGCTCGAGGTCGGGGGTGCCGGCCCAGCCCACCCAGGCGCCGTCGGCGTCTCGCATGATCGGCGCGAGCGCGGTGACCAGGCCGCCGGGCGCCCGCGTGGTCTCGATGCCGGAGTCGGTGACCGTCACGTCGACGGGGAGGCGGTTCGCGACGACGACGAGGTCGTACTCGCCCGCCGTCCTGGTGCCGGTCGGGTCGGTGGGGGAGGCAGGGTCGGGGTCGGGGACCGTGCCGCCGGTGGTCGTGTGGTCTGCGGCTGCTGTACTCACACCCTCCACCGTAGGCGGCGGGTGGGGTGGCGGCGAGCGTTGGCGGGGTCGGTGGCCCGTTCCGGCTCAGATCTGCGCGTGGTGGAGGGCGACGGCGATCGCCGTGTCGAGCGGGTCCGCCGCCTCGTGCACGACCAGATCGGGGCCCCACCACGACGCCAGGGCCGTCCCGCCGCGGGTGACGGTGCGGGTCAGCCGGTCCTGCGGCAGCACGCTCCACGTCCGGCCATCCAGCGTGAGGTCGACGGCGGTGGCGGGCCGGCCGGCGACGGCGTCACGGGCGCGTCCCAGGAGTCCCCGATCGGTCTCGGGCGCGTCGCCCGGCGCCGTGGGCGACCCGCCCGGTGCCAACTCGGCCGTCCGGGTGGCCCCGGACAGGTGCACCGTCACCCGGGCCGACCCCGACCGGCCGCCGAGGAGCGGGACGGTCACCGTCGCCGTCGGCACGGCAGGCCCCCAGGCGGTGGTGGTCCAGGTCCGGCCGCCGTCGGCGGTCTCGCGCCCGCTGACCCAGACGTCACCGTGCGGGCACCGGTGGAGCTGCTCGGCCGGTGCGCCGTCCGGTCCGACCGGGAATCGCGGGCCTCCGGTCGGGGCGAGCGGGTCCTGCGGGAGGGGCTCCACGCCCGCCTCGCCGGCGAAGGCGGAGGTGATCGTCGTCTCCTCGGCCACCAGCGACAGCGTCGCCACGGCGAGGTGGTCGAGCGGGGTCAGCTCCGCCGTCGCGCTGATCCGGCCCTTGACCATGGTGGCGATCTCCGACTCGCCCCGGCGGAAGGAGAACGTCCGGCCGCGGGTGGTCCGCACCGACCAGAGCGTCTCGCCGAGGGTCAGCGGGTGCGCGTTCTCCTCGCGGCTCGTGACCTGTCGGACCCACCAGGCAGGGTTGGTCAGCTCCGAGACGGCCCGCCCCACGCGCGCGGTCATCGCCTCGGGCGGCGGCGTGCCGAGGAATCCCTCGAGGATCCGGTCCGGCAGGAGGGCCCGGACGGGGAGGGGGGAGGCCAGGTGACGGCCCTGCGGCGAGCCGAGGAGCGTCGGAACCCCCGCCCCCCACAGCTCCAGGGCGTCGGGGCCGCGCTGGTCGTGACCGCGCAGCGTCATCGAGATCGGGGCGGTGCCGGTGTCGATCCGCTGCTGGGCGGGGAGGCCGAGCCGCCCGAGGTCGGGGGCGGCGGGACCGACGGATCCGCCCGGTCCGCCCCCGGTGACGGGGGTCATCGCTCGGTCGACCGGGGAACCAGCTCGCCCACGGCACGGAACGTCTCCGAGGGCGAGAGCCGCCGGAAGCGCAGGGCGGTCGTCGGAGGGAGGGGCTCCGGGCCGACGGGCTCGGCGGGAAGCGCGCGCTGCCACAGCCCCTGGGGGCCGGCGTCGACGACGGCGACCGCCCTGACGGCCAGCTGGTCGCCCTGACGCCAGGAGCAGGTCACGCGCCACGCGCGGCGCTCGAAGGTCAGGAGCTCGGCGAGCCGAGGGGGGATGCCCGGGGTCTCGCCGATCGCACCCAGGGTCTCGGCCGCCCCGTCCAGGAGGCTGCCGCCGGCGTCGAGCCTCGCCTCCAGGGCGCCGCGGGTGGCGAGCGCGGCGTCGAGGGCCCCGACGGTCGAGTCGACCTCGGGCTCGCTCTCGCTGCTTCCCTCGGTGCTCAGCCCCAGCGTGGCGGCGAGCCAGGTCGGCAGGAGCCGGGGGTCCAGCAGCGCGTACTCCTTCTCCTCCGTGCCCGGCCACCCCTGCACGGTCCAGCACAGGGTCGAGGTCAGCAGGGCGCCGTGGGTCGAGACCCCGTCCCGTCCGGAGATCTCGACGTCGATCGAGATCTCCGCCTGCGTGAGCTGCGCGACCAGCTCGGCGAGGAACTCCACCGGTGCTCCCGAGCGCAGGAGGCCGGCGTCGGTCAGCTCGCGCTCGGCGTCGGCGCGCCCCGCCGGAACCGGCTGCCCGTGCAGGAGGTGGGTGACGACGTCGAGGTGCTCGTGCGTGAGCCGCGCGCGCTGGCGGCCCGAGTCGATCGTGGGCATGGCGGGGGCCTTTCGGGGGCTGAGGACGGATTCAGGGTAGGACAGGCGCGGCGACGCGCGTGGCGTCGAGCGCTCCGCGGGGGGCCGGGGTCAGTCGAAGGGGTTGAGCGAGGAGACGGCGTCGCCGATCGCGTCCCCGACGTTCTCCGCCGCGTCACCGATCGCGTCGCCGACGTCGTCCACGAAGTCGGTGGTCGCGTCCCAGGCCTCCCCGATACCGTCGGCGATCGCCTCACGGTTGTTCCAGACGGCGAGGCCGCCGTAGATGACCCCGGTGACGGCGGCGGCGCCGATCGTCACCGGATTGGGGGCGATCATCGCGGCGGTGAGCGACGCGTTGAACCCGACCTCGGCGATGTCCTGGACGTACTCGGTGCCGTTGGCCCTGAAGGCGTCCACCGGGTTCCCCTGCGAGATGACGTTCGCCAGGCTCAGTCCCGTGGAGGCCACGCCGCCCACGATGCCCAGACCGCGGAGCATCCCGACGTTGCCCACGGTGCCGAGGGCGGTGTTGCCCCGGGCGAGCGTGAGCAGGCTCTGGGTCCGGCTCGCCGTGAGGACACCGTTCACGGAGACCGGGGCCCCCATCAGCAGGCGCGAGAGGGGACCGGAGACGCTGCCGGTGGCCATGCCGTTGAGGAAGGCGGGCGGGATCTTCAGCTTCGTGTCGAGGAAACGGCCGAAGATGCCGTTCGAGGTCAGCGGCGTGCCCGTGCGCACGTGGTCGACGATCTTGCTGATGTTCGTGTACACGCTGAGTGCGGCGGCCGGCACCGGGGCGAGGTTCATCCCCGCCTCGACGAGCTGGTGGAAGTCCTGGAGGATCGGCACCTCCTGCATCCAGTCGATCATCAGGCCCTGCAGGTAGTCGTTGATGCCCTCGGCGTGCTCCGGCACGTGGGGCGGCATGTCGGCGTCGATCACCTGGACCAGCGCCAGCGCCGCGTCCTCGAACGTGTCCTTGGCGTCGTGGTACTCCTCCCAGAGCCCGAGCACCGCGGTGTCGAAGACCGTCACCTCGTCCTGCGCCTCGACGGACTCCTCGGGGGTCGTCGGCGGGTTCGGGCGGCGCTGGTACCGGGCGAGCGCCGTCGCGTGCCGGGCGTTGAGGTCGTCGACCTCGTCCTGGAAGGTCTCCAGAGCCGTGGCGTAGGTGTCGATCGCGGCAGAGGCGCGCTGTGCGGCTCCGGACAGCTCCTCCACGAGGGTGGCGAGGCCGTTGAGGCTCGTGACGGCGACGAGCGAGGAGTCGCCCTCCCACACGTCACCGAGCGAACCGCCCTCGCGCCGGAGATCGGCCGCAGCCGTCTCGGTCGTCGTGTGCACGCGCCGTTGATCGGCCGCGGTGCTCCGCAGCACCTCGGGACTCCCGTCGGGACGGGTGAACAGGCTCACCGGGGCACCGCCCCGGTCCCGGGCCCGGTCGTGGCCCGGACGAACGCGTCGGCGGACGCGTCGTCGGTCGCGGTGTAGGCGTCGGCGACGCTCTCCATCGTCGTCGCGGCGGCGCTCGCGACGCCGCGGAGGCTGGTGGCGAACGGATCCCACCACGAGGCGTACTTCGACAGCGCGTCCGCGGCGATGTCGTGACCGGCCGATCCCGACGCGCTCGAGGCCGTCGCGACGTCGGGTGCCGCCTCCGTCAGCGGCGTCTCCACCTCGCGAACCTTGCCGGCCACGCTGCGCAGCCCCGCCGGGTCCAACCACACCGTGTCGCCCATGACGTCACGCTCCTCTCGTCGTCCTGGGATCACGCTAGGCAGAGGGCAGGCCGGCGTGGGGATCGGGCCGGTGGGGAGAACTCCCCATCGCCGCGCGGCACCCGGCGACCGGCCGCACCCTCGGGATACGTTCTTCCCCATGGTCAGCGCCGGGGACGAGGTCGGGGGGTACACCCTCGTGCACCGTCTCGGGTCCGGGGGCATGGGGACGGTCTGGGAGGCGCGCGACGCCGAGGGCTCCGCCGTCGCGATCAAGCTGCTGCACCCCGCGATCAGCGCCGACCCGGACGCGCGTTCACGGCTGGCGCGCGAGGTGGCCAACCTCCACCGCGTGCGCGGGAACCGCGTGGCGCGGGTGCTCGACGCCGAGGTGGAGGACGACCTCGCGTTCGTCGTCACGGACCTCGTCGAGGGACTGAGCCTCGAGGAGTCCGTCGCCCAGGAGGGCGCCTTCGACCCGGTCGACCTCCACCCGCTCGCGGAGGGCCTGTTCGAGGCCGTCGCGCAGGTGCACGACGCCGGGCTGCTGCACCGCGACCTCAAGCCGGGCAACGTCATGGTCACCTACGACGGCCCCGTGCTCATCGACTTCGGCATCGCGCAGCTGGCCGACGACGACCGCCTCACCCACACCGGCTTCGTCACCGGGACCCCGGGGTTCCTCGACCCCGCGACGCTGTCGGGCGGCGCGCTCGGCCGCGCGGGGGACTGGTTCGGCTGGGCCGCGGTGCTGCTCTTCGCGGCCACGGGTCGGCCGCCGTTCGGTCGCGGCCCGATGGAGGCCGTCCTGGGACGGATGACGACGGCGCGGCCCGATCTCGACCACCTCTCGCCCGCGGTGGCGGCTGCGTTCCGGAACGCCCTCGCACCCGATCCCGCCGCGCGGCCCGAACCGCACGTGCTGCTGCAGGTGCTCGAGAACGACGCGCTCGGCGTCGACCAGGAGGTCCCCGCCGCGACCGCCCTCGTCCCGGCGCCCCCCGGCCCCGTCGCCGGGGCCGACGCGACCACGCTGGTGCCGGCACCGCCCGGGCCGACGTGGCGGGGCGAGGGGACGACGGCGCAGCCCGAGGCTGCGGCCGGGGCCGGGGCCGGGGCCGGTACCGGGGTAAGGGACGGGGCAGGGCCGGGTGCCGGACCGGCGCCCACGCGGCGGATGCCGACGACGCAACCGCCGGCGCAGCAGCCTCGCACCTCCGCGGGCGTCGACACCGCGGCGGCGGGGGCGGCTCCGGGCGCCGACGCCACGACCGTGTACCCGCCGTCCCGCTCCCGTCGCGGACGGAAGGCCGACGAGCGCGGCCGGACCTCGCCGTCGTCCCCGCTGGTCTCCCCGCAGCCTGGCGCCGCGGCGCCGGGGCTCGTCGCGGCCGGGCAGGGCGGCCCCGCCGACGTCCCCTGGGCGGCAGCCCCGCAGGCGCCGCCGCCGGCGTGGGCGCTGCCGCCGCGACCGCAGCGGGCGCTCGTCGTCTCCTCGGGCGCGTTCGTGGTGGCGCTCGCGTTCGGCTGGCCCGGCGTCGCCGTCACGACGGCGGGGATCGGCTTCGCGCTGCTGACCGCGCTCGGGCTCGTCGAACGCCGCACCCGCGTGCGCCGGCTCGGGCACGGGCCCCGCCCCTCCGACCGCTGGGCCGCGGTCGGGTGGACGCTCCCGATGGTCGCCCTCGGGCTGCTCACCGCGGTGGTCCCGCTGGGCGTCGGCGCGATCGTGGCCGTGAGCCTGTGGTGGCTCGGCATGACGGTCGCGGCCGGTGAGCTCGTGGGTCAGGTGCCCGCGGGCTGGTCGCTGCTCGTCACGCCGCTGGCGCTCGCGGCCGGGCTGACCGCCGCCTGGTGGGTGCCGGTCGCCGACGCCACGCGCCTCGGGGCGCGGGCGTTCTGGCGGTCCGTGGCCCCGAGCGGGACGGTGCGGCAGGTGTGGGTGCTGCTGCTGGTGGGGCTCGCCGTCGGGCTCGCGCTGGCCGGCCTCGCCGGCATCGGGAGCGGGGGCGACGGCGTGTGGTGGCCGCTGCCGACACCGCCCCAGGTCTGATCCCGACGGCGTCTCGCCGGAGCCTGACTCCAGGAGCCTCACTCGAGGAGCATCACCGCGTCCTGCGTCGCCGCCAGGTAGGGCCGGCCGTCGGTGGTCAGCGACGGCTGGTCGCTGCGGGCCTGCAGCGTGAGGACGTGGTCGCCGTCGGGGCCGGAGACGAACCAGCTCAGCGCGAGCACGCCCATGGAGCTTCCGCCCTTGAACGCGACCTCGTCGAAGGTCGACGCCACCTCGGGGGCGAAGCCCGGATTGGCGCCGAGGATGTCCGGCACCGGCTCACCGGCCGGGGTCTCCGCCTTCTTCTGCAGGGCGAGGTGCGCCGCGACGAGGTCCTCCGGCGTCGCGAACCAGTCCACGCCGTCCTGCCAGACGGGCGTCGAGACCGTCAGCGGGTCGACCCCGGGGAGCCCGGAGGGCAGCGAGGCGAGCAGGTCACGACGGACGGTCTCGTCGCCGTCGGCCCAGGTCGTGCGGCGCGTGGCGTCGTCGCCCCACCCGATCACGAACAGGTCGCGCGTCGTGAGCAGCGGGATGTTCAGGGAGGGGTCGTGGTGGCCCATCTCGGCCAGCTGCGTCTCGACGGCCTCGCGACCGACGGCAGCGACGAGCATGTCGGTGGCGGTGTTGTCGCTGATCGCGATCATCGCCTCGGCGGCCTCGCGGACGGTGACCGTGGTGCCGCTCGGGGCGTCCTGGAGCTCGCCGCTCGGCAGGCTCTTGAGGTCGTCGGTGACGGTGAGCGTGTCCTCCCACGTCAGCGTCCCCGCCTCGACCGCGTCGACGACGGCGCCGAGCACGTACAGCTTGACGATCGAGCCGACGGGGAAGGCGCCCTCCTCGCCGGAGCTGAAGACCACCTCGGGGGCGTCGGGGTCGGTGACGTCCGTGACCACGAGCGTCGTCTCGGCGGGCAGGTTCTCGACGGCGGTGCCGAGCTCCTCCCACGAGGTCGCGGGCGTGTGCTCGAAGGCGGGCTGGAAGAACAGGCGCTCGATCAGGCCGGCGGCGTCGAGAGCGAGCGTGAGCTCCAGCTTCTCGCCGCCCGCGTCCCGCAGCTGCACGACGGCGGAGGTGTCGTCGCCCTCGTAGCCGATCGGCTCCCAGGGGCCGGTGGCGGCAACGCCTGCGAAGGCCTGCACGAGACCGGCGCCGTCGAGCTGGGCGGTGACGGCCGGGGCGAGCCGGGCCTGCGCGTCCGCGGGGTCGACGACGGCATCGGGAGCCAGCGCCGCGATCGTCCAGGTGACCTGCTCCCGACCGTGGTGGCGGGGATCTCGACGACCTCGGCCGCCTCGGTCTCCTCGGAGGCGGGCTCGGTGGGGGAGGCGGACGTCGCGTCCTCGGTGGTCGACGGCGTGTCGGTCGCGTCGTCGGCGGGGCCGCTGCAGGCGCCGAGGACGAGCGCGAGCGCGGCCACGAGCGCGGCGGGGGCGTGTCTGCGGGTCGAGGAGCTCATGACTCCATGAGAACCCGCCGGGCCGGTCCGGCGCATCAGTCGCGTGGCGGAGGCCGCGCGGGGGAGGACGGTCGGGGGAGGGCGGCGACCCCGGGGCTGGGGTGCGCGGGTGGGGTGCGGTGCGCCTGAACTGCTGGGTGGTGGGTGGTGTGGGGTGGCGACCCCGTGGTTGGGGTGCGCGGGTGGGTTGCGGTGCGCCTGAACTGCTGGGTGGTGGGTGGTGCGGTGAGGCCGGGGTTGGGGTGTGCGGGTGGGTTGCGGTGCGCCTGGACTGCTGGGTGGTGGGTGGTGCGGTGAGGCCGGGGTTGGGGTGTGCGGGTGGGTTGCGGTGCGCCTGGACTGCTGGGTGGTGGGTGGTGCGGTGAGGCCGGGGTTGGGGTGTGCGGGTGGGTTGCGGTGCGCCTGGACTGCTGGATGGTGGGTGGTGCGGTGAGGCCGGGGTTGGGGTGTGCGGGTGGGTTGCGGTGCGCCCGGACCCCTGGGTGGGCTGGGGCGGGTGAGCGAGGGGCGCAGATGAGGCGTCAGCCAGCCGAGCGCTGTCCCCAGGGGGACGCCGCGTCGGAATGTGCAGATCGTCGGTCGACACCTTGGCGGTGAGCTGCGGGGTCGCGGTTCCCTCGGGCATGGGCACCGACACCACCCCGACCTCGGCCGAGAGACGACTGCCCCCGATCGTGAGGGCACCGGTCCCGGTGCTGCTCGACACCAGCAGCACCGCCGCTCCGACGTCGTTGCGAGCTCCGGTGCTCGCCGACCTCCTGCCCGCGGCGGTCGTGCGGCTGGCGACCACCCAGCACGGCCTCCTCACGTCGTCCCAGCTCGCGATGTGCGGCGTCTCGGTCGCCGTCGCGAAGCGCCGGGTCCTGACCGGACGCTGGCGGCGACCTACGCGGGGCGTCTACGACGTCGCCTCCTCGAGCCCCCTGCAGCTACGACCCGATGCAAGGCACCGTCGCGCTGCAGCTCTCGCACTCCTCGCGTTCGGTGGGCGGGCGACGGCGGTCGGGTTCTCCGCTCTCGCGTGTCACGGGGTCTGGGGACTGCCCGTCCACTCCCCGGAGGTGACCTGCGGTTCTGCGCGTTCGGACCGGGACGGGCTCCGGTGTCGGGAGGTGTCCCTGACGCGTTCGCCCGTTCAGGTCGGTGCCTTTCGGTGCGCCCATCCGGTCGATGCACTGGCGCAGGCGCTGCCGCGATGCTCCCCCCGCACCGCGCTCGGGATGCTCGACAGCGCGCTGCACCGCCAGGTCGTCACGGAGGAGGAGGTCGCCGAGGTCAGGGCGCTCCTCGTCGGGCGGCGTGGCGCGGCAGGGCTGGCGGTGGTGTGGGCGCTGGTCGACGGGCGGAGGGAGTCGCCGCTCGAGTCGTGGGCCTACTACGACCTCGACGCGGCGGGCCTCCGGCCGACCGACATCCAGGTCCGGATCGTCGACGCCAGCGGCGTCCTCGTCGCCCGAGGCGACATCGGGTTCCGGCTCCCCGACGGTTCCTGGCTCATCGTGGAGCTCAACGGCCGCGAGTATCACGGGGTCGCGGTCCGGGACGACACCCGGAGGAACGCCGTGGTGGCCACGGAGAGGGCTCGCGTCCTGGACTACTGGGCGGAGCACCTCGGGGTAGGCGGAACGATGGTTCGTCAGGTGCGCGACGTCCTGGACCGTGCGGGTGCCTGGAGTGCACCGGTGTCGGAACGCCGGCGAGCAGGGTGAGCCTGGGGTTGGGGCGAGTGAGGGGGGCGGGGTGCGCCGCAACCCCGGGGTGGGCGGGGTGCGGCGGTGGTGAGCCCGGGGTTGGGGCGCGTGAGGAGACGGGGGTGCGCCGCAACCCCGGGGTGGGCGGAGCCCGCAGCGGCGACGACGCCCCTACGGCCGCGCCGCGAACCGCTCCAGCAGCGTCGAGTCGCCCGAGACGATGAGCAGGTCGTCGCCGTCGATCCGGGTCTCGTCGAGGGCGTACTGGAACGGGACGCCCGGAGCCTTGACCCCGATGATCGTCACGCCGTAGCGCTTGCGCACTTGCGCCTGCGCGATCGTGAAACCGTGCAGCTCCTGGGGCGGACGCATCTTCACGATCGTGAAGCCGTCCTCCATCTCGATGTAGTCGAGCATCTTCCCCGACACGAGGTGCGCGACCCGCTGCCCGGCGTCGAACTCGGGGTAGACGACGTGGTGGGCGCCGATGCGGCGCAGGATGCGGCCGTGCTCGGCGGAGATCGCCTTGCCCCAGATCTGCGGGATCTCGAGGTCCACGAGGTTGCCCGTGATGAGCACGCTCGCCTCGAGCTCGGTCCCGACGCCGACCACCACCGTGTGGAAGTCGCGTGCGCCGAGCTGCTCGAGGGCCTCGGGGTTGGTGGCGTCCGCCTCGACCAGCGGGATGCGCCCGGACCAGGTGCGGATGAGGTCGGGGTCGCGCTCGACGCCCAGCACCCGGCGTCCGAGCTGGTCCAGCGTCGAGGCGAGGGCGGCGCCGAACCGCCCCAGCCCGATCACCAGGACGGTGGAGGAGTCCACCTCGGCGCGGCGCTCTCGAGCGGGTCGCGCGGGTCGCACATCAACCAATGATCGGCCTTTCCTCGGGCAGACGGATGACCCGGCGCCTGCTGCGCAGGGCCAGGGCCGCGGCCAGCGTCATGGTGCCGGTGCGGCCGAAGAACATGAGGGCGGCGAGCACGAGCTGCGCGCCGTCGGGGAGGTCGGCGGTGATGCCGGTGGAGAGGCCGCACGTCGCGAACGCCGAGATCACCTCGAACAGGATGACGTCCAGCGTGAGGTCCGTCATCGTCAGGAGGAGCAGCGTCGCGATGCCGACGAGAGTCGCACCGATGAACGACACCGCGACCGCCAGCCGCAGCACGGTCGGGTCGATCCGCCGTCGGAACGCGTCGATGTCGCGGTCACCGCGCGACTCGGCCACGATCGCGAGGAGCATGACCGCCAGCGTCGTGACCTTGATGCCGCCCGCCGTCGAGGCGCTGCCGCCACCGACGAACATCAGCGCGTCGGTGAGGAACCACGTCGCCTCACGCATCTCGCCGACGTCGACCGTGGAGAAGCCGCTCGAACGCGGCGTCATGCCGGCGACCAGCGAGGCGAGGATGCGGTCGGCCACGGGCAGCGCGCCGAACGTCTTCTCGTTGAACCACTCGAACGCGCCGATCAGCACCGTGCCGACGACGACGAGCACGCCGCTCGCGGCCAGCGTCATCTTGGTGTGGAGCGCCACGCGGCGGAGCTGGTGCCGGTGCGTCCAGACGTTGAGGATCACCGGGAAGCCGATGGCGCCGATGAAGGTGCCCACCACGATCGGCAGGCACATCCACCAGTCGCCCACGTAGGGGTACATGCCCTCCGGCATGATGACGAAGCCCGCGTTGTTGAAGATCGAGACCGACAGGAACGTGGCCTCCCAGGCGGCGTCGGCGGCGCCGTGCCCGAGGGTGAGGAAGCGGGGGAAGAGGATCAGCGCCAGCGCGACCTCGAGCACCACGGACGCGACGATGACCGCGCGGATCAGCCCGCCGACCTCGCCGAGCTTGTTCGTCTTCGTCTCGCTCGCGGTCAGGAGCCGCTGCGTGAGACCGATCCGCCGGGAGACCGCCAGGCCCAGGATCGAGGCCAGCGTCATGACGCCGAGGCCACCGATCTTGATCGCGACGGCGATGACCACCTGCCCGAACGGCGACCAGTAGGTGGCGGTGTCGACCGTGGTCAGGCCGGTCACGCACACGGCGGAGGTGGCGGTGAACAGCGCGTCCACGAAGGTCGGGCGCTCGCCGCTCGTGGTGGCCGCCGGCTGCCACAGCAGGAACGTGATGACGGCGATCACCGAGGCGAACACGGTGACGGCGAGGCGGGCGGGGGAGCGTCGGGCGACGCGGTCCACGATGTCGCGCGCGGCGACGAGCGGTGCCGGGATCTCCACCCGTGACCTCCCTGCGACGCGCACGACGACGGACGGCGGCGTGCTGTCCGGCGCCCACTGTAGGCCGCTCACCGCCCGGACCGCCGTGCGGCGCGGCCGTGGTCAGCGAGCGGCCCCGCGTGGTACACCGGTGGTCACCGAGGGCAAGGGAGCCATCGCATGGAGGTCGTCCACACCGTCATCGCCATCGTGCTGGTGATCGGACTCATCATCTGGCTCAAGGTCGACCCGGTGATCTCGCTGGTCATCGCGTGCCTCTACCTCGGGCTCGCCTCCGGCGTCGGCATGACCGGCACCGTCGAGGCGATCACGGGCGGGTTCGGCTCGATCATGGCCAAGGTCGGCCTGCTGATCGGGTTCGGAGTCCTGATAGGTGCCTTGCTGCACTCGCTCGGGACGTTCCGCAAGCTCGTCCGGCTGCTGCTGCGCGTCGTGGGACCGGGCAGGTTGCCGTACGCGCTGGCCGGGGCGATGTCGACGGTGTTCCCGTCGATCTACGTCGACGTCCAGGTCGTCCTGGCGGCGCCGATCGCCCGGTCGTCGGCACCGTTCGTGGGGAAGAACGGGCTGGGGCTCGCCCACCTGTCCGGCGCGATCGGCGTCGGGATCTTCGCCGGCTACGTGTTCGTCATCCCGGGGCTCGCGGCCGTCTCGATCGCGGGCCTGCTCGACGTCCCGCTCGGCACGTGGCTGCTGTACGGCATCGTGCTCGGCCCGGTCACGGCGCTGGTGTCCACGTGGCTGTTCGGCCTGCTCGTCCGGCGCGGCTACTGGAAGCCCGCCACCGACGAGGAGCCGACCACGGGCGACGACCCGCTCGTCGACGTCGACCCCGGCACGGTCGGTTCGGGGCCGTCGGAGGACGCCGCGAAGCCCGACGTCGACGTCCCCCTCGGGATCTCGCTGCTGCCGATCCTCGTGCCGCTCGTGATGATCGCCTACGGCGCGTTCGCCGATCTCGCCGGTCGCTCGAACGCGTTCGTGGAGTTCATCGGCAACGCCAACGTCGCGCTGTTCGTCGGCCTCCTCGGCGCCTACGTCCTGGTCATCGCCTCGACCGGTCGCGACGGCGCCGCGCAGGCCCTGTCCAGCGGCTTCCGCACCACGGGCGAGATCCTGCTCGTCACCGGGGTCGGCGGTTCCCTGGGGGCCGTGATCGACGCGAGCGGCATGGGCGACACGCTCGCCGGCCTCTTCTCGGCGGGTTCCGGTGCGGCGGTCCTGACGAGCATCCTGCTCGCCTGGATGGTCGCGGCGATCCTGCACCTCGCGATCGGATCCGTGTCCGTCGCCGCCATCGCCGCCGCGGGCATCATCGCGCCGGTGCTCGGGTCGATCGACGTCGCCCCGATCGCCGTCGGGCTCGCGATCGCGTCCGGCTCGATGTTCGCACTCACCGTCAACAGCAACTTCTTCTGGATGTTCAAGACGCTGCTCGGGCTCACGACCCGCGGTGCCCTGAAATCCATGACGATGGTGACGAGCATCGCCTCGCTCGTCTCGCTGCCGCTCGTGGTGGGGATCGCGCTGGTCGTCTGAGCGAGTCGGTTCGAGCTAGCGACCCCAGTCGCCGAGGGCTCCCTCGAGCGCACCGAGGGCGGCGTCGACCAGCGGCCAGCGCTCCTCCTCGAGGCTGCCGCCGGCGACCCAGGCCACGACGGCGACGTCCAGGAACCCGAGGAAGCCGGTGACCGCCCAGCGGTGGCGGGCGTCCGTCCGCGGCTGGAGCGCCGCCTCCACGAGGGCGAGGTGTGCCTGGCGCGCCTCGCGGCGCACGGCCCGGGCGGTCGGCGGCTCGACGGCGGAGTCCGCCAGCGGGGCGGCCCAGTCCAGGGGGCCGTGGGCGACGGCGTCGAGGTGCGTCAGGATCGCGGTCCGGATCCGGTCGCGGGCGCTGGTCCCGACGGGCAGCTCGTCCTGCGCGCTGGTCTGCGCGGTACTGAGCTCGTCGAGGTGCTGGGCGAGGACGTCGGTGTAGAGCGCGGCCTTGGTGGGGAAGTAGCGGTAGACGAGGGCCTCGGACGCGTCGGCCGCCGCGGCCACCGCCGACACGGCCGTGCCCTCGTACCCGTCAGGGCGAACTGCTCGGTGGCCGCCTCGAGGATGGTGCGGCGGCGCTCGGCCGGGTCCAGCCGCCGGCGGGGGCGGCCTCCGTCGGGCTCGATGCTCATGCGATCCACCCTAGCCCCTTGGTGAGGTAGGCTCAGCAACGTTGTTGAGCCGAACTCACCAAGGAGATCCGCATGACCCCGTGGTCCGAGCACGTTCTGTGGTGGCACGTCTACCCGCTGGGGTTCGCCGGTGTGCCCGTGCGCGAGGAGCACGCCCCGCCGTCACCCGGAGGAGGGCTGCGCGGACTGGTGCCGTGGGTCGACCACGTCGTCGAGCTCGGCCTGAACGGGCTGCTGCTGGGACCGGTCTTCACCTCGAGCACGCACGGCTACGACACGCTCGACCACCTCGAGATCGACGCCAGGCTGGGGAGTCGGTCCGACTTCGACGCGCTGGTCGGGGCCGCCCGGGAGCGCGGCGTGCGCGTCCTTCTCGACGGCGTCTTCAACCACGTCGGCCGCGAGCACCCGCTCGCGCGCCGGGCGCTGGCGGAGGGGCGCGACGGCGAGCTGGCCGGCTGGTTCCGCATCGACTGGGACGCCGACGGCGGCCCGGCGTTCGCCGACTTCGAGGGGCACTCGAGCCTCGTCGCGCTCAACCACGACAACCCCGCCGTCGCCGACTGGGTCGCCGACGTGATGATCCACTGGCTCGACGCCGGTGCGGACGGCTGGCGGCTGGACGCGGCCTACGCCGTCGCCCCCGGCTTCTGGGCCGCGGTGCTGCCGCGCGTGCGCGAGCGCCACCCCGGCGCGTGGATCCTCGGCGAGATGATCCATGGCGACTACGCCGGGTACGTGGCCGAGTCCGGTATCGACTCCGTGACGCAGTACGAGCTGTGGAAGGCGATCTGGAGCAGCCTCGAGCAGGAGAACTTCTACGAGCTGGAGTGGACGCTGCGCCGCCACGAGGACCTGCTGGCGACGTTCGTGCCACAGACGTTCGTGGGCAACCACGACGTCACGCGGATCGCGAGCCGGGTCGGCGTCGACAAGGCGGTGCTCGCGCTCGTCGTCCTGATGACGACGGCGGGCGTGCCCTCGGTCTACGCGGGTGACGAGGTGGGGATGCTCGGGGTGAAGGAGGACCGGCTCGGGGGCGACGACGCCGTGCGGCCGGCCTTCCCGACCGACCCGTCCGCGCTGGCGGACGTGCACGGCCCGGTGGCTGACGCGCACCGCGCCCTGGTCGCGGTGCGCCGCCGCCACCCGTGGCTGCTGTGGGCGCGGACGACCGTGCGCGAGCTGAGCAACACCCGCTGCGTGCTCGCGGTCGAGCCGCGCGACGGCGACGTCGGCGCGCTCGTCGTCGAGCTCGACGTGACCGGGGCTCCGCGCGCCCGGGTGACCGCCGACGACGGCGGTGTGCTCTTCGCCTGGGGCTGAGGATCCGGTGGCGGTCGGGTGCGTCCCGACCGCCGTCGTGCACCCCGGGCTCGCGCCCGCGGTGCCGCTCGCGCGGCCGTGACCCTAGGCTGGTCGCGGGGCCGGGAGCGATAGGGGTGGCGATGGTGGAGGCTGGTGCGCGGACCGCGTTCGTGTGGTCCGACGACCTGCCGAGGTACGACTTCGGCCCCGGGCACCCGATGGCGCCGATCCGGCTGTCGCTGACCCGCGATCTGGTGCGGGCGCTCGAGCTGCCCGGCGTCGTCGAGATCGACGTCGCGCCCGCCGACGACGCCGTCCTCGCGAGCGTGCACACGCCGCCGTTCATCCAGTCGGTTCGCGCCGGCGCGCTGGGCGTGGCCAACGAGGGCTACGGCATCGGCACCGAGGAGAACCCGGTCTTCCCGGAGATCCACGTCGCCGCCCGTCGCATCGTCGGCTCCACGCTGGCCGCCGCCCGCTCGGTCTGGACCACGGACGTGCCGCACGCCGTCTCGATCGCCGGTGGCATGCACCACGCGATGCCCGACCGGGCCTCCGGCTTCTGCGTCTACAACGACATCGGCGTCGCGATCCAGTGGCTGCTCGACAACGGCGCCGCGAGGGTCGCCTACATCGACCTGGACGCCCACCACGGCGACGGGGTCCAGGAGATCTTCTGGAACGACCCGCGCGTGCTGACGATCTCCGTCCACGAGTCGGGCACGACGCTCTTCCCCGGCACCGGGTTCCCCGCCGACACCGGGGGATCGGACGCCGTCGGGTCGGCCGTCAACCTCGCGCTGCCCGCGCGCACGCGCGGACCGCAGTGGCTGCGGGCGATCGAGGCGATCGTGCCGCCGCTGGTCGCCGAGTTCGCGCCCGACGTCATCGTGAGCCAGCACGGGGCCGACGCCCACGGGAACGACCAGCTCACCAACCTGCGCGTGAGCGTGGACCACCAGCTCGCCGCGGCGCGGCTGGTGCGGGAGCTCGCGCGCGAGCACGCGGGAGACCGGTGGGTCGCGACCGGGGGTGGCGGCTACACGGTGGTGGAGGTGGTGCCGCGCGTGTGGGCGGGGCTCACGGCGATCTCGGCGGGGATCGACCCCGACCTCGAGGGCGAGCTGCCGCGCGCGTGGCGCACCGCTGTCGAGCAGCGGCTCCGCCTGCCGGCACCCGAGCGGTGGGGCGACGGCGAGGGGGACGCCTTCGTGCCGTTCGCGTCCGGATTCGACCCGGCGGACGACGTCGACCGCGCGATCCTGGCGACGCGCCACGCGGTCTTCCCGGCGAACGGCATCGACCCGTCGTACTGAGCGTGTCCGTCAGGATTAGGGCGGGCGTCGGCGGTGGGGCGGCGCAGGGCGGATCGCGTCCGGAGCGGTGGCTGCGACGCGCTAGACTGTCCGGGATTCAGCGCCCGCGGCGCGATGTCTCAGATCCCGGCCACGCCGGATCCGACTCGCTGTGGGATTCCAGACGACATTTGTGAGGTCCCCGTGGGTTCCGTCATCAAGAAGCGCCGCAAGCGGATGGCAAAGAAGAAGCACCGCAAGCTGCTGCGCAAGACGCGTCACCAGCGTCGCAACAAGAAGTGACCGCCGCGGCGCGAGCCGCGTGAGGTAGCCGGAGGCCGTCGTCCCACCAGGGACGGCGGCCTCTCGCGTGCCCTGATGGGGGCGACCCTGTGGTTGGGGCGCGTTGGGTCGGGTGAGTGCGCCCGGATCGCGGGGTGGTGGGGTGTGACGGCGGCGCCCGCAACGCGACGGCGGCCGCCACCCGAGGGTGACGGCCGCCGTCGTGCGCTCCCGGACGGGAGCAGGATCAGTCGCGGAAGGTCTCGATCTGCGCGCCGAGCTCGATGAGCCGGTCGGCGAGCTGCTCGTAGCCGCGCGCGATGATGTCGACGCCGCGGAGCACGCTCGTGCCCTTGGCGGCCATCATCCCGAGCAGGATCACGACGGCGGGGCGCAGGGCCGGCGGGCAGCTGATCTCCGCGCCGGACCAGTGGGTCGGGCCGCTGATGTCGAGACGGTGCGGGTCCAGCAGGCGGACGTCGGCGCCGAGACGCGTGAGGTCCGTCAGGTGGATGGCGCGGTTGTCGTAGACCCAGTCGTGGATCGTCGTCTGGCCGCTGGCTCCCGCCGCGATGACGGCGAAGAACGGCAGGTTGTCGATGTTAAGCCCCGGGAAGGGCATCGGGTGGATCTTGTCGATCGGCGCACGGAGCTGGCTCGGGTAGACCGTGATGTCCACGAGGCGGGTGCGTCCGTTGGTCGCGGTGTACTCCTGCGTCAGCGAGTACTGCAGGCCCATCTCGCTCAGCGTCGCGAGCTCGATCTCCATGAACTCGATCGGCACGCGCGCCACGGTGATCTCGGAGTCGGTCACGATGCCGGCGGTCAGGAGGCTCATCGCCTCGACCGGGTCCTCCGAGACGGCGTACTCCACGTCGGCGTCGATGCGCGAGCGGCCCTTGATCACCAGCGTGGTCGAGCCGATGCCCGTGATCTCCACGCCGAGCAGCTCGAGGTAGAAGCACAGGTCCTGGACCATGTAGTTCGGCGAGGCGTTGCGGATGGTCGTGACGCCGTCACGACCGGCGGCGGCCATGATCGCGTTCTCGGTCACGGTGTCGCCGCGCTCCGTGAGCACGACGGACAGGGGCTCGCCCGAGTCGGGGACGACCGAGGCGTGGTAGGCGCCGGCGTTGGCCACGACGTCCATGCCGAACGGTCGCAGCGCGATCATGTGCGGCTCCACGGTGCGCGTGCCGAGGTTGCAGCCGCCCGCGTAGGGCAGGTCGAACGAGGACTCCTGGCCGAGCAGCGGGCCGAAGAACATGATGATGCTGCGGGTGCGCTTGGCGGCGTCGTCGTCGATCGTCGTGAGGTCGAGGACCTCGGGGCGGACGATCTCGAGGTCGTGACCGTCGGGCGACCACGTCACCTGAACGCCGATGGACTGCAGGACGGCGACGATGCGGTCGACCTCGACGATGCGGGCGACGCCGCGCAGCACCGTGCGACCGCGGTTCAGCAGCGACGCGCACAGCAGGGCGACGGCCGCGTTCTTGGAGGAGTTCACCGTGATCGTGCCGGACAGGCGCTGGCCGCCGGTGACGCGCAGGTGCGTCGGGCGCGGGGACCCGGTCGAGATCGGGAGCAGGTCGGCGTCGAGCGCCGCGTTGATGCGGGCGAGCATGTCGACCGAGAGGTTCTGGCTGCCCTGCTCGATGCGGGCGATCGCGCTCTGGGACGTGCCGAGCCGCTCGGCGAGCTGGGTCTGTGTCAGACCCATGTTCTGGCGGGCTCCCCGGATCAGGGTTCCGATGGCCGCGAGCGGTGTGGTGGCGTCCTCGAGCGTTGTCGTCATGACAGGGGAGCGTATACCTTCCCTGAGATATTCCAAGGCCCTCGAAGCCCGGCGAGCCGTGTTCTTCGCCTCACGCATGCGCCGTGTGATCTATACGACTCGTGAAGGGGAGGTGAAAGGTTCGTCACGTCCGACCCTCCCGCCTCCCTGATCGCCGTCGCGATCCGCGGGGATCACCCCCGCGCGAACCGCCGCACGAGAACGACGAGACCCCACAGGCCGGCGCCCGCGCCCGCCACGACGGCGCCGGAGGTCAGCCCCGAACGGCGGCGGCGGAAGTCGCGTACCGGCCAACGCTCCTCGAGGGCGTGCACGCGCAGGTGCGGCTCGGGGTTGATGGCGCAGGGGAAGCCGACGCTCTGCAGCATCTCGAGGTCGTTGACCGAGTCGCCGTAGGCGGCGCAGTCCTTGAGGTCGGCTCCCGCGCGCTCGGCGAGCTGACGCACGGCCTCGGCCTTGCGCGACCCGTGCATGAGGTCGCCGACGAGCTCGCCGGTGTAGACCCCGTCGCGCGTCTCGGCGACGGTGGCGACGGCGCCGGTCGCGCCGAGGCGGCGCGCCATCAGCTCACCGATCTCGCGCGGGGTCGCGGTGACCAGCCAGACCTGGTGGCCCGCCTCGAGGTGGGCGGAGACGAGGGCGCGCGCGCCGGGGAAGATCCGGCTGTCGAGCACCTGCTCGTAGACCTCCTCGCCGATCTCGACGATCTCGGCCTCGGTGCGGCCGCGGATGACGCCGAGGGCGCGGGAACGGACGGCCGCGACGCGCTGGACGTCCTCGCCGCGCAGGAAGAAGGCGATGGCCTGGCCCGCGAACCAGGCGATGTCGCGACGGCGGAAGAACCGCCGGCGGTACAGCTCCTTCGCGAGGTGGAAGCCGCTCGCGCCGCGGATCAGGGTGTTGTCGACGTCGAAGAAGGCGCAGGCCGGTCGGGTGCTCGCGGACGTGAGCACCGGCAGGGTGGCGAGAGCATCCATCGCGGCCACGATACGCGCCGCCTCCCCGTGGTGGTCGAGCCCGGGTCGCCGTCCGGCGGCGGTGCGCCCCCGGTCCCTGACGGCCTGGCCTACCGTGTCCGCATGGACGAGAGCTCGATCCCCGCACCGGCCCCGCCCGCCACCGACGCCCGCGTGCTCCTGGTGGAGCGCCGCGGGTGCCACCTGTGCGAGGACGCGCACCGCGTGCTCGACGCCGTCACGGCCACCTCGGGCCAGCGGTGGGTCAGCGTCGACGTCGACTCGAGCGACGAGCTGCTGGCCGAGTACGGGGAGCTCGTGCCGGTGGTGCTGGTCGACGGCGTGCCGCGCGGTCACTGGCGGCTGGACGCCGCGGCGGTGCTGGCCGCCCTGCGGGCCTGACCCGCCCGCGCTGCGCGCACCTGACGACACGACAGCGGGGCCCGTCCGGACGGACGGGCCCCGCTGCGTCTCACCCGAGCGGTGCTCGGGGAGGGTGGATCAGGCCTTGGTGGCGGAGATCTCGAGGAAGATCTTCACCTTGTCGCCGAGCAGGAAGCCGCCGGCCTCGAGCGGGGCGTTCCAGGTGATGTTGAAGTCCTCTCGCTTGATCTCCGTGGTGCCGGAGAAGCCGACGCGGGTGGCGCCGTAGGCGTCCACGTTCGTGCCGTTGTACTCGACCTCGATCGAGACCGGCTTGGTGATGCCGTTGATCGTGAGGTCGCCCGCGAGGGTGAACTCGTCGGCGGCACCGGACACCGAGGAGGAGACGAAGGTCCACTCGGGCGTCGTGTCGACGCTGAAGAAGTCGGAGGACTTGAGGTGGCCGTCGCGCTGCGCGTTGCCGGTGTCGACGCTGCTCGCGGCGATCGTGACGGTGGCGCTCGAGGCGGCCAGGTCGTCGGCGACGACGATCTCGCCGGTGAACTCGGTGAAGCGCCCGCGCACCTTGGCGACGCCGGCGTGACGGATGTTGAAGGCGACCTCGGAGTGCGAGGCGTCGATGGCGTAGGTGGCGGCGGGGATGCTCATGCGAGGTCCGATCACTTGACGATTTACTTGAACAATCAATTAGTAGCACAGTTCGGTTGTTGCTACAAGTGACACTCGCCACGTCGGGGGTGCGAGGCCCGCAACTACGCTGTGCGGATGACGGGGGACGAGGACATCTGGCTCGACGAGGAGCAGCAGCGTGACTGGCGCGCCTCGATCGTGGGTATGACCTACCTGCTGGGGGTGGTCTCGCGCGACCTGGAGATCGCCACCGGCCTCTCGATGCCGGAGTACGAGATCCTGGTCCGGCTCAGCGAGGCTCCCGACTGGAGCGTGCGGATGTCCGACCTCGCCGACCAGGTCGCGCACTCGCGCAGCCGCGTGACGCACACGGTCACCCGGCTCGAGGCGGCCGGACTGGTCGAGCGCCGCCCGACGGTCGAGGACAAGCGCGGCATCGCCGCCACCATGACCCGGGACGGCTTCGACCGGCTCCAGGCCGCGGCGCCGTTCCACGTCCGCTCCGTCCGGGCCCGGCTGGTCGACGTCGTGCCGCGCGAGCAGCTGGCCCAGGTCGGCGACGCGATGCGCGCCGTCCTCCTCGCCGCCGGGCTCGACGAGACCCTGCTGGGACCGCACCCCTCCGAGGGTTTGCGAGACTAGGGGGTATGTCGAGAACCACGGTCCACCTGCTCAGGCACGGCGAGGTCGAGAACCCCGACAAGGTTCTCTACGGCCGACTGCCGGGCTACGTGCTCTCCGACCGTGGTCACGCGATGGCCCGGCTCGTCGCGGACGCGTTCCTCGCGGCCGGCGCCGACATCACGCACATCGTCTCCTCCCCGCTCGAGCGGGCGCAGCAGACCGCCGCGCCGCTCGCCGCCGGGCTGCAGCTCGACGTCACGATCGACGAGCGCCTCCTCGAGGCCGAGAACGTGCTGGAGGGCCGTCAGGTCGCCGGGGGCGGCTGGCGGGCGCTCGCGACGCCGTCGTCGGCGCGCCACCTCTACAACCCGTTCCGCCCGTCCTGGGGCGAGCCGTTCGCGCAGCAGCGCGACCGCATGTTCGAGGCGATCGCCGCGGCCCGCGAGGCCGCCGAGGGTCACGAGGCCGTCCTCGTCTCCCACCAGTCGCCCATCTGGGCCGTGCGCCGCGCGCTCCAGAACAAGCCGCTCTGGCACGACCCGCGCTCGCGCGAGTGCTCGCTGGCGTCGGTGACGTCGCTCACGTTCGACGGCCCGACGCTCGTCGGGCACGACTACACCGAGCCGGCCGCCTCGCTGCTCCCCGGCGCCTCGGGGGTGGCCGGTGCGTAGGTGGACGACGGCGACGCGCACCGTCGCGGTGCTCGCCTCGCTCGCCGTCGGGAGCCTCGCGCTGAGCGCGTGCACGCCCGGCGACGACACCGACCCGACCGTGGCCGAGCAGGGCTACCAGGAGGGCAACGGCGCGTTCACGACGTGGGCGCCCGCCGAGCGCCCCGACGCCCCTGACATCACCGGCGTCGACTTCGCCGGGAACGCGATCGACCTCGCCGACTGGCGCGGCGACGTCGTCGTCCTCAACTTCTGGTACGCCGCCTGTCCGCCGTGCCGCGCCGAGGCGCCCGACCTGGCGGAGATCTCGGTCGACTACGCGGACCGAGGCGTCCAGCTGCTCGGGATCAACGGCACGGACGACGCCGCGACGGCCGACGCCTTCGCCACGACGTACGGCATCACCTACCCGAGCCTGGACGATCACGACGCCGGGGCGGTGGCGGCGCTCGAGGGTCTCGTGCCGCTGCGCGCCATGCCGACCACCGTGGTGCTCGACCGCGACGGCCGACCGGCCGCCCGCATCGTGGGTCTCGCGACCGGCACGACGCTGCGCGGTCTCGTCGACGACGTCCTGGCCGAGGGCTGAGCGTTCGTGGATCTCGGTTCCCTCGCGCAGTCCTTCCAGGAGACGGTCCTGTCCGGACCGCTCCTGCTCGCCCTTCCGGTCGCGCTGATCGCCGGCTTCGTCTCGTTCGCCTCGCCCTGCGTGCTCCCGCTCGTGCCCGGCTACCTCGGCTTCCTCGGAGGCATGACGGGCGCCGACCTCGCCGAGACGACAGGGAGGCAGAAGGGCCGGCTGCTCGCCGGCGTGCTCCTGTTCATCGGGGGCTTCACGCTCGTCTTCGTGGCCTTCACGCTCGTCTTCGTGACGCTCGGGGCCCGGTTCGTGCCCTACCAGGACGTCACGCTGCGCGTGCTCGGCGTCGTCGTCATCCTCATGGGGCTGTCGTTCGCGGGCTGGCTGCCGTTCCTGCAGAACGAGCGGCGGCTGCACCTCGCGCCCCGCGCGTCCCTCGCGGGGGCCGGCCTCCTGGGCATCACCTTCGGCTTCGGCTGGGCGCCGTGCATCGGCCCGACGCTGGCCGCCATCTCCGTCCTCGCGCTGCCCACCGGGTCACCCGGTCGAGGCGCGCTGCTCGCCGTCGTCTACTGCCTCGGGCTCGGCCTGCCCTTCCTGCTCATCGCGCTCGCGTTCCGCCGGTCGGCGCGCACGGTGGGCTTCCTCAAGCGACACCGCGTCGCCATCATGCGAACGGGAGGCATCATGCTCGTCCTGCTCGGGCTCGCGCTCGTCTCCGGGCTGTGGATCCAGCTGTCCCAGACGCTCCAGGGCTGGGCCGACCAGTACGTGGCCGTCCTGTGAGCGCCGGGTACCGCCCCGAGGGGCTCGTCGGCGGCGACGACGACCAGCGCGACCGCGGACCGGCCGCGGGCGGCGCGGCGTCGGGCCCCCCGGTCCGCTTCGGCGTCGTGGCCTGGCTGCGCTGGACCTGGCGCCAGCTCACCTCGATGCGTGTTGCGCTCCTGCTCCTGCTGCTGCTCGCCGTCGCGGCGCTGCCCGGCACGCTGTTCCCGCAGCGCCCGCAGGACCCGGCCCGGGTCGCGCAGTACTACACCGACCACCCGGACCTCGCGCCCGTGCTCGAGCGCTGGGGCCTGTTCGACGTCTTCGCCTCGCCGTGGTTCTCGGCCGTCTACCTGCTGCTGTTCATCAGCCTCGTGGGCTGCATCGTGCCGCGCACGCTGGAGCACGTCCGGGCGCTGCGCAAGCCGCCGCCCGCCGCCCCGAGCCGGTTCGCCCGGTTCCCCGTCAGGGACGCGTTCGCCACGCCGCTGGCCCACGACGCCGCGGTGGACGCCGCCGCCGGCGCCCTCAAGGGCTATCGCGTACGACGGACCGACGGGCCCGTGACGACGCTGTCGGGCGAACGCGGCTACACCCGCGAGACCGGCAACATCGTCTTCCACCTCTCGCTCGTCGGCCTGCTCGTGGCCGTCGGGTACGGCACGTTCGTGCACTACCGCGGCCAGGTGATCGTCGTGGAGGGCGACACCTTCGCGAACTCGCAGGTCGCCTACGACTCCTTCGAGGCGGGGGCCTGGTTCGACGAGTCGGGGCTCGACCCGTTCCGGATGCGGCTGGACGGGTTCTCCTCCGAGTTCGACGAGACCGGTCAGGCGGCGGACTTCCGCGCCGAGGTCACGGTCACCGAACCGGGGACCGAGGCGCGGCCGGAGCTCATCCGGGTCAACCACCCGCTGCGCACGGGCGGCGCGAGCGTCTACCTCATGGGCAACGGCTTCGCGCCGAACGTCACGGTGCGCGACGGCGAGGGGAACGTCGCGTTCTCGCAGGCGGTCCCGTTCGTGGCCGTCAACCAGCTCACCTACGACTCCCGCGGCGTCATCAAGGTCCCCGACACCCAGACGCAGGACCAGATCGGGCTCAACGGCTCGTTCCTGCCGACGGGCGTGGTCGACGAGGACGGCAACGCGTACTCGGTCTCCCCGGTGCCGCACGATCCGGTGCTCGTGCTCGACGTCTGGTACGGCAACCTCGGGCTCGACGACGGGGTGCCGCAGAACGTCTACCAGCTCGACACCACCGCGATGACCCAGGTGATGACGACGGGGGCCGACGGCGAGGAGCCCTACCGCGTCGTCGTCCGCCCGGGGGAGACCGTCGACCTGCCCGAGGGGCTCGGCACGATCACGTTCGAGTCGCTGCCGCGCTACGTCGGGCTCGACCTGCGCTACGACCCGACCCTCCCGTGGGTGCTGACGTTCTCGCTGCTGGCGATCACCGGCCTGGCGGCCTCCCTGTTCCTCCCGCGGCGACGGGTGTTCGTGAGGGTCGGGACCGACGACGACGGACGTACAGTGGTCACTGCCGCCGCGCTCGCCCGCGGTGACGACCCCGGGCTCGAACGCGAGCTGGAGCGCGTGCTGCGGCCCGTGCGTGGGACGGCGAAGGACGAAGGAGAACCCCGTGGGTGACATCGGGCAGATCAGCCTGTACCTCGTGACGGCCGCGATGACCGCCTACCTGGTCGCGACCATCGCGTTCGCGACAGACTTCTCGCGCCTGGCGGCCGACCGCCCCGCTCGCACGAAGGAACGGCGGCTCGCGACCGTCGGGGCGCCGTCCTCCGTCGAGGACGCCGTCTCCGCCGACGTCCCGGTCGACACCGAGGTGCCCGATCCGCGCGGTCCCGCCACGGAGGCCGAGCAGCTCCCGCAGCGCCGCAAGGCCGCCGGCATCGGGATGTCGACGTTCACCGTCGCCACGCTGCTGCTGCTCGCCGGCGTGGTCACCCGCGGCGTGGCCGCCGGTCGGGTCCCGTGGGCCAACATGTACGAGTTCACGATGGTCTCGGTGCTGGTCGCCTCGGCTCTCTTCCTCGGCCTCAACCGCCGGCGCGACCTGCGGTTCCTCGGCACGTTCATCGCACTGTTCGCGGTGGCGGCGATCACGCTCGCCCTCGTCGAGCTGTACACCGACCCCAACGCCGTCCAGCCCGCGCTGCAGAGCTACTGGCTCGTCATCCACGTGTCGATCGCCGCGAGCTCCATGGGGGTGTTCGGGACGGCGGCCGTCGTCTCGGGCCTGCAGCTCGCGAAGGACCGGGCCGTCACGAAGGGCGGCGCTCAGCGCCGGATCCTCGCCCAGCTCCCGCCCGCCATCGACCTCGAGCGCCTCGCCTTCCGCATCAACGCCGTCGGCTTCGTGCTGTGGACCTTCGTGCTCATCACCGGGGCCATCTGGGCCGAGCACTCCTGGGGCCGCTACTGGGGCTGGGACGCGAAGGAGACCTGGAGCTTCATCATCTGGGTCGTGTACGCCGCGTACCTGCACGCTCGCGCCACCCGGGGCTGGGAGGGTCGCCGCGCCGCCTGGTTCTCCGTGGCGGGCTTCATCTCGATCCTCGTGAACTACTACGTGGTGAACCTGTTCGTGAACTCGCTGCACAGCTACGCGGGGGTCTGACCGCGACGCTCGAGAACGCGTGAGCCCGCCGCGGTGCGGGCCCCGACTCAGTCGGGGGTGGAGGAGTCGTCGCTCTCGGGCTTCGGCTCCTTCTTCTCGTTCTCCCCGGCGTCCTTCGTCGCATCGCCGTCCTGCGGGGCCGCGTCGTCGCCGGTCGCGGCCTCGCGACGGCGACGCTCCTGCTCCTCCTGGCGGCGCCGCTCGCGCAGCTGCCGGTCGAGCTGGGCCAGGAACTGCGGGTCGTCGTCCGGGGCGGGTCGGGCGGTGGCGCGAGAGGCGCGCTGCTCGCGCAGACGCATCGACAGCCACACCAGTCCGTAGATCACGAGGCCGGCGAGCACGACGAACAGCAGGAGACGAGGCATCCTTCGATGCTACGACGACCTCGTCGTGACTCCGTGCCCGGCTCCGGACGGCCCCCGGCACGAACTACCCTGGAGGCGTGCCCCTGCTCCGCTACTCGCTCCTGCGCCTCGGCGTCCTGCTCGCGTCCTTCGGCCTGTTCTACCTCGTCGGGATGCGCGGCTGGCCGTGGCTGATCGTCAGCGTCATCGTCGCCGCCGCCGTCAGCTACCTCACGATGCGTGGCCAGCGGAACGCCGCGGTGGACTCGCTCGCCTCCCGTGCCGCTCGCGTCGACCAGCCCAAGGGTGAGGACGAGGAGGCCGAGGACCGGGCGCTCGACGGGAAGTAGCTCCCGTCCGGCCCTCCCGCGAGGGTCAGAGCGTGAGGCCCCCGGCCGGCCCGCTCCACCACAGCCCGAGCGCGAACGCCACCGCGACGCCCAGCTCGAGCAGCCCCGTGTCGCGCAGCACCCCGATGAGGTCCCGACCTGACGCCCCCCGCAGCACGATCAGCGACAGTGCGATCGCGATCGGCAGCGTGGTGAGGACCAGCAGCGGTGCGAGCGCCAGCGGGAACGCCCCGGCCGCCGTCGCCGCCGCGATCCCTGCGGCCACGTACGGCACCGCCAGCATGACGGCGTAGCAGATCCGCGCGCGACGCTCACCGAGGCGGACGGCGAGCGTGCGCTTCCCGGCGGGGCCGTCGGTGTGGACGTCGCGCAGGTTGTTGGCCATGAGGATCGCGCAGGCGATCGAACCGACGGCCACGGCGGCCCACCAGGCGCCGACGCTCACGGTGCCGGCCTGTGCGAACGTCGTTCCCGCCGTCGCGACGAGGCCGAAGAAGACGAAGACCATGACCTCGCCGAGCCCGAGGTAGCCGTACGGCTTCGAGCCGCCCGTGTACCCCCAGGCCGCGACCAGGCAGACCGCGCCGACCGCGAGCAGCCACCAGTGCCCGGTCCAGGCGCACAGCGCGAGACCGGCGACGCCGCCCACCGCGCCGGCCAGCAGCGCGGCGCGCTTCACGGCGGCGGGCGTGGCGGCACCGGAGCCGACCAGGCGCATCGGGCCGGTGCGGACGTCGTCGGTGCCGCGGACGCCGTCCGAGTAGTCGTTGGCGTAGTTGACGGCCACCTGGAGCGCGATCGCCAGGACCGCGCACAGCAGGGCCGCGACGCCGTCAAACGCCCCGAGACCGGCCGCGGCCCCTGTCCCGGCGAGGACGGGGGCGACGGCGGCGGGCAGCGTGCGGGGGCGGGCGCCCTCGACCCACTGGGCTCGGGTGGTCATGGCGGGTCGTGCTCCTCGCGTGGGGGTCGGCGCCGGATCGTCCGCGGCGCCACCCGACCCTAACGCTCGCGGACGGGGCGGACCGGGCGGACCGGGCCTCAGTCCGGCGGCGCGAGCAGGCGCGCGACGGCGACGCGGTCGGGCTTGCCCGGACCGCGCAGCGGCAGCTCGGGGACCAGCACGACGCGTCGCGGCACCCACGGGCCGCCGAGCGCGTCCCGCACACCGGCCCGGACGGCGACGACGAGCGCGTCCTCGTCCGCGGCGCCCGGGCCGGGCACGATCGCGGCGGCGACCAGCTGACCCCACTCGGGGTCGGGGACGCCGACGACGCAGACCTCCGCCACGCCGTCGACCGCGAGGGCGGCGGCCTCGACGTCGGCCGGGTCGACGTTGACCCCGCCGGTGAGCACCACGTCGTCGGCCCGGCCCAGCACCCGCAGCACGGCACCGTCCCAGGTGCCGCGGTCCGCCGTCGTGAGCTCCGGCGCGATCGGCGTGAGGCCATCCGCCGTGACGTACCCCAGCGCGAGCTGCGGGCCCGCGAGGACGATGCGGCCGCCGTCGTCGATCCGCACCGTGACGCCGGACAGCGGGACGCCGTCGTACACGCAGCCGCCGCTCGTCTCGGTCATGCCGTAGGTGGTGACGACGGCGATCCCGGCGGCGCGCGCCTGCTCCAGGAGCGGGGCGGGGGTGGCGGCGCCGCCGACGAGGACCGCGTCGAACGCGGCGGCGGCGGCCGTGGCCCCGGGGTCGTCGAGCACCCGGCGCAGCTGCGTGGGCACCAGGGAGGTGTAGGCACGGGCCCCGGCCGGATCGTCGGTGCGCAGAGCCGCGAGGTGGCGCTCGGCGTCGTCGGCGAAGGTCGCGGGACGGAACGGGCCGGGGGTCGCCGTCGTGAGCCGGGTGCCGGCGACGAGGGTGCGGGCCGCGACCATGACGCCGGCCACGTGGTGGGCCGGGAGGGTGAGCAGCCAGCCGCCGGGGCCGCCGAGGCGCTCGTGGGTCGCGACGGCGGAGGCGCGGACCGCGTCGGCCGTCAGGGCGACCAGGCGCGGGGTACCCGACGTCGAGCCCGAGGTGCCCAGCACGAGCGCCGCCCCCGCGGGGACGTGGGGGCGCGTCCGGCCGTCGGGGAGGTCGGGCGTCAGCACGACGGCGGGGCCACCGGTCAGCGCGCGAGCCAGCGCCTCGTGCAGGGACGAGGACGGCGGCGCGGGCTCGGGGTTGGGTGGCACGCCCGCCAGCCTAGGAGCCGCGCGGGAGAGCGCGTGGCACAGTGTCGCCATGCGTCAGAACCGCGTCAGCGCTCGCCGTCGTCCTACCGCGCTCCGGGCCCTGGGTCTGCTGCTCACGGTCGGGCTGCTCGCGGCCTGCGCCGGTGAGCCCGAGGTCGTGCAGCCCACCGACCCCCGACCACGATCGAGCCGGACGTCACCGTCGACAAGGTCGCCCCGCCCGAGCCCGTGATCCCGCCGACCTGGCCGCTGACCGGCGTCTCCGGGGCGCCCGAGGTGCGCCCCGCCGTCGCCGTGAAGATCGAGAACTCGAGCGAGTCCCGGCCGCAGACGGGGCTCGACGCCGCCGACGTGGTCTGGGAGGAGATGGTCGAGGGCGGCATCACGCGCTTCAACGCGGTCTACCACTCGCAGGTCCCCGAGACGGTCGGCCCGATCCGCTCGGTGCGCCCGATGGACGCCGGGATCGCCGCGCCGCTGCACGGACTCCTGGTGTTCTCCGGAGGGCAGCCGCAGTTCGTCGCCTCGATGCGGGCGGCCGGGCTGCAGGTGCTCAGCTTCGACGAGGGTGCGGCTGGGATGTACCGCTCCAGCGAGCGCCGGGCGCCCCACAACGTCTACGGCACGATGGCCGACTTCCTCGCCGCGGCGAGCCCCGACCGGATCTCCCCGCCGCCCGCGCAGTTCGCGTTCGCCCCGACGGCGGCCGAGGCCACGGCGGCGACGGCCGGGACGCCGGCCTCGCGCGTCGATGCGACCTTCCCGTCGGCGTCGCCGAGCTGGGACTGGGACGCGGACTCGGGGCGCTGGCTGCGCAACGAGGGGAACGCCCCTGCCGTCACGGCCGCGGGGGACCGCCTCGGGGCGACCAACGTCGTCGTGATGCGCGTCGAGGTGCGCGACTCCGGCGCGCTCGACCCGGCCGGCAACACCGTGCCCGAGACCGTCATGGTGGGCAGCGGCGAGGTCTGGGTGGTCAGCGGCGGCGCCGCCGTCCCGGGGACGTGGAGCAAGGCCGGTGACGCCGAGCCCGTGGTGCTCACCGGGGCCGACGGCGCCCCCATCCTGCTCGCGCCGGGCACCACCTGGGTGGAGCTGGTGCCGAGCTCCGGTCGCTCCGGGGTCGCCATCTCCTGACCCCTCTCGGGGTGCCCGGCCCCGGCCGTCATCCCTGGGGATGACCGACCCCTCCGCCCGGGGTCGAGATCCCCGCGCACAGCAGGGTCGGTGGGGTGATGCCGCGCGACCGCGGCGCGGCCACGCTGGAGGCATGACCTCCTCGCTGTCCTCGCCCCGGACCCGCCCGACCCGTCGGGACTGGGTCTCCACCCTCGTCCCGGCCGCCATCGCCCTGCTCGTGGTGACCGGTCTCATCCTCGCCGGCGCCGCGATCGCCAGCCGCGGCGTCGCTCTCGTCGGTGGGCTGATCAGCGGCGGCTGAGCCGCCCCCCGATCGTCCCGCTCACCCGGCTTGACCCGGCCCCGCCCTCAGAAGTAGTGCGGGAACCCCGACCAGTCGGGGTCGCGCCGCTCGAGGAACGCGTCGCGCCCCTCGGCCGCCTCGTCCGTCATGTAGGCCAGCCGCGTCGCCTCTCCGGCGAAGACCTGCTGACCCGCGAGGCCGTCGTCGGCCAGGTTGAAGGAGTACTTCAGCATCCGGATCGCCTGCGGCGACTTGGTCGCGATCGTCGCCGCGTACTCCAGCGCCACGTCCTCGAGCCGCGCGTGGTCCACGGCCTCGTTGATCGCGCCCCACCGCTCGGCGTCCTCGGCGGAGTACCGCCGGGCCAGGAAGAAGATCTCGCGGGCGCGCTTCTGACCCACCTGCCGTGCCAGCAGCGCGGAGCCGTACCCGGCGTCGAACGACCCGACGTTGGCGTCGGTCTGCATGAAGGCGGCGTGCTCGCGCGACGCGATCGCGAGGTCGGCGACCACGAACAGCGAGTGGCCGCCCCCGGCCGCCCAGCCGTTCACGACGGCGATGACCACCTTGGGCATGGTCCGCATCAGGCGCTGCACCTCGAGGATGTGCAGCCGCCCGGCCCGCGCCGGGTCGACCGACTCGCGCGTCTCGCCGGTGGGGGTCCCGTCCTCGCCCTCCACCGCGTACCGGTAGCCGTCCCTGCCCCGCACGCGCTGGTCGCCGCCGGAGCAGAAGGCGTACCCGCCGTCCTTCGGGCTCGGGCCGTTGCCGGTGAGGAGGACGGTGCCGACGTCGCCCGTCATCCGCGCGTGATCGAGCACCCGGTAGAGCTCGTCGACGGTGTGCGGACGGAAGGCGTTGCGGACCTCGGGCCGGTCGAACGCGATGCGGACGACGGGGAGGTCGCGCACGACCGTCGCGCCGTCCTCGTCCACGGTGCGCTCCACGCCCCGGTGGTAGGTGACGTCCGTGAGGTCGAAGCCCTCCACCACGCGCCAGCGGCGCGGGTCGAACGTGTCGGAGACCGGGGCGGGGAGGCTGTCGCTCATGCCGCCAGCCTAGGAGAGCGTGTCGCCGGCCGATCCGAGCCGCGCGGCGCCGGGGCCCCGCAGGGCGCCGTCGGGCACGGGCCGACCCGAGACGGCGAGCAGGAGGTCGAGCGCCGACCCGTGGACGAGCGGGCCGGTCCCGACGTCGAGCGCGGCGTCGTCGGTCACCACCCGCAGGCCGCGGACCCGGTCGCGGCCCCCGCCCGTCGATCCCGAGGTGCGCAGCTGCAGGGTCAGCGCGCCCGTGACCGACGCGGCGGGGTAGCGGCCGACGTCGTGCACGTCCCAGCCCGGGCAGAGCGACGACGCGCCCTGCCGGGAGTTGCAGCGGAACGCCTCCATGCCGTTGCATGGACGGATGGATGATTGTCGAAGTCCCGAGCCCAGGTCCACCCGTCGCGCCGAGGCCATCGCCTGATGGACGGCCAGACCTGGGGAAACATCGCGCTCGTCCTCATCTTCATCCTCGTCGGCGGCGTCTTCGCCGGTACCGAGCTGGCCCTCGTCTCGCTCCGGGACAGCCAGGTCGACCAGATCGCCAAGAAGGGCCGCCGCGGCCGTCGTGTCGCCGAGGTGGCCCGCGACCCCAACCGCTTCCTCGCCGCCGTCCAGATCGGGGTGACGGTCGCCGGATTCTTCTCCGCCGCCTACGGCGCCTCGACCATCGCCCCGGACATCGCCCCGCTGTTCGTCTCCTGGGGGCTGTCGGAGCAGGTCGCCGCGAACGTCGCCCTCGTGGCGATGACCCTCGTGATCGCCTACCTGTCGCTCGTGCTCGGCGAGCTCGTGCCGAAGCGCCTCGCGCTGCAGCGGTCCTCGCAGCTGGCGCTCGCCGTCGCGCCCCCGCTCGACACGTTCGCGTCGCTGATGCGGCCCTTCATCTGGCTGCTGTCGCGGTCGACGAACGCCGTCGTCCGGCTGCTCGGCGGCGACCCGAACCAGTCCGGCGAGCAGATGAGCGACGAGGAGCTGCGGGACCTCGTCGTGGCCCACGAGGGCCTGCCCGACGTCGAGCGCGCGATCCTGCGCGACGTGTTCGAGGCCGCCGACCGCACGCTGGTCGAGGTGATGCGTCCGCGCCACGACGTCGTCTTCCTCGAGGCCGACATGTCCATCGCCGAGGCGATCGCGCACGTCGCGCAGGAGCCGTACTCGCGCTACCCGGTCAAGGACGGCGACGTCGACTCGATCCTCGGGTTCGTCCACGTCCGTGACCTGTTCCTGGCGGGGGTGGACCCGGCCTCGCCGTCGCTCGAGGCGGCCCGCCACAGCGGTGACGACGACGCCGGGGCCGACCTGGTCGACGACGTCCCCGGCGAGCCCGCCAGCAGCATCCGCGACCTCACCCGCCGCATCCTCGTGCTGCCCGGCTCGAACGTGCTCCTGCCCTCCATGTCCGTGATGCGCCGCGAGCGCCTCCACATGGCCGTCGTCATCGACGAGTACGGCGGCACGGACGGCATCGTGACGCTCGAGGACCTCGTGGAGGAGCTCGTCGGCGAGATCCACGACGAGCACGACGCCGTGGCCCGCGAGCACCGCCCCGACCCCGACGGTCCGGTCGTCGTGCCCGGCGGTCTCACCATCGAGGACGCCACGGAGCGCACGGGCGTCCCGCTGCCCGACGGCGGCTACGAGACGGTCGGGGGTCTCGTGCTCGACCTGCTCGACCGCACGGCGCGCATCGGCGACAGCGTGCTCGTGGTGGGCGAGGTCGACGCGGACGAGGAGTCCGACGCACAGGCCCCGGCCGGCCACCGGCTCACGGTGCTCGAGGTCGACGGCCACCGCATCGTCTCGGTCCGGATCGAGCCGGCGACGGCGGAGCCCGAGATCGCCGCCGAGGAGGCAGGGGACCCGCCCACGCGCGGGCTCGAGACGGCCGGGCCGGCCGGATCGGCCGGGTCGAGTGGGCCGACGGGGCCGCAGTCGTAGGCTGACGCGGTGCCCGTCAGCCAGCTCCCCGGTCCGCTCGTCTACGCCACCCCGCTGCGGACGCGGTTCCGCAACCTCGACGTGCGCGACGGCGTCCTGATCCGCGGCGACTCGGGCTGGGGCGAGTTCTCGCCGTTCTGGGACTACGACGACGCGGAGTCCGCCGCCTGGTTGCGCGCCGCGCGCGAGAGCGCCGACCGCGGCTGGCCGACGCCGGTGCGGACGCGGGTGCCGGTGAACGTGACGATCCCCGCGGTCGGACCGGACGTCGCCCGCTCCCTGGTCCTGGGCTCCGGCGGCTGCACGACGGCGAAGGTCAAGGTCGCGCAGGCCGGCCAGAGCGTGGACGAGGAGATCGCGCGGCTCGAGGCCGTCCGCGACGCGCTCGGCCCGACGGGCCGGATCCGGGTCGACGCGAACGCCGCGTGGGACCTGGACGAGGCGCTGCGGCGGCTGCCGCTGCTCGACCGCGCCGCAGGCGGTCTGGAGTACGCCGAGCAGCCGTGCCCCGACGTCGCGGACCTGGCGGCGCTCCGCCGTCGTCAGTCCGTCCCGATCGCCGCCGACGAGTCGATCAGGCGGGCCGCCGATCCACTCGCGGTCCGGCGGGCGGAGGCGGCCGACGTCGTCGTGCTCAAGGTGCAGCCGCTCGGCGGCGTGCGAGCCTGCCTCGAGCTGGCCGAGGCCGTGGGGCTGCCGGTGGTCGTGTCCTCCGCGCTCGAGTCGTCGGTGGGCATCGCCGCCGGGTTGGCGCTCGCGGGGGCGTTGCCCGAGCTGCCGTACGCCTGCGGGCTGGCCACGGTCCACCTGCTCGAGCGCGACGCCGTCGCCACGCCGCTGCTGCCCGAGGGCGGCACGATGCCGGTGCTGCGCGCCGACGAGCTGTCGCCCCTGGCCGACGGCGGCGCCGGTGCGACGACGACGGAGCGCTGGCTCGAGCGCCTGGCGCGCGTCGCGGAGGTGGCCGCGTGAGCGCCGGGGCCGCCGTGATCGCCGAGGCCGACCTCCCCGAGGCCCAGCAGCTGGCCCGGGCCGTGGTCCGCGCGCTCGTGGGGTGCGGGGTGCGCGACGTCGTGCTCGCGCCGGGCTCGCGCAGCGCACCGCTGGCCTACGCGCTGGTGGACGCCGAGGCGGCCGATGTGCTGCGGCTGCACGTCGTGATCGACGAGCGGTCCGCCGGCTTCGTGGCGCTCGGCCTCGCGGCCGGCTCGGAGCGACCGGTCGCGGTCGTGGTGACGTCGGGCTCCGCCGTCGCCAACCTCCACCCCGCCGTCGTCGAGGCGGGGCACCAGCGGGTGCCGCTGGTGGTCGTCAGCTGCGACCGGCCGGCCGAGCTGGTCAGGCGCGGCGCGAGCCAGACGACCGAGCACGTCGGCATGTTCGGCGAGGGTCACGGGATCTCGCGGCCGCGCGCGACGGCGGAGGTCGACGAGGCCTACCAGGCGGCCACCGAGGTGGCCCGTCTCGTGCGCGCGTCGGTCGGGTCGGCGCGGCGCGCGGACCCGCCGGCAGGTCCCGGGATCGGCCCGGTGCACCTGAATGTGGTGCTCGCCGACCCCCTGGTGCCGGCGCCGGGAGCGCCGCCCCTCGACCTCGAGCAGGGGCGGGTGCCCGGGGGCTGGTCCTCGTCGGTCCCGACCCCGCTCGAGCGCGGTCCGCGCACCGTGCTCCTCCTCGCCGACGGCGCGGGTCGGCTCGGTCAGCGCCTCGCCGCCGCCGGCCGCTGGCCGGTGCTGGCCGAACCGTCCGCCGGCATCGCCGGTGAGGCGGCAGCGGCCACGCTGGGTGCGACGCCGGCGCTCCTCGACGCCCTCGGCTCGGAGATCGATCGGGTCGTCGTCGCCGGCCGGCCCACGCTGTCGCGCCAGGTCACGGCCCTGCTGGCGCGCGACGACGTCGAGGTGGTGGTGCTCGATCCCCCCGGGCGACCGTGGCTCGACGTGCCCGGGGCCCGTCACGTGTCGGCCGCCGAGGTGGTGGAGGACGACGACGCGCCGCCCGGGCCCGACGACGCCGGGTGGTCGGAGGCCTGGGAGGCCGCGCACCGCGCCGTGGCCGCCGAGCTCGACGACGCCGTGGTCGCCGCGAGGTCCGGGGCCGAGCCGCTGTCCGGCGACGTCGTCGCCCGGGCCCTGACGCTGCGGGTGGCGGCCGATGCGGGGCTCCTCGTCGCCGGGGCGTCGATGGCGATCCGTCACCTCGACCTCGCCGGCGTGCCCGGGGCCGCCGTCGTCGCGAGCCGCGGGGTGGCCGGGATCGACGGGACGGTGAGCACCGCCGTCGGGCGCGCGCTGGCCTGGGAGGGCGACGGGTCGGTGCGGGCGCTGCTCGGTGACCTCACCTTCCAGCACGACGTCGGGGGACTGGCGCGGGGGAGGCTCGAGCGCGAGGTGGACGTCCAGGTCGTCGTGCTCGCCGACGACGGCGGCTCGATCTTCGCCACGCTCGAGCACGGCCGGCCCGAGCACGCCGCCGCGCACGAGCGCGTGTTCGCGACGCCGCAGGCCGTCGATCTCGGGTCGCTCGCGCGGGGCGCGGGGGCGAGCCACGCCGTCGTCACGGATCTCGCGGGCCTCGAGGGCGCGCTCGCCGCACCGGTGCGAGGGCGGTCCGTGGTGGAGGTGCGGCTGCCGCGCGAGGGTGCGGCGCCCCGCCGTCGTGCGCTGCACGCGCGCCTGGTCGCCGCGGCGCGCGAGGCCGTCGGGGGCTGAGGGCCCCGCGTCCAGGAGGTTCACAGGTTCCGTCCAGGGCCCCGTCAGGTCCGCGAGGTTGACTGCTTCCCAGACGCAGGAGACCCACGACGGAGGACGACATGGACGAGCGCCACCCCACGCAGCCGCAGCCCGAGGAGACGGGCCGGCTCGACCGGTCCGACGGCGTCGCCTCCGCCGGGCCCGCCGGTCAGCAGCCGCCGAGCTTCCCGCCGGCGCAGCAGCCGGTCGTGCCCGTCGCGCCGACCGCCCCGCAGCCCGTCGTCCCCGCCGGCCAGGACTCCGGTCACGTCTTCGGCTTCGGCTGGGAGCGCCCGTCGGTGCAGCAGTCGGCGCCGCAGCAGGCCGCGGAGCACCAGGCCGCGGCGCACCACGCCGCCGCACCCCAGCACCAGCAGCCCTACCCGGGCTACGCCAGCACGGCGGCCGGCCCCGGTGGCCCGGTGAACGGCTCGCCGTTCGTGGCTCCGGCCCCCGCTCCCGCCGCCGAGCCGCGTCGTCGTCGCCAGTGGCCCGCCGTCGTCACGGCCTCGCTGCTCGCCGCGGTCCTCGCGTCAGGCGGGACGGCGCTCGCGACCGGTGCGTTCGAGCAGGAGTCCAGCAACTCGGCCTACGCCGACCTCGGCACGACGACGCCGGTGGCCGCGTCCTCGGCCACGGACGTGGAGTGGCAGGCACTCGCCAGCCAGGTGCGGGACTCGGTCGTCGCGATCTCCGTGACGACCGCCAACGGGTCCGGTGCGGGCTCGGGCGTCGTGATCGACGCCGAGAACGGCTATGTCGTGACGAACAACCACGTCGTGGGCGGCGCGACGAACGGCGGCATCGCCGTCACGCTGGCCGACGGTCGCATCATCGAGGCGAGCATCGTCGGCACGGACGCGACGACCGACATCGCCGTGATCCAGCTGGCCGACGTGCCCGCCGACCTGAAGGCCTCGCCCTGGGGCGACTCCTCCGACGTGCTCGTCGGCCAGGACGTGATGGCGGTCGGCAACCCGCTCGGACTCGCGAGCACCGTCACGACCGGCATCGTCTCGGCCATCGACCGCCCCGTCTCCACGTCCGGCGACGACGCGAGCAGCGCCGTGGTGACCAACGCGATCCAGATCGACGCCGCGATCAACCCGGGCAACTCCGGCGGCCCGCTGTTCAACACGGCCGGCGAGGTCGTGGGGATCAACTCCTCGATCGCGACGACGTCGGAGGCCGCCGGCAGCATCGGCCTCGGGTTCGCGATCCCGTCGTCCCAGGCGCGGAGCGTCGCCGAGCAGCTCGTCGAGGACGGCGTCGCGGAGCACGCCTACCTCGGCGTGACGCTCTCCGACGCCACCGCGACGGCCGACGGCGTGACCCGCGCCGGCGCCAAGGTCGAGTCCGTCTCCTCCGACACCCCGGCGTCGGAGGCCGGGCTCCGAGCGGGGGACGTGATCGTCGGGATCAACGCCAAGGCCGTCGGCGGTGCCGAGGCCCTCACCGGCTTCGTCCGCCAGTACGTCGCCGGCGACGAGGTCACCCTCACGGTGGTCCGCGGGGGCGAGGCGATCGACGTCAACGTGACGCTCGCCGTCCGTCCCGAGACCGCGACGCCGGCCCCGAACCAGGAGACGCCCGAGGGTGGCTCCGGCTCGGACGGCTCCGGCACCCCCAGCCTTCCCGACGGCAGCCAGCTGCCCCAGTTCCCCGGTTCGCCCTGGGGCGACGGCAGCGACGGGAACGGCTGACCCACGAACCGCGGAGCGACGGGGGTCAGACCGTCAGCTCCGCCTGCGGGTCGCGCGCGGTCAGGCGCGCGGCCATCCCGAGGCCCGGACGTCGGTGGACCCCTCACCGCCGATGTCCGGGCCTCGCTCCGTCCTGGGGAGGCGCTCTGTCTAGGCTGGCGTCATGCCCGAGCTGCCCCCGTCCTACCCGTTCCGGGCGGGCGCGGGCTTCGGTGGCGCCGGGGCTCCGGGGGCTGACGGGGTCGACGGAGCGGCTCGGAGGGCGGCCCAGGCGGGCCGGCGACCCGCCCCGGGGGTCGATCCCGGTCCGGTGACCGCTGCGGCTGCGGCTGCTGCGCCCCCTCCGGCGTCCCCCGCGGCCGACCCGGCCGACCTGGCCCGAGCGGCGCGGGAGGAGGCGCTGGCCGTGTTCACCTCGAGGCCGTGGCCCGTCGTCGTCGGTCTCGCTCTCGTCGGACTGTCGGGGCTCGTCCTCGCGCCGCTCGTCGACTCCCCGGGATCGCGCGCGATGGGCCTCGTGCTGGCGTCGCTGACGCTCGTGAGGATCCTGGTCGCGATCCGGGCCTGGCGACGCGACGTCGCGCTCGTGCCGCGGCTCCGGGCGCGCCCGGTCGCCCCCAGCAGCACGCGACCCACGGCATGGAGCGGGGCGGTCGTGGCGCTGCTCGGCACGGTCGCGCTGGTCGCAGGGATCGCCGTCCCCGCCGTCGCCGTGCTGGTGGCGTCGCCGTTGCTCCTGGCGGCCCTCGCGATGCTCCGCCCCCGACCCGTCCACGTCGCGATCGAGCCCGACGGCGTCGTGATCGCCCGGCGCGGGGACCTGCGCGAGGAGTGGTGGACCTCCGTCCACCTGCGCCCGCCCGCGAGGTCGGGACGCCGCCAGGGGGTGAGGCTGTCGATCGTCGGTGACCCCGCCGTCGTCGTCCTCACGCCCGCGATGCTCGACGCGGTGGGGGACGCCGTCCACCAGGCGTGGTTGCTCGCCGCGCCGCAGCGACTGGCGGGGCGGGAGATCCTGAGCTTCGGCGCCGTCCGGCTCTCGGAGGACAGGCTCGGGCGCGGTGAACGATGGCTCCCGCTCGCCGACCTGTCGAAGATCACGGCCGAGGGCCACCGTGTGCGCTTCTCGACGCGCTGGGCCGAGAGCATCGCCGTCCCCGCCTCCGAGATCGCCAACGCCGAGGTGCTCGACCAGCTGCTGATCGAGCGGACCGGTCTGGGACTCCCCTCCGGGTCGAGGCCGTCGGCCTGGGGATCGCCGACGACGGGTCCCGCGCGGTGAGCGGCGGCACGCGGCCGGGGATGTCGGACGAGCCGGGGCGGGCGCAGCGCGAGGCGATCGCAGTCGTCACGTCCGTGCCGGTCGCGGCGCTGACCACGCTGGGCGTCGTCGCTGTCCTGGCGGTGCTCGGGCTGCTCGGGCTCGTCGACCGGCAGCCGCAGCCGTTCTGCCAGGGCGAGGCGATGGCGCCGGGCGACACGTGCGGCCGGCGCGGGCGACGCTCGGTCCGCACGTTCCAGGTGAGCTACGAGCGGGTGCTCGACGAGGCGACGGGCACCCTGCTGGCCCAGCGGTGGTGCCTCGCCGCCGTCGTCGTCATGGCCGTCGTGGCGATCGCCTCGATCGCGGTGGCGCGACGGCGCGACCGTCGCCTGGTGCTGGACCTCGCCGGCCCTGGCCCGACCTACGCGCACGCGTCGCGCACGGCCTGGCGCGGCGTCGCCAGCGTCCTCGGCGGGTCCGCCCTGGTCGCCGTCACGGTCGGTCTGGGGCTCCGGATCGCCATCGGCGGTCAGGTCGCGCAGACGGTCGGCTGGTCGATCGCCGTGCTCGGCACGCTCGCCGCGCTGGTGCTCGTGTGGCGGGGACGCTCGCGCGGGAGCGAGTACGTCGGGATCTACCGGGAGGGGGTGCGGCTGGCCCGGCGCGGTCAGGTGCGCGACGTCCCTTGGCTCGCCGTCCACCACTTCCCCGGCAGCTCGGCGACCACCTCGCGCCTGGCGGTGATCGGCGAGACCGGGACGGTGTCGCTGGGCGGGGCGACCGGGGGCGAGGTCGGAGTCGCGGTGTGGCAGACGTGGACCTCCACCGCGCTGGCGCGGTTGGCCGCCGGCGAGCGGCTGGACTTCGGCCCGCTCGTGCTGACGGGGCAGGAGCTCCTCGTCGGCGGAGAGGCGGTGGCGCTGCTCGAGCTGGGGTCGCTCCACCCCGTCACGCGTCGCAAGGAGCCGGTCGCCCTGCAGGTCACGACCCGGACCGGGGCGGTGGTGGGCGACGTCGTGCTGGCCCAGGTCCCGAACCTCGCCGTGCTCGACACGGTGCTGGGCTGGCTCGTGAAGGTGCGGGTGACCGGGGTGGGAGGGGTGCCGTACACCGGTGGGTCATCGACCGGTGTGCCGCCGACGGGTGTGCCGCCGACGCGAGCGGAGTAGCCTCGGCGCCACCATCACCACCGGCGATCGAGGGAGACGACCATGGCTGGGATCCGCAAGGGCTGGGCGGGTTTCGCCGCCCCCGACCTCGACGCCGCTGAGGTGTTCTACCGCGACGTCCTCGGCATCACCGTGTCCCGCGACCACGACATGGGGATGCTCACGCTCCATCTCGACGGCGAGGTGTCGATCTACGTCAAGCCCGACCACGAGCCCGCGGTGTTCACCGTGCTCACGCTGGCGGTGGCCGATCTCGACGCCGCCGTCGACGAGATCGTCGGTCGCGGTGGGAGCTTCGCGCGCTACGACGGGTTCGAGCAGGACGAGCGCGGCATCGCGCGCGGGCCGGTCGGACCGGTGATCGCGTGGACCGCCGATCCGGCCGGGAACATCGTCGGGATCATCGAGGACTCCGAGGCCGACGCGGGCTGATCGCGCGTCAGGCGCCCGCGAGGACCGCGCGCACGACGTCGAGCATCGCCTCGGGCGCGAGGGACGTCGGCCGGTCGCTCACCTGGCCGTCGCCGATCTCCACGACCCGCCAGACGCCGTCGGACCGCCTGGCGAGGTCGACCGTGACGAACGGGAGCCCGAGCGCCGCGACCGTCGGCGCGAGCGCGGCGACGGCGGCGGCCGCCTCGGCCGAGCGGTCCACCTGCGGGGTGTCGGGGTGCGCGCCGGTGGTGACGCAGCGGCCGTGGGCCCACCACGTGCGCACCTCGTCGGGCTCCAGCTCCTCGAACCGGCGCAGCACGAGACCGCCGACGAAGGCGTCGTCGCGCAGCTCGAGGAAGCGCGAGGCGACGTTCCAGGCGGCGTCGGCGTCGGCCGCGTCCGGGACGTAGGCGGCCTCGACCCAGTGGTGCTTCATCGACTTCGTCCAGTCGCGCAGGACGGCGGGACCCGGCCCGAGCCGGCGCGCGGCGGCCTCGAAGGCCTCGCGCCCCGGCCCGACGGTCCACTCGCTCGCGGGCGTGTGCTCCCGGATCGCGTCGTACCAGCCGGGCAGCTCGTGCGCGCGGGCGAAGGCGACCGGGCTCGTGACGAGGATGACGCCGCGGTCCGCGAGAGCGGCGGCGGTGGCCGCGTAGCGGTCGGACGTGAGCATCCAGCCCCGGTAGACCGCCCGACGAGGGGTGTCCGCCACGTTCGCCGGGACGGTGCGGACGCCGTCGAGCTCGCCGTCCGGGCGCGCGAGCGCGTCGTGATCCACGAGCGCGACGGCGAGTCCGGCCTCGCGCGCCGCGAGCGTCTCGGCGGCGAAGTGCTCGTCCGGGCGGCGCGGGTTCAGCACGTCGGACGGGATCAGGAGCAGCGGCTCGGTCATGCGTTCAGGGTGCGGCCCCGGGTGCGGGGGATCAAGGGGATTCTGGGGCGGGCGTCGTGGCCGGGTCGGGGGGCGGGCCGGCCGAGGCGCGGGTGAGGTGCCAGCCGAGGGAGGTGACGACGACGACGGCGACGACGCCGACCACCGCCGTCGTCGAGGCGACGTAGGCGAGTCGCCACAGCGGCCCGCCGGTGGCGACACCGGCGCCGGCCGCGACGACGAGTGAGGCGAGCACGCCGGCGACGGCGAGGCGGCGCCACCAGCGGGCGCGGTGGCGGGAGGTGGTGCGGGTGTCGTTGGCGCTGGCGCTGGAGCTGGAGCTGGTGAGTGTGCGGCGGGGGAGGCGGGCGAACCAGATCGCGATGACGACGAGGCCGAGCACGCTCGAGCCGTCCTGCAGCCAGGTGTACAGCGACGTGCCGCCGACCCGGGTGGTGAGCCAGCCGACCGCGTCGACGCCCCAGCGTCCGTGGTGGGTGAAGGCGTCCCAGACGACGTGGGTGAGGACGCCGAGCGCGAGCGCGGCGACCGTGAGGGCGAGGCGGGCGACGGGGGAGGCGGCGGTGGCGGCGGTGGTCGTGCGAGTGCGGCCGGGGTGGTGGGAGGCGGCGGGGTAGCGGGAGGCGAGGGCGACGGGGGAGAGGTCGGAGGCGGCCGGTGCCACGAGGAACCGCCAGCACGCCCAGACGAGGCCGGCCAGCGCCGTCGTGACGGGGAGCCACGCGAGCGAGTGGGTGATCTCGTACAGCGGGGCGACGGGGACGAAGAGCCGGAGGTCCGGGGTCATCGCTCCGACCGCGACGGCGCTGGCGGGCAGGGCCGTCCGGCGCAGCGGGATCGCGACGACGGCGTGGCTGACGGTGAACGGCACGTCCTCGACGCTACGTCGTGGATGTTGCCGCGCCGGGTGCGGCGTGTGTCGGTGAGGTGAGCGTCGGCGTCAGCCGGCGGCGGCCTCGGACTTCGCGGCCTCGCGGGCGGCGATCCGCGCCTGCACCTCGGGGCGGCGCAGCGGGGGAAGCACGGTCGCGGGCTTCTGGCGCTCGGGCAGCTCGTCGAGGAGGTCCCGGGTGAGGTCGGCGACCGCCGCGACGGTGCGCTCGAACGCCTCCGCGGTGACCTTGGACGGGTGCGTGATCCCGGTGACCTTCCTGACGTACTGGCGGGCGGCGGCCTCGACCTCGTCGTCGGTGGCTGGCGGCTCGAGGCCTCGGAGGAGGGTGACGTTGCGGCACATGCCAGCAGGGTCCGCCCGACGGTGAGGCTGGGTCAAGGGAGCGAGGGCCGGACCAGCGTGCTCAGCGCGGCGCGGGTGCGGCGGACGTGTCCACAGATGTCGTCGAGGCGCCCTGGATGTCACTGATCGACGCTACTCTTTGTACAGACGTTCGAATCAGGGCGGCGTCGTCCCGGTGCGGAGATGAGGGAAGGGGTGGTGGCCGTGGCTGCTGAGCTGGTTCCGCGCGATCCCGACGCCGAGCCCGGGTCGACGGCGTGCGACGCGCTGGTCTGGACGGCGGAGCGCGTCCGAGTCGCGGTCGCCGATCTGACGCGGGCCGTCGCCGGTGCGGAGGCGGCCGTCGCGGCTCTCGAACGGTCCGACGAGGACGACGCCGGCGCAGCTCGCGGTTCTGCCGGTGGTCTCGGTGCGGCTCCGGCGGGCGATCGGGCTGGCGTTCGGGCAGGCGGTCGGGCGCTCGCGGCGGTGGCGCGAGGCAGGGCGCGGGCTCGTCGCGGCGAGGCGCTGACCGCCACCCTGCGGGTGCTGGACGAGTCCGTCTCGGTGCTGCAGGCGGCGCGGTCGGGCGTGGTCTCCATGGCCAAGGCCGACGGGTCCTGGCGCACCGGGCGGGCGCGGACGTTCGCGGAGTGGCGAGCGCAGGCGACCCGGCAGGGCCGAGGTGCCGCGACGGCCGAGGAGCGCACCGCTGACGCGCTGGCCCAGCTGCCGCTCGTGAAGGCGGCGACCCAGGACGGCGCGGTGACGATGGGGCACGCCGAGGTGATCGGCCAGGTGCTCGCCGGAAGCTCCGAGCGGACCCGCGAACGCATGGTGGCGGTCGAGCGGGAGCTGCTGGCGGCCGCGACCGCCGTGACGCCCCCGGAGCTGAGAAGGAGCCTCACGGCGATGGCCTCGGCGATGGAGGCGGACAGTGCCGACCACGGCTTCGGTGCGGTCCGTGCCCGGCGGTACCTGCGGTTGTCGTCGAAGGACGGCGGGGTCAGGATCGAGGGCCTGCTGGACCCGGTCGCCGGCGAGACGCTCCGTACCGCGCTCGACGCTCTCAGGCCGGTCCCGGCCGCGGGGGACGAGCGCACGGGCGAGCAGCGCACGGCCGACGCGATCGAGGCGATGGCGAGCAACGCCCTCTCCTCCGGTGCCTACAAGGCGGGGGCACAGGTCCGTCCGCACCTGTCGATCCTCGTCCCGGCGGACACCTGGCTGCTGCTCACGGTTCGACGTCGTCAGCTGTGCGCCTCCGCCGGCGGCGAGCGCGCCGGACGGTCGGGCGCGGCCTTCGCCGCCAGTGGCCTGGACGTCGAGCCGCAGCTGGCCCAGCTGCAGGACGGCACGCTGATCCCGTTCGCGGCGCTCGACGTGCTGGCGTGCGACGCCCTGCTGCAGCGGGTGGTCCTCGACGCCGAGGGCTCCCCGCTGGACGTCGGTCGTACGCAGCGCACGTTCCACGAGGACCTGCGTCGGGCGATCCTGACGAGGGACCGGCACTGCCAGTTCCCCGGCTGCACCCTCCGGGCGACGTGGTGCGAGGTCCATCACCTGCAGTTCTGGGAGAACGACGGTCCGACCTCGCTCACCAACGGGATCACGCTGTGCTCGCGGCACCACCACGCCGTCCACGACGACAACCTGACCATCGCGATCGTCCGCGGCGGGTTCGCCTTCACCGATGCCGCGGGGCGGCCCCTCGGCACGACGACGCGGCTGGCAGACCGACTGCTCGTCCCGCGGCGATCCGATCCACCGTTGTCGCAGGAGACGCCGCCGCCGGTCCTGACCGCGACCGGCGGTCGAATGCGGGAGGAGATGCCGCCGAGGGACGGGCCGGGCGGAGGTCCGCCCGGCGTCGGGCGGGACGAGGCCCGGTTCGGCGGGGAAGACGGGCCAGGGCCGGACGATGCGCTCCTCTGAGCGTGCCGTCTGGCGCCGGGCTGCCCCGGTGGGCGCCGGGGGGCCGCCCCTAGAAGGTCTGCCTCTCCCACGGCACGGCGGTGCGCCACCCGTCGAGCTCGAAGGCCCACTGCGTCGCCAGGGCGTGGGCTGCCCGGACGTCGGGGACCGTCGCACCGAAGTGCTTGTCCGGGCTGCCGTCGCGGAACTCGACGAGGTAGCCGTCGTCCGTGCGTGCCGACTGGAAGTAGACCTGGTCGACGTCGGGCACCCGCGTGATGATCAACCATGCGGAGTAACCCGCCTCGATGTCCCGGCCCGTCGATCAGCCCAGCAGTGCCTGGCGGACCGGCTCGAGCTTGGCCTCGGTCTCGTCGAGCTCGGCGCCAGGGTCGGACGCCGCCACGATGCCGCAGCCCGCGAACAGGCGGATCCGGTGCGGGTCGTCGGGGTCGAGGGCGCCGCAGCGCAGCGCGATGCACCACTCACCGTCGCCGTCGGAGCCGATCCAGCCGACCGGGCCGGCGTACCGGCCCCGGTCCATGCCCTCGATCTCGCGCACGAGTCGGACGGCGTCGAGGGTCGGTGTGCCGCCGACGGCCGCGGTCGGGTGGAGCGAGGCGGCGAGCCGCAGCGAGGACGGACGGTCGCCGTCGGGGCCCCGCTGCAGGACGGCGGTGACATCGGTGGCCAGGTGCATGACGTTCGGCAGGTGCAGCACGGACGGCACCTCGGGAACGTTCGCGCTCTCCACGAAGGGCGCGAGCGCCCGGGCCAGGGACTCGACCGCGAACTCGTGCTCCTCGAGATCCTTGGAGGAGCGGGCGAGCGCGGCCGCGTGGGCGAGGTCGCGCTCGTCGTCGCCCGTGCGGCGGATGGTGCCGGCCAGCACGCGGGAGGCGACCAGTCGTCGCTCGCGGCGGACCAGCATCTCGGGGGTCGCGCCCACGAGGCCGTCGACGGCGAAGGCCCAGGTGGTCGGGTAGGCGTCCGCGAACCGGGTGACGAGCGCGCGGGTGTCCAGCGGGGTCGCGGAGGTGGCCCAGACGTCGCGGGCCAGCACGATCTTGGCCGCCTCGCCGGCGCGGATCCGGGCGACGGCGTCGGCCACCTTGGCCTTCCACTCCGCCGGCGTGGCCGCGCCCGCGGCATAGGTCACGTCGGTCGGGAAGGTGAGGGCGTCACGCGGGCCGTCGAGCGTGAGCGGGGCGGCCCCCTCGGGATCGATCGTCGTCACCCACGAGACGCCGGCCCTCCGGCCCACGAGGATGCGCGGGACGACGAGGCTGCCGCCGGCGGGGTCGCCGTCGTCGAACGCGAACGCCCCGAACGCCACCAGGCCGCTGCCCGGGACCGCGACGTCGTCGCGCACGTCGGCCGCGCGGCGGAGCTGGGTGAACCAGGCGTCGGCGTCGACCATCCGCGCGGAGCCCGCGGTGTCGGTCCGTGCCGCCTCGCCCCACGCGACCATGCCGTCGCCGCGCCGGACCCACGTGGCGACGCCGTCGCTGGTGGGCAGCAGGTCGAGCAGGTCACCGGGATCCGAGATCGCCGTCGTGCGGACGGTGAGCGCCGGGACGGGCAGGCCGGTGACGGCGGGGGCGGGAGCGGACATCGCTGCCAAGGCTACGCCCGGGACGGCGACCCGATCCGGGGATCCGACGTGGCGTGCGGCACGTCGGACCGGGCGGGCGTGCGACCGGGAGACGGGTGGCGAGCCGCCGTGTCAGGAGATCGGCTGCAGGTCCCCGTGCACGACGACCTGGTCGGGGGTGAGCCACGGGGAGACGGCGTCGTGGATGGCCGCCAGCGTCGCGGGGTCGGCCACGACGACGCTCACGTCGAGCACCCCGACGCCGAGGCCGGAGAACTGCCAGCCGATCCGCTCGCCGAGGTCGACGACCGCACGGTTCGCCGCCTGGAGGTCGGCGTCGGTGGGAAGGTCCTGCGCCGCGACGCACAGCCAGCCCGGCCAGACCTCGCGCAGGGTGGCGTGCGCGGCGTCGGCGTCGGCGTCCTCCGCGGACGAGGAGAGCACGACGTTGTACTCCTCCGAGCTGAACCCCTCCGGGCTGTGCCCCTCGGAGTAGGAGGCGAACATCGAGACGTACCCGGGAAGCGTCTGCGCCGCCTCGACGAGCGCGTTCTGCGCCTCCCAGGCCATCGGATCGGCCGCAGCGACCTCGTCGCCGCCGCGCCACGGGTCGGTGCAGAGCGGTTCGAAGGAGGCGGACCCGAACGCGTCCCGCGTCTCCTCCTCCGTCAGCGGGGACTCGGCCGAGGCGGGACGGGTGAGGGTCAGGGTGCCGTCCCGGTAGGTACCGACCAGGTGGGCCCGCCCGGACGTGATGCCGTCCGCGGAGGAGACGTCGGGGACGTCGTCCCAGTCGAGCCCGTCGACGGCCGGTCCACCGCACGGGGGCGAGGGGTAGATCGCGGCCATGGGTCCGATGCAGAGCACCGGACCGCTGCCGTCGCGCTCCTCGATCCCGGCGTGCACGTGGTACTCGACGCCGTCGTCCTGCCCGCCACCGGCGGGCGGGTCGGCGGACCCGGGCGGCTCGCCGGACCCACCGGGCGCACCGCAGGCGGTCACAGCGGTCAGCGTGATCAGGGCGGCCACGACGAGCGGGCGGGGGGTCGTCCTCATCTCGTCACTGTGCCACCGGCCCACACGGTCCGCACGCCGGTGCGTGGGAGGATCGAGCCATGGCTCGCGCTCAGCTCGACAAGGACCCTGCCGACGTCGCCGGGATGTTCGACGACGTCGCCGGTCGCTACGACCTCACCAACGACGTCCTCTCGCTCGGCATGGACCGCCTGTGGCGGCGCGCCACCGTGCAGGCGGTGGACGCGAAGCCGGGGGAGCGCCTGCTCGACCTGGCCGCGGGCACGGGGACCTCCACGGCCGCGTTCGCCGACCGCGGGGTCGACACGGTCGCGTGCGACTTCTCCACCGGCATGGTCTTCGAGGGCAAGCGTCGTCGGCCGGACCTGGCGTTCGTCGCGGGGGACGGCACGGCGCTCCCGTTCGCCGACGACACCTTCGACGTCGCGACGATCTCCTTCGGGCTGCGCAACGTCAACCCGACCGTCGTCGGGCTGCGCGAGATGCTGCGGGTGACCAAGCCGGGCGGCCGCCTCGTCGTGTGCGAGTTCTCCACGCCGCCGGTGAGGGCGTTCGGGGCGCTGTACCGGTTCTACCTGCGCAACGTGCTCACGCCGATCTCGCGTGCGGTGAGCTCCAACCCCGAGGCCTACGACTACCTCGAGGAGTCGATCCTCGACTGGCCCGACCAGGAGGGTGTCGCCGCCCTCATGCACGAGGCCGGCTGGCGCTCGGTGAGCTACCGCAACCTGACGGGCGGCATCGTCGCCCTGCACCGCGCCGTCGCGCCCTGACGCTCGTCGCCCTGACGCTCGTCGCGCCAGGAGCGCCCAGTCACGCCCGGGCGGGCCGACGCGTTCCCGTCACCTCGCAGCAGTGGCGCTCCGCGTCCGCGTGAGGCAGCCTGGAGAGGTGTCACCGTCCCGTGACGGAGGTCACCCACGCCCCACCACACCTGCGACGATGCCGGCGTAGGACCAAGGTCCCACGTCTGCCGAACGGGTTAGGTGAGCCTTGGGAGACACCCCGGTGGGGCGTTTGTAGAGTGCCAACGGCGCACCATGTCCAGCGGGTTCTCCCGCCGGTCGCGCGCCCTGGTGAACGGCTATCTTGACGGCGAGGTGGATTCGATGGGCACGGCTGCCCAGACGGCGGACGTCATCGTCGTCGGCGCGGGTCCGGGAGGTGCGGCCACGGCCCACTACCTCGCCCAGCGCGGCCTCCAGGTCGTCGTCCTGGACAAGGCCACCTTCCCCCGCGACAAGATCTGCGGCGACGGGCTGACCCCGCGCGCCGTCGCGGAGCTCATCTCGATGGGGGTGCCGACCCGCGAGGAGGACGGCTGGATCCGGAACCAGGGTCTGCGCGTCATCGGCGGTGGCCACACCATCGAGATGGACTGGCCCGACCTCGAGACGGTGCCGAGCTACGGCCTCGTCCGCGCGCGCACCGACCTCGACGAGACGTTGATCCGCCACGCCGTCACCACGGGCGCCACGCTCCTCGAGGGCCACAGCGTCACCGGTGCCGTGCGCGCCGACGACGGTCGCATCACCGGCGTCCGCGTCAAGCAGGTGGACCAGCGCGGCCGCGCGATCGCCGGCGAGCCCGAGCAGACGTTCACCGCCCCGTTCGTCGTCGACGCCGGCGGGGTCGCCGCGCGACTGGCCACCTCCGTGGGGCGCGAGAAGCGCGACGACCGCCCGCTCGGCGTCGCGATCCGCACGTACTTCCAGGTGCCGCAGGCCTCGCCTCGCTACACCGACACGATGATGGAGTCACACCTGGAGCTGTGGGACGGCGCCCCGAACGCCAGCGACCTGCTGCCGGGCTACGGCTGGATCTTCGCCCTGGGCAACGGTCTGTCCAACGTCGGCCTGGGAAGCGTCAGCTCCACGGGGAGGACCACCAAGCTCGACTACAAGGGCATCTTCGGCCGCTGGATGGCGAACGTGCCGGAGGAGTGGGGCTTCACCCCCGAGAACCAGGTCGGCGACCTGCGCAGCGCCGCCCTCCCCATGGCGTTCAACCGCCAGCCGCTGTACGCGGACGGCCTCATGCTCGTCGGCGACTCCGGCGGCATGACCTCGCCCTACAACGGCGAGGGCATCGCGTACGCGATGCAGGCCGGTCGCATCGGCTCCGACGTCATCGCCCAGGCGCTCGCGCGGCCCAACGCCGCCAGCCGTGAGCGCGCCATGCAGGCATACAGCCGCACGATGAAGGCCGAGCTCGGGGGCTACTACGCGCTGGGCAAGCAGTTCGTGCGCATCATCGAGCACCCGAGCATCATGCGGATCTGCACGCGCTACGGCCTGCCGCGCCCGCTGCTGATGAAGTTCGTCCACAAGCTGCTGTCCGACTCCTACGACCGGACCGGCGGCGACGCGCTGGACCGGATCATCACCGCTCTCACGAAGGTGGTGCGTTCCGCATGACCAACCCCTACGTCCCGATCCTGATCATGATGGGCGTCGCCGCCCTCATGGCCGTCGGCGGTCTCGCCGCCAGCGCGGTGATCGGCCCGAAGACCTACAACCGCGCCAAGCTCGAGGCGTACGAGTGCGGCATCATGCCGACGCCGCACGCGCTGGGGCACGGCCGGTTCAACATCAAGTACTACCTCGTGGCGATGACCTTCATCATCTTCGACATCGAGGTCGTCTTCCTCTACCCGTGGGCAGTCGCGTTCAGCGACCTCGCCGTCTTCGGGCTCGTCGCGATGCTGGGGTTCATCGCCCTCATCACCGTTCCGTACATCTACGAGTGGCGCCGTGGCGCGCTCGACTGGGACTAGGAGCAGACCGTGGCTGGTATCGAGGAGAAGGCACCGGGCTTCGCGCTCGGGACGATCAGCGACCTGGTGGGCCTCGCCCGCAAGGCGTCGATGTGGCCCGTCACCATGGGTCTGGCCTGCTGCGCCATCGAGATGATGGCCACGGGTGGCGCCCGGTTCGACATCTCGCGCTTCGGCATGGAGGTCTTCCGAGCCTCCCCGCGTCACGCCGACGTCATGATCGTCTCGGGCCGGCTGTCGCAGAAGATGGCGCCGGTCGTCCGTCAGGTCTACGACCAGATGTCCGGTCCGAAGTGGGTCATCTCGATGGGCGCGTGCGCGTCGTCGGGCGGCATGTTCAACAACTACGCGATCGTCCAGGGCTGCGACCACATCGTGCCCGTGGACATCTACCTGCCCGGCTGCCCGCCGCGCCCCGAGATGCTGCTGCACGCGATCCTCGAGCTGCACAAGCAGGTCCAGGCGACGCCGCTCGGCATCGACCGTGTGAAGGCGGCCCGCGCCGCCGAGGCCGCCGCGCTCGCCGCCGTCCCGACCCACGCCCAGAAGGGCCTGCTCGCATGACGACCCCGAACACCCCCGAGGGTCCGGCCGGCGGCCGGCAGGCCGGCCAGGACCTCGGCCTGACCGAGGTCTCCCGCGACGGCCAGAACCTCGGCGACCTCGTCGCCAAGCGGCAGGGCCTGTTCGGCAACGCGGGCACCGGCGACACGTCCGGCTTCGGCGGGCTGCAGACCGCCGTCGTGCTCGGCCTCCCGAGCGAGCGCCCCTACGGGGGCTGGTTCGACGAGGTCGTCGACATCCTCGGCGAGGCCCTCGCGGACCGCGGCGTGGCCTACGACGACGCCGTCGCGAAGGTCGTGGTGGACCGCGGCCAGCTCACGCTGGAGATTCGCCGGGAGCACATCGTGACCGTCTGCCAGACGCTCCGGGACGAGCAGGACCTGCGGTTCGAGCTCTGCCTCGGCGTGAACGGCGTTCACTACCCGAGCGACGTCGGCCGCGAGCTGCACGTGATCTACCCGCTGCGCTCCATCACGAACTCCCCGCACACCCTGTGCCTGGAGGTCGTGGTGCCCGACACCGACCCGCACGTCCCCTCGACCACGAACGTCTACCCGACCAACGACTGGCACGAGCGCGAGACCTGGGACTTCTTCGGGATCATCTTCGACGGACACCCGGCGCTCGCGCGGATTGCGATGCCGGACGACTGGGTCGGTCACCCGCAGCGCAAGGACTACCCGCTGGGCGGCATCCCCGTGGAGTACAAGGGCGCCACCATCCCCCCGGCGGACGAGCGGAGGTCGTACCGATGAGCACGACGACGAACATCACCGACGATCTCGACGGCGCGACCACGTTCACCGCCAACGGCGGCGACTGGGCCGCGATCGCCGAGGAGGCCGCGCGCCTGGGCGAGGAGCGGATCGTCGTCAACATGGGTCCGCAGCACCCCTCCACGCACGGCGTGCTCCGCCTGATCCTCGAGATCGACGGCGAGACGGTGCGCGAGGCCCGCGTGGGCATCGGCTACCTGCACACGGGCATCGAGAAGAACATGGAGTTCCGCACCTGGACCCAGGGCGTGACCTTCTGCACCCGGATGGACTACGTCGCTCCGTTCTTCCAGGAGGTCGGCTACTGCCTCGGCACCGAGAAGCTGCTCGGCATCGAGGCCCCCGAGCGGGCGACGCTCGTGCGCGTCCTGCTCATGGAGCTGCAGCGGGCGGCGTCGCACCTCGTCGCGATCGCGACCGGCGGCAACGAGCTCGGCGCGACCACGATCATGATCGAGGGCTTCCAGGCGCGCGAGGAGATCCTCAAGATCTTCGAGCTCGTCTCCGGGCTTCGCATGAACCACGCCTACATCCGGCCCGGCGGTCTCGCGCAGGACATCCCGCCCGGCACGACGCAGGCGATCCGCGACATGATGCCGCGCTTCGCGCAGCACGTGAAGCACCTGCACATGCTCATCGACGCCAACCCGATCTTCAAGGGCCGGGCGCAGGGCGTGGGCTACCTGCCGCTGTCGACGGCGCTCTCGCTCGGCGTGACCGGTCCGATCCTGCGGTCGGCCGGCCTCCCGTTCGACCTGCGCAAGGACGACCCCTACTGCGGCTACGAGACCTACGAGTTCGACGTCCCGACGTCGACCGACGCCGACGCGTTCGCCCGCGTGATGCTCCGGTTCGACGAGATCGACGAGTCGATGCGGATCGTGCGCCAGGTGCTCGACCGGCTGGAGAAGCAGGACCGCGACGGCGAGAGCCACCCGGTCATGGTCGACGACCCGTCGATCGCGTGGCCCGCGCAGCTGGCCATCGGACCGGACGGCCAGGGCAACTCCGCAGCCCACATCCGCGAGATCATGGGGCACTCGATGGAGTCGCTCATCCACCACTTCAAGCTGGTGACCGAGGGCTTCCGCGTCCCGGCCGGCCAGGTGTACCAGCAGATCGAGCACGCCAAGGGGGTGCTCGGGATCCACCTCGTCTCCGACGGGGCGACCCGGCCCTACCGGGCCCACTTCCGGGACCCGTCCTTCACCAACCTGCAGTCGCTCGCGGCCATGTGCGAGGGCGGCCAGATCGCCGACGTCGTCATCGCCGTCGCCTCCATCGACCCCGTCCTGGGAGGGGTGGACCGATGACCACCGAGTCCGTGACGTCCGCCGGCGCGGGCAGGGGTCCCGCCGTGATCGGCACCCCCGCCGCCGCCGGGAGCCTGTACCCGAAGGAGGTGGCGGCCCGCCTGCGCGAGGACGCCGCCGCCGTCGTGGCCCGCTACCCGGAGCCGCGCTCGGCGCTGCTCCCGCTGCTGCACCTCATCCAGTCGGTGGACTCCTTCGTCTCGCCCCGGGGCGTGGCGTTCTGCGCGGAGACGCTCGGGCTCTCGCGAGCGGAGGTCTCCGCCGTCGCGACGTTCTACAGCCAGTACAAGCGCAAGCCCAACGGCGCCTACACCGTCGGCGTCTGCACGAACACGCTGTGCGCGGTCATGGGCGGCGACGACGTCTTCGCCACCGTGAGTGCGCACCTCGGGATCGGCAACGACGAGACGACGGACGACGGCCAGGTCACGCTCGAGCGACTCGAGTGCAACGCGGCCTGCGACTACGCGCCCGTCGTGATGGTCAACTGGGAGTTCTTCGACAACGCGACGCCCGCCTCCGCCGTCGACCTCGTCGACCGGCTGCGCGCCGGCGAGCGGGTCGAGGCCTCGCGCGGTCCCGTCGTGCAGGACTTCAAGGCCGTCTCCCGCGTCCTGGCCGGGTTCGAGGACGGGCTCGTCGACGACGGTCCGTCCGCCGGCGAGGCGACCCTCGTGGGTCTGCGGATCTCCCGCGAGCACGACTGGCACGCGCCCGCCTACCCCGAGGCCGAGCACGACGGCGAGTCCGACGTGGCCGAGGACGGCACCGGACGCGGCGAGGTCGGCGAGGAGCAGTCCTCGTCCGAGCACGCCGAGCCCACCCCCCACGAGGCCACCACGGGCGAGCGCCCGGACGAGCCCGCCGACCAGGCGGGGACGGAGCCGACCTCACCGAAGTCCGGCACCGAAGGGACGAAGGAATGAGCACCGACGTTCTCACCCCGGTCCTCACCGACATCTGGGATGCCCCGCGCTCCTGGACGCTGGCGACCTACCGCGAGCACCAGGGCTACCGGGCGCTGGCCCGGGCTCGCACGATGAGCCAGGCCGACCTCGTCGAGATGGTCAAGGGCTCCGGTCTGCGCGGCCGCGGCGGCGCCGGGTTCCCCACGGGCCTGAAGTGGAGCTTCCTGCCGGCGCCCGACGGTGGTCCGCGCTACCTCGTCGTCAACGCCGACGAGTCCGAGCCGGGCACGTGCAAGGACGTCCCGCTCATGATGGCCAACCCCCACGTGCTCGTGGAGGGGGTGGCGATCACGTCGTACGCGATCGGGTGCGACCACGCGTTCATCTACCTGCGCGGCGAGGTCGTGCACGTCTACCGCCGGCTGCTGGCCGCGGTCCGCGAGGCCAAGGAGGCCGGCCTGCTGGGCGATCTCGAGATCACGGTGCACGCGGGTGCCGGCGCCTACATCTGCGGCGAGGAGACGGCGCTGCTTGACTCGCTCGAGGGCCGCCGCGGTCAGCCGCGCCTCAAGCCGCCGTTCCCCGCCGTCGCCGGCCTGTACGCGCGCCCGACCGTGGTCAACAACGTCGAGTCCATCGCCTCCGTCCCCGGCATCGTGCTCGGCGGCGCCGAGTGGTTCGCCGGCATCGGCACGGCCAGGAGCAGCGGTCACGGCATCTTCTCGCTGTCCGGCCACGTCACGCGGCCCGGCCAGTACGAGGCGCCGCTCGGCATCACGCTGCGCGAGCTGCTCGAGCTCGCGGGCGGGGTCCGCGCCGGTCACCAGCTGAAGTTCTGGACGCCCGGCGGGTCCTCGACGCCGCTGCTCACCGCCGAGCACCTCGACGTCCCGCTGGACTACGAGGGCGTGGCGGGCGCGGGCTCGATGCTCGGCACCCGTGCGCTGCAGATCTTCGACGAGACGGTCTCGGTGGTCCGCGCCGTCAGCCGCTGGATCGACTTCTACAAGCACGAGTCCTGCGGCAAGTGCACGCCCTGCCGCGAGGGCACGTTCTGGCTGCAGCAGATCATGCACCGCCTCGAGGACGGCAAGGGCACGCCCGCCGACCTCCAGGCCCTGTCCGACATCGCCGGCAACATCCTCGGCCGCAGCTTCTGCGCGCTCGGCGACGCGGCCGCCACGCCCGTCCAGAGCGGTCTGAAGTACTTCCGCGAGGAGTTCGAGGCCGGGTGCCACACGCCGGCGCGCGAGCTGTTCCCGCCCGCAGCCTCGACGCTGCACGCCCAGGAGGTCACGGCATGACGACCACCCAGCCCGACTCGCGCACGGGCAAGGCGAAGGCCCCGGTGCCGCTGATCGAGGTGACGATCGACGGCGTGACCACCGAGGTGGCCAAGGGCACCCTGGTGATCCGCGCGGCCGAGGACGTCGGCATCGCGATCCCGCGGTTCTGCGACCACCCGCTGCTCAAGCCGGCCGGGGCGTGCCGCCAGTGCCTGGTGGACGTCGCGATGCCCGACCGCGAGGGCAACCTCAAGCCGATGCCGAAGCCGCAGGCCTCCTGCACGCTCGAGGTCACGCCCGGCATGGTCGTCAACACCCAGCTCACGAGCGAGACGGCCGACGCCGCCCAGCGCGGCGTGATGGAGTTCCTCCTCATCAACCACCCGCTCGACTGCCCGATCTGCGACAAGGGCGGCGAGTGCCCGCTGCAGAACCAGGCGATGAGCCACGGCCGCGGCACGACGCGGTTCGTGGACGTCAAGCGCACCTTCCCCAAGCCGCTGAGCATCTCCACCCAGGTGCTGCTCGACCGCGAGCGCTGCATCCTGTGCCAGCGCTGCACCCGGTTCTCCGACGAGATCGCCGGTGATCCGTTCATCGACCTGCAGATGCGCGGCGCGCGCCAGCAGATCGGGACGTTCGACGCCGACGTGCTGGGCTTCGAGGGCGGCGCGCCCGTGGGCCCGGCCGAGATCGACGAGTCCGGCAAGCCGTTCGCGTCCTACTTCTCCGGCAACACGATCCAGATCTGCCCGGTCGGCGCGCTGACGTCGGCCGCCTACCGCTTCCGCGCCCGCCCGTTCGACCTGGTCTCGGCCCCGTCGATCGCCGAGCACGACGCGTGCGGGGCTGACATCCGCGTGGACCACCGCCGCGGCGTGGTGCTGCGTCGGCTCGCGGGCAACGACCCGGCCGTGAACGAGGAGTGGATCAGCGACAAGGACCGGTTCGCCTTCCACTGGCAGTCCGGCGCCGACCGCCTCGCCGCCCCGCTCGTGCGCGAGCACGGCGGCGCGCAGGACGCGCTGGTCGAGACGAGCTGGGCCGATGCGCTCGACGTCGCCGCCGGTCTGATCCGCGAGCGTCGCGGTGCGCTGGCCGCGCTGCCCGGCGGCCGCGGCACGCTCGAGGACGCCCACGCCTGGAGCGCCTTCGCGCGCACCGTGCTGCGGACGAACGACGTGGACTTCCGCTCCCGCGCCTACGGTGACGCCGTCGAGGAGCAGGTGCTGGGCGCGCACGTCGCCGGGTCGGGGATCGGGGTCACGTACGCCGATCTCGAGCACGCCGACGTCCTGCTCGTCGGGCTGGAGCCCGAGGAGGAGGCCGCCACGATCTTCCTGCGGCTGCGCAAGGGCGTGCTGGCGGGCACCGCCCACGTCCGCACCGTCGCGCCCCTGCTGTCCGGCGGTGCGAGCAAGCTGCGCGCCGACCTCCTCGTCGCCGCACCGGGCACCGAGGCCGAGGTGCTGGACGCCGTCACCGAGCTCGGGTCGGACGACCGCCCCGGCGTCGTGCTCGCCGGCGAGCGGCTCGCTGCCGTCCCCGGGGGCCTGGCCGCCGCCGTCGCGCTCGCCGAGCGCACCGGGTCGCGCCTCGCCTGGGTGCCGCGCCGTGCCGGCGACCGCGCCGCGGTCGAGGCCGGCCTGCTGCCGTCCCTGCTGCCCGGCGGCCGGCCGGTGTCCGACGAGGCCGCGCGCGCCGAGGTCGCGGCGGTCTGGGGCGCGTCGCCGCCCGAGACGCCCGGTCGCGACCTGGCCGGCATCCTCGCCGCGCTGACGGACGGCGGCCTGGCCGGCGTCGTGATCGGTGGCGTCGACCTCGACGATCTGCCCGACCCCGAGGCGGCGCGGGCCGCCCTCGTCGCCGTCCGCGCGGCCGGGGGAGTGGTCATCTCGCTCGAGGTCCGCACCTCCTCGGTCACGCCGTACGCCGACGTGGTCCTGCCCGTCGCGCCGCCGGTCGAGAAGTCCGGCAGCTACGTCACGTGGGAGGGCCGCCCGCGCCCGTTCGCCGAGGTGTTCGCCACGTCGGCGATGTCCGACGACGCCGTGCTGCGCCTGCTCGCGACCGAGCTCGACGCGCCGTGGTCCGACGGCGTGCTCCCGGCCTGGTCCGGCCCCCGCCTGACCGCGGACGGGTCCGCACCCTCCCGTGTCGAGCCGCCGTCGCCCGCCGCCGGTCAGGCGGTGCTCGCCACCTGGAAGCTCCTGCTCGACGGCGGCCGCGGTCAGGACGACGAGCCGCACCTCGCGGGCACCGCGCGCCGCGCCGTCGCCACGGTCTCGCCCGTCACGGCCCTGCAGCTCGGCCTGGAGGGCGCGGCCAGCGTGACCGTCCGCGGTCCGCGGGGCGAGGCGACGTACCCGCTGGTGGTGCAGGCGATGGCCGACGGCGTGGTGTGGGTCCCGACCCGCCCGCGCCACGGCTCCGCCGTCGCCACGCTCGGTGCCCGTACCGGAGAGCTCGTGGAGGTCGTCCGATGAACACGGTGCACGGCGTGGTGGCCGACTTCAGCAACGACACCTGGTGGATCTGGGTCATCAAGGCCGTCGCGATCCTGGTCTTCCTGCTGCTCAACGTGCTCGTCGCGATCTGGGCCGAGCGCCGGATCCTCGCGCGCATGCAGATCCGCCCCGGACCGAACGTGCACGGCCCGGCCGGCCTGCTGCAGTCGCTCGCCGACGCCATGAAGCTCCTCCTCAAGGAGGACCTCACGGTGAAGGCGGCCGACAAGTTCGTCTACGTCCTCGCGCCGCTCATCACGGTGTTCTCCTCGCTGCTGGTCTTCGCGGTCATCCCGTTCGGGCCCGAGGTGAGCATGTTCGGCATCGTGACGCCGCTGCAGCTCACCGACCTGCCGGTCTCCGTGCTCTACATCCTGGCCGTCACCTCGTTCGGCGTGTACGGGATCATGCTCGGCGGCTGGGCGTCCGGCTCGACCTACCCCCTGCTCGGCTCCGTCCGCGGCACGGCCCAGGTCATCTCCTACGAGCTCGCGATGGGCCTGTCGCTCGTCAGCGTGTTCATCGTCTCCGGGTCGATGTCGACCTCGGCGATCGTGGAGAGCCAGCGGGGCTTCTGGTGGGCGATCGCGCTGCTGCCGGCCTTCCTCGTCTACATCGTCTCGATGGTCGGCGAGACCAACAGGCTCCCGTTCGACCTCCCCGAGGCCGAGGGCGAGCTGGTCGCCGGCCACATGACGGAGTACTCGTCGATGAAGTTCGCGTGGTTCTTCCTCGCGGAGTACATCAACATGTTCAACGTCGCCGCCGTCGCCACGACGCTGTTCCTCGGCGGCTGGCGCGCCCCGTGGCCGCTCACGCTCTTCCAGGACGACGCCGGCATGGAGGTCCTCAACTCCGGCTGGTGGCCGCTGCTGTGGTTCGTCGTGAAGATCTGGCTCGTGATGTTCCTGTTCTTCTGGCTGCGCGGCACGCTGCTGCGCTTCCGCTACGACCAGTTCATGAACATCGGCTGGAAGATCCTCATCCCGGTCGCGCTGGTGTGGCTCGTCGCCGTCGCCGCCGTCCAGGCGGTGCGCCAGTTCGCCGACGTCGACCTGAGCACGATGCTCATGTGGATCGGCATCCCGCTGGTCGTGGTGCTCGCGTTCCTCCTGCTCTGGCCGGAGAAGAAGGATCCACCGGGTCGGGCCGTCGGGAAGGACGGCGCCCCCCAGGAGCTCGACGCCTTCGCCGAGGGCTTCCCGGTCCCGCCGCTGCCCGGCCAGATGCTGCCGCCGTCGCCACGGCGCGCCACCGTCGTCGCCGCCCCCCGCACACCGACGTCCGACGAGGAGGCCAGCGATGGCTGAGGAGAAGAAGAGCGCCGGGCTCGGCAAGGCGCTGGGTGAGCTGCTCGCGCCCGTCGCCGGGTTCGGGGTCACGTTCTCGAACATGTTCCGGCCCACCGTGACGGAGCAGTACCCGTTCGTGAAGCACCCGACGGCGCCCCGCTACCACGGGCGCCACCAGCTCAACCGGTACCCGGACGGGCTGGAGAAGTGCATCGGCTGCGAGCTGTGCGCGTGGGCCTGCCCCGCCGACGCGATCTTCGTGGAGGGCGGCGACAACACCCCGGACAACCAGCTCTCGCCGGGTGAGCGCAACGGCCGCGTCTACCAGATCAACTACCTGCGCTGCATCTTCTGCGGGCTCTGCATCGAGGCCTGCCCGACGCGCGCGCTGACGATGACGAACGAGTTCGAGCTCGCCGGACCCACCCGGGAGGGCCTCATCTTCACCAAGGAGGACCTGCTCGCCCCGCTCAAGGAGGGCATGCTCGCCGCGCCGCATCCGATGGTCGAGGGCACGACGGACGGCGACTACTACCGCGGCGAGGTCACCGGCCCGACGCAGTCCCAGGTGGACTGGGTCGAGGAGAACCGCCCCGAGGACCCGACGCTCGCGGCCGCGGGCAAGGCAGCCAGGGAGGCGGCCAAGTGACCGGATCGGTCGTGGGCACCGGCGGCGAGCTGGTGCTGTTCTGGGTCATCGCCCCCCTGATGGTCGTCGCCGCGCTCGCGCTGCTGTTCGCGCGCAAGCCCGTGCACGCCGCCGTCGGGCTCATCTTCGTCATGATCGGGATGGCGTTCCTCTACACCGCGCTGGAGGCGCCGTTCCTCGGCGTCGCCCAGGTGGTCGTCTACACCGGCGCGATCATGATCCTGTTCGTCTTCGTGCTGATGCTCGTGGGTGTCGACGCCGCCGACTCGGTCGCCGAGACGATCGCCGGTCAGCGGTGGATCGCCGTCCTGCTCGGCCTCGGCCTGGTCTCGGTGCTCACGGGCGTGGTCGTCACGGCCAACCTGCCCGACGCCGTCGGGCTCGAGGCCGCCAACGAGCTGACCAACCCGGTCGGCGTCGCCTACGAGATCTTCGGCAGCACGGTGTTCGCGCTCGAGCTGGTCGGCGTGCTGCTGATCACGGCCGCGCTCGGTGCCATCACGCTGACGCACAAGGAGCGCCTCTCGGCGATCCGCGACCAGAAGGCCACGGTGCGCCTCCGGATGCGGGCCTACGCCCGCGGCGAGGGCTCCCAGGTCCTCACGCCGATGCCGGCGCCGGGCGTCTACGCGCTGCACAACGCCGCCGACGTGCCCGCGCTGGACCCGTACGGCAACCCGATCGACATCTCCGTCCCGCGCGTGCTGCGCATCCGCGGCCAGGAGCTCGACCCGTCGTCCGTCGACGGGCACGTCGCGCAGATCGCGGGCGGCACGTTCGTGCAGCCCGCCCGCGTGGCCTCCGCCGAGAGCCCCGTGAGCCAGGAGCGGGCAGCGGCCGAGGGGGCGCGCGCCGAGGGTGGCGACGCCGATCTCGACGCGCCCGCCGCCGAGCCGGCCCCGGCCGCGCCCGCCGCCGAGCCGGCCCCGGCCGCGCCCGCCGCCGAGCCGGCACCCACCGACCACGAGGGGGACGACCGGTGACGCTCCTGCACTACCTGGTGCTCTCAGGGATCCTGTTCACGATCGGTGCGGTGACGGTGCTCGTGCGCCGCAACGCGATCCTGGCCTTCATGGGCGTCGAGCTGATGCTCAACTCCTGCAACCTCGCGCTCGTGGCGTTCAGCCGCGTGCACGGCACCCTCACCGGCCAGGTGATGGCCTTCTACGTGATGGTCGTGGCCGCCGCTGAGGTCGTCGTCGGCCTGGCGATCATCGTCTCCATCTACCGCGCTCGTCGGACGGTCTCCGTCGACGAGCCGAGCCTGCTGAGGAACTGAGCCACGATGATCGACTACGCCTGGCTCCTCGTCGCCGTGCCGCTGGCCTCGGCGACCCTCCTGCTGCTCCTGGGCAAGCGCTCCGACGCGTGGGGACACCTGCTCGCCGTCGTCGCCGTCGCGGCCTCGTTCGTGATCGGCCTGCTGATCACCCTCGAGGTGCTCGCGGCCGACGCGGCCGACCGCATCCACGACCTCCACCTGTTCTCGTGGATCCCCGCGGGCGACCTGACCATCGACGCCGGGCTGCGGATCGACCCGCTCTCGTTGACGTTCGTCATGCTGATCACGTTCGTCGGCGCGCTGATCCACGTCTACTCGATCGGGTACATGTCGCACGATCCGGCCCGTCGCCGGTTCTTCGCCTACCTGAACCTGTTCGTCGCGGCGATGCTGATCCTCGTGCTCGCGGACTCCTACGCGCTGCTCTTCGTCGGCTGGGAGGGCGTGGGTCTCGCGTCCTACCTGCTCATCGGGTTCTGGAACTACAACACCTCCTACGCCGTCGCGGCGAAGAAGGCCTTCGTGATGAACCGCGTCGGCGACATGGGGCTCATCGTCGCGATGGGCCTGATGTTCGCGAGCATCGGCTCGGTCTCCTTCTCCGACGTGGACGCCGGTGCGCAGGGTCTGACGACCCCGATGGCGACGGCGATCGGCCTCCTCCTCCTGCTCGGCGCGTGCGGCAAGTCCGCCCAGTTCCCGCTGCAGGCCTGGCTCGGCGACGCGATGGCCGGCCCGACACCGGTGTCCGCTCTCATCCACGCCGCGACCATGGTCACCGCGGGGGTGTACCTCATCGTCCGGTCGGACGCGATCTTCTCCGCGGCCCCGACGGCGCAGCTCGTCACCGCCTGCATCGGTGCGTTCACGCTCCTGCTCGGCGCCGCGATCGCGTGCGCGAAGGACGACATCAAGAAGTCCCTCGCCGGGTCGACGATGTCCCAGATCGGCTACATGGTGCTGGCGGCCGGGCTCGGCCCGATCGGCTACGCCTTCGCGATCTTCCACCTCGTCACGCACGGCTTCTTCAAGGCCGGGCTGTTCCTCGGCGCCGGGTCGGTGATGCACGCCAACGGCGACGCCACCGACATGCGCACCTACGGCGGGCTGCGGAAGGTCATGCTCGTCACCTGGCTGACCTTCGCCGCGTGCTGGCTCGCGATCATGGGCGTCCCGCCGTTCGCCGGCTTCTACAGCAAGGACAAGATCATCGAGGCCGCGTTCGTCGGCGAGGGCTGGCAGCCGTGGGTCTTCGGCGGCGCCGCGCTCATCGGTGCCGGCGTGACGGCGTTCTACATGTCGCGGATGTTCTTCATGACCTTCCACGGCAAGGCGCGCTGGGTCGACTCGGCGTCGGCGCTCGGTGCCGACGACCCGCGCCCGAAGCGCCACCCGCACGAGTCCCCGCTGGTGATGACGCTCCCGATCATCGTGCTGGCGCTCGGCGCCGTGAGCCTCGGGTTCCTGCTCTCGCTGGGCGACGGCATCACCGGCTGGCTCGAGCCGGTCACCGGCCACGTCGAGCACCACGAGCCAGTGCTTCCGATCCCCGTGATCATGGGCACCACGCTCGCCCTCGTGGCGATCGGTGCCCTGCTCGCCTGGCGCCAGTACGCGCGCAACGACGTCCCGCTCGTCGCGCCGACCGGTTCGCCGCTGACCCGTGCCGCGCGTCGCGACTTCTACGCCGACGACGTCAACGAGGCCCTGGCCATGCGCCCCGGCCAGGACCTGACGCGCACGCTGGTCTACGCGGACACCGCCGTCGTCGACGGCGCGGTCACGGGTGCCGCGGCCGGCACGGTCGGCCTCGGCCAGGCCCTGCGGAAGCTCCAGAACGGCTACGTGCGCAGCTACGCGGCCATGATCCTTGCCGGCGTGGTCATCGCCGGCGCCGTCCTGCACCTCGTGCGTCTGTAAGAGAGGAGGAGACGTGACCTCGCTTCCCTGGATCACCATCCTGATCGCCGTCCCCCTCGTGGCAGCACTCGTGCTGTGGCTCGTCCCCGCCCTGCACCCCCGCGCGCGCACCTACGGTCTGGTCGTCTCGCTCCTCACGGTCGGCATCGCCGTCGCGATGGCGACGACGTTCGACCTGTCCGCCGCCGCGGAGCAGCAGCTGACCCAGCAGGTGCCGTGGATCCCCGCGATCGGCGTGAGCTACGCCGTCGGGCTCAACGGCCTCGGGCTCGTGATGGTGCTGCTCGCCGTCGCCCTGGTCCCGGTCGTGCTCGCGGCCGACTGGCACGCGGTGCCGGTCGACGCCGAGGGCGGCGACCGCCGTCGGGCCACGTTCGTGGCGCTCGTCCTCGTGCTCACCTCGCTGATGGTCGCCGTGTTCGCGGCCCGCGACGTGTTCCTCTTCTACGTCCTCTTCGAGGTCATGCTCATCCCGGTGTACTTCCTGGTCGGCATGTTCGGCGGGCCGAACCGCCGCTCGGCCGCCGTGAAGTTCCTCGTGTACTCCCTGGCCGGTGGGCTCGTGATGCTCGTCGGCGTCGTCGTGCTCTACCTGCACGGCCCTGGCGGGGAGACGGGCTTCCTCATCGACAACCTCGCCGGGGTGGTCAGCGACGAGACCACGCAGCGCTGGCTCTTCGTGGCGTTCTTCGTCGCCTTCGCCGTCAAGGCGCCGATGTGGCCCGTCCACACCTGGCTGCCGGACACGACGGCGCAGGCCACGCCGGGCACCTCGACCCTCCTGGTCGGCGTGCTCGACAAGGTCGGCACGTTCGGGATGCTCGCGCTCTGCCTCCCGCTCTTCCCCGAGGCCTCCCGCTGGGCCGCGCCCGCGATCGTGGTGCTCGCGCTGATCTCGATCATCTACGGCGCGCTCGTGGCCATGGGCCAGCAGGACATGATGCGGTTCATCGCCTTCACGTCGATCTCGCACTTCGGCTTCATCGTCATGGGCGTCTTCATCGGCTCCGAGGTCGCGATGACCGGGGCGATGTTCTACATGCTCGCGCACGGTCTCTCGATCGCCGGGCTGTTCCTGCTGGCGGGGTACCTCGCCGAGCGGGGCGGCTCGCGGCGCATCGACGCGTTCGGCGGCATGCAGCGCCTGACGCCGGTGCTCGCCGGGCTGTTCCTGATCGCGGGGATGGCGTCGGTCGCCCTGCCGGGCCTGTCCGGGTTCGTCGGCGAGTACCTCGTGCTCGTCGGCAGCTTCACGACGTCGATCCCGGCCGCCGCCGTCGCGACCCTCGGGGTCGTGCTCGCCGCTCTCTACTTCCTGCTGGTGTACCAGCGGGTCTTCACGGGTGAGCCGCGCGCCGCGCTGGCCGAGGCGAAGGCCGACGGCTCGCTGCGCGACCTCGGCGCCCGTGAGCGCTGGACCATGGTGCCCGTCGTGGTGGCCATGGTGGTGCTGGGCGTGCTGCCCGGCCCGGTGCTCGACCTGCTGACCCCGCTCGCCGAGGTGCTCGCCCTGGGAGGCGCACAGTGACCACGTTCGTCGCACCCGAGATCGACTGGGCGGCGCTGACCCCCGTCCTCGTCACCGTCGGCGCCGGAGTCCTCGGCGTCTTCATCGCCGCGTTCGCCCCCGCGGCCCGCCGTCGGGCCATCCAGGTCGTGGTCGCGCTGCTGGCGCCGCTCGCCGTCCTGGGCGTGCTCGCGTGGCGCTGGACCGAGGTCGTCGGCGGCGGGGAGTCCACCGTCGTGGCGGGGCAGCTCGCCGAGGACGGCTTCACCCTCGCGTCCCAGATGATCATCGCGCTCATCGCGCTGGTGGGCTTCGCCGTGATGGCCTCCAAGCTCCCCGGCGGTGAGGAGGCGTTCGCCCCGCAGGGCGCCGCCGCCCCCGGCTCCGCCTACGAGGAGGCCGCTCGCAAGGCCGGCCTCGAGCAGACCGAGGTCTTCCCGCTGGCCCTGTTCAGCCTCGCCGGCATGCTCGTCTTCCCGATGGCGAACGACCTCCTCGTCCTGTTCGTCGCGCTCGAGGTGCTCTCGCTCCCGCTGTACGTGCTGACGGCGCTCGCCCGCCGTCGCCGCGTGCTCTCGCAGGAGGCCGCGCTGAAGTACTTCCTGCTCGGCGCGTTCTCCTCGGCGCTGTTCCTGTTCGGCGTCGCGCTGCTGTTCGGCTACTCCGCCTCGCTCACGTACGCGGAGGTCAACACCGCCGCGACGGCGAGCGTGGGGATGGAGGGCATGGGCGTCGTCGGCCTGCTGCTGGTGCTGACGGGCCTGCTCTTCAAGATCGGTGCCGTGCCGTTCCACGCCTGGGTGCCCGACGTCTACCAGGGCGCTCCGACGCCGGTGACGGGCTTCATGGCCGCCGCGACCAAGACCGCGGCCTTCGCCGCGATCGCGCGGCTGCTCTACGTCGCGGCCCCCGGGTTCACCTGGGACCTCGAGCCCGTGCTGTGGGTCGTGGCGATCGCCTCGATGCTGGTGGGAACCGTTCTCGCGATCGTCCAGACGGACGTCAAGCGGACGCTCGCCTACTCCTCGGTCGCGCACGCGGGCTTCGCGCTCGTCGCGATCGTGGCGCTGCCGGAGGGCGGCCCGAACGCGCTGCTCTTCTACCTGCTGGCCTACAGCTTCGCCACGGTCGGGGCCTTCGCCGTCGTGACCCTCGTGCGGGAGCGCGACGCCGCAGGCAACGTCACGGGGGAGGCGACCCACCTGTCGCAGTGGGCCGGCCTCGGCCGGCGCAGCCCGTGGCTCGCGAGCGCGATGGCGCTGTTCCTGCTCTCGTTCGCCGGCATCCCGCTGACGGCCGGGTTCCTGGGCAAGTTCACCGCGTTCGTGGCCGCGGCCGAGGGTGGGGCGTGGCCCCTGGTCGTAGTCGCCGTCGTGGCCTCGATCGCTGCCGCGTTCTTCTACGTGCGACTGATCGTGCTGATGTTCTTCACCCGTCCGGAGGAGTCCGACAAGCCCGGGGCCGAGGCGGTGGCGCCGGGGGCGCTCACCCGCGTCGCGCTCGTGGCGTGCGCCGCGGGCACGCTCGTGCTCGGGGTCTGGCCGACCCCGGTTCTCGACCTGCTCGCGCAGGCGGCTAGATTCGTGGCGTGAGTCCTCGCTTGAGTTCTGTTCCCCTCCCGCTGAGCGACGCCGACCTCGAGTCCGTCCTCGTCGACGGGCTGGCCGAGATCGAGCGTCGGCTCGACGTCGCCGTGAGCCGCACGCGCGTGCTCTCGGACGCACCGTCGAGGCACCTGCTGGCCGCGGGTGGCAAGCGCATGCGTCCGGCCCTGGCGCTGCTGGCGGCGCAGCTCGGCTCCGGCACCTCGGAGTCGGTCCTCGAGGCGGCGGTCGGTGTCGAGCTGACCCACCTCGCCTCGCTGTACCACGACGACGTCATGGACTCCGCGCCCACGCGTCGCGGGGCCCCCAGCGCGCACGAGGTGTGGGGCAACTCCGTGGCGATCCTCGCGGGCGACCTGCTGTTCGCACGTGCGTCGCAGACCGTGGCCGGGCTCGGCGCGACCGCCGTCCGGATCCAGGCCGAGACGTTCGAGCGCCTGTGCGTGGGGCAGCTCCACGAGACGATCGGGCCCCAGGAGGGTGACGACCCCGTCGAGCACCACCTCGAGGTGCTCGCGGGAAAGACCGGATCCCTCATCGCCGCGTCCGCGCACTTCGGGGCGCTCTTCGGCGGCCTCGAGGGGGAGCGGCTCACCGCGGTCGTGGAGTACGGCGAGCGGGTCGGCGTCGCCTTCCAGCTGGCCGACGACGTGCTCGACCTCACCTCGACGGCGGAGGTGCTCGGCAAGGTTCCGGGCACCGACCTGCGCGAGGGGGTGCCGACGATGCCGGTGCTGCTCCTGCGCCGCTCCGTCGCGGGCGGGGCCGAGGACGCCGAGGGCCGCGAGACCCTCGCCGACCTCGAGGGCGACCTCAGCTCCGACGAGGCCCTCGAGGCGGTCGTCGCGCGGCTGCGCGAGCACCCCGTGATGGAGCAGGCGCGCGAGATGGCGCGCGAGCACGCCCGCGACGCCGTCGCGCAGCTCGCCCCGATCGAGGAGTCGCCGGCCAAGGACGCGCTGCGCGAGTTCGCCCAGCTCGTGGTCGAGCGCCTCGCCTGAGGTCGGCGTGACCGAGCCGGCCTGGTGGCGCGACGCCGTCGTCCACCAGATCTACCCGCGCTCGTTCCAGGACACGGGCCGCGACGGCGAGGGTGACCTCGCGGGGGTGACGCGCCGCCTGGACCACCTGGTCGCGCTCGGCGTCGACGCGCTGTGGCTGTGCCCGTTCTACCCCTCGCCGATGGTGGACGGTGGCTACGACGTCGCCGACCACACCGCCGTCGACCCCCGGTACGGCACCCTCGCCGATCTGGACGAGCTCGTCGCGCAGGCGCACGCCCGCGGGCTGCGCGTGACGATCGACCTCGTGCCCAACCACGTCTCGAGCGCGAGCGACTGGTTCGTCGCGGGCCTGGCCGCCGGACGGGGCAGCCCGGAGCGGTCGCGGTTCCTGTTCCGGGAGGGCCGGGGCCCCGGTGGTGACGAGCCCCCGACGAACTGGACCAGCGTGTTCGGCGGGCCGTCGTGGACGCGGGTGACCGAGCCCGACGGCTCGCCCGGGCAGTGGTACTACCACCTGTTCGCCGCGGAGCAGCCGGACCTGGACTGGTCCCACCCCGACGTGAGCGCCGAGTTCGAGCGCATCCTGCGGTTCTGGCTCGACCGCGGGATCGACGGGTTCCGGATAGACGTGTCCGACGCCCTGGTGAAGGACCTCGGTGCGGGCGACACCGCCGACGGGGCGCCGGTCATCCCGAAGGACGACGCGAGCGGCGTGCACGAGATCTACCGGGACGTGCGGCGGGTGCTGGACGACTACGACGGCGACCGGATGGCCGTCGTCGAGACCGGGGCCGCCCCCGACGTCGTCGCGCTGTTCCTCCGCCCGGACGAGATGCACCTGGCGTTCAGCTTCGAGCTGGCGCGAGCGGCGTGGGACGCGCGCGAGCTGCGGTCCGCCGTCGACGCGGTCCTGGCCGCCAACGCGATCGTCGGGGCGCCCGCGACGTGGGTCACCGACAACCACGACACCCCGCGCTCCGTCACGCGCTACGCCCGCGCGGGCGCCGGCGGGTTGCGCGGCGCCTACGTGCCGACCGGGGGCGACGGGGAGCTGCTGACGGCGCAGGACGTTGCGCGCGGCACCGCGCGGGCCCGGGCCGCCGCCGTGCTGCTGCTGACGCTGCCCGGGGCCGCGTTCGTCTACCAGGGCCAGGAGCTCGGGCTGCCCGAGGTCGAGGACCTGCCGCCCGAGGCCCTGCAGGATCCGGCCGTCGCCCGCAGCGGCGGGACCGTCCGGGGGCGCGACGGTTGCCGGGTGCCGCTGCCCTGGGAGGGCGACGCGCCGCCGTACGGGTTCACGGAGGCCGACGCGGGCTGGCTGCCGCAGCCGACCGGGTGGGGCGAGCTCGCCGTCGCGCACCAGGAACGGGACGAGGGCTCGATGCTCCGCCACTACCGGGCGCTGCTCGCGCTGCGTCGGCGCGAGGTCGCGGCACGGCGCGGGGCGCTGGAGTGGCTGCCCGCGCCCGACGGCGTGCTCGCGTACCGCCGGACCGCGGCGGGCGGGGAGCCTCTCGTGGTGATGATCAACCTCGGCGCCGACGCCGTGCCGGTGCCCGACGGCGAGGTGCTGCTGGCCACGGGGCCGCTCGTGGGCGACGGTGAGCGGCTGGTGCCCGGGGACGGCGCCGTCGTGGTGCGGCCGGTCGACGCGTGACGGGCGACGGGACGGATCGGGAGGGCGAGGCCGCGGCCGAGGCGCTGGTCCTCCGGCTGCGCGCCGCGGGCTGCGTGTTCGCCGAGGAGGAGGCCGCGCTGCTGCTCGGGACCCCGCCGTCGGACCGCGAGGCGCTCGTCGCCCGGCGGGTCGCGGGGGAGCCGCTCGAGCACGTGCTCGGGTGGGTCGAGCTCGACGGCGTGCGCCTCGCCGTCGGGCCCGGGGTGTTCGTCCCGCGGCAGCGGTCGCTGCTGCTGGTCGCCGAGGCGGCGCGGCGCACACCCCCCGGGTCGCGCGTGCTCGACCTGTGCTGCGGCAACGGAGCGCTCGGGCGCCTGCTGGCGGAGCGCGTGAGGGGGCTCGGGGTGCACGCGAGCGACGTCGACCCGCGCGCGGTGGCGCTGGCCGCGGCCAACCTGGCGCCGGTGGGCGGGACGGCGGTCGTGGGCGACCTGTTCGACGGCGTGCCCGCCTGGCTGCGCGGCACCCTCGCCACGATCACCGCGAACGTGCCCTACGTACCGAGCGGCGCCGAGGACCTGATGCCGCGCGACGTCCGGTTCGCCGAGCCACGGTCGACGCGCGACGGCGGTGTCGACGGTCTCGACGTGCTGCGCCGCGTCGCCGCGGAGGCGCCGGCGTGGCTCGCCCACGGCGGGGTGCTGCTGAGCGAGGTCGCCGAGCACCAGGCGGCCCCCGCGTGCGCGGTCCTGGCGGCGGCCGGCCTCCGCCCGGAGACGGTCGACGACGACGAGGGCACCGCCGTCGTGATCGGCACCCGCCCCGCCTGACTGACCTCACGGCGAGGGGTTTCTGCACATCGGCGAGGGGGTTGCGCACCACCCGCGAGGGGGTTGCGCACCTCTGGCCCGGCGAGGAGCGCCACTACCCCCTCGTCGGTGGTGCGCAAGCCCCTCGCGGGTGGTGCAGAAGCCCCTCGCCGGTGGTGCGCAAACCCCTCGCCGATGGGTAGGTGGGCGACGGCGGGGCGGCAGTCAGCGGGTCAGAGGTGGGCCGGCGGGTGGTAGGCCAGCTGGGCGACGCGGAGGCCCTCGTCGCGCGTGACGATCTGGGCGCGGCCCGGCACCGCCAGACGCGGCCGCACACGTCCGAGCAGAGCGCCCTCGTCGGGGTTGCCCGACAGCAGGATGGTCGGGACGGCGAGGTCGCGCAGCGGCTGGATCACCGGGTCGTACAGCGCCCGGCTCGCGCCACCGACGCGGCGGGTGATCGCGACGTGCAGCCCGAGGTCGGCCGCCTGGGCGAAGAGCGGCGTCATCGCCGTCAGCGGGTTGCCCGCCGACGTCGCCACCAGGTCGTAGTCGTCGACCAGCAGGAAGACGTCAGGACCCTTCCACCAGGACCGTGCGCGCAGCTCGGCCGGGGTGACGTCAGGTCCGGGCAGGCGCGTGCGCAGGAACTGCGCGAGCCCCTGGAGGCTGGAGGTCGCCTGCTCGTGCCCCGTGTAGTACCCGTTGAGGTAGTCGTCCGGGATCTCGCCGAGCAGCGCGCGACGGTAGTCCAGGACGACGAACTGCGCCTCCTTCGGCGTCCTCGTCCGCATGACCTCGTGCACGAGGCCGCGCAGGAACGACGTCTTGCCGGCCCCGCTGTCGCCGAGCAGCAGCACGTGCGGCTCCGCCGCGGCGTCGAAGGCGACGGGGGCCAGCGCGGACTCGTCGATGCCGAGCAGCAGACGACGGTCGCCGACCGTCGCCTCGCCGTCGGGCCCGGCCTCGCCGGCGGCGCCCGAGGCCGGCACCCCGGCCTCCTCGCGCAGCTCCTCGAGCGTGAGCATCTCCGGCAGCAGGCGGAGCTTCGGACCCGCGGGCCCGTCCCACGCCGACGCGATCGTCTGCACGAGGTCGCTGACGCCGGCGCCGAGCGTGCCGGGGCGGGGGTCGCCGTCGATGCGGGGGAGCGCGCCGAGCATGTGGTGCTTGGACGGCATGAGCCCGCGCCCGGGACGGTTCGCCGGCACCGCCTGGGCGACCTTGCGGTCGACCTCGGAGTCCAGCGAGTCGCCCAGCCGGAGCTCGAGGCGCGTGCCGACGACGTCCTTCATCTGCGAGCGCAGGTCCATCCAGCGACCGGTGCCGAGCAGGACGTGCAGGCCGAACGTGAGGCCGCGGCCGGCGAGCGCCTGGATGAGCGGCTCGACGTCGTCGAACTCGCTGCGCAGCGTGGTCCAGCCGTCGACGACGAGGAAGACGTCGCCGTAGCCGTCGTCGATCCCCGTCGGGTCGCCGGGGGTGCGCCGCGAGCGGTAGGTCTCGACGGTGTCGATCCCCTTGTCGCGGAAGTACTTCTCGCGCGCGTTGACGATCGAGGTCACCTCGGCGACGGTGCGGCGCACGATGTCGGGTTCCGACCGGCCGGTCACGCTCGCCACGTGCGGGAGGTCGCGGAACGGCGTGAACGTGCCGCCGCCGAAGTCGAGGATGTAGAACTGCGCCTCCTGGGGCGTGTGCGTCAGCGCGACGCCGGTGACGATCGAGCGCAGCATCGTGCTCTTGCCGCTGCGCGGCGCACCGACGACGCCGACGTGCCCACCCGCCCCGGCGAGCGAGATCGTCAGCGTCTCGCGACGCTGCTCGAGCGGCCGGTCGACGAGGCCGAGCGGGACGACCATGTCGCCCGCGGCGCGCCAGCCGGGGGAGTGCAGGCCCCGGCCGGGCTCGACGACGAGGTCGGGGGCGAGCTCGTCGAACGTCAGCGGGACCTCGAGCGGGGGCAGCCACACCTGGTGCGCCTCCGGACCCTGGTCCTTCATCCGCCGCACGGCGATGTCGAACGTCGCTCGTCCGGCGTCGGCGTCGCCGACCTCCTCGGGCTCGACCTCCACCACGCGCTGCGCCTCGACGGGCGCAGCCGTGAACGGGGTGAGCGTGACGTCGCCCGCGGTCCGACGGCGACGACGACGGCGGCGCGGCGGCGGGCCGGAGACGTAGGCCGCGCGGAACTGGATGAGCGAGGTGGTGTCGGGCTTGAGGTAGCCCATGCCCGGCACCGACGGCAGCGTGTACGCGTCGGTGACGCCGAGGACCGTGCGCGACTCCGCCGCCGAGAAGGTCTTGAGTCCGATCCGGTAGGACAGGTGGGACTCGAGCCCGCGCAGACGTCCCTCCTCCAGGCGCTGGGAGGAGAGCAGCAGGTGCATCTGGAGCGAGCGTCCGAGGCGGCCGATGGCGACGAACAGGTCGGTGAACTCCGGCTTGGCCGACAGCAGCTCGGAGAACTCGTCGCAGACGATGAGCAGCGCGGGCAGCGGCGGCAGGTCCGTGCGGCCCTCCTTGCGCGCCTTGGTGTACTCGCCGACGTTGGTGAAGTTGCCCGCCGAGCGGAGCAGCTCCTGCCGCCGGGTCATCTCGCCCTGCAGCGCGTCCTGCATGCGATCGACCAGCGAGAGCTCCTCGCCGAGGTTGGTGATGATCGCCGAGACGTGCGGCATGTCCGCCATGCCGGCGAACGTCGCGCCACCCTTGAAGTCGACGAGCACGAAGTTGAGGTCCTCGGAGGAGTGCGTCATCGCCAGCGCGAGCACGAGCGTGCGCAGCACCTCGGACTTGCCCGAGCCGGTCGCGCCGATGATGAGCCCGTGCGGGCCCATGCCCTCCTCGGCGGACTCCTTGATGTCGAGGTGGATCGGGGCGCCGTGCGAGGTCATGCCGATCGGGACGCGCAGCCGGTCGCGCCGCGAGCGCGGCCGCCAGCCGATCGCGGGCGTGAAGTCGCGGACGTCGCCGACCCCGAGCAGGTCGACGAGCTCGGCGGAGGTCACGGTGCGCGGTCCCGACTCGTCCTCGGTCGGCAGCCCGCCGCGGATCAGGCGGCGCGCCGTCGCCTCGGCACCCGCGACCGACAGCGTGTCGGCCTCGCCCGTGCGCGGCTCGACGCCGTAGCGCACCACGCTGACGCGGGAGGTCTCGCCGTCGGCGGTCGGCTGGAGGAGCAGACGGGTGTGGTGGACGTCGGCGATCTCGCCCCACTCCTGGGGCAGGTCGAGCACGGTGACGCCCTGCAGGCCGCCCTCGCGGGCGAGGCCGTGGGTCGCGGGCAGCCGCACGCCGTCGGTCACGAGCACCACGTGCGGGAGCGCCTGCTCGGCGGCGAGCGAGAACGGCCCGCGCTCGCCGAGCGGGAGCAGCCGCAGGATCTCGGCCGGGTCGGAACCGATCACGCGGACGTGCCCGGCGCCGTCGTTCTGGGTGGGCGACCACGCGTGGGGGAGCCACTTCACCCACTCCCAGGCCGCGAGATTCTCGGGCGAGGCGAGGACGGCGATGCGCACGTCGGCGGGCGAGGCGAACGTCGCGAGGTGGCACAGCATGGCGCGCACGAGCGCGCGGGACGGCTCGTCGTCGCCCGCGACCTCGACCCGCGAGGAGGACATCAGGTCGATGCGCGCGGGCAGGTCGGTCTGCACGGAGTGGGTCGTGACGAAGCGGTGCGCGGCGCTCGCGGCGACGGGGTCCGGCTGGGCGTTGGGCGCCGGTTCGGCCTCGTCGATCGTCACGCACAGGGGGGCCTGGGAGGTGCCGATCCGCACGTGCAGCAGATCCGGTTCACCCGCCCGTCTCTCCCAGACGCGGGTGCCCTCCTCCGCGACGACGGCGAGCGCGGTCGGCGAGGGCATGTGCCACTCCGCGTTGCGCCGCTGCTTGGCGGCGGCGTCGCGGACGTCCTCGCGCAGCCCGGCGAGGTAGGCGAGGTACTCGCGGCGCGAGCCGGTGACGGCGGCGCGGTGCATCGAGCGCTGGCGCAGGAGGTTGACCACCACGAAACCCAGCGAGGCGACGAGGATGAACCCGCCCATGAGGATGCGGGTCGTCGAGACCCCGCCCGAGCCACCGGCGCCGAGGGAGATGACGGCGATCGAGCCGACGCTGCCCATCACGGGCATGATCGTCATCGCGGTGCTGCTGCCGCCCTCCGGCTTGACGAGGTCGGGCGGTGCCTGCAGCTCGATCGTGCCGCTGGGCACGGCGGGTGCCTCCACCCGGCCGGTCTCCACGCTCATGTCACCCTTCCGGCGGGGAGGACGCCTCCCCTCGCAACCACCGCCCCAGGGTAGTTGCCCACCTAGACTCGTGGCAGTTCCAGGACCGCGGGAGGTGCGATGTCGACGACGGCTGCTGACGCCGCGACCACCTGCACCGTCGTGACCCCGCACGGGCGCCACGACGTCGTGCTCGGCCGGGCCGTGACGGTCGCCGACCTCCTCGCCGCCGTCGACCTTCCACCCACCACCACGCTCGTGACCGCGGGCGGCGTCGTCCTCGGGCCGACCGACGACCTCGAGCGTCTCGCCGGCGGCGACGTGCTCGTCGTCGCCACCGCGCCGGCGCCCGGTCGCCCGGCCGCGGGCCGGACGGGGGAGGACCGGCCCGGCGGGACGTCGCCGGCGGCCGCGCTGTGGCTCGTCGCCGGCGCGACGGCGGCCCTCGCCCTCGTCCGGGGCGCCCAGCTCGCGACCGACACCGCCGACGTCGCGCTGGTCCCCGCCCTCGCGGCGGGGCTCCTCGCCGTCGTGCTCGCCCTGGTGACCCGGCCCACGACGGCGCGGGCGGCGACGGCCGCGACGGTCGCGACCTGGACCAGCGCCGCCGCGGCGGGGCTTCTCGGGGTCCCGGCGCCGCTGGTCGAGATCGACGGCGTGCCCGCCCTCCTCGTGCCCGTCACCGTCGCCCTGCTCGCGGCCGGAGCGGCGACCGCGCTGCGGTACGCCCGCGTGCACGGCACGCCGCCGGCCGTCGAGGCCGGCGTCCTGCTGGCCTTCACCGTGGTGCCCGCGGCGGCCGCCGTGGTGACCGTGATGACGGGCGCCCCGGTGCCGGCCGCGGCCGCCGTCCTGCTCGGCGTCGCCCCGATCGTCGCGCGGGCCCTCCCGGCCGGGAGCCTCGACGTGCCCGACCACGTCGTCGTCGACCTCAGCGCCGCGCAGCGGACGGCGACGGCGGTGCGCGAGAAGCCCGTCGTCTCGCCGGCGTTCGTGCGCGCCTCCACGGTCCGCCGCACGATCACCACCGCCCAGACCCGGCGCACCTGGGCAGCCGTCCTGCTGGGCGTGCTCGTGGCCGCGGCGGCCCCGCTCGTGCTGCTGGCTCCGCCGCCCGCGACGACGTCGTGGCCCGGCCACGTGCAGCTGTGGGCGACCGGCGCGCTCGGCGTCGCCGTCGCCGGGGCGCTCGTGCTGATCCCGCGGCAGGAGCGGCTCACGGCCGCCCGCCTCGGACCGCGGCTGGCCGCCGCCGTCACCGGCCTCCTCACGGTCGTGTGGTTCACGCGGGTGCTCGACGGCGGGACGGCCACGCTGATCGCCGTCGGCGCCCTCCTCGCCGCGCTGCTCACCGTCACGTGCGCGTTCGCGCTCGGCCGGGGCTGGCGGTCGGTCCGCTGGTCCAGGACCGCCGACAACCTCGAGTCGCTCGCGGTCGCGTTCGCGCCCGCCCTGGCACTGCTCGCGGCCGGGGTGCTGGCCGGGGTCCGTCTGTTAGCGTCCGGTTGATGTCCGTCACCGTCCCGCCCCGTCCGACGGCGCCGCCCCCCGCGGCGACCGCCGTCGCCGCGCCGTCGCTGCCGCGCGCCGGGGTCGGCCAGCGTCTCGCCGGGTACGCGATCGACCTCGCGGCCGTCGTCGTCCCCGGGGCCGTCGCCGTCGTGCTCGGTGGCTGGGTGCTGGGGATCGTGCTGGCCGCCGAGATCGCCGTCGTGACGGTGGCCGTGGAGGCCCGTCGCGGTGTGACGCTCGGCAAGCTCGTGACACGGACCCGGGCGACGACGCTCGGCGCCGACCTCGCCCCCGGGCTGCGCCGCGAGGCGGTGCGCGCCGGACTCCTCGGCGCCGCGCACCTCGCCGCCGGCCTCGGTCAGATCGCCCTGCTCGCGACGGCGGGCCGGACCCGCGCCTGGCACGACCGGGTCGCGGGCACCGACGTCGTCTCGCTCCGGCCCGTCGCGCCGGCCGCTGCTGCCGGCGCCCCCGTCGCCCCGGTGCCCGCCGCCCGCCACGCCGGCGCGTCCGCCGGACCGATCTCCGTCCCGCCGCTCCCGACGGCGCCCGGATCGGCCCCCGTCTGGCCCGGCAACCCGACCGCCGGCGGCAGCGGTTCCGGCCCCTGGCGTCCGCCGGAGCTGCTCGAGGTGCCGGTGAGCGACGACTCCATCTCGATGCGCGACTTCCGCGCCATGCGCTCCGGTCTGGCCGCCGGCGCCGGCCGTCCGGCGGGGCAGCCCCGGTCGTGCCGCCACGTCCGGCGGCCCGCCCGACGACGTCGGGCCCGGTCCCGGCGGCCCCCGCGGCGCCGGTCGTTCCCGCGGCGCCCGTCGCGCCCACCGCGGCCCCGGCGCCGGTCGTGCCCGCAGTGCCCCAGCAGCCGGGCCAGGCCCCCGCCCAGCCCCAGACTCCGTCGCCCGTCCGACCGCGCACGGTCGTCCCGCCGCGCCCGACGGCCGCGCCGTCGCCCGCGGCGCCGGCGACCCCGCCTGCTACCTTCCAGCCCCCGGCCGCCCCCGCGCCGCCGGTCACCGCCGTCGTCCTGACGGCGGCCGGGACCGACCACCGGATCACCGGTGCGGCGGTCGTGGGTCGTCGGCCGCGCGCGGAGACGCCGGACGTCCAGGTCGTCGAGATCGCCGACGTCGCCCGCTCCCTCTCGCGCACTCACCTGCGCATCCGTGTGGCGCACGGCGTCGCGTGGGTCGAGGACGCGGGCTCGGCCAACGGCACCCGGCTCGTGACGCCCGACGGCGAGCGCGTCAGGCTCGTCCCCGGGGAGCCCGCGCGGCTCGTGCCCGGTGCCGTCCTCGAGCTCGGCCAGGTCCGGATCGACGTCGCGCTCGACTGACGAGCGGCCACCACGCGCACGACGCAGTCCGCAGCACGACGAAGGGGCGGGAGGCTCTCGCCTCCCACCCCGTCGGTCGTTCAGATCCGTACCCGGACCGGACTCACCAGTCGTCGGACTCCGCGGGCGCGGCCTCGATGGAGCCCCGGCTGCCCGCCGTCGCCGACGCCGCCGCGACGGCTGCCGCGGTCGCGGCCTCCTCCTGTGCGGTGTCGCGGACGATCGCCGTGCCCGACTCCTCCTCGCCGCCGGTGCTGCCGCCCTGACCGCCCACCATCGGGGCGAGGTGCCCACCCTCGCCGGCGGGGGTGACGGTCCCCAGCGACGGCGTCCGCTGCTCCGAGCGTGCCGCGGCGGCGGGGTCCATCGTCCCGTCGGGCCCGGTGTCGTGCAGGTGCCGCGTCGAGACCCACTTCTCCTTCTCGGCGGCGCGAGCACCACCCCCACCACCACCCCCGCCGCCGGCGAACGCGCGTCCGGCGGCCGACCGGGCGGCACGGGCCGCGCCACCGGCCGCGGCGGCACCGGCCGCCGCCGCCCCGGCGCCCGACGGACCGCCGGGCGTCTCCTTGGCCACCTGGGAGTCCTCCGGGGCCTCCTTCGGGTCGACCACGATGGACGGCCGCTCGACGATCGGGTCGACCGGGGTGCGCGTCTCGTCGTCGGGGAACGTCGGGACCTCGATCGGACGGACGAGGGAGGCGGCGCGGGCCAGCGCGCTGTCGAACTCGTCCATCGCCTGCCGCGCGGCGAGCTTCTGCTCCTTGTCGACCTCGAGCATCCAGTGCCGCTCGGCGTCCGCGGGCGTCAGCGTGCCGACGCCGGGGAGCGCGATCAGCTCGCCGAGCGCCAGCAGGCTCTTGTGGCCGGGGGCGAGCTCGATCTTGCGGATGCGCTGGAACTCCTCGTTCGCGTCACGCATCGCGTTCTCGACGATGTCGAGCGCGCGCAGCGTGTTCTCCATCGCGTCGGCCGCGTCCATCAGGTGGAGCGCGAGGGTGAGGTAGGCGATGCGGGCGGGGTCGCCCTGGAGCCCGTCGAGCATCGGCGCCTCGGACTGCTGCCGCAGGCGACGGGCCGTGGCCTCCATCCCGCTGCTCGTGCGCCGGATCGTCTCGCGCTGCTCCGCGCGGACGTTCGCCTGCTCGGTGAAGGCTGTCGCGACCAGCTCGAGGTTCATGAGGCCGCGCGGGATGCGGCGCGGTCGGCGGATGCGCTTCTTGCGGCGGTGACCGCTCACGAGGCGCGCCTCGGACCATTCCTTCTTCCCTCCTCGGTCGGCCTTCAGGACGCCCTGGAGGTGGGCGGGTCGGCCCGGACCCACCCAGGTCTGGGGGGCCGCGACCCACGCGCCGGCCTCGACCGGGTGGCTGCTGAGCGTGCCCTGCACCTCGTCGGAGAACGAGGCGGCCTCGACCCGGCCCACGGCGAACGTGGGCTCGCGGCCCGAGGAGTCGTCGAACTTCGCGGCCAGCTCGAACCGGCGCTCGTCGCTCATGCCTGCATCCCCTCGTTCGGTGCGATCGGAGTCACGGAGTGCCCGCCGCCGAGGCGCTCGGCGCGCTCGACGGGCGGGAGGTCGGGCCGGCGGGTCCCGGCGAGCGGGCCGCTCGACGGTCCGACGGGAGTCGGGCAGTCGGTGCGGGTGCCGACACCGCCGTCGATGCCGTCGGCGATGGTGCGCAGCTGCTGGGCGAGGTCGTCGTCGACGGCGACGACCTCGCCGGCGAGCTGGGTGAGCTTGCGAGCCATCACGAGCAGCTCGTCGCCCATCGCGGCGAGCGAGTCCTCGTAGGTCTCCAGCGCCTCGTCGAGGACGTTCTCGAACCGGACGCCAGGGTCGGTCGGCGAGTAGGGCTCGCGCTCGCCGAGCTCAGCGGTGAGCTGGAGCGCCTGCTCGTCGCGACGGAGGTCGTCGGAGGACTCCTCCATGACGGTGACGTGGTTCCTGACGACGGAGTCGTCGACCTGGATGCGGTCCATGGTGATTCCCCTGAGGTCCGAGGGTGGATGGGTGCTGGAGCCGAGCCGGGAGGCGGCACGCACCGGAGCCCTGGGGGCTCCGGTGCGACCGTCACGCGGCCGGCGTCACTGCCAGGCGGCCGCGGCCTTGCCCTCGACACCCTTGTAGGCGTCGTGGCTGTTGGTGACCGTGGTGCCGACCTGCAGGAGGAGGGCCTTCATGTCCTCGAGGGCGCCGTTCCACTGGGCCTGGGCGACGCGGTAGGCCTCCTTCGCGTCACCGTCCCAGTCCGCCTCGAGGTTCTTCAGCTTGCCCTCGAGGTCGGCCAGGGTGCTGGCGATCCCGTTGGCGCCGGTGGTGATGTCGCCGGAAGCGGTCTCCAGAGCGGAGAAGCCGACTGTGATTCCCGAGTTACCCATGTCCGTGTCGCTCCTTCTCAGTTTCCGGTGAGGCTGCTGTTGAACGCGTTCATGGCCTGCTGCGCGCTGTCGTCGGTCTCGGTGTAGGCCGTGTCGGTGCCCTTGAGGTTCGCCTCGAAGGTCTCCAGGGCGCCGGTGAGACGGCGGGTGTCGTTGTCCCAGCGCGTCATCACGGTCGTGAACGCCGTGGCGCCCGAACCGCGCCACTGACCCTCGAGCGAGGTCAGGCGGCCACGGAGGTCGGCGAGCTGACCGTCCAGGGTCGTCTTCGCGGTCGCCACGTGGTCGGCGCCTGCCCGTAGGGCTCCTTCTTCGGCGGAGAACTTGTCTGCTGCCATGTCACGCTCCTCCTGTAGTGGCCGTACGGCCTGTGCGACTCCGGCCCAGTGGCTGGTCGTCCGTCACCGGTGCGGTGACCTGGAAAGGACACTAGAACGGGGGGTGGGAAAGTGCGATGGGGAGAACTCCCCATCGGCCTGCAGCCTTCCGGCGCCACCTATGCTGGGCGGTGCCCGCCGCCGACCCGAAGGAGCACGCCGTTCATGACGGTCCCCGCGCCCGCCCCCTCACCGCCGGGCGGTGAGGCCGGCTCCGCCGGTGGAGCGCTCGTCCGCGTGACGGTGGCCGCCGGTCCGCGCCGGGCCGATCTCACGCTCCCGGCCGAGGTCCCGCTCGTCGAGGTCCTTCCCGGTCTCGCCCGCACGCTCGGCCAGCTCGAGGTCACCTCCGCGCACACCGGGCTGGAGCTCGTCACGGCCCAGGGACGTCGCCTCGGCGGTGACGTCACGCTCGGCGGCGCTGGCGTTCCCGACGGCGCCGTGCTCACGCTCGCCGCGGCCCAGCCGCGCGCCGGCAACGCCCGCTACGACGACGTGGTGGAGGCCGTCGCCGACGTCGTGGAGTCGGGCAGCGCACCGTGGAGCCCGCAGGACGCCGCGCGTGCCGCCGTCGGCGTCGCGGCGGTCTTCCTCGTCACCGGTGGTGCGGTCCTGGCCGTCAGCGGTCTCGGTGCCGTGCTCACCGCGAGCCTGGGCGGAGCCGGCGCGCTGCTGGCGCTCGTCACCGCCGTCGTCCTCGAGCGCACCGGCGCCCCGCGCACCGCGTCGCTGACGATCGGCGTCGTGGCCGCGCTGCTCGCCGGGACCGCGGCGTTCCTCGGGCTCGACGGTCTCGCCCGGCTGGACGACGGCGCAGCGGCGTTCGCGCTCGCGGCCGGCGGTGGGGCGATCCTCGCGGTCGCGGCCGCGCTCGCCGCCCTGGCACCGGGGGTCCGCGAAGCCATGGTGGCCCCCGCGATCACCGGGGCCGTCGGCCTCGCGGTCGGTGGCGTCACGGCCTGGCGCGGTGCCGACACGGCGCCGGTCGTCACCGTGGTGGCCTTCGCCGTCGTCGCGTGCGCCCTGGTCGGCGTGCCGTGGCTGGCGCTCACGGCGACGCCCCTGCGGGTCGTCACGCCGCGCGACGACCGCGAGGTGCTCGACGACGTCCCGCCCGTGGACATCGATGCGGTCAGGGAGCAGGCGGCCACGGGTCAGCGGCTCCAGATCGCGATGCGCGCCGGCGCCGGGGCCGCGCTGCTCGGCCTCACGCCCGGCGTCGCCGCCTCGGGAGTCGCGGGGCTGCTGCTCACCGCCGTCGGGTTCGGTGCGCTGCTGCTGACGGTGCGCGAGTCGCGGGCGCGCGGCGACGTCGCCGTCGTGACGGCGACCGGTGCCGGCGGCTTCCTGCTGGCCGTCCTCACGGCCGCCCTGACCCAGCCCACCTGGCGCCCCGCGCTGGTGGTGGTGCTGCTCGGCGGCGCCTTCGCCGTCGTCATCGTGGCGCTGCTCGTCTCCGGCCGACAGCTGCGGCTCGCGCGCGCGGCCGACGTCGCCCAGCTCGTCCTGCTCGCGGCGCTGCCGCCGCTCGCCGTCGTCGCCGCGGGAGCCATGCCGTGACCGCCCCGATCGCCGGGAGCCGGTAGTCGTGGCGACGAAGAAGGAGCTCGTCGAGGCGCAGTCGTTCAGCCGACGGCGCCTGCTCACCGCGTTCGTCTCCGGCGCCCCCGGGGGCGCGAGCTGGAGCCCACCTCACCGGTGCGCGGCGTCGTGGCGGGGATCGTGCTGGCGGTGCTCGTGGTGGTCGGCGGACTGGGCAGCGGCCTGCTCAACCGCGGCCTGCCTCGCGGGTGGGAGAACGGTCAGATCCTCGTGGTCAGGGACAACGCCGCCCGCTACGTCACCGACGACGGCCGGCTCGTCCCCGTCACGAACATGGCCAGCGCGCGGCTCCTGGTGGAGCCCGACGCCGCCATCCACAGCGTCGCCGACTCGCTGCTGGCCGACAAGGAGCGTCTGCCGCGGGCAGGGATCACCGGCGCGCCGGACTTCCTGCCCGAGCCCGGCCGGCTCGTCGTGGACGGCTGGCTCGCGTGCCCGGCCGAGGACGGCGCCACCTCCACCACCCTGCCGGCCGGCGAGGCGGACGAGGCGGGCGGGTCCGACGCCGAGGCGGACGCCGCGCCCGCGGGCGTCGCCTCGGCCCTCGTCACGGTGGGGAGGCCCTTTACGTGGTGCAGGGCTCGCAGGCCCACCTCGTGCCCGACACCGCGAGCTCCGCCGGTGTCGTCCGCGCCCTCGACTTCACGCCCGACGACGTGGTCCCCGCGCGGGCCGACTGGCTCGCGCTGTTCGGCACCGGCGCCGAGATGACACCGTTCGCCGTCGAGGGTGCCGGGGGCGTGCCCGAGGGCGCCCTCGGGCAGATCGCCGGCGTCACGACCGGGTCCGTGGTGGTCAACGCCGACACCGGGCAGCCGTACGTCGCCCTGGCCGACGGTCGCCTCGCGCGGCTGTCGCCGCTCGCCGACGCCGTCTACGCGACGCGGGAGAATGCCGCGGAGCGGATCGTCGTCCCCGCCGACGCCCTCTCCCAGGTCGAGGACGCGACCGACGGGATCCCGATCCCCGAGTCGTGGCCGACCGCGATCGGCGAGCCGGTGAGCCCCGACCTCGCGCCGTGCGCCGAGCTCGACGTCGAGGCGTTCGCCGCGGTCCTCGTGCCCGGGCAGGCGCCGGACGCGAGCGGGCGCGTGACGGTCTCGCCCGGCACGGGGGCGCTCGCGCTGTTCACGGCCTCGCCGAGCAGCCCGGAGGGCCCGGTGCGCTTCATCGACGAGAACGGTCTCGCCTACGCGATCGAGGGCGGACCCAGCGGACCGCGCGAGGACGCGCTGCTGCGGCTGTTCCCGACCGGTGGCGCCGACCAGGTCGTGCCGATCAGGGTGCCGTACGCGTGGGGCGACCTGGTCCCCTCCGGTCCGACCCTGTCGATCGACCGGGCGGCGATGTCGCAGACCGAGGTGCCCGTGGCCGACGGGGGCGAGGAGGCCACGCCGTGAGCCGGTCCGTGCACGGCGTCCGTCGGCGGGTGCCGGCGCTCGTCGCGACGGCGGCGCTCGCCGTCGGCGTCGTCCTCGCCCCCGCCACCCTCCCGTCCGGCCTCGCGACCCTCCCGCACGCCGCCGCGGCGCCGCAGGCGCCGGCGGACTGCCAGCCGGGCGAGCTCATCGCGGAGGAGGGCTGGGCGCCCGCGGCGATCGGCCGCGCCGCCGCGAACGACGTCGCCACAGGTGCCGGTGTGCGCGTCGCGGTGGTCGACTCCGGCGTCCGCCCCGACTTCCCCCACCTCGTCGGGGCCGTGGAGCCCGGCCGCGACGTCGTCGCGCTCGACCCGGCCGACAGCACGGGCACCGCGGACACCTTCGGCCACGGCTCGGCCGTGGCGACGATCATCGCCGGCCGCCCGGTGGAGGGTTCCGCGCTGGTCGGCATCGCGCGCGACGCGACGATCGTGCCCGTCCGCGTCTACTACGAGGACGACACCGACGCGGCCGAGCAGGCCGGCACGGATCCGCAGCCCGGACGCATCGCCCAGGGGATCCGCGAGGCGAGCCAGCTCGACGTCGACATCATCGTCGTCGCGATGAGCACCATCCAGGAGACCCCGGACCTGGCCGTCGCGGTCGACGAGGCGACGGCCGCCGGCAGCCTGGTGGTGGCCTCGATGGGCAACGTCGAGAACGCCGACGCCGACCCCACCCGGCCGCGCTACCCGGCCGCGCTGCCCGGCGTGCTCGCCGTCGGCGCCTACGACGAGGGGTTCGCGGAGGTGAACGCCTACCGGGGCGCGCACGCGGACGTCGGTGGGCCCGGCGTCGGGATCCTCGCCACGGGGCGGTCCGGCGGGGACTGCCGGATGGGCACGGCCGCGGCGGCGACGAGCTGGGCGACGGCGCACGTCGCCGGGGTCGCGGCGCTCGTGGCGCAGGCGCACCCGGACGAGACGCCGGCCCAGTGGGCCTACCGGATCACGGCGACGGCGGCGCGGTCGGTGCCCGAGGAGCGCTCCGACCTCGTGGGCTGGGGACTCGTGCAGGCGGCCGACGCGATCGCTTTCGTCGACGACGGCAGCGCCCGCGGCCCGGTGAGCGACGCCGTCCCCGCCCTGCCGAGCCCACCGGTGGTGACGGAGCCGGTGACGATCACGGCCTATCCCGATCGCTGGGCGACCGCCCGCAGCACGCTCGGGTGGTGGGCGCTCGGCGCCGCCGTCGTGGTCGCGGGGAGCCTGATCGTGGCCCGCACGCCGCGCGGACGCGGCCCCGCCTCCTGACCGACCTCCCCGCGCTGACCGACCACCCCGCGCGAGGCGGTGTGACCGAGGCGACTGAGGCTTACCTACCTCGCGCCCGTACACTGGAGGTGACCGCGCCCGAGGCCACACCCGGGCGCCACCCCCACGGATGAGGTACTTGAGTGAGCTCGCTGCGCGTCGCCGTCGTCGGGGCCGGTCCCGCCGGGATCTACGCCTCCGACATCCTGTCCCGCACGCTGCCGGGCACCGCGATCGACCTGTTCGACCGCCTCCCGGCCCCGTACGGGCTGGTGCGGTACGGCGTCGCGCCCGACCACCCGCGCATCAAGGCCATCGTCAACGCGCTCGACAAGATCCTCGGCCGCGGTGACATCCGCCTGATCGGGAACGTCAACCTCGGGGTCGACATCACGCTCGCCGAGCTCGCGGAGCACTACGACGCCGTCATCGTCGCGACCGGCGCGATCAGGGACGCCGCGCTCGACATCCCCGGCATCGACCTGCCCGGCTCCTACGGTGCGGCCGACTTCGTCTCCTGGTTCGACGGGCACCCCGACGTCCCGCGCACGTGGCCGCTCGAGGCGCGTGAGATCGCGGTGCTCGGTGCCGGGAACGTCGCGCTCGACGTCGCCCGCATGCTCGCCAAGCACCCGGCCGACCTCGGCCCCACCGAGATCCCCGCGAACGTGGCCGAGGGCCTCGCGGCCTCGCCGGTCACCGACGTCCACGTCTTCGCCCGCCGCGGGCCGGCCCAGGCGAAGTTCTCGCCGCTGGAGCTGCGCGAGCTGGGTCACGTGCCCGACGTCGACGTCATCGTCTACCCCGAGGACTTTGCGTTCGACGAGGGTTCCGAGGCCGCGATGGCCAAGTCGAACCAGACGCGCCAGGTCGTGGCGACGCTGACCGACTGGGCGCTGAACGACCCCGAGGACTCGACGGCCTCGCGCCGCATCCACCTGCACTTCCTCCACCAGCCGGTCGAGGTCGTCGGCGAGGTCGGGCCCGACGGCGCCCGGCGCGTCGCCGCGCTGCGCACCGAGCGCACGGAGCTGGTCGGCGACGGCACCTCGCGCGGGACCGGCGTCGTCGTCGACACCCCCGTGCAGGCCGTCTACCGCGCGGTGGGCTACTTCGGCTCGCCCGTGCCCGACGTGCCGTTCGACGCCGTCCGCGGCGTCATCCCCAACGAGGGTGGCCGCGTGGTGGATGCCGACGGCGCGCAGATCCCCGGGCTGTACGCGACCGGGTGGATCAAGCGCGGTCCGGTCGGGCTCATCGGTCACACCAAGTCCGACGCCCAGGAGACGATCCGCCACCTGGCCGAGGACGTCGAGGCCGGGCTCGGCCTGCGTCCGCGCGTGGCCGACGGCGCCGAGGAGGTCGACGTGCTCGCGCTGCTCGAGGACCGTGGCGTGCCGGTCACGACGTGGGAGGGCTGGGAGGCCCTGTCGTCCCACGAGCGGTCCCTCGGCGAGGCCGGGGGGCGCGAGCGCGTCAAGGTGGTGCCGCGCGAGGAGATGACCTCGCTGTCGCGCGCCTCGCGCGACTCCCTCGTGCGCTGAGGCCGGCTAGCTCGGCTCGTTCGGCCGCAGGACGAGCGGCAGGCGCCACGGCGACTCGCCGAGGCTGAGCCCGAGGGTCTCGGGCGACTGGGCACGGACCATCAGGTACGTCACGAGGACCCCGACGGCGAGCAGCACGATCGCCGCCGTCCACGCCACCACGGCCCGCTTGCCCTGGTGGGGCGGCGGCCCCCCGGTCACGTCCGGACCTGGCGCCTCCGCATCCGGCTCGCGCGCCGGCGTCCCTCGAGTCATGGCAGGAGTCTGCCCGATCAGGCGCTGGGACCCGGGAGGTGTCCGCAGGGGCGAACCGCTACCAGGCCCAGCCGCGCGAGCTGAGCTCGAGCTCCAGCCCGACGACGTCGCCGAGCGGGTGCGCGCGGTCGTCGCCGCCGGCGAGGCGGAGGGCCCGGCGCAGCACGCCCTCGTACGCGCCCTGGGCCGCCCGGACGTGGTGCGCGTGCGCGAAGTCGCCGCGGACGCCGTCGAGACGCCAGAGCTCTCGGGTCAGGCGGCTCAGGTGCGCCTGCGTCTCGAGCGTGAGCATGGGGTCGGCGGCGGGCTCGCGTCGGCCCGCGATGCGGTCCCACAGCTGCGGCATGGCGACCTCCGTCGGTCGGCTCGGCGTTCCTCCAGCGTAGGAAGGGATGGCGGCCGGGGCAATGGTCCGCACGCGAACCGGTGTGAACGGGCGGGGGCGGCGGAGCGAACGGTGGCGGACGGGAACGACGAAGGCCGCGGTCCCTACCGGGGGACCGCGGCCTTCGTGCTCGGTGAGCCGGACGTCAGCTGGGGACGCGGCTGTTGTACATGGGGTCGAACGGGCGACGTGCCAGACCGTCGTGGCGCACCTCGACGACGATGCCGACGACGACGGCGACGACAAGGGCGAGCGCTGCGACGATCATGGGAAATCTCCACCTTCGGGGTTCTCGCGCGCGGACTGCGCGCCGTGATGACCCCAGTCTGGCGAGGAAAACTGCTCAGCACTAGTTAGTAGAACTAGCGCCCACGCTTTAGCATTGCTTCATGATCGATCCCGTCAGCCTGCGTGTGCTGATCGCCGTCTGCGACACCGGTTCGGTCACCCAGGCCGCCCGGCTCCTGGCGTACTCGGCGCCCAACATCACCCAGCACCTGCGCAAGCTGGAGAAGACGCTCGGGGTGCCGATGGTGGCGCGCGCCGGGCGCGGGATCGTCCTCACACCGGCGGGGCTCGCCGTCGTCGAGCAGGCCCGGGGGATCGTCGACGACCTCGAGCACCTCCGGCTCGCCGCGAACGTCGAGGCCGCACCTCAGGGGAGGTTCCGGATCGCGGCGTTCCCGACTGCGCTGCGCCAGCTCGTGATCCCGGCGATCGCCCGCGCGCGGACGGACTACCCGCTGCTCGACCTGGTGCCCACAGAGCTCGAGCCCGAGCCGGCGTTCGACCTGCTCGCGATCGGACGCGTCGACGCCCTGCTGGCCAAGGCCCTCGGCACGGCCCAGCCCGCCGGGCGACCGTCGGACACGCTCACCCGCATCCGGATCGGGACCGACCCGCTCGACGTCGTCGTCCCGCGCGGGCACCGGCTCGCCGGACGTCGGGACGTCCACCTCGTTGAGCTCGCGCGCGAGCGGCTGGCGATCACGCCGCACGAGGACCCCTACGGCGCGTGGATCGCCTCGCACTCGCCCGACCTCATCGAGCTCGTCGGGAACGCCTTCGAGGCCGTCGAGCTGCAGTCGCTCGTGCGTTACGTCGAGGTGGGACTCGCGGTCACGGTGCTGCCGCGGATGGGCCGACCGCACCTCCCGGCCTCGGTGGTGAGCGTGCCGCTCGCCGACGACGACGCCTTCCGCACGATCGAGCTGTACGTCCGCTCGATCGCGGCCCGCTCCCGCACGGTGACGGCCGTCGTCGACCTCCTGCGCGAGAACCTCGGCGCCACCGCAGACTGACACGGACGACGACGGCGCCGCCACCCTCGCGAGGGTGGCGGCGCCGTCGTCGTCGTGCGGTGCAGCCGGGGTCAGCGCCCGAGGGCGTCGGCCTCCGCGCCGATCGTGGTCGAGTCGCCGTGGCCCGTGTGGACCACCGTGTCGTCGGGGAGCGCGAACAGCACCCGGCGGATGGACTCCACGATGAGGGCGGGGTCGGAGAACGACCGGCCCGTCGCCCCCGGGCCGCCCTGGAACAGGGTGTCCCCGGTGAGGACGACGCCGAGCTCCGGCACGTGCAGCGACACGGCCCCGGGCGCGTGGCCGGGGGTGTGGAGCACGCGGACGGTGGTGCCGCCCACGGTGAGCTCCTGGCCGTCGGCCAGCTCGCCGTCGGGCGCGCGGTCCGGGTGTGTGAGCTCCCAGACGGGGGCGTCCGCGGGGTGCAGGAGGATCGGGGCACCCGTCGCCTCGGCGAGGTCGGGGGCGATCCGCACGTGGTCGTCGTGCGCGTGGGTGCAGACGATCGCGGTGACGCGTCGACCCGCGACGACGGCCAGGACGTCCGCCACCGAGTGGGGGGCGTCCACGACGAGGCACTCGGCCTCGTCGCCGATCACCCAGATGTTGTTCTCGACGTCGTAGGTCTCACCGTCCAGCGAGAACGTCCCCGCGGAGGTGCCGTGGTCGATGCGCGCGGTCACAGCACGACCACGCTTCGCAGCACGTCGCCGCCGTGCATCTTGTCGAACGCGGCCTCGACGTCGCCGATCCCCACCGTCTCGGTCACGAAGGCGTCCAGCGGGAGGCGCCCCTGCAGGAAGAGGTCGATGAGGAGGGGGAAGTCCCGCGAGGGCAGGCAGTCGCCGTACCAGGAGGACTTCAGGGAGCCGCCGCGGCCGAAGACGTCCAGCAGCGGGAGCTCGGGGACCTGCATGTCCGGCGTCGGGACGCCCACCAGGACGACCGTCCCGGCGAGGTCGCGGGCGTAGAACGCCTGCTTCCACGTCTCGGGGCGCCCGACGGCGTCGATCACCACGTCGGCGCCGTTCCCGTCGGTCAGGGCCCGGATCGCCTCGACGACGTCGCCCTCGCCCGCGTTCACGGTGTGCGTGGCGCCCAGCTCCGTGGCCTTGGCAAGCTTCCGCTCGTCGAGGTCGACGGCGATGATCGTGGCCGCACCCGCGAGGCGTGCCCCGGCGACCGCCGCCGCCCCCACGCCGCCGCAGCCGATGACGGCGACCGAGTCGCCGCGGCCCACGTTGCCGGTGTTGATGGCCGCGCCGATGCCGGCCATGACGCCGCACCCCAGCAGGCCCGCGACCTCCGGGGCAGCGGCGGGGTCGACCTTGGTGCACTGGCCGGCGGCGACGAGGGTGAACTCGGTGAAGGCACCGATGCCCAGCGCGGGGGAGAGCTCGGTGCCCGCGCCCTCGCCGTCGGCGATCGTCATCTTCTGCGCCGCGTTGTGGGTGTTGAAGCAGTACCAGGGACGGCCGCGGTTGCAGGCGCGGCAGTCGCCGCAGACGGCGCGCCAGTTGAGCACGACGTAGTCGCCGGGGGCGACGTCGGTGACGCCCTCCCCGACCTCCTCCACGATGCCGGCGGCCTCGTGGCCGAGCAAATAGGGGAAGTCCTCGCCGATGCCGCCGAGCTTGTAGTGCAGGTCGGTGTGGCAGACGCCGGAGGCCTGGACGCGGACGACCGCCTCACCGGGGCCGGGGTCGGGCACGGAGATCGTGACGAGCTCGACGGGGGCGTCCTTGGCTCGGGCGATGACGGCCTGGGAGGTGCGTGGCATGAGGGGCCCTTCGGTCGATCGGTGCGCCGCGCCGTCGCGGCCTCGGCACCGTCCACCCTACTGACGGCCTCCGACGCCGTCAGGGTCGGGCGGCCCGCAGCTCGGCGTCGAGCCGCTCCAGGTCGGGGCGCCGGGCCGGGTCGTAGTCGTACCGGAACGTCCGCCGGTCGGTCACGACGTGCATCCTCGGGGTCTCTCGCCGCCCCTCGTCAACGAACTCCAGGCGGGGCTGCTCGGAGATGTGGAGGCGGTGCGCGTCCGCCCAGCCGAAGAGCTCCAGGACGCGACCGTCGAACGCGAGGAGCTTGTGCGCGTCGACCTATACCTCGAGGACGTCGGGGAACGGGCCAGGGGCGGGGGCTGGGCCGGCAGAGGTCATGGCGCACCGTAGCAGCGGGTCTGAGGCGGGCGGGAGGATGGTCGCATGACGCCGACGAGCACCTTGGCCGCCCAGCTCGCCCACATGGCCACGGGGGAGCCCTACGACGACCTCACCCCCGAGCTGATCGCGGCCCGGGGCGCGTCGGTGCTGGCGACGAACGCGTACAACGCGGCCTACGGCGGCGATGCGGCCGAGCGCGAGGAGCTGCTGCGCGCGGTGCTCGGCGGCGTCGGGGAGGGGGCCACCTTCGAACCGACGTTCCGGTGCGAGTTCGGCGTGAACATCCACCTCGGGGCGCGATTCTTCGGGAACTTCGACTGCGTGATGCTCGACGGCGCGCCCATCACGATCGGCGACGACGTGCTGGTGGGCCCGAAGGTCGGGTTCTACACGTCCAACCACGCCCTCGACCTGGGCGAGCGCATCGGCGGCATGTGCACCGCCCGGCCGATCACGATCGGCGACGGCGTGTGGATCGCCGGCGGCGTGACGGTGCTTCCGGGCGTGAGCATCGGCGACGGCGCGGTGATCGGCGCCGGCAGCGTCGTGACGAAGGACGTGCCGGCCGGCGTCGTGGCCGTGGGCAACCCCGCCCGGGTGCTGCGCACGATCACCGACGCCGACCGGACGGGCTACGTCCCCCGGCACTGAACGCACCAGCGCCCGCGAGGGCGATCCATCCGCGGTCGCGACGACGCCGGGAGCATCGTCGCGACGGCGGAGGGATCGCCCTCACGGGCGGCGGGGGTGGTGGGGGGTGGCGCGGTCGCTGGGGTGAGCGGCGTCAGCTCGCCTGCGCGGCCCGGCTCGGGCCGCGGTCGCCACGACGGCGTGCCGCGACGGCGAGCCGGGACAGGCGGCGCTCGGCGCCCCACCAGGTCAGCCGCGTCAGCGACTCGCGCACGATGCCGCCGCTCATCTTGCTGACGCCGTGCACGCGCTCGGTGAAGACGATCGGGACCTCGGTGACGACGAGGCCGGCGTCCAGCGCGCGGTGGGCCAGCTCGATCTGGAACACGTAGCCGCGCGAGGCGACGCTCGCCAGATCCAGGCGCGTCATCGCGTCACGGCGGTAGGCGCGGAACCCGCCGGTGGCGTCGCGCAGCGACATCTCGAGCGCGATCCGGGCGACGAAGGACCCGCCGCGCGAGAGGACGCGGCGGTGCAGCGGCCAGTTCTCCACGCCGCCACCGGGCACCCAGCGCGAGCCGAGCACGACGTCGGCGCTCGTCAGGGCGGCGAGCAGGCGCGGCACGTCCTCGGGGTGGTGGGAGAGGTCGGCGTCCATCTCCATGACGGCGTCGTAGTCGCGCGCCAGCGCCCAGGCGAAGCCGGCGAGGTAGGCGGCCGCGAGACCGTCCTTGCTCGTGCGGTGCAGCACGTGGACCCAGGGCAGCTCGTCGGCGCGCTCCTGGGCGAGGACGCCGGTGCCGTCGGGCGAGCCGTCGTCGACGATCAGGACGTGCGCCTGCGGTGCGGCGGCGTGCAGGCGCTCGAGGAGGACCGGCAGGTTCTCGATCTCGTCGTAGGTGGGCACGACGACGACGGGTCGCTGGACCTCGGGGCGGGTGGCGGTCATGGTCGGCTCCTGGGGGTGGGCGGTGCTGGGGGAAGGTCGGGCGGTGGTCGGATCGGACTAGGCGACGAGGGTCGCGAAGACGACGAGGTTCTGGGTGTAGCGGCCGGCGGCGCGGTCGAAGGTGTGGCACGTGATGAGGCGGAGCTGCGCGTCCGGGACCGGGCCGTAGACGACCTCCGTGGGGAACTGCGCCTGCGGGACGACCTCGGCGTGCGTGACGCGGAAGGTCGCCGTCGTGCCGTCGGACAGGTCGACGAGCACCTCCGAGCCGGCGGTGAGCCGGTCGAGGTCGCGGAAGATCGCGCCCTCGACACCGGAGTCGACGTGGCCGGCGATCACCGCCGGACCCACGCTCCCCGGCACCGTGCCCTCGGAGAACCAGCCCGCGACCTCCGGCACCGCCGGGTCGTTGAGGACCCGATCGGGGTCGCGGACGAGGTCCTCCAGCGCGGAGGTCACGTCGATCTCCGGGATGCGCACCGTCGTCGGGACGACGCCCGCGGCCGGGATCGGCTGCGGGCCGGTCGCCGTCGGGACGCCCTCGGCGCGGGGCTGCAGGGTGAGGCGGCCCTCCGCGTCGGAGGTGCCCGACGGCGAGGCCTGCGCCCCGTCCGTCGTCGCCGCGGCGGACTCGTCCCCGGCCAGCGGCGGGCAGCCTCCGAGCAGGTCCGTCTCGAGGGAGAGCCGACCCAGCGCGGCCCAGGCCGCGCCGAAGTACGTCGGGTTCTCCTCCACGACCGCGTCCGAGGCGCGGAGGTCGGCCGCGGCCCCGGTGAGGTCGCCGTCGAGCGCCCTGATCGCCGCCCGCGCCACGTAGGTGACGGGGTGCTGGTCCTGGGTCAGGGCGGCGCCGCCGAGGTCGAGCTCGGCCGCGAGCACCTCCTGCTGCTCGAGCGCGCCCACGGCCGGCGCGATCGCCGCGTGGTCGTCCGGGTCGCAGGACTCGACGTACCGCACGAGGGTGCGCGCGGCGTCGTACCCGAAGAGCACCCCGCGACCGTCCGGACCGGGCATGGCCTCGACGCGGCCGTCGGCGGCGTGCACCTGGGCCCAGTTCGGCGGCAGCGTGCCGCCGGTGGTGAGCTCCGCGGTGACGGCGCGCGACCCGGCGTCGAGCTCGGCCCAGCGCGGGTCGCCGTCGAGCTCGGCGAGCAGCCGGGTGGCCACGGGGGAGGGGTAGCTGGGGTTGACCTGGTAGGGGTCGACGTCGGCCCACGGGCCCGCGAGCAGGACCCGGCCGAGGGCCGTCTCCGCGGTCTCGAGGTCGAGCACCGCCTGCCCGAGCGCGGTCGCCGCCTCGGTGTAGGCGGGCTCGTCGAACCGCTCGCCGGCCAGCACGAGGGCGCGGGCGGCGTCGAGGTCGGCGTCCGATGCGGGCTCGTCGTCGACGACGGCGCCGTCCGCCCAGCGCCAGGACAGCAGGCCGTCCGCACGCTGGAGGTTGTCGCGGGTCCAGGTCCACGTGGCGTCGAACGTCTCGGCGTCGCCGACGCCGACCGCCACGAGCATCCCGTAGGCCTGGCCCTCGCTGACGGTGTCGCCCTCCTGGTCGTGGCGCACGACGCGGCCGTCGGGGTCGACGTAGGTGGCGAGGAAGTCCTCGCCGGCCTCGACCGCGGTGCGCGCCCGGTCGGGCTCGGGGGCGCTGGTACCCGCGGGCGTCGTGGGGGCCGGCGCCGGGTCACCCGGCGCGCACGCCCCAGGGCGAGCGCGCCGGTCAGGGCGACGGCGAGGACCCCGGTCCGAGCTGCGGTCCTCACGCGACCTCCGGACGGCGACGGACGAGCGCGCGAAGACCGACGACGAGGCCCAGGGCCCCGGCGACACCGGCGATCGCGGCGCCCGTGCGGCGGTCGGCCTCCAGCACGAGACCTCCCTCACCGGTGGCGACACCCCCCTGCGGTGCCGCCGACGGTCCGCTCGCGTCCTCGAGGGTCGTGAGCGTGATCTGGTCGCCGTCGTCGAGGACGACGAGCGTGTTGACGCTGCCGGCGGGGAGGTCCACCTGGACCGTGCCGGACTGCGTCCCCTCGACGTCGAGCGTCCAGCGACCGGCGCCGACCTCGGCGTAGTCGGTCGCGGTACCGAACGCGGCGCCCCGGGCGATGGGGGTCCCCGTGTCGGTGGTGACGTCGACCTCGGGGGAGGAGACGGAGGCCTGGATGAGACGGACGCGCGCCTGGCCGTCGGCCGGGGGTGTGAGGTCGTCGGCGATGACCCGGCCGGACAGGTCGGCGTTGAGGCCGACCGCCGCCACCGTCGCCGCGCCGCCGGGGACGACCTCGAAGGTCTGGGTGATGGCGGGGTCGGTGCCCTCGGGGGCGCCGGCCGGGATCATCGCGACGGTGTACGTGCCCTGCGGCAGGCGGGTGTAGCCGGAGACGTCCCCGTAGCCGACGTCCTCGAACGTCAGGTCGGTCGTGCCGGCGACGGCGGTGAGCCGCGCGTCGACCGCGGGGGTGTCGGGGGAGAAGTGACCCAGACGCACCCAGCCGTCCACGGGGGCGGGCTCGGCGGGCGCGGCGGCGGCGGGGGCCGCGGCACCGAGCGCCGCCAGGCCGAACGTGAGGCCGAGCGTGACGGTGGCGCGGGTGGCGCGCGACGTGGTGCGGGAGCGGCGGGCGGCCGGCGCTGTCGAGGTGGTCGGGGCGGTGCGGGTGGTGGTCATGGGGACTCCATCTCTCGTCCTGGCGTTCTCGGGCGGGCTGGTGGTTCGAGGGGCGTGCGGTCGGGGTGGTGCGGTCGTCGGGGTGCGGGGGCCGCGGGCGGCTGGGGCCGTCACGGTGTGGTGAGCGAGTAGGTCACCAGCAGCCCCTCGTCCGTGGTGGTCACCGACTGCGGCGCGAAACCGGGGTTCTGGTTCGTGAACCAGTCCGCCAGCTCGATCTCGGCGTCCGTGGTGAGCGCGGCACCGTCGCGCTGGGTGATCAGAGCCGTGCGCAGCACCCCGTCCTCCTCGCCGACCACGGCGGGCAGCTCGACGGTGATCGGGCCGGCGGCGCCGAGCTGGGCGAGGGCGACGGCGAGGCGGTCGTCCAATCGCCCGGAGGACACCGCGTCGTCGGCGCTGCCGGAGTCGCCGGGGGCGACGCCGTCGAGCACGACGTTCGGGTTGGTCGAGAGCTGCGGGCCCAGCAGGGCGCGTCGCTCGGACGCCGCGCCGTCGTTCGCGGAGGCCGCGTCGATCCCCTCGGCGCGCACGCGGCGGACCTCGACGGCGCGGTCGCCCTCGCCGAAGCTCGCCACGAGGGTCGAGTTGTCGATCGCCTGGCGGACGCGCGGGAACTCCGAGGGGAAGGTCCGCATCGAGTCGGTCGTGATGACGTAGTCCGAGTCCTGCCAGCCGTTGGGCGACTGGGCGATGACCGCGGGGTCGGTGTCGGCCTTGTAGTACCAGACGACGTTCTCGCGCGGGAAGCCCGCCTCCACGAGGTCGACCCACATGACGTCGTCCACGAGCAGCCGGTAGTCGGTCGGAACGTTCTGCTCGACCCACTCCTGCGCCTGGGCGAAGGGCTGGTTGAAGTCGGGGATGAGCTGGCCCCGCAGCTGGCTGGACCACTGCGGCACCGCCAGCGCGAGGCCGGCGGCGGCGAGCGCCGCCGTCGGGACGAGCACCGCGGCCGAACGCGTGCGCGCCGCCCGGGTGCCGGGGGCGCGGACCCGACGGGCCGTCCGCAGCGCCGTCCAGACGACGACGGGCACGAGCAGCGCCATGAGCGGAAGCATCCCGATCATGTGGGGGACGGGCACGTACCCGCCGGGACGCACGACCATGAGCACGAGCAGCGCGAGCGCTGCGGCGTAGGGCCGGGTGCGGCGCAGGAACAGGCCGACGACCATCGTCAGGCCGCCCGTCACGAGGAACACCGGGTCGAGGTCGACCCAGACGTCGGTCGTGGCCCGCACCAGGCTGTCGGCGTCGGTCAGCGAGCCGCTGGGGTCGCGGTCGAGCAGCTGGAAGGCGATGCCGTCCCAGAGGCTGACGCGGTTCATGCCGGGGACGAGCTCGCCCTTGAGGAGCGCGAACAGGAGGTAGCCGATCCCCGTGAGCGTGAGGACGGCGCCGGCGGCGGTCAGGGTGTAGCGCCGGGTGGTGGGGGCGGCGCCTCGCACCATGACCCAGAACACGAACGGGACCATGAGGAGGAAGGTCTCCTTGGTCAGGACCGCGATCCCGGCCGCGACGGCCGCAGCGACGAACGCGCCGAGCTGGCGGTGCCTGGCGGTGGCCAGCACGAACGCCAGCAGGATCCACACCACGGCGATGTTGTCGAGGTAGACGGTGCGGTGGAACTGCACGGCCAGCGGGCTGACCGTGAAGAGGAGGACGGCGACGGCCGCGACGATCCGCGGCGCCCCGATCCGTCGGACGAGCGTCCAGAGCAGGACCGTGGCGGCGAGGAGAGCCACCATCATCGTCTCGCGGCCCGCCATGACGGCGCTGGGGTAGCGGTCGAACGCGCCGGTCAGGTTGGTCCAGCCGGCCATCTGGAGCCAGCCCAGCGGGGGGTGGTCGTACCAGTAGGTGTAGTGGGTGAGCTCGCCGAGGCGCTCGACGGCGTAGGCCTGGGCCGTGTAGGTGCCCTCGTCGTCGATGAACTGCGGCACCCGGAACAGGCCGATCCCGTTGACGACGCCGCCGATCGCGAGCAGCGGGGCGAGCCAGAGGGCGTCGGGAAGGATCGCGCGCAGGCGCTCGCGGCGGGTGGGACGAGGGCCGTCGGAGTCGTCGGACCCGTCTGACCCGCGCGGGGTCGTCGTCGGGCCGCCGGCCAGCTGCAGGAGCTCGGTGGGGGTCTCGTCGGGGGCGCCCGGCGTGGGGTGCTCGATCAGCAGGGCCATCTCAGCTCCTCGCGGCGCCGGCGGTGACCGGGGCGGTGGTGTCGGACGTGGCGGTCGGTGAGGCGTCGGTGCTCGAGGCGGCCGGGGACGGGGCGGAGAGGGACGGGACGCCCGCGCTCCGGTCGATGTGGGCGCCGGCGTGCTCGGTCTTCTCCCAGCCGCGCTCGCCCCGGGTCTCCCGGACGACGGCGCGGACCGCCGCGAGGGCGAGGAACACCTGGTACGGGAAGGTGCCCAGCACGAGGCGGACGTAGTCACGGATCCGGACCTTGCGGTCGTAGACGCGGCCGAACTCCCCGAGCCCGGCGACCTCGACGCACAGCACGATCACGGTGGGGACCAGGGGCAGGAATGAGATCAGCGCGATCGGCGTCGGCACCTTGGCGAACAGCACCAGCGCGAGCGAGATCGGGATCAGCAGGCCGGTACCGGCCTGGAGGAACGGCATCGAGAGCATGTAGCGCGCCATCAGGCGCTGGCTGCGGCCGGGGAGCTTCTTCCACTCGCCCTTGCGCAGCACCTGCAGGAAGCCCTGGCTCCAGCGGGTGCGCTGCTTGTAGAGCGAGGGGAGCGAGCCCGGCGTCTCCTCGCGGGTGACGACCTCGGGGTCGTACGCCACGACGACGCGAGCGCCCTGGCTGGACAGCCGCACCCCGATCTCGCAGTCCTCGGCGAGGCACTCGGCGTCCCAGCCGCCGGCGTCGCGGACCTGGTCGGTGCGCAGGAAGACGGTGTTGCCCCCGAGCGGGATGAACCGCTGCTCGGCGTGGAAGTGCAGGCGGGAGCGGAACCAGAAGTAGTACTCGAGCACGTTGCGCAGCGACCACCACGACGTCTCGATGTTCATCAGCTGCACGCCGCCCTGGACGACGTCGGCGCCGGTGGTCGCGAACCGCTCGTCCACGAGGCGCAGCAGCTGGGGGTGGACCTCGTCCTCGGCGTCGAAGACGCCCACGATCTCGCCGCGCGAGGTCTGGAGGGCGAGGTTGAGCGCCTTGGGCTTGTTCTTGGGGACGGAGTCGTCCACGACGACGCGCACCCGGTCGGGGAAGCGGTCGGCCACGGAGCGGGCGACCGCCTCGGTGCCCGGGTCGTCGTGGCCGACGATGGCGATGATCTCGACGTCGGGGTGGTCCTGCTCGACGAGGCGCTCGAGCGTGTGGGCCAGCACCTCCTCCTCGTGCCGGGCGGGCACGAGGAGCGTGAAGGACAGCGTCGGCGTGCGCTCGTTGGCGTTGGCCGTGCGGAAGCCCGTGGCGGTGAGCGCCGAGGTGCTGCGCCACGCGTGGAGCATCCACCACAGCGTGGTGAGGGCGATCGCCGTCAGGACGAGCGCGACGAGCACGATCAGGCCGTAGCCGACGAGCTGCAGGGGTGAGGAGCCCTGCCACCACTGGACGACCTGTCCGACGACCTCGACGTCCGCGGGACCGCGGTTCGGGCCTGCCGGCACGGGGGTGGGGAGAGGTGCGGGGTCGATCGGGGTGAGGACGGGGGCGTCGTCCTGCGCGATGACGAGGGGCACGGGGGTCCTTCCGGGCACGGTCGCGATGAGAGAGGTGGTCGGCGGACCGCGTCAGCGGGCTGCGGGATCGGCGTGGTTGAACACGAAGCGCCGGTAGACGACGTAGCGGAAGAGCGTGCCGAGGACGAGCCCGATCCCGTTGCCCGCGATGTTGTCCGCGAGGGTCGAGGTGAACCCGAGGACGTAGTGCGAGACGAAGAGGCAGGCGGCAGCGATGAGGAGTCCGAGGACGTTCGCCACGACGAAGGCGAGGAGCTCGCCGGGGGCCGAGCTCCGGCGTCGTCCCGCGAAGGTCCAGTAGCGGTTGCCCAGCCAGGCGACCAGTGTGGCGACGGCGACCGAGGCCACCTTCGCGCCGATCGGCTTGTCCTCGGCGATCGTCAGTCGCAGCAGGTTGTAGATGCCGAGGTCGACGACGAACGCCAGACCGCCGACGGCGCCGAAACGCAGCAGCTCGACGAGGCGGGGCGGCAGGGAGGAGAGGACCGAGCGGCGTCCCGGACGCGTCGCCGAGGGCTCACCCGAGGACGGGGAGGCGCTGGGCGGACGGCGGCGCGCTGACGCCTGCGTGGGAACGGTCACAGCAGGGGTTCGGGCTGACCCCCGGTGTCGGATGGGTCAGATCCGAAACTGGTTGAAACTTCTCGCATCCTGGGACCGAGGACGGCTGGGACCCGGGTGGCTGGACCGTGCGCTAAAGGCGGACGGGTCAGTCCGGCTGGGAGGAGCGGCGACGTCCCACCACGATCACGACGGCGATGGCCGCGACCGCCAGGGCCCCGGCCCCGGCGTTGAGCCCGCCGTAGCCGGTGAGGGCGAGCATCACCCCGGCGAGCGCGCCGCCACCCGCGCCGGCGAGCGACATCAGCGAGTCGGTCAGACCCTGCACGGTCACGCGCTCGGCGCCGGGAACCGTACGCGCGATCATGGCCGAGCCGGCAACCGTGGCCGCCGACCAGCCGAGGCCCAGCAGGACGAGTCCGGCCGTCGTGGCGGCGTGGTGCGGTCCGGCGAGGCCGGCCGTGAGCGTCGCGAGGGCGAGGACCGCCAGACCTCCGATCAGCACCCTCGGCCCGCCGAACCGGTCGGCCGCGGCACCCATCACCGGGGAGAGCGCGTACATCCCGGCGATGTGGAGGCTGACCGTCAGCCCGACGAGGGTGATCGAGGCGCCGTGGCCCTCCATGTGGACCGGCGTCATCGACATCACCGCGACCATCACGGCGTGGGCGGCCAGGATCGCGACCAGGGCGGCGCTCGCGGCGGGGTGCGTGCGCAGGATCCGGAAGGCCGCCGCCAGCTGGGCTCGGTGGTGGGGTGGGGTGGGCGGCGCTGACGGTGCCGGCGGCGTCGTCGGGGCGGCGTCGTCACCGCGCCCGGCGTCCAGCCGCTGCTGCTCCAGCAGCGGGTCGGGACGCAGCCCGATCCAGATCACGAGCATCGCCGCGATCATGCCGGCGGCCGAGAGCACGAACAGGGCGGCGAGCTCGGGGAGACCGAGGGCGTCGGAGATCGGGGAGCCGAACCGGACGAGGTTGGGCCCCGCGACGGCGCCCACGGTGCTCATCCACACCACGAGCGACAGGTCGCGGGCCCGGCTCGTCGCATCGCTGAGATCGGTCGCCGCGAAGCGCGCCTGGAGGTTGACGGCGCTGCCCGTGCCCATGAGGGCGCCCGACAGCAGCAGGAGCGGGAACACCTCCACGACGGCGGCGGCGACCACGCCGAGCGCCCCGACGGAGGCGAGGGCGAGTCCGGTGGCCAGCGAGGCGCGCCGGCCGCGGGCGAGCGCGAGCCGGGCGAGCAGGAGGGAGGCGACGGCGGCCCCGAGCGTCGCCGACGTCGCGACCGATCCGGCCCAGGCGTCGGAGCCCGACAGCTGCACGGCGAGGAGTGACCCGACGGAGACGATGCTGCCGGCGGCGACGCCGCTGAGGACCTGTGCCAGCGAGAGGAGCGCGACGGTGCGGCGCTGCACGCGGCGGCGATTCGAGGAGGAGGGCAGCGACACGGCCCGAGCGTACGGCCGCACGCTCCTGCCCGGCTCGTGACCCGGCAGCTCCCCGCGCGGATCGCGACCGCTCTCCGCCGCGCGTCTCAGGACGGAGGGGTGCGGTGCTCCCTCCGGTACGCCCGCCGTTCGGCTCGCCGGTGCACCGCCGAGAAGACGAGCGGCGTGGCGATGACGGCCGAGGTGAGCATCCCGAGGGGGACGAGGAGGACCCCCCATCCCAGGATCTCGTCCACCAGCATGGCCAGCCAGACGAGCCCGAGCCCCAGCGCTCCTGCTCCAGCGGTGATCAGGGCGACGCCCACGAGCGTCACGGCCATCACGATCGCGGCGAAGCCGTACCCACGCATCGCCCGCGGCAGGGGCTCGCGGACCCTCCGCGTCAGCAGCACAGCCACGAGAGGTTGCCCGAGGACGAGCACGGCCAGGAGCGCCACGACCGGGGTGCTCTCGGGAGGACGAGTCCCATCGCCCCGATGACGACGGCGACGGCGAGCGCGACACCGAGGGAGAGCGCGACCGAGAACACCAGGGCCCACATCCCCGCGCTCCGCGCACTGCTCGGCCAGGATCGGCGGGGCGGCGCGGACCCGGGCGGACGGTGCTGCGGGTACCCCGGCGGCAGGCCGTTCGGCGTCGGGACGGGGAGGGCATCGCCCCGAGGGCCCTGCGTCGGCGTCGTCATCGCCACAGTCTCGGGCACGGCCCGCTCGCGGCGCCACGAGGCGTGCTGGCCTGTGGACAACCGTGCGCACGCGGGGTCCGCGCTGCCACTGCGAGCCCCGGGCTCGCGTCAGTGCACGTCGCCCATCAGGGCGTTGATCCGTCGGACGGCGACCAGCATCACGGCGCCGAACGCGACGGCCATGCCGCCGCAGACGGCGAAGGACAGCACCGGGCTGTCGGAGGTGATGCTGGCGATCTGGCCACCGACGGTCGTGCCCACGGACGTCGCGAGGAACCACAGCGCCAGGAACTGACCGAGCGAGCCGGCAGGCGCGAGCTTGGTGGTGGCGGACAGGCCGTTCGGGGACAGCAGGAGCTCGGCCCACGTCTGGAGGAGGTAGACGCTCACGAGCCACCAGACCGTGGCCCGGGTGCCGGAGTCCTCGTAGGCCTGCATCGGGACGATGAGGAGGAGGAACGATGCGCCGACCACGAGCAGGGCGATGCCGAACTTCACCGACGTGCGCGGCGCCCGGTCTCCCCAGCGGAGCCAGACCGCCGAGAACACGGGCGCGAAGATGACGATGAAGAGCGGGTTGATCGACTGCAGCCAGGACGCCGGGACGCTGAAGCCGCTGGTCACGGTCAGGTTGGTGACGTTCTGGGCGAACAGGCTGAGCGTCGAGCCCGACTGCTCGAAGATCATCCAGAAGACGGCGGCCCCGATGAACAGCCAGATGAAGGCCGTGACCCGCGAGCGCGCCCCGGCGTCGGCCCGCGTCCGGCCGAGCACCTGGCGGAAGTACCAGATCGGGACGAGCAGGATGAGGATCGTCACCGCCGTCGTGACGGCCACGACCGGCTCCTGGCCCACCGCCGTGAACACGGCCACGAGCGCTCCGATGATCCCCAGGACGACGGCGCCCACCACCATCGCCCGACGGCGCTCGGCCGGGTCGGCCGGGGCGTCGGGCTCGTCGCCCACGCCGTGCAGGTTCTTGCGGCCGAGCACGTACTGCAGCAGGCCGAGCGTCATCCCGACGCCCGCGGCGCCGAAGCCCCAGTGCCAGCTGAAGTTCTGGCCGAGGGTTCCGCAGATCAGCGGGGCGGCGAACGAGCCGATGTTGATGCCCATGTAGAACAGGGAGAAGCCGGCGTCGCGCTTGGTGTCGTCGTCGGCGTAGAGCTTCCCGACCATGCCGGAGATGTTCGGCTTGAGCAGGCCCGTGCCGAGCGAGATCGCCAGCAGTCCCAGCCAGAAGGTTCCCTCGACGGGGACCGCCATGAGGAAGTGCCCGGCCGCGATGACGATGCCGCCGTACAGGACCGTGCGGCGCAGGCCGAGCAGCCGGTCGGCGATCCAGCCGCCCGCCACGGGTGTGAGGTAGACCAGCCCGGCGTAGGTGCCGTAGATGGCCTTGGCGGCGCCGTCGCCCATCGCGAGGCCCGGGTTGTCCCCGGTGACCGGCGCGACCATGTACAGCACGAGCAGGGCCCGCATGCCGTAGTAGGAGAACCGCTCCCACATCTCCGTGAAGAACAGGGTGGACAGGCCTCGGGGATGCCCGAAGAACGTCTTCTCGCGCTGCGGCGCGGTGACTGCGTTGCTCACGCGGACGAGACTACGACCGCGGCACCGGTGCGGCGCCGTCGCGGGTCGCCGTTGCGCACGCGGTTGGTCGCCTCACCTGCCGCGAACCGGCCATCGGTGCGCGCAACGCGGACCGCCCCCGCCCCGGGGAGGGCGGAGGCGGTCAGGGGCGGAGGGTGGGGCCGGCGGGCCGGCGACTCAGCGGTAGTTGACGAACTGCACCGCGAAGTCGAGGTTGGCACCCTTGAGGAGCTGCTGGACGGCCTGCAGGTCGTCGCGGCTCTTGCTGCTCACCCGCACCTCGTCGCCGGTGATCTGCGTCTTGACGCCCTTGGCGCCCTCGTCGCGGATCAGCTTGGTGATCTTCTTGGCGTTCTCCGAGCTGAGACCCTCGCGGAGGGTGCCCGCGAGGCGGTACTCCTTGCCGGAGAGCTTGGCCTCCTTGGCGTCCGCGTCGTCGCCGAAGTCGATCGACTTCAGCGAGACGCCGCGCTTGACCAGCTTGGTCTCGAACACGTCGAGGATGGCGGCCACGCGCTCGGGGGAGTTGGCGACGAGCACGATGCTCTCGCCGCTCCACGCGATCGAGGCGCCGACGCCCTTGAAGTCGTAGCGCTGCGCGAGCTCCTTCGAGGACTGGTTCAGCGCGTTGTCGACCTCCTGGCGGTCGACCTTGCTCACGACGTCGAACGAGGAGTCAGCCATGACATCTCCTTGGGGCAGCTCGGGAACGGGACGGTCGGGCTTCTGGGGTCCAACCTAGCGGGAGCGGTCGACGTCGAGGATCCCCGAACACGACGAAGGCCCGGAATCGCGAGGATTCCGGGCCTTCGTGACACGTGGCAGGTGAGGGATTCGAACCCCCGAAGCTTTCGCGTCTGATTTACAGTCAGATCCCATTGGCCGCTCGGGCAACCTGCCGTGTGGTCGGTCCCGCAGGACCGGTGTGGAACTCTACAGGACCGTCGTCCCAGGGTGAAATCCGCCTCACGCGGCCGGCGCCCCCGGCTCCGTCGTGACCACCGGCTGGCGGCGGTGCCGCCGCACGCCGTCGATCGTGATCACCACGAGCGCGACCCACACGAGCCCGAACCCGATCCACCGCGCGGCCGGCATCGGTTCGTGCATGACGAGCACCGCGACGCCGAGCTGCATGATCGGCGCGATGTACTGCAGCGACGCCATGGTCGCCAGCGGGAGGCGCCGCGCCGCCGTCGCGAACAGCAGGAGGGGGATGGCGGTGATCGGTCCCGACAGGGCCAGCAGCAGTCCGAACCAGACCGGTCCGGCCACCTCGCCCGGCCCGCCGAAGGCCCCGACCCCGGTGACCGCGAGCACCACGAGGTAGATGAGCGACACCGGCGCCAGCACCGCCGTCTCCACGGTCAGCCCCGGGAGGGCCCCGACCTGGGTGCCGACGCGGTTCTTGATCAGCCCGTACAGCCCGAACGAGAAGGCCAGCACGAGGGCCAGCCACGGGACCCGTCCGTACCCGACGGCGATCACCAGCACCGCGACCACCGTCAGTCCCAGCGCCACCTGCTGGGAGCGCACGAGCCGTTCCCGCAGCACGGCGACCGCCAGCACCGATGTGACGATCGGGTTGATGAAGTAGCCCAGCGCGGCGTCGGCGGTGTGGTGGGTCGAGACGGCCAGCACGTAGGTCACCCAGTTGACGGCGATCAGCGCCGCGGCGAGCGCCAGCATTCCGAGCGCGCGCCGGTCGGCCACGATCGCGGCGACGGCGCCGAAGGAGCGCGTGACGGCGAGCAGGAGGAGGCACAGGCCCAGGCTCCACAGCACGCGGTGCGCGACGATCTCGACGGCGCCGGCCGGAGCGAGCGCGCTGATGTAGAGCGGGATGAGGCCCCACAGCAGGTAGGCCGTGGCCCCTGCGGGAGCGCCCCAGCGGGACGGGGTGGGGGTGGGCACGCGGTGAGCCTACGACCGGGGCCGGTCAGGGGCGGGAGGCCCGCAGGCGCGGCACAGTGCCGATTTCACTCCGGCGGCAAGATGCGTGTACCCTCGCATGGCTGCCCCGATAGCTCAGTCGGCAGAGCGTCTCCATGGTAAGGAGAAGGTCAAGGGTTCGATTCCCTTTCGGGGCTCTGATGTTCGGCCCGCACGCACCAGCGTGCGGGCTGAGCTCGAGGCGGGATAGCTCAGACGGTTAGAGCGCACGACTCATAATCGTGAGGTCGCGGGTTCGATCCCCGCTCCCGCTACCGAAGCCGCCGGGCCATCCCGGATAGGCTCGGCAACCGGCACGTCAGCAGCTGCACTGGCGCGGTCGATGGCGTCACACACGCAGCATCGCGACGAAAAGGACACGGCCGTGGCCAGCAAGAGCTCAGACATCCGCCCGAAGATCACCCTTGCGTGCTCGGAGTGCAAGGAGCGCAACTACATCACCAAGAAGAACCGTCGGAACAACCCCGACCGTCTTGAGCTGAAGAAGTACTGCTCGCGCTGCAATTCCTCCACCGCGCACCGCGAGACCCGCTGACCCATGTCAGCCACCGTTGACGCCTCCCGTGTGGGGAGCGTGTTCACCGGTACCCCGCCCTTCGAGGTGACCCGTCGTGACGTGGTCGCCTTCGCCGACGCCGTCGGCGCCTCCAGCCCGGTCCACCGCGACATCGCGGAGGCCCGGGCTGCCGGCTTTGCCGACCTCGTCGCGCCGGTGACCTTCGCCGTCGTGATCGCGCAGGAGGCCGAGGCGGAGTACATCGCCGACCCGGCCTCCGGGGTCGACTTCTCGCGCGTCGTGCACGCCGACGAGACGTTCACCCACTGCCGCCCGCTGGTGGCGGGGGAGTCCGTGACCACGGCGGTCCACGTCGACTCGATCACCTCCCGCGGCGGCCTGACCCTCGTGACCACCCGCACCGAGATCACCGACGCGAGCGGTGACGCCGTCGCCTCCGTGGTCTCGACGCTCGCCGTCCGAGGAGCCGACGCATGAGCGCCGAGATGACGCCGCCGAGCCTCCCGGCACTGGCCGACGCCGCCGTCGGGGACGTGCTGTTCACGCGCGAGGTCGCCGTCACCCGCGACCGCCTCGTCCGCTACGCGGGCGCCAGCCGCGACTTCAACGCGATCCACTACAACGACGCCGTCGCGACGTCGGTGGGTCTGCCGGGCGTCATCGCCCACGGCATGCTGACGATGGGGCTCGCCGGCTCCGCGCTGACGGACTGGCTCGCCGAGCACGACCCGTCCGGTCCTGGCCGCGTGGCCCGCTACGGCACGCGTTTCTCGCGGCCGATCCCGGTCCCCGCCACCGGTGACGTGCTGCTGACGGTCACGGGCACGCTCGGTGCCGTCGACCAGACCGACGACGACGGCGCCGCGTGCGTCCGCGTCGACCTGCGGGCCGAGGCGCTCGGGGTCACCGTGCTGGCCAAGGCCCAGGCGCTCGTCCGCGTCTGACCGCACCGGCCCGACCACTCCTCACGGCGTCCCACGCCTGACGGCCGGAGGTCAGACCTCCTGCGGCACCGGGCCCAGCGTCGTCCCCGGCCGCTGCCACACCTCGAGCTCGATCGACGTCGGCTCGCCGCCCGCCATCATCGCGACGGCGGCCTCGCCGCCCAGCTGGCCCTTGCGGCTGGCGGGCTGCTCGACCGAGTCGATGACGTCGGGGGCCAGCCACGGCAGGTCCACGCCGTCGAACCCGGTGATCGACAGGTCGCCCGGCACCGCGAGGCCCAGCTCCCTGGCTGCGAGCAGCACGCCGGCGGCCAGCAGGTCGGAGCAGGCCATGATCGCCGTCGGGCGCTCGGGCTGGGCGAGCAGCACCTTGGCGGCCTCGAACCCCTCCTCGACCAGCGAGCCGGCGCTGACGTAGATCTGCGTCGGCACGACCCCGGCCGAACGGATGCCCGTGAGGCGCGCGAGCGTGAAGGGGAAGGAGTCGGGATCGGGCTCGGTGTCCTCGCGCAGGCCCGGCGGGACGCCAGGGGCCCAGGGCAGCGAGACGACGGCGACGCGTGTGTGCCCGAGATCGCGCACGCGGGCGGCGAGCTCGGCCATGCCGTCCGCGTCGGCGATCTTCACCGACGCCGCCCCCTCCGCGATCGACTCGAGGAGCACGACGGCGATGCCGCGGCCCCGCAGGAGCTCGACCACGCCCTCGTGGGGGCCCAGCGGGCGGAGGAACACCGCGGCGTCCATGGCCGCGCGGCGGATGAGGTCGGCGCCCTCGCCCTCGTCGGTCGCGCGGATGAGCAGCATGCCGAGGTCGTGCGCGCCGAGCGCGTCGGCCAGACCGTCGAGGGTGCGCAGCGCGACGGGGTCCCGGAAGCTCGAGGCCAGCTCGTTCGTGATGACGCCGACGACGCCGCTCTCGCCGCGGCGCAGGGAGCGCGCCAGCGGGTCGGGGCCCGAGTAGCCGAGCTCGGCGGCCGCGGCGAGCACGCGCTCGCGGGTGGCGAGGGAGACGGGACCCGAGCCGGAGAAGGTCAGCGACGCCGTCGAGGCCGAGACGCCTGCCAGGCGCGCGACGTCGGAGAGCGTCGCTCGTCCGTTCCGCGTCACACGCACTCCTTCGCCTGGGATCGGGCCACGGTGGGGTGGCCCGTCGTGGGGCCCCGCTGGATGCCTCACCCTAGTGCAGAGGTCGCGCCGCGAATCGATTCGATCGTGGCTGGTGGGCCCGAGCGCGGTCACCGCCCGGCGTCACGACGCCCCGTAGGCTCGGGGCGTGACCGCCAGCCCCGCCGCCGCCCGCTCCCTCGCCGACCTCACCACGCTCCGCGTGGGCGGGACCGTTCGTGACTACCGCGAGGCCACCAGCGAGGCGGAGCTGCTCGCCGCCGTGACCGAGGCGGACGAGAGCGGCACGCCGCTCCTGGTGCTGGGTGGCGGCTCCAACGTGCTCGCCTCGGACGAGGCGTTCGACGGCGTCGTCGTGCGTGACGTCCGCCGCGGCCTGGAGGTGCGCGAGTCCTCGGCCTGCAGCGGCGCCGACGTCGTGGTGCCCGCGGGCGAGGGCTGGGACGACCTCGTGGCCCGCGCCGTCGAGGAGGGCTGGTCCGGCATCGAGGCGCTCTCGGGCATCCCGGGCAGCGTGGGCGCGACGCCGGTCCAGAACGTCGGCGCCTACGGCCAGGAGGTCGGCGACGTCCTGGCGTTCGTGCGCACGTGGGACCGCGGCACCGGGCGCATCAAGACCTTCGCCCGCTCCGAGCTGGGTCTCGGCTACCGCACGTCGCTGCTCAAGCGGTCGTTCGCGGGTGACGCCGACGGCCGTGCCTGGGGTCCGACGCCGCGCTGGGTCGTCCTCGAGGTCGGTCTGCAGATCCCGCACGCGACCCTCTCCGCGCCCGTGCGCTACGCCGAGCTCGCGCGCACGCTCGGGGTGGAGGTGGGGGAGCGGGTCCCCGCCGCCCTCGTCCGCGAGACCGTCCTCGGGCTGCGCAGGGGCAAGGGCATGGTGCTGGACGCCGCCGACCACGACACGTGGAGCGCCGGGTCCTTCTTCACCAACCCGCTGCTGACGCCCGACGAGTCCGCGGCGCTGCCGCAGGACGCGCCGCGGTTCCCGCTCGGCGACGATGCGGGCACCGTGAAGTCCTCGGCCGCCTGGCTGATCTCGCACGCCGGCTTCGAGCGTGGCCACGGCCTGCCGGGTGCCGCGTCGCTGTCCACCAAGCACTCCCTCGCGCTCACCAACCGCGGGGACGCCCGCGCGGAGGACCTCCTGTCGCTGGCCCGCGAGGTGCGCGACGGCGTGAGGTCCGCGTTCGGCGTCGTGCTCGAGCCCGAACCGGTGCTCGTGGGCGTCTCGCTCTGACACACGTCGATCGGCCCTTGCGGTCCGCCGGTTTCCGGGTAACCTTCGGGTTACCCGGAAACTAGGAGTCGACGATGACCGTCCGCCACGGCCTGGTAGCTCTGCTCGCCGAACGACCCATGGGCGTGTACGAGCTGCGCAAGGAGTTCGACGCCCGCACGGGTGGCACCTGGCCCCTCAACATCGGGCAGGTCTACACCACGATCCAGCGGCTGGTCCGCGACGGCGTCGTCGAGCTCGTGCCCCTCGACTACGGGGCCGGGGAGGCGGAGCCGTACCGACTCACCCCCGCCGGCTACGACGAGGCCGAGGTCTGGTGGACCCGTCCGGTCGACCGGTCGGTGCCGGGACGCGACGAGCTCGTCATCAAGCTCGCGCTCGCGGCCGCGTCCCCCGACGTCGACGTCCCCGCCGTCGTCCACACGCAGCGGATCGAGTCGATGCGGGCGCTGCGGGACTACACCCGGCTCAAGGCGCGTCAGCCCCAGGACCCGAGCACGCGCGAGGATCTCGCCTGGACCCTCGTGCTCGACAACCTCGTCTTCGCCGCCGAGGCCGAGGTCCGCTGGCTCGACCACGTCGAGGCGTCGGTCGGGCGCTTCACCCCGCCCCCGCCCGCGGCGGAGGAGGACGACGACGGCGGAGCCGGCCCCGAGGCCGAGCTCGCGTCCCGCTCGGCCCGCCGCTCCGGCGCTGCCCCGACGGCGGGGGAGCGACCGTGACCGGTCGTCGGGCGGCCGGTCCGCCGTCGGGCACCGTCCCGGATGCCGCCCCGGTCATGCTGGAGCTCACGGCGGTCACGCGCGTCCACGGGGAGGGGGAGCGCCGCGTGGTCGCCCTCCGGGAGGCGGACCTGCAGGTGCGGCTCGGCGAGCTCGTCGCCGTCATGGGGCCGTCCGGCTCGGGCAAGTCGACGCTGCTCAACCTCGCCGGCGGGCTCGACACCCCCTCCTCGGGCGAGGTCCAGCTGGGCAAGGACCTGATCTCCCACCTGGACGCGGCGGGCCGGGCCGCGCTCCGCCGTCGCCGGGTCGGGTACGTCTTCCAGGACCTCAACCTCATCCCGGCCCTGACGGCCGCGGAGAACGTGTCGCTGCCCCGCGAGCTGGACGGCGTGGGCGCGAGGGAGGCCAGGGCCGAGGCGCGCGCGGCGCTGGCGGAGGTCGGCGTCCTGGAGCTGGCCGACCGCTTCCCCGAGGAGATGTCGGGCGGGCAGCAGCAGCGCGTGGCGATCGCCCGCGCGCTGGTGGGGCCGCGGCGCCTGGTGCTCGCGGACGAGCCGACCGGCGCCCTGGACTCCCACACCGGCGAGGCGGTGATGCGCGTGCTCCGGCAGCGCGTCGACGCCGGTGCCGCCGGGCTGCTCGTCACCCACGACCCGCGGTTCGCCGCCTGGGCCGACCGCACGATCTACCTGCGCGACGGCGTCGTGATCGACGGCGACCGCGACGACTGCCCGACGGATCTCCTCGTCGGCGCGGGGCGCGGCCGCGCGACCGACGACCTCGACGACTGACGGGGCGGGACCATGACGACGACGGCGACCCGGCCGACAGCGCCGCCCGAGGACCCCGACGCGCCCGGCACCCATCGGGGCGGAGCTCGCCGCGGCCTCGGTCCCTGGCTGGCGCGGTGGCGAGCGGCGCTGCGGCTGGCCGCGCGCGACGCCCGGCGCCACCGGGGACGGTCCACGATCGTGCTCGCGATGATCGGGCTCCCGGTCGCGGCCGTGGTGTTCCTCGTGAGCTTCGGGTTCTCCGAGCGCGGGACTCCGCTGACGCGGGCGGAGCTGGTCCTCGGTCCGACGGCGCAGGCGTTCGTCCGCGACTCCGGCTGCGGGGGCTGCACGGTCTACCAGATGCCGGACGGCTCGGGGCTGGGGTCGGAGGGGCTCGGGACCACGCCCCCACGACCGAGGCGATCCGGGAGGCCCTGGGAGTGGCGCCGGCCGACGTCGCCCCCGCCTGGACCGGATCGGCCACGCTCGAGGCGAACGATCGGACGCTCTCCTTCCAGGTGGTCGAGGCGCTCGAGCCGGCGGCGATCGGCGAGATCTACGCCGCGGCCGAGGGACGGCTGCCCGGTGCGGACGGCGAGGCGGCGATCTCGCCCCACGTGGCCGACCGCCTCGGCCTCGGTGTCGGCGACACGCTCGCCGTCGGTGCCGACGACCTCCAGGTGGTCGGCGTCCTCGCCGAGGGCCGCCGGCCCTACGCCCAGCTGCTGACGCTCCCCGGGGCCCCGCACCTCGCGCCGTCGGGCTGGTTCGTGCTGGGGGAGAACCCCGTGACCTGGGACGACGTGGTCGCGCTGAACGGTCTCGGTGCCGAGGTGACCAGCCGCGACGTCGCGACGAACCCGCCCGCCGACGGCGACGCAGCGTTTCGCGAGCGGTTCGGGCCACCCACCACCGTCGCGGCGTCCACCATCGGGATCGGGGCGGCCGTGGCGGCCATCGTGGGTATCGAGGCGGTCCTGCTCGTCGGCCCGGCGTTCGCCGTCGGGGCCCGACGGTCGACCCGCACGCTCGCGCTCGTGGGGGCGGCCGGTGGCAGCCCCCGCGACACGCGGCGGATCGTGCTGTCCACGGGAATCGTCGCGGGGCTCGTGGCCGGTGTCGTCGGCGTGCTGGTCGGGATCGCCGCGATCACGGTGGTCTGGTTCGCCCGTCGCGACGACCCGTACCCCCTCCAGGCGTTCCTCGTGCCCTGGTGGCTCCCGCCCGCGGCCGTGGTGTTCGCCGTCGCGCTCGCCGCGCTCTCCTCCTGGATGCCGGCGCGCTCGGCCGCCCGGCTGGACGTCCCGGCGGCGCTCGCCGGCCGTCGCGCCGACGCCTCGCCCCGACGCCGGACCCCCTGGATCGGGATCGCGCTCGCGGTCCTCGGCCTGGCCGGCGCGGCGGTCGGGACGGCGATCCGCTCGACCGGGCTGCTGGTGAGCGGGATCGTCGTGCTCGAGCTCGGCGTCGTGCTCGCCGCCGGCGGCATCGTCTCGCTCGTCGCCCGGCTCGCGCCGAGGCTCGGGGTGGCGGGCCGGTTCGCGGTGCGCGACGCCGTCCGGCAGCGCTCGCGCACGACGCCGGCCGTCGCCTCGGTGCTCGCGGCGACGGCGGCGCTCGTGGCGGCCGGCAGCTACGTGTCGACGGAGGAGGCGGTGCAGGAGGCGGCCTGGCGCCCCGCGGTGGGGGTCGGCACGGCGATCGTCCGGATGCCCTTCCTCCCCGCGGACGAGGGGGCGCAGGTCGACCCGGCCGAGGCGGAGGCGGTGATGGCCGCCGCCGTCGACCGCGTGGAGCAGGTGGTTCCCGTCGCCGGCAGCGCGACGGTCCACGTCCTCGGCGTCGTCGGCGCCGTCGAGAGGGTCCCGCCGTGGGCGACCGCCGAGCTCCGGCCGGACCGGGCGTGCCCGGCGGACGAGACGACCACGCAGGCGGAGTGGGAGGCGCTGATGGACGACCCGCGCTGCCAGGGTGGCCCGGGGACGACGTCGACGTGGTGGGCGCCGGGCGCGACCTCGGTGATCGTGGACGACGGCACCGCCCTGGCGCAGTTCGGGCTCGGCGACGAGGGCCGGGCGGCCGCCGAGGCGCTGGCCGAGGGCCGGATCGTCGTGGGGCACGAGGGCCTGGTCTGGGACGACGGAACGGCGCACGTGAGCGTGCAGATCTCCGATCCCGAGGATCCCCAGGCGTTGCCCACCGAGGTCGTGCTCGTCGGGCCTGCGCACGTCCAGGACTTCGACCCCCTGCACGAGGCGATCGTGCCGACCTCCCTCGTGGCGACGGCGCCCGAGCTCACCGCGGTGGTGGCGGGTGGCGTCGTGCGTGTCGACGCGCCCTACGACCGCGGCTGGGCCGATCGGGTCACCGGCTCCGCGGGCGCCGGGAGCCTCGAGGTGCAGGAGCCGTACCGCGGCCGGTCGCAGATCCTCCTGCTCCTCCTGGTCGCCGTCGCCGCCGTGGTGACGCTCGGCGCCACCTGGCTCAGCGTCGGGCTGGCGGCGGCGGAGACGCGCGCCGACCTCGCGACGCTCGCCGCCGTCGGGGCGCCCGCACGCGTGCGGCGCAGCGTCGCGGGCGCGCAGGCGGCGGTGATCGCCGTCACCGGCGTCGGCCTGGGCGTCGTTCTCGGGCTGCTGCTGGGGTGGATCCTCGCGCGGTGGACCCTGACGGATCCCTACGGGTGGGCCGCCGGGCGGGCGCTCGCGTACGGCGTCCAGGTTCCCGTGACGGTGCCGTGGCTGTGGGTCGCGGGCATCGCCGTCGTGGTCCCGGTGCTCGCGGTCGCCGGGGCGTGGCTGACGGCCCCGAGCCGGCTGCCGCTGGTGCGGCGACTCGCGCAGTAGCGGACCCTCGCGACCGAGGTCAGTCGCGGGCGGCCTGCCACGCGTCGACCTCGGCCAGCCACGTCCGGCGGTCGCGCTCGGGGGCGAGGCTGGCACCGATCGAGTCGCGCGCGAGCGTGGCGAGGGCGTCGTCGTCGAGCTCGTGCACGGCGCGCGCGGCGGCGTACTGGGCCAGCAGGCGGGTGCCGAACAGCAGGGGGTCGTCGGCGCCGAGCGCGACGGGCACCCCGGCCTCCAGCAGCGCGGTGAGCGGGACGTGCCGCGACTCCCGGAAGACCCCGAGCGAGACGTTGGACGCCGGGCAGACCTCGCACGCGATCCCGGCCTCGGCCAGCTCGGCCAGCAGCGCGGGGTCCTCGGCCGCACGCACGCCGTGCCCGAGGCGCCGGGGATGGAGGTGCTCCACGACGTCGCGCACGTGGTCGGGGCCCAGCAGCTCGCCCCCGTGCGGCACCCCGGGCAGCCCGGCTCTCGCCGCGATCGCGAACGCGGGCGCGAAGTCGGCCGTCTCGCCGCGGCGCTCGTCGTTGGACAGGCCGAAGGCCACCACCTCGCCGGGACCGTCGCCGGCGTAGCGCGCCGCGAGCCGGGCCAGCGTGCGCGCCTCGAAGGGGTGCCGCATCCGGGAGGAGGCCACGACGACCCCGACCGAGACACCGGTCGCCTCCTGCGCGAGCCGCGCCTCGTCGAGCACGATCTCCAGGGCCGGCACGAGGCCGCCCACGTGCGGGGCGTACGACGTCGGATCGACCTGGATCTCCAGCCGGCGCGAGCCCTCGGCGGCGTCGTCCTCGACGGCCTCGCGCAGCACCCGGCGCATCGCGCCCTCGGTGCGGACCACGGCCCTGGCCGCCTCGTACAAGCGCTGGAACCGGAACCAGCCGCGCACGTCCGCCGGGACGTCCGCGACGCCGTCGAGCAGCGCCGCCGGCACACGCCGGCCCTGCTCGGCCGCCAGCTCCGCCAGCGTGGCCGGGCGCATCGAGCCGGTGAAGTGCAGGTGCAGGTGGGCCTTGGGGAGTGCCGCGAGGTCTCGCATCGCCCCCGAGTCTAGGCAGCATGAGAGACCTCTCATCGACCCCTCACGGGTGTCTCACACCCACCGGGTGACATGGGTGCCATGACGAGGACAGCCCGCACCACCACGGCGCCGGCCGCCGGCCTGCTGTGCGGCCCCGGCGCGGAGGACCTGGTGCGCGCCGCGATCGGGCTGACCCCCGAGGTGGAGCTCGCCGTCCGCGTCGACCGCGTGCAGCACCGCACCGACGGCACGAGCGTCGGCTACGACGTCACCTACGACGCGTCCGGGGCGGTCTCGGACTACCTCGTCGCCTCGACCGCGCCCCTCGCGCTGGCGGCCGGCGGGGTCGCGCTGCTGCAGGACGGCGAGCTGGACGTCGCCGTCTGGCGTCACCCGGGCGACCCGGCGCTGCCGGGCCTCGCGGCGGCGTGCGACGTGGCCGCGGTGGCCGCGTGGCTGCCGGGCACGACCGGGCTCGAGGTCGTCACCTACCGCCCGCTGCGCCGCGCCGTCGTGCGCGCCACGGGGGTCGACGGCGTCACGGGCTACCTCAAGGTCGTCCGCCCCGCGGTGGCCGACCGGCTCGTGCGTCAGCACGTCGGGACGGCGGCGCTCGGCTCGCCCCGGGTCACCGCTCGCCCCGCCCCCGGGGTGCTGGTGCTGGCCGAGGTCCCGGGCGCGACGCTCGCCGAGGCGATCGCCGACGGACGCCGGGCGCCCGACCTCGACGAGATCGTCGCCCTCCTGGACCGGATGGACCCCGCGTGCGCGAGCCTCGGGTCGACCACCTCCTTCGCCCAGGACCTCCCGGCCCAGCTCCTGGCCCTCACCGGGGTGCTCGACGGCGACGTCGCCGTGCGGCTGCGCCGGCTGGCCGACGCCGTCGTGGCCCGGATCGCGCGCACGGCACGGCGCTGGCCCGTCGTCCCGACGCACGGCGACCTGCACGCGGCCAACCTCGTGGTCCGTCCCGGCCCGACGGCCGAGCTCGCGGGCGTCCTCGACGTCGACCGCGTGGGCGGGGGCCACCGGGTCGACGACCTCGCCTGCCTGTTCGCCCACGCGAGCGTCGCGGCGACGTCGACCGACGGCTCGGCCGCCGCCGACGTCGCCGCGCAGCGCGCGCGCACCGCCGTCGAGCGGTGGTGGGCGCAGGCCCGCCGCACCGACGCCGGCGACGCCGCCGCCCTCGCGGCGCGCACGGCCGCCGTCGTCCTCGCCCTCGTCGGCGTGGTCGCCCCAGAGCGCGTGACCGCGCTCCTCGATCTCGCGGGTGCCTGGTGCGCCCGTGCGTCCCTCCCGACCGTGCCGCTGCCCCGCAGCGTCGCCTCGGGGAACCCCACCACCATCACCACCAAGGAGATGTCATGAATCGCAGGACCTGGATCGTCACCGCAGCTCTCGGCGCGCTCGGCCTCGCGGGCGGGAGCGCTGCCGTCGCCGTCGCCGACACGCCCACGGTCACCGACTCGCCGTCGCTGACCGTGCCCGCGGCCCCGGCCGCCGGCTCAGCGACGCCGTCGCCCACCACCCCGAGCGTCCCCAGCGCGACCGAGCAGCCGAGCGCGACGTCGGCGCCCACCACCCCGGCGCCGACCCAGCCCGCTCCCGCCGCCCCGAGGACGGACGCGCCCGCCGCGCCCGCCCCGGCCGTCACGCCTGCCCCCGCCGCGCCGAGCGCCTCGAACCCCGCCTGGACGGGCGACGACAGCACGACGACGACGGTCACGGCCGTGAGCCCGGCCAGTCCGGTCAGCCCCGTGACGCCGGCGTCGCCCGTCAGCCCGGTGACGCCGCCGAGCCCGGTCTCGCCCGTGACGCCCGCTTCCCCGGTCAGCCCGGTCAGCCCGCCCTCGGTGGACTGACGGCGACCCGTCCGGACGACGACGGCGGGGGTGCAGCGCGAGCTGCACCCCCGCCGTCGTCGTGCGCCCGGACCGGACGGTGTGCGGGGTGGTGCCGCCGATCGACCCCGGCCGGGCGCCGTCGCCCGAGCCGCCTCAGCCGAACCGGTACCCCATGCCGCGCACCGTCGTCACGCTCTCCGCGCCGAGCTTGCGGCGCAGGTAGCGCACGTAGACGTCCACGACGTTCGACCCGGGGTCGAAGTCGTAGCCCCACACGCGCGAGAGCAGCTGCTCGCGGCTCAGCACCTGGCCCGGGTGGCGCAGGAAGGTCTCGGCGAGCGCGAACTCGCGCGCGGACAGCTCCACCTCGCGCTCGCCCACGCGTGCGCGGCGCGAGCGCAGGTCGAGCTCGACGTCGCCGTGCGCGAGCACGGTGGCCGATCCGCCCTCGTCGCCGGAGTCGCGCAGCCGCAGCCGCACCCGGGCGAGCAGCTCCTCGAACCGGAACGGCTTGGCCATGTAGTCGTCGGCGCCGCCCTCGAGTCCCGCGACGGTGTCGGAGACCGAGTCGCGCGCCGTGAGGATGATGATGGCGATGCTCGACCCCTGGGCACGGACGGCGGCCGCCACGTCCATCCCGTCGCCGTCGGGCAGCCCGAGGTCCAGGACCATCAGGTCGTAGTCGTCGGTGAGGGCCAGGTCGATCGCCTCGCGCGCCGTGCCGACCACCGTCGGGGTGTGCCCGGCGGCGCGCAGCCCCTTCGCCACGAAGGAGGCGATCCGCTCGGAGTCCTCGACGACCAGGATCTGGCTCATGCCGGGTTCCGTCCGTCAGGGGTGGGGGAGAGGGCGGGCAGCTCGAGGGTGCCGCCCTCGGCGTCGGGCACGACGATCGTGACCGTGGTCCCGCGGCCGGGGGCGCTGACGATCCGCACCTCGCCTCCGTGGGCCCGCGCGATCGACGAGACGATCGCCAGCCCGAGCCCCGTGGAGTCCGTCGTCGCGCCGCGACCGCGGGCGAAGCGCTCGAGCACGAGCTCCTGCTCGTCCTCGGCGATGCCGATGCCCTCGTCGCGCACCCACAGCTCGAGGTCGGAGCCGTTCCACGCCGATCCGACGCCGACCGTGCTGCCGTCCGCCGAGTAGCGCACCGCGTTGGACGCGAGCTGGAGCAGCGCCTGCGTGATCCGCTGGGGGTCCAGCCGCGCCTCGCCCTCGGCCAGCGCGTCCAGGCGCCAGCGCCGTTCGCCGAGGCTGCGGGCCTTCGCCAGCACGTCGTCCGTGAGGCCGGCGACGTCGCACGCCCGCGGCGAGACGAAGTCGGGGCGATCGACCCGGGCGATCGTCATGAGGTCGTCGACCAGGTGGTACATCCGGTCCAGCTCGTCCAGGGCCAGCGTCCGGGTCGCGGTGGCGTCCGCGACGTCGTCGGGGTCCATCAGCTCGAGGTGGCCCCTGACCACGGTGAGCGGGGTGCGCAGCTCGTGCCCGACGTCGTCGAGCAGCTGCTGCTGCGCCGTGAACGCCCCCTCGAGCCGCGCGAGCATGTCGTTGATCGTCACGCTCATGTCGGCGAGGTCGTCGTTGCCGACGACGGGGATCCGGCGTTCGAGATCACCGGAGCCGATCTCCTGCGCGGTCCGGCGCAGGAGCCGCAGCGGTTCGAGGATCTTCTCCACGATGAGCCACCCCGCCACGGCGATCCCCAGCAGCGCGATGGCGGCGATCAGCGTGTACAGACGGAAGGTCGGGGTCAGCGTCGCGAGCTCGGCGGTCCTGTCGAACACGACGACGAGCGCGGCCGGCGGCGTCTCGCCCACCTGCACGGGCAGCACGACGTAGCGGTAGTCCGCGGTCGCAGTGCGGAGTCTCTCGATCGCCACGTCGGTGCGCTCGGCGGCCCCGGCCAACGAGCCCACGAGCTCGCCGTCGGTGTCGGGTCGCAGCCGGTTCAGCTCGGAGTACTGCAGCACCCCGGTGGCCCCGACCGAGAAGGCCGCCTCGTTGTCGCTCGGGACGTAGCGCTGCAGCGCGAAGTACAGGAGGTCCTCGGCGCTGGCGAACGGCGCCCCGGTCGCGGGGTCGACGTCGTTCTCGGCGATCGCCCTGACCTCCGCCACGGTCCGGGCGAGCGAGTCGTCCATCCGCTCCTCGAGCCTGTCCCGCTCGATCCCGTACAAGGTGGCGCCCGCGGCCCCGAGGGCGACGGCGGACAGGCCGACCAGGGCGAGAAGGATCCGGGCCCGGATGGAGCCCCACCACCGGCGTCGTCGCGGCTCGGCGGAGAGCTCCTGCGGCGACGGCGTCGAGATCGTCGACGCCGACGCCGACACGGTCGCCGCGGACGGGATCGGCTCAGTCGTCATCGTCATCGTCATCGTCGTCGTCATCCCAGTCGTCGTCATCGTCATCGTCGTCGTCGCCCACGTGCGGGGCGGGCGGGACAGGGACGGGCGCTGGGGCGGGGGCCGGCGCGGGAGCCGGTGCCGGTGCCGGGGGAGGCTCGGGGGCGGGCGGCGGCGGTTCGGGTGCGGGCGGCTCGGTGGGCTCGGGCGTCGGCTCGGGCGTCGGTTCGGGCGTCGGCTCCGGGGTCGGCGCCGGCGTCACGACGACGCTGTCGCCGAGCGGGATCTCGCGGTCGGCGAGACCGCCCACCAGCGCGTTCCCGACGCCGAAGGTCAGCAGGCCGACGAGGAGCACGGCCGCGGCGGCCGCGAGCAGCGGTCGCCAGCGTCGGCCCGCACCCCGTTCCGTGATCATGCGCCGAGTATTCCCATCGCGGATGAGACGAAGATGAGAGGCGACCGCGCGGCGGGCGACCTCCTCGGGCCCGATCGGACGGGGACGCGCCTAGCGGGCCTCGCCGAGCAGCGACGCGAGACGGGCGACGCCCTCGGCCAGGTCGGCGTCGCCGAGCGCGTAGGACAGCCGCAGGTAGCCGCTCGGCCCGAACGCCTCGCCGGGGACGACCGCGACCTCGGCCTCGGTGAGGATCAGGCTCGCCAGCTCGGCGGACGTCGTCGGCACCACGCCGCGGATCTCGCGGCCCAGCAGGCCCTCGACCGACGGGTAGGCGTAGAAGGCCCCGGTCGGCGTCGGGCAGTCGACCCCGTCGATCGCGCTCAGCGCGGCGACCATGGCCCGACGGCGGCGGTCGAACGCGCTGCGCATCTCGGCGACGGCGGACAGGTCGCCCGTCAGGGCGGCGACGGCGGCGCGCTGGGAGACGTTGCTGACGTTGGAGGTGAGGTGCGACTGGAAGTTCGTCGCCGCCTTGATCACGTCCGCGGGACCCTGCATCCACCCCACGCGCCAGCCGGTCATCGCGTAGGTCTTCGCGACGCCGTTGACGACGATCGTGGTGTCGGCGAGCTCGGGCACGACCTTGAGGACGGGCGTGAAGACCGCGTCGTCGTAGACGAGGTGCTGGTAGATCTCGTCGGTGATGACCCAGATGCCGTGCTCGAGGGCCCAGCGGCCGATCGCCTCGATCTGCTCGGGCGGGTAGACGGCGCCGGTGGGGTTCGACGGCGAGCACAGGAGCAGCGCCTTGGTGGCACTCGTGCGCGCGGCCTCGAGCTGCTCGACCGTGACCAGGTAGCCGGCGTCCGCGCCGGCGAACACCTCGACGGGGACACCGCCGGCGAGCCGGATCGCCTCGGGGTAGGTGGTCCAGTAGGGAGCGGGGAGCAGGACCTCGTCGCCCGGGTCGACGACGGCACCGAACGCCTGGAAGACGGCCTGCTTGCCGCCGTTGGTCACCAGCACGCTGGCCGGGGAGATCTCGTAGCCGCTGTCACGGAGCGTCGCGGAGGCGATCGCCTCGCGCAGCACGGGGAGGCCGCCGGCCGGCGTGTACCGGTGGTTGGCCGGATCCTGCGCGGCCGCGGCCGCCGCGGCGACGATGGCGGGCGGGGTGGGGAAGTCGGGTTCGCCGGCCCCGAACCCGATCACGGGCCGACCCGCCGCCTTGAGGGCCTTCGCCTTCGCGTCCACCGCCAGGGTGGCGGACTCCGCGATGCCGGCGAACCGGCGGGAGACCCGCGCCGCGGGCGGCACGGGGGCTGAGGACTGGCTGGACGGGCTCGCGCTGCTCTCCGACGTGGTCACCCGCCTATCGTGGCACGACCGGTTCGACCACGTCCCGATCCTGCCGTACAGTGGTCACCCGGTGGTCACGGACCGCCATGCTCGGTTGTGCCCCTCGAGGCTGATCACGAGTCCCTCGGGGCCACGTGTGCGCCCCGGCGGGGTCGGAGCGTGGTGGCGGTGTCCGGCCGAAGGGCAGTGGCGCAATTGGTAGCGCACCGGTCTCCAAAACCGGCGGTTGTGGGTTCGAGTCCCGCCTGCCCTGCACAAGCAGGTCACTACAGCGATCGTCGGAGGAGGAGGGTTCATGAGCGAGACGCCCACCACGGCAGCCAGCAAGCCGGACAAGCATCCGGAGGAGCTCGGCTTCTTCGGTCGAATCGTCCTCTTCGTGCGACAGGTCGTCGCCGAGCTGCGGAAGGTCGTCACCCCGACCCGTCCCGAGCTCATCAACTACACGCTCGTCGTGCTCGTCTTCATCCTGGTCTGCATGGCGTTCGTCTTCGTGCTGGACTTCGGGATCGGGCGCGCCGTCCTGTGGCTGCTGGGAACCCCCAGCTCCTAGTTCTTCCCGCGTCCCGGCCTGCTCCTGGTGAGCCCGCTCGGCGCGGCGTGCAGAAGTCAACCGAGAGAAAGCAGGCTCACGTGTCCGAGAGCACCTCGTCCGACGCCGTCATCGACGAGGTCGACGACACCACCTCGTCCGACGTCGCCCTCGACGCGGCCGGGGACTCGACCGAGCCCACCCCCGTCGACGCCGACGGGACCGCCGTGGAGGCGGACGTCGACGACGCCGGCGCCGAGCAGGCAGACGAGCCCGAGGAGGTCGACCCCTCGAGGCCTACCGCCGCGACCTGTCCGTCCTCCCGGGCGACTGGTACGTCATCCACTCCTACGCGGGCTACGAGAACCGCGTGAAGTCGAACCTCGAGACCCGCATCACGAGCCTCAACATGGAGGAGTACATCTTCCAGATCGAGGTGCCGATGGAGGAGGTCGTCGAGGTCAAGGCCAACGCGCAGAAGAAGGTCGTCAAGCGCGTCCGCATCCCCGGCTACGTCCTGGTCCGCATGGACCTCACCGACGCGTCGTGGGGCGCCGTGCGCCACACGCCCGGCGTGACCGGCTTCGTCGGCCACACGCACTCCCCGGTGCCGCTCACCATCTCCGAGGTCATCTCCATGCTGGCCCCGACGTTCGAGCCGGCCCCCGGCGCGACGGGTGCTGCCGCCGGTGGCGCGGCCCCGGCCCGCCCGATCGAGGTCGACTTCACCGTCGGCGAGTCGATCACGGTCACCGACGGCCCGTTCGAGGGCATGCCCGCCTCGATCTCCGAGATCCAGCCCGAGTCGGGCAAGCTCAAGGTTCTCGTCTCCATCTTCGGCCGGGACACCCCGGTCGAGCTCGCCTTCGGTCAGGTCGCGAAGATCTGATCGTCCCGACGCCGCGCACCCGCGGCGATCGATGCAACCGGGTCATCGCCCACGGCGTAGGTCCACCACAGAGAAGGACGCACCATGCCTCCCAAGAAGAAGGCCACCGGCCTCATCAAGCTCCAGATCAACGCCGGCGCGGCCAACCCCGCCCCGCCGATCGGTCCGGCGCTCGGTCAGCACGGCGTGAACATCATGGAGTTCTGCAAGGCGTACAACGCGGCCACCGAGGCGCAGCGCGGCAACGTCATCCCCGTCGAGATCACCGTCTACGAGGACCGTTCGTTCACGTTCATCCTCAAGACGCCGCCGGCCGCCGAGCTCATCAAGAAGGCCGCCGGTGTGGCCAAGGGCTCCTCGACCCCGCACACCGTCAAGGTCGCCACGCTGACGCGTGAGCAGGTCCGCACGATCGCCACGACCAAGCTGGACGACCTCAACGCCAACGACCTCGCCGCCGCCGAGAAGATCATCGCCGGCACCGCGCGTTCGATGGGCATCACCGTCTCCGAGTGAGACACGGCCCCTCGGGGCCACCCAGTGGAAGGGTCCGCGTGGACCCGCCTCACCACGACTGCAGTCACGACCTAGGAGCAGAAGAATGGCCACGCACGGCAAGAGCTACCGCAAGGCAGCCACCCAGATCGACCGCAACCAGACCTACGCGCCCCTCGCGGCACTCCGTCTGGCCCAGCAGACCGCCTCGTCGAAGTTCGACCCCACGGTGGAGATCGCCTTCCGCCTCGGCGTCGACCCGCGCAAGGCGGACCAGATGGTCCGCGGCACGGTCAACCTCCCCCACGGCACGGGCAAGACCGCCCGCGTGCTCGTGTTCGCCGTCGGCGAGCGCGCGCAGCAGGCCATCGACGCCGGTGCCGACGAGGTCGGTGGCGACGAGCTGATCGAGAAGGTCGCGGCCGGCTACACGGACTTCGACGCCGCGATCGCGACGCCGGACCTCATGGGCAAGGTCGGCCGCCTCGGCCGCGTCCTCGGCCCGCGTGGTCTCATGCCGAACCCCCGTACGGGCACGGTGACCATGGACGTCACGAAGGCCGTCACGGAGATCAAGGGCGGCCGGATCGAGTTCCGCGTCGACAAGCACGCCAACCTCCACGTCATCGTGGGCAAGGCGTCTTTCACCGACGTGCAGCTCGCCGAGAACTACGCGGCCGTCCTGGACGAGGTCCTGCGCCTCAAGCCGTCCTCCTCCAAGGGCCGCTACATCATCAAGGGCACCACGTCGACGACGATGGGCCCCGGCATCCCGCTGGACGTCACCAAGACGCGCAACGTCGCGTCCGAGGACGACAGCTGACGCCAGCACCACCCCGCAGCACCGAGAGGCGCGAGCGCCGACCCCAGGGTCGACGCTCGCGCCTCTCGCAGTTCCGGCGCCCCTCGACGCGGGTCTAGGAGATCGGGGCGGGCCCGTGAGAAGTTGGATCGAAACGTGTTCGACCGGGGGTGCAGCCTGGACAGTGGAACTGCAGGGGAGAGACCATGTCCGACGACGTCCTTGACCTGGCGGGCGATCTGCGCCGCCTCCGACTCGAGGGCGGTGCCCTGACGTACGAGGCCATCGCCCGTTCGGCCGGGCTCTCGCGCTCGATCGTTGCCGAGGCCTTCGGCGGCACGCGCCTGCCCAGCGAGCGCACCCTGTACGGGGTGGTGACGGCGCTCGGGGCCGACCCGGACCCGTGGCTGGCCCGCCGCGCCACGCTCGCGTCCGGCGTCCCCCGCGCCGAGACCCGTGCCGTGCCGGAGTCCGCCACCGGGACGGCCGGGGACCGCGCCGTGGTGCCGGCGGACGAGGAAGCTGAGGGCCGGAACGAGGCCGTCCCGACGGCCACGCCCGCTCCGGGGCCCGCGACGACGCCCGCCACGGTGGCCCCGCCCCCGCCCCCGCCCCCGGCGTCGCTCCCGGACCCGAGTGCTGTGCCCGCACCGCCCCGCGCGTCGCGCGCGCGCCGCGCGGCCTCGGTGCTCGGTCTCGCCGGCCTCGTGGCCGTCTCGGCCTTCGGGGGCGCGCTGGCCGGCCACGCCCTCTGGCCCCGGGAGCCCGCTCCGACGGTGGCGGTGCCCCCCGGCGCGACCATCAACGCCGCCGGGCAGGTCCACCTGCACGGGGCGAACCAGCCGGTCGCGCACGGCGCGAACATCTGGGACACGAAGTGCATCGACGACGCGATCGACGCCGCCACCACCGAGCGGGACTTCGACGTCCAGCTGGGGATCCGGGTCTCGTTCGCCTGCGAGACCGTGTGGGCCGTGGCGTACCGCAACGACGGGGACACCTACGGCAACGACCTGCGGCTGCGCCTGTACCCGAAGACCGAGGCGGACCCGGGGGAGCCGCAGGAGATCCTCGTGGAGGACGGCCCCTACGCGGTGACGACCATGATCGTCCAGGAGAGCCTGGCCGACGACCGGTTCTGCGCCGAGGGCTGGGTGATCAACGACGGGGTCGAGGTCTCTCTCGGCGACCCGATCTGCGCCTGACCCCCGGGCACCTGCGGGGTCAGTGGTGGCCCGAGGGCGGTGCCGGTCGGTCCGAGCGGGCGGGGTCGAGGAAGTCGGCCTGCGGGGGTGGGGTGTGCTCCTCGCTCGACGCCGCCGGGGTGCCGTGCGTCCCGTGGGGGACGGCCGAGGCACCGGCCGCCGAGGCGGCCAGCCCCGGCGTCACGAGGGCACCGACGACGGTCGCGCCGGCCGCGAGGGCCAGCAGCCGCCGGCCGGCGCCGGGGGTGGCCCCGGCCGCGGAGCTGCCGGACATCGCCGCCCGGCGGACCAGGACGACGGCGAAGGCCGTGAGGATCAGGAGCGCGGCGGTCGCGTAGTCGTCGGCGGCCGGCACGCGGGCGCCCGGCAGCACGGCGAGCAGAGCGCCCTGGGCGGCGGTCTGGGACAGGACCCCGACGCCGGTGACCCCGAACGCCGTCGCGACGGCGGTCCGCGGGGCGGGCACGATTCCGCGGCGCAGTCCCAGCAGCGACCACGCGAGGGCGGCGAGGCCGACGGCCAGCACGATCCCCGCCAGCACGCGCGAGGCGGCTCCGCCCTCGCCGTCGCGCAGCACGCCGGGGACGGCCGCGAGCAGCATGACGGCGGCCCCGAGCCCGAGCAGGGCCGTCACGACGACGCCGCTCGGCGTCCCCGTCGTCGACGTCCCCACGCGGGTCGGGGCCACGGTGGTCATGAGGAGGTCACGCCGTCCGGGTGGCGGCGGGCGCGACGCCGCGGTCCTGGGTCAGACCGACGCCGAGGAGCAGCACGGCGCTGGCGAGGTGCAGCACGTTGTCGGCGCCGTTCAGGGCGAGGATGTTCGCCGCGGAGTCGAGCAGGAACAGGCCGACGACGCCGACCAGGAGGTACACGGCACCGATCGTCGTGTTGACGGCGCGGGCCGAGCCCACGGCGCGCGAGGCGAGGAGGAGCGCGACACCGATGCCCAGGTGCACGATGTTGTGCAGCGGGTTGACGTCGAACACGATGAGGGTGGCACCCTCGGTGCCCGCGAAGGCGACGCCGGCGGTGACGGCGAAGCCGGCGAGGCCGACGAGCGTGTAGACGGCGCCGAAGACGGCTGCCAGGAGGCGGTTCGGGCTGGTCCTCATGATGGATCCTTGTCTCTCGGGCCGTGCGCCGGGTGGTGACGGTCGCGAGGAGTTCGGAGCGGGGGCCGCAGCGGATGGGTCCGGGTGGGCACGCGCGGTGCGGAGGTCGCGATCCGTCGTGTACTGTTTCTTCCCGTACCCCAGACCGCCGGTCCTCGTCGCGCGTGCAAACGCTCGGTCGAGGCGAAGTTCCCACGGGAAGCCTGCGCAGGTTCGAGGAATGTACCCGGTGCCACGTGCGCCGATGGTCCGAGCCCCGTGCCCTGCGCACGGGGCTTTTCGCTTGCCCCCTCGGGCGAGCTCCGCGGGAGCGGCGGTCACCATCGGAAAGGAATGCCATGGCGAGGCCGGACAAGGCGGCAGCCGTCGCCGAGCTCACGCAGCTGTTCCGTGACTCGAATGCTGCGGTGCTCACCGAGTACCGCGGCCTGACGGTCGCCCAGCTCAAGGCTCTGCGCAAGGCCCTCGGGTCGGATGCGCACTACGCCGTGGCAAAGAACACGCTGACCGCGATCGCGGCGCGCGAGGCCGGACTGGAGACCTTCGCCGAGAAGCTCTCCGGCCCGTCGGCCATCGCGTTCATCACCGGTGACCCGGTGACCGCTGCCAAGGGTCTGCGCGACTTTGCCAAGGCCAACCCCGCACTGGTCGTCAAGGCCGGTGTGCTCGACGGCAGGGACATCTCCCCTGCCGACATCACCGCCCTCGCGGACCTCGAGTCCCGCGAGGTCCTGCTGGCCAAGGCGGCCGGCGCGATGAAGGCGAAGCTCTACCAGGCTGCGTACCTCTTCACCGCGCCCGCGTCGCAGGCGGTCCGCACCATCGACGCCCTGCGCGAGAAGCAGGCGGACGCCGCCTGACCCTTCGGGGCCGGACGTCGTCACACACCAACACCAGTACTCGCGCAGCACGCGCTGGGACACTTACAGGAAGGAACGCCGATCATGGCGAAGCTCACCACCGACGAGCTCATTGACGCTTTCAAGGAGCTCACGCTCATCGAGCTCTCCGAGTTCGTGAAGCAGTTCGAAGAGGTCTTCGAGGTCACCGCTGCCGCTCCGGCCGCTGTCGCCGTCGCCGCCGGCCCGGGCGCGGCCGCCGCTGAGGAGGTCGAGGAGAAGACGGAGTTCGACGTCGTCCTCGAGTCCGTCGGCGCTCAGAAGATCGCGGTCATCAAGGAGGTGCGCTCCATCACGGGTCTCGGCCTGAAGGAGGCCAAGGACCTCGTTGACGGCGCTCCCAAGCCCGTTCTGGAGGGGGCCAACAAGGAGGCCGCCGACAAGGCCAAGGAGCAGCTCGAGGGCGCCGGCGCGACGGTCACCATCAAGTGATCTGATCGCCTCGCGATCGCTCGCGGCCCAGCCGCAAGCTCTCGACAGGGCCCGTACCGCCTCGGCGGTGCGGGCCCTGCCGCATCCCCGGAACCGGGCCACCCGGATCCGGACGGCGGGCCGACTCGCCGGGCCGGGACTCGACGGATCGCCCGACCTGGGGCAGACTGCGTGGCGAACCGCGGCAGCAGATGCCTCGGGGGAGCACGAGCTCACGCAGCGCCGCGTGACGCCTGGACGGTTCCCCTCGAGGTGGCTGGCGCAGGTCCCGCGGGGTCAGGTTGACCCTGCCCGAAATCATGGGTATGCTCGCGCTTTGCGCTGTCCTGTGCCCCCAACCCCTTGATGCCCATCGCCGGTGCCTGAAATCAGGCCTCCGTCAGGTCATCACCGCCTTGCCCTGGGGTAAGCAGGCCAACGTCTGAGAACACCCTTTTCGTAGGGAAGGATCCCTCTTGGCTGCCTCGAGCAACCCTTCGATCGCTGACGCCATCGCCAACCGCACTGCTTCGCGAAGGGTCTCCTTCGCCAAGATCTCCGAGCCGATGCAGGCGCCTGACCTGCTCGGCCTCCAGACCAACAGCTTCGACTGGCTCCTGGGCAACGAGCGCTGGCGCGCCCGTGTCGAGGAGGCTGCGAAGCGGAACCAGTCCGTGCCGGCGTCGTCCGGCCTCGAGGAGATCTTCGCCGAGATCTCCCCGATCGAGGACCTCGGTGGTTCCATGTCGCTGTCGTTCCGCGACCACCGCTTCGAGCCGGCGAAGTTCACGGCCGAGGAGTGCAAGGAGAAGGACTTCACCTTCTCCGCTCCGCTCTTCGTCACCGCGGAGTTCGTCAACTACACGACCGGTGAGATCAAGTCGCAGACGGTCTTCATGGGCGACTTCCCGCTCATGACCGAGCGCGGCACCTTCGTGATCAACGGCACCGAGCGTGTCGTCGTCTCGCAGCTGGTCCGCTCGCCGGGCGTCTACTTCGAGCGCATCGCCGACAAGACGTCCGACAAGGACGTCTTCACGTCGAAGATGATCCCGAGCCGTGGCGCGTGGCTGGAGTTCGAGATCGACAAGCGCGACACCGTCGGTGTCCGCATCGACCGCAAGCGCAAGCAGTCGGTCACCGTCTTCCTCAAGGCCCTCGGCCTGACCGAGACGGAGATCCGCGAGGAGTTCGCCGAGTTCCCGGTGGTCCTGGAGACCCTCGAGAAGGACTCGGTCAACACCCAGGACGAGGCGCTCGTCGACATCTACCGCAAGACGCGTCCGGGCGAGCCCCCGACCGTCGAGGCCGGTCAGGCGCTGCTCGACAACTTCTACTTCAACTCCAAGCGCTACGACCTCGCGAAGGTCGGCCGCTACAAGCTGAACAAGAAGCTGGGCCGCCAGGCGGAGCTCACCGAGTCCGTCCTGCAGGTCGCCGACATCGTCGCGACGGTCAAGTATCTCGCCGCGCTGCACCGCGGCGTCGACGAGGTCGAGGTCGGCCCGGCCGACGCGCGCGTCACCGTGCACGTCGAGACGGACGACATCGACCACTTCGGCAACCGTCGCATCCGCGCGGTCGGCGAGCTCATCCAGAACCAGGTCCGCACGGGCCTGTCGCGGATGGAGCGCGTCGTGCGCGAGCGCATGACGACGCAGGACGTCGAGGCGATCACGCCGCAGACCCTCATCAACATCCGGCCCGTCGTCGCCTCCATCAAGGAGTTCTTCGGCACGAGCCAGCTGTCGCAGTTCATGGACCAGAACAACCCGCTCGCGGGCCTGACGCACAAGCGGCGTCTCTCGGCCCTCGGCCCGGGTGGTCTCTCTCGTGACCGCGCCTCGATGGAGGTCCGTGACGTCCACCCGTCGCACTACGGCCGCATGTGCCCGATCGAGACGCCCGAGGGCCCGAACATCGGTCTGATCGGCTCGCTCGCGACGTACGCGCGCATCAACCCGTTCGGCTTCATCGAGACGCCGTACCGCAAGGTGGAGGACGGGATCGTCTCCGACGACGTCTTCTACCTCACGGCCGACGACGAGGACCGCTACGTCATCGCGCAGGCCAACGCGCCGCTGACCGAGAAGTCCACCTTCGCGGAGAAGACCGTCCTGGTCCGCACCCGCGGCGGCGAGACCGAGCTGGTCCCGGCCGACGAGGTCGACTACATGGACGTCTCCCCGCGCCAGATGGTGTCGGTCGCGACGGCGATGATCCCGTTCCTCGAGCACGACGACGCCAACCGCGCCCTCATGGGCGCGAACATGCAGCGCCAGGCGGTTCCGCTGGTCCGTTCCGAGGCCCCGCTCGTGGGCACCGGCATGGAGCGTCGTGCCGCCGTCGACGCCGGCGACGTCATCGTGGCCACCAAGCCCGGTGTCGTCACCGAGGTCTCGGCCGACGCGATCACGGTCGCGCACGACGACGCCACGTCCTTCACGTACCGCGTCGCGAAGTTCCAGCGCTCGAACCAGGGAACCTCCTACAACCAGCGCGTGCTGGTCGACGAGGGCGCCCGGGTCGAGGTCGGCTCGGTCCTCGCGGACGGTCCCGCCACCGACGAGGGCGAGCTCGCGCTCGGCCGGAACCTGCTCGTCGGGTTCATGTCGTGGGAGGGCCACAACTACGAGGACGCGATCATCCTGAGCCAGCGTCTCGTCGCCGACGACGTGCTCTCCTCGATCCACATCGAGGAGCACGAGGTCGACGCGCGCGACACCAAGCTGGGCCCGGAGGAGATCACGCGGGACATCCCGAACGTCTCCGAGGAGGTCCTCGCGGACCTCGACGAGCGCGGCATCGTGCGCATCGGTGCCGAGGTCGGCGCCGGTGACGTCCTCGTCGGCAAGGTCACTCCCAAGGGTGAGACCGAGCTGACCCCGGAGGAGCGCCTGCTCCGTGCGATCTTCGGCGAGAAGGCCCGCGAGGTGCGCGACACCTCGCTCAAGGTGCCCCACGGCGAGTCCGGCACGGTCATCGGCGTCCGCGAGTTCAACCGCGAGGACGGCGACGAGCTGCCCCCCGGCGTGAACCAGCTGGTGCGGGTCTACATCGCGCAGCGACGCAAGATCACGGACGGCGACAAGCTCGCCGGCCGTCACGGCAACAAGGGCGTCATCTCCAAGATCCTCCCGATCGAGGACATGCCGTTCCTCGCGGACGGCACGCCGCTCGACGTCGTGCTCAACCCGCTGGGTGTCCCCGGCCGCATGAACGTGGGCCAGGTCCTGGAGACGCACCTCGGATGGGTCGCCAAGACGGGCTGGGACGCCGGCATCGCCGACGCCAAGGCCGGCAAGGTGCCCTCGTGGGCGAAGAACCTGCCCCCGGAGAACCTCAAGGGGGCCCCGGGCACGCCCGTGGCCACCCCGGTGTTCGACGGCGTCCGCGAGGACGAGCTGGCGGGTCTCCTCGACTCCACGCTCGTCACCCGTGACGGCGACCGCCTGATCGACTCCTCGGGCAAGACGCTGCTCTTCGACGGCCGCTCCGGCGAGCCGTTCCCCGAGCCCGTCTCGGTCGGCTACATGTACATCCTGAAGCTGCACCACCTGGTCGACGACAAGATCCACGCGCGCTCGACCGGCCCGTACTCGATGATCACGCAGCAGCCGCTGGGTGGTAAGGCGCAGTTCGGTGGTCAGCGGTTCGGCGAGATGGAGGTGTGGGCGCTCGAGGCGTACGGCGCCGCCTACGCCCTCCAGGAGCTCCTGACGATCAAGTCCGACGACGTCCCCGGCCGCGTGAAGGTCTACGAGGCCATCGTCAAGGGCGAGAACATCCCGGAGCCGGGCATCCCGGAGTCCTTCAAGGTGCTCATCAAGGAGATGCAGTCGCTCTGCCTGAACGTGGAGGTCCTCTCCGCCGACGGCACGCTCATCGAGATGCGTGACACCGACGAGGAGGTCTACCGCGCTGCTGAAGAGCTCGGTATCGACCTGTCTCGCCGTCCCGACGCCAGCAGCGTCGAAGAGATCTGAGCCCCGGGTCCCCGCGGTGCGCACGACGCGCACCGCGGGGACCGCGGGTGGCAGATCACAGATATCGACTTACCGGTGACACACCGAAGGAAGTAGGACAACTTGCTCGACGTCAATGTCTTCGACGAGCTGCGGATCGGTCTTGCCTCGGCGGAGGACGTTCGTACCTGGTCGCACGGCGAGGTCAAGAAGCCCGAGACGATCAACTACCGCACCCTCAAGCCCGAGAAGGACGGACTCTTCTGCGAGAAGATCTTCGGTCCGACCCGGGACTGGGAGTGCAACTGCGGCAAGTACAAGCGCGTCCGGTTCAAGGGCATCGTCTGCGAGCGCTGCGGCGTCGAGGTCACGCGCTCGAAGGTCCGCCGCGAGCGCATGGGCCACATCGAGCTCGCCGCGCCCGTCACGCACATCTGGTACTTCAAGGGCGTCCCGTCCCGCCTCGGGTACCTGCTCGACCTCGCCCCGAAGGACCTCGAGAAGGTCATCTACTTCGCGGCGTACATGATCACGGACGTGGACGCCGACAAGCGCCACGCCGATCTGCCGAGCCTGCAGAACGAGATCGACATCGAGCGCGACGCGATCACCAAGCGCCGCGACCTCGACGTCGACACCCGCGCCAAGAAGCTCGAGGCCGACCTGGCCCAGCTCGAGTCCGAGGGTGCCAAGGCGGACGCGCGTCGTCGCGTCCGTGACTCCGCCGAGCGCGAGATGGCCCAGCTGCGCAAGCGCAGCGACGCCGAGCTCGACCGGCTGCAGCGCGTGTGGGACCGCTTCAAGAACCTCAAGGTCGCCGACCTCGAGGGTGACGAGCTGCTCTACCGCGAGCTCGAGGTCCGCTACGGCCAGTACTTCTCCGGCTCGATGGGCGCCCAGGCGATCCGTCGTCGTCTCGAGACGTTCGACCTCGAGGCCGAGTCCGAGAACCTGCGCGAGATCATCCGCAGCGGCAAGGGCCAGCGCAAGACCCGCGCCCTCAAGCGCCTCAAGGTCGTCAACGCGTTCATGACGACGACCAACTCGCCCATGGGCATGGTGCTCGACTGCATCCCCGTGATCCCGCCGGACATCCGTCCGATGGTGCAGCTGGACGGTGGCCGCTTCGCGACCTCCGACCTGAACGACCTGTACCGCCGCGTGATCAACCGCAACAACCGCCTCAAGCGTCTTCTCGACCTCGGCGCGCCCGAGATCATCGTGAACAACGAGAAGCGGATGCTGCAGGAGGCCGTCGACGCGCTGTTCGACAACGGCCGTCGTGGTCGCCCCGTCACGGGCCCCGGCAACCGTCCGCTGAAGTCGATCTCCGACATGCTCAAGGGCAAGCAGGGGCGCTTCCGTCAGAACCTGCTCGGCAAGCGCGTCGACTACTCGGGCCGCTCGGTCATCGTCGTCGGCCCGCAGCTGAAGCTGCACCAGTGCGGTCTGCCCAAGCAGATGGCCCTGGAGCTCTTCAAGCCGTTCGTGATGAAGCGTCTCGTGGACCTCAACCACGCGCAGAACATCAAGAGCGCCAAGCGCATGGTCGAGCGTGCCCGCTCGGTCGTGTGGGACGTGCTCGAGGAGGTCATCACGGAGCACCCGGTGCTGCTGAACCGCGCACCCACGCTGCACCGTCTCGGCATCCAGGCGTTCGAGCCCCAGCTGGTCGAGGGCAAGGCGATCCACCTGCACCCGCTCGTCTGCGGCGCGTTCAACGCCGACTTCGACGGCGACCAGATGGCCGTGCACCTTCCGCTGTCCGCGGAGGCGCAGGCCGAGGCTCGCATCCTCATGCTCTCGAGCAACAACATCCTCAAGCCGTCGGACGGCCGTCCGGTCACCATGCCCTCGCAGGACATGATCATCGGTCTGTACCACCTGACGAGCGACAAGGACGACGCCGAGGGCGTCGGCCGCAAGTTCGCCTCGCTCGCCGAGGCGATCATGGCCTTCGACGCGGGTCAGATCGACCTGAACGCCGAGATCACGATCCGGATGACGGATCTGGTCCCGCCGCTCGGGTGGGAGCCGCCCGCCGGCTTCACCGAGGGTGACACGGTGCTGTTCGACACGACGCTGGGTCGCGCGCTCTTCAACGAGACGCTCCCGGTGGACTACCCGTTCGTGAACGGCGTCGTCGGCAAGAAGGAGCTCTCGGTCATCGTCAACGACCTGGCCGAGCGCTACCCGAAGGTCGCCGTCGCGGCGAGCCTGGACGCCCTCAAGGCGGCCGGCTTCACCTGGGCCACGCGCTCCGGTGTCACGATCGCCATCTCCGACGTCGTCGCCCCCGAGGGCAAGAAGGCGATCCTCGAGGCGTACGAGGGCCAGGCCGCCAAGGTCCAGGGCCAGTACGAGCGTGGACTCATCACGGACGAGGAGCGCCGCGGCGAGCTCATCGACATCTGGACCAAGGCGACCGACGAGGTCGCCGCGGCCATGCGGGAGAGCTTCCCCAAGCGCAACACCATCCAGCGGATGGTCGGCTCGGGCGCTCGAGGCAACTGGATGCAGGTGCGTCAGATCGCCGGCATGCGCGGCCTCGTGGCCAACCCGAAGGGCGAGATCATCCCGCGCCCGATCACGTCGAACTACCGCGAGGGCCTGTCCGTCCTCGAGTACTTCATCGCCACCCACGGTGCCCGCAAGGGTCTGGCCGACACCGCTCTGCGGACGGCCGACTCGGGCTACCTCACGCGTCGTCTCGTCGACGTGTCGCAGGACGTCATCATCCGTGAGGACGACTGCGGCACCGAGCGCGGCCTGGTGACGGTCATCGCCGAGATCGGCAGCGACGGCACCGCCACCCGCGCCGAGACCGTCGAGACGAGCGCCTACACCCGGACGCTGGCCACCCAGGTGGCCGACTCGGACGGCACGGTGCTCGCCGAGGCGGGCGCCGACGTCGGCGACGTCCTGATCGAGAAGCTCGTCGCCGCCGGCGTCGAGACGATCAAGATCCGCTCCGTGCTGACCTGCGCCTCCCGCGTGGGCACCTGCGCGAAGTGCTACGGCCGCTCCCTGGCCACGGGCAAGCTCGTGGACGTCGGCGAGGCCGTCGGCATCATCGCGGCGCAGTCGATCGGTGAGCCCGGCACCCAGCTGACGATGCGGACGTTCCACACCGGTGGTGTGGCGGCGGCCGAGGACATCACGCAGGGTCTGCCGCGCGTCCAGGAGCTGTTCGAGGCCCGCACCCCCAAGGGTGAGGCCCCGATCAGCGAGGCCGCCGGTCGTCTGACGATCGACGACTCCGAGCGGATCCGTCGCCTGGTGGTCACGCCGGACGACGGCAGCGAGGAGCTGGCCTACCCGATCACCAAGCGCGCGCGCCTGCTGGTCGGCGACGGCGACCACGTCGCCGTCGGGCAGCAGCTCGTCGCCGGTGCGGTCGACCCGAAGAAGGTCCTCCGCATCCTCGGTCCGCAGGCGGTGCAGAAGCACCTGGTCAACCAGGTGCAGGAGACCTACCGCAGCCAGGGCGTGGACATCCACGACAAGCACATCGAGGTCATCGTGCGGCAGATGCTGCGTCGCGTGACCGTGCTGGACTCGGGTGACGCGAACCTGCTGCCGGGCGAGATCGCCGAGCGCGGCCGGTTCGAGGACGAGAACCGTCGCGTGGTGTCCGAGGGCGGTACCCCCGCCTCCGGTCGCCCGGAGCTCATGGGCATCACCAAGGCCTCGCTGGCCACGGACTCGTGGCTCTCGGCGGCGTCCTTCCAGGAGACGACCAAGGTGCTGACGGAGGCCGCGATGAGCGGTCGCCGCGACTCCCTGCTCGGCCTCAAGGAGAACGTCATCCTCGGAAAGCTCATCCCGGCCGGTACGGGCCTCGCCCGCTACCGCAACGTCCAGGTGGAGCCGACGGAGGAGGCGAAGGCCGAGCTGTACCCGGCCTTCGGCTACGACGAGATCGACTACCTGCCGCTGGGCTCCGGCTCCGGCGAGGCGATCGCCCTCGAGGAGCTCGACCTCGGACGCGGGTACGACGACTACCGCTGATCCAGCGGCGGTCCTCACCGCGACCCCGTCACGACGGCGGCCCGTCACCTCTGCGGAGGTGGCGGGCCGCCGTCGTTCCCGTTCCGGCACGACGGGGCGCGAACCCGATCCCCACCGGCGCCGGTGGCGGCGCTACGTTCTCACCGGGTCCACTTCGTACCCGTACCCGACGTTGAGGCAGGGCGTGACATGCACATCGATCCGGAGGTCGTGAGCGAGGCGGCCGGCAGCGTGCTCGACACCGCTGTGGAGGTCTCCCACTCCTGGCAGGACGCGGTGGTCGCGCTGACGGGCCTGGCCGGACTCGCCGCCGGCACCACCCCGGGGGCCGCCGCCTTCCGCGAGGCCCACGCCCTCGCCGCGGACTCCGCCGGCACGGCCGCGGCCACGATCGCCGGGGTGCTCGAGAACGCGAGCGAGACGCTGTACGCCTGCGCGTTCGGCTACTCCGACGCCGACGAGGCCGCCGCCGAGGAGATGAGGATCTCGTGACCGAGGGGTTGTGGGACCTGAGGGCGGAGCTGGTGTCCCTCGACGCGGCGGCGGCGGCGTGGAGCGCCGTCGGTCGTGCGCTCACCGGCGGTGCGGAGTCGTTCGGCGCCTCGGCCCGTCTGGCCGTCTCCGAGTGGGACGGCGACGCGGCGGAGGCGTTCGCCTCCCAGGGGTCGAAGGTCGGGGCGGACATCGACGTGGCAGCGGGAGCCGCGGAGTCGGCGGCCGCCGCCACCCAGAGCGCGGCCGGGGCCGTCCGTCAGGCCCAGGGCGCCCTCGACGGGTCCTGGGCGACGGTCATGCACCTGCCGCGCCGGTACGGCCCTCCCGGTCTCCTCGGGTTCGACGTCACGACCGAGGAGGACGGAGCCCTCGTGGACGCCGCCACGTCGGCCGCGCTGGACATCCGCAGGACGCTCGACACCGAGCTGCTCGGCTTCGCCGCCACGCTCCGGGCGGCACAGGGGGAGTGGGCGGTCGTCCACTCGACCTGGAGCACCTACGCCACGGGCGAGGTGCCGCTGGTGGACACCCCGCTCGAGGGGACGGGCGCCGGGATCATCTTCCTCGACGGCGAGGCCGTCGTGAGCGGCGGCAGCGGGGACGACACGATCACGGTGTCGACGATCCCGTTCACCGACATCCAGATCGTGACGATCAACGGCCGCAGCTACCGGATCCCCGCGGGCACCGACGTGACGATCCGGGGTGGTGGGGGCGCCGACACGATCGCGCTGCCCGCCGGGACCTCGCTGTCCTTCACCGTCGTCGGCGGTGGCGGGCTCGACCGGATCCAGGGTGGTGGGGGAGACGACCGCCTGTTCGGGTCCGCCGGCGACGACGAGATCGAGGCGGGTGCGGGCGACGATCACGTCTCGGGCGGCGGCGGGCACGACTACCTGGACGGTCAGGGCGGGGACGATCGCATGGTCGGCGGCAGCGGGCGCGACACGCTGTACGGACTCGACGGCCGCGACATCCTCAGCGGAGGGCAGGACGAGGACTACCTCGAGGGCGGCGGGGACGACGACGTCCTGGACGGCGGCGCTGGGGACGACGTCCTCTCCGGCGGTCGCGGCGACGACCAGATCCTGGGCGGTGCGGGCGACGACGTCTCCTACGGCGGGCTGGGAGAGGACAGGACGGTCGGGGGCACGGGGCAGGACACCAGCAACGACGACAGCCGTGCGGACGGCTCCAGCAACGAGACGAACGTGCGCGTGGAGATCCCCGAGACGACCAGGCACATCACCATCCAGGGCACGCCCGAGTTCATCGCCAGGGTCGAGGCGGACCTCGACATGCTGCGGTCCTCGCCCACCGGGCAGCAGATGCTGGCCAACCTCGAGCAGAACTACGAGGACTCCGGCTTCCTCGGGTTCAAGAAGGACTCCCTGACGATCAGCGAGTGGACACCCCCCGCCTCCAACCCCGACGAGCAGAACAGCTCGGCGTCGAACGGTCGGCCCGACGAGGTCAGGTATCTCCCGACCATCGACGACTTCCGGGGGGCGCCGCCGATCGTCGTGCTGCAGCACGAGCTCGGTCACGTCTACGACTACGTGAACGACGTCGACTACGAGGAGATCTACGAGGGCGACGACACCGGCAACCACGGGATCAAGGTGACCGAGCGCCACGCGAGCGGCCTCCCCGTGGACCACGACGGCGACCCCGACACCCCGGAGATCATCAGCCCCGACCACCCGATCGAGTTCTCCGAGAACGGGCTCCGCGAGGAGATGGGACTCCCCAGGAGGGAGAGCTACTGATGAGGAACGGACGAACGGGGCTGGCCGCCGTGGCGGCGCTCGCCGTGCTCGGCGCCGGGGGGATGGCGTCCTGCCAGGCGGAGGAGGACCCCATCTCGATCACCGAGGACACGATCTCGACCGACGTGCTGGTCACGGCGTCCGTCCGGACGACCCAGGACGGCATCTGGTGGGACTACGTCCTGGAGAACACCTCGTCCGAGGCCGTCTGGATCGTCGAGCCCCGGGGCGCGCTGGTGTTCGCCGACCGCAGCGTGGCCGAGGGGGTGGCTCTCGTCGCGGCGATGTACCCGGTGCGCGGGGACGTGGACCACGCCCAGGCGCCGGCGACCGCCGTCGTCGAGCTCGCGCCGGGCGAGACGCGCGAGGGGACGGGAACGGCCCCGCGTCCGCTGGAGCCGTTCTCCGACAGGGAGGGCGACCGACCGGTGCGGCTTCCCGCGGAGCCGGCGACGGCGCGGATCTGCGCGGGCTACGTCACCTCGTCGCAGGTCGAGGGAGCCGGGGGAGTGCGCGACCTCGAGGACGGCACGTTCTCGTTGGGGAACGCCGTGGGCTTCCCCCTGCAGCGACTGGCGTGCTCGACGACGCACCCGTTGACCTGACGTCCGCACCGGCGTGATGCGCCGGTCGGTGCCCGGGGCCGGTGCGTTGACGTCGGGGCGCCCGCAACCTATGCTGGACCGCGGTGCCCGCAGATGCGGGCTCTTGCGTGCGCGTGAAATCGGCTCCCGCGACGTCCGACGAGAGATCGTCGGGTCGGAGCTCCGGTCTCACTGAGTGGCCTCGAGCCACCGGCGCCCCTCGGTCCGACCCTCTGGGCGGCCGGGAGCGTGTCGGGTGCCTGGGATCCAGCGTAGGAGCACGGCATCGCGGACAGGAACGACCTCGTGTCACCCAGTCACCTCGAGACGGAGAAGTAGTGCCCACAATTCAGCAGCTGGTCCGCAAGGGCCGCTCGCCCAAGGTCAGCAAGTCCAAGACCCCGGCGCTCCAGGGTTCGCCCCAGCGTCGTGGCGTCTGCACGCGCGTCTACACCACCACCCCGAAGAAGCCGAACTCGGCTCTCCGCAAGGTGGCGCGCGTGAAGCTCTCGAGCCAGATGGAGGTCACGGCCTACATCCCCGGCGAGGGTCACAACCTGCAGGAGCACTCGATCGTGCTCGTCCGCGGTGGTCGTGTGAAGGACCTTCCGGGTGTCCGTTACAAGATCGTCCGCGGTGCGCTCGACACGCAGGGTGTCCGGAACCGCAAGCAGGCTCGCAGCCGCTACGGCGCCAAGAAGGAGAAGAAGTAATGCCTCGTAAGGGCCCCGCCCCGAAGCGCCCGATCGTCGTCGACCCGGTCTACGGCTCCCCGACGGTCACGCAGCTGGTCAACCGCGTGCTCCTCGACGGCAAGAAGTCCGTCGCCGAGCGCATCGTCTACGACGCCCTCGAGGGTGTCCGCGAGAAGACGCAGGGCGACCCCGCCGCCGTCCTCAAGCGCGCGCTCGACAACGTCCGTCCGGCCCTCGAGGTCAAGTCCCGCCGCGTCGGTGGTACGACCTACCAGGTCCCGATCGAGGTCCGTCCGGCCCGCGCCACCGCGCTGGCCATGCGGTGGCTCGTGGACTACTCGCGCCAGCGTCGCGAGAAGACCATGACCGAGCGCCTCATGAACGAGATCCTCGACGCCTCCAACGGCCTCGGCGCCGCTGTGAAGCGTCGCGAGGACGTCCACAAGATGGCCGAGTCCAACCGGGCCTTCGCGCACTACCGCTGGTGAGGCTGTGGCCGGCACGCCCTCGGGCGCGCCGGCCCTCCCACCCCCTGGTCACGGCACCGACGTGACCGACTCCCTGCTCATCCCGACCAGAATCGAGCACCTGTGGCACAGGACGTGCTGACTGACCTCAACAAGGTCCGCAACATCGGCATCATGGCGCACATCGACGCCGGCAAGACCACGACGACCGAGCGGATCCTGTTCTACACCGGCGTCAACTACAAGATCGGCGAGACGCACGACGGCGCCTCGACGACCGACTGGATGGAACAGGAGAAGGAGCGCGGCATCACGATCACGTCGGCCGCCGTGACCTGCTTCTGGAACAAGAACCAGATCAACATCATCGACACCCCCGGTCACGTGGACTTCACGGTCGAGGTCGAGCGCTCCCTGCGCGTGCTCGACGGCGCCGTCGCCGTCTTCGACGGCAAGGAGGGCGTGGAGCCGCAGTCGGAGACCGTCTGGCGTCAGGCCGACAAGTACGACGTCCCGCGCATCTGCTTCGTCAACAAGATGGACAAGCTCGGCGCCGACTTCTACTTCACGGTCGACACCATCGTCTCGCGCCTCGGCGCGAAGCCGCTCGTGATCCAGCTCCCCATCGGTGCCGAGAGCGAGTTCGAGGGTGTCGTCGACCTCGTCGAGATGCGCGCGCTGCTCTGGCGCGGCGAGACCGCGATGGGTGCGAACTACACCGTCGAGGAGATCCCGGCCGAGCTCGCCGAGAAGGCGGACAAGTACCGCGCCGACCTCATCGAGGCCGTGGCCGAGACGAACGACACGCTGCTCGAGAAGTTCCTCGGCGGCGAGGAGCTCACGACCGAGGAGATCAAGGCCGGCATCCGCCAGCTGACGATCACCTCGCAGGCCTACCCGGTGCTGTGCGGCTCGGCGTTCAAGAACAAGGGCGTCCAGCCCATGCTCGACGCCGTCATCGACTACCTCCCCTCGCCGCTCGACGTCCCCGACGTCTTCGGCCACGACGTCCGTGACGAGGAGGTCGTGCTCTCCCGCCCGGCCGCCCTCGACGCGCCGTTCTCGGCCCTGGCGTTCAAGGTCGCGACGCACCCGTTCTTCGGCAAGCTGACGTTCGTGCGCATCTACTCCGGCCGCATCACGCCGGGCGCCCAGGTGCTCAACGCCACCAAGGGCAAGAAGGAGCGCATCGGTAAGCTCTTCCAGATGCACGCCAACAAGGAGATGCCGGTCGAGGAGGCCACCGCCGGTCACATCTACGCCTTCATCGGGCTCAAGGACGTGACCACGGGCGAGACCCTCTGCGACCTGCAGAACCCGATCGTGCTCGAGTCCATGACGTTCCCGGACCCGGTCATCGAGGTGGCCATCGAGCCGAAGACCAAGGGTGACCAGGAGAAGCTGGGTGTCGCCATCCAGAAGCTCGCCGAGGAGGACCCCACCTTCCAGGTCATGCTCGACCAGGAGACCGGCCAGACCGTCATCAAGGGCATGGGCGAGCTCCACCTCGACATCCTCGTCGACCGCATGCGTCGCGAGTTCCACGTCGAGGCCAACGTCGGCAAGCCGCAGGTGGCCTACCGCGAGACCATCCGCCGCAAGGTGGAGAAGGTCGACTACACCCACAAGAAGCAGACGGGTGGTTCCGGCCAGTTCGCCAAGGTCCAGGTGACCTTCGAGCCGCTGGAGTCCGAGGACGGCGAGCTGTACGAGTTCGTCAACGCCGTCACCGGTGGTCGCGTCCCGCGCGAGTACATCCCGAGCGTCGACGCCGGAATCCAGGACGCGCTGAGCGCCGGCGTGCTCGCCGGCTTCCCGATGGTCGGCGTCAAGGCGTCGCTCACGGACGGCGCGTACCACGACGTCGACTCCTCGGAGATGGCGTTCAAGATCGCCGGTTCCATGGTCGCGAAGGAGGGCTTCCGCAAGGCGGACCCGGTCATCCTCGAGCCGATCATGGACGTCGAGGTGCGGACGCCCGAGGAGTACATGGGCGACGTCATCGGCGACCTCAACTCGCGACGTGGCATGATCCAGTCGATGAACGACGCGAGCGGGGTTAAGGTTATCCGCGCACTGGTGCCGTTGTCGGAGCTGTTCGGCTACATCGGCGACCTGCGGTCGAAGACCCAGGGTCGCGCCGTGTACTCGATGCAGTTCAGCAACTACGCCGAGGTTCCTCGGAACGTTGCCGAGGAGATCATCAAGAAGACCCGGGGCGAGTAGTCCCACTGGTCGACCCCAGCAGTACAAGACCCATCAGACCGTAGGACACCGCCCCAGGAAACGCCCTGAACGGCGAACGACTACCGAGTTCCAGGAGGAACCACAGTGGCTAAGGCCAAGTTCGAGCGGACCAAGCCCCACGTCAACATCGGCACGATCGGCCACGTTGACCACGGCAAGACGACGCTCACCGCTGCCATCTCCAAGGTCCTGCACGACAAGTACCCGGACCTGAACCCCTTCACGCCGTTCGACGAGATCGACAAGGCGCCCGAGGAGAAGCAGCGCGGCATCACGATCAACATCGCGCACGTCGAGTACCAGACGGAGGCGCGTCACTACGCCCACGTCGACGCGCCCGGTCACGCCGACTACATCAAGAACATGATCACGGGTGCGGCGCAGATGGACGGCGCCATCCTGGTCGTGGCTGCGACCGACGGCCCCATGGCCCAGACGCGTGAGCACGTCCTGCTCGCCAAGCAGGTCGGCGTGCCGTACCTGCTCGTCGCGCTCAACAAGTCCGACATGGTCGACGACGAGGAGATCCTCGAGCTCGTCGAGATGGAGGTCCGTGAGCTGCTGTCCTCGCAGGGCTTCGACGGCGACGAGGCCCCCGTGGTCCGCGTCTCCGGCCTGAAGGCCCTCGAGGGTGACCCGGAGTGGGTCGCCACCGTCGAGGCGCTCATGAACGCCGTGGACGAGTCCGTCCCGACGCCCGAGCGCGACATGGACAAGCCGTTCCTCATGCCGATCGAGGACGTCTTCACGATCACCGGTCGTGGCACCGTCGTGACCGGCAAGGTCGAGCGCGGCAAGCTCCCGATCAACTCGGAGGTCGAGATCGTCGGCATCCGCGACGCCCAGAAGACCACGGTCACGGGCATCGAGATGTTCCACAAGCAGATGGACGAGGCGTGGGCCGGCGAGAACTGTGGCCTCCTGCTCCGCGGCATCAAGCGCGAGGACGTCGAGCGCGGCCAGGTCGTCGTGAAGCCGGGCACCAACACGCCCCACACCAACTTCGAGGGCCAGGTCTACATCCTGTCCAAGTCGGAGGGTGGGCGTGACAACCCGTTCTACTCGAACTACCGCCCGCAGTTCTACTTCCGCACCACGGACGTCACGGGCGTCATCACGCTGCCCGAGGGCACGGACATGGTCCTGCCGGGTGACAACACCGAGATGTCGGTCGAGCTCATCCAGCCGATCGCCATGGAGGAGGGCCTCGGCTTCGCCATCCGCGAGGGCGGCCGGACCATCGGTTCGGGCAAGGTCACCAAGATCATCAAGTGATCCCCCCCGCGCGAGCGGGAAGCGGTGAGCTGATCCACGAGGGCCCGGGAGCATCTGCTCCCGGGCCCTCGTGCGTACCCGGGGGAGAGGCCTCTGGCGGCGCCCGGGGGAGCGGGGCCGGCGTGACCGGACCCACAACCCGGCCCGGTTGGCCAGATCCCGCCCTCTGTGGCAGACTGTCCAGGTTGCCTCGTGGAAACGAGACTCGTGCGTGCGCGCCCAGCGTGCAGACGGCGAGCTACCGGTGAAATCCGGGCGCTTGTCGCTGCTCTCAGAGCGCCGCGCTCGGGATCCGATCCCGGCAGCCATCGCGGTCCGCCTCCCTCTCGGGGGGCGGGAGCACAGACCCCGACTCGAGTACCGACTCGCAGCAGCACGCGAGTGCGCCGCCCGGGTACGTCGCCTCAGCGACACGCCCGAGCGCGGGGGTCGGTCAGCAGTTCACGAGCGGTAACGACGAGAGAGAGTCAGACAGCTATGGCGGGACAGAAGATCCGCATCCGGCTGAAGTCCTATGACCACGAGGTCATCGACAGCTCGGCGCGCAAGATCGTCGACACGGTGACTCGTGCCGGTGCAACGGTGGTCGGCCCCGTGCCGCTGCCGACGGAGAAGAACGTGTACTGCGTGATTCGTTCTCCGCACAAGTACAAGGACAGCCGCGACCACTTCGAGATGCGCACGCACAAGCGCCTCATCGACATCATCGACCCGACGCCGAAGGCCGTCGACTCGCTCATGCGACTCGACCTTCCGGCGGACGTCAACATCGAGATCAAGCTCTGAGGATCCGACCATGACTTCCACAACCACAAGCCCCGCCGTGACGGCGCTGCTCGGGACGAAGCTCGGCATGACCCAGGTCTGGGACGACGCCGGCAAGCTCGTCCCGGTGACGGTCGTCCGCGTCGGCACCAACGTGGTCTCGGCTGTTCGTACGCAGGAGATCGACGGCTACTCCGCCGTCCAGCTCGCGTTCGGCCAGATCGACCCGCGCAAGGTGACGCAGCCCCTCAAGGGCCACTTCGCGAAGGCCGGCGTCACGCCGCGCCGCCACGTCGTCGAGATCCGTACGGAGCACGTCTCCGACTTCGCCCCGGGCCAGGAGCTCACCGCGGAGGCCTTCGAGGCCGGCGCCAAGATCGACGTCATCGGTACCACCAAGGGCAAGGGCACCGCCGGTGTCATGAAGCGCCACGGCTTCCACGGAGTCGGCGCGTCCCACGGTGCACACCGCAACCACCGCAAGCCCGGCTCGATCGGTGGCGCCTCGACGCCGTCGCGCGTGTTCAAGGGCATGAAGATGGCTGGTCGCATGGGTCACGCCCGCAAGACCATCCAGAACCTGACGATCCACTCCGTGGACGTCGCTGCCGGCCTGCTGCTGGTCGCGGGCCCCGTGCCCGGACCCAAGGGCTCGCTCGTCGTCGTCCGCACCGCCGTGAAGGGGGCGTGACCATGACCTCCATCGACGTCATCGACGCCACGGGCAAGAAGACCGGCACCGCCGAGCTTCCCGCCCAGGTCTTCGACGTGACCACCAACGTGCCGCTGATCCACCAGGTCGTCGTGGCGCAGCTCGCCGCGGCCCGCCAGGGCACGCACAAGACCAAGACGCGGGCCGAGGTCCGTGGTGGCGGTCGCAAGCCGTACAAGCAGAAGGGCACCGGCCGCGCCCGTCAGGGTTCGACCCGCGCTCCTCAGTTCGCCGGCGGTGGCGTGGTCCACGGACCGCAGCCGCGCGACTACAGCCAGCGCACCCCCAAGAAGATGAAGGCCGCCGCCCTGCGTGGCGCCCTCTCCGACCGGGCTCGCGCCGGCCGTGTCCACGTGGTCTCCGACCTCGTGCTGGAGACGCCCTCGACGAAGGTCGCCCTCTCGGCGATCCGTTCGGCGACGTCGGCCCGCCGCATCCTCGCGGTGGTCTCCCGGAACGAGGACGCCGCCTGGCTGAGCCTGCGGAACGTCGTCGAGGTCCACCTCGTCACGCCCGACCAGCTGAACACCTACGACGTCCTCGTCAACGACGACGTCGTGTTCACCTCGTCGGCGCTCGAGGCCTTCCTCGTCAACTCCGGCCAGTACGCCACGCCCACCTCCGAGGAGGACGCCAAGTGAGCGCCATCGGCAAGGACCCGCGCGACATCCTGCTCGCGCCGGTCGTCTCCGAGAAGAGCTACAGCCTGCTCGACGCGGGCAAGTACACCTTCCTCGTTCACCCCGACGCCAACAAGACCGAGATCAAGATCGCGGTCGAGCAGGTCTTCGGGGTCAAGGTTGCCGACGTCAACACGATGAACCGGCAGGGCAAGACCCGCCGCACTCGTGTCGGCACCGGCAAGCGCAAGGACACCAAGCGCGCGATCATCACGCTGCGCGAGGGCTCGATCGACATCTTCGGTGGTCCGGTCTCCTGACCGGCACCGATGGGATGAGGACCTAGATCATGGGAATCCGTAAGTACAAGCCGACGACGCCGGGCCGGCGCGGTTCGTCCGTCGCCGACTTCGTCGAGATCACCCGGTCGACGCCTGAGAAGTCGCTCGTGCGCCCGCTCAGCAAGACCGGCGGTCGTAACTCGACCGGTCGCATCACCACCCGCCACAAGGGTGGTGGCCACAAGCGCGCCTACCGCGTGATCGACTTCCGTCGTCACGACAAGGACGGCGTGCCCGCCAAGGTCGCTCACATCGAGTACGACCCCAACCGCACGGCGCGCATCGCGCTGCTGCACTACGCCGACGGCGAGAAGCGCTACATCATCGCGCCGAACAAGCTCGGTCAGGGTGACCCGATCGAGCAGGGCCCGGGCGCGGACATCAAGCCCGGCAACAACCTGCCGCTGCGCAACATCCCCACGGGTACGGTCATCCACGCCGTGGAGCTCCGTCCCGGTGGCGGTGCGAAGATCGCGCGCTCGGCCGGTGTGTCGGTGCAGCTCGTCGCCAAGGACGGCCCCTACGCGCAGCTGCGCATGCCGTCCGGCGAGATCCGCAACGTCGACGTGCGCTGCCGCGCCACGGTCGGCGAGGTCGGCAACGCCGAGCAGTCGAACATCAACTGGGGCAAGGCCGGCCGCATGCGCTGGAAGGGCAAGCGCCCGACCGTCCGTGGTGTCGCCATGAACCCGGTCGACCACCCCCACGGTGGTGGAGAGGGCAAGACCTCCGGTGGACGCCACCCGGTCAGCCCCTGGGGTCAGGCCGAGGGCCGCACCCGTCGTCCGGGCAAGCCGAGCGACAAGCTCATCGTGCGCCGTCGGCGTACCGGCAAGAAGCGCTGATAGGGAGTACGAAGCATGCCTCGCAGCCTGAAGAAGGGCCCCTTCGTCGACGGACACCTCCAGAAGAAGGTGGACGTCCAGAACGAGAAGGGCACCAAGAACGTCATCAAGACGTGGTCGCGCCGCTCGATGATCACGCCGGAGTTCCTCGGCCACACCTTCGCGGTGCACGACGGCCGGAAGCACGTCCCGGTCTTCGTCACCGAGTCGATGGTCGGACACAAGCTCGGAGAGTTTGCGCCGACCCGTACGTACCGTGGACACGACAAGGACGACCGTAAGGCTCGTCGCCGCTGACGCGGTGACGAACTGACGGTCCCAGAAAAGGACAGACACATGGAAGCCAAGGCGCAGGTGCGGTATCTCCGCGTCACGCCCCAGAAGGCTCGCCGCGTCGTGGACACCATCCGTGGCAAGCGAGCCGAGGAGGCAGTTGCCCTGCTCGGGTTCGCCCCGCAGGCCGCCGCTGTCGACGTGCGCAAGCTCGTCGCCAGCGCGATCGCGAACGCTCGTGTGAAGGCCGACGCCGCGAGCGTCCGGTTCGACCCGAGCGAGCTGTTCATCGCGGAGGCGTACGTGGACGAGGGCCCGACGCTCAAGCGGATCCGTCCGCGTGCCCAGGGGCGCGCAGCGCGCGTCCTCAAGCGCACCAGCCACATCACTGTGATCGTGGCGCCGAAGGAAGGGGCTCGCTGATGGGCCAGAAGGTCAACCCGCTCGGGTTCCGGCTCGGCATCACGACCGAGCACCGTTCCAAGTGGTTCGCCGACTCGACCAAGCCGGGTCAGCGCTACCGCGACTACGTCCGCGAGGACGTCGAGATCCGTCGTCTGATGTCGGCGGGCCTCGAGCGCGCCGGCGTCTCGAAGGTGCAGATCGAGCGCACCCGTGACCGCGTGCACGTCACGCTCCACACCGCTCGTCCCGGCATCGTCATCGGCCGTCGTGGCGCGGAGGCGGACCGCCTGCGCGGTGAGCTCGAGAAGCTCACCGGCAAGCAGGTCACGCTGAACATCCACGAGGTCAAGAACCCCGAGCTCGACGCCCAGCTCGTGGCGCAGGGCATCGCCGAGCAGCTCGCCAGCCGTGTCGCGTTCCGTCGCGCCATGCGCAAGGGCATGCAGTCTGCTCAGCGTGCCGGTGCCAAGGGCATCCGGGTGCAGTGCTCGGGCCGTCTCGGCGGCGCCGAGATGAGCCGCAAGGAGTTCTACCGCGAGGGCCGTGTGCCGCTGCACACGCTTCGCGCGAACATCGACTACGGCTTCTTCGAGGCTCGCACGACCTTCGGCCGCATCGGCGTGAAGGTGTGGATCTACAAGGGCGACATGACCGAGCGCGAGTACGCGGCCCAGGAGGCCGGCGCGCCGGCCCGTGGCCGTGGCCCGCGTCCGGACCGTGGTGACCGCAACGACCGCCCCCGTGGCCGTCGTGACGAGTCCGCCGCTCCGGCTGCTGCTGAGGCTCCGGCCGCTGTCGCCACCGGAACGGAGGCCTGACACCGATGCTGATCCCCAGGCGGACCAAGCACCGCAAGCAGCACCACCCCAAGCGTCGCGGCGCCGCCACCGGTGGCACCTCGATCGCGTTCGGCGAGTTCGGCATCCAGGCGGTCGAGGGTGGATACCTCACCAACCGCCAGATCGAGTCCGCGCGTATCGCCATGACCCGTCACATCAAGCGTGGTGGAAAGGTGTGGATCAACATCTACCCCGACCGCCCGCTGACCAAGAAGCCCGCCGAGACCCGCATGGGTTCCGGTAAGGGTTCCGTGGAGTGGTGGATCGCCAACATCAAGCCGGGTCGCGTTCTCTTCGAGCTCGCCGGCGTTCCTGAGCCGCTGGCTCGCGAGGCCATGCGTCGCGCCCAGCACAAGCTTCCGATGAAGACCCGCTTCGTGCGGCGCGAGGGTGGTGACATCTGATGGCAGTGGGTTCGAAGGACCTGCAGACGTCCGAGCTGGACGGTTTCGACGACGAGCGACTCGTCGCCGAGCTGCGCAAGGCCAAGGACGAGCTGTTCCACCTGCGGTTCGCCTCGGCGACCGGCCAGCTGGAGAGCCACGGTCGACTCAAGGAAGTCAAGCGCGACATCGCCCGGATCTACACGGTCCTGCGTGAGCGCGAGCTCGGGATCCGTACCGCCCCGACGAGCGTGAAGTGAGCGAGACTATGAGCAAGGAAGCTGCGGCTGAGGCCGTGACCGACGAGCAGCGGCCCTACCGCAAGACGCGCCAGGGCTACGTCGTCAGCGACAAGATGGACAAGACCGTCGTGGTCGAGCTGGAGGACCGGGTCAAGCACCCGCTCTACGGCAAGGTCATCCGGCGCACCATCAAGGTGAAGGCGCACGACGAAGTTTCCGTCGCGGGCGTCGGAGACCTCGTTCTCATCATGGAGACGCGGCCGCTGTCCGCCACCAAGCGGTGGCGCGTGGTCGAGGTCATCGAGAAGGCACGCTGACCACCAGTAATTATCCGTTCGGCCAGGCCCGGCACATGCCGAGAACCGGCACGACGACAGGAGCAGGTTCATGATTCAGCAGGAGTCGCGACTCAAGGTCGCCGACAACACGGGTGCCAAGGAGATTCTCTGCATCCGCGTTCTCGGTGGCTCTGGGCGTCGCTACGCCGGCATCGGTGACGTCATCGTCGCCACCGTCAAGGACGCCATCCCCGGCGGCAACGTCAAGAAGGGCGATGTCGTCAAGGCGGTCATCGTGCGCACCCGCAAGGAGCGCCGACGTCCCGACGGTTCGTACATCCGGTTCGACGAGAACGCAGCCGTCATCCTCAAGCAGGACGGCGAGCCCCGTGGAACCCGCATCTTCGGCCCGGTGGGCCGCGAGCTGCGTGACAAGAAGTTCATGCGCATCGTGTCGCTCGCCCCGGAGGTGATCTGAGTTATGGCGAAGATCAAGAAGGGCGACCTCGTCGTCGTGATCTCCGGCAGCCGCGCTGACCGTGGCAAGCAGGGCCGCGTTCTCGAGGTGTTCACGGAGACCAACCGTGTCGTCGTCGAGGGCATCAAGCGCGTCACGAAGCACACCAAGGTGTCGCAGTCGCAGCGCGGCAGCCGCACGGGTGGCATCGAGACCGTCGAGGCCCCCATCCACATCAGCAACGTGATGCTGGTCGACCCGGAGTCCAAGAAGGGCACCCGGGTGGGCTACCGCACCGAGGAAGTCGAGCGCGACGGCCGCAAGCGTACGGTCCGCGTCCGCATCGCCAAGCGCTCCGGTAAGGACGTGTGATGACCGAGACCATTGAGACCACCGAGGTGGCGGAGAAGGTCCTGCCGCGCCTGAAGTCGCGCTACCGCGAGGAGATCGTCCCCGCGCTGCGCGAGGAGTTCAGCTACGCGAACGTCAACCAGGTTCCCGGCCTCGTGAAGGTCGTCGTGAACATGGGTGTCGGTGACGCCGCTCGCGACTCCAAGCTGATCGAGGGCGCGATCCGCGACCTCTCGCTCATCACGGGTCAGAAGCCGCAGGTCACCAAGGCTCGCAAGTCCATCGCGCAGTTCAAGCTCCGCGAGGGCCAGCCGATCGGCGCGCACACCACGCTCCGCGGTGACCGCATGTGGGAGTTCGTGGACCGTCTGGTCTCGATCGCCCTCCCGCGCATCCGTGACTTCCGTGGTCTGTCGCCGAAGCAGTTCGACGGCAACGGGAACTACACGTTCGGTCTCACGGAGCAGGCGATGTTCCACGAGATCGACCAGGACTCGATCGACCGCGTCCGCGGCATGGACATCACGGTCGTGACGTCCGCGCTCACCAACGACGAGGGTCGGTCGCTCCTGCGCCACCTCGGCTTCCCGTTCAAGGAGAACTGACATGGCGAAGACCGCCCTGGTGCAGAAGGCCGCCGGCAAGCAGAAGTTCGCCGTCCGTGGCTACACGCGGTGCAACCGCTGCGGGCGTCCCCGCTCGGTCTACCGCAAGTTCGGCCTGTGCCGCATCTGCCTGCGTGAGATGGCCCTCGCCGGCCAGCTCCCGGGCATCACCAAGAGCAGCTGGTAACAACTACGCCGCAGGTCCTCACCCCTGACGGGGTGGGGGAAACCACGGCGAGGAAGGGCTGAAGCCCGATGACGATGACAGACCCCATCGCAGACATGCTCACGCGTCTGCGTAACGCGAACTCCGCGTACCACGAGACGGTCAAGATGCCGTACTCGAAGCTCAAGTCGCACATTGCCGAGATCCTCCAGGCGGAGGGCTACATCGCGGGATGGAGCGAGGAGGAGGCCGAGGTCGGCAAGACCCTCGTGCTGAACCTCAAGTTCGGCCCGCAGCGCGAGCGTTCGCTCGCCGGCATCCGCCGCATCTCCAAGCCCGGTCTCCGGGTGTACGCCAAGTCCACGAACCTGCCCCAGGTGCTCGGCGGCCTGGGCGTGGCGATCCTGTCCACGTCCTCCGGTCTGCTCACCGACCGTCAGGCTGCCAAGAAGGGCGTGGGTGGGGAAGTCCTCGCCTACGTCTGGTAAGGGAGGAACCATGTCCCGCATTGGGAAGATCCCCGTTGTGGTCCCGGCAGCCGTCGACGTCTCGCTCGCAGAGCGTGTTGTCACGGTCAAGGGCCCCAAGGGAACGCTGACGCACTCCATCCCGGCCCCGATCGAGGTGGATCACACCGAGGGAACCCTCGTGGTGACGCGTCCGAACGACGAGCGCGCCTCGCGCTCGCTCCACGGCCTGACCCGCACGCTGCTCGCGAACCTGATCATCGGTGTCACCGATGGCTACGAGAAGAAGCTCGAGATCGTCGGCACCGGTTACCGCGTGGTGGCCAAGGGCAGCGCCCTCGAGTTCGCACTCGGCTTCAGCCACCCGGTCACGGTGACGGCCCCCGAGGGCATCACGTTCGCCGTCGAGTCGCCCACCAAGTTCTCGGTGGCCGGCATCGACAAGCAGCAGGTCGGCGAGGTCGCCGCCAACATTCGGAAGATCCGCAAGCCTGAGCCCTACAAGGGCAAGGGCGTGCGGTACGCGGGCGAGCAGGTCCGTCGCAAGGTCGGAAAGGCTGGTAAGTAGCCATGGCGATCTCCATCAAGTCGGCTGGAAAGTCGACGGTGAAGGCCCGTAAGCGCCGTCACCTGCGGATCCGCAAGCGTCTCGTCGGTTCGGCGGAGCGTCCGCGCCTCGTCGTCACCCGGTCGGCGCGACACATCGTCGCGCAGATCGTCGACGACTCCACGGGCACCACGATCGCCTCGGCGTCGACGCTCGAGGCGGACCTCCGCGCCAGCACGGACGTCAAGGTCGACAAGGCCAAGGTCGTCGGTGGCCTAGTCGCCAAGCGCGCTGTCGCCGCGGGCGTCACCACCGTGGTCTTCGACCGCGGCGGTAACGCCTACCACGGCCGCGTCGCCGCCGTCGCTGACGGCGCCCGCGAGGGAGGCCTGTCCCTGTGATGACCTTCCGCAAGCACGAGAGGAACAGCTGATGGCTGCACCGCAGCGCACCAGGACCGCTGGGGCCCCGGCCACCGGTGGTAACGAGAACGACCGCGGCAACGCCCGCGGTGGCGACCGCCGCGGCGGCGGTGACCGTCGCGGTGACCGCGGCGGCCGCGAGCCCGAGCGCAGCCAGTTCGTCGAGCGCATCGTCACGATCAACCGTGTCGCCAAGGTCGTGAAGGGTGGTCGTCGCTTCAGCTTCACCGCCCTCGTGGTCGTCGGTGACGGCGACGGCACGGTCGGCGTCGGCTACGGCAAGGCCAAGGAAGTTCCGGCCGCCATCGCCAAGGGTGTGGAGGAGGCGAAGAAGAACTTCTTCCGCGTCCCCCGCATCGGCAGCACCATCCCGCACCAGGTGCAGGGTGAGGCCGCGGCAGGCGTCGTCCTCCTCCGTCCCGCCTCGCCGGGTACCGGGGTCATCGCGGGCGGTCCCGTCCGCGCGGTCCTGGACTGCGCCGGCATCCACGACGTCCTGAGCAAGTCGCTCGGCTCGTCCAACGCCATCAACATCGTCCACGCGACGGTGGAGGCGCTGCGCTCGCTCGAGCAGCCCGAGGCCGTGGCGGCACGCCGTGGTCTTCCGCTCGAGGACGTCGTCCCCGCGCCGCTGCTCCGTGCCCAGGCGAACGCCCGGGCCGAGGCTGTCGCGAAGATCCAGGCGGGGGTGGCGTGATGGCTCAGCTCCAGGTCACCCAGACCCGGTCCGCCATCGGCGGCAAGCAGAACCAGCGTGAGACGCTGCGCACCCTCGGCCTCGGCAAGATCGGCCGTGTCACGGTCCGTGAGGACAACGCCCAGGTGCGCGGCATGATCCAGGTCGTCAACCACCTGGTGAAGGTCGAGGAGGTCGACTGACATGGCAGAGGCCAAGAAGAGCACCACGAGCAAGGCCACGGCCGAGGAGAAGGAGGTGACCCCGGCGTCCCGCACGCTGCGGGTGCACCACCTCCGTCCCGCCCCGGGCTCCCACACCCGCAAGACCCGCGTGGGTCGCGGTGAGGGCTCGAAGGGTAAGACCGCCGGACGTGGTACCAAGGGCACGAAGGCCCGGTACCAGGTTCCCGCCGGTTTCGAGGGCGGACAGATGCCGATGCACATGCGTCTGCCGAAGCTCCGTGGATTCACCAACCCGTTCCGCACCGAGTACCAGGTCGTGAACCTGGACAAGCTCGCCGTGCTGTTCCCCGAGGGCGGCACCGTCACGGTGGACGACCTCGTGGCAGCGGGGGCCGTGCGTCCCAACCGTCCGGTCAAGGTGCTCGGCACCGGCGACCTGGGCGGCGTGAAGCTCGACATCACCGTCGAGCGCTTCTCCACCAGCGCGAAGGACAAGATCCTCGCCGCCGGCGGAACCGCAACGCAGGCCTGACCACACCGGGTGGCGACGTAGAGTCTCTACGTCGCCACCCGTTGTCGTCTCTCGCCCCCGCGCGCCCGCGCGCGCGGCGGGGTCTGCCCCTTTTGACCTGGAGGAAGAGTGCTAGGCGCATTCGCTCAGGCGTTCCGCACGCCCGATCTGCGGCGGAAGCTGCTGTTCACCATGGGGATCATCGCGATCTTCCGACTCGGCTCGTTCGTCCCCAGCCCCGGGGTGAACTACGGCAACGTCCAGATCTGCGTGTCGCAGTCCGCCGACAACGACATCCTCGGTCTGATCAACCTGTTCTCGGGCGGTGCGCTGCTCCAGCTGTCGGTGTTCGCGCTCGGGATCATGCCGTACATCACGGCGAGCATCATCGTGCAGCTGCTGCGCGTGGTCATCCCTCGCTTCGAGGCGCTCCACAAGGAGGGACAGTCGGGGACGGCGAAGCTGACGCAGTACACGCGCTACCTCACCATCTTCCTGGCGGTCCTCCAGGCCACCACGATCGTCACCACGGCCCGCACCGGCGTGCTGTTCGGCGGTTGCGGCGCAGCCGACTCGGCGAGCCCCGTCATCGCTGACGACAGCGTCGTGACGATCCTGCTGACGATCCTCACGATGACCGCCGGCACGGGCCTCGTCATGTGGCTCGCCGAGCTCGTCACCGAGCGTGGCGTCGGCAACGGCATGTCGCTCCTCATCTTCATCTCCATCGCCGCGAGCTTCCCCGCCGCGCTGTGGAGCATCACGCAGGCGCAGGACGGTCTGACGAAGTTCGCGATCGTCATCGCGCTCGCCATCGTCCTCATCGTCGCGGTCGTGTTCGTCGAGCAGTCGCAGCGCCGCATCCCGGTGCAGTACGCCAAGCGCATGGTCGGCCGCCGCACGTACGGCGGCACGAGCACGTACATCCCGATCAAGATCAACATGGCCGGTGTGATCCCGGTGATCTTCGCGTCCTCGATCCTCGCGCTCCCGACGCTGGTGGCGCAGTTCGGCGACCAGACCGAGCCGTGGGTGCAGTGGATCATCGCGAACCTCGCGGACCCGGGCGCGCCGCTCTACATCGCGATCTTCGCGCTGATGATCCTGTTCTTCGCGTTCTTCTACACGTCGATCACGTTCAACCCGGACGAGACCGCCGACAACATGAAGCGTTACGGCGGCTTCGTCCCCGGCTACCGGGCCGGGCGCCCGACGGCGGAGTACCTGCGCTACGTGGTCAACCGCGTGACGTCGGCCGGTGCCGTCTACCTGCTCCTCGTCGCCCTCATCCCGACCATCGCCTTCGTGCTCCTCGGGGTTTCGACGTCGATCCCGTTCGGCGGCACGTCGCTGCTGATCATCGTGGGTGTCGGGCTCGAGACCGTGAAGCAGATCGACAGCCAGCTCCAGCAGCGTCACTACGAGGGGATCCTCAAGTGACGCGCCTGGTGATCATGGGCCCGCAGGGCTCGGGCAAGGGCACCCAGGCGGCACGCGTCGCCGAGGCGCTCGGCGTGCCGGCCATCTCCACGGGCGACATCTTCCGGGCGAACATCGCCGGCGGGACGGAGCTGGGGAACCTGGCCCGGTCGTACACCGACCGCGGCGAGCTGGTCCCCGACGCCGTCACCAACGACATGGTGCGCGACCGTCTCGCGCAGGAGGACGCCGCCGGCGGCTTCCTGCTGGACGGGTACCCGCGCAACGCCGCCCAGGTGGACGAGCTCGACGCGATCCTCGCCGAGCACGGCGTCGCCCTGGACGGCGTCGTCGAGCTCGCCGTCGAGGAGGAGGAGCTGCTGGAGCGCCTCACCAGGCGTGCGGCGACCGAGGGTCGGGCCGACGACAACGACGAGGCCATCCGTCGTCGCCTCGCCGTCTACGCCGAGCAGACCGCCCCGCTGGCGCACGCCTACGCGGCGCGCGGCATCCACGTGCAGGTCGCCGGCTCCGGCGACCTCGACGCCATCACGGCGTCGATCCTCGAGGCCGTCGCCTCGCTCACGAACTAGGCGGCGCGACGGCGGGGGAGACCCCGCCCGACGTCGTCCGCCCGCCGGCGCCCCCGGTGGGCGACCACGGTGGTCGAGGGCCCGCGCGACATCGCGTATGATGTCTCGTTGGGTCTGCGCTCGCGCGCATCTCGACCCCGCACGGCAGCTCGGGTCACCGCGCCGCCGGCACCATCAGCAGCGTGCATCCACGGACGCTGCGCCCCGCCACCACGCGTGGCACAACCGAGAGTTAGCGGAGGACAATGGCGAAGAAGGACAACGTCATCGAGATCGAGGGCGTCGTGGTCGAGGCGCTGCCCAACGCGATGTTTCGCGTCGAGCTGAGCAACGGGCACAAGGTGCTCGCCATGATCTCCGGGAAGATGCGGCAGAACTACATCCGGATCCTCCCCGAGGACCGGGTCGTCGTCGAGCTCACGCCCTACGACCTGTCCCGCGGCCGCATCGTCTACCGCTACAAGTAACACCCGACACTCACGCAAGCCGTCGCCCCCGCAGGGCGCGCGGCGGCAAGGAACGCTCATGAAGGTCAAGCCCAGCGTCAAGCCGATCTGCGACAAGTGCAAGGTCATCCGCCGGCACGGTCGCGTCATGGTGATCTGCGAGAACCTGCGCCACAAGCAGCGTCAGGGCTGAACCAGCCCCGACATCCCGGTGGCACCACCGCCACCAGCACGTCGTCACTGCACTCCGCGAAGTCGGAGCGCACCCCCCGGTCCGGAGGCCGGGGCCCCCACCTCAGGGGGATGACGAGGTGACCGACCTCCGGTTGCACGACGGAGACACCGCATGGCACGTCTTGTCGGCGTCGACCTCCCCCGCGACAAGCGGCTCGAGGTAGCGCTCACCTACATCTACGGCATCGGCCGTACCCGCGCGGACGAGACTCTCGCCGCTACCGGGATCAGCCCCGACCTGCGGGTGCGCGAGCTCGGTGACACCGAGCTCGTCCAGCTCCGCGACCACATCGAGGCGCACTACAAGACCGAGGGCGATCTTCGCCGCGAGGTCGCAGCCGACATCCGCCGCAAGGTCGAGATCGGCTCGTACGAGGGTCTTCGGCACCGCCGCGGCCTTCCGGTGCGCGGACAGCGCACGAAGACGAACGCGCGTACCCGCAAGGGTCCGAAGCGGACCGTGGCCGGCAAGAAGAAGGCCGGTCGCAAGTAGCCGCTGAGCCGTTGCCCGTGAGGGTGACGGCCGGTGGTTCGACGACCTCGACGAAGGACTCAGGATGCCTCCCAAGACTCGCGCCGCTTCCGGCGCACGCAAGACGCGCCGCAAGGAGAAGAAGAATGTCTCCCACGGTCACGCGTACATCAAGTCGACGTTCAACAACACGATCGTGTCGATCACGGACCCCTCGGGTGCGGTGATCGCCTGGGCCTCGTCCGGCCAGGTCGGTTTCAAGGGCTCGCGCAAGTCGACGCCGTTCGCCGCGCAGCTCGCTGCCGAGGCTGCCGCGCGTCGTGCGCAGGAGCACGGCATGAAGAAGGTCGACGTCTTCGTGAAGGGCCCGGGCTCGGGCCGCGAGACCGCGATCCGTTCGCTCCAGGCCACCGGCCTCGAGGTGGGCTCGATCTCCGACGTGACGCCCCAGGCTCACAACGGCGTTCGCCCGCCCAAGCGTCGCCGCGTCTGATCGCCTGAGATGCCGGCGGGTGCCTCGCGCACCCGCCGGCATCCTCACGCCGGTGGCACCACCGCCGCCGGCTCCCGCCACTGACGTCAAATAGCGGACGTCACAGGAAGGAACCACCAGTGCTCATCGCACAGCGCCCCACCCTGACCGAAGAGGTCGTCGACGAGTTCCGCTCGCGCTTCGTCATCGAGCCCCTCGAGCCCGGCTTCGGCTACACGCTCGGCAACTCGATGCGTCGCACGCTGCTCTCCTCGATCCCCGGTGCCGCCGTCACCAGCATCCGCATCGACGGTGTGCTGCACGAGTTCACCACCGTGGACGGGGTGAAGGAGGATGTCACCGAGATCATCCTCAACATCAAGAACATCGTGGTCTCCTCGGAGAACGACGAGCCCGTGGTGATGTACCTGCGCAAGCAGGGACCCGGCGTCGTCACCGCCGCCGACATCACGCCGCCGGCCGGGGTGGAGATCCACAACCCCGACCTGCACATCGCCACGGTGAACGGCAAGGGCAAGCTCGAGGTCGAGCTGACCGTGGAGCGTGGCCGCGGCTACGTCTCCGCCCAGCAGAACAAGGCGTACGACACCGAGATCGGCCGCATCCCGGTCGACTCGATCTACTCGCCGGTCCTCAAGGTGACCTACAAGGTCGAGGCCACCCGTGTCGAGCAGCGCACCGACTTCGACCGCCTGGTGGTCGACGTCGAGACGAAGCACGCGATCTCGCCGCGCGACGCCGTCGCGTCCGCCGGCAAGACGCTGGTGGAGCTGTTCGGCCTGGCCCGTGAGCTCAACACGGCCGCCGAGGGCATCGAGATCGGCCCGTCGCCGACCGACGTCGAGCTCGCGCAGGACCTGGCCCTCCCCATCGAGGACCTGGACCTGACGATCCGCTCGTACAACTGCCTCAAGCGCGAGGGCATCCACACCGTGGGTGAGCTCGTGGCCCGCAGCGAGGCCGACCTGCTCGACATCCGCAACTTCGGCGCCAAGTCGATCGTGGAGGTCAAGGAGAAGCTCGCCGGCCTGGGGCTCTCGCTCAAGGACAGCCCGGCCGACTTCGACCCGTCCCTCGTCGCCGACGCCTACGACGGCGACGACGTGGACTTCGACCCGAACTTCAGCTGACACCCACAACTGCAGGTCGCTGACGCGGCCTCACCCGAGGAGACACCATGCCTACGCCCACCAAGGGCCCCCGCCTCGGAGGCGGACCGGCGCACGAGCGGCACATCCTGGCGAACCTTGCCACGTCGCTCTTCGAGCACCGTCGCATCACGACGACGGAGGCCAAGGCCAAGCGCCTTCGCCCCCTCGCCGAGCGGATGGTCACGTTCGCCAAGCGCGGCGACCTGTCCGCCCGTCGTCGCGTGATGACCGTCATCAAGGACAAGGGCGTCGTGCACGTCCTGTTCACGGAGATCGCGCCCCTCGTGGCCGACCGCCAGGGTGGCTACACCCGCATCACGAAGATCGGTCCGCGCAAGGGCGACAACGCCCCCATGGCGGTCATCGAGCTGGTGCTGGAGCCGCTGAGCCCCAAGCAGTCCACCGTCGCGGAGGCCACGGCCGCCACGAAGCGTGCGGCGAAGAAGAAGGACGACGCCCCGGCCGCCGAGGCGCCCGTGGAGACCGTCGAGGACGCCCCCGCCGACTCCGAGGCCCCGGCCGACGAGGTCGTCGAGGACACCACCGACGAGAAGGCCGCCGAGGCCGACTCCAAGTGATCCACCACGAGGCCCGGACCGCTGCTGCGGTCCGGGCCTCGTCGTATCCCGGGAGGGACCGTGGCAGCACCTGAGGACGCCCGGCGCGACGGCGCCGGCCCGCGCACCCGCGTCGTGCTGGTGCACGGCGTCCGCACGTCCGCGACGATGTGGCGCCGCCAGGTGGAGCTGCTGACCGCCCGCGGGTACGAGGCCGTCGCCGTCGACCTCCCGGGTCACGGGACGCGTCGGGACGTTCCGTTCACGCTGGAGTCCGCGCGGGCGGTGCTCGACGACGCCGTGGCCGGGGCGCCCGGGCGGGTGGTCGTCGTCGGGCTGTCGCTCGGCGGGTACGTCACGCTCCACTGGGCCGCGCGCGGCGGGGCGTGCGACGCCGTCGTGGTCTCCTCCTGCACCGCCAGGCCCGGCGGGGCCGCCCACCGCGGCTTCATCGCGCTGTCGCGCGCGATCGCGGCCACGGGCGGCGGGGCGGACCTCCTGAGCGACCGCGCGGCCAGGCTCGCCGTCGGGGCGGCGTCCGCACTCGACGTCGCCGCGGGCGGGCTCGCCTCGGCCGGTCAGGCCACCACGCTGCGGGCCGTGCTCGCCGCTGATCCGCTCGCCGACGTCGCCGCGCTCGAGGAGCGCGGGCTGCCGCTGCGGTTCGTCATCGGGGAGTGGGACCACTTCCGCCTCGACGAGCGGTCCTTCCGCGCGGCGGCGCCGTCGGCCACCTGGGTGCTGGTCCGCCGCGCCAACCACCTTGTCAGCCTGCACCGGCCCCGCGCCTACGGACGAGCCCTTCTGGACGCGCTCAGCGCGTGAGCGTCCAGGCCCGCACGCCGCCGACGATGCCGGCGGAGTTGGGGACGACGACGACGGTGTCGCCCAGCTTCTCCAGGACGGCGGGCGTGACGCGGCGGGAGTTGCCGCCGCCGAGGTAGAGGCGGTCCCAGGCGAGGACGGGGGAGAGGGCGTCGACGACGCGCCTGACGCGGCGCGACCAGTGCGCATCGCCCAGCCGCAGCCGCTCGTGCTCCCCGATGTAGGCGTCGTAGGTCAGCCCCCAGCGCACGGGCGCCTGGCTGAGCTCGAGGTGCGGGGCGAGCCGGCCACCGTGGAAGATCGCGTTGCCGAGCCCGGTGCCGAGCGTCAGCACGAACTCCAGGCCCGTGCCGGACACCACGCCGCAGCCGTGCACCTCCGCGTCGTTCAGCACGATGGCGGGGATCCCCAGGCGGGCGCGGACCGCCGCCTCCATGTCGAACCCCGACCACGCCTGCAGCAGCTCCGGCACCACGCGCGTGCGTGGGCCCGAGCGGGTGACGTAGTGCGGTGTCGCGACGACGACGCCGTGCCGCACCATGCCGGGCATCCCGACGGTGACGCGGTCGGCGGGCGGCAGCCCGGCCGCCAGCGCCGCGATCTCGTCGAGCAGACGCTCGGGCGGCAACGGGTAGGGCGTGGGCCGGCGGACGGCGGGGGCGTGCATCGTTCCCGAGGCGTCCAGCACGGAGGCCTTGAGACCGCCGCCGCCGCAGTCCACGGCCAGAGTCGACTCCATACCGATCGAACCTAGGGGATAACCTCGGCCGGTGAGTGACGACGACCTGCGCCTGCGCCTCGACGTCGCCTACGACGGGACGAGCTTCTCGGGCTGGGCCGTCCAGCCCGGCCGCCGGACCGTCCAGGGCGAGCTCTCCGACGCCCTCGCCACCGTGCTGCGCACCCCCGTCACCCTGACCGTCGCCGGGCGGACGGACGCAGGCGTCCACGCCCGCGGCCAGGTGGTCCACCTCGACGTCCCGCGCGCGACGTGGGAGGCGGTCCCCGGCCGGAGCGATCGCGCGCCGGAGGAGGCGCTCGTCACCCGGCTCGCGGGGGTCCTGCCGCCCGACGTCGTCGTGTCGAGGGCGACGCCGGCCGCCGCGGGCTTCGACGCCCGCTTCTCGGCGCTGTGGCGGCGCTACTCGTACCGGATCGACGACGGCGCCGACGTCGACCCGCTGACCCGCGCCTGGGTGCTGCGCCACCGCCGTCCGCTCGACGCCGACGCCATGCACGAGGCGGTCCGGGGACTGCTCGGCGAGCACGACTTCCTCGCGTACTGCAAGCCTCGCGACGGGGCGACGACGATCCGCACCCTGCAGGCGGCGACCGTCGGACGCCGCGACGGTCAGGTCGAGGTCGGCGTGCGGGCCGACGCGTTCTGCCACTCGATGGTGCGGTCGCTCGTCGGCGCGCTGCTGGCCGTGGGGGAGGGGCGTCGCCCGGTCGCCTGGCCCCGCGAGGTGCTGCTCGCCGGGAGGCGGGACTCCGGCGTCGCCGTCGCACCGCCCACCGGCCTCGTGCTGGAGGAGGTCGGCTACCCCGCCGATGCCGAGCTCGCGGCCCGGGCGCGGACGGCGCGGGCGGTCCGCGTGCTGCGGACGGACGACGACGGCGCCGCCCACCAGGGGTGAGCGGCGCCGTCGGGATCGTGCGGGTGGTGCGGGTCGGGTCTCAGTCGGTCTCGGGCTCGAGGCCCTGGGCCTCGCGCTCCTCGATCGCGCGGAGCTCGTCCAGCGACATCGTGTGCATCGCCGCCTCCTCCGCGCTCGCGGCGCCGCCGGCGACACCGGCGTCCCGCGCGAAGTTGTCCTGCTGCCACTGCCCGTCGCTGCTCTCCTCCAGCCGTCCGGCGCGGTCGGACTCGCGTCCGTCGCCGGGACCGTCCCACACGTCGGGGACCTCCTGGGCCAGCCGGCGGTCGAGGGGCTCGCCCTGCAGCTCCTCCAGGGCGGTCTCGCCCCAGTGGTCGCGGGTGTCGCGCTCGGGAGGGGAGTAGCTCTCGTCCAGCGGGTCCTCCACGGGCGCGTCGTCGAGGGTCTCCTCCGCGCTGAGCTGGTCGCCGTCCTGCTCCGCGGCCTGTTCGGGATCGATGCGTTCGGTCATCTCCCTACTGTGGCACTCGCCACAGGGGATGGCCAGGACCCCGACCGTGGTCGCCAGCACGGCCCGGCGCGGGCCATACTGGTGGGGCGTACGGGTCCAGCGATCCCTGTCGAAGGTCGATTCACCCCGTGTTTTGACGGGAGCTCGCACCCGCAGTACGCTTGATCGTCGTTGTGCGTTCGCGCGCCAACGCTCCAGGGCCCTCGGTCCCGACCACCACGCGGTGATCGGTGCAGCGGCCCGGACGGGGCGTCAGCAGCGGGGGCCGGTCACGGGAGCAGAATCCCCAGGCCACCAAGCACACGCCGCAACCATCCGGGCACTGCCGGTGGATCGGGTCACGACTCACGTCGGACCGGGAACGCCGCAGGGTCCCCCAGCAAGCGAAACGAAGGCTACGACTGTGCGTACGTTCACCCCGAAGCCGTCCGACGTCGACCGCACCTGGTACGTCGTGGACGCGTCCGACGTCGTCCTCGGCCGCCTCGCGAGCCACGTGGCAAACCTGCTGCGCGGCAAGCACAAGGCGACCTACGCGGCCCACGTCGACAGCGGCGACTTCGTCATCGTCGTGAACGCTGACAAGGTCGCCCTCACCGGCAGCAAGGCAGCGAAGAAGATGGCGTACCACCACTCGGGCTACCCGGGCGGCCTCCGCGCCACCTCCTACACCGAGCTGCTCGCCACCAAGCCGGAGCGTGCCATCGAGAAGGCCGTGGCAGGCATGATCCCCAAGACCAGCCTCGGGCGCGCGCAGCTGCGCAAGCTCAAGGTGTACCGAGGCACTGAGCACCCGCACGCCGCTCAGCAGCCCCAGGCCTTCGAGCTGACGCAGGTCGCGCAGTAACACGCGCGCCGCGGCCGCAACCGGCCGCGTCAGGTGACCAAACCACCCAAGGAGAACCGTGGCTCAGCCGCTGACCGACGAGCTGGACGAGAACGCGCCCAGCAGCTACACCACCGAGACGGCCGCCCCCGTGGCCAACCGTGGTCAGAGCATCACCGCCCCCGGCGCTGCCGTGGGTCGCCGCAAGGAGGCGGTCGCGCGTGTGCGCATCGTCCCCGGCACCGGCAAGTGGACCATCAACGGGCGCACGCTCGAGGACTACTTCCCGAACAAGCTGCACCAGCAGCTCGTGAACTCGCCGTTCACGCTGCTCGAGCTCGAGGACCGTTTCGACGTCGTCGCGCGGATCGACGGCGGCGGCATCTCCGGCCAGGCCGGCGCCCTGCGCCTCGGCATCGCGCGCTCGCTCAACGGCATCGACGTCGAGGCCAACCGCGCGACGCTCAAGAAGGCCGGCTTCCTCACCCGTGACGCCCGCGTCACGGAGCGCAAGAAGGCGGGTCTCAAGAAGGCCCGCAAGGCGCCCCAGTACTCCAAGCGCTGAGCGATCCCGCACCACATGGCGAGGATCTTCGGGACCGATGGTGTCCGAGGCCGTGCCAACCGCGACGTCACGCCCGAGCTCTCGCTCGGGCTGGGCGTCGCGGCGGCGCGTGTGCTGGCAGCACACTCCGACGAGACGGCGGCAGCCTCGGCTGCCGCCGTCGGCGTCGGTGGCCGACCGCAGGGACGGCCGCGCGCCGTCGTGGGCCGCGACCCCCGGGCCTCGGGTGAGTTCCTCACCGCCGCGCTCGCGGCGGGTCTGGCCTCGGCGGGCGTCGACGTCGTCGACCTCGGTGTCCTCCCGACCCCGGCGATCGCGTACCTGACGGCCTCGACCGGCGCCGACATCGGTGTCGTCGTCTCGGCCTCGCACAACCCGATGGCCGACAACGGCATCAAGTTCCTCTCCCGCGGCGGTCACAAGCTGCCCGACGATCTCGAGGACGAGATCGCGGCGCTGCTGCACTCCGAGTGGGAGCGCCCCACGGGTCCCGACGTCGGCCGGCTGAGCCGCGACACGGGTCACGCGGGCGAGGAGTACGTCGCCCACCTCCTGACGACGATCGACACGGACCTCACGGGCCTGCGGATCGCCGTCGACTGCGCGAACGGCGCCGCCAGCGAGGTCGGTCCCGCCGCCCTGCGCGAGGCCGGCGCCGACGTCGTCGTCATCAACGCCTCGCCCGACGGGCGCAACATCAACGAGAAGTGCGGCTCGACGCACCCCGAGCAGCTGCAGGCGACGGTCGTCGCCTCCGGTTCGCAGATGGGCGTCGCGTTCGACGGCGACGCCGACCGCTGCCTCGCGGTCGACGCGGGCGGCAACCTCGTCGACGGCGACCAGATCATGGGCCTCGTGGCCCGCTCGCTCCAGCAGCGTCAGCTGCTCGCGCACGACACGCTCGTCGTCACGGTGATGAGCAACCTCGGGCTGCTGCACGCGATGCGCGACGCGGGGATCGCCGTCGAGCAGACGGCGGTCGGCGACCGCTACGTGCTCGAGCGGATGCGCGAGGGCGGCTTCAACCTCGGTGGCGAGCAGTCGGGCCACATCATCATGTCCGACCACGCCACCACCGGTGACGGCGTCCTGTCGGCGCTCCAGCTCGCGGCGCTCGTGGTCAAGGGTGGCCCGCTCGGCGAGCAGGCGGGTTTCGTGCGGCGGATGCCGCAGATCCTCATCAACGTGGGTGGTGTCGACCGCGCGGGTGCGTCCCGCGACGAGGCGCTGCTCGCGGCCGTCGCTGCGGCGGAGGCCGAGCTCGGCGACGCCGGACGCGTCCTCCTGCGGCCGTCCGGCACCGAGGCGCTCGTGCGGGTGATGGTCGAGGCCGACTCCACCGAGCGCGCCACGCGCGTCGCGGAGGACCTCGCCGACGTCGTCAAGGAGCGCCTCAGCCTCTGAGGGGCCACGCCTCGGGGGAGTCCCCGACGGGGGAGGGACCGCGGAATCCACCCCCGGGCGGAGGCGGTGCCCCGCCGGCGGTGTGAGAGTGAAGCCAGCACACGCCGGCTCACCGATGGGACGTCATGCCCGAGATCTTCGACAGCATCCAGGACGCCGTCCTGGGCGCGGCCGACCAACCCTGGATCCTGCTGGCGCTCTACGCGTTCTGCACCATCGACGGGTTCTTCCCGCCCGTCCCGAGCGAGTCGATCGTCATCGCGCTGGCGTCGCTGTCGATGCACGGTGACGCCGTCTCGCTGTGGTTCGTGATCCCCATCGCCGCCGCGGGCGCCATGTCCGGTGACCTCATCGCCTTCGCGATCGGGCGCCGGATCCCGATCCACCGGCTCCGCATCTTCCGCTCCGGGCGGGGGCAGGCCTCGCTCGCCTGGGCCGAGGCGCAGCTGCGGCGCCGCGGGGGCGTCTTCATCCTGTCGGCGCGCTACATCCCGGTCGGCCGGGTGGCGGTCAACATGACCGCGGGGGCTGTGGGCTTCCCGCTCCGCCGCTTCGTCGCCTACGACCTCGTCGCCGCCGTGATGTGGGCGATCTACAGCACCGTGATCGGCGTCGTCGCCGGCGCGATCTTCCACGACCAACCGCTCCTGTCCGTGGTGGTGGGCGTCGTGGGCGGCATCATCATCGGCTTCGGGCTCGACAAGGTGCTGGCGCGGCTGGGCCACGGCGAGGTCGAGCTGCGGCCGCGCGAGGGCCGGGGGCCGGCGGTCGAGCAGGCCGAGACGGCCGAGCGGGCCGAACCCTCCGAGGCCTGAGCGTCCCTGGCTGCGGGAGCGCCCGTCCGGAACCGGTCGCCGTCGAGGTTCAGAGCTTGCGCAGCAGCACGCGCTGGATGCGGTGCTCGGCGTCCTTCGTCATCACGAGGCTGGCGCGCGACCGCGTCGGCACGATGTTGGCACGAAGGTTCGGTTCGTTGATCCGCCGCCAGATGTCGCGCGCGGTGGCGGTCGCCTCGGCGTCGTCGAGGTCCGCGTAACGACGGAAGTAGGAGCCGGGCTGGGCGAAGGCCGTCCGGCGCAGCCGCAGGAACCGGTCCACGTACCAGCGCTCGATGTCGCGCGCGCGGGCGTCGACGTAGATGGAGAAGTCGAAGAAGTCCGAGACCGCCAGGCTCGCGGCGCCGTCACGCCCCGGACGGGCCGGCTGCAGCACGTTGAGGCCCTCGACGACGAGCACGTCCGGTCGTCGCACGGTGACGGTCCGGTCAGGAACGACGTCGTAGCGCAGGTGGTCGTAGACCGGGGCGTCCACCTCGGGGGCGCCCGACTTCACCCGGGTGAGGAACCGCAGCAGGGCCCGCCGGTCGTAGGACTCCGGGAAGCCCTTGCGCTGCATGAGGCCGCGTCGCTCGAGCTCGGCGTTGGGGAGCAGGAAGCCGTCGGTCGTGACGAGCTCGACGTGCGGGGTCTCCGGCCACCGGCGCAGCATCTCCACCAGCACGCGGGCCGCCGTGGACTTGCCGACGGCGACGCTGCCGGCGACCCCGATGACGAACGGCGTGCGCGTGGCGCGCTCACCGAGGAAGGTCGAGGTCGCGGCGTGCACGCCGCCGACCCCGGCGACGTACAGCCCGAGCAGCCGGGAGAGCGGCCGGTAGACGGTGTCGACCTCGGCCAGGTCGATCGGGTCGCTCATGCCGCGCAGGCGGGCGACGTCGTCGGCGGTCAGGGGGAGGGGGGTGGAGGCGGACAGCCGGCTCCAGTCGCGGCGGTCCAGCTCCACGAACGGTGTGGTGTTGCTCTCGTCCACCCGGGGGGCGCCGTCGTCGACCGCGGGTGCCGTTCCGGCGGCCTCGGCCCGGCTGCTCGACCGGTCGGCGGCGAGGACGGGGACGTCCCCGTGGCGGTGGTTGCTCACGCGGTCCAGTCTGGCCCACGCCTGCGGCTATCGTGTCCCGCATGTGTGGAATCGTCGGCTACGTCGGCCCTGCTGCCCCGTCCCCCCGCCCCCTCGAGGTGGTGCTCGCCGGCCTCGGTCGGCTCGAGTACCGGGGCTACGACTCCGCCGGGGTCGCCCTGGTCACCCCGGAGGGCCTCGTCACCGCGAAGCGCGCCGGCAAGCTCACGAACCTGCTCGGTGAGCTCGAGGCGCACCCGGTCGCCGACGCCACCGCCGCCATCGGTCACACGCGGTGGGCGACGCACGGCGGACCCACCGACGCCAACGCCCACCCTCACGTCGTCGGCAAGATCGCGCTGATCCACAACGGCATCATCGAGAACTTCGCCCCGCTCAAGGCGGAGATGCTCGCCGACGGCGCCACGTTCGCCTCGGACACCGACACCGAGGTGGTCGCCCACCTCCTGGAGCGCGCGTTCGAGGGCGACCTCACGGCCGCGATGCTCGCCGTCGTGAACCGCCTCGAGGGCGCCTTCACGCTGCTGGCCGTCCACGAGGACATCCCCGACGTCGTGGTCGGCGCTCGCCGCAACTCGCCCCTGGTGGTCGGGCTCGGCGAGGGGGAGAACTTCATGGGCAGCGACGTCGCCGCCTTCATCTCCTCCACCAAGCGCGCGCTGGAGCTCGGCCAGGACCAGGTCGTCACGATCACCCCCACGGACGTGGACGTCATCACGTTCGAGGGCGCGCCCGCGCAGGCCCGCGAGTTCACCGTGGACTGGGACGCGAGCGCGGCCGTCAAGGGTGGCTTCGACTCCTTCATGGACAAGGAGATCCACGACCAGCCCAAGGCCGTCGCCGACACGCTGCTCGGTCGGACGGACGAGAAGGGTGCGCTGGTCCTGGACGAGCTGCGCATCCCCGAGACGGTGCTGCGCAGCATCGACAAGATCATCGTGATCGCGTGCGGCACGGCCGCGTACTCCGGCCACGTCGCCAAGTACGCGATCGAGCACTGGTGCCGCATCCCCGTGGAGGTCGAGCTCGCGCACGAGTTCCGCTACCGCGACCCGATCCTCACGCCGCGCACGCTCGTCGTCGCCATCTCGCAGTCCGGCGAGACGATGGACACGCTGATGGCCGTCCGTCACGCCCGCGAGCAGGGCGCCTACGTCCTGGCGATCGTCAACACCCACGGGTCGACGATCCCGCGCGAGTCCGACGCCGTGCTCTACACGCACGCCGGCCCCGAGGTCGCCGTCGCCTCCACGAAGGCCTTCCTCGCGCAGATCACCGCGTGCTACCTGCTCGGCCTCTACCTCGCGCAGCTGCGCGGCACGAAGTTCCCCGACGAGCTGCGCGAGACGCTCCGCGAGCTCCAGGAGCTGCCGCCCAAGATCCAGCAGGTGCTCGACGGCGAGGGCTACGTCCGCGAGGTCGCGCAGGCGATGAAGGACGAGCCGTCCTTCCTCTTCCTCGGCCGCCACGTCGGCTACCCGGTCGCGCTCGAGGGCGCGCTGAAGCTCAAGGAGATCGCCTACATCCACGCCGAGGGCTTCGCCGCCGGCGAGCTCAAGCACGGCCCGATCGCGCTCATCGAGGAGGGGCAGCCCGTGTTCGTCGTGGTGCCCTCGCCGCGAGGCCGCGACCAGCTGCACTCCAAGATCGTCTCCAACATCCAGGAGGTCCGGGCGCGCGGTGCCCGCACCCTGGTGATCGCGGAGGAGGGCGACGAGGCCGTGGTCCCGTACGCCGACATCATCTTCCGCGTGCCCCAGACCGCCACGCTGATGTCGCCGCTCGTCGCCGTCGTGCCGCTGCAGATCTTCGCCAGCGAACTCGCCAAGGCCAAGGGCCTCGACGTCGACCAGCCGCGCAACCTCGCCAAGTCCGTCACGGTCGAGTAGCCGCCGGCGTGGTCGCTCGGACGGAGGAGAGCCGGTGATCGTCGGCGTCGGGATCGACGTCGTCGACGTCGCGCGCTTCCTCGCGACGCTCGAGCGGTCCCCGCGGCTGGCCGAGCGCCTGTTCACCCCGGTCGAGCGCGACCTGCCGCCGGCCTCGCTGGCGGCGCGGTTCGCGGCCAAGGAGGCGATCGCCAAGGCGCTCGGCGCGCCCGGCGGCATGCGGTGGCACGACGCGACCGTCGCCCGCGTCCCCGGGGGAGCGCCGACCGTCGAGCTCACCGGGACGGTGCTGGCCCGGGCCACCGAGCTCGGCGTCGACCGCTGGCACCTGTCGATCTCGCACGACGCCGGGATCGCCTCGGCGTTCGCCGTCGCGGAGCGGCTCGGCACCACGGCCTGAGCGGTCGGATCGGTCCTCTCCCGGGCTGGTCCGGGCAGCTCCGGGCTGGTCCGGAGCACAATGGCAGGCATGCTCACCGCCCACGAGGCCCGCACCGTCGTCGCCGCCGAGACGCCCCTGCTCGACCGGGGCGAGCCACTGATGGCCCTGGCCGCCCGCGCCGTGTCGACGGCGGTGGCCCGCCTGCTCCGTGAGCGACGCAGCCGGGTGGCGGGCGCCGTCGTCCACGTCCTGGTCGGCGGCGGCAACAACGGCGCCGACGCTCTGTACGCGGCCGCCGAGCTGGCCGCGCGGGGCGCGGCCGTCACCGCCGTCCTGCTGGGATCGCGCACGCACGAGGCGGCGGCGACCGCGGCGCGGGCGGCCGGGGTCGCGCTCGTGCCCGCAGACGCCCTGCCCGAGGGGGCCGGACGCGCGGCCGCCGGGGACGCCGTCGTCGACGGGATCACCGGCATCGGCGCCGAGGCGGGGCTGCGGGAGCCGGCCGCCTCGTTCGTCGCCCGCCTCGTCGACGCGCTCGCCGGCGCGGACGGGGGGCGGCGACCGCTCGTCGTCGCCGTCGACGTCCCCAGCGGGGTGGGGGTCGACGACGGCCGCCTCGTCGGACCCGTGCTGGCCGCCGACCTCACCGTGACGATGGGCACGGCCAAGCCCGGGCTGCTGCTCCCGCCCGCCGCCCTGCTCGCGGGGGAGGTCCTCGTCGTCGACCTCGGGCTCGACCTCGCGGGGGCCGACCCCGCCGTCGTCCGTCTGGAGCGTGGCGACGTGGCTCGCCTCTGGCCCGTGCCGAGCCCCCGCGACCACAAGTACTCGCGCGGCGTCCTCGGCGTCGTGGCCGGCTCGGCCGGATACCCGGGCGCCGCCGTGCTCGCGACCTCCGCTGCCGCCCCGCTGGTGGGGATGGTGCGCTACCTCGGCCCCGACCGCGCGGCGGATGCCGTGCTGGCCCGGCACCCGGAGGTCGTGCACGGCGACGGCCGGGTCCAGGCGTGGCTGGTCGGCAGCGGGATCGGCACGGACGACGACGCGCGGCTCGCGCAGGCGCGCGACGCGCTCGAGCGGGGACTCGCCGACGGGCTCCCCGTGGTGGTCGACGCCGGCGGCCTCGACGTCCTGCCGGAACGCGTCCCGGCCACGGTGGTCCTCACCCCGCACGCCGGCGAGCTGGCGCGACTGCTCGCCGCGCGCGGGCACGACGTGACGCGTGAGGAGATCGAGGAACGCCCGGTCGAGCACCTCCGGCTCGCCGTGGCCGCGACGGGCGCGACCGTGCTGCTCAAGGGGGCGGTCACGCTCGTCGCCGGCCCCGGGACCCCGGTGCACGCGCAGGCCGACGGTACGTCCTGGCTCGCGACGGCGGGGGCCGGCGACGTGCTCGCGGGCGTCGTCGGGGCGGTGCTCGCGGGCGCGTCGGACCGGTGCCGCACCGATGCCGCGGCGGTCGCCCCGCTGGTGGCGGCTGCCGCGCTGCTGCACGGGCGGGCCGCCCGCCGGGCGAGCGGCGGCGGCCCGATCGTGGCCGGGGACGTCGCCCGCGCCGTCGGTGCGGTCATCGCGGAGATTCTGGAAGACTGACCCCGTGAGCACCTTCCCCGCCCGAGCGGTCGTCGACCTCGACGCCATCGCCGGGAACGTGGGACACCTGGCGTCGCTCGCCCCCACCAGCGAGGTGATGGCGGTGGTCAAGGCCGACGCCTACGGGCACGGCCTGGTCGCGTCCGCGCGCGCCGCCCAGGCGGGCGGCGCCACCTGGCTCGGGGTCGCCCAGCTCGCCGAGGCGCTGACCCTGCGCGCGCACGGCGTCACCGGCCGCATCCTCACCTGGATCTTCGCGCCCGGCGCACCGCTGGAGAGCGCGCTCGCGGCCGGTCTGGACGTGTCGGTCGGGGCGCCCTGGGCTCTCGAGGAGGTCGTCTCCGCCGCCCGGTTCTCCGGCCGGACCGCCCGCGTGCACCTCAAGGTCGACACCGGGCTCGGCCGGGGCGGGATGTTCCTGGACTCCTGGTCGGCCGTGCTGGCGGACGCGTTGCGCGCCCAGGCCGACGGCGCCGTCGAGATCGTCGGGGTCTGGTCCCACCTCGCCTCGGCCGAGGACGTGACGTCCCCCGTGACCGACGCCCAGCTCGCGGTCTTCGTCGAGGCGGTCGCCCGCGCGGAGGCCGGCGGGGCGCACCTCGAGGTGCGCCACCTCGCCAACTCCGCCGCGACGCTGGTGAACCCCGCGATGCACTTCGACCTCGTGCGCCCGGGGCTCGCCGTCTTCGGGCTCAGCCCGATCCCGGGTCGGACCCCCGCCGAGCTCGGTCTCACCCCGGCGATGCGGCTCGAGGCGGAGATCATGCTCGTCAAGGAGGCCGTCGCGGGTCAGGGCGTCAGCTACGGCCACACGTACACGACCGACCGCGCCACGCTGCTGGCCGACATCCCGCTCGGCTACGCCGACGGCATCCCGCGCGCGGCGAGCGGGGTCGGCCCGGTCGACGTCGACGGTCGTCGGCTGACGGTCGCCGGCCGCGTCTGCATGGACCAGTTCGTGCTCGACCTCGGGCCCGACAGCGACGCCCGGGCGGGTGACGTCGCCGTCCTGTTCGGACCGGGTGACGACGGCGAGCCCACCGTCGGGGACTGGGCCGAGGCCACCGGCACCATCCCCTACGAGATCGTCACGCGGCTCGGCGCCCGGGTGCCCCGGGTGTTCGTCGGGTCGGCCGGCCGGCCGGCCTCGGAGCAGCGCGCGCAGGAGTCGGCGTGGTGACGGCGGACGAGGGCCTGGTCCGCGTCCACCTGGTCGACCACGAGGCCACGACGGCGCTGGGGGAGCGGCTCGCCGCGGTGCTGCGCGCGGGCGACCTCGTGATCCTCACCGGTGACCTCGGCGCCGGGAAGACCACGCTCACGCAGGGCCTCGGCCGTGCGCTCGGCGTCCGCGGCCAGGTCGCCTCCCCGACCTTCGTCATCGCCCGCGAGCACCCCTCGCTCGCGGACGGCCCCGCCCTGGTGCACGTGGACGCCTACCGGCTCGGCGGTCTCACCGAGCTCGACGCGCTCGACCTGGACGCCTCCCTCGAGGACTCCGTCACCGTCGTCGAGTGGGGTGCGGGGCTGACGGAGACGCTCAGCGACGACCGCCTCGAGATCGCGATCGACCGTGCCCGCGGCGACGCCGTCGACGCCGGGCGGCAGGTCACGGTGCGGGGCGTCGGCGCCCGGTGGGCGGGCGTCGACCTCGCCGCGGCCCTGGCCGGCTGAGCCCTCGCCGTCGGACGGCAGGCGGACGGCGGTCGGGCGATCGACCGGCCCCCGCCCGCCAGCGCCTAGTCTGGAGGGCGTGAGTGACGTCATCCTCGCGCTCGACACCTCGAGCGGAACCCGCGTGGCCCTCGTCTCCGACGGAGACGTGGTCGCCGCCCGTTCCACCGAGGATCCCCGCGCGCACGCCGAGCACATCGCCCCCCTCGTCGCCGAGGTCCTGGCCGAGGCCGGCCTGACGCCGGAGGACCTGGACGCGATCGCCGTCGGCACCGGACCCGCCCCGTTCACGGGGCTGCGGGTCGGTCTCGCGACGGCGGAGATGCTGGCGCTCGCGACCGGCGTCCCCGTCTGGGGCGTGCCGAGCCTCGACGCCTGGGCGGCGGGCGCCCTCGCGGCCGACCCCGCGCTCACCCGGGTGTTCGTGGCGACCGACGCCCGCCGTCGCGAGGTCTACACGGCCGCGTACGCGCGCGACGAGACCGCCCCCGGCGGGCTGCGCCGCGAGGGCGACCTCGCGGTCCACCGTCCCGTCGTCGACGGCGCCCCGGTGCCGAGCGTCGGGACCGCCGCGGCGCTCTACCCCGACGCCTACGGCGAGGCCGTCCCCGGCGGCACGCAGCTGCAGCCCGAGCACCTCGCCCACCTCGCGGCGGCCCGCGTCGCCGCCGGCGAGCCCGTGCCGCTCACGCCGCTGTACCTGCGACGCCCCGACGTCCACGGCGTGCCGGGGGCACTCGAGACGTCCCCGCCCGACCTTCCCCCCGCCCCGACCGTCACCACCCCGAAGGACTGACCCGATGCAGATGCGAGCGCTGGAGCCGCGCGACCTCGACCGTGTCGAGGAGCTGGAGCCCGAGCTGTTCGGCGTCGGCGCCTGGTCGCGGCAGACCTACGTCGACGAGCTCGCCCGCGACGACCGCACCTACCTCGCGGCGGTCGACGACGACGGCGCGCTGCTGGGCTACGGCGGAGTCGCGCTCGACCCCGAGTGGACGATCATGACCGTCGGCGTCGCCCCGCAGGCGCGGCGGCGGGGCGTGGCGACGGCCCTGCTGGACGCCCTGCTCGCCGCGGCCCGCGAGGCCGGCGCGCGCGAGCTCTTCCTCGAGGTGCGGGCCCACGACGGCGGTGCGCAGCAGCTCTACCGCAACGCCGGGTTCGTGCGGGTGGGGCTGCGCAAGCGGTACTACCAGCCCGAGGGGGCGGACGCCGTCGTGATGCGGCTCGACCTCGTGCGCCGCGTCGGTGTGGTCGGCGCCGAGACGACCGCGGGGTCCGACGGCGAGGGCGCCCTGGGCGACCACGCCGGGATCGCGGACGAGCGCCCGGCCGACGGGGCGGGCGGCCGGCGGGACGGCGGCGCGCACGCGCCGGTGTCCGCGCGCGAGCGCGTCTTCATCGACGTCGACGCCGCGCACGACCTGATCTGGAGCGAGCATCCGCCGGTGGTGCTCGACGTGCGCTGGGCGCTGGGGCAGACCGACGGCTCGGCCGTCTACGTGCGCGGCCACCTGCCGGGCGCCGTCTACGTTGACCTCGACGCCGAGCTGGCTTCGACGCCCTCGCCGGAGGAGGGGCGCCACCCGCTGCCCACCGCGGAGGACCTGCAGGCGACCGCCCGCCGGTGGGGCATCGACGACGGCTCGACCGTCCTGGTCTACGACGACACCGGTGGGACGTCGGCCGCGCGCGCGTGGTGGCTGCTGCGCTGGGCGGGGGTCGCCGACGTGCGCATCGTCGACGGCGGGCTGCGCGCCTGGGTCGGCGCCGGCCACCACCTCGAGGACGGCTTCGTGCGGCCCCGGCCGGGCGCCGTCGTCGTCCGTCCGGGCGGGCTGGCGACGGTCACGGCCGACGAGGTGGCCGACTACCCGGGCGTCCTCCTCGACGCCCGCGACCACGAGCGGTTCACGGGCGCCGTCGAGCCGGTCGACCCGCGCGCCGGACACGTGCCGGGGGCGCGCAGCGCCCCGACACGCGGCAACCTCACGCTCGACGGCTGGCTGCTGGAGCCCGAGGACCTGGTGGCGCGGTTCGCCGGGCTCGAGGTCCGGCCCGGTGTCGACGTCGCCGTCTACTGCGGCTCGGGCGTCACCGCGGCGCACCAGGTGGCGGTGCTGGCCTCGATCGGGGTGGAGGCGGCGCTGTACCCGGGCTCGTTCTCGCAGTGGGCCAACGACCCGGAGCGCGAGGTCGCAACGGGGGACTGAGCCCGCCCACCCCCACGAGGGGGTACTTAGCGCCCCTCGAGGGGGTGCTTACTGCCCCACCAGGGGGCACTTACTGCCCCGCGCGGGATCGATCCCAGCGCGTCCGGGCGTCGTCAGAGGACGGCGACGGCGTCGCTCGCCTCGAGGCGAGCCGCGCGGGGGTGGATGCCGCCCTCGGCTGCCTCCCACCCGACGTTCAGCACGAGCTGGCTGCGCCAGCCCTGGTCCGCCAGCAGGTCGGCGTCGACGCCGGCGGTGTCGAAGCCGCCCATCGGTCCGACGTGCAGCCCGCGCGAGCGCAGCGCGAGGACGAGGTAACCCACCTGGATCAGGGCGTTGGTCCGCGCCATGCCCTCGCGGCGTTCGGCCTGCGGCTCCAGCGACTCGGCCAGTCCGGTGCGGTGCGGCGCGAGGACGTCGAGGTGTGTGTGGAACGCCGGGTCGGACGCGGCGACGACGGTGAGCGGCGCGGCCAGCGTCTTGGCGCGGTTGCCCTCGCTCATGTGGGAGGCCAGGCGCTCGCGCTGCCGGCCGCGGGGGACGACGGCGAGCCGGAGCGGGGAGGTGTTCATCGCCGTCGGGGCCCAGCGCAGGAGGTCGTAGGCCGCCTGGATCTCGGCGGGGTCGACCTCACGCTCGGCGAAGGCGTTGACGGAGCGGGCGTCGCGGAAGAGCAGGTCGAGCGCGGCGTCGTCGAGGGCGAGGGGGGACGCGAGAGTCGTCATGCTTGAAACAACAACCACCCGCGCGGCGAGGATTCCGCCGTGTGACGGCCCTCACACGGCGGACGCCGAGTAGGCTCGGTGGCCGTGACTGAACCGCTGGTGCTGGGCATCGAGTCGACCTGTGACGAGACCGGGGTCGCGCTCGTGCGTGGGCGCACCCTGCTGGCGGACGTGACGGCGTCCTCGATGGACGAGCACGCGCGCTACGGCGGCATCGTGCCGGAGGTCGCCTCCCGCGCCCACCTCGAGGCGCTCCGCCCCACGATCACGCAGGCGCTCGCCGCTGCGGAGGTGACGCTGGCCGACGTCGACGCGATCGCCGTCGCCTCCGGACCGGGTCTCGTCGGCTCGTTGACCGTGGGGACGGCGGGGGCGAAGGCGCTCGCGCTCGGCCTCGGCCTGCCGCTCTACGGGGTGAACCACGTCGTGGGGCACGCGGCCGTCGACGAGCTCGTGCACGGCGCGTTCCCCGAGCGGTTCCTCGCCCTGGTCGTCTCGGGCGGGCACTCCTCGCTGCTGCTCGTGAACGACATCGCGACCGATGTCGTCGAGCTCGGGCAGACGCTCGACGACGCTGCCGGTGAGGCGTTCGACAAGGTGGGCCGGCTGCTCGGGCTGCCCTATCCGGGCGGTCCGCACGTCGACCGGCTGGCCAAGGAGGGCGACCCCCGCGCCATCGCGTTCCCGCGCGGCCTGTCGAAGGGGCGCGAGCTCGCGCGGCACCCGTACGACTTCTCCTTCTCGGGGCTCAAGACCGCCGTCGCGCGCTACATCGAGGGCCGGACGGACGCGGGCGAGGAGTGGTCGAAGGCCGATGTCGCGGCGTCGTTCTCGGAGGCTGTCGCCGACGTGCTGGTCACCAAGACCCTCCGGGCGTGCGCCGAGCACGACGTCTCCACGCTCGTGATCGGTGGCGGCTTCTCGGCGAACTCACGGCTGCGGGAGCTGGCGGCGCAGCGGTGCGAGGAGGCGGGCGTCGAGGTGCGGATACCGCCGATCCGGTACTGCACGGACAACGGTGCCATGATCGCCGCGCTCGGGTCGGCGCTGGTGCGGGCCGGCGTCGCGCCGTCGCCCCTCGACCTCGCGGTCGACTCCTCGATGTCGCTGTCGCTGGTCGCCGTGCCGGCGCACGCCTGACGCCTCGCCCCGCCGCGCAAGCCTCGAGGGGGTCCTTTCCGCCGTACGCGGGGGTGGTTCCAGACGTACGCGGGGGTGGTTCGCGACGTTCACGCGAGCGATCGCGCCGACGACGCCGCCCGGTCGCCGTCGTTGACAGGATGGGGACCATGTCGAGCCTCGCCGCCCTCTGGCCCGCCTCGGCGCTGCGCGCGACGGCCGGCGACCTCGAGCTGCGCTGGATCGACGACGACCTGCTGGTGCGGCTCGCCGATCTCGCCTCCCGCGGGATCCACGCCGACGACGCTATGCCGTTCACGTTCCCGTGGACGCGGGGTGGACCGGAGCAGGTGGCCCGCAGCGTCGTGACCTACCAGTGGGGCGTGCGCGGCGCCGTCGGGCCGGAGCGGCTCACGCTGGAGCTCGCCGTCCTCCTGGACGGGGAGCCGGTCGGGATCCAGGCGGCGAGCGGCTCGGCCTACGGGGTGCGGCGCAGCGTCGAGACCGGGTCGTGGCTCGGCGGCGAGCACCAGGGCCGCGGCCGCGGCCGACGCATGCGGGTGCTGATGCTGCACCTGATGTTCGCCGGGCTGGGGGCGCGGGAGGTGACGTCGACGGCGTTCGCTGACAACCCGGCGTCGTGCGCCGTCTCGGAACGGGTCGGCTACGAGCTCAACGGCGAGGAGCTCACCGTGCGCGAGGGCGAGGCGGCGGTGCTGCGGCGGTACCGGATCACGCGCGAGCGCTGGGCCGCGTCGGTCGAGGAGCACCGGAGGCTGCTGGGCGCGGACGTCGAGCGGCACGGCGTCGACGGGGTGAGGGCGCAGCTCGCGCTCGGGGAGGGCTGAGCGCCCCGGTCGCCGGGCGATCGACGGGAAGTGCCCCCTGGAGGGGCGGGAAGTGCCCCCTGGAGGGGCGGGAAGTACCCCCTCGTGGGGCGGCCCGTCAGAGGGGCGTGCCCGCCCGCATCTCCCGCACCAGCGAGCTCACGACGGCGTCCAGCGCCCCCGAGGACCGGCGCGCCACCGCGCGCTGGCGCTGGTAGGACGCCCCGCGACGCATGATGACGCGGAGGTTCTCGAGGTCCTGCGCGCACCCCAGGCGCTCCGCGACGGGCGCGAGCGTCTCGATCCAGCGCGAGACGGCGTCGCTGACCAGCTCCTCGTCGCCCTCGGCGTTGAGGATGATGATCGCGTCCATGCCGTAGCGGGCCGAGCGCCACTTGTTCTCCTGCACGAACCACGCCGGCATGTGCGGCAGCTCGAGGCCGTCGTCGAGCATCGTGGAGAAGTGCTCGATCGCGCTGTGCACGAACGCGGCCAGCGCCCGCAGCTCGAGGATCGACGGCGTGCCGTCGCTCACCCGCACCTCGATGGTGCCCAGGTGCGGCGCCGGGCGGATGTCCCACCGGACCTCGTCGAACGCGTCGATGACGCCCGTGTGGAGCATGTCGCCCGCGTACTGCTCCAGCTCGGGCCAGGTCGCGAGGTCGAACGGGAGCCCCGCCGTCGGGAGCTGTTGGAACATCAGCGCGCGGTTGGACGCGTAGCCGGTGTCCTCCCCGCCCCAGAACGGCGAGGAGGCCGAGAACGACTGCAGGTGCGGCAGCAGCGTCATCATGGCGCGCATGATCGGCAGCACCTTGTCCCGGTCCTCGATGCCGACGTGGACGTGGACGCCGTAGATGAGCATCTGCCGGCCCCACCACTGGGTGCGGTCGATGAGGGTCGCGTAGCGCTGCTTGTTGGTGACCTTCTGCTGGTTCCACCGCGCGAACGGGTGCGTCCCGGCGCACATCAGCTCGACGCGCAGCGGATCGGTCACGGCGCGGACCTCGGCGATCGCCCGCGCGAGGTCGTCGGCCGCGCCGCCGACCGTCTCGTTGATGCCGGAGATGACCTCGATCGTGTTGAGCAGCAGCTCCTGCTTGATGTGCGGGTGCTCGGCGGCGCCCTCGGGCCGGACGGCGTCGAGCACGACCTCCGCGACCTGGCGCAGGTCGCCGGAGTCGACGTCGACGAGCGCCAGCTCCCACTCCAGCCCGATCGTGCCGCGGCGGGAGGTGGCGAACGGGATCTCGCGCGGTGCTGCCATCAGGACTCCTCGGACGGGACGGCGGGGCTGGGGGGATCGGGCGTCGTCGGCCCGGTCGGTGCCGGGCGCTCGACGACGAGCACGCGCGGGGCGCCCGCGATCCTCGTGAGCACGATCGTGGCAGAGGCGTCGCCCCGCAGGGCCAGCTGGGTGCGCAGACGCGCCGGGTCGAGCGCCGAGCCGCGCTTCTTGATCTCCAGGACGCCGACCCCGCGCTCGCGCAGGTAGGTCTTGAGGCGCTTGAGGGAGAAGGGCATGTGGTCGAGCACCCGGAACGCCGTGGCGAACGGCGTCGCGGCGAGCGTCGGCGTCGTGACGTAGGCGATCGTCGGGTCGATCAGGTGGCCGCCGAGGTCGCGTGCCACCCGGGCCACCAGGCCGGCGCGGATGACGGCGCCGTCGGGCTCGTACAGGTAGGACCCGAGCGGTCCCGCGTCGGCCTGCTCGACGGCGTCGGCCGGGTTCCCGGCCTCGGCGAGCGTCGTGCCGGTGCCCGCGCCGTCGATCACGAGCGCCGACCGCCCCGCGCCCTCGGGGGCGAGGTCCCCGAACCAGAGGTTCGCCTCGACCACGTCGCCGCCGACGCTGAGCCACTGGGCGTGCGCGTCGGACGGGATGTCGCGGTGGGCCAGGCCCGGGCCGAGCTTGAGCCCGACGCGCGGGATCCGGGTGCGCAGCTCCAGGAGCCGGTCGACGGCGGGGGAGTAGTCCGCGAGCTCGTGCAGGCGGCGCCCGGAGGTGGTGCGGCGGGCGGGGTCGGCCCAGACGCCGTCGATCCCGGTGAGGTCGGCGTCGAACGCGTCCCCGGTCACGACGCGCGCCTCGGGGAGCTGGCGGAGGTTGATCGAGGCGACCATCGCCGTCGCGGGATCGCGTTCGACGGCGAGCACCCGCATCCCGAGCCCGGCCAGCGCCATCGAGTCGGCGCCGATGCCGCAGCCGAGGTCGGCGACGTGCGTGGCGCCGGCGGTGCGGAAGCGGTGGGCGTGCCGGGCCGCGACCGTGAGGCGGGTCGCCTGCTCGAGCCCCTCGGGCGTGAACAGCATGTCCTGGGCGAGGTCCCCGAACTTGGCGACCGCCCTCGCCCGGAGCCGCGACTGGGTCAGGGCGGCCGCGACGAGGTCCGCGTCGAGCCCGGTGTCGCGCAGCGCGGTGCCGAGGGCGAGGGCCTGCGCGGGGTCGTACGGGGGGAGCTGGGCCAGCAGCGCCCACCCGGCGGGGTCGACGAGGGGCTCGATGCTGGCGGGTTCCACGGCTCGATCCTTGCAGACACCCGCCGTGGTCAGGTCGTCGGCCCGGGGACGTCCGCATCGCGTCCACGTCACGTCCGCATCGCGTCCGAGGGGCGACGGCGCTGGCACTCGCCTTGACCGAGTGCTAATGGCTTCCTAGAGTGGTGGCGGAGCCGGGCTGGACCCGGCACCGGTCGTACCGGACCTGACCGCCCGACCCCCGCGACGGCGGGCGGACGAGCCCGGGACGACCAGACCACTGTTCTTTTCACTCACGGAAGGGGAGGTCCGACGTGTCGGTCTCCATCAAGCCGCTCGAGGACCGGATCGTCATTCAGACGCTCGAGGCCGAGCAGACCACGTCCTTCGGCCTGGTTCTCCCGGACAGCGCCAAGGAGAAGCCCCAGGAGGGCAAGGTCGTCTCCGTCGGCCCCGGCCGGGTCGACGACTCGGGCAACCGGATCCCGGTCGACGTCGCCGAGGGCGACGTCGTCATCTACAGCAAGTACGGCGGCACCGAGGTGAAGTACGCCGGCCAGGACTACCTGATCCTGTCGGCCCGCGACGTGCTCGCGATCGTCACCAAGTAGCAGCCAGCAGTACCCCGGTTCGCCGGGAACGACGAGGCCCCAGGCGGATGATCCGCCTGGGGCCTCGTCGTCGACACCCGGAGGTGTCCCGGTCGGAGTCGAAGGGGGCGATGCCGACCAGATCGTGGGCGCGGCGCGGGGCGCGACGCGGTGGTGCGGAGCGGTGGCGGCGGGAGGGGTCAGCCGGCGCGGCGCAGCGCGGGGTTGAGGATGGCGCTGCGCTCGTCCTCGGAGAGGCCGCCCCAGACGCCGTAGGGCTCCTTCACCGCGAGCGCGTGGTCGCGGCACTGCTGCAGCACGGGGCAGGCGCCGCAGACGGCCTTGGCGGCCTCGTCGCGACGACGGCGGGCGGAACCGCGCTCGCCCTCGGGGTGGAAGAACGTGGCGGGCTCGACCTCGCGGCACGCGCCCTTGTACTGCCACTCCCAGTGATCCATGACCGGCCCGGGAAGTCGTGAAAGCTCGGCCATCGTGGGCCCCCTCTGCTGCTGCTCCGTGGTAACGCCGGTCACAGTACAAGCGATTCACAACCGATTCAAGACACGTTCGTCCCCTGGCGCGGTTCCTTGGAGTCTCGCGGGGGGCGTGGACGCCGGTTGTTGTCGTCCGGGGGCGGTTTGACGCCAGTGCGTGGCGTGGGGGAAGCGGGTCGGGGGTAGTGGAATCGCGGCGTGTCGCCCCCGACGGCGCGTCGTCGAATCGTTGACACGCCGCGGGTGGGAACGATCCCAACATGCACGTCGGGGGATCGGGGTGTCACACTCGGGCGCAGCGTGATCACTCGGTTCAGCTTGGGGGAGCTTTGAGCAGTTCGGACGATGCCACGACACCGGTCCAGGAGACGGACGGCCACCTGACCGTTGCGGCCGTCGCTGCCAGGTTGGGGGTGGCCGCGTCGACCCTACGCACCTGGGACCGCCGCTACGGACTCGGCCCCACGCAGCGCCAGGCGGGAAGCCATCGGCGCTACTCGCCCGACGACCTCGCGCGGCTGGAGACCATGAGGGCGCTGACGCAGCGCGGTGTTGCCCTGGCCGACGCCGCCCGGATGGCGATCCGTTCGGCCCCGGCCGCCGACGCCGTCGGTGAGGACCTCGACCCGCTCACCCTGGCTGCGGCCGCCGTCGACTCCGGGCACGAGCGCCTCGTGCGCGCCCTGCGGGCGTCGGTGGTCAAGGTCGGCCTCATCGAGACCTACAGCGGTCGGCTCGTCCCGGCGCTCGCGCTGCTCGCCGAGACACCGCGCTCCGACGTCCCCGGTCACGACCCGGAGGCGGCGCTCGCGGCGGCGTTCCTCGGCGTGGTCCGCGAGCGGACCGCCGCGCCCCTCGCCCCGTCGACTCGCCCCGACCTCGTCCTGGTCGCCGCCCCGCGGGAGAGCGTCGTCGCCGCGCACGTCCTCGCCGGGTCGCTCCACGAGCTCGGGCTCCGCGCCCGCGTCGTGCGCGACGACCCCGAGGAGGCGGAGCGGCACGGGCGCTGCCGCGACGGCGTCGCCCTCGTCATCGAGCTGCACCTCGACCAGGACCGGCTCGAGCCCGTCCCGCGCCACGGCACCACGTTCCACGGGCTGCTGCTCGTCGGCCCGCACGCGCCCGAGGTGCCGCTGGCGCACCGCGTGCGCACGCTCGCGGCGGCGTTGCCCGAGGCCGCCGACATGGTCGCGGAGCGACTCGCGGAGGCCTGACGTGCCACGCGGTGCCAAGCGTCCTGACGTGACCCGGACCACCGCGGGACCCTTCGGCTCCGCGCGTACGATGGGGCGGTGCCCGCTCCTGATGCTTCCTTCGCCACTGACAGCGCGCCGCTCGGCGCCCCGGAGGGCCTCGACGAGAAGTTCGGCTTCGTCGGCCTGACCTACGACGACGTGCTCCTGCTCCCCGGGGAGACGGACGTCATCCCGAGCGAGGCGGACACCACCTCGCGCCTGACCAGGGAGATCTCCGTCCGGATCCCCCTCGTCTCCGCGGCGATGGACACCGTGACCGAGTCGCGGATGGCGATCGCCATGGCCCGTCAGGGTGGCGTCGGCATCCTGCACCGCAACCTCCCGATCGCGGACCAGGCGAACCAGGTCAACCTGGTCAAGCGCTCCGAGTCCGGCATGATCACCGACCCCGTGACGGTGGGCCCGGAGGCCACGCTCGAGGAGCTCGACATCCTCTGCGGTCGGTACCGCGTGTCTGGCCTCCCCGTCGTCGAGGAGGATGGGTCCCTGGTCGGCATCATCACCAACCGCGACCTCCGCTTCGTCCCGCGCGAGAACTTCGCGACGTCGCGCGTGCGCGAGGTCATGACGAAGCAGCCGCTCATCACGGCCCCCGTCGGGATCGCCCGCGAGGACGCCGCCGCGCTGCTGGCCAAGCACCGCATCGAGAAGCTCCCGCTGGTCGACGCCGACGGTCGCCTCGGCGGCCTCATCACGGTCAAGGACTTCGTCAAGGTGGAGCAGTACCCGACGGCGACGAAGGACGGCGAGGGTCGCCTCGTCGTCGGCGCCGCCGTCGGCTTCTTCGGTGACGCGTGGGAGCGTGCGACGGCGCTGGTCGAGGCCGGCGCCGACGTGCTGGTCGTGGACACGGCCAACGGCCACGCGCGCCTCATGCTCGACATGGTCCGCCGCCTCAAGTCCGACCCCGCCACCCGCGGCGTCCAGATCATCGGTGGCAACATCGCCACCTACGCGGGCGCCAGGGCGCTCGTCGAGGCCGGCGTCGACGCCGTCAAGGTCGGCGTGGGCCCCGGCTCGATCTGCACCACCCGCGTGGTCGCCGGCGTCGGCGTCCCGCAGGTCACGGCGATCTACGAGGCCTACCGCGCGTGCCGCGACGCGGGCGTGCCGGTGATCGGCGACGGCGGGCTGCAGTACTCCGGCGACATCGCCAAGGCGCTGGTCGCCGGGGCCGACACCGTGATGCTCGGTGGCCTGCTCGCCGGGACCGACGAGAGCCCGGGCGACCTCGTGCTCGTCAACGGCAAGCAGTACAAGCGCTACCGCGGCATGGCCTCGCTCGGCGCGATGCAGTCGCGCGGCGACCGCCGCAGCTTCTCCAAGGACCGCTACTTCCAGGGCGACGTCTCCGACGACGACGTCATCACCGAGGGCATCGAGGGCCAGGTCCCGTACCGCGGCCCGCTCGCGGCGGTGGCGCACCAGCTCGTCGGCGGCCTGCACCAGTCGATGTTCTACGTCGGCGCGCGCACGGTGCCCGAGCTCCAGCAGCGCGGCAAGTTCGTCCGCATCACGCCGGCGGGGCTCAAGGAGTCCCACCCGCACGACGTGCAGATGGTGGCGGACTCGCCGAACTACTCGCGTCGCTGACCACAGCCGGAACGCCCCGCGCGGCTCCCTGAGCAGGGAGCCGCGCGGGGCGTTCTCGCGTGTGCGTGGGGTCGGGCGCTCTCAGGGACGGGTGGCCTCGCGGAGCGCGGTGACCGCCTCGTCGAGCGTGACGCCGAGTCGACGGGCGTGCGCGAGGTAGGTGGCGGCGTGGGCGGCGATCTCCGCCCGCGCGGCGTCGGTCGACGGCGACGCGACGACGGTCCCGGCGCGCCCCCGCGTCTCCACCAGCCCCTCGGCCTCGAGCTCGCGGTAGGCGCGGGCGACGGTGTTGACGGCGAGGCCCAGGTCCTCGGCCAGGCGGCGGACCGTCGGCAGCCGGGTGCCGGGGGTGAGCGCACCGACGTCGATCGCCGCGGCGTACTGGCTCCGGATCTGCTCGTAAGGGGCGACGGCGGAACCCGGGTCGAGCCGAATCGAGGCGGTCACGCGCGGTCGCCGGTGCGGACGGGGGTCTCGACCAGGTCCGCGGGCTCGAGCTCGAAGACCCGGTCGTCCCACAGACGCCTGCGGAAGGTGCGGGCGGGACGTGCCGCCCAGTACGCGAGGCAGGCGGCCCCGAGGGCGACGAACACCGCCAGGTAGAGGACGAGGTCCCGGTGCCAGGGGAAGAGGGGTGCGAAGGCGACCAGGAGGGTCGTGAGCGAGATACCCAGTGACAGCGTGGCCGAGTCGATGGCGGCGCGGGACCGCAGGCCGTCCTGCCACGCGAGCTCCAGATCGGTGCGCGCCGCGCTCGGGGCTCGCACGGCCCGCCGCCCGACGAGCTGGAACCCGACCGACGACAGCGCGGTCAGGGCGACCAGGACGAGGACCCCGACCCTGCCCGCCCCGCCCGCTCCGTCCCCGTCGGGCAGCGCGAGGAGGCTGGCGACGATGGCGGCGGCGGCGGAGAACCACACCCCGGCGATCAGCCACGGCGGCACGTAGTCGCGCAGAACGACGTGGCGGGCATGGGTCGACCGGACACCGGCGTCCCGCCGGGGCAGCCTGGAGACGCCGGTCACGGCGCTGCCCGCGGTGCCGCCGATCCCGAATCCGAAGACGGGTGCGGCCTGGAGGAGGCCGTCCGCGCCGACCGCGACCGCGGTTCCCACGGCCAGACCCGCGGCGGCGCCCACGACCTCACCCACCACGCGGTTGCGGAGGTGGCTCGTCGCGTCGCGGTGGGCCGTCCAGCTCAGTGGCAGTCGCCAGGCGTGGGACAGCAGCAGGGTGTCGGTCCGCAGGGCGTTCTCCCGCAGCCGCGTCAGGCGGATCAGGCACAGCCCGAGCCCGTACAGCGTCCAGAACCACCACTCCATCGGTCACTCCTTTGTCGTAGGCGTTGTAGCAACACTACACGTGCGACAAACGCGGCCGTCGGAATCGCCGCCGACGCCACCCTGTGACGGCGGCGAAACCTCCCGTAGTCTCGATTCCCGATCCACGGGAATCGCCTTGGAGGGGGTCGGCATGGTCGGACCTACTAGCGACATGACGCACGCACCCCACCGGCGCGCCCGGACGAGAGCGCCACCGCCACCCCGACCCTCGTCGTCGCGGGCACGCTGCTGATCGACGGCACCTGGCAGCGCGGTGAGGTCTGGGTCGACGGCGAGCGGATCGCCCGCGTGACCACCACCTCGGGCGAGGACCGCTCGGGGGCCAGCCGCCTCGACGTCGGGCCGGCCTACGTCCTCCCCGGCATCGTGGACGCCCACGTCCACTCGCTCAGCCACGGCCACGAGGGCATTGCCGCCGCGACGCGCAGCGCCGCCGCCGGCGGGGTCACCACCATCGTGGAGATGCCGTTCGACGCCACGGGTCCCATCAACGACGTCGGTCGGCTGCGCGCCAAGCAGGAGCTCGCGAACGACGAGGCGCACGTCGATGTCGCGCTGCTCGGCACGATCGAGCCCCGCGGCGGTTGGCGGCGGGCGGCGGAGCTGGCGCAGGCCGGGGTGTGCGGCTTCAAGGTGAGCCTGTTCGACACCGACCCGTTCCGCTTCCCGCGCATCGACGACCGCGACCTCATCAACGTGATGGCCGCCGTCGGCGACACCGGCCGCACGCTGTGCGCGCACGTGGAGAACAACGAGGTCGTCAAGGCCCTCCTGGCGGAGGAGGCCGACGCCACCGACGTCCAGGCCCACACCCGCTCGCGCCCGCCGGTCGCCGAGACGCTGGGCGTGCTGACGGCGATGGAGATCGCCGCCACCACGGGCGCCGCGCTGCACCTGTGCCACCTCTCGCTCCCGCGCAGCGTCGACCTCGCGCTCTGGTACCGCGGTCAGGGCGCCGACCTCACGTTCGAGACCTGCCCGCACTACCTCACCTTCACCAGCGCCGACCTCGAGACGCGGCGCGGCCGGCTGAAGATCAACCCGCCGCTGCGCGAGGGCGCCGACCGCGAGGGGCTGTGGGCCCGCATCGCCGCCGGCGACGTGCCCGTCATCTCCAGCGACCACGCCCCGTGGCCCGCCGCTCTCAAGGACCAGAGGCGGATCTTCGACAACCACTCCGGCGCCCCCGGGGTCGAGACGATCGCCGCCGTCACGCTCGGCCAGGCGCTGGCCCGGGGCCTCGACGTCTTCACCCGCGCGCTCGAGGCCCTGACGGTCGCCCCCGCCCGCCGCTACGGCCTCGAGAGGCGCAAGGGCTCGCTGGAGGTGGGCAAGGACGCCGACATCGCCGTCTTCACCCCGGACCCCGACGTGGCCATCGACGAGACGCGCCTGCACTCCAACGCCGGCTGGTCGCCCTACGACGGCCTGCGCCCGGGAGGCCGCATCACGCACACGCTCGCGCGCGGCGAGCTCGTCTGGAGCACGACGGCGGGCGTCACCGCCGCGGCCGGGCGGGGGACGGTCCTGTGACCGTCCTCGGGAGCCGGCCCGCCGCCGTCGTGGGGCAGCTGTCCTCGTTGCAGCAGGGGCTGCGGATCCTCGCCCACATCCAGTCCGTGGGCTCGGTGCCCGTGAGCGACGTCGCGCGCGCCCTCGACGTGCCCACGTCAACCGTCTACCGCTACGTCACGACGCTGGTGGACTCGGGCTACGTCATCCGGGTCGACGGTCGGGTGATGCCGAGCGAGCTGCTGGCGGCGCGGACCGGAGCCTCGGCGCACCTGGTCGACCTCGCCGCCGGCGTCCTGCGCTCGCTCCGGCGCGACACCGGGCTCACCGCGCTCGTGACCGTACGGGTGCACACCGTCGCGGTCTGCCTGGAGAGCGCGATCGCCCACCCCGCCCACCGCATCCACCTCAGCCGCGGCCGCGTCCACCCGCTCTACGCCGGGGCGTCCGTGGGTCCGCTGCTCGCGCACGCGCCGGCCGAGGTGCTGCAGGCCGTCCTGGTCGGCCCGATGCGCCGGTTCACGGCCGCCACGCCAGATGCTGAGACGATCCGGCGCGACTTGCCGCTCATCCGGAGCCGGGGCTATGCCTTGTCCCATGGGGAGATCACGCCGGGCATGGGCGCACTCGGGATCGGCGTCCTCGCCGGCGGCGATTGCGTGTGCGCGCTCTCCCTGGTCGGCGACGCGGTCTCGGTGACGGACCTCGAGCGCCTCCTGCCCCGGCTCCGGTCGGCGCGGGAGGAGATGGAGGGTCTCCTGGCGCGGCCGGAGGCCGAGAACGCCTGGGGATCCGGAGGGGGGATCTATGTCTGAGTCGATCGGGTCGGCCGGGTCGGCCGGGTCACCCGCGCCCTCGAGCCCTCTGCTCGCCCGCGGCGCCGAGCCCCTGCGCGCCCACCGCGGCACCGCTCTGCGGGCGCGGTCCTGGCGCGCCGAGGGGCTGCTGCGGATGTTCGAGAACGTCCTCGAGGTGGGGGAGAACCCCGCCGCGCTCGTCGTCTACGCCTCGCTCGGCAAGGCCGCGCGCGACTGGGACGCCGCCTCCCGGATCGCGACGGCGCTGCTCGAGCTCGACACGAACGACACCCTGATCCTGCAGTCAGGCCTCCCCGTCGGCACCCTGCCGACCGGCGACGGCGCCCCCCTCGTCCTCTCGGCCGTCAACAACACGGTCGGCAACTGGGCGACCGCGGACCGCTTCTACGAGCGCTACGCCAGCGGCCAGACGATCTGGGGCGGCCTGACCGCCGCGGCCTGGCAGTACATCGGTCGCCAGGGCGTGCTCGCCGGTACCTACGAGCTGCTCGGCGCCGTCGCCGCCCGCCACTTCGGCGGCCGCGAGCGCGAGCACCTGCGCGGCCGGTTCGTGCTCACGGCCGGCATGGGCGGGATGGGGTCCTCGCAGCCGATCAGCGCCGCGATGCTGGGCCTCTCCTCGCTCACGGTCGAGGTCGACGGGGCGAAGATCGACCGCCTGGTGGCAGCGGGCGGGCTCGACGTCGTCGGCGCCGACCTCGACGAGGCGCTCGCGGCCCTGACGACGGCGCTCGAGGCCGGCGACGTCATCGCCGTCGGGCTGCTCGGCAACGCCGTGGAGGTGTTCGAGGCGGTGCTCGAGCGGGGGCTGGTGCCCGACGTCGTGACCGACCAGACGGCCGCGCACGACGTCCGCTTCGGCTACCTCCCCGCCGGCTACGCCCTCGAGGGGTGGGCGGCCGCGCGCGAGGCCGACCCGCAGCGCGTGGAGCGGGACGCCCGGGCGTCGATCGCACGCCAGGTGGAGGCGATGCTGACCTTCGCCGAACGCGGCAGCATCGTGTTCGAGAACGGCAACAACCTTCGCGTCCAGGCGATCGACGCGCTCGACGACGGCGTCCACCTCACCGCCGAGGCACGGGCAGCCGCCGAGGCCCGCATCCTCACCGTGCCCGGCTTCATGGAGGGCTACCTCCGACCGCTGTTCGCGCGCGGGATCGGGCCGTTCCGCTGGGTGGCCCTGTCGGGGGACGCGCGCGACCTCGACCGGATCGACGCCGAGGTCGCGGCGATGTTCCCCGCGCGACCGGAGATCGCCGAGTGGATCGCCCTCGCCCGCGAGCACGTGCCCGAGCAGGGCCTGCCGGCCCGCTCGTGCTGGCTCGGGCTCGGGGAGCGGTCGGCGATCGCGGTCCGGGTCAACGAGCTCGTGGCCGCCGGCGAGCTCAGCGCCCCGGTGCTGTTCTCGCGCGACCACCTCGACGCCGCCTCGATGACGCACCCGCGGATCGGCACCGAGGGCATGCGCGACGGTTCCGACGGCGTGACCGACTGGCCGCTGCTGGACGCGATGGTGCTGGCCGCCACCGGCGCCGACCTCGTCGCGATCCACTCCGGAGGTGGCGGCTACGCCGGCTGGATGCAGTCGGCGGGCGTCTCGATCGTGGCCGACGGCGACCCGGCCACCGCCGGCAGGCTCGTGCGGTCGCTCGACGGCGACAGCGGGCTCGGCGTGCTGCGGCACGCCCAGGCCGGCTACCCCCAGGCCCACACCTCGGCAGCCGCCGGCGGCGAGACCGGCCTCGCCCCCGTGACGTGGTTCGGACGGATCGAAGGAGCAGACGTGAGGAACGAGAATGCGTGACCTGACGGCGACCGACGCCCGCAACGCCGTTCTCGGCGGCGGCGTGTTCGCCTGCGGCGGCGGCGGCTGGGAGCACCACGGCGTGCTCATGGGCGGACTCGCGACCAGCGTGAACACCCCCGTCCTGGCGACGGTCGACGAGCTGCCCGACGACGCGTGGGTCGCCACGGTCGCGGCCATCGGCGCCCCGGCGGCCGCGAACTGGGAGATCCGCCCCGTCGACTACATCGACGCGCTGCGCGAGCTGATGCGGATCAGCGAGCACCCGATCTCCGCCGTCATGACGGGCCAGAACGGCTACTCCACGACCGTCAACGGCTGGATCCAGTCGTCGCTGCTGGGGGTGAAGGTGCTCGACGCCGCCGGCGACGTCCGCGCGCACCCCACCGGCAAGCTGGGCTCGCTGGGGCTCACCACGCGCCCCGGCTACACGACGACGCAGGTCGTCTCGGGCGGCAACCGTGCCCTGCACGGCCACTTCCTCTCGGTCAACACGGGCCTCGTCACCACCTGCGACGACGTGCTGCGCGACATCTCGGTGCGCACGGGCGGCTTCATCGCCTCGGCGCGCAACGTCGTCGAGCTCGACTGGGTGAAGGAGCACGCGGCGATCGGCGCGATCAGCATCGCGCTGGACCTGGGTGCCGCGATGGCGAGGGAGCTGGACTCCCGTCGTCGGAACAAGGGCGAGGCCGTGATCGAGGCGGTGCTGCGCCAGACCGGGGGACGCGTCGTCGCGCGCGGTGAGCTCGGACACGCCACCCCGACCGTCACCACGGGCGGCTGGGACCACGGCACGTTCCGGGTCGGCGACGTCGAGGTGCCCTACCTCAACGAGTACATGGCCGTGACCTCGGGCGGCGAGCGAGTGGCCACCTATCCCGACACGATCGCGATCCTGCGCACCGACACCGGGCTGCCGCTGGCGGTCAAGGATGCGGCCGACGGCGGGTTCGAGGTGGTGGTGATCGTGGTCGACGCGACCGCGCTGCCGCTGGCGAGCTCCGCAACCGATCCTGTCTCTCTGGCCGAGTGTGAGGACATCATGGGTATCGAGTTCCTCCGCTACCTGCCCGACGTCCCTCCCAGGCCCGCCGACGGCTGACCCCCTCTCCCGGCGCGATGCACCCACGCCCCGGGCTCACGAACCGCACCACAACCAAGGAGCACCACATGTCCATCAGGAGAATCACGACTCTCGCGACCATCGCGGCCGCGTCGGCACTGGTGCTCGGCGCCTGCTCCGGCGGCGGCGACCCGCTCGCGGGCGACAGCGACACCAGCAGCAGCGACGGCGGCTCGAGCAGCGCGGAGGAGGGGGCAGCATCATCATCGGCTCCGCCAACTTCACCGAGTCCGAGATCATCGCCAACCTCTACGCCATCGCGCTCGAGGACGCCGGTCTGGACGTCGAGACCAAGTTCCAGATCGGTTCGCGCGAGGCCTACGTGCCGGCGCTCAAGGACGGGTCCATCGACCTCATCCCGGACTACACCGGCAACCTGCTGCTGTTCCTGGACGGCGAGGCGACGGCGACCTCGGGCGACGACGTCACCGCGGCGCTGCCCGCGGTGCTCGAGCCCGAGGGCCTGACCATGCTCGAGCCGGCCCCGGCCGAGGACAAGGACGCCGTCGTCGTGACGTCGGAGACGGCGCAGGAGTGGGACCTCACCACCATCGAGGACCTCGCCGCCTACAACAGCGAGGTCAAGTTCGCCTCGAACGCGGAGTTCGCGGAGCGTGCCTCGGGCCTCCCGGGCCTCAAGGCGCTCTACGGCTTCGAGCCGGTCGAGTTCGTCGCGATCGCCGACGGCGGCGGCCCCGCCACCGTGTCCGCGCTGCTCGACGGCCAGGTCCAGGCCGCGAACATCTACACCACGACGCCGGCGATCGCCGACAACGACTTCGTGGTCCTGGAGGACCCGGACGCGAACTTCGCCGCGCAGAACGTCGTGCCGGTGCTCAACTCCGACAAGGTGACCGACCAGATCACCGAGGTCCTCGACGCGATCTCCGCCGAGCTGACCACCGAGGACCTGCTGGCCCTCAACGGTCAGGTCTCGGGCGACGAGAAGCTCGAGCCGGCCGAGGCCGCGCGCGCGTGGCTCGAGGAGAAGGGCCTCATCGGCTGACATGAGCCTCGACCACCGCGTTCCCCCCGCCGACACCCCCGACGTGCCGGCTCGGTCCGTCACGCCCGCGGGCGGCGGGGGACCGGCGGCTCCGGTGCGGCCGGGAATCCCGGCCGCACCGTCATCAACCTCGGCACCGAGCGGATCACGCCGAGCGAGGTCGCCCTCGTCGCCGTCGGGGGCGCCACCGTGCGCGCCCCGCGCGTGACGATCGACCTGCTCCGCCGGGCGCGCGGCGTCATCGACTCCGTGCTGGCCAGCGGGATCCCGAGCTACGGCGTCAACCGTGGCCTCGGCCCGATGCGCGACCAGGAGATCCCGCCCGAGCTCCAGGCCGACTTCCAGCAGTTCGTCATCGCCTCCCACGCCGCGGGCGTCGGCGACCCGCTGAGCCCGGCGCAGTCGCGGGCCATCGTGGCCGCGCGCCTGGCCGGTCTGGCGCAGGGCGGCTCGGGCATCTCCGTGGAGACGTTCGAGGCGCTCATCGCCCTGATCGACGCCGACATCACCCCGGTGGTGACGCGCTTCGGCTCGGTGGGCGCCGCCGACCTGGCCCCGCTGGCCGCCGTCGGCGCGGTGCTGCTCGGTCGGGGGACGACCTACGGGCCGGACGGCACGAAGGTGTCCGGCGAGCGGGCGCTCGCGGCCGCGGGACTGTCCCCGACCCGCCTCGGCCCGAAGGACGCGCTCGCGCTCGTCGGGCACAACTCCGGCTCCATCGGGCTGGCGTGCCTGGCCTCCACGTCGCTGGACACGCTCGTCCTGGCCACGGACCTCGTCGCCGCGATGACGGTCGAGGCCCTCGGGGCGAGCCTCGCCCCCTTCAACGAGATCGTGGCCGAGGCCCGACCGCTCCCGGGGCAGGTCGCCTCCGCCGCGGCCGTGCGGGAGGCGGTCTCGGGCGGAGACCTGTCCGACGGGCTGATTGCGACGATCTCCCTGCAGGACGCCCTCTCGATCCGCACGGTCCCGCAGGTGCACGGCGTGCTGCACCAGACGGCGTCGGACCTGCGCGAGATCCTCACGGTCGAGCTGAACTCGCCGACCGACAACCCGCTCGTGGACGTCGAGGCCGGCATCGTCCGCCCGACCGGGAACTTCTCGGTCCTGGAGCTCGCCATCTCGGTCGAGTCCACGCGGCTCGTGCTCGCCCACGTCGGCATGCTCGCCGAGCGTCGCATCGCCTCGCTCGTGCACCGCGTGCGCTCCGACCGGCCCCTGGTGGAGCAGATCGCCTCGGCCTCCTCCTCCGCCCGCTTCCTCACCCCGGTGATCCTCGCGAACACCGCCTCCCAGATCGTCGTGCGCCTCAAGCACCTGGCCAACCCGCTGTCGACGGCGGGCACCACGGTGGGCGACGGCGTCGAGGACCACAGCTCCCAGGCCTTCGCCGCCGTGCTCGCCACGGTCGACGCGATCGAGGCCGTGGAGATCCTGCTCGCCATCGAGACGCTGCTGGCCAGCGACGCCCTCACCGCGGACATCGCGATGCGCGGCGCGCGACGGCTCGGCGTCGGGGTGGCGGGGCTGCACGGCGCGGTGAGCGACCTCACCGCCTCGCTCGGTTCGGCCGACTCGGCGCACGACGTCGTCGAGAAGGTGCGTCCCCTGGTCGCGATCGCGGCGACCGCCATGTCCGGTCGCGCCCTCCGGGACGCGACGTGGCACGCCCAGCACGAGAACCTGCCCGACACCCTGCCGGCCGACCTGGCAGACGACCCCGGGGCCCTGCGCCGGAGTCTGAGAGGACCCCAATGATCACGTTCGACGGCGTCACCAAGCGCTTCCCCGACGGCACGATCGGGGTGGACGACCTGAGCCTCGAGATCGCCGAGGGGTCGTTCACCGTCTTCGTCGGGCCGTCCGGCTGCGGCAAGACCACCTCGATGCGGATGATCAACCGCATGATCGACCCGACCGAGGGCACGATCACGGTCGGCGGCCGGGACATCTCCACCGTCAAGCCGACAGAGCTGCGGCTGGGCATCGGCTACGTCATCCAGAACGCGGGCCTGATGCCGCACCGCACCGTGGTCGACAACGTCGCCACGGTCCAGGTGCTGCGGGGCGTCGGCCGCCGCAAGGCGCGCATCGACGCGCTGGAGGCGATGGAGCGCGTCGGCCTCGACCTCCGGATGGCCACGCGCTACCCGGCGCAGCTCTCCGGCGGCCAGCAGCAGCGCGTCGGCGTCGCCAGGGCGCTGGCCGCCGATCCGCCGATCCTCCTCATGGACGAGCCGTTCTCCGCCGTCGACCCGGTGGTCCGCGACGACCTCCAGCGCGAGATGCTGCGCCTGCAGGCCGAGCTCGCGAAGACCATCGTGTTCGTCACGCACGACATCGACGAGGCCGTCCGGCTGGGGGACCAGGTTGCGGTGTTCGGCACCGGCGGCGTGCTCCAGCAGGTCGACTCGGCCGAGAACGTGCTGACGCAGCCGGTGAACTCGTTCGTCACCAACCTCGTCGGACGGGACCGCGGCTACCGCTCGCTGTCCTTCCACGCCGCCTCGACCGTGCCCGTGCGCGAGGTCGAGACGGTCGGCGTCGACGCGCTCGCCTCCCTCCCGCAGCTCTCGCCGTCGACCTGGGTGCTCGTCGTGGACGAGGCGCGCCGGCCGGTCGGCTGGCTCAACGGCACGCGGCAGCAGCTCGTCGCGAGCCGCGGCCCCGAGGCCCTCGCCGGTCTCGGGACGCTGACGACGCCGTCGCGCACGCTGCGCCAGCTGCTCGACGCGGTGCTCTCGTCGCCGTCGGAGCGTGGCGTCGTGATCGACGACGACGGCGCCCTCCTCGGCGTCGTGGACGCCCCCGAGGTGCTCGCCGCCCTGGCGGCGCAGCGCCGTGACGGCGTGACGGACGCGCCCGTCGACGCAGCGGACGCGGTCTCGTGAACCTCTGGGGGATCCGGAACTGGCCGGCCGTCCAGGAGCTCCTGCTGGAGCACCTCTACCTCGCCGTCGTGCCGACCGTCGTCGGTGTCGCGGTGGCGCTCCCGATCGGACTCCTGCTGCGCGACCGCCGGCGGGCGCGCTCGATCGCCGTCGTGCTCTCGAGCATGGTGTTCACGATCCCGTCGCTCGCGCTGTTCGTCGTGCTGCCGGTGATCCTCGGCACCCGGGTGCTCGACCCGATCAACGTGGTCATCGCCCTGACGCTCTACACCGTGGCGCTGTCGGTGCGCACCACGTTCGAGGCGCTCGACGCCGTGCCGGCCGCCACCCGCGAGGCAGCCACCGCGATCGGCTACTCCTCGTGGAAGCGGGCGCTCGCCGTCGACCTCCCGCTCGCGATCCCGGTGCTGACGGCCGGGACGCGCGTCGTCGCCGTCACGAACGTCTCGATGGTCTCCGTCGGCGCCGTGATCGGCATCGGTGGCCTCGGCCAGCTGTTCACCACCGGCTACCAGCGCGACTTCCCGGAGCAGATCCTCACCGGGCTCGTGCTGATCCTGCTGCTCGCGATCGTCTTCGACCGCATCATCGCCCTCATCGGGAGGGCGTTCACGCCGTGGATCCGGGGCGCCAGCCTCAAGGCCTCGGAACGACGGCTCCGCGCGCTCGCGCAGGCCCTGCCCGAGGTCGGGCGTCTTCGGGAGGTGGTCGGACGTGTTCGCTGACTTCATCGCCTATCTGGCGGACGGGACGAACTGGGCCGGTACGACCGGCATCCTCAACCGGCTCGTCCAGCACCTGTACTACTCGGGCCTCGCGCTCGGGATCGGCGCCGTCATCGCGGTGCCGCTGGGCCTGGTCATCGGCCACACGGGCAAGGGCGAGGGCATCATCGTCGGCCTCGCCAACACGATGCGCGCCCTGCCGAGCCTGGGTCTGATGACGCTGCTCGTGCTGCTCATGAGCTCGACCCTGATCCCGCCGATCACGGCCCTCGTGCTGCTCGCGGTGCCGCCGCTGCTGGCGGGCGTCTACGCGGGCATCGCGAACGTCGACCGCAGCGCCGTCGACGCGGCGCGAGCGATGGGGATGACGGAGTGGCAGGTCCTGTGGCGCGTGGAGGTGCCGAACGCGCTGCCGCTGATCGTCGGTGGTCTGCGGGGCGCCACGCTCCAGGTCGTCGCGACGGCGACCATCGCCGCGTTCGTCAACCTCGGCGGCCTCGGCCGCTACATCTTCGACGGCCTCGCGCTGTACGACTACACGCGCGTGTTCGTCGGCGCCGTCCTCGTGACGGCGCTGGCCCTCGTGCTCGACGGGCTGCTGGCCCTCGTGGTGCGGCTCGTGCAGCCGGGCACCGGCCGGCTCGCGCTGCGCGATCCCGCGCTGCTCGCCGCGATCGACGAGCGCGCGCCGGTCGAGGCGCAGCCGTGAGCGACCGGCCGGGGGGCCCGCTCGACCTGGATCTGCTGGCGCCTGACGCGGACCGGGTGGCGACGACGATCGCCTCGCTCGCCGGGGCTTTCACCGAGTCGGCGGAGCCGGGCTGGACGCGGCGGGTGTTCTCGGACGCCTACCGGGCCTCGCGCGAGTGGACGCTGGCGCTCATGCGCGAGGCCGGCCTCGAGGCGCGGATCGATCCGGCGGGCAACGTCGTCGGCGTGCTGCCCGGGCGGAACCGCTCCGCGAAGCCGCTGATGACGGGGTCGCACACCGACACGGTGCACGGCGGGGGCCGGTTCGACGGCATCGTCGGGGTGATCGGGGCGGTCGAGGTCGCCCGTCGCCTGCGCGAGAGCGGGCAGCAGCTCGAGCGCGACCTGGTGGTGGTCGACTTCCTCGGCGAGGAGGCGAACCCCTTCGGCGTCTCGTGCGTCGGGTCGCGGTCGATCGCCGGTCTGCTGGACGCGGGGCACCTCGAGCGCGTGGACGAGGACGGTCACCGACTCGGCGACGTCATGCGATCCTTCGGGCTGGACCCGGCCGCCGCGCTCGGACAGGCCTGGCAGCCGGGCTCTTTGCACGGTTACGTCGAGCTCCACGTCGAGCAGGGCCCGGTGCTGCAGTCGACCGGCACCTCGATCGGCGTGGTGACGGCGATCGCCGGGATCGAGCGGCTGTTCGCCCGGTTCACCGGGCGGGCCGACCACGCCGGCACGATGCCGATGACGATGCGGCACGACGCGCTCGCCGCGGCGGCCGCCTCCGTCGTCGCGATCGAGCGCGAGGGCTGCGGCGCGCCGGTGCACGGGGTCTCCACCGTCGGCCGGTTCGAGTCGGGTCCCGGCGCCTTCAACGTGGTGCCCGACGAGGCGCGCGTGTGGGCCGAGATGCGCTCGACCGAGGGGGAGTGGCTGACGGGCGCCCGCCGTCGCGTCGTCGACGCGATCGGGGCGGAGGCGTCCCGACGCGGCGTCGACCTCGTGGTCGAGTGGCTCAACGACCAGGAGCCGGTGCGCGCCGACCCGCTCGTGCAGGACGTCATCGGCACCGCCGCCGACTCGCTCGGGCTCACCTGGCAGGCGATCCCGTCGGGGGCCGGCCACGACGCCGCGCACCTGGCTCACCTCGGTCCGATGGGCATGATCTTCGTGCCGTCGATCGGCGGGCGGAGCCACTGCCCCGAGGAGCTGTCCGAGACGGCGGACATCGCCGACGGCATCCACGTGCTCGCCGCCACGCTGGCGCAGATGGACGCGCGGGCGGAGCCGGTCGGGGCGGCCTGACTGCCCGGGTGGTGAGCCTGCGGTTGGGGCGCTGGTTGCTGGTTCGGTGCGCCGGAAGTGCGGGGTGGGCGGGTGCGAGGCGCGGTGAGCCCGCGGTTGGGGCGCGGGTTGCTGGCTCGGTGAGCCGGAAGTGCAGGGTGGGCGGGCGCCCGGCGGTGGCGGGTCAGCCCGCGTGCGCGACCGCGGCGCTCGCGACGGGCACCGGGTGGTCGACCCGCTGCGCCGCTGCGGCGGCCCGGGCGCGGGCGACGATGTCGGCGATGATCTCCTCGCCCAGCGCGTAGTCGCCCTGGAGGGGCCAGCTGCCGTCGGCCGGTGGCCGGTCGTAGCCGTTCTGGACCAGCCAGGCGTTGAAGCCGCGCGCCCACATGTGGTGCGCCCGGATCTGGCGCTCGTGCATGGCGCTGAGCGGCACCTCGGCCAGCTCGGGGAACCGGCCCACGAGGGCGCGGAGGACGTCGAGCGTGGCGTCGACGTCGACGTCGGCCGCGTGCAGCTCACCCGTGGCGACGACGCCGTAGTACTCGGCGAGGTTGCCCAGGCGGCGCTTGCCGGGGCGGTAGCGGTCCAGCGCGCGGTCGAGGACGAGCGGGTCGATCGCCGGGCCGGGCGCGCGGCCGAGGCGGTCGGTCAGCGTCGGGAGACCGTGCCGGGCTAGCTCGTACTCGAGGATCGTCAGGTCGTAGGAGGCGTTGAACGCGACGACGGGCACGCCGTCGGCCATCGCCCCGGCGAGCGCCTGGGCGACCTCCTCGAGAACCTCGGCGGGAGGACGTCCGTGCTCCCGCGCGTACGCCGTCGTGATGCCGTGGATCTCCGAGGCGGCCTCGGGGATCTCGACGCCGGGGTCGATGATCCAGGTGCGGACGCGGGACAGCCCGCCCAGGCCCTCGCGCATCACGAGGGCAGCGGTGACGATGCGGTCGCTCGTGACGTCGACACCGGTGGTCTCCGTGTCGAAGCCGAGCACCCTGCTCTGCGTCCAGCTGCTGCCTGCCATGCCTTCACCCTGCCATCGGCCACCGACATCCGCCCGGGAGTCCACGCCGTGGGCCGGTGGATCCGAGGCCGCAGGGGCCCTCGCGGCAGAGGATCCGGCCACCGCGACGTGGACATCGGGCACGGGCGAGCGGCCTGGCCGGTAGCCTGGGTGACCGTGAGCAACGAGATCGAGATCGGCCGCGGCAAGCGTGGGCGTCGCGCCTACTCCTTCGACGACATCGCCGTCGTCCCGAGCCGACGGACCCGCACGCCGGACGACGTCTCGGTGACGTGGCAGATCGACGCCTACCAGGTCGACATCCCCGTCGTCGCCGCCCCGATGGACTCCGTGATGAGCCCGGCCACCGCGATCGAGCTCGGCCGCCTCGGCGGCATCGGCGTCCTCGACCTCGAGGGCCTGTGGACGCGCTACGCCGACCCCGAGCCGCTGCTCGAGGAGATCGCCACCATCCCCGCCGGCGACGTGACGCGCCGGATGCAGGAGCTGTACTCCGCGCCCATCCAACCCGAGCTCATCCACGAGCGCATCAAGGAGATCCGCGCCGCCGGCGTGACGGTCGCCGGGGCGCTCTCCCCGCAGCGCACGCAGGAGCACTGGCGCACCGTCGTCGCGGCCGGCGTCGACCTGTTCGTCATCCGCGGCACCACGGTCTCGGCCGAGCACGTCTCCTCGGAGGCGGAGCCGCTCAACCTCAAGCGCTTCATCTACGAGCTCGACGTGCCGGTCATCGTGGGCGGCGCCGCGACCTACACGGCCGCGCTGCACCTCATGCGCACCGGCGCCGCCGGCGTCCTGGTCGGCTTCGGCGGGGGAGCGGCGAACACCACCCGCACCAGCCTCGGCATCCACGCGCCGATGGCCACCGCCGTCGCCGACGTCGCCGCTGCCCGTCGCGACTACCTCGACGAGTCGGGCGGCCGCTACGTCCACGTCATCGCGGACGGCAGCGTCGGCCGCAGCGGCGACATCGTGAAGGCGATCGCCTGCGGCGCGGATGCCGTGATGCTCGGCGCCGCGCTCGCCCGCGCCACAGAGGCCCCGGGCCGCGGCTGGCACTGGGGCTCCGAGGCGCACCACCCCGACCTCCCGCGCGGCGAGCGCGTGCGCGTCGGAACGGTCGGCACGCTGCGCGAGATCCTGCACGGTCCGGGCGGCCGCGCGGACGGCACGCTCAACATGATCGGCGCGCTGCGCAAGGCCATGGCCACGACCGGCTTCTCCGACGCGAAGGAGTTCCAGCGCGTCGAGGTCGTCGTCTCGCCCTACTCGCCGCGCTGACCGCGCGGCGGACGAGCGCCGTGCCCGACGTCCTGCTGCTCACGGACGAGGCCACACCTGACCTGCGCGCCGCCGTCGTCAGCCTCTGGGAGGCCTGCGGGCTGACGCGTCCGTGGAACCCGCCGCACCGCGATCTCGACGACGCGCTGGCCGGTCCGACCTCGACGGTGCTCGTCGCCGTCGAGGACGGCCTCGTCCTCGGCTCGGTGCTCGCGGGCTACGACGGCCACCGCGGCTGGCTCTACTACCTCGCCGTCGCCCCCGACCGTCGCGGGGCGGGCCTCGCCCGCACGCTGATCACGACGGCGGAGGGCTGGCTCGCGCGCCAGGGCGCGCGCAAGGTGCAGCTCATGGTCCGACGCGGCAACCCCGCCGAGGCCGTCTATCCCGCGCTGGGCTACGAGGCCCAGGACGTCGCGGTCTACGGCCGCCGCCTCGACGGCTGAGGTTCGCCTGCCAGGATGAGCGCATGAGCCGTCTCCTCGTGCGCCGTCCCTCGCCCCGTCTCGCCGACGGCGAGATCACCCACATCGAGCGGCAGCCGATCAATCCAGCGCTGGCGCTGCGCCAGTGGGAGGGCTACGTCGCCCAGTTCGCCTCGCGCGGGTGGGAGGTCGTCGAGGTCGAGGCGGCCGACGCCCAGCCCGACGGCGTCTTCATCGAGGACGCGGTGATCGTCTTCGGGGACCTGGCCGTGCTGGCGCGCTCCGGAGCCGAGTCCCGCCGCGGCGAGAAGCCCGGCGCCGAGGCGGCCGCTCGCGCGCTCGGCCTGACGGTCCACGCCATCGAGGAGCCCGGCACGCTCGACGGGGGCGACATCCTCAAGATCGGGATGCGCGTCTACGTCGGTGACACCTCGCGCACCAACGAGGCCGGTATCGCCCAGCTGCGCGCGATCCTCGAGCCGACCGGCCGCGAGGTCGTCGTCGTCCCCGTCACGACGGCGCTGCACCTGAAGTCCGCGATCACCGCGCTGCCCGACGGCACCGTGATCGGCCACGACTCCCTGGTCGAGGCGCCCGAGCAGTTCCCCGCGTTCCGCGCCGTGCCGGAGGTGACCGGCACCGCCGTCGTCGTCCTGGACGAGACCACCGTGCTGATGTCGGCCAGCGCCCCCGAGACGGCGCAGCAGTGGCGGGACGCGGGCCTGGAGGTCGTGACGGCGGACATCACCGAGTTCGAGAAGCTCGAGGGCTGTGTCACGTGCCTCTCGGTGCGCGTGCGGTGAACCGCGTCGAGCGCAGACTGACCGCCATCGCCGTCGTGGTCTCCGTGGTCGTCCTCGGTCTGGGGTTCTGGTTCACGAGGGCGTGGGTGCTGGCCCACCAGGCGCTTCCCCCCGGACAGGGCACGGAGGGTGTGGGCGTGCTCCTCCTCCTGGCGCCGGCCGCCGCGAGCCTGGTCGTCGTGGCCGTGCTGCTCGGGGGTGTCCTCCCCGGCACGGTTCGCGGCCTGCGCGACCGGGCGGCCCGACGCGCGACCGCCGACGTGGCAGAGTTGTCCCGGCGCTGACACCGACACCGAGGAGTACCGCAATGGCCGCGGAGACCGAGTACCGCATCGAGCACGACACGATGGGGGAGGTCCGGGTCCCCAAGGACGCGACGTACGCGGCGCAGACCCAGCGCGCCGTCGAGAACTTCCCGATCTCCGGCACCACCCTCTCGCGGCACCACATCGCGGCGCTCGCGCAGATCAAGAAGGCCGCGGCCCGCGCGAACGCCGACCTCGGGGTGCTCGAGCGCGACGTCGCCGACGCCATCGCGGTGGCCGCCGACCGCGTCATCGAGGGCGAGCTCGACCACGACTTCCCGATCGACGTGTTCCAGACCGGCTCCGGAACGTCCTCGAACATGAACACCAACGAGGTCATCGCCACGCTCGCCACGCGCGCGCTCGGGCGCACGGTGCACCCCAACGACCACGTCAACGCCTCGCAGTCGAGCAACGACGTCTTCCCCTCCTCCATCCACGTGGCCGCCCTCGAGGCCGTCACGACCGTCCTCCTGCCGGGGCTGACGACCCTCGCCGAGTCGCTCGAGGCGAAGGCGGTGGAGTTCGCCGACGTCGTGAAGTCCGGCCGCACGCACCTCATGGACGCGACGCCGGTCATGCTCGGGCAGGAGTTCCGCGGCTACGCCACGCAGATCCGCTACGGGATCGCGCGCGTCGAGTCGACCCTCGGCCGGCTCGCCGAGCTCCCGCAGGGCGGCACCGCCGTCGGGACCGGGATCAACACCCCCGCGGGCTTCCCGCAGAAGGTCATCGGCTACGTCGCCGAGCAGACCGGGCTGCCGGTCGTCGAGGCGCACGACCACTTCGAGGCACAGGGCGCGATGGACTCCTTCGTGGAGACCTCGGGCGCGCTCCGCACGGTGGCCGTCTCGCTCGTGAAGATCTGCAACGACCTGCGCTGGATGGGTTCCGGCCCCCGTACGGGCCTCGGCGAGATCGCGCTGCCCGACCTCCAGCCCGGCTCCTCGATCATGCCCGGCAAGGTCAACCCGGTCCTGCCGGAGGCCGCGCTGCAGGTGTGCGCGCAGGTCATCGGCAACGACCAGGCGATCGCGTTCTCCGGTTCGACCGGCCTGTTCGAGCTCAACGTGATGCTGCCCGTGATGGCGCGCAACCTGCTCGAGTCCACGACGCTGCTCGGCAACGTCACCCGCGTGCTCGCCGAGCGCTGCGTGGACGGGATCACCGCGAACGTCGACCGCTGCCGCGAGCTGGCGGAGTCCTCGCCGTCGATCGTGACGCCGCTCAACCGGATCATCGGCTACGAGGCGGCGGCCGCGATCGCCAAGCACTCGGTCAAGAACGGCGTGACGATCCGCGAGGCCGTCGAGCAGCTCGGCTACGTGGAGCGTGGCGAGGTGACGTCGGAGCAGCTCGACGTCGCGCTCGACGTCGCGGCCATGACGACGCCGCGCAACTGAGGCACGACCGCTCCCACGACGCACCACGCACGACGCACCACGCGCAGCGACCTGCGCAGCCCGACGGGCCCCGACCACGCGGTCGGGGCCCGTCCTGCGTCGTGGGGCAGACCGTCCGTCGCGAGCCGGACGGTGTGGGTCTCCACGACGGCGCCGCCCGTTTCGCCCCACTCGTGTGGGAGTGTGAGGGAAATGCTTGACGGATCGGCGACCACTCGGGCAGACTCGGGCATGCGGCAGGGACGCCGCACGTAGCGCAACCTCACCGAGGAGGTCCCCGATGTACCCGTCCGAACGCCACGCGTCGATCGTCGCTCGCGCCCGTGCCGAGGGGCGTGTGGAGGTCGCCGGCCTCGCCCGTGACCTCGACGTCGCCACCGAGACCATCCGCCGCGACCTCACGATCCTCGAGCGGCGCGGCAACCTGCGCCGCGTCCACGGCGGGGCGGTGCCGGTCGAGAGACTGGGGCTCGAACCCTCCGTGCGGGAGCGCGAGGTGGTCAACACCGCGGCGAAGGACGCGATCGCGGCGGCCGCGCTGGCTGCCATCGGCGACGTCGCCACGATCGTCCTGGACGGCGGCACCACCACGGCCCGGCTGGCCGCGATGCTCCCCACCGACCGTGAGATCACCGTGGTGACCCACGCCCTGCCGATCGCCAGCATCGTGGCCGTCCGCCCGAACGTCAGGCTCCACCTCGCCGGCGGCCACGTCCGCGGGCGCACCCTGGTGGCGGTCGGGCCGTGGGCCACCCAGGCCCTCAGCCGGATCAAGGCGGACGTCGTGATCCTCGGGGCCAACGGCATCAGCCGAGAGCAGGGGGTGACCACGCCCGACGTCGCCGAGGCCGAGGTGAAGGCCGCGCTGGCGGCGGCGGCCCGCCGCGTCGTCGTCCTGGCCGACCACTCCAAGATCGGGCGGGACGAGCTCATCACGGTCCTGCCGTGCGAGGAGATCGACACCCTGATCACCGACACCGAGGCGGACGCCGAGCTGATCAGCGAGATCGAGGCCGCCGGCGTCGACGTCGTGCGCGCGCCCCCCACCGGCACCCACGCGCCACCCGGCCGCTGACCGCAGCGCCGGCAGCGGCACCCGCACCGGCACAGCAAGCCACGCCCGCACGACCAGCACCCTCAGCACCCTCAGCACCCGCCCCACCAGGTCCCTCGCCCGGGTCCGACCGTCACCCAGATCACGTGCGACGCACGAGATCGAGCCACCTCCCGAAGGAGCCCTCATGTCCGACCAGCTCATCACCGCCGACCTCGTCGCCGTCAACGCCGCCGTCGCCGACAAGGGCGAGGTCATCGACCTCCTGGCCCAGCGACTCGCCGCCGCGGGCCGCGTCACCGATGCCGCCGCCTTCGCCGCCGACGTGCGGGCCCGCGAGGCGGTGACGGCGACCGGGATGCCCGGCGCGATCGGCCTGCCGCACGCCAAGTCCGCTGCCGTCCTGACCCCCTCGCTCGCCGTCGCCACGGTTCCGGCCGGGGTCGACTTCGAGGGCCCCGACGGCCCCGCCACCCTGGTGTTCCTCATCGCCGCCCCGGCCGAGGGTGCCGACGAGCACCTCAAGATCCTGGCGAAGCTCGCCCGCAAGCTCGTCAGCCCCACGTTCACGGGCGCCGTGCGCGACGCCGCCGACGCCGAGCAGGTCGCGGCGGTCGTGACCGAGGCGGTGTCCTGATGAAGTTCGTCGCCGTCACCTCGTGCCCCACGGGGATCGCGCACACCTACATGGCCGCCGAGGCGCTCGAGCAGGTCGGCAAGGCCGCCGGGCACGAGGTCTCCGTCGAGACGCAGGGCTCGATCGGGACCGAGGAGGTCGAGCACTCGGTCATCGACGCCGCCGACGGCGTCATCTTCGCCGCCGACCTCGAGGTCAAGGGCCGTGAGCGGTTCGCCGGCAAGCCGACGATCGACGTCGGCGTGAAGCGCGCCGTGCACGAGCCGCAGAAGGTCCTGGACGAGGCGATCGCCGCCGTCGAGGCCGGCCCCGTCGTCGCCGCCCCGGGCGTCGCCGACAAGGCCCCCGCCCCGGCGCGGGTGGACCCGCGGACCGTCTCGACCGCCACGCGCGTGCGGCAGTGGCTGATGACGGGTGTCTCGCACATGATCCCGTTCGTCGCCGCCGGCGGCATCCTCATCGCCCTGAGCTTCATGCTCGCCCAGGTCGCGTGGGGAGGCGCCGAGGGCGCCATCGAGGTGACCGGGGTCGACGCCGCGGCCGTCCTGGCGAGCTTCGACCCGACCTCGCTGCAGGACTGGTCGGTGGTGCTCCTCAAGACCGGCCAGCTGACGTTCTCCTTCCTCGTCCCCGTCCTGTCGGGCTACATCGCGTTCGGCATCGCCGACCGACCCGGCCTCGTGCCCGGCTTCCTCGGCGGTGCCGCGTCCGTCTTCATCGGAGCCGGCTTCCTCGGTGGTCTCGTCACCGGCTTCGCCGCCGGTTTCATCGCGCTGTGGATCAGCCGCTGGAAGGTGCCCAAGGGCCTGCGCGGCATCATGCCGGTCGTGGTGATCCCGCTGCTGTCGAGCGCGCTGGTCGGCATCCTCATGCTGGTGGTCCTCGGACGCCCGATCGCCGCGCTCATGGAGGGCCTGACGACCTGGCTGAACGGCCTGCCGGCCTCGCAGATCGTCCTGCTCGGGCTCCTGCTCGGCGCGATGATGGGCTTCGACCTCGGCGGTCCGATCAACAAGGTCGCCTACACCTTCGCGGTCACCGGGCTCGCGACGGAGGGGCTCGCGAGCGACGCCACGCAGTACAAGATCATGGCCGCCGTCATGATCTCCGGGATGGTTGCGCCGCTCGCCCTCGCGCTCGCCACGACCGTGCGCAAGAAGCTCTTCACGGACATCGAGCGCGAGAACGGCAAGGCCGCCTGGCTCCTCGGCGCCTCGTTCATCTCGGAGGGCGCGATCCCGTTCGCGGCCGCCGACCCGTGGCGCGTCATCGTCTCCTCCACCATCGGCTCGGCCGTCACGGGGGCGCTCTCGATGGCGTTCGGCGTCACGCTCGTCGCGCCGCACGGCGGGATCTGGGTGCTGCCGCTGGTCGGCAACGCGCTGGGTTTCCTCCTCGCGCTCGTCGCCGGCGTGCTCGTGACGACGGCGCTGGTCGTCCTGCTGAAGCACACGCGGTCCAACCGGGCCGAGGTCGAGGCCACGCAGGCGGCGGCGGTGCCGGTCGGCGCCTGAGCATCGAGTGACGACGGCGGGGCCCACCTCTCGGGGTGGGCCCCGCCGTCGCGCACGAAGGGCCTCGCAGGTGGACCGGAAGGGCCTCGCGGGTGGACCGGAAGGGCCTCGCGAGTGGACCAGAAGGGCCTCGCGGCGCTCGTGGCTCGCGGTCAGCGCGCGCCGGCGCCGTCGGCGGACCACGCCGCCCACAACCGGCTGTACAGCCCGCCCGCGGTCACCAGCGTGTCGTGGTCGCCCAGCTCGACGACGACGCCCTCGTGCATCACGGCGATCCGGTCGCACGCGCGCGCCTGGGTGAGGCGGTGCGCGACGACGAGCGCCGTCCGGCCCCGGAGCAGCCGCGCCGCGGCGCGCTCGAGCTCGCGCGAGCCGGAGCTGTTGGCCTCGGCGGTCGCCTCGTCGAGCACCACGAGCGGCGCGTCCCGCAGCGCGACGCGCACCAGGGCGAGGTGCTGCTCCTGGGCGGCGGTGAGCGGGTGCCCGCTCGCCCCCACGACGGTGTCGAGCCCGCTCGGGAGCGCGCGCACCCAGCCCGCCGCCCCGATCCGCTCCAGCACCTCGACCAGCTGCGCGTCTTGCGCGGCGGGCCGGGCGAGCAGGAGGTCGGCACGCAGCGTGCCCGCGAACACGTGGCTCTCCTGCGACACCATCGTGACGACGTCGCGCAGGTGGTCGGGGTCCAGGCCGACGACGGCGATCGGCGCTCCGTCACCTCCTGCGGCACCCGCGACCGGCACCAGCTCGACCGTCCCCGCCACGGGCGGCAGCACGCCGGCGACGATCGCCGCGAGCGTCGTCTTGCCGGCGCCGCTCTCGCCGACGACCGCGAGCGAGGTCCCGGCCGGGATGTCCAGGTCGACGTCGTGCAGCACGTCGTGCCCGGGGGAGTAGGCGTGGCGCAGGCCGCGCACGCGGACGGCGACGGCGTCCGGCGTCGCCCCGCCCGCGCGGACGGGCGGCACCGGGAGCGTCGCGATACCGACGATCCGGGCCAGCGCGGCCGCCGCACGCTGCACCTGGTCGATGGACATCAGCAGCATGCCCAGCGGGCCGAAGAGGCGGTGGAACAGCAGTGCCGCGGCCGTGACGTCGCCCACCGAGGCGAGGTCGCCGCGCACCAGCAGGAAGCCGCACGCGAGCACGCCCGAGAGCCCGACGCCCTCGGCGATGTTCATCGTCAGCCCGAACCGCATCGCGAGCCGCTGGGCCCGGATGCCGGCCAGGAGGGCCGCGGCCGAGGTCTCCTCGACCCGCGCGGACTGCACGGGCGCCATCCGGTAGGCGTGCACGGTGCGGCGGCCGTGGATCGACTCCAGCAGCACGCGCGAGCGCTCTGAGGACCGGGCCCGCTCCGCGCCGTAGAGCGGACCGGCCTTGGGCAGGTAGTAGCGCAGCCCGAGGGCGTAGACGGGCCCGACCACGAGGAAGGCGAGGCCCAGTCGCCAGTCGAGCGTGACGAAGCCCGCCAGCGCCACGACCACCGTGATGAGCGAGGTGACGACGTGGGCCAGCAGCGGGACCGAGAGCGTGAACAGCTCGATGTCCTCCGTCACGCGCGTGGTCACGTCGCCGGCACCGGCGCGCTCGAAGCGGCCGGCCTCCATCCGCACGGCGCGCTCGACGCATCCCTCGCGCAGGTCGGCGGCGACGACGGCCCCGAGCCGCTCCACCTGCCGCAGGGACAGCCCGGTGAAGACGGCGGTGACGAGCACCGCGGCGCCGATCGCCGAGAACAGCGCGACGAGGCCGGTGGAGCCGAACGCTCCGCCGTCCTCGCGGAGCGCGGCCACCGCGTCCACGACCCGCCCCAGCAGCACGGGGGTCGCCGTCGTGCCGATGCTCGCGACGACGGCGGTGAGCAGGCTCGTCACCAGGAGACCGCGGTGGGCGCGGGCGGCGCGCCAGGCGGCGCGCGCCGTCGCACCGCCGGGGGCGACGGGCAGCGCGGCCCCGGCCGGTTCGGCGGCCGCCGTCGGGCGCGGGGTGGCGCTCATCGCAGCACCGCCTCGCGGTAGGCGGGCACGTCGACGAGCGCGGCGTGCGTCCCGACGGTCGAGGCGCCGTCGGCGTCCACGAACAGGACGCGGTCGCAGCGGCTGAGCCACAGCGGCGAGGTGGTCACGACGATCGTCTGCCCGGCTGAGCGGAGCGTGCTCACGCCGTCGGCGATCTCGTCCTCCGTCACCGGGTCGACGGCGGAGGTCGGGTCGCGGAGCACGAGCACCTGGCGGTCGGCGTGCAGCGCGCGGGCGAGCGCGACCCGCTGGCGCTGCCCGCCGGAGAGGTTGGCCCCGCGGTCGAGCAGCGCGATGCCGTCCGGACCCGCGTCGGCGTCGTGCCCGGCGAGGTCCTCGAGCCGGACGGCCGCGGCGGCGAGCGCGGCGTCGACGTCGACCCCGCCCCGTCCGGGACCGCCGGTGGCCAGGGCGGCGGCCAGCGTGCCGCCGAGCAGCTGGACCGCGTGCGGCTCGCCGAGCAGGCCGGTCAGGCGGGCGTCGTCGGGAAGGGTGGCGAGGTCGGCGCCGTCGAGCGTCGCGCGGCCGTGGACGGGCGCGGCCTCGCCGCTGACGACGGCGGCGAACCGGTCCGCCGTCGCGACCTCCACCGTGACGACGCCGAGCATCTCGCCCGCCACCAGGCGCAGCGCGACGGGGTCGACGCCGTCCTCCCACGCCCCGGCGACCTCGAGCACGGCGGCCCCGGGCGGGACCGCGGCGGCCGCGACGGTGCCGCCGGTGGGCCCCGCACCGCGGCCGGCCCGGCGCGACGCGCGCCCGGACCGGCGCTCCGCCCGACCCTCCTCCCGACCGTCCGGCCCCAGCAGCTCCGCCACCCGGCGGCCGCTCGCGCGCGTCACCGCGAGATCGCGCACCGAGATCGTGATGTGGCTCAGCGGGTCCATGAGGAAGGACGCCATCCCGATGACGGTCACCAGGTCGGCGACGCTGATCACCCCGGCCACGGCGTACCGCGCGGCGACGACGGCGGTGAGCACGACGAGCGTGCCGGTCGCGATCGCGCTGACGCCCGTGACCACCGCCGTCGAGCTCGTGGCGGCAACCGCGGCCGACAGCGAGGTGCGGCTCGCGCCGCGGTACCGGCGCACACCCTCCGCGACGCCGCCGAAGCCGCGCAGCGACCGGAGCCCGGCGAACAGGTCGGCGGCGACGGCGGCCGCGAGGCCGACGGCCTGCTGGCGCGCGCTGAGGCGGCGCTCGAGGTACGGGCCGAGCAGCTGGGTGAGGGCCACGAGCACCACGACGGCGCCGAGGAGCCCGAGGCCGAGCGTGACGTCGATGCGCAGCAGCACTCCTCCCGCCACGCCGAGGCCGACGATCGCGGCGACGAGGGCGCCCAGCACGCTCACGACGTCGGTGCTCGCCCGGGTGTCGGAGCTCGTGATCGAGAGCAGCTCGCCGGCCTGCCGGTCGCGCACGGCCGACGGGTCGCTCAGCACGCGACGGACGGCGGCGACCCGGAGCCGGTGCGCCTCGGTGACCGCGGTGCGGCCGGTGAAGAAGTAGCCGTAGCCGCCGGCGACGGCCAGCACGGCGAACAGCCCGAGGATCCCGGCGACGCCGAGGAGGATCTCGGCCACCTCGCCCGTGGCGACCGCCCGGCCGATGACGAGACCGAACGCGACGGGGACGAGCGCCTCGCAGACCTGGTGCAGGATCCGCAGCAGGTAGCCGACGGTGATGGGCCGCCAGTGCCGGCGGAACATCGCGCGGACCAGCGGTCCGGCGGGCGTGGTGGTGCTCACGAGACCCCTTCCGTGGTGCGACGAGGGTCCGCGAGCCGTGCTGCCAGCATCCTCTTTCGTGGTGAGGCGATCCTAACCGCGTGGCCGTCGTCGCCGTCGACCGGTCCGGCAGCGGGACCTTCGCCCCTGGGACGCGGCCCGGGGCGGTCCTAGCGTGAAGTGGTGGGCGATCGGCGCCCCGCACCTGACATCGGAGGGGTCCATGCTCGAGCGTGACCGCATCGTTTCCGCCCTCGAGGACGCCTCGTCGGCGCCGTCGATCCACAACAGCCAGCCGTGGCGGTTCCGGCTCGTCGGCTCCGGGGTGGAGGTCGTGCTCGACGCCTCGGTCACCCCGCGCACGGTCGACCCCGTCGGGCGCTGGGCGCTCGCCTCGATCGGCGCGGTGGTGGCCAACCTCGAGCTGGCGCTGACGGCCCGCACCGGTCGTGCCATCACCACCGCGTACCTGCCCGACGGCGGGGCGCCCGCCGGCGAGACCCGCGCGGGAGGGGCGGCCCACGACGGGCGCGTGCTCGCCGTCGTCACCCTGGGGGAGGTGGCCACGACCACCGCCGCGATGCACGCCGCCCGCCTCGCCGGCGCCATGGAGGAGCGCCGCACCACGCGCGGTCCGCTCCTGGGTGGCCCGCCGACGGACGAGGAGTGGGCCGAGATCAGGGCCGCCGTCGCCTTCTCGGGGGAGATCCTCGGAGCACCGGCGCCGTCGGCCCTCGTGCCGCAGCTGCTCGCGCTGACCGCACGGTCCGAGACGGAGCGCCAGGACTCCGGCGCCTACCTCGAGGAGATCCAGGCCTGGATGGCGGGCGCGGCCCGCGCCGGCACGGGCATCCCGCGCGGGGCTGTCGGGACGCCGGACGCCGACGGCCGGGTGCCGGTCCGGGACTTCACCCAGACGCCGCTCGGCTCGTCGGGCGACGGCGACGTGGTCGTCTTCGAGGACCCGCCGGCGCTGCTCGTGCTGCACTCGGGCTCGGACACCCCGCGCGACCAGCTCCTGGCCGGCTACGCGATGCAGCGAGCGATGCTCGAGGCCACGGTCCTCGGCCTCGGGGTCGGGGTGCTCGGTCAGGCGCTCGAGGAGCCCGCCTCCCGGGCCGAGTTCGACGCCGTCGCGTCGACCGCGCTGGGCGGCGCCGTCGTCGTGCACCAGGTGCTGCGCCTGGGCCACCCGCTCGGCGCCCCGACGCACGTCCCGACACCGCGCCGTCCGGTCGCGGAGCTGCTGCTGGGCTGAGCTGGTTCGGCCGGCGCACCAGGGACGACGAACGGGCGGCCGCCGGTCGAGATCCTCGCGGATCGACCGGTGACCGCCCGTCGGCGGAGCTGGTGGGACAGGAGCAGGTCGGGCTAGATGACCTCGAGCGCCTGCCGCGTGATCTCGAGCTCCTCGTTGGTGGGGAGCACGAGCACGGTGACCTTTGCGCCGTCGGGCGAGATGATCGTCGGCTCCTTGACCCGGCCGGCGTTGCGCTCCGGGTCGACGACGATGCCCCACTCCTCCAGGCCGGCGAGGGCGCCGGCGCGCACGACGTCGTCGTTCTCGCCGATGCCGGCGGTGAACGTGATGACGTCGAGGCGGCCGAGCTCGGCGTGGTAGGCGCCGACGTACTTCTTCAGGCGCAGCAGGTAGACGTCCAGCGCGAGCCGGGCCGCCTCGTCGCCCGCCTCGACGAGCGCGTGGAGCTCGCGCATGTCGGCGACGCCCGACAGGCCCTTGATGCCGGAGCGGCGGTTGAAGAGGTCGTCGATCTCGTCGACCGACATCCCGGCGTTGCGGTGCAGGTGGAACACGACGGCGGGGTCGATGTCGCCCGTCCGGGTCCCCATCACCAGGCCCTCGAGCGGCGTCAGCCCCATCGAGGTGTCAATCGCCCGACCGCCGCGCACGGCCGAGGCCGAGGCGCCGTTGCCGAGGTGCAGCACGATCTGGTGGAGGTCGGCGAGGTCGCGACCGAGGAACGCGGCCGCCTCCGTCGAGACGTACCTGTGCGACGTGCCGTGCGCGCCGTACCGGCGCACCTGGTGCGCCTGCGCGACCTCCGCGTTCAGGGCGTAGGTCGAGGCCGCCTCGGGGAGCGTGGCGAAGAAGGCCGTGTCGCAGACGGCGACGTGCGGCACGTCGGGCAGCAGCCGCCGCGCCACGCGGATGCCGGTGAGGTTGGCCGGGTTGTGCAGCGGCGCGAGCGGCGACAGCTCCTCGATGTCGGCCTCGACGGCGTCGTCCACGACGACGGCCCCGAGGAACCGCGTCCCGCCGTGCACCACGCGGTGCCCGACGGCGACGATCCCGGCACCGGAGAGCTGCGGGCCGAGCTCGGCGAACAGCCCGAGCACCACCTCGAGGGCGGCCGCGTGGTCGGCGATCGGGAGCTGGCGCTCCGTCTTCACCCCGCCCACCTCGTGCTTGACGCCGGAGAGGGCGTCGCCGACGCGGTCGACGATGCCGGAGGCCAGGGCCTCGCCCGAGGCGGCGTCGACGAGCTGGTACTTCAGCGAGGAGCTGCCGGAGTTGAGGACGAGGACCGAACGGGTCCCGGTCGTGGGCGTGGACTCGCCGGTCATGCGTCGCCTTCCGCGGACGCCGCGGCGTCCTGTGCCTGGATCGCGGTGATCGCGACCGTGGTGATGATGTCCTTCACGGTAGCTCCGCGCGAGAGGTCGTTGACCGGCTTGGCCAGGCCCTGGAGCACCGGTCCGACGGCGACGGCGCCGGCCGAGCGCTGGACCGCCTTGTAGGTGTTGTTGCCCGTGTTGAGGTCGGGGAAGATCAGCACCGTCGCCTGGCCCGCCACGGGCGAGCCCGGCATCTTGGAGGCGGCGACGCCCGGGTCGACCGCGGCGTCGTACTGGATCGGACCCTCGACGACCAGCTCGGGGGCGCGCTGGCGCACGAGCTCCGTGGCGGTTCGCACCTTCTCCACGTCCGCGCCGCTGCCCGACTCCCCGGTGGAGTAGGAGAGCATCGCGATCCGCGGCTCGACGCCGAACTGGACCGCGGAGCGGGCCGAGGAGATCGCGATGTCGGCGAGCTGCTCGGCGTCGGGGTCGGGGTTGACCGCGCAGTCGGCGTAGACGAGCACCTTGTCCGCGAGGCACATGAAGAAGCACGACGACACGATCGAGACGCCCGGAGAGGTCTTGATCGTCTCGAACGACGGCTTGATCGTGTGCGCGGTCGTGTGCTGGGCGCCGGAGACCATGCCGTCGGCGAGCCCCAGGTGCACCATGAGCGTGCCGAAGTAGGAGACGTCGACGACGATCTCCCGCGCCCGCTCGACCGTCATGCCCTTGTGCTCGCGCAGCGTGGCGTACTCCTGCGCGAACGTCTCGAGCAGCTCGGACGTGGCCGGGTCCAGCACGGTGGCCGCGGAGATGTCCAGGCCGAGCTCGACGGCGCGCTGGCGCACCGTCGCCTCGACGCCCAGGATCGTCAGGTCCGCGACGCCGCGCGACAGCACGGTGCTGGCCGCGCGGAGCACCCGGTCGTCCGTGCCCTCCGGCAGCACGATGTGACGCCGCTCGGCCCGGGCGCGCTCGTAGAGCATGTGCTCGAACATCAGCGGCGTGACGACCTTCGACGGCTCGACGGACAGGGCCGCGAGGATCGCGTCGCCGTCCACGTTCGCCTCGAAGGAGCTGCGCGCGAGCTCGATCTTGCGCTGCGAGCCGTTGCTCAGCACGCCGCGGGTCCCCGCGACCGCCTTGGCGGCCGTGAAGGTCCCCAGGTCGGTGCGCAGGATCGGCAGGCGCTGGCCGAGGCTGCCGACCAGGCGGGCGATCTGGGGCTGGAGGTCGAACCCGCCGTTGATCGCGACGCCCGCGAGGGTCGGGAAGTCGCCGGCCGCGTGCGCCGCGAGCAGCGCGACGATCGCGTCGCCGCGGTCGGCCGGCGTGATGACGAACGAGCCCTCCTTGAGCCGGTCGAGGAGGTGGTCGATGCCCATCGCCCCGACGAGCATGTGCTCGGCCTCGCGGTCGAGCAGCTCCTCCTCGCCGGCGACGAGCTCGCCGTCGAGCGCCTTCATGAGGTCGCGCACCGAGGGCGCCGCCAGCAGCGGGATCTCGGGGAACACCCACACGGGCGCATCGCCGGAGACCTCGGTCCGGTAGGCGTCGAGGTTCTCGGGGTCGGCCATGTTGACCACCACGCCGGCGACGGCCGCGTGGTGCGAGGCGAGCTCGCCCACCGCGACCTCGCTGATCTGCTTCACCTGGGCCGGGGTGCGGCCCTGGGCGCCGAGCACGAGGACGACCGGCGACCCGAGGTTGGCCGCGACGCGGGCGTTGAACGCCAGCTCGGTCGGGCCGGCGACGTCGGTGTAGTCCGAGCCGACGACGACGAGCACCTCGCACTGCTCGCCGAGCGCGCGGGCCTTGGTGAGGATCGTGTCGAGCGCGGCGTCCGGGTCGGCGTGGACCTGGTCGTAGGTGACGCCGATGCACGCGTCGTAGTCGAGCTCCACGCCGTCGTGCTTCAGCAGCAGCTCGAGCACGCGGTCCTCACCGTGCGCGGCGACGACGGGGCGGAACACCCCGACGCGCTGCACGCGGGCCGTGAACAGGTCCAGCAGGCCGAGCGCGATCGTCGACTTGCCGACGTTCCCCTCGGGGGAGGCCAGGTAGACCGAGCGCATCACTCGTTGTCCCCACCGGTCGCGGCCGTCGCCCGCACGGAGCCCGCGTCCGCGAGATCACCCGCGTCGGGCCAGACCCAGTCGGCCACCTCCGGCAGGTCCTCGCCGTGGGTGCGCGTGTACTCGCGCGCCTCGATCCGCTTGTCCTCCATGCGCTGGCGCAGACCGGCGTAGCGGGCGGCCAGACCGGGGACGCGGTCGATCGTGTCGATGACCAGCTTGTAGCGGTCGAGGTCGTTGAGCATCACCATGTCGAAGGGCGTCGTCGTGGTGCCCTCCTCCTTGTAGCCGCGCACGTGCAGGTTGCCGTGGTTGGTGCGGCGGTAGGTGAGGCGGTGGATCAGCCACGGGTAGCCGTGGTAGGCGAAGATCACCGGCTTGTCGGTGGTGAAGATGCCGTCGAAGTCGCGGCTCGACAGCCCGTGCGGGTGCTCGGTGGAGTCCATGAGTCGCATCAGGTCGACGACGTTGACCACGCGCACGGCCAGGTCCGGGACGTGCCGGCGCAGCAGGTCGGCGGCGGCCAGGGTCTCCACCGTCGGCACGTCGCCGGCGCACGCCAGGACGACGTCGGGCTCCTCGCCGTCGGTCTCCGTGCCTGCCCACTCCCAGATGCCGAGGCCGCGCGTGCAGTGCGCGACGGCCTGGTCCATCGTGAGGAACTGCGGGGCGGGCTGCTTGCCGGCGACGACGACGTTGACGTAGTCGCGGCTGCGCAGGCAGTGGTCGTAGGTCGACAGCAGCGTGTTGGCGTCCGGCGGCAGGTAGACCCGCACGACCTCGGGCTTCTTGTTGACCACGTGGTCGATGAAGCCGGGGTCCTGGTGGCTGAAGCCGTTGTGGTCCTGGCGCCAGACGTGGCTGGAGAGCAGGTAGTTCAGCGAGCCGATCGGCTGGCGCCACGGGATCTCGCGCGTCACCTTGAGCCACTTGGCGTGCTGGTTGAGCATCGAGTCGATGATGTGGATGAACGCCTCGTAGCAGTTGAACAGGCCGTGGCGCCCGGTGAGCAGGTAGCCCTCGAGCCAGCCCTGGCACTGGTGCTCCGACAGCATCTCGACGACGCGGCCGCTGGGGGAGAGGTGCTCGTCGGTGTCCGCGCCCTCGATCAGCGAGGCGTTCCAGACCTTGTCGGTCTCGGCGAACACGGCCTGGAGGCGGTTGGAGGCCGTCTCGTCCGGCCCGAAGATGCGGAAGTTCTCCGGGTTGAGGCGGATGACCTCCGTCAGCCACTGGCCGAGCACCTTGGTGCTCTCGGCGATCGACCCGCCGGGGGCGGGGACGTCGACGGCGAAGTCGCGGAAGTCGGGCAGGCGCAGGTCGCGCAGCAGCGCGCCGCCGTTCGCGTGCGGGCTCGCGCTCATCCGCTTCTTCCCGGACGGTGCGAGCGCGGCGACGTCGGCGTCCAGCCGACCCTCGTCGTCGAACAGCTCCTGCGCGCCGTAGGAGGCCAGCCAGTCGGCGAGCACCTGGAGGTGCTCCGGGGTGTCGCGGGCGCTCGCGAGCGGCACCTGGTGGGCGCGCCAGGAGTCCTCGGCCTTCTTGCCGTCGATGATCTCGGGGCAGGTCCAGCCCTTCGGCGTGCGGAAGATGATCATCGGCCACATCGGGCGGGTGGTGTCGCCCGCGGCGGCACGGGCCTTGATGGCGACGATCTCGTCGAGGACCTCGTCCAGCAGCGCGGCGTAGCGGCCGTGGATGGAGACGTGGTCCTCGTCGTCGAACCCGGCGACGAACTCGTACGGCGTGTGGCCGTAGCCGCGCATGAGGTCGTGCAGCTCGTCGTCACCGATGCGCGCGAGCACGGTCGGGTTGGCGATCTTGTACCCGTTGAGGTGAAGGACCGGCAGCACGACACCGTCGGTGGCCGGGTTGACGAACTTGTTGGAGTGCCAGGACGTGGCCAGCGGGCCGGTCTCGGCCTCGCCGTCGCCGACGACGGCCAGCACCAGCAGGTCCGGGTTGTCGAACGCAGCGCCGTAGGCGTGGCTGAGCGCGTAGCCCAGCTCGCCTCCCTCGTGGATCGAGCCAGGGGTCTCCGGGGCCACGTGGCTCGGGATGCCGCCGGGGAAGGAGAACTGACGGAACAGCCGGCGCAGACCCTCGGTGTCCTGGGTGATGTCGGAGTACGTCTCGGTGTACGTGCCCTCGAGGTAGGAGTTCGCGACGAGGCCCGGACCGCCGTGGCCGGGGCCGGTGATGTAGATCGCGTCGACGTCGCGCTCGGTGATCGCGCGGTTCATGTGCGCGTAGAGGAAGTTGAGGCCGGGCGTGGTGCCCCAGTGGCCGAGCAGACGAGGCTTCACGTCGTCGCGGTCGAGCGGGGTGGCCAGCAGGGGGTTGGCCAGGAGGTAGATCTGTCCCACGGAGAGGTAGTTGGCGGCGCGCCACCACTTGTCGATGCGTTCGAGGGTCGCTGTCGCGAGCGGGGCGGAGTCGGGGCGGGGCTGCCACCCCGGTGCGGTCGGTGTCGCGTGGGTGGTGTCAGGAGCCGTGGCCATGCTCTCTAGAGTGCCCTGTTTCCCCGATGGGGCGAGGGCCCTACGTCCCTCGTGGTCGGTGGATCTGCGGCACGGCTCCGCAGCTGTGAGGGTTCTCACGGTGGCACCGCGGTCCCGGGCTGCGCGTCGGGCGGGCGGGTGGCTCGGCGGCCGGGCGTGCGACGGCGACGGCGGTCGGGTCGCCAGGGCCGTCGCCGCCCTCGCTCCCTGCGGACGGGGCGACGGCGCCTGTCCCGGACCCGGTCGTGCCGCCCGCCCGGGCCTCGACGCCCCGGGCACCGCGCCGCTCGCGGGCGATGCGGTCGCGGCTCGCGACGTACCCTGGGATCGTGACCCACGACGCCCCGATCGCGCCCCTCGCGTCGGGGCGCCCCGGCCTGCGGGAGCTGCGCGAGGCGGCGCTGACCCCCCGGATGCTGGGCATCCTCGCGCTCATCGTCGCCGCCGCGATCGTGTGCGCCAACCTCGGCGCCTGGCAGATCGACCGCGCCTTCGAGCGGGCCGACGCCGCGCGGGCGGCCGAGGCCGCCGCGCTCTCCGACGCCGCGCCGGACGCGCTGACCGAGGTCCTCGAGCCCGGCGCGCACGTGATGGGGGCGATGGTCGGTCACCCCTACGAGGTCACCGGCACCTTCGACCCCGCCGGCGAGGTGCTCGTGCCGGACCGCCTCGTGGACGGCGAGTCCGGCTACCTGGTCGTCACCCCGCTGCGGGTCGACGGCACCGACGCCTGGCTCGCCGTCGTGCGCGGGTGGAGCGCATCGGCCGAGGGCCTCCCGCCGGCGCCGCCGGAGCCGGTCACGCTCACCGGCGCGATCACGGCGGGCGAGGCCTTCGAGAACCTCGCGCTCCCCGCCGGTCAGGTCGACTCGATCAGCCCCGCCTACTTCGCCGGGACCTGGGGACTGCCGATCTACAACGCCTACCTCGTGCCCGACGCCGAGAGCACCGCCGCCCTCGGCGGGCTCGCTGTCGTCCCCGCCCCGTCGCTCGACGGCGGGACGGGGGTCGACCTGCGCAACCTCGCCTACGCGGTCCAGTGGTACGTGTTCGGCGGGTTCGCGCTGTTCGTCTGGTACCGGCTGGTGCGCGACGACGTGCTCGCGCGGCGCGAGGACGCGCAGGCGGCGCTCGCGGCCCCCGCGGCCGCGGGTGGCGGCGGGACGCCGGAGCGCCCCGAGGCCTGACGGCCTTGCGCCTTACGGCCTGACGGGCCGACACCCAGACGCCCGGACACCCGATGTCGGTACCCGGGCCCAACGCCTACGGACCGTCATACCCGGGCATCCGGTCGGCGGACGGGACCGGTGAGGTCGGCGGGCTGAACGCGCTCGACCCCGTGGTCCGGCGCCGTCGTGCGCGGCCCGTACGAGTCCCCAGCGAACGCTGATCGCGGCTCGCGCGCACGGGTGACGCCCGACCGTTGCACTGTTGAACTGTTCGTCTCGGTACGATAGGAGCTGGACCTGGGGCCCGCTCGACACGCTTCTCGCGACGGCCTCATCGACGATGCAGCGCGCCGATGGGCCGGCCCGAGGAGGTGGCAGACACGTGGACGCCGTGGACGTGGCCATGACGGCTGCCGCCGTCGTGCTCCTGCTCTGCGTGCTCGCCGGACTCTGGCGGGCGGCCCGGGGGCCCACCACGCGCGACCGCCTCACCGCCTTCGTCCTGCTGGGCACCACCGGCACCGCGCTGCTGATCGTTCTCGCCTCCGCCACCGGGGCCCCGCGCTGCGCGACACCGCCCTGACCGTCGTCGCCCTCGCCACCGTGGTCGTGCTCGTCCTCCTCGCTCGGCGTCGCCCGTGACCGCCGCCCTGACCGTCGCGGCGGACGTGCTCGTGGTGACGCTCCTCGCCGTCGGCACCCTGTTCGTGGTCGTCGGCACGGTCGGCCTGCTGCGCTTCCCCGACCTCGCGACCCGCCTGCACGCCGTGGCGAAGGCCGACAACCTCGGGCTCGGGCTCATCGTCGCGGCGCTCACGCTGCACGCCGTCGCGGGAGGCGGCGACGGCTGGGGCGTGGCCGCGAAGCTCGTGCTGATCTGGCTGCTCGCCCTGCTGGCGACGGCGGCGAACAGCCACCTGCTCGCGCGCCGCGAGGAGAGCGACGAGCCCGCCGGGCACGACGGCGCCGGAGAATCCGACGGCGGCTCCTCGTGATCGCCGCGGACGTCGGCGTGCTCGACCTCGCCCTGCTGCTCGCCGTGCTCGTCGTGGCCGTGGTGGCGGTCGTCGCACCGCGGCGCACGGCCGCGACCTCGGCGTTCCTCGTGTTCGGCATCGTCGCGGCCGTGCTGTGGGCCCGGCTCGGGGCGCCCGACGTCGCGCTCGCCGAGGCGGCCCTCGGCGGCGGGGTCGCGGGCGCGCTGCTCGTCGACGCGATCGCCGACCGCCGACCACCGGTGCCCGCGGCGGGGACCGGAGCTCGCCGTCGCGTCCTGGTGGTCGGCGCGCTCGCGGGCGCCGCGACGGCGGTGGCGCTCGGCGTCGCCGTCAGCGCGCTGCCGGCCGAGCGCAGCCCGCTCGCCGACGACGTCGCCGCCGCGATGCCCGACTCCGGGGTGGAGCACCCCGTCACGGCCGTGCTGCTCAACTTCCGCTCCTACGACACGCTGCTCGAGATCGCCGTGCTGGTCGCCGCGGCGGTCGGGGTGACCGGTCTCGCCCGACGGCGCGTGCCCGCCCCCGCGGCGCCCTCGCCCGCCGTGCGCGTGCTCGCCGTCGTGCTGCTGCCCGTGCTCGCCCTGCTGAGCACGTGGCTGCTGGTGGCGGGCACCACGCGCCCCGGCGGTGCGTTCCAGGCGGGCGCGCTGCTGGGCGCCGCGCTCGTCGTGGCCCACCTCGCAGGGGTGCGGATCGCCGGACCGCGCGGCCGGATCGGGGCGGTCGCGGTGGTGGCCGGGCTGCTCGCCTTCCTCGTCCTCGCCGGCGCGACGGCGGTCACCGCGGGCGGGTGGCTCGTGCTCGAGGCGTCCGTCGCCGGCGCGCTCATCCTGGCCGTGGAGACCCTGCTCGCCCTCAGCATCGCCGCCGGGCTCGCGGCCATGTTCCTGGCCGCCGGGGCCGACACCGACCTCGAGGTCGCCACACCGGGGGGCGCCTCGTGACCCTCGTCCAGCTCACCCTGCTCACGGGGGTCGCCGTGCTCGTCGTCGGGCTGCTCGGGCACCTCCTGGTGCGCGACCACGTCCGCCGGATCGTCGCCCTCAACGTCGCCTCCGGCGGCGTGATGATGGTGCTCCTCGCGCTGGCGCTGCGGGGAACCGGGGGCTCGGAGGCGGGCTCGGACGCGGGCGCCGTCGCGGAGGCAGGACCGGACCCCGTGCCGCAGGCGCTCGTGCTCACCGGCATCGTCATCATGGCCGCGGTGACGGCGCTCGCCCTCACGCTCGCGCGCCGGGTCCGCGCGGCGGGCGAGGAGGACGAGGACCTCGACGACGACGGCGAGGCCGGCGACACGGACGGGGACGGCGAGGCCGACGGGACCGACGCCGCCGCCGAGCCCGGGGGAGTTCCTCGTGACCGCCGCCCTCCTGCCGCTCCTCGTGCTGGCGCCGATCGCCGTCGCCGCCGTCCTCGCCGTCCTGCCCGAGCGCGCGCGCCCCGCCGTCGCGATCGCGGGGGTGCTCGCGACCTCCGCCGTCGCTGTCGCCGTCGTCCTCGACGTCGCCCGGAACGGCCCCGTGGAGCTCGTGCTGGCCGGGTGGGACCTCCCGCTCGGCATCGCGCTGCGGGCCGACGCGCTCGCCGCGGCCTTCCTCGGACTGACCGCCGTGGTGGGGCCCGCGGTGACGATCTACGCCACCGGCCACGAGAAGGTCCGCGGCGGGCCGGCGTTCTGGCCGCTGTGGCTGTTCCTGCTCGGCGCCCTCAACGGCGTCTGGATCGCGGGCGACCTGTTCAACGCCTACGTGACGCTCGAGCTGGTGACGGTCGCCGCCGTCTCGCTCGTCGCGCTCGGCGGAAGCGGGGCGGCGGGAGCGGCGCTGCGGTACCTGTTCGTCGCCGTCGTCGGCTCGCTTCTGTTCCTGCTCGCCGTCGCCCTCGTCTACGGCGAGACCGGCACGCTCGACATGGTCCGCGCGGGCGAGGGCATGGCCGACAGCCCGCTGCTCCCGGTGGTGCTGGTGCTGTGCGCCGTCGGCCTCGGGGCCAAGCTCGCGCTCGTCCCGCTGCACTCGTGGCTGCCCGTGGCCCACCCCGCAGCCCCGGCGGCGGTCAGCGCCGTGCTCTCGGCGCTCGTGATCAAGGCCTCGCTCGTGGTGCTGCTGCGCGTGTGGTTCACGCTCGCTCCAGGCACCCCGGCCGCGGCCCGCGTCGGCACGGTCGTGGCGGCGTTCGGCGCGCTCGCCGTCGTGTGGGGCGCGGTGATGGCGCTGCGACGGCGGCGCCTGAAGCAGATCGTCGCCTACTCCACGGTCTCGCAGGTGGGCTACCTCGTGCTCGTGCTGGCGCTGGCCTCCCCGCTCGACGGCGTGATCGACGACGCCGCGGTCGCCGGCTGGACCGGAGGCGTGCTGATCGCGCTCGCGCACGGCCTGGCGAAGGCCGCGATGTTCCTCGCCGCCGGGACCCTCGCCCTCGCCTACGGGAGCGACCGCCTCGCGGGGCTGCGGGGCGCGGTGACGCGGATGCCGATGACGGTGGCGGCGCTCGGCGTCGCCGGCGTCAGCCTGGCGGGGCTGCCCCCGACCTTCGGCTTCGTCCCCAAGTGGCAGCTCCTGAGCTCCTCGATCGCCTCGGACGAGTGGTGGTGGTTCGTGCCGCTGCTCGTCGGCGGGCTGCTCGCGTTCGCCTACACGGCGGTGATGGTGCGGGCGACGTTCAACGTCCCCGGCGACGACGACGTGCCGACGCCGCAGCGCGTGAGCGCCGTGCTCAGCGTGACGCCGTTCGTGCTCGCGGTCCTCGCCGTCGTGCTCGGCCTGGCCGCCGCCCCGCTGGCGGAGCTGATCGGCTCGGGCTACCCCGGCTCCGTCCTCGACCCCGCGGCAGGTGCGCGATGAACCCCGACGCGACCGTCACCACCAGCGCGATCCCCTACCTCGTGCTGCTGGCGTCGCTGCTCCCCGCCCTCGTGATCTTCTCTCTCCGCGAGTCCCAGGTGCGCACCCGGACCGCGATCAACCTGGGCGCCGCGCTGGTGAAGCTCGCGCTCGTCATCAGCCTGATCCCGCCCGTGGTCGCCGGCGAGAAGCAGCGGGCGGCCTTCGAGTGGGTGCCCGGGCTCGACATCGTGCTCGTGACCGACTCCTTCGGCCTGTTCTTCGGGGCGCTCTCGGCGGCGCTCTGGCTCGTCACCACGATCTACGCGATCGGCTACCTCGAGGGGTCGCCCAACCGCAGCCGGTTCTTCGGCTTCTTCAGCCTCTGCGTCACCGCCACCGCCGGCATCGGTCTGGCGGGCAACCTGCTGACGTTCCTGATCTTCTTCGAGATGCTCACGCTCGTGACCTACCCGCTGGTCGCGCACCGCGGCACCAGCGGGGCGTTCGCGGGGGCCCGCACGTACCTGACCTACACGCTCACCGGCGGCGTGGTCCTGCTGGCGGGGATCGTCTGGCTGACGGCCGAGGTCGGCCCGGTCGAGTTCACCTCCGGCGGCGTCGAGGCCGTCGCGCAGCTCGCCCGCGACGAGCCGGTCACGGCGACGGCGATCGCCACGATGATGCTGATCGGCGTCGCCGTGAAGGCCGCGATCTTTCCGCTGCACGGCTGGCTGCCCGCGGCCATGGTCGCGCCGGCCCCGGTGAGCGCGCTGCTGCACGCCGTCGCCGTCGTCAAGGCCGGGGCCTTCGGGATCGTGCGGGTGGTGCACGACGTCTTCGGCGCCGCCCTGCTGGCGCAGCTCGGGGTGCTGACGGTCCTCGCGGTGATGGCGGCGTTCACGATCGTCTACGGGTCCGTGCGGGCCCTGGCGCAGGACGACCTGAAGAAACGGCTCGCCTACTCCACGGTCTCCCAGCTCTCCTACGTCGCCCTCGGCGCGGCGCTGCTCAGCCCGCTCGCGCTCGCCGGGGCGCTCGTCCACATCGTCAACCAGGGAGTCATGAAGATCACGCTGTTCTTCTGCGCCGGGCTGTTCGCCGAGGAGCTCAAGGTCAGCCGGGTCAGCGAGCTCGCGGGCGTCGGCCGCCGCCTGCCCCTCGCGGGCGCCGCCTTCACCGTCGCGGCGCTCGGGATGATGGGTCTCCCGCCGTTGGCCGGCTTCGTCTCGAAGTGGGCGCTCGGCACGGGCGCGCTCGACGCCGGCGACGCCTGGGTCGTGCCCGTCCTGCTGACCAGCACCGTCCTGAACGCCGGCTACTTCCTGCCCGTCGTCTACCGGCTGTGGGCGCTGCCGCCGGACGCGGACGCGGCCTGGGCCGACGAGCGTCCGCGTCGCGGGGCACCCCTGGCGCTCCTCGCGCCGCCCGTCGTGACGGCGGTGCTCACCGTCGTCCTCGGCGTCACCGCGGGGCTGTCGTACTCGCCCTGGTCGCTGGCCCAGATCATCGCCGGGCAGGCGTTCCCGTGACGGCCGCCGCCTCGCAGGACGTCCTGTGGGTCGCCGTCGTCGGCGTCCCGCTGCTCGTCGCCGCCCTCATCGGCGTCACCGGCCGGGCACGGACGCCGCGGACGGCGTCGGTGCACGCCGGGCTCGGTCGCTGGGCCTGGCTCGCCGCCGTCCCCGCCGGGCTGCTCGCGCTCCTGGGCGACGACGCCGTGCACCGCGCCGACTGGTTCCTGCTCGGATCGAGCGCGCGGCTGGACGATCTGGGGCGCCCCCTCGTGGGGCTCGCGGCGGCGCTCTACGCCCTCGCCCTCGCGTTCGTGCCCCGCGCGAAGACCCGGCGGCCCGAGGTGCTGAGCGCGTTCCTGCTGCTGTGCCTGGTCGGCAACGTCGGCGTCTTCGTGGCCGACGACGTCGTGACGTTCTACCTGTGCTTCACGCTCGTGAGCTTCGTCGGGTACGCGGCCGTCATCCACACCGGCACCTCCCTCTCGCGTCGGGCCGGGAGCATCTACCTCGTCCTGACCGTGCTCGGCGAGGCCGCCGTGCTCGGCGCGCTGCTCCTGGTGGCCGCCGCCGGGGCGACGACGGTGGCCGACGTGCCGGGAGCGGTGGCGGACTCGCCGTCGGGCGGGCTGATCGTGGGGCTCCTGATCGCCGGGTTCGGCGTGAAGGCGGGTACCGTGCCGCTGCACGTGTGGCTGCCGCTGGCCCACCCCGCGGCGCCCACGCCCGCGAGCGCCGTGCTCTCCGGCGTCATGCTCAAGGCCGGCCTGATCGGCTGGCTCCGGTTCCTCCCGCTGGGCGAGGGCGACGGCGAGCCCGGCTGGGGCTCCCTGCTCCTGCTGCTGGCGCTGGTCGGCGGCTTCCTGGCGGTGCCGGTGGGGCTGCTGCAGGACGACCCGAAGGTGGTGCTCGCGTACAGCAGCATCAGCCAGATGGGGTTCATCACGGCGCTCGTGGGGGCGGCCCTGATCGAGCCCGACCTCGCGGCCGCGTGCGCGCTGGCCGCGGTCGTCTACGCCGTGCACCACGGGCTGGTGAAGGGGGCGCTGTTCCTCGGGGTCCAGGCGTGGGACGCGGAGCGGCTGCCGCGCCGCGTGGTGGCGACCGCGATGGCGGTCGCGGGCGCCTCGCTGGCCGGGCTGCCCCTCACCAGCGGTTTCGTGGCCAAGTACGTGGCCAAGGAGGCGGTGGGCGACGCCGTCGTCCCGTTCACCGCGCTGCCGCTCGCGGACGTGCTCCCGCTCATCGGGCTCGGGTCGACGCTGCTGCTGGTGCGCCTCGCCGTCGTGATGCGACGGCGCGAGCGCGACGTGCGCCCGACGCCCCTCACGCGCGACGTCGCGTGGGTCGCCCTGTGCGTGGGGGCAGTGGTGCCGGTCACGGTGCTCGCGCAGCGTCACGCCGACGTGCTGTCGGTGCCCGGTCTGCTGGATCCCGCGGCGCTGGGCGCGCAGACGTGGCCGGTGGTCGCCGGGCTCGCGCTCGGCGCCGCGGCCGTCGTGCTGGCGGCGCGTCCCCGCTTCGCCGACTCGCGGCTCGCGCACCCGCGCGGCGACCTCGTGCCGCCGGGCGACGTCGTGGCCGTCGAGGAGCGCGCGGTCCGCGCCGCGGTGCGGGCGACGGAGTCGGCCTTCCGAGGGCTGGGCCGGGCCCGGGCCCGCGCGGGGGAGCGGATCGCGGCGGGACCGCGACCCTCGGCGCTGCTCGAGCGGGCGCAGGGCGCGGTCGGCACGTGGATCGGCTCGGGGCTGCTCCTCCTGGTCGCCGCCGCGGTGGCGCTGGTGTGGGCCGTCGGACGGGGCGCGTCGTGAGCGCGGACAGGGGAGGAGCAGGCGTGGGACGACCGGGCGTGACGGTGTGGCTGAGGTCCGTGGCGGTGCGCGCGGTGCTGCTCGCGCTCCTCTGGATCGCCGTCACCGAGGCCGACGCCTCGCCGGGCTACGCGCCGGTCGCCGTGGCGGTCGCCACCGCCGTCAGCCTCGTCGTGACCGGGGGGCCGGGATCGCCGGCCCCCGGGCGGGCGAGCGCGCTGCGACGGACCGGCCGCGCGCTCGCGCTGGCCGGCTGGGTGGCGGGGCGATCGGTGGTGGGCGGGATCGACGTCGCCCGCCGGGCGCTCAGGCTGCCCCGGACCGACATCGATCCGGTCTGGACCACCTACACCTGCTCGCTGCCGGGCGAGACCTCGCGGATCGTCTTCGCGTTCGTCCTCAACCTGATGCCCGGCACGCTCTCGGCCCGACTCCACGGGCCGGGGCGCGACGTGCTGGACGTCCACGTGATCAGCCGCGAGCTCGACGTCGAGTCCTCCGCCGCCGAGCTCGAGCGCCGCATCGCCGGACTCCTCTGACGCGTCCCGGCCGGCGAGACCGGCCCCCTGCTGACGGTCCCGCTACTCGCTCTGCCAGGAGTGCCAGAGGCTGGCGTACTCCCCGCCCCGGTCCACCAGGTCGGCGTGCGGGCCGATCTCCGTGATCCGTCCGCCGTCGATCACGGCGACCCGGTCGGCGTCGTGCGCCGTGTACAGGCGGTGCGCGATCGCGACGACGGTGCGCCCCTCGAGCACCCCGGCGAGCGAGGCCTCGAGGTCGCGCGCCTGACGCGGGTCGATGAGCGAGGTGGCCTCGTCGAGCACCAGCGTGTGGGGGTCGAGCAGCACGAGCCGAGCCAGCGCCACCTGCTGCGCCTGCGCCGGGCTCAGCTCGAACCCGCCCGACCCGACCTCGGTGGCGAGGCCCTGCGGCAGCGCGCGGGCCCAGCCGAGCGCGTCGACGGCGCCGAGCGCCGCGGCGATCTCGGCGTCGTCCGCCGCGGCCTTGGCCAGCCGCAGGTTGTCCGCGAGCGTCCCCACGAAGACGTGGTGCTCCTGGGTGACGAGCGCGACGTGACCGCGCAGGTCGGTGAGCGGGAGGTCGACGAGCGGGACGCCGCCGACGCGCACCGTGCCGCCCGACGGCGGGTGGACGCCGGCGAGCATGCGGCCGAACGTCGACTTCCCGGCGCCCGACGGGCCCACGATCGCGAGCCGCTCACCGACCGCGAGGTCGAGGTCGATGCCGTGCAGCACGGGGTGACCCTCGCGGTAGGCGTAGGTGACGCCCTCGGCGACGATGTGCTCGTCCGTCGGCTCCTCGCCCGACTCCGTGCGGTCCGGCCTGACCTCGCTGACGCCGAAGATGCGGGCGAGCGAGACGGTGGCGACCTGGATCTCGTCCACCCAGAAGATGAGGTCCCAGACCGGGCCCATCAGCTGGACCGTGTAGAGCGCCACGGTCGTGACGGCGCCGATGGTCACCTCGCCCTGGGCGACCAGCCAGCCGCCCCACAGCAGGACGACCACGCTGGGCAGGCCGAAGGCCATGTCGACGGCCGGGAACAGCACCTGGCGCAGCTTGAGCGTCGCCCACTCGGCCTCGACGGTCTCGACGAGGTCGTCGTCGGTGCGGCGTCGCCGGCGGTGCGCGAGCGCGAGGGCCTCGACCGTGCGGGCCCCCTCGACCGTCTCGGTGAACGTGCCGTTCATGGCCGTGTAGGCGGCGGACTCCCGCAGGTACGCCGTCGTCGCGCGCCGCAGGTACCAGCGCACGGCCGCGAGCAGGATCGGTACGCCGACGACGATCCCGAGCGCCACGATCCAGCTCGTCAGGGCCGCTGCCACGATCGTCAGCAGGATCGTCGTGACGGCCACGAGCACCCGGGGGATGCCGAACCGGACGGTGTGCTGGACGCGATCGATGTCGTTGGTGGTGCGGCCGACGAGGTCGCCGGTGCCGGCCTTCTCCACGGTCGAGAGCGGCAGCGAGGTGATGGTCGCGATGAACTCCTCGCGCAGCTGGGCGAAGATCGTCTCGCCCAGCACCATCGAGGCCTTCTGCGCGTACCGGACCGTGACCGACTGGGCGAGGACGGCCACCACGAGGATGATCACGGCCTGGTCGACGGCGGAGGGGCCGGCGCCGCCCGCGACGTCGTCGACGATGCGGCCCAGGAGGAACGGTCCCGCGAGCCCGGCGGTCGCGGCGACGGCCTGCAGCAGTCCGACCTTGGTGAAGCCGCGCGAGTGCCGGCGCAGCAGGGCGGCGGCGTCGCGCCGCAGCTGGGGCGCCTCGGCGATGGGGAGCGTCGTGCTCATCGGGCACCTCCTGCGGGGGTCGTGGTTCCGGTGGTCGGGGTCGGGGGAGCTGTCGGGGGAGGGGTGCCGGGGGTCTCGGCCGGGGCGTAGTCGTCCACGCTCCGGCTCACGACGCGGCGGTAGGCCATCGCGGCGCGGGCCCTGGCCCCGACGAGGTCGCCGCGGGCGGCGAGCTCGGCGTCGTGCATGAGGTCGTGGTGGGCGCCGCGGGTGGCGACCTTCCCGTCCACGACGAGCACGACCTCGTCGACCCGGTCCAGCACGAGCGGGCTCGCGGTCACGACGACCGTGGTGCGCCCCTCGCGCGCCGGCCTGAGCCGGCTCGCGATGCGTGCCTCGGTGTGGGCGTCGACGGCGGAGGTCGGCTCGATCATGACCAGCACCTCGGCGTCCGTGAGGAGGGCCCGCGCGAGGGAGACGCGCTGCCGCTGCCCGCCCGAGAGCGTGCGGCCCTTCTCCGCCACGGCGCCGTCGAGGCCGCCCGGGAGGGAGTCGAGCACGTCGCCCGCGTCGGCGACCCTGACCGCGGCCTCGATGCGCGACCGGTCCCCGCTGTCGCGGACGTCGAGCTCGGAGGCGAGCACCCCGGTGAAGATGCTGGGCGTGGCCTCGGACACGACGATGCGACGGCGGACCTCCGCCAGGGGGGCGGTGGTCAGCGGGACCCCGCCGTAGGTCGGGCTCGGGAGCTCGGAGGCGTCCTCGAACCGCCCCAGGCGCGTGGCGATGGCCGCCGTCTCGTCCGGGTCCGCCGCGACGAGCGCGACGAGCCGGCCGGGCTCGACGCGCAGCCCGCTCGTGGGGTCGACCAGGTCGGAGGGCTCCGTCGGGAGCGGCGTCGTCGAGGCGGACTCCGACACGGCGGGCGTGGTCCGCAGCACCGTGAGCACCCGGGCCGTGGCGATGCGGGCGCGCGTGAGGATCTGCACACCCTGCGTGGCGTCGTTGAGCGGGGTGGTGAGGAACGCGGCGTAGCCGTAGAACGCCACCAGCTGGCCGGGCTCGATGTCGCCCGCGATCGCCAGCCTGGCGCCGTACCAGAGGACACCGGCCAGGAAGAGCCCGGGCAGCAGCGTCTGCATCATGTCGAGCAGCGACTGCGTGCCCGCGACCCGCACGCCCGCCTCCCGCACGCGCTGCGACTGCGCGCGGTAGCGGGCGGTGAAGGCCTCCTCGCCGCCGATGCCGCGCAGGATCCGCAGGCCCGAGACCGTGTCGGAGCCGAGCACGGTGAGGCGGCCGTTCTGCTCGCGGTGCTCGGACTGGCGTGCCTGCAGGGGCTTGACGATGAGCGCGAGGATGCCGGCGACCACGGGGATGCCCAGCAGCACCGCCAGCCCGAGGGTGGCCGAGGCGTTCAGCAGGATGACGGCGACGGCGACGTAGGCGACGAGGCCACCGAGGAAGCGGCCGACGAACGCGTAGACCTCGCCGATGCGGGGGGAGTCGGAGGCGACCGTGGCCACCACCTCGCCGGTGGCGATCGTGCGCCGCACGGACTCGCCCTTGGTCGCGACCGTGTCGCCCATGAGGTGGATGGTGCCGAGGCACGCGCGCAGCCAGTTGGCGACGTCGACGCGGTGTGCGAGCACACCGCTGAGCGAGCGCAGCACCCACAGGCCGAGCAGCACGCCGCTCCACGTCACGAGCGCGGACATCACGCCGGTGCGGAGGCCGTCGTCGACGGCGCGTCCGAGCACGTAGGGGGCGGCGGCCTGCGTCATCGCGTTGACGATGCCGAGCCCGACACCGGCGACGACGAGACCGCGCTGCTGGCCGGCGCGCCACCACAGGTAGCGCCCGACCCCGGTGGTGGGGCGGGCGAGGTGGCGGGGCGGTGGAGATCGAGCACGTGCTCCAGGGTAGGAGTGCCGGGTGGGCCGACCTAACGGTTTTCGGTCCGGGTGACGCGCATCTCCCGGCTCAGTCCAGCGCGACCATGAGGGTGCCGTCGGCGCTCAGCCACGCGGCGTCGGCGTCGAGGGCGATCTGGCGGTAGGCCTGTGCCACGGCGACCTCCGGATCGGTGACGTCGCCGGTGAGGAACGGCGCCGCGGTGGCCGCGAGCGCGCCGGCGTTGGTGTCGAGCTGGGCGGCGAGCGCGTCGCGCGCCGTCGTGATCCCGCCGCCGGAGGCGTCGCGGATCGCCTGGGCGACCTGCTCGTACAGCGGGACGACGGCGCTCGCGTTCGCCGCGAGGGTGGCGCAGACGTCCGTGAGGGCGTCGGAGGGGCACGACCCGCCGAACAGCTCCGCCCGTCGGCGCTCGGGCTCGGTGTAGGCGGCGTCGACGGAGTCGGCGATCGCGGGCCACGCGGCGCGGTCCCGGGGGAGGCAGCCGACGTCGGCGAGGTCGCACGCCCCGAGCTGGGCCCTCAGACCCTCGATCGCGCCCGCCTGGTCGAGGTTGATCTGCGCCAGCGCGGGGTAGACGGCGCACAGGTCGGCGAGCGCGTCCGCGGCGCCGGCGGCGGCCGTCGCGTAACCGGTCAGCGACTCCGACGACGTCGCCAGGCGGTTCTCGACGGCGTCGTACCCGGCGGCGGCGCGGTCCAGGCCGGCCGGGGCCTCGGGGGCGTCCGGCGGATCGGCCGCGGCGGTGGCGGCGCTCGCGACCCGGTCGCACTCCGCGGTGACGGCCGCGATGCCCTCGGCCGTCTCGGTGGCGGCGCCGGACACGAGCGGGCCGAGGCGGACCGTCGGCTCCGGGACGACCGCCAGGGCGTCGAGCTGCCAGGCGTCGACCTCCTCGGTCCACTCCGCGACCTGCGCGGCCTGGAGCGTGAGGGCGGTCGAGCGCTGGTGCAGGAGCAGCGCCGCGACGCCGAGCAGCACCACGACGACGCCGACGGCGGTGCCCCGGACGAGGAGGCGGCGGGACCGGCGGGGCCCGCCCGGGGAGTCGGGGGTGCTCGCGGCCGGCCGGCGCGTCTCGTCGGACGAGGACATGCGCCCATGCTGCCAGGAGCCGGGCGGCCGGCTTTCGACCGCCCCGCCGGTGCGGGAGGATGGGGGCACCGCCCTCGGAAGGAAGCAGTCCATGAGCCAGCCCGCCCCGTCCTCGCCCACCGCCGTCCCCGAGGCCGCCGGGAGCGCCCTGGCGAAGGACGCCGAGCGCACGCGCAAGCCGTTCGCCCGCTACCGCGTGATGGCGTTCGTCACCGGCGTGATGCTGCTCGTGCTGTGCGTGGAGATGGTGCTGAAGTACGTCCTCCAGGTCGCCTGGGTCGACTCCGCGCTGGGCTGGGTGCCGTTCGTGCACGGCTGGATCTACGTGGTCTACATCGTCACGGCCTTCGACGTCTGGTCGAAGGCGCGCTGGGGTCTCGGCCGCCTCGTCGTGATGGTCCTCGGCGGCGTCGTGCCGGTGCTGTCGTTCGTGGTCGAGGCCAGGGCCTCGCGCTGGCCGGTGGCGTCGCGGCGGGTCTGACCGCGCGGCGCCGGACACCGCCCGGCGCCCCCGACCGGAGCACCTATCCTTGGGGGCGTGACGCAGACCCCCACCGCCGCGCCCCGCCCCGTTCTCGTCGTCGACTTCGGCGCGCAGTACGCGCAGCTGATCGCCCGCCGGGTCCGTGAGGCCCGGGTCTACTCCGAGATCGTCCCGCACACCTTCACGGCCGAGCAGATGCTCGCCAAGGACCCGGTCGCGATCATCCTCTCGGGCGGACCCTCGTCCGTGTACGAGGAGGGCGCCCCGTTCGTGGACCCGGCGATCTTCACCGCCGGGGTCCCGGTGCTCGGCATCTGCTACGGCTTCCAGGCGATGGCCGCGGCCCTCGGCGGCGAGGTCGCCCGGACCGGTCTGCGCGAGTACGGCGGCACGGCGATCGACGTCTGCGAGTCCGGCGTGCTCCTGGCCGGCTCGCCCGAGGCCCAGAAGGCCTGGATGAGCCACGGCGACTCGGTCAAGACCGCCCCCGACGGCTTCACCGTGCTCGCGACGTCGCTCGGCGCGCCCGTGGCGGCGTTCGAGGACGCCGGGCGCCGGTTGTTCGGTGTCCAGTGGCACCCCGAGGTCAAGCACTCCGAGCACGGTCAGGCGGTGCTCGAGCGGTTCCTGTACGACGGCGCGGGGCTCGCCCCCGACTGGACGCCCGGCAACGTCATCGCCGACCAGGTGGCCGCGATCCGCGAGCAGGTGGGTGACGCCCGCGTCATCTGCGGTCTCTCGGGCGGTGTCGACTCCTCGGTCGCCGCGGCGCTCGTGCAGAAGGCGGTCGGCGACCAGCTCACGTGCGTGTTCGTCGACCACGGTCTGCTGCGCAGCGGCGAGGCCGAGCAGGTCGAGCAGGAGTTCGTCGCCTCGACCGGCGTCAACCTCGTCGTCGTCGACGCGCAGGAGCGCTTCCTCGAGGCGCTCGCGGGCGTGAGCGACCCGGAGACCAAGCGCAAGATCATCGGCCGCGAGTTCATCCGCGTCTTCGAGCAGGCGGCGCGCGACGTCGTGGCCGCCGCCGGCGCGCACGACGAGGAGGTCAAGTTCCTCGTCCAGGGCACCCTCTACCCCGACGTCGTGGAGTCGGGCGGCGGCGAGGGCGCGGCCAACATCAAGAGCCACCACAACGTCGGCGGCCTGCCCGACGACCTCGCGTTCGACCTCGTCGAGCCGCTCCGCACGCTGTTCAAGGACGAGGTGCGCGCCGTCGGCCTCGAGCTCGGCGTGCCCGAGGGCATCGTCTGGCGCCAGCCGTTCCCCGGCCCCGGCCTGGGCATCCGCATCGTCGGCGAGGTCACCAAGGACCGTCTCGACACGCTCCGCGAGGCCGACCTCATCGCCCGCGACGAGCTGACGAAGGCCGGGCTCGACCGCGACATCTGGCAGTGCCCCGTCGTGCTTCTCGCCGACGTCCGCTCGGTCGGCGTCCAGGGCGACGGCCGCACCTACGGCCACCCGATCGTGCTGCGCCCCGTGTCCTCCGAGGACGCGATGACGGCCGACTGGACCCGCGTGCCCTACGACGTGCTCGCCGCGATCTCCACGCGCATCACCAACGAGGTGAAGGACGTCAACCGCGTGGTCCTCGACGTCACGAGCAAGCCGCCGGGCACCATCGAGTGGGAGTGAGCACCGGGTGGGCCTGAGGTCGGCGGGGGACGGCGCGCCGTGAGGATCGTCCACGTCTCCGACTGCTTCGCGCCCCGCGTCGGGGGATCGAGACCCAGGTCGGCGACCTCGCCGCGCACCAGGTCGCGGCCGGCCACGAGGTCCACGTCCTGACCGCCACCGCGGCCGACCCCCGCGACGGCGGCGACGCGCGCTCGCGCCACGCCTCCGTCACGACGACGGCGGACGGCGTCCGGGTGCACCGCCTCGCCTCGCGGCTCGTCGGGGGGCTCCCCGTGCACCCGCGCGGCTCCGCCCTGATCGCCCGGCGGCTGCGCGCCCTGGCCCCCGACGTCGTGCACGTCCAGGCCGGCGTCCTCTCGCCGTTCGCCTTCCAGGGGGCGCGCGCGGCGCGGGCCGCGAACCTGCCGCTCGCGATCACGTGGCACTGCATGCTCGACGGCGTCGAGCGGCCGCTGCGCGCCGGCGCCCGCGTCCTCGGGTGGGACGGCGAGAGCGCCGCGCTGTCCGCCGTCAGCGACGTCGCCGCGCGCCGGGTCGCGAGCGCGTTCCCCGTCGAGGGCGGGCCGGCCGACGTCGGGGTGCTGCCCAACGGGCTCGACGTCGCGGCGTGGGCCCCGACCGGCCCGCCGCGGGGGGCCGACGGCGTGCTGCGGCTGGTCGCCACGCAGCGGGTCGCCCCGCGCAAGCGCACCCGGACGCTCGTGCAGACGCTCGCCGGCGCCCGCGCCGTGCTGGGAGCCGGGCGCGTCGAGCTGACGATCGCCGGCGACGGGCCCGACGCGGCCGCCGTCCGGCGCGAGGCCGAGCGCCTCGGGGTGGCCGACGCGGTGCACCTGCTGGGGCGGGTGCCGCGTGCGCAGCTCCCTGCGCTGTACGCGAGGCACGACGTCTTCGTCTCGCCGGCGCGGTTGGAGGCGTTCGGGATCGCAGCCCTCGAGGCCCGCGCGTCGGGGCTGCCCGTGGTGGCGCTGGACGGCACGGGCATCACGTCGTTCGTCACGGACGAGGTGGACGGCCTGCTCGCCGTCGACGACGCCGCCCTGATCTCCGCCGTCGTGCGCCTGGCCCAGGACGCCGCGCTGCGCGGGGCGATCGCGGACCACAACCGCACCGTGCCGCCGGCCGCCGACTGGAGCGACGTGCTCGCGGCCGCCGAGCGCGAGTACGCCCGCGCCCGCCGCCTGGTCCGCTTCGTCCCCTGACTCTCCTCTCCCGGGGAGGTGTGCCCGGGACGCGACGACGCCCGCCCACCCCCAGGGGTGAGCGGGCGATCCGCCGGGCGATCAGTCCCTGGAGCGGCCCCGGTGGCGGGCGGAGCTCACCAGCGCCGTCACCAGCAGGAGCGCACCGGCGACGGCGAGCCCCACGATCGCGGTCAGCTCGAGGTCGAGCGCGACGTCGGTCGCCGCGACGATCGCGACGATCCCGGCGCCGATCACGATGAGCCCCCACACCACGGTGCCCGGCCGGGGACCGTGAGCGATCTCGCGGGGCGGCTCCGGCGTCGCCGTGGGCGGCGCACCGGGGCCGAACGGGTCGGACGAGGCGGGCGGGGTGGGCGTGGCGCTCATGAGGTGGCCTCCGTGATCGTGATGTCGCCGGCGCCGACCGAGATGTCGAGCACGAGCTGCGGCTCGGCGCCGTCGGTGACGCTGTCGGTGGAGTAGGTCAGGGGTTGGGTCAGCCGCCCGGAGGCGGTCTCGTCCTGGCCGTCGACGGTCCAGCTCACCTCGCCGGCGAAGATGTCGATGTCCGCGCGGACGTCGGCGCCCGCGGGCACCACGATCTCGATCTGGCCCGCGTTGACGCTGACCGGGACGGTCAGCGTCTCGGCCGTCAGCGGGACCTGCGTGAGGTCGACGGTCGCGTTCCCGGCCCCGATGGAGACGGCCGCGGCGGCCTCCTCGCGCGAGGTGGGGGTGATGTCGACCTCGCCCACCAGCTGCGTGGCCTCCCAGTCCCAGTCCCAGCCCTGCGAGTTCGAGACGGCGGAGGACGCCGCCAGCATCCCCACGATCGCGAACAGGGTCAGCACGCCGCTGCGCCGGCCGCGGAGCCCGGTGACGACGATCGCGGAACCGATGAGGGCCACCAGGATGCCGAGGGTCAGGCCCCAACCGATGCCGCCGACGGCGCCCGTGCGGTTGGCGAGCAGGAGCGCGGCCACGGTGAGGATCGCGAGGGCGGCGACGACGGCGATCATCGCCGTTCCCGGGCCCCGCACGATCGGAGGCTTGGGGCGGGCGGGTGCGCTCGCGCCGGTGGCGCCGGTGGCGTAGGCCGGCGTGGTGGAGCCGGCGGCGCCGGAACCCGTCAGCGGGGGGAGCGGCTCGAGCGGCGGCAGGCTGCCGCTGCGGTGCACCGTCCCCTCCGACCCGACCTCCGGGTAGGGGGTGGTGAGGTCCTGGACGGTCGGGGCGGGCGACGTCGACGCCGTCGACGCCGAGCCCCACAGCGGGCCGGCGGGGCCGGGGTGCGTCCCGGGCGGCGGCGGGGCCGGGGTCGTCGTCGCACCGGAGGAGGAGCTGGAGGTGCGCTGACCCGGTCCCCCCGCCCAGCCCCTGCCCGACCTGCGCTGCCGCAGGTAGTAGACGACCAGCGCCGCGATCACGAGCCAGCCGACGCCCTTGAGGCCGTCCCAGACGCCGCCGTCGGCCCAGGGGGCCCCGATCCAGCTGGCCGGGCCGATCCCCGCGACGACGAGAAGCACGATGCCGACCATCGCGGAGTCCCCGTGGCCGCGCAGCGCCTGCTCGGCGTGGATGCGGCCGTCGGGCTCGGGCAGGAGGGCCCAGGCGACGCCGTAGAGCAGGAAGCCGATGCCGCCGAGCAGCAGCGAGGCGGCGAACAGGCCGCGCACCACCAGCGGGTCGAGGTTGAAGCGCGCGGCGACGCCGCCGGCGACGCCGCCGATCCAGCGCTCGGAGCTGCGGGTCACGCCCAGGTCGCGCAGCCAGGCCCAGAAGGCCGGGGCGCCCGACGGCCGGGGGGATCCGGACGGGCTGTACGGACCGGGCGTGCCGTACGGGTTCGGCGACCCGGTCGGTCCGCCCGGGCTCGACGAGCCGGAGGAGTACGGCTGCGACGCGCCGGCGTTCTCACCGGACGGCGGACCCGGCTGGCTCTCGTGTGGTGTGGACATGGCTCCAGCCTGGCCCTCGAGACACGCCGGCAGCCATCAGGGAGCCCCCTGATTCCCGCCCGTCGCGACCCTGATCTTCGCCCCGGGCGCTCCCCGAGGCAGGAGCGGCGTGCCACGATCGGGGGGTGACGACCTCGGCGCCGCAGGGCCAGACGCAGCCGGGCGTGCCCGCTCCCGCGGCGCGCCCCCGCTTCGTGCGCCCGGTGCGCGGCCGCTGGGTGGCCGGCGTCGCCTCGGGGCTCGCCACGCACCTCGGCGTCGATCCCCGCATCGTGCGGACGGCGTTCGTCGTCGCGACGCTGCTCGGCGGCGTGGGAGCGCTCGCGTACCTCTTCTGGTGGGTCACCGTGCCGCCCGGGGTGCCCGGGCGTGAGCCGGCCGCCCCCGCCTGGTCCCGCCTCGCCCGACCGCTCACCACGCACGGCGACGGCGGACCGCACCGGGGCGTGAAGGTGAGCGACGTCGTCGTCGCCCTCGGCCTCCTCGCGGTGGCCGCGCTGCTGCTCGCCTCCCGCCTGGGGGAGCGCCCGACCCAGAGCTGGGTGGTGCCGACCCTGCTGCTCCTCGCGGGAGCCGCGCTGACGTGGAGCGAGCTCGACGCCCGACGCCCCGGGTCGGGCGGCGCGAACGGCGCGAGCGGCACCGCCTCGAACGGCCGCGTGCGCATCATCCGGCTCGCGGGCGGCATCGCCATCACCGCGATCGGCGTCTTCCTCCTGGTCGGCCAGCGCGCCGAGCCCGTCGTGATGGTGCAGTCGGCGCTGGCCGCCGTCGCCGTGCTCGCGGGCGTCGCGCTCGTGCTGGCGCCGTGGTGGCTGCGGCTGGTGCGGGAGCTGGGCGACGCCCGCGCCGAGCGCGAGCGCGAGTCCGAGCGCGCCGACATCGCCGCCCACCTGCACGACTCCGTGCTCCAGACGCTCGCCCTCATCCGCACCCGCTCCACCGAGCCCGAGGTGGTGCGCCTGGCCCGCGCGCAGGAGCGTGATCTGCGGTCCTGGCTGTACGACGACCGGGTTCTCGCGGCGACGTCCTTCGCCGTCCAGGTCAAGGAGGTGGTCGCCGAGATCGAGGACACGCGCACCCACTCGGACGGCACGGCGCCCCAGATCGAGACCGTCGTCGTGGGCGACGTCGTCCCGAGCGAGGAGACCCACGCCGTCCTGGCCGCCACCCGCGAGGCGCTGCTGAACGCGATCGCGCACGGCCGGCCGCCGGTCTCGGTGTACCTGGAGGCGTCCGAGAACGAGGTCGAGGTGTTCGTGCGCGACCACGGCGACGGCTTCGACCTCGACGACGTCTCGCCCGACCGGTTCGGGGTCCGCGAGTCGATCCTCGGTCGGGTCAGGCGCCGCGGCGGCCAGGCGAGCGTGCGCGAGGTGCCCGACGGCGGCACCGAGGTCCGGATCTACCTGCCCCGGTCGTCCCGGGGCGAGGGCGAGGAGTGAGATGACGCAGGCAGCAGGTCTTCCGAGCACGAGCACGACCCCCGGGCCCGACGGCGCGGCCGCCGGTGACGGCCGGGTGAGGGTGGTGCTGGTCGACGACCACGACATGTTCCGCACCGGGGTGCGGGCGTCGCTGGACGAGCGGATCGAGATCGTCGGCGAGGCCGCCGACGTGCCCAGCGCGATCGAGGTCGTCCGACGCACCCGGCCCGCCGTCGTGCTCCTGGACGTCCACCTGCCCGGCGGCAGCGGGGGCGGGGGCGCTGAGGTGGCGCGGCAGTGCGCCGACCTGGCGCCCGGCGTCCGGTTCCTCGCGCTCTCGGTGAGCGACGCCGCCGAGGACGTCGTCGGCGTCATCCGCGCCGGGGCGCGCGGGTACGTCACCAAGTCGATCAGCCCGACGGCGCTGTGCGACGCCGTCGTGCGCGTGGCCGGCGGCGACGCCGTGTTCTCGCCGCGCCTGGCGGGCTTCGTGCTGGACGCGTTCGGCGCCGTGGGGGGAGCGGGCGCGGCCGAGCAGGCGGCCGGCGACGACGAGCTCGACCGCCTCACGGCGCGCGAGCGCGAGGTCATGCGCCTCATCGCGCGGGGCCGGTCCTACCGCGAGGTCGCGGGCGAGCTGTTCATCTCGGTCAAGACGGTCGAGACGCACGTCTCGGCGGTGCTGCGCAAGCTGCAGCTGTCCTCGCGGCACGAGCTCACGCGGTGGGCGGCGGCACGTCGGCTGCTCTGAGGGACCGGTGGCCTCGGGGAGCTGGTCCGACGATGTGCGAGCGGGCATCCACCTGACGTAGTGTCAGAAACGTGAGCGTCCTCGTCGGAGTCCTTCTCGCCCTGCACCTGATCGGCTGGGCCGTTGCCCTCGGTGGCCTCGTGGCCACCATGAAGAAGCCGACGATCCTCGCCGGGGTGCTGCACGGTCTCTACCTGGCGCTCGTGACCGGGCTCGCGATCACGGGTGTCGCCGGCGCCCAGGACTGGGACCTGAACTACGTGAAGATCGGCGTCAAGCTGGTCGTGGCGCTCGCCGTCGTCGCCCTCGCGATCGTCGGGAAGAACCGTCCCGAGAAGGTGACCACGGGCTACCTCGGCGGGACCGCCGGCCTGATCGTCGTGAACGTCTTCCTCGCGGTGCTCTGGAAGTAGCAACCGGCAGGACTGCGCCCGGTCAAGGATTGGTAGCCTGGGGGCATGCGCGTCGCGGTGGTCGGAGACATCGGGCAGCACGCGTACCACGTGGGTGACGAGGCCATGACCCACGCCGTGGCGCACGCGCTCACGGCTCGCGGCCACACCCCGGTCCTCCTCACGCGCGACCTCGCGGACTCGCGGGCGCGTTTCGGCGGCGAGGTCGACGTGGCCGGCACCCTCGTCTTCCCGTGGCCGCCCGTCGACCGCGAGCGCTACCTGGGCGAGATCCAGGACGTGCTGGCCGGGAATCCCCGGGCGCTCCCCGCCGACGACCAGATCCACGCGTTCGTCGAGGCGGTCCGCTCGTGCGACGCCCTCGTCGTCGCCGGCGGCGGGAACCTCAACTCGCGCTACGGCTGGCTCCTGCACGAGCGCGCCGCGGCCCTCGCCGTCGCCCACCACCTCGGCCTGCCGACCTACGTCACGGGCCAGACGATCGGTCCGGCGCTCACCCGCCGGGACGCCGCCACGCTCCGCGAGGCGTTCGCGAACACGCTGGGGGTGGCGGCCCGCGAGGAGCCCACCCGCCGGCTGGCCGCGGCCCTGACGGCACCGGAGCGCGTCGCGAGAGTTCTGGACGACGCGTCGTTCCTGTCGCTCGTGCCGCTGCCCGACGCCGCCCCCGGGGTCCCCGGCGAGGCTGCGGACCACGCCTCCTCCGACGGTGCGATCGTCGTCACGGTCGCGCACGGCAGCCTCGGCATCGACGACGCCGCGCTGCCGGAGCTGGCCGCGGCGATCGACGCGCTGGCGACGTCGACCGGTGCCCCCGTCCACCTGGTGCCGCACATGGTGGTCCCGGGCGAGCGCCACATCGACCTCGAGATCCACGACGCCCTGGCCGACTCGCTCACGGTGCCCGCCGTGGTGCTCGACGTCGAGCACGCTCTCGTGTCCGCCCGCCGGGCCCGTGAGGCCGCGATCGTCATCACCTCGCGCTACCACCCCGCCGTCTTCGCGTTGGAGGGTGCCGTGCCGGTGCTCGGCCTCGCAGCGGACGCGTACACCTCGGTCCGGCTCGTGGGTGCGCTCGACAACTGGGGAGTCGGTGAGGAGTCCGTCCTGCTCGTCGACGACGTCGCGGGCACCCCCGGCCTCCTGACCCGCCGGCTGCTCGCGCTCTGGGAGGGACGCGATGCCGTCGCCGACGGCCTGCGCGCCGCCCGGCCCGCCCTGGCGGCGGCGGCCGACGAGTTCTGGGACGTCGTGGTGGCCGCGCTCGGGTCCGCCACGTCGCCGTCGCCCGCCCCGTCGCTGCCCACGGTGCCGCGGATCCCGGTGCCGGGTGCCCCGGCGCCGCACGCGACGCCCGCCGACGGCGACGCCCCCGCGGCGCCCGTCGTCAGCGTGGTGGTCCGCACGAAGGACCGCCCGCACATGCTCGGGCGGGCGCTGGACGACATCGCCGCCCAGACGTTCCCCTCGCTCGAGGTCGTGGTGGTCAACGACGCCGGTGACCGGGACGCCGTGGACGAGGTCGTCGCGGCCACCGTCGGCCTCGCCGGACGGGTCCGCGTGCTGCACCGCGAGGTCTCCACCGGGATGGAGGCGGCCTCCAACGCCGGCATCGCGCTCGCGCACGGCGAGCTCGTGTCCATCCACGACGACGACGACACCTGGGACCCGCAGTTCCTCGCCCGCACCGTCGCGCACCTGCATCGGCACCCGGAGCAGCGAGCCGTCGCGGCCCGGACCGAGATCGTCTGGGAGCGCATCGATCCCGACACAGGCCTCGCCGTCGAGGAGAGCCGGGAGGTGTTCGAGCCGCGGGTCCGCATCGTGACCGTCTCCGACCTCCTGCGCTACAACCGCATGGTTCCGATCAGCCTGCTGCTGCGCCGCTCCGTGCTCGAGGAGATCGGTAGCTTCGACGAGTCGTTCGGGGTCGTCGGGGACTGGGAGTTCAACCTCCGGCTCGCCGCGCTCGGTCCCGTGACCGTGCTGCCCGGACCGCCGCTCGCGTTCTGGCACCAGCGCCGGGCGAGCACCGGCGTGCTCGGCAACAGCGTCATCGTCGCGGCCGACGAGCACCTCGACGTCGACCTGCGGCTGCGCGACGAGCGGCTGCGCCGCCGCATCGCCGAGAAGGGTGACGGCGACCTGCTCTACCTCACGCGCTTCATGCACGAGCGCCACGAGGAGCTGGCGGGCCACCTCCTCGGCATGGAGCGACGCCTGACGGAGGTCGTCGAGCAGAACGCCGCCCTCGAGGAGCGTCTCGGCCGAGCCGTGGAGGCGATCGAGGTCGCGACCCGCGACGCCGGGTTCGTCGGCCTCGCCCGTCGCAAGTACTGGAGCGCGCGCACCTCGCTGCGCGACCGGCGGAACCGACGCTAGGCCGTGCCGCTCTGGGGGGAGGTGCTGGTCGGCCTCGCCGTGCTCGTCGGCCTGGTCGGCGTCGTCGTGCAGGTGCTGCCCGGCGCCCTCCTGGTGGGCGGCGCCGTTCTTGTCTGGGGCCTGCTGGAGCGGGGAGCGGTCGGGTGGACGGTCGCCGCGCTCGCCGTTCTGCTCACGGCCGCGGGCCAGCTCGTGAAGTACCTGCTGGCGGGGCGCTACCTCAAACGCGGCGGGGTGCCCACCGCCGCGATGGTGTGGGGCGGCCTCCTCGGCATCGTCGGGTTCTTCGTCATCCCGGTGGTGGGGGTCTTCATCGGCTTCCCGCTGGGGGTCTACCTCGCCGAGCGCGTCCGGCTCGAGCAGCACGACGGCGCGTGGCGCTCGACGGTGCTCTCGCTCAAGGCCACGGGCCTGACGATCGTCATCGAGCTCCTGGCCGCCCTGCTGGTCACGGTCGCCTGGATCGCCGGGCTGCTCCTCACCCGCGGCTGACGCGGCGCCGTCCCGCCCCGACGCGGCGAACCCCGCCCGGACCAGGGTCCGGACGGGGTTCGACGGCGAGGGCCGGGCTCAGCTCCCGCGCAGCGCCTCGCGCAGCGGGACCCGCGAGCCCATCCGCAGCAGCGAGTTCGTGTAGATCTTGCTGGCCAGCACCATGACCAGCGCCGTCGTCGCCGCCAGGATGCCGAGCGCGAGCAGCGGCTCCCACCAGGTGGCCTCGCCGAAGAACAGTCGCACCGGCATCGCGACCGGGGCGCTGAACGGGACGTAGGACAGCACGGTCATCACCGTGGCGTTGTCGGCGAAGAAGATGACGCCGAAGTACGGGACCATCAGGACCGTCATCGCCGGCATCATGACGGCACCGGTGTCCTCCTGCCGCGAGACCAGCGAGGCGCCGGCCGCGAACATCGAGGCGACGAGCACGAACCCGACGAGGAAGAACACGACGAACCAGATCAGCGGCGCGCTCAGGACGTCGAGCAGCGCGGTCTGACCCGTGATCGCGAGACCGAGGGCAGCCGTCGCGGCAGTCAGGGCCGCCGTCGCGACGCCGATCACGCTGTTGCCGAGGATCTTGCCGGCCAGCAGGGCCTTCGCCGGGACGGCCGCGAGCAGGATCTCCACGACCCGCGACTGCTTCTCCTGGACCGTGTTCTGCATGATCACGGCGCCGGAGCCCAGCGCGGCCATCATGAACACGAGACCGAACGCGAGCGGGATCAGCGACCGCAGGGCGGAGGACGTGGGCTGCGGTTCGAGGAGCTCCACCTCGGGGCTCACCGACAGCTGGGAGACGACGGCGCCGGGCGCCTCCTCGAGGGCGAGGACCGTGAAGCCCAGGGGAGCGGCGCGGTCGGGGATCAGCGCGGCCTCGACGTCGCCCGAGCGGACGAGCTCCTCGGCGGCGGCGCGGTCGGCGACCGAGACCCCCTCGAGGGTGTCGATGCCGGCGACGGCGTCCTGCGTCTGGCTCACGACGGCGACCCGCGTCGCCTCCTCGCCCCCGGAGGCGAGCCGGTCGCCGATCAGGTTGGCCCCGACGATGCCGCCGAGGATCAGCAGCAGCGTCACGAGGTTGGAGATGATGAACGACTTCGTGCGGACCTGCGTGCTGATCTCGCGCTCGGCCACCAGCAGGCTGGCGCGGCCGAACGACAGGCGGCTCCCGCGCGGCCCCGACGTGCTGCCGGGGGCGGTGCCGGGGTTCGTGCCGGTGGTGGCCGGCGTGGTCTGCGTGCTCATGCCGCTGCCTCCTTGCTGCTCGCGAGCTCGGGCTCGCCGTCGTTGCGGGGGACGTCCACGACGATGTCGCGGAAGATCTCGCCCAGGGTGGGACGCACCGGGCGGAAGGAGCTGACGTCGCCGCGGCCGACGGCGTCGCGCAGCACCTGCTGGGCCACGGACTCCGAGGCGCGGAACACCGTGGTGTCGCCGGCGAGCTCCTCGACGTCGACGCCTCCCACGGACCGGACCCAGCCGGCGTCGGTGCGGGCCACGAGCTCCCAGCGGTCGCCGCTGTGGGCGGCGCGCAGCTCCTCGCGGCTGCCGGTGGCCCGGATCTGGCCGCCGGCGATGATCACGAGGTCGTCGCACAGCCGCTCGACGACCTCGAGCTGGTGGGAGGAGAACAGGACGGGGATGCCGCGGGCGGCGTGCTCGCCGATCACGGCGACGACCTCGTCCACGGCGAGCGGGTCGAGGCCGGAGAACGGCTCGTCCATGATCAGCACGTCGGGCTCGTGCACGAGCGCGGCGGCGACCTGGACGCGCTGCTGGTTGCCGAGCGAGAGGGTCTCGAGCTTGTCCGAGCGGCGCTCGCCGAGGCCGAGGCGCTCCAGCAGGGCGTCGGACCGCTTGGTGGCGCCGGCCTTGTCGATGCCGTGCAGCCGGGCGAGGTAGGTCAGCTGCTCGGCGATCTCCATCTTGGGGTAGAGGCCGCGCTCCTCCGGCATGTAGCCGAAGCCGCGCAGCGCGTCACCGTCGACAGCGCGGCCGTCGAGGGTGACCTCGCCCGACCCCGCCGACAGGACCCCGAGGATGATGCGCATGGTGGTGGTCTTGCCGGCGCCGTTCCCGCCCACGAATCCCGTGAGTCGGCCGCGCGCGACGTCGAAGGTCACGTCCTGCAGCACCTGGTGGCTGCCGAACGACTTGTTCACTCCGCGAAGGCTGATCATCGCCGTTCCTTCCGCTCGTCCATGACTCCACGCTAGGCAGCGGGCGACGGCGGCGCCTCGGCCACGAGGGCGAACCCGCGTCTCCCCCTCGTGGGGGAGACGCGGTCAGCCGAGGTCGACGAGCTGGTGGCGGTAGGCGTACGCGACGGCCTGCACGCGGTCGCGCAGCGCGAGCTTCATCAGCACGTTGGAGACGTGGGTCTTCACGGTGGCGCGGCCGACGAACAGGCGCTGCGCGATCTCGTCGTTGGACAGGCCCAGCGCCAGCAGCTGCAGCACCTCGAGCTCCCGCTCGGTGAGGCCGGCCACGGCCGCGGACCCGGTGGCGTCGGGGACGGCGGGGCGGCCCTCGGCCCGGCCCTCGCCCGCCACCGCGCGCTCGATGACGGCGCGCGTGACCTCCGGGGAGAGCAGCGAGTCGCCGGCGGCGATGGTGCGGATCCCCTCGGCGAGCTGCTCCGGGCGGGAGTTCTTCAGGAGGAATCCGCTCGCACCCGCCGTGAGCGCCGCCAGCAGGTAGTCCTCGCGCTCGAACGTGGTCAGGACCAGCACGCGCGAGCACACGTCGGGGTCGGCCACGAGCTGCCGCGTCGCCTCGAGCCCGCCGATGCCGGGCATCTCGACGTCCATGCAGACGACGTCGGGCTGCTCGCGCCGGACGACCTCGAGCGCCTCCTCGCCGCTGCCGGCCTGGCCCACGACCTCCAGGTCGCCCTGGAGCTGCAGGATCGTGCGGATGCCCTCGCGCATGAGGGCGTGGTCGTCGACCAGGACGATCCGGACGGAGTCGGTCATCGGGCGGCCTCCACGGCGGGGGTCGGGACGGTGTCGGAGCGGCCGGGGGTGACGGCGGCGAAGGGCAGCGGGACGCTGGCGCGGACGACGAAGCCGCCGCCCAGGCGGGGCTGGGTGACGAGCGTGCCGGCCAGCGTCTTCACGCGCTCCTGCATGCCCAGGAGGCCGAGGCCGGCGCCGGGGGCGCGCGAGGGGCGGCCCGCGCCGTCGTCGGACACCTCCAGCTCGACCGTGTCGACGTCGTACCGGAGGCGGACGGAGGCCCGCGCCCCGGGCCCGGCGTGCTTGACGACGTTCGTCAGCGACTCCTGCGCGATCCGGTAGAGGTTGAGCGAGACGAGCGGGGGCAGCGGACGCGGGTGGCCGACCGTCTGCAGGTCCAGGCGCAGGCCCGCGGTGCGGGACTCGGCGACCAGGGCAGGCAGCTCCGCGACTCCCGGGGCGGAGTCGGGATCGACCGCCTCGTCGTCGCGCAGCGTGCCGAGAAGCTCGTAGAGCTCGGCGACGGCGGCGCGGGAGGAGTCCTCCAACGCCTCGATCTGGGTCCGGGCGGCGTCGGTGTCGTGGGTCAGCAGCGCCCGCGCGGCCGCGGCCTGGACCCCCATCAGCGAGACGTGGTGCGCCACGGCGTCGTGCAGCTCCCGGGCGATCCGCAGGCGCTCGATCGTCACGGCCTGGCGCGAGAGACGGGCGCGCTCGGCCTGGAGCTCGACGGCGCGAGCCTCGCCGACGGCGCGCTGCCGCGCGGCGTTCCACGCGTGGTTGCCGAACCAGTACGCCCCCGCGAAGTAGAGGACGTTGACGAGCACCTGCTGGAGCATCAGTGCGGCCACCGGTGTCATCGCACCGACGCCGGCGCCACCGAGGTCGAGGTCGGCGGTGCTCGCTCGGAAGAAGGACGTCAGGAGCCAGACGAACATCGCGCCGATGATCGCCCCGCGCACCCAGGTCGCACGCCGCCGGTCGGACTCCCACGCCCCGACCGTGTACAGCGCCATGAACACGGCGACGTTCGAGATCGTGAGCTCGGGCACCCGCGCCTCGCCGAGCACCACGAAGGCCACCGCCGCGATCCCGGCCACGAGGCTCGGGTGGCTGCGGCGCCAGGCCAGCGGGATCGTCAGCGCGGCGATCACGACCATCGACAGCCACACCGGTGCCGTGCCCGTCATGTCGCTGGCCGCTCGCGTCAGCGTGAGCGATCCGACGGCCAGGACCAGGAGCACGACGGCGATGGCCAGGTCGGCGCGCCGCTCGCCGGTGGTGGGGCCGGGCGGCGCCACGTCGAGAGCTCCGGGTCGCTGGTCACGCAGGCCACGCTAGCGACGACCGCCGACACCCGCCTCCGCCGCGCGGCGGAGCGTGGCGCGCGCCGCGCGACGGGGCTGGGGACGACGGACCCGGATGTCGGTGGCGCGACCTACGCTTGAGGGGCCATGACGACTCTCTTCGACAACCTCCCCCTCGGTGACGGCCGCGACGCCTCGTCGTCGCTCGGCGCGCTCGCCGTCACGGCCCCGGGCGCACGACTCCCCGGCATCGTCCCGCTGGCGCGGAGCCAGCAGCCGGGTGCCGAGGGCTCCGAGGCTGCGGTCGGCGCGGGCCGGTCGCGTCGTCAGGACCGCTCGCCGTCCTCGCTCCTCGAGGGCCTGAACCCGCAGCAGCGCGAGGCCGTCGAGCACCGCGGGGGTCCGCTGCTGATCATCGCGGGGGCCGGCTCCGGCAAGACCCGCGTCCTGACGAACCGCATCGCCTACCTGCTTGGCACCGGGCAGGCGCGTCCGGGCGAGATCCTCGCGATCACCTTCACCAACAAGGCCGCGGCGGAGATGCGGGAGCGCGTCGAGGAGCTGGTCGGACCGCCCGCACGCAGCATGTGGGTCTCGACGTTCCACTCCGCGTGCGTGCGCATCCTGCGCCGCGAGCACGCCGCCCTCGGCCTGCGCTCCAGCTTCTCCATCTACGACTCCTCCGACTCCCAGCGACTCATGCAGCTGGTCTGTCGGGGCCTGGACCTCGACCCCAAGCGGTTCCCGCCGAAGGCGTTCTCCAAGCGGGTCTCCGACCTCAAGAACGAGCTGGTCGACCCGGACGACTTCGCGCGGACGGTGACCGAGACCAACGTCTACGAGGCCAACCTCGCCGCCGCCTACCGCGGCTACCAGGACCGGCTGCGCCAGGCCAACGCGCTCGACTTCGACGACCTCATCGCCACCACCGTCCACCTGCTGCAGGCCTTCCCCGCGATCGCCGAGAGCTACCGTCGCCGGTTCCGGAACGTGCTGGTGGACGAGTACCAGGACACCAACCACGCCCAGTACATCCTCGTGAAGGAGCTCGCGGGCGTCGCCACGACGGGCTGGGAGGTGCCGGAGGGCGACGCCGCCGCCGTCGGTCCCGACGCCGACGCGCGGGCCTCGGCCGCCCGCGTCCCGCCCGCGCAGCTGACGGTCGTCGGCGACGCCGACCAGTCGATCTACGCCTTCCGCGGCGCGACGATCCGCAACATCCTGGAGTTCGAGGAGGACTACCCCGACGCGCGGACGATCCTGCTCGAGCAGAACTACCGCTCCACGCAGCACATCCTCACGGCCGCCAACGCCGTCATCTCCCGCAACCCCGGCCGCCGCGCCAAGAACCTGTGGACGGCCGAGGGCAACGGTCCCAAGGTCGTCGGCTACGTCGCCGACTCCGACCACGAGGAGGCACGGTTCGTCGCCGACGAGATCGACGCGCTCGGCGACTCCGACGGCGTCAAGCCGGGTGACGTCGCCGTCTTCTACCGCACCAACGCGCAGTCGCGCTCGCTCGAGGAGGTGCTGGTCCGCTCCGGCATCCCCTACAAGGTCGTCGGCGGTACGCGGTTCTACGAGCGCCGCGAGGTCAAGGACGCGATCGCCTACCTTCGCGCCGTCGCCAACCCCGACGACTCGGTGAACATCCGCCGGATCCTCAACGTGCCCAAGCGTGCGATCGGCGACCGCACCGAGGGCGCGCTGGCGTGGTTCGCCGAGCGCGAGCGGATCTCGTTCGGCGCCGCGGTCGACCGCTACGAGGAGATCGGCATGCCGGCCCGCGCCGCGGGGGCGGTGAAGGAGTTCGCCGACCTCATGACCGGGCTGCGGGAGCTGCTGGAGGCCGGGGCGACCCCGGCCGAGGTGCTCGACGCAGCGCTGGACCGCTCCGGCTACCTCGCCGAGCTCCGCGCGAGCGACGACCCGCAGGACGCCTCCCGGGTGGAGAACCTCGCCGAGCTCCACGCCGTCGCGGCCGAGTTCGCGGCGTCGGACCCCGACGGCGATCTGGCGGACTTCCTCGAGCGGGTCGCCCTGGTCGCCGACTCCGACCAGATCCCGGCCGAGGACGGCGGGGCGGCGTCGTCACGCTGATGACCGTGCACACGGCCAAGGGTCTGGAGTTCCCGGTCGTCTTCGTCACCGGGCTGGAGGACGGGACCTTCCCGCACCAGCGCTCGCTCGCCGACCCCGACCAGCTGAGCGAGGAGCGTCGCCTGGCCTACGTGGCCCTGACCCGCGCCCGGAACCGTCTCTACATCACGCGCGCCGCCGTCCGCACCGCGTTCGGCGTCCCGAACGAGCTCCCCGCCTCCCGGTTCATCGACGACCTCCCCACCGAGGTCCTGGACTGGCGCCGCGAGGAGTCCTCGATGCAGACGCTGCGCGGGGGCTGGGGCGGCGGCTACGGCTCCGGGGGCTACGGCGGCCGGGGTCGGCCCCGCAGCAACGACGACGACTTCTCTCCCGCCTACGGCAGCGGCCGTCGCGGCGAGAGCGGCGGCACAGGGACGCGCGGCGGCCGGTCCGACCTCACGAGCCGGCAGGGGCAGCCGCGGACCGGCGGCACCTTCGGCTCGGCCAAGCCGCAGGTCGACGTGCCGACGCTCGCGGTGGGGGAGCGCGTCACCCACGACTCCTACGGGATGGGCACCGTCGTGGCGATCGAGGGCGCGGGCGCCAGCGCCGTCGCGAAGATCGACTTCGGCAGCGGCGGCACCAAGCGCCTGCTGCTGCGGTACTCGCCGGTCACCAAGCTCTAGCCGGTGTCGCCGGCGTCGCCGGCGGCGGGGAGCCCGGCCGACACCTACCGTGGGCCCATGGAGTTCGCGACCCTGCTCGGACTGGTCCTCGGCGTGCTCGGCCTGGCAGCGCTCGCCAACGGCGTCGTCGCGCTCTGGCGGTCCTCGCCGTCGCGCCGCTACCGGGCCGTGGTCGCGAGCGTCGTCCCCCAGGCCACGTTCCTCGTCCTCCACCTCGACGTGCCCACGCCGGGAGGTGACGTCCGGGTACCGGCGCGCACGACGCTCGCGGACCCCGACGTCGAGATCGGCGCCGAGCGCGAGGTGGTGCTCGACGCCCTCCGGAAGATCGCCTGGATCGGAGCCGCCCCCCGCTCGCTCCGGATCCTCGGCGTGGTCTCCGTCGTGCTCGGGACGGTCCTGCTGGTGGTCGCCGCGGGGCTCGTCGGCGTCGGCGCGAGAGTCTGACGACGGCGGCTCGCCGGTTCAGTCCTCGACGGGCGGGTGCGGGCTCGCGAGCCCGATCGTCAGCCCGCTCGGATCGGTGAACAGCGCCCACCACCCGAAGCCCTCGCCGATCGCGGCGCGGCCGTGCACCACGCGCCCGCCGGCCGCCGTCACGCGGGACAGGCTCGCCTCGAGGTCGGCGACGTTGATCGTCAGCCGGGTTCCGTCACCGAGCTGCCCGGTGTCGGTGTCGTGGGCGTAGATGCCGCCGACCATCCGCCCGCGGTGGAGCACGATCTCGTAGTCGGCGTCCATCGCCTCGAACTCCCAGTCGAACGCCTCGCGGTAGAACCGGACGGAGTCGGGGAGGTTCGTCGCGGGGATCTCCCACCACGTGACGGTGCCGTAGTCCTCGCCGTCGTCGGTCGCGCTGGTCTCGGTCATCGTCGTCCCCTGGGTCGTGGGCGTTCCGGGTCCTGAGCAGTGTGCCGCCGCGGCGCCGCCGACGGCTAGGCTGGGCGGCGATGTCTCTACGTCGAGACATGTCGGCATTCGAGCGCCGAGACCCGGCGTGATACGGAAGGACCCGTAGTGGACCTGTTCGAGTACCAGGCACGTGACGTCTTCGAGAAGCACGGCGTCCCCGTGCTCGGAGGCATCGTGGCGACCACCCCCGAGGAAGCCCGCGCGGCGGCCGAGACACTGGGCGGCGGCGTCGTCGTCGTGAAGGCCCAGGTCAAGACCGGCGGACGCGGCAAGGCCGGCGGCGTGAAGCTCGCGAAGTCCCCGCAGGAGGCCTACGACCACGCGGCCGCGATCCTCGGCATGGACATCAAGGGCCACACCGTCCACCGCGTGATGATCGCGCAGGGCGCCGACATCGCCGAGGAGTACTACTTCTCGGTGCTGCTCGACCGCGCGAACCGCTCCTACCTGGCCATGGCCAGCGTCGAGGGCGGCATGGAGATCGAGATCCTCGCCGTCGAGCGGCCCGAAGCCCTCGCGCGCATCGCCGTGGACCCGACCGTCGGCATCGACGCGGCCAAGGCCGCCGAGATCGTCGCGGCCGCCGGGTTCGCGCCCGACGTCGCCGACCAGATCGCCGACGTCTTCCAGAAGCTCTGGACGGTCTACCAGGCCGAGGACGCCACGCTGGTGGAGGTCAACCCGCTGGTCAAGACCGGCGACGGCCGCATCGTGGCGCTGGACGGCAAGGTCTCGATCGACGAGAACGCCGGCTTCCGCCACCCCGACCACGCGGACCTCGAGGACGCCTCGGCGGTCGACCCGCTCGAGGCCAAGGCCGCCGAGCACGACCTCAACTACGTCAAGCTCGACGGCAGCGTCGGGATCATCGGCAACGGCGCGGGGCTCGTGATGAGCACGCTCGACGTCGTCGCCCTCGCGGGCGAGAAGCACGGCGGCGTCACGCCGGCCAACTTCCTCGACATCGGCGGCGGCGCCTCCGCGGCCGTGATGGCCGCCGGCCTGGACGTCATCCTCGGCGACCCGCAGGTGAAGAGCGTGTTCGTCAACGTCTTCGGCGGCATCACCGCGTGCGACGAGGTCGCCAACGGCATCGTCAAGGCGCTGGAGATCCTCGGCAGCGAGGCCTCCAAGCCGCTCGTCGTCCGTCTCGACGGCAACAACGTGGAGGAGGGTCGCCGCATCCTCGCCGAGGCCGCGCACCCCCTCGTCACCCTCGCCGACACGATGGACGGCGGCGCCGACAAGGCTGCCGAGCTGGCCAACGCCTGAGCCCCGGCTCCCGACACTAAGGACTGAACCTCACATGGCCATCTTCATCGACGACGCCTCGCGCGTCATCGTCCAGGGCATGACCGGCTCGGAGGGCATGAAGCACACCACGCGCATGCTCGCCTCGGGCACCACCGTCGTCGGCGGCGTCAACCCCCGCAAGGCCGGCACGTCCGTCGCCTTCGGCGAGGGCGAGAACGCCGTGGACGTCCCCGTCTACGGCTCGGTCACCGAGGCCGTCGAGGCCACCGGTGCCGACGTCTCCGTGATCTTCGTGCCGCCGGCCCACACCAAGGGCGCCGTGGTCGAGGCGATCGAGGCGGGCGTCCCGCTCGTCGTCATCATCACCGAGGGCGTCCCGGTCGCCGACAGCGCCGAGTTCTTCACGCTGGCTCAGGCCAGGGGCTCGCGTCTCATCGGCCCGAACTGCCCCGGCATCATCAGCCCAGGCAAGTCCAACGTCGGCATCATCCCGGCCAACATCACGGGCCCCGGCAAGGTCGGCCTCGTGTCGAAGTCCGGCACCCTGACCTACCAGATGATGTTCGAGCTGGCCGAGTACGGCTTCTCCACGGCCATCGGCATCGGCGGTGACCCCATCATCGGGACCACGCACATCGACGCCCTCGAGGCGTTCGAGGCCGACCCCGACACCGAGATCATCGTGATGATCGGCGAGATCGGTGGCGACGCCGAGGAGCGGGCCGCCGACTTCATCAAGGCCAACGTCACGAAGCCGGTCGTCGGCTACGTCGCCGGCTTCACGGCCCCCGAGGGCAAGACGATGGGCCACGCCGGAGCCATCGTCTCCGGCTCCGCCGGGACCGCGCAGGCCAAGAAGGAGGCCCTCGAGGCCGCCGGCGTCAAGGTCGGCACCACCCCGAGCGAGACCGCGCAGCTGGTCCGCGACCTGCTGGGCTGAGCCCGGGAGGAACCACCGCCGGGTTTCCCGGCAGCACCGACGACGGCGTGGCTCACGAGCCACGCCGTCGTCGCGTTGCACCATGGTCGGGATGGCCAGACCTCCCGCCCCCGACTCACGCCGCGCTCCACCGACACGGCGGAGCTCGACGCGCAGGAGATCGAGGTCGAGATCCTCGACCCTGCCCCGCGCGCCCGTCGCGGCCCGTTCCGCGACGACGACGATCGCGACCTCGACGACCTCACCGACACCCAGGCGCTGGAGCTCCTCGCGCCCGGTGGCACCAGCGAGCACGGCGCGTCCTCCCGGCGGGCCCGGGTGCTCGAGCCGGAGCCGTCCGCCGGCCGCAGCGTCCTGCCGACCGAGGCGCTGCGCGCGCTCCGGGCGGGGCTCGAGTCCGTCGTCATCTCCTGGCTGCTGATCACCGTCCCGGTCATCGCCGCCTACGTCGCCACCGTCGCCTCGCCCGTGCTGGGGGAGGCGAGCTGGCTCGACGCCGCGCGGAACGGCAGCGCCGGCTGGCTGCTCGGCCTCGGTCAGGAGATGGCCGTCCTCGGCGTCGACGGGTCGACGACGGCGGTCACGCTGGCACCGCTCGCGCTCACCCTCGTCACCTGCGCGCTGCTGGCCGGGTCGGTCCGCCGGGCGCGCCTGACGCACCCCGGGGCGTTCGCCGTCGCGGCCCTCGCCGCCGCGGGGGTCGTCGTGCTGGCGTACGCCCTGGCCGAGCAGACCCCGAGCCCGCGCGCGGTGGGGACCACCGCCGTCGTGATCGGTGTCTCGGTGCTCGTCGGCGCCGCGCGATCGCGGGCGCTGCCCGCGCTGCCGGCCTCCGACACCGTGACCGCCGCCGTCGTGGGACTGCGCGGCGGCCTGCGCGCCGTGACGACCCTCGTCGTGCTCGGCGCCGTCACCGTGGTCGGCCTCGTGCTCGCCCGGTCCGGTGCGGTGCTGGAGCTCCAGCGTGCGCTCGACGCCGACCCGCTGAGCCTCGTCGTCCTCGTCGTCGGGCAGCTGCTCGCCGTCCCCACGCTCGCCGTCTGGGCCCTCGCCTGGTGGCTCGGCCCCGGCTTCTCCATCGGGATGGTCGACGTCGCGCCGAGCGGGGTCGCCGACGGACCGCTCCCGGTCGTCCCGATCCTCGCCGCGCTGCCCGAGGCCGGACCCGGGCCGGGCGCCGCCGTCGTGCTCGTCCCGATCGCGCTGCTCACCCTCGTGCTCGCGGGGGTCGTCCGGCGGGCGGGTGCCGACTGGCGCGGTCAGGTCCTCGCGCTCGTCTCGGCCGTGGTCGCGACGACGGCCGTGGTCACGGTCCTCGCCGGACTGTCCGGCGGTGTCGACGGCGCCACGATCGGCCCGCTGGCGGCCGTCGGGACCCGGACGGCCGAGGTCGCCGGCACGACGGCGTGGGTCACCGCCGTCGCCGCGGCGGTCGCGTGGGTGCTCGTCCTGGGGGCGCGGCGCCTGGACCTCCCCGGCCGGTACCCCGTGCTGGGTGACCTGGCCGCCGCCGGACGCCGGCTGCGGGCCGGCCTGGCGGCGCCCCGGGTGCTGCGGCGGTTCAGCCGCCGGAGGTGAGGAAGCCCGTCAGGGTGTCGCTGAACTCGGCGTCGCAGGCGGCCTGGGCCGAGACGGTCAGCGCCCGGTCGGAGCACTCCTGGAGGGCGAGCTGGGCCGGCAGGGTCACGAGCGTCGCGATGCTCGTGAAGGCGACGAAACCGCTCATGGCGATGCTCGCCACCAGCAGCGGGTTCCAGATCGCCCGGGGCGTCCTGCGGGCCGCCAGGATCATCCGGATCCCGACGACGACGGCGACCGCCGCCAGCGCGAGGGCCGCGAGGCTCCAGGGCACGCGCAGCATCGTGACCACGACGGCGGCCAGCACCAGCAGGAGGTAGCGGCCGAGATCGCGGCGCGACTCCTTGTCGATCTCGGGGCGCGGGTCGGCGGCGCGGGAGTCCGCGGTGCGGTGAGCGCCGTCGGGCCGCGGGTTCGAGCCCGGACGCCGCGGCTGCTGCGGGCCGGAACCCTGGGGAGGCTGCTGCGGGTTGTGGTGGTGCTGGGGGCCGGGCTGCGGCGGCTGCTGGTGCTGCGGCTGCTGCGGGGGAACGCCGCGCGGGGGAGCCCCGACGGCTCCGCGCACCTCCTGCGGCGCGGGGTAGGCCACGTCGGCGCCCCGATCGCCCGGGGTCTCCGGCGTCGTGGGCTGCTCGTCCTCGCGGACCTCGTGGTCGGTCACTCGTTCCTCCGTCGCCTGGTCGTCCGGGTCGGTGCCTCCGACCACGTCGGCGCACCGCGCGGACGGGCACCCGCCCCGGACCATTGTGCGCGATGCCCGACTACCCTCGCAGGGTGAGCCCCCACCGCCCCACCCGTGTCGTCGTCCTCATCTCGGGAGGCGGGTCCAATCTCGCCGCCCTCCTGACCGCCTCCGACGATCCCGCCTACGGCGTCGAGATCGTCGGCGTCGGAGCCGACCGGCACTCGGCCGCCGGGCTGGCGCTCGCCGGCGACCGGGGGATCCCGACGTTCGTGGAGCGGGTCGGCGACCACGCCGAGCGCGTCGACTTCGACCGCGCCCTCACGGCGCAGGTCGCGGCGCTGGAGCCCGACCTGGTCGTCTCGGCCGGCTTCCTCAAGCTCGTCGGGGCGGACTTCCTGGCCGCGTTCGAGGGCCGCTACCTCAACACGCACAACTCGCTGCTGCCGGCGTTCCCGGGGATGCAGGCGCCCGCGGACGCCCTCGCGCACGGGGTGAAGATCGCCGGCGCCACGCTGTTCGTCGTGGACGAGGGGGTCGACGCCGGCCCGATCCTCGCTCAGACGGCCGTCCCCGTCCTCGACGACGACGACCTCGACACCCTCACCGAGCGCATCAAGGTCGCGGAGCGGGCGCAGCTCGTCGAGGTCGTCGGACGCCTCGCCCGCGAGGGCTGGCGCGTCGAGGGCCGCCGCGTCCTCATCGGCTGACCCGCCGACCCACCTCCGCGAGGGGTTTCTGCACCCTCGGCGAGGGGGTTGCGCACCCTCGGCGAGGGGTTTGCGCACCCTCGGCGAGGGGGTTGCGCACCTCCGGAACCCGCCAGCGCCCGGCCCGGTAGACTCGGTGCGGGCCGTGACTGGCGAACGCCCGGGCACCCGCGAGGTGCCCGTGGCACGAGGTGGACAACCACCGGGGAGCGGCCCAGTGCTGGCAACGACCTCACCCGCCGATCGCCTGGGCGTGTGACCTGAACCGACGCACCCGTCCCCAGGAGCACCCCGTGACTCACCCCGCGCCCGCCACCCCGCTGACCACGCCCGACGTCGTCCCCGTCCGTCGCGCCCTCGTCTCCGTCTACGACAAGACGGGCCTCGTCGAGCTCGCGACGGCGCTGGCCGCCGCCGGCGTCGAGATCGTCTCGACCGGCTCGACCGCCTCCACCATCGCCGCGGCCGGTGTCGCCGTCACCGGCGTCGAGGACGTCACGGGCTTCCCCGAGATGCTCGACGGCCGCGTGAAGACGCTGCACCCCCGCGTCCACGCCGGCATCCTCGCGGACCGCCGGATCCCCGAGCACGTGGCCACGCTCACCGAGCACGGCATCGACGCGTTCGATCTCGTCGTCGTCAACCTGTACCCGTTCGCCGCGACGGTCGCCTCCGGCGCCGGCCAGGACGAGTGCGTCGAGCTCATCGACATCGGTGGCCCGTCGATGGTGCGCGCCGCCGCGAAGAACCACGCGAGCGTCGCCGTCGTCGTCGACCCCGCCTCCTACGCCGAGGTCGTCACGGCCGTGACGGATGGCGGCTTCACCCTCACGCAGCGCCGCAGCCTCGCGGCCGGCGCGTTCCGCCACACCGCGAGCTACGACGTCGACGTCGCCTCCTGGATGGGCAGCGTCGTGGCGCCCGACGACGTCGTCGCGCGCGAGGGCGGCGACGTCGCCACCGGCTTCCCCGGCTGGGTCGGCGCGACCTGGGAGCGCGCCGCGGTGCTGCGCTACGGCGAGAACCCGCACCAGCGCGCGGCGCTCTACGTCGGCGGCAGCTCCCACCCGGGCCTGGCCCAGGCGGAGCAGCTGCACGGCAAGGAGATGAGCTTCAACAACTACGTCGACGCCGACGCCGCGTGGCGTGCCGCGTGGGACCACCCCGCGCCCGCCGTCGCGATCATCAAGCACGCCAACCCGTGCGGGATCGCGGTCGGTGACGACATCGCCACAGCGCACGCCGCGGCGCACGCGTGCGACCCGGTCTCGGCGTTCGGCGGTGTCATCGCTGCCAACCGTGAGGTCACGGCCGCCATGGCCGCGCAGGTCGCGGAGGTCTTCACGGAGGTGGTGCTCGCCCCGTCCTACGAGAGCGAGGCGCTCGAGATCCTGCAGCGCAAGAAGAACGTGCGCCTGCTCGTCGTCGAGCCGCCCGTGCGCGACGGCGTGGAGCTGCGTCCGATCTCGGGCGGCGTGCTGCTCCAGGCGCGGGACGCGATCGACGCGGTGGTCGACGGCGGTGGCGACGACCCGACGTCGTGGACCCTGGCCGCGGGCGAGCCGGCCGACGAGGCCACGCTGCGCGACCTCGCGTTCGCCTGGCGCGCGGTGCGGGCCGTGAAGTCGAACGCGATCCTGCTGGCGGACACCGGGGCGTCGGTCGGCGTCGGCATGGGCCAGGTGAACCGCGTCGACTCGTGCCGCCTCGCCGTCGAGCGCGCGAACGCGGGGGAGACGGGCGAGCGCGCCCGCGGGGCCGTTGCGGCGTCCGACGCGTTCTTCCCGTTCGCCGACGGAGCCCAGGTGCTCATCGACGCCGGTGTGCGCGCGATCGTGCAGCCGGGCGGGTCGGTGCGCGACGCCGAGGTCGTCGAGGCGGCGGCCGCCGCCGGCGTGACGATGTACCTGACGGGCACGCGGCACTTCGCGCACTGACGTCCGGCGCGGTTAGGGTTCCCGGGTGGAGCGGATCAAGGTCAACACGGTGCAGCTCGTCGCGCTCGCGGGCGTGGTCGCGGCCGGTCTGCTGACCATCGCCTCGGTCCGGATCGGTCTGCAGCTGCTCGCCCTGGTGCTCCTGGGACTCGCTGTCGCCCGCGCGTTCGGCCGTCCGGACCGGGTGCTGATGGCGCGGTCGCGCGGTTTCGACGTCGCGCTCCTGGTGCTGCTGGGCGGACTCATCGCCTACCTGTCCTTCAGCCCCGGGCTGTAGGGGCCGGCGACGGCGGGCCGGTCGCCGTCGTGCCCGGACTCGCGCTCGCCTTGTCTGTGCGCCGACCGCGCCCTTGTGGTCGTGCCGGGTCGGTGGGCGCGCCCTTGTGGTCGTGCCGACTGGGTTGTGGCGACCACAAGGACGCCCTCGCGTCGGGATCGCGACCACAAGGGCGCGGTAGAAGGGCGAGTCGACCTCAGGGGCGCGGTGGGGCGGCGACGCACCGCCCACGAGAACGCCGAACGGGCGCCGGGAGCATCAGCTCCCGGCGCCCGTTCGGCGTTGGTGGATCAGGCGCGCGGGGTGGTCCCGCGGTCGCCCTCGTCGCCCTCGACCTCGGCCTGCGCCTCGGCGGCAGCGGCCTCGGCAGCGGCGGCCTCGGACTGCGTGGCCGGGACCTCCTCGACGACGACGGTCTCGCTCGGCACCGTGGCGGCGGCGCTCTGGCGAGCCAGGAGCGCGTCGATCGCGTCGACGTCGGCCTCCTCCTCGGCGGACTCGGCAGCGGCAGCGGCAGCGGCAGCGGCCTCGGCCTCGTGCGTCGGCTCGACCTCGGGCCACTCCTGGACGGCGGCGGGGGCCGGCGTCGCGAGGAGGTAGATCAGACCGGCGATGGCGGCACCCAGCAGCGGCGCGACCCAGAAGACCCACAGCTGCTGCAGGGCCCAACCCTCGGAGAAGATCGCCGTGGCGGTCGAGCGCGCCGGGTTCAGCGAACCGTTGGTGATCGGCGCGGCGAGTGCGATGAGCACGGCGAGCGTGAGGCCGATCGCGGCGGGCGCGTAGGAGATGCGCGAGCGCTTGTCGGTGACACCGAGGATCACGCCGACGAACACGGCCGTCGCGACGACCTCGACGATCAGCGCGGTCAGGAGCGGGAAGCTCGCGTCGGCCGCCATCGCCGGGTCGATCTGGCTGCGGCTGAACAGGCCGTAGACCGGCGAGTTCTCGGCGAAGCCGTTGCTCGTGCCGGAGAAGAGGGAGCGTGTGGTGCCCTCGCCCGTCGGGGACAGGATCGAGGGAAGGCCGGACGGCACCGTGAAGAACAGGATCGCCGAGGCGGCGGTGCCGCCGACGAGCTGGGCGAGCCAGTACGGGGCGAGGTCGGCCCAGGAGATGCGGCCGGCGATGGCGCCACCGAGGGACACGGCCGGGTTGAAGTGACCGCCCGAGATGTGCCCGACGGCGCTCGCGGCACCCAGGACGGCGATGCCGAAGCCGAGCGGAACGGCCAGGCCGTTGCCCGCGACGCCGTTGACGGCGGCGAACAGCGCGATGCCGACGCCGATGAGCACGAGCGTGAACGTCCCGAACGCCTCGGCGCCCAGGCGGGCCAGCAGGCTGTACTCGGGGGTGACGTCGGTCTCCTCGAGGATCTCTGCCTCGACGGGATCGACGTTCTCGGCGGTTGCCGAGCTAACTGTGGACATGGGTCAGCTCCTTCACAGGGCGTCATTGGTTCCTTCAGCGCCCTCGTGACGCCGCGGTGCATCCTTGCACCGAATCCTGGGAGCGGCCACAGGCGCGCCGCGGTCGCCCGCCCGCTGAGACAGGCGGTCGGGACCGGGCGACGGCGGGGCGCTCGCTAGGGTGAAGCGCCCGTCCTCACCGTCGAAGGAAGTGCCATGGCCCCCGCCACGACCGACCCCGCCCCGACCGCCCCCGTCACGCTCACCCTGTCCGGGGCCGCCGGTCAGATCGGGTACTCGCTGCTCTTCCGCGTGGCGAGCGGGGAGATGTTCGGTCAGGGGACCCCGGTCCGGCTGCGCCTGCTCGAGGTGGAGGGCGCGCTCGGCGCGGCCCACGGCGTCGCGCTCGAGCTCCAGGACGCCGCCTCACCGCACCTGCTCGACGTCGAGGTCACCGCCGATCCGGCCCGGGCGTTCGACGGCGCGAACGTGGCCCTGCTGGTCGGCGCCCGTCCGCGCTCGGCCGGGATGGAGCGCTCCGACCTCCTGGCGGCCAACGCCGGGATCTTCGGACCGCAGGGTCGCGCGATCAACGACAACGCCGCCGACGACGTGCGCGTCCTCGTGGTCGGCAACCCGGCGAACACCAACGCCCTCATCGCGCACGCGCACGCCCCCGACGTCCCGGCCGACCGCTTCACCGCGCTCACGCGCCTGGACCACAACCGCGCGGTGGCCCAGGTGGCCCGGCGCGCCGGCGTCTCGCCCGACCAGGTGCGGCGCGTGGCGATCTGGGGGAACCACAGCCGCACGCAGTACCCCGACCTGCGGCACGCGGAGATCGCCGGCCGGCCGGCGCTGGAGGTGCTCGACCGCGCGTGGGTCGAGGGCGAGCTGATCGACGTCGTGGCCCAGCGCGGGGCGGCGATCATCGCGGCCCGCGGTGGCTCGTCCGTGGCCTCGACCGCGACGGCGATCATCGACCAGGTCCGGCTGCGCCGCGAGGGCGTGCCCGCGGGGACTGGACCTCCACGGGCCTCGTCTCGACGGGCGCCTACGGCGTTCCCGACGGCATCGTCTGCTCGTTCCCCGTCGTCGCGCACGAGCAGGCCTGGCGGATCGTCGAGGGCCTCGAGATCGACGCGTTCTCCCGGGGGCGCATCGACGCCTCCGTGGCGGAGCTGCTGGAGGAGCGCGACGCCGTGCGCGCCCTCGGCCTCCTCTGACGCCCCAGAGGCAACGGCGCCAGGGCCACCGACGACGACGCGCCGACACCCACGAGGGGTGCCGGCGCGTCGTCCGTCGTGCGTCTGGCGTCCTACGGGGCTCGGACCGCCCGGCTCAGAGAGCCGCGAGCGCCGCGTTGAGCGTGGCGCTCGGGCGCATCACCGCGTCGGCCTTGACCGGGTCGGGCCGGTAGTAGCCGCCGATGTCGGCCGGGCTGCCCTGAACCCCGACGAGCTCGGCCACGATCGTCTGCTCGTTCTCCGTCAGGCTGGCGGCGAGCGGCGCGAACGCCGCCGCGAGGTCGGCGTCCACCTGCTGCGCCGCGAGCTCCTGCGCCCAGTAGAGCGCGAGGTAGAAGTGCGACCCGCGGTTGTCGATCCCGCCGAGGCGACGGGTCGGGGACTTGTCCTCGTTGAGGAACGTGCCCGTGGCCCGGTCCAGCGTGTCGGCGAGCACCTGGGCGCGCGTGTTGCCCGTCGTCGTGGCGAGGTGCTCGAACGAGGCCGCGAGCGCGAAGAACTCGCCCAGGCTGTCCCAGCGAAGGTAGTTCTCCTTGACGAGCTGCTGCACGTGCTTCGGGGCGGAGCCGCCTGCCCCGGTCTCGAACAGACCGCCGCCGTTCATCAGCGGCACGACCGAGAGCATCTTGGCGCTGGTCCCGAGCTCGAGGATCGGGAACAGGTCCGTGTTGTAGTCGCGCAGCACGTTGCCCGTGACCGAGATCGTGTCCTCGCCGCGACGGGCACGCTCCAGGGAGAAGGTGCAGGCCGTGGCCGGGTCCATGATCTCGAGGGTCAGACCCGCGGTGTCGTGGTCGGCCAGGTAGGTCCGCACCTTGGTGATGAGGTTCGCGTCGTGCGCGCGCTCGGCGTCGAGCCAGAAGACGGCGGGGGAGCCGGTGGCGCGGGCGCGCGTCACGGCGAGCTTGACCCAGTCGCGGATGGAGGCGTCCTTGGTCTGGCAGGCGCGCCAGATGTCGCCGGCCTGCACGTCGTGGCTCAGCAGCACGGTGCCGGAGGAGTCGGTGAGCTCGACCGTGCCGTCCGCGGCGATCTCGAAGGTCTTGTCGTGCGAGCCGTACTCCTCGGCCGCCTTGGCCATCAGGCCGACGTTCGGCACCGAGCCCATGGTGGCCGGGTCGAGCGCGCCGTTGACGCGGCAGTCCTCGATCGCGGCGGCGTAGACGCCGGCGTAGGAGGAGTCGGGGATGACGGCGAGGGTGTCGGCCTCGGCGCCGTCGGGGCCCCACATCTTGCCGCCGCCGCGGATCATCGCGGGCATCGAGGCGTCGATGATGACGTCGCTGGGGACGTGGAGGTTGGTGATGCCCTTGTCGGAGTCGACCATCGCCAGCGCCGGGCCGTCGGCCAGGCCCTGCGTGACGGCGGCGCGGATCGCCTCGCCGTCGGGCAGCGTGTCGACGGCGGCGAGCAGGGCGCCCAGGCCGTCGTTGGCGGAGATGCCAGCGGCCGCGAGCTGCTCGCCGTAGGTCTCGAACAGCGCGGGGAAGAAGACCTCGACGACGTGGCCGAACAGGATCGGGTCGGAGACCTTCATCATCGTGGCCTTGAGGTGCACCGAGAACAGCACGCCCTCCTCGCGGGCCGCCTCGACCTGCTCGGCGAGGAACGTGCGTAGCGCCGCGGCGCTCATGAACGTGGAGTCCACGACCTCGCCCGCGAGCACGGTCAACCCGTCCTTGAGGACGGTCCGGGTGCCGTCGGCGGCGACGTGCGTGATCGTGAGGGTGTCGTCGGAGGGCACGACGACGGAGCGCTCGTTGGAGAAGAAGTCGCCGGCACCCATGGTCGCGACCCGCGTGCGGGAGTCGGGGCTCCACGTGCCCATGCGGTGCGGGTGCACCTTGGCGTAGTTCTTCACCGACGCGGGGGCGCGGCGGTCGGAGTTGCCCTCGCGCAGGACGGGGTTGACGGCGGAGCCCTTGACCTTGTCGTACCGGGCGCGCACGGCGCGCTCCTCGTCCGTGGCGGGGTTGTCCGGGTAGTCAGGGAGCGCGTACCCCTGGGACTGGAGCTCGGCGACCGCGGCCTTGAGCTGCGGGATGGAGGCCGAGACGTTCGGCAGCTTGATGATGTTGGCCTCGGGCGTGGTGGCCAGCTGGCCCAGCTCGGCGAGGGCGTCGTCCACGCGCTGCTCGGGCGTGAGGTGGTCGGGGAACAGGGCGAGGATGCGGGCGGCGACCGAGATGTCGCGGGTCTCGAGCTCGACCCCGGCCGTGGCGGCGTAGGCCTCGACGATGGGGAGCAGGGAGTAGGTCGCGAGCAGGGGTGCCTCGTCGGTGTGGGTGTAGATGATCCTGGCCATGGTGCGGACTCCGCTCGTCGGGGCTGGTGATATCTCTCGACGTCAAGATACCTGAGTGGGCGTGGTCGCCGCGGACGCACGACGCGGCCCCGCCCTCGCAGGAGGGCGGGGCCGAGGGAGAACGCGCGGTTCGCCGTCGTCGTGATGTTCTCAGGCCGAGGCCTTCGCCTCGCCCGGGCGGCCGCCGAGGTAGAGCTCGGACAGCTGCGGGTCCGCGAGCAGCTCGCGTGCCGGGCCCGTGATGTGCACCCGGCCGAGGTCGAGCACGCAGCCGATGTCCGCCGTCTCCAGCGCCCGGCGGGCGTTCTGCTCCACGAGGAGGACGGCGACGCCGGCGTCGCGCATGCGCACCACCTGCTCGAACACGACCGAGGTCGTCTTCGGGTCGAGCCCCATCGAGGGCTCGTCCAGCAGCACGACCTTCGGGCTCACCATGAGCGACCGCGCGAACTCGACCTGCTTCTGCTGGCCGCCCGAGAGGAGGCCGGCGAGCTGCTTCCACCGCTCGCCGACGATCGGGAACAGGTTCTGCACGAACTCGACCCGCTCCTTGATGACGGCGCTCTCGCGCAGCGTGTACGACCCGAGCAGCACGTTCTCGGCGACCGTCATCTCCCGGAACACGCTGTGTCCCTGGAGCACGTGGGCCAGGCCCGAGGTGAGCATCTGCTGCGGGCCCTGGCCGGTGACGTCGTCCCCAGCCACGAGGATCCGCCCGGAGGCGGGCTTGAGCAGACCGCTCGCGACCTTGAGCACCGTGGACTTGCCGGCGCCGTTCGGTCCGACCAGGCAGACGACCTTGCCGGCGGGGACCCGGATCGTGAGGCCGCGCAGGACCATCGCGGCACGGCCGTAGCCGGCCTGGACGTCGTCGAGGACGAGCAGGTCGCCGTCGCCGGAGGACTGGGGTGTGGTGTCAGACGCCAAGGTAGGCCTCCAGGACGCGAGGGTCGGACTGGACGATGTCGGGGGTGCCCTCGGCGATCGGACGGCCGCGGTCGAACACGATGACGTGGTGGCTCAGGCTCATCACGAGATCCATGTTGTGCTCGACGATGAGGAACGTCGTCCCCTCCGCGTTGAGCTCCTGCACGAGCGAGCCGATCCGGCCGATGAGGGACGGGTTCACGCCGCCCGCCGGCTCGTCCAGCATGATCGTGTCGGGGTCGCCCATGAGCACGCCGGCCAGCTCGAGGAGCTTCTGCTGGCCGTAGGACAGGTCGCGCGCCTCGGTGTCCTCGAGGTGGTCGATCCCGACCCTGACGAGCAGCTGCCGCGCCTTGGCGACCTCCGCGTCCGTGCGCGCCGGCCCCAGGAGGGCCCGGAACCCGGTGCGGGGGACCGCCACGAGCACGTTGTCCAGGACCGTCATGCGCGGGAAGATCCGGCAGAGCTGGAAGCTGCGCCCGATCCCCGCGTTGGCGATCGAGTGCGGTGCCTTGCCCGTGATGTCCTTGCCGCGGAAGGTGACCGTCCCGCTGTCGGGCTTGATCATCCCGGTGACGCAGTTGAAGAACGTCGTCTTGCCGGAGCCGTTCGGGCCGATGAGGGCGTTGATCTTGCCCTCGTGGAAGGTGACGTCGGCACCGTCGACGGCGCGCACGCCGCCGAAGGTCTTCGTCAGACCCCGGGTGGTGAGGTTGGTGCCCGTGCCCTGCGTCATCGTTCCTCCTCGCGGGTGGTCTCGTCGGGGTCGGGGGTGGACCGGGGGGACGGTGTCGCGGTCGACGGCGCAGCGGCCTTCCCGCCCGAGAACACCGACGCCCCGCTCACACCCGCCTTGGCGTTGCGCTCGGCCAGCTCGGCCGCCGTCATCTCCCGGATGGAGGAGGACTGCGGGCCGAACCGCTTCAGCCCTGCCGTCACCGCCGGGATGATTCCGTCGGGCATGAAGAGCACGACGAGCGCGAGCAGCAGGCCCGTGGCCACGAGGTGGAACTGCGTGTCACCGAACTCGAGCTTGAAGACCTCCAGGCCGACGCCGACGATCACGGCGCCCACGAGCGGGCCGAACAGGTTGCGGATGCCGCCGAGCAGCGCCATCAGCACCATGTAGGAGCCGAGCAGGATCGAGAACTGGAAGATCGGGTCGAGGTCGCCGAACCACAGCGCGTACATCCCGCCGGCCAGGCCCGTCAGGGTGGCCGAGATGACGTAGGCGACGAGCTTGTAGTTGCGGGTGGGGATGCCCAGGGCCTCCGCCTTGTCCTCGTCCTCGCGGATCGCCTTGAGGCCGATGCCGAAGCGGGAGCGGTTGATCGCCCACCACAGCACGAGCATGACGATCAGGAGGGCCGCGAACAGGTAGAAGAACACCCGGTGGTGCTCGGGCCGCATCAGGTCGGGGAAGGGGCGCGGCACGACGAGGCCGTTGGAGCCGCCGGTGAAGCTGCCCCAGCCCTGGAAGACCAGCAGCAGGATGAGAACGAACGAGATCGAGACGATCACGAACGAGGCGCCGCGGACCCGGAGGGCCGCGATACCGATCGGCACCGTGATGATCGCGACGACGACGCCGGACAGGGCCCACGCCACGAACGACGGCAGTCCCAGGTCCCGCACGATGAGGCCGGTGCCGTAGGCGCCGAGGCCGAACCAGGCCGCGTGACCGAGCGAGATGTAGCCGGTGAAGCCGCCCATGAAGTTCCACGAGGTGGCCGTGCAGGCGTAGGACAGGATGACGACGCCCGCGGAGAGCACGTAGGCGTTGGGGGCGGCCGAGGGGAAGAAGGCCACGACCGCGAGTCCGAGGAGGATCGCGACGCCTGCCGCGATCCGCCGTCGGGAACGGCCCGCCGACGCGGTGCGGGCGGTGCTGCGCGCGGGGGCGTCGGGAGAGGTGAGAGTGCTAGAAGCGTTGGGCAAGGCGACCTCCGAAGAACCCCTGCGGACGCACCATGAGCGTCACGAACAGTGCGACGTAGAAGATGGTCTGGGCCCACGTGGTGCCGAGCGGCACCTGCAGCAGGCTCTGGCCCACCCCGAGCACGAGGGCCGCGATCGCGGCGCCGGGGATCGATCCCAGGCCGCCGACGACGATGATCGCCATCAGCGGTCCGATCCAGTGCCAGTGCAGCGACGGGTAGATGGTCGCGTCCAGCGAGAGGGCCGTGCCGCCGATGGCGGCCGTGGCCAGGCCGAGGCCGAAGCCCAGGCCGGCCACGCGGTCGGTCCGGATGCCGACCAGCTGGGCGGCCTCCGGGTGCTGGATCGTGGCGCGCAGCGCCTGACCGAAGCGGGTGTGCTTCATCAGCACGTACAGGCCCAGGAGCGAGACGGCGGCGAGGCCGAAGGCGATGAGCTTGACGACGGCGATCTGGGCCCCGAACAGCTCGATGCTCGAGCCGGAGTAGGACAGCTGGATGCGGCGCTGCGTGCCGCCCCAGATGAAGCCGATGAGTCCTTCGAGGAACAGCGCGATCGCGAAGGTGAGGAGCACCGACATCATCGTGAGCGTCGCCGGCCTGAGCCGGCGGATCAGCAGCCGCTGCATGACGACGCCGATCCCGAAGAACAGCGGCACCGTCACCACCAGCGTGAGCAGCGGGTCGATCCCGAGTCGGGAGTTCGCGAACCAGGCGAGGTAGGCGGCCAGCACGAGGAACGACGCGTGGGCGATCATGACGACGCGCATGACGCCGAAGTAGAGCGTCAGGCCCGCTGCCAGGAGGGCGTAGAGCCCTCCCAGCAGCACGCCGAGGATGAGGCTCTGGACGAGGAGCGATCCGCTCATGCCCCCGTCACCACTCGGGCTTGGGGTAGATGAACGCGGCCTCGGCGGCCTCGTCCGGCAGCACGATCTCGATCGCGCCGTCGACGTACTGCTGGATGAGGTGGGCGCCCTGCGGCTTGCCCGTCTCGTCCCAGGTCAGCGGCCCGACGACGGTCTCGACCTCGTTCTCGCGCAGCCAGTCGATGAGCTGCTGCTGGCAGTCGCCCTGCTCGGCGCAGCCAACGGCCTCGACGGCGGCCGCGACGACCTGGCCGGTCGTGTAGGCGTTGGCCTCGTCCTCACCCGGGGGGTTGCCGTGGATCTCGGTGTAGGCCTCCACGAAGTCGACGTTCGAGGGCCAGGTCGCGTCCGGCGTGTAGCCGGTCGGCGAGAGGATGCCCTCGGTCTTGGAGCCGATGGCCTCGGAGAACTCCGGGTTCGTCGGCGCGGTGGAGAAGGCGGCGAGCTTGGGCTGGTAGTTCAGCTGCTGCAGCGCCACGATCAGGTTGACCGCGTCCTGGTACTGCGTGCCGCCGATGACGACGTCGGCGCCCGAGTCGCTGATCTTCGCGGCGATGGGGGAGAAGTCCGTGGTGTTCGGGGGGTAGACCTCGTCGACGACGATCTCCAGCCCGCCCTCCTCGAGCTTGTCCCGCAGGCCGTAGGCGGTGCCCTGGGCGAAGGGGTCGTCCATCGAGGCGACGGCGACCGTCTGCGGGCGCTCGGCCTCCGGCATCGCCAGGATGTGCTCGGCCAGGTAGTTGTAGTGGTCGTCCGCGATCGCCGGGGCGGCGTAGAAGAGGTTGTCGAAGCCCTGCTCGAAGACCTCCTGGGCGGCACCGGCCGGCTCGACGAAGAGCATGCCGTACTCCTGCGCGATGCGTGCCGAGGGCACGACCAGGCGGGTGGAGAAGGGGCCGAAGACCAGGTCGACCTCGTCCTGGGCGATGAGGACCTCGTAGTCCGCCACCACGCGGTCGGCGTTGCTCTGGTCGTCGAGGATCTTCAGCTCGACCTGGCGGCCCAGCAGCCCGCCGTTCTCGTTCACGATCTGGGCCCAGGCCTCGTAGCCGCGCTGGACGCCCTTGCCGGGCTCGGAGAAGTCGCCGGTCAGGGGAGGGAGATGCCGATGACGATCGGGTCGTCGGACCCGCCGTCCTCGGAGTCGTCGCCGCCGCCGTCGCCGGGGCCGCCGGAGCACGCAGCGAGCGTGACCATGGTGGCGACGCCGATGCTGGCGATGACGGTTCTGCGTCGGTTCGTGCCGGTGCCGCGGGTGCGGCGGGGAAGTCGTGCCACGGGATTGCTCCTACCTCGTCGTAAGAAGACAGCCACTGAGGGACCGCTGCGCCGGGTGAGTTTGGGAAAGCGCATTCGTAAGCGGTTACCGCACCGTATGCTGCCGATGTGATCTACGCAACACCACGTTCGTGGGTTGCGCACGGCGAGGGCGAGGGAGCGGCTCGTGACGGTACGACTGAAGGACGGCGACGGGCCTGCAACTCCGCGGCTCACGGACGTCGCCGTCCTGGCCGGGGTCTCCATCGCGACGGCGTCGCGCGCCCTGTCCGGGACCGGCACCGTCTCGGAGGGCCTGACCCGCCGGGTGATGCAAGCCGCCGACGAGCTGCGCTACGTCGTCAACCCGCACGCGCGCTCGCTGGCGGGCGGCTTCAGCTCGGTCATCGGGCTGATGGTCTACGAGATCGACGACCCCTACTTCGGCGAGATCGCGGGCGGGGTGATCCAGGTGGCCGCCGAGCACGGCTGGAGCGTCCAGGTCAGCCACCAGGACCGCGAGGCCGCGAGCGACCTCGCCGGCGTGCGGCTGCTGCGGAGTCAGCGCGTGGGCGCGATCGTGATCGCCGGCTCGGGCTACCGGGACCCGACCAAGAACGCCACCGTCAACCGCGAGCTGGAGGCGTTCGCGGCGTCGGGTGGCCGACTCGTGGCGATCGGCCACCGCGACATCGACTGCCACTCGGTGCTGCCCGACAACGTCGGCGCGACCCGCGCGGCGGCCGAGCACCTCATCGCGCTCGGGCACCGGCGTCTCGGCGTCGTCTCCGGCCCGGACTCCCTGACCACGGTCGCGGACCGGCGCACGGGCATCGAGCTGGCCGCCGCGGCCGCCGACGGCGTCGACGTCGCCTGGGAGCACGCGGCGTTCACGCGCGACGGCGGACGGCTCGCCGCCGCGCGGCTGCTCGACGCCCACCCCGACCTCACCGCGATCATCGCGCTCAACGACACCATGGCGATCGGTGCCCTGTCGGTGCTGCGGGACCGGGGGATCGACGTGCCCGGGGCCGTGTCCGTGACCGGGATCGACGACATCCAGGTCGCGCAGGACCTCGCGCCCGCGCTCACCACCGTGCGGCTGCCGATGGCCGCGATGGGGCGGCAGGCGGCGCTGCTCGCGCTGCAGCCGCCCGCGGGCGGGCCGACGTTCGTGGAGGTCGGGCTGGAGCTGGTGGTCCGGTCCTCGACGGCCCCGCCGCCCGCGTAACGCCGCCCGCCGGCGCCCGTCGTCGCCCGCCGCTGCCACCGGCCCGCCGGCCCGCCGCCCGCCACCGCTGGCCGGCGCGCCGCCGCCGCGACCACTCGAGCGGCACCCCGAACCCGAGCGGCGACGATCGTGCGCGTCGCGGGGGACGTCCGCGACGTCGTCGCAGGTCACGGGCGTGCGAGCGCCTGGCCGACCGAGGATTGCCGCTGGATCGGATCGGGGTGCCGCTGCCGCGGTTCGGGAGGCAGGCGGGGCCCCGCAGAACGGAGAGCGGTTTCCAACTCGGATCGCACCTCTTGTCGAGCAAGGCCAGCCATGCAACGCTGTCCCCGCGTGAAAGCGCTTCCCAACGACGAGGAGCCAGACGATGACGTCAGCACGATCCAGATCCAGGCGTGTCAGGGCGGGCCTTGCGCTCGGCCTGTCCGTGGCGCTGGGGGCCACGATGGCCGCCGTCCCCGCGTCCGCCGTCCCGGACGAGAACCCGCCACCCCCGGCGGACGAGTCCCTCGCGGCAGCCGCCGTCGAGGGGTTCACCGAGCACCTCACCTTCGAGGGGTACACGGTCGGACCGCTGTCCGGCCAGGACGGCTGGACCGCCCACTCCTCGGCCCAGGTCGTCCTCGACCCGGTCAACCAGAACAACCGCGCGCTCGAGCTCACCGGTCCCAACCGGTCGGCCTACCGCGCGATCACGGAGATCCCCGACGGCGAGACCGGCACCGTCTTCCTCCGGATGCGCCGGGACGCCCTCTCGGACAACTCCTTCGGCGTCACCGACGTCGACGCCCCCTCGACCACGAGCCACAGCCGCGCCTACGTCAACAACCAGAACAACGACATCCTCAAGGTCCGCAACGGCGGCGCGTTCGCCGACGTCGGCACCTGGTCGGAGGACGTCTGGCAGTGCGTGTGGATCGTCGCCGACAACGCCGCCGACCGCGTCACCGTCTACAGCCAGGGCGGCATCTACGCCTCGCAGACCCGACTGCCGGCCGGTGCCGAGCAGACCTTCGGCTTCCGCGAGGCCGTCAACGGAGCCCTCGACCGGTTCTTCTGGATCAACGGAGGCAACAGCAACGGCCGGATCATGATGGACGACCTCGCCATCGACCCGACCGGCGCCAACCTCGCGCTCCCGACCGGCAACCCCGGTGACTGCGAGACCGTGCCCGTCGTCGAGCAGCCGTTGCTCAACCCGCTTCCCGACCCGACACCCGTCTCCCTCGGCATCGAGGTCGAGGAGCTCGCGCAGCTGCCCGCCTCCACCACGACGCCGGCCACGCAGGACCAGCGCCTCATCCGGCACAACCGCGTCCAGCACGTCGACGAGGTGCCGGACGGCTCGGGCCGCCTGGCCGTCCCCGACATGAACGCGATCCTCTACCTCGTGGACGAGGACACGGGCGAGTACGTGGACTACCTCAACGTGCGCAACGCCTTCATCGACAACTTCCACAACCACGCCGGCCTGGGGACGGGTCTCGGCTTCGCCGAGTTCCACCCGGACTTCGCCACGAACGGGAAGTTCTACACGGTCCACACCGAGGCGGGCACGGCCCTGACGCAGGACACCCCGGACTTCCCGGCCTACGGCTCGACCGGGTTCCACAGCGTGCTGACGGAGTGGACGGCGACCGACCCGGCGGCCGAGCGTTTCGCCGGCACCAACCGCGAGGTGCTGCGCGTGCCGTTCAACGGACGCGTCCACACGATGCAGCAGATCGCGTTCAACCCGACGGTGGAGCCGGGTGACGCGGACTACGGCAACCTGTACCTCCTGGTCGGTGACGGCGGCAACGGCGTGAACAACGCCAACCCGCAGAACCTGGCCACGCCGCAGGGCACGATCATGCGGATCAACCCGCTCGGCACCGACAGCGCCAACGGCTCCTACGGGGTCCCGGCCGACAACCCCTTCGTCGGCACGGCGGGTGCGCTGCCCGAGATCTACGCCGTCGGCATGCGCGACCCGCACCGCATCAGCTGGGACCTCGAGGGTGACCACACCCTCTACATGGCCCACATCGGTGAGTGGCAGGTCGAGTCCGTCTACGCCGTCGAGCCGGGGGACAACTTCGGCTGGTCCGAGCGCGAGGGCTCGTTCGTCGCCCGCGACCGCCAGATCTTCCCCCTCCCGGCCGACGACGCGACGGAGTTCGACTTCACCTACCCCGTGGCCGCCTACGACCACAACCGCGACCCCGGCCAGACCGGCGACGCGGGCGTGGCCGTCAACGGCGGGTTCGTCTACCGGGGCGACATCGAGGCGCTGCAGGGCAAGTACCTGTTCACGGATCTCGTGCGCGGCTGGGTGCTCTCGACCGAGGCCGACGAGATGATCCGCAACGACGGCGACCCCGCCGACCTCGCGGAGATCTCGCAGCTGAAGGTCTTCGTCGACGGCGAGGAGACCACGTTCTCCGAGCTGGTCGGCAGCCAGCGGGTCGACCTGCGTTTCGGTTCCGACGGCGAGAACCAGCTCTACCTGGTCTCGAAGGCCGACGGAAAGATCTGGAAGGTCGTCGGCGCCCGCGAGGGCGACGTCGAGCCGCCCTTCGAGGCGGCCCCGCAGGTGCTGCCCGAGCTCGCGAGCAACCTCGTGGCGCACTACGCGTTCGACACCCCCGCGGCCGGCGACCTGACGAAGGAGGCTGACCTCGGGCAGTCCGGGACCACGATCGACCTGGTGAACGGCGGTCGGGAGATGCGGGTGCACGACGCCGCGTACCCCGGTGCCGGCCGGGCGCTCCAGACCCAGCAGCTCAGCAAGAACGCCGCGACCAACGACGACTGGAAGGCGGGTGTGTACAACGCCGCCGGCGTCGAGACCCTGCGGCCGTTCAACGGCGCCGACGCGACCTCGATCATGGGCTGGTTCAAGCCCACGGGAGAGATGCCGGCGCTCAACTCCAACACGGCCGACCTCTCCGACCGCTACAACGCCATCGGTCTGGCGGGCATCCTGTCCGGCAGCTCCGACGGCCACGCGGTGCGATCGCTGCTCGAGGTCATCAACGTCAACGGCAAGCCGCACGTGGTGGGCCTGGCCCGCCGCGTCGACACGGGCAGCTCGTGGACCTACGCGGCCGAGCTGCCCTGGGACGAGATCCTCCGCAAGGGGGAGTGGGTGCACCTGTCCGCCTCGTTCGACTTCGTGGGCGGCACCATGGCGCTGTACATGAACGGTGAGCCGCTCGACGGCTTCTACAGCCCCGTCGCCAACCCGTGGGGCGCGGGCGGTTCGAGCGACACCGATCCGCGCGGCATCAAGATCGGCGGCAGCTACCCGCAGAACACCCGCGAGCAGAACCCGTTCAACGGTCGGATGGACGACCTGATGTTCCTCGACACGGCGGTGACGCCGGAGCAGGTGGCGGCGCAGTACGCCCGGTACGCCGTCGAGGAGCCGACGCCCACCGCGCCCGCGGCGTGCTCGCCGGACGAGCTGACCATCACCGACGTCGCCGGCGCCGGGAACTGGGCACCGCGCACGCCGTCCAAGTGGCAGTTCACGAACGGGGAGGTCATCCTCGCCGAGGCCGGCACGAACCCGAACGACGGCATCCGTCGCCCGTTCGAGTACGCGGTGCTCAGCGAGGGTCCGGTGCTGGGGGACGTGGTGATGGAGGCCGAGGTGAAGCTCGACGCCCCGCCCGACGTCAACAACCGGGACGTCATCCTGGTGTTCGGCCACACGTCGGACACGGAGTACTACTACGCCCACCTCTCGCAGGACAACACGATCTACGCCCACAACGGCATCTTCAAGGTCGACGGCGTGGACCGGGAGCGGATCGACGACCAGTGGAACGGCACGATCGGCGCGCCGCCGGCCGTGACGGACGACGACTGGCACCAGGTCCGGCTGACGCACTGCGTCGAGACGGGCGAGATCTCGGTCCAGGTCGACGGACTCTCCCAGCCGCTGCTCACGGCCACCGACTCCACGTTCACCGAGGGTCGCGTGGGCTTCGGCTCGTTCGACAACACGGGCCGGTTGCGCAACCTCACGGTGACGGCCACGCCCGTCGAGGAGCCGGTGGTTCCGGCCGCGGTGATCGTGACGCCGGCGACGGCGGAGCTCGAGGTCGGTGAGACCGTCCAGCTCTCGGCTGCGGTGGTTCCGGCCGGGGCTCCTCAGGAGGTGACCTGGTCGAGCTCGGCCGTCGGTGCGGCGACCGTGTCGGAGAGCGGTCTGGTGACGTCGGTCGCGCCGGGGACGGCGACCGTCACGGCGACCTCGGTCGCCGACGGTGCGGTGGCGGGTACGGCCACGATCACCGTCGTCGAGGCGGACGTGCCGCCGGAGCCGATCACGTTCGTGGACGTGGCCGAGGGTGATCTGTTCTTCGACGAGATCACCTGGCTGGCCGGGCGCGGCATCACCCGGGGGTGGACGCTGCCGGACGGCAGCACGGAGTTCCGCCCGGTGACGCCGATCGCGCGTGATGCGATGGCGGCGTTCCTGTACCGGTTCGCGGGTTCGCCGGACTTCACGGCGCCGGAGGTCTCGCCGTTCAGCGACGTGGCCACGGACAACCAGTTCTACGAGGAGATCGCGTGGCTGGCCGAGGCGGAGATCTCCACGGGCTGGGACAACGGTGACGGGACGGCGAGCTTCCGTCCGTTGGAGCCGATCGCGCGTGATGCCATCGCGGCGTTCCTGCACCGCTACGCCGAGGGTGCGGGTCTGGTCGACCAGGGGTGGACCCCGCCGGTGGTCTCGCCGTTCAGCGACGTGAGCACGGGCAACCAGTTCTACGCCGAGATCGCCTGGCTCGCCGACAGCAAGATCGCGACGGGGTGGATCGGGGAGGGCAACGACGGCAGGGACATCTTCCGTCCGCTCAACCCGGTCAACCGGGACGCCATGGCGGCGTTCCTGTTCCGTCTCGACCAGAGGCGCTGACACCAGCACGACCAGCACGGCCGCAGCCCCCGGGAGCCCCTCCCGGGGGCTGCGGTGCGCGAACGCCCTCGCCTGACCTCCGAACGGCGTCGTTCCAAGTCGGCAAGCGTTGTCTTCGAGATCCAAACTCAATCCTGAGCCCGAGGCGGTTCAGCGGCCAAAATTCGTGACCAAACCGTAACCGGATGCGCTCCCGCTCGGCTTGACTTTGAGAACCGAAGACAAGAGAGTCGTGCCATCGGATCCGAGCAAGACGCTCGGACCGCACCGCAACGGGGATCGGGCGAAGCAGCCCGGGCCGTTGATCCTGGCAATGACGCGAAGGAGTTTTTCATGCGTGTTCGTAAGTACGGTTCCGCCGTGGCTGTCGCCGCCGCTACCGCGCTGGTCCTGTCCGCCTGTGGTGGCGGTGGCGCCGGTTCGAGCGAGTCGACGTCCTCCGCCGGTGGCACCGACGAGTCCAGCTCCGACGGTGGCGAGGCCCCCGCGGCCGGCGACATCACGGTGGGCGTCTCGATGCCGACCCAGACGTCCGAGCGCTGGATCGCCGACGGCGACGCCGTCAAGGCCGGCTTCGAGGACGAGGGCTACACCGTCGACCTGCAGTTCGCCAACGACGACATCCCCACCCAGTCGCAGCAGGTGGACCAGATGATCACGAGCGGCGTCGACCTGCTCATCATCGCCGCCATCGACGGCACGGCCCTCTCGGGTCAGCTCGCCGCCGCCGCGGCCGCCGACATCCCGGTCATCTCCTACGACCGCCTCATCCGCGACACCGAGGACCTCGACTTCTACGTCACGTTCGACAACTTCGAGGTCGGCGTCCAGCAGGGCACGTCCCTCCTCGTCGGTCTCGGCGTCCTCAACGCCGACGGCACCGAGGGCACGGAGACCGGGCCGTTCAACATCGAGCTGTTCGCCGGCTCGCTGGACGACAACAACGCGAAGTTCTTCTTCGACGGCGCCATGTCGGTCATCCAGCCGTACATCGACTCCGGTGTGCTGGTCGTCCCGTCCAACCAGACCTCGATCGACCAGGTCGCCACGCTGCGCTGGCAGCAGGAGGTCGCCCAGAAGCGCATGGAGGACCTGCTGACGGCGTCCTACTCGGGCGACGCCGAGGTCGACGGCGTGCTCTCGCCGTACGACGGCATCTCGCGCGGCATCATCACGGCCCTGCAGAACGCGGGCTACGGCACCACGATCGCCGACGGCCTGCCGATCGTCTCCGGCCAGGACGCCGAGATCGCCTCGGTGAAGCTCATCGCGGACGGCGTCCAGTTCGCGACGATCTTCAAGGACACCCGCAAGCTCGCCGACCAGGCGGTCGCCACGGGCAACCAGATCCTCGCCGGCGAGGAGCCCGAGGCCAACAACACCACGGACTACGACAACGGCGTCTTCGTCGTCCCGTCCTACCTCCTGGAGTCGGACATCGTCTACGCCGACAACATCGAGTCGCTCCTCGTGGACTCGGGCTACTGGACGGCCGACGAGGTCGCGTCCGGCCAGGCTGGCTGAGCCTCCCCGCTCACCGCAGCTCACCGTCGTGCCGGTCCCACCTCCGGGTGGGGCCGGCACGACCCCGCGTCGTGAAGTAAGGAGCTGGACATGAACCCACCCATCCTCGAGATGCGTGGAATCACCAAGACCTTCCCCGGGGTCAAGGCGCTTCAGGATGTGTCCCTGAGCGTCGCGCGCGGCGAGATCCACGCGATCTGCGGCGAGAACGGGGCAGGCAAGTCGACGCTCATGAAGGTGCTGTCCGGGGTCTACCCGCACGGCAGCTACGAGGGCGACATCGTGTTCGAGGACGAGACCGTCGCGTTCTCCACGATCAACGACTCCGAGGCCAAGGGCATCGTGATCATCCACCAGGAGCTGGCCCTCAGCCCCTACCTCTCCGTCGCCGAGAACATCTTCCTCGGCAACGAGCAGCGTGGACGCGGCGGCCTCATCGACTGGAACCACACGAACGCCGAGGCCGCGAAGCTGCTGGCCCGCGTCGGTCTGTCGGAGAACCCCACCACCCCGATCAGCCAGCTGGGCGTCGGCAAGCAGCAGCTCGTGGAGATCGCGAAGGCGCTGTCGAAGGAGGTGAAGCTCCTCATCCTCGACGAGCCCACCGCCGCGCTGAACGACACCGACTCCGAGCACCTGCTCGACCTGCTCCGGCAGCTGCGCGACCACGGGATCACCTCGATCATCATCTCCCACAAGCTGGGTGAGATCGAGGACATCGCCGACTCCACCACGATCATCCGTGACGGCAAGTCGATCGAGACCCTCGTGATGTCGGAGCACACCGGCATCCAGGACCGCATCATCCGCGGGATGGTCGGCCGCGACCTCGAGCACCGCTACCCGGCGCGCGACTCCAGCCCTGGCGAGGAGATCCTCCGCGTCGAGAACTGGACCGTGCACCACCCGACCCAGACCGGCCGCAAGGTCGTCGACGGCGCGAACTTCTACGTCCGCGCCGGCGAGGTGATCGGCATCGCCGGGCTCATGGGTGCCGGTCGCACCGAGCTGGCGATGAGCGTCTTCGGCCGCTCCTACGGCAAGGACATCTCGGGCCAGGTCTACGTCCACGGCAAGCCCACGGACACCTCGACCGTCCCGAAGGCCATCAAGGCCGGCATCGCCTACGCCACGGAGGATCGCAAGGTCTACGGCCTGAACCTCATCGAGGACATCCGCCGCAACATCTCTGCGGCGGCCCTCGGCAAGCTCTCCAGCAACGGCTGGGTGAACGGCAACGAGGAGCTCGCCGTCGCCGAGCGCTACCGCAAGGACCTCGGCGTCCGGACCCCGAGCGTGATGGCGCTGGTCGGCAAGCTCTCGGGCGGTAACCAGCAGAAGGTCGTGCTGGCGAAGTGGCTGTACACCGACCCCGAGGTGCTCATCCTCGACGAGCCCACCCGCGGCATCGACGTCGGCGCGAAGTTCGAGATCTACCAGCTCATCAACACCATGGTCGCCGCCGGGAAGGCCGTCGTGGTCATCTCCTCGGAGCTGCCCGAGATCCTCGGGACGTGCGACCGCGTCTACACCCTCGCCTACGGCCGCATCACCGGTGACGTGCCCGTGGCGGAAGCATCTCAGGAGCGCCTCATGGAGCTCATGACCCAGGAAAAGTCTGATCAGAAGGAGACCGTCCGATGACCGCCATCGCCAACGTGTGGGAGCTGGCGCAGCGCAACCTGCGCCAGAGCGGCATCCTCGTCGCCTTCGTCGCGATCGTCGCGCTGTTCGCGTTCCTGAACTCGAACTTCCTCTCTCCCGGCAACATCACGAACATCGTCCTGCAGTACTCCTACATCCTGATCCTCGCGATCGGCATGGTGATCGTGATCATCGCGGGTCACATCGACCTGTCGGTCGGATCGGTGGTGGCGCTCGCGGGTGCCGTCTCGGGAATCCTGGTCATCAAGAACGGCATGCCGTGGTGGGTCGGCGTGCTGGCCGCTCTCGCCGTCGGCTTCCTCGTGGGTGTCTGGCAGGGCTTCTGGGTCGCGTACGTCGGGATCCCCGCGTTCATCGTGACGCTGGCGGGCATGCTGCTCTTCCGCGGTCTCGCCGCCCGCGTGCTCGAGAACATCTCGCTCTCGCCGTTCGGCACGCCGTACACGGACATCGCCGGTGGCTTCCTCAACGGGCTGTTCGGCGGCAACGGGTACGACGTCTTCACCCTCGTGGTGTTCGCCATCGCCGTCGTGGGGCTCGCGTTCTCCCAGTGGCGCGCCCGTCAGGGCAAGATCCGCTACCAGCAGGCCGTCGAGTCGATCTGGCTCTTCGTCCTCAAGCTGGTGCTGATCGCCGCCGTCGTGATGTGGTTCGCCTGGCAGCTGGCCAACAGCCGCGGCCTGCCGATCATCCTCATCATCCTGGCCGTCCTGATCCTGGCCTACTCGGTCATCACGCAGCGCTCGGTCTTCGGCCGCCACGTCTACGCGATCGGTGGCAACCTGCACGCCGCCGAGCTCTCGGGCGTGAAGGTCAAGAAGGTCAACATGTGGATCTTCATCAACATCGGCACGCTCGCGGGCCTCGCCGGCGTCGTGTACTCCTCCCGCATGAACGGCGCCCAGCCGTCCGCCGGAAACATGTTCGAGCTCGACGCGATCGCGGCCTGCTTCATCGGTGGCGCCTCGACCACGGGTGGTGTCGGTCGCGTCACCGGCGCCATGATCGGTGCGCTGATCATGGCCGTGATGTCCAACGGCATGCAGCTGATGGGTCTGGACCAGTCGTTCCAGCAGATCGTCAAGGGCCTGGTCCTGCTGCTCGCCGTCGCATTCGACATCTTCAACAAGCGTCGCGCCGGTATCGCCCGCTGACGCGGGTGGTGGCGACGTGACGACCACGATCCACCCCTAGGGTGATCAGCTGTGAGTGGATGGGCGACCGGTTCGCAGACATCGCTGCGTGAGGCGAACCGGGCCTCCATCCTCGAGTCGGTCAAGCGGTACGGCGGACTGACCCAGGTCGAGCTCGTGGGCTCGACGGGTCTGTCCGCCGCCACCGTCTCGACCATCGTCAAGGAGCTCACCTCCGCCGGCCTCGTCGAGGTCAAGCCCACCTCCCGCAGCGGCCGACGAGCCCAGCTCGTCACGGTCGCGCGGCGGGTGGGCCTCGCGGCCGGCGTCCAGGTGGGCCACCGCCACCTCCGGGTGGCCTTGGGCGACTTCGGCAGCGACGTCGTCGCCGACCAGACCCTTCCGCTCCCCTCGGAGCACCGCCTCGACACGACCCTCGACCGCACGGCCCTCCTGGTCGTCGACATGCTGGAGCGGGTCGGTGCCACGCTCGAGGAGCTCGTCGGGATCGCCATCGGGATCCCGGCCCCCGTCGACACCGCCACCGGGCTCATCTCGGTCCGAGGAGTGCTGCGCGGCTGGGACGACACGCACGTCGCCCAGGTGATGTCCAAGCGTCTGGGCAAACCCGTCTGGGTCGACAACGACGCCAACCTCGGGGCGCTCGCCGAGGCCACGCTCGGCGCCGGCCGGGGATACGCGGACGTCCTCTTCGTCCGCGCCTCGCACGGTGTCGGGGCCGGCATCGTCATCGGCGGACAGCTGCACCGCGGCTTCGCCGGGACCGCCGGAGAGATCGGGCACGTCCAGATCGATCCCCAGGGCGCCATCTGCCGCTGCGGCTCCCGCGGCTGCCTCGACACCGTCGTCGGGGCCGAGGCGCTGCTCGCCCCCCTCGTCGTCAGCCACGGACCCCTCACGCTGCGGGACGTGATGAACCGCGCCCTCGCGGGCGACCCGGGCTGCACTCGCGTGGTTGCCGACGCGGGTGAGAAGATCGGGGCCGTGCTCGCCGCGACCTGTCAGGCCCTCAACCCCCAGGTGATCGTGGTGGGCGGCGAGCTCGCCGAGACGGGGGAGATGCTGCTCGACCCCATGCGGCGCGAGCTCAGGCGTGGGATGCTTCCCAACCTGATCGCTCCCGTCGAGATCGTGCCCGCCGCGCTGGGGCAGCAGGCCGAGGTGATGGGAGCGCTGGCGACCGTGCTGGAGAACACCGACGTCGCCGACACGGTCGATCGGGGAACGCGAGAGCGGGAGGGGGAGCGATGACGCAGCACGCCGCCGTCGACCCGCGCGAGAACCCGCTGCTGCGCCTGGAGTCGATCGAGAAGAACTTCGGCGCCGTCGAGGCGCTCGTGGGGGCGAGCCTCACCGTGCACGCGCACGAGGTGGTCGCGATCGTCGGCGACAACGCCGCGGGCAAGTCGACGCTCGCGAAGATCGTCGCCGGCGTCCTGCAGCCCGACTCGGGCCTCATCGAGATCGAGGGTGAGCAGGTCGCCATCCCCTCGCCGTCGGCGGCCCAGCAGCTCGGCGTGGCCACCGTCTTCCAGGACCTGGCGGTCGCCAACAACCTCGACGTGACGGCCAACCTCTTCCTCGGCCGGGAGCAGCGCAAGCGCGGCAGCTTCCTGCTCGACGAGGGCGAGATGGACCTCGCCGCCCGCCGCATCCTGACGGACCTGGGCGCCCGCATCCCCTCGATCCGCACCCGGCTCGGTGAGCTCTCGGGCGGTCAGCGGCAGGCGGTCGCGATCGCGCGCACCCTCATCGGCAACCCGCGCATCGTCGTGCTCGACGAGCCGACGGCGTCCCTCTCGGTCGCGCAGACGGCCGAGGTCCTCAACCACATCGAGAAGCTGCGCGAGCTGGGGCTCGGCGTGATCTTCATCAGCCACAACCTCAACGACGTCCGCGCCATCGCCGATCGCATCGAGGTGCTGCGGCACGGCCGCAACAACGGGTCCTTCCTCGGCCGCGAGGCCACCAACGAGGACCTCATCGCCGCCATCACGGGCGCCTTCCGCTCGGGCGACGCGCTCGAGGGCTACCGCCGCGGCTGAGCGCTGCCCCGCGGCTGCGCGTCAGCGGAAGACGACGGTCCGGCGGCCGTCGACCAGCACGCGGTGCTCGGCGTGCCAGCGCACGGCGCGGCCGAGGACCCGTCGCTCGACGTCCTCGCCCATCGCCTGCAGCTCGCTCACGGCGTCGTCGTGCTCGACGCGCTCGACGTCCTGCTCGATGATCGGGCCCTCGTCGAGGTCGGCGGTGGCGTAGTGCGCCGTCGCCCCGATGAGCTTGACGCCGCGGGCGTGGGCCTGCGCGTAGGGGCGGGCCCCCTTGAACGAGGGCAGGAACGAGTGGTGGATGTTGATGACCCGACCGGCCAGCTCGCGGCACAGGTCGTCCGACAGGATCTGCATGTACCGGGCGAGCACCACCAGCTCGGCGTCGGTCTCCCGCACGATCCGGAGCAGCTCGGCCTCGGCCCGGGCCTTCGTCTCGCGCGTGACGGGGACGTGGTGGAACGGCAGCTCGTAGAAGTCGGCGATGCCCTGCAGCGCGGTGTGGTTGGACACCACGGCGACGACGTCGACCGGCAGCCGGCCGGAGCGCTGCTGGTAGGCCAGGTCGTGCAGGCAGTGCGAGGCGGTGGAGACCATGACGACGGTCCGCACGGGGCGACCGACGACGTCGAGCTCCCACGTCATGTCGAACTGCTCGGTCACGCCGGCGAGCGCCTCCTCGAGCGCCTCGCGCTCGACGTCGGCCTCGGCCTCGACCCGCATGAAGAACAGGCCGGAGTCCGCGTCCCCGTACTGCTGGGACTCCGTGATGTTGCCCGCGAGGTCGGCGAGCGCCCCGGCGACGGCCGCGACGATGCCCGGTCGGTCGGGGCAGGAGAGCGTGAGTACCCATCTGGTCACGGCGGCCACGGTACCGGCCCGATCGCGCCCGGGTCTGCCATGATCGAGTCATGAGCACCAACGAGGGCCTGCGCATCGACGTCGTGGAGGCCGAGGACGCGGGGGAGCTGCTCACCGTGAGGCGAGCGGCGTTCGTGACCGAGGCCCAGCGGTACGGCGATCCCCACATCCCGCCCCTGACCCAGACCATCGACGAGCTGCTGACCGACCTGGACCGCAGCGACGTCGTCACGCTCGGCGGCTGGCAGGGCCACCGCCTCGTCGGCTCGATCCGCGTCGAGCTCGAGGGCGGCAAGGCCACGCTCGGCCGGCTCGCCGTCGTGCCCGACCTGCAGGGCACGGGCATCGGTACGCAGCTGCTCATGGCGGTGCTGCAGTACCTGCCGGAGCAGACCCAGGAGGTCTGGGTCTTCACGGGCAAGGACTCCAAGCAGAACCTGTCGCTGTACGCCGGCCAGGGCTTCGAGCACGCCTACGACCAGCACACGGGCGAGCTGACCTATGCCTACCTCAAGAAGATCCTCGGCGATGGCGATGGCGATGGCGATGGCGACGGCGACGGCGACGGTGACGACGCGGAGGCCGACGCCGTCGAGAACGACGTCGCTCCCGCGGACGACTCGGCCCGCCGGTCCTCCCTCGGGTAGGCTCGACGACGTCGCGACTGGCGCCAGGTGGACGAACCACCGGGGAGCGATGAGGTTAGCCGGCCACGGGGTCGCCCGCCTGGGTCTCGCGGTCACGCAGGTGTGCATCCGCACGTCCTGAGTGCCGACCAAGGAGCTCCCCGTGTCCGAACTGACGAACGCCGAGATCGCCAACGCGACCCTCGCGGACCTCGACCCCGAGATCGCCGCCGTCCTCGAGGGTGAGCTCGCGCGCCAGCGCGAGACGCTCGAGATGATCGCCAGCGAGAACTTCGTGCCGCGCGCCGTGCTGCAGGCCCAGGGCAGCGTCCTGACCAACAAGTACGCCGAGGGTTACCCCGGCCGCCGGTACTACGGCGGCTGCGAGGAGGTCGACGTCGCGGAGAACCTCGCCATCGAGCGCGCGAAGTCGCTCTTCGGCGCCGGCTACGCCAACGTCCAGCCGCACTCCGGCGCGACGGCGAACGCGGCCGTGCTGCACGCTCTCGCCACGCCGGGCGACACGATCCTCGGCCTCTCGCTGGCGCACGGCGGCCACCTCACGCACGGCATGAAGATCAACTTCTCCGGCAGGCTCTACGACGTCGCCGCCTACGAGGTCGACCCGGAGACCTACCGGATCGACTACGACGCGCTGCGCGCCAAGGCGCTCGAGTCGAAGCCGCGCGTCATCATCGCCGGGTGGTCCGCCTACCCGCGCCACCTCGACTTCGAGGCGTTCCGTTCCATCGCCGACGAGGTCGGTGCGCTGCTGTGGACCGACATGGCGCACTTCGCGGGCCTCGTGGCCGCGGGCCTGCACCCCAACCCGGTGCCGTACTCCGACGTCGTCTCCACCACCGTGCACAAGACGCTCGGCGGCCCCCGCTCGGGCCTGATCCTGGCGCGCGACGAGGAGCCGTGGGGCAAGAAGCTCAACTCCGCCGTCTTCCCGGGCCAGCAGGGTGGCCCGCTGATGCACGTCATCGCCGCGAAGGCCGTCGCGTTCAAGGTCGCCGCCGGCGAGGCGTTCAAGGACCGCCAGGCCCGCACGCTCGAGGGCGCGCAGATCATCGCCGACCGCCTGAACGCACCCGATGTCGCCGCCGCGGGCGTCTCCGTCCTCACCGGCGGCACCGACGTCCACCTCGTGCTGGTCGACCTGCGTCACTCCCCGCTCGACGGCCAGCAGGCCGAGGACCTCCTGCACACCGCCGGCATCACCGTGAACCGCAACGCCGTGCCGTGGGACCCGCGCCCGCCGCGCGTCACCTCCGGCCTGCGCATCGGCACGCCCGCGCTCGCCACCCGCGGCTTCGGTGCCGCGGAGTTCACCGAGGTCGCCGAGATCATCGCCACGGCGCTGATCCAGGGCACCGGCGCCGACGTCGAGGCGCTGCACGCGCGGGTCGACCGCCTCACGGCCGACTTCCCGCTCTACCCCGGCCTCGCGCAGTAGGGCCGCGGACGTGGCAGCCCTGATGATGGCGGGTCGGCCCGTGGCCGAAGCCGTCCTGACCTCCCTCGCGCCGCGGATCGACGCGCTCGTCGCGGCCGGGCACCGCCCCGGTCTCGGGACGATCCTCGTGGGCGAGGACTCGGCCAGCGCCGGGTACATCCGGATGAAGCAGACCAAGGCCGCCGAGCTCGGCCTCACCTCGCCGCACATCCACCTCGGCCAGGACGCCTCGCAGGCGGACGTGCTGGCGGCGGTGCGCGAGATGAACGAGGCCGACGACGTGGACGCGGTCCTGCTGCAGCACCCGACCCCGCCGCAGATCGACTTCGACGTCGCGCTGCTGGCCCTCGACCCCGACAAGGATGTGGACGGCCTGCACCCGGTCAACATGGGCCGGCTGGCCCTCGGGATGCCCGGTCCCGTGCCGTGCACCCCGGCCGGGATCGAGGCGCTCCTGGCGCACTACGAGATCCCCGTCTCGGGTCGGGAGGTCTGCATCCTCGGGCGCGGCACCACGCTGGGGCGCCCGCTGGCGCTGCTGCTGAGCCAGAAGCGTCCGACGGCGAACGCCGCCGTCACCGTGGTGCACACCGGGGTGCCGGACTGGGCCGACTACACCCGCCGCGCCGACGTCGTCATCGCGGCGGTCGGGGTCCCCGGGATCCTGCGCCCCGAGCACCTCACGCCCGGCGTGACCGTGGTCGGCGGCGGGGTCAGGTACGAGGGCAAGAAGCTCCTGCCCGACGTCGACGAGTCGTGCGAGGACGTCGCCGGCGCGATCACGCCGCGCGTCGGCGGCGTGGGCCCGACGACGATCGCCCTGCTGTTCCGCAACGCCGTCGAGGCGGCGGAGCGCCGGGCGGCCGGACGCCCGACCGCCTGACCGTCCGGCTGCAGACGCAGCCGCAGCGCAGACGCCGCCGACCCGGCCCCGGTGCTCACCCAGCCCGGCCCGCCGGCGTCGGCGGCGTCCACAGCGCGACCCGGTGACCGCGGCGCACCACCACCTGGGCGCGCAGCGCGTGCCCCGTCCGGGCGACGGCGGCGGCCACCATGCTCGGTCCCGGCAGATCCTCGAGATCGGTGAGCTCGGGCAGCGACGGCTCCTCCCACACGAGCACCAGGCCCACGCCGTCGTGCAGGAGCTCGACGAGGGCCTCCGCGAGCCGCTCGACCTGCATCTCCCCGAGGTGCGGCGGCATCTCGACCTGGGGGAGGACCGGGAGCTGCGCCCCCTCGTCGTCGAGCAGCAGGAGCCACCACTGACGGCGGTAGGCGGTCTGGACCAGGGCGCCGACCCTGTCCAGCACGTCGTCATCGGTCAGCAGCGGAGCGGACGGGTCGATCCGGCCGCGCGTCTCGGGCGGCGGTCGGCCACGGTCTCGGGGGAAGCTATCGGGTGGTTCGGAGCGATGTGAGGGTGTCATGGGTCGATTGTGACGACAGGTTGGCGGCCGACGGAAGTCACAGATCCCGATCTGTGGACAACGGGTGCGGAGCGAGGCCGTCCCGACGTGCGGGATCGGCCCGGGCGTGGTTTCATCACCGGCTCGCGCGGCTAGACTCCCTCGGGGCGGGGTACATGGGGTAACCCGTGCCAGGGGGAAGAAGACGATGGCTGTCTCGGCCGTGGGCGCGTGCGTCGCCCTAGCAATGCTGGTGTATCTCGTGGTGAGCGAGCGCGAGGTGGGGCGCTCCTCGCCCGACCAGCGCTCCGACGACCGGGGACGGCGTCGCGTGCGCCTGGTGATCCTCGCCGCGTACGCCGCGATCCTGACCGCGTACGTGGTGCTCGTCGCCCGCCACGTGCGGGACCCGCACCCGCACACGGTCGGCGAGATCGTCGACGCCGGGGTGCTGGTCGTGCTCACCGGGCTGGTCGGCCTCGTGCTGCACCACGGCTTCCGCGCGGCGCCTCGCCGCGACGAGCCGCGCCGGGTGCTGGTCGTCGGTGCCCACCCGGACGACCTCGAGCTCGCGTGCGGCGGGACCGTCGCCTCGCTGGCGCGCCGCGGCCACGAGGTCAAGGTGCTCGTCATGAGCCGGGGGACCCGCGGCGGTGATCCCGCGGCTCGCCGCGAGGAGGCCGTCGCCGGCGCCAGGATGCTCGGCACCACCGACGTCACGGTGCACGACTTCCCTGACACGTTCCTCGCGGACGCGAACGGCGCGATGATCGAGGTCATCGAGGCGGCGATCACCGCGTTCCGGCCGGGCACGATCCTCACGCACTCCGAGCACGACCAGCACCAGGACCACCAGGCCGTGCACCGCGCGGTGCTGCGGGCCGGGCGCCAGGCGCACTCGATCCTGTGCTTCGAGTCGCCGTCCGTCACGCGCTCGTTCAGCCCGAGCGTGTTCGTCGACATCTCGGACTTCGTCGACCTGAAGATCAGGGCGGTGCAGACGCACCGCGACCAGTCGGGCAAGCCGTACATGACCGCGAGCCGGGTCAAGGGCATCGCGGCGTTCCGCGGGGCGCAGGCGAAGGTGCCGGCGGCCGAGGGGTTCGAGCCCGTGCGCTACCTGCAGAACGTGAAGGAGTTCATCGGATGACGACGGTTCTGGTCACCGGGGCGGGCGGACCCGCCGGACGGGCGCTGGGAGCCCAGCTCGCGCAGCTGCGCGAGAGCGAGCCCGATCTCATCGCGATCGGTGCGGACATGCTGCCGATCGCGGACGCCAGCTTCGCCCTCACCACGACGCTGCCCCGGGTGGACGCTCCGGAGTACGCCGTCGCGCTGCGCGACCTGGTCGGTCGGGTGCGTGCCGACGTCGTGATCCCCACGGTGGCCGAGGAGCTCGCCCTGGTGGCGGGGCTGGCGGACCTGCTCGGCGACGGCGTGGCCGGCCCCGACGTCGTCGTCACCAGCACCACCTCGGCCGCGATCTGCGCCGACAAGCTCTACACGATGTGGGCGCTGGACGCGGCCGGGGTGTCCGTCCCGCGGTTCGCCCCCGGGGGCAGCTGTCCGTCGGCCGCCGGGGCGCTGGCCCACTTCGACGGCGCCGTCATCGCCAAGCCTCGGGTCTCCCGCGGAGGGCGTGGCGTGCGCCTCGTCGAGGACGCGGCGGCGCCCTGGGGGATCGACGACTCCTGGATCCTGCAGTCGTTCGCGCCTGGCACCGAGTACTCGCCCCAGGTCTACCGCTCGCCGCGCACCGGCGCCGTGACGGTGGTCGTGCTCGAGAAGACCGAGATGCGCGAGGGGCGCATCGGGAACGCCGTCAGCACCGTGCGCCTGGACGCGGACGAGGCGGCCGACGTCGCGTGGTTGGCGGAGTCCGCCGTCGTCGCCCTCGACCTGTCGGGGCCGGTCGACCTCGACATCCGTCGGGACGAGGACGGTCTGCCCGTCGTGCTGGAGGTCAACGCGCGCTTCGGGGCCAACTCGGCGAGCGCGCCGGAGCTGCTGCGCTCGGTGCTGCGGGACCTGGGTCGGGCGGAGCTCGCGACGTCATGACCGGCGCCCTCGTGGCGAGCGCCGAGCTCGTCGGGCTCGGCGCCCTCGTCCTCGGCGTGCTGAAGCTCGCCTTCCTGCCGCTGGCGCTCGGCTTCGAGGTGCGTGCCCGGGCCCGCGCCCGGGCGCCCCGCCGGGCCCGGACGTCGATCTACGGCGCGCGTCGGCCGCCGGTGAGCGTCGTCGTGCCCGCCTACAACGAGGGCAACGTGCTCGAGGGCTGCGTGAGCTCGTTGATGCGCAGCACCTACCCCGACTTCGAGGTGATCCTCGTGGACGACGGTTCCACGGACGACACCTACCGGCAGATGCAGGACCTCGCCGCCCGGTACCCGCGCGTCCGCGCGATCACCAAGCCGAACGGCGGCAAGGGGTCGGCGCTCAACGCCGGGATCGCCCTGGCGACGGGGGAGGTGCTCCTGCTCAGCGACTCCGACGGCGTGTTCGAGCCCGCGGCGATCGGACGGATGGTCGAGGCGTTCGTCGACGACGGCGTCGGGGCCGTGTGCGGCGACGACCGGCCGGTCAACCTGGACCGGGTCCAGACGCGGTTCCTCGCCGTGATCTCGCACGTCGGCACAGGTCTCGTGCGCCGGGCTCTCGACGTGCTGCGCTGCCTGCCGATCGTGTCGGGAAACATCGGGGCGTTCCGGCGCGACGTGCTCGAGCGCACGGGCGGGCTCCACGAGGACACGCTGGGGGAGGACCTCGAGCTGACCTGGCGCATCTACCGGGCCGGCTACCGCGTCGTGTTCGCCCCGTCGGCGATCGTCTACGCCGAGTCACCCTCCACGCTGCGCGGGCTGTGGCGCCAGCGGGTGCGCTGGGGCCGCGGACTCCTGCAGACGTTCGCGCGGCACCGCTCGATGGTCGGGAACCCGCGCCACGGGACGTTCGGGCTCTCGTTGCCGCTGCTCGCCCTGAACGCGCTCGTCCTGCCGGTCGCACAGATCGCCGTGCTGCTGTTCGTCCTGGCCTCCCTGGCGCAGGGGCTCGACGACCTGCCGCCCGCCGCCGTGGCCGCCTGGCAGGTCGTGCTGTGGCTCGGTGTCCCGGTCTCGCTGCTGTTCCTGCTGGTCGCGATCGCCCTCAACGGGGCCTGGCGCGACCTGCGGTTCGCCTGGACGCTCACGCTCTGGCCGCTCTACTCGATCCTCATGAGCGCCGTCTTCCTCAAGGCGCTCGACCTGGAGGTGCGCCGGGCACCGCAGCGCTGGAACAAGCTGGAGCGCACCGGCGTCGTCTCACTGCCGTCGGTGCGCTCGTGAGGTACGCGCGGCCGGGACCCGGCACCGCCCTCGTGCTCGCCCTCCTGCTGCCCGTCGCGCTCGCGGCGTGCACCCCCGACCGCGAGGAGGACGCCGTGGCGGCACTCGTCGACGCACGGACCAGGGCGGTGAGCCTCGGCTTCGAGGACGTCGTGGTCGAGGACGCCGACTGGGACGAGATCGCCGCCGAGCTGGACCGTGTCAACGCCAACGCGGTCCACCTCGCTGCCGGCCGTCCGGAGTGGAGCGCGTTCCCGTGGCCAGGCAGCAGCGAGCGCGAGTCCGCCGCCGTCGCGCGGACGGGACGCGACTTCCTCGCCGAGGCGATCGACGCCGTCGCGACCGACGCGGACGGCCGGGTGAGACGGGTCGTGCTGACCGTCGACGCCCTGGCGCCCGAGACGCTCGCGGCCGACCCCGCGCTCGCGGGGGAGGAGGTCGACGGCGCACGGTCGGGGCTGTTCGCCTCGGCGTCGGCGCTGCACGACGGCGAGGTGGGCGAGGCGCTCGTCGCGATGGTCGGGCACCTGGCGGCGACGTACGGTCCCGACGAGATCACGCTGACCGAGCTGATGTTCGACGGCGCCACGTTCGGCGACGACGACCTGACCCTCTTCCGCGAGATGACCGGCGCCCGGGACTGGCCGCGGACGGACGACGGGGACATCGACGTCGAGGCGCCGGAGCTCGGCACGTGGCGCTCGCGGGTGCTCGCGGACCTGCTGGGTCGGCTGCGCGGGGCGGCGGCCCCGCACGGGGTGGAGCTCGCCGTCGACGTGCGCGCCTCGTGGGAGGACCCGGTGCACGGCCGGGCGGCGAGCGGGCACGACCTCGCCATCCTCGAGGGTGACGTCGACCGGTTCGTGGTGTGGAACTATCTCGGCCTGGCCGGCCGCGACCCGGTCGAGTCGGCGACCCTCACGGCCGCCCTGGCGGAGGGCGGGATCGACCCCGCGCGAGTCACGATGTCGGTGGGTCTGTGGGCCGAGGGCGACGCGACGCAGGACGCCGACGTCGCCTCGACCGACGACGGCGCCGAGGGGGTCCTCGACCCCGAGGTCGTCGCCGAGGGCGTGCGGTTCTCGGCGAGCCACGACGTCACGTCCGTGTCGGTCACCCCGCGCTCGCTGCTCACGCCGGAGCACCTGGACCGTCTCGCCGAGGTCTGGGGCGCTCCGGACTGACACGGGCGGTCGGCAGACGGACGCCACCGGAGCATGTCGGTGGCCGGTGGCAGAGTGTCGCGCGTGCTGACCGTCGCCACCATCAACGTCAACGGCCTCCGGGCCGCCGTCCGTCGCGGGATGCCCGCCTGGCAGCAGGAGTGCGCGCCCGACGTGATGCTCCTGCAGGAGCTGCGCGCGCCCGACGACGTCGTCCGCGAGCTGCTGGGCCCGGACTGGCACGTCGTGCACGTCGAGGCCGCCGCGAAGGGCCGCGCCGGCGTCGCCATCGCCTCGCGGCTGCCGTTCGAGGCCGTCCGTCCCTTGCTGCCTGTCGCCGAGGGTGCCGAGGAGCCCGAGGGGGACGTCGGCCGCTGGGTCGAGGCCGACGTCCGCCTGCCCGACGGCCGCGTGCTCACGCTCGTCTCCACGTACCTGTACTCGGGGACGGCCGGCACGCCGTCGATGGACGCGAAGTACGCCCACCTGGACCGCGTGACCGCCCGGCTGGTCGAGCTCGCGGCCGCCGAGCTCGCCGTCGTCGGTGGCGACATCAACGTCGGTCACCGCGAGCTGGACATCAAGAACTGGAAGGGCAACCGCACCTCGGCCGGCTTCCTGCCGGCCGAGCGCGCCTACCTCGACCGGTGGTACGACGAGCTCGGCCTCGTCGACGTCGGCCGTCGGGTCGCGGGCGAGGTCGCCGGCCCGTACACCTGGTGGTCCTGGCGCGGCAAGGCGTTCGACAACGACTCGGGCTGGCGCATCGACGTCCAGGCGGCGACGCCGGCGCTGGCCGCCGTCGTGGACGAGGCCAGGGTGGACCGCGCCGCGACGTACGCGGAGCGGTTCAGCGACCACGCGCCGTTCGTGGTGCGCTACGACGTCGGTTGACGTCAGGCGCGGCGGGCCTCAGAGTCCGCCGCGCAGCGCGGCCACCGGCTCCAGCGAGGCTGCCTTCATCGCGGGGTAGGCGCCGGCGACCAGCCCGATGACGCCGCCGAGCAGTGCGGAGCCGATCGCGAGCGGCATGTCGATGATCGGTGTCCACTCCTGGGCCACGCTCACCCCGACGACGACGAACACCCCCAGCGCGGCGCCGATCAACCCGCCGAGCAGGCCGACCACCACCGACTCGACGATGAACTGGGTCGCCACCTGACCGCGCGTCGCCCCGAGGGCGCGGCGAAGCCCGATCTCGCCGACCCTCTCCATCACCGACAGCAGCGTGACGTTGGCGATCCCGAGCCCGCCGACGATGAGGGCGACGCCGCCCAGCGCGATGAAGACGATGTTGATGTCGCCGCGGATGTTGCGCTGCAGCTCGCCGCCCGTCGGCGGCGCCTGGACGTCGACGTTCTCGGGCGCGTTGGGGGACAGGGCGACCGGCACCTGGTCCTTGACGACGCCGCCGGACCCGACCGCGATCTTCATCTGCAGCTCGGACGGGGCCTCCAGACCGAGGTCGGCGCGCGCGGTGCCGAGCGGCAGCACGACGGCGTCCAGGAGGTCTCGTCGTCGGGCGGTGTCCTCGAGGATGCCGACCACCGTGTAGGCGCGGTCCCCGATGAAGATCGAGGGCTGCGAGTCCACCCGGTTGATCCCGAGACGCTCCGCGGCGTCGGCCCCGAGCACGACGACGCGATCGGCGCGGGCGTCGTGACCGGCGTCGAACATCCGGCCGGTGAGGAGCTCGCCCCGCACGGCCTCCAGGAGCTCCGGGCTCGTCGCGACGACCTTGGGGGAGACCCCCTCGACGGCGGTCGGGTCGATGATCGGGACGGCGGAGATCCGCGCCCCGGCGACGTCGACGTCGGCCAGCAGGGCGGCCGCCTCGACGCCGGCCAGGCGCTGCACGCGGTCGGGCGAGTCCCACGGGAGCTGGGCCTTCGCGCGATTCTCGCCGCTCATCGTCTGCGTGGAGCCGGGCTTGGCCACGGCCTGCGTGGCGCCGACCGCGTCGAACTGTCGCGCGATCTGCCCGGCGCCGGTCTGCGCCATGCCCATCGTGACGACGAGCGCGGCGATGCCCAGCACCGTGCCGAGGATCGTGAGGAAGAGGCGGCCCGGACGGGCACCGATGCCGTGGGAGGCCTCGACGGCGAGGTCGCGGACCGACAGCCGGCTCACCGCAGCACCTCCAGGCGACCGTCGGTGATCCGCACCGAGCGCTCCGCGCGCGCGGCGACGTCCTCGTCGTGGGTGATGACGGCGAGGGTGAGGCCGTCGCGGTGCAGCTCGTCGAACAGGTCGAGCACCTCGCCCGAGGTCGTGGAGTCGAGGTTGCCGGTCGGCTCGTCCGCGAGCAGGAGCCGCGGGCTGGTGACGACGGCGCGCGCGACGGCCACGCGCTGACGCTCGCCGCCCGAGAGCGTCGGCGGGCGGAACGTGAGCCGGTGCTCGAGGTGCACGCGCTCGAGGGCGGCGACGGCGCGCGGGTAGCGCTCCGCGCGTGGAACGCCCGCGTAGATCGTGGCGAGCATGACGTTCTCGAGCACCGTGCGGTGCGGGAGCAGGTGGAAGGACTGGAACACGAATCCGATCCGGCCGGCGCGCAGGGCCGTCCGGCGGCGCTCGGACACGGTGTGGCTGGGCTCGCCGTCGATGAAGTACTCCCCGGCGGTCGGCCGGTCGAGCAGGCCGAGCAGGTTCAGCAGCGTCGACTTGCCCGAGCCGGAGGGCCCGACGATCGAGAGGTAGTCGCCCTCCGCCAGGACGAGGTCGGTCGGCCGGAGCGCGACGACGGGTGGGTCTCCCGGGAACGAGCGGGACAGGCCGCGCAGGTCGATGACGGGCGGTGTCGGGGCCGACCCAGGGACTGCCTCGTCGAGCTCGGCCGTCGGAGCGGTCGTCACCGTCCCACCACCACGCGGTCGCCCTCGGCCAGCGGCGTCTCGCTCGAGACGATCTCGGCGTAGCCCGACGCGGTCAGCCCGGTCGTGACCACGACCAGCTCCGGCTCCTCCTCCCCGCTGCGCAGGACCTCGACGCGGGTCTCGCCGCCGGGGCCGGCCGTGAGGGCGGCCACGGGCACGGCGAGCACGTCGCCCGCCGTCGAGCTCACCGGGATCCGGATGCGCACGTTGGATCCCGCGAGCGCGGTCCGCTGCTCCTCCGAGAGCTCGCCAGGGAGCAGCACCACCTGCGAGCGGCCGGCGGCGGCTCCGGATGCGCCGTCGCCACCTCCCGCCCCCTCGTCGCCGGAGCCCCCGTCGCCGCCGTCCCCGCCACCGTCGGTCGGCGCCGCGGCACCGATCTCGGCGACGGTGGCCGGGATCGGCACGTCGTCGAGCAGCAGCTCGGCGGCCTGACCCGCGGTCAGCAGGTCCGCGTCCGCCTGGGCGAGGTTGGCGGCGATCTCGAGCGTCGCCCCGGAGATCGACATCACCGGACCGTTGATCGTGCTGCCGCGCTCGATCGCGACGCTGTCGACCCGGCGCGGCAGGGAACCGACGAACAGCACCTCGCTCGCCGGCATCGGGGTGAGGACGTCGAGCTCGGCCGTCGCCAGGGCGTCCCGAGCGTCGTCGAGAGACGTCTGGGCGGCGTCGCGGGAGGCGACCTCGGCCGACGTGTCCGGCGCGGCCAGCCCCTCCGAACGCTGCGCGCGGGCCAGGGTCACGGCCTCCTCGGCCGAGGCGACGCTGGTCGGGCACGGCTCCTTCGGGAGGGTCTGTCCCGTCTCCGGATCGACGGGAGCGGGGGCGTTCGCGCAGGCCCTGGCGGCGTCGAGGTCGCGCTGCGCGGCGTTGACGGCGTTGTCGAGCTGGAGTCGCTCGGACTGCGGCTTGCCGGCGCCTGCCGTCGCCAGTGCCGCCTGGGCGCTCGCGAGCGTCGAGGTGGCGCTGCGCAGGGACTCCCGCGCCATCTCGAGGCTCTCCTCGGTGCCCTCGGGCGGGGCGGGGGCGGGGTAGCCGGCGTTGGCGTAGAGCCGCTGGACGGCCCCGGCCACGGTTCCGTCGTAGGACTCGCCCGAGCCCGCCTCCAGGCCGAGGGCGTTGAGGGCGTCGCGGAGCTGGATCACGTCGGGACCCGTGGCACCGGACCGCAGTGTGCGGTAGACGGGGAAACCGCCGGGCAGCGCGATCACGGGACGACCGGCGACCTCGAGGACGACCGTGCCGGCGTCGACCTGCGTGCCGACCTCGGGAACGGCCCCGGTCACCACGGCCGGACCACCGAGGTCTGACGTCTCCACGGTCACGTCCACCGCGTCGTCGTAGCGCGCGTCCCCGCGGGCGACGACGTCGCTCGACAGCGCCCGGAGCTCGACCGGCACCGTGATGAGGCCGGGCTCGGGCGGCTCGGCGTCGGCGGCGGCCTGCGCGGGGGAGATGACGAAGCGCGACAGCAGCATCCCGGCGCCGAGGGCGACGACCGCGACCGCGGCCACCACCCACACCGTCCGGTTCAGCGGGGTGCGCGCCGCTCGCGGCGCCGCGTGCTGCGGCTCCGGGTCACCGATCGACGCGAGGTCGATCTCGCCGGTGGGGGCTCCGTCGCCCCCGATCCCTCCCGGCTCCCCGGCCGGACCGTTCCCGGCCTCACCGTCGCGTCCGCGGCCGCCGCGCCACCTCACGGCTGTGCACCCGCCATGGCCTCGGCGAAGGCCTCGAGCTCGGCCTTGTTCTCGTCGACGAACTCCTGCTCGATCTCGAACTGCAGGCGCAGCTGCTCGTCGGCGTAGTCGGTCTCCTCCTGGCACGTGTAGTCGGCCGTGGCGAGCTCGATCTCGGTCGCCTTCAGCTCCTCGAGCTCGGCGCCGGTGGGACCCATGTACTCCGGGTCATCCGCGTGCTCCTCCCACTGGGCGTTCGAGAGCTCGTAGATGCTCTCCATCGCGGCCTGGGGGTTGGCGTGGTCGGGGTGGCCGGCGTCGGCCATGCACTCGGCCCACGCCGTGTTGATCTCGTCGAGGCGGGGGTCCTCCTGCATCGACGTGTAGAGCTGGTTGATGCCCTCGGTCAGCTCGGTCCAGCGCGGGTCGGACCAGACGTCCTGCTGGCCGGCCGTGTCGCTCTCGACCTCGTAGACCTGGTGCTGGGCGGAGCCGTAGCAGCCGCTGTCCTCCCAGTTCCACTCGGTCTCCATCTCGGCGTCCTCGTCGTACTCGACGGACGGGCCCCACAGCGCCTCGTTGAACGCGGTCTGCTCCGACTCGGACATCGACTCGAGGTAGTCGGCGTTGGGGTCGACGTACTCCTCGGCCGCGTCCTCCCCGGCCATGTCCTCGTAGGTGAACGCGCCGTAGCCGAACTGCCGGGCGTTCTCGACGGGGTCGTAGTCCTCGTCCATCCCGGGGCCGGAGACGAAGGAACCCGTGTTCGTGTTCGGGGTGTACTCGAAACCCTGCTCGGCCATGCACTCGGCGACGAGCTGCTCGACGCGCGTGTTCTCCTCGTCCATGCGGGCCTGCTCGGCCTCCATGTCGAAATCCTCCTCCGCCTGCCCGGCGCCGAAGTACACCGCGAGCGGGGAGTCCTCGTAGCTGAGGTCGCCACCGCCCCCACCACCTCCGCCTCCGCCGTCGGAGCCGCAGGCCGTGAGGCCCAGGGCGAGGGTGGCAGCGGCCGCCGAGGCCCAGATGGTGCGTGACAGGTGCGACATCGTCGTCTCCTTACTTGGTAACCCCTTGATGGCACCCTAGCCGGAGCGGGGCGCGTTCTGCAGTGCATCGAGCCTCGCGCGGCGGTCACGATCGTGCATCGGACCGCGGGATGAACACCCCTCGACCCGGGGATGACTCGGGTTCGGCCCGAGGGCGCGGGGCGCGGGTCGGGAGCCGGCCGCGGGGTGGCCCGTCGAGTCGACGGAATCGACGACACGCGAGAAGGACGCCGGCACCCGTGCGGCAGCACGGGCGCCGGCGTCCTTCTCGGCGGGAGGGGTGTGGGCCGTCAGGCGGCGGGCCCGGCCGCCCGCGAGGTCAGGAACGCGGGGCTCGTGAACCCGTGCTCGGCGAAGGCCTGCGCGACCGCGTGGGCCACCTCGTGGCTCGTACCGGCGGGGACGAGGGCGATGGCCGAGCCGCCGAAGCCGCCACCGGTCATCCGGGCGCCGACCGCGCCGGCCGCCCGCGCTGCCTCCACCGCGACGTCGAGCTCCGGCACGGTGACCTCGTAGTCGTCCCGCAGCGAGGCGTGCGAGGCGTCCATGAGCGCGCCGAACGCGTCCCAGTCGCCGGCGCGCAGCGCGTCGTGCGCCTGCCGGGTGCGGTCGATCTCGGTGAGGACGTGACGCACGCGTCGGCGGGCGACGTCGTCGTCCAGCAGCGCGTCGGCGCTCGCGACGGCGGCCGCCGCGTCCGTCGCCGCGTCGAGCCAGTGGCGGAGCGTCGGGACGCCGAGGACGGCAGCGGCGGCGTCGCACGTCGCGCGGCGGGAGGCGTACTGACCGTCGTTCAGGCTGTGCGGGGCCCGGGTGTCGATGACGAGCAGCTCGCGGTCCACCGGGGCGAACGGCTCGTGCCGCACGGATCCGTCGAGGCAGTCCAGCGCGAGGGCGTGGCCGTCCTGGGCGCGCAGCGACGCGGCCTGGTCCATCCCGCCGGTCGCGGCTCCGGCGATCTCGTTCTCCGCGCGCACGCACGCGGCGGCGAGCCGGGAGCGGCCGTCGTCGTCACCGCCGAGGCCGAGGCCGAGCAGGGTGTCGAGCCCGACGGCGAGCGAGGCCTCGAGCGCGGCCGAGGAGGACAGACCGGCCCCGAACGGCACGCACGAGTCCACGGCCGCCTCGAAGCCGGGGACGGTGAAGCCGTCCTGGCGCAGCGCCCACGCGACGCCCACGAGGTAGGACCCCCATCCGGACACGGCGCCCGGGGCGACGGCGTCGAGGTCCGCCTCCCAGACTCCCTCGCCCTGCGCCGAGACGAGCCGCACGAGCGAGTCCTCGCGCAGCCGGACCGCCACGTACGTGCGGTGCTCGAGCGCGATGGGCAGCGCGAGGCCGCCGTTGTAGTCCGTGTGCTCCCCGATGAGGTTGACGCGCCCCGGGGCCGAGAACGTGCCGTCGGTGCTCGCGCCGAAGGTGCGCTCGAACAGCGTGGCGACGCGGGCGAGGCTGTCGGTGGTCTCCCAGGCGGGCAGCCACTGGGGGGCGGGGGTGGTCATCGCGATCCTTCCGGGGTGGTGGCGAGGACGACGTCGACGACGTCCCTCAGGTGCTCGAGGGCCTCGGGCGGGAGGCCGTCGTCGGTGACGAGGACGTCGACGACGTCCCACCGGGCGATGGTGCGCAGGGCGGCCGTGCCCCACTTGCTGGAGTCGGCGGCGACCACGACGCGGCGCGCCGCGCGCAGGAACGCCTCGAGCGTCTCCGCCTCGGCCAGCGTCGGGGAGGTCAACCCGGCGTCGGGATCCATCCCGCTGACGCCGAGCACCAGCAGGTCGAGGTGGAACGTGGTGACCACCGAGGCAGCGACGGGGCCGACGAGGGCGGCCGACGGCGTCGGCTCGCCGCCGGTGACGACGACGGCGGGGCGCTGCGGGTGGGCGAACAGGATCTCCGCCGCCGGCGGTGAGTTGGTCAGCACGCTGAGGCTGCTCAGGTGGGGCAGGCGGGTGAGGGCGGAGGCGACGGCGGCCGTCGTCGTCCCCGCCGTCAGGCCGAGGGACGTGCCGGGCGTGACCAGCGCGGCGACGGCGTCGGCGATCGCCGTTTTCTGGGCGCCGGCCCGCAGCGCCTTCTCCGTGAAGGCGGGTTCCGCGGCGCTGCCCTCGGGGGCGACGGCGCCGCCGTGCACCCGGGTGACGAGGCCCTGCTCGGCGAGGGCCGTGATGTCGCGGCGCACCGTCATCTCCGAGACGCCGAGCATCGCGACGAGGTCGGTCACGCGGGCGGCACCGGTCCGGACGACCTCGTCACGGATGGCGGAGCGCCGCTGATCGGCGAGCAGGGGCGAGTCCATGGGGGCGATTCTGCCACCGCCGGAGCGTCCGTCACGCAGAACCGCTCACACCCGCTCACGATCGGACAGCGGCCGGGCCGCGGTCCCCGTGCCCTGGTTCGGTCCGGACGGGCCCTCGATGCCAAGATGGACCAATGACCGCCCGCCCCACGCGTCCTCGCGTCTTCTCGGCCATGCAGCCCACGGCCGACTCCCTGCACCTCGGCAACTACCTCGGCGCGCTCCGCCAGTGGGTCGCGCTGCAGGACGACTACGAGGCGATCTACTCGGTCGTCGACCTCCACGCGCTGACGGTCTCGCCCGACCCCGCGGACCTGCGGCGTCGCAGCCGCCAGACCGCGGCGCAGTACCTGGCGGCCGGCGTCGACCCGGCGCGCTCGCTCCTGTTCCTGCAGTCGCACGTGCCCGAGCACGCGCAGCTCGCATGGGTCCTCTCGTGCCTCACGGGCTTCGGCGAGGCCTCCCGCATGACCCAGTTCAAGGACAAGTCCTCCCGCCAGGGCGCCGAGGGCACGACCGTCGGCCTCTTCACGTACCCCGTGCTGATGGCGGCCGACATCCTGCTCTACGACACCGATCTGGTTCCGGTCGGCGAGGACCAGCGCCAGCACATCGAGCTCGCGCGCGACCTCGCCCAGCGGATCAACGCGCGGCACGGCGACGTCGTGCGGGTCCCCGAGGCGAGCATCGTCAAGGCGACGGCGAAGATCTACGACCTCGCCGAGCCGACCGCGAAGATGAGCAAGTCGGGCCACGTGAACGGCCTGCTCGAGGTCATGGACGACCCCAAGGTGCTCAGCAAGCGGATCAGGTCCGCGGTCACCGACGCCGACACCGTGATCCGGTTCGACCGCGAGGCCAAGCCGGGCGTCTCCAACCTCCTGACCATCCACTCGGCGCTCTCGGGCACGAGCGTGGACGATCTCGTGGCGGAGTTCGAGGGCAAGATGTACGGCCACCTCAAGGTCGCCGTCGCCGAGGTCGTCGTGGGGGAGTTCGCTCCGATCCGCGAGCGTGTGGGCGAGCTCATGGCGGATCCGGCGGAGCTCGACGAGATCCTCGCCGACGGCGCCGCGAAGGCCCGCACGATCGCGCGCGAGACGCTCGCGCGGGTGTACGACGCCGTCGGGCTCGTGCCGGCGGCACCCCTCCCCGTCGCGGCCACCCCCGCACGATGACGGAGCAGACGCTCTCCTTCCGGTCGCCGTTCGCCGACGGGACGAGCGTCGGCGTGGCCATCGAGGTCCCGTCCCCGTACTGCGAGTGGCTGCGCGAGCTGCGCGAGCGGCTCGGCGACGGCGCGGACGCCGAGATCATCCCGCCCCACATCACCCTCGTCCCCCGGTGACGCTCCCGACGTGGGACCTCAGCGACGTCGAGAAGCAGCTCACCCGCGCGGCGCGCACGGTCGCCCCGTTCACGATCGAGCTGTCAGGAGCCGGGTCCTTCCGGCCGACGACCCAGGTGGTCTACGCGGCCCTCACGCGCGGGGCCGCCAGCTGCGACCGGCTCCAGCGCGCCTCGCGGCAGGGCCCGCTGGAGCTCGAGCTCCGCTTCGACTACCACCCGCACGTGACGGTGGCGCAGGACGTTCCGGCGCAGGACCTCGACGCCGCCGAGAACGCGCTCCGTGACTTCCGGGCCGAGTTCGAGGCACGCTCGTTCGTGCTGTACGAACGCGGGCCGGACGGCGTGTGGAACACCATCCGGACGTACCCGCTCACCGGTCGAGACTGAGGGAGAGCCCCATGGCGCGCATCATCGCCAGGATCCAGGAGATCGCCGCGCGCTTCCAGGCCACCCGGCTGGGGCGGATGAACGCCCGCTACGGCGCGGTGCGCGGTGCGCAGCTGGCCGGCGGCATCGCCTACGCCGCGCTGTTCTCGGTGTTCGCGGCGCTCACCATCGCGTTCACCGTGGTGATGAGCCTCATCGGCAGGAACGAGGAGCTGCGCCAGGCCGTCCTGGACGGTGTCGACGACGCCCTCCCGGGCATCGTGGACACCGGGGACGGCAGCGGCGGGATGCTCTCGCCGGACTCCCTGGTGCTCGACAGCGGCCTCAGCATCACGAGCGTCGTCGCCGCGGTCACCCTGCTGCTGTCCGCCCTCGCCGTGATGGGGTCGCTGTCCGGCTCGATCCGCGCGATGTTCGGTCTCCAGACGCCCCCGGGCAACCCGGTGCTGGCCAAGGTGCGCGATCTGCTCGGGTTCGTCGTCCTCGCGGTCTCGGTGCTCGTGACGGCGGTCCTCGGGATCGCCGCCGGCGCGGCGGGCTCGTGGGTGACGGACCTGCTCGGGCTGAGCTCGACGCTGGGGGCGATCCTCGTCCGCGCCCTGGGTCTCCTCGTGGCGTTCGGCGTCGACCTGGTCGTGTTCGTGGCGCTGATCGGGGTGGTCGGCGGGGCGCGGGCGCCCCGGCGCGACCTGTGGATCGGCGCCGCCGCCGGAGCCCTGGGCGCCGGCATCATCCGCTTCCTCGGCACGTCGCTGGTGGGAGGCGCGAGCGACAACCCGGTGCTGGCCGCCGGGGTCGGCGTCGTGACGCTGCTGCTGTGGGTCAACCTCGTCTCGCGCCTGACGCTGTACGTCTCGGCGTGGATCGCCAACCCGCCGTCGCCCGCCACCGACCCCGTCGACGCCAGGGAGCTGCACGCCGGGGAGACCCCGAACTTCGTCACGATGTCCGTCCCGCGCACCCTGGCGTGGGACTTCGACGTGCGGACGGGCGTCGTCACGCCGACCGAGGCGGGCCGCGAGGAGCGCGAGGCGGCGGCCGAGGTCCGGGCGTCCGAGGCCGCCCAGCTCGAGGCCGCGCTGGCGGCGAGCCAGTCCGAGGGCAGCTGGGTCGAGCAGCGCCTCGCGGCGCGTCGAGCCCGCCGGGCGGCGCGCGAGGTGCGGCGCGACCAGCAGGACTGACCGGCGTCTCCGGGGGAGCCGACGACGGCGTCCGGGAGCCCCGGGCCGGAACGCGCGAACGGGCGGCACCCGCCTGGGTGCCGCCCGCCGTCGTCCCTCGCGGGAGGGTGCGTCAGAAGGTGCGCGTGACGATCGCCCGCTTGACCTCGGCGATGGCCTTGGTGACCTCGATGCCGCGCGGGCAGGCCTCGGAGCAGTTGAAGGTCGTGCGGCAGCGCCACACGCCCTCCTTGTCGTTGAGGATCTCCAGGCGCTGCGTGCCGCCCTCGTCGCGGCTGTCGAAGATGAAGCGGTGCGCGTTGACGATCGCGGCCGGACCGAAGTACTGGCCGTCGGTCCAGAACACGGGGCACGACGTCGTGCACGCGGCGCACAGGATGCACTTCGTGGTGTCGTCGAACCGCGCGCGCTGCTCGGCCGACTGCAGACGCTCGGCGCTCGGCTGGTTGCCCGTCGTGATGAGGAACGGCATGACCTCGCGGTAGGAGGCGAAGAACGGCTCCATGTCGACGATGAGGTCCTTCTTCACGGGCAGGCCCTTGATCGGCTCGACCGTGATGGGCTTGGAGATGTCCAGGTCCTTCAGCAGCGTCTTGCACGCGAGGCGGTTGCGGCCGTTGATACGCATGGCGTCGCTGCCGCAGATGCCGTGCGCGCACGAGCGGCGGAAGGTCAGCGAGCCGTCCTGCTCCCACTTGATCTTGTGGAGGGCGTCCAGCACGCGGTCGGTGCCGTGCATGGTGAGGGTGAAGTCCTCGTACGTGGCGGTCGGGTCCTCCACGTCGGGGTTGTACCGCTCTACGCGGAGGGTGACCTCGAAGGACTCGATGGCACCCAACGCGTCGGTGTCGGCGGAGGCCTCGGCCTCGGTCTCGGCGACGGCGGTCATCAGTACTTCCTCTCCATCGGCTGGTAGCGGGTCACGACGACCGGCTTGTAGTCGAGGCGCACCGTGGAGCCACCCTCGCCCGCGCCGGGCTCGGAGGTCGGGTAGGCCATCGTGTGGACCATGAACTCGGTGTCGTCGCGGTCGGGGAAGTCCTCGCGGAAGTGACCACCGCGCGACTCCTTCCGCGCGAGCGCTCCGACGACGACGACCTCGGCGAGGTCGATCAGGAAGCCCAGCTCGATCGCCTCGACGAGCTCGGTGTTGTACGACGTGCCGCGGTCGGAGACCCCGACGTTCGCGTACCGCTCGCGGAGCGCGTCGATGTCCTTGATGGCCTGGCGCAGGGACTCGTCGGTACGGAACACCTGGGCGTTCAGGTCCATCGACTCCTGCAGGTCCTTGCGGATCGCGGCGACCTTCTCGGTGCCTGAGCCGGCGGCGATCCGCACGAGCTCCTTCTCGACGTCGAGGTGGGCCCCCTCGGGCACGTCCACCAGCTCGGCCGTGGCCGCGTACTCGGCGGCGGCGATGCCGGCCCGCTTGCCGAACACGTTGATGTCGAGCAGCGAGTTGGTGCCCAGGCGGTTGGAGCCGTGCACCGAGACGCACGCGACCTCGCCGGCGGCGAACAGGCCGGGCACGACGTCGGTGTTGTTGCGCAGCACCTGCGTCGTGATGTTGGTGGGGATGCCACCCATCGCGTAGTGCGCCGTCGGGTAGACGGGCACCGGCTCGGTGTACGGCTCGACGCCGAGGTAGGTGCGGGCGAACTCGGTGATGTCGGGGAGCTTGGCGTCGATGTGCGCCGGCTCGAGGTGCGTGAGGTCGAGCAGCACGTAGTCCTTGTTGGGACCGGCGCCGCGACCCTCGCGGACCTCGTTGGCCATCGAGCGGGCCACGATGTCGCGCGGGGCGAGGTCCTTGATCGTCGGGGCGTAGCGCTCCATGAACCGCTCGCCCGAGCCGTTGCGCAGGATGCCGCCCTCGCCGCGGGCGGCCTCCGAGAGCAGGATGCCCAGGCCGGCGAGGCCCGTCGGGTGGAACTGGAAGAACTCCATGTCCTCGAGCGGGATGCCCTTGCGGTAGGCCACGGCCATGCCGTCACCGGTCAGCGTGTGCGCGTTCGAGGTGGTCTTGTAGACCTTGCCGGCGCCGCCGGTGGCGAACACGATCGACTTGGCGCGGATCACGTGGATCTCGCCGGTCGCGAGCTCGTAGGCCACCACACCCGCCGCGCGGACGTCGGGGTCCGTGCGCGGGTCGCCCGTGAGGATGACGTCGAAGACGTAGAACTCGTTGAAGAACTCCACGTCCTGCTTCACGCACTGCTGGTACAGCGTCTGCAGGATCATGTGGCCGGTACGGTCGGCGGCGTAGCACGAGCGGCGCACGGGCGCCTCGCCGTGGTTGCGCGTGTGCCCGCCGAAGCGGCGCTGGTCGATCTTGCCCTCGGGCGTGCGGTTGAAGGGCAGGCCCATGCGCTCGAGGTCGAGGACGGCGTCGATCGCCTCCTTCGCCATCACCTCGGCGGCGTCCTGGTCGACGAGGTAGTCACCGCCCTTGACGGTGTCGAAGGTGTGCCACTCCCAGTTGTCCTCCTCGACGTTCGCCAGCGCGGCACACATGCCGCCCTGCGCGGCGCCCGTGTGGGAGCGCGTGGGGTAGAGCTTGGAGACGACGGCCGTGCGGGCGCGACCCGAGGACTCCAGGGCGGCGCGCATGCCGGCGCCGCCCGCGCCGACGATCACGACGTCGTAGGTGTGCGTCTGCACGTGGACTTCCTTTGCGTGTGGGGGAGAGCTGGTCCGAGATCGCGCGGACGTCCGGCGCCCGCGCTCCTCGCGGTGATCAGGAGAAGCAGATCGAGGGCAGCAGGTCCGCGGGCGAGCCGGCGGGGCACGGGTCGAACGTGAAGATGACCAGGGTGCCCATCACGACCGTGACGACGAAGGCCACGTAGAGCAGCGCCTTCAGCACGATCCGGGTGGCGTTGCGCTCCGCGTAGTCGTTGATGATCGTCCGCACGCCGTTGGTGCCGTGGATCATCGCGAGCCACAGCATCAGGAGGTCCCAGACCTGCCAGAAGGGCTCGGACCACTTGCCGGCGACGAAGGCGAAGTCGATCGCCGCGACGCCGTCGCCCACCATGAGGTTGACGAACAGGTGCCCGAAGATCAGGACGATCAGGATGACGCCGGAGACGCGCATGAACAGCCACGCGTAGAGCTCGGTGTTGATGCCACCGCGCATCGCGTTGGAACGGGTGGCGCGCGGGGAGGGGATCACGGGTGTGGTCATCAGTGGGCCCCGAAGACGTTGGAGAGGTGACGGGGCAGGAAGCCGGCGAGCGCCGCGACCGTGAGGCCGATGACGATCCACAGCATCACGCGCTGGTACCGCGGACCCTTGGCCGTGAAGTCGACCAGGATGATCCGGATGCCGTTGAACGCGTGGAACAGGACGGCGGCCACGAGGCCGACCTCGCCCAGGCCCATGATCGGCGTCTTGTACGTGCCGATGACCTCGTTGTAGACCTCGGGGGAGACGCGGACGAGCGCCGTGTCGAGGACGTGCACGAGGAGGAACAGGAACAGCAGCATGCCTGTGACGCGATGGAGCACCCAGGACCACATGCCCTCGGTGCCGCGGTAGAGGGTGCCGAAGCCCTTCTTCTTACCGCGCCGGCCGCTGTTCGGCGGGGGCACGGTCGGGGTCGCTGGGACGGTGGGGGCGCTGGCCACGGTGCTTCGGCCTCCTGACGAGTGATGGATCTGCCCTCCTACTGTAATGACTCCGTGACACCATCCGCGCCTCCGATGCACGGCGAGTGCCCCCTGACCTGGGACTGAGGTCCCCCTTACCCGCGATCGGGGCGTCGCGCGGAGCCCCGCTAGGGTCGGGTCATGACGCCGATCGACGACCTCTACGCCATCGTTCCCGCCGGTGGCGCCGGCACCCGGCTGTGGCCGCTCTCACGTCGCTCCCGCCCCAAGTTCCTGCTCGACGTGCTCGGCACGGGGCGCACGCTCCTCCAGGGGACGCTCGACCGCCTGCTCCCGCTCACCGGCCCCGACCGCGTCGTCGTGGTCACCGGGACGGCGCACGCGGCCGCCGTCGCCGAGCAGCTGCCGGAGGTCGGCGTCGCCAACCTCGTCGCCGAGCCGTCACCGCGCGACTCGATGGCGGCCATCGGGCTCGCCGCCGCGATCCTCGAGCGTCGGCACGGCAGCGTGCTGGTCGCCTCCTTCGCCGCCGACCACGTGGTGCCTGACGTCGAGGGCTTCCACACCGCGGTACGGCACGCGGCCGTCGCCGCCCGCGCCGGGTACGTCACCACCATCGGGATCACCCCCACGGCGCCGTCGACGGCGTTCGGCTACATCCGCTCCGGCGCGCCGCTGGAGCCGACCGAGGGCGGCCCGACCGCGCGCGCCGTCGTGGAGTTCGTCGAGAAGCCCGACGCCGAGACGGCCGCCGGCTACCTCGCCTCCGGCGACGTCGCCTGGAACGCCGGCATGTTCGTCGCGCGCACCGACGTGCTGCTCGGTCACCTCGAGCGGCTGCAGCCGCCGCTCGCCGCCGGGCTGCGCGAGATCGCCGCGGCGTGGGACACCGCCGAGCGCGAGGAGGTGCTCGGTCGGGTGTGGCCGACGCTCACCCGGATCGCGATCGACCACGCGATCGCCGAGCCGGTCGCGGCGACGGGCGGCGTCGCCGTCGTGCCCGGCGCCTTCACGTGGGACGACGTCGGGGACTGGGCCTCGCTCGCGACCCTCGTCTCCCCGGACGGCGACGGCGTGCGCCGGGTCTCCGCGGGCGGCGCGTCACCGGTGGTGGCGATCGACGCCCCGGGCGCCTTCGTGAGCGCCGACCGGCCGGTGGCCGTCGTGGGGCTGCGGGACGCCGTCGTCGTCCTGACGCCCGACGCCCTCCTGGTCACGGACGCCGCCCACGCCCAGCAGGTGAAGGCGGTCGTGGACGAGCTCCTGGCGCGGGACCGGTCCGACCTCGTCTGACGGACGGACGCCCCGGGGGCGCCGAGGGGCGCAGCGGTAGGGTCGACTCCCGTGCCACACCTCCTGCGCCCCACCTTCGACCGCATCGACAAGGTCCTCGCCGAGCGGGCCGACCGCCTGCTCGAGGTGCGCCGCGAGATCCACGCGTTCCCCGAGGTGGCCTGGACCGAGCACCGCACGAGCGAGCTCGTCTACTCCGAGCTGACCGAGGCCGGGCTCTCGCCCCGCCGCGTCGGCGCCACCGGCATCGTGTGCGACCTCCCGGGCAGCACGGGCGCCGCCACGCGACGGCGCATCGGCCTGCGCGCCGACCTCGACGCGCTGCCCATCCCGGAGGAGACAGGACTGCCGTACGCCTCCACGCGGTCGGGCATCTCCCACGCGTGCGGTCACGACGTGCACACCGCGTCGGTGCTGGGCGCCGGGCTGGCGCTCGCGGACCTGTCGGTCCGCGGCGAGCTGCCGGTCGGCGTCCGCCTCGTCTTCCAGCCGGCCGAGGAGGTCCAGCCCGGTGGGGCGGAGACCTTCCTCCAGAACGGCGTGATCGAGGGCGTCGAGCAGATCTACGCCGTGCACTGCGACCCCAAGATCGAGGTCGGCACCGTCGGCTCCCGCATCGGGTCGATCACGTCGGCCTCCGACCCGATCACCGTGACGCTCCGCTCGCACGGCGGTCACACGTCCCGTCCGCACATGACGGGCGACGTCGTCTACGCCCTCGGGCAGGTCATCGCCCAGGCCTCCGGGGTGCTGGGACGGCGGATGGACCCGCGCGCCGGCGTCAACCTCACCTGGGGCGCGGTGCACGCGGGGAACGCGACGAACGCGATCCCGACGTCGGGCACCCTGATGGGCACGCTGCGCGTGCTGGACGTCGAGGAGTGGGCCCGCGCCGGCGAGGTGCTGGACCGCGCCATCACCCAGATCGTCGCGCCGTACGGCGTCGAGGTCGAGGTCAACCACGTGCGCGGCGTGCCGCCCACCGTGAACGAGGCGAGCTGCGTCGCCCACATCGAGGAGGCGGCGTCCGACGTCGTGGGGGAGGAGTCCGTGCACCTCACCGAGCAGTCGCTCGGCGGTGAGGACTTCGGCTGGTACCTCCACCGGGTGCCCGGCGCGATGGTGCGCCTCGGCGTCCGCACGCCCGGCGCCCCCGTGGCCGACCTGCACCGCGCCGACCTCGTGGTCGACGAGCGGGCGATCGTCATCGGCGCGCGCATGCTGGCCCGCACCGCGGTCATCGCCGGCACGGCGCCGGCCCCCGCGCCGCTGGTCTGACGCTCGGCTCGGCGACGCCGTCCAGCGGGCGGGCTCGCCGGCGCGTCGGGTACCCCGGCCCCCGGTCGGCAGCCCCGACCGCGCCCTTGTGGTCGCTGTGTCGGGGCGGCCGCGCCCTGGTGGTCGTTGGGTAGCGCGTTCCGCGACCACAAGGGCGCGGTCGACGCCGGCGCACAACCACAAGGGCGCGGTTGGCGCGCGCGGGCGACGGCGGTGCCCCGGCCCCCAGCACGAAGAGCACGGTTCGGTCACGATTCACGGGATCGTCCCAACCTGTGACACGCCCGACACATTCGCGTGGCAAGGTGTGCCGGTGCCGCGATGCGGCCCATTTCCTGCGGAGGGCCAGACCGACGCAGTGACCAACGCTGAGGAGTGGATGTGAAGAAGTCGATCATCGCGGTGGCCGGAGCTGCTGCTGTCGCACTGACGCTTGCTGCCTGTGGGACCCCCACGGACGAGGGCACGGCCGAGGAGACCTCCGGTACGGAGACCTCCAGCGAGTCCGCCGAGCCGACCGGCGACGTCGTCGAGGGCTTCAAGGCCTGCATGGTCTCCGACCAGGGCGGCTGGGACGACCAGTCCTTCAACCAGTCCGGCAAGGAGGGGCTCGACCGCGCTGCGGACGAGCTCGGTGTCGAGGTCAACGCCGTCGAGTCCACCGCCGACGCCGACTACGGACCCAACATCGACAGCCTCATCTCCGACGGCTGCACCTACATCATCGGTGTCGGCTTCCTGCTCGAGCCGGCGATCCAGTCCGCCGCCGAGGCGAACACCGACATCCAGTTCGCTCTCATCGACTCCGCGCTGAGCAACGACGACTTCTCCCTCCTCGAGCTGGACAACGTCAAGCCGCTGCTGTTCAACACGGCCGAGGCCTCCTTCCTCGCCGGCTACCTCGCCGCGGGCATGACCGAGTCCGGCACCGTCGGCACCTTCGGCGGCCTGCCGATCCCGTCCGTCCAGATCTTCATGGACGGCTTCGCGGACGGCATCACCAAGTACAACGAGGACAACGGCGCGGACGTCACGCTGCTCGGCTGGGACAAGGAGGCCCAGACGGGCTCCTTCACCGGTGACTTCGAGAACCAGGCCAACGGCACGACCACGGCCCAGGGCTTCATCGACCAGGGCGCCGACATCGTCATGCCCGTCGCCGGCCCGGTCGGCCTCGGTGCCGCGACCGCCATCCAGGGTGCCAACGGCACCATGATCTGGGTCGACTCGGACGGCTTCGCCTCGACCGACTACGGCGACATCATCGTCACCTCGGTCATGAAGGAGATCGGCCAGGCGGTCTTCGACTCCATCGCCGAGGCCTCCTCCGGTTCCTTCGACGCGACGCCGTACGTCGGCACGCTCGAGAACGAGGGCGTCGGGCTCGCCGACTTCCACGACTTCGCCGACTCGGTCCCGCAGGAGCTGCAGGACAAGATCGCCGAGTACCAGGAGCAGATCATCTCGGGCGACCTCGTCATCGAGACGCCGAACGCTCCGTGATCTGAGCACAGCACCACCACTGCGGGGCGGGCCGATCGGGCCCGCCCCGCAGTCTTCTTGTGGCACCATCAGCAGTCCCGTTGCCCGGCGTGCCCGCCCGGCCGGCTGCTCGACCACCGACACTTTCGAGGGAGGCCCGCCGATGCGTCTCGAGCTCCGAGGCATCACGAAGCGGTTTGGAACGTTCACGGCCAACGACGGCATCGACATGGTGGTCGAGCCCGGTGAGATCCACGCGATCCTGGGCGAGAACGGCGCAGGCAAGAGCACCCTGATGAACACCCTGTACGGGCTGTACGAGCCCGATGCCGGGGAGATCGTCATCGACGGCGCCCCCGTGGTCTTCGCCGGACCGGGCGACGCGATGCGGGCCGGCATCGGCATGGTCCACCAGCACTTCATGCTCGTGCCGGTCTTCACCGTCGCCGAGAACATCGTGCTCGGGCAGGAGCCCGTCTCGGGCGGCCTCATCGACCTCAAGCGCGCGAGGGCGATCGTGCGCGAGACGTCGGAGATGCTCGGGTTCGCGATCGATCCTGACGCGCTCGTCGGCGACCTCCCCGTCGGCGTGCAGCAGCGGGTCGAGATCGTCAAGGCGCTCTCCCGCAACGCCAAGCTCCTCATCCTGGACGAGCCCACCGCCGTGCTCACGCCCCAGGAGACCGACGAGCTCATCGAGATCATGCGCCGCCTCGCGGCCGCCGGGACCTCGATCCTCTTCATCACCCACAAGCTCCGTGAGATCCGCGCCGTCTCCGACGCGATCACCATCATCCGCCTGGGCAAGGTCGTCGGCACCGCCTCCCCGACGGCCACCGAGACCGAGCTCGCCTCCCTCATGGTCGGCCGCAGCGTCAGCCTCGGTGTCGCCAAGGAGCCGTCCCGACCGGGTGAGCCCGTCCTGGAGATCGTCGACCTCGTCGTGAGGGACGGCAACGGCGTGCCCGTGGTGAACGACGTCAGCTTCACCGTCGCGAGCGGCGAGATCCTCGCCGTCGCCGGCGTGCAGGGCAACGGCCAGACCGAGCTCACCGAGGCCATCCTCGGCGTCACGAAGCCGGCGAGCGGCTCGATCCTGCTGCGCGGCGCCCCCATCGAGAGCATGGGCGTGCGTGACCGCCTCGACGCCGGACTCGCCTACGTCCCCGAGGACCGCTCGACCGACGGCATCGTGGGGGAGTTCTCGATCGTGGAGAACCTCGTGCTCGACCGCCTCGGCGCCCCGCCCGTCTCGCGTGGCGGCGCCCTCGACATGCGCTACCTGCGGGAGAACGCGGAGCAGCGCGTCGCCGAGTTCGACGTCCGCACCACCTCGATCGACCGGCCGGTGGGAACGCTGTCGGGCGGCAACCAGCAGAAGGTCGTCCTGGCGCGTGAGCTGTCCAAGCCGCTCTCGCTGCTGGTGGCCTCGCAGCCGACGCGCGGCGTCGACGTCGGCTCCATCGAGTTCCTCCACGACCGCATCGTCTCCGAGCGGGACAAGGGCGCCGCCGTCGTCATCGTCTCCACGGAGCTCGACGAGGTCCTGGCGCTCGGTGACCGCATCGCCGTCATGTGCGGCGGTGAGCTGGTCGGGATCGTCCCCGGCGGCGAGAGCCGCGACGTGCTCGGTCTGATGATGACCGGCATCGGGCCGGAGGAGGCCCGCCAGCGCGCGGCGGAGCACCACACCGTGCTCGGGGACGCGGACCTCGCGGCCGAGCAGGAGCACGAGAACGAGCCCGGCCACGTCGCCGTGGTGACCGACGTCCACGACGTGGAGGAGAACCGATGACCGGGCCGAACGCACCCCTGGGCCCGACGCCCAACGAGGATCCGCTGGAGCCTCAGCCCCCGATCGACGGCGACGCGGACGCGGTCGCTCCGGCCGCGGCGTCGACCCCCGCGAGCGAGGACGGGTCCACGTCGGGACCCACCCGCACGGAGTCCTACCTCCACCAGGTGATGTCCTCCTCGTGGCTGCTGACGCTGGCGGCCGTGGTGCTGGCCATCCTTCTCGGCGCGATCCTCATCATCGCGACCGACCCCGAGGTCCAGACCGCGGCGGGCTACCTGTTCGCCCGCCCGAGCGACTTCTTCACGGCCGCGTGGGACGCGGCGTCCGGCGCGTACATCGCCCTCTTCCAGGGAGCGATCTTCGACAGCCAGGCCGCGAACTTCACCCGGGCGATCCGTCCGTTGACCGAGACCCTGACGATCGCGACGCCGCTGATCCTCGCCGGCCTCTCGGTGGGCCTGGCCTTCCGCGCCGGCCTGTTCAACATCGGTGGTCAGGGGCAGGTCATCCTCGGGGCCGTGTTCGCCGCGTACCTCGGCTTCGGTCTGAACCTGCCGATCGTCGTGCACGTCGTGCTCGCGATCGTCGGCGGCGCCGTCGGTGGTGCGCTGTGGGCCGCCATCGCCGGTGTCCTCAAGGCCAGGACCGGGGCGCACGAGGTGATCGTGACGATCATGCTCAACAACATCGCCGCCTACCTGGTGCTGTGGATCGTCACCACGAAGCTCTTCGCGAGCGGGACGCCGGGCGTCTCCAAGCCCGTCGCCGACACCGCACGCCTCCCCGCGCTCCTGCCCGACCCGTTCCGGCTGCACCTCGGCTTCATCCTGGCGCTCGTGCTCGCCGCCGCCGTCTGGTGGCTGATGGAGCGCTCGACGCTCGGCTTCAAGCTCCGCGCCGTCGGCTCCAACGCCAGGGCCGCGCGGACCGCCGGCATCTCGGTCGCGACCATGACCGTGCTCGCGATGGCGATCGCCGGCGGTCTCGCCGGGCTCGCCGGGGCCAGCCAGGTCCTCGGCACCGAGGGGATGCTCACGGCGTCCGTGGCCGGCTCGATCGGCTTCGACGCCATCACGGTCGCGCTGCTCGGGCGCAGCAAGCCGCTGGGCACCGTGCTGGCCGGCCTGCTCTTCGGAGCCCTCGCGGCCGGTGGCCGTCTGATGCAGACCCGGACGGGCACCCCGCTGGACCTCGTCCTGGTCCTGCAGTCCTTCATCGTGCTGTTCATCGCGGCGCCCCCGCTCGTCCGCACGATCTGGCGCCTACCCCAACCCGGACCCCGCGCCGCCAAGAAGCGCGTCACGGCAGGAGCTGCGGCATGACCACCACCCTGACCCCCGACGTCGCCCCGGCGACCACCGCCCCCGCCGTCGGCGCCCGCACGTCCTGGCGCACGGCTGTCCTGCTGGGCGTCATCGCCCTCATCGCCCTGATCCTGACGATCGTGACCGCCGACGGCGACGCGCAGATCCGCCTGTCGACCTCGACCGACGCCGTCCAGATCCCGATCTTCGCCCTCCCGGGCAAGCTGACGACGATCGTCCTGACCGTGCTGGTCATCGCCGTCGCGGCCTACGGCGCCCTGCTCACGCAGCGCGGCCGCAAGGTGCCGATCTGGCTCGTCACGACGGCGGGCGGCCTCACCTTCATCGCCCTGCTCGTCATGCTGACGGCCGGCAAGGCGCAGGTCCTGCCCGTCGCCGGTCTCCTCGGCGGTGCGCTGTTCCTCGCGACGCCGCTGGTGTTCGGCGCGCTCTCGGGCGTCGTGTGCGAGCGCGTCGGAATCGTCAACATCGCCATCGAGGGTCAGCTGCTGGCGGGGGCCTTCGCGGCCGCCGTCGTCGCCTCGATCGCGGGCAACGCCTACGTCGGCCTCGTCGCCGCGCCGTTCGCGGGAGTCGCCGTCGGCGCCCTGCTGGCGTTCTTCGCCATCCGGTACCACGTCAACCAGATCATCGTGGGCGTCGTGCTCAACGTGCTGGTCGTCGGTCTGACGAGCTTCCTGTTCTCCACGGTGCTGAACGAGAACCCGAACCTGAACTCCCGGCTCGGTCTGACGACGCTGCCGATCCCGCTGCTGTCGGAGATCCCGGTCCTCGGGCCGGTCCTGTTCCGGCAGAACGCGCTCGTGTACCTCATGTACGCGATCGTCATCGTGCTCCAGATCATGATCTTCCGCAGCCGGTGGGGCCTGCGCCTGCGCTCCGTGGGCGAGCACCCGAAGGCCGCCGACACCGTCGGCATCAACGTCAACCGGACGCGGTGGCGCAACACCCTCCTGGGTGGTGCCATCGCCGGTCTCGGCGGGGCGTTCTTCACGGTCGCCTCCGGCCTCGCCTTCGGCAAGGACATGACGGCCGGGAACGGCTTCATCGCCCTGGCGGCGATGATCCTCGGGCGGTGGAGCCCGAAGGGCGCCGTCGTCGCGGCCCTGCTGTTCGGGATGTCGAAGCAGCTCGGGGGCTTCATCCAGCAGCTCCAGGTGCCGATCCCGTCCCAGTTCCTGCTGATGCTCCCGTACATCGTGACCATCCTCGCCGTCGCCGGCTTCGCCGGTCGGGTGCGCGCACCCGCCGCCGAGGGCATCCCCTACGTGAAGTGAGGTCAGCCGTGACCACTCCAGGAACGACCCAGGGGCAACCCACCTCGTCCGTCGACTGGGATGCGCTGCGCGCGGCCGCCCGCGACGTCATGACCCGCGCCTACGTGCCGTACTCCCGCTTCCCGGTGGGTGCGGCCGCGCTGGTCGACGACGGCCGGGTGATCGTGGGCTGCAACGTCGAGAACGCCGCCTACGGCGTGACGCTCTGCGCCGAGTGCTCCCTCGTCTCCGACCTCGTGGTCGGGGGCGGGGGCGCCTGGTGGCCTTCACGTGCGTCGACTCCCGGGGGCAGACGCTCGCCCCGTGCGGCCGCTGCCGGCAGCTGCTGTGGGAGCACGGCGGTCCCGGTCTCCTCGTCGACACGGCGTGGGCCGGGATCATCCCGATGAGCGAGGTCCTGCCGGGCGCGTTCGGCCCTGACGACCTCGAGGCCGGCACCACCCCCACGCCCTGAGCCACCCGGGTGGCGAGCCGCCCCGGCGCGCCACCTCGACCGGCTCGACCCGCCCGACGCAAGGACGCGTCGTCCGTCCGTCCCACCACGCAACCCCCGAGGAGTCCCCGATCATGGCCGAGCCCTTCGACGCCGTCGACGTCATCCGCACCAAGCGCGACGGCGGTGAGCTCTCCGCGGCCCAGATCGACTGGGTGATCGACGCGTACGTGCGCACCGTCGTCGCGGAGGAGCAGATGGCCGCCCTCGCGATGGCCATCCTGCTGCGCGGCATGAACCGCGCCGAGATCGCCCGCTGGACCGCCGCGATGATCGCGAGCGGTGAGCGGATGGACTTCTCCTCGCTGCGTCACCCCACCTCGGACAAGCACTCCACCGGTGGTGTGGGCGACAAGATCACGCTGCCGCTGGCGCCGCTGGTCGCCGTGTTCGACGTCGCGGTGCCGCAGTTGTCCGGCCGCGGCCTCGGCCACACGGGCGGCACGCTGGACAAGCTCGAGGCGATCCCGGGCTGGCGCGCCGCCCTGACCAACGAGGAGATGATGCGGCAGCTCGACGAGGTCGGCGCCGTCATCTGCCAGGCGGGCTCCGGCCTCGCCCCGGCCGACCGTCGTCTCTACGCGCTGCGCGACGTGACGGGCACGGTCGAGGCCATCCCGCTCATCGCCTCCTCGATCATGAGCAAGAAGATCGCCGAGGGCACCGCCTCGCTCGTCCTCGACGTGAAGGTCGGCTCCGGCGCGTTCATGAAGGACCTCGACCAGGCGCGCGAGCTGGCCCGGACGATGGTCGCGCTCGGCCACGACGCCGGAGTGGACACCCGCGCGCTGCTCACCGACATGTCCACGCCGCTCGGTCTCACCGCCGGCAACGCGATCGAGGTCGCGGAGTCGGTCGAGGTGCTGGCCGGCGGAGGGCCGCAGGACGTCGTCGACCTCACGATCGCGCTCGCGCGCGAGATGCTCGACGCCGCCGGTCGCCCCGACGCCGACCCCGAGGCGGCGCTCAAGGACGGCCGCGCGATGGACGTCTGGAACCGGATGATCCGCGCGCAGGGCGGCGACCCGACGGCGGCGATGCCCGTCGCGAAGGAGAGCGAGACGGTGCTGGCCCCGGCCGACGGCGTCCTGGTCGGGCTCGACGCGCTGGCCGTCGGCGTGGCCGCGTGGCGCCTCGGCGCCGGACGAGCGCGACGCGACGACGTCGTGCAGGCCGGTGCCGGCGTCGTGCTGCACGCCAAGCCGGGCGCCGTCGTCCGCGCGGGCGAGCCGCTGATGACGCTGCTCACCGACACGCCCGACCGCTTCGCGCGGGCCCGGGAGGCCCTGGCCGACGCCGTGACGATCGCCCCCGAGGGCTCGCGCCCCGCGCTGGCCGACGGCGTCGTGCTCGAGCGCATCGTCGCGGAGTAGCCGCATCGTCGGCCGCCGGGCGGCGAGCGCGTCGACGGCGTCGCTGGCCTAGCGTGGTCGTCGTGACCCTGGACTGGAGCGAGACGTGAGCCGGCACCACCTGACCCTGAGCGCCGCCCGCCCGGCGCTGGCCGCGGTCGGGCTGGGGGAGCGGGCCGTGCCCGACCCGGCGCTCGTCGAGGCGCCGCCCCAGCCGGTGGGGCGCCTGGACCGCGAGGCGCCGCTGCTGGCCGTGCAGAAACGGCTGGCGCACGCCCCGCTGCGCGGCGGTCGCGTCGGCGTCCTGCGGTGGAACGGCGACCCCGTGAAGCAGGGGCCCACCTCGTGCGGCGCGATGTCGCTGCTCCTGCTCGCCGCCGCGGGGGACCCGGTCCTCGCCGCGTGGCTCACGACCGGCGTCCGGGTGGGCACGTCGCCGCCGTCCGAGCTGTCGCGGGCCTCGCGCGAGGACCTCGAGGCGCCCACCGTGGCGGGTCGGATCGCCGTCGCCGAGCGGCTGCTGTTCGCCCGGGCGCGCGAGCGCGCGATCGGCCCCGTCACCTGGCCCGCGGCCATCGGCACGCCGCCGTGGACCGCGGCGCGCGAGGCGCGCTTCCGTGGCGTGCGGTTCAGCCACACGGCGGTGCACGACGTCGACGTCGCGCGCACCCGTGCCGTGCTCTCCACGGTCGCGCGGGCGACCGCGCTCGGCATCCCGGTGCCGCTCTACACCGGCGGCGACGTCGCGAAGGGGATCACGACGGCGATCCCGCGCCACGTCGTGCTCGCCGTCCCGAGCGCGCATCCGAAGCCGGGCGAGCTGCGGATCTACGAGCCCGGTGGCGGACGCATCCACTCGGTGGGCATCGAGCAGCTCCTCGCGCGACGGCGGACGCACCCGGCACTGGGGTACTGGACGCACGTGACGTGGGCGCTGCTGCCGGAGTCCGCCTTCGGGCGCTGAGGCGGCGTCCGCCCGCGCCGGTCGGGCACTACCGTTGCCTCATGAGCACCGAGGACAGCTACGACGCCCCGCCCGCCCTCACCGAGGCGATGATCTGCAAGCTCCCCAAGGTGGTGCTGCACGACCACCTCGACGGCGGCCTGCGCCCCACCACCATGATCGAGCTCGCGGAGAAGGTCGGGCACACGCTCCCGGCCACGGACCCCGACGCGCTCGCCGAGTGGTTCGTCACCTCGGCCGACTCCGGGTCGCTCGTGCGCTACCTCGAGACGTTCGAGCACACCATCGCGGTCATGCAGACCGTCGAGGGCCTGCACCGCGTGGCCCGTGACGCCGCGATCGACCTCGCCGCCGACGGCGTCGTCTACGCCGAGCAGCGCTACGCCCCCGAGCAGCACCTGCGCGAGGGGCTGACGCTCCAGGAGGTCGTCGACGCCGTGCAGCAGGGCTTCGACGACGGCGTCGCCGAGGCCGCCGAGGCGGGCCACACGATCACGATCGGCACGCTCATCACCGCGATGCGGCACGCGGACCGCGGCGTCGAGATCGCCGAGCTCGCGCTGGCCAACCGCGACCGCGGCGTCGTCGGGTTCGACATCGCCGGGGCCGAGCTGGGCTTCCCGGCGTCGAACCAGGCGGAGGCCTTCGCGGCGCTGCGCCGCGAGAACTTCCCGTTCACGATCCACGCCGGCGAGGCGGACGGCGCCTCGTCCGTCTGGGACGCCGTGCAGCAGGGCACGCTGCGCCTGGGCCACGGCGTGCGCCTCGTGGAGGACATCGTCCGTCCGGCGCACGAGAGCACCGACCACGCGCAGCTCGGCCGGCTGTCGCAGTGGGTGCTGGACCGTCAGATCCCGCTCGAGGTCGCGCCGTCGTCCAACCTGCAGACGGGCATCGCGGGCACGATCGCCGAGCACCCGGTGACGTTCCTGCGCGACCTGGGCTTCGCCGTCACGATCAACACCGACAACCGCCTCATGTCGGCGACGTCGATGAGCCGCGAGTTCAACCTGCTCGCCGCCGAGGCCGACTGGACGCTCGACGACTTCGAGGAGGCCACGCTCGTGGCCGCGTTCGGCGCGTTCGCGCACCGCGACGTCGTCGAGCGCATCGTCGCCGAGCAGATCGTCCCGGGCTACGAGGCGGCGCGCGCGGAGGGCTGAGCCTCCACACCGCCCGCCCGCGGGAGCGAGGCAACGGCGCCGGCGGCGATCCGATCAGGATCGCCGCCGGCGCCGTTGCGTCGCCCTCGAGGAGCGGGGGTCGCGCTACAGCCCCGTGGCCGCTCGCACGTCGTCGGCGATCGCGGCCAGGCGCGCCTGCGCCAGGGCGCGGGCCCGCTCGACGGCGGTGCCGTGCGCGAGGCTCGCCTCGTCCTCGACGGGGACGACGGCCTCGAGGTAGGCCTTGAGCTTCGGCTCGGTCCCGCTCGGACGGACGATGACGCGCGAGCCGTCCGCCGTCTCGAGCAGCACGCCGTCGGTGCCGGGCACGGTGTACTCGCCGCCGTTGCTCCCGTCCTCGTCGGGCACGGTGAGCCCCTCGACGAGGTCGACCACGCGGGTGACCTCGCTGCCGCCGAGCGAGGCCGGGGGAGCGGCACGAAGCCGACCCATCGCCACGCCGATGAGGCTGAGGTCGGTCACGCGGACGGTGACCGGCGTGGTCGCGTAGAGGCCGTCGCGCCGCGCGAGCGCGTCGAGCTCGCCCTGCAGGTCGCTGCCGCGCTCGCGGGCCTGCGCGAGCAGGTTCACGACGGCGACGGCGGCCGAGATGCCGTCCTTGTCGCGCACGGCCGCGGGCAGCACGCAGTAGCCCAGCGCCTCCTCGTAGCCGAACACGAGGTCGGGCACGCGGGAGATCCACTTGAAGCCGGTGAGCGTCGCGCGGTGGCGCAGGCCGTTCGCGCGGGCGATCGCGGCGAGCTGGCGCGAGGAGACGATCGAGCAGGCGAGCACGGCACTGTTGGCGACGCCGTCGCCGGAACCCGGGGCAGCGGCGACCGCGCGAGCGACCTGCTCGCCCAGCAGTGCGCCGGTCTCGTCACCGCTCAGGCGGCGCCAGCCGCCCTCGGCCGAGGCGTCGGGGATCGCGACGGCGCAGCGGTCGGCGTCGGGGTCGACGGCGATGATCACGTCCGCCTCGAGCTCCCGTGCGCACGCGAACGCCAGGTCCATCGCGCCCGGCTCCTCCGGGTTGGGGAAGGCGACGGTCGGGAAGGCCGGGTCGGGCTCGGCCTGCTCGGCGACGGTGTGCAGGTCGGTCACCCCGGCCGCGACCAGCGCGGAGGTGAGCGTCGCCCCGCCGACGCCGTGCATCGCCGTCGTCACGACGCGGAGCGAGCCCACGCCCGCGTGGGTGGGCCGCCCGGCGAGGGCGGCCAGGTAGGCGGCGTGCACGTCGTCGTCGAGCACGGTCCAGCCCGACTCGGCGCGCGGGATGTCGGCGACCTGCTTGACCGCCGCGATCCCGGCCGCGATGGCGGCGTCGTACGGCGGCACGATCTGGGCGCCCTGACCGGAGTCGGCCACGATGCGGCCGCCGAGGTAGACCTTGTAGCCGTTGTCGGCCGCGGGGTTGTGCGACGCCGTCACCATGACGCCGGCGTCGGCGTCGAGGTGGCGGACCGCGAAGGCGAGCACCGGCGTCGGCCACTCCTGCGGCATGAGGAGGGCCTCGCCGCCGGCGGCCGTGACGACGGCGGCCGTGTCGTGCGCGAAGATCCGGCTGTAGTGGCGGGCGTCGTACCCGATGACGACGCGGGGACGCTCGGCGCCCTGCTCCGCGAGGGCGGCGACGAGGTAGCTCGTCAGCCCGGCGGCCGCCCGCAGCACGACGGCCCGGTTCATGCGGTTGCTGCCGCCGCCGATCGCGCCGCGCAGCCCGGCCGTGCCGAACTGCAGCGTGCCGGAGAAGCGGTCGAGCAGCTCCGCCTCGGCCCCGGTGTCGCCCTGCTCCGCCGCCGTGCACAGCGCGGTGACCTCGGCCGCCGTCGCCTCGTCGGGGTCGTCCAGCACCCAGGCGCGCGCCCGCGAGAGGGCCATCTGCAGGGGCATCAGAGCTTCCGCACGATCGAGGCGAGCAGCGCGCTGATGCGGGGTCCCGCGGCAGCGCCCGCCTCGAGGACCTCCTCGTGCGAGAGCGGGTCGGGCGAGATGCCGGCGGCGGCGTTGGTGACCAGCGAGATGCCGAGGATCTCCATCCCGGCCTGACGGGCCGCGATGGCCTCGAGCGTCGTGCTCATCCCGACGAGGTGGCCGCCGAGCACGCCGGCCATCCGGACCTCGGCGGGCGTCTCGTAGTGGGGGCCGCGGAACTGCACGTACACACCCTCGGCCAGGCTCGGGTCGACCGTGCGGGCCAGCTCGCGCAGACGCGGCGTGTAGAGGTCGGTGAGGTCGACGAAGGTCGCGCCCTCGAGCGGGGAGGCCGCCGTGAGGTTGAGGTGGTCGCTGATCAGGACCGGCGTGCCGGGCTCCCACTCGGGGACGAGCCCGCCGCAGCCGTTCGTGAGGACGACGGTGCGGGCGCCGGCGGCCGCGGCCGTCCGCACCCCGTGGGCGACGCGCCGCACGCCGCGGCCCTCGTAGTAGTGGGTGCGCGAGCCGAGCACCAGGGCGTAGCGGTCCTCGCCGTAGGCGCCCTCGCCGGTGGGGGCGTGCTCGTCGTGGTCGATCCGGATGGAACGGATGGTCGCGCCGTGGCCCGCGACGGCGGGGGCGGTGAAGCCCACGATGTCGGCGGCGGGGATCTCGGCGACCGTCTCGCCCAGCAGGTCGGCGGCGCCGCCCCAGCCGGAGCCGAGCACGAGCGCGACGTCGTGGCGGGTGATCCCCGTGAGGTCCGCGATCTGCCTCGCCGCGGCCTGGGCCACGGCGAACGGGTCGGTGCGGGGGTCGTCGATGTCGAGGGTCGATGCGTTCACTGGTGCACGGTAGCGTCCGCGCCGACGGGAAGCGACACAATGGTGGGCATGACGTCTCCTGCGATCTCCTCGACGCCTGCGGCCACCGGCCCGACCGACGGCAAGCGCGGCGCCTCCCCGACACGGCGCGGCAGCCAGGTCGTGATCGTCGGCGGTGGGCCAGGCGGCTACGAGGCCGCGCTGGTCGCGGCCCAGCTCGAGGCGGACGTGACGCTCGTGGAGCGCCAGGGCCTCGGGGGAGCGGCCGTGCTCACCGATGTCGTTCCGTCCAAGACGTTGATCGCGACGGCGGAGTGGCGCGCGCTGGTGGAGAGCGCCGACGAGCTCGGCATCCACATGGGTGAGCTGCGCAACGCCGCCCTGGAGGTGGACCTCGGCGAGGTCAACGCGCGCGTGCTCGCGCTGGCGAAGCAGCAGTCGGACGACATCCGCACCAACCTCGAGGCGCGCGGGATCCGGGTGGTCGACGGTGAGGGTCGCCTCGCGGCGCCCGACACGGTGACGGTCTCGACGGCGGCCGAGGACGAGATCGAGCTGCACGCCGACGTCGTGCTGCTCGCGACCGGCGCCTCGCCGCGCGTGCTCCCGACGGCGGTGCCCGACGGCGAGCGGATCCTCACCTGGACCCAGGTGTACGGGCTGGACGCTCTGCCCGAGCGGCTGATCGTCGTCGGCTCCGGGGTGACCGGCGCGGAGTTCGCCGGTGCGTTCAGCGCGCTCGGGGTCGACGTCGTGCTGGTCTCCAGCCGCGACCGCGTGCTCCCGGGTGAGGACGCCGACGCGGCGGAGCTGATCGAGAACGCGTTCCGCCGTCGCGGCATGGAGGTGCTGTCGCGGTCCCGGGCGGCCGGCGTCGTGCGCCGCGGCGACGAGGTCGTCGTCTCGCTCGAGGACGGCCGCGAGGTCGTCGGCTCGCACTGCCTGCTCGCCGTCGGCGGGGTGCCGAACACGGCCGGGCTCGGGCTGGACGGCGCCGGCGTCGCGACCACGCCGAGCGGCCACATCACGGTCGACCGCGTCTCCCGCACCACCGTCCGCGGCGTCTACGCGGCCGGCGACGTCACGGGCGTGCTGCCGCTGGCCTCCGTGGCGGCCACGCAGGGACGCATCGCGATGTGGCACGCGCTGGGCGACGCCGTCGCGCCCCTGGACGTGCGCCGCGTGCCGGCGACGGTGTTCACCTCACCCGAGATCGCGACCGTGGGGATCAGCGAGGCCGATGCCGCCGCGCACGACGCCCGCGTCTCCATCGTCCCGCTGGCGCGCAACCCGCGCGCCAAGATGCTCGGCATCCACGAGGGCTTCGTGAAGGTCATCTCGCGCGAGGGGTCGGGGTCGGTGCTGGGCGGTGTCGTGGTGGGGCCGCGCGCGAGCGAGCTCATCCACGTGCTGACGCTCGCCGTCGCGACCCGGACCACGGTGGACCAGCTCGCCAGCGCGATGACGATCTACCCGTCGCTCTCGGGCTCGATCGCCGAGGGCGCGCGCCAGCTCCACACCCCCGTCGTCGACTGACCCCCGCGGCCGGGCCGCCGAGACCGATGCGTGGCAGCCGAGACCGATGCAGCAGGCATCGGTCTCACTTGCCACGCATCGGTCTCACCGGTAGCGCTCGGCTGTCCCCAGACGGGGCGGGGTGGCGGATGTTCACCGTGGGGCCGGGGCGGGCCGCGTCGGGGTCGAGCGGCTGGGACCGTGCTGCCATGACTGACGAGCGACTCACGACACCGTTCGAGCGCACGGCCGACAGACCCGCGGTCCCGCCGCCGGCGTGGCACGACCGGGACGCACCGCGGCGCGGCTATCCGGTGCTCACGCCGACCCTTCCGTCGTTGGTGCGTTTCCGAGGATGCTGGGCGGGCCGCATCGAGGCCGTCCGCTCCGAGCTGATCGGTGTCCGCCGAGGAGTCTTCGTGACCGCGGGGGACGCGGCCCCCGACCCGGAGCTCCTCGCGATCGCCGCCGTCGAGAAGCGACTCACGACCGAGTACGCCTTCAGCCATCGAACCGCCGCGCGCCTCAGCGGCCTCTGGGTCCCGCCCTGGGACGGGTCCGTCCACATCACCCAGGGGGCGAAGCCGGCGGGCCAGGGCCGAGGCGACCGGACCCTCGTGCGCCACCACGTCGACCTTCCGGACGGTGATCTGCGGACGGTGTCGGGCCTGGTCGTCACGTCGCTCGAGCTCACGGCGGTTGACTGCGCTCGCGACCTGACGTGCGTTCAGGCGCTGCCCGTCGTCGACTCCGCCCTGCTCGTGGGAGCTGACAAGGACGTGATGCAGGCGCGGCTCGCGGGGAGCGTCGGCGGACGCGGGGTGCGCGCGGCGCGCGAGACGGTCGACCTCGCGACGGGCCGGATCGGCTCACCCGCCGAGAGCCGGGTGAGGGCCCGTGTCGTCATGGACGGACTCCCACGACCGCAGACGTTGATCCGGGTGGCGACGCCGGACGGCCCGCTCGAGGTCGACCTCGGGTGGGAGGAGGTCAAGGTCGGCATCGAGGTGCACGGACGTGGCAAGTACTCGAGCGGGGCCGATCCCTTCGACGAGGCCGTGCGGCGCGAGCGGCTCTTCGACGTCGGCTGGGCGATCCTCGACGTGCGGACGGACCAGCGCTCCGCGGACTACCTCGCCCGGACGCGCACGGCGCTGCGGCGTCGTGGAGGGCTGGCCTGACCGCTCACCCCGTGCACGAGACCGATGCGTTGCAGGCCAGACCGACGCTGCGGGCATCGGTCTCGCCTGCAACGCATCGGTCTCGACGTGTCTGGCGTATTGCGGTGGACGGCGGCCCGGCGCGCGGGGCAGGGTGGACCCCATGTGGAACTGACCTGCCCCGCGCCCGTGCTCGACGCCGACCCCTGGCAGGTTCCCCATGACATCCACCACCCCCTCCCTCACGCCCGTCCTCGCCGCGCGCGGGGTCTCCTTCGGCTACGCCGGCACGCCCGTGCTCACGGACGTCACGCTCCAGGTCGACCCCGGCCACCGGCTCGGCCTCGTCGGGGAGAACGGCTCGGGCAAGTCGACGCTGCTGCGCCTCCTCGCGGGCACCCTCGACCCCGACGCCGGCGAGATCGTCCGACCGGCCGACGTCGGGCTGCTCGCGCAGGAGCTGCCCTACGCCGGCACGACGGCGGTCGGGGCCGTCGTCGAGGACGCGCTCGCCGACGTGCGCGCGCTCGAGCGGGAGCTCACCGACGCCGGGACGGCGCTCGCGGACGCCGCGCCCGACGACGACGCCCCCGCCGCGCGCTACGAGCGTGCCCTCGCGGCCGCGGAGGCCGCCCAGGTCTGGGACGCCGACGCGCGCGCCGCCGCCACGCTCGGCGGACTCGGGATCGGGGCGCTCGCGACGGACCCGGACCGCGCCGTCGCCACGCTCTCGGGCGGGCAGCGCACCCGCCTCCACCTCGCCTCGCTGCTCATCCGCAGCCCCCGGGTGCTCCTGCTGGACGAGCCCACGAACCACCTCGACGACGACGCCGTCGACTTCCTCGCGGACGTCCTGCGCCGCACGCCAGGCGCCGTCGTGATGGCGAGCCACGACCGGTCCTTCCTCGACGCCGTCGCCACCGGGATCGCCGATCTCGACCCGGCCGCCGGCCCGGTCGGGGCGGCCACCGGGGTCGCCCTCACCGGCGGTGGCTTCACCGACCATCTCGCTGCCCGGGCCGCGGCGCGTACCGCGTGGGAGGAGCGGTACGCCGCGGAGCAGGCGGAGCTCGACGAGCTGCGGCACGCCGTGCGGGTGACCGCGCGCCAGGTCGCCCCCGGCCGCGGTCCCACGGACAACGACAAATTCATCACCAAGTTCAAGGGCGCCCGCGTCGACCGGACGGTCTCGCGGCGGGTCAAGGACGCCGCCGGGCGACTGGCCGACCTCGAGGAACGGCAGGTGCGCAAGCCCCGCACACCGCTGCGGTTCGCCCCGCCCGTCCACCGCGGCGCCCGCCCCGAGGGTCTCCTGGCGTGGGCGCGCGACGTCGTGGTCACCGGCCGTCTCGACATGACCGCCGCGGGCGTCCCCGCCCTGGAGCTCGCGGCCGGGCGCCGACTCCTCCTCACCGGCGGCAACGGCGCCGGGAAGTCGACGCTCCTGCACGTCCTCGCGGGCGACCTCGCGCCCGACGGCGGCACGGTGGGTCGGATGGCCGGCGTCCGGATCGCGCTGCTCGAGCAGGACCTCGCCCTCGCTGGGGAGCGGCGCACGCCGCGCGAGCTGCTCACGCTGCTCGCCCCGTCCCAGCACGCCACCGGCGCCCCGGCACACGACGCCGACACCCCCGTCGACGCCCTCGGCCTCCTCGCGCCGCGCGACCTCGGACGCCCGGTGGGCGACCTCTCCGTCGGCACCCGCCGCCGCGTCGTCCTGGCGATGCTGATGGCCCAGCGGCCCGACGTGCTGCTCCTCGACGAGCCCACCAACCACCTCTCCCTCACGCTCGTGGACGAGCTGGTGGCGGCGCTCGCGGACTGGCCGGGCGCCGTCGTGATGGCCACGCACGACCGCTGGCTGCGCACCCACTGGGACGGCGAGGTCGTGGACCTGGGCGCGTAGGGTCGACGGCGTGACCGACGCCCCCGCCCCCGCCGCGACCCTGCCCGATCTCGCCACGACCGACCCGGTCGAGCTGACCCGCGCCCTGTGCGACCTGCCGTCCGTCAGCGGTGACGAGCGGGCGATCGCCGACGCGATCGAGACCGCGCTGCGGGCCCTGCCCCACCTCGAGGTGCTGCGCGATGGCGACGCCGTCCTCGCGCGCACCACGCTGGGTCGCGCGAGCCGCGTCGTGATCGCGGGCCACATCGACACCGTCCCGGTCCAGGGCAACCTGCCCACGCAGCTGCGCCACGACGACGCCGTCGGTGAGGTGCTGTGGGGACGCGGGACCGTGGACATGAAGGGGGGCGTCGCCGTCGCGCTCCACCTCGCCGCCACGGTGACGGAGCCAGCCGTCGACGTCACCTACGCCTTCTACGACCACGAGGAGGTCGAGGCGGACAAGAACGGTCTCGGCCGCATCGCGCGTCGCCACCCCGCGTGGCTCGCCGCCGACTTCGCGATCCTCGGCGAGCCGACGGCCGGTCACGTCGAGGGCGGCTGCAACGGCACGATGCGGCTCGAGGTCGCCACCACCGGTCGGACGGCGCACTCCGCCCGCGCCTGGCGCGGGCACAACGCGATCCACGACCTGGCGCCCGTGCTCGCGGCGCTCGCGGCCCACGAGAGCGAGACGGTCACGGTCGACGGACTGGACTACCGCGAGGGCCTGAACGCGGTCGGGATCGGCGGCGGGATCGCCGGCAACATGATTCCGGACGCGGCCGTCGTCACCGTGAACTACCGCTTCGCCCCGCACCGCGACGCCGCGGCCGCCGAGGCCTACGTCCGTGCGGTGCTGGCCGACGCCCTCGCCGATCTGCCCGACGTCACGATCACGGTGACCGACGTCGCGGAGGGTGCTCGCCCCGGCCTGGACCACACGGTCGCCGCCGCCTTCGTGCGTGCCGCCGTCGCCGCCACCGGCGCCGAGGTCAACCCGAAGTACGGCTGGACCGACGTCGCCCGCTTCTCCGCGCTCGGCGTCCCCGCCGTCAACTTCGGTCCGGGCGATCCCAACCTCGCCCACGCCGACGACGAGCGCTGCCCGACGGCCCAGATCACCGACGTCGCCGCGGCGCTGCGGGCCTGGCTGGCCCCCGCCTCGTAGGCTGACGTCCCCCTCGACACGGAAGGCATCAACGATGAGCATCCCCGGCAGCGCCCGCCGTACCCACCAGAAGGGCCCGGTCACCCTGCGCGGGCAGATGGTGCCGGCGACGACCACCGACGAACGCCTTCTGAGTAACGACGAGGACTCCTGGGTCCACTCCGACCCGTGGCGCGTGATGCGGATCCAGAGCGAGTTCGTCGAGGGGTTCGGGGCGCTCGCGGAGCTCGGCCCGGCCGTCAGCGTCTTCGGCTCGGCCCGGATCAAGCCCGGTGACGCCGAGTACTCCCTCGCGGAGGAGGTCGCGCGCGAGCTCGTCGAGGCGGGCTACGCCGTCATCACCGGCGGTGGTCCCGGCCTGATGGAGGCCGCGAACAAGGGCGCGCACGAGGCCGGCGGCGTCTCGGTCGGCCTCGGCATCGAGCTCCCGTTCGAGCAGGGGATGAACTCCTTCGTCGACCTCGGCGTCGACTTCCGCTACTTCTTCGTCCGCAAGACGATGTTCGTGAAGTACGCGAGCGGCTTCATCGTGCTGCCCGGCGGCTTCGGCACGTTCGACGAGCTGTTCGAGGCCATCACGCTCGTCCAGACGGGCAAGGTCCGGCAGTTCCCGATCGTGCTCGTGGGCACGGAGTTCTGGGGCGGGCTCCTGGATTGGCTCCGCAGCACGGTCCGCGAGCGCGGTCTGGTGGGCGAGCACGACGTCGACCTGCTGCACCTGGTCGACTCGCCCGCCGAGGCGGTCCGCATCGTCAGCGAGGGTGCCGCGGAGCTCGCGCGCCAGGAGTCCGAGGCGACGGCGGACGCCGCCGCGGAGGGTGCCGAGTAGCCCCTCCGGGGCGTGGCGAGGGTCACCCGCAGGGCCCTGACCGGCACCGACGGTCGATCCGGGCCGCGGACGGGCCACCCGACGGGCGCGTCCCGTGTCCTACAATGGTTGCGCCAGTCGGTGACCAGGGGGTCACTGTCGGCAACGGCGTCCATCGGGGACACCGACTACGACGGAGGGACTCCCAACGATGGCGGCCATGAAGCCCAGGACGGGTGACGGACCACTCGAGGTCACCAAGGAAGGCCGCGGCATCGTCATGCGCGTGCCGCTCGAGGGTGGCGGCCGCCTGGTCGTCGAGCTGAAGGCCGACGAGGCCGAGGCACTCAAGGACGCCCTCACCGGCGTCGTCGGCTGACACCGACATCCCGTCCGCGGTCATGGCCGAGCAGCTCACTGCCGCCCTGCCCGGGACGGACGTCCTCGGCTCCACCCTCGAACGTGCTGCGCGCGAGGGGAGTGGGACGCCATCGCCGTCCCCGTCGCTCCCGGTGAGGACGACGAGGGGGTGCAGCCCCGGACCGGTACCGCTGACGCCGCGGTGATGTACGGCGTCGACCTGGCCGACCTCGCGGACCTGACCGGCGCGACGGGTGCGGCCGGCGACGTCGTCGTCGTGCCGCTGCCGACGCTGCTCGTCGGTTCGGCCGTGTGGGCGTCGCTGCCCCGCCGCCTCGTGCTGGTGGGCGTCGGTGACTCCGGCACGACGGCGTTGCGCACCGCGGGTGCGGCGCTCGCCCGGGCGGTCACCGGCCGGGTGCTCACCACCGTCGGCCTCGAGGCCCGCCGCACGCGCGGGCAGGACTCGGTGCCCGGGGTGACGGCGTTCGTCGAGGGGGCGCTGCTCGCCTCGACCTCCGCCTACCGGCAGAAGTCCTCGGCCCCGCCGCCACGGCTGGACTCCCTGACGTTCGCCGCCGGCAAGGACGCCGAGCGCGTCGGTCGCAGCGCGGACGAGGGCGTGGCGCTCGCCCGCGGCACCATGATCGCCCGCACCCTGGCCGCCACCCCGGCCGCCGTCGCGACCCCCGCCTGGATCGCCGACCGCGCCGTCGAGCTGGCCGACGCCGAGCCGACCCTGACCGTCGAGGTCCACGACGAGACGTGGCTGGCCGAGCAGGGCTTCGCCTCGGTCGTCGCCGTGGGCGCCGAGTCCCCGAACCCGCCCCGCCTCGTCGTCGTGACGCACGATCCTGACCAGGCGGCGACGACGCCTGCCTCGGGCGAGCCCCGGACCGTCGTCGTGGTCGGCAAGGGGATCACGTACGACACCGGCGGCCTCGCGCTGAAGCCGCGCGAGTCCATGGTGGCGATGAAGACCGACATGACGGGCGCCGCCGTCGCGCTGGCGACCGTCGTCACGGCCGCCCGCCTCGGCGTCGGCCACCGCGTCGTCGCGGTGCTCCCGCTCGCGGAGAACGCCATCGGGGCCGCGGCCTACCGGCCGGGCGACGTCGTGCGGACCTGGGACGGCACCACCGTCGAGATCGGCAACACCGACGCCGAGGGCCGGATGGTCCTGGCCGACGCGCTGGCGTGGGCCGCCGACACCCTCGAGCCCGACACGATCCTCGACGTCGCGACCCTCACCGGGGCGGCGACCGCCGCGCTGGGCCGCACGCACGCCGCCCTCTTCACCGCCGACGACGTCGCGGCCGCGGCGCTGTCCGCCGTCGGCGAGACCGCGGGGGAGCGCGTCTGGCGCCTGCCGATGGTGGCGGACTACGCCGCGGCGCTGGACTCCGCCGTCGCGGACGTGAGCCACGTGAGCACGGACCCGACCATGAGGGCGGGCGCCGTCACGGCCGCGCTGTTCCTGGAGCGGTTCGCCCACGGGCGACGCTGGATCCACCTCGACATCGCGGGCCCGGCCCGCTCGCCGAAGGCGTCGAGGGAGCTCCCGACGGGCGCCACCGGCTTCGGCGTGCGCCTGCTGACGCGCTGGCTGCGCGACCTCTGACCCGGGCCCGGACCTCGAGAACGCTCCGGCTCGCGGCTGTGGAGCCTGAGCCGCGAGCCGGAGCGTTCTCGAGGGAGCGAAGGGGTCCTGGCTAGCGCTTGACCGCGAGCAGCAGGCCGCCGCCGGTCGGGACGAGCGAGACCACCACGTCCTCGTCGTTGCCGAGCTGGCGCACGAGCTCCCGCACGGCCACCGTGTCGGCGTCGCGGCGAGCCGGGTCGGCCACGCGGTCGAACCAGAGCGCGCGGGTGACGGCGAGCGTCCCGCCCGGGCGCAGCAGCCGCTTGGCCTGGGCCACGAGGTCGGTGAGGTCGCCGACCTCGGTGTCGATGAGCACGAGGTCGTACGAGCTGTCCGCGAGCCGGGGGAGCACCTCGAGCGCTCGACCGGCGATCGTGCGGGTCCGCGACGAGGGAACACCGGCGGCGGCGAACGCGGTGCGCGCCTCGCGCTGGTACTCGACCTCGACGTCGATCGTCGTCAGGACGCCGTCCCTGGCCATCCCCTCGAGCAGCCACACGCCGCTGACGCCCGTCCCCGTGCCGATCTCGACGACGTGCTTCGCCTGCGCCGTCGCGGCGAGCACGCGCAGCAGCGCGCCGGTGGCGGGGCTGACCGCCTCGATCCCGAACTCGGCGGCACGCTCGCGCGCCGCTGCGGCGGCCTCGGGCTCGACCGCGAGCTCCTCGGTGTACGCCCAGCTCTGGGCCTTGTCGGCCCGGTCGGCTGATGCCATGGGGAGGCTCCTCTCGTCGTCGTTCATCGTAGGTGGCGGCACGGTCCGCCCGCGTCCGGGCGCGCCGCACGTGCCGCCCGTTCCGCCAGCAGCCGTCAGGCGCTCCGGCACGTAGACTCGAGGCCTTCCGACGATAGGACTTCCGTGCAGGCCGAGGAGTGGCAGCCGCCCACCTGGGACGAGATCGTGCGCCAGTACACCCCGCAGGTGTACCGGCTGGCCTACCGGCTCACCGGCCAGGTGGCCGACGCCGAGGACCTCACCCAGGAGGTCTTCCTGCGCGTCTTCCGGTCGCTCGACTCCTACACGCCGGGAACGTTCGGGGGCTGGTTGCACCGCATCACCACGAACCTCTTCCTGGACCAGGTCCGTCGCAAGGCGCGCAACAAGACCTCGGCCCTGGGCGAGTACGACGCCGACGTCCCGCGCGCCGCCCGCGCGGACGAGCCCGAGCGCGGGTTCGAGATCGGCAACCTCGACGTCGACATCCAGGCCGCGCTCGACGAGCTCCCGCCGGAGTACCGCGCCGCCGTCGTGCTGCGGGACATCGAGGACCTCACCTACGACGAGATCGCCGACGTCCTCGGCATCTCGCTCGGCACCGTGCGTTCGCGCATCCACCGTGGTCGCGCCCGCCTGCGGGCGTCGCTCGCGCACCGCTCGCCCGAGCTCGTGCGCGGCGCCCCGGAGACGCCGCCGACGGAGCGACTCGGTCTGCCGCGGCCGCGCTTCGCCCCGGGGGGTGCGCAGTGATGTGGCCGTTCGGACATCTCGGCGACGACGCCGGGGCGCTCGCCGACGGCAGCCTCGACGAGGCGGGTGAGGCGCGGGCCCGCGCCCACCTGGACGGCTGCGACGCGTGCACGGACCTGGTGCGTCAGCAGCAGCGGCAGCGTCGCCTGACCTCGTCGCTCGGCGCCGTCGAGGTGCCCACCAGCCTGCAGGACCGCCTGCTCGCGCTGACGGCCGCCGACGCCGCCGACGCCGGGACCGACCGACCGCGCGCCCCGTGGGAGTCGACGCCGCGTCGTTCCCCGATCCGCCTGGTGGCCGTCGCCGCCGTCTCCGTGATGGGGCTCGGCGTGGTCGCGGGCGGCTCGCTCGTCGTGCTCGGCGCCTCGCGCACCACCTCGCCCGAGCGCCTCACGGCCCTCGCGGCCGAGCCGATGCCCGGCGGCGCGGACGCCGTCGTCGTCGAGACCTCCGACGGTGGCACCGACGCCTGGCCCACGGGCTGGACCTCGCCAGCTGAGCTGCCCACCGGCACCGAGCTCGTGACCGTCTCCGAGCTGTCCTCGGGCGACCTCCGGGTCGAGCTGAGCGTCGAGGGCGAGGCCGTGACGGTGCTCGAGACCCACGGCGTCGTCGACCTCACCGACGTCGAGGTGACACGCAGCGTGCGGGTCGGGCAGCTCGAGGTCCATCTCGTCGGGGACTGGTGGCTGACGCAGGCCGGTGGCGAGGTCGTCGCCGTCACGTCGACGGACGAGGACCTCAGCCTGTCGGTGATCCGCGAGTTCGACGCCTCGGGCGCGCCCGGGGTGCTCGAGAGCCTGTCGCGCGGCTGGCAGGTGATCGCCGGTGGCTGAGCCGCCCCGTCCCACCCCGCCGCGTCCCACCCCGCCGCAGGACTCCTGGCCCTGGCCGACGCCGGAGCAGGGGTCGCACCCGACCCAGACGCTCCCGCAGCCCGGACTCGATCCGCAGCAGCCGCTCGGCTCCTCGGGCGCCGGACCGCAGTGGCCCCTGCCCGACGGCGGAGGCCCCGCCCCCGAGTCTCCGTCGCGCCGCAGCGCACGTCGCCAGCGACGCGTCAGGTCGCCCCGGCAGGGCGTCGGCCGCGGTGTCGTCGCCGCGACGGCGGTGCTCGCGCTGGTCGTCGGCACCCTGCTCGGCCTCGTGCTCGCCCCGCAGTTCGGGATCGAGACGGTCCCGGACGCGGCCCCCGCGCCGACGTCCAGCCCGCCGCCGTCGTCGGCGCCCTCCACGCTCGTCCCGCCGGCACCCAGCACGCCGGACGAGGGCGGCGCGCCCTCCGGCGCCGCCGACATCTCGGCCATCGCGGCGCAGGCGCTGCCCTCGACGGTCGCCATCGAGGTCCGCTCGGCCGACGCGGGCTCCAGCGGCTCCGGCTTCGTGCTCCGCGAGGACGGCCACATCCTCACCAACGCCCACGTCGTCGCCGCGGCGGTCGACGGCGGGGCCGAGCTCACCGTCGTGTTCAGCAACGGCGAGCAGGCCCCCGCGACGGTCGTCGGCGTGACGAGCGACTACGACCTCGCCGTCATCAAGGTCGACGTGCAGGGGCTCGTCCCGCTCGCCCTCGGCGACTCCGACGAGGTCAGGGTCGGCGAGACAGTCGTCGCCGTCGGCGCCCCGCTGGGGCTCCAGGGCACCGTGACGGCCGGGATCGTGAGCGCGCTCAATCGCCCGGTCCAGGCCGGCGACGCCGAGCAGACCTCCTTCATCAACGCGATCCAGACCGACGCGGCGATCAACCCCGGCAACTCCGGCGGCCCGCTGCTCGACGACCAGGGCCGCGTCATCGGCATCAACTCGGCGATCGCGCAGCCGCCCGGTCAGAACGCCGCCGGCAGCATCGGCCTCGGGTTCGCCATCCCGAGCAACCAGGCGCGACGGACCGCCGAGCAGCTCATCGCCAACGGCTTCGCCACCTACCCCGTGATCGGGGTCCTGCTGGACTCCGGCTACCAGGGCGTCGGGGTCAAGGTCTCGGACGCGGCGTCCAACGGCGTCGAGCCCGTCACGCCGGGCGGCGCGGCCGAGGCGGCGGGCATCCTCGCCGGCGACGTGATCGTCGCGATCGACGGCGTCCCGCTCACGGTGCCCGACGAGCTGATCGTCGCGATCCGTGCGCGGGCCCCGGGCGACACCGTCGTGCTCACGGTGCGCGAGAGCGCCGGGGACCGCGACGTCGCGGTCGTGCTGGGCGAGGAGCGGAGCTCCTAGATGATCGGCTCCATCAACGGCTGGGAGGTCGGCATCCTCCTGGTGGTGGTGCTGCTGGTGGTCGGACCCGAGCGCCTGCCCGCCTACGCCGCTCAGCTCGGCCGGATCGTGCGCGAGGTGCGTGCCATCGCCCGTGGCGCGACCGACCGGGTCCGCGAGGAGCTGGGCGACAGCTTCGACGACCTGAAGGACCTCGACCCGCGGCAGTACGACCCGCGCCGGATCGTGCGCGAGGCGCTGCTCGACGACCCGAGGCCGGCGCCGGGCGCTGCCGGTGCGGCGGGGGCCGTCGGGGCCGGGGCAGCCGCGGGAGCTGCTGCGGGCGGGGCGGCGTCCTCGACGCGGAAGCCGCCGTCGCGCTACGTCCCTCCCGCGTCCTCGCAGCGCCCGGCCACGCCGTCGGGCCCGGCCCCGTTCGACGACGAGGCGACCTGAGCCGGAGCGCCCCGGGCCGACGCCCCGCTACAGCGGGCTGAGGCTGAGGTGCTTGCCGGCGAGCCCGCGCTCCTTGACCGCGAGCTGCTTGGCGAGCCCGCGCAGGGCCTTCACGCCCTCGCCGTCGGCCCCCGTGATGACGGCGGGCGTCCCGCCGTCGCCACCCTCGCGGACCGCGACGTCGAGCGGCACCTGGGCCAGCAGCCGGACGCGGTAGCCGAGCGATGAGGTCAGCTGGTCGGCCACGGCCTCGCCGCCGCCGCTGCCGAAGAGCTCGAGACGGCTGCCGTCGGGCTGGGTCAGCCACGACATGTTCTCCACGACACCGATGACGTTCTGCCGCGTCTGGGCGGCCATCGAGCCGGCCCGCGCCGCGACGTCGGCGGCCGCGGCCTGCGGCGTCGTCACGACGAGCAGGTCGGCCCCGGGGACGAGCTGCGCCACCGAGATGGCGATGTCGCCCGTGCCGGGCGGGAGGTCGAGGAGCAGCACGTCCAGGTCGCCCCAGAAGACGTCGGCGAGGAACTGCTGCAGCGCGCGGTGGAGCATCGGGCCGCGCCACACGACGGGCTGGCCGGGCGCCGCGAACATCCCGATCGAGATGACCTTCACGTTGTGCGCGACCGGCGGCAGGATCATGTCGGAGACCTTGGTGGGGGAGTGCGTCACCCCGAGCATCAGCGGGATCGAGAACCCGTAGATGTCGGCGTCCAGCACCCCGACCGACAGGCCCTGCTCCGCGAGCGCGACGGCGAGGTTCGCCGTCACCGTGGACTTGCCGACGCCACCCTTGCCGGAGGAGACGGCGATGACGCGCGTGAGCGAACCGGGCTGGGAGAACGGGATGACCGGCTCGGCCGTGCCGCCGCGCAGCTTGGTGCGCAGGGCGGTGCGCTCGTCGTCGGTCATCACGATGAGCTCGACGGCGACGCTCCCGACCCCGTCGACGGCCGCGACGGCGTCGGTCACGCCTGCGGTGATCGTGTCCCGCAGCGGGCAGCCCGCCGTGGTCAGCGCCACGGTCACGAGCGCGTGGTCGCCCTGGAGCTCGACGCCCTTGACCATGTCGAGCTCGGTGATCGGGCGGCGGATCTCGGGATCGAGGACTCCCGCGAGAGCCTGGTGGACGGCGTCGAGGCGGGGGTCGGTACTCACCCTTCGAGTGTAGGTCGCTCCGTCGGCGGTGCGTCCGGGAGGAGGAGGCCGAGCTCCATGGCGCGCGTCACGGCCCGCGTCCGGTCGGACACGTCGAGCTTCGCGAACACCTTGAGCAGGTGCGACTTCACGGTGGCCTCGCCGATGAAGAGCCGGCGGCCGATGGCGGGGTTCGACAGGCCCTGCGCGACCAGGGCGAGCACCTCGCGCTCGCGGGCGGTGAGGTCGGGGGCGGCGGGGTGAGGTGCGGCGAGGTCGGGGGTGGCGGCGCTCGTGACCGGGGTCCGGGGCGAGGCGGCAGCCCCGGCCGTGGGTCGTTCGCGCAGCCGCGCCACGAGCGCGGTGGCGACCGACGGCGAGAGCGGTGAGGTCCCGGCGGCGACGGCGCGGATCCCCGCGACGATCTCGGCCGGCGGCGCCGCCTTGATGAGGTAGCCGCTGGCCCCGGCCTCGATCGCGGCGAGAATCTGGTCGTCGCTCTCGTAGGTGGTGAGCACGAGGATGCGGGGACCGCCCGTCGCGAGGATCTGCGCGGTGGCCGCGACGCCGTCGAGCACGGGCATCCGCAGGTCCAGGAGCACGACGTCGGGCCGCAGCCGCGCCGCCAGCGCGACGGCCTGCGCGCCGTCGCCGGCCTCGCCCACGACCTCGATGCCCGTGTCGCTCGCCAGCAGGCCGACGATGCCCGCGCGCACGATGGGGTGGTCGTCGACGACGAGCACCCGCACGACGGCGGCGCTCGGGGCGGCGGGGGCGGCAGAGGTGGCCGAGGGCTCGCTCACGGGTGGCTCCGGGGAATGTGGGCGCGCAGGCGGCTGCCGCGCGGCCGGCGGGGACCGAACGTCACCCACCCTCCCACCAGCGCGAGCCGGTCGTGCAGGCCGCTCAGACCGAAGCCGCTGGTGCCGGCCGCGTCCGCCACGGCGTCGACGCCGTCGCCGGGGCCGATGCCGTCGTCGTCGACCTCGACCCAGAGGCCGGACGGGGCGGTCGCCGCGACATGGACATCGACGGGGCCGGGATGGCCCGAGGGGCCGTCGTCCTCCGGTGCCGTGGTCCCGACGCCGACCCACACGCGCGACGCGTGGGCGTGCTTGCGCACGTTGGCGAGGGCCTCCTGCACCGTGCGGAGCACGACGACCTCGTGCTCGCGCGGGAGGTCGGCGACGTCGATCCGCAGCTCGAGCCGCACACCGGTCTCGCGCGAGAAGGAGCTGGTGACCCGCTCGAGCGAGTCGGTCAGCGCCGTCGGACGCGCGTAGTCCACCACCAGCGCCCTGGCCTCCCGGAGCGCGTCCTGCGCGAGCTCGGCGACGACGTCGAGGTCGTGGGCGGTCGACGGCGGCGGCGCGGCCCCCGGCACCAGGGCCCCCTGGGCGCGCTGCACCGCCATCACGAGGCCGGTGAGACTCTGGGCGATCGTGTCGTGGATCTCGCGGGCCACCCGGGCGCGCTCCTGCTCGACCCCGGCGGCGCGCTCGAGGGCGGCGACGTCGGCCTGCGCCGCACGCAGCTGGTCGAGCAGCGCGTCGCGCTCCTCCACGTGCTCGGCGATCCGGATGATCCAGGTGCCGACGGCGATCGAGAACACCAGCGAGATCGCGGCCGTGATCAGCGCCTCGCCCCAGTCCTGCCGGCCCAGACCGGCACCGACGACGAGCGCGACGGCGAGCAGGCAGGACCGCAGCACGCCCCGGGTCCACGTCGAGCTCATCGCCCACAGCGCCGGGTAGAGGACCGTCTGGGCGATCGCCACGGTGCCCGAGCCCGCCATGCCGATGCCGAACGCGACCACGATCGCCGCCGTGACGACGTGGACGAGCGGCGTCTCCTTCTGGCGCAGCGCCCGGTGTCCGACGACGACGTGCACGAGGACGAGGGCGAGCAGCCCCACGACCGCGAGGAGGGAGAGAGGGTCCGGGCGCTCGTCGAGCGTCGCGACCCCGATCGTGGCGAGGCAGGCGCCGACGATCGCGACGTCCCACCACCGGCTGGTGATGTTCACGAGCCCAGTCTCACGCGTCGCGACGCAGCCAGCGGAAGGTCAGCCGCGAGAGGATCGCGCCGACCACGAGCCAGGCCAGCAGAGCGAGGGCGGTCTCGCCCTGGCCCCAGACCTCCCCGCGCTCGAGGATCGCGAAGTCCTCGGGCAGGAACACCGACCGCATGCCGCGGGCCATCCAGGCGAGAGGGAAGAACGAGGCGATGGTCTGGACGGAGTCGGGCAGGTCGAAGTTGGCGACGTAGACCCCCGAGATGAACTGCAGCACGAGCACGATCGGGATGACGACGGCGCTCGCGGACCTCCCCGAGCGAGGCACCGAGGACAGCGCGATCCCCAGGAGGGCGCTCGCCGACATCCCCAGCACGTAGAGCCAGGCGAAGGTCAGCCAGCGCGAGGGCTCGGTGGGGAGGGCGACGTCGAACGCGAACCGCGCGACCAGGAGCAGCAGGGCGACCTGACCGAGGCCCGTGACTACGACCTGCCCGAACTTGCCCAGGAAGTAGGTGACGGGGCTCATCGGCGTGCCGCCGAGACGCTTGAGGCGGCCGTCGCCCTTCTCTATGGCGATGTCGATCGCGAGGTTCTGCACCCCCGAGAGCAGCAGACCGGCCGCGAGCATCCCGGGCAGGTAGTACGTGGCCATCGTGATGACGGTCCCGCTCTCCCCGCCCTCGACTCCGGTGCCGGCGGCGCCGGCCGCCGTGATGTCCCCCGAGAAGATCGCGGAGAACAGCACGAGGAACAGCACGGGGAACAGGAACGTGAAGAACACCGTGTCGCCCTGGCGGAAGTAGCCGCGGACCTCGAACGCGATGCGGGCCGGGGCCAGCCGGACCGCGCGCAGCAGGCCGAACCACGGTGCGGCCGCGGCCTCGCCGTCGGGGGGAGCGGTGACGGTGACGGGACGGGTCGGGGTCGTGCTCATCGGGAGACCTCCGAGGCGGGCTGGGCGGTGGTGGCCGAGGCGGCCACCATCGCGAGGTAGACGTCCTCGAGGCTCGGGCGGGTGACGGAGAGGTCGCGCGGCTCGCCGCCGAGCCGACCGGTCAGCTCGGCGACGAGGGCGCCGGGCGTGAGGGTCGAGCGACGCCTGAGCTCGCCGTCGTGCTCGCGCCACGTGACCACGGGCGTGCGGGCCTCGGGGCCGCCGATCGCGTCCACGGTGCCGAGGTCCGCCAACCGGCCGCCGATGATGATGCCGACCCGGTCGGCGAGCTGCGCGGCCTCGTCGAGGTAGTGCGTGGTGAGCAGGATCGTCGTTCCCTCGCTCGCCAGGCTGCGGATGAGGTCCCAGAACTCGCGGCGGGCCTCCGGGTCGAACCCGGTGGTCGGCTCGTCCAGGAAGAGCAGCTCGGGCCGCCCGACGACGCCGAGCGCGACGTCGACCCGCCGACGCTGGCCGCCGGACAGCTTGCCGATGCGGACGTCGGCCTTCGCCTGCAGCCCGACGGCGGCGATGACCTCGTCCACCTCCCGCGGGTGCGGGTAGTACCGGGCGGTCTGGGTGAGCTGCTCGCGGACGGTGTAGGCACCGCCCTCGGGCAGGTCCTGCAGCACGATGCCGAGGCGCGCGCGCCAGTCGGCGCCGCCGCGGCCGGGGTCGTGGCCGAGCACGCTGACGGAGCCGCCCGTGCGGCGGCGGTAGCCCTCGAGGATCTCGATCGTCGTGGACTTCCCGGCGCCGTTCGGGCCGAGCAGGGAGAACGTCTCGCCCGGGTGGATCTCGAACGAGAGGTCGTCGACGGCGACGAGGTCGCCGTAGCTCTTGCGCAGACCGTCGACCACGACGGCGGGGGAGGAGGTCATGCCCTCCAGCCTGGCCTGCCGGGGCCCTGCTGGGTAGCCACCGACCGGTGGGCCTGCCCTCCCTCGACCGGTGGGTCGCGAGACGGCCGGCGGTTCAGCGGCGGCCGGAGCCCCGCTCGGAGCGACCGCGACGCTCGGGCACGCTCTCGCCGTCGTCCTCGCCGTCCCCGGTCTCAGCCCGGTTGTCGGCGCGGATCTCCTCGCGCAGGTCCTCGAGCAGGTCGCGCAGCTCGCCGCGCACGTAGTCGCGGGTGGCGACGTCCTGCAGCGCGAGGCGGAGCGAGGCCATCTCGCGGGCGAGGAACTCGGTGTCGGCGAGGTTGCGCTCGGTGCGCTGACGGTCCTGCTCCGCGGCCACGCGGTCGCGGTCGGTCTGCCGGTTCTGCGCCAGGAGGATCAGCGGCGCGGAGTAGGAGGCCTGCAGCGAGAGCATGAGGGTCAGCAGCGTGAAGCCGAGCGCGTAGCTGTCGAAGCGCAGGTTCTCGGGCGCCAGCGTGTTCCAGGTCAGCCAGAAGACGCAGAACACCGTCATGTAGACGAGGAAGCGCGGCGTGCCGAAGAACCGCGCGATGGCCTCGGCGTTCGCGCCGACGCCGTCGCCGCTGCGGGTGGCGCGCGGACGGCGCCCGAAGAGGCCGGTGGCCTTCTCGAGCGGGGTGTCGAGACGGTCAGCCACGGCCACCTCCCGGGGTGAGTGAGGCGTCGGTGAGAGCGTCGTCGGCGTCGCGCCAGTCGTCCGGCAGCAGCCGGTCGAGCACGTCGTCGGCGGAGACCGCACCGAGCAGGCGGTGCTGCTCGTCGAGCACGGGCAGCGCGGTCAGGTTGTAGGTGGCCAGCAGGCGCGTGACCTTGCCGAGCGGATCGGTGGGCAGGACCCACTCGATGTCCTTGTCCAGGATGGTGCCGAGGGCGTCGTGCGGGGGTTCGCGCAGCATCGCCTGCAGGTGGACGACGCCGAGGAAGCGTCCCGTGGGCGTCTCCAGCGGGGGCCGCACCACGAACACGAGGGTGGACAGCGCGGGTGCCAGGTCGCGGCGCCGCACGTGCGCCAGGGCCGAGGCGATCGTCGCCTCGGGGCCGAGGATGACCGGCTCGGTCGTCATCAGGCCACCCGCGGTGTGCTCGCCGTAGGCGAGGAGGCGCCGGACGTCGTCGGCCTCCTCGGGCTCCATCCGCTCCAGCAGCTCGGCCGCGGTGTCGGCGGGCAGCTCGCCGACGAGGTCGGCGGCGTCGTCGGGCTGCATGACGTCGAGCACGCGGGCGGCGCGGTCGGTGTCGAGCGCCGTGAGGATCGCGACGGAGTCCTCGTCCGACAGCTCCTCCAGGACGTCGGCGAGGCGCTCGTCGTCGAGCTCCACGGCGACCTCGAGGCGGCGGCCCTCGGGCAGGTCGTGCAGGACGTCGGCGACGTCGGCGGGCTTGAGACCCTCCAGCGTCGCGAGCAGCGTGGCGGCGCCCTGGCCCGGGCGCTCGACCGTGAGGCCGGCGACGGAGTCGGCGTCCACGAGCAGCGACTCGCCGCGGCGCCAGCGCAGGCCCCCGGCGACGGTGCGGCGCACGAACAGCTTGGTGACGTCCCAGTCGCGACCGCGCCGGAGCTCGATCGCGAGGTCCTCGAGCCGGGCGTCCCCGCCGCCGTCGCGCTCGTGCAGCGTGAGGGTGCGGTCGAGGAGCTGGCCGACCACCTGGATCTCGCCGGCCCGCTGCTCGAACCGGCGCATGTTGAGCAGGCCCGTGGTGATGACGGCGCCCGCGTCCATGCTGGTCACGCGGGAGAGCGGGACGAACACGCGTCTCTTGCCCGCCACCTCGACCACGAGCCCGACGGCGCGCAGGGCGCCGGTCGTCCGCGAGACGACGACGACGTCGTGCACGCGGCCCACGCGGTCGCGGTTGGGGTCGAACACACCGGTGCCCGCCAGGCGGGCGGCGAAGACGCGGGAGGGAGTGCTCACGACCCCCAGGGTAGGCGCTGGCCGGACGCACGCGAGCGGCCGGCCGACGCGGCCGCGACCCGCATCCAGGAGTTCGCGCACGTTCGGCGGTTTCGCGCGAGAATGGGGGCATGTCCCTCAACGACCCCCGTGCCATGCGCGTCCCCACCCCGCCGCAGGGGGTGGAGATCGCCTCCTTCGCGACCTACCTCGAGGCCCAGAAGGCGGTCGACGTGCTCGCCGACGGCGCCTTCACCGTCCAGGCCGTGACGATCGTCGGCTCCGACCTGAAGATGGTCGAGCGGGTGACGGGACGCCTGTCCTACCCGCGGGTCGCGCTCGCGGGCGCCCTGTCGGGCGTCTGGTTCGGCATCTTCGTGGGTCTGCTGTTCAGCCTGTTCGCCGGCGCCGAGGGCAACATCCTGGCGACGATCCTCACCTGCGCGGCCATCGGTGCCGCGTTCGGGTCGATGTTCGGCGTCATCTCCTATTCCTTCACCGGTGGCAAGCGCGACTTCGTCTCCTCCTCGCAGGTGGTGGCCAGCCGCTACTCGGTGCTCTGCCTGCCGGACCTGGCTGCCGAGGCGCGCGACCGGCTGCGCAAGGCGGAGATCTCCGTGAGCGGCGGGGCGCTCGGGGCGACGCAGCAGCAGTCGTTCGGTCAGGCGCAGCCGCCCGTCGGTCAGCCGCCCGTGGGCCAGCCGCAGTACGGCCAGCAGACGCCGACGGGCCAGCCGCAGTACCCGGCGCCCGCGCAGGCCGCACCCCAGCCGCAGCAGCCGGCCGAGCCGTCGCCCGACGAGCCGCCGCGGTACGGCCAGCGCATCGAGGGCGACCGCCGCGAGCCGTAGGCGGTAGCGGCAGCGCCGCTCCAGCGGCTCCTGTGCGCCCGACCCCGACCCGGCGGACGCCCGCCGTCGTGATGGCTCGCCTCAGCTGCGCGGCAGCAGCCCCGCCATCCACGCCTCGACGTCGTCGGCGGTCCGGGGGAGCGCCGCGCTGAGGTTCTCGTAGCCGTCGGCCGTGACGAGCACGTCGTCCTCGATCCGGACGCCGATCCCGCGGTACTCCTGCGGCACCGCGAGGTCGTCGGCCTTGAAGTACAGACCCGGCTCGATGGTGAAGACCATGCCGGGCTCGAGCACGCCGTCGAGGTACATCTCGGCGCGCGCCTGGGCGCAGTCGTGCACGTCGAGCCCGAGGTGGTGGCTCGTGCCGTGCGGCATCCAGCGGCGGTGCTGCTGTCCTGAAGGCGTCAGACTCACCTCGGCGCTGACGGGCAGCAGCCCCCACTCCTCGAGTCGCGCCGCGATGACCTCCATCGCGGCGGCGTGCACCTCGCGGAAGCGGATCCCCGGGCGCACGACGGCGAACGCGGCGTCGGCCGCCTCGCGCACCGCCTCGTAGACGCGGCGCTGGACCTCGGTGAACTGCCCGGTCACGGGCAGCGTGCGCGTGACGTCGGCCGTGTACAGCGAGTCGACCTCGACGCCGGCGTCGAGCAGCAGGAGCTCGCCCTCGACGATCGCGCCGGTGTTGCGGATCCAGTGCAGCGTGGTGGCGTGGTCCCCGCCGGCCGCGATCGTGTCGTACCCGACGGCGTTGCCCTCCTCGCGCGCCCGCGCGGCGAAGACACCCTCGACCACGCGCTCGCCGCGGCGGTGCCCGACGGCGCGCGGGAGCGCGCCGACGACGTCGGCGAACCCGCGGATCGAGGCGTCGACGGCGAGGCGCAGCTGCGCGATCTCCCAGGCGTCCTTGACCAGGCGCAGCTCGGACACGGCGGTCGCGAGGTCGTCGTCGAGCTCGGAGTCCTCGAACGAGCTGTGGCCGTTCTCGGCCGCGACGACGTCCACGAGGGTGGCGACGGTGTCGTCCGCACCGCGCACGACGCGGAGCCGCACGCCCGGCGTCGAGGCGTCCTTGGCGACGGCGTCGCGCAGGTCGTCGATGTGGGCCGCGCGGATGCCGGTGAGGGCCTCGGCCTCCTCGAGCGTCCAGCGGGCACCGACCCAGAACTCGCCGTAGCGGGCGTCGGCGTAGAACTCCTCGGTGTCGCGGGCGGCGAGCGGGCGCGTGTAGAGCACGGCCTCGTGGGTGGCGCCGTCGGGACCGCCGTCGGCCACCGGGTGCAGGACGAGGACCGCGTCGGCCTCCTGGTCCGTGCCGAGCCCCGTGAGGTGGCTGAACGCGGCGTGCGGGCGGAACGCGTAGTCGGTGTCGTTGGAGCGGACCTTCAGCGACCCCGCGGGGATCACGAGGGTGTCGCCGGCGAGCTGCGCACCGAGGCGGGCCCGGCGCTCGGCCGCGAACGGGGCGGACTCCAGGCGCTCGGGAGGGGTCGTCTCCCGGGCGGCCCAGGAGCTGCCCATGAACTCGCGGAAGGAGGCGGAGCTGGGACGCTGCGACCGGTTGCTGCCGCGGTCGCTGACGGGCTGGGAGTCACTCATGCGCTCCATCGTCCCACCTCGGGCTCCTCGCCCGGGCGGTCCGACGGCGGCGGCGTAGGATCAGCGCTCGTGCCCATCGACCTCCACACCCACTCCTCCGCCTCGGACGGGACGCAGTCCCCGCGGGAGCTGGTGGCGGCCGCGGCGGCGGCCGGGATCGACGTCCTGGGGCTCACCGACCACGACACGACGGCGGGCTGGGACGAGGCCGCGCAGGCCGCCCACGAGGCGGGGATCGCCCTGGTGCGCGGGGCCGAGCTGTCCACCCGCACGGGCTGGACGAGCGTCCACCTGCTGTCCTACCTGCACGATCCGCAGGACGAGCCGCTGGCCGCCGCGCTGACCCGCTCGCGCACGGCCCGCGTGCGCCGCGCCGAGGCGATCGTCGCCAACCTCGCCCGCGACTTCCCGATCGACTGGCACGACGTGCTGGCGCAGGTCGCCCCCGGCGCGACGGTGGGCCGCCCCCACATCGCCGACGCGCTCGTCGCCGTCGGGGCCGCGCCGACGCGCGACGCCGTCTTCGCCTCGATCCTCGGCGACGGCAGCCCGTACGTCGTGCACTACGACGTGCCGACGCCGGAGGAGATGATCGCCCTGGTGCTCGCGGCGGGCGGCGTGCCGGTCATCGCGCACCCGTTCGCCCACCTGCGCGGCGCGAGCCTGGACGCCGACGGGATCGCCGCGCTGGCCGCCGTCGGGCTGGTCGGGATCGAGGTCGACCACCGGGACCACTCGGGCGCCGACCGCGCCGCCCTGCGCGACCTCGCCCGTGAGCTGGACCTGGTGGTCACCGGCTCCAGCGACTTCCACGGCACCGGCAAGCTCAACCGTCTGGGGGAGAACATCACCAACCCCGACGCGCTCGCGGCGATCGCCGAGCGCGGGCGCCTGGCGGTCCTCCGATGAGCTGGATCGACCTCACGCTCTTCACCACGACGTTCCTCACGCTCTTCGTGATCATGGATCCGCCCGGGACGGTCCCGGTGTTCCTCGCGCTCACGTCGTCGATGAACCGCACGCAGCGGATCGCAGCCGCGCGGCAGGCGATCCTCGTGGCGTTCGGCGTGATCGTCGCGTTCACGCTCTTCGGGCGCTACATCTTCGACTTCCTGCACGTCTCCGTGCCCGCGTTCCAGGCGTCCGGCGGTCTGCTGCTGCTCCTGGTGGCGCTCGACCTCCTCACCGGCAAGAGCGAGGACCCCACGCCGTCGCCCTCCGGTGTCAACGTCGCGCTCGTGCCGCTGGGGACGCCGCTGCTCGCCGGTCCCGGCGCGATCGTCGCCTCGATGCTGGCGGTGGAGAACTCCGACCGCTCGCCCGCGGCGTGGGTGGCCATCGCCGCGGCGATCGTCGCCGTGCACGTGTGCCTCTACCTCGCGATGCGGTTCGCCGGCATCGTCAAGCGGATCCTGGGCGACGGCGGGGTCACCGTCGTCACCCGGCTGGCGGGCATGCTGCTGGCCGCCATCGCGGTGCAGCTCATCGCCGACGCGGTCATCGCGTTCGTCGCGACGGCGTAGCGCGCCGCCGCGGGGCGGGTGTGCGTCCTACTCGAACGGGGTGGGATCGCCCGCGCCCACGCGCAGCACCTCGGGGGCGCCCGAGGACAGGTCCACGACCGTCGTCGGCTCGGTGCCGCACTCGCCCGAGTCCAGCACCGCGTCGACGAGGTGGCCGATCTCCTCGTTGATCTGCCAGCCGTCCGTCAGCGGCTCGGAGGCCCCGGGCAGCAGCAGCGTCGAGGTCAGCAGCGGCTCCCCGAGCTCGCGCAGCAGCTCGCGCACGACGGGGTGCTGCGGGATGCGCACGCCGACCGTCTTCTTCTTCGGGTGGTGAAGCCGCCGCGGCACCTCCTTGGTGGCCGGGAGGATGAACGTGTACGGCCCGGGCGTCGCGGCCTTGATCGCGCGAAACGCCGAGTTGTCCAGGTGCACGAGCGAGCCGAGCTGGTGGAAGTCGGAGCACACGAGCGTGAAGTCGTGCTTGGCGTCGAGGTGCCGGATCTGCCGGATCCGCTCGGGGCCGGTGATCGAGTCCAGCCGCGCGCCGAGGGCGTAGCAGGAGTCCGTGGGGTAGGCGATCAGCGCGTCGTCGTCGCGGAGCATCGCCACGACCTGCGAGATCGCGCGGGCCTGCGGGTTGACGGGGTGGACCTCGAGGAACCGTGCCATCCACCCACCCTAGGACGGCGGGGCGTGCCGGGACAGGGGCGGGCTGACGGGGCGGGGCTGCGAGTGACGCAGCAACGACGCGATCCCGCCGGGTCGACGCCCGTGGGCGCCGATCCGACGGGATCGTGGGAGGTCGCGGTGGTGCTACTCGGCCGAGGCCTGTCCCTCGCCCGCGCCACCACCGGCGCCGCGGCGGCGGCGACGCCGGCGCGGCGTGCGATCGCCGTCGTTCGCGGCCACGGCGTGGCCGGGGACGGTGCCGGAGCGGTCGGGCAGCGCGATGCTCACGTCGGAGCCCGGGAGCTGCACGCCGGACGTCTCGGCCTTCGCCGCGAGAGCGGCGTCGTCGTTGCGACGGCGACGGGGCTCGCCGGTGCGCTCGCCACGAGGACGGTCACCGTCCCGGCCACCGTCACGGCCGCCACGGCCGGACTCGCGCCCGCCGTCGCGACCGCCGCGGCCGCCGTCGCGCGAGGAACCACGACCGCCGTCGCGCGAGGGAGCCTTGCCGCCGCGCTTGCCGGTCTCGCCGAGGTCCTCGACGGCCTCGGCGCCGAGCCCGGCGCGCGTGCGCTCCGAGCGGGGCAGCCGGCCGCGGGTGCCCTCGGGGATGTCGAGGTCCGTGTAGAGCGACGGCGTGGAGGAGTAGGTCTCCGGCGGGCTGGGGGTGTCGAGCCCGAGCGCCTTGTCGATGAGCGACCACTTGGGCACGTCGTCCCAGTCGACGAACGTCACGGCGGTGCCTGTGTTGCCGGCGCGGCCCGTGCGACCCACGCGGTGCAGGTAGGTCTTGTCGTCGTCGGGGCACTGGTAGTTGATGACGTGGGTGACGTCGTCGATGTCGATGCCGCGGGCCGCGACGTCCGTCGCCACCAGCACGTCGACCTTGCCGTTGCGGAACGCGCGGAGCGCCTGCTCGCGGGCGCCCTGGCCGAGGTCGCCGTGGATCGCGGCGGAGGCGAAGCCGCGCTCGGCGAGGTCGTCGGCCACCTTGGCGGCGGTGCGCTTGGTGCGCGTGAAGACGATCGTCAGGCCGCGGCCGCGGGACTGGAGGATGCGCGAGAGCATCTCCACCTTGTCCAGCGCGTGGGCGCGGTAGACGAACTGCTTGATCGCCTTGAGCGTGACGCCGTCGTCGTTGGGGTCGTGCGCCCGGATGTGCGTCGGGTGCGACATGTAGCGGCGGGCCAGCGCGATGACGGCGCCGGGCATGGTCGCCGAGAACAGCATCGTGTGGCGGTTCGGGGGCGTCGCGGCGATGAGGGTCTCGACGTCGGGGAGGAACCCGAGGTCGAGCATCTCGTCGGCCTCGTCGAGCACGACGGTGCGCACGTGCGAGAGGTCGAGGTGACGCTGCTTGAGCAGGTCGATCATGCGACCGGGCGTGCCGACGACGACCTCGATGCCGTTCGTGAGCGCGTCGATCTGCGGCTCGTAGGCGCGGCCGCCGTACAGCTGGATGATGCGGACCTTGCGGCGGCGGGAGGCGGTGGCGAGGTCGCCGGCCACCTGCGCCGCGAGCTCGCGCGTCGGGACGACGACGAGCGCCTGCGGCTTGCCGGGTGAGTCGAGCGCGTCGAACCCCTCCTCGCCGGGGGCCACGACGTTCTGCAGCAGCGGGACGCCGAAGCCCAGCGTCTTGCCGGTTCCGGTCTTGGCCTGGCCGATGATGTCGTGCCGCGAGAGGGCGACCGGGAGGGTCAGTGCCTGGATCGGGAACGGGTGGAGGATGCCGACATCGGCCAGCGCGCCCACGATCTCGGGGGAGACGGCGAAGTCGGCGAAGGTCTGCTGGACCTCGGTGTGCGGGTCGACGGCCGGGCCGTCCAGCACCTCGGCGGCGATCTCGGCGATCTCGGCCTCGGGGGTCTCGGTGACGGCGGCGTCGCCGTCGGTGGGGTCGGTGATCGGCTCGTTGGAGTCGAGGGAGGTCTCTGACATGTGGTGCCTTGCTCTCGTGGCGCCGTCTGGCTCGGGGCGGGCGGACCTGCCGCGGCGAAGCTCACGCCTGGTGGCGGCAGCCGATCGCGGGTTTTCGAGCCGGCCGCGGGGGCGGCAGGCGGAGGCAGGGGCTTGGCAGCGACCGGGCAACCTGTGTCAGGGCCAGTGTAGTGCCGCGGATAGGCTGGCGCGCATGTCCGACCCCGGTACCGTCCCCGCGAGCTCCGCCCCCGTGCCCGACGTCGCCGTCGTGGAGGTGCTCGCCCTCGTGGCGGCCGGTGAGCTCGCGACGTTCGCCCGCCTGGCCGACGACGCCGCGCACGCACCCGAGCTGCGCACCCGCATCGCCCTGTCCCGGATGGCCGCGAGCGAGCTCTCCTCGCTCGAGCTCGTCGAGGCGCACGCGTTGGAGCTGGGTGGTGCGTCGGAGGAGCTGGACGACAGCATCTGGTCCTTCCGCGAGCTGCTCAGCGAGTTCGACGCCCGTCTCGTCCCGCGCGACTGGTGGGAGCGGCAGGTCAAGACCTACATCGGCTACGGGATCGTGCTCGACCTGCAGCGCGAGATCGTCGCTGGACTGGCCGGCCGGGCGCGCGACGTCGCGGGCGAGGCCCTCGCCGACAACGGCCACGGCGGCTTCGTCGTGGCGCAGCTCGCCCCCGTCATCGCGGCGGAGTCCCAGCTGGGGGCGCGCCTGGCGCTCTGGGGCCGGCGCGTCGTGGGGGAGGGGCTCGGGGTCGCCTCGCGGCTCCTCACCGGGCATCCCGAGCTCGTCGCCGTGGCCACGGGGGTCGACACCTCGCCCGAGGCCGTGGGCTCGCTCACCGGCCGCCTCACGAGCGAGCACGCCCGCCGGATGAAGCGGCTCGGCCTGACTGCCTGACGCGGTGGGTGCCGGCGTCGAGGCCGAGAGGCGACGAGGCCGGAAGCGACGGAGCCGGGCCCGACGACGCCGCAGCGTCGCCCGACCCGGCTCCGGTCCTGCTCAGGCGGTACGTCTCAGGCGGTGGGGACGCCGAACCCGACCCGACGGGTCTCCTCGGCGCCGAGCTCGATGTAGCCGATGGCCTCCGACGGCACGATCACGCGACGCCCGCGGGCGTCGGTGAGGTCGAGGATGGCGCCACCCAGCGCCTTCTCGACGGCGGCCGTGACCTCGTCGGCGGACTGGTTGGTCTCCAGGGTCAGCTCGCGGGCAACCTGACGAATTCCGATCGTGATCTCCATGTGGGCCATCGTAGGCAGCGACGGCGACGACGGCGGGCACGTTCGCTGGCGGCGCAGCCCGGCGTTCCGGCCCGGGTCGCGAGCGCCGCGGTCGGATGTCGGCGGCCCGTGATGGGATCGACCCCATGACCTCGCAGCCGCCCCTCGCCGACCCCGGGTCGCTGCGTGCGCCCGCGGCGGGGAGCGTGGCCGAGCCGCGTGATTCCGTGGCCGAGCCGCGTGATGCCGCGGCCGAGGGCGAGGCGGCGCGCGCCGCGGCGCTCGAGGCCGTCCGGCGCGGCGGACACCACGTCGTGCTCGGCGCGCCCGGGTCGGGGCGGAGCACCACCGCGCTCGAGGTCATGGCCTCGCTCGCGGAGCTGGGCGGCACCGACGACCTCCTGCTCCTGGCTCCCACGCGCCGCGCGGCCGGCCGCCTGCGCGACGCGCTGGCCGCCCGGCTGCCCGTCACGGTCGGTCGGGTGATGGTGCGCACCCCGGCGTCGTTCGCGTTCTCGGTGCTGCGGGCTCGCGCCGCCCTCCTGGGTGACGTGCCACCGAGCATGCTCACGGGCGCCGACCAGGACGCGGTGCTGACGGAGATGCTGGCCGGTCACGCCGAGGGTGTGGGCCGCAACCCCGTCTGGCCGGACGAGGTGCCGTCCGAGGCGCTGACGCTGTCGACCTTCCGGCACGAGCTGCGCGACCTGCTGATGCGCGCGGCCGAGGCCGGGTGGGACGGGGCCGAGCTCGTGCGGCGCGGTGAGGCGCACGGTCGTCCGGCCTGGTCGGCGGCCGGCCGGGTGCTGACCGAGTACGAGGAGATCACCCGGCTCGGGGAGACCACGCCCGACCGCGGCCGGCGCTACGACGTCGCGACGATCCTCGACGAGGCCGTGCAGGCGCTCGCCGCGTGGGAGCTCGACCTGCCGGGGCACCCGCGGCCGCGCCTGCGCGCGGTCGTCCACGACGACTACCAGGACGCCACGCTCGCCTCCGCCCGGCTGCTCCAGGTGCTGGCCGACGACGGTGCCCAGCTCGTCCTCCTGGGCGATCCCGACGTGGCGGTCCAGACGTTCCGCGGCGCGGTCCCCGCCCTCCTCGACCGGGCGACCACCGGCCCCGCCGGCGCGCTCGGCGGCGTCGCGTGGCCCACGGCCGGGCGGGGTCGTGCCCGGGGCGGCGCGGCCGAGCGCGCCGTCGTCGGCGAGTTCGGGGCGCAGACCCACGTGCTCCCCACTGTCTGGCGCGGCGACGACCGGCTGCGCGGCGTCGTCGCCGCCGTCACGGCCGGGCTGCCGGCGCTGGGCGACGCGCGCCGACGACGCGCCCTGCCCGCGATCGTGACGGATCCCGACGGCGCCCCGACCTCCAGCGTGACGGTCACCGTGCTGCGCAGCGTGCCCGAGGAGGCGCGCTGCATCGCCCGGACCCTGCGCACCCACCGGCTGCGCGACGGCGTGCCCTGGAGCCGGATGGCCGTGCTCGTGCGTGCGAGCGGCCAGGTCGCCGCGCTCCGACGCGGGCTGCGTGCCGGCGGTGTGCCGGTGGCGACCGCCCAGGGCGAGGTGCCGCTGCGCGAGGAGCCGGCGGTGCGGCCGCTGCTGCGCGCCCTGGCGCTCGCCGCCCTGCCCGACGGCGAGCCCCTGCCGCCGGAGGAGGTCACCGAGCTGCTGCTGTCCCCGGTCGGCGGTCTCGACGCCGTCGCGATGCGCGCGCTGCGGCGCTCGCTGCGCGGGGCCGAGGCGGCGGCCGGCGGGCAGCGCTCGAGCGCGGACCTGCTGGTCGAGGCCGTGGAGGCCGACGACGTCCCCGAGGCGGTGCCCTACCGGCTGCGCACCGGGCTGCGGCGCGTCACCCGCGTCCTGCGCGCCGGCCGCGGTGCGCTCGCGCAGGAGGGCCCGACCCTCGAGCAGGTGCTGTGGGCGGTCTGGGACGCGACCGGTCTGGCACCCGTCTGGCGGCGCCGGGCGCTCGGGACGGGGGCCGCGGCCGAGCGTGCCGACGGCGACCTGGACGCGGTGCTCGCGCTCTTCCGCGCCGCCGAGTCGTTCACGGTGCGCCACGAGGGCGCCGCCATCGGCGGGTTCGCCGCCTACCTCGAGGCCCAGGAGTTCGCCTCCGACACCCTCGCCGCCACCGGCGAGCGGTCGGAGGCCGTGACGGTGGCGACGGCGGCCACCGCGGCCGGTCTGGAGTGGGACGTCGTGGCGGTGGCCGGGGTGCAGGAGGACGTCTGGCCCGACCTGCGGCTGCGCGCGCGGCTGCTCGACCCCGTCGGTGTGAGTGATCTCGCCACCGGCCGCGGCGACGCGCCGCTGCGTCCGATCGACGCCAGGCGCGCCGTGCTCGCCGACGAGCTGAGGCTGCTCGCCAGCGCCGTCAGCCGGACCCGGGCGCACCTGCTGGTCACGGCCGTGCAGGACTCCGACACCCGTCCCTCCGGGCTGCTCGACATCGTCGACCCGCCCGATCCCGACTCCGAGGTGGACCGCCCTGTCACGGCCGTCCCGCCCGCGCTCGACCTGCGCGGCCTGACGGCCGCGCTGCGCCGCGAGGTGCTGCACCCCACCTCGAGCCGCCGCGCCGCCGCGGCCGGCGAGCTGCTCGCGCTGCTGGCCGCCCATGCGGTGGCCGGCGCGGACCCCGCCACCTGGTGGGGCACGGCCATGGACTCCAGCACCCGGGAGCTGTGGACGCACGAGGAGCAGGTGCGGATGACGCCGTCGGACCTCACGACGCTCGACCAGTGCGCCCTCAAGTGGGCCCTCACGCAGGCGGGTGGTCGGGCGGGCTCGTACGTGGCGGCCGAGCTCGGGACGCTCGTGCACGGCATCGCCGCCGACCTGCCCCACGGCAGCGAGGCCGAGATGCTCACCGAGCTCGACGCGCGCTGGTCGAGCCTCGGGCTCGGCGACGGCTGGCCCGACCGGCTCCAGCGCCGTCGCGCGGAGAACATGGTGCGGCTGCTGGCCGAGTACGTCATCGGCGTGCCCGGGGAGGTCGACGCCGAGCAGGCGTTCGCCGTCACCGTCGGTCGCGCCGACCTCACCGGCCGGGTCGACCGGGTGGAGCACCTGAGCGACGGGGCGGTGCGCATCGTGGACCTCAAGACCTCCTCGACCCGGGTGAGCGTGGCCGACGCCGAGCACCACCCGCAGCTCGCGGCCTACCAGGAGGCCGTGCTCGCGGGCGGCTTCCCCGACGCGAGCGTCGGCGGGGCGCGCCTGGTCTACGTCGACGGCGCCGCCGCCAGGCCCGGGGTGCGGGACCAGGCGGCACCGACCCCCGAGGACCCGTGGACCACCCGTCTCATCGCCGACGCGGCCACGACGATGGCCTCGGCGACCTTCACGGCCACGACCGGGCCCTACTGCGGCGGCTGCCCCGTGGCGGGCAGCTGCCCGGCGCAGGACGCCGGCGCGCGGGTGGTGGGACCGTGAGCGAGGAGCCGACCGTGGGGACGAGCATCGGGGCGCGCGAGCTGGCGGCGCTGCTCGGCAAGCCCGAGCCGACCGACCAGCAGGTCGCTGTGATCGAGTCGCCGCTGGAGCCGATGCTGGTGGTCGCGGGCGCCGGGTCCGGCAAGACCGCGACGATGACCGATCGCGTGCTCTACCTGGTGGCCAACGAGATCGTCGCGCCGTCGGAGATCCTGGGGCTGACGTTCACGCGCAAGGCGGCCTCGGAGCTGTCGGGACGGATCGAGCGACACCTGCGGGCGCTGGCCCGGGCGCGGGCCGGGGCGGGCGGAACCGGTGGGTCGGCCGGGGCCGCGGTGCCGCGCGAGGCCGGCGACGTCTCCTGGCTCACGGAGCGTCCGCGCATCTCCACCTACAACGCCTACGCGGCGCAGCTCGTCAACGACCACGGCGTCCGGCTCGGGATCGAGGCCGACCAGACGCTGCTGAGCGAGGCGGGCCGGTTCCAGGTGGCCACGAAGGTCGTGGAGAGCTGGACGGGGGATCTCGACCTGACCAACGCCCCGATCACGGTGGTGCGCGCCGTCGTGACCCTGGCCGGGGAGCTCGCCGAGCACATGCTCACGCCCGAGCGAGCGGCGCGGGAGCTGCACCGGATCGCCGACGGCCTCGCCGACGCGCTGCCGACCGCCCGCAAGAAGGATCCGTACGCCGACGTCGCCAAGGTCATCGCCTCCCTGCGCTCGCGCGCCGCGCTGATGCCGCTGGTGGAGGAGTTCAGCGCGGGCAAGCGTGCTCGCGGGGCGATGGACTTCCCCGACCAGGTCGCGGCGGCCGCGACGCTCGCGCGCCGGTTCCCGGTCGTCGGGGAGGGCGAGCGCGCCACTGCGCGCGTGGTCCTGCTCGACGAGTACCAGGACACCTCCGTCGCTCAGCTCGACATGCTGCAGGCGCTGTTCTCCCACGGTCACCCGGTCACCGCCGTCGGCGACCCGCACCAGGGGATCTACGGCTGGCGCGGTGCGAGCGCGGGGGCGCTGCTGTCGTTCCCCGAGCAGTTCCCCCGGCCCGACGGCGCCCCCGCCGTCGTCGCTCACCTGACGACGTCGTGGCGCAACGACGAGGCGATCCTCGCGGCGGCCAACCTCACGTCCGGGCCGCTGCGGGCGGGCGACGACGGGGCTGACGGGGCGGGCGACGGTGACGGTTCGAGCGGCGGCGATGTCTCGAGCGGCGGCGAGACCCCCGCCGTCGTCGACGTCCCGCCGCTGCTCGCGCGACCGGGCGCGGGCACCGGCGTCGTGCGCTGGACGTTCGCCGAGGACTCCGCGGCCGAGGCCACGGCCCTGGCCCGCGCGCTGCGCACCGCGTGGCGGCCGGGCCGGCAGACCGCGGCGGTGCTGTGCCGCAAGCGCAGCCAGTTCGAGGCGGTGCGGGCGGCGCTGGCCGAGCACGGACTTCCCGCGCAGGTCGTGGGTCTCGCCGGCCTGCTGCGCACGCCGGAGGTCAGCGACGTCCGCGCGGTGCTCACGGCCGCCTACGACCCGTCGCGGGGCGATGCCCTGATGCGGATCCTCACCGGGCCGGCGTTCCGGCTCGGGGCCGCCGACCTGTTCGCGCTCGCCGATCTGGCCCGGGCCCGGACGTCCGCGCGCCGACCCGACGGCGCCGCGCGGGAGGACACCGACGCCGCCAGCATCGTGGAGGCGCTGGAGCTGCTGCCGACCGATCCGGGGTGGACCTCCGACCGCGGGCGCTCGTTCACACCGACCGGGCTGGAGCGGCTGCGGTCGGCGGGGCTGGTCCTGCGCGACGTCCGCGGGCTCGCCCACCTGGCGCTCGCTGACCTCGTCGTCGCCGTCGAGCAGGCCGTCGGACTCGACCTCGAGGTGCACGCCCACGCCGGCGGCGCGGCGCACGGCCGGGCCAACCTCGACGAGCTCGCGGTCGTGGCCGCGGAGTTCGAGGCGGGCTCGCCGTCGCCGACCCTCGGAGCCTTCCTGGCGTGGCTCGACGCCGCGGACGAGTACGAGCGCGGGCTCGACGTCGCGAGCACCGAGCCCGATCCCTCCTGCGTGCAGATCATGACGATCCACGCCTCCAAGGGCCTGGAGTGGGACGTCGTCGGCGTCGTCGGGCTCATGGAGGGCGACTTCCCCAGCATCTCGACGGCGAAGGGTCGCCCGACGTCCTCGGGCTGGACCACCTCGCTCGAGGCCCTGCCCTACGAGCTGCGCGGGGACGCCGCGCACCTGCCCGACCTCGAGGTGGACGCGGGTGCGGACCACGCGGGCGTGCGGGACGCGCTCACCGCGTTCCGCGAGGCCGACGGCGAGCGCGAGCTGCGCGAGGAGCGGCGGCTGGCCTACGTGGCGTTCACGCGCGCCCGCTCGATCCTCGTGCTGACGGGGTGCTGGCGGTCGGGGCGCAAGACGGTGAACGAGCCGTCACGGTTCCTGCGTGCGCTGGTCGCGTCCGGGGCCGCCCAGCCGTTGCCCGGGACGCCGCCGGACGCGCTGGCCGAGCCGCCGGGGGAGACGGAGCCGCCCGCTCCGGTCCAGGCGCCGTGGCCCGCCGCCCCCGACGAGGAGCTCGCCGCGGCGCTGCGCCGCGCCGCGTCGCTCGTGCCGATCGAGCACGCGCGACCGTCGGGCGAGGTGCCGACCGGCGAGGCGTCGACCTCGGCCGGGAGCGGGGACGAGGCGGATCCGGCGGGTGAGGAGCGACCCGCGACGCGCGATCCCGTGGTCGTCCAGTGGCGGTGGCAGGCCGAGACGCTGCTCGCCGAGATCGAGGACGCCGCCCGGGGGCGGACGCTCGCCGATCCGTCGCACCTGTCGGCGTCGTCCGTGGTGGCGCTGGCGACCGACCCGACGACGTTCGCGCTGGACCGCCGGCGCCCGATCCCGTCGCGACCGTCCCCCCACACGCGGCGAGGGACGCAGTTCCACGCGTGGGTCGAGCGGCACTTCGCCCGGGCGGCGCTGCTCGACGTCGACGACCTCGACCTCGCCGACGCCGTGACCAGCGACGACGAGCTGGTCGCGCTGCAGGAGGCGTTCCTCGCCTCGCCGTGGGCGGGTCGCGAGCCGATCGCGATCGAGGCCGACGTCGAGACGCCGGTGGCCGGCACGAGCGTGCGCTGTCGCATCGACGCCGTCTTCCCGTGGCGGGGCGAGGCACCCGGGACGGGATCGACCCCGACCGTCCATGTCGTCGACTGGAAGACCGGGGTGCCGGCGCGCGGCGAGCGGGCCCGGGTGGCACGCGAGCTCCAGCTGGCGCTGTACCGGCTCGGCTGGTCGCGGCTGCACGGCGTGCCGATCGAGCAGGTCGCCGCCTCGTTCCACTTCGTGGGGGCCGGCATCACGCACGACGCCCCGATGCTCGGTGAGGCCGAGGTCGAGGCGCTCGTCGCCGACCAGCTCGGTCAGCTGCGCGCGGTGGGGCTCGCCGCCGCCGCGGGGGAGGCCGGGGCCGGCGCGTGAGGCCGAGGCCGCGTTGCCGTCAGCGAGGGATGATCGGGGCGGCGCCGTCGACGGCGATGGCCAGGTCGGCGAGCATCGCCTCCGCCTCGTCGGTGACGAGCGAGTCGCGCAGGCGCAGGCCGTGCAGCAGCCAGCGGCCGAGGGCCAGCTCGCTGAGGAGCTGGGCGCGCGCCACGATCATCGACCCGGCGGCCTCGCCGCGGTGCAGGGCGTAGGCCTCGAGCACGGACTCGAGCGCGTCCTCGGGGGCGGCGGCCATCAGCCAGGCGAGGTCGACGGCGGGATCGCCGACGTGGGCGGCGGTGAAGTCGGTTATCGCCAGGACGCCGTCACGGTCGGCGAGCACCCGCTCGGGCGCGAGGTCGCCGTGCACGAACGTCGGCTGGAACCGCCAGGCCCGCACGTCCTCCAGCGCGGTCTCCCAGCGGCGCAGCACCTCGGGACCGATGCGACCGGTCTGCGCCATGACGTCGAGCTCGCCCAGCAGGCGCGTGCGGCACTCCTCCGCCGTGTAGACGGGGATGCCGGCGTCGCCGATGACGGCCGTGTCCACCTCGTGCAGGGCCGCGAGGCTCCGGCCGAGGTGGGCGCTCAGGCCGGGGCCGGGCGCGAGCTCGTGCAGCGGCAGCTCGCGGCCGGGAAGGTCGGGGTGGACGACGGCGCGGCCGCCCTCCGGCAGGTCGGCGAACCCGGTGGGGCGGGCGACGTCGAACGGCAGGTCGCGGTGGTCCGTCGCCTCGGCGAGCGCGGCCAGCAGCGCCCACTCGGCCTCGAGCGCGGCGCCCGAGGCGACCGTCCGCGGCGCGCGCACGACCCAGCTGCGGCCGGAGGAGTCGAGGATCCCGGTGTACTCCACGTGCTCCTCGACGCCCCTCGGGTGCCGGGTCGCGACGACGTCGAGACCGGGCACGGCGGAGGTGGCGAGGGCGGCGAGGAAGACGGCCGAGCGCGGCGGCGTGGGCTGCGGCGGCGTCGAGGGCCCTGCGGGAGCGGTCGAGTCAGGCACGGACCCAACGTAACGGCGTCGACCCGCGACGACGGTGAGCGCACGCCGGGGGCGCGCGTACCGGTCGCCGCGCGAGCAGCTCGATCGGTGCCCCGACCGCGCCGTCGTGGTCGTGCCCGGGGTGTTGCCGCGTCCTTGTGGTCGCTGGTCGGGCGCTGGAGCGACCACATGGGCGCGGTCGCGTGGGTGCTGCGACCGCAAGGGCGCGGTCGCGCGGGTGCTGCGACCGCAAGGGCGCGGTCGGCGCGGCCGGGCGGGGCGGGGACGGGGCGCCGGATCCGGAGGCGGGCGCGGGTCCGCGCGCGGCGTAGCGTGGCGGGGGTGAGTCTCCCGCCCTCCGCGGCCACCGCCGTCGCGTCGAACGTCCCCGCTGCCCCCAGTTCCCGCTCGGGCGGTCCGCCGTCCCGCGCGACGGCGCGAGCCGCCACGACCCGGAGCTGCTGACCCGCGTGCTGGCCGACCCGAGCACCGGCGTCGTGGTGGTCTCCGCCCCGCACGTGCGCGTCTCGGCGCCCGACGCCCTCGACCTGCGCTCCCCGCTCGAGCTCGTCGATCAGCCGGGGGAGTGGTTCTACCTCGGCCGCGACGACCACGACGCCGACGCCGGCACCCCGGGCCGCGCCTACGTCGCCTTCGTCCCGGCGGACGCCCCGTGATCGAGCGCGGCAACGAGCCCGACGGCTGGGGCTCCCTTCGCGATGCCGGTCACCTGCTGGGCGACGCCGAGGCCGGGCTGGCGACGTCCGCCGTCGCGCTCTCGGCGTGGCGCCGCACCCACACCCACTGCCCGCGCTGCGGCGCCCCGACCGTGCTGGTGGAGGCGGGCTGGGCGGCACGCTGCGACCGCGACGGCTCCACGCACTACCCGCGCACCGACCCCGCCGTGATCATGGCGATCAGCGACGGCGCCGACCGCCTGCTGCTCGCCCACGCCGCCGCGTGGCCCGAGAGGCGTCGCTCGGTGCTGGCGGGCTTCGTCGAGGCGGGCGAGGGCCTGGAGCAGGCCGTGAGGCGCGAGGTCGAGGAGGAGGTGGGGCTCGACGTCGGGCCCCTGGCCTACGCGGGCGGCCAGCCCTGGCCCTTCCCGGGTCGCTCATGGTCGGCTTCCACGGCCGCCTCGTCGGCGAGGACGGCGTCGAGGGGCCCGAACCGCGCCCCGACGGCGAGGAGATCACCGACGCGCGGTGGTTCACGCGCGACGACCTCGCCCGCGCGGTCGCGGCGGGCGAGGTCGTGCTGCCGATGCGGACGTCGATCGCCCGCGTGCTCATCGAGTCGTGGTTCGGGGGCGAGATCCCCGACGCCCCGATCCGACGGCCGCCCGGGCGGCCCTCCGCCCGTAGGCCGGGCGGTGCGGTGGGGGACGCTCAGGAGGCGGCGAGCTGCTTCTTGACGTCGGCCAGCGACGGGTTGGTGCTGGCGGAACCGTCGGGGAAGACGAGGGTCGGCACGGTCTGGTTGCCACCGTTGACGTTCTCGACGAAGGCGGCGGCCTCGGGGTCGGTCTCGATGTTGACCTCCGTGTAGCCGATCCCCGCGGAGTCGAGCTGGGTCTTCAGCCGACGGCAGTAGCCGCACCAGGTGGTGCTGTACATGGTCACGGTGCCGGGCTCGGGAAGCGTCGTGCTGCTCACGGATCGCCTTTCGTCGGTGCGGGGCGCGCGGCCGGTCGGCCGCGGAGGCTCTCCTGGCAGCAACCGCCCCCGCGCGCGACTATTCCGCGGCACGGCCTACCGCCCACCGGGTCGTTCCCGCGTCGAGGCGGGATCCCGACGGCGGTCGGCCTGTCCCCAGGCGGCACCCGGACGTCGTCGTCCACGTCACGGGCCCACCCGCCCCCGCCGCGCCGTCGATGTCGGCGCCCCCTGCGAGGATGGAGGCGATGTCCACCGAGTCCCCGCCCCGCACCCCCGCCGCCCTCCTGGCCGCGCTCGACGACGACCAGCGCGCCGTCGCGCAGCACCTCTCGGGGCCGCTGTGCGTGCTCGCCGGAGCGGGTACCGGCAAGACCCGGGCCATCACGTACCGCATCGCGCACGGCGTCGCGGTCGGCGCGTTCATGCCCACCCAGGTGCTCGCCGTGACGTTCACCGCGCGGGCCGCGGCCGAGATGCGCACGCGGCTGCGGGACCTCGGCGTGCAGGGCATCCAGGCGCGCACGTTCCACGCCGCCGCGCTGCGTCAGCTCAGCTACTTCTGGCCGCAGGTGGTGGGCGGGGGGCTCCCGCGCATCGCCGAGCACAAGGCCCCCCTGGTCGCGGAGGCCTCCGGCCGCCTCGGGCTGGGCGCCGACCGGCTCGCGATCCGGGACCTCGCGGCCGAGATCGAGTGGGCCAAGGTCAGCCTCGTCACGCCGGACGACTACGTCCGCGCTGCCTCGGCCGCCGGCCGCCCCGGTGCCGCCGGGCACGACCTCACGACCGTCGCGCGGCTGCTGTCCGTCTACGAGGACGCCAAGACCGAGCGCGGCGTCATCGACTTCGAGGACGTCCTGCTCCTCACGGTCGGCGTGCTGGCCGAGCGCGAGGACGTTGCGCGCACGGTGCGCGGGCAGTACCGCCACTTCGTCGTCGACGAGTACCAGGACGTCTCGCCGCTCCAGCAGCGGCTCCTCGACCTGTGGCTGGGGACCGGCACAACCTGTGCGTCGTCGGCGACGTCTCGCAGACCATCTACTCCTTCACGGGCGCCTCGCCGCGCCACCTGGTGGAGTTCCCCACGAAGCACCCGGGCGCGCAGGTCGTCCGGCTCGTCCGGGACTACCGCTCCACGCCCCAGGTGGTCCGGCTCGCGAACGACGTGCTCGCCCGCGCGGGACGCGCACGCAACGACGCCGCGGTCACGCTGATCGCCCAGCGCCCCTCGGGCCCCGCCGTCTCCTTCGACTCCTACGACGACGACGAGGACGAGGCGCGCGGCATCGCCACCCGGATCGCCGCACTGGTGGGTACGGGCGTCGCCCCGAGCGAGATCGCGATCCTCTACCGCACCAACGCCCAGGGCGAGGCGTTCGAGCAGGCGCTCGCGACCGCGGGCATCGGCTACCTGGTGCGCGGCGGCGAGCGGTTCTTCGCGCGCCGCGAGGTGCGGGAGGCCATCGCGCTCCTGCGGGGGCGACGCGCGCCGTCGACCCCGACCAGCCCATGCCGCAGATCGTGCGCGACGTGCTCGCGGGCGCGGGCTGGGAGACGCAGCCGCCCGCGACGCGTGGTGCCGTGCGCGAGCGCTGGGAGTCGCTCGACGCGCTCGTGAAGCTCGCGGACGACCTCTCCGCACGCCGCGGCGCCGACCTGACGGCGTTCGTCGACGACCTCGTCGAGCGTGCCGCCGAGCAGCACGCCCCGACCCTCGAGGGCGTCACCCTCGCCTCGCTCCACGCGGCCAAGGGCCTGGAGTGGGACGCCGTCTTCCTCGCCGGTGTCTGCGAGGGCCTGCTGCCGATCTCGTTCGCGGAGACGCCCGAGTCCGTGGAGGAGGAGCGCCGGCTGCTCTACGTCGGCGTGACGCGCGCCCGCGAGCACCTCGCGCTGTCCTACGCGAAGTCCCGCACCCCCGGCGGCCGCGCCAGCCGCAAGCCGTCCCGGTTCCTCGACGGGCTGTGGCCCTCGCGCGACGGCGGGGGCGGCGTCCCGGAACGCGCGCGCCGTCGGGCCAGGGCCGAGGCCAACGAGGCGGCGCTGACGCACGGTGACGCCGATCCCGAGGTCTTCGCCGCGCTCAGCGCGTGGCGGGCCGACCTCGCCCGCGCCACCAGCAAGCCGCCGTACACGATCCTGCACGACACCACGCTCGTGGCGATCGCCACGGCCAAGCCCAAGAACCTCCGCCAGCTCGCGATGCTGCGCGGCATCGGCGCGGCGAAGATCGAGGCGCACGGCGGCGCGGTGCTGGCCATCGTCGCAGGTCAGCGGCCGTCGGAGGCGCTCGACGGCGGAGCCTGAGCCCGCCGCCGGCAGCCCCCGAGAAGAAAGTTCGGAAATAGCCTTGGCCGCCCCGCGAGGGGGCGGCTAGTGTCGTCCACGTTCGTGTTCAACCGTTGCCCTGCCTAGCCAGCACAGGGGCCGCCCGAGAGAAGGAGGTGTCTCAACCGTGATGAATAACTTCGCCCGTCGCTCGTTCGTCGAGCAGGCCGTGGTCTACCGGTTCCGAAAGACACCCGTCCTCGGCGGCCCGGACCGCACCGCCTGACCGGCGGCCGCAGCGCAACTCGCTCGATCTGATCGGGCGCTCTCGAGCCTCGGCTCCTCGGCCTTCACGGCCCTGTCACTGCTGAACACGCATCCCTCGGGGTTTCCCACCATGTCTCTCGTGCTGTCCGACGTCGCCGTCGGCAACCGTCCCTCATCCGACCCGTCCGATCTCGCGTCGGACCCGATGCTCTTCCCGCCGTCCGAGTTCTCCCCGGCTCAGCTCTCACCCGCTCAGCCCGTCACCGATCTGCCCACCGTCGACGTCACCCTGCCCTGCCAGGTGGGGGACACCCTGGACCTCTGGTTCGCGGAGGGCGGTGACGACGTGGAGCGTGCCAAGGCCATGTGCGCCGCCTGCCCGCTGCGCGCCGCCTGTCTCGAGGGCGCCCTCACCCGGCGCGAGCCCTGGGGCGTCTGGGGTGGAGAGGTCTTCATCGACGGCACGGTCGTCGCCCGCAAGCGCGGTCGCGGCCGGCCGCGGAAGGTCGCGGCATGACCGCGACCTCGCCCGGTCCTCAACCGATCGGAGCGTCCTCCTCCTGGGCGCCGCACCCGCACGCCGGGTGCGGCGCCCAGCGCCGTTCGGCGACACCTGCCGGACCGACCTCGCTCGTGCGGCCCCACGACGACCGCGCGTACCCGTCCGTCGCGACGCCGTCGAGCACCGCGGTGACCCTCGCGCACGCCGTCCCCGCCGCCGTCGCGAGCGTCGCGTCGTCGTGATGCGGCACCGGCGCGACCGCCAGCTGCGTGGCGATCGCCGGCCAGCAGGCGTCTGCGTCCTGACGGTGCAGGTCGAGGCAGCGCAGGCAGGGGTCGAGTCCGGGACGCACGGCGGGCCCGACGACGACGTCGAGCTCGCGCAGCACCACCGAGACGTGCGGGACGTCCTCTCCCATCAGTCCTGACGAGCGGAACGGCACCGCCACCCGCGACTCCACCAGCACCACGACGTCCGGCCGGTCCGGCGCCCGCGTGCGGACGTCGGCACGCGCGTGGCGCAGATGGGCCAGCGCCGCCAGCTCCCGCGGCCGCCCCACGTCGCCGGGGTGGTACCCCAGGACGGAGACGTCCGCCGGCGAGACCGGGGCCGGATCGACGACGGCGACCCCGCCCAGCCCGGCCTGCGTCAGCAGCCGCGCGAGCAGCAGCCCGAGCGACGGACCGCCGACCACGACGGCGGAGGCCCGCGCCCGCCGTCGGCTCGCCTCCGCGGTCGTCCCGCCCAGCCGGTCGAGCACCGCTGCCGGGGCGATGGACCCCGCGGCGAGCGAGCGCGGCGGGTCCACCAGCAGCCCGGCGGTGCCGAGGCGGTCCAGGAGGTGTCGGGCCTCGCGCAGCGTGCAGCGCGCACCCCTGGCCAGGTCGGTCACCCCGGTCACCCGGCGCCGCGCCAGCTCGTCGAGCGCCCGCTGCTGCGGCCCGCTCAGGCCGTCGAGCACGACGGCGAACCGTGGGTCCGCCCCGAGCTGGCTCTCGCCGTCGCACCGCCACAGGGTCACCAGTCCGTCCACCAGCTGCATCGCCCCCACCTCCTGCGGTGAGGGTGGCACGGGAGCGGTCCGTCGCGCCCGGCCTGTGGACGACGGCGGGCGCCACCGATGCGTGGGGACTGTGGACGGGCGCCCTCGTCCACAGCCGGGCGGCGACCGGGCCGGTGGTGTCGGGAGCGCGACCTACCCTGGAGGCGTGACCAGCACCACCGCCGCGACGACTCCGCCGGGACCCGGCGCGCCCGAGATCGAGGTCAGGCGCAGCCGCCGGCGCACGCGCACCGTGACGGCCTTCCGCGAGAACGGGCGCATCGTCGTCGCCATCCCCGCGCGCTTCAGCCCGGCGCAGGAGGCCGAGTGGGTGGAGAAGATGCTCGCCAGACTGGCGGCCACGGAGCGACGGCGTCGGCCGTCCGACGCGGCGCTGGCGGCGCGGGCGGCGGCGCTGTCCGAGCGCTACCTCGAGGGCAGGGCGCGGCCGACCTCGGTCGCCTGGGTCACCAACATGCGTCGCCGCTGGGGCTCGGCGACGCGGTCGACCGGCGAGATCCGGCTCTCCCACGTGCTGCAGGGGATGCCCGAGTGGGTGCTCGACGGCGTGCTGGTGCACGAGCTCGCCCACCTCGTCGAGGCCAACCACGGTCCGCGGTTCCGCGAGCTCGCCTGGCGCTACCCGCGGCAGACCGAGTCCGAGGCGTTCCTGGCCGGCGTCACGTGGGCGCAGGGCCACGGTGTGGCGGGGGACGGCGTGCCGGACGACGACGGCGGCGCCGAGGACGACCTCGAGCCGGAGCCCGGCGGCTCACGCGCCCCCGCAGCCTCACCCGCCCCCGCAGCCCCACCCGCCCGAGCAGCCTCGGCGGATCACGGCGCGGCCGGACCGCCGTCGCCCTCGTCGTCCTTGTTCTGACCCGAGCCGGCGTCGTCGGCCGCCGACGGGGGCGCCCCGGTCCCGCCGTCGAGCAGGTCCGCGAGCGCGGCGTCGAAGTCGGCGTCCTCGCGGCCCTGCTCCTCGCGGCGGGCGGTGAAGGTGGTCGGGGCGTCCAGGTCGGCCGCGTCCGGCAGCAGGTCGGGGTGCGCCCACACGGCGTCGCGGGCCTCGGGTCCGCCCTCGGCCACCAGCGTGGCGAACAGGGTGGCGGCCTCGCGCAGGCGGCGCGGTCGCAGCTGCAGACCGACGAGCGTGGAGAAGACGTGCTCGGAGGGGCCGCCGGCGGCGCGACGCCGGCGCATCATCTCGCGCAGCGGCACCCCGTGCGGCAGGTGCGGGGCGACGGTCCGGGCCGTGACGTCCTCCACCCAGCCCTCGACGAGCGCGAGCGCGGTCTCGAGGCGTTCCAGCGCCCCGGCCTGCTCGGGCGAGACCTCGGGAGCGAACACGCCGCCCGAGATCGCGGAGCGCAGGGCCTCGGGGTCGCTCGGGTCGATCGTGCGCACCGACTCCTCCAGGCGCTCGAGGTCGATCCTGATGCCGCGCGCGTACTCCTCGACGAGTCCGAGGATGTGGGCGCGCAGCCACGGGACGTGGGCGTAGAGGCGGGCGTGCGCGCTCTCCCGCACCGCGAGGAACGCGAGGACCTCCTCCGTTGGGGCGTCGAGGCCCTCGGCGAAGTCGGCGACGTTGCGCGGGACGAGGGCGGTGCCAGGGCGCTCGAGCAGCGGCAGTCCGGTGTCGGAGGAGCCGAAGACCTCGCGGGCGAGCGTGCCGGCGGCCTGGCCGACCTGCAGGCCGAACACGGAACCGCCGAGGCCGCGCAGCATGGCGGCGGGATCGAGGCCGGCGCCACCCAGACCGCCCAGACCGCCCGGACCACCCAGCCCGCCGAGCTCGGGCATCCCGCCCGTCAGGCCCTCGCTCTGCGCGAGCACGGTGGCCAGGGCGTCGGAGACGGAGGATCCGACCGGACCCGTGAGGCGCTTCCAGGTCTCGAGCGTCGCCTCGACCCACTGCGCCCGGCTCCACGCGGACCGGGTGCCGCCGGCGGGCGGGAGGTCGGTCGCGGCGTCGAGCCAGAGGTCGGCGACGCTGAGGGCGGACACGGTCCGGGCGCTCTCGGCCGCGGTCACGCTGGGGTCGCCGCCCTGGTGGGCGGTCTGGCGGGCGATGTCGTGGGCGAGCGACCAGTTGACTCCCTCGGTCCCCGTGGACGCCAGCATGCTCTGCATCTGCGCCATCATCGCCTGCATCCCGGCGGCGTCGGAGGGCAGCCCTGCGGCCTGCGCCATCTGGGCCGGGTCGAAACCGCCGGCCTCGAGCGCCTCCATCGCCTCGCGGGCACCCTCCTCACCGAGCATCTGCTGGAGCAGCTGCTGCCAGGTGCGGCGGGCGTCGTCGGGGCTGAGGTCGTCGCTCATCAGGTCGCCTTCGTCTCGGTTCCCCTCGGGCGGGCCAGCCCGGGGACCCAACGTATCCCGCGGTCCGGACACGCCCGACGGGCTTTCGCTGACGGCGGATCGCGACTGAGCGTGACGGGCCCCGCGCGGGGGACAATGGTGCGATGAGCACGCCGTCCTCGCCGACCCGCACGTCGGCGCCGCGCACCTTCGCGCCGATGCCGACCCCCACCCCCGCGTGGGACCGCGTGCCGGCCGCCGCGCTCGTGCTCGGTCTGGTGCTCGCGCTCCTGCTCCTGATCTGCGTGATGGTGCCGGCGCCGTACGCGGTCCGGATGCCCGGGCCGACGGTCGACACCCTGGGGGAGTCGGACGGCACGCCGCTGATCGTCGTGGACGACGACACCGAGACCTTCCCGAGCGACGGACAGCTGCGCCTGACCACGGTGTCGGTGGCCGGCGGCCCGGGGTACCCGGTCGGCGTCGGGAACGTGCTGCGCGGCTGGTTCAACCCGGCCGTCTCGGTCGTGCCGCGCGAGAGCGTGTTCCCGGATGGGGAGACGCGCGAGGAGGCGGACGAGCGCTCCCAGGCCCAGATGACGTCCTCGCAGACGTCGGCCACGGTCGCCGCCCTCGAGACCCTCGGCTACGACGTCCCCGCCGTCCTCACGATCGCCGGGGTCGTCGAGGACGGGGCCTCTGTCGGTGTCGTCGAGACGGACGACGTCATCGACGCCGTGACGATCGACGGCGAGCGGTTCGAGGTCACCGCCTTCTCCGGCCTGACCGAGGTGCTGCGCGCGACGCCCCCGGCAGCCCGCTCGTGCTCACGGTGACCCGCGACGGCGAGGAGGTCGACCTCGACATCACGACGGGCGACGACGAGCAGGGCGGGAGCACGCTCGGCGTCCTCATCAACCCGACGCACACGTTCCCCGTCGACATCCACATCGAGATCAGCGACATCGGCGGCTCCAGCGCCGGCACGATGTTCGCGCTCGGGATCATGGACCGCCTCACGCCGGGGGACCAGACCGGCGGCGAGGTCATCGCCGGCACGGGGACGATGGACCTCGACGGCAACGTCGGTCCCATCGGCGGCATCGTGCAGAAGATGAACGGCTCGGTGCGCGACGGCGCCGAGTACTTCCTCGCCCCGGCGGCCAACTGTGCCGACGTCGTGGGCAACGTGCCCGACGGTCTCCAGGTCATCAGGGTGGAGACGCTGGACGAGGCGTGGACCGCGGTGCAGGCTGTCGGCACCGACGAGGCCGCCGACCTGCCGACGTGCAGCTGAGCGGCTGACCGGCTGATCCGATCGTCCGGGGACGCCCTGGCGAGCACAGCGAAGGAGACACCGATGTCCCTGCCCTGGACCGCCCTGCTCCTCAGCCAGCTGACGTGGCACTGGGAGAATCAGCTGCGCCCCCGCCTCGAGGGCCTCACCGACGCCGAGTTCCTCTGGCGTCCGGTCGAGGACTCCTGGTCGATCGCCCGCGCCGGCGAGTCGGACGCTCCGATGGCCGTCGGCTCGGGGGAGTGGCTCATCGACTCCGCGTTCCCGCAGCCCGAGCCGGCCCCGGTGACGACCATCGCGTGGCGCGTCGGCCACCTGCTCGTCGGCGTGCTCGGGGCGCGCAACGCCAGCCACTTCGGGGCCGCGCCGGCCTCCTACGAGGACGACGACGACCCCGGCACGGCCGACGAGGCGCTGCGCCGGCTGGACGAGGCCTACGCGACCTGGTGCGACGGCGTCCGCGGCCTCGACGGTGCCGCGCTCGCGGCGCCGTGCGGGGAGGGCGGGTTCGAGCAGGACCCGATGGCCGCGCTCGTGCTGCACATCCACCGCGAGGTCATCCACCACGGCGCGGAGATCGCGCTGCTGCGCGACCTGTACCTGCGCGAGGGCTGACCCTCCGCCGTCGGGCGCCCGACCCCCCGGGCCCCTTCAGGCGAGCGTCGCGGTCAGCGCCGTCACCAGCCCGGGGACGAGGTCCGTGCCGCCGGCGACCTGGTCGTCGGTGTCGTGCGCGCGGGATCGCAGCGCGCACCAGGACTCGCCGCTGCGCAGCACGCCGACGGCGATGCGCACGTCCTGCGCGTCCGGGTGGGCGGCGAGCGCCGCGACGGCCGCCTCCTCGTCGTCGGGCAGCTCGCTCTCCGCCGCCGGCGGCACGACGAGGCGCTCGACGACGACGGCGGCGCCGTCCACCGCGTCCGGCCACGCCAGCTGGGCCAGCAGGTCCTCGAGCGAGGCCGCCTCCGGCAGCCCCTCCTGCTCCACGGCGGTGAGGTGGTGCGGGTCGCCGCCGGTGTCGGGCAGCACGGCGGCGAGCGAGGGGTCGGCGGCGAGGGCCGCGGCGGTGCCGACGAGCGCGAACACCCGCACGGGGGCGTCCCAGCCGTCCGTGGCGACGTGCAGCTCGGTCTCGCGCACGCACCGGGCGAGGGCGGCGGTCTGCGGCGCCGTGAACTCGGAGGAGGGCTGGGAGGCCGGCTCGGGAGAGGTCTCGGGGGAGGTCTCGGTCATGCCACGATCCTGCCATCCGGGTGCTCGGGGCAGCTCGACCCTCGTTCGCAACCCCTGTGGGAAACTTGAGGGCGGCGGAATGCGTTGACCCTTCGTGGTGGTCTGCCCGCCGCACGTCCTTCCCTCGACCTGAAGGTGCTACCCCGTGACCTCCGCTGCGCCGGCCAAGCCGGCCCGCCGCCGTTCGGCCCTCGGGCCCACGATCCTCATCCTGGCCGTGCTCCTGGTCGCGCTCTTCGCGTCCGCGGGCCTCGTCACCGAGTGGCTCTGGTACAGCCAGCTCGATGTGACCCAGGTGCTCCGCACCGAGTGGCTGACCCGGGCGGCGCTCTTCGCCACCGGTGCCCTCGTGCTGGGCGGATCGACCTGGCTCAACCTCCACCTCGCCTACCGCCACCGTCCCGTGTACGCCCCGGCGACGCAGGAGCAGCGCAACCTCGACCGCTACCGCGAGGCCGTCGAGCCGCTGCGTCGCGGCGTGCTGATCGGCGCCCCGATCGTCCTCGGGCTGTTCGGCGGCCTCGCCGCGTCCAGCCAGTGGCAGACGATCCTGGTCGCGTTGAACGGCGAGACGTTCAACGAGGTCGACCCCCAGTTTGGGATGGACCTGTCGTTCTTCCTCTTCACGCTGCCGGCACTCCGGTTCGCGGTCTCCTTCCTCATGGCGGTCGTGTTCATCGGCCTGGTCGCCGCCGTCGTGACCCACTACCTGTACGGCGGCCTGCAGGTCGGCCAGGGCCCGCACGTCAGCCCCGCCGCCCGCGTCCACCTCGGCGTCCTGGCTGCGGTCTTCACGCTGCTGATCGCCGGGTCCTACTGGCTCGACCGGTACTCGCTGCTCGCGCAGGAGGGTGAACGCTTCGACGGCGCCGCGTACACCGACGTCTCCGCCGTCCTCCCCGGGCGCGAGATCCTGGCCGGCATCGCGATCGTCGTCGCCGTCCTCTTCGTGGTGGCCAGCGTGCGCGGCACGTGGCGGCTCCCCGCCGTCGCCGTCGCCCTGATGCTGGTGGCCGGGATCGTCGTGGGCGCCATCTACCCGGCGCTCGTGCAGCGCTTCCAGGTACTACCGAACGAGCAGGACCTGGAGGAGCCGTACATCCAGCGCAACATCGACGCGACGCTGGCCGCCTACGGACTCGAGGACATCGAGCGCATCGACTACCAGGCCACCACCGAGGCCGAGGTCGGCGCGCTCCGCGAGGACGCCGAGGCCACGGCCAGCATCCGCCTGATGGACCCGACGATCATCTCGCAGACGTTCCGCCAGCTGCAGCAGATCCGTCAGTACTACTCCTTCGAGCAGGACCTGTCGGTGGACCGCTACGACCTCGACGGCCAGAACGCCGACACGGTCATCGCCGTCCGCGAGCTGAACCTCAACGGGCTCGGCGCCAACCAGCGGAACTGGACGAACGACCACACCGTGTACACGCACGGGTTCGGCGTCGTCGCCGCCTACGGGAACACGCCCGGACCGGGCGGACAGCCCGAGTTCTTCGAGGGTGGCATCCCCAGCACCGGTGAGCTCGGCGACTACGAGCCGCGCATCTACTTCGGCCAGCAGTCCCCGGACTACTCGATCGTCGGGGCGCCGGAGGGCACCGCGCCGTGGGAGGTCGACTACCCCTCGGACGAGACCGACGGCGAGGTGCTGTCGACCTACACGGGTGACGGCGGTCCGCAGGTCTCCAACCCGTTCCTGCGCGCGCTGTTCGCGATCCGCTTCGGCAGCCAGGAGATCCTGTTCTCCGACCGCGTGACGAACGAGTCGCAGGTGCTGTTCGACCGCGACCCGCGCGTGCGCGTGGAGAAGGTCGCGCCGTTCCTCACGGTGGACTCCTCCACCTACCCGGCCGTCATCGACACCGACGGCGACGGCGTGGGCGAGGTCAAGTGGATCGTCGACGCGTACACGACGTCGAACTCCTACCCCTACTCGGCCCGTCAGGCGCTCGAGGAGGCCACGCTCGACTCGACGCTGGTGGGGGCCAACGGCCAGCCGCTGACGGTGACGCAGCAGCCCGCGTCCGTGAACTACATCCGCAACTCGGTCAAGGCCGTCGTTGACGCCTACGACGGCAGCGTCACGCTGTACACGTGGGACGAGAGCGACCCGGTCCTGCAGACGTGGAAGAACGTCTACCCCGACCTGATCCAGCCGATGTCGGAGATGTCCGGCGAGCTGATGAGCCACGTCCGCTACCCGCAGGACATGTTCAAGGTCCAGCGCACGCTGCTGAACACCTACCACGTGACCGACGCGGGGCAGTTCTTCGCCGGGTCGGACTTCTGGCGCACGCCGGAGGACCCGACCGACGACGGCACCGCGCCCCAGCCGCCGTACTACCTCACGCTCCGGATGCCGGAGCAGGAGGAGTCCTCGTTCTCGCTCACGACCTCGTTCATCCTCGCGGCCGAGAACCGCAACGTGCTGCGTGGCTTCGCGGCGGTGGACGGCGACGCCGGCACCGTCGACGGCGAGCGGGCCGAGAGCTACGGCCGTATCCGGCTGCTCGAGCTGTCAGCCGGTTCGGCGATCCCCGGACCCGGTCAGGTGCAGAACAACTTCGACACCGACCAGGCCGCGGCCAACACCCTGAACATCCTCGACTCCCAGGGGTCGCAGGCGGTCCAGGGCAACCTGCTGACGCTGCCCGTCGGCGGTGGGTTCCTCTACGTCCAGCCGGTGTACGCCCAGGCGTCCTCGGGCACCCAGTACCCGCTGCTGCGCTACGTGCTCGTGGCCTTCGGCGACAAGATCGGGTTCGCGACCACGCTCGACGAGGCGCTGGACCAGGTCTTCGGCGGCGACTCGGGGGCGGACGCCGGTGACGCCGGCATCGACCCCGACGTCGAGGTCGAGCCGGTCGACCCGGGTGAGGACCCGACCGACGGCGCAGGCGAGGAGCCCACGGAGCAGCCGACCGACGGCGGCACGACCGCCCCGGTCCTGCCCGGCACGCCCCAGGAGCGTCTGACCACGGCGCTCGACGACGCAGGCACCGCCCTCGCGGACTCGCGCGCCGCGCAGGTCAGCGGCGACTGGGCCGCGTACGGCGAGGCGCAGGCCGACCTGGCGGACGCTCTCGAGCGCGCGATCGCCGCGCAGGACGAGATCAGCGCCGCCGGCTGACCGACGGGCCGGGTGGCCCGCCCACGTGGCACGTGAGGCAGGTCACCCGGCCCCGATTTGGCTGTTCGGCAGTGGACACGTAGAGTGGTGTTCACCGACGCGGGGTGGAGCAGCTCGGTAGCTCGCCGGGCTCATAACCCGGAGGTCGCAGGTTCAAATCCTGCCCCCGCTACAAAGGAAAGGCCCGGTCTCAACGGAAGTTGAGACCGGGCCTTTCGTCATTCCCGGCAGGAGCTACCCACGGGGCGAGTCCTCACCTCTTCCCGACGAACCCCGACCGTGTAGCCGGTCCGCGTTGACCGCGGTGCGTCGGGTCAGCCTCGCGCTGGCACACGGCACCGAGGGGGCGGTCTGAGGCTACGAGGTCGATGTCCGACCCTGGGTCCGGGGGTGAAGTGACGGGTGAAGTTCCCCGCGTCGCCCTGCTGACCTCGACCCGGCTACCTAGATTTGCCGACGCTCGGCCGTGCGATGCGGCGGGGTGGGGACGACGTCGCGAGGGGGCATCCGAGCGCGCACGTCCTCTCACCGGGGACGACGCCGGAGGCCCATCAGTGGGATCTCCTCCGATCGGCATGTGTAGCCCGGTGCCGGAAACAGGGACTCGAAGAGGGCTGAGCATGATGAGATCGACAACCAGGGGACGAGCGAAGTGGGGCGGACGGAGAGTTGCCGCGATGGCAGCGCTCGCGGCACTGACGCTGACGGCGGGGGTGGCTGCACCGGCGATCGGTGAGACCGCCACGCCTGCCACCCCGCTCGGTGAGGTGGCGACCGGCGGGGAGGCTGAGGCCGAGAGCCGCCTTCCGCAAGAGACCGCGCCGGACTCCGACGCCAGCGAGGCGTCGACGGAGGCTCCGGACTCCGGCCAGCTCGGAGAGACCGCGGTCGCGCCGGAGCCCAGCGCACCGTCCACGAGTGTGCCGGCAGCGGCGGAGCGCGCCGTGGCCAGCGCTGTCGCGCTCGCCGTCGGTGACGGGACGCTGTCGGTGACGCTGACCCAGGTGACCGGCACGGAGCCGTTCGACGGCGACGACGCCGCAGGCAACGACTCCAGCCCCACCAACGACGTGGTGCGGACGAACGACTCGGTGACCTACACGGTCGGACTGCGCGTCGAGGGCGCCGACCAGACCAGCCCGACGATGACGTTCGTGCTCCCCAAGGGAGAGGAGCTCCTGTCGCTGCCGCCCTTCTGCGTCATCGGCTCGTCGGTGACGCCCGGGACGCTGCCCGCCCCGGCCATCCCGGTGACCATGACGTCGTGGGAGGCGCTGCCGCAGCAGACCGTGACCTGTGTGGTCGAGGACCGCGCGGCTGGCAGCTCCCTCGACTACAAGTTCGTCTCCAAGGTCCGTCCCGAGGTTCCGAACGGCACCGTTCTCGGTCCGATCGCGGTCTCGGCGACCTCGACCGAGGTGACCGAGCCCGCCGTGTCAGGGCCGGTCTCCCACTCGGTCTCGGCTGCCGCGAACTTCGACGTCTCCAAGCGCACGCGCAGCGGTTCGGACAACGCCGGGCCGTTCTACCAGAACTACCGGATCTGCTCGTTCGACGCCGCCCGGCTCTGCACGAGGATGGAGTTTCCGCTCACCATGGAGGCTCCCGCAGGCGGCAAGGGGATCACACCCCTGGCCTCCCCGGTCGTGGTGACGGAGGACCTCCGGCCGGACGCGTTCTTCGGTGCCGGTACGACGGTTTCGCCCGCATGGCTGGCGGCCGGTCCGGATGCCCTGGAGCGGTACGCGCCGCGCTTGACGATGTGCGCGCCCGGTTACGCGATGAACCTCTATGGCGAGATCCCCGACCCGAGCGTTCGAGCGGGGAACTCCGCCGCGAGCGCCGTGCGCGACAGCGGCACGATCACCTGCGCCCAGCCCGCGCTGGGTACCCCGGTGGACATCGCGTTCACGGGCGCCGACACGACGGGCTACACCGTGCCGACGCTGACCTCCGGCACGGCTCCGCTCCCGGCGGACTCCGGTTACGTGCTCTCGACGGTCGTCGTCATCGAGGTGCCGTTCGACGCCGTGCGCGACCTCGGCGAGGAGATCGACGACAGCTACACCCTCAACTGGCGCAACCACTACTCCCAGGTGCAGGCGAACGCGATCGACGGCAACCCGAACCAGGGTGAGCGGCCGGAGAACAACGTGCGCACCGGCACGACCAAGTTCGACGGCGGCAGCGGGAGCTTCAGCCTGGGCAAGGGCTTCAGCGGCGTCACCAATGCGCCGGGCAACACACCGACCGGTCAGTTCACGAGTTGGGAGTTCCAGGGCCCGCCCGGCTCGTCGAGCTGGCGCGACGGCAACACCGTCGTGCTCCCTGGCCAGACCGTGCTGAGCAACCTGACGGTCTCGCACGACATCCTCCCGATGTCGGGGGCCGAGTTCTCACGCACCTTCGTCTCGTGCGACGTGTGGGACAGCACCAAGCTCGCCATGCCTGTGTCGTTCGATCTTCCTGCGACGACCCAGACGCGAGTGCAGTTCGCCTCGAACGGGTCGCCGGCCTGGGTCTCGAGCGTCATCCAGGACAGCTGGTGGGCCAGCGCCGACGGGCTCGACAACCTCAAGATCGAGTACGGCTACACCGCCGACCCCGGCAGCGCCGAGAAGTCCGCGTGCAACACCGGAACCTGGGCGACCAGCCCCGGAGCCGTCCCGGGCGCCTCGGTCGTGGACGGGAACTGGCAGGGTGTCAACCGCGTCCGGTTCGCGTTCAGCGACGAGGGCGGCACGACCGGGACCCAGATCACCGTGAACTTCTCGATCGCGATGCGGGTGCTGGCGAGCGCCGGCCCGAACGGCACCGTCATCCCCAACTTCGCGAGCCTGCAGACCAAGGCCGGCGCCCACAGCCTCGACGAGGCCGTGGCCGCTCCCGACACGACGCACAACTCCAGCTACGTCCCGGCGACGAACGCCGGCAATCAGGGCGACCGGCTGGTCGTGGGGCAGGCGTCAGCGCGGATCAAGAAGTTCGTGAGGAACCCCACGAGCGGTGAGTTCCAGAGCTCGGGGGCTCCCCAGTACACCGCCGGGTCGGCGGTCGCGTACCGGCTGACCCCGACGCTGACGGCGGATGGCTCGGCCAGCGGGCTCACACAGAACGTCACGGTCGAGGACTGCCTGCCGCCCTACCAGCAGTTCGTCTCCTCGACGCGTGAGAGCGGCGCGGCCATCACCCCGGTGGTCGTGCAGTCCGGCTCCCCAGCCGGTGCCGAGGTCACGTGCGCAGCTACCCAGACGTACGTGAAGTGGGACCTGGGATCGCAGGAGATCAACAAGGTGATCGATCCGATCGTGTACGAGGTCGAGATCACGGCGACCGCCCGCAACGGCGTCTACACGAACACGGCCGTGATCGCGGCCACCGGTGACCCCACGGGCGTGCGCGCTCGCACGTCGACGGCGCAGATCCAGCTCGTGGTGCCCACGGGTATCAAGATCTCCAAGACGGTCGACAAGCCCGTCATTGAGGTCAACCCCTCGTCGGTGTCGAACCCGCGCACCCTGACGTGGACGGTCGCGTTCGCGAACATCGACGCTCCCGCGAACGTGGAGAACGTGGACATCGTCGACGTGCTCCCGGCGAACGGTCTGAACGGGAACGACTACCAGGGCTCCCTGGTGCTCGAGTCCGTGACCCCGACGGCGGGTGACGGCATCGCGGTCCTGTACACCAGGGCGCCGTCCGCGTCGCTCAGCTCAGACCCCGACCACGCCTCCAACACGGCCTCGGGTGCCACGGTCTGGTGCGACGCGATCTCCGGGGACGTGGTCTCGGGTTCGGGCTCTGCTGCGGACTGCCCGCAGACGAGCTCCGAGGTGACCGGACTGCGGTTCCAACGTCCCGGTGCCTTCACGCCGGAGCAGGACTTCGCGGTCGCGATCACGATGACCCCGGTGGGCAACGCGCAGGGCGACCTGTACCGCAACATCACCTCGGGCCGGGTCGACGGGGTCTCCCAGGGTGTGGGCCCCGCCATCCGCACGGTGGCCGTGGTCTCCTCGAGCATCGGTGACCGGGTCTGGTTCGACGCGAACGCCGACGGCCTCCAGAGCGAGGGCGAGTCCGGGGTGGCCGGTGTGCCGGTGACCCTCACGGGGACGGACGTGGACGGCAACGCCGTCACGCTCGCGACCGTGACGGGGGCTGACGGGTCCTACCTGTTCGCCGACCTCGCCTCGGGCACGTACGTGGTGACGTTCGACGAGGCGTGGGTGAAGGCGAACCACTACGACTTCACCCAGCGCTACCAGGGCGAGGACGCCGGCATCGACTCCGACGCCGACCTCGCCACGGGTGCCAGCGGTGAGATCGTGCTGGGGATCGACGCCGATCGCCCCGACGTCGACGCCGGGCTGGTCCAGCCCGTCGGCTCGCTCGTGGTCGTGAAGCAGCTCACCGGCGCCGGCGTGGCGCTGGCGGGGGACACCTTCGCCTTCGACGTGGTCTGCACGAGCCGAGGCGTGGAGGTCTACTCCGGCGAGGTCGAGCTGACCCGCAGCGGTGAGGAGAGCGAGCTCACCTCGGAGCCGATCACGGGTCTGCCCGTCGGCGCCGAGTGCATGGTCACCGAGACCGCCACCGGTGGTGCCGACGAGGTGCCGGCGCCCGTGACCGTGACGATCACGAGGGATGTGCAGGTTAGCCCCGTGCTGGCCGTGGTGGTGAACGAGTTCTCCGCCGGGACGATCTCCGTGTCCAAGGTGCTGGACGGCCCCTACGCCGACCACGCCGACGTCGTGGACCGCGAGTTCACCCTCCTGGTCACGTGCGAAATCGAGATCGACGTCGAGGGCGAGCCCCAGCTGGGGACCCTGGTCTCGCAGTCGGTCACGCTCCGGGGCGGCGAGACGCTGACCCTGGTGGACGCCGAGGGCATCGAGGTGCTCCTGCCGCTCGGAGCCACGTGCTTCGTGGAGGAGACCGACGCCGGTGGCGCAGACGAGACCACGATCGAGCACGGCAGCTTCGAGACCGGTGCGGTGGTCACGGGCAACCCGGAGGAGCTGCAGGAGCTCACGGTCTCGGCCGTGAACACCTTCACGACCGACCCGAACCCGCCGGTCACCCCGCCGACGACGCCGCCGGTGACCCCGCCGACGACGCCGCCGGTGACCCCGCCGACGACGCCCGCGGTCACGCCGCCGACCACGGCGCTGCCGCACACGGGAGCCGACGTTCTCGGGTTCGCCGGGATCGCCGCGCTCCTGGTCGCCGGGGGACTGGCGGCCCTGGTGGTCCGACGCCGCCGGGCGGCCGTGCAGGACTGACCCGGATCCCTCGGCGGTGGCTCGCGCCACCGCCGAGCAGGGCCGGGGCCGGGGTGCGAGAGCGCCCCGGCCTCGGTCCACCGCCAACGACGGGCCCCTCACCCGTCGTCGGCACCCAGCTCCGAGCGAGCCGGGTGGAGCGCCCGGTCCCGGCCCCTCACGGAACCGGGCGCTCCGATCATCCGTTCCTGCGGGAGTCACGACGTCCTGCACCACCCGCGTCATTTCTGGGGTGCCCGAATGCTGGGTCGTCGCCCATCTCGGAGTTCAGGCGCATGCGCGCATCCCTTGGCGTGAAATCGTGTACTCCGCCCTGAAACGTCAAGCTCCTGCTCGCGGGGCGGGGTGATTGCACAGCATTGGCAACTCTTTGTCGAGCGCGCAGGCGGCAAGCCCGATCAGCGCCAGAACGTCGCCGACGAGCTATTTTTGCGTCGCCCTTCTCCTCGAATGTTCGCGGCCATTGGTCTGGGGCGGAGGATCGTCAGCGTCTCCGGAGGACGTGCCGTCACCTACCGCCGCCGCATGCCCAAGCAGTGCATCGCGAGGTCCAACCGTTGCGTGGGGTTGGTGGTGGTGAAATCGCGCCCGTCGATAGTTCTGGCGTGAACTGCCGCCTTTCGCTTCTACCTGGCCTTTCGCGCGACGACGCAGTTGCCGGGGGACGCCTCCCGACCCTCCGCGGGACGCCCGGTCTGCGCGGGGGCACGCAGACCGGGCGTCGACGACCGAACGTCCCGGGACGTTCGGATCCGGGCAGCGGATGGGGGGTCCTGCTCCCGGGCCCGGGGCGCACAAGATTGATGATGAGCGCACCAGGCCCGGTCAGATTAGGCGGGGTAATGTCGAACGGCGTACGCGCCCGAGTGAAATCGCCCTGAACGTCACCCTCGGGCGCGAGGCGTCACGTACCGGGGTTCACGCTAATCGGCCAGACCGCAGCGGCGGAAGGCCCGGATTCGCGTTCAAGATGTTTCTCCACGACTTGCCGCGCGACGGCCTGGTTGTTGCCCTAGGGTGGTCGCTGTTGCGCCGAGGGGTCGTGATCAAGCCATCGAGAAAGGGACGAAGTTTGCCTTCCCGCCGCATCTATGGCGCGCCAGCCCTCGATCTCCATCTCATCGACCGAACGGCGCTCATTCCGGCCTTCGACGAGTCAGTTCGGCATGTCCTGGTCCGCTCGTGGCCGGGGTCGGGTCGCACCACCCTGCTGAGGCAGTGGAGCCGGCTCGAACGAACCGTGGTGGAGGGCGTCTGGGTGGGAGTTCCTGGCGGGTCCTCGAGGCCCGCCGCGTGGTGGGGGCATGCTCTCGCGCTCCTGATGGACTCCGGACTGCTGTCGGAGCAGGTGCCGGAGCTCCCCGAGGATCCCGACGAGCTGATCCCGCGCGTCGTTCGGACACTCCTTCGACTCGGGAGTTCCGCGACGCTCGTCGTCGACGACCTCGACCGTCTTCCGGAACCGTTGCGAGCGAGCCTGCTCACCGTGGCGAGCTCCGTACCGCAGCTCCATCTGCTGGCGAGCGCCGACGCCTCGTGGGAGCCGGAGGTCTCCCTCCCCGCCGTGGCGGTCGTGGCGGACCTCGAGCTGAGTGTCGACGACATTGCGCGGGCGACTGGCACGTCGGCTGAGGTCGCGACCCAGCTGAAGCGGGCGATCCTCGGCCGCCCGGCAGGGCTTCGCATGGTGAGCGTCATGCCGGTGGGGCAGGACGACGGTCTCCGAACGGGCGCCGAGCTCGTGCGGACGGAACATCACGTGATCAGGGCTCACGACGCGGAGGTGCGGCGCCGCGTCCGGGCGCTCGCGTTGCAGGACCTCTCGTCCGAGACGGAGGGGGTGCTGCGTTCCTGGGCTCTGGCCGATCCCGTGACGGACGAGCTCGCTCGACTCCTGAACCCGCGAGTCGCGGTCGACGACGTGATGCGCGCCGTCGTGCGCGCAGGACTGGCGCGCGTCGAGCGGCAGGTGGGGGGCGATCTGATCATCCGTCTCGCTGCCCCCGTACGAGCGACGCTGAGGCAGGATGCCAGCCCGGAGGACCGCTCGATCCACGTCGCTCACGCGAACTGGGCGTTGGCCAGGCGTGACCTGCCTCGCGCACTTCGGGCTGCCGGTCAGGCGGACGACCTGGCGCTGGCAGGCCTCGTCCTCACGACTGGTGGGCTTCCACTGCTGTGGGAGCACGGCGCGATTCTTGTCGAGCATTTCGAGAGAACCCCCGTGCGAAGGCTTCAGCAGCATCCGGTGGTCGCGCTCGCTCTCGGTCTGGCGTTGAACTCCCGGCGTCAGCACCGACTTCGAGCCGCTGAGCTCTTCATCACCGCGGCTGCATCCGCGCGACTGAATCGGTCGGCCACCCCGTCCGACCGCGCGCTCATGGCGACCGTGGAAAGCGTCGCGCTCCGACTGACCGGGCTCGCGGACGGTGGTGTGGCCGGTGCCCGCCGAGCAGCGAGCGCCCTGGGTCAGCTCGACGCCACCGGTCAGGCGGCCCTCGGCGCACTCCGCAGCGACCTGCTCCTTCACGCCGGAATAGGACTTCTCTACGGCGACCTCCGTGAAGAGGCCGTCGAGGCCTTCGAAGCCGGTGCGGCGGCGGCGGCCCCCCTCGAGCCCAACCTGCACGCTTGGGCACTGCTGGCCGGCACCGCCGCTCTTCGCGGAGACCTGGACGAGGCTCGTTCGTGGCGCGACCTCGCCCTGTCCCGGCCGTGGCCGCCGGACAAGATCGACGATTACCAGGGCACCTATCTTCGCGTCGCTCAGGTGGTGCTCGCCCTCGAGGACGGAAAGCCCGCCGAGGCGGAAGCCTGGCTCGACCGGATCTGGCCGATCCTCCCCACCGTCGAACACTGGAGCGTGCTCCTCCAGGTTCGAGCGTTCCTCGACGTCCGACGAGGTCGGCCGCTCGAGGGTCTCGAGCGCATGGACAGGGTGCGCCGCTCGAGGCGGTCGCGGACCGGGGCGCCGGAACCCGTGCTGCGCCGACTCGACGAGACCGCGGCGCTCCTGCATCTGGCGGCGGGTCAGCCGGCGGCCGCCGAGAGAGTGCTGCGGCGAACCCGCCGCGAGGATGCCCCGGGGGCGCTGGCTCGAGGCCGCCTCGCACTCGCACAGGGACGAACTGACCTCGCGCTGACGCGGCTCGCGCGAGCCTCGTCCCTGGGCTTGACCGCGCCGCGGCTGCGAGTCGAGCACGGTGCGCTCGAGGCCGCAGCTCTTCTCCGCCTGGGCCGGTCGGAGCTGGCGGAACGAGCCGTGCTCCGGTTGGAGGCTCAGCTCGAGGCGTCCGGCCTCAGCTTTCCGCTCTTCCTGGTCCCCGGCGCCGAGGGAGCGCTCCTGCTTCAGCGCTTCGCCTCGACGTCCCAGGGGGAAAGAGGGGGATCACCCGGATCGACCGCCTCGGCCATTCCCGAGGTTCCACACCTGACACCGCGCGAGGAGGTCGTGCTGCGCAAGCTCGTCGACACGGCCAGCACCGTCCGGATAGCTCAAGAGCTCGTCGTGTCGGCCAACACGGTCAAGAGCCAGATGCGCAGCCTCTACCGCAAGCTCGGAGCCACCAACCGCAGGGAGGCGCTCGCCGCCGCCACGAGCTTTGGTCTGCTTCGGCGAACCGAGGATGACGGCGAAGGTTCGGCGGTCAACCTCAACGAACCGAGTTGATTCGCATCACCGGCACGATCGAGACGAGAACCAACCCGAGGGCCGCGGCGAAGAGCACCCCGTAGTCACCGTGGCTCAGTGTCAGGAGCCCGACGGCGACGAGGGGGGTGAGGGCCTGGGGCACAACCTGGGCCAGTCCCAGGATGGCGAGGTCGCGACCCGTGTGCCGACGCTGCGGCAGGACGTCGATCATCAGCGCCGTGTCCACCGCGAGATACGTTCCACGACCCAACCCTGCTACCACCGCGTAGCACAGCACCGCAGGAACGGTCGGCAGGAGCCAGGGAAGCAGCAGGGCACAGGCGACGACGATCGAGGCGACCACGACGAACGGTTTGCGGCGGCGAGAGCTGTCCGTGAACCGCCCAGCGACGGCGGCCGCGACAGCGATGCATCCGGTGTGAATGGTGACCACGAGCCCAGCGGTGGCCGCGGCGCCCTCGCGGCTAAGTCCTAGATGGTCCATGAGGATGAACAGCAGATACCCCGACACCAGCTGGTTGCCCAGCACCAGCATGAACCGACCCACGAAGACGCGGGTGAAGTCCGGTGCTCGCCGTGGCCAGGTCATCGTCGGGAGGCCTGAGGTCAGTCCGCTTCCTGCGTTGGCGATCTCGGGATTGCGACGAACGAGGACGGCGGCGGCAACGGCTACCGCAGAGGTCAGCAGCGCCCCGGTAGCCAGAGGGAAGGACACGAGCTGGCCGGCCAGCACCACTCCCAGGGCGAGCCCCAACGACACACCGACGCCGAGGATGGAGCCGGCCCGCCCCCGCTCGGAGGGGAGGACCCGGTCGGCGACGGCCGCCTCGAACGGTGACTGCACCACGTTGAGAGCCGCTTGCGTCAGGACCCAGCCGATGGTGAGAGCGAGCACAGATCGGGCGGAGCCCAGCGCCAGCGCCGCAGGCACAGCCACGACGGAGGCCGTCACGATCCAGGGTGCTCGACGGCCCCAGCGCGATCGGGTCCCGTCCGATGCGGCACCGGCCAGAGGTGAGACCACGATCGTCACGAGAGACGCCGTCGTCATCACGATCGCGAGGTTGACCTCCTTGGTTCCGGCATCCACGAGCGCGACCTGCGCGGGCACGAGCACGCCTCCGAGTCCGCCGTAAGCAGCGTTCAGTGCTATCGCAAGGCCCAGGGCGGGCCACAGGAGTCGGCGTCGAGCAACGTCGCTGGCGAGGCGTTCGTCAGCGCTCATCACACCCACGGGCGTGCTCCTTTCTGTACCTCGGTCGGTGGCGCGTTCGCCACTTGGCGAGCCAGACCGTTGACGCACGTCGGGTGACTGCCCGGAGGCGGCGATCGGCGCTAGGAGCGTAGTCAGCAAGCGTGTGACGGGCACGTCGAGCGCTCGCGTCAGGCGCGCGTCACGTCAGGTGGCGCCGCGGAGCTCTTGATCGGCTCCCGACGGTCGAGGAGCAGGACACGTCCCGTCTCGACGAGCCAGTCCTTCCACTGTTGGGGAGCGTTCACGTCATCCCAGTCGTCGCGGCTGATCAGCATGTCGGCGTGGCCGGCTGCTCGGCTCGTTGCTGTAGTCATCAAGCCCCCTGGGGAAGCATCCGGAACCGTTGCCCGCGACGTGGAGCCTCGGGCGTCTCATCCACGGACGGAAGGATGGTTGTCGGGCGCGTCGAAACTATTCGGTTCTGGTCCGACAGGTGGAGTCAGGAGCAATGAATTCACCTTCGCTCTCACCCCCGGAACCTGCGACTGCGCGTCGTCTCGACATTCGACTCCCTGGGGTGGGGAAGGTGTGCGACATGTGTGAGACCGTAGGTGACGCCATCTCGACAATGGGGACTAATGCGACGTCACGTCATTCTTTCGGCAGTTCTGGTCTGCTTCGGGCTTTCGTCATCGGCCTGCTCCTCCGATCCCGCCGTCGAGTACGAAGGGGTCACGCCGGCCGAGTTCGTCCAGGTCGCATGCTCCGACTGGCTCGACTATCACGAGCTCGAGGAGACCAATCGGGACCTCCCGCTCGCCCTCGCGGGTACCGGTGAGGAGCAGCGCGCCGAAGCGCTAGCGGCGGGGCAGGCCCAGCTCGACCGATTGAGTGCGGCGCGCGACGCCATCTCCGAGTCGACTCCGGCGGTCGCTGACGGCGCGGACGTGATCGCGCCGTTCGTGTCCTACTACGACGGCCGTCTCGCTGTCGCGGAGCCGCGTCTGGAGGAGTTCACGACCTTCCCGACCGAGCTCTCGGGCCACGACGACCAGGTACAGATCGAGGCGATCGATCTCTTCCAGGACATGTCTCGCCACGGCGAGGGTGCCCCCACCAACTACCCGTTCACCGAGGTGGAGGACGAGGAGATCATCGAGGCCTACGCCGACGAATCCTCCTGTGCAACCCTCGTCACCGTGACCCGCTACTGACGACGCAGAGCAGGCAGGTACCCACCCGTGACGTGGCTCGGTCGATCTGAGCGTGTCCAGGCCCGAGGTTCTCTTGTGCGGTCCCAGGTATCGAGGGTGTACGGCATCCCCCGCTACGAAGGAACTGCGCGGTCCCAACGAAAGTTGAGACCAGCCGTTCGTCATCTCCGCACGTTGCGCACCTTGCAGCCGGTAGCGGCGTGTGGCTGGAACCCTGGGGTGCACCACCGCGTCGGTCAGGAGGCCGCGAGGGTGCCCGCACGACTACGTAAGGCGCCCCGGTCGCGCAATTGGACGCTCGGAGCCGGAGCGCCGGCGAGGTCGCTGGGATCTCGCTCGTGACCCGCGCTGCTCGTGACGGTCCGCGTCGTTAGGCGATACTGACCCGTGACACGGGGCATGAGGCACGTGTCACGACGAAGGGACCTCTGAGATGCCGCGCTCGTCAGGAGATCGACCGCAGAAGGTTGCCGAGGGCGCCCTCCAGGTCATCGCAGCCCAGGGCATGCGGGGGCTCACGCATCGAGCCGTCGACGCGCAGGCCGGTCTACCGATGGGAACCACCACCCGGTACGCCCGAACGCGCCGGGATCTCCTCGTTGCGGCTCTCGGGAGACTTCGCTCCCGGTTCGAGGGGTCCGTCCAGGTCGTGCCCACCGACCACATCGCGGATGATCGGGCGGCCGTGGAGTTCATCGCGAGTTCTCTCGAGCTGATGGTGAGTCGGGAGGTCGATCAGGTTGCAGCCATCCTTCTGCGGATCGAGCTGAGGAACGATCCAGAGCTCCGGTGCCTCGTCGACGCCGCGTCTGAACCTCAGGAGAACGTGCTCCAGCATCTCGCGGGGATCCTGTCGAATCTCGGAGTGGACGAACCGGTCCGGCGGGCGTCGGAGCTCCTCGTCATGTTCGACGGCATCCTGCTGGCGAAGATCGCAGCAGGACGCGACATCTCCATCCGGAACATGGTGAGCACGTACCTCAGCGGTGTTCGAGCTCAGACCTCTCCCAGCCAGGTGTGAAGCAGCCCGAACCACGGGGTCGGCCCCCAGCCGTGTGGCTGGGGGCCGACCCGTGCACCGCCCGCGGGTCGTGTCAGCCGCGGGAGATCGTGACCTCACTCCGTCGACGGACGACGATCATCGCTCCACCGACGCCGAGGAGCGCCAGAGCGGTCAGGCCGAGTCCGACCCCGTGTGCTCCGGTGACCGGAAGCCCTGGACGCACGGGGAGGGGCACGGGGCTTCCGATGGTGGTGCTGACCGTGTCGGTCGCCGGCGTGGGCGGGACGACGCCGGCCGGCGCGTCCCCGACGGCGCTCGCCGTGTTGACCACCCGTCCGGCGGTCGTGTCCGCCTGCGTGATGGAGTACGGCGAGTCGGCCTCGCACGTCACCGAGGCCCCGGGGCGGAGGGTCGTCGGGTCGCACCGCACGGTGATGCCCAGCGCCTCGAGCTTCGGGTCGTCAACGCTCACGTCCGTCAGCACGACGGTGCCCGTGTTGGTCACCACGAACACGTACGTGATGCGGTCTCCGGCGTCGACCACTCCGTTGCCGTTCACGTCCTCGACCCGCGAGACCTGCTTGTCGAGAGACAGCGCGGCGACGGGGTCGGTGGGGGTGTCGGTGGTGGAGGTGGGGGGTTCGGGGGTTTCCACGCCGGGGGGCGGGGTGGCGGTTGCGGTGGCGGTGTTGATGACCTGGCCGTTGTCGACGTCGGTCTGGGTGATTACGTACGGGGCGTCTGCCTCGCAGGTGACCGATGCGCCGGGGGCGAGGGTGGTCGGGTTGCAGGTGATGGTGATGTTGAGATCGGCCAGCATGGGGTCGGTGATGCTGACGTCGGTGAGGGTGGTGTTGCCGGTGTTGGTGACCTGGAAGGTGTAGTTGATCTCGTCGCCGAGGTCGGTGAGGTCGTTGTCGTTGACGTCGACGACGTCAGCGAGCTTCACCAGGGTGTAGTCGGCGACGGGGTCGGTGGGGGTGTCGGTGGTGGAGGTGGGGGGTTCGGGGGTTTCCACGCCGGGGGGCGGGGTGGCGGTTGCGGTGGCGGTGTTGATGACCTGGCCGTTGTCGACGTCGGTCTGGGTGATTACGTACGGGGCGTCTGCCTCGCAGGTGACCGATGCGCCGGGGGCGAGGGTGGTCGGGTTGCAGGTGATGGTGATGTTGAGATCGGCCAGCATGGGGTCGGTGATGCTGACGTCGGTGAGGGTGGTGTTGCCGGTGTTGGTGACCTGGAAGGTGTAGTTGATCTCGTCGCCGAGGTCGGTGAGGTCGTTGTCGTTGACGTCGACCACGTCAGCGAGCTTCACCAGCGTGTAGCCGGCCTCGGGGTTGGACGGAAGCTCGGCACCGTCCTGGTCGGAGATCGGCGGTCCGCTCGGAGGCGTTCCGGTCGCTGAGGCGGTGTTGTCCACGCCACCGTTGTCGACGTCGGCCTGCGTCACCGTGTAGGTCGCGGTGCAGGTGACGAAGGCTGCCGGGGCGAGGGTTGCGGGCTGCGCCGGGTCGCACGCGAGCTGTGAGAGCTCGCCCGCCCCGGTGAACTCGACCTCCTCGACCAGGACGCCGGTCAGCGTCGTGTTGCCGGAGTTCGTCGCCACGAAGGTGTACGTCACCTCCTGCCCGAGCACGACTTCCGTCGCGTCCACCGTCTTGACCAGGGTGATTCCGGGCACGGGGTCGGTGGGGGTGTCGGTGGTGGAGGTGGGGGGTTCGGGGGTTTCCACGCCGGGGGGCGGGGTGGCGGTTGCGGTGGCGGTGTTGATGACCTGGCCGTTGTCGACGTCGGTCTGGGTGATCACGTACGGGGCGTCTGCCTCGCAGGTGACCGATGCGCCGGGGGCGAGGGTGGTCGGGTTGCAGGTGATGGTGATGTTGAGATCGGCCAGCATGGGGTCGGTGATGCTGACGTCGGTGAGGGTGGTGTTGCCGGTGTTGGTGACCTGGAAGGTGTAGTTGATCTCGTCGCCGAGGTCGGTGAGGTCGTTGTCGTTGACGTCGACGACGTCAGCGAGCTTCACCAGGGTGTAGTCGGCGACGGGGTCGGTGGGGGTGTCGGTGGTGGAGGTGGGGGGTTCGGGGGTTTCCACGCCGGGGGCGGGGTGGCGGTTGCGGTGGCGGTGTTGATGACCTGGCCGTTGTCGACGTCGGTCTGGGTGATTACGTACGGGGCGTCTGCCTCGCAGGTGACCGATGCGCCGGGGGCGAGGGTGGTCGGGTTGCAGGTGATGGTGATGTTGAGATCGGCCAGCATGGGGTCGGTGATGCTGACGTCGGTGAGGGTGGTGTTGCCGGTGTTGGTGACCTGGAAGGTGTAGTTGATCTCGTCGCCGAGGTCGGTGAGGTCGTTGTCGTTGACGTCGACCACGTCAGTGAGCTTCACCAGCGTGTAGCCGGCCTGCGCGTCGGACGGGATGATCGCGTCGTCGTCGTCGCTGACCGGGGTGCCGAACGGGTCGGTGGCGGTGGCCGTGGCGGTGTTGTAGATCGAACCTGCGTCGACGTCGGCCTGAGTGACGGTGTAGGTGGCCGTGCAGGTGAGAGAGGCGCCCGGCGCCAGCGTGGTGGGTTGCGCACACTGCAGCGCGGAGAGTTCGCCCGACCCGGAGAACTCCTCCTCGGAGACGGCGACGTCACTCAGCGTGACGTCGCCGACGTTGGTGGCCACGAACGAGTACGTGACCTGCTCGCCGAGGGTGACCTCGTCCGTGCTGGCCGACTTGGCGAGCTCGATGGCCGGGTTGCTCACGAAGGTGACCGGAGCGCATCCGGGAAGGTTCAGGCCGAGCGATGGGCTGATGTTCGCGGCGCAGTTCTCGAACGACAGTGGGGCGCTCTGGCCTGCCTGGACCGCTGAGTGGGTGACGGGCACGGTGATGGTGCACGAGACCTCGCCAGCGCCGAGAGAGCCCTCGGAGATCACGATGCTCGATGATCCGGCTGCAGTCGTCGTCGATGCCTGACAGGTTCCGCCGACGGAGGCGGGGCTCGCGACGATGAGGCCGGCGGGAAGGGTGTCGGTGAAGGACCAACCGTCCTTGGCTGCGAGCTCGCTGCTGTTGGTCACCGTGAAGGTCAGCGTCGAGGTGCCTCCCACCGGCGCGATGGCCGGCACGAACGCCTTGTCGAGCTGGGGTGTGACGTCCAAGATCCGAATGTTGTCGAACGCTCCGTCGTTGCCGCCGCCGCCACCGTGCTCGTTCCTCATCGTGACGCCAACCGTCGGAGTGGTCAGCAGGACCGAGGAGTTGGCCGCGAAGCTCCCGTAGTGGACGACCTGGCCGAGACCTTCGTAGACCTGGGTCCGAGAGTCGGTGCACGGGTTGATCGCCGACGTCGACACGGGAGTCTCGTTGCCGATCGCGTCGGTCAGGTAGAACCGCAGCAGGGGAGCGTAGTTGGTGAAGCACGCCGTGGCCGCTGCGTCGACGGAGAAGGTCACGAAGCGACCGTTGGCCGCCAGCGGGATCTGGGACGAGACGAACTGGCGCTGATTGTCCGCGGTGCTGCCCGAGGTGTTGCTGGAGACTGCTCGATTGGTCTCGGGATCGGCGGGCGAGTTCAGCAGGCCCAGCGCGTACGCCTTCACCCGGACGTCTCGCCACTCCGACAGGAAGTTGCCGCAGTACCCCGCGGGCGGGTTCTCGGGCGCCTGGAACGTGAGAAGGAAGCCGTTGCACATGAGCACGTCGAGCCAGAAGGGGTCGGCCGTGTAGGTGACCCCCTGGCCCGAGGAGTAGTCCGGGAGGTTCACGACGTCGCTGTCGGCCCCCCCGTAGTTCTCGAACGTCTCCTCGTACAGGACGGGGGGATCGGACGGCACTCCTGGCTGACCGGGAACGGCCGTGGCCGACGGCGCGACGACGGCCGCCAGCCCCGCGGTGGACAGGCTCGCGACCAGAGTGGCGCTGGCCAGAGCGGCGACCCGGGAGGAACGACGACGGCCGGCTGAACCCGTTCTCGTCCCACCCCGATACCAACGTGATAGCTGCTTCATCCCTCAGAGACCTTTCTCGCACGAACGCGACCCGGCTCATCGATGCGCCGGGAGCGGTCCGAAGCCACCGGTCAGGTCGGCTCTCGAACCCGTTCAGGCTAGATCCGAAACATGCGTAGCGCTACAGGAGATACGTAACGAGTGCGTGAACGCGCTTCCGGCGCAGGGTGTGATCTTCCTGCGCGTCGCTCATCCCGTTACTCGGACCCGGCGGTCACCCAGTACGGCGGAGGAAGCTCCTCCTGCAGCTCCGGTACGAGCTCCTCCAGCAGACGGTGGTACTCCTCCCGCGCCTGGGGGGAGCTCCAGCCGTGCTCCCAGTGGGCGTTGTCGTCGAAGAGCGTCGCCAGACGTCGCAGGCGATCGGCGAGCTCGGTACTGACCCCGAGCACACGTTCGAGGTCCACCACCAGTCCGCCCCCGAACCAGACGGGCGTCTCGGCCGAGTAGTCGCTGAACACCCTGACGTGGAATCTCTCGTCCCGGTCCATCCGGCCAACCTACGTCCCCGACGAGACGTGGTCCCGGGCGGAGGAGCCCTCCTCCGCGAGCCGGGTCGCCTCGGATCAGCTGCGCGCAGCAGCCCGGGTCACCGGCCGGCGCTCGGCCCCGCCGCCAGGATCCCGCCGCGGATGATGTCGGCGGTGTCCTGTCCGGCCCCCACCACGACCTGCACCGTCGGTCCGTCGGCGACGGCCACCGTCCGACCCTGCTCGGGACCGTCCAGCGTGACCGCCAGGGCCGTCTCCCGCGTGACGGTCTCGATGTCTCCGACGGCGATCGCGGCGGCCAGCGGATCGTGCAGCGGGGCGCGGCGGACGTGGTCGACGCTCTCGTAGAAGTCGATGTAGCGGTGGAGCATGGCCCCGAGCGCGACGTGCAGCGACGTGCCGGCACGGGTGAACGCCTCGGCGTCGCCGTCGTCGAAGCAGTGCGCGACGGTGACGTCGAGTGGGACGAGGACCGTGGTGAATCCGGCGGCGAGCACCTGTCGGGCGGCCTCGGCGTCGTTGAAGAGGTTGGCCTCCGCGGAGCCGGTGATGTTCCCGGGGGCCCAGACGGCGCCACCCATGATCGTGAGCGTGCCCACGCGCCGGGGGAGCGTCGGATCCAGGCTGAGGGCGTGGGCCAGGTTGGTGAGCGGGCCGATCGCGACGATGTCCAGGTCGGTCCCGTGTTCCCGGGCGAGCCGGAGCAGCATCTCGGGCGCGCCCTCGGAGGTGACGTCGTCGCCCGCGGGCAGCGAGACGTCCCCGATCCCGTTGGTGCCGTGCACGTGCGGGGCGCCGCCGCGATAGCTGCCGCCGAGCGGGTCGCGGCAGCCCACCGCCACGGGGACCGAGGAGCCGTGGGCGCGCAGCAGGCTCTGGGTGTTGGCGGCTGCCTCCTGCGACGAGGTGTTGCCGGAGACGGTGCCGATGCCGACGAGACGGACCTTGCTGCTGTGGAGCAGGTACGTCAGTGCGAGGGCGTCGTCGATGCCGGTGTCGCAGTCGAGGTAGACCGGTGCGGGCTGGTTCATGGGTGTCCGGACGCTCCTTCGGACGCGGGCGGGGTCGGTTTCATGGTGCCACCGCGGACGCCCTCGCGTTCACCCACCCCTCGACCCCCGGCCACCTCGGCTCCGCCGCGCCGTCACGCACGCTCCGTAACGTCGCCATCGTGCGGGTCATGGTGGTGACCGAGTCCTGGAAACCGAGCACGAACGGTGTCGTGCGGTCGGTCGAGCAGGTGGTGACCCATCTTCTGGGTCGTGGCGCCGAGGTCGCCCTCGTGGCGCCGGGCGCCGAGCAGGACGTGCCCGACGGCGTCGCCCGCGTCCTGGCGACGCCCTCGCTCCACGTCACCCGCCTGGGGTACTCCACCTCGGTCCCGACCACGGGGTTGCGGTCCTTCCTGCGCGACGTCGCGCCCGACGTCGTGCACGTCGCCTCACCCTTCCTGCTCGGCGCGCAGGCCGTCAGGGCCGCGGCCGACGCGTCGATCCCGAGCGTCGCGGTCTACCAGACCGACGTCGCCGCGTTCGCCGTCGCCAACGGGTACGCCTTCGCCGAGCGCCCCGTGTGGCGCTGGATCGCGGGGATCCACCGCCGGGCGACGCTCAACCTCGCGTGCACGGACGACGCCGTCACCGACCTCCGCGCCCACGACGTGCCGCGGGTGCGGCGCTGGCACCGCGGCGTCGACCTGGACCTCTTCACGCCCACCGCGCGCACCGCCGCGTGGCGGCGCCGGCTGACCGGCGGTCGCGACGTCCCGGTCGTCGGCTACATGGGCCGGCTGGCCCCCGAGAAGGAGCTCGGGCTGCTGTCCTCGCTCGCGGGTCGCGACGACGTGGCCCTCGCCCTCATCGGCGACGGGCCGAGCCGCACGGACCTGGCCGCCCGCCTCCCGGGCGCCGTGCTCACCGGCCGCCTCGAGGGCGCCGAGCTGGCCGCCGCCGTCGCGAGCCTGGACGTCTTCGTGCACCCCGGCCGGCACGAGACGCTCTGCCAGGCCGCGATGCAGGCGATGGCCTGCGGCGTTCCCGCCGTGGTGCCCGCCGCCGGTGGCGTGGCCGAGCTGGTGGACGAGCGCACCGGCAGCCACTTCACCCCCGGGTCGACGGCGTCGCTCGCCGCCGCGGTCGGACGCGTCCTGGCCGATCGGGACGCCCGCGGCGCCCGCGCGCACGCCGTCTCCCTCACCCGGGGCATCGAGGCCTCGGTCGCCGAGCTCGCCACCCACCACGCCGAGGCCGTCGCACTCCACCGGGGCCGCCCCGGCTCCGGTGCCCCTGCGCTCACCGCACCCACCAGGAGGTCCGCCGCATGAGGATCCTGCAGCTCGCCAACTTCGTCTCGCCCACCTCGGGCGGCATCAAGACCGCCCTGGGGCAGTGGGCCAGGCGCTACCGGGCCGAGGGCCACACCGTCGGGGCGATCGTCCCCGCGACGGGTGACGACTGGGCCTGGGACACCCCCGCGCAGGTGCGCGCCGTCGGGTCGTGGCCGCTGCCGGGCTCGGCCGGCTACCGCCTCATGACCGGGCGGGCCGAGATCGCCGAGGCGATCGCCGCGTTCCGCCCCGACGTGCTGGAGATCTCCGACCGCACCACGCTGCGGTGGGTGCCGCGCTGGGCCCGGGCCCGCGGGATCGCCTGCGTGATGGTGGCGCACGAGAACGTCACGGACGTCGCGCGGACCTGGGGCGTGCCGCGGGCGGTCGCCTCCGCCGTCGCGAACGGTCTGAACGCCGCGAGCGCGGCCGGCCTCGACGCCGTCGTGACGCCGAGCGCCTACGCCGCCAGCGAGTTCCGCCGGATCGGGGTGCCGGCCCACGTCGTCCCGCTCGGCGTCGACCGCGGCGTCTTCCGGCCTCGGTCCGAGATCGAGCGCGGCGACGGCGCGCCCGCGCGTCGATCGGGCGGGCCGCTGCACCTGGTGCACGTCGGTCGGCTCTCGCAGGAGAAGTACCCCTTCCTGTCGGTCAAGACGCTGGTCGAGCTCGTGCTGCGGGACGTGGACGCCGAGCTGACGATCGTCGGCGACGGGCCGCACCGTGAGCGCGTGGCGCGGGCCGCCGCCGGCTTCCCGGTCGAGCTCGTCGGGCACCGTCGTCCCGACGAGGTCGCCGCGATCCTGCGCGACGCCGACGTCGTGCTGGCTCCCGCGCCCGCCGAGACCTTCGGGCTCGCCGCGCTCGAGGCGATGGCGTGCGGCGTGCCCGTGGTGTGCGGGGACACCGGGGCGCTGGCGGAGGTCGTGGGCGACGGCGGCCGTGCGGTCCCCGCGCACGCCACGTCGTTCGCGAACGCGGTCGTCCAGCTCGCCGGCGCCGAGCGCGCCCCGGTCCGCGAGCGGGCGCTGGCGCGCGCCGAGGGCCTCACGTGGGAGGCGTCGGCGCACGCCATGCTCCGCGTGCACGCGGGCGTCCTCGGCCACCACCTGCCGGCTGCGGCGGGGGCGTGAGGTGGTGACGCTGCGGCTGTTCGCCCTCGGCGACAGCCTGACCGAGGGGGTCGCCGACGTCTGGAGCAACGACCTGCTCACCCCGTTCCCCGGCTACCTGGCGCGCGCGCTGCGGGCCGGCGGGACCGACGTCGTCGCCGGCAGCGCGGCCTGGCGCGGCGCCGACGCGAACGACGGGGCGACGCGCCAGGCCGCGCAGGCCTGCGCCTTCCGGCCCGACGTCGCGGTGCTGTGGCTGGGGCTGAACGACGTGCTCCGCCTGGGGTTCGACGCCGCGGCCGTGGGGGAGGAGCTGACCGGCACCGCCCGGCGGCTGCGTGCCGGCGGGGCGGCGCTGCTGACGGCGACGATGCCGCTGCCCGACGACGTGCTGGCGCTGCCCGGGTGGAGCGTGCGGCGGCTGTCCGCGCGCGTGCAGGCGCTGAACGCTGCCGTCGAGACTCTCGCGGCGGAGTCCGGTTCGCTGCACCTCGACGTCGGGCGCACCGTCGAGCGCGTCGGGCGCGCCCGGATGCTCGGCCCGGACGGTATCCACTTCACCGCCGCCGGACACCACGCCGTCGCCGTGGACTATCTCGAGCTGCTCTGCCGGGCAGGGATCGCCTCGGGGCAGGCGCCGCCCGAGCCGCCGTCGGTCACCCTCAGCCGTCGCGACCGTGCCACCTGGTACGTCACGCGGGGCACCGGGTACGCCGTCCGACGGGCCGTGCTCCGTGCCGAGGAGACCCCCGCGATCTCACCCCCCGACCAGGAGAGGCAAGGCTTGGCTAACTGAGGGTAGCCTCGCCTGCATGTTCTCCATCGATCGTTCTCGCGCGCGCCGACGCGGGTCCGTGCTCGCGCTCCTGATGGCCACCTCGCTCGGTCTGGCCGCGTGCTCGGGCACGGCCGACGCCGGTGGTGACGCCGCCGCCGCGGCCGCCGGTCCCCACCTGGCCGACGTGACGCCGCTGGCCGACCCGCACACCTTCGTCGGCCCGTCCACGGCCCGGCTCGCCGAGAGCGACGTCGTGCCGGTCGCCACCGACCCCCGGCCCCAGCTGCCCGTCACCGTCACGGACGCCCAGGGCACGTCGGTGACGGTCCACGACACCAGCCGCATCCTCGCGCTCGACCTCTACGGGTCGACGGCGCGCACCGTCGTCGAGCTCGGGCTGCTCGACAGCCTCGTCGGCCGCGACACCTCCTCGCAGTTCCCCGAGGTTGCCCACCTGCCCCTGGTCACCGCCAACGGCCACGAGCTCAACGCCGAGTCGATCCTCGACCTGGCGCCGACGCTGATCATCACGGACACCTCGCTCGGGCCGTGGGACGTCGTGCTGCAGATGCGCGAGGCCGGGATCCCGGTCGTCGTCGTGGACGCGAGGCGGAGCCTGGAGACCGTCGGCGACCTGATCCGGCAGGTCGGCGCCGCCGTCGGGCTGCCGGACGAGGCCGAGCTGCTGGCCGAGCGCACGCAGGAGCGGATCGACAGGACCGAGCGCGAGATCGCCGAGGTCGCCCCGCCCGCGGGGGAGGGGCTGCGCACGATCTTCCTGTACGTGCGCGGCGGCTCCGGCATCTACTACCTGTTCGGTCAGGACTCCGGCACCGACTCCCTCATCACCGGGCTCGGCGGCATCGACGTCGCGTCCGAGATCGGGTGGACCGGGATGGAGCCCGTCACCGACGAGGGGTTGATCGCGATGCAGCCCGAGCTCGTGCTCCTCATGACGAAGGGGCTCGAGTCCACCGGTGGGGTCGACGGTCTGCTCGAGGCCGTCCCGGCCCTGGCGAGCACCCCGGCCGGCGAGAACCGACGGTTCGTGGACATGGCCGACACCGAGATCCTCAGCTTCGGTCCGGCCAGCGCCGACGTGCTCGAGGCCCTCGCGGTCGCGATCTACGCGCCCGGGGCGACGGCGGTGGCCGAGTGAGCGCCGCGGTGACGCGGGGTCGGGGCCGCGCGTTCCGGCCGGCAGCGCTCCTCGGCGCGGTCGTCGTCGCGACGGCGGCTCTCACCGTTCTCGTGCCGGCTCCCGACGCCCGGGCCGCGGGCCGCGTCAGCGTCTCGAGCGACCTCGGGTCGGCGACGGCGTCGCTCGACGGCGCCACGACCGTCACGCTGGCCGGCTCCGGCTTCCAGTCGGTGCAGGGCGGTTTCGGCGGTGTCTACGTGCTGTTCGGCTGGGTCAGCGACCCGGGCGGTGGCGGCTGGGCCCCCAGCAACGGCGGCGCCACGGGTGCCACCTACGTCTACGTCCCCGACGCCGAGTCGGGCGCCAACGCCGGCTACAGCCGCTTCATCGCCTTCCCCGGCAGCTCGACGGCGGGCGAGGCGCACGGCGAGATCGCGGCGGACGGCACCTGGTCGACCACCATGGTCATCCCCGGGCCGACGTTCACCGGTCTCGACCGCGACAACGCCCCGACCCCCGTGGACTGCCGCGAGGTCACCTGCGGCATCATCACGATCGGCGCGCACGGCGTGAAGAACGCCACCAACGAGACCTTCACGCCCGTCACGTTCGCGAGCCCGGGGGCGGTGCGCCCGCGGCCGTGACCAGCGGCAGCCGCGACGGCGGCGCGGCGTCCGACGAGGGCGGGGCGGCGGAGCGGTCGGCGGCCGGGGCCGCCTCCGCCCCGGCCGAGGGTGGGGCCGGCGACGACGAGGCGGTCGACGGCGAGACGCCCGCCGAACCCGCGGCCCCCGACGTCCCGGCGACGCTGGGGGTGGAGGCGCGCACCGTCGTCGTCGGCCGCGTCATCGCGTTCACGGGGCAGGGATTCGCCCCGGGGGAGCAGGTCGTCGCCTCCCTCAGCGGCGGGCTCGCCGCCGCGGGGCCGCTGGTGGCGGGCGCGGCCGGCGAGGTCGCCGGCGTGCTCACCCTGCCGGCGGACATCCGCACCGGCTCCCACACGCTGACGCTGGTGGGCGCCGCCTCGGGTGACGCCCCGGAGATGGTGCTCACCGTCGTGGAGGACCCGGTGCTCGCCGCCGCGGCCCTGCAGGCGCAGGCCGAGCAGGACGCCGCCGGCCCCGGCTGGCCCGTCCTCGTCGCGGCGGCGGCCGGCCTCGTCCTGCTCGCGCTCCTGATCACGTCCGGCGTCACGGCGCTGGTGCGGCGCCGTCGTCGTCGCAGGGCGGCGCGCACGCCCGACGTCGAGCCCGTCAGCACCGGAGCGCGCTCGTGAGACGCCCGGTCGCGACCGCTCTGCTGACGGCCCTCGGACTGGGGGCCGCGCTCGCCGTCGCCGGCACCGCCGCGGCCGCCCCTGGCGCTCCCGTCCCGGAGACGGGCAACGACGGGATCGCGCTCGAGGTGGAGATCCCGACCACGTCGACCGAGCAGCCCTCCTTCACCGTCTCGAACGCCGAGCTCCGGTGGGGCTCAACGTCGAGAGCGGCTCCGGCGCCTTCTTCGGCGGCTGCAACTTCCTGTCGGCCGGCGAGGTCGGCGACACGGGCGGCGGGCGGGTGTGGGCCGCGGCCGACGGCTTCTTCGCCACCACCGACGGCAACGTCACGATCGAGAAGCCCTACGCCACGGCCGGCGGCCTCACCGAGCGGCGCACGGTCCCGTTCTCCGACCGGTGCCTCGACCCGAGCGGCACCCCCGTGAGCTCCGCCTCTTTCGTCGGCACCGGCATCGAGGCGGTGATCGAGGGCGGGACCGGCACGGTCGACCCCGCCACCGGAAGCGCCCGCATCGAGTGGGACGGCGGCGTCACGGTGGTCTTCTACGGGGGCCTGACGTACTGGTGGTTCACCGACCCGGTGCTCGAGGTGAGCCAGGGACGCGGCACGCTGACGGCCACGGCCGGCGGCTACGGCACCGACATGGCCGACATGACGAGGTGGAGCGCGCTCCCGGCCACCCGCGTGGTGCTGGCCGACCTCCCGGCCGTCCCGCTCGGCACGCAGGGCTTCGCGACGCTGCCCAGCTACCGCGGGGTCGCGGTCACGCTGCCCGCGGGCGCGAGCGAGCAGGTGCTCGGGGCGGCGAGCTCGGGGTCCTTCCCGCAGTCCTTCGTCGACTTCCAGGCGCAGACGGGCCAGCTCGCCTACTGGTACTCCTCGGGCGGCCTGCGCGATCCGGCCAAGCCCGCGACCACCGTCTACGTCAGCTTCGACGCCGACGCCCCGATCGACGCCGGTGAGGGATCCTCGGGCGGGGTCACCCCCGACCCCGGGGCGGCGGTGACCTGCCCGACCTCGCGGGCGACGGCGGCGCCGCGACGGCGGGCGTGCCCGGCGCGGCGGGCACCGACTCCGGCAGCAGCAGCCCCACCTCCCCGACCCGGCGCGCGGGGGCCATCGCCCCGACCGCCGTCGCCCCGACGCCGTCGCTCGCCCTGCCCGGCGCGGTGACCGTCCCGCTCCCGCAGGCCGTCGCCGCCGAGACCGTGCTGCCGGGACGCAGCCTCATCCCGGCGCTCGACGACGTCGCCGGCGATCCGCGGACGCGCCTCGCCCTGGTCCTGGCCGGGGTGTTCACCCTCGGCTCGCTCGCCGTCGTCGGCTTCCCCCGCGGCTGGTTCGTCCTGCCGTTCACGCGGCGCGGCTGAGGCCGCCCCACCCCGTTCCCCGTGACGCCGCCCCGGCGTCGCGACCTCCCCTGCACGAGAACCCCGAAGGAGAACCCATGACACGCACCCCAGCTCGGCCGGGCACGACCCGGCCGGCCCTGCGCCGCCTCGGCGCCGGCCTCGCGGCCGCCGCCCTGGCGACCACCACCGCCGTCGCCCTCGCCGCCCCCGCCTCCGCGGCGGCCGCGGCCGTCGACGACGTCACCCTCACCTGGCAGCTCAACGAGGAGACGGGCGGCGGCGCCTACTTCGGTGGCTGCAACTACCTCACCGCCGGACTCGCGGGGAACACCGGATCCTCGCGGCTGTGGACCGAGGCGGACGGCTTCTACCAGGCCACCGAGGGCAACGTCTCCATCGTCAAGCCCACGGCCGACGGCGGCACCATCAGCCCGACCTGGGCCACCAAGTGCCAGAACGCGGCCGGCGGCACCGTCTCGCCCGCGGCCGGCAGCAGCACGAACAACCGCGTCGTGATCACCGGCGGTACCGGGACGGTCGACCTCGCGTCCGGCACCGCCACCGTCGCGTGGGACGGCGACGTCACGATCGTCTTCTACGGCGGCCTGACGTACTGGAGCATCAGCGACCCCGAGCTCACGGTCGCCGCCGACGGGACCGGCCAGCTCACGGGCACCGCCTCCGGCTAGGGCACGTCCATGGAGGACATGACGCAGTGGGTGCCGCTGGCGCCCGAGGAGATCGTGCTGGCCAACCTCACCGGCGTCGCGCTCACCGAGGACGGCCTCACCGTGACCCCGGACTACGCGGGGGTCGAGGTCGCCAGCGAGGGCGTCAGCCAGGTCCGGACGGCCGCCGGCTGGGGCTCGTTCCCGCAGTCGTTCGTCGACTTCAACACCAGGACCGGTCAGGCCGCGTACTGGTACTCCTCGGGCGGCGCCGCCGACCCGAAGAAGACCACGAAGCCGCTGGGCGTCGCGTGGGAGCTGCCGGACGTCGTCGAGGAGCCGACGGAGGAGCCGACCGAGGAGCCGGTCGTCGACGACGGCGAGGTCCCGGTCGTCGTCGAGGTCCCCGAGGTCACCACGCCGGAGCCCGGCGCCCTGTCCTGGACGATCAACGGCACGTCCGCCGTCAGCCTCGGACGGGCGACCGCGGGCGAGGCCGGGTTCTCCGCCTCCGGCGTGCTCCACCCGATCACGGTGACCGACACCCGCACGAGCGCGGCCGGATGGTCGCTCAGCGGCCAGGCCGCCGACTTCGCCTCGACCGCGAGCACGTTCTCGGCCGCGGCGCTCGGCTGGGCACCGTCCGCGACCGGTTCCTCCGCCGGTCTGCAGGCCGGACCGGCCGTCGTCGCCGGCACGGGCGCGGGCCTGTCCACGCAGCAGACCCTCGCCTCCGCCACGGGCGCCGGCGCGGCCGACGTCACGACGGCGCTGACGCTGCTCGCCCCGGCCGGCACACCCGCCGGCTCCTACACCTCGACCCTGACGCTGACCGCGCTGGGCTGAGGCCGCTGACGTCAGCGGGAGGTTCCCTGCGTCGACACCGCAGGGAACCTCCCGCCGACATCCTCCCGCACGCGTCACGAGAAGGACCACCGATGACCCGCCCCACCCCCGTGCTCGCCGGCCTCCTGCTCGCCGCGACGCTCCTCCTGCCCGGCGGCACCGCGCTCGCCGCGCCGGCCGCGACCGACGCCGCCGCCCAGGGTGAGCTCGCCTGGAGCGTGCGCCCGGCCGACAACGCCCAGGGCGCCGGGCGTCCCAACTTCGCCTACGAGCTGGACCCAGGGGCCGTCGTCGAGGACGCCCTCGTGGTGACCAACCTCGGGGCGGTCCCGCTCGACCTCGCCGTCTACGCGGCCGACGGCTACACGACGCCGTCGGGCCACCTCGACCTCCTGCCGGACGGCGAGACCTCCCTCGACCTGGGGGCGTGGGTCACGTCCCCGGTCACCTCGATCCACCTCGACGGTGCGCAGACCGTCGAGGTGCCCTTCACGATCACCGTCCCGGCGGACGCCTCGCCCGGCGACCACCCCGGCGGGATCGTCACCTCCTCCGTCCAGGCGGGCGACGGCGAGGTGCGCCTCGACCGTCGGCTCGGCTCCCGGATCCACGTGCGCGTGGCGGGGGAGACGACGCTGGCCGTCGAGGTGGGCGACGTCGTCACGAGCGTGACGCCGTCGCTCAACCCGCTCGAACCGCCGGCCGTCTCGGTGGCCTACACGGTCACCAACACCGGCAACGTGCGCGCCGTCGTCACCGCCGCGACGGAGGCCGGCGGCCTCGTCGGGTCGGCCCGGGCGGTGGCCGAGCGGGTCGAGCTGATGCCGGGCAGCTCCCTGCCGGTGGAGGTCGACCTGGTCACGTCGTGGCTGGTCGGCCCCGTCGACGTCGACGTCCACGTCACCCCCGAGGGGATCGACGGCGCGGTCGCCGAGGCGAGCACCGCCTCGGCCTCGGTCGTCTCCGTGCCGTGGGCGAGCCTGGCCGTCGTCGCGATCGTGGTCGCGGCCGCCGTGTTCCTCGGCGTGCGCCGGGCCCGCCGCACGGGCGCCTGAGTCTCCGCCGCGAGGCTCAGAACAGCGCGCCCTGCACCTGGTCGACGGGCACGAGCCGCTCGAGCGTGACGCCGAGTCCGGTCAGTCGCGGGACGGGCGCCCGCTCGAGCAGATCGCGCGCGAGCGGGCTCCACGTGGCCGGCTCCGCCGTCGCCTCCGGGACCCCGGTCCGCAGCACGCGCACCCGCTCACCGGTCTCGGGCGTGAGCGTGACGGCGAGCACCGAGCCGGCGAGCCCGGACCGCTCGGCGCGGTGGCAGACCCGGCCCACGCAGGTCTCGAGCAGCTCCTGCGGTGTGCGGTCGGGGCGGGCGTAGCCGGCGGTGGCGCCGCTCGCGCTGAACGAGGCGCGCCGCGTCACGGGGCGGACGACGGCGTCGTCGGTCCCCTCGCGGATCTGGAGCAGCCGGCGCGCCATCGCCGTCCCGCACGTCTGGTGCAGCTCGGCGGGCGCCACCCGGTCGACGTCGGCCAGCGTGACGACGCCGAGATCGCCCAGCCGGGCGACGGTCCGCGGCCCGATGCCCCAGATCTCCGACGGCGCGAGCGTCGACCGCAGCTCGGCCTCGCGCGCGGCGTCGATGACGTGCAGGCCGTCGGGCTTGCCGGCGCGCGAGGCGAGCTTGGCCATCAGCTTCGTCCGGCCGACCCCGACGGTGAGGGGGATGCCGAGCTCGGTCGCCGCCCGACGTCGCAGGCTGCGGGCGACGGCGACCGCCTCCTCGACGTCGGCGGCCCCGGTGTCGAGGAAGGCCTCCTCGATCGATCCGGGCTCGACGGCGGCCGCGTGCTCGTGGAAGAGGGCCAGCAGCGCGTCGCCCACCTCCTCGATCTCGGCCTGCGGCACGTCGAGCATCACCAGGCCGGGGCAGCGCGTCTGCGCCTCGTCCACGTGCATGCCGGCGCGGACCCCGCGGGCGCGGGCGGGGTAGCTCGCGCAGGCCACGACGACGTGCGCGACGACGGCGACGGGTCGGTCGATCAGCTCGGGGCGCGTGCGCAGGGCCACCGAGGCGAAGAAGGCGTCGGCGTCGGCGTGCAGCAGGGGTCCACGTGTCACGTCGTCATCGTACGCTCGTTCGAACCGATGGCCGGTACGGTCACCGTGCGGGCGCGTCGGCACCGACCTCAGCGGAGGTCGAGCCGCATCAGCACGCGCGAGAAGCCGTTGAGCACGGAGGTCGTGTCGGCGACCCACGTGAAGCCTGCCTTCTCGAAGAGCGAGCGGGTACCGACGTACGCCATCGTCAGGTCGACCTTCGCGCCGTCGTTGTCCACGGGGTAGGCCTCCACGACCGGCGCCCCGTGCTCGCGCGCCAGGTCGACCGCGCCGGCCACGAGGTCGTGCGAGATGCCGGAGCCGCGGTGCCCGGGTCGCACCCGCACGCACCACAGCGACCAGACCGGGAGGTCGTCGACGTGCGGGATCCGCCGGTTCGTCGCGAAGGACGTGCTCGCGCGCGGGTGGATCGCCGCCCACCCGACGGGCTCGTCACCGTCGTAGGCCAGCACGCCGGGCGGGACCTCCTGCCGGAGGAGACCGCGCACCCGCTCGCCGCGAGCGGGCCCCGTCAGCGAGGCGTTCTCCCTGGCCGGGACGCGGTAGCTCAGGCACCAGCACACGTTCGCGTCGGGCCGCTTCGGTCCGACCAGCGTCCGCACGTCGGCGAAGCTGGTCGCCGGGCGCACCTCGATCGTCATCGCCTCATCGTGGCAGCCGTCGCACCCGGCCGACAGTCCCCACCGTCAGCAGGCGGCCGACCACCCCCAGCGCCAGCACTCCCAGCCCGACGAGCACCGCTTCCCCCGGCAGGGTGGTGACGAGAGCCAGGCAGGCCAGCGCCCCCAGCACGGCGAACGCGCGCGGTAGGCGGCGCTCCTCGCGCGGCTGCGTGAAGGCCGCCAGGTTCGCGACGCCGTAGTAGACCAGCACGCCGAACGAGGAGAAGGCGACGAGCCCGCGCAGGTCCACCACCAGCACGGCCGCGGTCACGACGACGGCGACGGCGACCTCCCCGCGGGCGGGGACTCCGCGCGAGCTCAGGTGGGCGAGCGGGCGCGGCAGGTCGCCCTCGCGAGCCATCGCCAGGGCCGTGCGCCCCACCCCGGCCTGCAGCGCGAGCAGCGAGGCCGCGCACGCCAGCACGGCCACGGCACGGATCGCTGCCGTGCCCGGTGCGCCGATGGCCTCCTCGGCCAGGTCGGTCAGGGGTGCCGTCGTCGTCGCGAGCCCGGCCCCCAGAGATCGCTGCAGCACGAGGGCGAGCGCGGCGTAGATCACGAGGACCACGCCCAGGCTGAGGGCGACCGCTCGCGGGATCGTGCGGCGAGGGTCGCGCACCTCCTCTCCGAGCGTCGCCACCCGGGCGTAGCCGGCGAAGGCGAAGAACAGCAGCCCGGCGGCCTGCAGCACGCCCCCGGCGGTCCAACCGGCGGGCGGGACGTCGTCGGAGGGTACGTCGGCGGGCGGCAGCCCGAGCCCCACCACCACGACGGCGAGGAGCGCCGTCACTACGAGGACGGCGAGCACGCGCGCCGTCCGGGCGGTCCGCGTCACCCCGCCGAGGTTGACCAGGGCCAGGACGACGACGGCGACGGCGGCCACCCACCGTTCGTGTCCAGGAAGCGCATGGGCGCCGAGGGTCCAGGCGATCGCGGCGCAGCTCGCCGTCTTGCCGATGACGAAACCCCACCCGGCGACGAACCCGGGCCACGGGCCCAGCCGCTCTCGTCCGTACGCGTAGGCGCCGCCGGCCACGGGGGACGCCGCGGCGAGCTGCGCCGTCGCGGCGGCGTTGAGGGCTGCCACGACGGCGGCGATCGCCAGCGCCGGCACGAGGGCGTCGCCCGCCGCGGCGGCTGCCGGTCCGAAGACCGAGAAGACCCCGGCGCCGAGCATCGCCGCCAGCCCGATCGCGACGGCGTCGACCGTCCCCAGCGTCCGGCGGAGGACGCGGGCAGGTGCGATCACGGCGCCAGGGTGGCAGGTCCTGGTGTCCGGGAGGTGAACGAGGACCCGGGGTCGCCCCCGCGCACCTCGATCGACACGGTCCTCACGCCCGGACGGGCGCGCTCCCCACGAGGTGGGTCACGCGGGCCAGGTAGCGCGAGGCGATCCAGGCGCACGCGATGCCGACCGCGAATCCGCCGAGCACGTCGGTCGGATGGTGCATGCCGCGGTAGACGCGCGCGAACGCCACCGCGATCGGCACGAGGGCGCACAGCACCCAGGCCGTCCAGCGCAGGGCGGTGCTGCGCAGCCGCGACGCGCACACCGCCAGCGCGAGGTAGAACGCCGTCGACGCCCCCGTGTGGCCGCTGGGGAAGCTGGAGGTCGGGGGAGAGTGGTCGAGCTGCTCGACCTCCGGCCGCTCCCGACCCACGACGAGCGAGCTGGTGAGGAAGATCGCGGTCTGGGTCGCGAGCGAGACGGCCGGCACGATCGCGTACCACCACTCCCGCGTGATCGCCCAGAGGACGAGGACCACGACGGCGCAGGTGGCGCTGAGCACCTCCGTCGTCGCGATCCCCGACAGGACGGCGGTGATCTGGTCCCACGCGGGGGTGCGGGCCGCAGCCAGCGCCTCGTTGACGGCCGGGTCGACGGCGGGATCGATCGCCTTGACGATGAAGCCGAGGCCGACGATCACGGACCACACCACCATCGCCGGGACGATCACGGTCCGGGCGATGGTGCCGCCCACGTCGGCCGGGCTCGGGCGTGAGGCCGGGGTCGTGGTCGGCCGGGATGAGGAGGTCACGTCACTCACATCTTCGCGTAGCGCGCCCGGGCGAAGGAGTACACGCCGAACGCGGCGAACCCGATCCCCACGAGCACCACCACGACCGGCCCGCCGGGAGCCCCGAGCAGCGTCTCGACGGCGCCGTCGATGCCCTGCGCCTGGGCCGGGTCGGCGGTCGCCGCCGCGAGCACGAACAGCACGCCGACGACGGCGAGCGCCACGCCCTTGGCGATGTAGCCGATCGTGCCGAGGAGGCGGACGCCGCGGCCCAGCTCGCCGCCGGGTGTGGCCTGGAGGTCCTCGAGGAACTTCTTCTTCGCGCCCTTGTACACGTGGTAGGCGCCACCGGCCAGGATCCCCAGGCCGACCACGCCGACGAGGATCCGCCCCGCGGGGGCACCCATCAGGCCGGCGGCCAGGCCCTGGGCCTTGTCGTCCTGGGACCCGCCCGAGCTGCCGCCGGCGCCGATGACGAGCGAGCCCGCGGTGAACGCGAGGGACAGGTACAGGACCGCCTTGCCCACCGCCTTGGCGCGGTCGGAGGACTCGTGGTGCGAGGCGAGGGCGTCGGCGATCTGCCAGGCGCCGAGCCCGACGAACGCGACGACGGCGATCCACAGGACGGCGGCCCCGAACGGCGCCGCCGCGATCTGGCCGAGGGCGGCGCTCTGATCGGCCTCGCCGCCCGATCCGAGCCCGATCCGGGCGATGGTGACGCCCAGCAGCACGTGGATGAGGCCGCTGACGGCGTAGCCCGTGCGGGCCACCTTCTCCCAGACGCTGCTGACCTGCCGGCTGGAGGGTCCGCTGCTCGCGGTGGCGCTGTTCATCGGGCCACCATGGCACTCACGCTCGTCGCTGGCCAGGACCGCACCCCCCGTGGCGTCGTTCTCAGGTGCGGGCGGGCGCCGCCTCGGGATCGGCGAGCATCGGGGAGCTGACGAGCTCGTGGCGCCGCAGGTAGGTGCCCGCCACGGCCTGGATGGTCGCCGCGATCGGCAGCCCGAGGAACGCGCCGAGCGGGCCGAAGACCGCCCCGAAGCCGAGCACGACGACGAACGACACCGCCGGGTTCATCTCCAGCGCCTTCTCCGACACCTTGGGGGCCAGCCACAGGTTCTCGACCTGCTGGTAGGCCACGATGAAGGCCGCGACGACGACAGCGCGGGTCAGGTCCTGCGACGTCAGGGCGACCACGATCGGCAGGGCACCACCGAGGTAGGTGCCGATCGTCGGGATGAACTGCGAGACCAGGCCCGTGAACAGCGCGAGCGGGAGCGCGTACGGCGTGCCGAGGATGAGCAGGAAGACGGCCGTGGCGACCGTCGCGATCGCGGCGAGCACCACGCGGGTGCTGAGGAAGTCCGACACCTTCGTCTGCGTCACCTCCCACAGCCGGAGCACCTCCTGCTGCCGGCTCGGCGTGAGGTAGCGGCAGATGGTCGCCCGGAACTTCGGGCCGGCGGCGAGCAGGTAGTACGTGACGAGCATGACCGTCAGGAACGCGATGACCCCGCCCGCGATGCTCGAGCCCAGGAGCAGCGCGCCGCTCGCGACGTCGCCTCCCCACGAGCTGAGCGCCTGGTCGACGAGGTCGCCGGACTCTGGCACGGCGACGTCGAACTGGCCCTCGACCCACTCCGCGACGTTGGCGTAGGTCTGCGGCGCCGCCTCGATGAGCTGGACGAGCTGCTGCACGAACAGGTTGCCGAACAGCGCCAGCACGCCGCCGGCCACGACGATCGAGCCGAACAGCGCGGCGGAGGCGGCGGCGCCGCGCTTCCAGCCGTGCCGCACCAGCCAGAGCACCACGGGCTCCAGCGCGAGCGCGATGAACATCGCGATCAGCAGGTTGACGAAGAGGCCCTTGAGCGAGCCGAGCGCGTTCCAGGTGAAGATCGCGACGAACACGACGACGACCGTGAGCACGAGCGCGCGCAGCAGCCACCGCGGGGGGCGGTTGGCGCCCGCGTCGGAGTGGTGGGGCGGCGCGGGGGGCGCGAGACCCGTGCTCGCGGGGGCCGCCCGATCGGTGGTCGCGGCGGGGGCTGCGGCGGCGTCGTTCGTGCTCTTCTTGCGTCTCACGCGCTCATCATGCTCCCCGGCGAGGGCCGGTCGGCTCGATCGGATCCGGCACGACGGCGGCGTGTCGCCGCGGCACCTAGCGCAGCAGGCGCGACATCCGGCGGTCGGCCAGCGGCGTCCCGCCGGTCTGGCAGGTGGCGCAGTACTGCAGGCTGCGGTCGGCGAACGAGACCTCGCGCACGACGTCGCCGCACACCGGGCAGGCCTCGCCGGTGCGCCCGTGGACGGCCATCCCGCGCCGCTTGGAGTCCTTGAGCTCGGCGGCCGGCTTGCCGGCCGACTGCTCGACGGCGGAGCGCAGGATCTCGGTCGTGGCGACGGCGAGGCGGGCCACGTCCTCGTCCGTGAGCGAGGACGTGAGAGCGAACGGGGACATCCGGGCGGCGTGCAGGATCTCGTCGCTGTAGGCGTTGCCGATCCCGGCGACCAGGCTCTGGTCGCGCAGGGCACCCTTGATCTGCTGGTTGCGGCGCCGGAGCGCCTCGCCGAGGGCCTCGGGCGTCATCTCGGTGACGGGGTCGAACCCCAGCGTGGCGATCGGGGCGATCGCCGTCGGGTCGGTGACCAGGTGGACGGCGAGCCGCTTGCGGGTGCCGGCCTCGGTGAGGTCGAAGCCCGAGTCGTCGTCGAACCACACGCGCAGCGCGAGCGGTCCGGCCGCGCGTCCCATCGGACGACCCTTCGGTGTGGACGCGGGAGGCATCGACTCCCGCCAGCGCAGCCAGCCCGCCTTGGCGAGGTGGAGGACCAGGTGCAGCTCGACGTCGCTCGGGTCGAGCTCGCCGCGCGGGCCCAGGCCGATCGCGAGCCACTTGCCGTACCGCTCGACGCCGACCACCCCGCGGCCCACGACGTCGTCCAGCGGCGGGGCGAAGGTCTTCAGCGCGCCGATCTGGGCGACGTGCGCGGCCACGACCATGCGGGAGGTGGTGCGCTCCCGCAGGAAGGCACCCAGCGCGTCCACCTCGGGCAGCTCCGGCATGGGGCCATGGTGCCACGCGCCTCAGTCCTGCGGCACCGACCGCAGCAACCACCAGGCCAGCGCCGTGACGGCCGCGAGCGCGCCGACGGTGACCCAGGGAAGCACCGCCCCCGTGGACCGCACGGCGAACGCGGCCAGCGCACAGGCCTGGCCGACCCCCTGCGCGAGCAGCAGCGTCGGCGCCCGCTCGCGGAGCACCGCCAGCGCCACGATCCCGCGCAGCGGCAGCCCCTCGGCGAGCCTGGCGGCGACGATCGCGAGGTGGGTGCCGAGGACGGTCCCGGCGAGCGTGAGCGGATCGCGGGGTTCGCCCACGAGGAGCACGGTCGCCGAGACGGCCAGCAGCGCGGCGGCGCCGATCGCGCGGGGCACGGCGGCCAGCGCCACGGCCGCGAGGGCGCCGAGGACCAGGCCGGCCGTCGTCTCGCCGATCAGCGCGGTCGCCCCCAGTCCCGCCAGCAGCGCCACCAGTCGCAGCACCCACGCCCGCGTCGCGCGACCGACCTCGAGCACCACGCGCTCGCGCCGCCCGGGGAGACCGAGCGGCCCGCCTCCGCCGCTCACGCCGCCCCCCGCCGTCCGCGGGCGAGCACGTCGAGACCGACGCGCCCCGAGTCGACCCAGTCGACGACTACGACGCCAGCGAGCTCGAGCCGGCGCAGCCGCGAGGCGCGTTCGGCGAGCACGAGCCGCGCCGCGAGCACCTCAGCGGCGGGCAGATCGGCCACGTGCGGCGTCGTGAGCACATCGAGGGCGATCACCCGGTGCCCTGCGGCCGCCCACATCTCGGCGGCGGCCGCGGCGTCGCTGTCGAGGAACGTCGAGACGACGATCAGCAGCGCCCCCGTCGACACCTGCGGGGCGCGGCGGAGCCGGGGCGGCTCGCCCTCGGGGCGCGAGAGCGCGAGCGCGTGCAGGATGCGGGCGAGGTGACGTCGACCGGCGCCCGCGGGCAGCGGGCGTCGGCGGGTGCCGAGGTCGGCGAGGCCTACGCGGTCGCCCTGCTCCAGGTAGGCGCGGGCGAGCGTCGCGGCGGCCTGCCGCGCGATGTCGAGCGAGGTCGGCTCGACGGGTGAGGTCGGCGTGCCGCCGGCCCAGGTGCGGACGTCGACCCCGACGTCGTCGCGCGAGTCCAGCACGATCGTCACCACCGCCTCGGCCAGGGCCTGCGTGCGCCGGACGTAGAGCTGCGTGCCCACGCGGGGTCGGTGGTGCCGCGGCGCGCCGTCACGCGCCAGTCGATGCGTCGGAGCCTGTCGCCGGAGCGGAACGGCGCGATGTCGTGGAGGTCGTCGCCGTCGCCGCGACGCCGGGAGGTGTGCGCCCCCGTGAGCCCGACGAGCTGGTCCGGCAGCGGCAGCAGGCCGAGCCGCTCGGTGCCGGGCTCGACCACGACGCGGAGCGCCGGCACGACGGCGGGCGGCGTCTCGACGCCGTCGTCCAGCCCGGCGTGGTCGACGCGGAACAGCTCGAGCGGACCGGTGCGGGCCGAGCGCACGTCCGCCGTCGCGGTGCCGCCGGCGGCGATCAGCGCCGATGCCGAGGTGTAGCCGGGGACGGCGACGCGCAGCCGGCGGTCGCCCCCGTCGCCGGCGACGCTCAGGAGGCCGCGGTGGTGGCCGGCGGGGGCGTCGGGCAGCAGCGCCACGGCGACCGCCTGCGCGGACGCGTCCGCCCGGTCCCGACGTCGCGCGGCCATGACGACGGCGGCCACCAGCACCGGCGCGACGAGCGCGATCGCGTCCGGGCGGCCGACCACGACCCCCACGAGCGCGACGACGACCGCGACCACCACCGTTCCCGTCCAGGCGAGGGTGGGCCCCCAGCGCGTGGACGTCACGACGGGCGCGACGCCGTCGTGGCCGCCGGGCTCGCGACCTCCATCAGGAGCTGCTCGACGACGGCGCTCGGGGAGACCCCGGTGGCCCACGCCTGAGGCGTCAGCGTGAGGCGGTGCGCCAGCGCCGGGACGGCGACGGCCTTGACGTCCTCGGGCGTGACGAAGTCGCGGCCGTCGATGACGGCCAGGGCGCGCGCGACGAGCACGAGCGCCTGCGACCCCCGGGGCGACGCCCCGACCTCGACGCTCCGGTGGGCGCGGGTGGCGGCGGCCAGGTCGACGCAGTACGCCAGGACGTCGGGGTCGACGGCGACCGCCTCGACACCCGCCTGCATCCGCAGCAGCCCTGCGGCGTCGACCACCGGGCGCACGGGCGCCGCCTCCCGACGTCGCCCGAGCCGCCGCGCGAGCACGTCCGCCTCGTCGGCAGGGTCGAGGTAGCCGACGGCGAGCCGCACCATGAAGCGGTCCAGCTGCGCCTCCGGCAGCGGGTAGGTGCCCTCGTGCTCGACCGGGTTCGAGGTCGCCACGACGTGGAAGGGGGTCGGCAGCGGGTGGCTGGTGCCCTCGACCGTGACCTGGCGCTCCGCCATCGCCTCGAGCAGCGCCGACTGCGTCTTCGGCGGCGTGCGGTTGATCTCGTCCGCGAGGAACAGGCCGGTGAACACCGGGCCGGGGCGGAACTCGAACGCCGTCGTCGCCGGGTCGTACACGAGCGAGCCGGTGATGTCGCTGGGGAGGAGGTCGGGTGTGCACTGGAGGCGCTGGAAGTCCAGGCCCAACGCCGTCGCGAGGCTGCGCGCGGCGAGGGTCTTGCCGACGCCCGGCACGTCCTCGAGCAGCACGTGACCGCCGGCGAGGATCGTCGCCAGCGCCGTCCGCAGGGCCGGGGCCATACCGACGACGGCGGTGGCCACCTCCGCGAGGACGGCGGCGGCCCGGTCGGCCACCTCGGTGACGTGGGCGGCATCGGGCGCGACGCCGTCGGGAGCGTCGGTCGCGTCGGTCTCGGGCGTGGTCATCGGGGTCCTCTCGTCTGCTGGTGGAGCCGGTCGAGCTCCTCCAGGGCGGTCAGGGTGGAACGAAGGTCGGCTGGGGTGAGGCGTCCCGCGGTCAGCGGGCCGTCGCTCATCTCCCGCAGGCGGGCGAGCGTGGCGTCGGCCCCGGGCGGGGGCGGCTGGTCGAGCCGGTCGGCGACGACCCGCTCCAGGCGGTGCAGCACCTGCGCGCTGACCAGGTCGTCGGCAGGCGAGACGCCCCACGAGAGCCGGTAGACGTCGGCGCGTCGACCGGCGCGTCCCGGCGCCACCTCGCGGGGCAGCCGCGGCGACCGTCCGTCGGGCAGCACGCGGACGAGCGCGAGGGCGCCGGCGACCAGCAGCGCGACCAGCGCGGTGTCGACCGGGGCGAGCCGGGCGGCGGCCACGCACACCACGATCGCGATCGCGACGGCGAGCGCCTCCAGGGCGAGCCTGGCCCCGGGCCTCACCGGCCCTCCCAGGTCGCCTCGATGCGGTCCAGCGCGTCGGCGGCCGCGGCGACGTCGGCGTCGGTCGGTCGGTGCGAGCCGAAGCGGGCCGCGCGGTAGGTCTCGCGGAGCCGGGCGACGGCGTCGGGGTCCGCGGCGGTCCGGTCCAGCAGCGCGGTGGTGAACTCGGTCGGGGTGTCGGACGGGGAGCGGGCCGCCCCCGAGGCGGCGGCGGTCTCCTCCAGGGCGACCCAGGCGGCCACGATCGCGTCGCCCGGCGCCTCGCCCGTCCGCAGCGCCCGGCCCGCGCGCTCGAGCGCGGGGGCGAGGTCGGGGGGCTCGATGACCTCCGTGTCCTCCGCCAGGCTGGTCGCCCCGGGATCGGCGGCCTCCAGGCGCGTGGTGCGGCGGGCGGCGAGGTAGGCCCACAGCCAGCGCACCCCGAGGATCACGAGCACCACCACGAAGGCGACGGCGAGGGCCGTCAGGGCGTCCGTGACCCATTCCGGGGCGGTCGAGGTGACGGGCTCGACGGGCTCGATCGGCTCGGCGGGTTCGAGCGTCGCGCTCTCGGGCGGGGTGAGGTCCGGCGAGGGAGGGGTCCCGGGGGGTGGGGTGTCGGCGGGCGGTGGGTCGGCGTCCCACGTCCCGCGCAGCCCCGCCCCGAGGACGGCGAGCAGGAGGACGCCGCCGGCGAGCGCCCCGGGCAGGAACGCACGGCTCGGGGCCCGTCCGGGCCCGAGCGCACCGCGGTCCGCACCGCGGTCCGCCGCGGTGCGCCTCGCCTCGCGTCCCGCCACGCGTCAGCTCCGGCGGTGGTGCAGCACTCGCCAGCGGGTCCCGGTGCTCGACGTGCGCCAGCCGGCGACGTCCTCGGGCGTGTCCTGCACCCAGCCCGCGTCGATCGCCGGCGCCGGCGTGAGCACGTCGCCCGTCGGCTCCGGCACGTCGATCTCGCTCACGACGAGGAGGTCGGCCACGGCCATCCCCGCGGCGTAGACCTGGCCGCCGCCCATGATCCAGACCTGCGGCTCGTCCGCCAGCAGGGTCAGGGCCTCCTCCAGGCTGCCGACGACCTCGCCGCCGGGGGCCTCGAACGTGCCGTCCCTGGTGAGGACGACGGAGCGCGAGTGCGGCATCGGCCGCATCGCCGGCGGCATGGAGTCCCAGGTCGCGCGGCCCATGACCACGGCGTGGCCGCGAACCGTGGCGCGGAAGTGGGCGAAGTCCTCGGGGACGTCCCAGGGAAGATCACCGTCGCTGGCGATCGTGCCGCCGGGCGTCTGGGCCCACACCATGCCGATCATCGGTCAGACCGCGATCGGGGCCGGAAGCGCGGCGTGGTGGGTGTAGTCGACGATCTCGACGTCCTCGAACGTGTAGTCCAGGATCGAGGCAGCCTTGCGCAGCCGGAGCGTCGGGAAGGCGTAGGCCTCGCGAGTCAGCTGCTCGCTCACCTGCTCGACGTGGTTGTCGTAGACGTGGCAGTCCCCGCCGGTCCACACGAAGTCGCCGACCTCGAGGCCGACCTGCTGCGCCACCATGTGGGTCAGCAGCGCGTAGCTGGCGATGTTGAACGGGACGCCGAGGAACATGTCGGCGCTGCGCTGGTAGAGCTGGCAGGAGAGCCGGCCGTCCGCCACGTAGAACTGGAAGAACGCGTGACAGGGCGCCAGCGCCATGTCGTCGATCGCGGCCACGTTCCAGGCGGAGACGATGTGGCGGCGGCTGTCGGGGTTGCTGCGCAGGTCGGCCACCACCTTGGTGATCTGGTCGATGTGGCCGCCGTCCGGCGTCGGCCAGGAGCGCCACTGGACGCCGTAGACCGGGCCCAGCTCGCCGTCGTCGTCGGCCCACGCGTTCCAGATCCGGACGCCGTTCTCCTGCAGGTAGGCGACGTTGCTGTCGCCGCGCAGGAACCACAGCAGCTCGTGCACGACGGACTTAACATGCACCCGCTTCGTGGTGACCAGGGGGAAGCCCCGCGAGAGGTCGTAGCGCAGCTGGCGCCCGAACACGCTGCGGGTGCCGGTCCCGGTGCGGTCGCCCTTGACGGCGCCGGTGGCGAGGACGTCGGCGAGCAGCTGCTCGTAGGAGGTGTCGGTCACGCTGTCAGTCTAGGCAGGCTCACGACGGCGGCGGCCGGCTCGGCCGGACGTCCGCGCCTCAGGCCTCGGTCGTGATCGCGAGGTCGACGCTCGCACCCTCCTCGAGGGTGCGCGAGACGGTGCAGAGCTTCTCGACGGCCTTGTGCGCGGCGGTGAGGAGGTGCTCGCGGTGACCGGGGTCGAGCTCGGTGGTGTCGACGACGAGCTCGACGGCGAGCCGCTCGTACCGGTTCCCCTCGCCCTTGTGGCGGGTGACGCCCACGGTGATCGCGACGTCGTCGCCCAGCTCGGCGGCGAGGCGGGAGTCGGCGCTCATCCCGGTGCAGCCGGCCAGGGCGATCGCCAGCAGCTCGCCGGGGGAGAAGACGCCGGGCGTCCCCTCGGGGCCGATCCGGACGCTTGCTCCGCCCGCGTTGTGGCCCGTGTAGGTCCGCGTGCCGGTCCGCTCGACCCAGAGCGGGTCGGGGGCGGTGGGGGCGTCGCCGGCACCGCTGTCGGGAGCGGCGGGCGTGGACGGCGTCGGTGAGGTCATGCGGCCATCCTGGCACCGGGCGCGTGCGTGCGCCCAGGAACGCCCGCTCGGTTCACTCCCGCTCGGCTCACTCCAGCGGTTCACTCCACCTGCTCGCTGCGCCGCTCGAGCACCACGAGGTCGCGCCAGACCCCGGCCATCGGGCCGTGCGTCATCTTGCCGACCCGCTCGCGGGTGCCGAGCATGCGGAACCCGAGCGAGGAGTGCAGCGCGATGCTCGCCTCGTTCTCGGGGAAGACCGAGGACTGCAGGGTCCAGAACCCGGCGCGCTCGCTCTCCTCGACGAGGTTCGTCAGCAGGGCGCGCCCCACGCCCTGCTGGCGGTGGTCCGGGTGGACGTAGATCGAGACCTCGATGACGCCGACGAACACCAGCCGACGCGAGTGCGGGGCGCACGCGAGCCAGCCGATGACGCGACCGGCCCCGTCCAGCGCGACCGTGCGCAGGAGCGGGAGCTTGTCGCCGTCGAACTTCGACCAGGTGGGCGGCGTGTCGGAGAAGGTCGCGTGGCCTCCGGCGATCCCGGCGGCGTAGATCGCATGGACCTGCTCCCAGTGGGTGGCGTTCAGCGGGGCGAGGCGAACACCCTCGGCGGTGGCGGGCATGGCTCGATCGTGGCGGGTTCGGGTGTCCTCAGCGAACCGCTGGAGTTACGTTTGCGTGACACGGGTGTCGGTGCGTGTCGGTCCTGGCATCACGACGGCAACGCGGACGCGGCGGCGGACGGTGCCGGCCGGCGGGCTGCACGCCGTCGGAACTGCGCCGGGGTCTCCCCGGACAGCCGGGCGAACTGGCGCGAGAACGCCGCCTGGTCGTAGAAGCCGGTGAGCGCGGCGACCTCGGCCAGCGGCGTCGTCGTGGTCGTCAGCAGGTGGGCGGCGCGGTCGATGCGCGAGCGCAGGACCAGCTGGGACGTGCTCAGGCCGGTGAGGCGGCGGATCCGTCGGGACAGGACGGCGGGCGTGGTCCCGGCCAGCGTCGCCAGCTCGGCCGGCGTAGGGGCGGGGGAGGTCTCGTCGTCGAGCCGCTCCAGCACCTGGGCGAGCAGCGGGAACGACGCCGTGTCGCGCGCGTCGTCGACGTCCTGCGACAGCGACACGAGTCCGACGACCGCGTCGCCCGAGCGCACCGGGAGCTTCGTCGTCAGGTGCCAGCGGGGCTGGCCCGCGAGGGAGCGGATGAGCTCCAGCTCGTGCCGGAGCTCGGCGCCGGCGAGCACGCGCCGGTCCTGCTCGGTGTAGCGCTGGGCGAGGTCGGGCACGAAGAGGTCCTCGGCGCGACGGCCCAGCACCGCGCGGCGCGAGGTCTCGCCGGCGCGGCGCACGAAGGTCGGGTTCACCGCGACGTAGCGGCCGCGGGAGTCCTTCGCGCAGAACATGGTGGCGCTCAGGCCGTCCAGCAGCGCGAGCAGCGCGGGGGCGAGCGCATCGTTCTCGAGCGCGGCGTCCTCGGTCATCGGCCCATTGTCGCGGACGGTGCGCTCCGCCGTCGCTCCGGGACAAGACGGCGGGGCACCGGCGGCGCGAGACTGGCCCCATGACGACGGCGCCGATCTCGCAGACCATTCCCGACGTCCTCGTGACCGAGGCGATCGAGCTGGCTGCGCGGTGGGCCGCCGCCCCCGCCGACGCCGCGGAGAACGCCGCGTCGCACCGGCTCGGCCAGCTCGTCGCCGACCGGACCGGCCTCGACCTCGCGGTCGCGTTCGTCGATAAGGTGGCGCGGCCCGAGGACACCGCGGTCGCCGCGCGCGAGCTGGCCGCGCTGCCCGCGCGGGCCGCCGCCTCCTTCCTGACACCGAGCGACCGGCTGCTGCTCGGCGTCGGGCAGCGCGTGGCGCGACTGGTGCCGTCGGTCGTGGTCCCGCTCGCGCGCCTGCGGCTGCGTCAGCTCGTGGGCCACCTCGTCGTCGACGCCGACGACGCCGCCCTCACGCGTCATCTCGCCCGGTCCCGCGCCGACGGCTACCGCCTCAACATCAACCTGCTCGGCGAGGCGGTGCTGGGGGAGCGCGAGGCCGCCTCGCGCGTGGACCGCACGATCGCGCTCGTGCAGCGCGACGACGTCGACTACGTCTCGATCAAGGTCTCCTCGCTCGTGTCGCAGATCTCCACGTGGGACACCCCGGGGACGGTCGCGCGCGTGCTGGAGCGGCTGCGACCGCTGTACCGGGCGGCGCTCGCCCGCGGGGCGTTCGTCAACCTCGACATGGAGGAGTACCGCGACCTCGACCTCACGATGGAGGTCTTCACGACGCTGCTGTCCGAGCCGGAGTTCGCCGGGCTCGAGGCGGGCATCGTGCTGCAGGCCTACCTGCCCGACGCGCCCGCCGCGCTCGAGCAGCTGATCGAGTTCGCGACGGCGCGGGTCGCCGCCGGTGGTGCACGGATCAAGGTCCGGCTCGTCAAGGGCGCGAACCTCGCGATGGAGAAGGTCGAGTCGCAGCTGCACGGCTGGGACGCCGCGACCCACGAGACCAAGGCCGACACCGACGCGACCTACGTGCGGATGATGGAGCGCGCGCTGCGGCCCGAGGTCGCCGGGGCGCTGCGGCTCGGCGTCGCCGGGCACAACCTCTACCACCTGGCGCTCGCGCACCTCCTGGCGGAGCAGCGCGGCGTGAGCGAGGCGATGGACGTCGAGATGCTGCAGGGCATGGCGCCGGCCCAGGCCAGGGCGGTCCGCGAGACGGTCGGCGCGGTCCTGCTGTACACGCCCGTCGTGGCGCGCGCGGACTTCGACGTCGCGGTCTCCTACCTCGTGCGACGGCTCGAGGAGAACGCGGCCCCCGAGAACTACCTGCACCAGAGCACCGCCGAGGGTGGGCAGGACGAGGCGCGCGAGCGGTTCGTGGCGTCCGTCCGGGAGGCCGGGACGGTGACGACGACCCCGCGCCGGCGCGGCGAGCCGCTCGTCCGGGTCGGCGACGAGGCGCTCGCGTTCGTCAACGCGCCCGACGCCGATCCCGCGGTGAGCGAGGTGCGCGAGGCCGCGAGGGCGGCGCTCGCGATCGACGCGCGGCCGGATCTCGCGCCGACGGCGGCGACGCTGAGGACGACGGCGGAGGTCGACACCGTCGTCGAGTGCGCCGTCGCGCTGTCCGCGGGGTGGGCCGGGGTTCCGGCGCGCGAGCGGGCGACCGTGCTCGCCGACGTCGCGAACCGGCTCGAGGCCGCGCGCTGGGAGCTGCTGGCCGTGATGGCGCACGAGGCGGGCAAGACCGCGGGCGAGGCCGACCCCGAGATCAGCGAGGCGATCGACTTCGCGCGCTGGTACGCGGGTTCGGCCGTCGCGCTGGAGACGACGGGCGGTGACGAGCTCCGGTTCGCGCCGGTGGGCGTGACCCTGGTGACGCCGCCGTGGAACTTCCCCGTGGCGATCGCCGCGGGAGGGGTGCTGGCCGCGCTGGCCGCGGGCTCCGCCGTCGTGATGAAGCCGTCGCCGCTGGCCCAGCGGTGCGGCGAGGCCGTGGCCGGGCACGTGCGCGACGCGCTCGCCGCCGCCGGGTACGACGCCGATCTCGTGCAGGTGGTGCAGGTGCCGGAGAACGAGGTGGGGCAGCACCTGGTGGCGCACGACGGCGTCGACCAGGTGGTGCTGACGGGGTCGTCGGACACGGCGCGGCTGTTCGCCCGGTGGCGGGTCGGACGGGCGGGCGCGGGAGCGGGTGCGGGCGCGGGGGGTCCGCGGGTGTTCGCGGAGACGTCAGGCAAGAACAGCCTGATCGTGACGCCGAGCGCCGATCTGGACCTCGCCGTCGCCGACGTCGTGCGGTCCGCCTTCGGGCACGCGGGTCAGAAGTGCTCCGCCGCCTCGCTGGTGATCCTCGTGGGGTCGGTCGGATCCTCACGACGGTTCCACGACCAGCTCGTCGACGCCGTGAGCTCGCTCCGCGTCGGGGTCCCGAGCGATCTGGGGACCGGCATGGGTCCCGTGATCGAGGAGCCGAGCGGCAAGCTGCTGAGGGCGATGACGCAGCTGGAGCCGGGGGAGTCGTGGGCGCTGGAGCCGCAGCGGGTCGCGCCGCCGACCGGTGGCGAGGCGTGGGACGGGCGGCTGTGGACGCCGGGCGTGCGTGCGGGCGTGCAGCCGTGGTCGTGGTTCCACCTGACGGAGTGCTTCGGGCCCGTGCTCGGGGTGATGCGCGCCGACACGCTCGAGCAGGCGATCGAGTGGCAGAACGCCGTGCCGTTCGGGCTGACGGGCGGGCTGCACTCGCTCGACCCCGACGAGATCGACCTCTGGCTGGAGCGCGTCGAGGTCGGGAACGCGTACGTGAACCGGCACATCACCGGGGCCGTGGTGCAGCGGCAGCCGTTCGGCGGCTGGAAGGGCTCGGTCATGGGGCCCGGAGCGAAGGCGGGAGGGCCGAGCTACGTCGCGCAGCTGGGGCGGTGGGTGCCGGCGGACGACGGGCGCGAGGCCGAGGTCGCGGCGGAGCGGGCGGAGCTCGACGACGCCGCGATCGACCTGTCGGCGATCGGCCGGGCCGACGACGCCTGGGCCGAGGTCGCCCTCGCGGGGACCGACGCGTCCGGGCTGCCGGCCGAGGAGAACACGCTGCGGTACCGGCCGGTGCCGTCCGTGACCGTGCGGGTGGCGGCGGGGGCGTCGCGCTGGGACGTCCTGCGGGTGCTCAACGCGGCGACCGGGACGCTGGCGATCGACGACGTCGCGGTGTCCGTCGCACCCGGTGCCGGGGGCGAGCCCGCGACGTTCCTGCCGTGGCTCGTGGAGACCGACGCCGAGTTCGCGGTGCGCGTGGCACGGGGCGACGTCGAGCGGGTCCGCTGGGTGGGCGCTGCCGGTTCTGGGGCGGAGGCCGGGGCGCCGGTCGAGCTGTGGGAGGCGGCCGTGATCGCGGGCGCCACGCTGCTGGACGCGCCGGTCGTGACGACCTCCGCCGTCGAGCTGCTCACGCTCGTCCGTGAGCAGGCCATCTCCCGGACGCGGCACCGCTTCGGACACCTGACGGACTGACGCCGGGCACCGGCGCCCAGCGCCCCATCGGCGAGGGGCTTGCGCACCGTCGGCGAGGGGCTTGCGCACGGTCGGCGAGGGGCTTGCGCACGGCTTACCCCCAGAGCGTCCTGAAGCTGTCCCGCGAGTCGGACGGAGGGCACGAGTCGCTGCCGCCGAGATCCACAGGGTTATCCACCGCCGAAACCTGTATCCACAGATTGCGCCAAACCTCTTCCCATCGCACCCAGACAGCGTAAACTGTACGCATGTTCGAGAACGGATCCGGAGCAACCCCCACCACCACCGTGTGGGGTCTCGGATTCACGCCCACCGAGGACCCCGACACCATCCGTGACCGCCTCGGACTCACCCAGCCCGACGACGGAGGCCCGCCCACGGAGGTCATCCGGCGTCTGCTGCAGCTGTCGGACTTCACCCACCTCATGTCCCTGGACCCCGGCGAGCTGTTGGAGGCCGCGGCGGCATTCGCTGCCATCGCCGGGTGGGCCGAAGCCGGACTCCGCGCCACCGCCACCCGCCTGCACACCCGCCACGGCATCCTGGACTCCGGCCCCACCCCGGCCGACGTCCCCGGCGCGCCCGCACGGGTCGAGCGTGGTGGCCCCGCCGCTGACGAGCTCGCCATGCGACTCGGACTCAGCCGGCAACGAGCCGCCCGACTGGTCGGAGAAGGACACCTGCTGGAGAGCACCCTCCACCCCGTCGGGACCGCCCTGGCCGCCGGCCACATCGACGCCGGGAAGGCCGCGATCTTCGCCGACCTGCTCGCCACCCAGGAACCGGCCGTCTGCTTCGCCGTCACCGACCAGGTCCTGCCCGCAGCCCCCGGACTTCCCCACCACGCCCTGAAGAAGCGGATCCAGGCCGTCCTGATCCAGACCGACCCCACCACCGCCCACCACCGCGCCCTCCAGGCAGCCACCCGGCGGAGGGTCGAGCACCCGCGGCTCCTGCCCGACGGCCAAGCCTGCCTGCGCGTCATCGCCCCCGCCCTGGACATCGCCGCCATCTACACCGCGGCTGAGGCAGCAGCGAAAGCAGCCCGCGCCGCCGGCGACCCCCGCACCCTGGACCAGCTCCGCGCCGACGCCCTCACCACCCTGGCCACCACCGCCCTCAACAACGGCACCCTCACATCCGTCCCGGATGCCACACCCTCCTCACCACCGACGGCACCACAGCCACCAGCACCAGCACCAGCACCGGCACCGGCACCGGCACCGGCACCAGTGCGGGCATCGGTTCGAGGACCGGCAGCGGCACCGCGATCGTCGGCGTTGGCGTTGGCGACGCCACGATCCGATCAGAGCCGGGAACCAACCCCGTGACGTCCTTCGACGACCTCATCGAGCTGGCGAAACGCGAGCATCACGCAGCCGAGAACGACCCCAGCCCGCTCGCCCAGGTCCGCCGCACCCTCGACGCCGCAATCGAGGCCGTCAGCGCCCGCACCCGACAACGCCTCGGACACCCACCCACCGGCACCAGCACCGGCACCGGCACCGGCGCCAGCAGTCAGGGTCAACCCTCGATCGCCGACGCGCTCCTGCGACCCGACGCCACCAGCTCAGACGCGCCCGCTCGGACCGGGGGCGACAGCCACCGCGATGACGAGGACGCTGATCGCAGCGGCAGCCCGGCCGAAACCAGCGAACAGTTCCGACCGTTCGTGCCGTTCTCCGGTACTACCTCCCGGCTGACCCTCGCCCTCGCCCCGAGCACCTCACCGAGCCCGATCCCGACCACATCGACCCCGTCCACCCCTGGCAGGACGACCTCGCCCTCACCACGGACGAGTCGGGGTGGCGGTTCGAAACCTACGAGGCCCCCGAGACCTGCCGCACCGGCATCGACGTCCCCGAACTCCTCGGCTTCGCACCCCTGGACCCCACCACCGCCCGACTTCACGCCACCAACCCACCCCGCTGGCTCACCATCACCACCGCCCTCGCCGACATCACCCAGCAAGCAGAACGCGAACGCGAGACCCAGCGGCATCCCACCATCGAGGACACCGACGTCATCGACGCCACCGACGGCATCGCCGACCCCACATCTGCTCCGCCGACGACTGCCGCAGCACCCGGCGAGGACACGGCGCGCTACTGGCCGCCCTCCTTCAACCCCGCACCCCACCTCGCCACACCCAACTACCGGCCCGGTGCCGAGCTCGACCGCCTCGTCCGCGCCCTGCACCCGACCTGCATCGCCCCGGCGTGCACCGTCGCCTCGACCGCTTGCGACAACGACCACGCCGTCGAATGGCCGTCTGGTCCTACAGACGCACCCAACCTGCGACCCCTCTGCCGCCACCACCACCGCTTGAAGACCCACCACGGCCACAGCTACCGCATCGCCCCCGACGGCTCCACCATCTGGACCACCCCCACCGGCCACACCTACCACCGACCCCCAGCAGGCGACACCCGCCTCATCGGAACACCACGACGCCGAGCCTCGCGACACGCGGGCTGAGGTGCTGGCGGGCTGACGTCGCGACTACCGTCCGAGGTGCCGCAGGAGCGCGTGCGGGTCGTCGGTCACAACGAGATCGACGTCGAGACGGACGAGCCGGTCCCAGTCGCTCGGCTCGTTCGCCGTGTACACGCCGACGGCCAGGCCGACCTCGCGAGCGGCGGAGACGACGGCCTCGGTGAGGTCATCGTGGGCGGTGACGATCGCGGCGAGACCGACCTCGGCCAGGGCTCCGAGCTCCTCCGGGGCGGGGGCGGCCGGCGTCAGCAGCCCGACGGGTACCGGCAGCTGCTGGCACGCCAGCTGCGCGACCTCCGGATCGAACGTCGTCACGAGGACGGCGCGGGCCGCGATCAGGCGCTGCCACGAGGGGGATGCGAGCGAGGCGGCGACCACCGTCACGACCGTCTGCGCGGCGTGCGCGACGGGTGACTTGATCTCGAGGTCGAGACCGAGCGGGGTCGGACCGTCGAGAGTCTCGACCAGCAGCGCGGCCAGGTCGTCCAGCAGGGCGAGCCGCTCGCCGTCGAACGTCGCGCCGAACCACGACCCGGCGTCGAGCGAGCCCAGCCGCTCCCACGGCACGGCCGAGGCGGGCGCGTCGGGGTCGAAGCCGCGGGCGACGGCGTCGGTCGTGCGCTCGAGGGTGTCGTCGTGCAGGAGGAAAGGCACCTGGTCGGCGGACAGCTGCAGATCGGTCTCGACGGCGTCCGCGCCGATCGCCTCACGGAACGACCCGAGCGTGTTCTCGGGGGAGTGGGCCGCGTTCCCTCGGTGTCCGACGACGGCAGGTCGCGCACCGTCGAGCCAGAAGGGGAGATCGTGCCGGGCGGGGGCGGTCTCGCTCATGGCCACCACGGTAGGGGCGCGAGCACGGCACCGCACGAGCGGACTCGCGGACGCCCCGGCACCAGCGCCACCTCTCCGGCACGACGCCCCCGCCCCACGACCTACCCTGGTGGCGTGTCAACGATGAGCGACCTGATCGCGTCCCACGGTTCACTCAGCGCCTCCGAGGTCGACTGGCTGCACCTGCTGGTGGGGGACTGGCAGGTCATCTCCGACCTCGCTTTCGCCGATCTCGTGCTGTGGCTCCCGGACGGCAAGGGCTCGTTCGTCGCCGTCGCGCACTGCCGCCCCTCGACCGGGAGCACGGTCCACTACGACGACGTCGTCGGCCGCCCGGCGCCCGAGGGCCAGGTCCCGTCGCTCGCCGCCGCGCTCGCCCGTCGCGAGATCCGCCGTTCCCGCGTGCCGCGCTGGACCGGCGCGTACGCCATCCGCGAGGAGGCCGTCCCCGTCGTCAAGGACGGCAAGGCGATCGCGGTCCTCGGCCGCGAGACCAACCTCGGCGAGGCCCGCACTCCCGGCCGCCTCGAGATCAACTACATCGAGGCCGCTGACGAGATGTGCGGCATGATCTCGCGCGGCGAGTACCCCTCCTCCAACACCGCGACCGGCCGCCTCCGCGGCGCGCCCCGCGTGGGTGACGGGCTCGTCCGGCTCAACTCCGAGGGTGAGGTCCTCTACGGCAGCCCGAACGCCATGTCGTGCTTCCACCGCCTCGGCGTCATCGGCGAGATCGTCGGCCGCGCCCTCGCCCAGCTCATCGCCGATCACGTCGACGAGGGTGAGACCGTCGACGAGGCGCTCCCGCTCGTCGCGATGGGCCGCGCCTCCTGGCGCACCGACATCGAGGCGCGCGGCGTCTGCCTCTCGCTGCGCTCGATCCCGCTGACCAACGACGGTGAGCGCACGGGCGCGGTGCTGCTGTGCCGCGACGTCTCCGAGCTGCGCCGTCGTGAGCAGGAGCTCATCACCAAGGACGCCACGATCCGCGAGATCCACCACCGGGTGAAGAACAACCTCCAGACGGTCGCCGCCCTGCTGCGGCTGCAGGCCCGCCGCACCGAGTCGGCCGACGCGCGCAACGCCCTCGACGAGGCGATGCGCCGGGTTGCCACCATCGCCACGGTGCACGAGGCGCTCTCGCAGACGATCGACGAGATCGTCGACTTCGACGCCGTCTTCGGTCGCACCCTGCGGCTCGCCGTGGACGTCGCCTCCTCCGAGGCGTCGGTCCGGATGGTGCGCGAGGGCAGCTTCGGCAAGCTCGCGGCCACGGAGGCGACCGCCCTCGCCGTCGTGCTGACGGAGCTGGTGAGCAACGCCGTCGAGCACGGTCTCGCGACGACGGATGGCACCGTCACGGTCGCCGCGGAGCGCGACGGCCGCGACCTGACCGTCACGGTCAGCGACGACGGCGTCGGGATCGACCCGGCCGCCAAGCCGTCGGGCACCGGGCTCGGCATGCAGATCGTGCGGACGATGGTGGCGGGAGAGCTGCGGGGGAGCATCGCCTGGCGTCCCGGCGACAAGGCCGGCACGTGCGTGACGGTGCGCGCCCGGCTCGGCTACGCCCCGCCGTCCGACGGCGAGCGCGAGCAGTTCTAACAGCGACGACCGACGACCGTCCCCGACGACCACCCGCTCCGAGAGACGACGAGACCCCCGCCCCGAGGGGGCGAGGGTCTCGTGAGGTCGGCGGGCTGCGTCAGCCGGCGCGACGGGCGCGCGCGGTGCGGCGCTTGAGCGCGCGGCGCTCGTCCTCCGACAGGCCGCCCCAGACGCCCGAGTCCTGACCGGTCTCGAGGGCCCACTTGAGGCACGCATCCACGACGTCGCAGCGCTGGCACACGGCCTTCGCCTCGTCGATCTGGGCAAGGGCCGGGCCGGTGTTCCCGATCGGGAAGAAGAGCTCCGGGTCCTCGGTGAGGCAGGCAGCCTCGTGACGCCAATCCATGCTGATATCTCCTCAGGGCGCGACTGTGCCCGATCATTCCGAGAGGGGGATCGAGCACCTGATCTGGCAGGTTCTGAGGTCAACTCTCACACGGGTGAAGACGGCACACAAGAGTTACGGGGAAGTTACCCGCTGGTGTACCTGCGTTGTACGTCACACTTTACTCGACGCTCGATCTGTGCTTGACCAGGACGTTCACAGGGCCGTGCGACCTACAGTGAGAACGTGACCCACGAGCAGCCCCGCGTCCCAGCGAACCCCGATCGACGTCCGGTCTCCCTGGTCGTGGCGACGGCGGTGCTCGCGCTTCAGGCGCTCGTGTTCCTCGCGCTCACGGTCGCCGTGCTGACCGACGCCCTGGAGGTCGGCGAGGCCGCCGCCGGACTCGCGATCGGCGTCTTCACGCTCGTCGTGGCCGCCGGCGCCACCCTGGTCGCGGTGGGGCTGTGGCGACGGCGTCGCTGGGCCCGCGGACCGGCCGTCGCGTGGTCGGTGCTCGTGGTGCTGGTGGGGGCCTCCCAGCTGTCCGTGAACGCGCTCGTCGCGATCGCCGTGGTGCTCGTCGGGCTGGTCGGCGCCGTCTCCGCCGCAGCGCCGTCGACCCGGGAGGCGCTCGCCGGCGTGAACGACCCGAACGGGCCCGACGCCGTCTGACCGGCTCTCACGCGGGCGGCGGCCGCGCGATCTGGACGGCGACGGCGTCGCGCGCCGTCACCAGGACGGCTCGCCCGGGTCCGCCGCGGGGGTCGACGGCGTCGCGGGCCCGGCTGAGGTGCGGCGGAAGTGCGCCGCCGAGGGCGATCACCGTCCGCGCCTGGGCCACCGCCGCCACGATCCCGCGGTAGATCGTCTGGGTCGCCGCAGGCCCGACAACGACCACCACCCGACACCGCGGCACGAGGTCCGCGAGGGCGTCCGCGGTCGCGGCGTCGAGCAGGTCGGCGTCGTCCACCAGCACGAGGCAGTCGGGCGGCACCGCGCGGGGGACGAGGTCCGAGCCGACACCGACCCGGAGCGGTTCGGCCGACGCCGGACCGACCGATCCGGAACGACGCTCCGCACGGGCCACGAGCTCCAGCACGGTCGACCGCCCCGAGCCGGGTGGCCCGGTGACGAGCCACGGACGCCCGGGTTCGAGCGCGGCGCGGACGGGTCTCGCGTCGTCGCCGCCGAGGCCGAGGAGGACCGAACCCGGACCGACGCGCGACGTGCCGTCGTCGCGGCCGGTCGCGGCGGCTGCGGCCTCGATCTCCGCCAGGGTCGTCGATGCCGGCAGCGCGGCCAGCACGAGCGCGGGCGCACGCACCGGCACCGGCGCCAGCTCGCTCGCGTTTCCGGCCCGTTCGGTCCCGCCCTCCACGACCACTTGCACGAGCCGTGCGGGCTGGTCGCCGAGCAGCACACCGCGGCCCGGCGGAGCTCCGCCGTCGACGAACGGTCGCGGAACTCCGAGCAGCCCGGCGGCCCCGAGGTCGCGCACCCGCAGCGCGAGGTGGGTGTCGGTCAGGGTGGCCCAGCGGTGGGGCGCCGTCGAGGCGAGCGCCACGGCGGGCACGTTCCCGGAGCGCAGCAGGCCGGTCAGCAGCTCGAGCCCCGTGCCGGGACCCCATGTGGCGTCCAGGACCTCGGTGACCTGCTCGACGTCGTCGACCACGAGCGCGGTCGCCGGGTCGAGCCCGCGGGCCAGCAGGACGAGGAGGCGGCGGAGCCGGCGCGGGTCGTCGACACCGACGGCGGTGCCCCCTCCCGCCGCGCCCCAGCCCGACCGCGAGACGACGTGGCACGGCCGACCGGACGCCGTCATCGAGCGGACGAGGGCCGCCAGCGCGGTCGAGCGCCCGGACCGGGGCTCACCGCTCACCAGCACGGCCCCTCCCTCCCACGCCCAAGTGGTGCGCCGCTGCCGCTCCGGGTCGTCCACGAGGACCGCCGCGCGACGGGCGCCGTCGCCGCCGACCTCACCCACCTCGGCGCCCTCCTCGCCCTGCAGTCCGGCCAGGACTGCGAGCTCGCGACGAGTCACGACCGCCGGCAGCTCCGGCAGGTAGGGCCGGTGCACGCGCAGGAGGTCGCCCCGTCGTGCGCGACGGACCCGTTGCGCGGCTCCGTCGACGACCTCGGCGAGCGCGCCGGCCGCACCCTCCGGCAGCCAACCCACCTGGATGCGGCGCGGTGGCGACCCGTCCGTCACCAGCGCGCCGCCGGGGCGGCCGGCAGGGCCGCGGCATCGGCCACGCCGATCACGTCGGTGGAGTCGCCCGCGTCCAGCACCCGCAGGCAGATCCGGAGATTGACGTTCGCGCGGAGCTGCGCGTTCACGACCCCGCTGGGACGCTGCGTCGCCAGCACGAGATGGATCCCGAGCGAGCGACCCAGCGTCGCGAGGCGGACCAGGTCGAGGAGCCGCTCGGGCGACTCCTCGACGAGGGCCCGCAGCTCGTCGACCACGACGACCAGTCGAGCCGGCGGCCGGTCGAGCTCGACCACGTCCCGCACCCCGGCCGCCGCCACGAGCGCCTCCCGCCGTCGCAGCTCCGCGCGGAGCGTCGTCAACGCTCGTGCACTGGCCGGACCGTCGAGATCGGTGAGCAGCCCGACGGTGTGGGGCAGCCCGGCCGCGACGGCGAACGTCGCCCCTCCCTTGTAGTCCACGAGCAGCAGGTGCAGACGGCTCGGGGGCTGGCGGAGCGCGAGGGCGAGCACCCAGGAGGAGAGCAGCTCGGACTTGCCCGAGCCGGTGGTACCCGCGACGAGGGCGTGCGGCCCGTCGGCGGCGAGGTCGATCGCGACCGTCCGGCCCTGTTCGTCGACGCTGACCGGCACCGCCAGCGAGTCGGGCTCCTCGCCCGCGGTCCAGGCCGCGGCGACCGTCTCGGAGGTCGGCCGACCGAGCAGCGAGGTCAGCTCGCAGGTCCGGGCCGTCGGCTCCAGCGCGGCCGTCACCGCGTCGCACCACCCGACGGCGACACCGCACCGGTCCACGGCCGAGATGACCGTCCAGGGGCCGGGCGGCAGCGAACAGGCGTTGTCGGAGGCCAGCACGGGGACGCCGCCGCGGCCGCCACGCCGGAGCTGCAGACGCAGCCAGGCGGCGGCGGCGAGGGCCCCGGGGCCGACGAGCGCGAGCCCGGCGTCGGGGACGGGGAGCGCCACGCCGTCGAGAGGCTGCGCGGCGGGGGACGAGCCGAGGGCGGTGCCGCCGTCCGGTGCCTGATCGTCGTCGGCGCCCCACCGGTCGTCCAACCGACCGAGTCCCGCCGCGCACACGGCGAGCGCCGCGGGATCGCGGGGTCTCGCGAGCGATCCGCCGGGGGACATGAGTGCCCCCACGTCGTCGCGATCCGCCCGCGGCCGACGCAGGCTCGCGCCGAGCCCGAGGAGCACCGAGAGGCCGATGCCGCCGAGCATCACCCAGCGCAGCACGGGGGAGGAGCCGCCCCGGAGAAGCAGAGCGATCATGGCGAGAGCGGGAAGGAGGGTGAGCACGGACAGCCAGCGGCGGCTCCGGGGCTGCCCGGTGCCAAAGCCCGAGCCGACCGCGCCGCCCAAGCCCGGGCCGCCCGAGCCGCTCGAGAAACCCGCTACCCCCAGGTGCGCCGGCCCTCCCCGCACCTCCAGGCGGCTGTCCCCGACGAGCACGACGTCCCCCACCCGCACCGACTGGCCGCGGCGACGACCGACGCGGACCCCCGCCCCCTCGGCCCGCCGGAGCGCGAGCAGCAGCGCGGTGGGTCCGCCGTCGCCCCGGCGCAGGGCCCGGGTCAGGCGCCGATCGCGACGGCGTCGCGCTCGCGGCGAGCTCGGCGCTCGGACGAGCCGGACCTGGGTCCGCGGCCCGACGGCCCGGAGGCGGAGCACGCCGTCGCGACGTTCCAGCACGAGGTGACGGCGCTCCAGCCTCGGGTCGGCGATCTCGAGGTCGACGCCGGACCGCCCGACGGTCACCCGCGCGGCGTCACCCAGCGGCACGGCCCAGCCCGCGTCGGGGCCGTGCACGACGGCGAGGTGCGCGGGGGCGCGCCAGCACTCGCGCCAGGTGTGCAGGAGATCGGAGGTGTCCACGGGCCCAGGGTGCGTCGGGCTGCCGACATCGGGGCTGGGTGCGCGACGGCGACGTGACCCGGCGGTCGCGGCCGGTGGCTGGGGACAGCCTGCGACCCCGCGCGCACCCGCCCCGCGCCGGCTCGAAGCCGCCGAGCCCGCTACAGCCCTGGCGTGATGAGCCCGGTCTCGTACGCGGTGACGACGATCTGCACGCGGTCGCGCGCGCCGAGCTTCGCGAGGATCCGGCCGACGTGCGTCTTCACGGTGGCCTCGGCGACGAACAGGTCCGAGGCGATCTCGGAGTTGGTCCGGCCTCGCGCGATCAGCACGAGCACCTCGCGCTCGCGCTCGGTGAGAGCGTCGAGAACGGCGGCCGGCGTGCGGTCGGCGACGGGCATCGACGTCGCCACGTGCTCGATCAGGCGCCGCGTGGAGGACGGCGCGATGACCGCGTCCCCGGCGTGCACCGTGCGGATCGCGGCGAGCATCTCGTCCGGCGGGGTGTCCTTCAGCAAGAACCCGCTCGCCCCCGCCTTGATGGCGGAGAAGACGTACTCGTCGAGGTCGAAGGTCGTGAGGATCACCACGCGCGGCACGGGCCGGTCGGCCGGGCGAGGCGCCGCGAGCACCTCCTGGGTGGCGGCGATGCCGTCGAGCCCGGGCATGCGGACGTCCATGAGCACGACGTCGACGTCGTAGGACGGCAGCAGACGCACGGCCTGGTTCCCGTCACCCGCCTCGAGCACCACCTCCATGTCCGGCTGCGAGCCGATGACCATGGCGAAGCCGGCGCGCACGAGCTGCTGGTCGTCGACGAGGGCGACCCGGATCTTCTCCATGGGGCGTGGACTCCTTCTCGGTGGTGCGGTTCTCGGTGGTGCGGGCTCGGGGGCGGATCCTGGTGCGGAGGAACGACGTCGCTACGGGTGCTCGCCCCCCGCGCGGGGCAGCGGGAACGCGGCGTTCACACGGTAGCCGCCGCCCGGGCGCGGCCCGGCCTGCAGCGTGCCGCCGAACAGCGCGAGTCGCTCGCGCATCCCGACGAGGCCGTGCCCGGCGCCGTCGCTCGACGTCGCGGCGCCGCGTCCGTCGTCGTCGACCTGCACCACCAGCCAGCCCGGGTGGAAGGCGAGGTCGACCCGGACGCGCACGCGCTGCACGGGGCCCGCGTGCTTCATCACGTTCGTCATCGCCTCCTGGCAGATCCGGTAGACCGCCAGCCCCATCCCCGCCGGGAGGTCCTGCGGCTCACCGCTGCGGACGAGCTCGATGCTCACGCCCGAGGCGCGCACCTGCTCCACCAGCGCGTCGACGCCGCCGGCGTCGGGCTGCGGGGCGGTGGGGTTGGCATCGCCCTCGCGCAGCACCCCGAGGATCCGGCGCATGTCCCGCAGCGCCGACCGCCCCGTGGTCGAGATGGTCTCCAGCACCTGGGCCGCGGCCTCGGGGTTCTGGGCGGCGATGTACCGGCCGCCGTCGGCCTGGGCGACGACGATCGACAGGGAGTGGGCGACGACGTCGTGCATCTCGCGGGCGATCCGTGCGCGCTCGGCGGCGACGGCGATGACCGACTGCTGGGTGCGCTCGGTCGCCATCCGCAGCACACGCTCGCGCTGCGCCGCGCGCCGCTGCCGCGTGCCGGTCCGCAGCAGCCCCAGCGCCCAGGCGACCACGGCCGGGGCCGACACCCCGACGAAGACGAAGACGGAGGACACGACCCACGAGCCGCTGACGCCGTTCGAGCTCGTCAGCAGTCCGGCCACCAGGGCGCTGCCGAGCAGCGCGGAGGCGAGGCTGACCCGACTCGCCCAGCGGGGGCGTGCACGGTCGTGGAGTAGACCGACCCGTAGATCAGCAGGTCCACCGGCAGCAGGGTGTCGCCGGCGGCGAAGTGCAGCAGCGCCAGGGCGTTGACGGCGACGGCGCTCCCGACGGGCCAACGACGGCGCACCGCCATCGCCACGGGCATCCCGAGGCTGGCCAGCACCACCGTGGCGTCGGCGATCCGGGAGCCCGAGGCGGACCCGAGCGCCACGCCCGACAGCCCGAGGACGAGCAGGGCGAGCGAGGCCAGGACGATGTCGAGGGTCTGACCGCGGCGCGCGAGCCAGGCGTCGACCGACTCCATCGTCGTCGGGGCCAGGGCGGCGGCGTTCTGGTGGTCGACGGGGGCGACCACCAGCGGCTGACCGCTCGACGGCGGCGCTGCGTGCTGGTCGCCTCCGGGCGGTGCTGTGCTCACCTCCCGAGCCTAGGCGCGGGGCCGACGGCGGGGCGTCCCACCGCGGTGGGACCTCAGGCGGGCTGGATCAGACCGGGGTCGTTGTTGCGGACCGAGCCGACCCGTGCGGAGACCTCGAACCACTCCAGCGCGGGCGGGGCGACGGCGAGCACGGCCAGCGCGTCCTCGGCGCGGGTGAGCGCGGGGTCGAGCCAGGATGCGACGCTCTCGTGCGGCAGCACGACGGGCTCGCGGTCGTGGATGGCCTCGAGACCGTCCCGGGCGGGCTGCGTGAGGATCGTCGTCGACAGCACCCAGCGGTCCGGATCGTCCTCGGCCTTCTCGGGGTCGCGCCACCACGAGTACAGGCCGGCGAACGCGAGCGAGCCCGGGTCGGCGGGGTGGATGAAGAACGGTGTCTTGACGGGCTTCCCGCCGTCGGGCGCCTCCTGCGTGCGCCACTCGAAGTAGCCGTCGGCGGGTACGACGCAGCGCCGCGCTCCCAGCGACTTCGCGAACGCCGGCTTGTCCGCCACCGTCTCGATCCGGGCGTTGAACATCGGGGCGCCGCGGCCGCGCAGGTCCTTCGACCAGGACGGCACGAGCGCCCAGCGCGCGACGTGCAGCTCGCGCGTCACGTGGTCGGGAGTCGACCCGTCGGAGCCGCCCGGCTTCGGCGCGCGGTCGAGCACGACGCGCACACCGTCCGTCGGAGCGACGTTCCACGAGGCCTCGTAGGCCGCCGCGGCCTCCTCGATCACCTCGACGTCGAACTCCTGGGCCAGATCCTGGGCCTCCTTGAAGGCCGCGTACCGTCCGCACATGGCACCAGCGTAGGGACGGGGTCCGACATCGCGGCTACTCGACGAGCTTGCCCGCCACGGCGTCGTCCGTCGTGCGCTCCGCGAGCTCGCGGAAGGAGTCGGGGGCCGGCGCGGCCGGCTCGAAGGTGACGCCCGCGCCCGGTGCCCACAGGAAGCTGCCGCGCAGCGCCTCGTCGGTCTCGGGGAAGTCGGAGCGGTTGTGGCAGCCGCGCGTCTCGCGCCGCTCGATCGCGCTCTCCAGCGTCGCGCGGGCCGCCAGCAGCGACCCCTTGAGGTCGAACGCGTGCGCGAGATCGTCGAACCCGGCGATGTCGGGGTGCGCCGCGACGTGCAGCTCGCGCTCCTCGAGCTCGCCGAGCTGCTCCAGGCCGCGCCGCAGCCCGTCCTCGGAGCGGACGACGCCGGCGTGCTCCGTCATGAGGTCCCGGATGGCGCGCTGCAGCCGACGCGGCGTCTCGCGCCCGGTGCCCTCGAGCAGGCTCGTCATCTCGGCGCGCGCCTCGCCGACGGCCTCCTGGCTGCGCACGACGGCGGAGCGCTGGGCCACGTAGTCGGCGGCGGCCGCGCCCGTGATGCGTCCGTAGACGAGCAGCTCGATGAGCGAGTTGCCGCCCAGCCGGTTCGCGCCGTGCAGCCCGGAGGAGGCCTCGCCGATGGCGTAGAGGCCCTCGACCCCGGTGCTGTGGTCCTCCGGGGCGACCCAGACGCCACCCATCGAGTAGTGCGCGGTGGGGGCGACCTCGATCGGCTGCTCCGTGATGTCGAGCATCTGGAGGTCGATCATCGTGCGGTACAGCCGCGGCAGGCGGTCGAGGATCTGCTCGCGCGGCAGGTGGGAGACGTCCAGCAGCACGCCGCCGCGCTTGGTGCCCCGCCCCTCCGCGATCTCGGTGTAGTTCGCCAGCGCCACGCGGTCGCGCGTGGACAGCTCCATGCGCTCCGGGTCGTAGCGCTCCATGAAGCGCTCGCCGTCGGCGTTGCGCAGCACGCCGCCCTCGCCGCGCGCGGCCTCGGAGACGAGCGTGCCCGCGGCGTCGTCGGGCTCGAGCAGGCCCGAGGGGTGGAACTGGACCAGCTCGGCGTCCCGCAGCCGGGCACCGGCCAGCGCGGCGAGCCGGAAGGAGTCGCCCGTGTTCTCGTCGCGGCGCGAGGAGGTGTAGCGCCAGATCCGGGTGTGCCCGCCGGCGGCGAGGATCACGGCGTCGGCGCGGATCTGCACCGGCGCGCCGTCCACGATGTCGAAGCCGTAGACGCCGAACACGGTGCCGTCGGCCACGAGGATGCGGGTGATGTAGATGGTGTCGATGACGCGCACCTGCAGCTCGGTCGCGCGGCGCACGAGCGTGCGCTGGATCTCCAGACCCGTGTAGTCGCCGGCGTAGGCGGTGCGGCGGTAGGTGTGGGCGCCGAAGAAACGCTGGCTGATCCGACCGTCGTCCTCGCGGGCGAACGGCATGCCCCACCGCTCGAGGTCGCCGATGCCCTCGGCGGCGCCGCGCGTGACGTGCTCGACGATCGCGGGGTCGGCCAGGAAGTACGACTCGCGCAGCGTGTCCGCGGCGTGCTGCTCCCAGGAGTCCTCGGGGTCCATGGTGCCGAGGGCGGCGTTGATGCCGCCGGCGGCGAGCGTCGTGTGGGCGTCGTGCTTGCGTCGCTTCCCGACGGCGAGCACCTCGACCCCGCGTTCCGCGAGCTCGATCGAGGCGCGGAGACCGGCGCCGCCGGTACCGATGACGAGGACGGAGGTGCTCAGGAGGCGCTCGTGCCGGGTCGATGAGGACATGTGTCGACGCTACGTCGGCCCTCTCCATGCGTCCAATGCATAGATGGTCTGGTGTCGATACGCTCTGGACATGACTCTCACGCTCGAGCAGCTGCGCGGTCTCGAGGCGGTGGCCCGCACCACGAACGTGACGCGGGCCGCCGCCGAGCTCTTCGTCTCCCAGCCCACGCTGAGCCGGCAGCTCGCCGCCCTCGAGGCGGAGCTCGGCGTGGAGCTGCTGCACCGGGGCCGCGGCGGCGCCCACCTGACGGACGCGGGCCGGGCGCTCCTCCCGATCGCGCGCCGGATGCTGGCCGACGCCGCGACCGCCGCCGAGGCGATGCGCGGCTTCTCCCAGGTCGAGCGCGGGCGGGTCGTGCTCGGGGCGCCGCCCACGCTCTGCGTCTCGGTCGTGGCCGAGGCGCTCGCCGACTTCCGACTGAGCCATCCCGGCGTCGAGCTCGTCGTGCACGAGGCCGGTTCGCGCCAGCTGCGCGACGTGCTCGCGGAGGGCGGGGTCGATCTGGCGCTCACGGTCACGCGCGAGCAGGCGGCGAGCGATCCCGCCGTCGACACGACGCCGCTGTTCACCGAGGAGCTCGTCGTGGCGTCCTCCGCGGCGGCCCCGGCGCCGCAGCTCGGGCCCGACGGCGACGTCGCCCCCGGGCGTCCCGACGACGCCGACGACGCCGACGGCCCCGACGACGGCATCACCCTCGCCGCGCTCGCGCGACTGCCCCAGGTGGTCTTCAACCGCGGCTACGACCTCCGCGTCGCGACCGAGGCGGCGTTCGTCGCCGCCGGGCTGACCCCCGTCGTCGCCGTCGAGGGGGCGGAGATGGACGCGGTGCTGCGGTTCGTCGAGCGCGGGGTGGGCGTGGCCGTCGTCCCCGCCACGATCCTCATCGGACGGCCGGGGCTGCGCGGCACGCGACTGAGTCGGCCGGCGCTCACCCGCACGGTCGTGCTGTCCCGGCGCGCGGGTCTTCGACCCTCGCCGGCGTCGGCCGCGCTCGAGCGGGCGCTGCTCGCCGTCGTCGACCGGATGGTCGAGGAGGACCACGGCGCGGGCGCGCTGATGCGCCGCGCGTGAGCCGAGCCGAGGCGGACCTCGGACGACCTCAGCGCCGGCGCGACCGCCAGGCCCGCCACGCCCCGGTCGACCACAGCGCCAGCAGCACCAGGCCGACCTGACCGGGTAGACGGGCCAACCGCTTCGCGTCGGTGTCCAGACCGAAGGCGTCCGTGCGCTCGAGGTACTGCGCGATGTTGCCCGGGAAGATCACCACGAAGAAGGCCGCGACGATCCACCCGACCTGGATCCGCCGTCGTCCGCGCGCGAGCAGGAGCGAGCCGCCGAGGGTCAGCTCGACGATCCCCGAGCCGATCACGACGAGGTCCTCGTCCAGCGGGAACCAGTCGGGCACCTGGGCCTGGAACTCCTCGCGCGCGAACGTGAGGTGCGAGATCCCGGCGAACAGCAGGATGGCGGCCAGCGCGATCCGACCGACCGTCCGGCCGGGCGACGCCGTGCCGGCGTCGTCGGACGCAACCTCCGGCTCGCGCCCGCCGCGCCCGCCGCCCTCCGCGTCCGCCCGGCTCACCGGGCTCACCCGGCGACCCCGAGCGTCACGGTCGTGCCCAGCGCGGCGTTCTCCTCGTCGGTGAACACGCGCGAGCGGATGAGGAACCGCACGCCCTCCGGCGCCTCGAGCGAGAACCCGGCGCCGCGGCCGGGGACGACGTCGATCGTCAGGTGCGTGTGCTTCCAGTACTCGAACTGGTTCCGGCTCATCCAGACCGGCACGGTGAAGGTCTCGCCGTCCCCCTCCACCTCGACGGCCAGGTCCCCGAGGTGGATGTCGGCGTCACCCGTGATGAAGTCCCCGTCGGGGTAGCACATGGGGGAGGAGCCGTCGCAGCAGCCCCCGGACTGGTGGAACATCAGCTCGCCGTGCTGCCCGCGCAGCTGCGCGAGCATGGCGGAGGCCGCCGAGGTGACGGCGACTCGTTCGACGGTGCTCATGGTGCGTCCCTTCATCGGTGACGGCGGGGTGGGTGACCGGGGGGAGGTGACGGCTCAGGTGCGCGCGGGCTTCGTCCTGCGCTCGACGACGAGGTCCTCGCTCATGTCCTCGAGCTCGCGGCCCTTGGTCTCGGGGACCTTGCGCAGGACGAAGAAGAACGACAGCAGGGCCATCGCGGCGTAGAAGCCGTAGGCGAGCGAGAGCGAGACGCTGGCCATCGCGGGGAACGACGTCGAGATCGCGAAGTTCGCGACCCACTGCGCGGCGGCCGCCACGGCCAGGGCGCCGGCGCGGATGGAGTTGGGGAAGATCTCGCCCAGCAGCACCCAGACCAGCGGACCCCACGTGGCACCGAACGCGACGACGAAGACGTTCGCCGCCACCAGAGCGATCGTCGACCACGGGGCCTCCAGCTGGGCGCTCGTGGTCCCGTCCGCACCCTCGACCAGCGTGGCGAAGGAGAACGCGAGCGCCATGATGCCGAGCGACAGCGTCATGCCGACGGACCCGACGAGCAGCATGAGGCGGCGGCCGACGCGGTCCACGAGGAGGATCGCGACGATCGTGACGACGATGTTGGTGACCGAGGTGATGACCGAGATCCGCAGCGCGTCGGACTCGTCGAACCCGACCGACTGCCACAGCGTCGTGGAGTAGTAGAAGATCACGTTGATGCCGACGAACTGCTGGAAGACCGAGAGCAGGATGCCGATCCAGACGATGGGCTTGAGGCCGAGTCGGGGCCCGCGCAGATCGCTGAGCGACTCCTTCTTCTCGGCGTTGATCGTCTTCTTGATCTCCTCGATCTTGAGGTTGACCTCGACGACGCCGGTGAAGTCGTGCAGGACCGCCGAGGCCTTGTCGTACTCGCCCCGCGCCACGAGGAATCGGGGCGACTCCGGCAGCCTCAGGGCGAAGAGCCCGTAGATGAGGGCCGGCACGGCCTCGGCCATGAACATCCAGCGCCACGCCTCGAGCCCGAACCAGAGCTCGTTCGCGGCACCGCCGGCCGCCCCGGCGAGGATCGCGTTCGACAGCAGCGACGTGAAGATGCCGAGCACGATGGCGAGCTGCTGCAGCGAGCCGAGGCGTCCGCGGACGTGCGCGGGGGAGACCTCGGCGATGTAGGCCGGGGCGATCACGGAGGCGGCGCCCACGCCGAGGCCGCCGATGACGCGCCAGGCGATGAGGTCCCAGACCCCGAACGCGAGGCCGGAGCCGATGGAGGAGGCGAGGAACAGGACGGCGGCCACGAGCATCACGGGGATGCGGCCGCGCTTGTTGGCCACCGGACCGGCGAACCAGGCGCCCACCGCGCACCCGATGAGCGCGGAGGAGACCGCGAAGCCCTGGAGGCCGGCCGAGAGGGAGAACTGGGAACCGATCGACTCGACGGCTCCGTTGATGACGGCGGTGTCGAAACCGAACAGGAACCCGCCGAGAGCGGCGCCGACCGAGATCCCGATGATGCGGCCGTTGAGCCTGCTCGGCGGGGCGGCGGGTGCGGAACTGGTCACGTCTTCTCCTCGGCTCGGTGCGGCGCTGTCGTCCGTCGCGCTGCGATCCATCCTGGACCCGAGGCCGCCGCGTGACCAGGACGGGGACCGGACCGGGCGGCGCCCGACGGCGGAGGGCGAGCTCCGCCGTCGGACACCGGTTCGTGGTGGGCCTAGAAGAAGCCGAGCTTCTGGGCCGAGTAGCTGACCAGGAGGTTCTTGGTCTGCTGGTAGTGGTCGAGCATCATCAGGTGGTTCTCGCGGCCGACGCCCGAGCCCTTGTAGCCGCCGAACGCCGCCGCCGCCGGGTACGCGTGGTAGTTGTTCGTCCACACGCGGCCGGCCTGGATGGCGCGGCCCGCCCGGTAGGCGATGGTCGCCTCGCGGGACCACACGCCGGCTCCGAGGCCGTAGAGCGTGTCGTTGGCGATCGAGATCGCGTCGTCGTAGCCCGAGAAGGACGTCACGGCGACGACCGGCCCGAAGATCTCCTCCTGGAAGATGCGCATCGAGTTGGTGCCCTCGAAGACCGTCGGGGTGACGTAGTACCCCTCGGCGAGGTCGCCCTCCAGCACGTTGCGCTCACCGCCGGTGAGGATCCTGGCGCCCTCCTGCTTGCCGATGTCCATGTAGCTGAGGATCTTCTCGAGCTGGTCGTTGCTGGCCTGCGCGCCGATCATCGTGTCGGTGTCCAGCGGGTTGCCCTGCTTCACGGCCCTCGTGCGATCGAGCGCGTCGGACAGGAAGCCGTCGTAGATGGAGCGGTCGATGAGCGCGCGGGAGGGGCAGGTGCAGACCTCGCCCTGGTTGAGCGCGAACATCGTGAAGCCCTCGAGGGCCTTGTCGTAGTAGTCGTCCTTCTCGCGCGCCACGTCCTCGAAGAAGATGTTCGGGCTCTTGCCGCCGAGCTCGAGCGTGACCGGGATGATGTTCTGAGCCGCGTACTGCATGATCAGCCGGCCCGTGGTGGTCTCGCCGGTGAACGCGATCTTGCGGATGCGCGGGCTCGAGGCCAGCGGCTTGCCCGCCTCGACGCCGAAGCCGTTGACGACGTTGAGCACGCCCGGCGGGATGATGTCGGCCAGCATCTCCATCAGGAAGAGGATCGAGGCAGGCGTCTGCTCGGCCGGCTTGAGCACGACGGCGTTGCCCGCCGCGAGCGCGGGCGCCAGCTTCCACACGGCCATCAGGATCGGGAAGTTCCAGGGGATGATCTGGCCGACCACGCCCAGCGGCTCGTGGAAGTGGTAGGCGACCGTGTCCTCGTCGATCTGGCTGATCGAGCCCTCCTGGGCCCGGATCGCGCCGGCGAAGTAGCGGAAGTGGTCGATCGCGAGCGGGATGTCGGCGTTGAGCGTCTCGCGGACGGGCTTGCCGTTCTCCCAGCTCTCGGCGACGGCGATCTCCTCGAGATGCTGCTCCATCCGGTCGGCGATCCTGTTGAGGATGATGGCGCGCTCGGTCGCGCTGGTCCGACCCCACGCGGGCGCGGCCTTGTGGGCGGCGTCGAGCGCGGCGTCGATGTCCGCGGCGTCGCCGCGGGCCACCTCGGTGAAGGTCTTGCCGTTCACGGGGCTGGGGTTCTCGAAGTAGCGACCGTTCACCGGGGCGACGAACTCGCCGCCGATCCAGTGGTCGTAGCGGGAGCGGTAGGTGACGAGGCTCCCCTCGGAGCCGGGGGGTGCGTAGATCGTCATGTCGAGCGCCTCCTTGCGCGTCGTGGCCGCATCGCCGTCGGTGCGACCCGTGCGCGTCAGGCTAGGCGGGGCGGGGTTGCACGGACGTTGCACCGGGGTGGATCGCGCGCAGCTCGCGCAGCCGGTCCCGCGCCCACCAGTCGTGCATCCCCGACTCCGACCCGAGCCAGCGCGCCAGCGCGCCCGGATCGTTCGACGTCACGACGGCGGCGCGCAGGTCGTCCTCGAGGCCGGCGCGCACGCGTTCGACGCCGGGGGCGTCCGAGCGGGGCAGCACGGGCCCCGGGTAGCTGGCCAGGGCGCGCGCCAGATCCCCGACGGCGAGGGCCGCCCTGACGGCGTCGACGTCGGTGTGCACGTCGTCGTGCAGGCGGTAGGGGCGGGAGTCGACGAGCAGCGGCCGCAGCGTGCGCCGCATCCGGGAGATCTCCGCGCGGACGGCGACGGTGGACAGCTCGCTGCCCGACAGGTGCACGGCCAGCTCCTCGGCGGTGAGACCGAGACGGTGCTCCGCGAGCAGCAGGAGGATCTCGGCGTGCCGGCCCGAGAGCGCGACGGGGGCTCCGTCCCGCGCCAGCCGGACGTGACCGCCGCCCCCGAGCACCTGCAGGACCGGGCGCGACGGCGGGGCGGCACCCGGGGTGCCGGCCCGCTCCGCGAGGATGGCCTCGACCGCGGCGACGGTGGCGCGCACGAGCGAGCGAGCCATGCCCGAGGCGACGGGAGCGCCGCCGGTGATGTCCAGGACTCCGAGCACGCTGCCGTCCGCGGCGCGGACCGGGGCCGCCGCGCAGTTGAGCGCGTGCACCGGCCGGGACCAGTGCTCAGCGCCGAGCACCTGGACGGCGCGACCCGTGGCCAGCGCGGTGCCGGGCGCGTTCGTGCCCGCGACGTCCTCGCGCCACAGCGCGCCCTCGACGAAGCCGACGCGCTCGACCCTCCGGCGGACCTGCCGGTCGCCGTCGATCCACAGCAGGCGGCCCTCGGCGTCCGTGAGGGCGGCGATCCAGCCGGCGTCGGGCTCCAGCAGCAGGCTGCGCACGACGGGGACGGCCGCGGCGAGCGGGTGGTGGGCGAGCAGGGCGCTGAGGTCGACGGCGGAGATGTCCACCGGGGGAGCGGGGTGCTCGGGGTCCACCCCGATACGGGCGCTGCGACGCCAGGAGTCCGCGACGACGTCGCGCACCCCGGGCGCGAGCCGGCCCCGCGCGAGGAACTCCTCGTGGGCGTGCCGCATCGCGACCGGTGTCGTCATCGTCTCCTCACCTCGACCTCGTCGTCGGACGGTGTGGCGCGATCCTACGTGACGTGGGTCACAGGCGTGGTCGTCGGGTGAGCGGAGCGCCGAGGCAGGGGAGGATCGGTCGATGACCTCTCCGCGACCGATCGATCTCACCGCGTGGCCCCGTCGTCAGCACTTCGAGCACTACCGCTCCGTCGTGGCGTGCACCTACGCCATGACGGTGGAGGTGGACGTGACCGCATTCGCCGCGGCGCTGCGGAGGTCGTCACGGAAGAGCTACCTCGCCCAGGTCTGGGCGCTCGCCACGGTGGTGAATCGTCACGACGAGCTGCGGATGTGCCTGACCGAGGACGGTGCGCCCGCCGTCTGGCCGGTGAGCCACCCGATGTTCACCGTGTTCAACCCCGAGCGCGAGACCTTCGCGAGCGTCTGGGCGCCCTACGATCCCGACTTCGCCACGTTCCACGCGGGGGCCGCCGAGCTGCTCGAGACCCATCGCGCCGCGACGGAGCTCTTTCCGCAGGGCCGCCCGCCCGCGAACACGTTCGACGTCTCGAGCCTGCCGTGGACGTCGTTCACCGGGTTCACCCTCAACGTGGCCGCGGGCTGGGACCACCTGGCGCCGATCCTCACGCTCGGTCGTTACGTCGAACGTGAGGATCGGACGCTGATGCCGCTGGCCGTGCAGGTGCACCACGCCGCGGCGGACGGGTTCCACACCGCGCGGTTGGTTCGCGAGTTCCAGGACCTGGTCGCGGACCCGGCCTGGGTCCGCTGATCAGAGGATGTAGAGCATCTCCTGGTAGCTCGGGAGCGGCCAGAGGTCGTCGGCCACGAGCGCCTCGAGCGCGTCGGCCGCCTCGCGGACCGCGAGCGTCGCCGGGATCAGCACGTCCTTGGCGTAGGTGGCCTCCTCCAGCGGGGTGTGCCCGCCGTGCTCGCCGATGGCCGCCTCGAGCGCCTCGACCGCGGTGATGAGCGGGCGGATGGAGCCCGTGAGGCCACCGATGATGTCGCTGTCGTACTCGACCCCGACCGACTTGAGGTTGACCGCGAGTCCCGCGAGCTCGCCCTGGTAGCGCAGCGCTGCGGGCAGCAGCCGGGTCCGGGCGAGCTCGACCGTCTCCTTCGCCTCGACCGCGATCGAGAGGATGTACTGCTCGAGGTAGACCTCGTAGCGCGAGTTGAGCTCGCGCGGGCTGAGCACCTTGAACCGGTCGAACACGTCGATCACGGACGGCTCGGTGAACTGCTGGAGCGCCTCGACGGTCGTGCGCAGGTTCGGCAGACCGCGCTGGGCCGCCTCCTCCTGCCACTTCTCGGAGTAGCCGTCGCCGTTGAAGACGGCGGCGCCGTGGTCGTTGACGATCTGCTGCAGCACGTTCTGGACCGCGTCGTTGAACTCGACCCCGGCGGCCAGGTCGGCGTCCAGGGTGTCGGCGATGTAGGCGAGCGAGTCGGCCAGGATCGTGTTGATCGCGACCATCGGGCCCGAGATCGACTGGCCCGAGCCGGGGGCGCGGAACTCGAACCGGTTGCCGGTGAAGGCGAACGGGCTGGTGCGGTTGCGGTCGCCAGGGTCGGCCTGGAACGGCGGGAGCGTGTCGACGCCGACGTGCAGGATGCCCGCGGCCTTCGAGCCCGTGGCCCCGCCCTTGGCGATCTGGTCGAAGACGTCGGCGAGCTGGTCGCCGAGGAAGATCGAGATGATCGCCGGCGGTGCCTCGTTGGCGCCGAGGCGGTGGTCGTTGGAGGCCGAGGCGACGACGGCCCGCAGCAGCCCGCCGTACAGGTGGACCGCGCGGATGATCGAGGCGCAGAAGACCAGGAACTGGGCGTTGTCGTGCGGGGTGGCGCCGGGGTTCAGCAGGTTGCCCTGGTTGGCGTTGCCGATGGAGAAGTTCACGTGCTTGCCCGAGCCGTTGACGCCGGCGAACGGCTTCTCGTGCAGCAGGCAGGTCATCCCGTAGCGCTCGGCGACCTTCTGCAGCGTCGTCATCATCAGCTGCTGGTGGTCGTGCGCGAGGTTGGCCTTCTCGAACAGCGGCGCGATCTCGAACTGTCCGGGGGCGACCTCGTTGTGACGGGTCTTGGCGATGATGCCCTGCTTGAACAGCTCGCGGTCCACCTCGATCATGAACGCGAGCACCCGCTCGGGGATGGCGCCGAAGTAGTGGTCGTCGAACTCCTGGCCCTTGGAGGGCTTCGCACCGAACAGCGTGCGGCCGCTGGCCATCAGGTCCGGGCGGGAGTAGAAGAAGTGGCGGTCGACCAGGAAGTACTCCTGCTCGGCACCCGCGTAGGAGACGACCGTGTCGATGTCGTCGTGGCCGAAGTGCCGCAGCACGCGCTCGGCCTGCTTGCTCATCGCCTGCTGCGAGCGCAGCAGCGGCGTCTTCTTGTCGAGCGCCTCACCGGTCCAGGAGATGAAGACGGTGGGGATGCAGAGCGTGTTCCCGTTGGGGTTCTCGAGGATGTACGCCGGGCTCGTGACGTCCCAGCCGGTGTAGCCGCGCGCCTCGAACGTGCTGCGGATACCGCCGTTGGGGAAGGAGGAGCCGTCGGGCTCACCCTGCGCGAGGGTCTTGCCGGAGAACAGGGCGATCGAGGCGCCGTCGCCGTCGGGCTCGAGGAAGGAGTCGTGCTTCTCGGCCGTGAGGCCGGTGAGCGGGTAGAAGACGTGCGCGTAGTGCGAGGCGCCGTTGTCGATGGCCCAGTCGCGCATCGCGGAGGCGACGGCGTCGGCCACGCCCTCGTCCAGCGGCGCACCGCGGTCGATCGTGTCCATCACGGACCGGTACACCGACTTCGGCAGGCGGCTCTCCATGGCCGAGGGGCCGAACACGTTGCGGCCGAACAGGTCGCCCAGCGGCTCGCTGAACTCCGTCTCCGGGGCGACGTAGGAGGTGACGGCGTCGATCGCCTGCTGACGTGAGGAACTTCCGGTCATGTGCGTGCTCCCTGATGGCGTCCCGAGGACGGCGGCACGGACGGGCGCGCTCACACCGAGCGGCGGGCCGTGGTTTGGTGAGCCTCAGGCTAGGGACGCCGGATGACGGTCTCGTTACCTGGCGGTGTCGGGGGGCGTCGTCCCACCGCGACGGGGTGAGACGTTGCTCACGGCGCGCGGGTCGCAGTGGTCGTCAGCGCCGACCGGGCAGCCGTTGCAGGCGTTCCAGGGCCACCGCGATCGTGGCCTCGTCCTTGACGAAGGTGAACCGCACCCAGGGGGCTAGGGCACGCGCGGTGGCGGAGCCCTCGCGGCAGAACGCCGACACCGGGACGCCCGCCACCCCGACCAGGTGCGGCAGGGCGCGCGCGAACGCGGCGCCGTCGGGCATCTCGGCGGTGAGGAACGGCGTCGCGTCCGCGCACACGAAGTAGGTGCCGCGGGGGACGACGACGGCGAAGCCGGCCTCCGTCAGGCCGCTCACCAGGGCGTCGCGGCGGCGGGCGAGCGACGTGCGCAGCTCCTCGACGTCGGACGCCCCCTCGTCCAGGGCGCGCGCGATCGCCGGCTGGAACGGGGCGCCTCCGGAGTAGGTGAGGAACTGCTTGACCGCCAGCACCGCCTCGACCAGCGCGGCGGGCCCGGTCACCCAGCCGACCTTCCAGCCCGTGAGCGAGAACGTCTTGCCGGCCGAGGAGATGGTCACGGTGCGCTCCCGCATGCCGGGGAGCGTCGCGAGCGGGACGTGCTCGGCGCCGTCGTAGACGAGGTGCTCGTAGACCTCGTCGGTCACCACGACGGCGTCGGCGCGGATGGCGGCCACCGCGATCGCCTCCAGCTCGGCGCGGTGCAGGACGGTGCCGGTGGGGTTGTGCGGGGAGTTGACCAGGATGACGCGGGTGCGTGGCGTGACGGCCGCCTCGAGGGCGGCGACGTCGAGCCGGAAGCCGTCGGGACCGGGCACGAGCGGGACGGTGGTGTGGGTGGCGCCCGCGAGCGCGATCGCCGCGGCGTGGGAGTCGTAGAACGGCTCGAGGGTGAGGACCTCGTCGCCGGGGCCGGCCAGCGCGAGGACGGCCGCGGTGAGGCCCTCGGTCGCGCCGGCCGTGACGAGCACCTCGGTCCCGGGGTCGAGGACGAGGCCGTAGCGGCGCTCCTGGTGCGCGGCGACGGCGCGGCGCAGCGCGGGCACGCCGCGGCCGGGCGGGTACTGGTTGTGGCCCCCGCGGATCGCCTCGACGGCTGCCTCGAGGATCCACGCGGGGCCGTCGGCGTCGGGGAAGCCCTGGCCGAGGTTCGCCGCGCTCGTGGCCGTCGCCAGCGCGGTCATCTCGGCGAAGATCGTCGGCCGGGTGGTGCCGTCGGGCGCCGCGAGGCCGGCGGCGCTCGCGACGGCGCGCCAGCGGGGCGTGGGGATCTCGGCCATGCCCGTGAGCCTAGGCGGCGGGGACGGGCCGTGCCGCGCCGGCGTTGAACGCGCGCAGCCTCGCCCCGCGTCCGTCCACGTCGACCGCGGTCAGGCTCGGCGCCGCGACCGGCTCGATCAGGTCGGCCGTCAGACCCAGGTAGTGCGCGAGCACCGCGCGGATGGTTCCGCCGTGCGTGACGACCAGCACCGGGCCGGGGCGGGCCGCCGCGGCGGTGACCGCCGCGACGATCCGGGTCCGCACCGCGTCGGCGTCCTCGCCGCCCGGCGGCACCAGGCGACCGGCCCGCCAGGCGGTGTAGTCCGCCCCGAGCTCGGCGGGCAGGCGCCCCTCCCAGTCGCCGAGGGAGGACTCCATCCAGCGCGGGTCGAGGGTCGGGTCGAGGTCGCTGAGCAGCGCCGCCGTCGAGCGGGTGCGGGCGAGCGGGGAGCTGATGAGCGTGGCCGGGGCCCAGGCCGCGACCAGCGGGCGGAGCGCGGCGGCGTCGGCGCGACCGGCGTCGGACAGGTCGATGTCCGTGCGTCCCTGCAGCCGACGCTCCTGGGTCCAGGGGGTGGCCGCGTGCCGGACGAGGAGGAGCGTCGTCATGCGGTCACCGGGGTCGACGTCGGGGACGGGGTCGACGGGGTCGCGCGGCGGCCGTCGGCGCCGAAGACGGCGGCCGGGCGGTCGGGCAGCCGCAGCGCCGTCGCCTCGCCGGCCGGACGGGCGCCGTCGGTGATGACGGTGACGCGCTGACGCGAGCGTCCCGACGCCACCGAGCCGGTCGCCCCGACCAGCCCGGTCACGAGCCAGCGCCCGGCGACCGGCGTCGACTCCAGCACCTCGAACGGCAGCTCGCCGGCCGGGTCGAGCGCGACGGAGTCGGGGCGGTACATCGACCGCGAACCGTCGGGGCCCTCGAGCAGCACCTGCGGCGGGGTCCCGAGGAACGAGGCCACGAAGGCGGTGGCGGGCTCCTCGAGCAGCTCGGTCGGCGTGCCGAACTGCTCGACGACGCCGTCCTTCATGACGGCGATGTGCGTCGCCATCGCCAGCGCCTCGGTCTGGTCGTGGGTGACGTAGACGCTCGTCGCGCCCGTGGCTCGGTGCACGCGGACGAGCTCGGCGCGCATGTCCACGCGCAGCCTGGCGTCGAGGTTGGACAGCGGCTCGTCGAAGAGCAGCACCCCGGGGCGGGGCGCCACGGTGCGGGCGATGGCGACGCGCTGCTGCTGGCCGCCGGAGATCTCCGTGGGGTAGCGGTCGGCGAGGTCGTCGATCTCGAGCATCGTCAGCACCTCGTCGACGCGGGCCGTGCGGTCGGCCGTGGACCAGCCCGCGACGCGCAGCGGCCAGTCGATGTTGGTGCGCACGGTCATGTGGGGCCAGAGGGCGTAGCTCTGGAAGACCATGCCGAGGCCGCGGTCCTTGGCGGGTACGACGTCGCCGCGGTCGCCGTCGGCCACCACCCGGTCGCCGAACAGGACGCGTCCGCTCGTGGGGTCCTCGAGCCCGGCGAGGATGCGCAGCGTGGTGCTCTTGCCGCAGCCGGAGGGGCCCAGCAGCACGACGAACGCGCCGTCGGGGAGGTCGAGGTCGACGTCGTGCAGCGCGGGCTGGTCGCCGAAGCGCTTGCCGAGCCCGTCGAGGACGATCCGGGTCATGAGGTGGTTCCGCTCTGTCGGGCGCCCTGGAGACGGCGGGCGAGGAGGGTCGCGGTGACCGAGATGACCGCGATGACGAGGGTGATGGCGTTGGCGTGCTGGGTGAAGCCCTCGCTGGCGTAGCGGAAGGTCATGACGGACAGCAGCGGGGTGGCGGGGGTGACGAGGAGGACCACGAGCGAGAGGTCGCGCACCATCGTGACGAACACGAGGACACCGCCCCCCACCACGCCGCGCGAGGTGAGCGGCAGCACGATGCGAACCATCCGGCGCCACCCGCTCGCCCCGGTCAGGACGGCGGCCTCCTCGAGATCGCCCGACACCTGCGCCAGCGAGGCCTTGGAGGTCTGGAAGGCGAACGGGACGCTGGCGGCGATCCCGGCCACCACGAGGATGGCGAACGTCCCGTACAGCGAGGGGAACGGTCCGATCGGCGCTCCGAACTGGGCGATGAAGGCTGCTCCGAACGCGACGCCGGGGATGAGGAAGGGCACGTAGCTGAGCAGGCTGATCGCGCCGGCGGTGACGCGGGCGCGCGGCAGCCGCGTCAGGACGTGCGCCCCGAGGAGGCCGAGGAGCGTGGCTCCGGCGGCGACGGCGAGACCGAGCGCGATCGTGCCGCCGAGCGCGTTGAGCACGGTCGGGTCGCGCAGGATGCCGCGGACGCCCTGCGCGATCCCGGGGTCGGAGGTGCCTGTCCAGTAGTGCAGGGTGAGTCCGCCGTCGAGCCGGTTGGTGCGGCGCAGGAAGGTGCTCATCGCGAGCACGATGCTCGGCACGATCGCGGTGACGAGCACGAGGGTCGCGGCGACCGCCGCGAGCGGCCACCGCCAGGGGCCCGTGGTCATGGTGCGGGGCCGCGTGGACTTGCCGGTGATCGTGGCGAAGGAGCGGCCGGCCGTGGCCCGCGTGCCGAGGTACAGCACCGCCGCGGCGATCACCACCAGGAGGATCGACAGGACGTAGCCGCGGGCCGTGTCGCCGGTGGAGATGGCGCCGTACAGCCGGGTGCTGAGGGTCTGGAAGCGGACCGGCAGCCCCAGGAGCGCCGGGACCGCGAAGTTGCTCACGCCCTCGGCGAAGGCCAGCAGGAAGCCGGACAGCGCGGCGGGCGCGACGGCCGGCAGGGCGATCCGGACGGCGACCCGGGCCCGGCTCGCGCCGGTCAGCTCGGCCGCCGCCAGGATGTCGCCGCCGACGTTCGCCAGCGCCGCGGCGATGACGACGAACGACAGCGAGAAGTAGTGGGCCACGAGCGTGAGGGTGACGGGGACCGCGCCCCACGAGAGCACGTCGGGGACCGGGACGCCGAGCGAGGCGAGCAGCCCGGGGGCGCCGCCGACCCGGTCGTTGCGGAAGACGCTCTCCCAGGCCAGCGCGATCGCGAAGCTCGGGAGCGCGAACGGGATGGTCGACAGCACCCCGATCACCTTGCGGCCCGGCACGTCGCTCAGCACGACGACCCAGGCCAGGAACGCGCCGAGCACCGTGGACAGCAGCCCCGTGCCGAGCCCCACCAGCAGCGAGTTGCGCAGCGGGATCCAGAACAGGTTCTGCGACATCGGGCTGGCGAGCACGTCGGTCCACGCGCCGTTCCCGGCGGGTCCGAGCGTCGCCCGGACCAGGCCCACCAGGGGCAGAGCGACGAGCAGCACCAGCACGGCGAGGACGCCGAGCGCCAGCCAGCGGATGGGGCGTCGCGCGTCGCGCAGGGCGCCCGTGAGGGCGGACCTCACTGGATCGTCAGGAGGAAGTCGGCGACGGCGGAGCGGCGCTCGGCGGAGGCCTCGGGGTCGATGCTCCAGCCACCCAGCTCGTCCAGGCTCACGGCCTCGGCCGGGGCGACGACGTCGTCCCGCGTCGGGTAGTCGCCGGCGACGTAGAACGGGGCGAACCCGTCGCCGCCGGTCTCGGAGTCGTCGCCCATCATGAAGTCGATCAGCAGCCGGGCGGCCGCGGGGTTCTCGGCGCCGGCCGTGACGCCGAGCATGGCCGGGAAGACGATGCCGGGCGACGGCGTGACGCCCGCGGCGACCTGCAGCGCCCAGCCCTCGTCGGAGTTGTCGCGACGGTCGGAGTACGAGGTGAAGCCGACGGGCGGGTCAGCCTGACCCGTGGCGCCGACGGCCGCGTTGACGGTGTCCGTGTCGTCCACCAGCACGGCGTCGTTGGCGTAGAGGTCGACGGCGAACTGCAGCCCCGCGTCCTCGACGCCCTCGTCCAGCTCGATCGGCGTGCCGAAGTGGTCCTCGTAGGCATCGGCCATCTCCTGCGAGCGGAGCGACATCTCCGTCATCAGGTCGAGGTAGTCGCCGCGGACGTTGGGGTCGACCAGCACGACCTTGCCGCTCCACGCGGGCTCGGTCAGCTCCCAGAGGTTGGCGACCGGCGCGCCGTCGGGGTGGGCCTCCTCGTTGTACATGAGCACCTTGGTGGAGAGCCGGTTCGCGACCAGCGGCGCGGTGAACTCCGGCGCCAGCTGGTCGGCCACGCGGGCCGGGACGTAGGGGAGCAGGACGTCGTCGGCGAGCAGCTCGGTGACCACCACCGGGGCGTCGGAGACGTACGCGACGTCGGCGGTGGTGCTGCCCGCGCGGTGCTCGCTGGCCAGCCGGGTGATCAGCTCGGTGGAGGAGATGTCCGTGGCGACGACGTCGATGCCGGGGTAGGCGGCTTCGAAGGACTCCTCGATCGTGGCGATCCGGCTGGTGAAGGCGTACACCGACACGGTGCCCTCGGCCTCCGCGAGCTCGACGAGCTCGTCGTGGGACAGCGCGTCCCAGTCGGTGTCGTCGGCGGGGGCGGACGCGGCGCCGGAGCAGGCGGTGAGGCCGAGCGTGAGCGGCAGGGCGAGGGCGAGGAGGGGGACGGTGCGGTGACGGCGAGGCATGGCTGATCCTTCGGTCGGGCGCGGGGTGGGGGAGGTGCTGCGAGGGGTGGCGCTGGGTGGGGTGGTGCTGGATGGGGTGGTGCTGGGTGGGGTGGTGCTGGGTGGGGCGGTGCTGTCAGGCAGGTCGGGGAGGTCAGGCCTCGAGCTGCTCGAGGAGGTGGCCGAGACGGTCGAGCGACTGCAGCGCCCCGTCGTCGGCCCGACGGGCGATCGTCAGCACGAGGGCGTTGACGATCGCCATCGGCACGGTCAGGGAGAGGAAGTCGTCGGCGCCGCCGCGGGGTGCGGCGACGATCTGGTCGGGGCGCGGTGAGGACCACACGACGGTGTCGGTGACGATCGCGGTGCCCGCGGAGGCCGCCGTCGCGACGGCGAGCAGCGGGCCCAGGACGGCCGGCGCCCGGCGGAAGACGAACGCCAGGACGACGTCGTCGCGCTCGAGCCGCGACAGCCGCTCGGCGAGGTCTCGGCGCGAGCCGACGAGACGCACCGTGCGCATCCCGAACCGCTCGAGCCGACGGGCGAGCAGGTCGACCAGCACGGTGGCGTTGCCCTGGGCGAACAGGAGGATCTCGCGGGCCGCGAGGATCCGGTCGGCGAGCTCGTCGAGCTCGGGCTGGGTGACGTGGCGGGGGAGCGCGGCGAGTGCCGCGGACTCGTCGTCGACGAACGAGGTCAGGACGTCGCCGTCCGGGTGACGCTCGAGGCGGCCGCGCAAGCGCTGCGAGGGGCCGTCGCCCGCGAGGTAGTCCTCGCGCAGCGCGTCCCGCAGCTGCGGGTAGCCGTCGAAGCCGAGCCGCTGGGCCAGGCGCGTGGCCGAGGACTGGTGCAGCCCGAGCGGGTCGGTGAGCTCGTGGGCGCGCCAGTACGAGGCCCGGTCGGGCTGCGTCTGGAGGGCGGCGACGAGTCGACGGTCCGTCGGCGTGAGGGCCGGGCCGTGGCTCGCGGCCAGCTGGGTAATGAGCACGTTCGGGACGTTAGGCGCACGTCCACGTGCGATGGGTGCAAGTCGTGCACGTTCACGTGCTGTTGCGCGAGGGTTCACCCCGCGGACCACGGGTGTCGCCGGGGCGTCACCCGGCTAGGGTCGTCCGTGAGCACGGGAGTCCAGTGAGCTGGGCTGAGAGGGAGTTCTCCAACTCCGACCGTCGAACCTGATCCGGATCATGCCGGCGCAGGAAGCTACGCGTGACGACCGCCGTCCGCGCCCGTGCCGCCGCTGCCCGAGAGGCGCGTCGCATGCTGCTCACCAGTCCCACCCCCACCACCCCCGTCGCCGGGCCCTCCGCCGGGGACCTCACGCGCGATCCGCTGACCTTCGGGGTCGGCGCTCGCGTCACGGCCTCCGTCATGGCCGACGACTACGTCGACGTCCTCACGCGGGCGCTCGCCGAGGTGTCGACCGACGGCCTCGTCCTCAGCACGGGGGACGTGTCCACCTATGTCGGCGGGTCCGAGACCGACCTCCTGCGCTACCTCACCGACCTCGGTGCGGCGCTCGCGGCGACCGGCCACCACGTGACCCTGACCGTCCACCTCTCGCGCGGCTGCCCGGGCGAGGTGGTGTGCGAGCGGCCGGGCGGGGCCGGACCGCGCGGCGCGAGCGTGCCGCCGACCCGCACCACGGGGCGCCTCGCCGCCGCCGAGTGGGCGCTGTACCCGCTCGCGGACGCGGCCCCCGCCGTCGGGCCGGACGGGGCGGCGCCCCCGGAGCCGGACCACATGCGCGACATCTACGCGGCGATCGACCACGCCCGCGAGCTCGGCACGTTCCGCGGGTCCGAGCACTTCGTGACCCGGCTCGAGGGCGATCTGGGGGACGTGCTCGCCACCGCCGTCGCCGGCTGGGTGCTCGTGGGCCGCAGCGTGCAGCACGTCACCAGCCACCTGCAGGTCTCGCTGAACAGCCCGAACCACGCGGCTCCGGCCGGTGCGACCGACGGCGCGATCGACGGCGAGGTCGTCCGATGAGCGCGCTCGTGCCCCGCCGCCGGCTCACGCTGAAGGAGATCGTGCTCGTCGTGGTGCTCGGCACCGTGTTCGGGTTCCTCTACTGGGCCTTCGTGCAGGCTTGGACGGCCCTGTCGATCGCGATGGGACCGGCAGGCGACCTGGCCCAGCACTTCCTCGCCGGCAGCTGGCTGCTCGTGGCCCCCATCGCCATCGCGATCGTCCGCCGGCCCGGTGTCGGCATCCTCGCGGAGGTGCTCGCGTCCGTGATCGAGGTCGTCTTCCTCGGCAGCGCCGTGGGGCCGATGCTGCTGGTCGCGGCGTTCATCCAGGGCGTCGGGAGCGAGCTGCCGTTCGCGTTCGGGCGCTACCGGAGGTTCGGCTGGGGTCGCTACGCGCTGTCGGGGCTGATGGGCGCGGGACTGGTGTTCTTCTGGTCGGCGTTCCGGTTCGGGTGGTTCGGGCAGGACCTCGTGCTGGTCCGGTTCGGGGTGCAGGCGCTGTCGGGCGTGATCCTCGGTGGGCTGCTGGCCAAGGTGATCGTGGACGGGCTGCTGCGCACCGGGGTGCTGGCGAACTACGCGATCGGCGAGGCGGCCGAGCGGGAGCGGCGCGCGGGTGCCGCTGCTGATGGCGCCGACGGCGCCGGTGAGCCCGAGCTGGTGCGTCGTGAGCGCTGAGGCGGCCGGAGGGGTCGTCGAGACGGACGCGCTCGAGGTGGTCCTGCCCGGGGGCGACGGCGTCGGCCCGCTGACCGCGACCCTCGGCCCCGGGGAGCACGTGCTCGTGCTCGGGCCCTCGGGATCGGGCAAGACCACGCTGCTGCGCACGCTCGCGGGGGCGGTGCCGCAGCACGTCCGCGCGCGGGTGACCGGAACGGTTCGCATCGCCGGCACCGACCCCGTCACGGCCGGGGTGATCGGTGTCTGCGAGCACGTCGGCACCGTCGCGCAGGACCCCGTCAGCGGGGTCTGCCTGCCGCTCGTGGCCGACGAGGTGGCGCTGCCGCTGGAGAACCGGGCCGTGCCGCGGGACCTCATCGGCCCGGCGGTGGACGCGGCGCTCGCGACGGCGGGGGCCGCCCACCTGCGCGAGCGCGCCAGCGGGGAGCTCTCGGGAGGAGAGCTGCAGCGCGTCGCGCTCGCGGCGGCGACCGTGACGGCGCCTCGGCTGCTGCTTCTCGACGAGCCGACCTCGATGCTCGACGCGCCGGGCGTCGCCGCGGTGCGCGACGCCGTCGCGCGCGTGGGTGACGACGTCGCGGTCGTCCTCGTGGAGCACCGCCTCGACGAGTGGGCGGCCGGGGGAACGGCGGCGCTGCCCGCGAGGACCGTGGCGCTGGGGCGCTCCGGACGCGTGCTGGCTGACGGTCCGACGGCGCGGGTGCTCGCCGAGCACGGGCGCGAGCTGCTGCGCCAGGGCTGCTGGCTGCCGCTGGACGCCGAGCTCGAGGCGCTGCTCGGGCTCGGGGGCGGGCTCGGTTCGCCGCACGTGCGGGGCGCGCTGCTCGCGCTCACGGCGTCCGAGGGGCCGGGCGACGTGGGAGCGACGGCGGAGCGTGGTCCCGTGGTGCTCGGTGCCCGCGGCCTGACAATTCGTGCGGGTGGGCGACCGGTGCTGACCGGTGTCGACCTCGATCTGCACGCGGGCGAGCTGGTCGCGGTGGTCGGGGCGAACGGCGCCGGGAAGTCGACGCTGCTGGCCGCGCTCGCCGGGCTCGAGCGGCCGGCCGCCGGCACCGTCGACGGGCCGCGCCCGGGACTGGTGTTCCAGGACCCCGAGCACCAGCTCGTGGGGGCGACGGTGCGCGAGGAGATCGCGTTCGGTCTGCCGCACGGCTCGTCGCGGGTGGCCGACGCGCTGGCGCGGTTCGACCTGGCGGACTGGGCGGAGCACAGCCCCTACGCGCTGTCGGGCGGCCAGAAGCGGCGGCTGAGCCTCGCGGCGATGCTCGTGCACGACCGACCGGTGCTGCTCGCCGACGAGCCCGGGTACGGGCTCGACCGGGCGGCGACGGCGGTGGCGATGGGCGCGCTGCGGGAGGCGGCCGACGGCGGCCTCGCCGTCGCGCTGACGAGCCACGACCTGCGGGCCGTGGCCGCCTGCGCCGACAGCGTGGTGGTGCTGGCCGACGGCGGGGTGGCCGCCGTGCTCACCCCCGAGGAGCTGCTGCGGGATCCGGTGGCGCTCGCCTCCGCCGGGATGGTCGTGCCGCCGCTGCTGGCTTTCCTCGTGGAGCACGACGTGCCGGTGCGGCCGGCGCTGCGGCTTCTCGAGGAGCTCGCGCACGACGTGGCGGTGGCGGCGTGACGGCGACGGTCGGGTCGGGTGGCGCGGAGGCGGCCGGGGTGACGACGGCGGCGCGCGGGCCGGCGATCCCGGTCCGCGCGGTGGGCGCCGATCCCGCTGACGCGCGCGGACCGGCGTCGTCCTGGCTGGCCCGGCGCAACCCGACGGTCGTGCTGGCGCTGCTCGTGGCGCTGTCCGTGCTCACGCTGTTCCTGCTCGACCCGGTCACCCTCGCGGTGCTCTGGGCCGTGCTGGTGGTGGGCGTGCTGGTCGGGGCGCGGCCCGGGCTCGGGCGCTTCCTGCTCGCGCAGCTCCCGTTCGTCGGTTTCGCGATCGGGCTCGTCACGGTGAACGCGCTGGCCCGTCCGGGCACGGAGCTCTGGCCGGACCTGCCCGTGCGCGTCACCGTCGAGGGCCTGACGATCGGCTCCGCGCTCGCGCTGCGCACGATGGTGATCGGGGTGGGCTCGGTGGCACTCGTGCTGACGGTGGATCCCCGTCGGCTCATGGTCAGCCTGGTCCAGCACGCGCGGCTGAGCCCGCGCGTGGCCTACTCGCTGCTCGCGGGCTACCGCCTGCTCGGCGTGCTCCCGCAGCAGTGGCGCACGATCACCCGTGCGCACGCGGTGCGGGCGCCGCTGCGCGAGCGGGGTCGGCGGGCGGGGCGGCCGCGGACGGGGCCGCGGATGCTGGCGCGCTGCGCGTTCACGCTGCTGGTGACGTCTATCCGTTCCGCCGAGCGGATCGCCTTCGCGCTGGAGTCGCGCGGGCTCGGCTCCGGGCCGCGCACGGTGTGGCGGCCGGTGGCGCTGGGGTGGCAGGACCTGGCGCTGGTCGTGGGACTGGCGGGGGTGGTCGCGACGGTGCTGGTGATCGCCTGACGGAGGTCGACACGGTGGGTCACGGCCGAGCGTCGCCCGGGTTCCTGGTCGACAATGGCCACTCAACCCGTTCGCGTGCAGGCTTTCCGAACCAGCAGGCCTCCACCCACGTCCCAGCAAGGAGACCTCGTGCCCAAGACGAGTCCGCTCATCGGAGCGATCGCTGTCCTGACGCTGGTGCTGTCCAGCTGTGCCGGGGGAGGGAATGTCGAGGTGGCGGAAGAGGTGTACGAGTCCTGCTCGCGAGCGGGCGGCGACCTCATTCGACTCGATGGCTCGGACGTTCTGATCGAAGTTCTCGGTGCTGACGCCAGGTCGCTCGGAGCGGCGGGCGACGTCGATGCCGACGACATCGCCGGCGGTGATCTTCCGGACCTGGGTGTCGCCTTCTCCGTCGTCGCTGGGATGAGCTGCCTCGCGGAAGCGACGGGATACCCAGGTTCCTCCGACCAGCTCAGCGACGGCGAGGAGTGGGGTGGCTGGACGTTCTCCCTCCGCCGTGGAGCGGGAAACGAGGAGACCTCGATCTTCTCGGCCACGGCGGACGCCGAGGCGGTCGAGGTGGAGCGGCCGCGGTCGGGCACGGGCCAGCAGGAGCTGCACGAGGCGCTCGGGTGCGAGGGCGACCTCGGTGCCGGCGACACAGGCGAGTCCGGCGAGACGGTGCGGATCTGTCAGGAGCGACCCGCGGTCGTGCTGCTGGAGTTCGACTCGCTCGACCAGAAGGCGGAGTGGGTCCAGTTCTGGGAGGCGCGAGGTCCGGTGGACGATGCGTTCTACGTGCTGGGAGGGGGTGACGAGCGCTGGGGTCTGTGGGGCCTCGACCCGGGGTTCGGCGATCGGGCGGTCGCCATCGGGGGCGAACCGGTGGAATTCTCGACTGCGACGGACTGACGCTGCAGGGGCAGCCGTGCTCCCACCGCCGCTCGCCGCCCGACCCTGCCGTCAGGACGCCCGGGCCGAGGCCGTCACGGTCATCGGGATGCCCTCGGACCAGGGCGCCAGCACCCACGGCAGGAACGACGGCCGCGACAGGGCGGTGAGCGTGACCTCGGCGGTGACTCCGCCGTCGGGCGTCCCGGTGGGGTCGGCCAGCTGCAGCCCGGGGGCGTCGGTGAGCGACGGAGGCGCCTGGACGAGGAAGTCCGCGGCGGACGCGCTCACGGACTCGTCGGTCACCGCGAGGTCGTCGCCGCCGTAGTAGGAGCGCTCGTCGATCTGGCTGGCGGCGTAGGCCGCGGTCGAGTCGGCGAGCGACAGGAGCGCCTTGCGGTCCAGGTAGACGGCGCTCGCGGTGGCGATCGCCGCGATCAGGGAGGCGGCCACGGCGAGCGCACCGATCGTCAGGACGAGGATGCGACCGCTCTCCGGGTCGGCGCTGCCCACGGTGTCGTCGCCGGGGCGGAGGCGACGGCGCAGCAGGCCCGCGATCACGACCGCTCCCGGTAGCTGTCGATGCTGGTGACGGCCTCGGCCGTGACGGGCACGGTGAGCCCGCCACCCGGCCAGAACGGGAGCGGGACGTCGGCGGCGATCGTGACGTGCGCCGTCGCCCCCGGGGCGGTGCACGACGGCGAGCAGGTCACCTCGAGCGCCTGCTCGCCGTCGATCTCGATCCCGTGGTCGGCGAACGCGAGCTCGACCCCGCGGGCGGCGAGCGCGGCCGCGTCCCCGGGGTCGTCGGCGGTCGCCATCAGCCGGCCGGTGTCGCGCGCGGCGCTCTCCGCGGCGAAGGCGGCGCCCTGGAGCTGCGCGAGCGTGAGGACGAGGTAGGCGAGCGGAACGACGAGCAGGACGGTACCGCCGAGGAACTCCACGACCGCGCTGCCGCGCTCGCCGTCGCCCGGTGCCGCAGCGTGCGGTCCGTCGCGCAGGATCCGGGGGAGTCGCCGGAGGTGGGTCACTGCTCCACCACCGCCCGGCCCGCGACCGACAGCGTTCCCGTCGGCCCGAGCAGGCCGATCACGGGGACGGGGGCGCGCAGCTCGACGACGATGACGTCGTAACCCGCCTCGGAGGTGACGCTCGCGTCGACGTGGTCCACGTAGCCGTCGGTGACGCCGGACGCCGCGACCTGGAGGGCGCGCTGCTCGCCCGAGCCGAGGTCGCCGTCGAGCAGCGCGGCGTACCGCGCCCCCTCGCCGGCGGCGTCGATGAGGACGGTCCGCACCCACAGTGCGTAGGCGAGCTGCACGAGTCCCAGGACCAGCACGAGGACGAGCGCCCCGACCAGGACCGTCTCGGCGATGGCGGAGCCCCGCTCGGACCCCGTGCTCGTGAGCCGGGTGCGGGCGCGGGTGAGCGGCGAGGTCAGGGACCGGAGACGCGATCGACCGCCTGCTGGAAGAGCTGGCGGATCCAGTCGTCGGCGAGCACCCAGACGACCGCCACGAGGCCTGCGGTCATGAGCGTCACCATCACCCACCCGGGCACGTCGCCGCGCTCGGGGTCGTCCACGCGCCGGTCGACGGCGTCGCGCAGCCTCGTGGCCGAGGTGAGGAAGGTGACGGTCAGGGCGGCCAGGAGCGCCGCCGTGGTCGTGGAGGTCGGCCGTCTCGCGGACGGTCGGGTGCTGGTCGGGGCGGTGCGCGGGGAGTGCCACATCGGGATTCCTCTCGGGAGGGTGGAGGGGGTGGGCGGTCAGGAGGTCGTCGGTCAGGGGTCGTCGGTCAGGGGGTGGGTGATCAGGGGGTGGTGAGGTTCAGCGCGGCGATGCCGGGGAAGAGGGCGAACGCGACGGTCAGCGGCAGCAGGAGGAAGACCACCGGGGCGAGCATCGCGATCTCCCGCCGGCCGCCGGACTCCATGAGCTCGCGCTTGGCCGCGTCGCGGGCGTCGGCCGCCTGGGCGCGCAGCACGTCCGCCAGGGGGCTGCCGCGCTCGATCGCGATCGCGACGCCGTCGGCGAAGCGGGACACGGCGGCGAGGTTGCTGCGGGTGCCGAGCGACGTGAGGGCCTGCGCGACGGTCGCGCCGGCGCGGACGTCGGCCAGGGTGCGGTCGAGCTCGGCGGCGAGGGCGCCGTCGACGGTCCGGGCGACGCGGTCCAGGGCGGCCACCGGTGACTCCCCGGCCCCGACGGCGAGCGCGAGCAGCTCCGCCACGGTGGGGAACTCGGCGACGATCCGGCGCTCGCGGGCCTGCACCTGGCGCGAGAGCGCCCAGTCCCGGGCCAGGGCGCCACCGACGGCGCCCAGCAGCACGAGCGCGGCCACCGGCAGCGGCTGCAGGCCACGGGTCGCGGCGAGCGGGACCGCGATCACGAGGCCCGCCAGGAGTCCGATCGCGGCCCACAGCACCTGCTCGACGCGGAAGCCGTCCACGCCGCCGCGGTCCGGGAGCATCGCGAGCCGGGTGCGGATGCTGACGGTCGAGCTGCCGAGGTGCTCGAGGAGACGTGACAGGTCGGTCACGACGGGCGGGGCCAGCGCCCTGGCGAGGCCGGGACCGGTGCGGAGGGTGCGGGGCGCGACCGGCGCGGCCAGCAACGATGAGGTCGCCGAGCGGCTGCCCACGTAGGGCGCCACCCGCTCGGCGAGCGTGGGTCGGGCCGCGCGCCAGGAGCTGACCACGAGCAGCGCGCCGCTCGCGACCCCCGCCCCGACGAGGGCTCCGACGGCGTTCACGGCCGGCTCCGCAGGACGCGTGGGTCCTCGGGCAGCCGGCCGATCCGGAGCATCACCGCGTACGCGAGCGCCGAGACGACGGCCCCGCCCGCCAGCAGCCCGATACCGGCGGGGGTGTCGAACGCCGACGCCGACATCCCCCGACCGCTCATCAGCGCGAGCACGAGCCAGGGCGCGGCGACGGCGAGCCGCGCGCCGTTGACGGTCCACGACTGGCGGGCCTCGAGCTCCCCGCGCGTGCGCTGGTCGGTCCGCAGGAACTCCGACAGCGTGCGCAGCATCCGGCCGAGATCGGTCCCGCCGACCTCGGTGGCGACGCGGAGGGTGGCGGCGAGCCGGTCGGCGACGGGGTCGGCCAGACGCTCCTGCCACACGGTGAGGGCGTCGAGGAACCGGCCGGAGGCGCGGTACTCGGCGGCGAAGACGGCCATGTCGGCGCGCAGCTCCTCCGGACCGCGCTCGGCCATCGCGACCATGGCCTCGGGGAGGGTGAGCCCGGCGCGGACCGCCGAGGTGAGGTCGTCCACGACGTCGGGCCAGAGCTGACCCAGCTCGATCCGGCGACGCCTCGCCCGCGACCGCACGTAGACGAGGGGGAGGACGGCGACGATGACGGCGAAGGCGACCGCCACGCTGAGGGCGCTGCCGGTCCCGAGGGCGACGACCCCGACCACCAGGGCGAGGGCCAGGCTGACGCCGACGAACGCCGGCAGGGTCACCGTGTGCATCCCGGCCCGGGCGGCCAGGTCGTCCCACGCCGTCCGTACCCGAACCGGGGTGGTGAACACGAGCGAGTCGCGCCAGGTCGCCGACCACATCAGCAGGAGCCCGACGCCGAGGAGCAGCCCGATCGTCGCGCCCATCAGGCTGCCCACCCGTCGTCGGACCGGTCGCCGAGGAGAGCCGCGAGGTCGTGGCCCGCGCGCTCGAACCGCTCCTCGCCGCTGGGGTAGCCGTTACCCCGGGTCAGGTGCCCGAGCGGGTCGGTGGCCGACCGGTGGAACAGGTCGGACGTCTCCACGACGCCACCCTCGGCCCGCCCGGTGACGGCGAGGATCTCCCGCACGCTCCGTCGTCCGGACCGGTCCAGCTCCATGTGGACGACGATGTCGATGGCCGAGGCCACGGTCGGCACGACGAACGTGCTGGACACGTTCGACCCGGCGAGCAGCGGGAGGATGCAGAGCTTGTGGACGGCCTCGCGGGCGCTGTTGGCGTGCACGGTTCCCATCCCCGGCAGGCCCGCGTTCAGGGCGATGAGCAGGTCGAGGGACTCCGCCTCGCGGACCTCGCCGATGACGAGGCGGTCGGGACGCATCCGCAGCGCCTCCTTCACGAGCCGACGCAGGGTGATCTCGCCCGTGCCCTCGAGGTTCGGCTGGCGGCACTGCATGCCGACGTGGTCGCGGACCCCCGGCTGGAGCTCGAACACCTCCTCGCACGTGATGAGTCGCTGCGAGCTGGGGATCGAGCCGCACAGGGCGCCGAGCATCGTGGTCTTCCCGGCCTGGGTCGCCCCGCTGACGACCACGTTGAGCCCGACGGCGACCACGGCGTCCAGGAAGGCGGCGGCGCGCTCGGGGAGGGTCCCCAGGGCGACGAGGTCGTCGAGGTGCTGGGCGCGGGCGGTGTACTTGCGGACGTTGACGGCGATGTGGCTGCGGGTCACGTCGGGGATGACGACGTGGACGCGCTCGCCGGTCGTGAGCGTCGCGTCGACGAACGGGGTGCTCAGGTCGAGCCGACGCCCGCTCGGGCGCAGCATGCGCTCGGTGAGGTCGCGGACCTCGTCGGTGGTCAGCAGGACCGTGGTGAGCTCGGGAACGCCGTTCCTCGCGACGAAGACGCGCCCGGGGGCGTTGATCCAGAGCTCCTCGACGGTCGGGTCGTCCAGGAAGACCTGCAGGGGGCCGAGGCCCGCGACGGCGTCGAGGACGGTCTTGGCGGCGGTGGAGGAGTCGGGCAGGGCCGGAGCGGTGCCGCGCAGCACCCGCTCCTCGTAGTCGATGACGGCGTCGGCCACGAGGCCGCGGAACGCGGTCGTGTCGCGCGCCGGGTCGATGCCGCGACGACGTACGAGCTCTCGCACCTCGGCCTCGAGCTGAGCTGTTCCGACGGCCATGGCCACCCCCCTGGCAAGCAACCTAGGGCGACGTCATATGGCGTGGCTAGTCATCCTTTCGCCGTTGTGGACAACTCGCCGCCTGCGGCGGTCGTGAGGCGGACGCGGCGCGAATCGGCGTCGTTCGAGACCCCGTCAGCTCCCCTCGAGACCGTGCTCGCCCAGCTGGTGGCGGAAGAGCCGGGCGAAGTGGCCACCCCTGGCCAGCAGGTCCTCGAACCTGCCCTGCTCGAGGACGACGCCGTCGTCGAGGACGTAGATGCGGTCGACGTCGCGCAGCGTCCAGGCCCGGTGCGACACGAGAATCGTGATCCGGCGCGCCCGGTCGGCGACCAGTCGTCCGAGGATCGCCTCCTCGCTCTCGGCGTCGACGGCGGCGGTCGCCTCGTCGAGGACCCACACCGGGGCGTTCCGGACGGCCACGCGCGCGAGGCTGAGGCGCTGCCACTGACCGCCCGACAGCGCCGTCCCACCCCACTGCTCACCCAGCATCGCGTCGAGGCCGTCGGGCAGGCCGCGTACGAACGCCGCCAGTCCCGCCAGCTCCAGGGCGCTCCAGAGCTCCTCGTCCGCGACGGTGCGTCCCTCCGCGCCGAGGAGAAGGTTGCGTCGGATGGAGAACTCGTAGCGCTCGAACTCCTGCACCAGGGTGCCGAACCGTTGCAACCACGCCGACGTCCCGACGTCGGTCGGTGCCACGCCGTCGAGCGTCACCGTCCCCCGGTCGACCTCGAGCAGGCCGAGCAGACCGCGCAGCGCCGTCGTCTTCCCCGCGCCGTTCGCGCCGACCAGGGCGATCACCTCGCCCCGACGGGCCTCGACGGACACGCCCGTGACGGCGGGGGAGTCGCGGCCGGGGTAGGTGTGCGTGAGGCCGGAGACTCGGAGGTGGTCGATCTGGGTCGGGGCCGCCCGCCCGGTGTCCGCGGCGGGGGTGGCGGAGGCGAGGAAGTCACGCAGCTGCGCGGCCTGCGGGCCGGTGCTCAGCAGGCGCCCCAGGTGCACCCCCGCCATGCCGACGGCGGCCGCGCCGGCCGTGATGCCGGTGATCCCTGCGACGGCGACGGGCGAGTAGCCGGTGTCCGTGAGCAGCGCTGCCAGCGCGCCGAGCACGAAGACGGTGGTCACGGCGCCGACCAGCCAGTCCGAGCGCAGCTCCCGCCGCGACAGGGCGACCCGCAGCGCCCGGATCTCGTCCCACCGCTGCGCGGCGTCGTCGGCCACGCTCGGACCGGCGCCGAGCGTGGCGAGCTCGACCGCGGAGCGCTGCCGCACCAGCAGGTTGCCGAGGTAGCGCACGCGCCCGAAGGGTGGGCCCGCCGCGTCCCAGTAGCGCGACCAGACGCGCGCGAGCAGGCGCCCCGCCACCAGGGCCGGGATCAGGGCGAGGACGGTGAGCAGGCCGGCGAGCCGGGAGAACGTCGCCACGGCGACGACGATCGCCGCTGTCGAGATCACGCCCTCCGCCCCGCTGACCAGACCGCCGAACAGCGACCGGCTCGCCTCGGTCGCGATCTCCTGCTGCTTCTGGAGCTCGGCGGTCGTCTCGGGGCGTGCGAGATCGCTCGGCGAGGTGTGGGCGGCGCGGTGCATCACGTCACCCGTGAGGGCGGCCGCGACGCCGTGCTCCGCCTCGGTCCGCAGCGTGGTGGCCACCGAGCGGACCGGCCCGCCGAGGCCGATGACCGCCACGACGAGGAGCAGCGGCGGGGCGACGTCCGCGAAGCCGGCGTCGCCGTCGAGCCGCTCGACGAGCTGGGCGAGGGCGTAGACCTGGAGCGCAGGGACGAACGCCAGCAGCAGGGTGACGGTGACGGAGGAGAGAACCCGCAACGGCGAGACACGCCAGATCCGCCTGACGATGAACGCCACTCCTGCCGCCGCTGCGCGCATCGTCCGAGGCTAGGGGTGGACCGGCTTCGGCGTCACCGCCATTGATCGGGCTCCGGGCGCGGTCGACGCGACCCTGGCCGTGCTGCCCCGGTGGGACGGGCTCCGTCAGGACGACGACGAGGTGCTGCTCGCGCTCGACGAGATGTCCCGCGCCACCGTGGGTCGGTCGCCCTCGATCGGGAGGGGGTGAGGATCGACGTGGGCGACGTTGTACTCCGAGTAGCCGCGACGGCGAACGAGGTCACGGTCCAGGACGTGTGGTGGCTGGCTCCGAGGTCGATCGGCTGAGACCACGACGGCGGTGCAGGGGCGGACAACCAGATCAGGCCGCCTCCTGCGGGCCGCGACGTCGCGGGGTGGCGATGAGCCGCGATGAGCCCGCGGGCGGTCGGTGGTAGCGGTGCCCGGTCGGGGTGGTCCAGATGGTGGAGCCGTCGGGAGTGATGCGGTAGCGGTGGCCGTGGTGGGTCTTGAGCTTGTGGTGGTGGCGGCACAGCGGTCGGAGGTTCGGCGCGTCAGTAGGACCGGCCGGCCACTCGACGGCGTGGTCGTTGTCGCACGCTGACGAGGCCACGGTGCACGCCGGGGCGATGCAGGTGGGGTGGAGCGCCCTCACGAGCCGGCCGAGCTCGGCGCCGGGGCGGTAGCCGGGCGTGGCGAGCTGCGGTGCGGGGTCGAACCCTGCGGGCCAGTACTTCCCGGTCTCCTCGCCGGAGCGCGGGACGGGCGACGGTCCGCCGGGGTCGTCCGGGTTGTCGGGGCTGCTGGTGTCGTCGTGAACGGGGCGGGCCCGCTGCAGGTCGCGCTCGCGATCGGCCTGCTCGAGGGTGTCGGCCAGGGCCGTCGTGACCGTGAGCCAGCGGGGTGGGTCGATGGCGAGCTTGCGAGCGGTGGTGGGGTCCAGGGGTGCATGGCCGAGGAGCTCGGGGACGTCGACCCCGGGCCGGCAGCGCTCGGGGGCCTCGTAGGTCTCGAAGCGCCGTGCGGACTCGCCGTCGGTGGTGAGCGCGAGGTCGTGCTCCCACGGGTCGACGGGGTCGATGTGGTCGGGTTCGGGCTCGGTCAGGTGGGCAGGGGCCAGGGCGAGCGTCAGCGTCGCGCTGGTGCCGGAGAAGGGCATGAACGGGCGGAACGACTCGGCCTCCCTGACCTCGTTGGGCCGGCCGACGTCGGTGGGCTGAGGGCGTGGAGGGTCCATGGTCAGGAGGCTGCTGGCGATCGAGGGCGGACCCTGGTCGATCGCCTGGTGGTCGTAGCCGAGGCGTCGTCTGGCGCGGGCACCGAGCTCGGCGATCGTCGCGTCCAGCGTGCGACGGACCTGAGCGAGCGGGCTCGGTTCGCGCTCGCGAGCCTTCTCTCCGCGGACCTCGTCCTCGATCAGATCGGCGAAGAAGGCCCGCGGGTCGGGCTCGGCGCCGTCGAGGGGAGGAGCGCCGTCGCCGTCGCCGGTGCCGACGGGAGCGCCGTCGCGGGGGGACGTCTCGGTGGTGGTGCCGGTCAGGAGCTGGGCGCAGCTGGGGCCGGCCGTGAGCGAGCCGGCGGTGAGGGCGGTGGTGGCGAGGGTGGTGAGGGCGTCGGCGCGCAGCTGGTCCAGGAGGCGGGGGTCGCCGGCGGCGCGGGCGGCCTTGGCGGCCCCTTCGGTGGCGGTGTAGATGGCGGCGATGTCCAGGGCGGGGGCGATGACGCGCAGGGAGGCCTGGCCGTCGGGTAGGAGGCGGGGGTGCTCGACGCGGCGCCGGGTGGCGGCGAGGACGGCCCGGCGGTGGGCGGTGGTGGGGTCGGTCTGGATCAGAACGGCCTGGATCCGCTTCTTGAGCGCGTGGTGAGGCAGCCCGGGAGCGTCGGGCAGGACCTGTTCCGTGACCGCGAAGCAGACGGCAGGCTCCTGCGCCCCGAGCAGGTCGGCGAAGATGGCGGCCTTGCCCGCGTCGATGGCGCCGGACGCCAGTGCGGTCCCGACGGGGTGGAGGATGCCTTCCAGCAGGCGCCCTTCCCCCACCAGTCGCGCGGCTCGTTGGCGACTGACGCCGAGACGCATGGCGAGCTCGTCCGCGGCCGGGCCGCCTCTCTCGACCCGAACGGGCGTCCCGGGCGGCTGGGGGGCGAGACGGTCGGCGTCGATGACGCCGTGGCGGATGTGGAGGCGGGCGGCGGTCGCGCGCAGTCCGGCCTCGGCCCAGCCCGCGACGGCAGCGAAGGCCGCGGCCGTCTCCAGCAGCTCGCCGGGGTCGAGCGCCATGAGGTGAGCGAAGTCGGACAGCTGCGGCAGGCGCTCGAGCACCTGGGTCGGCGGTCCGCCGTCCTCGGGGCGGTGGAGGCCGAGGCGGACACGGATGCTCTCGGGGTCGGAGGCGCCGGAGCCGGGCGCAAGCCCCAGCCCCCACGGGGTCACCGTGGGTGTCGCTCCAGACCCGTCGTCGAACATGCGTCCAGTTTACGCCTGCGGAGTCGAGAGGAAGAGGTATGGCGCAATCTGTGGATACGAGTTTTCGGCTGTGGATGGCGCCGGCCGCCGTCGCGACGACAGCGGTCCAGCCCTACCCCCGCAGCCCCAGCACGACCCCGATCTGACGACGGACGCGGTCGGTGACGACGTCGACGTCGGGCTCCGGGCTGCTCGCCATCTCGACGAACATCACGGCCGAGACGACCTGCGCCAGCGCCGCGGCCTCGGTGGCGCCGACCGACGAGGTCCGGGCGAGGAGGCCGGCGACCGCCTCCTGCGTCTGGGCGACGATGCTCAGGGCCCGGGCGTGCTGCGGCTCGGCCGGATCGCCGAAGACCATCTCGCGCAGGTACGTGCGCCCGTTGTCCACCTGGGCGCGGTTGCACGCCACGACGGGACGCAGCAGCGCCACGATCGCGTCCAGCGTGCCCTCCACCGCCGTGGCGGCGCGCTCGCCCTCCGCCAGCGCCTCGGCGTAGTGGGCGTTCTGCACCAGGAGGAGCAGCTCGCCCTTGTTCCTGATGTAGAGGAAGAGCGTGCCCGCACCGATGTCGGCGGCGTCGGCGATCTGCTGGGTCGTGACGTCGTCGACGCCGTGCCGGGCGAAGAGCGCTGCCGCCGCCTCGGTGATGCGGTCGAGCTTGGCCTGCTTGTTCCGCTCGCGGCGGCCGAGCGGTCGTGCTCCCGTTGTCATCCAGCGTCCTTCCGGGGGTGTCGAGGCTGATGGCCATTCTCCTTGGCCCCACGGTGACGGGGAGTCCGCGACGCGCGCCACGCGCGCCACGCGCCCCGCGGACCAGCCGTCACACCTCCGGGCGGACCAGCACGGCCTTGCCCCGCACCGCGCCCGAGGCGAGCGCGGTCAGGGCGTCCGTCGCCTCGTCGAACGCGAACGGCGTCACGGACGGCGGCCGCAGGGTGCCGTCGGTGACCAGTGCGGCGACCCGCTCGAGCTGGGCGCCGGAGGCGTGCATGAAGAGGAACTCGTAGCGCACGCCGAGGGCCGTGGCCCGTCGCCTGACCTTCCGGCTGAGCAGGGTGATCGCGCCGCGCAGCACGGGGTTCAGTCCGGCTGACCGGGCGAACGCCGGCGTCGGCGGGCCGGAGATCCCGATCGCCAGGCCGCCGGGCCGCAGGACCCGCAGCGTCCTGTCGAGGTTCTCGCCGCCGAGGCTGTCCAGCGCGAGGCCGTAGTCGCTCAGCAGCTCCTCGAAGCGTTCGGTGCGGTAGTCGATCACGACGTCGGCGCCCAGCTCGCGCACGAGGTCGGCGTCCTTGGCGGAGACGGTGGTCGCGACCCTCGCCCCGAGGTGCTTCGCGAGCTGGATCGCGACCTGCCCGACGCCACCGGCGCCACCGTGGATCAGCACCTTCTGGCCCGGGGTCACGGCACCGCGCTCGACGAGCGCCTGCCACGCCGTGAGGCCCACGAGCGGGAGGCCGGCCGCCACGTCGACCCCGATCGACGGGGGCGCCGTCGCGACGTCGTCCTCGTGCACCGCGATGCGCTCCGCGAAGGTGCCGATGCGGCCGTCCCTGGGCCGCGCGAACACGGTCTCCCCGATCGCGAACCGTCGAGCGTCGGCGCCGACGGCGACGACCACCCCCGCGACGTCGTGCCCGAGGACGAGGGGAAGGTCGTACGGCAGCAGCTGCTTGAACTCGCCGGCCGCGATCTTCACGTCGAGCTGGTTCACACCCGCCGCTCGGACCTCGACCAGGACGTCGTGCGCGCCGAGCGTCGGCTCGGGAACCTCGGCCAGACGGGGCGCGGTGCCGTACCGGTCGATCAGCCAGCCCTTCACGCCTGCTCACCCCGTGCCAGCTCCGGGTACACAGCCTCGAGCGGTGCGCTCAGCGAGGCCTTGAGGTTGCGGGAGATCTCGTCCGCCAGGACCTCGTGCTCGCCGGCCTGGAGCGCGTCCAGCACGACGGCGACGAGGTCGGCCGGGTCGGTCTTCGGGCCGTCGGCGTGCGCGGCCATCGCCGTGTCGACCCAGCCGACGTGGACGCCGACGACCTGGACGCCCGCCGGGGCGAGCTCGAGGCGCAGCGAGTTGGTGGCCGACCACAGGGCCGCCTTGGTGGCGCTGTAGATGCCGCCGACGGCGTACCAGGCCATGGCCGAGTGGATGTCGATCAGCGCGGCGTCGCTCGCCTCCCGCAGCACCGGGGCGAACGCCCGCGCCACGAACAGCGGCCCGAGGAAGTTGACCTCGACGTTCCGGCGGATCTCCTCGTCGGTGTGGGTGAGGATGCCCGCCGAGGCCACGGAGGCCCCCGCGTTGTTGATCAGGACGGTGACGTCGGGCGCGGCCGCGACGGCGGACCGGATCGACTCGGGGTCGGTGACGTCGAGCGCGAGGGGCACGATGCGCGGGTCGTCCCACGAGCGCGGGGTGCGGGCGGTGGCGTAGACCTTCGCCGCCCCGCGGGCGAGCGCCTGGTGGACGAACTCGGTGCCGATGCCACCGTTCGCGCCGGTGACGAGGACGACTGCTCCGTCGAGTGAGGTCATGAGGGACTCCTTGGGGGAAGGGGCGGGCGAGCCCGCGCGACTGTCTGACCTCAATCACAACTGAGTGCGCTCAGTAATATTCCCGTGGGTCAGAGCGGGTCGGCGAGCACCGCCCCGAGCGCCCGCGCCTGCACGCCGTCGACGTCGGGGGAGGAGTCGCCGGTGAGCGTGACGAGCGACTTCCACAGGGCCCAGCCGCGCCCTCGCTCCCAGGTGGCCTCGTCGACGTCGGCGGCGTCGCGGAAGGTCGCACGATCCTCGTCGTCGAAGAACGTCCAGGCCATCACGAGGTCGCACGCCGGGTCGCCCACCCCGCACGTGCCGAGGTCGATGAGGGCCGACAGCGCGCCGTCTCGCACGAGCAGGTTGCCCACGGCGACGTCGCCGTGGAACCACACCGCCTCGTGGGGCCAGGCCGTCGCCGTCGCCCGTCGCCAGACCTCCTGTGCCCGGGCCTGGTCGACGGCGTCGCCCAGCTGCACGAGAGCCCGCTCCACCTCGTCGCCGTAGACGCTCGGGTGGCACCCGCGGAAGAAGGAGTGCGCTCCGGCGAGCAGCCCGTCCGCCGTCGGGAGCGAGCGCAGCGTCCGAAGGGTGGCGCCGAGGTCACGGGCGAGCCGCGTGGTGTCGAGCGGACCTGCGCCGTCCACCGTCTCGCCGTCGAGCCAGCGCCGGACCGACCACGGGAACGGGTAGCCCGCGCCGGGTTCACCCACCGCGACCGTCTCGGGCACGGCCACCGGGAGACGCCCGGCGAGCAGCGGCAGCACGCGCTCCTCCTTCGCGACGCCGGCGACGTACCCCTGCGCGCTCGGCAGCCGGACGGTGAGCTCCTCGCCCAGGCGGAACGTGCGGTTGTTCCCAGCCCTGCCGCGCGACCGGGCGGACGGGGAGGTCGCGCCACCGGGGGTGCTGCTCCGCGATGAGACGGGCGACCAGGGCGGCGTCGATCGGGATCATCCCGCGATCCTCCCGTGGTCGCGGCCGGGCGGCACCTGGATTCACCGGGCGCGGCCGACACCGCACGCGATCGTTGCCCTTTCGTCCGGCGTCGACACACGATGGGGAGTCAGTGAAGGACAACGACCGACGAAGGAGCCTCACCATGAGCGAACCGACCTACGAGCCCGGCGAGATCGACCGCCGCGAGACCGACGTCGAGCCGCAGGGCCTCAGCCAGCGGCAGAGCGAGGGCCCGGGCCAGGGTGAGAACTCCGAGCCGAGCGGCGTGCCCGGCGACCAGCTCGGCGACCCCGCCGCGCGGGGCGAGGACCCGGTCGTCCAGCGTCAGGAGGACGAGGGCGGGCAGGTCGAGCCCGGCTGAACCGACCCCGAACCGACGGTCAGGGCGCCGTCGCCGGTCTCACGGCTGGCGGCGGCCCCGGCTGCCGACGGAGGCCAGGCCCCAGCGGATGGTGCGGGTCGCGACGGCGCCGCTCACCCTCCGCAGACCGTCGCCCCGCGGTCCACCGACCTCGAGCTCGCTCCTCGTCCAGGCGGGCAGCAGCCCGATCGCGCCGGCGGCCACCAGGCGGTAGCCCTGGCGCGAGGCCACGGGGAGCGGGGGCTCGCGCAGCAGGAAGTGCGCGGTGTCGCGCGCAGCCTCGGACGCGGCCAGCTCCGAGCGGTAGGACGCCAGCGCGGTGACGAGCTCCGCCGTCGACGTCGGGACGTGCTCGGCGCCGAGCGCCCGAGCCACCCGCGAGGTCTGAGCGACGTAGGTGTCGGACTCGGCCTCGGTGAGGGGCCGGGCGCCGTGACGCTGGTGGGCCCGCAGGAACGAGTCGATCTCGGCGATGTGGACCCACGTCAGCAGGTGGGGGTCCGAGGCGCGGTAGGAGCGGCCGTCGGGCGCCTTGCCGCGGACGCGCTCGTGGACGGCGCGGATCCTGTCGATCATGGCCTGGGCGTCCTCGGAGGTGCCGAAGGTCGTCACCGCCAGGAAGGTCGAGGTCCGCTCGAGCCGGCCCCACGGGTCGCCGCGGTAGCCGGAGTGGCCGGCGACGCCGGCCATCGCGAGCGGGTGCAGGGACTGCAGCAGCAGGGCTCGCAGGCCGCCGACGAACATCGAGGCGTCGCCGTGGACGCGCTGGATGGGGCTGTCGGGCTCGAACCACCGCGGCCCGGGGGTGTCGTGGATCCGGCTCCGGGCGGCGTACCCGTTCTCGCCCGCGACCCGTGTGAACAGGGCGTGGCCGATCGATTCGCGTGCTCGGTCCAGCGGTGCGGTGATACCCACGTCACCATCAGAACACGCGAGCGGTCAGGACCGGTCAGCCGGCTGCGTCCTCGTCCCGGACGGGGGTCGCCGACGGGCGGCCGACGGCGCACCGCCGCGGCCCGACACCCGGGGGTCGAGGCGGAGCGTCCCTGTCGCGCGGCTGTGCTGGGCGAGGGCCAGGAGCGAGGCGAGGGCGAGGCTCACCGCGGTCATCTCGACGACCTCCTCGACCATGGTCGCGTAGAGGTAGGTGTTCGTGACGACGCCGTCGGCCCGCGCGAGCGTCCGGCCGTTGAGCGTCTCGACGCCGACGGCCCCGAGAACGAAGAGAGTCCCGGCCACGAGGATGCCGATGCGGCTCGCGATCGGCAGCGCGAGGATCGTGCGGAGCAGGACGGCTCCGACGACGAGCGCGATCGGGAGTCCGATCAGCACCCACGTGAACCAGAGGTCGAACGGCAGCAGGGCGGCGACGCGCTGAGCGGGCCCGTCGAGCCGTTCGTGGAGCTCGAGGGCCTCGTCCACCGAGGCCACCGTCGCGACCGTGGCGACCACCCACCACGACCGGCGTCGCGGTGGGCGCGACAGGGCGATCGCGACGGCCACCGCGGCGACGAGCAGCCAGAGACCCGTCGCGTACCAGGTGGCGACGTTGTGCTCGCGCCCGACGTCGAAGTACCAGAACACCGTGTGGAGGTCCTGCGAGAGCCGGCCCTCGGTGCGCTGGTGGGCCGTGAGCGTGACGAGCGCGATCACGACGATGACGACGCCGATCGCCGACAGGACCGTGGCGATCCGGACGAGCGGCAGCGGCCGGTGCCCGGGGTCGGTGACCTCCGTCCGCTCCTCCGGATCGGGCGCCCCGGTCGCGTCGGACGCGTCGGACGCGTCGGGCGCGTCGGTCGAGCCGGGTGCGTCGCGGGCGAGGGACGGGGCGTCGTCGGTCACGTCGCCACGCTAGGTGGCGCGGATGAGACGCAGATGAGAACGCCCTCCGTCCCTGGACCGGGCGTCCGACCTGGGCCACGATCGGGGGATGGTCACGCCCCCGCCCGCCACCATCGGTGCCCCGATCCCGGTGCTCCGCGTCTTCGACGACGCCCTCACCCGGGCGTTCTACCTCGACTACCTGCGGTTCGAGGTCGTCTTCGAGCACCGGTTCGAGCCGGGGCTGCCGCTCTACCGTCGCGTCCGGCGCGACAGCGCGCTGCTGGACCTGAGCGAGCACCACGGCGACAGCACCCCGGGATCGTCGGTGTGGTTCCCCGTCTCCGACGTGCACGCGCTCCACGCCGAGCTGCACCACCGCGGCCACCCGTCGCTCCGGCCCGGCATCGACCCCGACGCGCCGGGCGGTCCGACGATGGACCTCATCGACCCGTTCGGGAACGGGCTGCGGTTCTGCCAGCCGACCGGCTGAGGCCGGCCCACCGGCTGAGGCCGGCGGACCACACCGCGGTGTCCGCGTCCTAGGCTCACGACGTGCCCGAGCTCGCGCCCCACATCGCCGCCGTCCCGCCGTCCGGCACCCGTGCCGTGTTCAACGTCGCGCTCGAGCTCGCCGAGCGCGGTGTGCCGATCCACTCGCTCGTCGTGGGGGAGCCCGACCTCGCGCCCGAGCCGCACGTCGTCGAGGCCGCGAGGGCGGCCTGGGCCGCGGGGGAGGTGCGCTACGCACCGAACGCGGGCCTCACGCAGCTGCGCGACGCCGTCGCCGTCCGCCTCGCCGCGCAGCGGGGGCACGCCGTCGAGCGTGACCAGGTGTGGGTGACGCTCGGCGGGACGCAGGCGCTCTACCTCGCCATGACGCTGCTCCTCGACCCCGGTGACGAGATCCTCGTGCCCGATCCGGGCTACACCACCTTCACCATGGCGCCGCTGGCGCAGTCGGCCGTCCCCGTGCCCTACCCGCTCCGGCCGGAGCACGCGTTCGTGCCGCAGGTCGCCGACCTCGCCGCCGCCGTCACGCCCCGCACCCGGGCGATCGTCGTCAACTCGCCGTCCAACCCGCTCGGCACCGTGCTGGGGCACGAGGTGCTGCAGCGGGTGGTGGACCTCGCGGTCGAGCGCGACCTCTGGATCATCAGCGACGAGGTCTACAGCGAGCTCGCCTTCGGCGCGCCGCACGTGCCGATCGCGTCGCTGCCCGGCGCGGAGGGTCGCGTGCTCAGCGTGCACTCCGTCTCCAAGACGTACGCCCTCACCGGCGCGCGGGTCGGCTACCTCGTCACGCCGTCGGGCTGGAGCGAGCCGATCAACGCGCTCCAGGAGGCGATGATCAGCTGTGTCGCGCCCCCCGACCAGCGCGCGGCGCTGGCCGCGATCACCGGTCCGCAGGACGGCGTCGCGACGGCGCGGGCGCACTACGCCGCCAACCTCGCCCTCGCGTGCGCGCTGCTGGACGAGGCCGGGATCGGCTACCTCGAGCCGCAGGGGACGTTCTACCTGTGGATCGACGTGCGCTCGCGCAGCGGCGGCGACGTCGCCGCCTGGGCCCAGCGGCTGCTGCGCGAGCGGGCGGTCGCCGTCGCGCCCGGGACGGCGTTCGGGGCCAGCGGCGAGGGCTGGGTGCGCATCTGCGTCGCGGCGTCCCGCGCCACGATCGAGGCGGGGATCGCGGCGCTCGCGGGGTGGCCGCAGGACTGAGGTCGGCGCCGGGGGACCGGGCGGTTCCAGGCGCGCGTGGTAGTAGTGGGGCAGCCACTCGTTCGTCCTCGGAGGTCCTGCCGTGCGTCTTCCCCGTCGTCCCGCCCTCGCCCTCGGGCTGCTCCTCGTGCTGCCCCTGGCGGCGTGCACCAGCGACGGCGGCGAGCCGGACCCGTCGTCGAGCACCGAGCCGACCGCCGTGGAAACCACGCCCGTCGAGATCCCCGGACCGCAGGACCTGGAGGTCACCCGCGTGATGATCCAGGGGGGCGAGGTCGCCCAGGGGCAGGCCGAGCTGCTTCCGGCGCAGTCGCGATTCCACGTCGACGCCGCCTGCCTGAGCGGGGACGGGACGGGGCTCGGCGCCGTCAGCGTGATCATCGACGGGCAGAGCTCCACCGCCAAGGAGATGCAGTGCAACGGCACCCCGGTCTCGATCCAGATGCTCGGCAAGCCGAGGGACGCCACCATCCAGCTCTCCGTGTCGGTGCCCGAGGGCGACCACATCACCGCCTACGCGGTCGGCACCGCCAGGTAGGGAGCGTCGCGAGCGGCTCGCGGGTCCGTGCGCACCCCCGTACGGGACGTCCTGGCCGCCGCGATGGCGGTCGTTTGACCCAGGCTTGAGACGTCGGTGACCGTTGCAATTCCGGGACTCGAAACGATTCGACAAACGGTCGTCCACGGGCGCATGATGGAGTCGCCGTCGGCAGCGAGCACGCGCCGGTCCGGCGATCCGGCACCCGCACCGCGTACGAAACCGAGCCCGCACATGACCCAAGCGCCCATCCGCCCCCAGCTCCCCGTCGTCGACGTGGTCCCCGGCAACGCCACCGGCGCCGTCTCGACCGCCCGCGCCCCCCGTCCCCGCGCCGCCCTCGTCGGCCTCCTCGGGGCGATGTCCGCCGTCTTCGCCATCACCGTCGACATGTACCTGCCCTCGCTGCCCCAGGTGGCGGAGGAGATGCAGGTGGGCGAGGCGACGGCGCAGCTGACCATCTCGTTCATGATGTTCGGCGCGGCGTTCGGCCAGCTCGTGATCGGGCCGTGGTCCGACCGCGTCGGACGGCGCAGGCCCGTCATCATCGGCGCGGCCGTCCACATCGTCGCGTGCCTCGCGGTCCTGCTCGGCTCCGGGATCGTCGTGTTCCTCGGACTCCGCCTCATGCAGGGCGTCGGCGCCGCGGCGCTCGGCGTGTGCGCGCAGGCCTTCATCCGCGACCGCTACAACGGCCCCGTCGCCGCGGCCACCCTGTCGCGCCTCATGCTCGTGATCGGCGTGGCGCCGCTGTTCGCGCCCACCGTCGGGGAGTTCATCGCCCACCACTGGGGCTGGCGCGCGGTGTTCGCCGTGCTCGCCGCCTGCGGCCTGCTCGTGATGCTCGCCGTGTGGAAGTTCCTGCCGGAGTCGCACCCGGTCGAGCGCCGGGCCGTCGGTGGGCTCGCGACGGCGATGCGCAACTACCGCGTCCTGCTCGCCGACAAGCGCTTCCTCGCGTTCGCGATGCTGCCCGGGCTCGTCAGCGGGGCCCTGATGGCCTACGTGTCGGGCTCGCCGTTCGTGCTGCAGGGCCAGTTCGGCCTCACCGGCGCGCAGTTCTCGATGTTCTTCGCCGCCGCAGGCGTGCTCATGGTCGGGATGGCGCAGATCAACGCCCACCTGGTGCACAGGTACTCGCCGATCCGGATCATCCGGGTCGCGCTGCCGGTGCAGATCTCGATCGTCGTCGTGCTGCTCGTCATCGCCCTGCTCGGGGTCGGCGGCCTGTTCGGCTTCCTCGTCCCGCTCGCGCTCGCCGTCTCCCTGCAGAACTTCGTGCCGCCGAACGCGACGGCGATCGCGCTCGGCCGCCACGGTGAGCGCGCGGGGGCCGCCGCCGCCGTCTGCGGTGCGCTCGGCGCGCTCCTGCCGGCCGCGATCAGCCCGTTCGTCGGGGTGTTCGGCGGGACCGCGATCTCGATGGCCGCCGTGATGCTGTTCTCGCTGACGGTGGCGCTCGCCGTCGTGACCTTCGGGACGGGCGCGTTCCGCCGCGGTGGGTTCGAGGCCGGGCGCGACTGACTCCTCGCCCGTCGCGGGGCCGGTCGGTCAGACGTCCTCGCGGGGGCCGGTCGAGCTGTCGGCCGTCGCGGAGCGCTGCTCGCGGTTCCGGGCGATCCGGGCCGCGAGGAACAGCAGCGAGCCCACGACGACGTAGCCCAGCGCGCCGAGCCACACAGCGCCGCTCTGCTGGAACAGCAGCACGATGCTCGTGATGATCGCCAGCACGGGGACCACGCGCGGGATCGTGAAGTGGTCGTGGTCGACCTCGTCCTTCTTCAGCACGAGCACGCTGACGTTCGCGGAGATGAAGACCAGCAGCAGGAGCAGCACGGTCGTCTCCGCCAGCGTGGAGATGTCCCCGACGAACGACAGCGCGATCGTGGCCCCCGCGACCACGAGGATCGACACCCACGGGGTGCGACGGTTCGGCAGCACGCGGCCGAACGCCCGCGGGAGCAGGCCGGCCTCAGCGAGCCCGAACCCGACGCGGCTCGCCATCACCATGAACAGCAGCGCGCCGTTGGCGATCGCCACCAGCGCGATCATGCTGAACAGCCACGGCGGGACGCCGACCCCGGTTGCGTTGACGACGTCCAGCAGCGGCCCGCTCGAGCTCGCGAGCTCCTCCGGAGGCAGCACGATCGCGGCGGCGACGGCGATGCCGAGGTAGACGACCGCGGCCGTGATCAGCGCGCCGAAGAGTGCACGGGGGTAGACCTTCGCCGGCCGGCGCACCTCCTCGGCCATGTTGGCCGCCGCCTCGAACCCCAGGAACGAGAAGAACGCGACGACCGACGCGGCGAACGCACCCTGCACCGGGGGGACGCCCTCGGCGAACTGGGTCAGCCGCCCGGCGTCGCCCCCGCCGCCGAAGAAGAAGATCGAGGCGACCGTGATGACGATGACCAGACCGCTCACCTCGATCACGGAGGCGACGAGGTTCGCGGTCAGCGACTCGCGCACGCCGCGGAGGTTGACCGCCGTGAGGATCACGATGAACACGATGGCGACGAGCTGCGGGTTCACGTCGACGAGCGCGGTGAAGTAGTCGCCCGAGAACGCGTTGGCGAGCGCGGCCGCCGTCGTGATTCCCGAGGACAGCATGAGGAAGCCGACCAGGAAGGCGACGTAGGGCTTGCCGAACGCCCGCTCGGCGTAGCGGGCGGCGCCGCCCGCGTGCGGGTACTTCGTGATGAGCTCCGCATACGTTCCGGCCGTCAGCAGCGCGACGACGAGCGCGATGAGCAGCGGCAGCCAGATGACGCCGCCGACGTCCGTGGCCATCGTGCCGACGAGCGTGTAGATGCCCGCCCCGAGGGTGTCGCCCACGATGAACGCGAACAGCAGCGGCCCGGTGATGACCTTCTTCAGGCCGCCGGGCGAGGTCGAGCCGCTCTCGTCGACGGAGGCGTTCGACGCCGAGGCGCTCGACGACGTGGCGGAGCCCGCGGGGAGTCGGTCATCGGGCCACCCCACTACGCCCCGGGGTCGATGGCAAGGGTCGCGTGCCGGCGGGTCGACGCGACGGTCGCTGCGAGGGTCGTCGCGACGGGGCTCGCGAGACCGACGCGTTCGCGGCGAGGATGGACACCATGCCTCCCACCGCCGACGCCTTCACCACCCGCCCCGACCTGCTCGGCACGCACGGCATGGTCGCCTCGACGCACTGGCTCGCCTCGGCCTCGGGGATGGCGGTGCTCGAGGCGGGGGCAACGCGTTCGACGCCGCGATCGCTGCCGGCCTCGTGCTCCACGTCGTCGAACCCCACCTGAACGGGCTCGGCGGCGACATGCCGGTCATCGTCCACGAGGCGGCGACCGGGGCCACGCGGGTCGTGTGCGGGCAGGGGGTGGCGCCGGCCGCGGCGACCGTCGACGCCTACCGCGACCTCGGTGTCGACGCGATCCCCGGCACCGGCCACCTCGCCGCCGTCGTGCCCGGCACCTTCGGCGCCTGGATGCACCTGCTCGGCCGCTACGGCACCCGGCCGCTGACCGAGCTGGCGAGCTACGCCGTCACCTACGCCCGGCACGGGCACCCCACGCTGCCCCGCGTGACGTCCACGATCGACGCCGTCGCGCACGTGTTCCGCGAGCACTGGACGAGCTCGGCCGCGGTCTACCTCGCGGGTGGTGCCGCGCCGTCGCCCGGGTCGCTGCTGCGCAACCCCGACCTCGCCGACACGCTCGAGGTCCTCGCGCGGGCCGGCGCCGCGGCCGGGGGTGACGCGGCGTCGCAGGCCGAGGCGGCCCGGGCCGCGTTCTACGAGGGGTTCGTGGCCGACGCCGTGGACGCCTTCGCCGCGACGCCCCAGTGGGACGGCGTCGCCGACGGGGCGCACCGCTCCTTCCTCACGGGCGCCGACCTCGCGGCCTGGCGCGCGAGCGAGGAGGCACCCGCGACGCTGGTGTTCGGGGGCGTCGAGGTGGTCAAGCCCGGGCTGTGGAGCCAGGGGCCGGTGCTGCTGCAGCAGCTCGCGCTGCTCGAGGCGGCCGGGGTGGCGGGGATCGACGCAGACGACCCCCGCTGGGTGCACCTCGCGATCGAGGCGAGCAAGCTGGCGATGGCGGACCGGGAGGCCTTCTACGGGGACTCGCTCGATCACGACGGCGGTGCGCGCGACGGCGGGGAGCGCGTCGCCGTCGCCGACCTGCTGGAGGTGGCCTACACCCGGGAGCGCGCCGCGCTGCTCGGGGAGCGGGCGCTCGCGGACCTGCTCCCGGGCCGACCGCGGGGCGTCGAGCCCCGGCTGCCGCGGCACGTCGTCGAGGCGATGCGCGCCGGCGTCGACGGCGCGTGGCCGACCGGACTGGGCGAGGTCCGGCCGGGCGAGGGCGAGCCCACGGTGGCGCGCGGTGACACGTGCCACCTCGACGTCGTCGACCGGTGGGGCAACGTCGTCTCGGCGACACCGTCCGGCGGCTGGCTGCAGAGCTCGCCCGTCGTGCCGGGGCTCGGGTTCTCGCTGCCGACCCGCGGTCAGATGTTCTGGTTGGAGGAGGGCCACCCCGCGTCGCTGCGCCCGGGGCGTCGGCCGCGCACGACCCTCAGCCCGGGTCTCCTGCGGGACGGCCACGGGCGCGTGACGGCGTTCGGCACCCCGGGCGGCGACCAGCAGGACCAGTGGACGGTGCCGTTCCTCGTGCGGCACCTGCTGCACGGCTCGTCGCTGCAGACGGCCATCGACGCCCCGACCTGGCACAGCACCCACGGGCCGAGCTCGTTCTCGCCGCGGGGGGCCGAGCCGCTCGGGGTCGTCGCGGAGTCCCGGCTGGGGGAGCGGGTGCTGGGCGACCTGCGGGCGCGGGGGCACGAGGTCACCGAGGTCGGACCGTGGACGCTCGGACGGATCAGCGCGGCGGGGCGGCGCGCGGACGGTCTGCTGGAGGCGGCGGCCAACGCCCGCGGGAACCAGGGGTACGCCGTCGGGCGCTGAGCGAGGACACCAGGCCCTCCCGGCGGTTTGGGTTGCGGTGACCTTAAGTCCGACGTACGCTCGTCCCGTCGGAGTTAGAGTCAGTCGGACCTGAAGGGGGAGTGCGATGAGCCTGCAGCTCGCCGTCTCCAGCGTGATCCTCGCGCTGCGCCCCGCTCCCGCCGTCGGCGCAGCCACCGCCCAGCCCGCGGGGCTGGCCCTCTGGCTCCCGCTCGTGCGCCGCATCCGCGAGCCGTACGAGGGCCTCTGGGCCCTCCCCGGCGGTCCGCTCGGCGAGGGCTGCGGCCTGGAGCAGGCGGCCCGCAACACGCTCAGCTCCACCACCGGCCTCGACCCCGCCTACCTCGAGCAGCTGTACGCGTTCGGCGGCCTCGACCGCTCGCGCGACTCCGCGCACCCGAGCACGGACCGCGTCGTCTCGATCGTCTACTGGGCGCTCGTGCGCGCCGAGGAGGACGCTCGCGCCGAGCGCGCCGAGAACGTGGAGTGGTTCCCCGCGCAGGCGCTGCCGGCGCTGGCCTTCGACCACGCCCAGGTCATCGACTACGCCCTCGCCCGGCTGCGCGCGAAGATCGCCTACTCGCCGATCGCCCACGCCTTCCTGCCCCCCGAGTTCACCCTCACCGAGCTGCGGGAGGTGGTCGAGGCGGTCACGGGCAAGGAGATCGACCCGGCCAACTTCCGCCGTCAGACGCTCGCCTCCGGCGACGTCGAGCCGACCGGCCGCAAGGTCGTCGGCACCAGTCACCGCCCCCGCGCCTGTACCGCTACCGCGCCGAGAGCGTCGCCACCAGCCCCACCCCACCCCCGAGGAGCGCGTCATGACCTCCGTCGCCGAACTCATCGCCGTCACCACCATCTCCGGCACCACCGCCGCGAGCACCTGCGACACGGATCTCGCCGAGCCCACGTGGGCCTTCGACGCGCTGCCGACCTACGGTCCCGGTGCGTCCGTCGCCGACCCCATCCCGGTCGACACCACGAACGCCACGATGCGTCCGGGGCAGCTGCCGCTGGCCTACCAGAAGATGTCGGACGAGGAGCTGCACGCGAGGATCGTCGCGGCACGCGAGACGCTGGGGGACCGCATCGTCATCCTCGGGCACTACTACCAGCGCGACGAGATCGTCGCCTACGCCGACTTCGTGGGCGACTCCTTCCAGCTCGCCAACGCGGCCCTGACCCGGCCCGACGCCGAGGCGATCGTGTTCTGCGGCGTGCACTTCATGGCCGAGACGGCCGACATCCTCGCCCGCGACGAGCAGCACGTGATCCTGCCCAACCTCGCGGCCGGCTGCTCGATGGCCGACATGGCCGACTCCGAGTCCGTCGAGGCGGCGTGGGAGGAGCTCGCGGAGGTCTACGGCTTCGACGCGAGCCAGGAGATCGACGAGGGCTGGTTCGAGCGCAACCCCGGCGTGAAGCTGCCCGTCATCCCCGTCACGTACATGAACTCCTCCGCCGCGCTGAAGGCGTTCTGCGGGCGCCACGGCGGCATCGTCTGCACGTCCTCCAACGCCCGGACCGTCCTGGAGTGGGCGTTCGAGCGCGGCGAGCGCGTGCTGTTCTTCCCCGACCAGCACCTCGGCCGCAACACCGCCAAGGCGATGGGCGTCCCGCTGGAGCAGATGCCGATGTGGAACCCGCGGAAGGACCTCGGTGGCAACACCTCGGCCGAGCTCGACGACGCGCGCGTCATCCTGTGGCACGGCTTCTGCTCGGTCCACAAGCGGTTCACGACGGCGCAGATCGACGCCGCCCGCGAGCAGCACCCGGGCGTCCAGGTCGTCGTGCACCCGGAGTGCCCGATGCCGGTGGTCGACGCCGCGGACGCGGCCGGCTCCACCGAGCTGATCCGCCGGTTCGTCGCGGAGGCCGCCCCGGGGTCGACCATCGCGATCGGCACCGAGGTCAACATGGTCAACCGCCTCGCGGCGCAGCACCCGGACAAGACGATCTTCTGCCTCGACCCGGTGATCTGCCCCTGCTCGACCATGTACCGCATCCATCCCGGCTACCTCGCCTGGACCCTCGAGGGCCTGGTCGAGGGGGAGTGGCGCAACGAGATCCAGGTGGATCCCGACGTCGCCACGCACGCCCGCGTCGCCCTGACGCGCATGCTCGCCGCGGCTCCGCAGCCGCTCGGCGGCACGCCCGCACCGGCGGCGCCCGCCGCACCGGCGGCGGCCTCGGCGCCCGCCGCTCCTGCCCCCGCCCTCACCGTCAGCACCGGAGGTGCCCGATGAAGATCGTCGTCGTCGGATCGGGTCTCGCCGGTCTCCTCACCGCCGTCGAGGCGAGCGAGCAGCACGAGGTCACCCTGGTGACCAAGGGTGCGCTCGCGGACTCGAACACCGCCTGGGCCCAGGGCGGCGTCGCCGTCGTCGGCCCCCAGCCGGACACGGTCGTCGCGCACGTCAGCGACACGCGTCGCGCCGGGGCCGGGCTGTCCGACCCCGCCGCCGCGATGGCGCTCGCCGCCGACGGGCCGACGGCGATCGACGCTCTCCTCGAGCTCGGTGTCACCTTCGACCGCGAGGGCGGCGTGCTCTGCCGCGCCCTCGAGGCCGCCCACAGCTACCCCCGCGTGCTCCGCGCGGGCGGTGACGCCACCGGGGCCGAGATCGTCCGGGCGCTCGTCGTCGCCGCCCTCGGGCGCCGCATCGAGATCCGCGAGCACACGCACGCGATCGACGTCGTGCGGGAGGGGGACGAGGACGCGCCCGGCCACGACGCCCACGCCTTCTCCGACCTGTCCGACCTGTCCGACGACGACGCGCTGCCCGGCGCGGCCGACGCGAGCGGCCCGCCCGCCGTCGTCGGCCTCCTGGTGTGCACGCCGCAGGGCGACGTCGAGCACCTCGATGCCGACGCCGTCGTGCTCGCCACGGGTGGCGCCGGCCAGCTCTACAGGGCCACCACCAACCCGCTGGTAGCGACCGCCGACGGCGTCGCGATCGCGCTGCGCGCCGGCGCCGAGGTCGCCGACCTCGAGATGGTGCAGTTCCACCCCACCGTGCTGGCGGGGGAGCACCCCTTCCTCGTCTCCGAGGCCGTCCGCGGCGAGGGTGCGGTGCTGATCGACGACGCCGGTCGCCGCTTCATGGTCGACGTCCACCCGGCCGCCGAGCTCGCCCCGCGCGACGTCGTGGCGCGGGCCATCGCCGAGCAGGAGGCCCGCCAGGGCTCGCCCGTCCGGCTGGACGCCACCCGGCTGGGGGCCGCCGCCGTCGCGCAGCGCTTCCCGACCATCGTGGCGGCCTGCGCCGAGCGCGGGCTGGACATCACGACCGAGCCCGTCCCGGTGACGCCGGCCGCGCACTACTGGATGGGCGGCGTGCGCACGGACCTCGCGGGTCGGACCTCCGTCCCCGGGCTGTGGGCGGTCGGCGAGGTCGCCTGCACGGGGGTCCACGGCGCCAACCGTCTCGCGTCGAACTCGCTGCTCGAGGCCGCCGTCTTCGCGCGTCGGGTCGCCGCCGCGCTGGGCGAGGAGCCGCGCGCGGCCGCGCCGTCCGACGGCGCCTGGTCGCTGCCCGCCGCCGTCGAGCTCGACGACGCGCCCGGTGCCGCCGACTGGGACCGCGGACAGCTCCAGGAGCTGCTGTGGGAGCACGCCGGACTCACGCGCGACGGCGAGGGGCTCGCCCGCGCGGCGAGCGTGCTGGCCGGGTTCGCGACGCCGTCGCTCCTGCCGGACGCGATGCTCGGCCTCTCGGCCCGCGACATCGAGGACGCCAACATGCTGCTCGCGGCTCGCGCCCTCGTGGCCGCCGCCGCGGCCCGCACGGGGTCGCTCGGCGCCCACACGCGCCGCGACGCCGCCGCGGACGCCCCGGGCGAAAAGCGTCACCAGGTGCTGCTCGCGCCGTCGCGCCGCTCCGCCGGGCTCGGTTCCTCGCTCGTCTGAGCCGGGCCGCGCGCGGCTTCATCGAGACCTGCGACACCAGCCACACCAGGAGGACCGCATGCTCACCACCCAGGCGCTGGACGCCGTCGTCGCCCTCGCCCTCGCCGAGGACGCACCGTTCGGGGACGTCACCGGGGAGGTGTTCGTCCCGGCGACCGCGGTCGCCTCGGCCCAGGTGCGTGCCCGCGAGGCCGGCGTGATGGCGTGCGGCGACGTGGTCGCGGCCGTGATGCGCGCCGTCGACCCCGCCGTCGTCGTCTCCGCGGTCGTGCCCGACGGCGAGGCGTTCGCCCCGGGCGACGCGCTCGCGGAGATCTCGGGGCCGGCACGCGCCGTGCTCCGCGGGGAGCGGGTGCTGCTCAACCTCCTCGCCCGGACGGTGGCGGTGGCGACGCGGACGCGGCAGCACGTCGACGCCGTGGACGGGGCCGTCTCGGCGGCGACGGGTCGCCCGGTCCGGGTCGTGGACACCCGAAAGACCACGCCCGGGCTGCGGGCGCTGGAGAAGCACGCCGTCACGTGCGGGGGCGGGCACAACCACCGCTACTCGCTGTCGGACGCCGTCATGGTGAAGGACAACCACCTCACCACCGTGCCCGCCGACGAGCTGACCGACGCCCTGCGGGCCGCGGCCGCGCGGTTGCCGCACACCACGCACATCGAGGTCGAGGTCGACCGGCTGGACCAGATCGAGCCGGTGCTCTCCTCGGGCGTGGTCGGCACGATCATGCTCGACAACTTCGGCCTGTCCGATCTGCGGACCGGGGTCGCCCAGGTCGCGGGACGCGCGCTGGTCGAGGCCAGCGGAGGCGTGACGCTCGCGAGCATCGGGGAGATCGCGCGCACCGGCGTCGACCTCGTCTCGGTCGGGGCGCTCACCCACGGCGCCGGCGCGATCGACCTCGGGCTCGACATCGCGATCGGCGAGGGGCGGTAGGACCGTGGTCTACCTCGACGCCGCCGCCACGACGCCCGTGCGCCGCGAGGTGCTCGAGGCGCTGTGGCCGCACCTGACCGGCCGGTTCGGCAACCCCTCCTCGGTGCACGCGCTGGGGCACGACGCGGCCGGCGCGCTGGAGGAGGCCCGGCGCGGGGTCGCCGCGGTGCTCGGCGGGCGGCCCGCCGAGGTGACGTTCACCTCGGGCGGCACGGAGGGCGACAACACGGCGGTCAAGGGCCTGGCGCTCGCGCGCCGCGAGGCGGTGGGCGCGACGCGGGTGCTGGTCTCCGCCGTCGAGCACGACGCCGTGCTCGCCTCCGCGCACTGGCTCGGGCGGTTCGGTTTCACCGTGACGGCGCTGGAGGTCGACGGCGAGGGCCGGGTCGATCCCGCGCGCGTCGCGGCGGAGCTCGCGGCGGACGGCGACGCCGTCGCGCTCGTCTCCCTCCAGCTCGCCAACAACGAGGTCGGCACGGTGCAGCCCGTGGCGGAGGTCGCCGCGCTGACGCGCGCGGCCGGCGTGCCGCTGCACACCGACGCCGTCCAGGCGGCGGGGTGGCTGCCGCTCGACGTCGGTGCGCTCGGGGTCGACGCGCTCACGCTCTCGGGCCACAAGGTCGGGGCGCCGAAGGGCACCGGGGCGCTGTGGGTCAGGCGCGGCGTGCGGTTCGAGCCGCTGCTGCACGGCGGCGGTCAGGAGCGGGGCCGACGGTCGGGCACGGAGAACGTCGCCGGGGCGGTCGCGTTCGCCGTCGCCCTCCGGCTCGCCGAGGCGGAGCGGGCGGCGGCGGCGGCCGACGGCGTCGACCCGGTCGCGGCGCAGCGCGAGGACTTCGTGGCCGCGGTGCTCGCGGGCGCGGGGCCGCTGCTGCCGGGGCTGCGGTTGACGGGCCACCCGAGGATGCGGCTGCCGGGGCACGCGTCGTTCGTGCTCGGCGGCGTGAGCGGCGAGGCGGTGCTGCTCGAGCTGGAGCAGCGCGGCGTGCTGAGCTCCTCGGGGTCGGCGTGCCACGCCGGGTCGGACGAGCCCTCCCACGTGCTGACGGCGATGGGCGTGGAGCGGGAGGCGGCCCAGACGGCGCTGCGCTTCACGTGGTCGCGCAGCACGACGCCGGCGGAGCTGGCAGACGCGGCCACTGCCGTCGTCGCCGCCGTCCGCGCGCTCCTCCCCTGACCCACCCGCGAGGGGCTTCTGCACACCGGCGAGGGGCTTCTGCACCATCGGCGAGGGGCTTGTGCACCGTCGGCGAGGGGCTTGTGCACCATCGACGAGGGGCTTCGGTACCCCTGACATGTGCGTAACCCCCTCGCCGGTGTGCGTAACCCCCCCGCCGGTGTGCGTAACCCCCTCGCCGGTGTGCGTAACCCCCTCGCGGGTGGTGCCGAAACCCCTCGCCGTTGACGGGCGGCGCGTTCCGTGGTTCATTAGTGGAGTAACGAACCAAGGAGGCGTCATGTTCGACGGACCCGATCCGCTGTACGTGCAGATCGCCAGGCACGTGCGCGACCAGGTGCTCGCCGGCGACCTCGGAGAGGAGGAGCAGGTCATGTCCACGACCCAGTTCGCCACGACCTACCGCATCAACCCGGCCACCGCCGCCAAGGCGTTCGCCGGCCTCGTCGAGGAGGGCGTGCTCTACAAGCGCCGCGGCCTCGGCATGTTCGTCGCCCCCGGCGCCCGCGAGGCGCTGCTGGCGAAGGACCGCGAGACCTACGTCCGCGACGTCCTCGACCCCGCGATCGACGCAGCCCTGCGCCTCGGCCTGACCGCCGAGGCCCTGCGCGAGCGCATCACCACCCGGATGGGGGAGCAGCGATGAGCATCACGACTCGAGCCCTGACCAAGCACTACGACGACGTCACCGCCCTCGACGCCGTCGACCTCGAGATCCGCTCGGGCGCCATCACCGGCCTGCTCGGCCGCAACGGCGCAGGCAAGTCCACGTTGCTCGCGCTCGCCGCGGGCTTCGACCGCCCGACGTCCGGCGAGATCCTGGTCGACGGCGAGGACCCGTTCGACAACGCCGTCACCATGGCGGACACCCAGCTCGTGCGCGAGGGCGGTGACGTCTTCGACACCGAGAAGGTGCGCGACACGTTCGCCTACTACGCGGACCTGCGCGAGCACTGGGACGCCGACGCCGCGCGGAGCCTCGCCGACGCCTTCGAGCTCGACGTCCAGCAGAAGGTCGCCCACCTCTCCCGCGGCCAGACGTCGATGGTCGGCGCGATCATCGGCCTCGCCGCGCGGGCGCCGATCACGCTCCTCGACGAGACCTACATCGGCATGGACGCCCCGAATCGGCAGACGTTCTACGACGCGCTGCTGGCCGACTACGCCGCGCACCCCCGCACCATCGTCATCTCCAGCCACCTGATCTCCGAGGTGGAGCGGATGTTCGAGGACGTCGTGATCCTCGACGCCGGCCGCGTGCTCGTCGCCGGCGACGCCGACGACGTCCGCGCCGGCGGCCTCAGCCTCACCGGCCGCGCGAGCGACCTCGAGCGCCTGGTCGGCACCAGGGAGGTGCTCGCTCGTCGCGATCTCGGTCCGACGGCGCAGCTCACCGTCCGCACGGCCGCGGGCGACGACGGCGCCACCCTGGCGGCCCTCGCCCGCGAGCAGGGGATCGACGTCGGCGGCGTCTCCCTGCAGGACCTCTTCGTCGACCTCACCCGCCGCTCCCCGAAGGAGGAGTCATGACCGTACCCTCGGTGCCTGCCGCTCCCGCCGTCCCGCCCGTCCCGTCGGCCGCCCCCGACCGCGCCGAGCGCCGGCGCCGCCTCGAGACCCGCGCCACCAGTCAGGCGTTCTGGAGCGCCCTCGGGATGGTCTGGACGATCGGCCTGTGGTTCTGGGCGATCTTCACGGTGGTCCAGGTCGTCGCCACGTCCCTCCTCGCCCGGTTCCTGGAGAGCCAGGACGGCGAGATCGTCATCTCCGTCGGTCCCGTGGGCGCCCCCCAGGTGTTCCTGTTCGTGATGGGGTCGTCACGGCGGCCGGGTTCCTCACGATCCACGTCGCCGCCGGCGGCACGCGTCGCTCCGCCACGCGTGGCTGGCTGCTGGCCGCCCCGGTCGTCGGGATCTCGTTCGCGGTGGCGAGCGTGCTGGTGACGGCGCTGGTCCGCGTCATCGCCGGTCTCGCGTGGGCCGGGATGCCCGCGGGGTACGACGTCCCGCCGTTCGAGGGCGCGCTGCCGGCCGCCGCCTCGCTCGCGGTCCTCGGCACGACGGCGTTCCTGTCGGGGCTCGCGGTGAACCTCGTCTACCGCCGCCTCGGCGGCTGGGCCGGGACGCTGGCGCTGCCGTTCGTCCTGGCGCCCTCCCTCGTCGCCCACTGGGGCCTGCTCGACGACGTCGAGGCGGGTTCGGGGTTCGGCGCGACGGCCTGGGGCTGGTGGGTCGCGCTGCCGTGCATCGCCGTCGCCGCGCTGATCACGCACCTGCTCCTGCGCCGCCTTCCGATCGACTGATCGCGGCGACGGTAGGCTGGCTCATCGTGGCCACCGACTTCACCGCCGAGATCACCTCGCTCCGCGGCACCCTGAACCAGATCTCGCTCGTCAGCGACCCCGACAAGCTGCGCGCGACGATCGCCGAGCTCGAGGCGGCCGCCTCAGCGCCCGACCTGTGGGACGACCCCGAGAAGGCGCAGGGCGTCACCAGCCGGCTGAGCCACGCCCAGGCCGACCTCGAGCGCCTCACCAAGTTCGCCGATCGCATCGACGACCTCGAGGCCCTCGTCGAGCTGGCCGCCGAGGAGGACGACGCCGCGTCGCTCGCCGAGGCGGAGACGGAGCTCGTCCAGATCCACAAGGTCCTCGGCGAGCTCGAGGTCCGCACGCTGCTGGCGGGGGAGTACGACGCCCGCGAGGCCGTCGTCTCCATCCGTTCCGGCGCCGGCGGCGTGGACGCCGCCGACTTCGCCGAGATGCTCCTGCGCATGTACCTGCGCTGGGCCGAGCGCCACGGCTACCCGACGTCCGTGCTCGACACCTCCTACGCGGAGGAGGCGGGACTGAAGTCCGCGACCTTCGAGGTCAAGGCGCCGTACGCGTTCGGCACGCTGAGCGTCGAGGCCGGTACCCACCGCCTCGTGCGCATCTCGCCGTTCGACAACCAGGGTCGTCGCCAGACCTCGTTCGCCGCGGTCGAGGTCATCCCGCTCATCGAGCAGACCGACCACATCGAGATCCCCGAGAACGAGATCAGGGTCGACGTCTTCCGCTCGTCCGGCCCCGGCGGCCAGTCGGTCAACACGACCGACTCCGCGGTGCGCCTCACCCACATCCCGACCGGTGTCGTCGTGTCGATGCAGAACGAGAAGTCCCAGATCCAGAACCGCGCCGCCGCGATGCGCGTGCTCCAGTCGCGCCTCCTCCTGCTGCGCCAGGAGCAGGAGAACGCGAAGAAGAAGGAGCTCGCGGGCGACGTCAAGGCGTCCTGGGGCGACCAGATGCGCTCCTACGTGCTGCAGCCGTACCAGATGGTCAAGGACCTGCGCACGGAGCACGAGTCCGGCAACCCCTCGGCCGTGTTCGACGGCGACATCGACGACTTCATCGACGCCGGGATCCGCTGGCGTCGGCAGCAGCAGACCGCGGCGGAGCAGGGCTGAGGCGTCGCCGATCCGTACCGCCGATCCTGCTCCCAGGGCGCTCCCAGGGACGCCTGCGACCGGCGTGGCGCGCCGAGCGGCCTCGGTCGGAGTGCTTATGGTGATCCGGGCCGGAGTGCGACCGACGTGCAGACACCCCCGAGACCGGCCCGCTGTGAGTGACGTGCTGCTGTGATTCGTTTCGACAAGGTCTCCAAGGTCTACAAGCGAGGGGCTCGCCCCGCGCTGGACCGCGTGTCCCTGGAGGTGGAGCGCGGGGAGTTCGTCTTCCTCGTCGGTGCCTCCGGTTCGGGCAAGTCCACGTTCCTCCGCCTCGTGCTGCGGGAGGAGCGCGCGACCTCCGGCCGCGTGCACGTCGCCGGCCGCGAGATCACCACGCTCTCGCAGTGGAAGGTCCCCGGGCTGCGCCGCCAGATCGGCGTCGTGTTCCAGGACTTCCGGCTGCTGCAGAACAAGACCGTGTTCGAGAACGTCGCCTTCGCCCAGCAGGTCATCGGCCGACCGCGCCACACCATCGCGCGCGAGGTCCCCGAGGTCCTCGAGCTCGTGAAGCTCGCGGGCAAGGGCAAGCGTCTGCCGCACGAGCTCTCCGGCGGCGAGCAGCAGCGCGTCGCGATCGCGCGCGCCATCGTCAACAGGCCGAGCATCCTCCTGGCCGACGAGCCGACCGGAAACCTCGACCCCGCGACGTCGGCAGGCATCATGCGCCTGCTCGACCGCATCAACTCCACCGGCACCACGGTCGTCATGGCCACGCACGACGAGGTGATCGTCGACCAGATGCGCAAGCGCGTCGTCCAGCTCGTCGACGGCGAGGTCGTGCGTGACGAGGCCGAGGGCCGCTACGTGCTCCAGCCCGACCCGGCCGCGACCGGCGCCACCGGCGCCACCGGCAGCGGCGCGACCGAGAACGGCCCGACCACGCAGGAGCGCACCGCATGAGCCGCCTCAGATTCGTCCTCGGCGAGATCGGCCAGGGACTGCGGCGCAACCTCTCGATGGCGGTGTCGGTCGTGCTCGTCACCTTCGTCTCCCTCACGTTCGTCGGCTCCGCCTCCCTCCTGCAGATGCAGATCGGCAAGATGAAGGGCGAGTGGTACGACCGCGTCGAGGTGTCGGTCTTCCTCTGCCCCACGGGCCCCCCGCGCGTGGAGACCTGTGCCGGTGGCGAGGCCACCGAGGAGCAGATCACGGAGATCCGCGGCATCCTCGAGGCGCCGGCGATGCAGCCCTACGTCGAGGAGGTCTTCTTCGAGACGAAGGAGCAGGCCTACGAGGCCGTGCGCGAGCAGGCCGGCGAGGAGGACTGGTTCGAGCTGCTCGACGTCGACCAGATGCAGGCGTCCTTCCGCGTCAAGCTCACCGATCCCACCCAGATCGACATCGTGATGGACGAGGTGGCTGGCAGGACCGGTGTCGAGGAGGTCCTCGACCAGCGCGAGATCTTCCAACCGATCTTCCTCGTGATGAACCGCGCGACCGTGCTGTCCGTGGGGCTGGCGGTCGTCATGACGATCACCGCCGTGCTCCTCATCACCACCACGATCCGGCTGTCGGCCATGAGTCGACGGCGGGAGACCGAGATCATGCGCTTCGTCGGCGCCTCCAACTTCTTCATCCAGCTGCCGTTCATGCTCGAGGGCGCGCTGGCCGCGCTCCTGGGGGCCGTCCTCGCGACGGGCACGCTCTGGTTCGGGGTCAGGTACGGGGTGGAGGACTGGCTCAGCGGCCAGGTCGGCTTCGTCACCGACTACGTCACGACGGCGGAGGTCTGGCTCATCGCGCCCGCCCTCGCCGGCATCGGCATCGCCATCGCCGCCATCAGCTCGCTCGTGAGCCTGTCCCGCTACACCAAGGTCTGAGGGAGATCGGATGACCTACCGCACCCGCGTCGGTGCCGTCGTGCTCGCCGCCGTCCTGCTCGTCACGGGGGCCGGGGTGGCGCAGGCCGACAACCTCGAGGACCTCCAGAGCCAGCGCGAGGCGAACAAGACCGAGCAGGAGCGTCTGTCCTCCGAGCTCGAGGGCACCGACGCCTCCCTGCAGACCGTCTACCTCGAGCTCACGCGCCTCGAGGGCGAGATCCCGATCGCCCAGGCCGAGCTCGACCAGGCCGAGGAGGACCTCGCGGCCGCCGAGCGTCACCAGACGTCCGTGACCGACCGGCTGACGGTCGCCGAGACCGAGGCCGGCACGCTCACGATCGAGATCGAGGACTCCAAGACCCAGATCGCCAGCACCGAGGACGGGATCGGGGAGCTCGCTCGCTCCACGCACCGCGGCGGCGACGGCTTCACCGCGCTGCGGGTGGTGCTCGACGCCAACAGCCCGGAGGAGTTCGCGACCCGCACCTCGGCCGTGAACTCGGCCATGCGCTCGCAGGGACAGGTGCTCGACGAGCTCGAGACCACGGCCGCGACCCAGCGCAACTCCCAGTCCCGCCTCGACGCGGTCAACGTCCGCATCGGCGAGCTGAAGATCGAGGCGGACGAGGCCGTCGTGGCTGCTGACGACGCCCGCGTCGACGCCCAGAGCCACCGCGACGAGCTCGCCTCGCTCAAGGAGCAGGAGGGCGCGAAGAAGACGGAGCTCGAGGGCTACAAGGACTCGATCGAGGTGCAGCAGCAGGAGATCGCGGCCGACAACGCCACGCTCGACGCCGAGATCCAGGCGATCTTCGAGGCCCAGGCCGCCGAGCGCGCGCGTCAGGCGGAGGAGAAGCGCAAGGCGGACGAGGCGGCGGCCGCCGAGGCGGCCGCTGCGGCCGAGGCCGAGCGTCAGCGCCAGGCCGAGGCGGCGGCCAACCGCCCGACCAACGCCCCCGCCCCCGCGCCGGCCCCGGCGCCCGCCCCCGCACCCCCGGCCAGCACCGGCGGGTCCGGGCTGATCCCGCCGGTCCCGGCGCCGTTCCACGTCACCTCCCCGTTCGGCATGCGGATCTACCCGATGAACGGTGGCCGCTACATGCACAACGGCACCGACATCCGCTCGGCCTGCGGCAACGCCCAGGTCTCCGCGGGCAACGGCACCGTCGTCGGCGTGCGCCCCGCGCGGGGCAACGGCACGCACGGCAACCAGGTGCTGATCGACCACGGCGTCATCAACGGCGACTCCTACGTCTCGGTCTACAACCACCTCTCGCGGTTCGCGGTGAGCAACGGCCAGTCGATCTCGCAGGGGGCCGTGCTCGGCTACACCGGCATGACCGGCGCCGTCACCGGCTGCCACGTGCACGTCGAGGTCTGGCGCAACGGCACGCCCATCAACCCGGAGAACCTCCCGGGCTGGAACCGCTCCAACTGACCCGGCTCTGCCAGACTGGGCGGGCCCGGCCGGACGGCCGACCGCTCCGCACGACCCACGAGGTGATCACCGATGCGTTCCCCCGGCCTGCGGGCACTGGTCGACGACGCCGCGTTCCTCTCCCACGAGGCGCAGCTCCACCTGACCGACCTGCACGGTGAGGACGCCCGGTGGGGCGTCGACCTGGCGGCCGGCACGTTCAGCTTCGACGGCGAGCACCAGGCGACCTACCCGGTCCAGCTGCTGGGGTCGGCGGCCCCCGGGCCGCGCTCGTGGCTCTGGGGCTGGGCCAACCCGTCCGGGTACTCCCCGCAGGTGCTGCGCGCCGCGACGGCGACCCGTGAGGTCGGGGAGCGGTACGGGATCGCGGAGCTCACCTCCGGCGAGGTGGCCTTCGACCCCGCCGACGCCCCCGGCGCCCCGCAGGAGCCCACCCCCGGCTACGCCCTCTCGGCCGACCTCGCACGGGCCGCCGCGATCGCGTCGGGCACCTGGTTCACCTACTCCGGCGCCGTCGCCGGCGGCACCCGCGTGTGGATGCTGCTGGAGGGGCTGACGCTGCCTCCCGCCACGTTCCCGCGCGTGGGGCGGCTGCTGCCCGAGGTCCTGAGCACGGGCGCCGTCACCGACCACCGGCGCGCCCTGTCGAGCTACGCCGTGCTGCGCGACCTGGGCTGGGACGGCACGACCCTGTCGCTCGCGGACGGCGCCTTCGCGTTCACGTTCGACGACGCCGGGCGGATCACGAACATCCACGGCAGCTCGCAGGCGACGGACCGGGCGTAAAGCCCGTGCCCGCCCGCGGTCGGCGCGACTAGGCTGGGTGACCATGTCCCGCATGAAGAACGCCGAGCGCGCCGCTCGGTCGGCCGCCGCGAAGGGGGACCGTCCGGTCAAGACCGTGGTGGCCCGCAACAAGAAGGCGCGCCACGACTACCACATCGACGACACCTACGAGGCGGGGATCTCCCTGACCGGCACGGAGGTGAAGTCGCTGCGCGCCGGACGCGCGTCCCTGGTGGACGGCTTCGTGCTGATCGACCGCGGCGAGGCCTGGCTCGAGGGCGTGCACATCGCCGAGTACGCCGAGGGCACCTGGACCAACCACGCCCCGCGACGCAAGCGCAAGCTGCTGCTGCACCGCGCGGAGATCGACAAGCTCGCCGGCAAGATCGGTGAGAAGGGCTACACGATCATCCCGCTCGAGCTGTACTTCCTGGGCAGCCACGCCAAGGTCGAGATCGCGCTCGCGCGCGGTAAGAAGGAGTGGGACAAGCGTCAGACCCTGCGGGAGAAGCAGGACATGCGCGAGGCGCACCGCGCCATGCGCACCCGCGAGCTCGTCTGACCTCACCGGTCAGGTCCGAGCGCACGTCCGACCCCGAGGAGAACCGTGCCCCTGGTCCGCCGCCTGACCGCCGCCGTCGCCCTCGCCGGGGCCCTCGTCCTGGGCTCGGCCGTCACCGCCGCTGCAGACTCCGACGACTGGCGGATCACGCGCTACGACCTGACCGCCGAGCTCGAGCCCGACGGCGGGGCCCGCGTCACGATCGACCTGGACTTCGACTTCGGTCCCGACGACGACGCGCACGGTCCCTACCTCAGCATCGTCGAGCGCCAGGAGATCGAGGGCGATCCCGACCGCTACCGCGTGCTCGAGGTCAGCGACATCGAGGTCACCAGCAGCACGGGCGCCCCGACCGACCTGCTCGTCGAGCGCGAGGACGGCTTCGTCGTCGTGCGCGTGGGCAGCGAGAGCGTGGAGATCGGTGACGTCCAGAGCTACACCCTCAGCTACCACGTGGACTCGTTGGCGACGCCGGGGGAGTCCGCCGCCGATCCCGACGCCGTGATCTGGAACGTGATCGGGCTCGGGTGGGAGGTGCCGCTGGAGGACGTCAGCGTCCGCCTGGTCGCCCCCGAGCCCGTCAGCTCGCTGAGGTGCCTGCCCGGCGGCGTCGGCTCGACACGGGTCTGCGACGGCGCGACGACGCCCGGCGACGTCGGCGTCACCGTCGAGCAGAGCCGCCTCGACCCCGGTCAGGGCCTCACCGTCGCCGCGCTGTACCCCGCTGACACCTTCCCGACGGCGAGCGTCGCCTACGCGCCCCGTCGCACCTGGGGCAACGCCTTCACCGTCTCGCCCGTCACCGGCACGGTCGGCGCGGTGGCCGCCGTCGGCGGGGTGGGGGCTGTGCTGCTGACGCGTCGTCGCCGTCGTGACGCCACCGCGGACACGCCGGGCTTCCTCGAGGGGGCGGGGCCGCCGGAGACGCCGTGCCCGAGGGCTTCCGCACCGAGCCGCCCGCGGGGGTCCCCGCCGGCGAGTTCGGGACGCTGATCGACGAGCGCGCCCAGACCCACGACGTCGTGGCCGTGCTGCTCGACCTCGCCGTGCGCGGGGTGATCCACATCGAGGTCGTGCCGGCGACCGTCGACGGCGACGACGAGGACGGCGATGACCTGGCCGGCGACGACCTCGACCCCGACGACCGCGACCCCGACGACCGCGACCCCGACGACCGCGACTTCCAGCTGGTTCGCGCCCCCGGGCCCCACGACCTGCGCCCCTACGAGCGCACCCTCGTCGAGGGCATCTTCGGCGACGAGGACGTGGTCCTGGTCAGCCTCGCCTCCGGCGAGATCGCCGCGGCGATCGCGCAGGCGCAGAAGGATCTCGACGACGCCGTGACCGAGCAGGGCTGGTTCGCCGGGAGCCCGCGCCGGGTCCGCGGGCGCTGGTACCTCGCCGGGATCGGCCTGATCCTGGCCGGCCTCGTCGGGACGGCCGCGCTCGCGCTGACGGTCGGCTGGGGTCTGGTGGGGATCGCGGTGCTCGCCGTCGGCATCGTCACGACGGCGGTGGCCGGCTCCATGCCGACCCGCACCGCGCGGGGGAGCGAGCTGACCCGCGAGGCCCGCGAGTTCGAGCGGTTCCTCACCGACGTGACCTCCGAGACGCCCGCCTGGGCCGCCGGGAGCGAGCGCCTCGTCCCGAGCGTGTTCGAGGCGTACCTGCCCTACGCCGTCGCACTTCGCCTCGAGCAGCGCTGGACGGACGCCTTCGCGGGCGCGGTCAGGCGTGGCGAGCTCGTCCAGCCGGTCTGGTTCACCTCGCCGGCCTACCTCGCCTACCCGGGCGTCTGGGCGATGGGCGACCTCGGCCGCTCGCTCGGCGACCTCACCTCCGGCGTCGCCTCCGCCACGACGGTCACCGCCCCGGGCTCCGGCTCGAGCGGCGGCGCCACCTGGTCGGGTTCGGTGGGTGGCGGGGTCGGCGGCGGAGGTGGCGGCGGCTGGTAGCCGACCGGGCCTCGAGCCACGGGCCCGACGTAGGCTGGAGGCGGACCACTTCACCGCTGCCCCCTGGAGGTCACCCGTGTCCGCTGCCCTGCACCGTCTCCCGCTCCGCGCCACGTCCGGTGCGTTCATCCTCAACTCGGGGATCGGCAAGCTCGCGCTCGACGCCGAGTCGGCGGCCGGCCTCCAGGCGATGGCGTCGAACGCCTTCCCGCAGGTCAAGGAGCTCAAGCCCGAGGAGTTCGGCAAGCTGCTCGCCGTCGCGGAGACCGCCCTCGGGGCGGCGCTGCTGCTGCCGTTCGTCCCGCGCGTGGTCGCCGGCCTCGGCCTGACGGCCTTCTCCGGCGGCCTGCTGTGGATGTACCACAAGACCCCCGGCCTGACCGTGGACGGCGTCCGCCCGAGCCCGGAGGGCATCGGCATCGCCAAGGACGTCTTCCTCCTCGGCATCGGGCTCGCGCTGCTGCTGGACAACCGGCGCAAGAAGTAGGGAACAGACGACGAGGTCCATGCGTTCGGATGAATATGACCGCCATGGAGCTCGGGATCTACACCTTCGGCGACGTCTCCGACGGGGACGACGCCGCGACCACGCTGCGCAACGTGCTGGAGCGCGTCCGGCTCGCCGAGGAGGTGGGGCTGGACTACGTCGGCCTGGGTGAGCACCACCGCGCCGAGTACGCCATCTCCTCGCCGGCCACCGTGATCTCCGCGGCCCTCGCGCAGACCAGCCGCATCCGTGTGGGCAGCGCCGTCACGGTGCTGTCGACGGAGGACCCCGTCCGGGTCTACCAGCAGTTCGCCACGATGGACGCCTTCTCCGGCGGCCGGGCGGAGCTGCTCGCCGGCCGCGGTTCGTTCATCGAGTCCTACCCGCTGTTCGGGGCGGATCTCGAGGACTACGACGAGCTGTACGACGAGAAGATCCAGCTGCTCCTCGCGCTCGACGACGCCGGCGCGCACGACGAGTCGATCACCTGGTCCGGGCGGTTCCGGCCCGCCCTGCGCGACGCCGTCGTGCTCCCGCGGCCTGCGGACGTGACCGGCCGCGGCCGCCACCTCAACCTCGCCCTCGCGACGGGCGGCAACCCGCAGTCCTCCGTCCGCGCCGCGGTGCTCGGCCTCCCGATCAACTACGCGATCATCGGCGGGAGGCCGAGCCAGTTCGCTCCGCTCGCCTCCCTGTACCGGCGGGAGTTCCGCGCCCGTGCGGCGTTCCCGACGGCGACCCCCGCGGTCACGCTGTCGGGCTTCGGCTTCGTGGGGGCTGACGCCCGCTCGGCGCGGGAGGCGTTCTACCCGTACTGGCACCGCAGCATGAGCGCGATCGCCCGGGAGCGCGGCTTCGCGGCGCCGAACAAGATCACCTTCGAGGCGACGGCGGCGCCGGACGGGGCGTACGCCGTCGGGAGCGCGCAGGAGGTGGCCGACAAGGTGGTGCGCACGCACGGCGCCGTCGGCCACACCAGGCAGATCTTCCAGATGGACGTCGCGGGCATGCCGCAGGTCGAGCAGCTCCGGGCGATCGAGCGGCTCGGCACCGAGGTGAAGCCGCTCGTGGACGCCGCGCTGGCGGCGGCCTGAGCCACCGGGAGGAGCGGTCGTCGGAATACCCGTGGCCGCGGCGGCGCTGCACGAGTAGACTGAACCGTCCCGTCCGGCGCTCCGGCGGCGGGAGGGCACTGTTTGACAACAGAACACGGGGGTGAACGGTTTCGACGACGGCCGTTCAGCCAGGGGAAGCGAGTCGAGGACGCACGGTTATCTCGTTAACGATCCGCGCAAACCTATAGGTGCCGATTCCAAGCGCACCGACTTCACCCTCGCCGCCTGAGCGAAGGTAGAAGTCCGTCAGTCCCGGGGTGCTCTCGACCGGGTTGCTGGCGTCACCAAGAGAGCCACTGCTCGTAGCCTTCGTCAACGGGGCTGCTTGAACACTTAGTTGACTGGGCCCGTCGGCTGGTTGTCAGCGACACAGCCGGGGCCAAGCAGAACAGCAGCTGACTGCACTCGGAGAAGCCCTGGTTCCACACCGTCGGACGCGGGTTCGATTCCCGCCACCTCCACCCCGTGAGCACGACCCGAGAAGCCCGGACCCCGCAGGGGGTCCGGGCTTCTCGTCGTTGCGGGGCGTCCTCGGGTTGGCGGGGGATCAGCTCGTGGGAGCGTCGCTGCTCGCGAACAGGCCGGCCGAGCCCAGCACCTTCTCGGGGTGCAGCTCGATGACCACGCGCTGCGGGTTCGGTCGCGGTTGGCGGTAGCGGGCGGCGTAGAGCGCGACGGCGTGGGCCACCCGCTCGGGGTCGCGCGAGACGACGGCGTGGCCGGCGATGCTGATCCACTGCGGACCGGCCACCTGCGCCACGGTCGCGCGGCCGTCCCGCTCGACGTTGCGCACCTTCTGGCTGCCGTCGCTCGTGATGACGCGCACCACGCCGTCCGACAGCGTGAACCCGACGGCGACGGCGTGGATCAGGCCCGACGGCGCGATCGTCGACAGCGTCGCGAGGTGGTACTCCGACAGCAGGACCTCACCCTCGGGGGAGAGGTCGATGGCCACGCCGTCCCGGGTCACTGGACCAGGTCGCGCGCCCGCGTCAGCGTCATCGCCGAGGCGTCGTCGGGCTTGTTGAGCGCGCGCGCCGTCGGGAGCGGGCAGCGCAGCACGAGGGCGCGCGTGCGCACCGCGGGGGCGACGTAGGAGTCCCACGTCTTCTGGGCCTCGCCGCCGATGAGGATGATGACGTGCAGGTCGCGCAGCACCGGGAGCAGGTTGATGAGAGCGCGTCCGCCGTGCTGGAGGTCGAGCCGGCTGGGCTTGACGCCCTCGCCGAGGTACCACGGCATGATGTGGGTGATCAGCACGTGGTCGTGGAAACCCACGTGCTCGCGCAGGTTCCACAGGTTCGTGGAGGTGCGGTCCTCGTTGTCGACGCTGACGAAGCCCGAGCCCTCGGTCGGGTCGGCGGACTTGCCCGGTGCCTGGAGGACGAGGAGCGCCCGGGCGCGAGCACCGGCCTCGGCCGGGTCGAACTCGGGGAGCGGGAGCTCGGGACGAAGGGCCTGCGTCGTCTCGTGCCAGCGCGTGAGTCCCTCGGCCTGCGTGGCGAGGAGCTCCTTCCTGGCTTGGACGAGGCTCGGATCGGTGAGCCCGTTCGGGCCGTCGAGGAACATCCCTCCACCGTAGACGTGCCGGGGCCCTCGTGGACACCGCGCCAGGATCCGGGATGGCTCGGGTGCTCGATCGAGCCGTCAGGCGAGCCGCGGATCCACGAGCGCACGCCGCGTGCGATCGCCGCGCGCCGTGGCCACGAACGCCCACGTGACGAGCGCCACGACGACGACGGCGACGACGGCCGCCGGCCCGGTGAGCGCGGCGCCGTCGCCCGCGCGGTCGACGAGCGTGCCCAGGTCCCACGCGAGGTGGAGCGCGACGGCGGCCACGAGCGTCCGGGTCGCGCGCCGGACGAGGTACAGCAGCGCCCCGAGGGCGACGGCGACGGCGACGTCGACCGGGCCGAACCCCCGCGCGGTGAAGGCGAGCACGGGCACCTGGAGGACTGCGGAGGCCGCCGTCGTCCCGAGGGCCGCGACGATCTCGGGGCGCCGCCCCACGCGCAGCGACCGGAGGAGCACGCCGCGCAGCGCGAGCTCCTCGGCGACGCCGGTCACCGCGGCGCTGAGAGCGAGGAGCGCGAGGACCCGTGCCGTCGGGGCGCCCCAGTCGGCGAGCGCGAGACGCGCGAGGACGGCGAGCGAGGCGAGAGCCACGACGGCGAGCACGAACGGCGACGTCGGCAGCCGGAACGGGTCGCGCCGCACGGCGTCCCACCGGGCCCAGCCGACGAACGCGAGCAGCACGACGGCGGCGACGGCGGCCGGGAGGATCTCGGTCAGGACGATCGCCCGCTCCGACGAGCTCCAGGCCCGGAGCGGGATGCCGCTCCCGAGCTGGAGGGTCAGCACGAGACCGGCCGCGACGAGGACCGCCGCGAGCCCGCTGGCGAGGCTCGGACGCAGCCGGTGGACGGGGTCGTCGCGTCCCAGCAGGTAGGTCACGGCCGCTTTCGCGTCGGCGAGGACATGGGCTCGATCCTCACACGGGGTGCCCCTGCGCGGTCGAAGCGGTTGATCGGCGGTGCACGTCGCAGGCTCCGACGGGCCACCGATCCGCGAGCCCGGGCGCTTCCCCGACGTGCCCCGCGTCGATACACTGATTCACAAGGATGAACCCAGGTCGAGATCATGGACGATCCGGCCCACCACAGGAGAGAGATCCCATGCCCAACATCACCGTCGAGCTGCTCAAGGGCCGCACCGTCGACCAGCGCCGCGACTTCGCCCGGATCGTCGCCGACGCCGCGGTCGACGTGCTCGGCGCGCGCCGCCAGGACGTGCGCATGGTCTTCAGCGAGATCACGCCCGACATCGTGGCCAACGGCGGCGTGCTCGCCAGCGAGGACGACAGCCGGGCCGGCGTCGTCGCGTCGCTCGCCGACGGTTCCTGACCGACCCCGGCAGCGACAGCAGGGCCCGCACCCCGAGGGGTGCGGGCCCTGCTGCTGCGACGCCGCTCAGCGCAGCTCGGCGATCACCGTCTTGAGCTCGGTGTAGTCGTCCAGCCCGAACGAGCCGAGCTCGCGGCCCCAGCCGGACTGCTTGAAGCCGCCGCGGGGGAGCGTGACGTCGTCCGCGTGCCAGGTGTTGAGCCAGACCGTCCCGGCGCGGAGCTTGGCGCCGACGCGGTGCGCGGTCCCGAGGTCGCGGGACCAGACGCCGGCCGCCAGGCCGTAGACGGTGTTGTTGGCGGCCGCGACGACCTCGTCCTCGGTGTCGAACGGGATCGCGGTGACGACCGGGCCGAAGATCTCGTCGGTCTGCACGGCCATCTCCTCCGTGACACCGGTGATGAGCGTCGGGTGCACGAAGTAGCCGCGGTCGAACGCCGCGTCCGCGCTGCCGGCGGCCAGGGTGGCGCCGTCGGCGACGGCGCCACGGATGTAGCCGAGCACCTTCTCGTGCTGCTCCTGCGACACCAGCGGACCCATCGACGCGCCGTCGGCGAACCCGTCGCCGACGGTGATCGCCCGAGCAGCCGCGGCCACGCCCTCGATGACGCGGTCGAACACCTCGCGCTGCACGTACAGCCGGGAGCCGTTGACGCAGCACTGGCCCTCGTTGAAGTACCCGCCGAGCACGGCGCCGGCGATCGCGGCGTCGATGTCGGCATCGGCGAAGATGATGTTCGGGGCCTTGCCGCCCAGCTCGAGGGAGACCTTCTTGAGGTTCCCGGCGGCTGCGGCGGCGATCTTCTTGCCGACCTCGGTGCTGCCGGTGAACGCGACCTTGTCCACACCGCGGTGCTCGACCAGCGCGGCCCCGGCGTCGCCGAACCCGGGCACGATGTTCACGACACCGGCCGGCACGCCCGCGTCGAGCAGCAGCTGGCCGAGGCGCAGGGCCGTCAGCGGCGTCTGCTCGGCGGGCTTGAGGATGACCGTGTTGCCGGCCGTGATGGCCGGGACGATCTTGAAGCAGGCCATCAGGAGCGGGAAGTTCCACGGCACGATGCCGGCGACGACGCCGAGCGCCTCGCGCCGGGTGTAGGCGTGGAACTCGCGGCCGGGCACCGACATCGGGATCGTCGTGCCCTCCATCTTCGTGGCCCAGCCGGCGAAGTAGCGGAAGAGCTCGGCCGCCGTCGCGACGTCGCCGTCGCGGGCCGCCTCGACGCGCTTGCCGTTGTCCAGCGACTCGAGCTGGGCGAACTCGTCCGCGTGCGCCTCGATGAGGTCGCCGATCCGCCAGAGCAGGTGCGAGCGGTCGCGCGGGGTCATCCGCGACCAGGGGGAGGGGGACTCGAACGCCCGGCGGGCGGCGGCGACGGCGCGGTCGACGTCGACGGCGGAGCCGCGAGCGACCTGGACGAGCTCCTCCTCCGTGGCGGGGTTGAGCGTGGCGAACGTGCGCCCGTCGGCCGCGTCGACCCACGCGCCGTCGATCAGCAGCTGCTTGGGGGCGGAGAGGAACTCGTGGACGGCGGGAAGGAGGGGGGAGGTGTCGGTCGACATGGTGGCCTTTCTCGGAGGAGTGCGGGGTGCGTGGAGACGGGGAGCCGACGCCGCGAGGCGGAGCAGGCTACTTGACGGTGAGGATCTTGGACCGGTCGAGGGTGAGGGCGACGGCGACCACGATGATCGCGCCGTAGAGGATCTGCTCGTACGCCGACGGGACCCCGACGATGGGGAGGCCGACGCGGAGCAGGGTGACGACGAGCGCACCGGCCAGCGTCCGCCAGAGGCTGCCGTGGCCGCCGGTGATCGCCGTGCCGCCCACGACGATCGCCGCGACGGCGGGCAGGAGCAGGTTGTCGGCCATCGTCGGGCTGCCGCTGTAGTTGCGCGAGACCAGCATGACGGCCGCGAGGCCGGCGCACGCGCCCGAGGCGCAGAACGCGCCGATCTTGACGCGGTCGACCGGGACCCCGGCGAGCCGGGCGGCCGACTCGGAGTACCCGGTCGCCGTGACGTAGCTGCCGAGCGGGGTCAGGCGGACCACCAGGGCGATCGCCGCGATCACGACGACGGCGACCAGCACCGCCATCGGGACGCGTCCCGCGACGTAGAGGTTGAGCCAGGCCAGGGGCCGGTCGTCGACGACGGGGATCGGGCCCGCGTTCGAGATGACCAGTCCGACGGCCGCGAGGATGCTCATCCCGCCGAGCGTGACGATGAACGAGGGGATGCGCAGCGTCACGTGCAGCACGCCCTGCAGCGCACCGATCGCGCCGGCGACCGCCACGACGGCGAGGATGCTCGCGCCCCCGAGGATCGGCAGCCACATCGCGAGCAGCACGGAGGAGAACGAGGCCAGGGCCGCGATCGACAGGTCGATGCCCCCGCACAGCACCACGAGGGTGGCGCCGGCGGCGAGGACCGCCAGCGGCGCCGCCGTGTTGACGGCCGCCACCAGGCTGCGCTCGGTCAGGAATCCCGGGTCGGCGATCGCGAGCGCGACGACGAGCGTCACCAGGGCGATCACCGGCATCAGCGAGGTGAGGCGTGCCGCCGCCGTCGGGCCGCGCCGGATCACCGCCTCCGGGGCGGGCTTCGTCAGGACGGGGGTGCTCACACCATCTCCTTCACGAGGTCGAGCGGGGTCGGTTTGCCGCCGTTCGGGCAGGCGACCTCGGCGCCGATCCGACCGTCGCTCATGACGACGATCCGGTCGGCCATGCCGATGGCCTCCTCGAGGCTGTCGGCCAGGAGGAGCGTGGCCACGCCGCTGGTGGCGAGCTCCCGCATCAGGCGGTAGACCTCCGAGCGCGCGCCGATGTCCAGGCCGCGCGTCGGGTGGTCCAGGAGCAGCAGGCGGACGTCGCCCGCGACGAGCCACCGCGCGAGCACCACCTTCTGCTGGTTCCCGCCGGAGAGCCGCTGGATCGCGGTGCCGCGGTTCGGCGTGCGGATGGACAGGCGCTCGATCCAGCGGTCGACGACGGACGTCTGCTTCCGCGGCACGACGAGCGGTCCGCTGCAGCGCACCCCCTGCTTGGCGAGCGTCATGTTGTCGGCCACGGACATCGGGCCGACCATGCCCTCGATCTTGCGCTCGGCGGGCACGTACCCGACCCCGGCCGCGCAGGCGGCGCGGGTGCCGGACAGGTCCAGGCGCTCGCCGTCGAGCGTCACCTCGCCCGCCGAGACCTCCTCGGCCCCGAAGAGCGAGCGGCAGACGTCCTCGCGGCCGGAGCCGTGCACGCCGACGATCGAGAGGATCTCGCCCGCGCGGATGTCGAGGTCGACGTCGCGGAACGTCTTCCCGGTGAGGCCGCGGACCACGAGCCGCGGCTCGAGCTCCGCCACGGGCCTGGCGGTGGCCGAGTGGTAGTGGTCGTCCGAACCGGTCGAGCCGATCATCATGCGGTGCAGGTCACCGGGCACGGCGCCGGCGGTGGCGACCTCGCCGACCGACCGGCCGCCGCGGAGCACGGCCACGCGGTCGCACACCTCGAGCACCTCGTCGAGCCGGTGCGAGACGAAGATGACGGACGCGAACTCGCGCAGCCGGCGCACCTGGGTGAAGAGGGTCTCGACCTCCCCGGACTCGAGCACCGAGGTGGGTTCGTCGAGGATGATCACGGGGGCCACGTTCGTGCGCTGCTCGATGCGCAGCACCTTCGCGATCTCGACCATCTGGCGGTCGGCGAAGCTGAGCGTGTCGGTCCGTGCCAGCGGGTCGATGGTCGAGCCGATCTTGTCCAGCTGCTCCTGCGCCAGCGTGCGCAGCGTGCCCCAGCGGTACAGCCCGGTGCGCACGCCGGCGCCCTCGCTGCCGAGCACGATGTTCTCGGCGGCCGTGAGGTTGGGCACGAGCGACTGCTCCTGGAACACCATCCCGATCCCGTGGTTCGCGGCGTCCACGACGCTGCGCAGCTTCACCTTCTGGCCCCGGACGTAGATGTCGCCGGAGTCGGGGCGGACGAGGCCGACGAGCGCCTTGAGGAGCGTCGACTTGCCGGCGCCGTTCTCGCCGGCGAGGCCGAGCACCTCGTGCTGGTGCACGACGAGGTCGACGCCGTCGAGCGCCCTGACGCCGGGGTAGTGCTTGACGAGCCCGCGGATCTCGAGCGCCGGGACCTCGCTCGGGACGGGGGAGGGGGTGGACCTGCTGTCCGTGTCGATGCTCACTTCACCACCTGGTTCCTTCTGCGGAGCGGGAGGACGGCCGCGGCGACCGCGACGACGACGATGAGTCCCTGGACGCCGCCCTGCCAGTACGGGCTGACGCCGATCTGGACGAGGCCGTTGGTGAGGGCCATCGTCAGGAGGACGCCGACGGCGGAGTGCAGCACCCCGCCCCGGCCCCCGGTGAGCAGGGTGCCTCCCACGACGGCCGCCGTGATGGCCGAGAAGTCGAGGCCGGCGCCGGCCTGGACGAGCCCGGCCCCGAGCTGGCTCGTGATCATGACGCCGGCGAGCCCGTAGAAGGCGCCGGCGAGACCGAAGACGGCCACCTTGTACGGTGCCACCCGCACGCCCGAGAGGCTGAGCACCTCCTCGGCGCCACCGATGGCGTACGCGTACCGGCCGAGCCGGGTGTGGCGCTGCAGGGCCCAGCCGAGCAGCACGCACGCCACGGCGATCCACACGAGGTAGCTGAAGCCGAGGAACCGCTCGCGGGCCCAGCTCGTCAGGAGGGGGTCGGTGATGTTGGGCTGCACCCCGGCGAACAGGAGGGTCGCGAGACCCAGCCCGATCGCCGAGACACCGAGCGTCGTCATGAACGACGGCACCTTGAACGAGACCAGCAGCACCCCGCTGAGCGACCCGAGGGCCGCGCCCGCGGCGATCGCGATCACGATGCCCAGCAGGCCGAGGTCGAGACCGTTGCGGTTGTTGGCGACCAGGAGCGAGACCGTCAGGGCCGACGTCGCCATCACGCCCGGGACGGAGAGGTCGATCGATCCGGTCAGCAGGACGAACGTGATCCCGCACGCGACGACGGCGAGCACCGCCGAGGCGTCGAGGATGTTCTGAAGGTTGCCGATGGTCCGGAACTGCGGGCTCAGGATCGAGAACGCGACGACGATGACCACCAGCGCTATCGGCGGCCCGGCGTCCCGGAGCGACACCCCCCGCCGAGGCTGGGGGCGCGCCGCGACGACGTCCACGGCGGGGGGTGCAGAAGTCATGACAGCGGGCCGGCCACGCGGTTGAAGAGGTTGTCGCACTCGAAGTCGGCCGGGTCGGAGGCCGGCTCGACGAAGTCGGCGACGTTGTCCGCCGTGATGAGGAACTGCTCGGCGAAGAAGGCGCGGTCGGCGTCCTCGACGTCGTCCATGCTCAGCTCGCCGGTCGCGACGCAGTAGCCCATGGCCAGGCCGATGGCGCCCTGCCACGGCCCGTCGCTCGAGACCGTCGCGGTCATCGACCCGTCCTCGATCGCGGTGAGCGCGTCGGGGACGGCGTCGATCCCGACGACGGCGACCTTGCCCGCCAGGCCCGCCTGCTGCACGGCCTCGAGCGCTCCGAGCGCCATGTCGTCGTTCGCCGCCCAGATGCCGGTCACGGCGTCGCCGTGCTTGGTGAGCAGCGTCTTGGTGACGGTCAGCGCCTCGGCGCGGGAGAAGTTCGCCGTCTGCTGGTCGAGGAGCTCGACGTCGGGGTGCTCGGCGAGGGACGCCTCGAGGCCCGCGTAGCGGTCCTTGGCGGCCGCGGTGTCGAGCACGCCCTGCAGCGCGATGATGCCGCCGGAGTCGCCGATCGCCTCCGCGAGCGCGTCGCCGATCTGCTTGCCGGACTCCACGCCGTCGTAGGTGATGTGGCTGATCCAGCGCTCGTGGTCCAGCGGGCTGAGCTCGGCCGGCTTGTTCCACTGGGTGACGAGGAAGGCACCGGCCTCGTCGGCGCCCTTGACGATCGGCGTGGTGTCGGAGTCGCCGTTGGGCAGGACGTTGAGCACGAGGCACGTGGTGTCGCCCGCGAGGAGCTGACGGATCTGCTCCTGCTGCTTGGTCGAGTCGCCGTCGTAGGTCAGGCGCTGCTGGGTCAGGCCGACGGACTCGGCGAACGCGTCGCCGCCGTCGAGCCACGACGCCTCGTAGGGGTTGGACTCGTTGCGGACCTGACCGACGAGCTGGACGTCGGCGGGGTCGCAGGCCTCGGAGCCGGCCGCGGCCTCGCTGGTCTCACCGGTGGCGCCGCCGGTCTCGGAGGCCGAGGTCTCGGCGCCGCCGCCGGTGGGTTCCTCGGTGCAGGCCGTGAGGGAGAGGGCTGCCAGCGAGAGGCTGAGCAGCGCGATCGTGGGACGGGACGTGATCATCGTTGATCCTTCTGTCGGGTGCTGCGGACTGGGGGAGAAGAGGTCGGTGGGTCGGTGGGTCAGCGGGCCAGCCAGCCGCCGTCGACCACGAGCACGTGCCCGTTGACGTAGTCGGCGGCGGAGGAGCTGAGGAAGACGGCGGCGCCGGAGACGTCCTGCGGGGTGCCCCAGCGGCCGGCGGGGATCCGCTCGAGGATCGAGCGCGAGCGCTCGGGGTCCTCGCGCAGCGGGGCGGTGTTGTCCGTGGCCATGTAGCCGGGGGCGATCGCGTTGACCTGGACGCCGTGGGGGCCCCACTCGTTGGCGAGCGCCTTGGTGATCCCGGCGACGCCGTGCTTGGCGGCCGTGTACGAGGCGACGCGCAGGCCGCCCTGGAAGGACAGCAGGCTCGCGATGCTGACGATCTTGCCGTGGCCGCGCTCGACCATCGGGCGCCCGAGCTGCTGGCACAGGAAGAACAGGCCGGTGAGGTTGACGTCGAGCACGCGGTGCCAGTCGGCCGAGCCGACCTCGGCCGAGTCCGCGCGGTCGATGATCCCCGCGTTGTTGACGAGGATGTCGACCTGGTGGTTCTCCAGGGTGCGGGCGCTGACCCGCTCGACGGCGTCGAGGTCGGACACGTCCAGCTCCAGCACCTCGACGTCGCGACCGAGGTCGGCGACCAGGGCGCGGGTCTCGTGCTGGCTGCCGGGTCGGCCGACGAGCACGAGGTCGGCGCCGGCCCGGGCGAGGCCGAGCGCCACCCCCTGGCCGAGGCCCCGCCCCGACCCGGTGATCAGCGCGGTGCGGCCGTGCAGGTCGAACGGGGAGCGCGGCTCGGCGTCGGGGGAGGAGTCGAGGGTCGCCGTCGGCGCGCCCGTCGTCACAGCTCCTCCACCGCGACCGGTGCGAGGTCGGTGTAGGTCGTGTTCTCGCCGGCCATCGCCCACACGAACGCGTACGACCCGGTTCCCGCCCCGCTGTGGACCGACCACGGCGGGGAGATGACGGCCTGGCGATCGGCCACGACGAGGTGACGCGTGGCGCCCGGGCGTCCCATCACGTGCAGCACGCGGTCGTCCGCGGCCAGGTCGAGGTAGAGGTAGACCTCCGTGCGCCGGTCGTGCAGGTGCGGCGGGAAGGTGTTCCAGACGGAGCCGGGGGCGATGACCGTCATGCCGATCTGGAGCGCGGCCGACTGCACCTCCTGGCCCCAGACGTACCGGTAGAGGCGGCGCTCGTTGGCCGCCTCCGGCGAGCCGAGGTCGACCGGGGTGACCGAGGCGCGGGGGATCAGCGTCGTCGGGAACGTCGCGTGGGCCGGCGCCGAGACGAGGTAGAAGGCGGCGCCGGTGCCGGAGAAGGTGACGTCGCTGCCGCGGCCCACGAACAGGCCGTCCAGGTGCTCGAGGCGGTACGGCTCGCCGTCGACCACCACCTCGCCGGGACCGCCGACGTTGACGACACCGAGCTCGCGGCGGGCGAGGTGGGTCTCGACACCGAGAACCTTCGGCCAGGACGGGAGGGCGAGCTCGCCGGCGGCGGGCACCGCGCCCGCGACGAGGAGGCGGTCGTCGTGCGTGTAGACGCCGTTGACCTCGCCGTCGCGGAAGAGGTCCTCCACGAGGTAGGCCTCGCGCAGCTGCGTGGTCGTGGCCGTCTCGGCGGTGGATGGGGACGTCGAATAGCGAACCTGAAGCACTCGTCACTCCTTCGTGAACCGTGTTCGTGTGTGTGAACGGAAACGTACGCGCGACGGGACGATCGGTCAAGGAGGAGAAGTCAGTTCATGGATGTGAACACACGGGTTCACATACGTGGATGCCGGCGGTACGATGGGCTCGACAGTCCTGCGGGATCGAGGGGGCGCACAGAGAGGCGGCGGCGATGCCGGACGTGACCACGAACGGGGCCGTGAAGTCGGCGGCGCGAGCGCTCGAGCTCCTCGACGACATCGCCGCCCACGGTCCGGGCACGCAGCTGCAGCTCTCCACGCGGCTGGGCATCCCCAAGAGCAGCCTGCACGCGCTCCTGCGCACGATGACCGAGCGCGGGTGGCTGCAGACCGATCCGACCGGCAGCGTCTACCAGCTCGGGATCCACTCCCTGGTGGTCAGCTCGGCCTACCTCGCGGGGGACCCGGTCCTCGCGCGGATGGCGCCGTTCATGGACGAGATCGCCGCCGCGACGCGCGAGACGGTCAACCTCGGCCGACTCGAGGGAGTCGACGTCATCTACACGGCCAAGCGCGAGTCACCCCAGCCGCTGCGCATGATGTCGGCGGTGGGCCGGCGGCTGCCCGCGTACTCCACGGCGCTGGGTCGAGCGGTCCTGGCGGAGCTCCCCGTCGACGAGCGGGCCGGCCGGGTGCCCGACGCCATCCCGGCCATGACCGCCCGCACCACCACGGACAGGGGACGCCTGCTCGAGATCATCGAGGAGGGCGCCCGGCTGGGGTACTCCGTCGAGAGCGACGAGTCCTGCATCGGGGTGCGCTGCTTCGGGGTCGCGCTGCCGTTCGGCCGCCCGGCGGTCGACGGACTGAGCGTGGCCGTGCCGATGAACCGGCTGGACGGCGGTCGCGAGGACTACATCATCGAGACGCTGCTGAGCATCAAGTCCCGGCTGTCCCTCGCGCACGAGCACAGCGTCGCGCGCTGACGCGTCACGCGTCGGGGTTCGTCACGCGTCGGGGTTGGTGGCGGTGCCGTCGAGCCAGAGCGTGTCCGAGGCGTCACGGTGAACGCCGGTGGTCCCGACGTGCCTGCTGTCGATCTGCGGACCCTTGGTGATCACGTGGACCATCGCCATGCCGTGCCCGCGGCCGAGGTCGTAGTCCTCCTTGAGCCAGGCGAGGATCGGCCCGGCCTTGGTGCCAGGGGCGTCGAAGCCCTTCTCGGCCGCGAGCGCCACGAGCTGGCGGGGGGTGAGGCCGGTCTTCTTCTCGACCGCGTCGAGGTACGCCTGGAAGGACATGGGCGGGATCCTGCCACGGCCGGTTCCCGGGCGACAGCGCCCCGCCGGGTGGTGAGACGCCTCACCGGGGCTGGCCCGCCGCCGTCGGGCGTGAGAACCTCGAGCTGCGCACGGACGCGCGAGCGGACGAGGGAGCTGTACCCGCCCAGACAAGACGGCCAGGAAGGCTCTGTCGTGTCCGCACTCTCCACCCTCGAGGCGCACTGGCCCGTGCTGGTCGTCTCCGGGATCCTCGAGGCCGTCTGGGCCGCCGCTCTCGCCGCCTCGGACAGGTTCCGCCGGCTCGTTCCCACGGTCGTCTTCGTCGTCGCGCTCGCCGCGTCGATGGCCGGTCTCGCCTACGCGATGACCGCCATCCCCACCGGGACGGCCTACGCCGTCTGGGTGGGCATCGGTGCGCTGCTCGCCGTCGTCTGGAGCATGGTCTCCGGTGCCGAGAAGGTCACCCGCGTGCGGGTGCTGCTGCTCCTCGGCCTGGTGCTGTGCGTCGTCGGCCTCAAGGTGGTGGCCTAGCCATGACCAGCCGCAACGCGTGGATCGTGCTCCTGCTCAGCGCCGTGCTCGAGGCCGTCTGGGCGACCGCCCTCGGCCTGTCCGACGGCTTCTCCGTCCCGACGGCGACGCTCGTCTTCGCCGTCGCCCTCACGTTCTCGATGGTGGGCCTCGCGCTCGCCATGCGCGCCATCCCGATGGGCACCGCGTACGCCGTCTGGGTCGGGGTGGGGGCCGCGCTGACCGTCGGGTGGGCGATGCTCACCGGGACCGAGTCGGCCTCACCGCTCAAGGTCGCCTTCCTGGTCGGCATCGTCGGGTGCGTGATCGGGCTCAAGCTCGCGACGCCGCACGAGAAGCCGGGCAGGGAGCCGGGCGAGACCCCGATCGACGCGCGGGCCTGACGGCGGAGGCCGCGTCGTCGCAGGTCAGGGCGATGCGCCTTGAATGTTGCCTGAGGGTCGCGATCGGCGTCGGGACGCCGTCCGCGGCGGCTCCCCGCCGGGGGTGACACGCGAGAAACGGCGTGTTTGTGCGGAAAGTTGGTCGGAAGCGCGTAGTGTCTCCCACCGACAGCGCGCACACTGCGCGCGACGAACGAAGGGGAAACCTGTGACCGTCAACCGCACCGACCTCGTTGCTGCCATCGCCGAGAAGGCCTCGCTGACCAAGAAGCAGGCCGACGACGCACTCGCCGCCTTCCAGGAGGTCCTCATCGAGAACCTCGGCAAGGGCGAGGCCGTCAAGGTGACCGGCCTGCTCTCGGCCGAGCGCGTCGAGCGCGCCGCCCGCACGGGCCGCAACCCGCGCACCGGCGAGGAGATCTCCATCCCCGCCGGCTACGGCGTGAAGCTCTCGGCCGGCAGCACGCTCAAGGCCGCCGTCGGCAAGTGACCCCGTCAGGGCGCGGACGCTGATCCGCCGCCCGAGGGTCCGAAGGGACGGGAACCGCCATCGGCGGGTCCCGTCCCTTCGTCGTTCCCGACTACCGATCTCCGTCGCGCGGAGGATCCGCCGACGCGTTCCGGGTGTCAGGGTGGAGGCATGGTCGACGCCGTCACCCCTCCCGCCGCCCCCGGTCAACCGAGCCAGCCCGTCCCCGCCCAGCCCGGACAGCCCGTCCCCGCGCTGCGCACCTGGGGCCTGTTCAAACGCTTCGGGCCCAAGGTCGCGGTGCAGCAGTTCGAGCTCGTGATCCCCGCCGGGTCCTACTTCGGGATCGTCGGGCCGAACGGCGCCGGCAAGACCACCACGCTGAGCATGGCCACGGGCCTGCTCACCCCCGACACGGGCACCGCGTTCGTGCACGGCGTCGACGTCTGGAAGGACCCGCACGCGGCCAAGCGCCAGCTCGGCGTCCTGCCCGACGGCTTCCGGCTGTTCGACCGGCTCACGGGCGCCGAGCTCGTCACGTACGCCGGCCTGCTGCGCGGGATGGACCCCGCCGTGGTCAAGCAGCGCACCGACGACCTGCTCCAGGTCCTCGGTCTCGCGGAGGAGGCGGGCAAGCTCGTCGCCGACTACTCGGCCGGCATGACGAAGAAGATCGGACTGGCCACCGCGATGGTGCACGCGCCGAGCGTGCTCGTGCTCGACGAGCCGTTCGAGTCGGTCGATCCGGTCTCCGCCTCGCACATCCGCGGGTTGCTGAGCGACTTCGTCGCCAACGGCGGCACGGTCGTGCTCTCGAGCCACGTGATGGAGCTCGTGGAGCGCCTGTGCACCCACGTCGCGGTGATGAACGCCGGCGCGCTGGTGGCCTCGGGCACGATCGCCGAGGTCGGCGGTGGCAACCTCGAGCACCGCTTCGCGGAGCTCGTCGGCGCGACCGAGGTGACGGGAGGTCTGCCGTGGTTGCGACCCTCGCACGACTGAGACTCACCCTCCTGCGCAACACCCTGCTGCGCGAGAAGTGGCGCATCGTCCTGCTCGCCCTCGGGGTGCTCTACGGGCTGGGGCTGCTGGCGCTCGGGGTCACCGCGATGGCTGCCCTCAACGCCGTCGACGACGAGATCCGCACCACGGCGCTCGTGCTGGGCGGATCGCTGATGGTGCTGGGGTGGACCGTCGTCCCGGTCCTGGCGTTCGGGCTCGACAGCACGCTCGACCCGCAGCGGTTCGCGGTCTACCTCTCGCCGAGCCGACAGTTCGCCGTCGGTCTGCTCATCGCCGGGGCGGTGTCGATCCCCGGGATCGTCACGGTCCTGCTGTCCCTCGGCTCGGCGTTCGCCTGGCTCAGCACCGCCGGGGCGGTCACCTCGATCGTCACGGTGCTCGTCGCGCTGCTGTGCGGGTTCCTCGGCGCCGTCATGTGCTTCCTGCTCGCCCGCATCACGACGACGGCGGCGTCCGGCGCCATGCGCGGACGGCGGGCCGAGACGTGGCCGGCATGGTGGCGATGGTCCTCGTCCTCGTCCTCTCCCTCACGCCGTCCTTCCTCGGTGGTCAGGACTGGTCCGGGTTCTCCTTCCACGCGATCGCCGCCGTCGCGGCGTGGACACCGTTCGGGGCGCCGTGGGCGATCCCCGCCGACGTCGCGTCGGGGGCCTGGGGCCTCGCGGCGGCGCGGCTCGCGATCGTGGCGGTCGTGATCGCCGTCGGGCTGCCGCTGTACCGCCGGCTGCTGGACCGCGCCATGACGACGGTCGGGTCCGACGGCGGCTCCAGCACCTCGCGCAGCACGCGGCTGCCGATCGTCGCCCGCCTCGTGGGGCGCGGCGTGAGCCCGGGGGCCGCCGCCGTCGCCGGTCGCTCGCTGCGCTACTGGCGAGGCGATCCGCGCTACCTGGTGCAGGCGTTCTCGCTGATCTTCCTGCCCGTGGTCCCGATCGTCATGGCGGTGCTGATCTCCAACCAGGAGACCGGCGTCGACCGGGCGACCGCCGTCTCCTGGGCCGTGCTCGCCGTCGCCCCGCTGATGGCGTGGGTCGGCGCGTGGGCCGTGCACGACGACGTCGCCTACGACTCGACGGCGTTCTGGCTCCACGTGGCCGCCGACGTGCGGGGGATCGACGACCGCTGGGGCCGGGCGCTCGGCGTCCTGCTCTGGCTGGTGCCCGTCACCGTGGTGCTGGCGATCGCGACGCCGGCGCTGGGCGGTCGGGCGGCCCTCGTCCCGGCGGTGCTCGGACTGACCCTCGCGCTGCTCGGGGCCGGGACCGGGGTCTCGGGAGTGTTCAGCGCGGCCGTGCCGTACCCGGCGCCGCCGCCCGGGACCAACCCGATGTCCAACCAGACGGGCGCGATGGGAGCGACGTTCGTGGCCCAGCTGGGGTCGTTCGTGGTGCTGGGCGTCGTGGTGATCCCGACGGCGCTGACCCTGATCCCGGTGTTCGCCGTCGGTGCCGCGTGGGGCTGGCTGACCCTGGTCGTCGGCCTAGCCACGGGCGTCGCCGCGGCCGTCGTCGGCCTGCGGTGGGGCGGTCGGATCCTGGACCGTCGCCGTGTGGTGATGCTCACGACGATCCGGTCCTGGCCGAAGCACTGACGCCGATCCGGCCCTGGCGGGGTGCGTCGGGGCCCGGGTCGTGTCGGTGGGGGCACGTACACTCGGAGGCATGAGCGAGCCCCTTCCCCCCAGCGCCCCCGACGCTCCGTCGGGGCCTGGTACCCAGGGCTCCACCAGCACCCTCGAGCGCCACGAGACCCGGCGCCAGACCCAGCCGGGCGACAACGAGCGCTACGCGCACTACGTGCCCAAGGACCGCATCCTCGCCTCGGCCATGTCGGGCGAGCCCGTGATCGCCCTCTGCGGCAAGATCTGGCTCCCGACGCGCGACCCCAGCCGGTTCCCGGTGTGCCCCGCCTGCAAGGAGATCTACGCGGGCATGCACGGGGGATCGGGCGACTCCGGCGGTTCTGACGGCTCGGGTGGTTCCGGGTCCGGCGGACAGGACGCGTGAGCGCGCTCCGGCGCGCGGGTGACGAAGGCGGTGCAGCGTCGCACCAGGCCGAGCCCGACCTCTTCGACGCCCTCCGCCCCGCCGCACCACCTCTCCCCAGCACCCCGTCGCCGTCGGCGGCCGAGCACCTCTCCCCGGCCTTCCCGGCGCGCGCCGCGTGGGGGACCGCGGGCAACCTGCGGGCCTGGCAGGCCGCCGCGCTGGAGGCGTACGGCGAGCGGAACCCGCGCGACTTCCTCGCCGTCGCCACCCCGGGCGCCGGCAAGACGACCTTCGCGCTCCGCGTGGCCACCGAGCTGCTCGCGCGCAAGATCGTCACGCGCATCGCCGTCGTCGCGCCGACCGAGCACCTCAAGACCCAGTGGGCCGACGCGGCCGCCCGCGTCGGCATCGCGATCGACCCGACCTTCCGCAACGCGCAGCAGCGGCACGGCTCGCACTTCAACGGCGTGGCGTTGACGTACGCCCAGGTGGCGGCCAACCCGGAGCTCCACCACGCCCGTACCAGGTCCGCCCCGACGCTCGTGATCCTGGACGAGGTGCACCACGCCGGCGACGCTCTGAGCTGGGGCGACGGCGTCCGGTACGCCTTCGAGCCCGCGGCGCGGCGGCTGTCGCTGACCGGGACCCCGTTCCGCTCCGACACGGCGCCGATCCCGTTCATCAGCTACGAGCCCGACTCCGACGGCGTGCGCCGCTCGAGCGCGGACTACACGTACGGCTACGGCGACGCGCTGCGCGACGGCGTCGTGCGTCCCGTGATGTTCCTCGCCTACTCCGGCCAGATGCGGTGGCGCACCAGCGCCGGCGACGAGGTCAGCGCCCGCCTGGGTGAGCCCCTGACGAAGGACATGATCGGCCAGGCCTGGCGCACCGCGCTGGCGCCCGACGGCGAGTGGATCCCCGCGGTCCTGCGGGCCGCGGACACCCGCCTGTCGGAGGTGCGCCGCTCGGTGCCCGACGCCGGTGGCCTCGTCATCGCGACGGACCAGACCGTGGCGCGCGCCTACGCCGCCCAGCTGCGCGCGATCACGGGGGAACCCGCCGTCGTCGTGCTGTCGGACGACGACGGGGCCTCGAGCCGCATCGAGGAGTACGCCCAGGGGCGCCAGCGCTGGATGGTCGCCGTCCGCATGGTGTCCGAGGGCGTGGACGTGCCGCGGCTGTCGGTGGGCGTCTACGCGACGGCCACGGCGACGCCGCTGTTCTTCGCCCAGGCCGTCGGCCGGTTCGTGCGGGCCCGACGCCGCGGTGAGACCGCGTCGGTCTTCCTGCCCAGCGTGCCCGTGCTGCTCGGCCTGGCCGGCGAGCTCGAGGTCGAGCGCGACCACGCGCTGGACCGCCCGAGCAAGGAGGTCGGGCCCGACGGCGAGATGCTCGACGACGCCGCGCTCGCCGAGGCCAACCGCGAGGAGAAGGCGTCCAGCGACCTCGACGGCCCCGGCTTCCAGGCGCTCGAGGCTCAGGCCTCCTTCGACCACGTCCTGTTCGACGGCGGCCAGTTCGGCACCGGCGGCGACATCGGCGGCGAGGTCGAGTCCGACTTCCTCGCGATCCCCGGTCTCATGGAGACGGACGAGATGGCCTCGGCGCTGCGCGCCCGGCAGGCGTCCCACATGCGTTCCGGTCACGGACGTGCGGGGGAGGCCACCGGCGCGGTGGGCGTGGCCGAGGCGGCGCCCGACGTCGTCGACCACCGCGAGCTCACGCGGCTGCGCAAGGAGCTCAACCAGCTCGTCTCGGCGTGGGCCCGCCGGTCCAGCACGCCGCACGGCGTCGTGCACTCGCGGCTGCGCCAGCACTCGGGCGGGCCCGAGGTGCCGCTCGCGAACGCGGAGCAGCTCCGCTCGCGCATCGCGCAGGTGCGCAACTGGTTCGTCGGGAAGTCCTAGGCCCGGTCGGCTCGGCCCGCCCCGGTGCTCGCCCGGCCCACACGCCACCCCACACCGCTGCTGCGGTGGTTGCGGATGGGTCACCCTCATCCGCAACGACCGCAGCACCCGTCCGGGTGGGGCTGGTCGGGTCTCCCGGGAGCCCGGCCTACTGCTGGGCGATCAGGAGCTCCTCCCACGCGCGGTGCGCGGGGACGGGGTGGTGCCCGGTCAGGGTGATCAGCACGAGGGCGCGGCCCTCGGCGTCGAACAGCTCGACGGCGGACGTCGGACCGTGCGGGCCCTGCGCCGTCGTGACCCACATCCGGTGCACCGACGTGCTGGAGACGGCGAGGACGGCCCCGCCCGAGCGCAGCCGGAGCGTGCGGCCGGCGTGCCCGATCGCCTCGACTCGACCGGTGTGCGACTGCTGGATCCCCGAGGTCACCGTGAACGTGGGGCGCAGACCCAGCTCGGCCACGCCCGCCACGACGGCCTCGAGCCGCTGCGGGTCGACGGGGCGGGCGTGGCCGCCGTCGTGCCCCAGCAGCGTGCGCAGGCGCGCGCCGCCGGCGTCGGTGAGGTGGGAGTCGACGAGATCGATCTGGTCGTCCAGCCCGGGGCGGGCGAGGACGGGGGTGGGGGGCGCGACGGCGGTGGCGTCGGCCGTCCCGGCGGTCGGCGGGCCGACCGAGTCGAGCAGCCGGAGGTCCTCGGGCGCGGCCAGGCGGGCCTGGTGAACGCGGCGCCCACCGCCGTCGAACAGGTCCACGGAGGCGGCGACGGGCTGGGAGAGGTGGACCGACGGGCGTGGTTCGACGCGCAACGCTGTCGTCACGGTGCCCGGCAGGTACCGCAGCGTCACACCGGGCTGGGCGAGCGCCCCGCCGACGGTGCTCGGGGCGCCGTACCGACCGGTCGCGGCCAGCGCAGCACCGTGACCGCTGGTGATCGCCGTCGCGCCCTCGAGCAGCTGCAGGTGGTCGCACAGCGCCGCCACGTCGGTCGCAAGGGGGCTCAGGCCGCCGGGGGAGAGGTCCTCGAGGAGCTGGAGGTCGCTGAAACCACGGCGCCCGCACGAGGGGGCGAGTCCGCCCCCGCACCCACAGCTGTCCGCCACGTCCACTCCCGCGCTCGATGTCCGGGCGCCACCGCGGCGCCCGGACGAGTCTAACGCGTGAGGTTAGCCATGCCTTACCGCCGTTCGAATGGTGGGCGGGAGGCGTCAGACCGTGATGATCTCGGTCGGGATCGCGGCGTCGCCCGCCGACAGGCGCCAGGCCGCCCGAGGCAGCTCGAGGCGCGACGCGGCGTGCCGCTCCGCGGCGCGGCGCACGCCCTCGGCACCGGTGTACGTCGGGTCCACGACGCCGTCCACGACGAGCGGGACGTGCAGCGGCCGGAGCTCGTCGACCTCGGCGATCTGGTGCAGCGCGGGGACGTCGGAGTCGGGGGAGAGGACCACGACCTCCTCCGTCGCCAGGCCGTGCTCGATCCGGCGTCCGGCGACCTTGTGCCCGCCGACGCTCGACTTCCCGCCCGCCGACGCCTTGGCGACGGCGTGCATGTGGCCGTCGCTCCCCTCGCGCAGCACGAGCTTGTAGACCATGCCGCACGTCGGGGCGCCCGAGCCGGTGACGACCGAGGTGCCGACGCCGTAGGAGTCGACGGGGGCGACGGCGAGCGCCGCGATCGCGTACTCGTCCAGGTCCGAGGACACGACGATCCTCGTGCCCGTCGCGCCGAGGCCGTCGAGCTGCTCGCGCACCTCGCGGGCCACCGTGAGCAGGTCGCCCGAGTCGAGGCGTACGGCGCCGAGCGCGGTCCCGGCGGCGTCGACCGCGGTGATGACGCCCTGCTCGACGTCGTAGGTGTCCACCAGCAGGGTCGTCCCGGGCCCTGCGGAGGCGACCTGCGAGACGAAGGCCGAGCGCTCGTCGTCGTGCAGCAGCGTGAACGCGTGCGCGGCCGTGCCGATGGTCCGCAGGCCGTAGCGGCGGCCGGCCTCGAGGTTGGAGGTCGCGGAGAAGCCGGCGACGGCGGTCGCGCGGGCGGCGGCGACGGCCGCGGCCTCGTGGGCGCGGCGCGATCCCATCTCCAGGCACGGCCGGTCCCCGGCGGCTGACGTCATCCGGGACGCGGCGGCCGCGACGGCGGAGTCGTAGTTGAGGATCGACAGGATCAGGGTCTCGAGGATGACCCCGTCGGCGAACGTGGCGTCGACCACGAGCAGGGGGGAGCCGGGGAAGTACAGCTCGCCCTCGGCGTAGCCGGTGATGCTGCCGCGGAAGCGGTAGTCGGCCAGGTAGGCGAGGGTCTGCTCGCTGACGACGGACTGCTCGCGCAGCCAGTCGAGCTCCTGCTCCCCGAAGCGGAAGTCGGCGATGGCCTCGAGCAGCCGGCCCGTGCCGGCCAGCACGCCGTAGCGCCGACCCGTCGGGAGGCGGCGGGCGAACACCTCGAAGACGCAGCGGCGGTCGGCGGTGCCGTCGGCGAGCGCCGCGTCGATCATCGTGAGCTCGTAGCGGTCGGTGAGCAGAGCGGTGCTCGCGCTGGTGGTCATGGCTGGCAACGATATCCGGCAGCCGCCGGGGGTGTCGGGACGGGTTCGGTCCCGGGGGCGGGAGCGGACTCAGCCCTGGCGGAAGCTCACGCCCTGGCCGCCGCGGGGGTAGGTCCAGCGCAGGCCCTCCTCGACGACGGCGAGGCACGCGCCGCACTCGAGGCAGGCCGCGTCGTCGGCCACGACGTCCTCCCCGTGCTCGCGGTAGACGCCGGCCGGGCAGACGGCGATGACGGCGCGGGCGGCCGGGCTGCCTGCCCGCAGCTGCGAGGGGTCGATGTGACGGATCGTGTCGGTGACGAACCGCGTGGTGCCCAGGCGGGCGGAGACCGGTGGCCGGGTCACAGCGACCTCACCGCCGCCCACGCGTCCTGCGCCCACGTCGTCGGGGACGCGTCGGAGCGGCGCAGCGCGTCCCTCACGAGGGTGCGCACCGGGCGGCGCGGGGCGCCGTCGAGCGTGTAGGCGGCGCGCAGCACGTCCGCCGCCGTCCGGCCCCACGGCCCGTACGGGCCGCGGCGCGAGAAGAACGCCGGGGCGCGCTCGTACGTGCGCAGGTCGGCCATCGCCGTCGTCGCCTCCAGCGCGGTGCGGTAGCGCTCGAGCCCGGTCCGGGTGACGTCGCCGGCCTCGATCGCGTCGGCGACGGCGTCGCCCGCCGCGATCCCGGACGCCACCGCGAGGTCCATGCCGCGCAGCACGAGGCCGGAGTTGATCGTCAGGCCGGCGGCGTCGCCGGTGAGCACGAGGCCGTCATGGACCACCTCGCCGACCATCGCCAGGCCGCCCTCGGCCACGAGGTGCGAGCCGTACTCCACGGCCTCGGCGCCGGCCAGGTAGCGGCGCAGGCCCGGGTGGGCGAGGAAGCGCTCGAAGAGCTCGTGGGCGGTCCGGCCCGACCTCACGAGGTCGTCCAGCCGCAGCACGAGCCCGACCGAGAGCGAGTCGCGGTTGGTGTAGACGAAGCCGCCGCCGGCGACCCCCGCCGTCGCGTCGCCGACCACGGCGTGCGCGGCGCCACCCGCGTCGTCGACACCGAACCGGTCGGCGATCCGGCCCGGCTCCATCGCGAGGACCGCCTTGACCCCGACGGCGAGGTGGTGCGCGGGCGGTTTGGGGCGCAGTCCGGCGTCGCGCGCGAGGAAGGAGTTCACGCCGTCGGCCGCGACCACCACGCGGGAGCGCAGCACCTCCTCGCCCGCCCGGACGCCGACGACGGCGCCGCCCGCGTCCCGCTCGAGGGCGTCGACCTTCACGCCGGGCATGAGGAAGGCCCCGGCCTCCTCCGCGCGGGCGGCGAGCCACGGGTCGAGGCGGGCGCGCAGGACGGTGACGGCGTTGGGGGCGGCGGTGTCGGCGGTGGCGACGGGCGAGGCGAGGTGGTCGCCCGCGTAGTCGAGGCTGACGGCAGAGTCGGCCTGGAGGAACGTGGTCACGTGGCGGGTGACCGTGCGCTCGACGGGGGCCTGCGCGGCAAAGGTGGGGATCGCCGTCGCGAGCTCGTAGGGGTAGAGGACGCCGCCGGAGAGGTTCTTGGCGCCGGGCGCCTCGCCGCGCTCGATCAGGACGACGGAGAGCCCGCGCTGCGCCAGGCGCAGGGCCGCGAGGCTGCCGGCCGGACCTGCGCCCACGACGACGGCGTCGAAGTCGACGTCGTCGCTGGCCAGGGACATGTCCCCACCCTAGGGCTCGGTGGTTCGACCGGCAGCGTGCCTAGTGCGTGAGGCGGTGGAGGAACGCGGCCATCGCGTCGCGGTTGACCGGATCGAGCGGCCGGAACTGCGTGCCGCCGGGCACCGCCCAGCCGGTGGAGATGCCCTGCGACGCCAGCCAGGCGATCTCGCGGGAGAACTGCGTGGTGGTCTGGACGTCCAGGAAGGTCGAGGTCGCCGGCGGCGGGGTGGTGCCGGGGTTCGCGTACCGGTAGAGGAAGGCGGCCATCGCGTCGCGGGCGACGGGCACCAGGGGGCGGAACTCCTTCACGCCCCCGCCGACGTCCCAGCCGGTGGAGATGCCCCGCTGGGAGAGCCAGACGATCTCCTTGTAGAACTGGTTGGTGGTCGGGACGTCGCGGAACGGCGACCTCGCGGGCAGCGTCACGGGCGGTGAGCCCTGGAGGCGGTAGAGGAAGGCGGCCATCGCGTCGCGCGCCACGGGGGCGAGGGGCCGGTACTCGTGGGCGCCCTCGGACACCTCGTAGCCCGTGGAGACCCGGGCCATCGCCAGCCAGCCGATCTCGGTGAAGAACTGCGTGCCCTGCGGGACGTCGCGGAAGACCGTCGTCTCGGTCGGGGCGGTGTTCAGCGTGAACGGGAGCGGCTTCTTGTCGGGGTCGGCCGCCCCGCCGGAGGAGTACCAGTAGGAGCTGAGGCCGGTGGCGACCTGGAAGTCGACGAACTCCTGGGGCCAGGAGCCCCAGCCGGCGACCTGCCGGTTCTGCTGGGTCGTCCCCGCGGGGACGGTCACGCGCTCGCCCTCGTAGCGCGGCGTGATCGTCGTCCTCCCGGCCGGGTTGAGCGAGACGCCGGAGAACGTCGCGATCGTGACGTCGGCGACCGGGGCCAGCGGAACCTTCACGGGGTTCGCCATGGTCGAGGCGTACCCCACGAGGTCGGCGACGAGCTCGCCCGTCCCGTTCGCGGCGATCGTCACCTGCGGGTCGACGATCGTGAACGGGACCATCCCGCCGTACATGTTGACGCTGAAGGACCCGGTGAACGTGACGACGGCGCTCCCGTCGTCGGCGATCACCGCGGTTCCGCCGTTGAGGCGGGCGACCTGGCTGGCGCCCGCCACCGGGGCGGTGGCCGCGCGCGTGCTCCACGTCGGCACGCTCACCTGACCGGCGGCCGAGCGGTGGAGCACGAGCGCCGAGCCGCTGCCGACGCGGTAGTCGGCCTGCTCTCCGTTGGAGACCCCGGCGGAGAGGTAGTTGGAGCCGCCGACGGGCGGCGCCTTCTGCACCGCGGCCGATCCCGTCCACTCGAGCTGGACGTTCGTCAGCGTGCGCGGCGCGGCGCTCGCGGCGGGGGCCGCGAGGACGGGAAGGAGCAGGGCGACGGCGGTGACGAGGCTGGTGAGCAGGCGGCGCCGGGGGCGGCGGGCCGGGAGCTCGGGCGTGGCGGGCATGGCGAGCCTTCCGGGGCGGAGGGAGGGGGAGCGCCCGACGGCGACAGCCGCGAGCGTGCAAGGCGAGCCTAACCTCAGGTCACGAGGACGCAGCCGCGCGGTCCACGCCCGTCGGCCTACCCTGGAGTCATGCCGCTGCTCGGATCGATCGCGCCCGCCCGGGCCGCCGTCGCGCCCCCCGAGACGCGTGAGCAGCCCGTCGCGGCGGCCGACGTCCGGCCGGCGCCCGCGTGGCGCACCGTCGTCTGGGACGACCCGGTCAACCTCATGAGCTACGTGACCTACGTGTTCCGCACCCACTTCGGCTTCTCGCGCGAGAAGGCGGAGGAGCTGATGCTCCAGGTCCACCACGCGGGCCGCGCCGTCGTCGCCGAGGGCGGGCGCGAGCGCATGGAGGCCCACGTCGAGGCCCTGCACACCTACGGCCTGTGGGCCACCCTCGAGAAGGACACCGCCTGATGCACGCGTTCCGCCGCACCCGCTCCGGCTACGTCACCCGGCTCGACCCGACCGAGCGCGCGATCGTGGCCTCGGTCGTCGGCGACGTCGCCGAGCTGCTCGGCTACGGCGTCGCGGACGTCCAGGCTCCGACCGACGGCGACGCGCCCACCCAGCCCGACGGCGGGGCCACCGGCGGGGCCACCGGCGACGACGGCTTCCCCCAGCTGCACTGGTCGGAGCCGGACGAGGCCGACGCGCTCGTCCCCGACGACCCGGCGCTCGCCCGTCTCCTGCCCCCCGGGAGCGAGGACGACGACGTCGCGGCCGAGCACCGTCGGCTCACCGAGGACTCGGTGCGGCGCTCGAAGGGTGAGCGCCTGCGCCGCGTCTGGTGGGACCTGAGCCGCGGCGAGGACGAGATCCGCGTGCCCGACGACCGCGCCATGGTCTGGGCCGGCGCCCTCACCGACGTCCGCCTCGTGCTCGCCCAGCGGCTCGGCGTCGAGGACGCGGAGGCCGCGGAGCGCCTGCAGGAGGTCGCGGCGTCGGGGGACGACGAGGTCTCGCGCGCGCTCGCCTCCCTCTACCTGGCGCTGTCCTGGCTGCAGGAGTCGCTCCTCGAGGCGATGCTCTCCGAGCTGCCCGACACCGCCTGAACCCGGCGCCGCCCGGACGACCGCCGCACCAGCGCGGCCACCGGCGTGACCTCCCTCACGCAGGGCCGGATCGCGCGGATCGGCGATCTACCCTGGGAGCCATGCAGCGCGACCTCCCCATCGGCATCTTCGACTCCGGCGTCGGGGGGCTGACGGTGGCGCGCGCCGTGCTCGACCAGCTGCCGCACGAGGCCGTGCGCTACCTCGGCGACACCGCGCGCACGCCCTACGGCCCCCGCCCGATCGCCCAGGTGCGCTCCTACTCCCTGGAGATGCTCGACACGCTCGTCCACTCCGGGGTGAAGGCGCTCGTCATCGCCTGCAACTCCGCCTCCTCCGCCGTGCTGCGCGACGCGCGCGAGCGCTACGAGCCGGCCGGCATCCCCGTGCTGGAGGTGATCCACCCCGCCGTCCGCCGCGCCGTCGCGGCCACCCGCACCGGTCGGGTCGGCGTCATCGGGACCAACGCCACGATCTCCTCGCGCTCCTACGAGGACGCCTTCGCCGCCGCCCCGCACCTGGAGCTGTTCACGCAGGCCTGCCCCGCGTTCGTGGAGTACGTCGAGCAGGGCATCACGTCGGGCACCTCGGTGCTCGACGCCGCTCGCACCTACCTCGAGCCGCTGCGCGAGGCGCAGGTCGACGCGCTCGTGCTGGGCTGCACGCACTACCCGCTGCTCACCGGCGTCATCAGCTACGTGATGGGCGACGGCGTCACGCTCGTCTCCTCCGCGGAGGAGACCGCCAAGGACCTCTACCGCACGCTCGTCTCGGCCGACCTGCTGCGCCAGGACGCCGCTCCCGCCCCGCGGCACGAGTTCCTCGCGACGGGGGACACCCGCGCGTTCCGGACTCTCGCGCGCCGCTTCCTCGGGCCCGAGGTGCCCGACGTCCACGACGCCGTCGAGGTCACCGGCGAGCTGCCGCGGGTGGTCCTGCGATGAGGCTCACCGTGCTGGGCTGCTCGGGCTCGATGCCCTCGCCCACGTCCGCCGCGTCCAGCTACCTGCTGCAGGCCGACGACGCCGACGGCCGCACCCGCAGCGTGCTCCTCGACCTCGGGTCGGGCGCGTTCGGTCCGCTGCAGCGCCACCTCGACCCGCACGAGATCGACGCCGTCCTGCTCAGCCACCTCCATCCCGACCACTGCGCCGACGTCACGGCGCTCGCCGTCTGGCTGCAGTACGGTCCCGGGTCGCCCGGCCCGCGGGTGCTCGTCTACGGGCCGGAGGGGACGGCGGAGCGGCTGGCCGAGCTGTCGATGACGACGACGGCGGAGGTCGCCGCGATCTTCGACGTCCGGACCTTTGCCGACGGCGTCGCCGTCGAGATCGCCGGGCTGCAGGTGACGCCGCACGCGGTGCTCCACCCGGTGCCGGCCTTCGGCGTGCGGATCGTGGGCCCGCGCGAGGACCGGACCGCTCCGGCGTCGCTCGGCTACACGGGCGACACCGACCACTGCGACGGCGCGCTGCGCGTGGCCGCCGACGTCGACCTCCTGCTGGCCGAGGCCGCGTTCGGCGAGCACGAGACCGTGCGCGGCATCCACCTCACCGGCTCGCGCGCCGGCGCCGTGGCGTCCGACGGCGGTGCTCGCCGCCTCGTGCTGACGCACCTGCAGCCGTGGGCGGACGCCGACGCGATCACCGCGGCCGCGGCCGCGCGGTTCGACGGCGAGCTCGCCGTCGCCACGCCGGGCGCGACGTTCGAGGTCTGAGCACGGCCCCGACGCGAGGGTCGATCCCCGGTTCGTCTTGTCCGTGCCATGAACGCGCAACGCACTCGTCACGCAGGGGCGTTAATCTGCGAGGCGTTCGTCAACGAGAGGTAGCCCCGATGCCGCAGGACAGTCGCAGAAGTGCCGTGCCCGAGATGCCCGACGAGCTCAGGGCCGACGTCCGGCTGCTGGGTCAGATGCTCGGCACCGTGCTCTCGGAGAGCGGCGGCGCCGACCTCCTCGCCGACGTCGAGGCGCTGCGCGCGCTGACGATCGAGGCCTACGCCAGCGACGAGGACTCCCTCGCCAAGGCGGAGGAGCTCGTGGAGTCGTTCACCCCGGCCCGGGCGGCGGAGGTGGCGCGGGCGTTCACGTGCTACTTCCACCTCGTCAACCTCGCCGAGGAGTACCACCGCGTCCGCACGCTGCGCGGCCGCGACTTCTCCGACCCGAACCAGATCCTGCCCGCGGTGGACACCCTGCCCGGCGCGATCTCGCAGCTGCGCGGCGAGGTGGGCGAGGCCGAGGCCCTCGCGCGGCTCGCGAAGCTCGAGTTCCGCCCCGTGCTGACCGCGCACCCGACCGAGGCCCGCCGTCGCGCCGTCTCGGCGACCATCCGCCGCATCACCGAGCACCTCGAGCTGCTCGACGACCCGCGCGCCAACGACCTCGAGCGCGCCGAGGTCACCCGCACGCTCCTGGCCGACATCGACGTGATGTGGCGCACCGCGCCCGTGCGCACCGAGAAGCCGTCCCCGCTCGACGAGGTCCGCACCGCGATGTCGGTGTTCGACACGACGCTGTTCGAGCAGATCCCGCGCATCTACCGGGCGCTGGACGCCGCGCTGCAGCCGGACCTCGTCGGCATCGCGCCGCCGAAGGCGCCGGCCTTCGTGCGCCTCGGGAGCTGGATCGGCGGCGACCGCGACGGCAACCCCAACGTCACGGCCAAGATCACCCGCGAGGCCGCGATCATCGCCGCCGAGCACGTGCTGCTCGGCCTGGAGAAGCACACGCTGCGCGTCGGCCGCGAGCTCACGCTCGACGCCTCGACCACGCCGCCCTCCCGCGACCTGCTCGACCTGCGCGAGAGCCACCGCGACCTGTCGGAGGACCTGACCACCACCGTCGAGGAGCGCTCGCCGGGGGAGCCTCACCGCCAGGTGCTGCTCGTCATGGCCGCGCGTCTCGCGGCGACCCGCGAGCGGAACGCCGACCTCGCGTTCTCCGGCCCGGAGGACTTCCTCACCGGGCTGCGCACGGTCCAGACCTCCCTGGCGGAGGCGGGCGACGTCCGCAGCGCCTACGGCGAGCTGCAGGACCTGATCTGGCAGGTGGAGACCTTCGGCTTCCACCTGGCGGAGATCGAGGTCCGCCAGCACTCGCAGGTGCACCGCGAGACGCTCGAGGAGATCGACCGGCTCGGGATCGACGGCGCCCTGTCCGAGCGTTCCCGCGAGGTCCTGGAGACCTACCGGATCCTCGGCCGGATCCAGCGCCGGTTCGGGCCGCAGGCCGCCCGCCGCTACATCGTCTCGTTCACGCAGGAGGCGGCCGACATCGCGGCGGTCTACCGGCTCGCCGAGCTCGCGGCCGGGGGCTCGCGCCCCCCGGTGATCGACGCGATCCCGCTGTTCGAGACCTTCGAGGACCTCAACAACAGCGTCGACATCCTCACCGCGGCCATCGAGCAGCCCGCCGTCCAGGCGCGGCTCGCCGCGACGGGTCGCAAGATCGAGGTCATGCTCGGCTACTCCGACTCCTCCAAGGACGTCGGCCCGGTCTCGGCCACGCTCGCGCTGTACGACGCGCAGGCCCGGATCGCGCAGTGGGCGCGCGACAACGACCTGGAGCTCACGCTCTTCCACGGCCGCGGCGGCGCCCTCGGGCGCGGCGGCGGCCCGGCCAACCGCGCGGTCCTGGCGCAGCCGCCGCACTCCGTCGACGGTCGCTTCAAGCTCACCGAGCAGGGCGAGGTCATCTTCGCCCGCTACGGCGACAAGGCGATCGCCACGCGGCACATCGACCAGGTCGGTGCGGCCACGCTGATGTCCTCGGCACCGTCGATCGAGAAGCGCAACGCCGGCGCGGCCGAGCGGTTCGCCGCCGTCGCCGAGGTGATGGACCGCGTCTCGCGCGAGCGGTTCTACGAGCTCGTCCGCTCCGAGGGCTTCCCGCAGTGGTTCGCCGCCGTCACCCCGCTGGAGGAGGTGGGCCTGCTCGCGCTCGGCTCGCGTCCGGCCAAGCGCGGGCTGTCGGTCAACTCGCTCGAGGACCTGCGCGCGATCCCGTGGGTCTTCTCGTGGACGCAGGCGCGCATCAACCTCACCGGCTGGTTCGGCCTCGGGACGGCGCTGGCCGCCGTCGGCGACGTCGAGGAGCTGCAGGCCGCCTACCGCGAGTGGCCGCTGCTGGCGACGATGCTCGACAACGTCGAGATGTCGCTGTCCAAGGCCGACGAGCGCATCGCCCGTCGCTACCTCGCGCTGGGCGACCGCGACGACCTCGCCGAGCTCGTCCTGGAGGAGATGCGCCTCACGCGGGAGTGGGTGCTGCGGACGACCGGGCACTCGCGCCCGCTGGAGAGCTCGCGCGTGCTGGGCCGCGCCGTGCAGCTGCGCTCGCCGTACGTCGACGCCCTCTCCCTCATCCAGCTCCGCGCGCTCAAGCGGCTGCGGGCCGGGGCGAGCGAGGTGGAGATCCCCGAGCTGCGTCAGCTGCTCCTGCTGAGCGTCAACGGCGTCGCTGCCGGCCTGCAGAACACCGGCTGATCCGTCCGCGGTGACGCAGGAGCGGGGGTGGACCGTCACGAGGTCCGCCCCCGCTCCCGCGTAACCTGGAGGGCATGACCTCCCTCTCCTCCAGCGGCGTGCGCGCCGACGGCCGCACCCCCGACCAGCTCCGCGACGTCCGCATCACCCGCGGCTGGCTCGACCAGGCCGAGGGGAGCGTGCTGGTGGAGTTCGGCGGCACCCGCGTGCTGTGCGCCGCCTCGTTCACCGCGGGTGTCCCGCGCTGGCGCAAGGGCAGCGGTGAGGGCTGGGTGACGGCCGAGTACGCGATGCTCCCGCGCGCCACCAACAGCCGCAACGACCGCGAGTCCGTGCGCGGCAAGATCGGCGGCCGCACCCACGAGATCTCCCGCCTCATCGGCCGCAGCCTGCGCGCCGTGATCGACCACTCCGCCCTCGGTGAGAACACGATCGTGCTCGACTGCGACGTCCTCCAGGCCGACGGCGGCACCCGCACCGCCGCGATCACGGGCGCCTACGTCGCGCTGGCCGACGCCGTCGCGTGGGGTCAGAAGCAGGGGCACGTGAAGCCCGGCACGGTGCTGCGCGACTCGGTCGCCGCCGTCAGCGTCGGCATCATCGACGGGGTCCCGATGCTCGACCTGCCCTACGTCGAGGACGTGCGGGCCGAGACGGACATGAACGTCGTCGTCACCGGGTCCGGCTCGTTCGTCGAGGTCCAGGGCACCGCCGAGGGCGCCCCGTTCCACCGCGAGGAGCTCAACGCGCTGCTCGACCTCGCCCTCGCCGGCACCGCCGAGCTGACGCGCCTCCAGGCCGCCGCGCTCGCGGCGCCCGTCGCGGGGTTCCGCGCGTGACGGCGCCCCTCCTGGTGCTCGCCACCCGCAACGCCCACAAGGTGGGCGAGCTGCGGGCGATCCTCACCGGTCCCGACGGTGCGCTGCCGGGTCTCGACCCGGCCGCCGTCGTCGGCGCGGACGCGTACCCCCAGGTGCCCGACGTCGTCGAGGACGGCGTGACCTTCGCCGAGAACGCGCTGCTCAAGGCCCGTGCGCTGGCGCGCGCCACCGGGCTCGTCGCGATCGCGGACGACTCGGGCCTCGCCGTCGAGGTGCTCGGCGGCGCTCCCGGCATCTTCTCCGCCCGCTGGGCCGGCCGACACGGCGACGACGCCGCCAACCTCGACCTGCTGCTGGCCCAGCTGGGCGACGTGCCGGACTCCCACCGCCGCGCGGCCTTCGTGTGCGCCGCCGCGCTCGTGACGCCCGAGGGGCAGGAGCTGACCCGCGAGGGCCGGCTGCCCGGCACACTGCTGCGCGAGCGCGCCGGCGAGGGTGGTTTCGGCTACGACCCGATCCTGGTCCCCGACGGCGAGACGCGCTCGTGCGCCGAGCTCACCCCGGCGGAGAAGAACGCGATCAGCCACCGCGGGCAGGCGTTCCGCGCCCTCGCGCCCGACGTCGTGGCCGCGCTGTCGGGTCGGTGACCGTGGCAGCGGGGGCCGGGTCGGCGACGGCGGCGGGCAGCTTCAGCGAGGTCGTCAGCGGCGAGCCGTGGCTCGCCGCGGCGACGGCGTGGGCGAGCGCCGTGCTGCGCGACCTCGGTCGCGAGGTGGTCGGTCCGCCCCGGCAGGTGCGGGTGCGGCCCTGGTCGACCCAGCTCGTCCTGACGGCGCCGCCCCACCCGACCGCCCCGCCGATCGATCACCACGTCTGGCTCAAGCAGGGATGCGCGGCGACCTCCTACGAGGGTGAGGTCCTGGCGATCATCGCCCGGGCCGTGCCGGAGGCCGTCACCGCACCGCTCGCCGTCGACCCCGCCACGGGCCGGTTCCTCGCCGTGGACCACGGGGCGACGCTGCGCGAGCAGGGGCGGGACGGCCTGGCGGACTGGTGCGCCGTCGTCGCGCTCGCCGCGCGAGCCCAGCAGCAGGTGCTGCCCCACGTCGATGCGCTGACCGCGGCGGGCCTGCCCGACGGTTCAGCCGCGACGGTCGCCGAGCGCTTCGACGCCCTCGTGGCGTCGGGGGCCCGCGACGGGCAGGACGACGGCGAGCGCACCGCCCGCCTGGGACGGCTCCGGCCCGCGGTGCTCGCCTCGGGCGAGGCGCTGCTCGCGTCCCCGTTCCCGGTGACCTGGAACCACGGCGACCTGCACCCGGGCAACGTGACAGCAGGCGGTCGCGACGGCGTCGACGGTCTCCGCCTGTTCGATCTCGGCGACTCCGACCTGAGCTGCGCGCTCGAGCTCCTCGCCGTGCCGCACGGACTCCTCGGCGACGGCGCCGGCTGGGACGCCGTGCTCGGCGCCTACTGCGACGCGTGGGACGTCGACCCGGCGGTCGGTGCCGCGCTGTGGCCCCACGTGGAGCGCCTGCACGCCGTCAACCGCACCCACGCCTGGCGTCGAGCCCTCGCGGAGGCCACCCCGGCCGAGACGGCCCGCTGGCTGCCCGACGCCGACCACGACCTGACCCGACTGACGGAGGCCGCATGAGCGCCCGCACCGGCCTGATCGCCGCCCGCGGCGTCTCCTACGCCTACCCGGGGCGGCCCGTGCTGGCCGACGTCCGGCTGACCGTGAGCGGGACCGACCGCATCGGTCTCGTCGGGGAGAACGGCAGCGGGAAGTCGACGCTGCTGCGCCTGCTCGGAGGTGAGCTCGAGCCCGCCACGGGCACCGTGCGTCGTCGCGGCACCCTCACCACCGTCGCGCAGGAGCTCCAGGTGACGACGCACGAGACCCTGGGTGACCTGCTCGCCGCCAGCATGCAGCGCACGCGGGCCGCGCAGGTCCGGCTCGAGGAGGCCGCGGCGAGGGCGAGCTCGGACGACCCGCACGCCCTGCGCGAGGTGGCCGATGCCGTCGCCGCCTACGAGAACGAGCGCGCGTGGGACGCCGACCGGGAGCTGGACGAGGCGCTGACGCGGTTCGGTGCCCCGCGCGACCCGGCCCGGCCTCTGGCGCAGATGAGCGTGGGGGAGCGGTACCGCGTGCACCTCGCGTGCGCGCTCGCCGAGCGCTCGGACATCCTGCTGCTGGACGAGCCGACCAACCACCTCGACGTCGCCGCGATCGAGCACCTCACCGACCGCCTCGCGGTGTGGCCGGGGGCCGTCGTCCTGGTGACGCACGACCGGCAGCTGCTCGACGACGTCGTGACCGAGATCGTCGACCTCGACTCCACGATGTCCGGACCGCCCGCCCGGTACGGGGCGCTGCACTACGCCGACTACCGCGCCTCCAAGGATGCGGCGCTCGCACGCTGGCGCACCCGGTTCCGCACCGAGCAGAAGCGGCTCGAGGAGCTGTTCTGGAGCCGGGACTCCTCCTACGAGGGCCTCTCGGACGAGTGGCGGCCGCCGAAGGGGTCCGACAAGCACCGCCGGGGCACGCGGGCCAAGCAGCACATCACGGCGGCCGACCGGCAGCTGCGCGCGCTCGAGGCCAGGGCCGTCTCGGTCCCACCGCCCCCGCCGGAGGTCGACTGGCCGCACCTCGGGGGCGAGCCGGACGGGCACGGCAACGCACCGCTCCTGCTGCTCCCCGGCGCGCACGTGCCCGGGCGGCTCGAGCGGCCCGACCTGATGCTCGCCGTCGGACGCGAGGACCGTCTGCTGCTGGTCGGCCCCAACGGCCGCGGCAAGTCGACGCTGCTCGGGCTGCTGTCCGAGGCGGCGACGGCGCCCGGTGTGCGCGTGGGGGTGCTGTGGCAGGAGAGCCGGCTGGAGCTGAAGCCGGGCGAGACGGGGTTCGACGTCGCCGCCCGCGTCGTGCTCGAGGAGGTGCGGCGCGGTCGCGTCAACCCCGACGAGCTCGTGCCGATCGCCGCGACCGGGCTGCTCACCGAGGAGGACCTCGACCGACCGGTCACGGAGCTGTCCGTGGGGCAGCGGCGGCGGCTGGACCTCGCGCTCATCCTCATGACGGCGCCGCACGTGCTGCTGCTGGACGAGCCCACCAACCACCTCGCGGTCGACCTCGTCGACTCGATGACGGGGTGGCTGCGGTGGGTGGTGTGCGCGGTCGTCGTCGCGACGCACGACCGGTTGATGCGCGAGGACTACGCCGACTGGCCGACGATCGACCTGGGCGACCCGGCGGTCTGAGCCCGCCGGGTGGCCGAGGCCGGCGTCGTCGTCAGGCGCTCACGCCCAGAACGCGTTCTCCACGTCCTGATCGGCCGAGAACAGCCAGACCTCGCGGATGAGCCCGCCGGAGATGCGGAACAGGTCGGTGCCGGCCATCGCGAGGTCGGCGCGGCCCTCGCGCGCGCCGCTGAACTCCACGGGCAGGGCGACGAGGTCACCGTTCACCCGGGGCGCGTCGGTCGGGCGCACCTGGAAGGTGCCGGCGCTCGCCGTCATGAATCCGCCGAGCAGGTCCAGCACGGCGCCGGGGCCCGTGTGGTCGCCGCTGAGTGGATGGGAGCCGGGCTGGTGCCAGACGATCTCCGGCGCCAGGAGAGCGACGAAGGCGTCCATGTCGCCGGCCGCGAGGGCGTCGTTGTAGGAGGACAGGGTCTGCAGCGGTGTGGTCATGAGCCGACGGTATCGATCGGTAACCTGTTACCTCAACGTCACCAAGGGAGATGCGACCGATGAGCCCGCCCACCACCTCGACCCCGGCCTGGAACGTCCTGGTGGCGACCTGTCCGTCGCGCACGTCGCTGGCGGAGATCGCCAACAAGTGGACGGCGATGATCGTCGTCGTGCTGAGCGAGGGACCGCACCGCTTCACGCAGCTGCGCGACGCCGTCGACGGCATCAGCGGCAAGGTGCTGTCGGACACCCTCAAGCGTCTCGAGCGGGACGGCATCGTGTCCCGCGCGGCCTACGACGAGATGCCGCCGCGCGTGGAGTACTCCCTCACGCCGCTCGGGCAGAGCCTGCACGAGCCGCTGCGGTCGCTGTCGCGCTGGGCCGAGGCCCACATCGAGCAGGTGCTCGAGCACCGGGACGCCTACGACGCGCGTCCCCCACGCACCACGCTGGGCTGAGTCCTCCCCGACGGCGGCCCGACGGCTGGTGGCCGGCGTCAGCGCAGGGCGCCGAGGTGCGCGATCGCACCCGCGACGAGCGCCCCGTGGCCCGACACGCACTCGCCGCGGACGGCGGGGTCCAGCGCCTCCTCCGGCGTCAGCCAGGTCAGCTGGAGCGCGTCCTTCTGGGCGGAGGCGTCGCCGTCGATCGGCACGACGTACGCGAGCGAAACGGCGTGCTGGCGCGGGTCGGCGTAGCCGCCGGGGACGACCGTGGGGAAGTACTCGTTCACGGTGAAGGGCTGCGGGGAGGCCGGGATGCGCGGCAGCGCCATCTGGCCGAGGTCCTTCTCGATGTGGCGCGTGATCGCGGCCCGGATCGTCTCGTGCAGGAGTACGCGCCCGGAGATCACGGTGCGCCACAGGCCACCCTCGCGCGGGCTGCGCAGGAGGAGGCCGACGCGGGCGAGGGAACCGTCGCCGTCGAGCCGCACGGGCACCACGTCCACGTACACCATCGGCACCTTGCGGCGGACGAAGTCGAGGTTCTCGGGGGAGAGCCAGGGGCCCTGGTCATCGGCGCGCACGTCACTCACACCCTCATTCCTACCTCACCCGGCCACCCGACGGGGTCAGGGTGAGACGTGCGCCACCGTCCGGGCGCGGTCGCGGGCCGCGTCACGGGCCGCCGCGCCGAGCCGCTGCGGCACCAGCACCCACAGGACCGCCAGCAGGGTCGCCGCGCACGCACCCACCACGATTCCGGCGGTCCGCGAGAGGACGACGTCGAACGCGAGCATCGCCGTCCCGGTCACCACGAGGCCGAGCATCACCAGACCGAGGCGCGTGAGCCGGTCGCTCGCCGTCACGAGCGGTGCCTTGAGACCCCGTCGGAAGACCGAGCGGTGCACGGCGACCGGGGCGATGAGCACGCCGGTCGTGGCGACCGAGAGGCAGACGAGCGCGAGGTAGAGCGTGAGCTGGTAACGGTCGAGCTCCGCGAACCGCTGCTGGAAGGGCAGGGTCAGGAGGAAGCCCGTGAGCACCTGCACGCCCGTCTGCATGACGCGCAGCTCCTGGAGGAGCTCGCTCCAGTTCCGGTCGGCCCGCTCGGCGCCCGACTCGTCGCGGCCGTGGGCCAGGGCGACGTCGTCGGGGACGCCGGGGTCGTCGGGATCGGTGGCGCTCACGAGGACACGGGGACGTCAGTGGTTGCGCAGGGCGTCGACGAGCGCGGCCTTGCGCATCTTCGAGCGACCGGGGACGTCGAGCTCCGCGGCCCGCTTGCGCAGGTCGGCGACCGTCCAGTCCTCGTAGCTGCCGGCCTCGCCGCCCTTCCTCCCGACGGCGGAGCGCCCCCGTGCGGCGGCGGCGTTGGCGATGCGCGCCGACTTCTCCTTGCTGTTGCCCTCGTCACGGAGCTCTTCGTAGAGCTCGGGATCCTTCACGCTGGGACCGGGGCCACGTCGACGTGCCACAGCACTCACCTTCCTCAGGAACGAGATGAGGCCACTGTGCCGCGCGAGGAGCGCGGCGGGCAAGGATCGTTCGCTCAGTCCCGACGACGCCGCAGCGCGAGCACGACCACCAGCGGCCAGAGGGACTGCGCGCCGGCCGCGAGGCGCTCCGTGAGACCGATCGCGGGCGAGCTCTCGCCGCCGGCGAGCTGCACGACGAACGACCCGACCAGGGCGAGGAGCACGACGCTCGCGGTGACGGTCGCCGTCGGGCGCTCGATCGGGGCGCCGGCGCGGCGCGTCGTGAGGACGGGCCAGAGGGCCAGGGCGCCGAAGCCGATACCGGCGGCGATCCCGTGGGGGAGCGGGTGGGCGTCCGAGGGCAGCAGGCCGACGGCGAGCGTGGCGAGGCCGCCGAGCGCGAGGGCGGCGCGGCCGAGGGGACGCAGACGCCCCAGTCCCGCCGCGGTGACGAGGTGGGCCAGACCCGTGACGACCAGCGCCGCCCCCAGCACCACGGGCGCGGTCCGGTCAGCCTCGGCGAGGGTGCTGATGGTCTCGCGGACGGGGTCGAACGACGGCTGCAGCGCCTGCGCGAGGGTCCAGCCGCCGATCATCGCGATCGGGGCGACGACGGCGGAGGCGAGCGCCCAGACGGGGACGGGCGTCGGGACGGGCGCCGACGGCGTCGCCTCGGGGCGGTCCGGACGGGGACGGGCGGCTCTCGGCACGGGACTCCTTCGCGGGTGGGGCCCCAGCGTCGCACGGACCGGCGGTCCTGCGGCCCGCGGGCTGCCGCTCGGTGGGCGCCCGGTGTGCGCGGCACGCCGCGTGTCGCGACCACGGGTGCGCACGGGAGGTCGAGATGTGCGCGAGGCGGGACTTGAACCCGCACGCCCGAGGACACAGGAACCTAAATCCTGCGCGTCTGCCAATTCCGCCACTCGCGCCAGCGATCTCCCACCCTACCCAGGGACGCAGCGAGGGCGGTCACCGGGACGAGCCCGGGTGACCGCCCTCGCCGTCGTGCTCGGTTCGGGGAGGCTCAGGCGACCTTGAGGTCGCGGCGGAGCTTGGCCACGTGGCCGGTGGCGCGCACGTTGTACTGGGCGAGCGTGAGGCGGCCGTCGGGGGCGACGACGAAGGTCGAGCGGATGACGCCGGTCACCGTCTTGCCGTACATCGTCTTCTCGCCGTACGCACCGTAAGCCTCGAGCACCTCGCGGTCGGGGTCGGCGGCGAGCGGGTAGGAGAGGCCCTCGCGCTCGGCGAAGGCGTCGAGCTTCGCGACCGTGTCGGGGGAGATACCCACGACCGAGTAACCGGCGCCCTGGAGTGAGGCCAGGGAGTCGCGGAAGTCGCAGGCCTGCGTGGTGCAGCCGGGCGTCCCGGCGGCCGGGTAGAAGTAGATGATGACGCCGTTGGGGGCGTCGGCTCGCAGCTCGGCGAGGGTCACGCTCCCGCCACCCGCGGCGTCGAGAGTGAAGTCTGGGGCGATGTCGCCCACCTCGAGCTTGGCCATGGAAGAGGGCTCCTTGCAGTCTGGATCACCGTGGGGGCGGCGTCGTCGGCGATGCGCGACGCCGGGCCAACGCTACCCCGCTCCTCGCCGTGGCGTGGAGCGAGTCCAGGGAGGCGGACAACGGTCCGGGAACGACGACGGCGGGCCCCGAGGGACCCGCCGTCGTACCGGGGTGAGTAACGGGACTTGAACCCGCGACATCCGCGACCACAACGCGGCGCTCTACCAGCTGAGCTATACCCACCATGCCACTGTCGTTGAACAGTGCCGGACTAGTGTAGCCCGTTTTTCGAGTGCTTCGTGCGCCGGCGCCCGGCCTCAGCCGGCGGGGGTGGGGCTGGCCGAGATCAGCGCGGCCCGCTTGCGCAGGTCGGACGAGGCCGGGCCGTCGCCGTCGGGGAACAGCGCCGTGCGGTAGTAGCGCAGCTCGTCGATGCTCTCGGCGATGTCGGCCAGCGCGCGGTGGCCGCCCTGCTTCCTGGGCGAGGCGAAGTACGCGCGCGGGTACCAGCGGCGGGCGAGCTCCTTGATCGAGGAGACGTCGATGATCCGGTAGTGCAGGTGCTCGACGAGCTCGGGCATCTCCCGGTCGAGGAAGACCTTGTCGGTGCCCACGGAGTTGCCCGCGAGCGGCGCCTTGCGGGGCTCGGGGACGTAGCTGCGCACGTACTCGAGGACCTGCGCACGGGCCTCCTCCATGGAGACGCCGGCGTCGAGCTCCTCGAGGAGACCCGACTTCGTGTGCATCGTGCGGACCAGGTCGCTCATCTGCTCGACCGACCCGGGGGTCGGGGCGATGACGATGTCGATGCCCTCCCCGAGCGGCGTGAGGTCGGAGTCGGTCACGATCACCGCCACCTCGATGAGGGCGTCCCGACGGGCGTCGAGGCCCGTCATCTCGCAGTCGATCCAGACGATGGGGTCCACGGCTCGCGAAGTCACCGGTCCACCCTAGGGCGATCGGGCGCTGCGTGCTGCGGGGGACCGCCCCGGCGTCCCTGCCTCAGACGGCGGTGCGGTCGTTGTGAGCGTCGGAGCCGTAGGCCACCTCGCGCAGGATCGCGCTCGCGACGCGGTCGAGCGCGCCGGGGGAGAGGGACGCGTACAGCGACGGCTCGACGAGCTCGAGCTCCATCAGCAGCGGCGTCTGGTCGCCGCGGATGACGAGGTCGACACGGGCGTACAGCAGGGGGCGCGACTGGCCCGAGCGGCCGGGGATGAGGCGGCGCACCTCGGTGATGATGTTGCGCGCCGCGGTGATCTCCAGCTCGGACGGCTCCCACGGCTGCATGGTCTCGGGGGTGTAGGAGTCGCTGTCGCCGGTGTCCTCGCCCACGAGCATCGCGCCCTTGTGGATCGCGTGCGAGTACTCGCCGTGCAGGAAGACCAGGGCGCTCTCGCCGTACGTGTCGATCTCCGGCATGTACCGCTGCACCATCACGGAGCGGCCGGCCTCGAGCAGGCGCAGCGCGTGCTTGATCGCCAGGCGGCGGGAGTCGGCGTCGGTCGCGGTGTACCGACCGGTGTCGGCGGAACCCGCGGACACGGCCGGCTTCACCACGAAGTCCTCGCGCGCCGGGAAGCGGTTGTGCAGGTCACGCTTCTCGTACTTGCGCTCCGGCTCGAGCCACTGCGTGTCGACGACGGGCAGCCCCGCCTTGGCGAGGTCGTCGATGTAGTGCTTGTCCGTGTTCCACCGGATGACGTTCAGCGGGTTGCGCAGCTGCGGGACCGACTCGGCCCAGGCGATGAACTCGTCGCGGCGCAGGCTGTAGTCGAAGACGCTGCGCAGCACGACGACGTCGAACTGGGTCCAGTCGACGCCCGCGTCGTCCCAGATGGCGATGGTCGCCGTCGCACCGCGCTCGGCGAGGGCGACGACGAGCGCCCGGTCCTCCGGGTCGCCCTCGGGGAGGTCGGAGCAGGTCACGAGAGCGATGCGCGCAGCGGTGGTCACGGACACACCGTAACGGGCAGCCGCCGTCGCCCGGTGCATCCGCGACCCCGCTGCGTCACCCCGACGTCACCGCTTCGGCGGTCGCAACCCCGACGGACGCTCGAGGACGCGCGCGACCTGGTCGCGCACACGCCGTCGCGACGGGTCGCCGTTCGGGGAGGTCAGTCCCCGCGCGAGGGCGTCGGAGAGGTCGGGGTCGTTGGCCACGGCCTCCACGACGTGGGCCGTCACCTCGTCGCGCTCGCGCTGCAGCTCGAGCGCCGCGTGCTCGGCGTTCTCCTCCCGCAGCGAGCGGGTGAGCGCCACGAGCATGCCGATCATCACGACGCTGAAGGGCAGGGCGATGAGGATCGTCGCCGTCTGCATCGTCCCGAGCCCGCCGCGCAGGAGCAGGACCACCCCCACGGCGCCGATCGAGAACGTCCACAGGATGCGCAGCCAGGTCGGCGGCTCGCTGGTGCCCGAGGACAGCATCCCGACCACGAGGGCGCCGGAGTCGGCCGAGGTCACGAAGAACACGGCGATGAGCACGAGCATCAGCGCGATCCAGATGCGGGTGCCGGCGAGTCCGTCGAGCAGGTCGAACATCACGTAGTCGGGCTCGACCGTCGCGCCGTCGGCCCCGGCCAGGTCACCGGCACCGAACAGCTGGCGGTGGATGGCGCTGCCACCGAAGATGCCGAACCACACGAAGGTGACGAGCGTGGGGGCGAGCATCGTGCCGAGCACGAACTGGCGGACGGTGCGACCGCGCGAGATGCGTGCGATGAAGACGCCCACGAACGGCGCCCACGAGATCCACCAGCCCCAGTAGAAGATCGTCCACTGCTGCTTCCAGTCGGAGCCCGCGTCGCCGTCGTAGGCGAGGAGCTCGAAGGACTGTCCGACGTAGGTCTGCAGGAAGGCGCCGACCGACTCGATCGTCTCGCGCAGCAGGAACAGCGTCGGTCCGAGCGCCAGGACGACGATCAGCAGGAAGGCCGCGAGGACCATGTTGAGGTTGGAGAGGATCTTGATGCCGCGGTCGACGCCCGAGACGACGGAGATGGTCGCGAGGATCGTCACCACGAGCACGACGAGGATCTGGACGGTCGCCGAGGAGGAGACGACGCCCGTGTGGTCCAGCCCGGCCGTGATCTGCAGCGCGCCGAAACCGAGCGTGGTCGCCACGCCGAAGACGGTGCCGAGCACGGTGACGACGTCGATGACGTCGCCCCAGCGGCCCTTCACCCGGTCACCGAGGAGTGGCTCGAGGGTCCAGCGGACCGACAGCGGCTTGCCGCGACGGTGCATCGAGTACGCCAGCGCGAGGCCGACGGCCGCGTAGATCGCCCACGCCTGGGGTCCCCAGTGAAGGAACGTCTGGGTCATCGCGGCCTTGGCGAGGTCGGCGCCCTCGCCCGTGACGCCCGGTCGGGGCTCGACGAAGTGGGACAGCGGTTCCGCCGGGCCCCAGAACACGAGGCCGATGCCCATGCCGCACGCGAAGATCATCGAGAACCACGCGCCGAGGGAGAACTCCGGCTTCTCGCCGCGTCGGCCCAGCACGATGCGGCCCGAGGGACCGAAGGCGACGACGAGGCAGAACACGACGAGCGCGACGACCAGCAGCGTGTAGTACCAGCCGAAGGTCGAGATCACCTCGCGCTGGAGGAAGGTCAGCGTCCGCTCGGCCTGCTCGGGGAAGAGCAGCGTGGCGGCCAGGAAGCTGAGGATGAGGGCGGCTGACCAGCGGAAGACCGGTCCGACGGCGGAGGCGCGGGGGGCCGCGTCAGCCGTGGAGGTCGGGGCCGCGTCGGCCTGGGAGGAGGGGACGGCGTCCACCTCGGGGTCGTGCGGCATGATGCGTCCTTCCGGCTCTCGGCGACTCGCCGACGGCACCGGTGGCGGGACCTCCGCCACGGGCAGGACGGGGCTCTCCCGCCGATCCACGCACTTCACCCGTCGGGGGCGAGGGGGACCTGTCGGCCAGGCCGTCTGCCCGGACCGCGACGAAGTTTACCGAATGCCTCGCGCGGGGCCCAGACGAGCCCAGGGGATGCCCCGGGAGACGACTGAGGCCCCGTCACCGAAGTGACGGGGCCTCATCTGTACACCCCCCGGACTCGAACCGGGAACCCACTGATTAAGAGTCAGTTGCTCTGCCAATTGAGCTAGAGGTGCATGGCGTTGCGAGAGAAAACATTAGCACGGTCGTCGGGGCGGTTCTGACGCAGGGGGCAGGATGGTGGGGTGACTCACACCATCTTCAGCATCGGCGCACCCGTGATCCTCGCCCACCGGGGAGGGATGGAGACGGCCGCCGAGAACACGCGAGCCGCCGTCGCAGCGATGCTCGCGACCGGCGTCACCACGATGGAGACGGACCTGCGGCACACGCGCGACGGCGTCGCCGTCCTCGCGCACGACGAGACGCTCGAGCGGCGGTTCTCCGACCCCCGGAAGGTGTCCGACGTCACGTGGTGGGAGCTCGACCTCATGCGCGACGTCGACGGCGAGCGCGCCCTCCGGCTGGACGAGCTGCTGGCAGAGCAGCCCGACCTGCGGCTCAACCTCGACGTGAAGACCGACCCCGTCGTCGGACCGACCCTGCGGGCGGTGCGGGAGGCCGGGGCGGCCGGCCGCGTCTGCCTCACCTCGTTCTCGTCGAGGCGCCTCGCGACGGTCGCCCGCGTCACGCGCGGCCGGACCGCGCTCGGGATGGGGATGGCGGATGCGTTCCGGCTCCTCGCCGAGAGTCGCGGCTGGCGGCCGCGCGTGCCGGGACCGACCGGGCGCGCGGTTCAGGTGCCGCTGACCTACCAGGGCCTCCGGGTGGTCACGCCGGAGTTCCTCGCGACGGCGCACGCGCACGGTCACGTGGTGCACGTCTGGACGGTCAACGACCCGTCCGAGATGCACCGCCTGCTGGACCTCGGCGTCGACGGCCTCGTCACGGACGTGCCCGCCGCGGCGGCGGCGGTGTTCGCCGAGCGGGGCCTCGCCGTCGCGCCGCGGTAGGAACCCCGCCAGGGTCGAAGGTCCCGGCCGGCTGTGGGATGGATCACCGTGACCACTAGATGTAGTGTCATGAGTGATCCTCGACTACTCCATATGGTGGTGGGCGTCACCTGCGCCGCACCCTGAGGAGTCGCCCCCATGCCCGTCCACGTCGATGCCGCAGCCACGATCGAGGAGTACCTGGAGCGGTCGGACTGGCGCGTGAACGCCAACGCCAACCAGGGCTTCTCGCTCGGTGGACTCGTCCTGAACACGTCGGGCAAGGTCGTGGCGAACTACTGGCTGGAGCGCGTCTACGCCCCCGAGGTCGGGCTCGCCCACCGCGAGGGGGCGCTCCACGTGCACGACCTCGACATGCTCGCCGGGTACTGCGCCGGCTGGAGCCTGCGGACCCTCGTGGAGGAGGGGTTCGGCGGGGTTCCGGGGGCCATCTCCTCGCATCCGCCGCGGCACCTGTCCAGCGCGTGCGGGCAGATCGTCAACTTCCTCGGCACGCTGCAGAACGAGTGGGCCGGTGCGCAGGCGTTCAGCTCGTTCGACACCTACCTCGCGCCGTTCGTCCGGCTCGACGCGATGACCTACGACGAGGTCCTCCAGTGCCTCCAGGAGATGGTCCACAACCTCAACGTCCCCTCGCGGTGGGGCACCCAGACGCCGTTCACGAACCTCACCTTCGACTGGAACCCGCCCGCCGACCTCGCCGGGCAGACGCCTCTGATCGGGGGCGAAGCGGTGGACTTCACCTACGGCGAGCTGCAGGCCGAGATGGACCTGATCAACCGCGCCTACATCGACGTGATGACGCGGGGCGACGCCGACGGGCGGGTCTTCACCTTCCCGATCCCGACCTACAACATCACCGACGACTTCGCGTGGGACAGCCCCAACGCCGACGCGCTGTTCGCCATGACCGCCCGCTACGGGCTGCCGTACTTCCAGAACTTCATCAACTCGGAGCTGGACCCCGGCATGATCCGCTCGATGTGCTGCCGCCTCCAGCTCGACCTGCGTGAGCTGCTCAAGCGCGGCAACGGGCTGTTCGGCTCGGCGGAGCAGACGGGGTCGATCGGCGTCGTCACCGTGAACTGCGCGCGGCTGGGCCACCTGCACGCGCACGACGAGGCGGGGCTGCTGGCCGAGCTCGACCGGCTGCTGGAGATCGGCCGCGACAGCCTGGAGGTGAAGCGGGTGGTGGTGCAGCGCCTCATCGACGACGGCCTCTACCCCTGGACGCGGCGCTACCTCGGCACGCTCGAGAACCACTTCTCCACGCTCGGCGTGAACGGCATGAACGAGATGGTGCGCAACTTCTTCCTGGACGCCGAGGACCTCACGACACCGGAGGGTCACGCGCTCGTGGTCCGTGTGCTCGACCACGTGCGCGCGCGCCTCGTGGAGTTCCAGGAGGAGACCGGGCACCTGTACAACCTCGAGGCCACGCCGGCCGAGGGCGCGACCTATCGCTTCGCCAAGGAGGACCGGCGTCGGTACCCCGGGATCCTGCAGGCGGGAACGGCGTCGAACCCGTACTACACGAACTCCTCGCAGCTGCCCGTGGCCCACACGACCGATCCGTTCCTCGCCCTCGAGCTCCAGGACGATCTGCAGCGCAAGTACACGGGCGGCACGGTGCTCCACCTCTACCTGGGCGAGCGGGTGACCTCGGCGCAGGCGTGCAAGGAGATGGTGCGACGGTCGCTCACCCGGTTCTCCCTGCCGTACGTGACGATCACCCCGACGTTCTCGATCTGCCCGAACCACGGCTACCTCGTCGGCGAGCAGCCGACGTGCGGGACGTGCGTCTCGGAGGGACGGGGCGAGGTCGTGTGCGAGGTCTGGACGCGCGTCATGGGCTACCACCGGCCGGTGTCGTCGTTCAACATCGGCAAGAAGGGCGAGTACGCGGAGCGGACGCCGTTCCGCGAGCCGGCGCTCGCGTGAGGGCGGGAGCCGGTCCGGCGGCAGGCGACCTCCGGATCGCGGGCCTCGTCCCGCTCTCGACGGTCGACTGGCCGGACCGCCTGGTCGCCACGGTCTTCCTCCAGGGCTGCCCGTGGCGGTGCCGGTACTGCCACAACCCCGACCTCCTCCCGTCCCGCACCCTGGGTACGGTGTCCTGGGGCGAGGTCGCGGCGCTGCTGGACCGTCGGCACGGACTGCTCGACGGCGTGGTGTTCACCGGCGGCGAGCCCACCCGCCAGCCCGCACTCGTCGCAGCGGTGAGCCGGGTGCGGGAGGCGGGCTTCGCCGTCGGGCTCCACACGGCCGGGGCCTACCCGGGGCGGCTGGCCGCGGTGCTGGACGAGCTCGACTGGGTCGGGCTGGACGTCAAGGCGCTGCCGGGCGACTACGCCGAGCTCGTGGGGACGGCGCGGGCGGGGGAGCGGGCGTGGCGGAGCCTCGGTCTCGTGCTGGACGCCGCGGGACGAGGCCTCGGGCACGAGGTGCGTACGACCGTGGCGCCGGGGATGGCCGACCGCACCCTCGCCCTCGCCCGCGAGCTGCGTCGCCTCGGCGTGCGCTCCTACGCGCTCCAGCAGGCCCGCGCCGAGGGAACCCTCGCGCTCGCCGACGCGCACCCGCCCGGGTGGGACGAGGAGTTCGCGGCGCTCGCGGCCGAGGTGACGGGGCTCGGGTTCCCCTCGCTCGTGGTGAGGTGAACGGTTCGTCGACCCGATCGACCGCGCGACACCGTCCGCTGGGATACTCGCCGGATGCCCGTCGTCGAGTCGTCCGTGGTCGTGCCCGTGCCGGTGGAGGTCGCGTTCGCGGTCTCGCAGACCACCGGGGAGATCCGGTTGCGCTGGGACCCTTTCATAGCGCGGCAGCGGTTCCTCGACGGCGCGACGGCGCCGGGCAAGGGGGTGCGGACCCGCACCACCCACCGCTCGGGTCTGTCGATGGTGAGCGAGTACGTCTCTCACCGGCCGCCCACGACCTCGGGCATGCGGATGGTCACGGGGCCGTGGTTCTTCGAGCGGCTCGCCGCCGGCTGGCGGTTCGTGCCCGACGGCGACGGCGCGACCCTCGCGACGTGGCGGTACAACTTCGTGTGCCGGCCGGCGTGGCTGGCCCCGCTGGCGGAGCGCGTCGGGACCTGGGTGCTCGGTCGCGACATCGACCGCCGGATCGCGGGCTTCGCGCGCGGGTGCGCGGACGCCGTCGTGGTCGAGGCGGCGCGGGCGTCGCTCGAAGGCTGACCCGGTCGCGACCTGACCCGGACGCGACCTGACCCGGACGGGGTCAGCGGGCGGGGGCGAGCCCCGGCTTGTCGCCCTTGACGATCGGCACGCGCACCGCGTTGCCCCACTCGGTCCACGAGCCGTCGTAGTTGCGCACGGCGTCGTACCCGAGCAGGTGGGTCAGGACGAACCAGGTGTGGCTCGAGCGCTCGCCGATGCGGCAGTAGGTGATCACGGCGTCGGACGGGGTCAGGCCGACGCCCGCGACGCCGTCGCCGTAGATGTCCTCGAGCTCGTTGCGCGGCCGGAACGACGCGTCCTCCGCGACGGCCCGGGCCCACGGGACGTTGGTCGCCGTCGGGATGTGACCGCCGCGCAGCGCGCCCTCCTCCGGGTAGTCCGGCATGTGGAGGCGCTCGCCGGTGTACTCCTGCGGCGAGCGGATGTCGATGAGGGGGTTGCCGAGGTGCTCGAGCACGTCTTCCTTGAACGCGCGCAGCGAGGAGTCGTCGCGCTCGATCACGGGGTAGGACGCGGGCGTGATCGGCGTCGTGTCGATCGTTAGCTCGCGGTCCTCGCCGATCCACTTCTCGCGGCCGCCATCCAGCAGCCGGACGTCGGGGTGACCGAACAGCGAGAACACCCAGAGGGCGTATGCGGCCCACCAGTTCGAGCGGTCGCCGTAGATCACGACGGTCGTGTCGCGCGAGATGCCGCGCGAGCCGAGGAGCCGGGCGAAGCCCTCGCCGTCGACGTAGTCGCGGACCAGCGGGTCGTTGAGGTCGAGGTGCCAGTCGATCTTGACCGCCGTGGGGATGTGGCCGGTCTCGTAGAGCAGCACGTCCTCGTCGCTCTCGACGACGACGAGGCCCGGCTCGCCCAGGTGGTCGGCGAGCCACTGCGTGCTCACGAGCCGCTCCGGGTGGGCGTAGTCCGCGAACTTCGGCTCGGTGCGATCGACCTCGACCGGCATGGTGATCCTCCCTGGGTGGCGACGACGCCGACCACCCTATGCGCCGCCGTCGCCGTCCGCGGAGCGACGACGGGGGTCCCGGCATGCGAGACGGGTCGGCGTCGGGCGACGACCGACCGCTTCGGGGGACGGCCGACCGCTGGGGCGGACCGCCGCGGTGGGAGGATGGCGGGGTGACCGACACCCTGCCCCCGGCGCTCGCGGCGATCCGCGAGGACTTCCTCGCGCTCGGCGTCGCCGACCGCCTGCAGCTGCTGCTCGAGTTCTCCCACGGGCTCCCCGACCTGCCGGAGGAGTACGCGGCGCGGCCCGAGCTGCTGGAGCCGGTGCCGGAGTGCCAGTCGCCGATCGCGTTCTTCACCGAGCTGGTGGAGGGGGACGACGGCGTCGCGCACGTCCGGTTCCTCGCCTCGGCCCCGCCCGGGGCACCGACGTCGCGCGGGTTCGCCGGGATCCTCGCCGAGGGGATCGACGGCCTCACGCCGGAGGAGGTGGCCGCCGTCCCCAGCGACTACCCGCTCACGCTGGGGCTGGCCGAGGCCGTGTCGCCGCTGCGGCTGCGCGGGATGACGGCGCTGCTCACCCGGACCAAGCGCCAGGTCGCGGAGCGGGTCGCCGCGCGCTGAGGTCGGCGCCGGATGTGCCCCGGGGGCGTCGGGAAGTGCCCCCTGGAGGGTCGGAAAGTACCCCCGGGAGGGGCGGGAAGTACCCCCTCGACGGGGGAGCGGGCGCGGGCGTGAGGGCCTCCCCGCGACGGCGCGCACCTCGGCACCTACACTCGCGCCGTGACCTCAACGACGCCGGACCCACGCCCCGTCTCGCCCTGGCCCGCCCCGGACACGAGCATCGCCCGCACCTTCGGGCCCGCCTTCTCCTGGGGAGTGGCCACCGCCGCGTTCCAGATCGAGGGCGCCAGCCACACGGACGGCCGGACCGACTCGATCTGGGACCACTTCGCCCGCATCCCCGGCGCCGTCGTCAACGGTGACACCGGTGAGATCGCCGACGACCACTACCACCGCTACCCGGCCGACGTCGCGCTCATGAAGGAGCTCGGCGTCGACACCTACCGGTTCTCGACGTCGTGGGCGCGGGTCCGGCCCGACGGCGGCGACCTCAACCCGGCGGGCGTGGCGTTCTACGACCGGCTCGTCGACGAGCTGCTCGCCGCCGGCATCTCGCCCTGGCTGACGCTGTACCACTGGGACCTCCCGCAGGCGTTGGAGGAGCGAGGCGGCTGGCGCCACCGCGACACCGCCTTCCTGTTCGCCGAGTACGCGATGGACATGCACGCCGCGCTCGGTGACCGCGTGAGCAGCTGGACCACGCTCAACGAGCCGTGGTGCTCGGCGTTCCTCGGCTACGCGGGCGGTCAGCACGCGCCCGGGGTGACCGACGACGCCGGCGCGCTCCGCGCCCTGCACCACCTCCTGCTCGGCCACGGTCACGCGATCACGGCGCTGCGCGAGGCCGACGCCGAGCTCGACCTCGGCATCACGCTGAACTTCTCGCGGTACGCCCCGCTGGACCCCGCCAGCGAGGCGGACCGCGACACCGTCCGCCGCCTCGAGGATGGCATGTACGGCTGCTTCACCGGCCCGATCTTCTCCGGCGCCTACCCGCAGACCTTCCTCGACGACGTCGCCGAGATCTGGCCCGCCGACCTCGTGCAGCCGGGCGACCTCGACGTCATCGCGGCCCCGATCGACGTGCTCGGCGTGAACTACTACAACTCGTGGGTCATCGCGGCGCCGGACGGTTCCGGCACCGTCTCGCCGTCGGGCGCCTCCGCCGACGAGGGCGTCTCGCCGTGGCTCACCGCGCGCGAGTCGCGGTGGATCCCCACGCAGGCACCCCGGACCGAGATGGACTGGGAGAACCACCCCGGCGCGTTCCGCGACCTGCTCGTCGAGCTCGACCGGGAGGTCACCGGCCCCGCCGGCACCCACCTCGTCATCACCGAGAACGGCGCGGCCTACCCCGACGACGTCCTGGTCGACGGCGCGGTCCTCGACCTCGACCGCATCACCTACCTGCGCGAGCACGTCGCCGCCGTCCACGAGGCGATCGAGGCCGGTGCTGACGTCCGCGGCTACCTGCTGTGGACCCTGCTCGACAACTTCGAGTGGGCCTACGGCTACGGCAAGACCTTCGGGATCGTCCACGTCGACCGCGACACGATGGAGCGCACCCCGAAGGCCAGCGCGCGCTGGTACTCCTCGCTGATGCACAGCCACCGGCTCGAGGCGTCCGGCGGCGACGGCGACGTCCCCGCCGGCGCGACGCCGACGGCCTGACCCCGTGCCCCCCGCGCGGCGCGCTCCTCGCGGCCCGGTCCACGAGCTCCGCTCGACCTGGGACCTCCCGGTCGACGCCGCGCGGGCGTGGGACGTGCTCGCCGTCGCCTCGCGCTGGGAGCAGTGGTGGCCGCAGGTCACCTCGCAGGTCCTGCGGCCGGGCGACGCCCACGGCGTCGGCACGCGCGGTCACCTCGTCTTCCGCGCGCCGCTGGGCTACCGGCTGCGGCTCGGTCTGGAGGTCACCTCCGCCGACCCGCCGCGCCACGTGGTGATGCGGAGCGTCGGCGACCTGGTGGGTTCCGCCGTCGCGGACCTGACGGAGCACGACGGCGGCACGCGCGTCGTCATCGACTGGCGGGTGCGACTCACGCGCCCCGAGCTCGTCCTGCTCGGCCGGGCCGTGCCCGTGCTCGCCGAACGCTCGCACGCGAGGGTGATGGACGACGGCGAACGCGGCCTGCGCGCGTTCCTCGCCGACGGCTGAACGCCCCTGACCCCCTCGGAACCCGCGAACTACACTCGCGCAGGTGAGTGCACCCCTGGTCTCGGCCCAGTACGACCTCGACATCTCCGGCGTCCCCGGACGGCCCGCGCGCAGGCGCTGTTGGACGAGATGGGCCGCCGCGTCGTCGTCGCCGACGGCGCGATGGGCACGATGCTGCAGGAGCACGACCCGAGCCTGGAGGACTACCAGCAGCTCGAGGGGTGCAACGAGATCCTCAACGTCTCTCGCCCCGACATCATCGCCGCGGTGCACGACGCTTACTACGAGGTGGGCGTCGACGCCGTCGAGACCAACACGTTCGGCGCCAACTGGTCGAACCTCTCGGACTACGAGATCGACGACCGCATCACGGAGCTCGCCCGCGAGGGAGCCCGGATCGCGCGCGAGCGCGCCGAGGCGTGGGAGGGCCGTGACGGCCGCGTGCGCTGGGTGCTGGGCTCGATGGGCCCCGGCACCAAGCTGCCGAGCCTCGGGCACACCACCTACGCCCACCTCCGCTCGACCTTTGCCGAGCAGGCCGTCGGCCTCATCGACGGCGGCGCCGACGCCTTCCTCGTGGAGACTTCCCAGGACCTGCTGCAGACCAAGGCGGCGATCAACGGCTGCAAGCAGGCCATCGTCGAGCGCGGGGTGCGGCTGCCGATCTTCGTCGAGGTGACGGTGGAGACCACCGGCACGATGCTCATGGGCAGCGAGATCGGGGCGGCGCTGACCGCGCTCGAACCGCTCGGCGTCGACGCCATCGGGCTCAACTGCGCGACCGGTCCCGCGGAGATGAGCGAGCACCTGCGCCAGCTGTCGGTGCGTTCGCGCGTGCCGGTCGTCTGCATGCCGAACGCGGGGCTCCCGGTGCTCGGCAAGAACGGCGCCGAGTACCCGCTCGGACCCGAGGAGCTGGCGGCGGCGCACGAGCAGTTCGTCCGCGAGTTCGGCCTCTCGCTCATCGGTGGCTGCTGCGGCACGACGCCGGCGCACCTGGCCGCGGTCGTCCGGCGGGTCGCCCGGCTCACGCCGGCACCGCGCGTGCCCGCCCCCGAGGCGGGCGTCGCCAGCCTCTACCAGCACGTCCCGTTCGACCAGGACGCGTCCTACCTCGCCATCGGCGAGCGCACGAACGCCAACGGCTCGAAGGCGTTCCGCGAGGCGATGCTCGAGGCGAACTGGGACGAGTGCGTCCAGATCGCGCGCAACCAGATCCGCGTCGGCGCCCACCTGCTCGACGTGTGCGTGGACTACGTGGGGCGCGACGGCGTCGCGGACGTCCGCGAGATCGTCTCGCGCTTCGCCTCGGCCTCCACGCTGCCGCTGGTCATCGACTCGACCGAGCCCGCCGTGCTCGCCGCCGGGCTGGAGCTGGTCGGCGGCCGCCCTGTCGTCAACTCCGTCAACTACGAGGACGGTGAGGGTCCCGCCTCGCGCTTCGGCCAGATCATGCCGCTGGTGAAGGAGCACGGCGCCGCCGTCATCGCCCTGACGATCGACGAGGAGGGGCAGGCCCGCACGCGCGCGGACAAGGTCCGCATCGCCTCGCGCCTGGTCGACACGCTCGTGGGCGAGTGGGGGATGCGGGTGGACGACATCGTCGTCGACGCCCTGACGTTCCCCATCGCGACGGGGCAGGAGGAGACGCGCCGCGACGCGATCGAGACCATCGAGGCGATCCGCGAGATCACCACGAAGTACCCCGGGATCCACACGACGCTCGGCGTCTCGAACGTCTCCTTCGGGCTCAACCCCGCGGCGCGCTCCGTGCTCAACTCCGTCTTCATCCACGAGGCGGTGGCCGCCGGACTCGACTCCGCGATCGTCGACGCCGCCAAGATCGTGCCGCTCGCCTCCGTGCCGGACGAGCAGCGCGAGGTCGCGCTCGACCTCGTGTGGGACCGTCGGCGCTACGACGACGAGGGCAACCTCACCTACGACCCCCTGGCCCGCATGCTCGACATCTTCGCCGGGGTGAACAGCGCCGAGCTGCGCGACGCCCGCGCCGCCGAGCTCGCCGCCCTCCCGGTGGGCCAGCGCCTGGAGCGCCGGATCATCGACGGCGAGGCCAAGGGCCTCGAGGCCGACCTCGACCTCGCGCGCGCCGACGGCATGACCGCGCTCGGCATCATCAACGACCACCTGCTCGAGGGCATGAAGGTGGTCGGCGAGCGGTTCGGTGCGGGGGAGATGCAGCTGCCGTTCGTGCTCACCTCCGCCGAGGTGATGAAGAGCGCCGTGGCGCTGCTCGAACCGCACATGGAGCGCTCCAGCGCGGCCGGCAAGGGCACGATGGTGCTCGCGACGGTACGCGGCGACGTGCACGACATCGGCAAGAACCTCGTCGACATCATCCTCACCAACAACGGCTACGACGTCGTCAACATCGGTATCAAGAAGACGATCAACGAGATCATCGCGGCGGCCGAGGAGCACGACGCCGACGTGATCGGCATGTCGGGGCTGCTCGTGAAGTCGACCGTCGTGATGAAGGACAACCTGCTCGAGCTGAACGCCCGCGGGCTCGCCACGCGCTGGCCCGTCATCCTCGGCGGGGCGGCCCTGACCCGGCCCTACGTCGAGCAGGACCTGGCGGAGCTGTTCGACGGCGAGGTCCGCTACGCCCGCGACGCGTTCGAGGGCCTGGCGCTGATGGAGCCGCTGGTCGCGATCGCGCGCGGCGCCGACCCGGCCGACGTCGGGCTGCCCGCCCTGCGCAAGCGCCGCCACGCGCCGTCCACCCTGGTGCTCACGGAGCCCGAGGCGATGCCGGCCCGCTCCGACGTCGTCGCCGACAACCCGGTGCCCGCGCCCCCGTTCTGGGGCACCCGGCTCGTGCGCGGGATCGCGCTGGCCGACTACGCCGCGTTCCTCGACGAGCGCGCGACGTTCCTCGGGCAGTGGGGTCTCAAGCCCGGCCGCGGTGAGGGCGGTGCGTCCTACGAGGAGCTCGTGGCGACCGAGGGTCGGCCGCGGCTGCGGTACTGGCTGGATCGGATCCTGGCCGAGGGCATGCTCGACGCCTCGGTCGCCTACGGCTACTTCCCGGTCGTGGCGGAGGGGAACGACGTCGTCGTGCTCCACCACGGTGACGACCCCGACGGCGTGCTCGGCACCCCGGGGCTGATCGCGCCCGACGGCGGGAGCGGCGGTGAGGTGGGGACCGAGCGGCTGCGCTTCTCCTTCCCGCGCCAGCGTCGGGACCGTCACCTGTGCCTGGCCGACTTCGTGAAGTCGCGCGAGAGCGGCCTGGTGGACGTGATGCCCGTGCAGCTCGTGACGGCCGGGGCGCACGTGGACCAGGTGACCGCCGAGATGTTCGCCCGGGACGCCTACCGCGACTACTACGAGCTCAACGGGCTCGTCATGCAGCTGACCGAGTCGCTCGCCGAGTACTGGCACGCGCGGATCCGCGCCGAGCTCGGGTTCGCGGGGGAGGAGCCGGTCGAGGTGGAGGGGTTGTTCAAGCTCGACTACCGCGGCGGCCGGTTCTCGCTCGGCTACCCCGCCTGCCCCGACATGGAGGACCGCCGCAAGGTGGTCGAGCTGCTGCGTCCGGAGCGGCTCGGGGTCGTCCTGAGCGAGGAGCTGCAGCTGCACCCGGAGCAGTCCACCGACGCATTCGTGCTGCACCACCCCGAGGCGAAGTACTTCTCCGTCTGACCCACTCTCGAGGGGGTACTTCCCGCCCCTCGAGGGGGTCTTTACCGCCCCTCGCGGGGGTGCTTCCGGTCGTCCCCGGGGGTGGTTTCAGCCGGACGCGGGGGTACGTCCGGCCCCCACCCTGGTCCGTCGGAGCGCGGCGAGCACGGCCGGTCCGGCCACCGCGATGCCGACGACGCTCGTGACCGCCCGGATCGTGTCCCACGTGAGCGTCGAGGTCACGAGCGTGTACCCGAGGAAGGACCCGACGTTCTGGGTCAGGGGTGCGCCGGGGGAGTAGCTGATCGACGTGTCCGGGCCGACCGCGAAGGGCCAGAACCACAGGTTCATGACGGCCCCGAACAGGTACGACGCGACGACGCCGTAGACCGCCAGGAGCCCGGCCTCGCGCCACCGCGCCCCGCGGGCGGACGGGACGGCACGGACGGTGTCGGCGTCGCCGCCCGACCGCCGTCGTCCGCCCGGCAGCAGCCCGGCGCCCGCGCCGACCCACGCGCACGCCACCATCTGGAACGGCGTCCACGGGCCGAACCCGCTGACGATCGACGACAGCCCGATCACCAGCACGCCCAGCAGGAACCCGAACCGGGCACCGAACGCGCGCCCGGCCAGGATCAGCACGACGAACACGGCCTCGACCCCGCCCACGCCCGTGCCGGCGATCCGCACCGCGGCCCCCACGGCGGTCAGCGTGCCGAGCATCGCCAGCGTGGTCGCGGAGCGGACGCTCCGGTCGAGGGCGACCAGCGCGAGCACGACGGCGACCGGCACCAGCCCGAGCGCGGCCCACGGGGCCGCGGCCTGCGCCTGCGAGGGCAGGGCCGGGACCAGGAGCGGCCACGCGAAGGCCGCCGCCGCGACGAGGTTGGCCAGCAGCATCGCCAGGCGTCCGGTCCGGGTCACGGGTGCACCTCGCTCGCAGCAGCGTCACCGGTCGCCGGGGTGTCGTGCCCGACGGCGATCCCCGGCACCGCGACCAGCGATCCGTCGCGCAGCGCGAGGGTCCGGTGCGCCAGCGCCACGAACGCGGCCTCGTGGGTGGCGAGGACGACGGCGGTGCCGGCCTCCGCCGTCGCCAGCAGCGCGGTCCGCACGGCGACCGAGGCGTCCGGGTCGAGGCCGCGTCCCGGTTCGTCGACGAGCAGGACGCTGGGGGCCGCCGCGAGCTGGACCGCCAGCACGAGCAGTCGGCGCTGCCCGACGGACAGGTCGCGGGGGTGGCGCGCGGCGAGTGCGCCGGCCGAGGCCCGGTCGTCGTTGGGAGTCACGCCCACGAAGCCGAGGAACCGGGCGAGGGTGCTGCCGGGGGCTGCTCGGACCAGCCGGTCGGCGCGCGCGGCCTCCTCGGCCACGGTGAGCCGGAACAGGAGGTCGTCGGAGGCGTCGGGGACGAGGGCGAGGTGCCGCGGACGCCTCCGACGACGCAGGCGGGTGACGTCCGCGCCGTCGACCTCCACCCCGGCGTGGGTCGGCAGCGCGAGGGCTCCGAGCAGGCTGGTCTTGCCGGAGCCGACGTCGCCCGTGACGGCGAGGATCTCGCCCGCGCCCACCGTGACGTGACCGTCACGCAGGAGCGTCCGCTCGCCGAACCCCAGATGAAGGACGCGCGCCTGCAGGACCGGCGGCCGGGGGGAGGTCGGTGCGGTCGGGGGCGGCGACGGCGTCCCCGCCCGGACGAGGGAGGCCGGGGCGGGCGCGGGGCCCGCGACGACGACGCGCGCCCCGCCGTCGCCCTCGGGTTCGACCACGAGCCGCAGCGAGACGTGCGGTTCGAGCTCCGCGGTGCGGTGCTCCGCGACGACGACGGTCCGCCCGTCGGCGACGAGGTCGGTCAGGGCCGCGACGACGCGCGCGCGAGCCGCGGCGTCGAGGTCGGCGAGCGGCTCGTCGACCAGGAGCAGCTGCGGACCGTGCGCCACGGCGGCGGCCAGCGCGACGAGGTGGGACTCCCCGGCCGACAGGTCGACGGGCGTGGCCTCCAGGAGCGCGCTGACGCCGAGCCGCTCGGCGGCGTCGTGCACGCGCGCATCGACGTCGTCGAGCCCGAGGACCTCGCAGCCGAACGCGATCTCGGCCGCGACGGTCTCCGCGACGAAGGTCAGCCGGGGGTGCTGCGGCACGACCCCGACGAGCCCGGCGGTGGTGTGCGGGAGCGCCGCGCGGTCGACGCCGAGCACCCGCACGGTCCCGGTGCTCCGACCGCCGTCCGCGTGCTGGTGCAGGCCGCTGAGCGCGCGCAGCAGCGTGGACTTCCCGGAGCCGGTCGCACCGGTGAGGACCACGAGCCGACCCGCGGGCACGGCGAGGTCGGCGCGCAGGCGCCAGTCGCCGTCGTGACCGAACGAGGCGTCGTGGAGCTCGACGGCGGGCGCCCCGGGCACGGCGACGGCGGCGGTAGCGGCGTCGCCGGCGAAGCCGCGCACCTCCATCGAGGCGCCGAGGGTGACGGCCCGCTCGACCGTGCGCTCCATCACGGGGACGAGGAGCGACGCGGCGCCGCGCTCGCCCCGCAGGCGCCGCGCCCGACGCACGTCGGTGACGCTCCGCACCAGCCCCGGGAAGGTCGCCCACGCGATCACCAGGGCCTGGCCCACCGAGCGCAGCGGGCCACCGCGGCTGAGGCGTGCGCAGAGCGCGGGGACGTCGAGCACGGCGTTGAGCAGGCCGAACGCCGCGATCACCGCGGCGATCGGCAGGGCGCTGACGACCGCCGTCGCCACGCCGCCGGTCGTGATCGGACCGAGGAGGACGACGTGGTCGACCGGCTCGGGGAGCCGGTACGCGGGGAGGTCGAGCAGCAGGGTGCCGTCGCGGTCGAGCCCGTCGAACAGACCGCGGTAGACCACCCGCGCCGCGACGAACGCCGCGGCCAGGATCGCCGCCGCCCGCAACGGCGCGAGCCGGAACCGCACGAGGCGATTCCGGCTCGACCGCGGGGCGGTGCGGCTCACGGGTGAGGCGTGTGGGTGGGGCTCGGGGGTGAGGCTCAGCCCGCGGTGTCGGTGTCGGGGTTGACCGGCTCGCCGTTCAGCGTGAACAGGAGCTCCATCTTGTCGCCGACGTTCAGCGGCTGGGTGTCGACGCCCTCCTCGGCGTAGCCCCACTGACCGCCGGTCGTGGCGATCCACATGGACCAGTAGGCGTTGGCGGCGGGCATCGCGGCGCAGGACTCGGTCGCGGTGCCACCGTTGCCGTCGGGGATCGGGAGGTCGGCGGCCGGGACGCCGTTGACGCGGCAGATGACGGCGTCGCCGTACTCCGTCGTGCCCTCCGTGGTGATGCCGGCGAGGTCGAGCGCCTCGCGCGCGGTGAGGGTGGTGTCGGTGGCGATGCACCAGGCGCCCTCGGCGCTCTCGAGGACGTCCTCGATCGCGTCGTCGCGGTCGTCGTCCAGGTTGCCGACGTCGACGGTGATCCCGACGCCGGTGCACTCCTCGGCGACGTCGTCGTCGGCGTCGCGGCCGCCGGTGACGCCGGGGGCGGCGGAGGCGGACGGGCTGGCCGAGTCGGTGGCGGACGGCGAGGCCGACTCGGAGGCGGACTCCGACGGCGAGGCGGACTCCGAGGCCGAGGAGGAGGTGGACGGGGCGGGCTCCTGCGAGCCACCCGAGGAGCACGAGGCGAGGACGGCCGTGACGGCGACGGCGGCGGTGAGGGTGAGAAGTCGGCGCATGGGCTGAGCGTAACGAGGGGGCTGCGGGATCGACCGGTCTGCCCGCACCGTGGTCGGGCCTGCGCGGTCAGTCCTCGAGGCCGACCAGCCGCAGCCCGACGTGCACGACGTCACCCCTCGCGCACCCCTGCGCCGTCCGGATCGGCTTCTTGATCGGCAGGATGTAGGCGCCCACCTCGAGGCTCGGGAAGAGCGAGGTGGTCCAGGAGCTCGAGCCGATCGCGACGGCGACCTTGACCGAGCCGAACCCGCCCTGGCTGCCGGCCGTGCGCTCGTCGATCTCGTCCGACATCGCCTCCGGGACGGTGACCACGTGCAGGCCGCCGCTGTCCAGGGTCCACAGCTCGGCGTCGAACTCGTAGGGCATGGTCGAAACCCTAGCGGCGGGCACCGACACCCACCCTCGGGCAGCCGCCCGGCCGGAAGGCCGCGGCGCCCACCGTCCTCCCGGACGGCGGGCGCCGTGTCGTGTCGTGCCGTGCCGTGCCGGGCAGGTGTCGATCAGGGGTAGAGGCCGCGCAGCTTGTGCGCCTCGGTGACGCGGGCGACGGCGAGGCACGTCGCCGCCTCGCGCAGCGACTGCTCGTGCTCGACGGCGTAGTGCAGGACGGCGTCCCACGCCTTCGTCATGCGCTCTGCGAGCTTCTCGTTCACCTCGTTCTCGCTCCACCAGTAGGCCTGGTTGGCCTGCACCCACTCGAAGTAGGACACGATCACGCCGCCGGCGTTCGCGAGGATGTCCGGGACGACCAGCACCCCGCGCTTGCGCAGGGTCGCGTCGGCGGCCTCGGTGGTCGGGCCGTTGGCGCCCTCGACGACGATGCGCGCCGCGATGCGGTCGGCGTTCGCCTCCGTGATGACACCCTCGATCGCCGCCGGGACGAGCGTGTCGACGTCGAGCTCGAGCAGGTCGTCGCCGCCGATCTCCTCCCCGCCGGAGAAGCCGAGCACGGAGCCCGTCGCGTCGACGTGGTCGATGAGAGCGTGGACGTCGAGGCCCGAGGTGTTGTGCACCGCGCCGTACACGTCGCTGACGGCGTGGACGCTGACGCCCTCCTCCGCGAGCAGGCGCGCGCCGTCGCGACCCACCTTGCCGAAGCCCTGGACGGCGGCCGAGGAGCGGCGCGGGTCCAGGCCCCGGTGCCGCATCGCGAGAATCGCGGTGTGGGAGACGCCGCGCGAGGTGGCGCTCGCCCGCCCGAGCGACCCGCCGAGGCTCAGCGGTTTGCCCGTGACGACGCCGGGGACGGTGTGGCCGTGGTTGACGGAGTAGGTGTCCATGATCCAGGCCATGGTGCGCTCGTCCGTGCCGATGTCCGGGGCGGGGATGTCCTGCTCGGGACCGATCAGCGGCATGATCTCGCTCGTGTAGCGGCGGGTCACGCGCTCGAGCTCGGCCTGGGAGTGCTGGCGGGGATCGATGGCGATGCCGCCCTTCGCACCGCCGTAGGGGACGTCGACGAGCGCGCACTTCCACGTCATCCACATCGCGAGCGCGCGCACCTCGTCGAGGTCGACGGCGGGGCTGTAGCGCAGGCCGCCCTTGGCCGGGCCGCGCGAGAAGTTGTGCTGGACGCGGTGCCCGATGAACAGCGCCGTCGAGCCGTCGTCGCGCCGCAGCGGGACGCTCACGGTGAGCTCGCGGCGCGCCGTCGCGAGCAGCTGGTGCATGCCGTCGTCCAGACCCAGGTGGTTCACCGCGAAGGCGAGCTGGGCGCGCGCGTCGTCGAGCGGGCCGAGCACGGGATCGCCGTGTCCGGACGTCTGGGTGACCGTCGTGGTGGTGCTCATCCAACCCCCAAGGGTGGGGCGAGCAGGGCGGACCGCCCCGATCGCCGATGATCGGACGCTCCGGGCGGTACCCGGCGCGCCGCCACGATACTCACCTTTCGGCCGGTCGCGGCACCCCGCCGCGCCGTCCTGAGAGCGTCCTGACCTGCGAAGACGCTGTCTTGAGCAGAGCGCGCCCCGCGCTTTGCCACCCGGCGGTGCGCCCTTGGCAGCGCGACGGCGGGGCCCGTGTCGGACCCCGCCGTCGTCGTGCTCACCGGCGGTCGCCCCGAGGAACGACCGCCCGTACCCGGAGACCTACTCCAGGTTGTCGAGACGGAACATGAACGCCGCCATGGCGTCACGGTTGACCGAGGCGAGCGGGCGGAAGATGGAGCTCCCGTCGTTGCCCGAGCCGTCCCAGCCGGTGGAGATGCCCTTCTCGGCCAGCCACGAGATCTCTCGGTAGAACTGGTTGGCCGGGGTCACGTCGGCGAACGCCGAGGTGGTGGGGGCGTCGTAGGAGGTGACGTCGGCGTACCGGAACAGGAACGCCGCCATCGCGTCACGGGCGATCGGGGCGAGCGGGCGGAACGATGCCGTCCCGTCCCCGTTGTCCCACCCGGTCGAGATGCCCTCCTCGGCCAGCCAGGCGATCTCCTCGTAGAACTGGTTGCTCGTCGGGACGTCGACGAACGGCGAGACCTCCGGGGCGACGTAGGCGGGGGAGCCCGCCAGACGGTAGAGGAACGCCGCCATCGCGTCACGAGCGACCGGCGTCACCGGACGGAACTCGCGGGTCCCGTCCGGCAACTCCCAGCCGGTGGAGATGCCGCGCTGGGCGAGCCAGGCGATCTCCGTGGCGAACATCGTCTCCGGGGTGACGTCGGCGAACGTGATCGGCTCCGTGCCGTCACCGACGGGTGCCGAGGTGCCCGCCGTGCCGTCCGTGAGGCCGTCGGCCGAGGCCGTCACCTCGACGGCGAGGGTCGAGCCCACCACCGTCGGGGTGTAGGTCGCGCCGGTGGCTCCGGCGACGATCTCGCCGTCGACGGTCCACGCGTAGACCAGCTCGGCGTCCGCGGGGTCGGTCGTGACGACCGCGGTGACGGGCTGACCGGTGACGGGGGCGACGTCGAACGCGACGCCGACGTCGACGATGCGCTCGATGGTGAGCGTGTAGGTCGCCGCCGGACCGTTCGGGGGTGTCACCACGACCGTCGCGACACCGCCGTCGCCCGCGGTGGGCTGGGTGACGGTGACCCGGGCGGCCTGGTCGACGCCGAACGCCTGCACGACCGGGAAGGCCGAACCGGTGCTCGTGGCCGTGTAGTCCAGGGTCCCCGCCGTGAGAGCGACCTCGGCACCGTCGATCCGGAGCGAGGCCAGGTCGGCGACGCCGGACGGCGACGGCGCGACCTCGAAGATCTCGACCTCCGACACCGTCAGGTGCGTGTTGGCGTAGGCGTTCATGACGACCCGGATCCCGGTGGCACGCACCGCGCTCCAGTCCGCCTCGACGATCGGGGCACCCGCGGGGGGCGTCACGACCGTGCGGTCGGTCTCGTAGCCGGGGGCGCGCGTCCACACGCCGGCCGGCGTGCGGTACTCCACGCGCATCGTCTGCGCCCAGCTCGTGGCCGAACCGTCCGCGTAGAAGTACACGTCGGTCCCGAGGATCGACTTCTCCGGGAACTGGTACGTCAGGGTGCTGGTCGCGGGCTTGTTGCTCGAGACCCAGTTCGACCAGCCCTTGTCGGTCCGGTTGCCGTTGCGGGTGCGGTCCACCACGAAGCTGCCCTCGGTGGAGGAGGCGCTGGCCGTGGTCGTGGCCGCCGGGGCGATGTTGGTGCCGGACGGCTCGGTCACGATCACCGAGACGAGGGCCGGCAGCGTGGCGCCGTCGGCGGTGGCGGTTCCCCGCACGGTGACGACGCCGGTGTCCACGAACGAGGCGTCCGTGAGGGCGGCGGTGTCCCAGGTGACGGGGGCGTCGAGCGTGAGCGAGGACCCGCCCGCACGAGCCTTGACCGTCGTGGGGAGCGAGGCGACGACGGCGCTCGCGGCGGTGCCGCGGGCGACCGTGATCGACGCCGGGTCGGTGACGGAGAGACCGGCGACCTCGACCGTGGCCGTGACGGCGACGGCGGAGCCGTGCACGTCGGTGGCGGTGCCGGCCACCTGGAAGATGCCGGGCGTGGCCCAGGAGGCGTCGTCGAACGCGTCCCACGTCACGGGGACCGGGCTGCCGCTGCCCCAGGAGTAGCGCGGCGCGACCGTGGCGGGCAGCACCGGCGCGACGCCGGGGTTGGTGCGGACGGCGACCTCGGTCGGGAGGACCTCGAGGTTGCGGATCGACCAGGTCTGGTTCGCGCCGCCGTTGGAGCCGTACACGCCGACGCTGGTGCCGTCGGCCGAGGACTGGCCGGCGACGTCGAGGGACTGGGCGAGGCCCGCGTTCACGAACGACCACGTGCTGCCGTTCGTCGTGTTGAGGATCCAGGTGGAGCTCGGATCGGCCTTCGCCTGGTCGAGCGTTCCCGTGGACCAGCGGATCCCGGCCGAGGTCGCACCGAGGTAGCGGCCCTGATCGTCCTCGAGGACGTAGGAGCGCGTGGCGTCCTGGTCGGCGGACGACGTGTCGACCTCGTGCACCGTGAAGGTCTGACGCGCCGCGGCGGTCGCCGTGGTGGCGAGCGTGCGGATGGTCAGTCCGGAGGTCTCCGCCGACAGCGCGCGACCGCTCTGCTGGCCGACGAGCTGGTAGGTGCCGCCGTCCTCGAGAGCGGCGGCGTCGTCCGCGACGCCGCTGACGCCGTCGATCACGAAGGTCGTGACCGACTTGGCGGGCACCGTGTAGGTGGCGGTCCGGGCCGCGACGTCGACGGCGACGGGCGCCTGCTCGACGAGCGCGTTGGCCGTGGGCTCCGCCAGCGACGGCGCCTGCGTCGTCACGTGGGCGGTGAGGGTCGCGTCGGCGTCGATCGTGCCGAACTTCGACAGGTCGACGACGACGGTCTGCTCCGTCGCGGCGGCGTTGGAGTGCACCAGCGTCGTCGACTGCCCGTCGGCGGCGACGGCCGCCGTGGTGGTGGTCGACGTCGTCGGGATGAGGGCGTCGCCCGGGGAGATGAAGTGGGTGTAGTTGCGCAGGGTGTTGTACTTCGAGTTGACCTCGACGCTGCACTCGGGCGCGTTCGCCGAGACGCCGCCCGCGAGGGCGACCCGACGCGGGGACTTCCAGACCTCCTGGCCGTTCTCGACGTACGGCTTGCAGTCCAGGTCGATGAAGACCGAGCCCCAGTTGAGGTTCTCGCCGCGGGGGGCGGGCTGGTCCATGTTGTAGAGGTCCTCGACCGGCTGCCACAGCACCCAGGCGTTCGGCTCCAGCTCGCGGAGGTCGTCGTTGATGCGGGAGGCGATGCCGAGCCCGTTCTCCATCAGCAGCGGGTTCCAGCCGTTGACCCAGTTGCCCTCGATCTCGCTCATCCACAGGCTCGTGTCGGCCTGCTTGGCGAGGTCACGGACCACGAGGCGGCCGCTGGTGCCGTAGGTGTGGACGTTCATCTGCGCGACCTTGGCCCGGTGGGCGGCGGTGTAGGCGGCCCAGTTCGTGGCGAAGGTGCCGGGGTTGGTCTCGTCCATCGCCGAGATGAGGGCGCCGGTCGTCGTCGTGGGCTTGTTCAGCTCCGCGTCGAGCGCGTCGATGACGTTCGTCTGCCGGACGGGGCCGACGTGCATGCCCTCCTGGCGGCCGCCGGTCGGGACGCCGTTCGTGAGCGTCGTGCCCCAGTAGTTCGTGTTGGGCTCGTTGAACGGGTCGATCGTGGAGAACTCGATCCCGTACTCCTGCTCGAGGTGCTCGGTGACGGCCACGAGGTAGGCGGAGAACTTCGCGTCGGCGGCGGGCTTGAGCTGCTCGTTGTTCGCGTTGAAGCCGCCCGAGACGTAGCCGCTCTCCGTCATGAAGTACGGCGCGGAGTTGGCGAAGGCCTCCCAGTGGGTGATCTGGTCGTCCTCGACCAGGCGCTCGATCCACCAGCGCTGGGTCGCGTCCGCGTCCCAGTTGTAGTGGTCGGGGTTCGCGGGGTCCCAGGCGTTCAGGACGGCGTTGCGGTCGGCGTAGGCCGTGCTCGCGCCCCCGTAGGTGTTCTCGGAACCGCTGGGGTCGGCGGCCCACCAGCCCTCGACCGCCCCGCCGGGGCGGAGGTAGTCCACGACGTCGGAGGCGTGGCCGCCACCGACGTTGTAGCGCGCGATGTTGAGGTTCAGTCCCTCGTCGCCGAAGACCGCCTGGTACAGCTCCTCGCGCAGCTCGGCGGGGTAGCCGCCGGTGGCGTTGGCGAACCAGACGAGGCTCGTGCCCCAGCCCTCGAAAGGCTCGCTGGCGTACCAGGGGTTCGGTGTGATGGTCACCGTCTCGGCGGCCAGCGCCGGAGCGGCGGTCAGACCGAGCCCGATGCTGGATCCCACCACTGCGGTGGCTGCGGCGCAGGCGATCGACCTGCGCCCTTGTGTACTCGTCACTGTGCACCCTTCGTTGAGATGACGCGTGAAACCGGGCGCTGCGGCGGGGGCAGGTGCAGGGGGAGTGCGGGACGACCGTCGTCCCACGACCGGCGTGCTGCGCCTGTGCAGGGTCCGCGTCGTCATGTTGACGTCAACATGGCGACGTCACCATCGTAGGTTCACGGACGCGCTGCGGGCAACTGCTGGTCGCGGCGGACCCGCCGGTAGGCTGGGGTGATCCGCCCTCGTAGCTCAATGGATAGAGCAACGGCCTTCTAATCCGTAGGTTGCAGGTTCGAGTCCTGCCGGGGGCACCGTGCGCCGTGAGCGCCCGGGTGGGCCCCGCCGGGCCGGACCGGTCGCGGCTGGCGCGTCCGGCGCGGATACCGCTGCCGATCCGCGTGCGATGCGCCAGTCGTCGGGCGCTCGCGCGCGGAACGCGCCGGTCGGCGAGGGCCGGTGGCGGCGGCCGGGGACCGTCACGACGACGAACGGGGCCGGCCGGCAGCGCCGACCGACCCCGTCCCGACCTCTGATCAGCCGCGCGCGAGGCGTCGCCTGACGAGCAGCAGCACGCCCGCCGTCGTGAGGCCGAGCGCGATCAGCGCGGCCGTCGCCACGCCGGCCCCCGTCGTCGCGAGCGATCCGGAGGCCGACGGGCTCCCCGGTGCGGTGGACGTCGAGGTCTCCGAGGGCGCCGGGTCCGAGCTCGTCGGATCCGAGGGCCCCGGATCCGAGGGCCCCGGCTCCGAGGGAGCCGGCACCGACGGCTCGGGCTCGGACGGTTCGGGGGAGGGCGGCGCCGGCGCGGTCGGAACGACGTCGGTCGTCCCCACCACGATGCCCCGCCCGTTGGTCGCGACGAGCACGCGGCCGAACTCCCGCAGGTCACCGGTGATCTCGGCGCCCGTCCACGCCCACTGGTTCTCGTCGTCGTTGATCCGCTGCCACGTCTCGCCCTCGTCGAGCGATCGGTAGATGCCACGCACGCCGTCGACCTCCGCGGAGCTGTACAGGGCGGGGTAGTCGGCGAATCCGGGCGCGTTGGCCCCGAACCCGATCGTGTCGGCAGCCCCGAGCGAGCTGACGTTCTCGAACGTCGCGCCTCCGTCGGTCGACCGCCACAGCCCGTACGGGTCCTCCGGCCCGGCGTCGTCACCGTCGGTGCCACCGGCGATCCAGACGTGGTCGGCGTGCCCGGGGACCGCGGCGAGCCGCAGGTTGCCGACCGGGGGCAGGCCGTCGAAGGGTGACGGGGCGAAGGTCCGTCCGCCGTCGCGCGAGGTGAAGAACTCACCGGCCGCGGCGGCGTGGAAGACGTCGGGATCCACCCGGTCCGCCGCGACGCGTGCCGCGGAGGGGAGGGTCTCGATCGGCGTCCAGGTCGCGCCGTCGTCGGAGGAGACCTGGGGCACGGTCGAGCCCTCGGGCGACCACACGAGCGCTGTTCCGTCCGCCGCGACGGCGACCGTCCCCGGCTCCGTGGCCGTGCCCTCGGGCAGCTCGCTGCTCGCCGCCCAGGTGGCGCCGCCGTCCCTCGAGATGCCGACGGCCACGTACGCGTCGTCCTTGCCGGCACGCACGATGACGGACGGTTCGAGCTCGGCGTAGTCCACGGCCGTGGCGTTGCCGAAGTACGGCTCGCGCAGGATCTCCGGGCTGACGTCGAGGTCGGTGTGCACGAAGCCGCCCAGGTCGTACATGGCGGAGACCAGCTCCACCCCGTCGATCGGCGGGGTCACGATGTCCTGGATCGCCGTCTCCTCGATCCCCTGCGCGCCGATGCGCCACTCCACAGGGCTCTCGGGGCTCCAGTCGGTGAGGTTGTTCGTGCGGTAGATCGTCGCGCCCGTGCCGTACATCGCGTGGTCGGGGTCGAACGGGTCGATCGCGAACGACGTCATCATCCAGCCGAGCTTCGGCGAGGGCTCGTTCCAGGCGGTCGGCGGGGCCGGGTCGGCCCCGAACGTGATCCACGGGCTGGCGCTGATGTCCTGGGTGTAGCGGGTCAGGATGCTCCCGTCGGGGCCCGTGTAGTCCCAGATCGGGTCCCACGTCTGCCCGCCGTCGGTCGTGCGGTACAGGAGGTTGTCCGGCCACCACTGGATCTGCGTGGCGACGACGAGGGTGTCGGGGTCGTTGCGGTCCAGGCTGAGGCCGGAGTAGCCGAAGGAGTTGCCCAGGGGCGAGAAGGTGGGGGAGATGTCGAGCCACTCGCCGGTGTCGATGGAGTAGCGCCACACGCCGCCGTCCGACCCGTCGTAGGGGCCGGCACCGTCGCTCAGGGTGACGTAGAGGTAGGAGTTGGACTCGTCGACGGCGAACTGGTGGGGAAGGTAACCCGTCGGTGCGCCCTCGACGGGCGTCCAGGTGGCCCCGGCGTCGTCCGAGCGGTAGAGCATGTTCTCCGTGTCGGCGACCGCCGTCAGGAGCGTCGACGATCCCTGTCTGGGCGTGCCGGACGACGCGACGAATGCCGTCCACAGGACGCCGAGGTTGGAGCGCTCGAACTCCCACTCGCTGTCGGGGTTCGGCACGAAGGTGCCGACGTTCGGGAACTGCTCGACCTTCGCCCAGGTGGCGCCGTGATCGGTGGAGCGCCAGAGGCCGGCACCCTGCTCGGCGCCGTAGTAGAGGGTCGAGGTGTCGTTCGGGTCGATCTGCAGGCGTTCCCCGATGCCGCGGCCGGGCATGTTGCCGCCGATCTTGAACGGCAGATCCGTCGTCTCCCAGGTGCGGCCGTGGTCGGCGGACCTCTTGATCGCGCCGTTGAAGGGGTGCGAGTCCGTCGTGTAGCCGCCGACGGCGACGTAGACCCGGTTGGTCTCGACCGGGTCGGTCGCGAGGCTCAGCACGCCCGAGTGTCCCCAGTCCTCCCAGCCGACGTGGTCGAGCATCGGCACCCAGCGGTCCTGGCCGGCATCGAAGCGGTAGGCGCCCCCGATGTCCGTGCGGGCGTAGGCGAGCCCGGGTTCGGTCGGGTTGAACACGATGGCGGGGACGTACCCACCGCCGTGGATCGTCGCGTTGGACCAGGCGTAGCCCGGGTCCTCGGGCGGGGGGTCGGCGGGCGCGGCGGCGGCGGGCAACGACGCGAGCGTCGCTGCTGCCACCACGGCTGCCGCGACGAACGCGGCGGCCGGGGACGAACGGTGAACCATCACACAACTCCTTCGTGGTGCGGTCCGGGATCCGGGGAGATCGTGCAGGCGACATCGCGCTGACGAGCGGTCGGGCCGGGGGACGCTCTTGACGGTATCGAAGCGCTTCGCTAGCCACAACCACACAGTCGGGCCGAGATCGTGCAGCGCTGCCCCAGCCAGGGGATCGACGTGGCGAATCGCTTCGACGTCCCGGGCGGCGGCGACGGCGACGTCGGAGCTCTCGGTCGGGGTGACGGCAGGGGCCCCGGGGCGGTCAGCGGCGGTCAGGCGGCTCTCTCGTGCGGGAGCGTCGGCGGGGCGACGGTCGAGGCCGCCTCCGCGACCGGGCGGCGGCCGCCGACCGTCGCGACGGCGATCCCTGCCACGACGGCGGCGATCCCCACCAGCTGGGCGCCGGTCAGGCGCTCGCCCGCGACGAGCGCGCCGAGAGCCACCCCGCTCACGGGGTTGAGCAGTCCGATGATCCCGACGGTGCCGGCGCGGAGTCGCGCCAGCCCCGCGAACCACGCGACGAACGCGAGCGCCGTGGCTGCCAGCGAGACGTAGGCGAAGCCAGCGACGGCTGCGCCGTCCAGCGCGGGCGGGGCGCCCTCGACGGCCAGGGCGACGACGAGGAGCAGGAGCCCGGCGGAGCTCACCTGCCACGCCGTCGAGGCGACGAGCGGGGCGTCGCTGCGCCAGCGCTTGGTGAGGACGAAGCCGAACGAGGACATCACCATCGCGGTGACGGACGCGGCCACGCCCCACGGGTCGACCGCCGTCGCCGCCATCGAGACGATCAGCGTGACCCCGAGGATGCCGGTGGCGGCCCCGACGAGGGCGCGGACGGTCGGGCGCTCCGAGACGAGGGCCCACGCCATCAGCATCATGACGACCGGCGCGGCGGCCATGATGCTGCTGGCGACCCCGCTGGGCAACGTCTGGGCGGCGATGTAGAGCAGCACGAAGAATGCGCCGATGTTCAGCACCCCGAGCAGGATCGAGCGCCACCACCAGTGCCCGCGCGGCAGCCGTCGCGCGATCAGGAGGAGGACGAGTCCGGCGGGCAGCGCCCGCAGGGTCGCCCCCCACAGGGGTGAGTCCGCCGGGAGGTACGCGTGCGTCACGACGTAGGTGCTGCCCCAGACGACGGGCGCGAACGCGGTGACGAGCATCCAGGGCCACGTGCGAGTAGTTTCCACGGAAGAGATAATGCCTTCTGTGGAAGGTATATTCCAGGCATGGCCGATCGCGTCGACGAGATCCAGCACGAGTGGCGTCGCGAGCGCCCCGACATCGACACGTCACCGCAGGGGGTGATCGGCCGGATGCACCGCCTCGGTGGGTTGCTCATGACCGAGCTGGAGACCGTCTACGCGCAGCACGGGTTGTCACAGGGGGAGTTCGACGTCCTCATGACGCTGCGCCGCGCCGGCGCGCCGTACGAGCGCACGCCCAGCGAGCTCGCCTCGCGCACGATGGTCACCTCCGGGGCGACCTCCAAGCGTGTGGACCGGCTCGAGCGGGCGGGTCTCGTGGCGCGACGCCGGAGCGAGGGTGACGGCCGCGGTCGCGTCGTCGGCCTCACCGACGCCGGGGTGGAGCTCGCCGACACAGCGTTCACCGATCACATGGCGAACGAGCACCGGCTGCTCGAGGGGGTGCCCGACGGCGACCGCGCCGCCCTTGCCCGCATCCTGGGCGCCTGGCTCGAGCGCGTGGACCCGGACGGTCCCCGCGCGACCTGATCGTCCGCCGTCGAGAGATGATCTCGGGCATTCGCAGGAGTCGCCCCTGCGGGCGCGGTGCTCGCCTTCGGCGTCTTCCGCTACGTGTCGACCTTCTCCGAGGGTTTCCCGCTCTCCGGTCTGCTGGTCGGCGTGGGCGCGGCAGGGCAGAGCTACGGCGCACTGGTCCAGTCCCGTCTCGGTGGCCTCCCGGACGTGGATCGCGAGGCGGGTGACGTGACACGCGCCGCCCGACCGGCCCTGGTCGTCGGGTTCGCGGTCGCGGGCGCGCTGATCGCGATCGAGGCGGTCGCCGGTTCGTGAGCCGCGGGCGGCCTACTCGGAGTCGGCGGTGCGCCCCCGGGGACCACGCAACCGGGTGGAGATGAGCACGAGCGTGACTCCGACGATCGCGGTCGCCGCAGCGATGGCCAGCGGCGTTTGATTCGCCCGGAACGCCCTGCCGCTGAAGGCGCCGTACGCCCCCCGGTCGAACTGGGGATAGTGGTAGGTCCACACGGAACCGAAATGGCCGCCGGGAATGAAGGTCAGGGCCACGGCCGCGGCGATGATGCCCAGGCCGGCCAGGAGGACGACCCCGGCGTCACGGCGATCTCGGCTCGCTCGGGTGCTGCTGGTGTCGGCGGTGGGGCTCGAGCTCGGTCGGTCGTGATCGCTCATGAATTCTCCTGAGATCGTCGGCCTTGACTCACCCAGGCGATCACACGTCTGCACCGCTGGCAAACGGCTGCGCTGCGATGCGACGTCGCAAAGCGGCTGCGCCGCGATGCGACGTCGCCTCGAGCGATGCGATCTCGGCCGCCCCACGGCGCGCGTCCTTGGCGCTTTCCCTCGCCTGCGGCACTCTGAGGGCGTGACCACCACGACGACGTCCGGCCAGGGCGAGGCCGAGCCGCGTCCGGCCCGCACGCCGGGCCCCGCTCTCGACGTCGCCACCGACCTCGTCGATCACCTCGAGCAGGTCTCCTTCCCGCTCGACCTCCCGGATGCGCCGCGGGCCCGCGAGCTCCGTGAGCGCGTCCTGGCCCAGATCACCACGCACCTGCTCCCGCGGCTGCGCGAGGCGGCGACGCCGACGATCCTCGTCGTCGGTGGTCCGACGGGTGCGGGCAAGTCCACGCTCGTCAACACCCTCGCCGGGACCGAGGTCAGTCCCGCGGGCGTGCTGCGCCCCACCACCCGGCGCCCCGTGCTCGTGGTCAACCCCGCTGACGCCGAGAAGATCGCGGACCATCCTGTCGCCGCCCGCGCCGACGTCGTCACCGCCGACGGCATCCCCGCCGGCATCGCGCTGCTGGACGCCCCCGACCTCGACTCGGTCGACGAGGACAACCGGCGCCTGGCGGTCGAGCTGGTCGAGACCGCTGACATGTGGCTGTTCGTCACGACCGCCACCCGCTACGGCGACGCCCTCCCGTGGGGGATCCTCGACGTCGTCCGGCAGCGCGGCGTGAGCATCGGCGTCGTGCTAGACCGGGTGGCCTCCGACGTGCTCGACGAGGTCCGTCGCGACCTCCTGCAGCGACTCGTGGCCTCCGGGTTCGGGTCGGTCCCGCTCTTCGTCGTCCCCGACGCCGGCCCCGTGGACGGTCCGCTGCCCGTCGGGCACGTGCGTGAGGTGGCGCAGTGGCTCTCGCTGCTGGCCACGCGTGCCGCCGCCCAGGGTGTCGCCGCGCGCACCGTGCGGGGTGTGTGGCGGCCGCTGCAGGCCGAGGTCCGCGAGCTGCTCGAGGCGGTCCAGGCCCAGGCGACCGCGGCGGAGGAGCTGCAGCACGCGGCCACCACCGCCGTCGCCCCCGTCCTCGACGGCCTCGCCGGCCAGCTGACCGACGGTGCGCTGGCCGACGGCGGCCCGACCACTCGCTGGCTCGCGCTGGCCGGTGCGCGCGGTCCGCTCGAACCCCTCGCCCACGAGGTGCGCGGCTTCCTCGCCCGACGGCGAGCGGCGAAGGGTGGTGTCGAGCGCGCCACCGCGCTGGACGTGCTCCGCCGCGAGGTCGCGCGCTCCTTCACCGACGTCGTGGGGCGCACCGCCGCCACGGCCGAGGGCGCCGTGCGTCGGGCGTGGCAGGAGTCGGGCGCCGGCACCTCCCTCGCCGCGACCCGGGCCCCCGCCGCCACGGCGACCGAGCGGGCCGACCGCCTCCGCGAGGCGTGGGGCGGGTGGCTGGCCGACGCCGGGGCGCTCGTCCCGACGTCGACGTCCGCATCGGCGCAGCCGTCGGTGACCGACCCCGGCCTCGACGACGAGGGCCGACGGACGCTCCTCCTGCTCGCGGCGGCCGGGATCGACGGCGCAGGTACGGCCGCCCGCCGTGCGTGGGGCGAGCCCGAGGCCGAGAAGGTCGTCGCCGCGGCCCGCGAGGCGCTCGTCGCCCGCGCCACCGGCGTGGTCTCCGCGGAGGCCGCCGCCTTCACCGACTCGTTGCGCGGCAGGCTCGAGCCCGAGGCCGCCACGGCACTGCGGCTGCGGGTCGGGGAGCTGCGCGTGCTGGCAGGAGAGGCCTGAGACATGACCGACACCCCCGCGGCCATCGAGCACGCACCGCCGGCGCCCGACCCGATCGCCCCCGAACCCGAGCAGGCGCGCCGGGATGAGCTCGCGGCGCTCGTGGCGGCGACGGCGAACCGGCTCCCCGCCCCCGTCGTCGCCGACGCGCGGCGTTCGCTCGACACCGTGGGCGCACGGATCGACCTGGGCGTCGCCCACACCGTCGTCGCCCTCGTGGGCGGCACTGGCTCGGGGAAGTCCTCCCTCTTCAACGCGACCACGGGTCTCGACGTCGCCGACGTCGGGGCCCGCCGACCCACCACCGCGTTCCCGACCGCGTGCGTGTGGGGCTCGGACGCGACGGCGCTGCTCGACCACCTCGAGGTCCCCGCCGACCGGCGGTTCCGCGGCGAGGCCGCCCTCACCGGGCCGGTCCCGGGCACGCTGGACGGCATCGTGCTGCTCGACGTCCCCGACCACGACTCGGTCGCCGAGGGCCACCGCATGCAGGTGGACCGGCTCGTGCCGCTGGTGGACCTGCTGGTGTGGGTGCTCGACCCGCAGAAGTACGCCGACCACCGGCTGCACGGGGAGTACCTCCGCGGGCTCGCCGGGCGCCAGGACGCGATGCTCGTCGTCCTCAACCAGACCGACACGCTCACGAGCGACGGGCTCGGGAAGCTGCGGCTCGACGTCGCCCGGCTGCTCGTCTCGGAGGGGCTCGGCGACGTCGAGATCCTCACGACCTCGGCCCGCACGGGGGCGGGCGTGGAGGACCTGCGCGAGGCGCTGCAGCGGACCGGGGCGCGGTCGTCGCGCAACCGCTCGGCGGTGCGTGCCCAGCTGGACGCCGTCGCGACCCGGCTGTCGGACGAGCTCGGGACCACGCCGCTGCCCGCGCTCGACGTCGCGGAGGCCGCACGCCGGCTCGGCGACATCCTCGGGGTGGAGGCGGTGGCGGACTCGCTCGCCGCCGCTCGACGCGGCGCCGGCGTCTCCGTGACGACGATCCGCGAGCCCGCGCTCACCCGTGTCGAGGCGATCCGCGGCGAGTGGATCGGGCGGCTGACCACCGGGCTGTCGACGCCGTGGCGCGCGGCCGTGGAGGACGCCCTGCCGGCGGCCGCGGTCCTGTCCGACACCGCGACGTCGGCGCTGCGGCAGATCCCCGTGCCTCTCGCCCCGGCGCCCGGCCTGCTCCGACGGCTGCGGCGCGCCACGCTCGAGCGCGAGGGCACCGAGGCGCACGACGCCTACCTCGCGGCCGCCCACGGCGCTCTCGAGCAGACGGTCACCACCGCGGTCGCCGCGGCGAGGGACGAGCTCGCGCGACTCGGCTCCGCGCGCACCACGGCGTCGTCGGGACGGTTCAGCCCGGCCTCCGCTCGCGCCTGACTGTCCCCAGCCGGCGCCGGTGCGCCGCCCTCACCACCGACCCAGGTGCGCCTCTCGGTGCGTCGGAGGTCAGGTGCATCCTCGGGTTCCCAGCAACCACGACCCGAGGAGCACAGCATGTCCGGTACGACGATCACGATGCGGGGCCTGGCCGGTTCGGTCCCCGAGCTTCGGATGTCAGCGAAGCAGAACGCCTGGACGAGCTTCCGGCTCGCCAGCACCCCCAGCAGGCGGAACGCCGACGGCGCCTGGGAGGACCTCCCGACGATGTGGGTGACGGTCACGGTCTTCAAGCGGCTCGCCGAGCACGTCGCGGCGACGGTCCGCAAGGGCATGCCGCTCACCGTCGTCGGTTCGCTCTCGCAGGACGAGTGGATCGGGGCCGACGGCGTGCCCCGCAGCGGCCTGGCGATCGAGGCGCGCAGCGTGGCCCTCGACCTCCAGGGCCCCGGCACGTTCGTGTGGTCGCGCGGCGACCAGCCCTCGCAGGCCGGTGAGAGTGCTCACACGGCGGCCGGCCCTGCGCCGCAGGACTACGGCACGGACCCGGGCCCGGTGACGGACCAGGTGGACGAGGCCGCAGGTCAGGGCGTCGCGACGAACGTCAGCCACCTCGTCACGGCGGGGGAGGAGCCGCCGTTCTGATCGGCCGGGCGGGGGTCCCCGTCGTCCGGCCGGGGCGACGGGTACCGACGGCGGTGGCGGTGTGCCATCCTTCTCCGCGCACAACAGCAAGGGGACCCCGTGAACGACAGCACCACCGCCGCCGGCGCCGCGCCGACCGCCACCAGCCTGAACCACCGTCTGCGGCGCATGACGGGCCGCGACCCGCACGAGAGCGGGCGGGTCGCGACGCCGCTCGAGCTGCTCTTCGACCTCGCCTTCGTGGCCGCGTTCGGGATCGCCGGCAACCAGATGGCCCATCTCCTCGCGGAGGGGCACGTGGGAGCGGCGATCGGGGGCTTCAGCTTCGGTCTGTTCGCCATCACCTGGGCGTGGGTGAACTTCACCTGGTTCGCCTCGGCCTTCGACACCGACGACTGGTTCTTCCGCCTCACCACGATGGTGCAGATGGTCGGCGTCGTGGTGCTGGCGCTCGGGCTGGGCGACGTCTTCCACTCCCTCGACGAGGGCCACAGCATCGACAACAGGGTGATGGTCGCCGGCTACGTCGTCATGCGCGTGGCGATGCTGACGCAGTGGCTGCGACTGGCCGCGCAGTCGCCCGAGCATCGCGGCACCGCGCTGCTGTACGTGCGGGGGATCGCCGTCGCCCAGGTCGGCTGGGTGATCCTCGCCGTGCTGCACCTCGACCTGCTGCCGACGCTGGCGATCGCGGGCGTCCTGTACCTGGTCGAGCTCGGCGGCCCCGTCCTGGCCGAGCGCCGCGGTGGCACACCGTGGCACCCGCACCACGTCGCCGAGCGGTACGGCCTGCTCGTGATCATCTCCCTCGGCGAGGGCGTGCTCGGCACGATCGCCGCGGTGCAGCCGATCATCACCGAGCAGGGCTGGAGCGACGACGCGATCGTGCTGGTCACCGCCGGCGTCGTGCTGACGTTCGGGATGTGGTGGTCGTACTTCGCGGCACCGTTCGCCGACCTCCTGCACGCGCGGAAGAGCTCCGCCTTCGCGTTCGGCTACCTGCACATCGTGGTGTTCGCCGCGATCGCCGCCGTCGGGGCGGGACTGCACGTCGCCGCCTACGTCATCGAGGGCGAGGCCCACGTGGGCTTCGGTGAGGCCGTGCGGGCCGTGGCCGTCCCGGTGGCGATCTTCCTCGTCGCCTACTTCGCCATCTACTCGATCATGACGCGACGGCTGGACGCCTTCCACGTCCTCCTGCTCGCGATCGCGATGGGGATCCTCGTGCTCGCCGTCGTGCTCACGGGGACCGGGACGCCGTTCGCGCTCGACATCCTCCTGGTCGCGGCTGCACCCTGGGTGGTCGTCGTCGGGTTCGAAACCGTCGGGCACCGGCACGCCGCCGAGCACCTCGCCGCCCTGCGCTGAGCCGTCGGCCCTGCCCGCCGCCACGGCCCGCCCCGGCGGCAGGAGGCACCCCGTAGGCTGGACACCAGAATCCCCATCCGCGAGAACACTGAGGAGAACTGTGGCCGAGTACATCTACTCGATGGTGCGCGCTCGCAAGGCGCACGGTGACAAGGTCATCCTCGATGACGTCACGATGTCGTTCCTGCCCGGCGCCAAGATCGGCGTGGTCGGCCCGAACGGTGCCGGAAAGTCCACGATCCTGAAGATCATGGCGGGGCTGGAGACGGCGTCGAACGGCGAGGCTCGCCTGAGCCCCGGCTACACCGTCGGCATCCTGCTCCAGGAGCCGCCGCTGAACGAGTCCAAGACGGTCCTGGGCAACGTCCAGGAGGCCGTGGGCGACCTGCTCGCGAAGAAGGCGCGCTACGACGCCATCAGCGAGGAGTTCTCCAACCCGGACGCCGACTTCGACGCCCTCATGGCGGAGATGGGCACGCTCCAGGAGGAGATCGACGCCGCCGACGGCTGGGACGTCGACGCCCGCCTCGAGCAGGCGATGGACGCGCTCCGCTGCCCGCCGCCGGACGCCGACGTCACCGTCCTGTCCGGCGGTGAGCGCCGCCGCGTCGCGCTGTGCAAGCTGCTGCTGGAGGCGCCCGACCTGCTCCTGCTGGACGAGCCCACCAACCACCTGGACGCCGAGAGCGTGGAGTGGCTCGAGCAGCACCTGGCCCGCTACGCCGGCGCCGTGCTCGCCGTGACCCACGACCGGTACTTCCTCGACAACGTCGCGGAGTGGATCGCCGAGGTCGACCGCGGTCGCCTGTACCCCTACGAGGGCAACTACTCCACGTACCTGGAGAAGAAGTCCGCGCGCCTGGAGATCCAGGGCAAGAAGGACGCCAAGCTCGCCAAGCGTCTGTCCAGCGAGCTCGAGTGGGTCCGCTCCAACGCCAAGGGCCGCCAGGTCAAGTCCAAGGCGCGCCTGGCGCGCTACGAGGAGATGGCTGCCGAGGCGGACCGCACCCGCAAGCTCGACTTCGACGAGATCGTGATCCCCCCGGGGCCGCGGCTCGGTTCGGTCGTCATCGACGCGAACAACCTCAGGAAGGGCTTCGACGAGCGCGTGCTCATCGACGGGCTCTCCTTCACGCTGCCGCGCAACGGCATCGTCGGCGTCATCGGACCGAACGGTGTGGGTAAGACCACGCTGTTCAAGACGATCGTCGGCCTGGAGCCGCTGGACGCCGGAGACCTGAAGATCGGTGAGACGGTCAAGATCTCCTACGTCGACCAGAGCCGCGGCGGACTGGATCCGAAGAAGACCCTCTGGGAGGTCGTGTCCGACGGGCTCGACTTCATCCAGGTCGGGAACGTCGAGATCCCCTCGCGGGCCTACGTCTCCCAGTTCGGGTTCAAGGGCCCCGACCAGCAGAAGCCGGCCGGCGTGCTCTCCGGTGGTGAGCGCAACCGCCTCAACCTCGCGCTCACGCTCAAGCAGGGCGGCAACCTCCTGCTCCTGGACGAGCCCACCAACGACCTGGACGTCGAGACCCTCGGCAGCCTCGAGAACGCGCTCCTGGAGTTCCCGGGCTGCGCCGTCGTGGTCTCGCACGACCGGTGGTTCCTCGACCGCGTGGCGACGCACATCCTGGCCTACGAGGGCACCGAGGAGAACCCGTCGAACTGGCACTGGTTCGAGGGCAACTTCGCCTCGTACGAGGAGAACAAGATCGAGCGCCTCGGCCCCGACGCGGCTCGCCCGCACCGCGTGACCTACCGCAGGCTCACGCGCGACTGACGTCGAGGCGGAGGCGGGGAGGTGCCCTCGGGCACCTCCCCGCCTCTCGTCGTCCCGGGCTCGGCCTCCCGGTGGGCGCGCCACCGGGCCCCTGGGCCTCTCGCCAGGCAGGATGGCTCCCATGACCGACCCCGTGGAGCCCGGAGACGTCGCGGCCTCCGCCCGGGCGTCCCTCACCAGCAGTCTCGACGTCGCCCGCGGCCGTCTCGCCGCCACCTCCCTCCCGCTGGAGGGGACCGGAGTCGAGGACGCGCGTCGTCGCCGTCGCGAACTGCTGGACCAGCTGGACGACTACCTGCTGCCGCGGCTGCGCTCGGACGGCGCCCCGCTGCTGGTCGTCGTGGGCGGCTCGACCGGGGCCGGGAAGTCGACCCTCGTGAACTCGCTGCTCGGCGCTCCGCTGACGCGCCCCGGCGTGCTCCGGCCCACCACCCGGTCCCCGGTGCTCGTCCACCACCCCTCCGACGAGCCGTGGTTCGCCGGCGATCGCGTCTTCCCCACGCTGCCCCGCGTGCGCACGGTGCGCGACGACGCCGCGCCGCGGGCCGCCGCCCCGGAGGTGGAGGACGCGACGACGGTCCGGGCGCTGCGCCTCGCACCGTATCCCGGGATGCCGCCCGGGATGGCTCTGCTGGACGCCCCCGACATCGACTCGCTCGAGACCGCCAACCGCGACCTCGCGGCCCAGCTGCTCGCCGCCGCCGACCTGTGGCTCTTCGTCACCACGGCCGCCCGGTACGCCGACGCCGTCCCGTGGGAGCAGCTCCGGGCGGCCGCCGCGCGGCGGGCCCAGATCGCGCTCGTGCTGGATCGGGTCGACCACGGCAGCGACGAGGTCGCCGTCGACCTCGCTCGTCTGATGGCGGGCAACGGTCTGGCCGGCGTGCCGCTGTTCGTCGTGCCCGAGGCGCCGCTCGACGCCCAGGGGATGCTGCCCGAGCGGGCCGTCGCCGACGTCGCCGGCTGGCTCTCCGACCTCGGTGGCGACGCCGGGGCCCGTGACGAGGTGGCTCTCGCCACCCGGGACGGCGTGATCGAGGACGTCGCGAGCAACCTCGACGCCCTGGCCGACGCCGTCGAGGCCCAGGCGGCCGCCGCCGAACGGCTCGCCGACGCCGTTACCACGAACTACGCGCAGGCCCGCACGCAGGTGCGCGCCGCGACGTCCGACGGCGTCATGCTGCGCGGCGAGGTGCTCGCCCGCTGGCAGGACTTCGTCGGCGCCAGCGACGTGATGCGCTCGATCGAGCGCGGCGTGGGGCGGGTGCGCGACGCCGTCGGCGCCTTCTTCCGCGGCGGCCGCGTCAGCCCCGACACGGTCGAGGTCGCGATCGCCCACGGCCTCGAGGCCGTCACGCTCGACGCCGTCGAGACCGCTCGCGAGAAGACCCGTGCCCTGTGGCGCGCCGACCCCGCCGGCGCCGGCCTGCTCGCCTCCGGCGCGGCCACGTCGTCGTCCGCCGCCGGGGTCACCGGCGTCACCACGGCCGACCTGCGCGCCGTCATCGCGCAGCAGATCCGCGGCTGGCAGGAGGACGTCCTCGCCGTCGTGCGCGAGCAGGGCGAGGACAGGCGCGGGCTCGCCCGTGCCCTCTCGTTCGGGGTCAACGGCCTCGGTGTCGCCGTCATGGTCCTCGTCTTCGCCGGCACGGGCGGCCTCACCGGGGCCGAGGTCGGCATCGCCGGCGGGACCGCGGTGCTGGCCCAGAAGGTGCTCGAGGCCGCGTTCGGCGACGACGCCGTCCGCCGTCTCACCGTGCTCGCCTCCGAGCGGCTCGAGGAGCGCCTGGGTTCGGTGCTCGACGCCGACGCCGCCATCGCACTCACCCGAGTGGCCGCGCTCGGGATCGCCGCCGACGACGGGCCCGCCCTGCGCGCGGCCGCGGCCGCCGTCACGACCGCCGCCCACGCCGAGCGGGTCGAGCGGTCGCTCGCCCACCGCGAGCACGCCGCCGGCGGTGGCCTCCTCGCGCCGCGGCTGCGCGGGGCCGACCTGGCCGGCCGAACCGATCTCGACGACGACGGATCGGGTTCCGAGATGCTCTCGCCCTACCAGTCCCGTCCGACCTCGACCGCGCCGGACCCCGGTGCGGCGAGCGAGACCGAGGAGGCGCCGCGCGCCGGCTTCTGGCGTCGGATGTTCGGCAGGGGAGGGGACGCGTGAGGGCCCGCGCACTCGACCTCGCCACCCGGACCGCCTCCCTCCGCGAGATCGTCGACGTCGGACGCGACCGCCTGCCGGCCGAGATCCTCGGCTCCGTCACCGGGGTCCTGGACCGGGTCGGCGAGCGGGCCGCGCTCTCGGCCGAACACACCGTGGTCGCGCTGGCCGGGGCGACCGGTGCCGGGAAGTCCTCGATCTTCAACGCGCTCGTCGGCGCCGAGGTGGCGCGCACGAGCCGACAGCGCCCCACGACGTCGGTCGCCCTCGGCGTGGTGTCCGAGTCGCCCGAGCTCCGGGCCGGCTCGACCGGCCTGCTGGACTGGCTCGGGGTGCCTCAGCGCCAGGACCACGCCGTCGACGCCGCGCACCCCGACGGCCTCGTGCTGCTGGACCTGCCCGACCACGACTCCGTCGTCGCCGAGCACCGCGTGCGGGCCGACCACGTCACCCAGCGCGCCGACCTGCTCGTGTGGGTCACCAACCCGCAGAAGTATGCGGACGGCGTGCTCCACACCGACTACCTCGCGCCGCTCGCGGGCCGCCGCGGCGTCGTCGTCGTGCTGAACCAGGTCGACCGGCTCAGCCCCGCCGACGCGGCCGCCTGCCTGGCCGACCTCGCGCGGCTGGTGCGCCAGGACGGCGTGGACGCCACCGTCGTCGCGACGTCCGCCACCACGGGAGCCGGGCTGGAGGAGCTGCGGGAGCTGATCTCGCAGGCCGTCCAGCGCCGCACGGCGATGACCGTGCGACTGTCGGCCGAGCTCACGAGCGCGAGCGACGCCGTCCTCGCGGCCCTCCCGCAGCGCCCGGACGCCACGCGGGAGACCGAGCGCGCGCACGCCGCGCTGACCGCCTCCCTCGAGGCCGCCGCCGGGGTGCCGCTGGTGGTCAGGGCGGTCCAGGGGTCCGCCGTCCGCGACGCGGTCGCCCACACCGGCTGGCCGCCGACGCGGTGGCTGCAGGGGCTGCGCCGCGACCCGCTCCGCAGCCTGGGGCTGCGGCCGTCGCTGCCCTCGCGCCGTCGGACGGACGTGGCGGCCGAGGCCGGATCCGGCACCGCCGTCGCCGACGACCTCACGCGCTCGTCCCTGCCGGCCGCCTCCCCGGCGCTGCGGTCGGCCGTCTCGAGCGCCGCACGCGCCTACGTCGACAGCGCGAGCACGCAGCTGCCGCCGGTCTGGGGCGACCGGGTGCACGCCGAGGTGGTCGACCGCGCGCAGGAGCTTCCCGACGCGCTCGACCTCGCCGTCACCCGCACCTCCGTCGGCGCGGTCCAGCCGGCCCGCTGGTGGCGCGCCGTCGGCACGCTGCAGTGGCTGCTCGTCGCCGCACTCGGCGCGGGTCTGCTCTGGCTCGCCGTCCTCGCCGTGATGACCTACCTGCAGCTGCCCGCGCTGCTCACGCCGGTCCTCGGTCTGGGAAGCCTGGAGCTGCCGTGGCCGACGGTGCTGGCGATCGGCGGGGCCGCCCTCGGCATCCTCACCGCGACGCTGGGCCGCTGGGCGGCCTCGGTCGGTGCGCGACGGCGCGCCCGGCGGGCCCGCGCACGCCTGCGCCGCAGCATCGACACCGTGGCGCAGGAGCGCCTGGTCGGACACGTCCAGGCCGAGCTGACCGCGCTGCGCACGATCCGCGACGCGGCAGCCCGCGTGCGCGGCTGACCCCGAGGAGACCCGCGTGACGACCGATCCCGCCGCTGAGATGCCCGCGGAGACGCCCGTGACCCCGGCCACGCCCCCGGCCACGACCCGCCTCCGCATCCCGGTCGCCGTGCGCTGGTCCGACCTGGACGCCTACGGGCACGTGAACAACGCGCAGGCGTTCACGCTCCTGGAGGAGGCGCGCATCGAGGCGTTCTGGGCCAACCCCGAGCGCCCCGACCCGTGGCCGACGGCCATCCTCGCGATGGGCCACGGGGCCCCCGTGCAGACGCTGGTCGCCCGCCAGGAGATGGAGTACGCCCGGCCGATGCCGCACCTGCGCTCCGGCCTGCTGGTCCAGCTCTGGATCGGCCGGATGGGCGGGTCGAGCATCGAGGTCTGCTACTCGATCCACGACCCGGAGCCGGGTACGGCGCGGACGGGACCGCCGCTGACCAGCCCGCCCTACGCCGTCGCGGCCACCACGCTCGTGATGGTGACGACGGCGACCGGCGCCCCCACCCGCCTGCTGCCCGAGCACCGCGAGGCACTGATGCCCTACCTCGACACCCCGGTCGCGTTCCGCCACCGCCGCTGACGGCGGTCCTCCCGGGTCGCCGCCGCGCCCGGCCGTGGGACGCCCCGACCCGGGCCCGCACCGACGGCTACTGTTCGACCCATGCGCCTCGGGATCGACTTCGGAACCACGCGGACGGTCGTCGCCAGGGTCGATCGCGGCAACTACCCGGTCGTCACGATCGCCGACCAGGTGGGCGACCAGCACGAGTACGTGCCGACGATCGCCGCCCTGCTGGAGGACGAGATCGTGTTCGGCTACCGCGCCCTCGAGGCGGCGGAGTCCGGAGCCGGCGTGCTCCGCTCGTTCAAGCGCGTCCTCGGCGAGCCCGCGACCACGCACCTGACCCCGATCGACATCGGCGGCCGGAGCGTGACGGCGCTCGACCTCGTGACCGGGTTCCTCGCCGACCTCCGGCTGGCGATCCTGGACTCCCTGGGGAGGAGGGCGCGCGCGACGAGGTGCTCGAGGCCGTCGTCTCCGTGCCCGCGCACGCCCACACCGCCCAGCGCTTCCTCACCATCGAGGCCTTCCGCCGCGCCGGATTCCACGTGCTCTCGCTCGTCAACGAGCCCTCCGCGGCCGGGTTCGAGTACACCCACCGCCAGCCGCGCACGCTGTCCTCGAAGCGCACGGAGGTGCTCGTCTACGACCTCGGTGGCGGCACGTTCGACGCCTCGCTCGTGCGGGCCGAGGGCGTGCACCACGAGGTGCTCGACTCGGTCGGTGTGAACCGGCTCGGCGGCGACGACATCGACCAGATCCTCGCGGAGACGGCCGTGCGGCTCGCGGGCGACGACGGCGTCGCGATCGGTCGCGCGCAGTGGCGCCAGCTGCTCGAGGACAGCCGCGAGGCCAAGGAACGCCTGACCCCGCAGACCCGCCGGATCGTGCTCGACGTCGGCGAGAGGGCCGTGATCGTGCCCGTGGACGAGTTCTACGCGGCGGCGACACCGGTGGTCGAGGCGTCGATCGCCGCGATGGAACCGCTGGTGGGCCGGCTCGACGGCGGGGTGGACGGGTCCTCCGACGCCGCCGGTACCGCGCTCGCGTCGGTCGCGGGGATCTACCTCGTCGGCGGCGGCTCGAGCCTGCCGCTCGTGCCCCGACTGCTGCGCGAGCGCTTCGGGCGCCGCGTCTACCGCTCGCCCTACCCGGCCGCGGCGACGGCCATCGGGCTCGCCATCGCCGCCGACCCCGACTCCGGCTTCACGTTGCACGACACGCTGTCCCGCGGGTTCGGGGTCTTCCGGGAGCGCGACGGCGGGGCAGCCCTCGGCTTCGACGAGATCCTGCCGCGCACGGCCCGGCTCCCGCAGTCCGGCAGCAGCACCGTGGTGCGCCGCTACCGCGCCGCCCACAACATCGGCTGGTACCGGTTCGTGGAGTACACGGCGCTCGACGACGACGGCCGCCCCGCCGGCGCGATCGTCCCGTTCGCGGAGCTGCTGTTCCCGTTCGACCCCGCCCTGCAGGGCGAGGCGGGCGACGCCGTGGCGGGCGGGGGCTGGGCGACCTGGCCGGCGTCGCCGTCGAGCGCCACGACGCCGACCACGAGATCGAGGAGAGCTACACGCTCGACGCCGACGGCGTGGTCCGCCTGACGATCACGGACCTCACCTCGGGCTACCGGCGCGCGTTCAGCCTCTGACGCCGGCCGCGCCAGAGGTGGCCGGTCAGCCGCCCTTGACGACCTCGTCGACCGCCTTCTCGGCGTCGGCGGGACCCACGCCGTCGCCGTCGTCGGTCCCGGACCGCTGCGCGACCTTCGCGGCCTCGCCGATCCCCTCGATCATCTGGCTGAAGATCAGCGGGTGGAACGGCACGAGCGAGAACCAGTAGGCCTGCCCCGCCAGTCCCTTGGGCTGGAACAGCGCGCGCTGCGTGATGCGGGTGCCGTCCCCGTGCGGCTCGAGCCGGAACTCGAGCCAGGCGCGGCCGGGCAGCTTCATCTCGGCGCGCAGCCGCAGCATCTCGCCGGGCGTCACGTCCTCGACGCGCCAGACGTCCACGACGTCGTTCAGGGACAACCGGCTCGACGACCGGCGTCCGCGGCGCAGACCGGGTCCGCCGACGAGGCGGTCGAGGATCCCGCGGACGCGCCACGCGAGCGGCCACGAGTACCAGCCGGACTCGCCGCCGATGGCCTGCAGGACGTCGAACACGGTGTCGGGGGAGGCCTCGACGTCGAGCGTGCGAACGTCCTCGAGCTCCGAGCCGCCCGCCCACGCGGGGTCGCCGGCCTGGCTCTGACCCGGGTCCGCGCGCCAGGCGTCGGACCAGCGGGTCTCGACGGCGTCGCCCTCGATCTTCGCCAGCGCGAGCTCGACGGCGCGGTCGAAGCCGGTCAGGCCCTCGGGCGGGTCGGGGACGTAGGCCTTGATGTCGTGCTCGCGTGCGACCACCTCGTGCACCAGCGAGCCGACCAGCGGCTTGGCGATCGAAGAGGGGACCGGTGTCACGATGCCGACCCAGTGGCTCGACAGCCACGGGGTCAGGACGGGGACCGGGATGATCGTGCGCCGCGGGAGACCGGCGATCTTCGCGTACCGGTGCATCATCTGCCGGTAGGTGAGGACCTCGGGGCCACCGATGTCGAACGTGCGTGAGACGTCCGGCGGGATGTCGGCGGCGCCGACGAGGTAGCGCAGCACGTCCCGCACGGCGATCGGCTGGATGCGGTTCTCGACCCAGCGGGGCGCGATCATCGCCGGCAGACGCTCCGTGATGTAGCGCATCATCTCGAACGAGGCGGAGCCGGAGCCGAGGATGACCGCGGCCTGGAGCGCCGCCGTCGGAACGCCGGAGGCGAGCAGGATGTCGCCGATCTCGCGGCGTGACTCCAGGTGCAGCGACAGCTCGCCCGGCTCGGCCTCGGGGTGCATCCCGCCGAGGTAGACGATGCGCTTCACGCCCGCCTCGCGCGCTGCCTGGGCGAACGTCAGCGCGGTGCGCCGGTCCCGGGCCGCGAACGTCGAGTCGGCCGAGAGGGAGTGCACGAGGTAGTAGACGACGTCGACGCCGTCGAGCGCGGCGCGGGTCGCCTCCGCATCCGTGAGGTCGGCCTCGGCGACGTCGATCTCGGAGCGCCAGGGGCGGTCGCGCAGGCGACCGGGGTTGCGGGCGATCCCGCGGACGGAGAAGCCGGCGCGCAGGAGCTCGGGGACGAGGCGGCCCCCGACGTAGCCCGTGACTCCCGTGACGGCGGCGACGCGTGTGGTGGTCATCCCTCCAGCATGCGCCCGCGCACCTCAGATGTCTCGGATCCTCTCGCCGGGTGCCCGGCGGGGACGCCCGCGGCCCGGGTCAGCGAGGGGCGGATCGGGGGCGCGCGACGGCCCGCGAGCGACGCCGTCGGCGCAGCAGCACGACGCCCGCCCCCACCACGCCCCCGAGCAGCACGAGCACGAGCACCGGCAGCAGGATCGCGGCGGCGACGAGCGAGAGGCTGGTGGCGTCCTCGACCGTCGAGAGCACCGGGGCCGAGACGCCGGCGGTCGCGACGTTCGCCACCGGGCGCACGCCCGCCTTGGTCAGGTGCACCACGAGGGCGACGACGACGCCGATCACCACCGGGATCCAGCGGCCGTCGGCGAACATCGCGCCGGGATCGCTCACGGCCACCGTCTCCGTGCCGACGCCCGAGGCGAACACGATCCCGCCGGAGGCCGGCCGCACGAGGGTCTGCACGACGTCGTTGACCGAGTCGACCGCGGGGATCTTGTCCGCGACGACGTCGACCACGCACAGCACGCCGAGCACGATCAGCAGCCACGGGTTCTCGAGCCAGGCCCATCCGGCCGGCAGCGTGACGACGTCCGTGAACCGTCCGAGCAGGCCGAGCGCCAGCAGCGGGACGTAGGCGTTCAGCCCTGACGCCGAGGCCAGGCCGAGACCGGTGAGGAGTTCGAGCACGGCGCCACTGTAGGGCTCAGGCCGGCGGCGCCTCACCCTTCGGACGACGACGGCGGACCATGCCCTCCTGGGCGATGCTCGCCACGAGGTGACCCGCCCGGTCGTACACGCGCGCGGTCCCCAGCCCACGGCCGCCCTGCGCCGCGGGGGAGTCCTGCACGAACAGCAGCCACTGCGTGACGTCGACGTCGCGGTGCCACCACGTGGCGTGGTCGATGCTCGCCATCAGGAGACCCGGCGTCGTCCACGCGAGCTCGTGCTCGCGCAGGACCGGCTCGAGCATCGCCTGGTCGCACGCGTAGACCAGCAGCGCGGCGCGCAGGTTGCGGTCCGCCGCCGCCGGCATCTCGCCGTGCGCGCGGATCCACATCGCCTGACGCGTCCCGGGCTCGGGGTCCGGGCCGAGGTAGAGCTGCGGCTCGACGTGGCGCACGTCGAAGGCCGTCTTCGGCGCGAGGTACTGCCGGGCCACCTCGGCGGAGGAGCGGAAGATCGCGTCCGAGCTCGGCAGCCCCTCGGGGCCCGGCACGTCCGGCGGCATCGGGGTGGCGTGCTCGAAGCCCTCCTGCACCTCCTGGAAGGAGGCGATGAGCGAGAGGATCGGCACGCCGTCCTGCAGCGCGTGGGTGCGTCGGGCGGAGAAGGATCCGCCGTCGTGCAGCTCCTCGACGGCGAACGTCAGTGCGGCGTCGAGGTTGCCCGGCCGCAGGAAGTAGCCGTGCACCGAGTGCGCGAAGCGGTCGGCCGGCACGGTCCGACCGGCCGCGACGATCGCCTGGCCGAAGACCTGACCGCCGTAGATCCGACGGTTGAAGTGCGGGAGGGAGCCGCCCGAGTACGTCAGCGGCCCGACCTCCGTCAGGTCGAAGATGTCGAGGATTGAGGCGAAGACCTCGTGGCCGGCGGGGACGCCGTCGAGCTCGGGGTGCGCGCTCACAGGAGGCTCCCGCCGCGCGGGGGAGCGAGCGGGGACGGGCGATCGTCGCCGTCGGGCCCCGGGTCCCCCGAGGCGTTGACCATCGCGTGCGCGGCGCGCTCGAGGTAGTCCCACAGGGTCGCCTCGTGGAGGGGCGGGAGGTCGAGCGACAGCAGCGCCGCGCGCATGTGGGCGAGCCAGCGGTCGCGTGCGGCGGGCGTCACCTCGAAGGGGGCGTGGCGCATCCGCAGCCGCGGGTGCCCGCGCTGCGCGGAGTAGGTGGTCGGACCACCCCAGTACTGCTCGAGGAACGCCTCGAGCCGCCACTGCGCGCCCTCGAGGTCCGCCTCCGGGTACATCGGCGCGAGGAGGTCGTCCTCGCGGACGCCGTCGTAGAACCGTTGCGTCAGCAGGGCGAAGGTCTCGTGCCCACCCACCTCGTCGTAGAAGGTCGCGGCAGGCTTGGGGAAGGCGGGTCCGGGCGTCACGGTCACCCGTCGATGGTAGTTCGCACCTCGCGGGGTGCTCCGCGCCTCGGGCGTTCGTGCGCCGGGTGGCTCGGCGTCGGTACAGTGGCCCAGGTCACGGTGGGCGCGGAGTCGCGAAGCCGTGGCTCTCGACCCACTACCAGGAGGCATGGATGTCCAAGGAGCTGGAGTTCCTGGCGGATCTCGGCGGTTCGGCGAACATTCTCGAGGTGGAGCCCTGCATCACGCGGCTCCGCGTCGAGGTCGCCGACCCGGCGCTCGTCGACGACGCGGCGCTCAAGTCGCACGGTGCCTTCGGCGTCGTGCGATCGGGCAACGTCGTGCAGGTCGTCGTCGGCCCGGAGGCCGACGACCTCGCTGCGCGGCTCGACGCGCTTCGCTGATCCACCCGCAGCACCCGCAGTCGCCGAAGGGGCGACGACGCCAGACCGGCGTCGTCGCCCCTTCGGCGTTGCTGCGTCGCGCCCCTCGGGCCCGGCCGCGCCCTTGTGGTCGTCGGGGTCCTGGTGCCGCGCCCTTGTGGTCGCGGATCGCGCGGATTCGCGACCACGAGGGCGCGGTCGTGCGGAGGGGCGACCCCAAGGGCGCGGTCGCGCACGTGTGTCCTGACCGTGCCCTTGTGGTCGTTGGGGTCGTGGTGCCGCGTCCTTGTGGTCGCGGATCGCGCTGACTCGCGACCACGAGGGCGCGCTGGCGTGGAGGGGGCGCCCACGAGGGCGCGGTCGCGCGGAGGGGGCGACCACAAGGGCGCGGTCGCGCGGTCGAACCTGCGCCCGCGCACGTGGCGCCGGACCCTCAGGCGAGCTTGATCCCCCGGCTGGTGAACTCCGCGTAGAGGCGACGGCGCAGCACCGACGCCACCCGCTGGTTCTGTCCGGGCTGGGCGTGCGCGCGCACCTGGAGCACGGCCGACGTCGCGGAGATGTCGCTCACGCGGACGGTCGGCGGACGGTCGGGCAGCACCGCGTCGGCGAGGGACGGCTCGGCCAGCACCGACGTCACGAGGTCCTGGACGAGGTCCCGCGCCTCGCTGATCTCGGTCTCGGGGGCGAGGGCCACGTCGACGACGGCGAGCGACCAGCCCTGCGACTCGTTCGCGACCCGCAGGATCTGGCCGTTGCGGACGTACCAGAGCCGGCCGTCGTCGTCGCGCAGGGTGGTCACGCGCAGCCCGACCTCCTCGATCGTCCCGTTCGCGAGGGTGCTGCCGAGCGCCCCGAGCTCGACCCGGTCGCCGACGTTGTACTGGTTCTCGACCAGCATGAACAGGCCCGCCAGGAGGTCCGAGACCAGCGACTGGGCACCGAACGCGAGGGCGACGCCGACCACGCCGGCCGAAGCGATGAGCGGAGCGATGTCGACGCCGAACTCCGACAGGACCATCGAGACGACCACGACGGCCACCACGACGGTGATGACCGAGGCGAGCAGCTGGTGCAGAGTCTTGAGCCGACGGACGCGCGCGTGGTCGTCGGGGACTGACCCGAGCGTGACGGTGAACCTGCCGGACGTGTCGACGGTCGGCAGCGGTGCCCGGCTCAGCCGACGCACGATCCGGCCCAGCACCCACCGTGCGACCACCACCGTCACCGCGCCGATCGCGATGATGATGCCGGCCCGCAGGGGTGCCCCGGAGAGGTAGTCGATCGTCGAGCTCACGTCGGTAGGGTCCACGCGCCCAGGTTACGTGCGGCGCGCCTGCGGAGTCTGGGAGCCCGGGACGCGCACGGTCTGGCAGGATCGACGGAGCTCGTGAGAAAGGGACACCCATGACCAGCGACGACTCGCAGAGCCCGGACGTCCCGTCCGAGGCCCTGGTCGCCCTCGCCGCCTCGTACGGCATCGCCACCGAGTACTACTCCTTCTTCGGCGACCTCGTGCACGTCCCCGCCGCGACGCTCCGCGCCGTGCTCGGCGCGATGGGGGTCGCCACGTTCACCCCCGACCAGGTCGACGCCTCGCTCGCCGAGGCGGAGCTGGCGCCCTGGCGCGCGCTCGTGCCGCCGTCGCTCGTGATCCGCCTCGGCGCCGAGGCCCCGGTGAACCTGCACGTCGCTGACGGCCACGACGTCGCCGTCGTGCTCCACCTCGAGGACGGGACGACGCGCGAGCTGGTGGTTCCCGACCAGGAGCCCGAGAGCCGGGCCGTCGACGGCGTCACCACCTGGCGCCTCACCGTGCACCTGCCCGACGACGTCCCCCTCGGCTGGCACGAGCTCCGCGCCACCCAGCGCGCCGCCGGCTCCGGCGGCCACAGCGGACGGGGCGTCGACCGCGACGCCGTCTGCGTGCTCGCCGTCACCCCCGAGCGTCTCGACGTCACCCCGCTGCGGCCCGGGTACGGCGACCGCGCCTGGGGCCTCATGGCCCAGATGTACTCCGTCCGATCGAAGGCGTCCTGGGGCATCGGTGACTTCGCCGACCTCGGTGACCTCGCCGACATCGCGGGCGACCGCGGCGCGGACTTCCTCCTGATCAACCCGATCCACGCCGCCGAGGTCGTGGGGCGCATCGAGCCCTCGCCGTACCTGCCGGCGACGCGGCGCTTCGTCTCGCCGCTCTACATCCGTCCCGAGGACGTGCGCGAGGCCGCCTACCTGCCCAGCAGCCAGCGCGCCCTGGTCGAGTGGAGCCACGACAGCGTCAGCGACTCCAACACCGACCCCGACCGGCTCGACCGCGACGCCGCGTGGGCCGCGAAGAAGGCCGCCCTCGAGGTGCTCTTCCGCGCCCCGCGCTCGGCCGGGCGCCAGCGCTCCTACGAGGGGTTCGTCGCCCGCGAGGGCCGCAGCCTGGCCGACTTCGCGCTCTGGTGCGCGATCGAGGAGCACTACGAGGGGACGATGCGCCCCGAGGCGGCCGACGACGCGACCAGCGACCTCGTCGCCCAGCTGCGCCGCGACCTCGCCGACCGGGTGGACTTCTACTCCTGGCTGCAGTGGGTGGCCGACGAGCAGCTGGCGGCCGCCCAGGCGGCCGGCCTCGCCGCCGGCATGAAGATCGGGATCATGCACGACCTCGCGGTGGGCGTGCACCCCTCCGGCGCCGACTCCTGGTCGATGCGCCGGATGTTCGCGCCCGGGATCTCCGTCGGCGCCCCGCCGGACATGTACAACCAGCAGGGCCAGGACTGGTCGCAGCCGCCGTGGCGGCCCGACGCGCTCGCCCGCTCGGGCTACGCGCCGCTGCGCGACATGATCCGCGGCCTGCTCCGCAACGCCGGCGCCCTGCGGATCGACCACATCATCGGCTTCTTCCGGCTCTGGTGGATCCCGGCCGGTCTCGGCGCCGCCGCCGGCACGTACGTGCGCTACGACCACGAGGCGATGATCGGCGTCCTGGCGCTCGAGGCGCACCGGGCCGGCGCCGTCGTGATCGGTGAGGACCTCGGCAACGTCGAGCCGTGGGTGCGCGACTACCTCTCCTCGCGCGGTGTGCTCGGCACGTCCGTGCTGTGGTTCGAGTACGACGGCGACCGCCCGACCGCGCCCGAGCACTACCGCCGGCTCCTGCTGGCCACGGTCAACACCCACGACCTGCCGCCGACCGCCGGCTACCTCGCCGGCGAGCACGTCGACCTGCGCGCGCGCCTGGGACTGCTCACGGAGCCGGTGGAGCAGGTGCGGGCGGGCGCCGAGCGCGAGCGCGCCGTCATGCTCGGGATGCTGCGCGACCGCGGGCTCATCGGGGAGCACCCGACCGAGCGCGAGATCGTCGAGGCCCTGCACCTGTACCTGATCGCGTCGGACTCGGTGCTGTTCGGCGTCGCGCTGGTGGACGCGGTGGGGGAGCGGCGGGCGCAGAACCAGCCCGGCACCAACACCGAGTACCCCAACTGGCAGATCCCGCTGGCCGACTCGGCCGGCAACGCCATCCTCATGGAGGACCTCGCCCAGGTGAGCCGGTTCGACTCGCTGACCTCCGTCGTCGACACCGCGATGCGGCGCGTCGCGGACGAGCGTGGCTGAGCTCCTGCTGCTGGCGCCGTTCGACGGCGCGGTCCTCGCGCTGGGGGACGTCCCGGACGAGGTGTTCGCCTCGGCGATGATGGGGCCGGGTCTCGCGCTCGTGCCCGACGGCGACGCGCACCTCCTCGAGGTCCTCTCGCCGTGCGACGGCACGATCGCCAAGATGCACCCGCACGCCGCGGCCCTCGAGGCCACCGGCGGGCTCGGGGTGCTCCTGCACCTCGGCATCGACACCGTGGGCCTGACGGGCGAGGGCTTCACCGTGCACGCGGCCGACGGCGACGTCGTGCGCGCCGGCCAGGCGCTCGTCACCTGGGACCTCGCTGTCGCCCGCGCCGCGGGCCTGAGCCTCGTGAGCCCCGTCGTGGCGATGCAGGCGGACCCGGCGCACGTGCGTGCGCTGGTCGAGCCCGGGACGCGGGTCGCGGCCGGGACGCCGGTGCTCGCCGTCGCGATCGGCTGAGCCGCCCGGCCCGACCGACCACCGCCCGACCGACCACCGCCCCGACCACCCCCGAACGCCGCACGGGCGGCGCCCCGGAGGACGCCGCCCGTGCGATCGGAACCGCTGCTCAGCCGTGGTCGCGGTCGACCTGCTGCACCTCCAGCGCGCGGCGCACGCCGTCGGCGGCCTCGATCACGAGCCGGCGCAGCGCCGGCGTCCGGTCCCCGAGCTGGGCGAGCCACGCGTCGGTGAGCGCGACGACGTCGACGCCGTGGCTGGTGTCGATGTCGGCGAGCCAGGACGGGTACAGGAACGTCACGACGTTCTGCGCCATCTCGTTGGTCCGATCCGCCCACACGGTCTCGAGCGCCGCGAAGTAGCGCTCCGCGAACGGCACGGTCAGCGACCGGTCGTGCGTGCGGGAGAACCCGAGCACCGTGGCCATCTGCAGGGCGTTCGGGAGCTCGTCGGCGTCGACCACCGTCGCCCACACCCTCTCCTTGGCCTCGGCCGTCGCGATCGCGGCCCGGGCCCCGGCGGCGGCGCGCTCGCCGCTGGCGGTCGCGTCCCGTGTCAGCTCGGCGGCGATCTCGGCCTCGCCGGCCGCGCCGCCGGCGACGAGCGCCGTGAGCAGCTCCCACCGCAGGTCGACGTCGATCGCGAGGCCCTCGACGTCCAGCGATCCGTCGCGCAGGGCGGTCAGGCGGTCCAGCTGCTCGGCCGTGCGGGCCCGCAGGGCGTACGCCTTGGCGAACTGCAGCTGCGCGTCGGAGCCGGGGGCGGCCGCCGTCGTGAGCTCCCACAGCCGATCGGCCGCGTGCTCGCCGACCTGGCCGCGCACGGCCGGGTCCACGAGCTCGCCGATGGTCTGGTTGAGCTGGCGCAGCAGCACCATGACGACGGAGGAGTCGGTCTCGGCGTCGATGTTGCCCAGCACGAGGTCCACGAAGCTGCGGGCCGGCCACTCGCCGTCGCGCGTCATGTCCCACGCGGCGCCCCACACCAGGGTGCGGGCGAGGGAGTCGGTGAAGCCGCGCAGCGAGGACAGCGCCGTGGCGAGCGAGACGTCGTCGAGGCGGATCTTCGCGTAGGCGAGGTCGCCGTCGTTGACGAGCAGGAGGTCGGGGGCGACCTCGCCGGTCCACTGCGGCACCTCGGTGCGCGCGCCGTCGACGTCGAGCTCGAGGTGCAGCCGGCGGACCAGCGTGCCGTCGACGACGTCGTAGCCCGCCACCGCGAGCCGGTGCGGCCGCAGCGTGGGCCAGGCCTCGGGGGCCTCCTGGGCGATCGCGAGCGAGGCGATGCGGCGCACGCCGTCGTCACCCGTCTCGACCTGCAGGTCGGGGCGCAGCAGCGTGACGCCGGCCTTCTCCAACCACTGGGCGCTCCAGCCGGACAGGTCGCGGCCGGAGGTGCGCTCGAGCTCGCGCAGCAGGTCGACGAGCTCGGTGTTGGAGTGCGCGTGCGCCTTGAAGTAGGCGGCGACGCCGGCGAGGAACTCCTCCTGCCCGACCCACGCCACGAGCTGGCGCAGCACCGAGGCGCCCTTGGCGTAGGTGATGCCGTCGAAGTTGACCTCGACGTCCTCGAGGTCGTTGATCTCCGCCACGATCGGGTGCGTGGAGGGCAGCTGGTCCTGCTTGTACGCCCAGGACTTCTCGAGCGAGGAGAACGTCGTCCAGGCGGAGGTCCAGCGCGTGGCCTCGGCCGTCGCCAGCGTCGAGGCGTACTCGGCGAAGGACTCGTTCAGCCAGAGGTCGTTCCACCACCTCATCGTCACCAGGTCGCCGAACCACATGTGGGCGAGCTCGTGCAGGATCGTGACGGCGCGGCGCTCGACCATCGCGTCGGTGACCTTGCTCCGGAAGACGTAGTTCTCCAGGAAGGTCACCGCGCCGGCGTTCTCCATCGCGCCCGCGTTGAACTCGGGCACGAAGATCTGGTCGTACTTGGGGTACGGGTAGGGGTAGTCGAACGCCTGCTCGTAGAACGCGAAGCCGCGGCGCGTGACGTCGAGGATCTCCTCGACGTCCAGGTGCTCGGCCAGGCTGGCGCGGCAGTAGACGGCGAGCGGGATCGTGCGTCCGTCGGAGCTGGTCAGCTCGCCCTCGCCGCCCGCGTACGGGCCGGCGATGATCGCCGTGACGTAGCAGGGCAGGACCACGGTGGGTTCGAACGTCCAGGTCGCGACGTCGCCCTCGCCGGCGACGGGCTCCGGCGTGGGGGAGGTGGAGATGACGCGCCAGTGGGCGGGGGCCGTGACCGTGAAGGCGAAGGTCGCCTTGAGGTCGGGCTGCTCGAAGACGGCGAACACGCGGCGGGTGTCGGCGACCTCGAACTGCGAGTAGAGGTAGACCTCGCCGTCGACGGGGTCGACGAAGCGGTGCAGACCCTCACCCGTGTGCATGTAGGCGCAGGACGCCTCGACGACGAGCTCGTTCTCGGCCGCGAGGTCGTCGAGCTGGAGGCGGGAGTCGGCGAACACCGCGTGCACGTCGAGCTCGCGCCCGTTCAGCGTGACCGTGTGCACCTGCGGCGCGATGAGGTCGATGAAGGTCGAGGCGCCGGGGGTGGCGGAGAACCGCGCGACGGTGCGCGATCCGAACACCTTCTCCCCGCGGGTCAGGTCGAGCTCGACGTCGTAGCTGTGGGTGGTGACGACGGCGGCGCGCTGCTGCGCCTCGACGCGGGTGAGGTTCTCTCCAGGCACGGGTGCTCCTTCGCGTGGGTTCGGCCCGGGTCCCAGGCCGCCGACCAGTCTTCCACGCCGCCCGTCGGCGGCGTGGACGTTCGACGGCGTCAGTGCGCCCCGCAGCGGGCGGCGGCCAGGGCGGCCAGCGCGCGGGCGACGTCGATGGTCTCGCTCAGGCGGACCTGCTCGCGCGGGGCGTGGGCGAACCGCACGTCCCCGGGGCCGTAGGTCAGGGTCGGGATGCCGCCGAGGCCGTTGTACAGACGCATGTCCGACCCGTAGGGCGCAGCCATCTCGTCCGGCCGGGGAGCCCCGGTGACCTCGGCGACGCAGTCGGCCACCTCGGCGATGAACGCGTGACCGGGCTCGATCCACCCGGAGGCGAACTGCCCGCCGGGCCAGGTGACGACCGCCGGGTGGTCGCGCAGCCAGGGGTCGCGCGTGCCGGCCGCGAGAACAGCTCGCTCGAGGGCGGCGCGCGCGTGGGCGGGGTCCTCGCCGATCCGGACGCCGAGGCGTCCCGTGACGGTCAGCAGGTCGGGCACGCTGCTGGCCCAGTCGCCCGCGTGGACGGTGCCGACCGAGATGCCGTAGGGCAGGGGGTTGCCCCGGAACCGCGGGTCGGAGCCGGCGTTGCGCTCGCGCTCCAGCTCGGCCAGCGCGCGGTGGAGCGGGAGGTAGGCATCGATCGCGCTGTAGCCGGACAGCCGCGAGCTGCCGTGCGCGGCCCGGCCGGGCACGACGATCTCGAACGTCAGGGCCCCCGCGTTGGCGGTGACGAGCCGCCCCTCCGACGGCTCGGTGATGACGGCGACGTCGCCGCGGTGCCCTCGCTGCAGCGTCGCGAAGGCGCCCAGCCCGCCGTCCTCCTCCGAGACCACGGTGTGAACGGCGAGGGGTCGCTCGAGCCGGACGCCGGAGCGGTGGATCGCGCGGGCGACGGCGAGGTTGACGGCGACGCCCGCCTTCATGTCGCACGCGCCGCGGCCGTGCAGAACGTCGCCGTCGATGCGCCCGGAGAACGGGTCGTGCGCCTCCCACCTGGCGAGGTCGCCGACGGGCACGACGTCCACGTGCCCCTGCAGCACCAGCGCCGGCAGTCCGGGCCCCGTGGTGGCGACGACGCCGTAGGCCTCGCTCCGGTCGGTCTCGTCGCCGGGGAAGGCGGGGTCCGCCCGGATGGCCTCGACGTCGATGCGCCAGAGGTCTACGTCCATCCCGGTGCGCGTCAGCGCCGTCGCCTGCCGGTGCTGGAGGTCGGACTCGGCCGCGGTCCCGGTGATGCTGGGCACCTGGATCGAGGCGACGAGGTCGGCGACGAGCTCGGCCTCGTCGAGGGCGTCGAGGACACGTCGTTGGGCGTCGTTGAGCGGCACCGGGGGAGTGTAGCCATCCCCGCACGGGTGCCGGTGGTGCCTCGATCGTGGCTCGTTCCTGCCCCGGTCGCGGCACGAATTCGGGTTCGCCGTGCTGCCCCCGAGGCGTGGCCAGAGACGTGCCTCGAGGTGCTCTCAGCGCGCGTCGAGACCCGTCAGGAACTCCCGCACGTCCACGAGCTCCTCCCCGCTCACCCCGTGCGGCAGGCCGGGGTACGACCGCTCCGTCACCGAGGTGTGGCGCGCGAGCCAGTCCGAGGTGAGAGCGGTCACCGGCGGCGGGATGATCGCGTCGGCGGTGCCGTGCCCGAAGAAGGCCGGCGGGGCGAGGGCCGCGAGCGCGGCGTCCCCGGCCTGCGCCGCCGGCATGACGAAGCCCGACAGCACCACGAGGGCGGCCAGCCGTCCGGGTTCGGTCCGCGCGACCTGGAGCGCCACGGTCGAGCCCTGGCTGAAGCCGAGGGCGACGACGTCGCGTCCGTCCGCGTGCTCGGCCAGCCACGCGAGCACGGCCTCGGCCGCGGCCTGGACGGCGGTGACGTCCGGGCTGCCGATCGTGGTGATGGGGAACCACGCCCACTGCCCGGGCCCGAGGGCGAGCGGCGCGCGCAGGAAGGCCGCGTCGCCGTCGTGCCCGAGGTGCGGCAGCAGGGCGAGCAGGTCGCCCTCGCTCGCGCCGTACCCGTGCAGCACGAGCAGCAGCGGGGCGTCCGGGTCGGCGCCGGGTCGGCGGAACGTGGCGGAGTCGTCGACGGCGAGGGGGGTCATCGCTCCAGACTAGGCAGCCGCGGCCGGCGTGAGCGCGACGGACGAGCCCCACGGGTCGGCGACGCGCAGCGTGCGCCCGTCGTCGGCGACCTCGTGGCCGTGGTGCCGCAGCCGCTCGGCCGCGGCCTCGACGTCCTCGCGGCTCGGCACCGTGATGGCGACCTCGCCGAGCCCCAGCGTGGCGGCCCGCGCCGGCGCCCCCGCGGAGTTCCAGACGTTCATCGCCATGTGGTGGTGGTAGCCGCCGGCGCTGACGAACAGGGCGCCCGGGTAGCGCGTCGTGATCTCGAAGCCGAGCGCGTCGACGAAGAAGCGCTCCGCGACGTCGAGGTCACCGACCTGCAGGTGGATGTGGCCCACGGCGGCCTCGCTGCCGGTGATCCCCGCGACGACGGACTCCTGCAGGTGGGTGGTCAGGTAGGCGTTCGGGTCGAGGTGCTCCGTCGACATGGAGATGCGGCCGTCGGGCCCGAGCCAGCCCAACCGCGGCCGGTCGCGGTAGAGCTCGATGCCGTTGCCCTCCGGGTCGGTGAAGTAGAAGGCCTCCGAGACGTGGTGGTCGGAGCTGCCGACGAAGCGCGATCGGGGGTCCTGCGCCGCCGCGAGCACGGTCGCGGCGAGCGTCGCCTCGTCGGGCAGCAGCATCGCGGTGTGGAACAGGCCCGCCTGCGACCGCGACGGCCGGGGGAGTCCGGGGGTGTGGACCAGCCGGACGACGCCTCGACCGCCCCGCCCGAGGACCACCTCGTGCCCGCTCTGGACGAGCGGTACGAGGGCCAGGGCGCTCGCGTAGTAGGACTCCATCAGCGCGAGGTCGCCCACGTGCAGGGTGAGCGTGTCCATGTGGGTGTCGGGGGCGAGCAGGTCCATGAGGTCCGTCCGTAGGAGGTAGTTGTCGCTTCAATCAATTTAGAGCGCTATAGTTGTTGAGTCAACCAAAGAGGAGCCTGACGCCATGACCACCCCCACCCCCCGCTGGCTGTCCGAGGACGAGCTGCGCGCCTGGCTGCGCCTGCTCGCTGTCGTCGAGCTGCTGCCCGGGGTGCTGGACTCGCAGCTGCGGCGGGACTCCTCCTTCACGCACTTCGAGTACCAGACGCTCGCGATGCTGTCGGAGTCCGGTGACCGCACGCTGCAGATGTCGGCGCTCGCGGACCGGACCAACGCCACGCTCCCGCGGCTCTCGCACGTGATCACGCGGCTCGCCGACCGCGGACTGGTCGAGCGCCGGGCCTGCCCGCAGGACGGTCGGGCCACCAACGTCGCGCTCACCGACGCCGGCTGGGACGCCGTCGTGGAGGCGGCTCCCGGCCACGTCGCGACGGCGCGCGCCAGCGTCATCGACGCCCTCACGCCCGAGCAGATCACCCAGGTCGCCGAGATCAGCGAGGCGGTCCTGGGGCGCCTGGACCCGGACGGCCGCATGACGGGCACCCTCGCCTGACCCGCTGCGGAGAGATCTCCTCTCCCTGCGGGCGTGGGAGGGTGGTGCACTGACAGCGCGCCGTTCCGGCGCGAATGACGACGGTCCAGGAGGACTCATGACTGCAGGCGTGACGACGAGCACCGCTCCCGAGGTCGACTTCTGGTTCGACCCGATCTGCCCGTGGGCCTGGATGACGTCGCGCTGGATCACCGACGTCGCGCAGCAGCGCGACGTCACGGTCCGCTGGCACGTGATGTCGCTGTCCGTCCTCAACGACGGCCGCGACCTGCCCGAGAGCTACCGCACCATGATGGACCGCGCGTGGGGCCCCGTCCGCGTCGCCATCGCCGCGGCCGAGCGCCACGGCGACGCCGTTCTCGGTGATCTCTACACCGCCCTCGGCACGCGGATCCACCTCGGCGAGGAGGAGTACCCGGCCGCGATCGCCGGTGCGCTCGCCGACGTCGGTCTCGAGGCCGACCTGGCCGAGGCGGCCGACAGCGACGCGTTCGACGAGAAGCTTCGCGCCTCCCACGCCGAGGGCATCGGCATGGTCGGCGAGGACGTCGGCACGCCGGTCGTGGCGATCAACGGGCGCGGCTACTTCGGCCCGGTCGTCACCCCTGCACCGAAGGGCGAGGACGCGCTGCGCCTGTTCGACGGCCTGGTGCTCCTGACCTCGGTCGACGGTCTCTACGAGCTCAAGCGGACCCGGACGTCCGGGCCGATCCTCGACTGACGAGGGGACGAGGATGACGCCGAGGACACGCGGCTGGATCATCGGCCTGGCGGTGCTCAACGCGGTGCTGCTCGTCGCGCTGGTCGTGACGATCATGGTGGCGGCCGGCGACGCCCCGGCGGCGACGAGGAGCCGGTCGCCACGGACACCGCGACGAGCGCGCCCCCGGCGACGAGCGGGACCGATGCGGCGACGGAGACGGCCCCGTCCCCGGAGGAGACCACGCCCGAGCTGGCGCCCGCCCCCGAGGGGGCGCTCGACCTGGCGGAGTTCACCCTGCCGAGCCGCAACATCACCTGCTCGCTGGACGAGGCGGGCGTGACCTGCTCGATCGCGAACGCCGAGTTCGCCCCGCCCCCGGGCGACGCGTGCGAGTGGCGCGGCCAGGTGGCCGTGCTGGGGATCGACGGCGTCACCATGCCGTGCCCCGACGCCGCCGCGCAGGCGGCGGGTGACGGTGTCCCCGTCCTGGAGTACGGCACGTCGACGACGATCGGTGCCTGGGCGTGCACGTCGAGCGAGCGCGGGGTCGAGTGCTTCTCGCGCGCGGACGGCACCGGCTTCACGCTGGCCCGCGCGGCCTTCACGAGCTACGGGCCCGGCCGCCTGGCCTGACCGGGCGCACCACCGGCGACGCACGAGCGCCCCGGTGCGGGGCTGGATCCTCCAGCTGCGCACCGGGGCGCCCGTGCGTGCGTCAGGGCGTGATCACCAGATGCGGACGCGCTCCGCCGGGTCGAGCCACAGGGCGTCACCGGGCTTGACGTCGAACACGTCGGCGAACTCGTCGACGTTGCGCACGACGGCGTTCGCGCGGAACTCCTCGGGGGAGTGGGGGTCGACCGACAGCAGCCGGATCGACTCCTCGTCGCGCGACTTCGTCCGCCAGATGAGGCCCCACGTGTGGAAGAGCTCGCGCAGCCCGGCGCGCTCGACCTCGGGGTCCACCACGCCGTCGGGCGCCGCGGCGGCCAGCGCGATCCGGTACGCCTTGATCGCGATGCCGAGCCCGCCGAGGTCACCGATGTTCTCACCGATCGTGAGCGCGCCGTTGACGTGGTGGGAGCCGCCGAGCTGGGCGGGGGAGAGCGCGTCGTACTGCGCCACCAGCGCGCTCGTGCGGGCCTCGAACTCGGTGCGGTCCTGCTCGGTCCACCAGTCGGTGAGGCGACCGGCGCCGTCGTACCGGCTGCCCTGGTCGTCGAAGCCGTGGCCGATCTCGTGGCCGATGACCGCGCCGATGCCGCCGTAGTTCGCGGCGTCGGAGGCGTCGGGGGAGAAGAACGGCGGCTGCAGGATCGCGGCGGGGAAGACGATCTCGTTCATGCCCGGGTTGTAGTAGGCGTTGACCGTCTGGGGCGTCATGAACCACTCGTCGCGATCCACGGGGCCGCCCAGCTTGCGCAGCTCGCGGTCCGTCTCGTGCGCGCTCGTGACGCGCACGCTCTCCACGACGTCGCTCGTGATGACGAGCGAGGAGTAGTCGAGCCAGCGCACCGGGTAGCCGATCTTGGGCGTGAACGCGGCGAGCTTCTCCAGGGCGCGGGCGCGGGTGTCGGCGCCCATCCACTCCAGGTCGGCGATCGAGCGTCGATAGGCCTCCGTGAGCGTGGCGACGAGCTCGTCCATCCGCTCCTTGTTCTCGGCCGGGAAGTGGCGGTCGACGTACAGGCGGGCGAGCGCGTCGCCCAGGGCCCCCTCGACCAGCCCGACGCCGCGCTTCCAGCGCTCGCGCATCTCCTGCGCACCCGTCAGCGTGCGCCCGTAGAAGTCGAAGTTCTCGGCGACGACGGCCCGGGTCAGGTACGGCGCCCGCGAGCGGACCACGCGCCACGTCAGCCAGGTCCGCCACTCCTCGAGGTCGACCTCGCCCCACGCCGCCGCGAAGGCGGTGAGGTAGTCGGGCTCGCGGACGTCGATGCGCTCGAGCATCGCGTCGGTGATCCCGATGCCGGCGAACCAGGCGGCCAGGTCGAACCCCGCCAGAAGCGTGGCGAGCTCGGTGTGCGTCGTCGGGTTGTGGGTGGCGACCGCGTCGCGGTCGCGCACGCGGTCCCAGTGGCCGGCGGCGAGCCGGGTCTCGAGGGCGACGACGACGGCGGCCGCCTCGGCCGCCTCGTCGCTGCTCCGGCCGGTCGCGAGCGCGAGCTGCCGGGCGACGAACGCCTCGTAGGCGGCGAGCGTGGCGGCGTGCTGCTCCTCGCGGTAGTAGGCCTCGTCCGGAAGGCCGAGGCCGGACTGGAGGAGGTGGAGCGCGTAGGCGGTGGGGTCGTCGGAGTCGGTGTCGACGTAGAGGCCGAAGGCGCCCCCGACGCCGGTGCGCTGGAGCGCGCCCATGACGCCTGCCAGCGCGGCGCGGTCGGCGGCACCGGTCACGAGGTCGAGGTCGGCGCGCAGCGGCTCGAGACCGGCGGCCTCGATCGCGTCCTCGTCCATGAAGGCGGCGTACAGGGTGGCGACCTTGGCCGTCTCCTCGGGCACGGGACCCGAGGTCGGGTCGGCGACGGCGTCGTCCACGATGGCGCGGACCTGGAGCTCGGCCTCGTCGCGGAGGCGGTGGAACTCCCCGTCCCTGGCGCGGTCGGCGGGGATGACGTGCTCCCGCAGCCAACCGCCGTTCACGTGGCGGAAGAGGTCGTCCTGCGGCCGGACGGCGGGATCGCCCCCGGCGGCTGCGAGATGGTGCGGGGCGGACACGGGCGTGGGCTGGGAAGGCGTTGTCACCCCCACGATGCTACGGGCTGGGCCCCGGGAGGTGGGCTGCGCAAAAAGCCTGGCGGGAGGCGGCCGGTGCCTTCCTACGATGGGCGCATGTCCACGCTCCCCGCCGTCCGCGACCGCGTCGCCGCCGTCGATCTCCCCGTCCTGAACCACCCCGACGTCGTGCGGTGGCGCGCCGCGACCCTCGAGGACGCCCCTGCGATCACCCGCGCCCAGAAGGCCATGGACGCCGTCGACCACCCCGACTGGACGACGCCGCTGGAGGACGTCGTCGACGAGCTCTCCAGCTCGCACGTCGACCTCGCCAGCGACACGATCCTCGCGCTGGGGGCCGACGGCGACGTCGTGGCCTGGGGGTTGACCGACCTCTCACCCGGGCGCGCGACCCGGGTCCAGGTCTACCTCACCGGTGGGGTCGTCCCGGCGTTCCGCGGGCGCGGCCTCGGCCGGGTGCTCCTCGCCTGGCAGCTGGCGCGCGGGCAGCAGCTGCTCGCCACCTGTCCCGAGCAGCTGCCGGCGTGGCTCCAGGTCTCGCTCGACGAGCGCAACACCACCGGCCTCGCGCTGGCGGAGCGCGCCGGACTGACCGTCCGCCGGTGGTTCACCTCGATGGACCGGGACCTGGCCGCCCCGGTCCAGGACGTCCCGGTGCCCGACGGCGTGGCGATCGTGGCCTACTCGGCCGACCGGGCCGAGGACGCGCGCGTCGCCCGCAACGACTCCTTCCGTGACCACTGGGGGAGCCAGCCCTCCCAGCCCGAGCGCTGGCAGCAGTTCGTCGGCGGCACGTACTTCCGGCCCGACCTCTCCCAGCTGGCGGTCGACGGCGAGGGGCGGATCCTCGGCTTCGCGCTGTGCACCGTCACGCCCGAGGACTTCGAGGTCCAGGGGTACACGAGCAGCTACATCGGTGTGCTCGGGGTCGTGCGCGAGGCCCGCGGCCGAGGCATCGCCCCGGCGATCCTGCAGGCGGTGCTCCGTGCGACCGCCGGGGCCGGCCTGGAGCGGGTGGTGCTCGACGTCGACACGGCCAGTCCGACCGGGGCGCTCGGGCTCTACGAGCGTTCCGGGTTCGTGGCGTCCTCGCGCTCGACCACGGTCGCGATCGACCTCTGACCGCCGCTCGCGTCCACGTTCCGCCCGCCAGCCGGGCGGGACGCGACGTGGGCACGCGCGCGTGCCACGATGGGCGGATGCGCATCCACATCGCCTCCGACCACGCCGGGTTCGAGCTCAAGGAGGCGCTCATCGAGCACCTCACGGCCGCCGGTCACGACGTCGTGAACCACGGCGCTCTCGTCTACGACGCGCTCGACGACTACCCGTCCTTCTGCATCGCGGCCGGTGAGGCCGTGGTCGCCGAGAACGAGGCCGGGGGAGGGACGCTGGGCATCGTCATCGGCGGCAGCGGCAACGGCGAGCAGATCGCCGCCAACAAGGTGCGCGGCGTCCGCGCGGCGCTGGTCTGGAACCTCGCCACCGCCCAGCTGGGCCGTCAGCACAACGACGCGAACGTCATCGCGATCGGCGCCCGTCAGCACACCCTCGAGGAGGCCACGGCGTTCGTCGACGCGTTCGTCGCCGAGCCGTTCTCGGGGGACCCGCGGCACGCCCGTCGGATCGACGAGGTCGCCGCCTACGAGTCGCGCTGACCCGCGTCGGTCGCCGCGGCCGTGGCAGGCGTCGACGCCGGGGCGCCGTCGCTCGAGCGCAGCGCGAGCAGGGCGGCGCCGGCGGCGGCCAGCGGTGCCAGCACGACCGCCGCCCACGGGAGGACGACGAGCACGAGCAGCACGGCGCCGTAGCCCAGCGCGACGGCGAGCGCCACGAGCTCGACGCGCTGCAGCGCGGGGGTGGTCAGGTGGTGCGCCTCGGCGCGGGCCTGGAGGCCGGTCGGGTCCTGACGGCCGACGGCGGCGGTCATCGCCCGCAGCTTGACCACCTCGGCGACGGCGGACGCGAGGAACCAGCCGGCCGCGGCCGCGACGCCGTACGGCAGCGCGTCCCGGAGCTGGTCCGACGCCGCGAGCGGTGAGGCGACGCCGGCGCCGTCGGGCAGCGAGGCGAGCCCCATCGCGAGGGCGATCAGCAGGGCGGTGACCGGCGCCAGGCCGGCGGCGAGCACCTGGCCCAGGGCCAGGCGGGCCCACGGTCCGCGCCGCGCCCCGACGGCCGCTCCCATCACGACACCGGCCCAGGCGGCGCCGAGCCACGCCAGCGCCGCGACGACGAAGACAAGAGCCAGCGCGGCGAGCGGCTGGTCGGCGCGGGCCCCGAGGACGAGGGAGACGCCCAGCCCGAGCGCCCCGAGCAGGCAGCGGGGGACGACGCGGCGCCGCGCGATCGCGATGTGCTCGCGGGCTCGCTCGGCGGGGTCGGTCGCCGCGCCACCACCGGCGGAGCAGTGCTCGCAGGAGTGGGCGGGCTCGACGGGGCCGGGGGCGGGCTGGGTGCTGCTCACGGGAATCGATCCTACGTCGGGGCATCATGGGGTGATGAGCGCAGCAGCCCGCGACGACGGCGGCGACCCGCCCACGCCCGCCGAGGGCGAGGTGGAGCTGGACGACGTCGTCGAGTGCGTGCTCGATCTCGCGGCCGAGATCCCCGCGGGGAGCGTCAGCACGTACGGCCGGATCGCCGTCGAGGCCCGGGTGCGCTGCGGCCGGGGGACCGCGCGGCAGGTCGGGCGCATCATGGCGCTGCACGGCGACCAGGTGCCGTGGTGGCGCGTGGTGACGGCCTCCGGCGCACCGGCCGACCGGGTCAGCAGCCGAGCCCTGACACGGCTGCGGGCCGAGCACGTCCCGCTGCGCGGGGACCGGGTCGACCTCGCGCAGGCGCTGCACGCGTTCGCGCTGCCGGTGCCGGCGGCGCCCCTTCTCGACGACCTCCCTTCCGACGACGCCACTTCCGACGACCAGGAGGCCACCCGTGCCTGAGGGCCACTCCGTCCGCCGCCTCGCCGAGGCCTTCGCCGACGGCTTCGGGGGTCAACGGCTCACCGTGACCTCACCGCAGGGGCGGTTCGCCGACGGCGCCGCGCTCCTGGACGGCGGCAGGCTGGAGGTGAGCGACGCCTGGGGCAAGCACCTCTTCCTGGGCGTCCGCCCGGCCGGGAGCGAGGTCTCGGGCGAGGCCGACCTCCGCTGGCTGCACGTCCACCTCGGGCTGTACGGCGCGTGGACCTTCGCCGGTGACGCGGCCTTCGCCGGACCGCACGCCATCGGGGCGCCGCGCGTCCGGGTCTCGGAGGTCGAGGTCCCCGTCCGGCCTGACGCGGCGGACCGGGCCGAGGCCGACCGGGTGGCCGACCGAGGAGCCGACGACCACGGCTGGGAGCCCCCGGAGCCCCGCGGGCAGGTGCGCGTGCGACTGATCGGCGACCACGGCGTCGCGGACCTCACCGGGCCGACGCGGTGCGAGGTGCTCGACGACGTCGCGCGCCGCGCCGTCGTGGACCGGCTCGGGCCCGACCCCCTCCGCCCGGATCCGGACGGCGAGGGCGAGGAGCGCTTCGTCGCGGCGGTGCGCGGTTCCCGGGTCGGGATGGGGGTGCAGCTGATGGACCAGACGGTGCTCGCCGGCGTCGGCAACATCTACCGGGCCGAGCTGCTGTACCGCGCCCGCGTGCACCCGCACCGCCCGGGCACCTCGCTCGCCGCCCGCACCGTGCGGGCGATCTGGCGCGACGCCGTCGTGCTGATGGCCGACGGCGTCCGGACCGGCCGGATCGTGACGACCGAGCCGGCCGACCGCGAGTCCGCCGACGACGCCTGGTACGTCTACCACCGGGACGGCCGCGCCTGTCTGCGGTGCGGCACGCGCGTGCAGGTGGCCGACCTCGCCGGCCGGCGCGTGTACTGGTGCGCGCGCTGCCAGCGGCTGCGCTGAGCGCCGCCCGAGCGAGATTCCCGCGGGGAGGCTCGCTCGCCGACCGGGGGTCGTGGGAGGGTGGACGGGTCCCGCACGAGACGAGTCGAAGGAGACGACGATGTCCCTGCCCCTCCCCACCGAACCGCTGAGCACGGTCGACTGGCTGACCCTGCCGGACGTCCCGCTCGCCGTCGTGAAGCACCACGGCGTGACGACGGGCGACCTCAGGTCGGTCTTCGACGCCAGCTACGGAGCCCTCGGTGCCGCCATCGCCGCGGGCCTGATCACTCCCGCAGGCCCGGCGATCGCCGTGTACGCGGGCGACCCCGAGGCCGCGCTCGACGTCGCGATCGGGTTCCCGGTGGCGGAGCCGCTGGAGGCGAGCCACGACGAGGGCGATCTCCAGATCGTCCACGACCACCTGGTCGGGGGCTCCTACGCGGCCGTCTCGCACGTCGGCTCCTACGACGGCCTCGGCGCGGCGTGGGAGAGGCTGCTGGAGGACGTCAAGGAGGGCGGAGCACGGCCGAGCGGACACTGGGCCGAGGTCTACGTGACCGAGCCGTCGCCCGAGGCCGACCCCGCGACGATGCGCACGGACCTGCTGGTCCCGGTCGTCCTGGACGAGATCCTCTAGATCACGTACTCGATCAGCTCGGAGGGGTCCTCGACCGGGAGACGGTCACGCGGAGGGACGTGGGGGACTCGAATCTGCGCGGGAACACCGATCGCGACGGCGCCCGCGGGCACATCCTTGACCACGACGGCGTTGGCGCCGATCGAGGCGTCGTCGCCGATCGTGATGGCGCCGAGCACCTTGGCGCCGGCCCCCACGGTGACGCGGTCGCCCAGCGTGGGGTGACGCTTGCCGCGGCTGAGCGACCGGCCCCCCAGCGTGGAGCCGTGGTAGAGCATGACGTCGGCGCCGAGCACCGCCGTCTCACCGATGACGACACCCATGCCGTGGTCGATGAACAGGCGCGGACCGATGCTCGCGCCGGGGTGGATCTCGATGCCCGTCGCGAAACGGGCGAGCTGCGAGACGGCGCGGCCGGCGGGGTGGAGCAGGGGAGAGGTCACCCACAGGCGGTGGGCCAGGCGGTGGGCCCACACAGCGTGCACCCCCGGGTAGAGCAGGGCGACCTCGAGCGCGCTGCGCGCCGCCGGGTCGTGGCGGCGCGCAGCGGCGATGTCCTCGCGCGCGGTGGCGAGGAGGGAGTGCAGGGACAACGGCTTCCTCAGTCGAGCAGGTCGGCGTACAGGATCGTGGAGAGGTAGCGCTCGCCGAACGACGGGATGATGACGACGATCGTCTTGCCCGCGTTCTCGGGACGGTTCGCGACCTGCAGCGCGGCGTCGATCGCGGCACCGGAGGAGATCCCGACGAGCAGGCCCTCCTCGGCGGCGGCGCGACGGGCGACGGCCACGGAGGTCTCGGCGCTGACGTCGATGACCTCGTCGTAGATCGAGGTGTCGAGGATCTCGGGCACGAAGTTGGCGCCGATGCCCTGGATCTTGTGCGGGCCGGGGGCGCCGCCGTTGAGGATGGGCGACTCGGCGGGCTCGACGGCGATGATCTGGACGGACGGCTTGCGCTCCTTGAGCACCTGGCCGACGCCCGTGATCGTGCCGCCGGTGCCGATGCCGGCCACGACGATGTCGACCTCGCCGTCCGTGTCGTTCCAGATCTCCTCGGCGGTGGTCTTGCGGTGGATCGCCGGGTTCGCCTCGTTGGCGAACTGGCGGGCCAGCACGGCACCCTCGCGCTCGGCGACGATCTCGTTCGCGCGGTTGACCGCACCCTTCATGCCCTCGGAGGCGGGGGTGAGGACGAGCTCGGCGCCGAAGGCGCGCAGCAGCGCGCGGCGCTCCTTGCTCATGGACTCGGGCATGGTCAGGACGACCTTGTAGCCGCGAGCGGCGCCGACGAGGGCGAGCGCGATGCCGGTGTTGCCGCTCGTGCCCTCGACGATCGTGCCGCCGGGCTTGAGCTCGCCGGACGCCTCGGCGGCGTCGATGATCGCGACGCCGATGCGGTCCTTGACGGAGTTGGCCGGGTTGTAGAACTCGAGCTTCGCCAGCACGGTGGCGCCGGCGCCCTCGGTCAGGCGGTTGAGGCGGACGAGGGGGGTGTTGCCGACGAGCTGGGTGACGTCCTCATAGATACGAGCCATGGCGTTTCCTCACTGGAGGGGATGAGTGCCGCGGAAAGATCGAGGCAACCGGTGGGGCGGCGTCCCGCGTGGCTGCCGGTGGGTGCGAGCGCACGGGCCGGGCCGCCGGGAGGGTGGCTGGAGCCGGTGCGCTCTAGAGACAGCAGGGCAGGCAGCAGGCGGTGCCCAGGGAGCGGGCAGCGCGCAGGGCCGGGACGAGGGACGTCGTGGCGGTGTTCGCCATCGCTGGAATCCTCTCGCCCGACCCTGGAACAGTTGCAGGTACAACCCTACCGGCAACGGAGAGCGGATGACGGGAATCGAACCCGCACCATCTGCTTGGAAGGCAGAGGCTCTACCATTGAGCTACATCCGCGTGCGAGGAGTCCTCGGCGCGCGACAAGTCTAGCGGGACGTCGAGGTCCCCTCGTGACGACTAGACTCCTGGCATCAGTGGGGCAGTGCGTCCGCGCAGGTCAGAGGCTCGTGCGGACGGCGGATGCCACGGGATGTAGCGCAGCTTGGTAGCGCATCCGCTTTGGGAGCGGAGGGTCGCAGGTTCGAATCCTGTCATCCCGACCGAGGGGCGAGGGCCGAGCGGCGGAGCCGTCGGCCCTCGGGCGACGCTCGCGTCGACAGAACGCCGACTCCTGCCATCCCGGCCGCCCCGACGCCGCCCGCTGTCAGACTCGCCCCCCCTGACGCGCTACGCAGGTCTTCGCCGTCGTCGTCGGCCGGGCCGAGTTCTCCACCGCCCGCGGTCCGCGACTCCCGCTGCCAGCGGGGGAGCTGGTGGTCCGGGAGGTGGGGGAGGTCCACCAGACCTGGGCGCTCACCGACGTCACGGCGGTCATCGTCGAGACGGACGCCGAGCTCGAGCTCTCCGCGCACGTCGAGCGCCCGGCCTGACGCCCGCCGATCTCCTCGTCGGGACGGCCGTGGCGCCGCGATAGCATGGGAGGCTGAATGAGCGGTCACGACGCTTCGTCGTGCCCGCGGCCGTATGCCGACGTCCGCCGTCGGCCGTCCCGAGTTCACCAAGAGAGAGTCTGCCGTGAAGAGTGCCGTCGAGAACCTTGAGCCGACCCGCGTGAAGCTGACCGTGGAGGTGTCCCTCGACGAGCTCGCCCCGAGCATCGAGCACGCCTACTCGCACATCGCGAAGGACGTCTCCATCCCCGGCTTCCGCAAGGGGAAGGTGCCGCCGCGCATCATCGACCAGCGCATCGGCTTCGGTGCGGTCATCGAGCACGCCGTCAACGACGCGCTGCCCGGTTTCTACCGCGACGCGGTGACCGAGACCGGCGTGTCGCCGCTCGGCCAGCCCGACGTCGAGGTGACGGCGATCCCGACGTCCGCGAAGGACGGCGAGCTCGCGTTCACCGCCGAGGTCGACGTGCGTCCCGAGATCACGCTCCCCGAGCTGTCGGGGATCTCCCTCACGGTCGACGCCCTCGAGGTGTCCGACGACGAGGTCGACGAGCGCATCGAGGTCATGCGCCAGCGGTTCGGCACCCTCGCGGGTGTCGAGCGCGCCGCGAAGGACGGCGACTACGTCGTCCTCGACCTGACCGCCACGATCGGTGACGAGGAGGTCGACACCGTCTCCGGCGTCTCCTACCAGATCGGTTCCGGCAACATGCTCGAGGGCCTCGACGAGGCCGTCACCGGCCTGTCGGCCGGCGAGTCCACGACGTTCACCGCCCCGCTGGCCGGTGGCGAGCGCGCCGGCGAGGAGTCCGAGGTCGTCGTCTCGATCTCCGCCGTCAAGGAGCAGGAGCTCCCCGAGCTGGACGACGACTTCGCGCAGCTCGCGAGCGAGTTCGACACGCTGGCCGAGCTGACGGACGACGTCCGCACGCAGGCCGCCGCCGGCAAGGTCGACGGCCAGGCCGTCCAGGCCCGCGACAAGCTTCTCGACGCGCTCCTCGAGGCCGTCGACTTCCCGGTCCCGGCCGGCGTCGTCGAGGCCGAGGTGCACCGTCACCTCGAGGGCGAGAACCGCCTCGAGGACGACGCCCACCGCGAGGAGGTCCGCGAGGAGGCCGCCGACTCCCTCCGTCGCCAGCTCCTGCTCGACGTGCTCGCCGAGCAGCTCAAGGTCCGCGTCTCGCAGGAGGAGCTCATCGACTTCCTCGTGCGCACCGCCCAGCAGTACCGCGTCGACCCGAACGAGTTCGTGCAGAACGCCGACAAGACCGGCCAGATCCCGGTGTTCGTCGGCGAGCTCGCCCGCAACAAGTCGCTCGCGCTCGCCCTGCGCCAGGTGAGCGTCACGGACGGCGACGGCAACGCCGTCGACCTGACGCCGTTCATCGGCTCGGACGACCTCGACGCCGCCAACTCGGGCGAGAGCACCGAGGGCGCCACCGAGACCGTCGAGGTCGACGTCGAGACCGAGGCTCCGGCCGAGGAGGCCGCCGCGGAGGAGAAGCCGAAGCGTGCCCGCAAGGCTCCGGCCAAGAAGGCTGCCGACGAGGCTGACGGCGACGAGGCTTCGGCCGACGAGGCTGCCGCCGAGGAGAAGCCGAAGCGCACCCGCAAGGCTTCGGCCAAGAAGGCTGCGGCCGACGAGGCTCCGGCTGACGAGGCCGCCGCCGAGGAGAAGCCGAAGCGCACCCGCAAGGCCCCGGCCAAGAAGGACGCCACCGAGGACTGATCCTCGGCGCGGCCGACCGGCTGACCGCGCGACGGCCCGTCGCCTCCTCGGAGGCGGCGGGCCGTCGTCGTCCCCGGGGCGGCCGTGCGCGGGCGGGACGCGGATGTGCGCCCAAAGCGAAACGGTGCGGCAGCGGGCATGGACGGCGACGCCCGGCCGTTAATGTCGATGAACACGCACGGCAGGGACCCCCGGGGGACCCGCGGTGCAGGACGACGACTCAAGGAGCGCCACGTGAGCGAGATGCCTCAGGCCCAGGCCGACCCGAAGAGCTTCGGGCTGGGTGACCACGTCTACAACCGCCTCCTCAAGGAGCGCATCATCTGGCTGGGCTCGGAGGTGCGGGACGACAACGCCAACGCGATCTGCGCGCAGATGCTCCTCCTCGCCGCCGAGGACCCGGACAAGGACATCTGGCTCTACATCAACTCGCCGGGCGGTTCCGTCACCGCCGGCATGGCCATCTACGACACGATGCAGTTCATCCAGCCCGACGTCGCCACCGTGGCGATGGGCATGGCTGCCTCGATGGGCCAGTTCCTGCTCGCCTCGGGTACCAAGGGCAAGCGCTACGCCACGCCCCACGCCCGCGTGATGATGCACCAGCCGTCGGGCGGCATCGGTGGCACGGCCACCGACATCCGCATCAACGCGGAGCTCATCCTCCACATGAAGCGCGTGATGGCCGAGCTGACCGCCGAGCAGACGGGCAAGACCCCGGAGCAGGTCAACGAGGACGCCGACCGCGACCGCTGGTTCACCGCGGCCGAGGCCCTCGAGTACGGCTTCATCGACCACGTCGTCACCCACGCCGCGAACGTCGCCGGTGGCGGCGGGACGACGGACTGAGACGACGAGACCTAGGAGAGACAACGTGAACCCCGTGAACCTCACCGCTCCCGCCGGCTTCGGCGGGCTCGCCGCGCCGTCGCCGTCCTCGCGCTACATCCTCCCGCAGTACGAGGAGCGCACCGCCTACGGTTTCAAGCGCCAGGACCCGTACACCAAGCTCTTCGAGGACCGCATCATCTTCCTCGGCGTGCAGGTGGACGACGCCTCGGCCGACGACGTCATGGCGCAGCTGCTCGTGCTCGAGAGCCTGGACCCCGACGGCCTCATCACGATGTACATCAACTCGCCCGGTGGCTCGTTCACCGCGATGTCGGCGATCTACGACACGATGCAGTACATCAGCCCCCAGATCCAGACGGTCTGCCTCGGTCAGGCCGCCTCGGCCGCGGCCGTGCTGCTCGCCGCCGGGAGCCCGGGCAAGCGCCTGGCGCTGCCGAACGCCCGCGTCCTGATCCACCAGCCGGCGATGTCCGGCGGCGGCTACGGCCAGGCGTCCGACATCGAGATCCAGGCCAACGAGATCATCCGGATGCGGGAGTGGCTCGAGGACACCCTCGCGTCGCACACCGGCCGCGACTCGGCGCAGGTCCGCAAGGACATCGAGCGCGACAAGATCCTCACGGCCCCGATGGCGCTGGAGTACGGCATCGTCGACCAGGTCCTCGAGAGCCGAAAGAAGGTCGTCGCCCCCGTGCGCTGACCCCCGGCAGGTCCGGCCGGCGGGGTCGACACGACCCGCCGGCCGGCCCATCGGCCGGACCCCAGGTGCGCGACACGCGCGGCCGGCCGAACACGGCGTGGCGCAAGCGCCCGACGTAGGGTGGAATTGTTACGAACGACCCGGGTGGCCGCCAGACAGGCGGTCTCCGACGACGTCACGCGCGACGGGGCAGGCCCGTGCGCGAGGAGGGGAGGCGAGACGATGGCCCACCCCACCGACCCCGTCGAGCTGCTGAAGTGCTCGTTCTGCGGGAAGAGCCAGAAGCAGGTCAAGCGACTCATCGCCGGCCACGGCGTGTACATCTGCACCGAGTGCGTGGAGCTGTGCAACGAGATCGTCGAGGAGGAGCTGTCCGAGCCGGGCGGCAGCGAGGTCAATCTCGCCGAGCTCCCGACGCCGCGCGAGATCTACGCGCACCTCGAGGACTACATCGTCGGCCAGGACAGCGCGAAGAAGTCGCTCGCCGTCGCGGTCTACAACCACTACAAGCGGATCCAGTCGAAGAACGCCCCGACGAAGCTGCACGAGGACGGCATCGAGATCGCCAAGTCCAACGTGCTCCTGATGGGCCCGACGGGCACCGGCAAGACCTACCTCGCGCAGACGCTCGCAAAGATGCTGAACGTCCCGTTCGCGATCGCCGACGCCACCGCGCTCACCGAGGCCGGCTACGTGGGTGAGGACGTCGAGAACATCCTCCTCAAGCTCATCCAGGCCGCGGACTTCGACACCAAGCGTGCCGAGACCGGGATCATCTACATCGACGAGGTCGACAAGATCGCCCGCAAGGCCGAGAACCCGTCCATCACGCGCGACGTGTCGGGCGAGGGCGTGCAGCAGGCGCTCCTGAAGATCATCGAGGGCACGGTCGCCTCGGTGCCGCCGCAGGGCGGTCGCAAGCACCCGCACCAGGAGTTCCTCCAGATCGACACGTCCAACGTGCTGTTCATCGTGGCCGGCGCCTTCGCCGGGCTCGAGGAGATCATCGCCTCGCGGACGCACCGTCGCGGTGTGGGCTTCAACGCCCCGCTGCACGACACGGAGAAGGAGGACCTGTTCGCACAGGTCCGCCCCGAGGACCTGCACAAGTTCGGCCTCATCCCGGAGTTCGTCGGACGCCTCCCCGTGGTCGCGACCGTGAGCCGCCTCGACACGGACGCCCTCGTCAACATCCTCACGCAGCCGCGCAACGCGCTCGTGCGCCAGTTCCAGCGCATGTTCGAGCTCGACGGCGTCGAGCTCGAGCTCACCGACGACGCCGTCGCGGCGATCGCCGACCAGGCGCTCGCGCGCGGCACCGGTGCGCGCGGCCTGCGCGCGATCATGGAGGAGGTGCTCCTCCAGGTGATGTTCGACATCCCGGGCCGCGACGACGTCGAGCGCGTGGTGATCACCAAGGAGTGCGTGATCGACCGGACGAGCCCGACGCTCGTGCTGCACTCGGCCAAGCGCGGGACACGGGCCGCCCGCGAGAAGACGCCGGCGTGACCGAGGCGTCCACCGCACCCTCGGTGGAGGTCCCCGTCGGGATCCCGCCCGAGCTCGCGCGCCTGCGTCACAGCATCGACAACATCGACTCGGCGCTCGTGCACCTGATGGCCGAGCGTTTCAAGGCGACCCAGCAGGTCGGCGTCCTCAAGGCCGACCTCGGCCTGCCGGCGTCGGATCCGGGGCGCGAGGGACGTCAGGTCGCGCGCCTGCGGGCGCTGGCGGAGGACGCCGGGCTCGACCCCGTCTTCGCCGAGAAGTTCTTCGCCTTCGTCGTGGCCGAGGTCATCCGCCACCACGAGGACATCGCCGCGCGCTGAGCGCCGCTGCCTCGGGCCGCGCCCTCTCGGCTCCGCCCAGCGGAGCTGGATCGTGTTCTCGCCGGACCCCTGTCGACTGACGTCGACCGCGCCCTCGTGGTCGCCAGGAGCGCCCGGCAGCGACCACGAGGGCGCGCTCGCGGGGCGGGCGCGACCACAAGGGCGCGCTCGCGCCCCGACGGGGCGCGACTCAGCCCGCGACCGGCACGTCCAGCCCGGCCCCGCCCGTGGCGTAGAGCTCCTCGATCGGTCCCGCGAAGTCGCGGTGCACCAGCTCGCGCTTCACCTTGAGCGACGGGGTGAGGTAGCCGTTCGCCTCGGTGAGGTCGACGTCGAGCACGCGGATGCGCCGGATCGACTCGGCGCGCGAGACGGCGGTGTTGGCCCGCTGCGCCGCCTTGACCAGCGAGGCCTGCACCTCGGGTGAGTGAACGGCCTCGGCCACGGAGAGCGCCCCCAGCCCCTTGCTGGCCAGCCAGCCCGGGAGCATCTCGGCGTCGATCGTCACCAGGGCGCCGATGAACGGCTTGCCGTCGCCCACCACGACGACCTGAGACACGAGCGGGTGCCCGCGGAAGCCGTCCTCGAGCACGGCCGGGGCGACGTTCTTCCCGCCCGCGGTGATGATGATCTCCTTGCGACGCCCCGTGATCGTCAGGTAGCCGGCCCCGTCGAGGGCGCCGAGGTCGCCCGACCGCAGCCAGCCGTCGTCGGTGAACGCTTGTGCCGTCGCCTCCGGGTTGCCGTGGTAGCCGCGGAAGACGTGCGGTCCGTGCACCTGGATCTCGCCGTCGTCGGCGATGCGCAGCTCGGTGCCCGGGTAGGCGGGGCCGACCGTGCCGATCCGCACGTCCTGCGGCAGGTTGACCGTCGTGGGCGCCGTCGTCTCGGTCATCCCGTAGCCCTCGAGGATGGTCACGCCCATGCCGCGGTAGAAGTGGCCCAGTCGCGCGCCGAGCGGGGCGCCGCCGGAGATCGCGTAATCGAGCGATCCGCCCATCGCCGCCGTCAGCTTCGCCAGCACGAGACGGTCCGCCACCCGGTGTCGCGCCTTGAGCGCGGCCGACGGTCCGGTCGGGGTGCTCAGCGCCTGCGAGTAGGCGATCGCCGTCGCGACGGCGAACGAGAACACGCGCTTCTTCAGCCCGCCGGCCGCCTTCTGCTGCGCGGAGTTGAAGACCTTCTCGAACACCCGCGGGACGGCGAGCAGGAACGACGGCTTGAACGAGCCGAGGTCGGCGACGAGGTTCTTCGTGTCGGGGGAGTGGCCCAGGATGCCGGCCTCGACGATGCACAGCACCTGGATGAAGCGCGCGAACACGTGCGCGAGCGGCATGAACAGCAGCGTGCGCGAGTGCGGCAGCGAGACGACGTCGTGCAGGTCGGAGCGGGCACCGTTGCGCGCGAGGTAGACGAAGTTCCCGTGCGTCAGCTCGACGCCCTTGGGCCGTCCGGTCGTGCCGGAGGTGTAGATGATCGTCGCGAGGTCGTTCCCGCCCAGGGCGGCGGTGCGGGCGGCGACGACGCTCGGGTCGACCTCGCCGGCGCGGGCCGCGAGCTCGCCGAGCCGGTTGAACGTCACGACGTCGCGCACCGACTCCACCGCAGCCTCGCCCAGCCGCGCCGCGTGCTCGTCCGTCTCGGCGAGCACCAGCACGGCGCCGGAGTCGCCGGCGATCCAGGAGATCTGGTCGGGGGAGGAGGTCTCGTAGATCGGAACCGGCACGCCGCCGGCCGTCCAGACCGCGAAGTCGGCGAGCGTCCACTCGTAGCTGGTCCGGCCCATGATCGCGACGACGTCGCCCGGCTCCAGCCCCCAGGCGACCAGCCCGCGCGCGAGGTCGGTGACCTGGCGAGCGAACTGCGACGCCGTCACGGGCGTCCAGGCGCCCGCGACCCGCCGCTCGACGATCACCTGGTTGGGGTGGGCGGCGGCGCGGTCGCGCAGCGCGCCGGGGATCGAGACGGCCGGGTCGAACTCGACCACGGCGGGAGTGGTGGACACCTGAGTCATGCCCGCCATCCTGCCAGGACGGGGTCAGCCCTTCGGCGGCGCCTCACCGAGCTCGGCCTGCGAGACGGCGACGGCGAGGCTCTCGCCGTCGGGCGTCGCGGGAGTGCCGACCGTGATCGCCAGCGGCGAGGTCACCTTGCCCGCGGCGCGCAGGTCGGACTCGACCGCGGCCACCTGGCCCGCGGCCACCTCGGTGGCGAGGAGCTCGACGGCGAGGATCGGCGTGCGCTGGGAGACCTTCGCCTCGCTCTTGACCTTGCGCAGCGCGCTGAGGGCCGCCCCGGCGGTCCGGACGAGCCCGGCGTCGGGGGCGTCGCCGGCGGCGGCGCGCAGCGCGTCCGTCGTCGGCCACGGCGCGGAGTGCACCGAGCCCGAGCGCCACCACGACCAGACCTCGCTCGTCGCGAACGGCAGGAACGGCGCGAACAGGCGCAGCAGCACGTCGAGCGCCAGGGCGAGCGTGGCGCGCGCCGAGGCGATCTGCGCGGGCGTGAGCTCCGCCGTCGTCCCGTCAGGCTGCGTGGCGCCGCGCCCGTAGGCGCGGTCCTTCACGAGCTCGAGGTAGTCGTCGCAGAACGTCCAGAAGAACGTCTCCGTGGTCTCGAGCGCGCGGGCGTGGTCGAAGTCGGTGAACGCGGCGGTGGCCGCATCCACGACGTCAGCCAGGTCGGCCAGCAGCGCGCGGTCGATCGCCTCGGTGACGGCGGCGGGGTCGAGCACCACCGCGGCGCCCTCGGGCGCGGCCGTGAGCGCGAACTTGCTGGCGTTCAGCACCTTGATCGCGAGGCGGCGGCCGATCTTCATCTGGCCGACCTCGAACGCGGCGTCGGTGCCCAGCCGCGCGGACGCGGCCCAGTACCGGACGGCGTCGGAGCCGTGCTCCACGAGCAGGTCCATCGGCGTGACGACGTTGCCCTTGGACTTGCTCATCTTCTTGCGGTCGGGATCGAGGATCCAGCCGGAGATCGCCGCGTGCTTCCACGGCAGCGTGCCGTGCTCGAGGTGGCTGCGCACCACGGTCGAGAACAGCCAGGTGCGGATGATGTCCTGCCCCTGCGGCCGCACGTCCATCGGGAAGACGCGCTCGAACAGGTCCGTGTCGTGCAGCCAGCCGCCGGCGATCTGCGGGGTCAGCGAGCTCGTCGCCCACGTGTCCATGATGTCGGGGTCGCCCACGAAGCCGCCCGCGACACCGCGCTGGTCGGCCGTGTAGCCGGCAGGGACGTCGGAGCTCGGGTCGATCGGCAGGCTCGCCTCGTCCGGCACGAGCGGCGTCTCCCAGCGGGTCTCGCCCGCCTCGTCCACCGGGTACCAGACCGGGATCGGCACGCCGAAGAAGCGCTGGCGCGAGACGAGCCAGTCGCCGTTGAGGCCGCCGACCCAGTTGGAGTAGCGCACGCGCATGAAGTCCGGGTGGAACTCGAGCTCGTCGCCGCGCGCGAGCAGCTCGCCGCGCAGGTCGCGGCCGGGCATCTCGCGGCCGCCGTTGCGGATGTACCACTGGCGCGACGTGACGATCTCGAGCGGCTTGTCGCCCTTCTCGAAGAAGTTCGCCTTGCGCTGCGTGGCCTTCGGCTCGCCCAGCAGCTCACCGCTGGTGCGCAGGGCCTCGACGACGGCGGTGCGCGCCGAGAAGGTCGTCTTGCCCGCCAGCTCGGCGAAGGTCGCGCGGCCGGCCTCGGTCGTCACCCACTCGGGCGTCTCGCGGCTGATGCGGCCGTCGCGCTGCACGATCGAGCGCGTGGGCAGGTTCAGCTCGCGCCACCACTGCACGTCGGTGAGGTCGCCGAACGTGCAGCACATCGCGATGCCGGAGCCCTTGTCCGCCTCGGCGGAGGGGTGGGCGAGCACGGGGATCTCGACGCCGAAGACGGGCGTGGTCACCGTGGTGCCGAACAGGTGCTGGTAGCGCTCGTCGTCGGGGTGCGCGATCAGCGCGACGCACGCGGCCAGGAGCTCGGGGCGGGTCGTCTCGATGACGACGTCCTCACCTCCCGCGGCGTGGAACGCGATGGAGTGGTAGTGGCCCGGGTAGTCGCGGGCCTCGAGCTCCGCCTGGGCGACCGCCGTCTGGAACGTCACGTCCCACAGTCCGGGCGCCTCGGCCTGGTAGGCCTCGCCCCGGTCGAGGTTGCGCAGGAAGGCGGTCTGCGCGACGGCGCGGGCCGTGGCCCCGATGGTCTGGTACTGGTGGTTCCAGTCGACCGAGAGGCCGAGGTGGCGCCACAGCGCCTCGAACTGCTTCTCGTCCTCGGCGGTCAGCTGCTCGCACAGGCGCACGAACGTGCGGCGCGAGACCGGCACCTGGTCGCCGGCCTTCACGCTGGTGGCGCCGCCGGAGTGCGGGGGAGTGAAGTCGTCGCCCTCGTAGGCCAGCGTCGGGTCGCAGCGCACGCCGTAGTAGTTCTGCACGCGGCGCTCGGTGGGCAGGCCGTTGTCGTCCCAGCCCATCGGGTAGAAGACGTCCTTGCCGCGGGCGCGCTGGAAGCGGGCCACCACGTCGGTGTGCGTGTAGGAGAACACGTGGCCGATGTGCAGGCTGCCCGACGCGGTCGGCGGCGGCGTGTCGATCGAGAACACGGATCCGCGCTCGGCGGTGCGGTCGAAGGCGTGCAGCTGCTCGGCGTCCCACACCGGCGCCCACTTCTCCTCCAGGCCCTCGACACCCACCCGGTCCGGGACGACGACGGCGCCCAGCAGGCCGTGGTCGTGGTCGGTCGAGGCGGTGGCGGGCACACCGGTGCCCAGGGGAGCGTTGGTCATGTCGCCCATCATCCCAGAACTGCCCCGCTCGCCGCGCCGAGCGCGCCCGCGAACCCTAGGGTGGCCGGGAAACGGTGACGACGGAGGACCCATGAGCGACGAGCCCCCCACCCCGGCGAGCCGGACGCAGGTGCCCCGCCCCGGTCCGTGGGCGGAGGGTGTCGCCCGATGGACGGGCCGCGTCCTCGTGGCCGGGTCGCTCTGGATCGTCCTCGCGCTGATCGTGCGCCCGTTCGCCCGCGGAGTCGTGGACACCGCGACGGCCTGGGTCGACGTGCTGAGCCTCCCGCACCCGAGCCTCTTCTCGCTGGTCCTGGTGGTCATCGTCGCCAGCGCCGTGATGCGACGGCAGCGCGCCGCCCTGTGGTTCATCGTGATCGCCTGGCTCGCGCCGGTGGTCGTCGTCGTCGCGCTCGCCGCCGTGCTGGTGGGGGCCGGCGAGGCCCAGGCGCTGGACACCAGCCTCAGCACGGTACCGGCGGCGTTCTGGTCCTCGGGCGTGGTCGGTCTGCTCCTGCTCGTGGCGCTGGTCTCCGCACGCCGCGCGTTTCCGGCCCGGCTGCGCAGGGGGGCGTGGTGGCGGGCCGCCGGCGTGCTCGTCGCGGCGATCGCGGTCTCCGTCGTCGTCACGCTGGCTCTGCTCCAGGCCGTGTCCCACACGCTGCCGACGTTCGCCGACCGCTTGAACTGGACGCTGTCGGGCGCGACCGGCACCTCTCCGCACGCCGCCCCGTTCCTGGCGCAGGGCAACGGCCCGCACTGGCTCCTGACCCTCGCCGGGCTGATCTCCGCCGTCGGGCTGCTGCTGGCCGCGGCCGTGTTCCTCCGCGGAGCACCGCGCAGCGCCGAGGACGACCGCGCGAGCGAGCTGGCCGTCCGCCGCCTCCTCCTCACCCACCCGAACGACGACTCGCTCGCCTACTTCGCCACCCGGGACGACCGCGAGGCGGTCTTCTCCGCCGACGGCGAGGCGGCCGTCTCCTACCGGGTGGTGGCCGACGTGGCCCTCGCCGCCGGTGATCCGCTCGGCGACCCCGAGCGCTGGGACGACGCGATCGACGCCTGGCTGACGACGGCCCGACGGTACGGCTGGGTGCCCTCGGCCACCGGGGTGACGGAGCGCGGCGCACGCGCCTACGAGAAATTCGGGCTGAGCACGGTCGTGCTCGGCGACGAGTCGATCCTCGACACCCGGACCTTCACGCTCACGGCACCCGCCCTCGCGGGGGTGCGGCACGCCGTCGCCCGGCCCAAGCGTGCGGGCTACACGGTCAAGCTGAGCTGGGCCGAGGAGATCGATCCGGAGGACCTCGCAGCGACGCTGGCGAGGGCGGAGGAGTGGCGGCACGGAGACGAGCGCGGCTACTCCATGTCGCTGTCCCGTTTCGGCGACGCGCGCGACCCGCGTCAGCTCATCGTCTCGGCGTTCGACGGCGACGGCGAGCTCCGCGGCGTCCTCGGCTTCGTCCCCTGGGCCCGCACAGGTGTCTCCCTCGACGTCATGCGGCGCTCGCCGGAGGCCGTGAACGGTGTGACGGAGCTGATGATCTCCACCCTGGCGACGCAGGGCCGCAGCCTCGGCATCGAGCGGATCTCCCTCAACTTCGCCATGCTGCGCGAGGTGTTCGAGCAGGGCGAGCGCGTCGGGGCGACGCCGGGTCAGCGGTTCCAGCGCAGGATCCTGCTGACAGCGTCGCGGTGGTGGCAGCTGGACTCGCTCTACAAGTCCAACCTCAAGTACGCCCCCACGTGGCAGACGCGGTACATGTGCACCGATCCCGGCCAGCTCACGCACGCGCTCGTGGCCTACGGCCAGGCCGAGGGCTTCGTCCCGGAGGCCCCGGCCTGGCTGCGACGGCGCGACCGAGCCGTCGAGCTCGAGCGGGCCGAGGCTCGGCGCGCGACGGCGGCGGCCGTCCTCGAGCAGGAGTCGCGGCTGCGCCTGCCGGCCGTCCCCGAGCGCCGGCTCACCGACCAGCAGCGGGTCCGCGTGGGCAAGCTCGCGGCGCTGCGCGCGGCCGGGATGGAGCCGTACCCGGTCTCGGTGCCACGCGACCGGGAGGTCGGCGACGTCACGGAGTCGTTGGTCGACACGGGGGAGGTCGTGTCGATCTCGGGCCGCGTCGTGCGGCTGCGCGACCTCGGCGGGGTGACCTTCGCCGTCGTGCGCGAGAACACCCACGAGGTCCAGCTGATGGTCACGGCCGACCGGCCCGAGGCCCGGCCGGACCTGTTCGCCCACGCCGTCGACCTCGCCGACACGATCTCGGTCACGGGCGACGTCACGCGCAGCCGGACCGGCGAGCTGACCGTGCACGTGGCGAGCTGGGTGATGGCGTCCAAGGCGCTCACGCCGCCGCCGGACAAGTTCCGCGGGCTCACCGACGCCGACACCCGACTCCGGCTGCGGCACGTCGACCTCGCGCTCAACGCGGGACCGACCGATCTGCTCCGAGGTCGCAGCACCGCCGTCTGGGCGCTGCGACAGGCGTTCGCCGCGCACGACTTCATCGAGGTCGAGACGCCGATCCTGCAAGCGATCCACGGTGGTGCCAACGCCCGGCCGTTCACGACGCACATCAACGCCTACGACATGGACCTCTACCTGCGCATCGCGCCGGAGCTGTTCCTCAAGCGGCTCGCGGTCGGCGGCTTCGAACGCATCTTCGAGATCGGCCGCAACTTCCGCAACGAGGGTGTGGACTACAAGCACAACCCCGAGTTCACCTCGCTCGAGGCCTACCAGGCGTACGCCGACTACACGACGATGCGCGAGCTGACGAGGGAGCTGATCATCGCGGCGGCCGTCGCGGTGCACGGTCGGCCGATCGCCATCGCGCCGGACGGGTCGGAGGTGGATCTCGACGTCGAGTGGCCGGTCGTGACGTGCCACGAGGCGGTCTCGCGGGCCGTGGGGGAGGAGGTCACGCCGGACACCCCGCTGGAGCGCATCCACGAGCTGTGCGCGCAGCACGACGTCGAGTTCGGGCTGGACCACAGCCACGGCTCGCTGGTGGCGGAGCTCTACGACGCGCTCGTCGAGGACACCACCACCTTCCCGACGTTCTACACCGACTTCCCCAAGGAGACCTCGCCGTTGACGCGCGAGCACCGCACCGACCCGCGGCTCGCGGAGCGGTGGGACCTGGTGGCGTTCGGGTCGGAGCTCGGGACGGCGTACTCCGAGCTCATCAACCCCGTCGACCAGCGGGAACGCTTCACGCAGCAGTCGCTGCTCGCGGCGCTGGGAGATCCCGAGGCGATGGAGATCGACGAGGAGTTCCTCTCGGCGCTGGAGTTCGGGCTGCCGCCGACGGGCGGCCTCGGGCTCGGCCTCGACCGCGTCTACATGTTCATCGTGGGAGCGACGATCCGCGAGACGCTGACGTTCCCGTTCACCAAGCCGATCTGACGGCGGCGCTGCCTCCTCCCGCGCCGCACGGGTGGTTGGCGACGGGGAGACGCCCGGTCGACGGGACGGGCGCCCGCCGTCGTGGGCTCCGCGGTGGGAGGATGGAGGGCATGACCTCCCCTCTCACCGTCGGCATCGCCGCAGCGCTGGAGCAGTTCAGCCCGAACGAGATCATCGAGCACACGGCCCTGGCGGAGAAGCACGGCTTCTCCGGCGTGATGGCGGCCGACCACGTGCAGCCGTGGGTGCCCGCGCAGGGCGAGGCGGCGTTCGTGTGGAACGTCCTGTCGGCCCTCGGCCAGACCACGACGGGTGACCTCGGCCCCGGCGTGACGTGCCCGTCGATGCGGTGGCACCCGTCGATGGTCGCGCAGGCCTCGGCCACGCTCGCCGCCATGTACCCGGGGCGGCACTGGCTCGGCCTCGGCAGCGGTGAGGCGCTGAACGAGCACGTCGTCGGGCAGTACTGGCCCGAGGCGCCCGAGCGCATCAACCGGATGTTCGAGGCGATCGAGATCATCCAGAAGCTCTTCACGGGCTCGCTCGCGGGCAAGGACGTCAAGCACCGCGGCGAGTTCTTCAAGCTCGAGTCGATGCGGCTGTGGACCATGCCGGAGGTGCCGCCGGAGATCCTCGTGGCCACCGCGGGTCCGGTCACGGCCAAGCGGGCAGGTCGCACGGTGGACGGGCTCATCACCGTCGGGGCGCCGCTCGAGAAGATCTCGGGCCTCTTCGAGAAGTTCGACGCCGGCGCGCGCGAGGCCGGCAAGGACCCCTCCACGATGCCGCGGCTCATCCAGCTGCACCTCTCCTGGGCGCCGACCTACGAGGAGGCGCTCGAGAACGCCATGACGCAGTGGCCCAACGGCGGGATGAAGTTCCCCAAGGGCGACATCCGCTCGCCGTTCGAGCTCGCCGCGATGGCCAAGCTCGTGCGTCCGGAGGACTTCGAGGGCCGGATGGTCATCTCGGAGGATCCCGACGTCCACCGCGCCGAGATCCAGAAGTACGTCGACCTGGGCTTTGACCGCGTCTACCTCCACAACGTCGGCCGGAACCAGGCCGAGTGGATCGAGGTCTTCGGCCGCGACGTCCTCCCGAAGCTCCACCGGTGACGGCGCTGCAGGTCCTCGCCCCGGAGGGCGTCCCCGCGATCACGTCCTCCACCGAGCTCGCCGCCGTCCTCGTGCCGGTGCTCGCGAACCTCGTCTGGCCGGACGGGAGCGTCGGGATCGACGCGGGCGACGTCGTCGTCCTGTCCTCCAAGGTCGTCTCCAAGGCCGAGGGGCGGATGGTGCGCGCGGCCGACCGCGAGGCGTCCATCGACGCCGAGTCCGTGCGGACCGTCGCGACGCGCGAGCACCCCGACGGCTCGCTGCTGCGGATCGTCGAGAACCGGCAGGGCATCGTGATGGCGGCGGCGGGCGTCGACTCCTCGAACACGCACGCGGGCACGATCCTGCTGCTGCCGGTCGACCCCGACGACTCGGCACGCCGCCTGCGCCGCGGGCTCGCCGCCCGGCTCGGGGGAGTGCGTCCGGGCGTCGTCCTCACCGACTCGGCGGGACGGCCGTGGCGCAGCGGCGTCACCGACCTGGCCATCGGCGCGGCCGGCATCACCGTCCTCGACGACCTCCGCGGCACCCCGGACGACACCGGGCGACCGCTGGAGACGACCGTCGTCGCCGTCGCCGACGAGCTCGCGGCTGCCGCCGACCTGCTGAAGCGTCCGACGGGAGGGCGGCCGCTCGCCGTCGTGCGCGGGATGGGTCACCTCGTCACGCACGACGACGGACCCGGCGCCCGCGGCCTCAACCGCACCGGTCCGGACGACATGTTCGCGCTCGGCGCCCGGGAGGCCTACGAGCGCGGACGGGCGGGCCTGCCGCTCCTCTGACCCCGCTGAGTGCGGAGTCCTTGCCGCCCGACACGGCGTGTCGGCGGCAGCAGCTCAGCACTCAGCGGGCGAGCGGGGCGAGAACGACGAGCGGGGCGGCGGGCGCCTCGCGCCCACCGCCCCGCTCCGGATCGTGCTCAGGCGTCCAGGACGGCCTTGACCTCGTCGACCGAGGTCGCGTTCTCGAGGCGCGCGACCGAGTCGGCGTCGAGGAACGCGCCCGCGAGCTGCTGCAGCAGCGCGAGGTGCTCGTCGCCGCTGGCGGCGATCGCGATGACGAACGTCACGCGCTCACCGCCCCAGTCCAGACCCTGCGGGTAGCGGACGAAGGAGACGGCGGTCCGGCTGACCTCGCCCTTGGCCTCGTTCGTGCCGTGGGGGATGGCCAGGCCCTCGCCCATGAACGTCGAGACCGAGGCCTCGCGCTCGTGCATCGCGGCGACGTACGCCGGCGTGGCCGAGCCGACGGCGACCAGCAGGTTGCCGGCCTCCTCGATCGCGCCCTCCCGGGTCGTGGCCGTGCCGGTCAGCACGATCGAGCTGCGGTCGAGGACCGAGTCGGACGTGGAGGTGGCCGCCGCGACGGGGGCCGCAGCGGCGGGAGCCGCGTGCGAGGGAGTCGCGTGGCCCCCGGCGGGGACCAGGGCGCCGTTGCGCTCGGAGACGAGCTCGACGACCTCGTCGTAGCGGGGCGACGCCATGAAGTTGTCCACCGAGACGTGGATCGCCGAACCGGTGCGCTGACGCGCCCGCTCGGTGAGGTCCTGGTGCGTCACGACGAGGTCGTAGGTGTCCGTGAGGTCGGAGATCGCCTTGTTGACGACCGTGACGTCGGTGAGACCGGCCGCCTGGACCTTGCGACGCAGCACGGAGGCGCCCATCGCGGAGGAGCCCATGCCGGCGTCGCAGGCGAAGACGATGTTGCGGATCGGGCCGGTCGCCGCGGCGGCAGCACCGGTCAGCATCCCGGCGACCGACGACTTCCTGCCCTTGTTGGACTCCATCTGCGCGGTGGCGGCCTCCAGGTCGAGGTCCTTGTTCTTGTCGATGCGCAGCAGGAACGCGGCGACCACGAACGTCACGGCGGCCGACAGCAGCACCGAGAGGATCACCCCGAGGTGGCTCCCCGGGGCCGTCATCGTCAGGACGGCGAAGATCGAGCCGGGGGCGGCGGGCCCCACGAGGCCGGAGTCGAAGAGGACGTTCGTCAGCACACCGGTCGCGCCACCGAGGATGAGGGCGATGATCAGGCGCGGCTTGGCCAGCACGTACGGGAAGTAGATCTCGTGGATGCCACCGAGGAACTGCACGATGATGGCGCCGGGGGCGGAGGCGCGGGCCACGCCGACACCGGCGACGGCGAACGCGAGCAGCAGGCCGAGGCCCGGGCCGGGGTTCGCCTCGATGAGGAAGAGCAGCGAGCGGCCGGTCTCCTGCGACTCGGCGCTGCCGAGCGGGGTGAACACGCCGTGGTTGATCGCGTTGTTGAGGAAGAGCACCTTGGCCGGCTCGACGAGGATCGAGGTGGCGGGCAGGAGGTTGTTCTCGACCAGCCAGCCCACACCGTCACCCAGGCGACCGGTCAGCCACTCCACGATCGGGGCGATGCCGAAGAAGGCCCCGAACGCGAGGATCGCGCCCCAGATGCCGGCGGAGAAGTTGTTGACGAGCATCTCGAACCCCGGGCGGATCTTGCCGTCCCAGAGGGCGTCGAGCTTCTTCATGGTCCAGCCGCCGAGCGGGCCCATGATCATCGCGCCGATGAACATCGGGATGCCGGCGCCCGTGATGACGCCGATCGTCGCGATGGCGCCGACGACGCCGCCGCGGGTCTTGTAGAGCATGTACCCACCGGTGTAGCCGATGAGGAGCGGCAGCAGGAACGTGATGGCGGGACCGACGATGCCGCCGTCGGCGAAGTCGCCCCAGCCGCCGATCTGCGCGACCCAGCTGTCCGGCGCGAAGCGGCCGTCGAAGGCCGGACGGTCGGGCGTCTCCGGGGTGGCGCCGTTCAGCCAGCCGGGGCCGATGAACAGGGCCGTCAGGAGACCCCACGCGATGAAGGCGGCGATGTTCGGCATCACCATGTTGGACAGGAACGTCCCGAACTTCTGGACCGCGACGCGCGAGCCCCGCGCGTGGGGGGAGGTGAGCTGGTGGTCATGCCATGCCTTTCGTCGAGGGTCGAGACCGTTCTCGACCGATCTCCGTTGATCTGTGTTCCGTTTTATATCGGTTTGAATCGGGTCTGGTCAAGACCGATTGACCACACGATCCCACTCAGGCAGACTGAGATGCACACACAGGGGTGCAGCGGACACGGCGGTCCGGGCACCGAACGCTAAGGAGCATCGATGAAGGCACTGCGTTTCCACGCCCCCGGGGACGTCCGGCTCGAGGACGTCCCGGAGCCGGACTGCGGGCCCCGCGAGGTCAAGATCCGCGTCCGCAACTGCTCGACCTGCGGCACCGACGTCAAGATCCGCAACAACGGGCACGTCAACATCACGCGCGTGACGACCATGGGTCACGAGATCGCCGGCGAGGTCGTCGAGGTCGGCGCCGACGCCACGGGCGGCTTCTCCGCGGGCGATCGCGTGCAGGTCATCGCCGCCGTGCCGTGCGGCGACTGCCACGAGTGCCGGAAGGGCTGGATGGAGGTCTGCCAGAACCAGACCTCGGTCGGCTACCAGTACGACGGCGGCTTCGCCGAGTACATGATCGTCCCGGAGCAGGTCCTCGCCGTCGACGGCCTCAACCTCATCCCCGACAACGTCGGCTTCGACGAGGCCTCGGCCGCCGAGCCCTTCGCCTGCGCGATCAACGCCCAGGAGCAGATGAACATCGAGGAGGGCGACTTCACGGTCGTCTTCGGCGCCGGTCCGATCGGCTGCATGCACATCCGCATCGCGCGCGGCGTCCACAAGGTCGGTCCGGTCTGGCTCGTCGACGTCAACGCCGAGCGTCTGGCGATGTCGGCCGAGGCCGTCAAGCCCGACGGCGTGATCGACGCGTCGAAGGAGGACGTCGTCGCCCGGGTCATGGAGCTCACCGGCGGCCGCGGCGCCGACGTCATCATCACGGCCACCCCGGCCAACATCACCCAGGAGCAGGCCATCGCGATGGCGGCCCGCAACGGTCGGATCTCGTTCTTCGGCGGTCTGCCCAAGACCGACCCGACGATCACGGCCGACTCGAACCTGATCCACTACCGCCAGCTGCACATCCACGGCGCCAACGGCTCCGCACCCGCGCACCACAAGCGTGCTCTGGAGTACATCTCGACGGGTCAGATCCCCGTCAAGGACCTCATCACGCGTCACGTCCCGCTGGAGCAGGCTCTCGAGGCGTTCGACATCGTCGCGCGCGGCGAGGCCATCAAGGTTACCGTCGAGCCGTGACCCAGACGCCGCTCGCGATGTACGCACCTGAGCGGCAGCACACGATCCTCGAGCTCGCCCGGTCCCAGGGGCGCGTGGAGGTCGGCGTGCTCGCCGAGACCCTCCAGGTGACCCCCGAGACCGTGCGGCGGGACCTGACCGCGCTGGAACGGCGCGGTCTGGTCCGTCGGGTCCACGGCGGGGCGCTCCCGGTGGAGCGCCTCGGCGTGGAGCCCACGCTCGAGCGTCGGATGGAGCGCTCCGCCGAGCAGAAGGCGCGCATCGCGCGCCGCGCGCTCGAGGAGCTCCCGCAGGACGGCACGATCCTCCTCGACGCTGGCAGCACCACGGTCGCCCTCGCCGAGCTGATCCCCGAGCACGCCGAGCTCACGGTCGTGACGAACTCGGTCGCGATCGCGGCCGCCCTGCACCAGCGCTCGAGCGTCTCGATCTTCCTGCTCGGCGGTCGGATCCGCCGGCGCACCGGCGCGGCCGTGGGGGACTGGGCCGAGCACGCGCTGCAGGACATCTGCGTCGACGTCGCCTTCCTGGGCGCGAACGGCGTGGACGTCCACCGCGGCTTCACCACGCCGCACGACGTCGAGGCGGCCACCAAGCGCGCGTTCATCGCGGCCTCGCGCCGCGCCGTCGTGCTCGCGGACTCCTCCAAGGCGGGGATCGTGAGCTTCCACCGCTTCGCCCGCCCCGACGACGTCGACCTCTGGATCACCGACGAGGCGCTCGAGGTCGAGACGGCGGAGGAGTTCGACGCCGCCGGCGTGGACGTCGCGCGAGTCTGACCGGCTGCTCGGCCCGGCGACCTACGTCGCCGGGTCGAGCACCAGCACCGGCCGCCCGTCGGCGGTGCGCACCACCTCGGCCACGACGCCGTAGACCTGGCGCAGGAGTGCCGGCGTCAGCACGTCGAGCGGCCGCCCCGCGGCGACCACCCGGCCCTCGGCCAGCACGACGACGTGGTCGCACCACCGCAGCGCCTGGTTGAGGTCGTGCAGCACCAGCACGCTCGTGACACCGAGGTCGCGCACCAGCCGCAGCAGCGCCAGCTGGGCGGCGACGTCGAGGTGGTTGGTCGGCTCGTCCAGCAGCAGCAGCCGCGGCTCCTGCGCGAGAGCCCGGGCGAGGTGCACGCGCTGCCGCTCCCCGCCCGAGAGCGTGGCGACGTCGCGGCCGACGAGCTCCAGCGCCCCGCACCGCTCGAGCGACGCCCGGGCGAGCGCCTCGTCCTCGCGGCTGTCGGTGCTCCAGCGTGAGCGGTGCGGCGTGCGGCCGAGCAGCACGACGTCGAGCACCGTCAGCGCGACGTCGGTCGGCGCCTCCTGCTCGACCATGGCCAGGCGCCGCGCGCGATCGCGACGGGAGAGCCGGCGCAGGTCCTCGCCGTCGAGCAGCCAGGCCCCCGCGTCCGGGCGCAGCGCGCCCACGAGCGCGCGCAGGAGCGAGGACTTGCCCGAGCCGTTGGGGCCGAGGATCCCGGTGACGCCACCGGCCGGGCCCGCGAGATGGACGGCGTCGAGGATGGCGCGGGCCTCCACGCGCCAGGTGACGTCGCGGACCTCCAGGCCCGATCCGCTGTCGGGAGCCGGCGGGTCCTGGGGCGCGGTCACGCGATCCCTCCCCGACGACGGGCGAGCAGGATCGCGAACACCGGCGCCCCGATCGCGGCGGTGAGGATGCCGACGGGAAGCTCGCGCGGCTCGATGACGATGCGGGCGGCGGTGTCCGCCCACAGCAGCACGAGCGCCCCGAGGCCGACGGCGAGCGGCAGCACGCGGACGTGCCGCGCCCCGACGAGGAGCCGGACGGCGTGCGGCACCACGAGCCCGACGAAGCCGATCGACCCGCTCACGCTCACCATGGCGCCGACCAGCAGCGCGACCAGGCCCAGCAGGATCCAGCGCGTGCGGGCGACGTGGATGCCCAGGCTTGCGGCCGCGGTGTCCCCGAAGGCGAACGCGTCGAGCGTGCGGCCGGCGCTGAGCAGCACGACGCCGACGACGGCGAGCGCCACCCACACGATCACGGCGCTGCGCCACGTGGCGCCGCCGAGCGTTCCCATGAGCCAGCCGAGCACCTCGCGGTAGGAGTCGCCCTGCACGGAGGTGAAGATGACGAACGACGTGACGGCGGAGCAGGCCTGCGCCACCGCGACACCCGCGAGGACGGTCCGGCCCGGGGTGAGCCGGCCGCCCGAGACGACGCCGGCGAGCGTGAGGGAGGCGGCGAGGGCCAGCACGGCGCCGGCGAACGCGGCGACCGGCAGCAGGACCGAGACGCCGAGCACGAGGACCGCGACGGCGCCGACGCTCGCGCCGGAGGAGATGCCGAGCAGATACGGGTCGGCCAGCGGGTTGCGCAGCAGCGCCTGCATCACCGTTCCCGTCAGGGCCAGCCCGGCACCGATCCCGACGGCGGCCACGACCCGCGGCGCCCGCCCCTGCCACACGATCGCGTCCTGGATCCGGCTGAGCGGGTCGGCAGGCGCGGCGGCGCCGACCAGGTTGGCCAGGTGGTGGCGCGCCGACCCGAGGATGTCGGCCGGCGTGATGTCGGCCGGGCCGAGCGTGAGCGCGACGACCGCGGAGACGAGGAGCGCGACGGCGAGGGCGAGCCCCACCCACCACGACCGGTGCCGGGCGCGCGCCCAGGCGTCGGCGGACGGGGGAGCCCCCGCCGTCGTGGGCGCCGCCTCCCGCCCGCTCGCCGCGCTCGGAGGGGTCACTCGGTGTCGGCCCCCGTGCCCGCGAGGGCGGCGAGCTGCTCGTCGAGGCTCGCGACGGCCTCGACGTTGCGGACGCCACCCTCGGTCGCGGCGAACGGGACGACGAGGTAGCGCTCCTCCTGGACGGCGCTCATCGCGGCCGTGACGGGGTTGGCCGCGAGCGTCTCCTTCTTCTTCTCGGCGGTGTTCCAGGCGGCGTCGACCAGTACGATCACGTCGGGGTCGGCGGAGGCGGCCGCCTCCCACGAGTACGGGCCCCAGCCGCCGTCGAGCTCGCCGGCCACGTTCGCCAGGCCGACCTCGTCGAGGATCATCTGCGGCGCGCCGGTGCCGGCGCCGACGTAGGGCGTGTCCGAGCCGGACGACCACCACAGGGCGGTGCCGGTGGCGGCCTCGCCGCTCGCGGCCCGGGCGCTCGCGCGCTCGGCGCGCAGCACCTCCAGCTCGGCCTCCTGGGCGGCGACGAGCTCGGCCGCCTCGTCGGGCTGACCGAGCAGGTCCCCGATCTGCGTGATCTCGTCGAAGACGTCCTCGAACGTCAGCGGGTCGGGCAGGTAGGGCGCCGTGGTGCACGCGCTCGGGGCCACGAAGGTGGTGACGCCGAGGTCGGTCAGCGCGGCGCGCTCGCCCGCGCCGTCGGCGGAGAAGTTGGACTCCCAGCCGGCCAGCACCAGGTCGGGCTCGACCGAGAGGACGGCCTCGTTGGTGGGGACGCGGTCGGCGAGCACGGGCAGCGCGGCGACCAGCTCGGCGTCGGCCTCGGCGACGGGACCGTCCTGGTAGGCGACGCCGACGAGCCGGTCGCCCGCGCCGAGGGCGAGGACGAGGTCGGTCATGGCCGACTTGATCGTGACGATGCGCTGCGGCGGCGCCTCGACCGCCACCTCGAACCCGCAGTTGTCGGCGGTGACGGGGCGTAGGTCGCCTCCGTGGTGGCGTCGGTGTCGGTGGGGGTGCTCGACGGCGAGGCGTCGGCCGGGGCCGAGGCCTCGCCGTCGTCCGCGGCGTCGGCCGTGCCACCGCCGCACGAGGCGAGCAGCGCCGTCGTGAGCAGGACCGCGGCGGTCGGGACGAGGGTGGCCCGGCTGCGGGCAGCGGTACGGGCGGGGCGAGAGATCACGGGTGCTCCTGGTGGGCGCGACGCGGACCGGAGGGGTCTCCGGCGGGGCGGGGGGAGCGGCCAGCGGCTCCCGGTGCAGCGTGGCGGGCCAGGCGCGGTCCCGCTCACCGGGGCGAGATCGCGTCCCGGGCTGCCGTCCCAGCCTAGTTCGTCGCGGGTGGGGGAAAGTCGCGGGCGAGGGAATCACGCGGTCGTCGACGGGGTTGGACCCAGAGGTGCCCCTCGGGGCAGTCCCTGATGTCGACGAAGGAGAACCATCGTGGCCCGCACCATCGCACTGTCCGACGGCACGACCATCCCGCAGATCGGTTTCGGGGTCTGGCAGGTCAAGCCCGACGAGACCGAGGTCGCCGTCGCCGCCGCCCTCGAGGCCGGCTACCGTCACGTCGACACGGCGCAGATGTACCGCAACGAGGCCGGCGTCGGTGCCGCCGTCGCGGCGAGCAGCCTGAACCGCGACGACGTCTACATCACCAGCAAGGTCAACAACAACGCCCACGCGCCCGAGGAGACCCGCGCCTCGGTGGCCCGGACGCTCGAGCTGCTGCAGTCCGACCACGTCGACCTCATGCTCATCCACTGGCCGCTCGCGATGCACCCCGAGGGGTTCGTGGACGCCTACCGCGTGCTGGTCGAGGAGCAGGCCGCCGGGCGGATCCGCTCGATCGGCGTCTCCAACTTCCACGCCGCCCACCTCGACGCCGTCATCGAGGCGACCGGAGTCGCCCCGGTCGTGAACCAGATCGAGGTCCACCCGTACTTCGCCAACCCGGCCGTCGCCGACACGCAGGCGCGCGGCATCGTCGTCCAGGCGTGGTCCCCGCTGGCCTCGGGCAAGCTCTTCGGCGACCCCGTCGTCGAGGCCGTGGCCGCCGAGGTCGGCGCCACCCCCGCGCAGACGGTGCTCGCGTGGCACCTCGCCGCCGGCCGCATCATCCTGCCGAAGTCGGTCACGCCGTCGCGGATCGTGGAGAACCTCGCCTCGGGCGACGTCGTGCTCAGCGACGACCAGATCGCCCGGATCGACGCGCTCGACCGGGGCGAGGAGGGGCGCACCGGCCCCGACCCCGACACGATGGACTGGCGCCCCGCCGCCCACTCCTGACACCATCGAGACCCCGGTCCGCTCGCGCGGGCCGGGGTCTCGTCATCCCCCTCCGACCTCCTCGGGAGTCCGCATGACCACCGCCACGACCCGTCCCCGCGCTCTCGTCACCGGAGCCTCGACCGGCATCGGCGCCGCCACCGTCAGGGGCCTGCGCGCAGCCGGGTGGGACGTCGTCGCGACCGCGCGTCGGGTCGAGCGGCTCGAGGCGCTCGCGGAGGAGACGGGCTGCACGTGGATCGCGGCGGACCTCACCGTGGCCGACGACGTCACCCGCCTGGCCGCCGCCGTCGTCGAGGGCGGCCCGCTCTCCGCCGTCGTGAACAATGCCGGCGGCGCGATCGGGGCCGACCCGGTGGCCACGGGCTCGCCCGAGGACTGGGCGCGGATGTACGAGATGAACGTGCTGGGGACGCTGCGCGTGACCCAGGCGCTGCTGCCGCACCTGGAGGCCGACGGCGGGGGAGACGTCCTCGTCGTCACCTCGACCGCGGGGCACGAGCCCTACCCGGGCGGCGGTGGTTACACGGCGGCCAAGCACGCCGAGCGCCTCATCCCGCTCACCCTGCGGCAGGAGCTCGTCGGCCGACCCGTGCGCATCATCGAGGTCGCGCCCGGCATGGTCGCCACGGAGGAGTTCTCGCTCAACCGGTTCGCCGGCGACGCCGACCGCGCCGCCGCCGTGTACGCCGGCGTCGCGGAGCCGCTCGTGGCCGACGACGTCGCCGACGTCATCACCTGGACCCTCACGCGGCCCGCGCACGTGAACATCGACCTCGTCATCGTGCGGCCGCGCGCGCAGGCGACCAGCACCCTGGTGGCGCGGGAGACCTCCGGCTGACGGTCGCCCCTCCGTCGGGGCGGCGCCGGCGCGAGGGCCGATCAGCCCAGCGTCGCGCGCCAGCCCGCGTGCAGCGCCGCGAAGCGTCCGTCGCCGGCGGCGAGCTCGGCGGGTGACCCGTCCTCGACGATGCGCCCGGCCTCGACGACCAGGACGCGGTCGGCACCCATCACGGTCGAGAGCCGGTGGGCGATGACGATCGAGGTGCGGCCCGCGAGCAGCGTGTGCAGGCCCGCCTGGACGATGCGCTCGCCCGGCAGGTCCAGGGAGCTGGTCGCCTCGTCGAGCACGAGCACCGCCGGGTCAGCCAGGAACGCCCGGGCGAAGCTGACGAGCTGTCGCTGGCCGGCCGAGAGTCGGACCCCGCGGGTGTCGACCGGGGTGTCGTAGCCCTGCGGGAGCTGCTCGATCACGTGGTGGATCCCGACGGTCCGGGCCGCCTCCTCGACCTGCTGGCGGGAGGCGGCCGGGTTGCCGATCGCGATGTTCGCGGCCACGGAGCCGGAGAACAGGTAGGCCTCCTGCGTGACCATCACGACGGCGCGGCGCAGGTCCACGGGCGACAGCTCGCGCACGTCCACGCCGTCGAGACGCACCGAGCCCGCCCGCACGTCGTAGAACCGGGCCACGAGCTTGGCCACCGTGGACTTCCCGGCCCCGTCGTCCCGACGAGGGCGACGTTCTGGCCCGCGGGGATGGTCAGGTCCAGGTCGGGCAGCACCGAGACGCCGCGGCCGTAGCCGAACTCGACGCCGGTGAACCGCACCTCGCCCTGCGCCCGGGGCAGCGGTCGAGGTCGCTCCGGATCAGGCACGCTCGGCTCCTCCAGCAGCAGCGTGGCGAGCTTGTCGAGCGCCGCCACGGCCGACTGGAAGGAGTTGTAGAAGATCCCGATCTGGGCAAGCGGCGCGAAGAAGCGCTTGGCGTACAGGACCGCGGCCGCGAGCACCCCGACCTCGATGTCGCCGGCCAGCACGCGCAGTCCGCCGACGACCAGCACGGCGGCGACCGTCACGTTGCCGATGAGGATCAGCCCGGTGTCCAGCAGCCCGAAGAGCCGGATGGACTCGGCGGTGCTGCGGCGGTAGCCCTGCGCGACGACCTCGTAGCGCGCCGACTCGGTCCGCTCGCGGCGGAACGCCTGCAGGGCCCGCATCCCGGTCATGGCCTCGACGAACCGCACGATCACGCGGGCGGCGGCGTTGCGCTGCTTGGTGTACTGGCGCTGGGAGCGCAGCTGGAACCAGCGGATCAGGAGCCCGCCGGGCACGACCGCGGCCAGCAGCACCAGCCCGCTGCGCCAGTCCAGCACCACGAGGAACGAGGCGGTGAAGATCATCGACAGGCCGCTCGCGGCGAGGGTGGTGACCCCGCCGTCGAGCAGCTCGCGCAGCGCCTCGGTGTCGGAGGTCTGGCGCGAGATGATCCGGCCGGAGGTGTAGCCCTCGTGGAACTCGAGGTCGAGGCGCTGGGTGTGCCGGAACAGCCGTGTGCGCAGGTCGAGCAGCATGGTCTGGCTGACGCGGGCGGCCATCCGCACGGTCTCGGCGCTGAGCATGCCGCCCACCACCGCGAGCGCGACGTAGCCGAGCGTGGCGGCGAGCGCGGGCACGGGGGAGCCGTCGCGCAGCGCCGGGATCCCGGAGTCGATCCCGAACGAGACCAGCGCCGGCCCGGCGGCGAGCGAGAGCTGGGCGCCCGCCACCGTCAGCGCGAGCAGGATCGCCCGGCCACGGACTGGCCGCAGGAGGGAGCCGAGGAGCGCCAGCGAGGCGCGGACGCCGGCGGTGCGCTCGGCGTTGGCCTCGTCGGGACGGGACGCGGGGGCGCTCATCGGGTCACCTCCGGGGCGAGGTCGACCGCGACGTCGGGATCGCCGTCGTCCTCGGCCGTCTCCATGTCGCTGATCACGTGCCGGTAGTGCGCGCTGCTGCGCAGCAGGTCGGTGTGGCGGCCGACGGCGCTGATCCGGCCGTCCTGGAGCACGGCCACCTGGTCGGCCAGCGCCACGGTCGAGGGTCGGTGGGCGACCACCAGCGTCGTCGTCCCCGGCAGCAGCTCGCGCAGCGCCGTGGTGGCCGCCGTCTCCGTGGCGACGTCGACCGCCGACAGCGGATCGTCCAGCACGAGGACACGCGGTCGGGCGGCGATCGCCCGCGCCAGCGCGAGGCGCTGGCGCTGGCCGCCGGACAGGCTCATGCCCTCCTCGCCGATGACCGTGTCGACGCCGTCGGGCAGTTGGTCGACGAACTCGGCCTGCGCGGCCGCCAGGGCGCGGCGGAGGAGCTCGGACTGCGCCGCCTCCTCCTGCGTGGTCGCGGGTTCGTCGACGCCGAGGAGCACGTTCTCCCGCACGCTCGCGGAGAACAGCACCGGGTCCTCGAAGGCGGGGGAGACGATGCGGCGCAGGTCGCCGCGGCGCACCCGGCGCACGTCGACGCCGTCGATCGCCACGACGCCGTCGTCGACGTCGAGCAGGCGGGGCAGGACCTGGAGCAGCGTGGACTTGCCGGAACCGGTCAGCCCCACCAGCGCCGTCGTGCGGCCGGGGTCGAGGGTGAGGTCGACGCCGTCGAGCACCGCCCGTCCGCCCAGCAGGACGCGGACGCCGCGCAGCTCGACCGTGCTGCCCCGCGGGCCGGACTCCCCGAGGGTCGCCGGGCGCTCGGGGTCGTCGAGCGCGTTCGGCTGGTCGATCACCTCGAGGAAGCGGTCGGCGGCGGCGCGTGCGTCCAGGGTGGTCGCCAGGAGCTGGCCGAGGCCCTCGAGCGGGCGGTTGACGACGGCGGCCGTCGCCATGAAGCCGACGAGGGCGCCGACGCTCAGGTCGCCCTGCACCGTGAGCCAGAGGCCGACACCGAGCGAGATCGCGAGGGTGCCCTCCGGGATCGCGGTGACGGCGAGCGAGACCCGCGCCAGCGTCCGCGCTTTGTGGACCTCGGTGTCGCGCAGCTCGTCGGCCTGGCGGACGAAGTCGCCCAGGGCGTCCTCGCCGCGGCCGAACGCCTTCAGGACGCGGATGCCGTGCACCGACTCCTCGACGGTGCCGGCGAGGTCCCCGGTCTGGTCCCGCGCGCGCCGCGCGGCCTTGGCGTAGTCGGTGCGGAAGGTGAACCCGAGCCACACCATGGGGACGGCGCCGAGGAGGTAGATCAGTCCGAGCTGCCACGCCGTCGTCACCATGAGCACGACACCCACGACGATGGTCGCCGAGGAGACGACGAGCATCACCATCCCGAACGCGATCCAGCGGCGGATCGAGGAGAGGTCGCCCATCGCCCGCTGCAGGAGCTGTCCGCCGGACCACCGGTCGTGCACGGCGATCGGCAGGTCGAGCAGGTGGTCGAAGAGCGACGTGCGCATGTCGTGCTCGGCGGTGGTGGCCGGGGTGGCGATGAGAGCGCGCCGGGTCCACACGAGCAGCGCCTCGAGGCAGCCGAGGGCCAGCACGAGGGCGGCGGCCTGGAGCACGCCGGTGCGGGACTCCGAGGTGAGCAGCGGTCCGTTGACCACCTCGCGCAGGACCTGCGGGATCGCGAGCGCCAGGAGGCTGGCGCCCAGCGCGCCGAGGCCGCCGAGGATCAGGCGGGGGATCGCGGGTCGCGCCCACCGCACGAGCTGCAGCATCGTCGCTGCGGTGCTGCGCGGGGCGTCGGGGGCGGCGGGGGAGGGGCGGTCTCGGTCGGGCACCGAGCGGGTGGTATCCGGAGGCATCGAATCGATTCTCCCCCCTCCTACCGACATCGGGGGGCGCGGGATCGGCCCGACCGAGGGATGGGCGCCGGACGCCCGCTGTCCGCGGCCGGCCCTCGCTCTCTGCGGACGGAATGGTCGCACGCCGTCGGAGCGCAGCATCGCCGCAGGTCAGGGGGTTGTGGAGCGGGCGCCGCAGATGGACGTCCGCAGAGAGCGAGGCCGATCGCCGACCAGGACAGCCGGCCGGGCCGCCGGTCAGTGCCGGGTCAGCCGCCCAGTTGCGCGATCACGCGCGCGGCCAGGTCCTCGACACGGTCGACGATCCCGACGGCGCCGTCCAGCTCCTCCGGCTCCGCGTAACCCCAGCTCACCCCGAGACAGGCGATGCCGTGCTCCGCGGAGCCGGTGACGTCGTGGTGGCGGTCGCCGACCATGACGATCGCCTCCGCCGGGGGGACCCGGTCACCGAGCTCCTCGAGCGCGTGCGCGATGACCGTCGCCTTGGTCGAGGGGATGTGATCCAGCGGAGCGCCGTAGACGCCGTCGACCAGCGGGGTCAGACCGAACCGGTCGCAGATCGGACGCGCGTAGACCTCGGGCTTGGACGTGGCGACGGCGAGCGTCGCGCCGTGCTCGCGCAGGAGCCGGAGCTGCTCCGGGATGCCGTCGAAGACGTGGTTGTCCCACATGCCGCCGGCCTCGAAGGCGCTGCGGTAGTGGCGGACGGCCTCCTCCAGCAGGTCCTCCTCGACGCCGTGGGCGCGGAGCGAGTCGGGCAGCGGCGGTCCGACGAACGAGCGCAGCGCCTGGGCGTCGGGCGCAGGGCGTCCGAGGGCGACGAACGCGGCGGCGGCGGAGGCCGTGATGCCGGCGGCGGAGTCGGTCAGGGTGCCGTCGAGGTCCAGCAGGACGAGGGGAGAAGTCACCCCACCATCGTCCCAGGAGTCCCGGCGACGGCCGCCGCGAGCTCCGGCGCGAGGTCGCCGCGATCGACCACCGCGACGGACTCCGCCCCCTGCCACCGCGCCGTCGTGCGCAGGAGGTCGACGAGCCGGTCGAGGTCGACGACGGCGCCCTCCTCGCGCCAGGCCGACTGGACGCGCAGCACCCCGGCCTGCCGGTCGTGCTTGAGGTCGAGCCGACCCACCAGCGCCTCGTCCTGCAGCAGCGGTAGCGTGTAGTAGCCGAACTGCCGCTTCGGCGCGGGCGTGTAGATCTCGATCCGGTAGTGGAAGCCGAACATCCGCAGCGCGCGCTCGCGCTCCCAGACCACGGGGTCGAACGGCGACAGCAGTGCCATCCCCTCGACCCGGCGCGGCCGACGCGCCTCCGGGTCGAGGTAGGCGGGCCGGTTCCAGCCCGCAACCTCGACGGCGACGGCGGAACCCGCCTCGACGAGGTCGGCCAGCGCCTGCTTCGTCTCGGCCTGCGACAGCCGGAAGTAGTCCGCGACGTCGCGCACCGTGCCGATGCCGTGGGCGCGGAGCGAGGTCCGGACCAGCTCGCGGATCGCGTCGGGACGCGAGACCTCCTGGGCGAGCAGGTCGGCGGGGACGCGGCGCTCGACGAGGTCGTAGGACCGCTGGAAGTTCGTCCGGCCGGCGGCCACCACCTCGCCCCGCAGCAGCAGCACCTCCAGTCCGGTCTTCACGTCGGACCAGCCCCACCACGGGCCGGTGCGCGCGTTGGCGTCGTGCTCGACGTCGGCGGCCGTCAGCGGGCCCTTCCCGGCGAGCTCGGCGCGCAGGAAGTCGAGCATCTGCGGGTGCTGGGACGACCAGCTGTCCGGTCTCAGCCCGTTCTCGCGGTACTCCTGCTGACGCCAGCGCCACAGCGGCCAGTCGGTGACCGGCACGAGCGAGGCCTGGTGCGCCCAGTACTCCACGAACGGCGAGCGCGCGGTGAAGGTGAGTCGGTCCAGCAGCGCCTTCTCGTAGGGCCCCAGCCGGGAGTAGAGCGGCAGGTAGTGGCTGCGCTCGAACACGTTGACCGAGTCGAGCTGGAGCACGGCCAGGCGCTCGACGGCGCTGCGCAGCTGCCGCGTGCCGACGGCGGAGGGGCGCGGTCGCCCGAACCCCTGCGCCGCGAGCGCGATGCGCCGCGCCAGCGCGGCCGAGACAACGTCCATGCGGGGCACGCTACCCACGGCCACCGACATCGTCGCGCTCCCGTCAGGAAGTACCCCCTGGCGCGACCGAGACAACCCCCGGGTACGTCGGGAAGTACCCCCTCGAACGACGGAGATCACCCCCGGGTACGTCGGGAAGTACCCCCTCGGGAGGGGTGGAGGCGCGGCGCGGCGCGGCGCTCCACGTCGCCTTCGACCCGCGGGCCGGCGCTAGAGTGGAGCCACAGGCGTCGACCCGGCCATCACCGGCGAGCCTCCGGAAGAACAGGGCCCGCCCGCGGGTCTCCAGTAGAACCGGACGGGCAGGCCCGTCACAGCCGTCAACGAGTGGTCCGACCCGCAGCGCCCCGGCGCTGCAGGCAGGACAAGCGAGGTGGTACCGCGGTCGACCGGCTCCCGCCGGCAGGTCGCCCTCGTGCGCCGCAGCACCCGTACCACCGGAGCCTTCGTTGACCAGCAGCCACTACCCCCGCCACCGCGACGACGCCGCGCCAGTCGCCTCCCCGTCGATCCCGGCGATCGAGGCCGAGGTCCTGGAGCAGTGGAAGGCGGGCGACACCTTCCGCCGCAGCGTCGAGGCCCGCCCCGCCGGCCAGGACGGCAGCAACGAGTTCGTCTTCTACGACGGACCGCCGTTCGCCAACGGCCTGCCGCACTACGGCCACCTGCTCACGGGCTACGTCAAGGACGTCGTGCCGCGCTACATGACGATGCGGGGCAAGCGGGTCGAGCGTCGCTTCGGCTGGGACACCCACGGGCTGCCCGCCGAGCTCGAGGCCGAGCGCATCCTCGGCATCACCGACAAGTCCCAGATCGAGCAGATGGGCATCGAGGCGTTCAACGCCGCGTGCCGCGAGTCCGTGCTGCGCTACACGGGGAGTGGGAGACCTACGTCACCCGCCAGGCGCGCTGGGTCGACTTCGACCACGACTACAAGACCCTCGACCCCGGCTACATGGAGTCGGTCATCTGGGCCTTCAAGGAGCTGCACACCAAGGGCCTGGCCTACGAGGGCTTCCGCGTGCTTCCCTACTGCTGGCACGACCAGACGCCGCTGTCCAACCACGAGCTGCGGATGGACGACGACGTCTACCAGATGCGCCAGGACCCGGCCCTGACGGTCGGTCTGCAGCTGACGACGGGCGACTACGCCCTCATCTGGACGACCACGCCGTGGACCCTTCCGTCCCACCAGGCGATCGCCGTCAATCCGGAGGTCGACTACGTCGCCGTCGCGCCCGCCGAGGGCTCCCCGCTCGCGACCGCCCACCCCGGCGCCCGCGTCATCCTCGCCGCCGGCCGGCTGGCCTCCTACGTCCGCGAGCTGGGCGAGGAGCCGGAGGTGCTCGAGACGATGCGCGGCTCCGACCTCGTCGGCGCCCGCTACTTCCCGCCGTTCCCGTTCTTCACGAGCCCCGACGGCGGCGCCCCGGCCGACAACGCCGCGAGCTACCAGATCATCGCCGGCGACTTCGTCACGGTCGACGACGGCACCGGCCTCGTCCACATGGCCCCCGCGTTCGGTGAGGACGACATGGTGGCGTGCGACGCCGTCGGGATCACCCCGGTGGTGACGGTCGACGACGGCGGTCGCTTCAACGCGCTCGTCGCCCCCTACGCGGGCACCCAGGTGTTCGAGGCCAACGCCGCGATCATCGCGGACCTCAAGAACGCGACCGGCCCGCTGGCCGACGTGCCGGCCGAGCGCCGCCCGATCCTCGTGCGGCACGAGACCTACGACCACTCCTACCCGCACTGCTGGCGGTGCCGGAACCCGCTGATCTACAAGGCGGTGTCGAGCTGGTTCGTGCGCGTCACGCAGATCCGCGACCGCATGGTCGAGCTCAACCAGGACATCACCTGGACCCCCGAGCACATCAAGGACGGCCAGTTCGGCAAGTGGCTGGCCGGCGCTCGCGACTGGTCGATCAGCCGCAACCGGTATTGGGGCACGCCGATCCCGGTCTGGACCTCCGACGACGAGGCGTACCCGCGCGTGGACGTCTACGGATCGTTCGAGGAGCTGGCGCGCGACTTCGGCGACGTCCCGCGCAACGAGGCCGGCGAGCCCGACCTGCACCGGCCGTGGATCGACCGCCTCACGCGTCCGAACCCCGACGACCCCACGGGTCGCTCCACCATGCGCCGGATCCCCGACGTCCTGGACGTCTGGTTCGACTCGGGCTCGATGCCGTTCGCCCAGGTGCACTACCCGTTCGAGAACACCGAGTGGTTCGAGCATCACTACCCGGGCGACTTCATCGTGGAGTACATCGGTCAGACGCGCGGCTGGTTCTACCTCCTGCACGTGCTGGCGACGGCGCTGTTCGACCGCCCGGCGTTCCGCACGGCCGTCAGCCACGGCATCGTGCTGGGCTCCGACGGCCGCAAGATGAGCAAGAGCCTGCGCAACTACCCGGACGTCAACGAGGTCTTCGATCGTGACGGCTCCGACGCGATGCGCTGGTTCCTGATGGCCTCGCCGATCCTGCGCGGCGGCAACCTCGTAGTCACCGAGGAGGGCATCCGGGCCGAGGTCCGCGGTGTGCTGCTGCCGCTGTGGAACGCCTGGTACTTCTTCTCGCTGTACGCCAACACGGTCAACGACGGCGCGGGCTACCTCGCGCAGCGCGTCGCACCCGAGCGCGTGGCCGACCTGCCGGAGATGGACCGCTACCTCCTCGCCCGCACGCACGACCTCGCGGTCGCGGTCACCGAGGCGGCGGACGCCTACGACGTCGCGGGCGCGTGTGCGCTCATCCGCGACCACATCGACCTGCTGACCAACTGGTACGTCCGCACGCAGCGGGAGCGGTTCTGGGCCGAGGACACCGACGCCTACGACACGCTGTGGACCGGTCTCGAGGCGCTGACGCGCATCATGGCGCCGTTCGCGCCGCTGCTGACGGAGGAGATCTGGCGCGGGCTCACGGGCGAGGAGTCGGTGCACCTGACCGACTGGCCCGTGCGCGACGGCGACGTCGAGCCCTCCCTGGTCGCCGACCCCGAGCTGGTGGCGGCGATGGACGGCGTGCGCGCCGTCGTCTCCGCCGCGCACGCGCTGCGCAAGGCGAACAAGGTCCGCGTGCGGCAGCCGCTGCGCTCGCTCGCCGTCGTCACCGACGGGCCCGACCGGCTGGCGCCGTTCAGCTCGCTGGTGGCCGCCGAGCTCAACCTCAAGGAGGTCCTTCTCGAGGACCTGGCCTCCGACGCGGCGGCGCGCTACGGCGTCGTGACGAAGCTGACGGTCAACGCCCGCGCGGCCGGACCGCGCCTGGGCAAGGGCGTGCAGCAGGTCATCAAGGCCGCCCGCGAGGGCGACTGGAGCGAGGTCGACGGCGTCGTGACGGCCGGGGCACCGCCCTGGTCGAGGGCGAGTACGAGCTCTCGACCGTCGCGGCCGGCGACGGCGAGGGCGAGGTGGCGGTCGCCGTCCTGCCCGGGGGCGGTTTCGTCGTGCTCGACCTCGCGCTCGACGCCGAGCTGCGCGCCGAGGGTTGGGCCCGCGACGTCATCCGCGCCGTCCAGGACGCCCGCAAGGCGGCCGACCTCCACGTGGCCGACCGGATCGAGCTGCGGCTCGGCGTGCCGGAGCACCACCTGACGGCGGCCCGCACGCACCTCGACCTCATCGGCCGCGAGACGCTCGCGGTCGCCGTCGAGCTGGACGAGGTCGCCGAGGCCGACGTGTCCGGCGGGGCGCCAGCGCTCGTCAGTCTCACGAAGGCCACCACCGAAGGAACGCAGGCATGAGCCGAGAAGGAGCCGACGCCCGTCGCGGCGGGCACGACGCCGCACTCGAGGCGCAGGCGCGCGAGATCTACCACGAGATCCTGCGCCGCACCCCGGAGCACGACTTCGACCCGACGATCGAGCGGGTGCGCCGCGTGGTGGACATCCTGGGCTCGCCCCAGCAGTCCTTCCGCGCGATCCACCTCACGGGGACCAACGGCAAGACCTCGACCGCGCGCATGATCGACGCGCTGCTGCGCGAGCTCGGCCTGCGGGTGGGACGGTTCACCTCGCCCCACCTGAGCTCGGTGCGCGAGCGGATCGCGATCGACGGCGAGCCGATCTCCGCCGAGGCGTGGGTGCGCACGTGGGAGGACATCGCGCCGTACATCGCGATGGTCGACGGCGAGCTGGTCAGCTCCGGGAAGTACGGCGCCGGGGGCGAGCTGTCCTTCTTCGAGGTGCTCACCGCGATGGCGTTCGCCGCGTTCGCGGACGCGCCGGTCGACGTCGCCGTCCTCGAGGTCGGCATGGGCGGGGAGTGGGACTCGACGAACGTGGTCGACGCCGAGGTCGCCGTGATCTCGCCGGTCGCGATGGACCACGAGCGCTGGCTCGGCCATGCCCTGGCCGAGATCGCGGGCGTGAAGTCCGGCATCGTCAAGCACGGCGCCACCGTCGTCTCGGCGGCCCAGGAGGACGAGGTCGCCGTCGTCATCGCCGAGCGCGCCGCGACGGTGGGCGCCCGCCTGGTGGTCGAGGTGACGCCCGTCGAGGACGAGGACGGGACCGTGGTCGCCCCGGGCGGCGCCGGCCTGGAGGTCCTCAGCCGCACGGTCGCCGTCGGCGGGCAGGTCGTCTCGCTGCGCGGCATCGGCGGGATCTACGAGGAGATCTTCGTGCCGCTGCACGGCGCGCACCAGGCGCACAACGCCCTGCTCGCCGTCGCCGCCGTCGAGGCGTTCCTCGGCGGGGTGGCGCTGCCGGGCGACGTCGTCGAGGCCGCCTTCGCCGGCGTCACCTCGCCGGGTCGCCTCGAGCTGGTCCGCAACTCCCCGACGATCCTCGTCGACGCCGCCCACAACCCGGCCGGGGCGCGTGCCACGGTCGAGGCGCTGACGGAGGCGTTCGCGTTCGACCGGCTCGTCGGCGTCTTCGGCGTCATGGGGGACAAGGACGTCGAGGGCATCCTCGTCGAGCTCGAGGGGGCGCTGGCGGAGATCGTCGTCACGCACTCCTCCTCGCTGCGCTCGATGGAGCTCGACGACCTGGCCGACCTCGCGCGCGACGTCTTCGGGGAGGATCGCGTCCACGTCGTCGAACGGCTCGACGAGGCGCTCGCGCTCGCCGTCGACCTCGCGGAGAACGACGCCGACGGCGTGGGCGTGGGCTCAGGCGTCATCGCCCTCGGGTCCGTGGTGCTGGCCGCGGAGGTGCGGACGCTGCTCGGGCGCTCCTGACGCGCGGGTCCCGCCGGCGCCGGGCAGCCCCTGCCCGGCGCGGCGGACTCCCGTAATCTGCCGACGTGGAGACCATCGCGCTGCTGCTCGTCGTCGGGGTGCTGCTCGTCATCGGGGCGTCGTGGCTGGCGCCGCGGCTCAGCGTGGCGGCGCCGATCGTGCTGGTCGTCGTCGGGATCGGCTGCTCGTACCTGCCGGGCGTGCCCGAGGTCGAGATCGAGCCGGAGCTGATCCTCGCGATCGTGCTGCCGCCGATCCTGTACTCGGCCGCGGTCAACGTCCCCGTCACCGACTTCCGGCGCAACCTGCGCGCGATCTCCGGGCTGTCCGTGCTGCTCGTGCTCCTGTCGACCGTCGTGGTCGGCTTCGTGCTGCACCTGCTGCTGCCGACCCTGCCGCTGGCGGCCGCGTTCGCGCTCGGCGCCGTCGTGAGTCCGCCCGACGCAGTCGCGGCGACCTCGATCGGGAAGCGGCTCGGCCTCCCGCCGCGCCTGGTGACGATGCTCGAGGGCGAGGGCCTCGTCAACGACGCGACGGCGCTCGTGCTGCTGCGCTCCGCGATCGCCGCCATCGGCGGCGGCGTGAGCTTCGGCGGGATCGCGGGCGACTTCGCGTTCGCCGTGGTCGTCGCCATCGCGATCGGGCTCGGCGTCGGGCTCGCGACCGTCTGGGTCCGCGCCCGGCTCGGCCAGCCGACGCTGACGACGGCGATCTCGTTCGTCGTGCCGTTCCTCGCGTTCTTCCCCGCGGAGGCCGTCGGGGCCTCCGGCGTCCTGTCCGTGGTCGCGGCCGGCCTGGTGACGGGCTACAAGAGCGCGAGGCACCTGAGCGCCCAGGACCGGATCAGCGAGCGCCTGAACTGGCGCACGATCCAGCTCATCCTCGAGAACGGCGTCTTCCTCGTCATGGGCTTCCAGCTCGCCGCCCTGGTCGACGACGTCGAGCACGAGCACCTCAGCGTGCTGGCCGCCGTCGGGATCGGGGCGCTGGTGACGCTCGTGCTGCTCGCCGTGCGGGTGGTGTTCGTGGTGCCGCTGATCGCCTCGTTGCGCCGGGAGGAGCGGGGCGTCGTCGACCGCGAGCGCGAGCTCGAGGAGCGCGCGACCGCCATGCGCGACCGGCTGGAGGCAGCCAAGGACCACCCGCGCTACAGCAGCAGGCGGGCGGAGGGCTTCGAGCGCCGGGTGGAGATGCTCGGCGCGGACCTGAGGTTCGTGCGCGACGAGGGGCTCGGCTGGCGCGGCGGTGCGGTGCTGGCGTGGTCGGGGATGCGCGGCGTCGTCACGCTGGCCGCGGCGCAGACCCTCCCGCACGACGTCCCGCTCCGCCCGCAGCTCGTGCTCATCGCGTTCACCGTCGCGCTGCTGACCCTCGTCGGCTACGGCACCACCCTCCCGCTCCTCATCCGCCGGCTCGGGGTGCGTGGCCCGGACGCCGACGCGACGACGGCGGAGCTGACCGAGCTGATGGCCACGATCGTCCAGGCCGGGGCCGACCGGCTCGCGAGTCCGGAGCTCGTGCGGGCGGACGGCTCCGCGTTCGAGCCGAGGATCCTGGCGGACCTCGCCGCCAACCGGCGCCGACTGTCGGACCAGCTCGCCGCCAACATGGCGGCGCAGGCGGTCGAGCAGGTCACGCCCAGCCAGGAGGCCTACCGCATCATGCTCGAGGCCGAGCAGGCCGCGCTGCTGGACGCCCGCGCGAGCGGGAGCTACTCCTCGCACGTCCTGGAGCGCGCCCAGACGGTGCTCGACGCCGATCTGGCGCGGGCCGCCGGCGGTGGCTCCCTCGCGTAGGGCACCACGCCCGCGAGGGTCGTGCGACTTTTTGCGGGGTCGTGCTTAGATCTGCCTATGAACACGCAGGGAGCGCCCTCAGACACCGGCAACGGCGCCCGCCGCCTCCCGGCGGGACGGAAGGCGGAGCTCGCCGCCTACGTCTCGGAGGTGGGGGAGGTGACCGTGGCCCAGCTGGCCGAACGGTTCGAGGTCTCCTCGGACACGATCCGCCGCGATCTGGACCGGCTCGACCTCGACGGCGTCGTGATCCGCACCCACGGGGGGCGGTGAGCCCCTCGGGCTTCGCCAAGCCCGACTCGGCGCTCGACCTCCGGCTGCGGCTGCAGTCGCAGGCGAAGGAGGCGATCGGCGCGCTCGCGGCGACGCTGGTCAGCGACAACACGGCGATCCTCATCAACAGCGGCACGACGGCGCTCGCCCTCGTCCGCAACCTGCGCAACCACCGCGAGCTCACGATCGCGACCAACAACCTCAGGCTCCCGGCCGAGATCCACCCCGAGGTGTGCCGTGATCTCTACCTGTTCGGCGGAACGGTGCGCTTCGTCTCGCAGGCGACGGTCGGCCCGGTGAGCTTCCGGCAGCCGGAGGGCGAGCTCGACGTGCGGTGCGACCTCGCCCTCATCGGGGTCGGAGCGCTCGCCGTGGACCAGGGCCTGTCGACCAGCAACCTCGCGGAGGCCTCGATGATGGGCTCGATGATCCGGCGCGCCGAGCGGGTCGCGATCCTCGCCGACTCCTCGAAGTTCGACCGCCGGCTGTTCGCCCGGATCGCCGACCTGGGCGTCGCCGACTACCTGGTGACGGAGAAGGCGCCCACCGGCGAGCTGGCCCGGGCGCTGGCCGACGGCGGCGTGCAGGTGCTGACGCCCTCCTAGCGACCGACCCGAGCAGCAGCCCCGTCCGGAGATCGCTCCGGGCGGGGCCGTCGTCGTTCCCGGCCCGTTCCACGACGGCAGGTGCACAACTCCGCAAAAGTCGGCATTGCAAAACAGCAACTTCCCGCACTAGAGTTGCAGATGCGCGCAGAGAAGCGCGCGAATCGGCATCTCAAGGAGGAGAGTCATGCGCGTTGGATCTCGGAAGCGGTTGCTTCTGCCCGTGGCAGGTCTGGCGGCGTTCTCGCTCGTCGCCGCGTGCGGCGGAGGGTCGGGCGATGCGGGTGGCGACACCGGCAGCTCGGACGCCGGAGGGGACGGCGAGCAGGTCACGCTCGAGTTCCAGCAGTGGTGGGAGCCGGAGCTGCCCGACGGCGAGTTCCGCGCCCTCATCGACCGGTTCGAGGAGGAGAACCCCGACATCACCGTCGAGCTCCTCTCCGGCCCCTACGCCTCGACCAAGGAGCAGGTCGTCGCCGGCGCCGCCGCCGGGACGATGCCCGACGTCGTCGGCCTCGACGGCGCCTGGGTCTACGACTTCGCCCAGCAGGGCGCGATCACCGACCTCACGGCGCTCATGGAGGAGGTCGGCTACGACGACGGCGAGCTCGCCAGCCAGATCCAGGTCGACGGCTCGACCTACATGATCCCGGTCGTGAACTTCGTGTACCCCCTCTTCACGAACGACGCGCTGCTGGCCGACGCCGGCGTGAGCGAGGTGCCCACCAACCGCACCGAGTTCGCCGAGGCCGCGAAGAAGATCACCGACAACGGCGCCCCCGGCTGGATCTACCCGCTCTCGCTCGAGCAGCCCAGCGGGATCCAGAACAACGTCATGTCGTGGGTGTGGTCCTCCGGCGGCTCGATGCTCGCCGACGGGCAGCCCGACCTCACCAACGACGACGTCGCCTTGGGCATGGAGTTCCTCCAGGGCCTGTGGGACGACGGCTCCACCGCGCCGGGCGCCTTCACGATGAAGGAGCAGGACATGGTGGAGGAGTTCACCAACGGCCGCGTCGGCATGATGATCGACTCCCTCGCCCACGTGAACCTCATCCGCGAGAGCAACCCCGAGCTCGAGTTCACGATCTCCGCGATCCCGTCCGAGGACGGCTACGAGGGCGAGCGGGGCATCCCCTACGCGTCCTGGGGCATCGGTGTCGCCGAGAACTCCGAGAACAAGGAGGCGGCGTTCAAGCTCGTGGAGTTCCTCATGAGCCAGGAGACCAACGCCGAGCTCTCCACGATGGCGAACGCGTTCCCGGGCAACAGCACCTCCACCCCGGACTTCACCGACTCCGACCCGATCTTCGAGGAGGCCTTCGCGATCTACCAGGAGGGCTACCCGGCGAACGAGTTCACGGGGCTCCCGGTGGCCGAGGAGCTGATGCGGATGTTCTCCACCGAGTACCAGAAGGCGCTCAACGGCGACCAGTCCATGCAGGAGGCGCTGGAGAACGCCCAGACCGAGTGGGAGTCGGAGTTCTAGTCCTCGATCTCTGACACCACGACATCCTCTGCGACGCCGGGGTCCGACCGCACCGGTCGGCCCCCGGCCGGGGAAGGGGGGAGGGAACGACATGACATCCACGCAGATCAAGCCGCCGGCCGGCACCGCCGCCCCGCGGGCCACCCACCGCCGCCGCGAGCTCCTCAGGAAGCGCCTGACGCCGTTCGGCTACCTGTCGCCGACGATCATCCTGATGATCGTCCTGATGGCGGTGCCGATCGTCATGGTCATCGGCTACTCGGTGATGGACAACGTCATCACCAACAAGTCCCCGGAGCCCGTCGGGCTCGAGAACTACCTGACGATCCTCGGCGACGCGGCCTTCTGGAAGGCCGCCCGCAACACGTTCGTGTTCACCGCCGTCAGCGTGGTGGTCCACATCGTCCTCGGTCTGACGTTCGCGATCCTGCTGAACACGGAGCTGCTGGGCAGGACGACGAAGGCGCTGTTCCGGGTGATCCTCGTGCTCCCGTGGCTCTTCACGGTGGCGATCATCGCGGTGCTGTGGCGGATGCTGCTGAGCCCGAACGGCGTCGTGAACTACATCCTCGAGACGGTCGGCCTCACCGGCGGCCAGGTGGAGTGGCTCGCGAACCCGAGCACGGCGCTGGCGGCCGTGACCTTCATCAACATCTGGTCGGGCTACCCGTTCTACATGATCAGCCTGCTCGCGGGGCTGCAGGGCATCCCGCGCGACCTCTACGAGGCGGCGAGCATCGACGGCGCCGGACCCGTCCAGCGGTTCTGGGCCATCACGATCCCGCAGCTGAAGCCGCTGATCATCAGCCTCGCGCTGCTCGACTTCATCTGGACGACGCAGCAGTTCGCGCTCATCTGGATGACCACCGGCGGCGGGCCCATCGACGCGACCGAGGTGCTCAGCACCTTCACGTACAAGCTCGCGTTCACCCGGTACCAGTTCTCCGAGGCGTCGACGGCCGCCGTGATCATCCTGCTGCTCTCGATGATCCTCGCCTTCTTCTACGCCCGCAGCCAACGATCGAGGGACTGAAGCGATGGCCACGACTCTCACCCACCTCCCGGAGAACCGCCCCGACCTCCGGGTCAACCGCACCCCCGGCCGCAAGAACCCCGGCAAGCGGGCCGCCACCGTCGTCGCCCTCGTGGCCGGTGCGCTGTTCGCCGGGCTGCCCGTGCTGTGGATGCTCTCGAGCTCCTTCAAGACCAACGGCGAGATGTTCGCCTTCCCGCCGCGCCTGCTGACCGAGAACGTCAACCTCGGGGCCTACTCGGAGATCCTCAGCGACCCGGTCAAGGTGCGGTTCTTCGTCAACAGCTACGTGATCGCCTTCGCGGTGACGTGCCTGACCCTGCTGGTCGGCATCCTCGCCGGCTTCGCGTTCAGCCGGTTCGAGTTCCCGCTCAAGAAGACCCTCAACGTCGTGATCGTCAGCGTGCAGGCCGTCCCGCCCATCACGCTCCTGATCCCGTACTTCGGCCTCATGGTCGGGCTCCGGCTCTACAACACCTACCCGGGGCTGATCCTCACCTACATGGTGTTCACGATCCCGTACGCGATCATCATGCTCACCGGGTACTTCAACACCCTGCCCCGCGAGCTCGACGAGGCCGTGAAGGTCGACGGCGCCGGTCCCTGGACGGCGCTGTGGCGCATCCTCGTGCCGATCGCCGTGCCCGGGCTGGTGTCCGTGGGCATCTACACCTTCATGATCGCGTGGAACGAGTTCCTGTTCGCGCTCACGCTCACGAGGACCGAGGACATGCGCACGGTGCCCATCGGCATCCAGCTGCTCATGGGCCAGCACTCCTACGAGTGGAACCAGATGATGGCGATGAGCATCCTCGGCTGCCTCCCGGTCCTGATCCTGTTCCTCTTCTTCCAGCGCTACTTCATCGGCGGTATGACCGCCGGCGCCGTGAAGGTGTGACGCCGCCGACCCGTGCCCCCGACGCCACCGTCCTGCGCGCCGCGTCCGCGCACCCCCTGCCGCACGCCCCCTCACCCCCCGATCCCCACCCGTCCAGGAAAGGACACCGCCATGCCGCTCGTCTCCGGAGCCGACCTGCTCGCCGTCGCCGCCAAGAACGACTTCGCCGTCCCGGCGTTCAACATCAGCGACTACTCGATGCTCAACGCCGTGCTGGCGATCAGCGAGGAGAAGCAGTCGCCGCTCATCATCGCGATCCACCCCAACGAGATCGCCAACCTCGGGTGGGACGTCATGCCCGCCGTCATCCAGGCCGCCCGCAAGGCGTCCGTGCCGGTCGCGATCCACTGGGACCACGGCGCCGACTACGAGCAGATCCTGCAGGCGATCCAGGGCGGCTTCACCTCCGTCATGATCGACGGCTCGATGCTCCCGTTCGAGGAGAACGTCGCCCTGACCGCTCGCGTCGTCGAGGCCGCCCACGCCGTGGGGGTCTCCGTCGAGGGTGAGCTCGGGACCATCGGCAAGACGGACGGCTACGCCGAGGACGGCGCCGACACGATCATCTACACCGTCCCGACCGACGCCGTGACGTTCGTCGAGCGCACCGGGGTGGACACGCTCGCGATCGCGATCGGCACCCGGCACGGCATCTACCCCTCCGACCTCCAGCCCGAGCTCAAGCTCGACCTGCTGCGCGAGATCAACGCGTCCGTCGACGTCCCGCTCGTGCTGCACGGCGGCTCGAACAACCCCGACGCCGAGATCGGTGAGGCCGCGGCCAACGGCGTCAACAAGATCAACATCTCCAGCGACATCAAGGTGGCCTACTACGAGAAGGAGCGCGAGGTCCTCGCCGACCTCAACCTCCGCGAGCCCGACTCGATCCAGCCGCCGTGCCGCGACGCCCTGAAGGCCGTCGCCGCGCAGAAGATCGACCTGTTCGGCGCGGCCGGCAAGGCCGAGCTGTACTGAGCCGACCGCTCGGGCGCACCGGCCCCGAGCTCCGTCCGCCGCGGCCGCGGCGACGCCACGAGGGAGTGAGCATGCACCACGGCAGCACCGCCACCGTCGCCCGCACCGAGGCCGAGCGCATCGTGCTCGGGCTGGGCGGCACGGTGGACGTGGAGGTGGTGTGGGACGCGCAGGCCCTCGGCGCCGCCGCGCGCGAGCTGGGCGTCGGGGTCGGTGACCTCGACGCCCACCGGGAGATCGTCGACGAGCGCTCGCTGCTCGCGGTCCTGCTGGCGCTCGTCGCCGCGGGCCGCGGCGGCGAGCGTTTCGCCGCGTCCTCGGACCTCGTCCGCGCGTTCGCCACCCGGTTCACCTCGGTGGTCACGCTCGGCGGGACCAACATCCGCGCGGCCCTGGCGATGGCGGTCCTCGACGTCCCCGCCACGATCCACATGGTCGACGTCGACGCGACCGTCCGGCGTCTGGTCCCGCCCGGGTCGGTGCTCCTGCACACCGGCGTCAGCGAGGCGCTCGACCCGCACCTCATCGTTCAGTTCCCGGCCGGCGCGCGCGTCGAGCTGACCGACGGCGTCGTCGTCGCCCCGCACGCCAACCGGTTCATCGTCACGAACGACCCGCCCAACCGCCTCCTCACCCTGGCCCCGGGCCTGGCCGACGCGGTCGAGCGCGCCGACGTCGTGATGCTCTCGACCCTGAACGCGATCCAGGAGCGGGAGATCCTCGCCGAGCGGCTGGTCGAGCTCGAGCGCGTCGTCACCCACCGACGCGCCGACGCCCTCGTCCTGTGGGAGGAGGCGGCCTACCACGTGCCGCACGTCCGGGACGAGGTGAGCGCCGTGCTCGCCGCGATCGCCGACGTCTACAGCATGAACGAGGACGAGCTCGAGGCCTTCGTCGGTCGAGGCGTCGACCTGCTGGACGCCGACGACGTGAGCGCCGCCCTGGACGAGCTCGCCGCCGTCGTCCCGGCGCGCACCCTCGTCGTCCACGCCAGCTGCTGGGCGCTGGCCGTGGGCGAGCGTGCGCACGAGCTGCGCGCCGCGCTGCGCGGCGGCATCACGATGGCGAGCACGCGGTACGTGCACGGCGACGCGATGACCCGCGCCGACCACGATGCGACGGCCGCTCTCGTGCCGCGCGCCGACGCCGTCGAGCTCGCCCGCGCGCTCGAGCGGCGTCGGTCCGACGTCGCGGTCGAGGCCGGTCACCGGTTCGACGTCGACCACCCCACGACCATCGGCCTCGGCGACTCCTTCATCGGCGGCTTCGTCGCCGCCCTCGCGCTCGCGCCCGCAGGACCTGCCGCGCACCCCGTCGCCCCGGACGTCGCCGCCCACGGCCGGCAGGTCGACGCGTGACCGGGTGGGCCGCGCTCCTCGCCGACGGCCGCGCCGCCCGGGCCGAGCTGCTGGCCGAGGTGGCGGAGGTGCGCGACCTCGCCGGGGACCGCGAGCTCCGCGTGCGGCTGGCGGGCGGGCTCGCGTTCGACCTCCGGCTGGACCACGGGCTCGACGTCGGGCCCGCCTGGTGGGGGAGCACCCCGCTCGCGTGGCGGTCGCCCAACCCGGTCGACCCCGGGCCCGGGGCGTCCTGGGAGGCACGGTTCCTCGGCGGTCTGCTCGCCACGTGCGGTCCCGACAACATCGGGGAGCCGCGCAAGGGCGTCGGCCAGCACGGCTCCCACCACCACACCCCGGCGCACGACGTCGCGTGGCGCCGCGAGGTCGTCGACGGCGAGGTGCAGGTGGTCGTGACCGGCCGGGTGACGCTCTCGAGCCTGGGCGGCGCTCGCGTCGAGGTCGCCCGCACCGTCACGGCGCGCACCGGCGAGGCCGCGCTGACGGTGTCCGACGACGTCACGAACGTGGGGGAGCGGGCGGTCGGCGTCCCGCTGCTCTACCACGTCAACCTCGGCGCCCCGCTGCTCCGGCCGGGGTCGCGCCTGGACGTCGACGCCGTGCGCTCCACCACGCGCGAGCCGCTCCCGTTCGGGCGGCTGCCCCTGCTGACCCCCGACGTCGCACGCGCGGCCGTGCCGGTCGTCGCCGAGCACCGCGACCTCGCGACGGACGACGCCGCGACGGCTCGCGCGACGCTGCTCCCGCCCGTCGGCGACGGCGACGGCGAAGGCGGCGGGGCTCGGGTGGTCGTCTCCTGGAGCGCGGACACGCTGCCGCGGCTGTGCACGTGGAGCTGGCCGTCGGCGGGCGCCTGGGTGCTCGGGGTCGAACCCGCCAACGCGCCGCTGTTCGGGCGCGAGCGCACCCTGCCGCACGCCGGGGCGCCGGTGCTCGAGGCGGGGGCGACGTGGCGGACCTGGGTCCGCATCGCCGTCGAGACGCCCGCCGGGACCGGACCGGGGACCGACCCCGGGACCGATGTCTGAGGCGCCCGTCCCGCCCCGACCGTCGACCCTCGAAACCGAAGGAGCGCCCGTGCACCCGATCGTCCTGGCTGCGAACCAGCCCGCCGACCGCTTCTACCGCGGTGGCGAGCGGATCGCCGCCTTCCGCGCGGGTGGGGCGGACCTCGCCGTCGTCGCGCGGCCGACCACCGGCCTCGCCATCCCCGAGGACTGGATCGGTTCGCTGACCACGGTGTTCGGCGAGTCCGAGCTGGGGCTCACGCGGCTGCCGTCGGGCGAGCTCCTGCGGGACGCGGTCGAGGCCGATCCGGTCGCCTGGCTGGGGCTGGCGCACGCGGCCGTCCGCGGCTGTGATCCGGCGCTGCTGGTGAAGCTGCTCGACGCCGGCCAGCGGCTGCCCGTGCACGCCCACCCGGACGTGGCCTTCGCCGAGGGGATGCTCGGGCTCGCGCACGGCAAGACGGAGGCGTGGATCGCGCTGGCCCCGGCCACGGTGCATCTGGCCTTCGCGCGTGACGTCACGGCCGAGCAGCTCGCCCGGTGGGTGGCCGACCAGGACACCGCCGCGATGCTGGGGGCGATGCACACGCTGCCGATGGCGGCCGGCGACGCGGTGCTCGTGCCCGCGGGGCTGCCGCACGCGATCGGTGAGGGGGCCCTCGTCGTCGAGCTGCAGGAGCCGACCGACCTGTCGATCCTGCTGGAGTGGTCGGGGTTCGCGATCGACGGCGCCGCGCTCGGCCACCTCGGGCTGGGGTTCGACGTCGCGCTCGCCGCCGTCGACCGGCGGGGGTGGAGCGAGGACGAGGTCGCGGCGCTGGTCCGCAGCAGGGCCGGCACCGTCGGCCCGCTCCTCCCAGGCGCCGAGGCGTTCTTCCGGGCCGACCGCCTGCACGGCGGTGACGGCTGGGAGGCGGGTCTCGCCGTCGCGGTGGTCGTCGCCGGACACGGCGAGATCGTCACCGACGGCGCGGTGACGGCCGTGCGCAGCGGTGAGACGGCGCTCGTCCCGCACGCCGCCGGCGACGTCGCGCTGCGAGGGGATCTCACGGTCCTCCTCGCCCGTCCGCCGGCGCCCTGAGTCGCTGGCGCAAAGCGTCCCCGAGGGGCAGAGTTGGCCACGGCGCTCACCGCCCCCGGTCAGGCCCGGCGACCCGGGCGTCATCGAGGCGTTCACCCGTGCGAAGGAGCCAGACGTGAAGAAGCTGATCAACGACCCGGAGGCCGTCACCACGGAGGCGGTCGAGGGCTTCGTGCTCGCCCACCCCGACCTCGTCACCCAGCTCGACCAGCTGGTGGTCGCGCGCGTCGGCGGCGCGGTGCGGGGCAAGGTCGGACTCGTCTCGGGCGGCGGCAGCGGCCACGAGCCGCTCCACGCCGGCTTCGTCGGGGTCGGCATGCTCGACGCGGCGGTCCCCGGCGCCATGTTCACCTCGCCGACCCCGGACCCGATCGTCGCGGCGACCCGCGCGGCCGACGGCGGCGCCGGCGTCCTGCACATCGTGAAGAACTACACGGGCGACGTCCTCAACTTCGAGACGGCCGCCGAGCTGGCCGACGCCGAGGACATCGAGGTCGCCACGGTCATCGTCAACGACGACGTCGCGGTCGAGGACTCCCTCTACACGGCGGGCCGCCGCGGCGTCGCCGGGACCGTCCTGGTGGAGAAGATCGCCGGCGCGGCCGCCGAGCGCGGCGACGACCTCGCGGGCGTGCTCGCGATCGCGCAGCGCGTCAACGCCGGCGTCCGCTCGATGGGTGTCGCCCTCAGCGCGTGCACCGTCCCCCACGCGGGCAAGCCGTCGTTCGAGCTGGCCGAGAACGAGATCGAGATCGGGATCGGCATCCACGGCGAGCCCGGCCGTCGCCGCATCCCGATGGCGAGCGCCGACGAGATCACCGACCTGCTCCTCGACCCCGTGGTCGAGGACCTCGGCCTCGCCTCGGGCGAGCACGTGCTGCTGCTCGTCAACGGGATGGGCGGCACCCCCGCCTCGGAGCTGTCGATCGTCTACCGCCACGCGCGTCGTCGGCTCGAGGAGCAGGGCGTCGTCGTCGACCGCTCGCTGGTGGGCAACTACGTCACGTCGCTGGAGATGCAGGGCGCCTCGGTCACCGTGCTCAGGCTCGACGACGAGCTCACCGCGCTCTACGACGCACCCGTCAGCACCGCCGCACTACGGTGGGGACTGTGACCACTCCTCCTTCCTCCGTGTCCGAGGGCGCGCTCGACGTCGACTGGGCGCGGCGCTTCGTCGCCGAGGCCGCCGCCGTCGTGGCCGAGCACCGGGTCGAGCTGTCCGAGCTCGACCGCCTGATCGGGGACGGTGACCACGGCGAGAACCTCGCCCGCGGCTTCTCCGCCGTCACCGCGGCGATGGAGCCGGCCGAGCCCGCGACTGTCGGCGACGTGCTCAAGCTCGTGGCGACCACCCTGATGTCGACCGTGGGCGGAGCCGCCGGTCCCCTCTACGGCACCGCGTTCCTGCGTGCCGCCAAGGTCACCGCCGTGCCTGCCGTGGACGCCCAGGGGGTGCACTCGCTCCTGGACGCGGCGCTCGAGGGCGTCGTCGCCCGCGGCAAGGCGCAGGTCGGGGACAAGACGATGGTCGACGCGTGGCACCCGGCCGTCGAGGCGGCCTCGGCCGCCGCCGAGGCCGGGTCCTCGCCCGCGCAGGTGCTCCGGGCGGCCGCGGAGGCGGCCGCCGTCGGGGCCGCCTCGACCGACGACCTCGTGGCGCTCAAGGGTCGCGCGAGCTACCTGGGCGAGCGCAGCGTCGGGCACCGCGACCCCGGGGCCGCCTCCACCGTGCTCCTGCTCGACGCCGCCGCGCGAGCGGCGACGGACGCATGAGCGTCTCCGGCAACGACAGGACCACCGGACTCGTCCTCGTGTCGCACTCCGCCCTGCTCGCGGGAGGTGTCGTCGAGCTCGCGGCCCAGATGGCCCCCGACGTCGTGCTGCGCCCCGCGGGCGGGACCGACGACGCGCGCCTGGGCACGAGCTTCGACGTCGTCGAGCGCGCCATCGCGGCCGAGCTCGACGCCGGGTGCTCCGGCGTCGTGCTCCTCGCGGACATCGGGTCGGCGCGGATGACGGCGGAAGCCGTCCTGGAGGCCCTCGAGGACCCCCGCGTCGTGCTCGCCGGCGGAGCGTTCGTCGAGGGCGCCGTGGCCGCGGCCGTGGCCGCCCAGACGGGTGGCGGCGTCGCCGAGGTGGTCGTCGCCGTCGCGACGGCGACGCGTCAGGTCGTCGCCGAGCTGCCCGAGCTCCCGGCCGCCACCCCGCGGTCGACGATCCGCCTCGACATCCCCGCGGGCCCCCGCCGCACGACCGTGGTCCGCAACCCGCAGGGGCTGCACGCCCGACCCGCGTCCCAGCTCGCCCGGCTCGCCGGCGGGTTCGACGCCGAGGTGCTGGTCGACGGCGCCAACGCCGCCAGCCTGCTCGCGGTGATGGGCCTCGGGCTCGTCCAGGGCGCCGAGGTCGTCGTGGAGGCCCGTGGGCCGCAGGCGACGCAGGCGGTTGACGCGATCGTCGAGGCGTTCGAGGGTGGGTTCGGTGAGCTCTGACGTGACCGACGCCCCGCCCCAGCAGCCCGTGGCCCCGAAGCCGCCCCGCTCCGCCCGCCGGATGTTCTGCTCGACCCTGCTCGGCCTCGAGGCGTTCGTGGTGTTCTTCGCGGCGCTCGCGGCCTACGGCCTGCGCGCCGCGGAGACCGGCGTGATCGTCGGCGTCGGGATCGGGGGAGCGCTCGCGTGCCTCCTCGCCGCGGGGCTGCTGCGGACGTTCGCCGGGTACCTGCTCGGCACGTTCATCCAGGGCTCCCTCATCGCCGTCGCCTTCGTGGTGCCGCAGATGCGCGACCACATGCTCGCGGTCGGGATCACCTTCGCGGTGCTGTGGATCGTGTGCTGGCGCGTCGGCGGCCGCATCGACGTCGAGCGGGCGGAGCGGTACGTCCTCGAGCTGGAGCACGCGGCCGGCGCGGCGGGCGACGCGAGCGGCACGGCCGACGCTGCCGCCCCCGACCCCTCCGACGGCGACGACCGCCCGCGGGCCTGACGGTAGGGTCTGGGTGTGACCACTCAGCGCTCCCTCGTCCTCGTCAAGCCCGACGGCGTCTCCCGCCGCCTGACCGGTGAGATCCTTCGCCGCATCGAGGCGAAGGGGTACCGGATCGCCGCGCTGCAGCAGCGTTCCGCCGACGACGAGCTGCTCGCGCAGCACTACGCCGAGCACGTCGGCAAGCCGTTCTACGCGCCGCTCGTCGCCTTCATGGGCTCGGGCGAGCTCGTCGCCGTCATCGTCGAGGGCCACCGCGTCATCGAGGGTGTGCGCGCCCTCATCGGTTCCACCGACCCCACGGCGGCGGCCCCCGGGTCGATCCGCGGCGACCTCGCCTCGGACACGGGCGAGAAGGTCCAGCGCAACCTCGTGCACGCCTCCGACTCGCCCGAGTCGGCCGAGCGCGAGATCGCGCTCTGGTTCCCGACCGCCTGATCGCGCACCCCCGGAGCCGCACGGCCCCGCGGGCCCTGCCTCCGGCATGCGTCTAGGCTCGCCTGCGTGTACCTGAAGACGCTGACGCTGCGGGGGTTCAAGTCCTTCGCGTCGGCAACGACCCTGCGTCTCGAGCCCGGCATCACCTGCGTCGTGGGGCCCAACGGCTCCGGCAAGTCCAACGTCGTCGACGCCCTGGCCTGGGTGATGGGCGAGCAGGGGGCCAAGCAGCTGCGCGGCGGCTCGATGGCCGACGTGATCTTCGCCGGCACCACCTCGCGTCCGCCGCTGGGGCGCGCCGAGGTCGCGCTCACGATCGACAACTCCGACGGCGCGCTGCCGATCGACTACACCGAGGTCACGATCTCGCGGACGATGTTCTCCTCCGGGGGCTCGGAGTACGCGATCAACGGTACGCCCTGCCGACTCCTGGACATCCAGGACCTGCTGTCGGACTCCGGCCTCGGCCGGCAGATGCACGTCATCGTCGGGCAGGGCCAGCTCGACGCCGTGCTCCGGGCGACCCCCGAGGAGCGCCGCGGCTTCATCGAGGAGGCCGCCGGGATCCTCAAGCACCGCAAGCGCAAGGAGAAGGCGCTGCGGAAGCTCGAGTCCACCGCGGCCAACCTGGCGCGGCTGACCGACCTCGTCACCGAGATCCGTCGTCAGCTCGGGCCGCTGGCGAAGCAGGCCGACGTCGCCAGGCGCGCCGCCGTCGTGCAGGCCGACCTGCGCGACTCCCGCGCCCGGCTGCTGGCCGACGACCTCGCCCAGGCCCGCGACGCGCACCAGCGCGAGGTGGCCGACGTCGCCGTCCTCACCGCGGCCAGGGACGAGGTCGAGGGGCTGCTGAACGCCGCGCGCACGCGGCAGGCCGACCTCGAGCGCGCCGCCGCGGCCTCGGCCCCGGCCCTCGCCGAGGCGACCGAGGTCTGGTACCGCCTGTCCGGCATCCGGGAGCGGCTGCGGGGGACCGCGACGCTCGCCGACGAGCGCTGCCGCCTCCTGGGCGACGCGGGCGCCGCGGCGCCGCAGGGCCCCGACCCGGACGACCTCGACGCCCAGGCCGAGCGGGCCCGCGAGGCCGAGCGTGAGATCGACGTCGAGGTCGACGCCGCGACCGCGGCGATGACCGCGGCCGTCGCCGCGCGCTCCGCCGCCGAGACCGACGCGGCGGCCGCCGAGCGCGAGCTCGCCGCCGTCCACCGCGGTGTCGCCGACCGCCGCGAGGGGGTGGCCCGGCTGGCGGGCCAGGTCGGGGCCGTGCGCAGCCGGATGGAGGCCCAGGGCTCCGAGCTCGAGCGGCTGCGCGGGGTGCTGGCCGATGCGACCGAGCGCGCGAGCACGGCCGAGCTGGAGTTCGCGGAGCTGGAGCTGCAGGCCGCCGGGGTGGAGGAGGGCGAGGAGGACCTCGACTCCGCCCACGAGGCCGCCACGGCCGCCGTGGCCGAGGGCGAGGCCGCGCTGCGCGAGGCCGAGGAGGAGTCCCGCACCGCGCGCGCCGAGCTGGAGCGGTGGACCGCCCGCCGGGACGCGCTCGAGCTCTCCCTGGAGCGTCGCGACGGCACGGGCGAGCTGCTCGCGTCCGGTCGCGCGGAGGTCACCGGTCCGCTCGCGGACGCTCTCGCCGTCGAGCCCGGCTGGGAGGGCGCCGTCGCCGCCGCCCTCGGGCCGCTGGTCGAGGGGGCGGTCGTGACGTCGCTCGAGGCCGCCGTCGACGCCCTCCGCTGGACCAGGGAGGCCGGGCACGGTCACGTCCGCCTCGTCGTCTCGGGCGACGACGAGGGCCCTGCCGCCGTCGTCCCCGCCACCCCGGCCCCCGCCGGCGGGACGTGGGCGCTCGACGTCGTCACGCTGGACGGCGTCGGCGCGGCCCTGGGGCCGCTGCTCGACGGGGTGGTGCTCGTGGAGGACCTCCGCCAGGCCCGCGACGTCCTCGCGGCGGCGTCGGGGATCGACGACGTCGACCGCGCGGTCACGCGTGCCGGCGACGTGCTCACGGCCACCGCCGCGAGCGGTGGCGGCGAGGCCACCACGAACGTCATCGCCCTCACGGCGGCGCGCGAGGAGGCGGCGGCCGGGGTCGAGACCGCGCGGGCCCGGGGCGAGCGGGCCCGCTTCACCCTCGCGGCCGTCACCGAGACGCTGGCGGCGGCGCGCGCCGCCCACGACGCGACGCTCGCCGACCTGCACGCCTCCGACGCCCGCTTCACCGCCGTCGCCGAGCGCCTCGGCCGGCTCGGCGCCGCGATCAAGGCCGCCCGGGCCGAGGCCGGCCGCGCCGCCGATGCGATCGGGGCGGCGGAGACCTCGCGGGCGGCGCGCGAGGAGGAGCTCGCCGAGCTCGCCACCCGGCTGGAGACGGCGCAGGCCGACCCGGAGGAGGCGGCGGCCGACCTGGAGGCGGCGGGGGAGCGGCGTGATGCCTGCGCCGAGGCGGCCAGGGCCGCCCGCGCCGCCGAGACCGACGCGCGACTGGCCGTCCGCACCGTCGAGGAGCGCAAGCGCGCGATCGCCGGACGAGCCGCTGCGCTCGAACGGGCCGCCCGCACCGAGCGCGCGGCCCGGGTCCGCGCGGCCGAGCTGGAGCAGCAGCGCGCCCGGCGGGCCGAGGTCGCGCGCGACGTGCGCCGCGTGGCCACCGAGGGCCTCCACCTCCTGGAGCACTCCCTGCAGCGGGCCTCGGACGAGCGCGACGTCGCGCAGGAGGTGCGGGCCCAGCAGGACGCGGGCCTCGCCGTCGTGCGCAGCGACATCGAGCAGCACGCCACGCGGTTCGCCGAGCTCTCCGACGCCTTCCACCGCGACGAGGTCGCGCGCGCCGAGCAGCGTCTGCGGATCGAGGCGCTCGAGGCGCGGGCCGTGGCCGACCTCGGCCTCGAGAGCGACGTGCTGCTGGCGGAGTTCGGCCCCGACGTGCCGGTCCCGGTGCTCGGCGTGGAGGTCGCCGACGGCGAGGATCAGCCCGTCGTCGCCTACGACCGGACCGAGCAGACGAAGCGCCTGCGGACGGCCGAACGCGCGCTCGCCCTGCTGGGGCGGGTCAACCCGCTCGCCCTGGAGGAGCACGCGGCGCTCGAGGAGCGGCACTCGTTCCTGGTCGAGCAGGTCGCCGACGTGCGCAAGTCGCGGGCCGACCTGATGGAGATCGTCCGCGAGATCGACGTCCGTGTGGAGCAGGTCTTCCGCGAGGCGTGGGAGGACACGCGGCGCGAGTTCGACGGGGTCTTCGCGCGGCTGTTCCCCGGCGGCGAGGGCAGGCTCCTGCTCACCGATCCCGACGACATGCTCACCACCGGCGTCGAGGTGGAGGCCCGCCCCCCGGGCAAGAAGGTCAAGCGGCTGTCGCTGCTCTCCGGCGGCGAGCGTTCGCTGACCGCCGTCGCGCTGCTGGTCGCGATCTTCCGGGCCCGACCGAGCCCGTTCTACGTGATGGACGAGGTCGAGGCCGCGCTCGACGACGTCAACCTCGGCCGCCTGCTGGTGATCTTCCGCGAGCTGCGGGCCAGCTCCCAGCTCATCGTCATCACGCACCAGAAGCGCACGATGGAGATCGCCGACGCTCTCTACGGCGTCACCATGCAGGGCGACGGCGTCTCCGCCGTCATCAGCCAGCGCATCGAGCGCGAGGAGGACGACGAGCTCGCCGGGGAGCCGGTGGCCACCGCCTGAGGAGTTCGTGACGGTGGGAGGACCGACGAGGCGTCGCCGGGCGTCGTCGGGCCGTGTGAGGGAATTCACGGATCTGTCGAGGGGCTCCCCGTGTCCCGTCCCGGGGCCGTGGCCCTCCAGGCGGGATACTGGGCTCATGCCTGCCTACTCCGCCGTCTGGGTCGCCGTCGTCGCCGTCCTCCTCGCCGCCGGCCTCCTCGTGATGATGATGGCCTCCCGTCGACCCGAGGGCGGGTACGTCGCGCGCGTCCGCGAGCTCCTGTCCTCGTCACGGACGGCGACGGGCCCCCGCACGGGCGTCGTCGCCGAGCACCGCGACGCCGCCGACGGCGACACGGTCGGCCTGGACGACCTCTTCGCCGCCGCCGAGAGCAGCCACGGGTACCTCACGGTGCCCCAGCGCTACGAGACCCGCTTCGAGGAGCTGACGGAGGGGCTGATGGCCCGCCAGCGGGCCCTCGCCGAGCGCGTTCGCAACGAGCGTGAGGAGCGCACCAGCGCATGAACGTCGACTCCGTCCCGACCCTCACCTGGGTGCTCGTCGCCCTGGCCGTGCTCGCCCTGGCGGCCCTCGTCACGTTCGTGGTGCTGCGGCTGCGCCGCCGCGGCGCCGCCCCTCTCCCGCCGTCGAGCTCGGGCACCGGCGCCGGCTCCGGGCGGGAGGGCGACGGCGAGGGTGCCGTCGGTACCCTGCCCCGCCCGGGCGGACCGGGCGACGGCGCGACGGTCGAGCCCGCCACCCCGCAGTTCCAGGTCCCCGAGACCGTCGGCTCGCGTCTGGTGCGACTGCGTTCGCGCCTGGCACGCTCCGGCGCGCTCGGCCAGGCGCTCCTGTCCGTCCTCGGACGCGACCACCTCGACGAGGCCGCCTGGGAGGAGCTCGAGGAGACGCTGCTCCAGGCCGACCTCGGCATCGACCCCACGACGGCGCTCCTGGCGGAGCTCCGCACACGGATCCGCGTCGACGGCACGAAGGACCCGGTCGCGATCCGCGAGGTGCTGCGCGAGCTGCTGCTGGCCCAGGTCGACCCCAGCATGGACCGGACGATCGCGTCGGCCCCGGTGCTCGGCGCCGACGGCGAGCCGCACCCCGCCACGATCCTCATGGTCGGGGTCAACGGCACCGGCAAGACCACGACCGTCGGCAAGCTCGCCCGGCTGCTCGTGGCCGAGGACAAGGACGTGGTGCTCGGCGCAGCCGACACGTTCCGTGCCGCCGCCGCCGACCAGCTCGCCACGTGGGGTGCCCGGGTGGGCGTCGACGTCGTGCGCTCGGAGAAGGACGGCGCCGACCCCGCGAGCGTGGCGCACGACGCCGTCGAGGCCGGCTTCCGGTCCGGGGCCGACGTCGTCATCATCGACACCGCGGGCCGGCTGCAGAACAAGGCCGGGCTGATGGACGAGCTCGGCAAGATCGTGCGCGTGGCCTCGCGCCCGGCGCCGATCGCCGAGTCCCTGCTCGTGCTGGACGCCACCACGGGCCAGAACGGCCTGCGCCAGGCGCGGGTGTTCGCCGAGGTCGCCCACCTCACCGGCATCGTGCTCACCAAGCTCGACGGCAGCGCCAAGGGCGGCATCGTCGTGGCGGTGCAGCGCGAGCTCGGCATCCCGGTCAAGCTGGTCGGGCTGGGGGAGGGACCGGACGACCTCGCACCGTTCGACCCGGAGTCGTTCGTCGACGCGCTCCTCGGCTGAGACCCGAAGCGTCCGGCATGTGAGCGATCCCGTGCCGCGCAACGAGATGTTCACGCTTCAACGGCTTTCGTCACACCGGCGTAACACCCGCTGCCCCGTCAGGTAACTCCGCCCGACAACTCTCGTTCCCATGCGCGGTCACCGGGCCGCGACCATGACGAGAGGTTTTCCAGATGGAGTTGGATAGCGGACTCACCGCGTGGATGCTGACCTCAGCATCCCTCGTGCTGCTCATGACGCCGGGGCTCGCCCTCTTCTACGGCGGCATGTCGCGCTCGAAGTCGGTCCTGAACATGATGATGATGTCGTTCGGCGCCATGGCCGTCGTCGGCGTGATCTACGTGCTCTGGGGCTGGTCGATGTCCTACGGCTCGTCCGTGGGCGGCTTCTTCGGGAACCCGTTCGAGCAGTTCGGGCTGAGCGGTGGAGGCGTCTTCGCCGAGGACGGCTCGGCCGTCATCGACAGCGGCCTGCCGATCATCGTGGACGTCGGCTTCCAGGCCACGTTCGCCATCATCACCGTCGCCCTGATCTCCGGCGCGATCGCCGACCGCGTGAAGTTCTCCGCGTGGCTGATCTTCACGGGGATCTGGGTCACCCTGTCCTACTTCCCGCTGGCGCACATGGTCTGGGGCGGTGGCCTCCTGAGCGACGAGGGCCCCTTCGCCTCCATCGCCAGCCCGATCGACTTCGCCGGCGGCACGGTCGTCCACATCAACGCCGGTGTCGCGGCCCTGGTGCTCGTGCTGATCATCGGCAAGCGCAAGGGCTTCGGCAAGGAGCCGATGCGTCCGCACAACCTCACGCTCGTGATGCTGGGCGCCGGCCTCCTGTGGTTCGGCTGGTTCGGCTTCAACGGTGGCTCCGCCTACGGCGCCGACGGCGCTGCCGGCCTCGCCTGGGTCAACACCACCACCGCGACGGCCGCCGCGATCGGCGGCTGGCTGATCGTGGAGAAGTTCCGCGACGGTCACGCCACGTCCCTCGGTGCCGCCTCGGGTGTCGTCGCCGGTCTGGTCGCCATCACGCCGGCCGCCGGCGACGTGTCGCCGGTCGGCTCGATCGCCGTCGGTGCCATCGCGGGTGTGCTGTCGGCCTTCGCCGTCGGCCTCAAGTACAAGCTCGGCTACGACGACTCGCTCGACGTCGTCGGCGTCCACCTCGTCTCCGGCCTCTGGGGCACCGTCGCGCTGGGCTTCTTCGCCACGGCGGACCGCGGCCTGTTCTACGGTGGGGGCGTCGACCAGCTGATCGTCCAGGTGCTCATCGCACTCGTCGCGATCGTCTACGCCGGCGTGGTCACACTGGTCATCGGATTGCTCATCAAGGTCACCATCGGGTGGCGGGTCTCGGAGGAGGTGGAGGTCGCGGGCATCGACCTCGCCGAGCACGGCGAGTCCGCCTACGACGGAATCTCCTCGGGCCGTTTCACATCGGAGGTCAAGGCATGAAGCTCGTCACCGGAATCGTCCAGCCCCACCGTCTCGACGACGTCAAGGCCGCCCTCGAGGCCGCCGGGATCCGCGGCATGACCGTGAGCGAGGCGAGCGGCTACGGCCGTCAGCGCGGTCACACGGAGGTCTACCGCGGCGCCGAGTACACCGTCGACCTGGTGCCGAAGGTTCGCGTCGAGGTCCTCGTCGAGTCGGAGGCGGCCGGCACGGTCGCCGACGTCATCGTGCAGGCCGCCCAGACCGGCAAGATCGGTGACGGCAAGGTCTGGATCGTCCCCGTCGAGGACGTCGTCCGGGTCCGCACCGGCGAGCACGGAGCCGGAGCGCTCTAGATCCCATGTCCGCTTCCGACACGGCGGCGGAGCTCCCGGAGGTCCCGCACCCAGGGGTGCGGGACCTCCGGCGCGTTCTGCTCGAGACCCCCGGTGGCCCGACGACGGCCACCCCACCGACGCCGGCCGGCCCGTCCGGACCGGCCGGCGCCCCCGTGCTGCGCACCGGTGCCGTCTACCGCGCCGCGCTCGCCGCCGCGGTCGACACCGCCCTCGCGCAGGAGTGGGACGCGGCCGTCGAGCGCCTCGGCCTGCCCTCCTCGGGCGTCGCGCTCGCGGTGGTCGGCTCGCTCGCCCGGCGCGACGCCGGTCCCACCTCCGACCTGGACTGCCTGCTCGTCCACGACGGTCGCACGCTGACCGACGCCCAGGTCGAGGCTCTCGCCTCGGCCCTGTGGTACCCGATCTGGGACGCGGGGCTGGACCTGGACCACTCGGTCCGCACGCTGGCGCAGTGCCGCCAGATCGCGTCCAAGGACCTCGTCGCGGCCGTCGGCCTGCTCGACCTGCGCCACGTCGCCGGCGACGAGAGCATCGTGCTGCGTGCGCGGACCGCCGTCCTGGAGGACTGGCGCGGGGCCGCACGACGCCGCCTGCCCGAGCTGCTCACCTCCACCCGCACCAGGGCCGAGCGCAGCGGCGAGCTCGCCTACCTCATCGAGGGCGACCTCAAGGAGGCGCGCGGCGGGATCAGGGACGCCGTCGTGGTGGGGGCTCTCGCCGCCACCTGGTTGACCGACAAGCCGCACGGCGAGTTCGACGAGGCCCACGACCACCTCCTCACGGTGCGCGACGCCGTCGCGCTCGAGACCCGCCGCCACACCAGCCGCCTCCTGCAGGCCGACTCCGACGCCGTCGCGGCCCGCCTGGGCTACGCCGACCGCGACGAGCTGCTCGCCTCCATCGCGCAGGCCGCCAGGACCGTGTCCTACGCGCTCGACGTCACCGTCCGCCGCGCCCGGCAGGCGCTGCGGCGCCCCTCGCCGACGTGGCGCCCGCTCGTGGTGCGCGGCCGGCGCGTCGCCCCGCGGCTGCGCGCCGTGGCGCAGGACCTGGTGGAGCACGACGGCGAGCTCGTCCTCGCGGCGGCCGCCCGGCCCGCCGAGGACCCGGTGCTCGCGGTGCGGGCCGCCGCCACCGCGGCGCGCACGGGGCTGCCGATCTCGCCCGTCAGCGTCGCCTCGCTCAAGGCCGCTCCCGCGCTGCCGACGCCGTGGCCGAGGCCGGCGCGCGAGGATCTGCTCGCGCTGCTGGGCAGCGGTCACGCCCAGGTCGACGTCTGGGAGGCGCTCGATCTGGCAGGCATCGTCACGACGTGGTTCCCCGAGTGGACGCGCGTGCGCAACCGCCCGCAGCGCAACCCGATCCACACCTTCACCGTCGACCGCCACCTCGTGGAGACGGCGGCGTGGGCGGGGGAGCTGGCGAGCGAGCGGGGCGCCGTCGTGCCGCGCCGCGACCTCCTCCTGGTGACCGCGCTGCTGCACGACATCGGCAAGGTCGCGGGGGCGAGCGACCACTCGGTCGAGGGCGCGCGGATCATCGGTCCGGTGCTGGAGCGCCTCGGTCTGGGGGAGCGGGACGTGCGCGACGCGACGACGCTCGTGCGGCACCACCTGCTGCTCGCCGAGCTCGCCACGCGGGCCGACATCGACGACCCCGAGACCGTCGGGCGGCTCCTGACGGCGATCGGTCACGACCCCGAGATGCTCACGCTGCTGCGCGTCCTGACGGAGGCGGACGCCCGCGCCGCCGGACCCAAGGCGTGGACGCCCTGGCGGGCCTCGCTGGTGGAGGCCCTCACCGAGCGGGCACGTGCGGTGCTGGACGCCGGGCTATCCTGACCTCTCCCGACTCACGCGAGGTTCACCGTGTTCGCCACCCTGTCCGACCGCATCAACGCGGCCGTCTCCTCCCTGCGCGGGCGGGGCCGACTGTCCGACGCCGACATCGCCACGGCGATCGCCGAGATCCGCCGCGCCCTGCTCGACGCCGACGTCGCCCTGCCGGTCGTGCGGGACTTCACCGCGACCGTCCGCGAGCGGGCTGAGCAGTCCGAGGTCTCCAAGGCGCTCGACCCCTCGCAGCAGATCGTCAAGATCGTCCACGAGGAGCTCACGCGCATCCTCGGTGGCGCGACGCGCGAGCTCCGGTTCGCCAAGCGGCCGCCGACCGTGATCATGCTCGCCGGTCTGCAGGGTGCCGGTAAGACCACCCTCGCCGGGAAGCTCGGCAAGTGGCTCCGGGACTCCGGACACACCCCGCTGCTCGTCGCGTCCGACCTGCAGCGCCCGAACGCCGTGCAGCAGCTCGAGATCGTCGGCAAGGGTGCCGGGGTCGCCGTGTGGTCGCCCGAGCCGGGCAACGGCGTCGGCGACCCGGTCGAGGTCGCCCGCACCGGCGTCGCGCACGCCCGCGAGCAGTTCTACGACGTCGTCGTCGTCGACACGGCCGGCCGCCTCGGTGTCGACGCCGAGCTCATGCAGCAGGCCGCCGACATCCGTGACGCGGTGAAGCCGGACGAGACGCTGTTCGTCATCGACGCGATGATCGGTCAGGACGCCGTCACGACGGCGAACGCCTTCGCCGAGGGCGTCGGGTTCACCGGCGTCGTGCTCTCCAAGCTCGACGGCGACGCGCGCGGTGGTGCCGCGCTCTCGGTCTCCTCGGTGACCGGCGCCCCGGTCCTGTTCGCCTCGACCGGCGAGAAGGTCGGCGACTTCGAGCGCTTCCACGCCGACCGCATGGCCTCGCGCATCCTCGACATGGGCGACGTCATGACCCTGATCGAGCAGGCCGAGCGCGCGTTCGACGAGGACCAGGCCGCCGAGCTCGCCAACAAGATCGCCGGGGACGGCGACTTCACGCTCGACGACTTCCTGCAGCAGATGCAGCAGATGAAGCAGCTCGGCTCGATGAAGAAGATGCTCGGGATGCTGCCCGGGATGGGCCAGATACGCGAGCAGCTGGAGAACTTCGACGAGCGCGAGGTCGACCGCGTCGAGGCCATCGTCCGCTCGATGACGCCGGGCGAGCGCACCAACCCCAAGATCCTCAACGGCTCGCGCCGCTCCCGCATCGCGCGGGGTTCGGGCACGACCGTCTCCGAGGTCAACGGGCTGCTCGACAGGTTCGACCAGGCCAAGACGATGATGCGCTCGATGGCGCGTGGCGGCGGCGCCCCCGGGATGCCCGGCGGCGGCTTCGGGATGGGTTCGATGCCCGGCATGGGCAAGAAGTCCAAGGGCAAGATGGCGGCGCCCGTGGCGCGCGGCAAGAAGTCCAAGAGCGGCAACCCGGCCAAGCGGGCGGCCGAGGCGCGAGCCGCCGCCGAGCGCAAGCCGACGGCCCCCGCCGGCTCGGCCTTCGGGCTCGGACCGGCCGAGGACGCCCCGGCGAAGCTCGAGATCCCCGAGGGGCTCGGCAAGCTGTTCGGTCGCTGATACGCGCCCGCGCGGAGCGCCGTCGCCAGCAGTGCCCCGCATCTGGCAGAATGTCCGGTTGAACCCGACGACCGCGGCCCTCTCACCACGGTGCGTCGTGTCCCGAGCCGTGATCCGCGGGGTGCCCCACGCCCATGCGAGTCCCACTCATCCCAACCTCATCAGGAGTACCACCACCGTGGCAGTGAAGATTCGCCTCAAGCGCCTGGGCAAGATCCGCGCCCCTTACTACCGTGTCGTCATCGCCGACTCGCGCACCCGCCGCGACGGTCGTGTGATCGAGGAGATCGGCAAGTACCACCCCACCGAGGAGCCGTCGCTCATCGACATCTCCTCCGAGCGCGCCCAGTACTGGCTCGGAGTCGGCGCGCAGCCGACCGAGCAGGTCCTCGCGCTGCTCAAGGTCACCGGTGACTGGCAGAAGCACAAGGGCCTGCCGGGCGCCGAGGGCACGCTGCGTCGCAAGGGTGACCAGAGCACCGTCGTCGCCGACGCGGTCGCCGCCGTCGCCGCCGACGCCGAGCTCCGCAAGGCCAAGGCGTCCGAGAAGCGTGCCGCCGAGGCCGCCAAGGCCGAGAAGGCCGAGGCTTCCGCCGAGGCCGACGCTCCCGCCGACGAGGCCTGAGCAGCATGCTCGCCGACGCCCTCGAGCACCTCGTCCGCGGCATCGTGGACAACCCGGACGACGTCCAGGTGACCGCGCGCCCCGCGCGTCGTGGTGAGCTGCTCGAGCTCCGCGTCAACCCGGCCGATCTCGGCCGAGTCATCGGGCGCTCCGGCCGCACGGCCCGGGCACTGCGCACCGTCGTGGGGTCGCTGACCACCACGCCGGTCCGGATCGACGTCGTCGACGTCGACCGCCGGTAGATGACGTAGCACCAGCTCCACCGTCGAACCGCCCTCCCTGTCCGGGGTGGGCGGTTCGTCGTTTCTCCGCCGGCCCGCCGCCGGCCGCACCCCGACGAGAGGTTCCCCGTGTCCAGTGTCATCCCCGAGGGCTACGTGATCCTCGGCCGCATCGGCGCCGCGCACGGGCTGCGTGGCGAGGTCCGGATCGAGGTCCGCACCGACGACCCCGCGCGGCTGGCCGCCGGAACCGCCGTGCTCACCGACGACCCGCTGGTCGGCGAGCTGACGGTGGCGCGGCTGCGGGAGGCCTCTGGCCGGGCGACCATCAGCTTCGAGCAGGTCACCGACCGTGACGACGCCGAGGCGATGCGTGGGCTGCTGATCCTCGCGCCCGCGCAGGCCGAGGCGGACGCCTGGTACCCCGAGGACCTCGTCGGCCTGGCCGCGCGTGGCGACGACGGGCGACCGCTCGGGACCGTGGTGGAGGTGCGGGCGATGCCCGCGCACGACGTGCTGGTGGTGCGCGAGCCGTCCGGCGCCCGGACGTTCGTGCCGTTCGTCGAGGCGATCGTGCCCGGCGTGGACGTGGCAGGCGGCTTCGTCGTCCTGACACCTCCGGGCGGGCTGCTCGCGGACGAGCCCCTGCCGGAGGGCGAGGACGTCGACGAGGACGGTCCCGTGGGCGACGGTCCCGAGGACGACGGTCCCGAGGACGCCGGTCACGAGGACGTCGAGGCGTGAGCGCACCCCGCCTCGACGTCATCACGATCTTCCCGGACTACCTCGCGCCGCTGGACCTCTCCCTCATCGGCAAGGCCCGCGAGTCCGGCCTGGTCGACGTGCGGGTGCACGACCTGCGCGCCGTCGCGACCGACCGCCACCGGACGGTCGACGACTCGCCGTTCGGCGGCGGCGCCGGCATGGTCATGCGCCCCGACGTCTGGTCGCGCGCGATCGAGGCGACGGCTGCCGGGTCTGACGGGTCTGCAGGGTCCCACGGTGGGGCCGAGCCCGACCCGCGCGAGGTCGTCGTCCTCGTCCCGACGCCGTCGGGCGCTCCGCTGACGCAGGCGACGGCCCAGCGGCTGGCCGACGAGCTCGCGGCCCCCGACGTGCGCGCCGTCGTGGCCTGCGGGCGCTACGAGGGCATCGACGCTCGCCTGGTCCCCGCGCTGCGCGAGCACGACGGCGTGCGCCGGGTCGAGGAGTTCTCCCTCGGCGACTTCGTGCTGAACGGTGGCGAGGTGGCCGCGCTCGCGCTGCTGGAGGCCGTCGTCCGCCTCCTGCCGGGCGTGCTGGGCAACCCTGACTCGATCGTCGAGGAGTCCTTCTCCGACGCCGCCGTGCTCGAGTACCCCGTCTACACGCGCCCCGCCGACTGGGACGGGCGAGCGGTCCCGCCCGTGCTGCTCTCGGGCGACCACGGCGCCGTCGCCCGCTGGCGTCGCGCGCAGTCGCTGACCCGGACGGTGGAGCGCCGGCCGGACCTGCTGGACCTGCTCGCCGTCGCCGACCTCGACCGTCGCGACCTCGACGTGCTGGCGGACGCCGGTGTCGTCGTCGCCCGTGACGGCGCGCTGCTGGGCCCGCTGCGCGTGCGCGAGGCCGGTGAGGCGGACGTGCTCGCCCTGGCGGACCTCGCGGCCACCACGTTCCCCCTCGCGTGCCCCGACCCCACGACGCTCGCCGACGTCAGGCGGCACGTGGCCGCGCACCTCTCGCCGGCGCACTGGCGCGAGCACCTGGCCGACCCCGATCACCACGTGCTGCTGCTGGTGGACCGCTCGGGCCTCGCCGTCGGGTACAGCCTGCTGCTCACGGGTGAGGCGCAGGGGAGCGACCTCGCGGGCACGGGGATCGCCGTCGAGGGCACCCGGTACGCCGAGCTGTCGAAGCTGTACCTCCTGGCGCGCTGCCACGGCACGGGCGCCGCCGGTGTGCTGATGGCGGCGACGCTGGAGCGCGCGGCCACGCTCGCCGACGCGGTGTGGCTGGGCACCAACGCCGGCAACGCGGCGGCCCGGCGCAGCTACGAGCGCAGCGGTTTCGCCGTCGTGGGGGAGCGGACGTTCCGGGTGGGTGACGTCGACCACCTCGACGTCGTGATGCTGCGGAGTGTGGCAGACTAGCTCGCTGGGTCCGAGCCGCCCGACATCGCTGCCACAGGGGCCGTCGACCGTGTGCTCGTCCCGATTCCAGACCAGGCGCCCCGTGCGCCGCAACCCATCGCGTGGACCTGTGGCCCGCGACGAGGAGTAGACAATGCAGAAGCTCGACTCCGTCAACGCAGCATCGCTGCGCGACGACATCCCCGCGTTCCGCGCCGGCGACACCCTCAAGGTGCACGTCAAGGTCGTCGAGGGCACCCGCTCCCGCGTCCAGGTCTTCCAGGGCGTCGTCATCGCCCGCGCCCACGGCAGCGTGAGCGAGACCTTCACGATCCGCAAGGTCAGCTTCGGCGTCGGCGTGGAGCGCATCTTCCCGCTGCACACCCCGGCGATCGACCACATCGAGGTCATCACGCGCGGTGACGTGCGACGCGCCAAGCTGTACTACCTGCGTGGTCTGCGCGGCAAGGCTGCGAAGATCAAGGAGAAGCGCTGACACCAGCGCTCGTCGGTCCACGACCGACGGCCCCTGTATCGCAGTGACGCCGAGCCCGGCCGCCTCAGGAAGGATCACCATGACCGACCTGGACGAGCCGGGCTCCGGCGTCTCCGAGCCTCCGGAGGAGACGGCGTCGAGCCGGTCCGCGACGTCGCGGAAGCCGCGCAGGACGCGTGGGCGTGGCGTCTCCGCCCTGCGCGAGGCCGTCATCGTCCTCGGCTCCGCCCTCGTCCTGTCGCTGCTGATCAAGACGTTCGTGGCCCAGGCCTTCTTCATCCCGTCGGAGTCGATGGAGTCCACCCTCCAGGTGGGCGACCGCGTCCTGGTGTCGCGGCTCGCGCCCGGCCCGCTCGACGTCCACCGCGGTGACATCGTCGTCTTCGTGGACCCGGGCGGCTGGCTCGACGACCCGCCCGCCGAGGGCAACGAGGTGCGCAACGCCCTCACGACCGTCGGCGAGTTCATCGGACTCCTCCCGGCCAACACCGGGTCCCACCTGATCAAGCGGATCATCGGCGTCCCCGGCGACACGGTGACGTGCTGCGACGACTCCGGTCGGATCAGCGTCAACGGTGTGCCGATCGACGAGCCGTACGTCATCGACGGCGCCGTCCCCAGCGTGAAGGGCGGGGAGTGGGTCGTCCCCGCCGACCGCGTGTTCGTCCTGGGGGACAACCGGCCCAACTCCGCCGACTCCCGTTACCACGAGGGCGACCCCGGCGGCGGCATGGTCCCGATGAGCAACATCGTCGGCGTCGCCAACACGATCATCTGGCCGGCGGACCGCTGGACCGTCCTGCGCAACCCCGGCGCCACGTTCGAGCAGGTCCCGGACCCCTCGTGAGCCCGCGGTGACCGTCGGCAGGGCGCCCACCCTCCGGCTGGAGCGCGAGCTCGCCGTCGCGCCCGGCTCGCTCGTCGCCGGGATGGACGAGGTCGGCCGGGGCTGCCTCGCAGGACCCGTGAGCGTCGGCGTGACGGTCGTCGACGCCACGTCCGGCCGCCAGCCCGCGGGGCTGCGCGACTCCAAGCTCCTCGCCCCCGCCGCCCGGGAGCGTCTGCTGCCTCCCATCCGCCGCTGGGCGCTCGCGTGCGCCGTCGGCCACGCCTCGCCGGCCGAGATCGACGCGATCGGCATCATCGCGGCCCTCCGGCTCGCGGGGCACCGCGCTGTCGCCGAGGTGACGCGCGCGCTGGGGCGGCGCCCGCCGTCGTCCTCCTGGACGGCAACCACGACTGGTACTCCACGCCGGGCGACGACCTGTTCGCGGCCTTCGAGGCCGACGCCGGCGACGAGTGCGCGGGGCCCCGCGTCGTCACCCGGATCAAGGCCGACATGACGTGCGCCTCCGTGGCGGCGGCCAGCGTGCTGGCCAAGGTCGAGCGCGACGGGCTCATGCGGGCGGCGCACGACGTCGACCCGCGCTTCGACTGGGCCGGCAACAAGGGCTACGCCTCGCCGCTCCACATCGAGGCGCTCCGCGTCCACGGTCCGACCGAGAGCCACCGCCGCTCGTGGCGCCTCCCGGGCGTCGAGCCCGCGAGCCGGGGCATGATGGTCCCGTGAGCGCTGAAGACCTGGAGAACTACGAGACCGACATGGAGCTCGCGCTCTACCGCGAGTACCGCGACGTGGTCGGACTCTTCGCCTACGTGGTGGAGACGGAGCGCCGGTTCTACCTGGCCAACAACGTCGACCTGCAGGTGCGGTCGGCCGGCGGCGAGGTGTTCTTCGAGCTGACGCTCAGCGACGCCTGGGTGTGGGACGTCTACCGCTCCGCGCGGTTCGTCAAGCAGGTGCGCGTCGTGACGTTCAAGGACGTCAACGTGGAAGAGCTGTCGAAGGCAGATCTGCAGGTCCCGTGAGGTCGATCGGGGAGCGATCGGCCCAGCGGCGCACGATCGCGACTCCGGCGACCACGGCCACGGCCCCCAGCGACTGGGCGGTCGTCGGACGCTCACCGATGAGGAACCAGGCGAGCAGGACGGCGAACAGCACCTCGGACAGTCCGACGAAGGACGCCACGCGCTCGCCGAGCATCCGCACCGAGATCACGCTGACGCCGTAGGCGACGGCGGTCGGGACGGCTCCGACGACCAGCAGCGGCACCCAGGCGGGCACCGTGCCCTCCAGCAGCGTCACGTCGACGAACGGCATCCGGACCGCCAGGATCCCGGTCGCCCCGACGACGGTGACGACGACGGCGCCCACGATCATCCCGAGACCTGCCATCGCGACCGGCGGCACGGGCGAGGGCCGGGCGGTGAGCGCGAAGTACGAGGCGTTCCCGATCGCCGAGCCCGCGGCGAACATCAGGCCCACGGGGTCGAGCGCGATCGCCCCGGTGAGGTCGAGGACGGCGACGAGACCGAACATCGCCAGGCTCGCGCCGACCAGCACGCCGGGGCTGGGCATGCGCCGGGTGCGCAGCCACGACCACCCGATGAGCAGCAGCGGTCCGGTGTACTCCACCAGGAGGGCGACGGCGACGGGCAACCGCTCGACCGCGAGGAAGTACAGCGTGGAGGGGGCCGCCACGCCCATCACGCCGAACGCGACGATCCAGCGCCAGTTCGCCGCGACCGTGCGCCAGCCGTCGGGAAGGCGACGCAGCGCGATCAGCGTCGGGACGGCGAGCAGGACGGCGCCGATCGTCAGGCGGACGATGATCGCGCCGCCGGGCGACCAACCGGCCTCCAGCAGCGGCTTCACGAACGGGCCGCTCGTGGCGAAGGCGGCCGACGCCGCGAGCCCGACGGCGAGGCCCAGCCCGCGGTGGCGGGTGGGGGCGCTCGGCGTCGCTCCCGACGCGGGGGTCTGCGAGAGGTCGAGCAGGGGAGCACCGGACATGGGCGTGGCCTTCGAGGAGGTGGAGCGCGGTTGGGGCGGGAGCGGCCTGCGTGGCACGGGCGAGGTGGGGCCGGGTCACGGCGCCGGCTCCGGTCAGGAGTGAACGCCTAGGATGGTGCTGACGGTAGACCCCAAGGTTGTCAGGAGTCAACGCAATGTTCAGTCATGACACCACGCTGTCACTGCAGGCCGCCGCGGCCCTGGTGAACACGGGGCGGATGCGCGACGGCGTCGACCGGCTGGAGACGGCCGCGGAGCTCGACGCCTTCTACGTCGCCCACGGGTACGAGGGCCACGGACCGCACGACGAGGACGACGTGATCGCCGTCCGGCACACGCGCGACGGCGTCGCCCGGCTGTGGGAGGTGGAGCGCGACGAGGCCGTCGCGCTCGTGAACTCCTGGCTGCTCGAGGGCGACGCCCGGCCGCAGCTCGTGCGCCACGGGGACTGGGACTGGCACCTGCACGCCCACGCCCCCGACGCGACGCTCGCGGTGCAGATCTCGGTCGAGACCGCGATGGCGCTCATCGACGTCGTGCGCTCGGGGGCGTTCGACCGGCTGCGGGCCTGCGAGGGGGAGGGGTGCTCGGCCGTCCTGGTCGACCTGTCCCGCAACTCCTCCCGGCGCTTCTGCGACGTGAACAACTGCGGCAACCGCGCCCACGTCGAGGCCTACCGCGCCCGCCAGGCCGCGCAGGACTGACCGAGCAGCCGCGTCCCTGGCGCGACGGGTCGCGCCCGCGGGCTGTCCCCAGGGCGGCCGCGTGGGCGTCCGTCCTCCGCGGCCCCGGCGGGGCGGCGCGACGTCGGCGTCCGGTGCCACCCTCGCCGCAGGAGGTGGTGGCCGTGGCCGAGAAGGACGAGCTGGGACGGCGGGGCGAGGACCTCGCCGCGCGCTGGGTGGCCGAGCAGGGGTGGCAGGTGCTCGAGCGCAACTGGCGCGGCGAGGGCGGCGAGCTGGACCTGGTCGCGCGCGACGGGCGGGACCTCGTGGTGATCGAGGTGAAGACGCGGTCGGGCACCGGCTTCGGCGACCCGGTCACCGCCGTGACGCCGGTGAAGGTGGCGCGCCTGCGCCGGTTGACGGCGGGCTGGCTCGCCGAGCACGAGGTCCGGCCGCGCGAGGTGCGGCTCGACGTGATCGGCATCCTCTGGCCCCGCGGCGGCCCTCCGCTGCTCACCCACGTCGCCGGGATCGGCTCGTGAGCATCGGTCGGACGCACGCCGTCAGCCTGCTGGGCATGGACGGCGCCGTGGTGGAGGTCGAGGCGCACCTCGCTCTCGGCCTCCCGGCGTTCACCATCGTCGGGCGACCCGCGCCGTCGATCGCCGAGGCGCGGGAGCGGATCCGTGCCGCGGTGCACTCGTGCGGGCTGACGTTCCCGCCGCGGCGGATCACCGTCAACCTGCTGCCGGCCGACCTCGCGAAGGTCGGGGCCTTCGACGTCGCGATGGCCGTGGCCGTGCTGCGCGCTGCGGGCATCGCACCACGCACCCCGGAGCGCACCGTCCACCTGGGCGAGCTCGGTCTCGACGGCCGGGTGCACCCGGTGCGGGGAGTCCTGCCCGCCGTCCACGCGGCCGTGCGGGCGGGGTTCACCGACGTCGTCGTCCCGGCGGGCAACCACGCCGAGGCGGCGCTCGTGCCCGGGGCGGACGTGCGGTCGGTCGGGCACCTCGCGGAGCTCGTCGCCCGCTACGGGGGCGACGTGGAGGTGCCCGACGTCGTCGTCCCCGTCGCGCACGAGGTCGCCGCCGCGCTCGGACCGGTCCCGGATCTGTCGGACGTGCTCGGCCAGGGCGAGGCGCGGTTCGCGCTCGAGGTCGCGGCCGCCGGAAGTCACCACCTCTTCCTCGTGGGTCCTCCGGGGACCGGGAAGACCATGCTCGCCTCGCGGCTGCCGGGGCTGCTGCCCGACCTCACGGAGGCCGAGGCCGTCGAGGTCACCTCGCTCCACTCCGTCGCCGGGGTCTTCGACCCCGCCCGCGGCCTCCTCACCCGGCCGCCGCTCGAGGCGCCGCACCACACGGCGAGTGCGGCCGCCGTCGTCGGCGGGGGCAGCGGCATCCCGCGCCCGGGGGCGGCCTCGCGTGCCCACCTCGGCGTGCTGATGCTCGACGAGGCGCCCGAGTTCGCCACCCGCGTGCTGGAGACGCTGCGGCAGCCGCTGGAGTCCGGGGAGCTCGTCATCGATCGGGCGGCGGGATCGGCGCGCTACCCGGCCCGCTTCCAGCTGGTCCTCGCCGCCAACCCGTGCCCGTGCGGGCACGCGTCGGGCAAGGGGATCGACTGCAGCTGCACGCCGATCCAGCGCCGCCGCTACCTCAGCCGCCTGTCGGGTCCGCTGCTCGACCGGGTCGACCTCCAGGTCGACGTGCTGCCGAGCAGCGCCGCGGTGCTGGCGGGGGAGCAGGGTGAGTCGACCGCCGTGGTGGCGTCGCGCGTGCTCGCGGCCCGCACGCGGATGCGGGCGCGCTGGTCCGGGACGCCGTGGAGCACCAACGCCGAGGTGCCGGGCTCGTGGCTGCGGCGCCACCACCGGATGGACGCGGGAGCCGTGTCCGGACTCACCCGCGCCGTCGACCGGGGCACGCTCAGCCTGCGCGGCGCGGACCGTGTGCAGCGCGTGGCGTGGACGCTCGCAGACCTGGCCGGCCGCGACCGGCCCGGCGCCGACGAGGTCGCGGCCGCCATGACGCTGCGGATCCGGGGGAGTCATGGTTGAGCTGACCTTCGACGTCGACGACGACCGCCTGGCCCGCGTGGCGTGGGGTCGGCTGGCCGAACCGTGCGACCTGCACGCGGGTGCGCTCGTCGCGGCGCTCGGTCCGTCGGACGCGCTGCGCTGGGTGCTGCGCCCCGGGGAGCGTCCGCCGCGGAGTCCCTGGGGAACGACCGTCTGGGAGCGGGCGCGAGCGCGCTGGGTCCCGCGGATGCCGACCGTCGACCCGGGGCGTGAGATCGCAGGGATCGAGCGGCTCGGGGGAAGTCTGCTCGTCCCGGGCGACGAGTGCTGGCCAGACCGGTTCGCCGACCTCGACGCGGCCGCGCCGCACTGCCTGTGGGTGCGGGGCGACCCCGCGCTGCTGCTCGGGAGCGCGGTCTCCGTGGTGGGCGCCCGGGCGAGCACGGGCTACGGCGAGCACGTCGCGGGCGAGCTCTCCGCGAGTCTGGCGAGCTCGGGCACCGTCGTCGTCTCCGGCGGGGCCCACGGCATCGACGCCGTGGCGCACCGGACGGCGCTCGCGGTCGGTGGTGGCACGGTCGCGGTGATGGCGGGCGGCCTGGACCGGTTCTACCCGGCCGGCAACTCCGCCCTGCTGGAGCGGGTGGCGCGCGAGGGCGTGGTCGTCGCGGAGGTGGGGCCCGGGAGCGCGCCGAGCCGGTCGCGGTTCCTCACCCGCAACCGACTGATCGCGGCGCTCGGCGGTGTGTGCGTGGTGGTCGAGGCGGGCTGGCGGTCGGGAACGCTCTCGACGGCGATGCACGCCGCGCGGCTGCTGCGTCCGGTCGGCGCCGTCCCCGGGCCGGTGACGTCGGCCGCCTCGGCGGGCTGCCACCGGTTGATCCGCGAGGGCGTGGCGGTCTGCGTCACCGACGCCGCCGAGGTGCGGGAGCTGCTCGGGGCGCGGGGGAGGACCTGCCGGTCGAGCAGGAGGTCAGGCGGGCGAGCGACGTGCCGTCCGGTCTCGCACGTCCCGAGCACGCGCTCGTGTGGGAGGCGCTGCCGGTGCGGGCCGGTGGCACCGTGGACTCGGTCGCCCGGGTGAGCGGGCTGGCCGCGTCCGAGGTGCGTGCGGCGCTGGGTGCGCTCGAGCTGGCCGGTCACGTCAGGAGAGAGGGGGACCGCTACCGGAGGGCCGGGCGCTGATCCCCGACCTGCCGGTGTCGGTCCTTGCCCCGGCGGCCCGCGGGGGTCACCGTGGGGACGTGACCGGACCGGGGACGACCTCTCGTGGCGCTCGCGGCCCCGCCGCGGCGCCCGACGACGGCGTCCGCCCCGGCGACGCCGCCGTCGTCGAGGAGTTCGCTGCCCACCTGACGTACCAGCGCGGGCTCTCGGAGCACACCGTGCGGGCGTACGTCGGCGACGTCGGCGATCTGCTCGCCTCCGCCCCGGGCACGGCGTCGGGTGCCGACCTCGAGCGCCTCGACCTCGCCGTCCTGCGCCGCTGGCTCGCCTCGTTGTCCGCCCGCGGACTCACCCGCTCGACGCTCGCCCGCCGTGGCGCGGCCGCCCGGACGTTCACGCGCTGGGCCAGCCACCAGGGGCTGATGCGCACCGACCCCGGTCTCCGGCTCCGCAGCCCGCGGGCCGACACGGTGCTGCCCGTGGTCCTGACCCCGCGTCAGGCCGCGGCCGCGCTCGACGGGGCCGCGCCCGACCCGGGCAGCGCCGGCGCCCGGGGCGACGACGTCCGGGTCGCCCCCGGCTCCTCTTCCGGCGACGAGCCCGTGGACGGAGTGGTCGACCCGCTGACCGACGCTCTGGTCCGCCGCGACCGCGCCGTGCTCGAGCTCCTGTACGGCGCGGCGCTGCGCGTCTCGGAGCTCACCGCGCTCGACCTGACCTCGATCCAGCACGGGGAGCGGCTGGTGCGCGTGCTCGGCAAGGGTCGCAAGGAGCGCGTCGTCCCGTACGGCGCCCCGGCGGCACGCGCGCTCGGGGCGTGGCTCGCCGTTCGGGAAGCCCTCGTCACGGCGGACTCGGGCCGCGCGCTCTTCCTCGGCCGGCGCGGCGGGCGGATCGACCCCCGGGCCGTCCGGACCGTGGTGCACGAGGCGAGCCGTGCGGCGGGCGGGCCGGACATCGCGCCGCACGGCCTTCGCCACAGCGCCGCGACCCACCTGCTCGAGGGCGGCAGCGACCTGCGCTCCATCCAGGAGATGCTCGGGCACGCCTCCCTCGCGACGACCCAGCGCTACACGCACGTCAGCTCGGAGCGGCTGCTCGCCACCTTCAAGCAGGCCCACCCCCGCGCCTGACCGTGCCCCGGACAGGGCCGAGGTCCGAGCGGTCCATCACTCCCAGAGCCTGATGACGACGTCGCCCGCCACCAGCAGCGTCGGGTCGACGTAGGTCTCCCTGCCGATGCGGGCACCCCAGTGCAGGGCGTCCGTACCGTCCTGGCGATGGCCCGGGACGAGCGTGCCGATCACGTCGCCCCGGAGCACCGCCTCACCCCGGGCGACGGCGGGCGTCACGGGCTCGTAGGTCGTGCGGATCCCGTCGGCGTGGTCGAGCGAGACGACGCCCCGGCCGGCCACCGTGCCCGCGAACGCGACCACCCCGTCCGCCGCGGCGTGGACGGGCGCACCGGCCGAGGCCGCCAGATCCACACCGCGGTGTCCGGCGAGCCACGGCTGCGCGGGGTCGTCGAAGGCTCGCACCACGGCCGGCGCGGGCAGCGGCCAGTCGTAGACGACAGCGGCCTCCGCACCTCGCGCGGCGGGGCGTGGGGCGGCCGCGACGGCGGGTCGGGCGGCAGCCCCGGCCGGACCTGCGTCGCCGGCACCGCCACCGCCCTGACCGCCACCGCCCGGACCTCCACCGCCTCCAGTGCCGGCGACGGTCGCCGTCGCAGCGAGGGCGGCGACGGCCGCCACGGTCCCGAGGACGCGGAAGATGCTGGGCATGCCCGATCCTGACGCGGGGGACGGCGCGGCGGGAGCCGTTCCGGGGCGACGGGGAGTGCGGGGCCGGCCGACGTCCTGGGGACAGCCCGCGCCGTCGGGACACCCGCGCCTCGCCGCGCTCCACGCCTGCGCCGTTCCGTGTGATCTCCCGGCGCCGACGCCCCGAGACCGGCGTCGCCGCGGCCCGTCGCCCGGGTCGGGGCCGACGCCTCGGGTCGGGTACCATGGCCGGTGCAGTCGGCACGCGTCGACTGACATCGCGTGCCCGCACATCGGCACGGCAGCCCCGGACCGACAGCCTCACGGCTGACGGACCGGCGGACCCAGCCGTCCGAGGCGCACCACGGCGGTCCACCCCCGGGTGGTTCGTGGAGCGTCGCGGGCACCAGGCCGCCGCCACTCCGTGGACGGCGGATGAACCGGAACAACGGACGCCCTGCGGGGCGCCCGTGAGATGCGCGGGCCCAGGCCCGCGTCGAAAGGACGAGCCATGGCCGTCGTCACCATGCGCCAGCTCCTCGAGAGCGGCGTTCACTTCGGGCACCAGACCCGCCGTTGGAACCCGAAGATGAAGCGATTCATCTTCACCGAGCGCAACGGCATCTACATCATCGACCTGCAGCAGTCGCTGGTCGACATCGACCGCGCCTACAACTTCGTCAAGGAGACGGTGGCCCACGGTGGCTCCATCCTCTTCGTCGGCACGAAGAAGCAGGCCCAGGAGGCCGTCGCCGAGCAGGCCGCGCGCGTGGGCATGCCCTACGTCAACCAGCGCTGGCTCGGCGGCATGCTGACCAACTTCCAGACGGTGAGCAAGCGCCTCGCGCGCCTCGCCGAGCTCGAGGGCGTCGACTTCGACGACGTGGCCGCGTCCGGCCGCACGAAGAAGGAGCTCCTCATGATGAACCGCGAGAAGGTGAAGCTGGAGCGCACCCTCGGTGGTATCCGCACCATGGGCAAGGTCCCCTCCGCCGTGTGGATCGTCGACACGAAGAAGGAGCACCTCGCGATCGCCGAGGCGCGCAAGCTCAACATCCCGATCGTCGCGATCCTCGACACCAACTGCGACCCGGACGAGGTCGACTTCCCGATCCCGGGCAACGACGACGCGATCCGCGCCGTCGGTCTGCTCACCCGCGTGATCGCGGACGCCGTCGCCGAGGGCACCATCGCCCGTCACTCGGGCGGCTCCGCCGCCGCCGGTGACGCCGCTGCGTCCGAGCCGCTCGCGGCCTGGGAGCAGGAGCTCCTCGCCGCCGGTGAGGCCGAGGTCGTGGCCGAGGCCGCCACCGAGGTCGCGGCCGAGGCCGCCGCCGACTCCGAGGTCGCCGACGAGGTGGCCGTGGCCGCCGAGGTCGTGGCCGAGGTCGCCGTCGAGGAGGCCGTCGAGGCCGAGGTCGCGGCCGAGGCCGAGGTCGAGGCCGTCGAGGAGGCCGCCCCGGCCTCCGACGACACCAACGCCTGAGAACGTCTCCCCCCAGCACTGACGAGAGAGAGTCACAGAAACATGGCGAACTACACCGCTGCCGACATCAAGGCGCTGCGGGAGAAGTCCGGCGCCGGCATGATGGACGTCAAGAAGGCGCTGGACGAGTCCGGCGGCGACGTCGACAAGGCGATGGAGCTCATCCGCGTCAAGGGTCTGAAGGGCGTCGCCAAGCGCGAGGGTCGTAGCGCGTCGGAGGGCCTCGTGGTCGCTGCCGTCGTGGACGCCCCCGACGCCGACGGCCAGATCGGCATCCTGGTCGAGGTCAACGCCGAGACCGACTTCGTGGCGAAGAACGCGACGTTCATCGACCTCGCCGAGAAGGTCCTCGGTGCTGCCGTGGCCTCCGGCGCGGCTGACGCCGAGGCGCTCGCCGCCAGCTACATCGGCGAGAAGACCGTCCAGGACGTCGTCGACGAGACGGCCGCCACGCTCGGCGAGAAGATCGTCGTGCGTCGCGTGGCCCGTCTGGCCGGCGAGAACATCTCGGTCTACCTGCACCGCACGGCCAAGGACCTGCCCCCGCAGGTCGGCGTCCTCGTGGCCAGCAGCAAGCCGGCCGCCGAGATCGCCGGCGAGGTCGCGATGCACGTCGCCGCATTCTCCCCGGTCTACCTCATCCGCGACGAGGTCCCCGCGGACACCGTCGCCGACGAGCGTCGCATCGCCGAGGAGACCTCGCGCAACGAGGGCAAGCCCGAGGCCGCGCTCCCGAAGATCATCGAGGGCCGTCTCAACGGGTTCTTCAAGGACCAGGTGCTCCTCGAGCAGGCGTTCGCGCGTGACCCGAAGAAGTCGGTCGGTCAGGTCGTGAAGGACGCCGGCGGCGAGGTCACCGGCTTCGTGCGCTACCGCGTCGGGGCCTGATCCCGCGCTGGCCTCGGACGGCCGGGTCCTCCCGGCCGTCCGAGGCCACACGCACATCCGGGCCCGTCCCGGCCGTGCCCAGCTCGACCTGTACCACCTGCACCACCCGCACCACCCACCCGCACCGCTCGAACCAGCCGCTCCAGGAGGCCCCGAGGTGACGACGACGTCGGAAACCACCCCAGCACGCCGCGTGCTCCTCAAGCTCTCGGGCGAGGTGTTCGGCGGTGGCAGCATCGGCCTCGACCCTGACGTCGTCTCGAGCGTCGCCGGCGAGATCGCGGCAGCCGTCGACGAGGGCGTGCAGGTCGCCATCGTCGTGGGTGGGGGCAACTTCTTCCGCGGCGCCGAGCTCTCCCAGCGGGGGATCGACCGCTCGCGCGCCGACTACATGGGCATGCTCGGCACGGTCATGAACTGCCTGGCACTGCAGGACTTCCTGGAGAAGGCCGGTGTGAGCACCCGCGTGCAGACCGCCATCACGATGGGCCAGGTCGCCGAGCCGTACATCCCGCTGCGCGCGATCCGTCACCTCGAGAAGGGCCGAGCCGTGATCTTCGGCGCCGGCGCCGGCATGCCGTACTTCTCCACCGACACCGTCGCGATCCAGCGCGCGCTGGAGACCCACTGCCAGGAGGTGCTGGTCGGCAAGAACGGCGTCGACGCGGTCTACACCGCGGACCCGCGCACCGACCCGACCGCCCGCCGTCTCGAGCGTCTGACGTTCGACCAGGCGATCCAGCAGGACCTCAAGGTCGTCGACGCGACGGCGTTCAGCCTCAGCCGTGACAACGCGCTGCCGATGCGCGTCTTCGGGATGGGGGAGCGGGGCAACGTCACACGGGCCCTCCGAGGTGAGAGTATCGGGACGCTGGTCACCTCCTGAGTCACCGCCCGCCGGGGCCGTCGCGACGACGGAGCCCGGCGTCGACCTGAGAAGTCACCACCGCTTTCACGAGACATCAGCGGCCCACCCGGCCGCGCCGACGTGCGCCACGCACAAGAAGGAGCTGCTGTGATCGACGACGTTCTCCTCGAGGCCGAGGACAAGATGGACAAGGCCGTGGAGGTGGCGCGCGAGGAGCTGGCGTCCATCCGCACCGGTCGCGCGAACGCGGGGCTGTTCACCAAGGTCCTGGTGGACTACTACGGCGCGCCCACGCCGCTGCAGCAGCTCGCCGGGGTGACCATCCCGGAGGCGCGCGTCGTGCTGATCAACCCCTACGACCGCGCGGCCACGAACGACATCATCAAGGCGCTGCGCGAGTCCGACCTCGGGGTCAACCCGACCGACGACGGCAACGTCATCCGCATCTCCCTGCCGCAGCTCACGGAGGAGCGCCGCCGCGAGTACGTCAAGCTCGCCAAGACCAAGGGCGAGGACGCCCGCGTCTCGGTGCGCGGCGTCCGCCGCAAGGCGAAGGACGAGCTCGACCGCATCGTCAAGGACGGCGAGGCCGGCGAGGACGAGGGTGCGCGCGCCGAGAAGGAGCTCGAGTCCCTGACGAAGGCGCACGTCGACGTCATCGACGACCTGCTGTCGAACAAGGAGCGCGAGCTCCTCGAGGTGTGAACGACCGCATGACGCAGGACGACCCCGAGACCCCCGCACGCCCTCTCACCCGCCGTGAGCTGAGGGCGCTGCGGGAGTCTGGCGTCCTCCCGGCCGTGTCCGACGAGGGCCCGACGGCGGAGCCCGTCGCGGAGCCCGAGCCGGTCGCCGAGCCCGAACCGGTCGCCGAGCCCGAGCCGGTCCCCGTCACGGAGGCCGCGCCGCGACCCGTCCCCGCCGCCGTGCCGTCGGCCCCCGCGGCCACGACGACGTCGACGATCCCCACCATCCCCACCGCCCCCGCTGACCTCGACCTCACGGCCCCGCTCGCCCCCGAGCCCACACCGAGCGACGTCCTCACGGCGCGTGCGGGCCGCAACGTGCCCGTCGCCGTCGGCGTCGGTGTGGGGCTGGTCGGGCTCCTGCTCGCCAGCCTGTTCATCCGCAAGGAGGCGTTCGGGCTGTTCGCCCTCGTCACCGTGGCCGGGGCCCTCATCGAGCTGCGGGCCGCGCTGGCCCGTCAGAACATCACGCTGCCGGTGCTCCCGATCATGGTGGGCACGGTGGGCATGTTCGTCTCCGCCTACCTGGCGGGGACCGAGGCGCTGCTGGTGGCGTTCGTGCTGACGGCGGGCGGCGTCTTCGTGTGGTGCGTGCTCGACGGCGGAGGCCTGCGCGTGCTGCGCAACGCCAGCGCCGCGATCTTCGTCACCGCCTACGTGCCCTTCCTGGCGTCCTTCCTCGCCCTCGCCCTCGCGGAGGACGACGGCGCGTGGCGCGTCCTCATCGTCGTCGCCCTGATCGTGGCGTGCGACACCGGGGGGTGGGCGGCCGGTGTCACGTTCGGTCGGCACGCGCTCGCCCCGACCATCAGCCCCAAGAAGTCCTGGGAGGGGCTGGGCGGCTCGCTGCTGCTGAGCTCCGTCGTCGGCGCCCTCCTCGTCTCGCTCGCGCTCGACGCCCCCTGGTACGTCGGAGCGGGCATCGGAGCGCTCGCGGTGCTCGCCGGGATGGTCGGCGACCTCGGCGAGTCCCTCATCAAGCGCGACCTGGGGATGAAGGACATGGGTGCCATGCTGCCGGGCCACGGCGGCGTCCTCGACCGAGTCGACTCGCTCCTGGTGGCGGCGCCGGTCGTGGTGACCGCCCTCGCCCTCGCCGCCCCCGCCCTCTGACCTGCCACGAACAACCGCCCGCACGGCCGACCGACGGCCTGCAGGGCACAATGGAGCCACCATGACGACCACGACCCCGCCCACCGGTACGGCCGGCGTCCCCGCCGCCACCCCCGGCGACCGCCCGCGCCTGCAGATGGCGGCCCCGCGTCGGGGCAAGCCGCCGATGCACCTCGCCGACCTGACGTCCGCCGAGCGGAAGGCGAAGGTCGCCGAGCTCGGTATCCCGGGCTTCCGGGCCGATCAGCTCTCGCGGCACTACTTCACCCACTTCACGCGGGACGCCGAGCAGATGTCCGACCTGCCCGCCGCGGCCCGCGACGAGCTCGTCGACGCCCTCCTGCCCGAGCTCATCACGCCCGTGCGCACGATGGCGGCGGACGGTGGCGAGACGCTCAAGACGCTGTGGTCGATGCACGACGGCGCGAAGGTCGAGTCCGTCCTCATGCAGTACCGCGACCGCACCACGCTGTGCGTGTCGAGCCAGGCGGGTTGCGGCATGGCGTGCCCGTTCTGCGCCACCGGCCAGCTCGGTCTGACGCGCAACCTGTCGACCGCCGAGATCATCGAGCAGGTCCGCCTCGCGGCCGCCGCGAGCCGTGACGGGCTCACCTCGCGGGGCCCGAACCGCCTGAGCAACGTCGTGTTCATGGGGATGGGCGAACCGCTGGCCAACTACAAGGCCGTCGTCGGCGCCGTGCGTCGCATGATCAACCCCGCCCCGGACGGCTTCGGTCTCTCCGCGCGCAACATCACCGTCTCGACCGTCGGCCTCGTCCCCGCGATGCGCAAGCTCGCCGACGAGAAGATGCCGGTCACCCTTGCGCTCTCGCTGCACGCCCCCGACGACGAGCTGCGCGACGAGCTCATCCCGATCAACTCCCGGTGGAAGGTGGGGGAGGCGCTCGACGCCGCCCGTCACTACTTCGACGTCACCGGTCGCCGCGTGAGCATCGAGTACGCCCTCATCCGCGACATGAACGACCACGGCTGGCGCGCGACGCTCCTGGCCGACGAGCTGATCAAGCGGGGCCGCGGCTGGGTGCACGTCAACCCCATCCCGCTGAACCCGACGCCCGGCTCGAAGTGGACGGCGAGCGATCCCGCCGTCGAGGACGAGTTCGTGGCACGGTTGCGTCACGCAGGCATCCCGACCACGGTCAGGGACACCCGCGGCAGCGACATCGACGGGGCGTGCGGGCAGCTGGCGGCGGGAGCCGAGGACCAGCCCGGCCGCGACGTCCCGGCCGGTCGCGAGGAGCAGGCCTCGGACAGCGGCGAGAAGGAGACGACGGAGTGACGGAGCTGTTCCCCCGGGTGTCGGCGACGGCGCGCGGGTACGACATCGAGCAGGTCGACACCTTCTTCGAGCGCGCCCGTCGCGACTACGAGGGGAGCGTCACCGGCGACGCGAGCGAGCAGGCGGACGGGCCGGACGAGCCCGACACCACGCCCGCCGAGGAGCCGCTGGACGCCTCCGCCGTCCGGGTCGCCGCGTTCGACCTGGTGCGGCACGGCTACGCCCCGGCCGCCGTCGACGCGGCCCTCGACCGTCTCGAGGCGGCGTTCGTCGCGGCCGACCGCGCCGACTTCATCGCGGAGAACGGCCAGAGCTCCTGGATGAGCGGTGTCGTCGAGCGCGCCACCACGCTCTACGAGCGCCTCACCCGCCCGCCGCGCGAGCGGTTCGCCCCGCCGGAGCGCGGTCGCGGCTACGACTCCGCCCAGGTCGACGCGCTGCTCGACCGCCTGGTCGCCTACTTCGACGAGGGCACGGCCATCAAGGCGGCCCAGGTCCGCTCCACGACGTTCGCCTCCGCACCGCGCTCGCGCGCCTACGCCGAAGGTCCGGTGGACGCCTACCTCGACCGCGTCGTGGACGTTCTGCTCGCCGTCGAGTGACCTGACGATGTTCTGGGTCGGCGTCGCCGTCATCGTCGTGGGGCTGCTCGCCTCGATCGCCTGGCACGAGCTGGGCCACCTCCTTCCCGCGAAGCGGTTCGGCGTGCTCGTCACGCAGTACATGATCGGGTTCGGGCCCTCGCTGCTGAGCCGTCGCCGCGGCGAGACCGAGTACGGGCTCAAGGCGATCCCGCTCGGCGGCTACATCCGCATGGTCGGCATGTTCCCGAGCGAGGCGATGCTGCCCGCGGGCACGGCCGCCCGCCGCGACCCCGCCCGCGCCACCGGCTGGCGCCGCCGCACCCGCTCGATCGCCGCCGAGGCCAGGGAGTTCTCCGGCCTCGAGGTGCCCGCCGGCCAGGAGGGGCGGACGTTCGCCGCCCTCACCGTGCCGCGCAAGCTCGTCATCATGGCCGGCGGCCCGTTCGCGAACCTCGTGCTCGCGTTCGTGCTGCTCGCCGTCGCCAACATCGGTATCGGGCTGCCGGCCGCCACCACGTCGCTGGGGGCGGTCTCCACGTGCCTGCCCGCGGCGGGCGCCGCGGAGTGCACCGACGCCGACGCCCCCTCACCCGCCCTCGCGGCCGGCCTCGAGGTCGGTGACGTGATCGTCTCCTGGAACGGCGTGCCCGCCTCGGACTGGCCGACCGTCCAGGCAGCCATCCGCGACGGTGGCAGCGGGCCCGTCGACGTCGTGGTCGACCGCGGCGGCGCCGAGGTCGCCCTCGAGGTGACGCCGTCGATCGTGGAGCGCGAGGTGCTCGGCGCCGACGGCGAGGTCACCACCGCCCCGATCCCGGTCGTCGGCATCACCCCGGTCGAGGTGCTCGAGCGCCAGAGCCTCGGCGAGGTCGGTCAGACCTTCGTCGCAGGCGTGGGAGAGACGTTCCGCATCGTCGTCACGCTGCCGGTCCAGCTCGTCGGCGTCGTGTCCTCGACGTTCGGCGACGCCGAGCGGGAGCCCGGCGTCGTCGGCCTCATCGGGGTGGGACGGATCGCGGGCGAGGCCACCAGCCTCGACACCGACTTCGGTGCCGCGGGTTCGGCGCTCACGCTGCTGCAGGTGCTGTCGTCCCTCAACCTCGCGCTGTTCGCGTTCAACATGATCCCGCTGCTGCCACTCGACGGCGGCCACATCGCCGGGGCTCTCTGGGAGGGTCTGCGCCGACGGATCGCGCGCCTGCGCGGCCGACCCGACCCGGGTCCGGTCGACGTCGCCCGACTCCTCCCGCTGACGTACGTCGTGGTCATCGCCCTGGCGGCGATGTTCGTCCTGCTCACCGTGGCCGACATCGTCGACCCGCTCTCGTTGGCCTGAGCGTGGGCTGGCGGACCCCGGCGGGGCCGGTGGCGCGGGCCCTCGGCCCGGCCGACCTCGACGCGGCGCTGGCCCTGTGCGCCGTCGACCCGGTGGCCAACGTGCTGGCTGCGGTGCGCCTGTCCGACAGCGCCGGCCGCCCGTCCTTCGGCTCGGGCGCCTGGGGCGCGTACGACGACGGCGGCCTGCAGGCCCTCGCGTGGGTCGGCGCCAACGTCGTCCCGGTCAGCCCCACCGGCCGCGGCCTGGAGGCGATAGCGCGCGCCGTCGTCGTCCACCAGCGGAGCTTCTCCTCGCTCGTGGGCGACGCCCCCGCGGTCCACACCGTCTGGAGCCACCTCGCACAGGCGTGGCCCCGACCGCGCCAGATGCGGGGCGACCAGCCGTCGCTGACGATCTCGGGCACCCCCGCGGTCGCCCCCGACGCCGGGGTCCGGCAGGCCGTGATGGGCGAGCTCGACCTCGTGCTGCCGGCGAGCGTCGCGATGTTCACCGAGGAGTACGGCTACTCGCCGCTGGGCAGCGGCGGGGCGTACGCCGCCCGGGTGCGGCAGCTGATCGAGGCGGGCCGCTCCTTCGTGCGGATCGGGCGCGGGCCGGACGGTCCCCGCGTGGAGTTCAAGGCGGAGATCGGGGCGTTCGCGCTCGGCGTCGCCCAGATCCAGGGGGTCTGGACGCACCCGGACCTGCGGGGTCACGGCGTCGGGGCCGCCGGGACCGCCGCCGTCGTCGAGCACGCCTACGCGCTCGGGGCGCGGACCGTGTCGCTGTACGTCAACGACTACAACTCCACCGCCCGCGCGGTGTACCGCCGCGTGGGGATGGAGCAGGTGGGCTCGTACGCGACCGTCGTGCTGTAGCCGCTGGCATAGGCTGGCTCCGTGCTGATGCGGATGTCCTCCCTGTTCCTGCGTACCCTGCGTGACGATCCCGTCGACGCCGAGGTCGACTCCCACAAGCTGCTGGTGCGGGCGGGCTACATCCGCCGCGCCGCGCCCGGGATCTACACCTGGCTGCCGCTCGGGCTGAAGGTGCTCGCCCACGTCGAGCAGGTCGTGCGCGAGGAGATGGCCGCCGCCGGCGCCCAGGAGATCCACTTCCCGGCGCTGCTGCCGCGGGAGCCGTACGAGACGACGAACCGCTGGACGGAGTACGGCCCGAACCTGTTCCGGCTGCAGGACCGTCGCGGCAACGACTACCTCCTCGCGCCCACGCACGAGGAGATGTTCACCCTGATGGTGAAGGACCTGTACTCCTCCTACAAGGACCTGCCGCTCGCGCTGTACCAGATCCAGACCAAGTACCGCGACGAGGCCCGCCCGCGCGCCGGCCTCCTGCGCGGTCGCGAGTTCATCATGAAGGACGCCTACACCTTCGACATCGACGCCGACAGCCACGCCGCGTCCTACCAGGCGCAGCGGGACGCGTACGAGCGCATCTTCGCGCGCCTCGGCCTGCCGTACGTCATCGTCGCGGCGACGTCAGGTGCGATGGGCGGCTCCCGCAGCGAGGAGTTCCTCTCGCCGTCGCCGATCGGCGAGGACACCTACGTCCGCTCCGCCGGCGGCTACGCGGCCAACGTCGAGGCCGTCACGACTCCGGTGCCGGAGGCGATCCCGTTCGACGACGCCCCCGCGGCGCACGTCGAGGACACGCCCGACACCCCGACGATCGCGAGCCTGGTCGACGTCGCCAACGAGCGCTTCCCCCGCGCCTCGGGCGCCTGGACCGCCGCCGACACGCTGAAGAACGTCGTCGTGGTCCTCACGCACCCCGACGGCGAGCGCGAGCTCGTCGTCGTCGGCGTCCCCGGCGACCGCGACGTGGACATGAAGCGGCTCGAGGCCGCCGTGGCACCCGCCGACGTCGAGGCCGCCGGCGAGGCCGACTTCGCCCGCCACCCCGAGCTCGTCAAGGGCTACATCGGCCCCGGCGTGCTGGGCCCGAACGGGGACGGCGGACGCGAGCTGGCCGACGACGGCCGCGTCGTCAGCGGCGCCGTGCGCTACCTCCTCGACCCGCGCATCGTCCCGGGCACCAGCTGGATCACCGGGGCGAACCTGCCTGGCCGGCACGTCTTCGAGCTGGTCGCCGGCCGCGACTTCTCCGCCGACGGCACGGTCGAGGCCGCGGAGGTGCGCGCCGGCGACGCCGCGCCCGACGGCTCGGGCCCGCTGGAGCTCGCGCGCGGGATCGAGATGGGTCACGTGTTCGACCTCGGCACCAAGTACTCCCAGGCCCTGGGCCTGACGGTGCTCGACCAGAACGGGAAGGCGCGCGTGGTCCACATGGGCTCCTACGGCGTCGGCGTCTCGCGCGCCGTCGCGGCGCTGGCCGAGAACTTCCACGACGAGCGCGGCCTGACCTGGCCGGTCGCCGTCGCGCCCGCCCAGGTGCACGTCGTCGCGACCGGCAAGGACGACGCCGTGTTCGCCGCGGCCGAGGAGATCGCCGCCGGGCTCGTCGCACAGGGGCTCGACGTCCTGGTCGACGACCGCCGCAAGGTCTCGCCCGGCGTGAAGTTCGCCGACGCGGAGCTGCTCGGGATCCCGGTCATCGTCGTGGTCGGTCGCGGCCTGGCCGACGGCGTCGTCGAGGTCCGCCGCCGCGCGAGCGGCGTGACGGAGGAGGTCGCGGTCCAGGGTGCCGTGAGCTCCGTGCTCGAGGTCGTGGACTCGCTGCGCTGAGCCGCGGGTCCATCCCCCCGCGGTCGGGGCGGCTCGCCTAGGGTCGAGGCATGGAGTCCATGTTCCTCCTCGTGCCCGTGATGTTCGTCGCCGTCCCGCTGCTGATGATCGGCCTGGTCGTCTACGCCGTCGTCAGCTCCAAGCGGCGTCGTGAGGGCCTGACCGCCTACGCCGGCAGTCGTGGCTTCACCTTCCGCCCCGACGGTGACCACCTCGTCGACCGGTTCCCCGGCGACCCCTTCGGTCGCGGCTACCGGCGGTCCGGGTCCCAGGTCGTCGAGGGAGTCCACGAGGGGCGGCACTTCGTCGCCTTCGACTACTCCTACAAGACCTCGGGCGGGAGCAGGGACAGGGACAGCACCAGCAGCTTCTCCGTGGTGGCGATGAATCTCGGCTGCCGCATCCCGCGCCTCCAGGTGCGCCCCCAGTCCGCCATCGGTCGCCTGTTCGCCGACTCGTTCGGCACCGACTACCGGATCGGGGACCAGGCGTTCGACGACGCCTTCCACATCGCCACCGACTCGCCCGAGCTCGCCCACGACGTCCTCCACCCCGGGATGCGACACCTGCTGCTGGCCACCCGCGGGCGGGTCGTGCGGTTCCAGGACGACTCGCTGCTGATGTTCCGCAGCGGCCACCACTCGCCGGAGGAGATCGACGCCGTGCTCGCCCTGATGGCGCAGGTGCTGCGCACCGTGCCCGACCACGTGTGGACGAGGCTGCGGGGCGAGGCGCCGATCAGCGACGCCCCGACCTGGGACGCGCCCTAGCGCAGCGGGTCGCCCGACAGGGCCGGGCGCAGGTCAGCCCGCGCTCGGCACCTCGCCGGTGAGACCGGGCAGCACCACGGCCGGATCGTCGAGAGCGCCGACCGGGGCGAGGGCGCGGGCCCGCAGGAGAGCCTCCAGCGCCGCGTCGAGCGCGACCCCGCGCGTGGCCCCGGGGAGGGCGGCGCCCACCCAGAGCCGGGCGACCTCGGTCTCGAGCGTGACGGCGGCACTCACCGGATCGGCGTCCAGGAGCGAGGCGACGTCGTAGACCGCCTCCCGCGGGTCGGAGGCACCCGTCGCGCCGGCCCGGCTCGCGAGCAGGTCGCCGGTGCGTCGCAGCTCGCCGGCCCGGGAGCCCCAGTCGGACCGCCGGGCGGCGTCGTCCGATCCGGCGGCCAGCACCTCGTAGCCGAACGCGGCGGCGTCGAGACCCCGGACGAGGGGATCGACGTCGCGGAAGGACGCCAGGCCCAGGGCCGTGGTGTCCACCCCGCCGACCGGGAGGGGCGTGGCGGTCGCGGCGCCGGACGCGGCGGCGATCTCGTGCGCGGCGATCGCGCGCCAGAGGGCCACGGAGACCAGGAGGCGCGACGTGCCGTCGGAGACCTCGCCGAGGCCCGCGCGGGCGTCGTCGTAGCCGAGCTGCAGGGTGGCCAGGGCTCCCGCCAGATCCGTCGTGGCGGCCGGGGCGGTCGGGCCGTCCGTGGGCTCCTGGCCCTCGGGGGCCGTCCACGTGCCGCCGAGCGCCTCGACGTGGCTCGCGCTCGCCGTCGCCACCTGCGTGAGCCGGTCGAGCACGGAGGCCGCCGCGGGATCCGCGGCCGCGGCCGTGGCGGCCGCGGCGATCGCCTCCGCGTCGACGACGGCACCGGCGCGGACCTGCTCGGCCGCGTCCAGCGTCACGACGGGCGGCGGGGGCGTCTCGAGCCGGACGCCGCAGCCCGCCGTCAGCGTGGCTGCCGCTGTGACGACCGCGACAGCGACGAGGCTGCGGCGCACGAGCGGGCGGCGGCGCGGGGCTCGGAGCGGGACGGGAGCGGGGGAGCGGAACGGGGGCGGCACGGGGCAACGGTAGTCTTGTCCGGCCCGTGCGCGCCGCTGCGCGCCCGGGGCACGGACGACAACTGGAGAAGAGGGAACGTCATGGGAGCCGATGCACTGGCCGCGCGACTGGTCGCGGTGCTCGAGCCGCTGGCCGGCGGTCACGACCTGGTGGTCGAGGGCGTGGACGTCCTCACCCGCGGCCGGCTCCGCACGGTCAAGGTCGTCCTCGACCTGGCCGACGGACCCGGGTCCCTCGGCTCGGACCTGCTCGGCGACGTGACCCGCGAGATCTCGACGGCGCTGGACGAGGGCGACCTCGTCGAAGGTGCCTACACGCTCGAGGTCTCCTCCCCGGGCACGAGCCGCCCCCTGACCACGCCCCGGCACTTCCGCCGGGCCGAGCGTCGTCTCGTCCGGTTCACGCTGGCCGACGGCGGGGAGCGGCTCGGCCGCGTCCGCTCCGCCGACGACGACGGCGTCACCGTCGCCTCGCCCGAGCCCGCCGCTCCCGTCGAGAACGACGTCACCCTGACCTACCCGCAGATCACCAAGGCCGTCGTCGAGGTCGAGCTGCGCCGCCTGGAGGAGAGCTGATGGACATCGACATGGCCGCGCTGCGGCTCATCGAGCGCGAGAAGGAGATCGGCTTCGACGTGCTGGTCTCGGCGATCGAGCAGGCGCTGCTCACCGCCTACGAGAAGACGCCGGACGCCCGATCGCGCGCCCGGGTCGAGATCGACCGCTCCACCGGCCACGTCAGCGTGCTGGTGACCGAGACCACGGGCGAGGGCGACGACCTCGTCACCCACACCTACGAGGACACCCCTGACGGCTTCGGTCGCGTGGCGACGGCGACGGCGCGCAGCGTCATCGTGCAGCGCCTGCGCGACGCCGAGGACGAGCAGGTCCTCGGCGCCTACCGGAGCTCCCAGCTCCAGCTGATCTCCGGCGTCGTGCAGCAGGGCGGCCGGGGCGGCGTCATCCTGGTCGACCTCGGCGGCGGTGTGGAGGCGGCGCTGCCGCCCCACGAGCAGGTGCCGGGCGAGGACCTCAAGCACGGCGAACGCATCAAGGCGTACGTGACCGAGGTCGGCCGGGGCCCCCGCGGCCCGGCGATCACGCTCTCGCGCACCCACCCCAACTTCGTCCGCCGACTGTTCGAGCACGAGGTGCCCGAGGTCGCCGACGGCAGCGTCGAGATCGTCGCGCTGGCGCGCGAGGCGGGCCACCGCACGAAGGTCGCCGTCGCCTCGCACGTCGCCGGCATGGGCGCCAAGGGCGCCTGCATCGGACCGATGGGTCAGCGCGTGCGCGCCGTCATGGCCGAGCTGCGCGGGGAGAAGATCGACATCGTCGACTTCTTCACCGACCCGGCCCGGTTCGTCGGCGCGGCGCTGTCGCCCGCCCGCGTGAGCAGCGTCACCGTCGTCGACGAGGCGGCCCGCGCGGCCCGCGTCGTCGTGCCCGACTACCAGCTGTCCCTCGCCATCGGCAAGGAGGGCCAGAACGCGCGCCTCGCGGCCCGCCTCACGGGCTGGCGGATCGACATCCGGTCCGACGCCGAGACGGCGGACGGCGGCTCGGCCCCCGGTCGCGACGAGGCCCCGACCGGGGCGGCGACCGACCGCGAGCCCGGTCAGGGGTAGACTGGTGGCTGGGTCAGCGACCCGACTTCCGCGCCCGTTGCGCGAACCATCCCCGTCCCCCGAGTCGATCGGCACTGCGCCGAGCCCCGGGAGCGGTCCGGTTCGCACGTGCGTGGGATGCCGGGAGCGCGGCCCGCGGTCCGGTCTGGTGCGGATCGTCGCCGTCGAGGGCACCGTCCTGGTGCTCGACGAACGGGGCGGAGCGCCGGGCAGGGGAGCGTGGCTGCACGTGCAGGAACGTTGCCTGGACCGGGCGCTCGCGCGCCACGCACTACCCCGAGCCCTGCGCCTGCAGGGAGCGGACGCCTCGCAGGTCGAGGCAGCACTGAGAGCGGCCATCCGCTCGAGGTGACGAGAACAGTTCACGAGCGAGAGCGGGACGAGACTCCGATGAGCACCCGATGAGCACCCGATGAGCACTCAGCAATGAGCTCGACCCAGTAGACGAGGTCCTCCCTTCCCGGGTGGACCCGGAGAAGGAGAGTTGTGGCCAAGACCCGCGTGCACGAACTTGCACGAGACCTCGGGATGAGCAGCAAGGATCTGCTCGACCAGCTGAAGGGGATGGGGGAGTACGTCAAGTCGGCGTCCTCGACCATCGAGTCCCCGGTGGAGCGCCGCGTCAGGGAGAAGTTCCCGACCGCGCCCGCCGCCGAGACCCCGCGGCACCCAAGCCCTCGACGCCCGCCGCCCCGCGCGGCCGGCGACCCCGGCCCCCGCGGCGACGCCCGCCGCCACCGCGCCCAGCGCGTCGCCGGCCGAGCGCCCCGCCGCCCCCGCGGCGGCCGCCCCCGCCGAGTCTCCGGCCGCCGCTCCCGCGGCGCCGTCGGCCTCGCCGGCCCGCCCGGGCGCCCCGCGTCCGGCAGCTCCGGCCCCGGCCGCTCCCGCCGAGGCTCCGGCCGCCGCGTCGAGCGCCCCGGCCCCCGGTCCGCGCAGCAGCGCGCGTCCGGGCAACAACCCGTTCGCACCGTCCCAGGGCATGCCGCGTCCCGGCCGCTCCGGCGGTGCGCCCGCGGCCGGCGGCGACCGCGCCGCGCGCCCGGGCAACAACCCGTTCGCACCCTCGCAGGGCATGCCCCGTCCCGGTGGCGGCAGCGGCGGCGCCGCTGCGGCCGGCCCCCGCCCCGGCGGGACCGGCGCTGCAGGTCCCCGTCCCGGCGGCTCCGGCGGTCCGGGTGCCGGTGGCCCCGTCCCGGCGGTCCCCGCCCCTCGCCCGGCGCCATGCCGGCGCGCAGCTCCGTCGGTCGTCCGGGCGCTCCCGCCCGCGGCGGCGCCGGTGCTCCCGGCCGCGGTGGCCCCGGTGGCCGTCCCGGCGCCGGTGGCGGTCGTCCCGGTGGTGGCGGCGGCTTCGGCGGCGCGCCCGCCGGTGGTGGCGGCGGTCGTCCCGGTGGCGGCGGCGGTCGTCCCGGTGGTGGCGGTCGCGGTGGCACGCAGGGTGCGTTCGGTCGCGCCGGTGGCCGTCCGGTCCGCGCCCGCAAGTCGCGTCGGGCGAAGCGCCAGGAGTTCGAGCAGATGTCGGCGCCGTCGATCGGTGGCGTGCAGGTTCCCCGCGGTGACGGCAGCACGGTCGTGCGCATCCGTCGCGGTGCGAGCCTCGCCGACTTCGCCGACCGCATCGACGCCAACCCCGCGAGCCTCGTGACGGTGCTGTTCCACCTCGGTGAGATGGCCACGGTCACGCAGGCGCTCGACGAGAACACGTTCGAGGCGCTCGGCGCCGAGCTCGGGTACGTCATCGAGGTCGTCTCGCCGGAGGACGAGGAGCGCGAGCTCTTCGGCAGCTTCGACATCGACCTCGACGCCGAGCTCGAGGGCGAGGGCGACGACGTCCTGCAGGCGCGTCCGCCCGTCGTGACCGTCATGGGTCACGTCGACCACGGAAAGACCAAGCTCCTCGACGCCATCCGTTCCACGGACGTCGTCGCGGGCGAGGCCGGCGGCATCACGCAGCACATCGGCGCCTACCAGGTGTCGGTCGAGCACGAGGACGCCGAGCGCGCGATCACCTTCATCGACACCCCGGGTCACGAGGCGTTCACCGCCATGCGTGCTCGCGGTGCCGACGTCACCGACATCGCGATCCTCGTGGTCGCGGCCGACGACGGCGTCATGCCCCAGACGGTCGAGGCGCTCAACCACGCCCAGGCCGCCGGGGTGCCGATCGTCGTCGCGGTCAACAAGGTCGACAAGGAGGGGGCGAACCCCGACAAGGTCATGCAGCAGCTGACCGAGTACAACCTCGTCGCCGAGGCCTACGGTGGCGAGACGATGTTCGTCAACGTGTCGGCCAAGAACCGCACGGGCATCGACGAGCTGCTCGAGGCCGTCCTCCTCACGGCGGACGCGTCCCTCGACCTGCGCGCCAACCCCGACAAGGACGCCCGCGGTGTGGCCATCGAGGCCAACCTGGACAAGGGCCGCGGCTCCGTCGCGACCGTCCTGGTCCAGTCCGGAACGCTGCACGTCGGCGACTCGATCGTGGCGGGCACGGCCTACGGCCGCGTGCGCGCCATGTTCGACGACCACGGCGACAACCTGACCGAGGCCGGCCCGTCCCGCCCCGTGCAGGTGCTCGGTCTGACGTCGGTGCCCCGCGCCGGTGACACGTTCATCGTGGCTCCGGACGACCGCACCGCCCGTCAGATCGCCGACAAGCGGGATGCTGCGGACCGTGCGGCCATGCTGGCCAAGCGTCGCAAGCGGATGAGCCTCGAGGACTTCACCCTCGCTCTCGAGCAGGGCAAGGTCTCCACGCTCAACCTCGTCCTCAAGGGCGACGTGTCCGGTGCCGTCGAGGCACTCGAGGACGCGCTGCTCAAGATCGACGTCGGGGCCGAGGTCGACCTGCGCATCATCCACCGCGGTGTCGGTGCGATCACGCAGAACGACGTCAACCTCGCGACCGTGGACAACGCGGTCATCATCGGCTTCAACGTGCGTCCCGACGTGCGGGTGGCCGAGCTGGCCGACCGCGAGGGTGTCGACATCCGGTACTACTCGGTCATCTACGCCGCGATCGACGACGTCGAGAGCTCGCTCAAGGGCATGCTCAAGCCGGTGTTCGAGGAGGTCCAGCTCGGGACCGCGGAGATCCGTCAGATCTTCCGCAGCTCCAAGTTCGGCAACATCGCCGGTTCGCTGGTCCGTTCGGGTCTCATCCGCCGCAACTCGTTCGCGCGAGTCCTGCGCGACGGCGTCGTGGTGGGCGACAACCTCAAGATCGAGTCGCTGCGCCGCGAGAAGGACGACGCGACCGAGGTCCGCGAGGGCTTCGAGTGCGGTATCGGGCTCGGGTCGTTCAACGACATCCGCGACGGCGACGTCATCGAGACGTTCGAGACGCGGGAGAAGGAGCGCACGGCGTGAGCGACAACTCTCGGGCGATCCGTCTCGGGGAGGCCGTCAAGGAGATCGTGGCGGTGATGCTCGAGCAGCGGATCAAGGATCCGCGACTCGGTTTCGTCACGGTCACCGACGTCAAGGTGACGGGCGACCTCCAGCACGCCACGGTGTTCTACACCGTGCTGGGCACCGATGCGGACGTCGAGGCCACGGCCGCGGCGCTCGAGTCGGCCAAGGGTCTGCTGCGGACCGAGGTCGGTCGGCGCACCGGGGTGAAGTTCACCCCGACGCTGACCTTCCAGCTGGACCGAACGCCGCAGACCGCGGCCGACATCGCCGAGGCGCTGCGCATCGCGTCACGGCGTGACGCGGAGGTCGCCGCCCTCGCGGCGGCGGCCACCTACGCCGGCGACGCCGACCCGTACAAGAAGCCCGTCGTCATCGACGACGAGGCGGACGGGCCGGACGACGGCGACGCCGACGACGAGCGGGCCGGGTCCTGAACCACGGGACGAGGCAGACGAGGCCGTCCGGGGAGACCCCGGACGGCCTCGTCGTCGTCGACAAGCCGGCGGGCTGGACCTCGCACGACGTGGTGGCCCGCATGCGGCGCCTGCTGCGGACCCGCAAGGTCGGCCACGCCGGCACGCTCGACCCGATGGCGACGGGCGTGCTCGTGCTCGGCGTCGGGCGCAGCACCCGGCTGCTCACCTACGTGGTGGGCGCCGACAAGACCTACCTGGCCACGATCAGGCTCGGGCAGGACACCGTCACCGACGACGCCGAGGGCGACGTGACCACCTCCGCCGGCGCTGCGGGGGTCGAGGACGCCGCGGTGCTCTCCGCCGTCGTCCCCCTCACGGGCGAGATCCTCCAGGTCCCCAGCGCGGTGAGCGCGATCAAGGTGGACGGCAAGCGCTCCTACGCCCGCGTCCGCGCGGGCGAGGAGGTCGCCCTGGCGTCCCGCCCGGTCACCGTGAGCGAGCTCGTGGTGCTGGACCGGCGCACCGCCGTGAGCGACGACGGCACCGCGGTGCTCGACGTCGACGTCCGCGTCACCTGCTCCTCGGGCACCTACATCCGCGCGATCGCTCGCGACCTCGGAGCCGCGCTGGGAACGGGCGGGCATCTCACGGCGCTGCGCCGGACCCGGGTGGGCGGGTTCGACGTCGACGGCGCCGCCGACCTCGACACGCTCGCGGCGGCCGGCGAGGGCGACGGGATCGTCCTGCTCCCGCCCGCCGCGGCCGCGGCGGCCGTGATGACCGTCCGCGAGGTCGACGCCGCCGAGACCGCCTCGCTGGGCTACGGGCAGCGCATCGCGCCGTCCGGCACCGAGGCGCCGGTGGCCGCCGTCGATCCGGACGGTGTGCTCGTCGCGGTGCTGGCGGACGAGACGCGCGACGGCGTGGTGCGCGCCCGGCCCGTGATCGTCCTCGCGCCGCGCTGACGCCCGCCGGCGCGCCCAGGCGGTGCCCAGCGGCACGCGGCACACTGGGGCTCGTGACTGCGCTGCGCGACCTCCGCCACCCCGGCGCCCTCGTCGGCCCCCTGTGGGTCGTGACGGTGGGCTCCGGTCCGCCGGTCGTGCTGCTGCACGGCAACTCCGAGAGCCACCACGTCTTCGACAACCTCGTGCCGCACCTGGCGGGAGAGATGACGCTGGTCGGCATCGACTCGCGCGGGCACGGGCTCAGCCCGCGCGGCGCCCGCGGGCTGACGATCGCGGCGATGGCCGACGACGTCGCCGTCACCCTCGCCCGGCTCGGCCTGGACCGACCGCTCGTGGTCGGGTTCAGCGACGGCGGCAACATCGCCCTCGAGCTGGCGCTGCGCCACCCCGGGGCGGCGGGACGGCTCGTCGTGGTCGGGGCGAACCTCTTCCCCGAGGGCCTCAGGCCCGTCGGCAAGGCGCTCACCGACGCCGCGCACGCCGCGGCCGTCGTCGGCGCGCGCGTGGCCCCGAACCTCGAACCGCTCGCCGAACGGCTCGGTCTCATGGTCCACGACCCGCACATCGACCCCGCCCGGCTCGCGGGGCTGACCCAGGAGGTCCTCGTCGTCGTGGGGGAGCGGGACGCCGTCCGCCCCGAGCACACCGCCCTCATCGTCGACTCGCTGCCGCGCGGCCGCCTCGCGGTGGTGCCCGGGGTGGGACACATGGTGCCCGTCCGGGCGCCGGCTCAGCTCGCCGACCTCGTGCGTGACCTGGCCCGCCGTCCGGAGGTGGCAGGCTAGAGGGCGCTCCGCCGCTCCCGGCGGGCAGGAACAGGAGTGTGGCGTGGAGGTCTGGGACGGACTGGGACGTGTGCCGACCGGCACCGGTCCGAGCGTGGTGACGATCGGGAACTTCGACGGCGTCCACCGCGGTCACGCCGAGGTGCTCGGGCACGTCGTGGAGCAGGCCCGCGCGCGCGGCGCCATCGCCGTCGCGATGACCTTCGACCCGCACCCCGCCGCCGTCCACCGCCCCGGTGACGCCCCCGTGCAGCTGACCGGCCTGGCCGACAAGCTCGAGCTGATCGAGCAGGCCGGCATCGACGCCGTGCTCGTGGTCGGCTACACGGCCGACTTCGCGGCCCAGTCGCCCGAGCAGTTCGTCCGCCGCTACCTCGTGGACACCCTCCGACCAGTCCTGGTCGTGGTAGGCCACGACGTGCGCTTCGGTGCCGGCAACTCGGGGGACCGCGAGACGATGGCCGAGCTCGGCCGCCTCCACGGCTTCGAGGTGCAGGTGCTCGACGACGTCGCCTCCACCGACGAGCGGCGCTGGTCCTCGACATGGGCGCGCGAGCTCCTCGAGGCGGGACGGGTGGACGAGCTCGCCGGCGTGCTCGGCCGCTGCCACACGATGCGCGGCGCCGTCGTCCACGGCGACGCCCGTGGACGCCTGCTCGGCTTCCCCACGGCGAACCTCGATCCCGCCTCGTCGGGCGCGGTGCCCGCGGACGGCGTCTACGCCGGCTGGCTCGTGCGCGACGACGGGACGCGACTGCCCGCGGCCGTGTCGGTGGGGACCAACCCGACGTTCGACGGCCTCGCGCGGCGCGTGGAGGCCCACGTCATCGGTCGCACGGACCTCGACCTGTACGGCGAGGAGGTCGTGGTCGTGTTCGTCTCGATGCTCCGCCCGACCTGGCGGTTCGACGACGTCGACGCGCTCGTCGTGCAGATGCACGCCGACTGCGCGCAGGCCCTCGAGGTGCTCGGGGTCACGGGGCCGACACCCGGGGCGTGACCTCGGGCGTGGTGTAGGGTGGACGCGCCGTCAGAACGGCCGCGGATCTCTTCTGCCCGGGTGAACCAGCCCCGGTGCGCCGCGCAACGACACCACCTGGAGAACCATGCCTCTCGATGCAGCCGTCAAGCAGTCGATCATCGCCGAGTACGCCACCACCGAGGGTGACACCGGTTCGCCGGAGGTCCAGATCGCGATGCTCTCGCAGCGCATCAAGGACCTGACCGAGCACCTCAAGACCCACAAGCACGACCACCACAGCCGTCGGGGCCTCATGCTCCTGGTCGGCCAGCGTCGTCGCCTCCTGGGCTACCTGCAGAAGGTCGAGATCGAGCGCTACCGCTCGATCATCGAGCGCCTCGGTCTGCGCCGCTAGCACCCGCCGCTCCGGCCCGGGCCCGTCAGGGTCCGGGCCGGACGCGCATGCACGACCGCGGCCGGGGGACCGGCCGCAGCACCAGCACCACACACCAGTCACATCACCAGCGCCGGCACCGCCGTCGGTCCTCGGTAGTGGCCCCCGCCTCCAGCCCCTCGCGGGGCGACGGAGCGTGAGCCTCGATCGAAGACAGTCGTCGGGCGGCGCGCGAACCACGAAGGAGGGCACCCGTGGAGGGTCCCGAGATCACGTTCGCCGAGGCCACGATCGACAACGGTCGCTTCGGCACCCGCACCATCCGCTTCGAGACCGGCCGCCTGGCCAAGCAGGCCGGCGGCGCCGTCCTGACCACGCTCGACGAGGACACCGTCGTGCTGTCCACGACGACGGCCGGCAAGCACCCCCGTGAGGGCTTCGACTTCTTCCCCCTCACGGTGGACGTCGAGGAGCGCCAGTACGCGGCCGGCAAGATCCCCGGCTCGTTCTTCCGTCGCGAGGGCCGCCCCTCGACCGAGGCGATCCTGGCCTGCCGCCTGATCGACCGCCCGCTGCGCCCGCTGTTCGTCAAGGGCCTGCGCAACGAGGTCCAGGTCGTCGAGACCGTCCTCGCGATCCACCCCGACGACGCCTACGACGTGCTGGCGATCAACGCCGCCTCCGCGTCCACGCAGATCTCCGGCCTGCCGTTCTCCGGCCCGGTCGGCGCCGTCCGCGTCTCCCTCATCGACGGCCAGTGGGTCGCCTTCCCGCGCTACTCCGAGTCGGCCAAGGCCGTCTTCGAGATGGTCGTGGCGGGCCGCGTCGTCGAGACCCCCGAGGGCACCGACGTCGCCATCGCGATGATCGAGGCCGAGGCGTCCGAGGCCGCCTGGGACCTCATCCACAACCAGGGCCAGCAGGCGCCGACCGAGGACGTCGTGGCCGCCGGCCTCGAGGCCTCCAAGCCGTTCATCCGCGCCCTCGCCGAGGCCCAGGTCTCCCTCGCCTCGCAGGCGGCCAAGGAGATCCGTTCCTTCCCGCTGTTCCCGGACTACCAGCCCGACGCGTTCGAGGCCCTGTCCGCCCAGGTGAGCGAGGACCTCGAGAGCGCCCTGCAGATCGCCGACAAGGCGACCCGCGAGGCCCGCCTCGACGAGGTCCGCGACGCCGGCATCGGCGCCCTCCAGGCCGGGTTCGACGGCCGCGAGAAGGAGCTGAACGCCGCGTACCGCGCCCTGACGAAGGCCGCGATCCGTCGCCGCATCCTCACGGACAGCTTCCGCATCGACGGCCGTGGCCTGCGCGACATCCGTCCGCTGTCCGCCGAGGTCGAGGTCCTGCCCCGCGTCCACGGCTCGGCGATCTTCGAGCGCGGCGAGACCCAGATCATGGGTGTCACCACGCTGAACATGCTCAAGATGGAGCAGCAGCTCGACACGCTGTCGCCCGTCTCGCGCAAGCGCTACATGCACAACTACAACTTCCCGCCCTACTCCACGGGCGAGACGGGCCGCGTCGGCAGCCCCAAGCGTCGCGAGATCGGCCACGGCGCGCTCGCCGAGCGCGCGATCATGCCGGTGCTCCCGGGCCGCGAGGAGTTCCCCTACGCGATCCGTCAGGTCTCCGAGGCGCTGAGCTCCAACGGCTCGACGTCGATGGGTTCCGTCTGCGCCTCGACCCTGTCGCTGCTGAACGCCGGGGTGCCGCTGCGCGCCGCCGTCGCCGGCATCGCCATGGGCCTGGTGTCCGAGAGCATCGACGGTGAGACCCGCTACGCGGCGCTCACCGACATCCTCGGCGCCGAGGACGCGTTCGGCGACATGGACTTCAAGGTCGCCGGTACCCGCGAGTTCGTCACGGCCATCCAGCTGGACACCAAGCTCGACGGCATCCCCGCCTCGGTGCTCGCCGGTGCGCTCTCCCAGGCGAAGGAGGCTCGCCTCGCGATCCTCGACGTCATGGCCGAGGCCATCGACACGCCCGACGAGATGGCCGCGACCGCGCCCCGTGTGATCACGGTGCAGGTCCCGGTCGACAAGATCGGCGAGGTCATCGGGCCGAAGGGCAAGATGATCAACCAGATCCAGGCGGACACCGGCGCCGACATCTCCATCGAGGATGACGGCACCGTGTTCATCGGCGCGACGGACGGCCCGTCCGCCGAGGCCGCGCGGGCGGCGATCAACGCGATCGCGAACCCGCACATGCCCGAGATCGGCGAGCGTTTCGTCGGCACCGTGGTGAAGACGACGACCTTCGGCGCGTTCATCTCGCTCTCGCCCGGCAAGGACGGTCTGCTGCACATCAGCCAGATCCGTCGCCTCGTCGGTGGCAAGCGCGTGGAGAACGTCGAGGACGTCCTCGGCATCGGCCAGAAGGTCCAGGTCGAGCTCGCCGAGATCGACCCGCGCGGCAAGCTCTCGCTGCACGCGGTGATCGACGAGGAGGCGGACTCCTCCGCCTCCGAAGGCTCGGAGGCCTGAGCCGTGCCTCGACCTCTGGAGCTCGGCGCACCGGGCTCGGAGCTCGAGGCCACCCTGCCGGGCGGGGCGCTGCTGCGACGCAGCGTCCTGCCCGGCGGTATCCGGGTGCTGACCGAGGCGTCGCCCGCCTCGCGCTCGGTCTCCCTCTCGGCCACGGTGGCCGTCGGCTCCCGTGACGAGAGCGACGGACACCACGGCTCGACGCACTTCCTCGAGCACCTCCTCTTCAAGGGCACGCAGCGCCGCGACGCGCTCGCGATCGCCGAGGCGTTCGACGAGGTCGGTGGCGAGGCCAACGCCGCCACCGGCAAGGAGAGCACCTCCTACTACGCGCGCGTGCTCGACGACAACCGCGCCATGGCCATGGACGTCCTGCTCGACATGGTGACGTCCGCGACGCTCGAGACCGACGACTTCGAGCTCGAGCGCGGCGTGATCCTCGAGGAGCTCGCCATGACCGACGACGACCCGGGCGACGTCGCGCACGAGGCCTTCACCGGCGCCGTGTTCGCGCAGCACGAGCTCGGCCGCCCGATCGGCGGCACCCCCGAGACGATCCGGTCCGTGCCGCGCGACGCGGTCTGGGAGCACTACCGCCGCACCTACGGGCCGTCCGAGCTCGTGGTCACCGCCGCGGGAGGGGTCGACCACGACGAGCTGTGCGACCTCGTGCTCACCGGTGCCGCGCTCGGCGGCTGGGAGCTCGACGACGCCGCACGCCCCGTCGCGCGCCGCACCGGCGCCACCTTCGCCGACGCCCCGGGCTCGGCCACCACGATCAACCGTCCCACCGAGCAGGCGAACATCCTGCTCGGCGGCCGCGCGCTGCAGGCGGGCGACCCCGACGGTTCGCCATGTCCGTGCTGAACGCGGTCCTGGGCGGCGGGATGTCCTCCCGGTTGTTCCAGGAGATCCGTGAGCGCCGCGGTCTGGCCTACTCCACCTACTCCTTCTCCGCCGGCTACACCGAGGCGGGGCTCTTCGGCCTGTATGCGGGTTGCACCCCCGGCAAGGTCGACGAGGTCGTCGAGGTCATGGACGCGCAGTGGCGCGCCCTGGCCGCCGACGGCATCACGGCCGACGAGCTTCGCCGCGCCGTCGGGCAGCTGCGCGGCTCGCTCGTGCTCGGGCTCGAGGACACCGGCTCCCGGATGGCCCGTCTCACGCGTTCCGAGATCTCGCTCGGCGAGCTCTGGACGATGGAGGAGACGCTCGCCGCGCTGCGCGCCGTGACGGCCGAGGAGGTGGCCGAGCTGGCCGCCGACCTGCTGGCCCGGCCCCGCTCGCTCGTCGTCGTCGGACCGTTCACGTCCGATCGTGCCGGCGAGATGCTCGCCCGCATCGCCTGAGGTCCCCGGACCCGCGGCACCGCCCCACGTCACGTCACCCCTGGAGGTCGTCATGCCCGCCCCCGCCGCACCCCCGCGCCGCACCGTCGTCACCGGGGGAGGCACCGGCCTGGGGGCCGCGATCGCCCAGCGCTTCGCGGCCGACGGCGACGACGTCGTCATCGTCGGCCGCCGCGCCGACGTGCTCGTGGAGACGGCCGGGCGGATCAACACCGAGGTCGGGCGCGACGCCGTGACGACCTACGCCTGCGACCTCGCCGACGCGTCCGCGGTCGAGATCCTGGTCGCGACCGTGTCCGCCGGCGGCCCGATCGACGTGCTGGTCGCCAACGCCGGCGGCGGCTCCACCCGGGCCGGGGCCGACCTCGCCGAGACGGCGAGCCTGACGACCGACCTGTTCACGCTCAACGTGCTCACGGCCGTCCTGACGATCGAGGCGTTCCGGCCGCACCTGCGTCGGCCGGGGGCCCGGGTCGTCACGATGAGCTCGATCGCCGGCGTGCGCGGCGGTGGCACCTACGGCGCCATGAAGGGTGCGATCTCCTCGCTCACCCTCGGCCTGGCCGCCGAGCTCGGACCCGAGGGGATCACCGTGAACGCGCTCGCCCCCGGCTTCGTGCCCGACACGGGATTCTGGGAGGGCCGGCTGACCGACGCCGCCGTCGACCAGCGCGTGCGCCCGACCCTGCTCGGCCGCGCCGGGCTGCCGTCGGAGGTGGCCGACGCCGCCGCGTACCTGGCGGGCCCGGGCGCGGCCTGGACCACCGGCCAGATCCTCCAGGTCAACGGGGGCGCCTGCCTCGGGCGAGGCTGACCCTCGCCGCTGGTTAGGGTGGACGGGTGAGCATCAGGGTGGCCGTGCTGGGCGCGGCAGGACGTATGGGCAGCACGACGGTCGCGGCGGTCCACGCGGCGTCGGACCTGGAGCTCGTCGCCGAGCTCGAGGCCGACGGCGACGTCGCCGGGCTCGCGGGGGTGGCCGACGTCGCGATCGACTTCACCGTCCCGCAGGCGACGGAGGCCAACGTCCACGCGCTGCTGGACGCCGGCGTGCACGCCGTCGTCGGGACCACCGGCTGGGACGCCGCCGCGCTCGATCGCGTCCGCGCCCACGCGTCCACGCGCCCCGACGTCGGCGTGCTGATCGCCCCCAACTTCGCGCTGTCGGCGGTGCTGGCGATGCGGTTCGCCGCCGTCGCCGCGCGCTACTTCGCCTCGGCCGAGGTGGTCGAGATGCACCACCCGCGCAAGCTCGACGCGCCGTCCGGCACGGCCGTGCACACCGCACAGGGCATCGCCGCCGCCCGCACCGGCGCGGGCCTGGGCACCATGGCCGACGCGACCTCGACCGCCCTCCCCGGCGCCCGCGGCGCCGACGTCGACGGCGTGAACGTGCACTCGCTCCGGCTCGAGGGTCTCGTGGCGCACGAGCAGATCTTCCTGTCCAACCCGGGCGAGCTCCTGACGATCCGCACCGACTCGTTCGACCGCGCCAGCTTCATGCCCGGCGTCCTGCTCGCCGTCCGCGAGGTCGTGGCGCACCCCGGCCTGTCTGTCGGGCTCGAGACGTTCCTGGGCCTGTGAGGCCCTCGCTCGCGCGACGCTCGCTGTGGGCGGCGATCGCGCTCATCGTCCTGCTCGGTCTCTACGTCGTGGCTGTGGGGGAGCGCGGGCTGCTGCTGCTCCGCTCCGGCGAGCCGGTCGGGATCGCCCTGGGCGCCGCCGTCGCCGTCATCCCGCTGATGACGGTCTGGTTCATCGTCCACGAGGTCCGCCAGGCGCGGGCCGTCGACCGCCTCACCGGCCTGCTCGCGGACGAGGGCGCGCTCGAGGTCGACGACCTGCCGCGCAGCCCCGGCGGCCGGATCGACCGCACGGTCGCGGCGGACCGCTTCGAGCCCGCGCGCGAGGCCGTCGAGGCCGAGCCGGAGAGCTGGCGCGCCTGGTACCGGCTGGGGTGGGCCTACGACGCCGCCGGCGACCGCCGTCGGGCGCGCGAGGCGCTGCGGACGTCCGTGCGGCTCGAACGCGGGGAGCGCCGGGCCCGCTAGCCGTCAGTGGGCGGCGTCATCGCTCCGGTAGGACACGCCCTCGTCGCCGCGCTCGGCGTTCGCGGACCGCTGCCTGGGGCTGAGCGTCATCCGGTCGATCCACGCCAGCGCCAGGGCCGAGGCGACGAAGGCCAGGTGGATGAAGGTCTGCCACATCATGACCTCGCCGGAGACGTGGCCGTAGCCGGACTCGATGAAGGTGCGCAGCAGGTGGATCGACGAGATCCCGATGATGCTCATGGCGAGCTTGGTCTTCAGGACGTTGGCGTTGACGTGGCTCAGCCACTCGGGCTGGTCGGGGTGGCCGTCCAGCCGCATGCGCGAGACGAACGTCTCGTACCCGCCGATGATCACCATGATCAGCAGGTTGGAGATCATCACGACGTCGACCAGGCCCAGCACGAGCAGCATGGTCGTGGCCTCGGCGGAGAACCCCTCCATGTTGTGGACCGCGTGCTCGTTGCCGAGGATCGTGTACTGGGAGAGAGCGACGAGCTCCTTGATGAACTGCCAGACGTAGAAGACCTGCGCGACGATCAGGCCGGCGTAGAGCGGGGCCTGCAGCCAGCGCGAGGCGAAGATGAAGTTCGAGAAGGCGCTCACCCGCACGCTCTGCTCGGTTCCGGGCGCGGGGGTGGGGGAGGTGCTGGTCACAGAGGTTCCTCGAGGGCTGGCGATGGGGAACGGAAGAGGTCAGTGGGTGTGGCCCGCGTGGGCGTCGCCGCCCGGCGCCGGCTCCCGGGGCCCGAGGGCCCCGGTGAGGAGGAACTCCTCGACCTCGCCGGCCGGGGTCGCGAGCACGCGACGCACGCCGGCCTCGGCGAGGCCGGCCGAGGTGAGGAACGTCGAGCGCTCGCCGTCCTCGCGCAGGCACCAGGCGCCCACGTGGTGGGCGCCGCGCTCGCGGGCCAGGTCGACGACGGCCGCGAGCAGGCGCGATCCGTGGCCCTGGCGCCGGTCCGGGGCGGCGACCTCGAGGGCGACGAGCTCGGCGGTCCAGCCGCCGTCGCCGTCGTCGGTTCCGTCCTGCGCCGTGCCGGCGAGCGAGGCGGCTGACGGCGCGGCCGCCGCGAAGCCCACGGTCCGGGGACCCGCCGTCGCCACGAGCACGCGACCGCGGCGGTCGGGCGGGGACGAGATCGCCGCGGCCCAGGTGGCGAGCACGGCGGCCTCGTCGAGCGACTCGACGGCGACCGGTCCGAGCCGCTCGCGCCACGCCGCCAGCTGGACGGCGGTGATGGTGGCGGCGTCGTCGGCGGTGGCGGGCCGCACGGCGACGTCGGCGACGAGGGGCGAGGTCATGGCGACCATTCTGAGGCACGACGGCGGGGGCCGTGCACCTCGCCGTGACCTGATCGTGACATTCGCGGTAATCTCGTCCGTCGGCGGTGTCCTCCGCCCGCCCCGCACGCCGTCGAGGAGGCCCAGGTGAGCTCGACCCTGACGTCTCCGCGCACCCTCCCCCGCGCCCGTCGCGTCGCCGCATCGTGCGCCGACGCCGGACCGTCGCCGTCGCCCTCGTGCTCGCGCTGATCGGCGGAGGGACGGCCGCGTACGTGACTGAGCGCGCCGCCCGCGCGGAGCGCGTGGAGACGGCCCGCAGCGACGCCGCGACGGCGGAGGCGGGGCTGCGCAGCGACCTCGACGCCGCCCTGGGCGAGCTGCGCACGGCCGCCGACGACGGCGGTGCGGTGCTGGCGGGCACCGACCTCGACGCCGTCGACACCCCCGAGGACGCGCGCGGTCTGGCCAACGCGGGTCTCGACGCCGTCCCGATCGACGCGCTGACGCTCGCGCTCGCCGACGCCCAGGCGCAGCTGGACACGCCGATCACCGTGGCCACGCGCCCGGAGACGGTGGAGAACGTGCGCGTCGACGCCCCGGTCTCGACCACGCCGAGCGTCACGGACGTGCAGGCCTCGACCGCCGCCGTCGCGGGCGCCGTCGAGGACGTACGGACGGCCCGGACGACGGTCGCCACCCAGGCGGTCACGGACGCGCTCGCCCCCGCCCGGTCGCGCCTGGCGCAGTGGGAGCCGATCGCCGCCGACCCCGCCCAGCTCGACGACCTGCGCTCGGCGGTCGCTGCGGCCGCGGCCGCGACCGACGGGACCGCCCCGACGGACCTCGCGGGCCTCGCGGTGCTCCGGGCGTCGCTCGAGACCGCCACCGCCGCGCACCCCGAGGTCGTCACCAGCCCCGACGCCCCGACGTCGATCGACGGCGTCCCGATCGTGAACAAGGCGATCCCGCTCCCGGACGGCTACGACCCGGGCCTGCTACCCGAGGTCGCCGCCGCCTTCGACGCCATGGCGGCCACCGCCGCGGCGGAGGCCGGGCTGCGCCTCTTCGTCCACTCCGGCTACCGCAGCTACGGCGACCAGCTCGTCACCTACGACGGCTGGGCGGCCCTGCACGGGCGCAACGCCGCGGACCGGTTCTCCTCGCGCCCCGGGTACTCGGAGCACCAGAGCGGGCTCTCGCTCGACGTCAACGACGCCTCCCGCTCCTTCGACGGCACGCCCGAGGCGCTGTGGGTCGCCGCCAACGCCCACCGGTTCGGCTTCGTGGTCCGCTACCCGGAGGGCAAGGAGGCCGTCACGGGCTACGTCCACGAGCCGTGGCACCTGCGCCACCTCGGGGTGGAGCTCGCGACCCGGCTCGTGACGTCGGGGCTCACGCTCGAGGAGCACCTCGGCGTGCGGTCCGCGTACGCACCGGACGCCTCGTGACGGCCGTCGCACGGGGTCGGGGAGCCGACGCGGAATCGGGCGTGGGCCGTCCGAGCGGTAGGTTCGTCCCATGAGCACCCGCAACGCGCGCGCGCTGGAGGAGTTCGGCTCCGTCCTCGTGGCGATGGTGACCCCGATGCACCCCGACGGCAGCATCGACGTCGACTCGGCCTGCGCCCTGGCGACCCGTCTCGTGGACGACGGAGCGAACGGTCTCGTGCTCAACGGCACGACGGGGGAGTCGCCGACCACGCACCAGCCGGAGAAGGACGCGCTCGTGCGCGCCGTCGTCGACGCGGTGGGGGACCGGGCCCGCATCATCGCCGGCGCCGGCTCGAACGACACCGAGCACGCCGTCCGCATCGCGCAGGGGCCGAGCGCACCGGGGCGCACGGACTCCTCGTCGTCGCCCCGTACTACAACCGTCCCTCCCAGGAGGGCGTGTACCGCCACATCCACCGCGTCGTCGAGGCGGCCGACCTGCCGGTCATGCTGTACGACATCCCCGGCCGCACCGGCGTCGCGATCGGTGACGACGTCCTCGACAGGCTCGCCGCGCACGACCGCGTGCTGGCGGTCAAGGACGCCACGGGCGACGTCCCCACCGGCTTCGCCCGGATGCGCCGGACCGGACTCGCCTTCTACTCGGGCGACGACAACCTCAACCTCGCGTGGCTCACCCACGGCGCCGTCGGCGTCGTGAGCGTCGTCGGTCACGTCGTGGCCGGCGCCTACGCCGAGATGGTCGAGCGGATCGGCGCGGGCGACCTGCGCCGGGCGCAGGACCTCGCCGTCGAGCTCGCCCCCGTGTGCGACGCGATCATGGGAGGCGGCCAGGGTGCCGTCTACGCGAAGGCGACCCTCGAGCTGCTCGGCACCATCCCGCACCGCAGCGTGCGATCCCCGCTCGTCGAGGCCGACGCCGACGAGCTCACAGACCTTGCCGAGCGGCTGCGCGCCCTCGGCATCCTCGCGGCCCAGCCCGCGACACCCTGACCCACGGGTCAGCCGAAGGAAGGAACTCCATGTCCCACCCGCATCCCGACCTGCCCCTGCCCGGTCCGCTGCCCGAGGGCGCCCTGCGCGTCGTCGCGCTCGGCGGTCTCGGCGAGGTCGGCCGCAACATGGCCGTGCTCGAGTACGGCGGCCGCCTGCTCATCATCGACTGCGGTGTCCTGTTCCCCGAGGACCACCAGCCCGGCGTCGACCTGATCCTCCCGGACTTCTCCTCGATCGCCGACCGTCTCGACGACGTCGAGGCCGTCGTGCTGACGCACGGCCACGAGGACCACATCGGGGCCGTCCCCTACCTGCTCCGGCTGCGCAAGGACATCCCGCTGATCGGATCGAAGCTCACGCTCGCGTTCATCAGCGCCAAGCTCAAGGAGCACCGCATCACGCCGGTGCTGCGCCAGGTCGCCGAGGGCGAGACCGCGAAGCTCGGTCCGTTCGACCTCGAGTTCATCGCGGTCAACCACTCCATCCCGGACGCGCTCGCCGTGGCCGTCACCACCGGCGCCGGCACCGTGCTCCACACGGGTGACTTCAAGATGGACCAGCTGCCGCTCGACGGCCGCATCACCGACCTGCGCGCCTTCGCCCGCCTCGGCGAGAAGGGCGTGGACCTGTTCATGCCCGACTCGACCAACGCGGAGGTCCCGGGCTTCACGACGGCGGAGGCCGAGATCGGCCCGGTCCTGGACCAGGTCTTCGCGAACGCCTCCGGGCGCCTGGTCGTGGCGAGCTTCGCCTCGCACGTGCACCGTGTGCAGCAGGTGATCGACGCCGCCTGGGCCAACGAGCGCAAGGTCGCCCTGGTGGGCCGCTCGATGGTGCGCAACATGACGATCGCCGCCGAGATGGGCTACCTCAAGGTGCCGCCGGGCGTGCTCGTGGACGTCAAGCGCATCGACGACCTGCCCGCCGACCGCGTGGTGCTCATGTGCACCGGGTCGCAGGGCGAGCCGATGGCCGCCCTGTCGCGCATCGCCAACCGCGACCACCGCGTCGAGGTCGGCCCGGGGGACACCATCGTCCTGGCCTCCTCGCTCATCCCCGGCAACGAGAACGCGGTCTTCCGCGTGATCAACGGCCTCATGCGCCTGGGCGCGAAGGTCGTGCACTCCGGCAACGCCAAGGTGCACGTCTCCGGTCACGCCAGCGCCGGCGAGCTCCTGTACTGCTACAACATCATCAAGCCGAAGAACGTCATGCCGGTGCACGGCGAGATCCGCCACCTGGTCGCGAACGGTGCCCTCGCCGTCAAGACCGGTGTCGAGCCGGAGCGCGTCATCCTCGCGGAGGACGGCGTGGTCGTCGACCTCATCGACGGGCGTGCGCGCATCGTCGGCGCGGTCCCGTGCGGCTACGTCTACGTCGACGGCTCGAGCATCGGCGAGATCGGCGAGAACGACCTCAAGGACCGTCGCATCCTCTCGGAGGAGGGCTTCATCTCCGTCTTCGCGGTGGTCGACGCCACGACCGGTCAGGTCATCGCCGGCCCGCAGGTGCACACCCGGGGCCTGGCGGAGAACGACGCCACCCTCAAGGACGTCATCCCGCAGGTCTCCCAGGCACTCGCCGAGGCGGCCAGGGGCGGCAACGCCGACACGCACCAGCTGCAGCAGGTCGTGCGACGGGTCGTGGGCCGCTGGGCCTCCACGCGGCTGCGTCGTCGCCCGATGATCATCCCGGTGGTCGTCGAGGCCTGAGCCCCGACCGCCCGCACGACCGACGGACCCCGCCAGCAGGCGGGGTCCGTCGGTCGTTCCCGGGCAGGTACGGGCCGTGGGCGGGCGGAGGGCAGGGGTCGGGCGGGTGTCGGTCCCGGGCGCGGGCTGACCCGCGTGGTTGAGTTGGCGCGTGGAGTGCGCCCGCACAGGGCGCCCCGCACCGCACCAGGAGGAGAACCACATGGCAGGCAAGCAGGCGTCCCCCGGACGCACGGCCTCGGCGGCGCGCGCAGCCGGTCGGACCGATGCGACACGGACGACGGCTGCCGGTCAGGCCAGGACGGCGTCCACCTCGCGCGCGACGGCGACCGGCACCAAGCCGGCCGCGAAGACCTCGGCCTCGGGCCAGTCGAGCCCGGGACGCAGCTCCGGCGGCACCAAGGGTGGCAGCTCACGCTCGGGCGGCAGCTCCAAGGCCCCCGCCACCCCGCCCCGCCCCGCGCTCCCGGTCCGGATGGCCCGCGGCGTCTGGCTCGGGACCGCGCACGTCCTCGGCGGTGCCGCCCGTTCGGTCGGCACCGGGCCAAGGGGATCGACCCCTCGCTCCGTCGCGACGGCCTCGCCCTGCTGCTCGTCGCGCTGGCCATCGCGGTCGGCGCACGCGAGTGGTTCTCGCTCACGGGCTCGGGCCCCGACATCATCCACGTCGTCGCCGCGGGCGCCGTCGGACGTGTCGCCGTCGTGATCCCCGTGCTGCTCGTCGCCCTGGCCGTCCGCCTCATGCGCCACCCCGACCTCGGCCCCGCCAACGGCCGCATCACCATCGGTCTGTCGGTCATCACGTTCGCGGTCTGCGGACTCTTCGCCGTCGGTGGCGGTCTGCCCGAGCCCGGGGCCGGCTGGGCGGGGCTGCGCGGCGCCGGCGGCATCGTCGGTTGGGTCGCGGCGAACCCGGTCTCAGCGCTGCTGAGCGAGGTCGTGACGATCCCGCTGCTCGTGATCCTGGCGTTCTTCGGCCTCCTCGTGCTGACCGCGACGCCGGTGCGCGCCATCCCCGAGCGCCTCGGTGCGCTCGGCGACAAGATCGCCGGGCACCACCCGGAGCGCGATGACGAGGCCCGCGACGGCGAGGAGCACCCCGACGACGAGGACCTCCCCGCGCAGGCGCTGGGTCGGGCGCGCGGTCGCAAGCCGTCCGGCGCGCGGCCCGCGATCGGCGAGCGCGTCGCCGACGAGGCCTTCGTGCGCCCCGACCTGCACGAGGAGCTGCCCGAGCCCGAGCCGGTCCGACCGGCTCGAAGCTCGCGCCCGGGCCGCACCGTCCCTGCCGCCGGCACGGACGCGGCCGAGGCGGCCGCGCTCGCCCGCAGCCGGGCCGCCGCCCCGGTCTCGGCGGCGGGCGACGTCGTCGACATCGACCTCGCCGACCCCATCACCGAGCCGCTCGAGCTCCAGGCCCCGCCGACGCAGGTGCTGCCGCCGCGGGCAGAGCAGCTCATGCTCGACCCGTCGCTCACCTACACGCTGCCCGCCGCGGACGTGCTGGTGGAGGGGGCGCCGCACAAGAAGCGCAGCGCAGTGAACGACCGCGTCGTCGAGGCGCTCACCGACGTGCTGACCCAGTTCGACGTCGACGCCGAGGTCACGGGCTTCACCCGCGGTCCGACGGTCACGCGGTACGAGGTCGAGCTCGGCGCCGGCACCAAGGTCGAGCGCGTCACCGCACTGAGCAAGAACATCTCCTACGCCGTCGCCAGCGCCGACGTCCGCATCCTCTCGCCGATCCCCGGCAAGTCCGCGATCGGTATCGAGATCCCCAACGCCGACCGCGAGACGGTCGTGCTGGGGGACGTGCTGCGCTCGTCCGTCGCGCACCGCGACGAGCACCCGATGGTGATGGGCGTGGGCAAGGACGTCGAGGGCGGCTACGTCATCGCGAACCTCGCCAAGATGCCGCACCTGCTCGTGGCCGGTGCCACGGGCGCGGGCAAGTCGAGCTTCGTCAACTCGATGATCGTCTCGATCATGATGCGCTCCACGCCCGAGGAGGTCCGCATGATCCTCGTGGACCCCAAGCGCGTCGAGCTCACGATGTACGAGGGCATCCCGCACCTCATCACCCCGATCATCACCAACCCCAAGAAGGCCGCCGAGGCGCTGGACTGGGTGGTGCGGGAGATGGACGCGCGCTACGACGACCTCGCGAACTTCGGCTTCAAGCACATCGACGACTTCAACAAGGCCGTGCGGTCGGGCCGGCTGAAGCCGCTGCCCGGCAGCGAGCGCGTGCTCACGCCGTACCCGTACCTGCTGGTCGTGGTGGACGAGCTGGCCGACCTGATGATGGTCGCCCCGCGCGACGTCGAGGCGTCGATCCAGCGCATCACGCAGCTCGCGCGTGCGGCCGGCATCCACCTCGTGCTCGCGACCCAGCGACCGTCGGTCGACGTCGTCACGGGTCTCATCAAGGCCAACGTCCCCAGCCGGCTGGCGTTCGCGACGTCGTCGCTCGCCGACTCGCGCGTCGTGCTCGACCAGCCCGGCGCCGAGAAGCTCATCGGCCAGGGCGACGCGCTCTTCCTGCCGATGGGGTCGGCCAAGCCGATGCGCGTGCAGGGGGCGTGGGTCACCGAGTCCGAGGTGCACGCCGTCGTCGAGCACGTGAAGAGCCAGCTCAAGCCGTCCTACCGCGAGGACGTCGCCGTCGTGGCGACCAAGAAGCAGGTGGACGAGGACATCGGCGACGACCTCGAGCTCCTGCTGCAGGCGGCCGAGCTCGTCGTGACGACGCAGTTCGGCTCGACCTCCATGCTCCAGCGCAAGCTGCGGGTCGGCTTCGCCAAGGCCGGACGTCTGATGGACCTGCTGGAGTCCCGCGAGATCGTCGGCCCGTCCGAGGGCTCCAAGGCGCGCGACGTCATGGTCACGCCCGAGGAGCTGCCGGGCACGCTCGCGGTGCTGCGCGGCGAGGAGGCGCCGGCCGGGTCGGCGGCGCCGTCGGGTCCGTCCGGCCCGACAACCGCCCCCTCCGCCGGGCCGGTCGACCTCGTGGCGCAGGACCTGGCCTCGCGGCCGCAGGTCTACGCGGACGGCGACGACGACGAGGAGTCCGAGGACGCCTGGAGCCTCACCGGACGCTGAGTCGGCGCGGGTTCGCCAGCGCGGACTCGTCAGCGCAGACTCGTCAGCGCGGGCGGGGGACGACGACGGGCGCCGCACCGGTCGGCACCGGTGGCTCCGTCCGCTCGGGCACCTGGGTGCCGATCACGTCGAGCACCTGCTGCTGCCGACGCTCGAGCTCGGTCCGCGACAGCGTCAGCAACGGTGCGTCGACGCGCTCGGTCAGCAGGTCGGGCATCGCGTAGATGCGCTGGGCGCCGAGGCGGTCGCCCGGGACGGCCGTCCACTCGAGGCCGGTCACGCGGGCCGGTCCCTCGGGGGGCCTCTCCACGGTCGCCCACATGAGCGTCCCCGTCCCGGTCTGGGACCGGCAGCAGTTCTCGTCCTGGTTGGAGATGAAGTTGCCCATCGAGTAGGCGACCCACATCCCCGAGCCCCCGGGGCCCCCGGGGAGCATCTCCATCGGCTGCGGCACGTGCGAGTGGTTGCCGATCAGGAGGTCGATCTGGCCGCCGGCGGCCAGGTCCTGGGCGATCTCGACCTGACGGGGGACGGGCGTGTCGGTGTACTCCTCGCAGCAGTGCACGGAGGCGAGCACGAGGTCGGCACCCGACTCCCGGGCCGCCGCGGCCTGTGCGTTCAGCTGGTCGACGTCGATCAGCTGCACCGACCACGGGGCGTCGGACGGGATCGGGAGGCCGTTCGTGCCGTAGGTGGCGGACAGGTGGGCCACGGTGACGACCTGGCCCTCCCGCTCGAGCTGGTAGAGCTGCGGCTGGGCCGCCTCCGCCTCGGTGCGGGCGGTCCCCACGTGACCCATCCCGGCGGCGTCGAGCGCGTCGAGGGTCTGCTCGAGCCCCGCCCGACCCATGTCGACCGAGTGGTTGGACGCGGTCGAGCAGCCGTCCCAGCCCCCGTCGGCGAGGTCGGCGACGATCGCGGGCGGAGCGCCGAAGACGGGGTAGCCGACGGGGTCGGTCCCCGTGGGGGCGACGGGCACCTCGAGATGGCACAGGGCGAGGTCGGCCGCCTGCACCCACGGGGTCACCGGCTCCCAGAGCGGGCTGAAGTCCCAGCCGCCGTCACCGGTCTCCGCGTTGCGCTGGACCGTGGTGTGAGGCAGGACGTCGCCCGCCGCGAGGATCGTGAAGGTCGCCGGGAGCGACGGCGGGTCGGTGGTCGGCTCCGGCGCGGGGGAGGTCTCCGACGGCTCGGGCTCCTCCGGCGACGGTGGCGGTGTGCTCGGTTCCGTGCTCGCCGTCGGGGCGGGCGGGGTGGAGAACGTGCCCGTGGCGGCGGCCGCCCCCAGCACGCCGAGAACCGCGAAGGCCAGCACCGTGACGATGCCGGCGGTGAACCTCCCGGGGCGCCGGGGCTCCGAGGAGCGAGGGTCACGGTTGGCACGCGATGTCATGGGTTCGTCTCTCCGACCTCTAGTGTGGTGACGTGGCGGGAATCGAGAGCACGGCGTCGTCCTGGCGGACGGGGATGTGGAATCTTCCCAACTCCCTGACCATCGGTCGACTCGTTCTCGTCCCGGTCTTCGTGGTCCTGCTGGCGCAGGGAACCACCGCCGCCCGCTGGTGGGCGCTCGTCGTGTTCGTGCTGGCCTCCGTCACCGACCAGCTGGACGGCCACCTGGCTCGCAGCCGCAACCTCGTCACCGCGTTCGGCACGCTGGCTGACCCGATCGCCGACAAGGCGCTCACCCTCGGGGCCTTCTTCACGCTGTCCGCCCTCGGAGAGGTCCCGTGGTGGGTCACCCTGCTGATCGCCGTCCGCGAGATCGGGATCACCGTCCTGCGCGCCCTGCTGGTCCGCCGTTCCATCATGCCAGCGTCGGTCGGCGGGAAGATCAAGACCGTTCTCCAGATGACCGCCATCACCCTCCTCGTCGTGCCGTGGTCCTCCTTCGCCGATCCCGACCCGTTCCGGGTGCTGGCGCTCGTCGTGCTCTATCTGGCGCTCGCCGTCACCGTCGCCACGGGCGTGGACTACGTCGTCCGCGGTTGGCGGATCGCGCGCGGGGCCCGTGCGTCGTGACCGACGCGGCCCGATGACGTCGGCCCGATGACTCCGGCCGTGCGTCTCGTCGCGACGCTGCGGCGGCAGGGGCGCGGCCTCGCCGTCGCCGAGTCCCTCACCGGAGGTGCGGTCAGCGCCGCCGTCGTGGACGTGCCCGGGGCCTCCTCCGTGCTGATCGGCTCCGTCACGGCCTACCGGGTGGACGTGAAGGTCGCGCTGCTGGGGGTGGCCCCCGACGTCGTCACGACCCACGGCGTCGTCTCCCGCGAGGTCGCCGCCGCGATGGCGACCGGGGTGGCCCGGCTGCTGGGGGCCGACGTCGCGATCGCGACGACCGGCGTCGCCGGTCCCGGGCCCAGCGACGGCGTCGCGGCCGGGACCGTCGTCGTCGCCGCGCTCGTCGACGGGAACGTGGTCACCCGCCGTGTGGTGCTGGGTGGAGGCAGGGCCGCCGTGCGGTCCGCCGCTCGCGATCTGGCGCTCGCGCTGGTGCTGTCGGCGCTCGAGCCGGGTGAGCGCGGCGCGGTCGGGGAGGTCGGGAACACGGAGGGCGCCCCACGCGTTGCACCCAGTGATGAATGAGATCAGGAACGTGCAGGATCTGCCGGCACCGCCGGCGCGGGCGGGCAACCGCCAGGTGTCCGGCAAGCGGACACCGTCACACGTCGGACGCACGCCCGTCACACACGCGGGGTACCGTAATCGACAGGCTGGTGCGGCACCCGGAGCCGCACAGCTGACCATCGTGGACGCAGGTGCGAAGGAGGGACGGGCCATGGTTCTGCTTCGACGTGAGCTGGGTGACGTGCTTCGTGACGTCCGTCTCGCCCAGAGCAAGACTCTTCGTGAGGTCTCCGCCGCGGCTCGTGTGTCGCTCGGCTACCTCTCCGAGATCGAACGCGGGCAGAAGGAGGCGTCCTCCGAGCTCCTGAGCTCCGTCTGCGACGCCCTCGACGTCCCGCTGTGGGCGCTCCTGCGCGAGGTGAGCGATCGCATCGCCCTCGCCGAGGGCGTGCGCATCCCCGACACGGTTCCGGCCGACCTCGAGGCGTCGGTCCGCCCGTTCGCCGCGGCGGTCTGACCGCTCCAGCACCCGTACCGCCGACAGGGCGGCAGCCGACCACGGCTGCCGCCCTGTCGCGTCCCCGGACCCGGGAGTGCGCGGCGGTGAGGTGCTTCTGCGGCGGCCCCGACCGGCTCAGCGCAGCTGGCAGCGCGGGCAGTAGTAGGCGATCCGGTCGTAGGGGGGCTCGCCCACCCGCCCGTCGCGGATCGGTGTCGTGCAGCGCACGCAGGGTTCACCCGAGCGCCCGTAGGTGACCATCGCGATCGAGCCCCGGGTGTTCGGACCGGTGGGGGCGTCGGCGGAGCCGAGCATGAGGCGGCGGGCGGTGGCGGACATCGCGGCCGGATCGGGCACGTCGGCCGCGGCACGCCACGGCGAGACCTTGTGCCGGAAGAGCGTCTCGGCCATGTAGATCGTCCCGAGCCCGGCCAGGACCCCCTGGTCGAGCAGCACGGCGCCGATCTCTCGCGCGCCCTGCGCGTGGATCGCCTCGCCGATCGCCGCCTCGACGTCGGCGTCGTAGGTGTCACCGAGCACGTCCGGTCCCAGCGGAGCGAGCAGGCGCGACTCGTCGTGCGTGCGCAGCAGGTGCATCATCCCCAGCTGGTGGCCCGTGCACGTCCACGACGCGGTCGCGAGCACGGCGCGGACGTCGGACCCGGCCGCGGCCGGGTCGTAGGTCCGCGGACCCCGTCCGTAGCGCCCCCGTTCGCGACGGTCGCGCGGCCGGCCACCCGCGGAGCGTCGCACACCGATGTCCCCGTGCCCCGCGCGGTCGTCCACCTCGGCGGGGGTGGCCGTCACGCGCCACGTGCCGTCCATCCTCAGGTGGGTGTGGAGCGTCCGGCCGTCGGAGAACCGGGTGAGCAGGTTCTTGCCGTAGGACACGGTGCCGAGGCTGCGCAGCCCCGTGAGGTCGTTCCCCGCCAGCGTGGGCCAGCGCAGCTCCGAGCGGACGAGCTCGCCCTCGGCCAGCGCGAGCGTGAGTCGTCGGGCGGTCCGCAGCACCACGTCACCCTCAGGCACGCTGCGGCCTTCCCACCGCACGGACGCCCGACCCGCGAGTGGCGGCCGCCGGTGCCCGGAGCTTCAGACCACGCGGTGTGGCGATGAAACCGGCCTCGCGCAGCGCGAGCGCCGCCGGTGCCTGGGACGTCAGCGAACCCTCGCCGTCGACCTTGCGGACGGTCAGACCGCTGTAGCGGTCCGGCGCCTGGTCCACGAGCGCGTGGGCCGCGAGCGCGAGGTCCTCGCCGTCGTCGGTCATCGCCAGCACGCTGCCGCCTCCGCGCTCGACGAACAGCACCAGGCGCCCGTCCACGAGCACGACGTCGGCCCCCGCGACGCGCCGGGGCCGGGCGCCCGTGCCGGTCGCGGCGGCGGGGTCGACGAGCGCGGGCGCGCGGGAGTCGGGGGGAGAGGCGTCCTCGTCCGTCCCGACGGCGTCATCCTCCGCCGTCGAGGACGGTCCCGACGGGGCAGGGAGGTCGGCGCCCCCGCCCCGGCCGAACCGGGGCCAGGGAACGAGCGAGCCATAGGGGTTGGCCGGGTCGGCCGCCGCCATCACGAGCGCTCCCGGACGCAGGCCCGCGTCGGCCCGCAACCGGTCGACGCACTCCGGCAGCGCGAACTGCGCCGCACCCTGACCCTCGACCAGGTACCCGCGACGGATGCGGCCGGAGTCCTCCAGACGGGAGAGCACGGGGTAGAGCGCACCGAAGCCACCGGGCACCCCCTCGGCCTGCGCGATGCCGCGGAGCACGACGCCGTGGCGCTCGAGGAGGCTCGCGGCCCTCGCGGTCATCCGGAGGGTCGGCTCGCTGCTGCGCTCGCCCACGAGGCTCCAGCGTCCCGCCATCGTCGGGGGCGTCGCGATCCGCAGCGGCACGCGGCTGCCGGCGCGGGCGCCGCTGACCGCGAGCATCGACTCCTTCATCAGGGACTGCCGGCTCATGCGGCGCGCGCGCGTCGCGGAGGTGCCGGACGTGCCGTTGCGCGGCGAGCGCGAGCCGCCTCCCGTCGTGGCGGTCCGCGCGCGCACGGGGGCGAACGTGTCGTTGGTGACGTGCCCGGCCCACACCGCCTCCCAGACGGCGTCCTCGACGTCCGAGGAGGACGGGGCGCTCGTCCCGGCCGCCGCGGCCGCCTCCGTCACGGCGGCGACGATGTCCCGGAAGAACAGTCCGCCCCGCTCGAGCGCGGCCACGACCGCGGCCGCTGTCGCGCTCGGCAGCGGTTCCGGCACGGGGGCGAGCAGAGGAACGGCATCGGCGGGGACGAGCACGACCTTGCCGGTGCCCGCGCCGACCCAGACGACCTCGCCCGCGCTCGTCAGCTCGTCGAGCAGACCGGGAGAGTACGACCGCACGCGCGACGGCAGGATGCTCGTCTCGACGTCGGCGACGTCGAGCTCGGCACCGGCCAGCTGGTCCACGGCCGAGAGCAGGCCGTCGAGCCCGTACAGCTGGCCCAGCTGGTGCCAGCGCGGCAGATAGATGCCGAGCACGTGCGCCGGGACGGCCTCGACGTCGGCGCGGGCGGCGGCGAGCGACCGACGCCGGATGCGGCGCAGCACCTCGGCGTCGCAGTACTCCCGCTCGCCGGTGAGGGCGACGGGCGCAGCGGTGTCCGGTTCGGGGCCCGCCGCGCCGTCAGGGCGTCCGGGGCCCTCCGACGCGGCGTTCCCGCCGGGCCGGGCCCCGGGCGGTCGGAGCCGGCCGGCGACGAACGCGCCCGAGGCCTCCAGGAGCCCCAGGGTCGGCGTCAGCGTGCCGGGCGCCAGGCCGAACCGGCGCGCCAGGTCGGACACGGTGAACGGCCCGTGCGTGCGGGCGTGGCGGCGGACGAGGTCGCTCAGCGGGTCAGGCACGGGCGCCAGCAGCGCCTCGGGCAGCCCGACCGGAAGCGCGGTGCCGAGGGCGTCGCGCAGGCGGCCCGCGTCCTCCACGACGGCCCACTGCTCCACGCCCGCGACCCTGACCCTCATGATGCGGCGCTGGTCGGCGAGATCGCGGAGCCACGTCTCGGCGCGCGCGGTGGCGCTCGCCGCGGCGGCCGCGTCCGCGGCGGTGGTGGCCGCACCGTCAGCAGGCGCAGCGCCACTGTCGGCGTCCTCCGCGGAGGTCTCGGCGTCGGCACCACCGGCGGCCACGTCGGGGTCGGGCATCGCGGCGTCGGCCACGTCGGCGTCGGGCAGGCAGCGGGCCGCGACGTCCGCCGTCGGGATCGGCCCGAGGCGGCGCACGATGTCGAGCACGGCCTCGGCGTCGCGAGCCCGCACCTGCTCGGTGCGCAGGCCGACCTCGGCCTCCACGCGCAGGACCGCCTCGGGATCGAGCAGGTCGGCGAGGTCTCCCGCGCCCTGCCCCAGGAGCTCGGTGAGCAGCTCCGGATCCAGGGCGAGCGCGGCGGCGCGACGCTCGGCGAGGGGGGCGTCGCCGTCGTACAGGAACTGCCCGACGTAGGCGAACATGAGGGAGCGCGCGAACGGCGACGGTGAGGACGTCGTCACCTCGTGGATCCGGACCTCGCGGCGTCCGATCCGCCGCATCAGCTCCTCCAGGGCGGACGTGTCGAAGTCGTCCTGCAGGCTCTCGCGCACGGCCTCGAGCACGACCGGGAAGTCGGGGTAGCGCGCCGCGACGGCGAGCAGCTGGCTCGCGCGCTGACGCTGCTGCCAGAGCGGCTGGCGGCCGTCGGGACGGCGCCGCGGGAGCAGCAGCGACCGTGCGGCCGCCTCGCGGAACCGGGCGGAGAAGTGCGCCGAACCGGCGAGCGCGTCGATGACGGCGCGCTGGATCTCCTCGGGCTCGAGCAGCAGGTCCGCGAGCCCGACCGTCGTGCTGCCGCCCGAGGCCGGGACCTCGTCGGGAGCGGGCAGGAGCCAGTCCTCGAGCGGGTCGTCGACGTCGGGCAGGCGCAGCACGATCCCGTCGTCGGAGTGCATCGCGGCCACGTCCATGCCGAGCTGCTCGCGCAGCCGTCCGACGAGCGCCAGCGCCCAGGGCGCGTGCACGCGTGCGCCGTAGGGGGAGTGGATGACCAGGCGCCAGTCGCCCAGCTCGTCGCGGAAGCGCTCCACGACGATCGAGGTGTCGCTCGGCAGCTGTCCGACCGCCTCGAGCTGCTCGCCGAGGTAGCCCACGAGGTTGTCGCGGGTCCAGTCGGAGACCCCCCAGGTGGTGACCGTCGCCCCGAGGTCGCCGGACTCCTGGGCCGAGCGCATCATCGCGCCGAGCGCCATGCCCAGCTCGGCGGGGCGGCCGGGCTGGTCGCCCTTCCAGAACGGCAGGCGTCCGGGAACTCCCGGCGCCGGTGTGACCAGGACCCGGTCGGGCGTGATGTCCTCGATGCGCCAGGTGCTCGATCCGAGCGTGAACGTGTCGCCCACGCGCGACTCGAAGACCATCTCCTCGTCGAGCTCACCGACGCGCCGACCGCCGCGTGCCGCGACGTCGTCGGCACCGGTGGCGAGGTAGACGCCGTAGAGGCCGCGATCGGGGATGGTGCCGCCCGAGGTGGCGGCCAGGCGGAGGGCACCCGGGCGGGCGCTGAGGGTGTTCTCGATGCGGTCCCACACGATGCGCGGCCGCAGCTGAGCGAAGTCCTCGCTCGGGTAGCGCCCGGCGAGCATGTCCAGGACGGCGTGCAGGCTGCCGTCGCCGAGCGTGGCGTAGGGGGCGGACCGGCGCAGCAGCTGCGTGAGGTCGGCGACGCTCCAGTCCTTGACCGCCAGCATCGCGACGATCTGCTGCGCCAGGACGTCGAGCGGGTTGCTGAGCCCGCGGACCTCCTCGATCCCGCCCGTGCGGGCCTGGACGGTCGCGGCGACGGCAGGCATCAGGTCTCCGCGGTGGATCGGCACGACGATTCCGTGCGAGACGGCGCCGACCTGGTGGCCGGCTCGACCGATGCGCTGCAGCGCGCTCGCGACCGACGGCGGTGAGCCGATCTGCACGACGACGTCGATCGATCCCATGTCGATCCCGAGCTCGAGCGAGGACGTCGCGACGACGGCGGGCAGTCGTCCGCTCTTGAGGTCGTCCTCGATCGCGGTCCTGGCCTCGCGGCTCATCGAGCCGTGGTGGGCCCGGGCGATCACTCCGGCGGTGGGCAGCGCGGTGCCCGACTGGCCCGGCATCTCGGCGGCCCAGGCAGATCCGGCGTCGGTGTCGGCGTCGGTGATGCGGGTGTCGCCGGCGTCGCGCTCGTCGGCGCCGACGTCGTCCTCGTCGAGCTCGAGATCGGCGTCCTCGTCGGGGGCGTGCCGCCGCTCCCACTCCTCGTTCAGACGGGCGGTGAGGCGTTCGGCGCCGCGGCGCGAGTTCGTGAACACCAGGGTGGTGCGGTGCTCGCTGATGACGTCGACCACGCGCCGCGTCACGGCCGGCCACACCGAGGCGGTCCGGCCCTGGGTCGGGAGGCCCGGCGCCGGGAGCGCCCCGGCTGCGGCGCCGGAGAGATCGGGGCCGCTCGCGGGGACGCCGTCGATCTCCTCCTCGAGATCGGTGAGGTCCGGCACCGGGACGTCGACGTCGATGAGCAGCTGCTTGGTCGACGGCGGCTGGACGAGCCGCACGGCGCGGCCGCCGTCCTCCGGGGTGCGCATCCCCGCCAGGAAGGTCGCGACGCCCGCGACGGGGCGGACGGTCGCGGACAGACCGATGCGCTGCGCCGGGGTGGCGAGCATGTCGTCGAGCCGTTCGAGGCTCACGGCGAGGTGGGCGCCGCGCTTGCTGCCGGCCAGCACGTGCACCTCGTCCAGGATGACGGTCGTGATGCCCGCCAGCCCTTCGCGCGCGGCCGAGGTGAGGACCAGGAACAGCGACTCCGGCGTCGTGATCAGGATGTCGGGCGGGCGGGTGGCGAGCCGGCGGCGCTCGTTGGCGGGGGTGTCACCGGTGCGGACGCCGACGCGCACGTCGGGCGGCTCCTGACCGAGGGTGCGGGTGGTCCGCGCGATGCCCACCAACGGCGAGCGGAGGTTGCGCTCGACGTCGGCGGCCAGGGCCTTGAGCGGGGAGATGTACAGGATGCGGCAGCGCTCCTGCGGCGGGGGCACCGGGGCGGTGAGCAGCTGGTCGACCGCCCACAGGAAGGCCGCGAGGGTCTTGCCGGACCCGGTGGGGGCGACCACGAGCGCGTGCTGACCGTCGGCGACGGCGTCCCACGCTCCGACCTGGGCCGCGGTGGGCGCCTCGAAGGACTCGGTGAACCACGTCGCCGTGGCGGCGCTGAAGCGCTCGAGTCCGCGCGGCGTGCTGCTCATGCCTCCATCATGCTGGCACCCACCGACATCGAGCTCTGCGGAGCTGGCGGGCGCCACGGGCCCGAGGGGTCTCGCGGATCGCGGCACGTCGATCTCCTCGGCCTGGCCTACCGTTGTCGGGTGCGGCACTCGGAGTTCTGGTCGGTGATGGAGCAGGTGTTCGGCGCGAGCTACGCGCGAAGCCTGGGCGGTGACCTCGTCATGTCCGCGCTCGACGGCCGGACGGCGGACCAGGCGCTCGAGGCCGGCGTGCCGCCGCGCGAGGTCTGGGAGGCTGTCTGCGACGCGACCGGCCAGGACGACGCCACCCGCTGGCTCCACCGCGAGGACGCGCGCTCGGCGCGACGCCGCCGTCGGGTCTGATCACCCCGGGGTCGACGGGCCCCGTGCGCCCACGATCGACGGGTGCGACGCCTCGCCGCGATCGACGGGCGCGTCCCGAGCAGGACGTCGAGCACCTCCGACACGCCGTGTCGGCGTGTCGCTCGCTTCGAACAGACGTACGACCTACATTTGTCCCCAGGTGACCGCAGCGCACCGGAATCCCCAGTGGCTCCGAGGTGCTGCGCGCGATGTCAGTGGCCAGGCATACCGTCACCCCAGAGCCACCCGGAGAGGGCGGCGCTGTGAAGGCCAGACCTGTCCGTAACGATCCCGCAGGCCGGGAGAACTCGAGGAAACACCATGGCTGTCCAGTCAGGAAAGACGCAGGGCAAGACGCAGGGCAAGCAGCCGGACAAGCTGAAGGCTCTCGAGGCGGCGCTCGGCCAGCTCGACCGTCAGTACGGCAACGGGTCCGTGATGCGCCTGGGCGACAGCGTGCGCCCGCCGATCGAGGTCATCCCGACCGGATCGGTCGCGCTCGACATCGCGCTCGGCATCGGGGGACTCCCGCGCGGTCGCATCATCGAGGTCTACGGCCCCGAGAGCTCGGGCAAGACGACCGTCGCGCTGCACGCGGTGGCCAGCGCCCAGCGGGCCGGCGGCATCGCCGCGTTCATCGACGCCGAGCACGCGCTCGACCCGGAGTACGCCAAGAAGCTCGGCGTCGACACCGACGTCCTCTACGTCTCCCAGCCCGACACGGGGGAGCAGGCGCTCGAGATCGCCGACTCGCTCATCCGCTCGGGTGCGCTCGACATCATCGTCATCGACTCCGTCGCTGCCCTGGTGCCGAAGGCCGAGATCGAGGGCGAGATGGGTGACAGCCACGTCGGTCTCCAGGCCCGCCTCATGTCCCAGGCGCTGCGGAAGCTCACCGGTGCCCTGTCGGCGTCCGGCACGACCGCGATCTTCATCAACCAGCTCCGCGAGAAGATCGGCGTGTTCTTCGGCTCGCCCGAGACGACGACCGGAGGCAAGGCGCTGAAGTTCTACGCGTCGGTCCGCCTGGACGTCCGCCGCATCGAGACCCTCAAGGAGGGCACCGAGGCGGTCGGCAACCGCACGCGCGTCAAGGTCGTCAAGAACAAGATGGCCCCGCCCTTCAAGCAGGCCGAGTTCGACATCCTCTACGGTCACGGCATCTCCCGCGAGGGTGGCCTCATCGACATGGGTGTGGAGGAGGGCTTCGTGCGCAAGTCCGGCGCCTGGTACACCTACGAGGGCGACCAGCTCGGCCAGGGCAAGGAGAACGCCCGCAAGTTCCTCATCGACAACCCCGACCTCGCGAACGAGATCGAGGTCAAGATCAAGGCCAAGCTCGGGATCGGGGCCCCCATCGAGGTCCCGGAGGACGCCTCCGAGCTCGACGAGGAGCCGGTCGACTTCTGAGTCATCTCCACCGACCTGATCGAAGGGACGCGTCGTGACCGACGACACCTCTCACGATCACGCCGCTCGACCGCAGCGCCGACGGCGTGGCGCCCCTCCGCCGAGGGGTCGCCCGCCGGCGGCGCTGCGGCGCATCCGGACGGTGACGGACGAGCGCGCGGCGTCGCGCTCGATGGCGAGATCGTCACCGGGCAGGCGGAGGACCACGAGAAGGTCGCCCGCCAGATCGCCCTGCGCCTGCTCACGTCCGCCCCGCGGTCGCGCGCCCAGCTCGCCGAGGCGATGGCGAAGAAGGACGTGCCGCCGGCCGTCGCCGAGACGGTGCTCGACCGTTTCACCGACGTCGGGCTGATCGACGACGCCGAGTACGCCGCGATCCTCGTGCGGACCCGGCACACGGAGCGGGGCCAGGCCCGCCGGGCCATCGCGCAGGAGCTGACCCGCAAGGGCATCGACGCCGAGACGGCGGCCGAGGCGCTCGACGTGATCGACCGCGAGTCCGAGGACGCGGCGGCCTACGACCTCGTCCGTCGTCGGGCACCGGCCAGCGTCGGACTGCCCCGCGAGAAGCGGGAGCGTCGGCTCGTCGAGATGCTCGCGCGCAAGGGGCACCATCCCTCCGCGGCGTTCCGCATCGTGCGGGAGGTCCTGGCCGAGCAGGGGGGCACCGCACCGCACGACGGCGCCGGCGAGCTCCGCGACGTCGGCGCCGACGAGCTCGACAGCCCCTGACTCCCGGCGTCGACGGGCAGGTCCCGACCTCGGGCAGACACCGAGCACGCGAGAGGGGCCGGTCCACCAGGACCGGCCCCTCTCGTCGTCAGCCCCGCGAGGCTCGTCAGCCCCGCGAGGCGGGGGTGCTCAGGCGGTGACCGGAGCGTCGTCCCCGACCTGCGCCGGCAGCGGAGTTCCGGGAGCGGTCCGTCCGGAGGTCCGCTTCGACAGGCGGCGGGCCGCGAGGTCGGCAACCTTCGAGAGCAGCCAGTTGATGAGGATGAACACGGCCGCACAGACGATCAGCGCCTGGAGCATGTTGCCGTTGCCAGCCCCGAACTGACGCGAGAGCTGGAGGAACTCGTTGAACGTGATGATCGCTCCGAGGGCGGAGTCCTTGAGGATCACGACGAACTGCGACACGAGCGAGGGCAGCATCGCGATGAGCGCCTGCGGCAGCTCGACCATGCGGAGCGACTGACCGTGGGTCATTCCGATCGCCGAGGCAGCCTCGCGCTGACCCTTGGGCAGACCGTGGACACCGGACCGGACGAGCTCGGCGATGACCGACCCGTTGTAGAGCGTCAGAGCGGCCACGACCGAGACGAGCGGCACCTGCTCCGAGGGAAGCACCTGCGAGAGTCCGAGTCCGAAGTACAGGGCGATCATCATGATCAGGACCGGCACGGCGCGGAAGAACTCGACCACGGCCCCGGCGATGACGCGCACCCAGGCGTAGGGCGCGAGTCGACCGAGACCGAAGAGGAGCCCGAAGACGACCGCCAGGATGATCGAGTAGAACGCGGCGACGAGGGTGTTCTGCAGGCCGGGCAGGAAGAAGTTCACCCAGGCGTTGGACGTGAACAGCGTCGTCCACCGCGCGGCGTCGAGCTGGCCCTCCTGGCCGAGCTTCCACACCACGAGACCCAGCACCCCGGCGATGAGGAGCCCGCCGACGATGTTGGCGATCAGGATGTTCCGCCGGGCCCTGGGCCCAGGGGCGTCGAACAGCACTGCCTGGCTCATCGCGCCACCGCCAGCTTCCGGGAGAGCGACGTGGCCACCACGCCGACGGGGACGACCAGGATCACGTAGCCGATCGCGAAGATCATGAAGATGAGGAAGACCATGTTCGAGTTGGTCTCGATCATGGCGCGCATCACCGAGGACGTCTCGACCGCGACGCTGGCGGCCGCGGCCACCGTCGTGTTCTTGATCAGGGCGATGAGCACGTTGCCGAGGGGGGCGATGGCGCCGCGGAACGCCTGCGGGAGGAGCACGAGACGGGCGGCCGGCAGGAACGGGAGGCCGATGGCACGAGCGGCCTCGGCCTGGCCCAGCGGCACGGTGTTGATGCCCGACCGCACGGCCTCGCACACGAACGCCGCGTGGTAGATCGCCAGCACCAGAGAGGCGTAGATGAAGAAGTTGGTGGGGAAGTCCTGCGAGAAGACGATCTTCAGCTGGCTCCACACACCGAGGGTCGCGAACAGCATCAGCACCGTCAGCGGCGTGTTGCGGAAGATCGTGACGTAGCTGCCGCCCAACCAGCGCAGCGAGGCGACGGGGGAGACCCGCATGAGGCCGAGCGCGGTGCCGATGACGGTGGCGCCGATCGCGGCCCAGAACGTCAGCTGGATGTTGACCCAGAACGCTGCGGGGATGTTGTAGCTGGAGAACAGGAACTGGACCTGCTCGAAGAGATTCATGGGGCCTCCGAGGCCGAGGGATCAGACGGTGACAGCGGCTGGACCGGCCCGGCGGGTGCCGAGCCGGTCCAGCCGAGGTCAGATCAGGCGCACGCCGCCGGGGTGGGCGGGTTGAGCTCGGCGTTGGGGGTGTAGCCGGTGCCGTCGGTGTTCGACGTCACGGCCTCCTCCCACGCACCCTCGTCGATCATCTTGGTGATGGCCGCGTTGATGTCCTCGCAGGTGTCGGAGTCCTTCGGGATGCCGACGCCGTAGTTCTCCTCGGAGAACGGGTTGCCGACGACCTTGAACTTGCCCGAGTTGGCGGACGTGGCGGCGAGGCCGGCGAGGATGATGTCGTCGGTGGTGACGGCGTCGACCTGGCCGGACTCGAGGACCGTCACGCAGTCGGCGTAGCCGGGCTGCTCGAGCAGCTGGACCTCGGAGGCCAGCGTGTCCTTGACCTTCTGGGCCGAGGTGGAGCCGGTGACGGAGCAGAGGTTCTTGCCGTTGAGGTCCTCGGGACCCGTGATGTCCTCGTTGTCGGCGGTGACGAGCAGGTCCTGACCGGCCACGAAGTACGGTCCGGCGAAGCTCACGACCTCCTTGCGGGCGTCCGTGATCGAGTACGTCGCGAAGATCATGTCGACCTGGCCGGTCTGGAGCATGTTCTCGCGCTGGGCCGACGGGGCCGAGACCCACGTGATGGCGTCCTCGGCGTAGCCGAGCTCGCACGCGACGTACTTGGCGACGTCGACGTCGAAGCCGCTGTAGTCGGAGCCGTCCTGGAAGCCGAGACCCGGCTGGTCGAACTTGATGCCGATGTTGATCGAGCCCTCGCCGCCGGAGCACTCGGCCGCGGCCTCGGTCTCGCCGCCGTCGCTGGTGCTGCTCTCCGCGGAGGTCTCCTCGGCGTCGGTGCCGCCGGCGTCGGTGGTACAGGCCGCGAGGGTCATCGCGGCGACAGCCGCCAGGGCGGCGATCGTCACTCGGGTGTTGCGCATGGATCTGCTCCTTCGTGTGCGAACCGGGGACGAGCCCCCGAACGGTTCCCTGGGTACCTCGACCCAGGAAGGGTGCGACGGCGTCCCGGACGGGACGCCGTCGGGATCAGTGGGTCAGGATCTTGCCCAGGAAGTCCCGGGCCCGCTCCGACTGCGGGTTGGTGAAGAACGACTCGGGGTCGGCCTGCTCGACGATCTGGCCGTCGGCCATGAACACCACGCGGTCGGCCGCCTTGCGGGCGAAGCCCATCTCGTGGGTCACGACGATCATCGTCATCCCCTCCTTGGCGAGCGAGACCATGACGTCGAGCACCTCGTTGACCATCTCGGGGTCGAGGGCCGAGGTGGGCTCGTCGAAGAGCATCACCTTGGGGCGCATGGCCAGGGCGCGGGCGATCGCCACGCGCTGCTGCTGGCCACCGGAGAGCTGCGCGGGCATCTTCTCGGCCTGCGTGGCCACGCCGACGCGCTCGAGCAGCTCCATCGCCTCGGCCGTGGCCTGCTTCTTGCTCAGCTTGCGGACCTTGATCGGGCCGAGCGTGACGTTCTCGAGGATCGACTTGTGGGCGAAGAGGTTGAACGACTGGAAGACCATCCCGACGTCGGAGCGCAGCCGCGCGAGTGCCTTGCCCTCCTGCGGGAGCGCCTTGCCGTCGAGCTCGATGACCCCGTCGTCGATCGTCTCGAGGCGGTTGATGGCCCGGCAGAGGGTCGACTTGCCGGAGCCGGACGGGCCGATCACGACGACGACCTCGCCCTTCGCGACGCTCAGGTCGATGTTCTGCAGCACGTGGAGCGGCCCGAAGTGCTTGTTGACCCTGGCGAGGTGCACGAGGGGACGACCGGCGTCAGCGGAGGTCAGGGGCGCGGTCACGGCGTCGTGCACGGGCTCGCCGGAGGGCGGTGTCGTGTTGGTCATCTGGGCAACCTAGCCGGGGGTTGTTACGTGGGACGACATTGGAGTGTCACATCTTGGCAACGTTTCCGGATCGGGATGCACGGGTGACGTTTCGGTGGTAGGCGCCTGCGGGCCTGCGCCCACGGCGTTCCGTAGACTGCTGCGGTGACGATCACCGCTCCCGCCGCCGCCCCCGACCTGGCCGGGAACGGCGCCGACCCCCGCAGCTACGTCATCCGCACCCTCGGGTGCCAGATGAACGTCCACGACTCGGAGCGGATGGCGGGTCTGCTGGAGTCCGCCGGTCTGGTCGCGGCCCACCCCGGGGGCTCGGGGACCGACGTCGCTGCCGACGCCGCCGTGGCCGACGTCGTCGTCATCAACACGTGCGCCGTCCGCGAGAACGCGGCCACCAAGCTCTACGGCAACCTCGGTCGCCTCGCCCAGGTCAAGCGCGAGCGCCCCGGGCTGCAGATCGCCGTCGGCGGCTGCCTGGCCCAGCAGGACCGCGACACGATCGTGGCGAAGGCGCCCTGGGTCGACGTCGTGTTCGGCACCCACAACATCGACGCCCTGCCCGTGCTGCTCGAGCGGGCCCGGCACAACGCCGAGGCGCAGGTCGAGATCCACGAGTCGCTCCAGGTCTTCCCCTCGACGCTGCCGACGAAGCGGGAGAGCGTCTACGCGGGCTGGGTCTCGATCTCGGTCGGCTGCAACAACACCTGCACGTTCTGCATCGTGCCCCACCTGCGCGGCAAGGAGCGCGACCGCCGCCCGGGCGACGTCCTCGCCGAGGTGAGGGCGGTCGTCGACGCCGGCGCCATCGAGGTGACGCTGCTGGGACAGAACGTGAACTCCTACGGCGTCTCGTTCGGGGAGCGTGACGCGTTCGCCCGCCTGCTCCGGGCCTGCGGCGAGATCGAGGGGCTGGAGCGCGTCCGCTTCACCAGCCCGCACCCGGCGGCGTTCACCGATGACGTCATCGCGGCGATGGCCGAGACGCCCAACGTCATGCCGAGCCTGCACATGCCGTTGCAGTCCGGCTCCGACCGCATCCTGCGGGCGATGCGCCGCTCCTACCGCAGCGAGCGCTTCCTCGGGATCATCGACCGGGTGCGCGCCGCGATCCCCGACGCCGCCATCACGACCGACCTCATCGTCGGGTTCCCGGGCGAGACCGAGGAGGACTTCGCGGAGACCCTGCGCGTCGTCGAGGCGTCCAGGTTCTCCTCCGCCTTCACCTTCCAGTACTCCAAGCGTCCCGGCACGCCGGCCGCCGACCTGCCCGACCAGATCCCGCACGACGTCGTCACCGAGCGCTACGGGCGGCTGGTCGAGCTGCAGGAGCGCATCGGGACGGCGGAGAACCTCGCCCTGGTGGGGACCGCCGTCGAGGTCCTCGTCTCGGAGCAGGACGGTCGCAAGGACGCCGCCTCCGGCCGGATCACCGGTCGCTCCCGCGACAACCGGCTCGTCCACGTCCGGCTGCCCGCCGACCTGGCCGAGGCCGACCACCCCCGCCCGGGGGACGTCGTCAGCACGCGTATCACCCACGCCGCACCGCACCACCTGATGGCGGACGGCGCCGACGTCGCGATCCGCCGCACGCGGTCAGGGCAGGCGTGGCAGGACCGGCGCGACGGCGGCGACTCGTGCGGCGTGCCGACGCCGGGCGGTGCGAGCGCGACCCCGGTCCCCGTCTCGCTGGGTCTGCCGACGCTCCGCGTCCGCTGACGGGCCGACCGCGCGTCCGACCGTTCGTCCCCGCTCAGCCCGGGGGACGGACGCGGCGAGCGACCGCAGCGCGTGCGCCGTCACGGTGAGCGCGACGTCGACGGCCTCCGCCACCTGGTCGGCGCTCAGTCCGACGGCGATCGAGGTCGCCGAGACGGCGACGACGGCGAGGCCCTCCTCGGTGTCCTCGATGTGCAGGGTCGGCAGGATGCGGTCCCGGTTCCAGTCGTTGACGAGCTGGGCGGCGCCACGCCGGGCGGGCGGCGGGAGCAGCCGGGCCCAGCGCGTCCTGACGACGAGGTCGGTGCCCTCGACCAGCACCTGGTAGGCGTGCCCCTCGACGTGACCCGCCACCCCCTGGGGCAGCTCCCTGACCAGCTCGCCCCGCTCGCTGACCACCTCCCGGAGCAGCTCGGGGGTGACGACGGAGACACGGTCGCGCCCGGCCCTCACGTCGCCTCCGGCTGGAGGACGGGATCGGGGTAGAGCCCGTCCAGCTCGTCGAACACGAGCGCCCCGCTCGCGAGCCCGACGGCGAGGTGGTGGTCGATCTGCGCGTCGCTCAGCCCCACCGTCACCGGCACGGAGATCTCCGTCAGCACGTGCACGCGGCCGTCGTCGTGGACCCTGACGTAGACCTTGGGGTGGTGGCGCCGGGCGTTCCAGGTGTTGGCGAACTCGAGGATCTCCCACAGCCGGTCGATCGAGGCCTGCCGCGACCACCGGCCGCGGACCTGCAGCACCTGGTCCCGCACGAGCGTGAACGAGAAGAAGCGGTAGGACCACAGGCCGCAGAGGTTGCCGCGCTCGTCGACGAGGTAGCGGTAGTCGCGGCGGCGGAGCGAGGCGGCCACGCGATCGCGCGTGACGGGGCGGACGCGCTCGGCGTCGGGGACCCCGTCCGCGACGGGGGCGGCCGTCGCGGGGCCGGTCGGGGTGGGGGCGTCCGCGACGCCGAACCCGTCGGGGCCTGGCCGGGGTCGGGGCCGGCCGGGGGCGGAGGGAAGGACGTCGTCGTCGCGGGCTGGCACCGCCGCGCCGCCCGCCAGGCGTCGCAGCCACGTCTGGATACGTCGGGCCACGGGCGACAGCATAAGCACGGCGCGCGGCGATAATCGTCGGGTGGAGACCCCCGTGCGCCTGCTGACCTGGAACGTTCTCGGCCTGCGCGAGGTGGCCAGGGTCGCCGCCGTGGTCAGGGCGGCGCGCGCCGACGTCGTCTGCCTGCAGGAGTGCCCGCGCTGGCCGGGCGGCCGTGCCGCACTCGCCCTCGTCGCCCGGTCCGTGGGCCTGCGCCTCGCCGCCGGGGGCGGGAGCCGCGGGGTCGCGGTGCTGGTCGCCCCGCACGTGGGGGTGGAGCGCTCACGCGTCAGCGCCATGCCGCGCCCCTTCACCGGGTGGTGGTGGGCCTACCCGCGAGCGAGCGCGCTCGCCCGGGTCCGCGTGGGCGGCTGGACGATCGACGTCGCCAGCGCGCACCTCGACGTCAGCGAGGAGGGCCGGCTCGCGCACGCCGAGCGGCTGCTGGCGGACCTCTCGCTCGACGGCCTGTCCGACGGCGACGCGACCCGCCTGCGCCTGGTCGCCGGCGATCTCAACGAGACGCCGGACGGACCGACCTGGCGCCTGCTGGCCTCGCACCTGCAGGACGCGGGCGCCGGCAGCGGCGGCCCGACCTACCCGGTGTCCGCGACCCGGCGGCCCACGAAACGGATCGACGCGGTCCTCGTGGACCCGCGCATCGCCGTCGTCGACGTCCGCACGGGCACGGACCGCCCGGGGCTGCCGTCCGACCACCTGCCCGTGCTGGTCACGCTCGTCCTGCCCGATCCGGCCGGCCGGTAGCGTCGAGGTCGTGCCCGAGGAGACCAGCCCCCCACGATCGCCGTCGTCGGCCCGACGGCGTCGGGCAAGAGCGCCCTCGCGATCGCGCTCGCGCAGCGCATCGGCGGCGAGATCGTCAACGCCGACGCCATGCAGCTCTACCGCGGCATGGACATCGGCACCGCCAAGACGCCCGGCGACGAGCGGCACGGGGTGCCGCACCACCTGTTCGACGTGCTCGACCCGACGCAGGACGCCTCGGTCGCCGCCTACCAGGAGTGGGCACGGGCCCTCATCGACGAGATCGGCGGCCGCGGCGCCGTCCCGATCCTCGTGGGCGGCTCGGGGCTCTACCTGCGCGCCACCCTGGACGCGCTCGACTTCCCCGAGACCGACCCCGAGGTCCGGGCCGCCCTCGAGGAGCGGGGACGCGTCGAGGGGCCGGGCATGCTGCACGCCGAGCTCGCGCGCCGCGACCCCGAGGCGGCCGAGCGGATCGGGACCCGCAACACGCGTCGACTCGTCCGGGCGCTGGAGGTCATCGCGATCACGGGGCGGCCGTACACGGCGAGCCTGCCGCAGTACACCTACCTCCGTCCGGCGGTGCAGGTCGCCCTGGACGTGCCGCGGGACGTGCTCGTCGAGCGCATCGCCGCCCGCGCGGCGCAGATGTTCGACGACGGCCTGGTCGCCGAGACCGAGCGCGTCGCCGCCCGGGGGCTGGGCGTCACCGCCGCGCGCGCGGTGGGTTACTCGCAGGCGCTCGCGGTGCTCGCCGGTGAGCTGACGACGGCGGAGGCGGTCGAGGCCACCGCGGTCGCCACCCGGCAGGTCGCCCGCCGCCAGGTCAGCTGGTTCCGTCGCGACCCGCGGATCACGTGGCTGGACGGGACCTCGACGCCGCAGGCGCAGCTGTCCGAGCTCCTCGCCCTGCTGGACCGCCCCGGGCACGACGCCGTTAGCCTGGACGGGTGACCTCCCTCGACACCTCGCCCCGCTGGCCCCGCCTGGTGAAGGGGCACGGCACCGGCAACGACTTCCTCCTGCTCGCCGACCCGACGGGGGAGCGGGAGCTGGCACCGGCCGACGTCGCCGCGCTCACCGACCGCCACCGGGGGATCGGTGCCGACGGCGTCATCCGCGCCGTCCGCACGAGCGTCGCCGCCGCGACGGAGCCGGCCGCGGCCGCCGCCGGGGCGGACGCCGAGTGGTTCATGGACTACCGCAACGCCGACGGGTCCGTCTCGGAGATGTGCGGCAACGGTCTGCGGGTCTTCGTCGCGTTCCTCGTGGACGAGGGCCTCGCCGTCCTTCCCGACGGCGGCCACCTCGACGTCGTCACCCGTGCCGGCACGCTCCGCGTCCACCGCACCGGGGTCGACCTGACGGCCGACATGGGGCGCTGGGGCGTCCCCGGGGGCGACGTCGCGCTGGCCGCCGGCAGCGACGTTCTCGTCACCGTCGCCGGGGTGGCCGGCCAGCGGCCCGGGCTGTCGATCACCATGCCCAACCCGCACGTCGTCATCGCCGTGGCCGACGACGCCGAGCTCGCCGCCGCCGACCTGACCGGCGCTCCGCTGGTCGACCCGGTGCCCGCCGGGGGGACCAACGTCGAGATCGTCCGGGCCGAGGGCGAGGTCGTCCGCGAGGGACGCCGCTACGGCGTCCTGCGCATGCGCGTCCACGAGCGCGGTGTGGGCGAGACGCTCTCGTGCGGCACCGGTGCGTGCGCCGCGGCGCTCGCGGCCCAGGTCTGGGCCGGACCCGAGGCGCCGTCGGACTGGATCGTGCACGTGCCCGGGGGGACGCTCGTGGTGGCCCTCGGGCCGGACCGCGCGGTCTCGCTCAGCGGCCCCGCGGTGCTCGTGGGTGACGTCCAGCCGCGCTGAGGCCGGTCAGGCCCGGGTGACCCGCAGGATCCGGAACCCGCCGGCGCTGGTGACCCGCTCGACCGGCAGGCCGAGCTCGGCCGTGATCCAGCGCGCGAGCGAGTCGGCGCCGAGGTTCTTGGAGACGACGAGGTGCGCCACGCCGTCGGGCGCCAGGCGCGGCAGCCACCGCACGAGCATGGCGTGGACGGCCGGCTTGCCGATCCGGATCGGGGGGTTGGACCAGATCGCGGCGAACGTCACGTCGTCGGGCACCTCGTCCGGCTCGACGGCGGTGACGTTCGTCGCGCCGTCGGCCTCGGCGTTGCGCCGGGTGAGGTCCAGCGCGCGCTCGTTGACGTCGACCGCCCACACGCGGGCCTGCGGCGCGGCGTGCGCCAGCGTCAGCGCGATCGGTCCCCAGCCGCAGCCGAGGTCCAGGAGATCGCCCGTCGCCGGCGGCGGCGGCACCTTCTCGAGCAGCAGCCGGGTGGCGTGGTCGAGGTGGTCGCCCGAGAAGACACCGGGCGCCGTCGTCACCCGCACGTCACGTCCGGCCAGACGCACGTCGATCGTGCGCAGCTGGGCGGGGGAGGCGGGGGAGGCGGTGAAGTAGTGCTCGCCGTGACTCACGCCTGACAGGATAGTCGTGGCCGAGAGCTGTCCCCAGGGCGCGGGCGCGCCCCCGGCCTCCGCCCTGAGCGCAAAAGCCTTCGCCCGCGAAGGCGCGCGTGGGACGATGTCTCACCTATGACGACCCATGACGACCACACCACCGAGCACCACCCGACGGCGAGCGACGAGGCGAGCCGGATCGTGGAGCGCATCCTCGCCCGTGCGGGCACGGCGGTCATGTCCGACGACGGCGGCCCCTCCGACAGCGACGGCGAGCAGCTCGACCTCGCCGAGCGCGCCGCGCTGCGCCGCGTCGCCGGCCTGTCCACCGAGCTCCAGGACGTCACCGAGGTCGAGTACCGGCAGCTGCGCCTCGAGCGCGTCGTGCTCGTCGGCCTCTACTCCGGTGACGCCGAGTCCGCCGAGATCTCGCTGCGGGAGCTCTCGGCGCTCGCCGAGACCGCCGGTTCCGAGGTGCTGGACGGCCTGCTGCAGAAGCGGCGGACGCCGGACCCCGGCACCTACCTCGGGTCGGGCAAGGCGGCCCAGCTCGCCGAGATCGTCGCCGCGAGCGGCGCCGACACCGTCGTCATCGACGGCGACCTCGCCCCGTCCCAGCGCCGGTCGCTCGAGGACGTGGTCAAGGTCAAGGTCGTCGACCGGACGGCGCTGATCCTCGACATCTTCGCGCAGCACGCCAAGTCGCGGGAGGGCAAGGCCCAGGTCGAGCTCGCGCAGCTCGAGTACCTGCTGCCGCGCCTGCGCGGCTGGGGCGAGTCGATGTCGCGCCAGGCCGGTGGCCAGGTCGGCGGCGCCGGCGCGGGCATGGGCTCTCGCGGACCCGGTGAGACGAAGATCGAGCTCGACCGCCGCCGCATCCGCAACCGGATGTCGAAGCTGCGCCGCGAGATCGCCGCGATGGCGCCCGCCCGGGTCACCAAGCGCGCCGTCCGCAACGCCTCGACCGTGCCCGCCGTGGCGATCGCCGGCTACACCAACGCCGGCAAGTCCTCGCTGCTGAACCGCCTCACCGGCGCCGGCGTGCTGGTGGAGAACGCGCTGTTCGCGACGCTCGACCCGACGGTCCGCCGGGCCGAGACGCCCGACGGCCGCGCCTACACGATCGCCGACACGGTCGGCTTCGTCCGGGCCCTTCCGCACCAGCTCGTCGAGGCGTTCCGCTCCACGCTCGAGGAGGTCGGCGAGGCCGATCTGCTGCTGCACGTGGTCGACGCCTCCCACCCCGACCCCGAGGGACAGATCGCCGCCGTCCGCGAGGTCCTCGCGGACATCGACGGTGTCGACGAGCTCGTCGAGGTCCTCGTGCTGAACAAGGCCGACATCGCCCAGCCCGAGACCCTCGCGCGGCTGCACGCGGCGACCGAGCACACCGTGGCCGTCTCCGCCCGCACGGGCGAGGGGATCGAGGAGCTGCGCGAGCTCGTGGCGCAGCTGCTGCCGCGTCCGCAGGAGACCATCGACGTCGTCGTGCCGTACACGCGCGGCGACCTGGTCAGCCAGGCGCACACCACGGGCGAGGTCGTGGGCGAGGAGCACCTCGAGCAGGGCACCCGCCTCCGCGCCCGGGTGGACTCCGGCCTCGCGGCAGCGCTGCGCGACGCCGCCGTCGGCTGACGTGGCGGACCTGGGGGTCGACGCCGCGCTGGACCTGGTCGTCGCCGACCGCGGCGGCCAGCGCCGCGAGGGGCAGCACGAGATGGCGCGCGCCGTCGCCGAGGCGCTGGAGGGCGACACGCCGCTCCTGGTCGAGGCCGGGACCGGCACTGGCAAGTCCTTCGCCTACCTCGTGCCGGCGGTGCTCCGCGCCGTCCACCACGGCGAGCGCGTCGTCGTCTCGACGGCGACGCTGGCCCTGCAGCGGCAGATCCTCACCAAGGACCTGCCCGCCGTCGCCGGCGCGCTCGAGGGCGCGCTCCCACGCCGCGCCGAGGTCGCCCTGCTCAAGGGCTGGCACAACTACGCCTGCAAGCACAAGGTCTCGGGCGGCTACCCCGACGAGGCACCCACCCTGTTCGAGGTCGAGGCCCCGGCCGAGCACCCGGGCGCCGACGCCGACGAGGGACTCGGCGCGCAGGTCGTGCGGGTGCGGGAGTGGGTCGGCACCACCGAGACCGGTGACCGCGACGAGCTGGTCCCCGGCGTCAGCGACCGCGCCTGGCGCCAGGTGTCCGTCACCAAGATGGACTGCATCGGCCAGCGCTGCCCGATGCTCGCCGAGTGCTTCCCCGAGCGCGCCAAGAACGCGGCGCGCGAGGCCGATGTCGTCGTGACGAACCACGCGATGCTCGGGATCGCCGCGTCCGGCTCGCCCGGCGTGCTGCCCGAGCACGACGCGCTCGTCGTCGACGAGGCGCACGAGCTCACCAGCCGGTCGCGCTCGGCGGCCACCGCCGAGCTGAGCGGCCCCAGCGTCGAGCGGATGTCCCGGATGGTGCGCCGGCACGCCGGGGTGCTCGTGCCGGAGCTGGAGGAGTGCGGCGCCCGCCTCGCCGCCGCGATCATCGCCGTGCCCGCCGGTCGGCTCCCGGACGGGCTGACGCCCGCGCTGCAGGAGGTCGTGACGCTCCTGGCCGCCGCGTGCCGCGAGGCGCTGAGCCTGACCAAGCCGTCGGGCGGCGGCGCCAAGGACGGGGGCGACGGCGGGCTGCAGATGGCCCGGTCGGCCCTCACCCTCGGGGTCGAGATCGCCGACCGGCTCCTGTCCGACAACGTCGCCCAGCGCCGGGACGTGCTGTGGTGCGACGAGCGCAGCGACGGCTCGAAGCGGCTGTTCGTCGCGCCGCTCGAGGTCGCGGGCCTCGTCGCCGAGAACCTATTCACCGACCACTCCGTCGTCCTGACGTCCGCCACGCTGCGGATCGGCGGTCAGTTCACCCCGGCCGCCCACGACGTCGGGCTGCACGACGCCTCGGCCTACCGCGAGCTGGAGGTGCCGGCGCCGTTCGACTACGCGCGGCAGGCCATCAGGTACGTCGCCTCCTCGTTGCCCGCCCCGGCCGCCGGGGGCGGCGGACCCGAGGCCCTGGCCGAGATCGTGGCGCTGCTCGAGGCTTCGCGGGGTGGCTGCCTCGGTCTGTTCTCCTCGCGACGAGCCGCCGAGCGTGCCGCCGAGCACGTCCGTGAGACCACCGACCTGCCGGTGATGTGCCAGGGCGAGGACTCGATCGGGGAGCTGGTGCGTGCCTTCCGCGAGGACCCCGAGGCCAGCCTGTTCGGGACGCTGTCGCTGTGGCAGGGCGTCGACGTCGCCGGTCTGACCAACCGCCTCGTGATCATCGACCGCATCCCGTTCCCGCGGCCGGACGACCCGGTCGTGCAGGCCCGGTCGGAGGTGGCCGCGAAGCGCGGCGCGAACGCGTTCCTGGCGGTGTCGGCCGCGCACGCCGCGCTGCTGCTCGCGCAGGGCGCCGGACGGCTGATCCGGTCGACGAGCGACCGCGGCGTCGTCGCGATCCTCGACTCCCGCATCAGCACGGCCCGCTACGGGTCGTTCCTGCTCCGCTCGCTGCCCCCGATGTGGCCCACGACGAACGGCGAGATCGCGCGGTCCGCGCTGCGACGCCTCGCCGAGGAGGCGACCCAGGTCCCGGCGGCCGCGGACGCCTAGGCTGGGAGCCATGAGCGCACCCACCGTCCCGCCGCCCTACACGGGCCGTCCCGTCTCCACGGTCGCCATCGTCGGCGCCGGTTCCGTCGGGGCGACGCTCGCCTACGCCGCGCTCGTGCGCGGCGCCGCGCGCCGCGTCGTCCTGTACGACATCAACAAGGCGAAGGTGACGGCGGAGGCCGCCGACATCGGGCACGGCATCGAGTTCATCTCGCAGGCCACGATCGAGGGCAGCGACGACATCGAGATCTGCCGCGACGCCGACCTCGTGGTGTTCACGGCGGGGGCCAAGCAGGACCCTGGTCAGCCGCGGATGGAGCTCGCCGCGAAGACCGTCGGACTGGTGAAGAAGGTGCTGCCGACGCTCGTGGACATCGCCCCGAACGCGATCCACATGATGGTCACCAACCCCGTCGACGTCGTGACCTACGCCGCCCAGAAGATCACCGGGCTGCCGTCCAGCCAGGTGTTCGGTTCGGGCACGGTGCTGGACTCCTCGCGGCTGCGGTTCGAGATCTCCAAGGAGTGCGGCGTCGCGGTGCAGAACGTCCACGCCTACGTCCTCGGTGAGCACGGCGACAGCGAGGTGCCGGTCTGGAGCTCGGCGAGCATCGGCGGCGTCCCGCTGCTGGACTGGCGCGGACCTGGCGGCTCGCCGCTGTTCACGGAGGAGGTGCGGAGTCGTATCGGGCACGACGTCGTGCACGCGGCCTACAAGATCATCGAGGGTAAGGGCGCCACGAACTACGCGGTCGGCCTCGCCGTCACCCGCATCATCGAGGCCGTGCTCCGCAACGAGCACCGCGTGCTGCCCGTCTCCACCCGCGTCGACGACGAGTTCCTCGGGATCTCCGACGTGTGCCTGTCCATGCCGACGATCGTCGACGCCCGCGGCGCCCGGGAGCGCCTGGGGGTCCCGATGAGCCAGCACGAGCTGACGCTGCTGCGCGAGAGCGCGACCCACATCCGCGACGCGGCCCGCTCGCTGGGCTTCTAGCCGGCGGCCCGTCCCCGATCGGCGACGGCGAGCCCAGGACGACGACGGCGCCCCCACCCTCGCGGGTGGGGGCGCCGTCGTCGTGGGGAGGGTGGATCAGATCCGGCGCAGGACCGTGACGACGCGGCCGAGGATCTCGGCGCTGCGCCCGTCGATGGGGGAGAAGGCGGGGTTGGCCGGCAGCAGCCACAGCGCGTCGGGCGTGCGCTTGAACGTCTTGACCGTGGCCTCGCCGTCGATCATCGCGGCGACGATCTCGCCGTTCTCGGCGACGTTCTGGCGGCGGACGACGACCCAGTCGCCGTCGCAGATGGCGGCGTCGATCATCGACTCGCCGACGACTTGGAGCAGGAACAGGTCACCGTCGCCGACGAGGCGGCGCGGCAGCGGGAAGACGTCCTCGACGGCCTGCTCGGCGAGGATCGGGCCGCCGGCCGCGATCCGGCCGACGAGCGGGACGTAGCTGGTGTCGGCGTCGCTCGGCTCCGGGAGCATGACGACGGCGCGGCCCGCCACGTCGTCCCGGCCGCGGTCGGGACCGGGGTCGGGCGTGCTGGCGGCGAGAGCGGCCGCGTCGCTGCGCGGCGTCAGCCCCGGCGCCGCCGAGATCACGGGGGGCTCGGAGACGACCTCCATGGCGCGCGGGCGGTTCGGATCGCGGCGGAGGTAGCCCTTGTCCTCCAGCTGCTGCAGCTGGTGCTTGACGCTGGAGGGCGAGGTCAGTCCGACGGACACGCCGATCTCCCGCATGCTCGGCGGGTAGCCGCGCTCGGCGACCGACGTCCTGATCACCTCCAGCACCGCTCGCTGCCGCACGGTCAGCACTCGGGGGTCCCGCGTCGCCATCTCTGTCTCCCTCGTCGATTCCTGGTCTGCGCCTGCTGTGGTGCCGCCCGACCACTCGTTCCGTCCCGGCCGACGAGGTCGGGCTGACCGGTGGTCGCCCCGGCCCCCGGCGTCGATGTCAGTGGTCGGTGGTGTGCTGCTCGTAGGACAAGCGTACGACTACCGACCGCTCCAGGTGCGACACGTGTTCGAACCGGAGTGTCGACAATCCCGACGCCATGTCCTACTGTATCGAACAGACGTACGACGAACAAAGGTTCGAAGGGAGAAAATCATGAGCACGATCGCGACTTTCCCGGGGCGTGTCGCCCCTGTCCGCACGGGTGTCTCCGCGGCGCGTTCCGCCGCCGATCGCCAGATTCGCCCGGGCGCGGCCCCCACCTCCTCGCGGATGCGCCTGACGCGCCGCGGCCGGGTCGTGCTCGTCGGCCTCGGCCTGGCCGTCGCGGCGGTCGCCGGCTCGGTGGCCGGGCAGGCCGTCGCGGGGGCACCGGCCGTCGAGCAGGCCACCACGACGCTCGTCGTGGCACCGGGGGAGACCCTGTGGACGATCGCCGAGGGCATCACCGCTCCGGGCGAGGACGTCCGCGACGTCGTGGCCGTGATCGCCGAGCTCAACGAGATGGACAGCTTCTCGCTGATGGCCGGCGAGGAGCTTCTGCTGCCCGTCTCCTGACCGGGGACGCCCCGCTCGCCGAACCGGCTGCGGCCGGCGCCGTGGAACAATGGGTCGCCCTCGTCACCCGGCCGGGTGGCACCCGCCACGGTTCGGAGAAGACGTGCACTGCCCGTACTGCCGCAACACCGACTCGCGGGTCGTGGACTCGCGCACGAGTGACGACGGCTCCCAGATCCGACGGCGTCGACTGTGCCCGGCGTGCGGCCGCCGATTCTCCACCGTGGAGACCACGAGCCTCTCGGTCGTCAAGCGCTCCGGGGTGGTCGAGCCGTTCAGCCGCGACAAGGTGGTCGCGGGTGTGCGCAAGGCGTGCCAGGGCCGACCGGTGACCGACGACAGCCTGGCGCTGCTCGCCCAGCGCGTCGAGGAGAGCGTCCGAGCCAGCGGCGCCGCCGAGATCGACGCGCACGACGTCGGGCTGGCGATCCTCGGTCCGCTCCGCGAGCTCGACGAGGTCGCCTACCTGCGCTTCGCCTCCGTCTACCAGGACTTCGCCTCGCTCATCGACTTCGAGTCGGCCATCGCGGCGCTCCGAGCGGACCACGAGGCCCGTCGGACGGCGGCGGGCGGTGCCGCGACCGCCGACGACCCCGACGCCTCCGACTCCTCCGACGTCTCGGGCGCCGGGGCGGACCCGTCGTCGGCCGCGGACGACGGAGCGGCCCGACCGGAGGCCTGACGTCGCATTTCCCTGGCGTCCCCGACTCGGGCGCGCCATGCTGGACGAGACGGGACCGAGCTGGTGCCCGTGGACGAAGGGAGCACGTCATGACCGCGCAGAACGACGAGACGCCGACGCAGAAGGACACCGGGACGTCGGACGCCGAGACCACGGCCGGCGCCCCGACCGACGACGTCAAGGAGCGCTTCCGGGCCGCCCTCGAGGCCAAGCGTGCGGGGCAGCAGACCCGCGGCGGGGGCGCGCAGGACAGGGACCAGCTCGCGGGTCACGCCAAGGACGGCGCCCACGGTCACAAGGTCTTCCGCCGCAAGTCGGGCTGAGCCCGGTCCGAGCGTCGACCCGTCGGCGACGGCCTGCGGGCGAGGGCCTGCGGGCGACGACCTGTACGCGACGATCCCGGGGGCGTCAGCCCAGCTGGCGCACCCGGATCGTCGTCGGCAGGGCCTCGAGCTCGGCGATCACGGCACCGGTGACACCGCCGACGACGTCGGTCACCGCGTAGCCGAACTGGCCCCACGTGCCGAGCACCTGGTACTCGACGTTCGCCCCGCTGTCCGCGAGCGAGTCGTTCAGCTGGGCCATCACGCCCGGGACGTTGCGGTGCAGCAGCACGATCCGCTGCGAGCCGGGCTTGGGCGGGTCGAGCACGAGGCCCGGGATGTTGACGGAGAGGTTGGTCGCCCCCGTGATCGAGTAGTCGCGCAGCTTGGTCGCCACGAACTGTCCGATGTCGTGCTGAGCCTCCTCCGTGGAGCCGCCGATGTGCGGCGTGAGGATGACGTTCGGCAGACCGCGGAGCTCGCTGCTGAAGTCGTCACCCTTGGACTTGGGCTCGTGCGGGAAGACGTCGACGGCCGCGCCGGCGAGGGTGCCGTCGAGGATCCGTTCGCGCAGGGCGGCGTAGTCCACGAGGAAGCCGCGCGAGAGGTTGAGGAAGATCGCTCCGTCACGCATCGAGGCGAACTGGGCGGCGCCGAACATCCCGGCGTTCCCGGGGCGGCCGTCCACGTGCAGCGTGACGATGTCGGACTCGGCCAGGAGGGCGTCGAGCGAGGGCAGCCGTCGGGCGTTGCCGAGCGCGAGCTTCTCCGCCGTGTCGTAGAACACGACGCGCATGCCCAGCGCCTCGGCCACCACGGACAGCTGGGTCCCGATGTTGCCGTAGCCCACGATGCCGAGCGTGCGACCACGCACCTCGTGCGCGCCGTCGGCGGACTTGTTCCAGACGCCCTTGTGGAGCGAGGAGTTCTGCACCGTGAGGCGGCGCGTGAGCGCGATGATCTCGCCCACCGCGAGCTCGACGACGGAGCGCGTGTTGGAGAACGGTGCGTTGAAGACGGCGACGCCGGCGTCCGCCGCGGCCGTCAGGTCGATCTGGTTGGTCCCGATGCAGAAGGCTCCGACGGCGTCGAGGGAGGACTCCGCGAGGACCGCGGCGGTCACCTGGGTCTTGGACCGGATGCCGAGGACGGACACCCCCTCGAGCGCGGCGGCGAGCTCGGACTCGTCGAGCGCGCCCTTGGCGGTCGTCACGTCGTAGCCGGCGTCCTCCAGGAGCGACACGGCGAGCGGGTGGATGTTCTCGAGAAGCAGGGCGCGAGGCACGTGCCCATTGTCACCCCGCCGCGCCGGGCGCCCAAATCAGGAGCCGGGCAGTCCCACGGGCTGGTTGCCCACGAGCGTGAGGCTCCTGGTGGGACGGGTCATCGCGACGTACGCGTCACCCCGAGCCATGCTGCCGACGTCGAGCGCCACCACGGCGTCGAACTCCAGTCCCTTGGCCGCGACCGGGTCGAGCACGACCACCGGGGCGGTGAGGTCGACGGTCCCGGTGACACCGAGGCGCTCCCGCAGCCCGGCCAGCTGTGCGCGCGGGGCGATGACCGCCGTCGTGCCGCCGAGCTCCCGCGAGCGCGCCACCTCGTCCTCGACCGTCCCCTCGGAGATACGGAGCGCTCCGTCCAGGTCGCGCGCCGAGACGACGGGCGAGGCGGTGAGCTCCACGCCGTCGCGTTCGGCCGCGGCGCGCAGGACCGCGGTCGCCGCGTCCATCACGCTCGCGGGCGTGCGGTAGTTGATCGTCAGCTCGGCCTGGCGCCAGCTCCCGCGGACGACGGCGTCGAACACGTCCGACCACCGGTCGGCGCCCGCGCCGGAGGACGTCTGACCGGTGTCGCCGACGACCGTGAAGGACCGGCTGGGGCAGCGGCGGAGCAGCACGCGCCACGCCATCGCGGACAGCTCCTGCGCCTCGTCGACCACGATGTGGCCGTACGTCCACGAGCGGTCGGACGCGGCGCGCTCGGCAGTGGTGAGCACGGGCCCCGTGTCGGCGAACCGGGCGGCCAGGGTCTCGGCCGAGACCATCCCGCCGCCGGCGCCGGAGGCCTGCATGGAGTCGCGGGCGTAGGCGATCTCGGCACGCTGCTGCGCCTCCGCCTCGGCCTCGGCGCGGGCCCGCTCGGGGTCGATGCGTTCGCCGATCAGCTCGGCGGCCTCGTCGATCAGCGGAACGTCCGCCTCGGTCCAGGGCGCCCCGCGGTCGCGCTGCAGCAGCGCCCGGTCGGCCCGGGACATCGACGGCGCGGCCTCGAGGAGACGGTGGGGCTTGGACCACAGGTCACGCACGAGGCCCTCGGGCGTCAGCGGCATCCAGGCGAGGTTGAGGTGGACGCGGACGTCCCGCTCGGACCGGATGTCCTCCGTGATGCCGGCGAGGTCCTCGCCCGAGACGTCGCTGCCGAGCTGGGCGGCGTACTGGCGGGCCAGCGTGCTGAGCATGGTGCGCACGAAGACGGTGCGGGCACCGTTGTGCGGCTGGTGCGCGCGGCGCGCCCGCGACCGGGCGGCGGCCACGTCGTCGGGCCGGATCTCGAGCTCGTGGGAGCCGACGCGCACGGTGATCGTCTCGGCGGGCACCCGCTGCCGGGCGGCCACGGCACGGGAGATCACGCCGGCCATCGCGGCGCGGCCCTTGACCCGCGCGACGGCGGGGTCCTCCGGCGCCGACGCGACGACGTCGGGCAGCAGGCTGGCCATCGTCGTCGAGACGACGCCGGTCTCGCCGAGCGCGGGCAGGACGCGCTCGATGTAGGTGAGGAAGGCGTCGGACGGGCCGACCATCAGCACGCCCGAGCGCGCCAGCCGCTCGCGGTGCGCGTAGAGGAGGTAGGCGGCACGGTGCAGGGCGACGGCCGTCTTTCCGGTGCCGGGTCCGCCCTGGACGACCAGGACGCCCTCGACGTCGGAGCGGATGATCTCGTCCTGCTCGGACTGGATCGTCGCGACGATGTCGTGCATGCGGCCGGTGCGGTGGGCGCCGAGGGCCGCGAGCAGCGCACCCTCGCCGGCCAGGCCGGCGCGCGTGTCGTCGTCGAGCTGGTCGACGTCGAGGACGTCGTCCTCGATCCCCGTCACGACGCGACCGCGGGTGGCGACGTGACGACGGCGCACGACGCCGCCGGGGCGGGCGGCCGTGGCCTGGTAGAACGGTCGCGCCGCGGGCGCGCGCCAGTCGGTGAGCACGGGGGTGTGGTCGGCGTCCGACAGGCCGATGCGGCCGACGTACCGCGAGGACAGCTTCTCGTCGTCGTCCTCGCGCAGGTCGATCCGCCCGAACAGCAGGCGCTGCTCGACGGCGTCGTAGGTGGCCAGGCGGTCGGCGTACAGCGTCGAGAACGAGTCGCGCTCGGACCGGGCCTGGTGGCTCCCGCCCACGCTGGTCGCGCGGACCTGCTGGAGCTGGGCGGACGCCTGCTCGCGCAGCGCGTCCAGACGCGCGTACACGTCGTCCACGACGAGCTGTTCCTGCTGCAGCTGGGCGGCGACGACATCCGTCTCGCCCTGGTCCCCGGGACCGTCCACGTAGCCTCCTCGTGCCACCCACGCCTCGACCGGCCGTCCAGTATCGCCCATCGCGCTCAGGTCCGCCGCCACAGGGTCCCCGGGAATGCGCCTCGGCGACCGCGCGTTGGCCCAGACAGCACAGGTCGCGAGAACGCGTCGCGGAGAGGAATGAGCATGGAACCCAGCAGCATGTACCGGTGGGACCTGGACGAGGTCGAGCACGGTGTGCGGCCCGGTGGAGACGGGACTCCCGTCGCACCCGAGCGCGACGACGCCACCGCGGCGCCCGGGGCGACGTCCCCGGAGATCGCTCCCGGCCCGGACCCGCGCCCGACGGCGGCGACCGACGACCGCGCCGTCGCCGACGTGGTGTTCGGGGCCGAGCACGTCTCGCGTCCGCGCCACGTGCCGACGACGCTCGACGGCGCGCGTGCCAGCGTGCTCGTCCACGCGATGCGCGGCGGCATGGACGCCGGCAGCGCCGGCTCCCTCGTCGCCTCGCACCTGCTCGCCAGCCACCCCACGACGCGCGTGGCGACCTTCGACATCGACGAGCTGATGGACTACCGCTCGCGCCGTCCCACGATGACCTTCTCCTCCCCGCGCTACACGGACTACGACGACCCGGTCCTCGCGCTCGACCACGTCGCGACGCCGCAGGGCGGCGTCCTCCTCCTGCACGGGCCCGAGCCCGACCTCCGCTGGGAGGCGTTCTCGCGCGCCGTCCGGGAGATCGTCGAGCGGCTCGGCGTCAGCACGACCGTCGGCGTCCACGGCGTCCCGATGGGAGTGCCGCACACGCGGCCGATCGGCGTCACGGCCCACGCCAGCCGCGAGGAGCTCGTCGACCCGCAGCCCGACATCTTCGGGACCGTGCAGATCCCGGGCAGCGCGAGCGCCCTGGTGGAGTACCGGCTCGGGCAGTGGGGCCACGACGCGATGGGCTTCGCCGTCCACGTGCCGCACTACCTCGCCCAGGCCCAGTACCCCGCGGCGGCGAGCGAGCTCGTCCGCAGCATCTCGCGGGTGACGGGGGAGGAGCTGGACACCTCCGCGCTGGACGAGGCGGCCGCCGTCGTCGCCGTCGAGGTGGACCGCCAGATCGCCGACTCGCCCGACGTCGCCGCCCTCGTCGAGGCCCTCGAGAACCAGTACGACGCCTTCCAGGAGGCAGCCGGTCGCAGCCTGCTCGCCTCGACCGAGGTCCCCTCGGCCGACGAGCTCGGCGCCCAGTTCGAGGCCTTCCTCGCGGAGCAGGCAGACAGCGACCGCGAGGACGACGGCGGGGGCTCCGCCGGACGGTGAGACCGCTGCGGCGAGTGGCGTGCGCCACTCGCGGTCTGTCAGAATAAGAGACGTTGCACACAGCTTCTCTCACTGTCGGACGTTCTTCGAGCACGGCGTTGGGGATCGATGCAGCACGACGGCTGCGGCACAGGGTCGCGGCCACCAGTCCCCGGAAGGACACAGATGGCACAGGGAACCGTCAAGTGGTTCAACGCTGAGAAGGGCTACGGGTTCATCGCCCAGGACGGCGGCGGTGCCGACGTCTTCGTCCACTACTCGGCCATCGAGAGCGACGGCTACCGTTCGCTCGAGGAGGCGCAGCGCGTCGAGTTCGAGATCACCCAGGGCCCCAAGGGTCCGCAGGCCGAGAACGTCCACGCGATCTGACACGCAGGTCCACGCGACCTCGCCGTACGGCCCGTCCCTCCCCGGGGGGCGGGCCGTACCGCTGCCCGGAGCCGCGTCAGGCGACGGGCTCGCCCACGGCGGCACCGTCCGCCGTCGCACCGTCCGCCGTCGCACCGTCCGCCGTCGCCCCGTCCAGCGGCGGCCCGTCCCGCAGCGGTGCCGGGGCGACGACGGGCTCGCCGTCGCGCAGGGGAGCCGCGGTCCCGGCGAAGGTGTCGAGTTCCTTGCCCACGACCAGGCGCACCGGCGCGGGCAGAGCCAGCAGCCGGCGGGTCAGCCTCGCCTCGTCCAGGGGCTGCTGCGAGGCCACCACGACGAGGTTGCCGAAGCGGCGCCCCTTGAGGATCGGGGGTTCGACGGCGAGCGCGACGTGGGCGAACACCTCGCGCGCCGTCGCGACCTCCCGACGGGCGACGGGCAGGGGCGGGGTGTCGACCAGGTTGCCCAGGTAGAGGCCGTCGGGGGCGAGGTGCGCCTCGACGTGCGCGAGGAACTCCACGGTCGTGAGGTGCTCGGGGACGCGGGCCCCGGCGAACGCGTCCCGCACGACGACGTCCCACGAGCCGGCCATCGCCTCGAGGCTCTCCCTCGCCTCCCCGACCCGGATCCGCAGCGCGGGGGAGCGGGGCAGGTCGAACCACTCGCGCGCGAAGCGGGCCAGGGCCCCGTCCAGCTCGACGACGAGCTGGCGCGCCTGCGGCTGCAGGGCGTGGATGGTGCGGGCGAAGGCGCAGGCCGCGCCGCCCAGGTGGAGGATGCGCGGCGCCGGGTCGGCGAGCACGTCCTCCATCGCCAGCAGCATCTGCTGCATGTACTCGAACTCGAGGTGGCGGGGGTCGTCGAGGTCCACGTAGGAGGACTCGACCCCGTTGACGTAGACCATCACGCCGCCGGGGCGGTCGGGATCGCCCTCGAGCTCGACCGTTCCGGTGTCGATGGACCGCTGCCCCTCGGGCAGGTGGGCGGGGAGCTGACGGCGACGAGCCACCCCGGAATCCTAGCCGTCTTGACGCGAGTCGAACCTGTGTTCGACACTGACGGGTGTGGCCACGGGAACGGACGACTCCGCGAGTCCGATCCTCCACGTCGACATGGACGCGTTCTTCGCCTCCGTCGAGCTGTCCGACCACCCCGGCCTGCGCGGCCGCCCCCTGATCGTCGGCGGCGAGGAGCGCAGCGTCGTGCTGGCCGCCACCTACGAGGCGCGGCAGTTCGGGATCCGCTCCGGCATGCCGATGGCGATCGCCCGGGCGCGGTGCCCGTCCGCCGTGATCCTCCCGCCCCGTCAGGACGTCTACCGCCGCGTCTCTCGCCGGGTGATGGCGATCCTGGCGGACGTCACCCCGGTGATGCAGCAGATCTCCGTCGACGAGGCCTTCCTGGACGTCTCCGGGGCGCGACGGCGGCTGGGGACGCCGCTCGAGATCGGCGCGATGATCCGGGAGCGGATCCGGGACGAGCTCGGCCTGGCGGCCTCGGTGGGGGTGGCGCCCACGATGTTCGTCGCCAAGATCGCCTCCACCCGGGCCAAGCCCGACGGCATGCTGCTCGTGCCGGCCGACTCCGCCGTGGAGTTCCTGCACCGCCTCGACGTCGAGGCGCTGTGGGGCGTGGGGGAGAGCACCCGGGCGAAGCTCGCCGAGACCGGCATCCGGACGGTCGCCGACCTCGCCCACACCCCGCTCGCCACGCTGCGCGCGCGACTCGGCGTCGCGTCGGCCCAGCGACTGCACGACCTGTCCTGGGGGCGTGACCCGCGGGTCGTGACGCCGGTCCAGACCGAGCGCTCCGTCTCCGCGGAGCACACCTTCGCCGTCGACACGACGGACCAGGCCGTGCTCACCCGCACGATGCTCGGCCAGGCCCACACCTGCGGGCGCCGGCTGCGGGAGGCCGGTCTGCTGGCGCGGGGCGTGGCGATCAAGGTGCGGATGTCCGACTTCACGACGCTGACCCGCTCCCGGCGGCTCGACGCCCCGACGGACCTCGCGCGGGAGATCTACCGCGCGGCCGTCACGCTCCTCGCCGGGGTGCCGATCCCGGCGAGCGGGGTCCGGCTGGTCGGGGTGAGGGCGGACGACCTCGTGGTCTCTGCCGGAACCCCCGTCCAGTCGCTCCTGGGCCAGGACGACGCCCCGCAGCGCGCCCTCGAGGCGGTGCTGGACGACGTCGGACGCCGTTTCCCGACGTCGGCCGCTGTCGCCGCCAGCCTGCTGGAGGCCCCGGAACCCGCACCGGGCGACGAGCCCGGGCGCTGAGCCGGTCTGATCCACGAGCCGCGGAGGCTCCCGAGAAACGCTCGACTACCACCACCGCCCCGGGACGCCTATCCTGGTGTGTACACGGTTGTGCCGAGGAGGTCGCCATGCCCCTGTCCGAGTACGAGCAGCGTGTGCTCGCACAGATGGAACGTCAGCTGAGCTCTGACGACCCTAAGCTCGCCCAGACGTTCTCCGGCGGGCCCCGCCGCACGTCGCGCGTCGTGCTGGGGTGCCTGATCGTCCTCGCCGGACTCGGCATGCTGGTGGGCGGCGTCGCCCAGCACATGACCTGGCTCGGCATCCTCGGGTTCCTCGCGATGTTCGGCGGCGTCCTCGTCGCGATGTCGCGTGGACGGGGCGCCCCGGCCGGGGCCAGGCCCACCGGCGGGAGGGCTCAGGACCCGCGAAGCCGGCCAAGAGCTCGTCGTTCATGTCCAAGCTGGACGACCGTTGGGACAGGCGCCGCGATCAGGGTCGCTGACCCGCCCCCGCCCGCTCCTCCACACCGTTCCACCGGAGTCCTCCACCTCGCTCCACCGGAGCCTCCACCTCACTCCCCGAAGCCCCGGACCGCCCAGCGGTCCGGGGCTTCGTCGTGTCCGGGGTGCGTCGCGGGTCTCGTCGACGCTCTGCCGGCGACGAAAACCCTCCACCTCACTCCACCGCCTCTGACCTGCAACGACGCGATCGAAAGCGCGGCGTGTCGCCACTTGACTCCTCAGTTGTGGAGCGAAGTGGAGTAGGGTGGAGCCACGCGGAGCCGTACGGAGCGAGGGGAGGTGCTGGTTCGCATGCTGATCGGGACATTCACCCCGAAGCTGGACGACAAGGGCCGGCTGATCCTTCCTGCCAAGTTCCGCGACGAGCTGGCCCCCGGGCTCGTCATGACCCGCGGTCACGAGAAGTGCCTCTTCGTCTTCCCGATGACCGAGTTCGTCGAGCTCCACAAGTCGCTCCGCGCCGCACCCCTCACCTCCAAGCAGGCCCGCGACTTCAACCGCGTGCTGCTCTCGGGCGCGCACGACGAGATCCCCGACAAGCAGGGCCGCGTCACCGTTCCCGCGATCCTTCGCGAGTGGGCCGCGCTCGGCCGGGACCTCGCCGTCGTCGGCACGGGGAACAAGCTCGAGATCTGGGACGCCGCCGCCTGGGACGCCTACCTCACGGGCGCCTCCGCCGCCTTCGAGGACGCCGCGGGGGAGGTGGTCCCCGACTTCTGACCCTCCTGGCAGCCCGACGCCTCGTCGCACGAGGTCTCCCGCCGATCATCTGGCGCACTTCCCCGGTGCCAGATCAGCGGAGGGAGTCCTGGTCCGACGCAGACGGACGGCAGACCCCGCAACCAGCAGCACCACCCCGCACCAGCCCCGCACACCCACGAGAGAGGAGAGTCGATGAGCACCGAACGCCACGCGAGCGACCTGCACGTCCCCGTGCTCCTCCAGCGCTGCGTCGACCTCCTCGCCCCCGCGCTCACCGAGCCGGGCAGCGTCCTCGTGGACGGGACGCTCGGCATGGGCGGGCACACCGAGGCGGTCCTGGAGCAGTGCCCTGACGCGCGGGTCATCGGCATCGACCGCGACCCGGCGGCGCTGGCCCTCGCCGGAGCCCGCCTGGCGCGGTTCGGCGAGCGGTTCACCCCCGTCCACGCCACCTACGACGAGATCGACGACGTCGTCGACGAGCACGCGGGTGGTGAGGTCCAGGGCGTGCTGCTCGACCTCGGCGTGTCCTCGCTCCAGCTGGACGACGCCGAGCGCGGGTTCAGCTACGCCCGCCCGGCCCCGCTCGACATGCGGATGGACACCACGACCGGCATCACGGCCGCCGAGCTGCTCGCCACGGCGAGCGAGGCCGAGCTGCGACGGATCCTGTGGACCTACGGCGAGGAGCGGTTCGCCCCGCGGATCGCGTCGGCGATCGTGCGCACGCGGGCGACCGAGGAGCTCACGACCTCGGTCCAGCTCGCCGAGATCGTCAAGCGCGCCGTGCCGATGGCGAAGCAGAAGACGGGCGGCCACCCGGCCAAGCGCACGTTCCAGGCGGTCCGCATCGCCGTCAACGCCGAGCTCGAGGTCCTCGAGGAGGCGTTGCCGCGTGCCGTGGACGTGCTCGCCGTCGACGGCCGGATCGTCGTGGAGGCCTACCACTCCCTGGAGGACCGCCTCGTCAAGCGTGAGCTGGCCAGGGGCGCCGCCTCGAGCGCTCCGCGCGACTGGCCGATCGAGCCCGAGACCCACCGGCCCTACCTCGAGCTCCTCGTCAGGGGAGCGGAGAAGGCGGACGCGGCGGAGATCGAGCGCAACCCGCGCTCCACGTCCGTCCGCCTGCGGGCCGCCCGCCGCACCCGAGCCACCCCCGACCACATGAGGAGCCACGCATGAGCGCTGCACCCCTGCGGGTCGCCCCGCCCGCGCCGCGTGGTCGGACCGCCCCCCGGCTGCGGATCGTGCGCCAGACGCAGGCCGAGGCCACCCGCGCACCGTTCTTCGCGCTGTGCGCCACGGTGCTCGTCTCCTCGCTGCTCGCGGCGCTCGGGCTCCACACCTCGATGGCCGCGACCGCGTACACGATCCGTGACAAGCAGCGCGAGCTCGCGGTCTCCCAGCAGAGCGTCGAGTCGCTCGCCGGGCAGATCGAGACGATCAGCTCACCCGCCCAGGTGATGAGCCAGGCCGCCGCACTCGGGCTCGTCCCGAGCCCCGGTGTCACCTACATCCGGCTGTCCGACGGCACGTTGGTGGGCGGTCAGTGACCGGGGAGCGCCGCTCCTCCTCGGCCGTGCCGGGCCGCCCCGGCGTGTCTCGCCAGCCGGGACGGACTTCTCGGGGAGCATCGACCCCCATGGGGACCCGGCTCACGACGGCACAGCCCGCGACGGCGGCCGCGTCGGCCGCCACGGCTCGCGGTGCCACCCCCCGCGGCAGCACCCGCGCCACCCGGCCGACGGCGTCGAGCGCCCGGTCCACCTCGGCCACCCGCTCCGCCTCGACCGTTCGCGCCCAGGCCACCTCGCCCCGCACCGCCCGGCTGGGCGGCGCCGGCGGCAACGGCGGCGCCGGCGGTCACCGGCCGCCGCCCGAGGGTCCGCGCGTCGGTCCGTCCTCGCGCCGCCAGCGGATCCTGCTGTGGATCGTCGTCGTGGTACTCGCGCTGTTCGCCGTCCGACTGGTCCAGGTGCAGGTCGTCCAGGGCGCCGAGCTCGCCGAGCAGGGGCGTCAGACGCGTGAGCGCACGATCGTCCTGCACGCCCAGCGCGGTGACATCGTGGACTCCAGCGGCATGGTCATGGCCACGTCGGTGGTCCGCTACAACATCGAGATCGACCAGCGTCAGGTGCCCGCCTACGTCCGGCTCGGCGAGAACGACGAGATCCTCGGGCGCGGCGCCGCCGAGGCCGCGGCCCAGCTCGCCCCGCTGCTCCAGCTGCCCGAGCACGAGCTCGGCGCCACCCTCACGGGGACGGCCGGGTACCGGGTCATCGCGAACGACGTCACGCCCGAGGTGCGGGCCGCCGTCGAGGAGCTGAACATCAACGGCCTCACGACGCGCGCCACGTCCAAGCGGGTCTACCCGAACGGCTCGACGGCCGGGAACCTCGTGGGCTGGGTCAACCGCGACCAGGCCAACGACGACAAGCAGACGGGTCTGACCGGGCTGGAGTACAGCCTCAACAAGGAGCTCGACGGCCTCAACGGCACCCGCAGCTACGAGACCGGGGTCGGCGGCACCGTCATCCCCGGCGCCGACCAGCGCACCACCCCGGCCCAGGACGGCCGGACCGTCAACACGAGCCTCAACCTCGACCTGCAGTACGTCTGCCAGCAGGCGATCGACGCCCAGGTGGACGCCGCGGGCGCCGAGTTCGGGGCCGTCGTGGTCATCGAGGTCAAGACCGGTCGGATCCTCGCGCAGTGCGAGTCCGACACCGTCGACCCCAACAGCCCCACGGGCAGCGGCACGCTGCACACGGTCCACAGCCCGTACGAGCCCGGCTCGACGGGCAAGATCCTCACGGTCGCCTCGGCCATCAACGAGGGTCTGATCACGCCGACCTCGGTCTTCACGGTGCCCGACCGGTTCACCACGGAGAACGGGCAGACGTTCCGCGACGCGACCGACCACGAGACGTGGCAGATGACGACGGCGGGCATCCTGGCCACGTCCTCCAACACCGGCACGATCCAGATCGGCGACCTCATGACGGACGCCAAGCGCGTCGAGTACATGAAGGCGTTCGGCTGGGGCGGCCCGACGGGCGTGGAGATCGCGGGCGAGCGGGCCGGCACCCACCTGGACCCGACCCAGTGGGACGGCCGCACCCGGTACGTGACGATGTTCGGCCAGCACAACCAGGTGAACCTGCTCCAGATCACCAACGTCATGGCGACGCTCGGCAACGGCGGGGTGCGGCAGCCGCTGCACCTCATCGACGGCTTCACCGACGCCGCCGGCACCTTCACCCCGGCCGAGCACGGCGACCCGGTCGAGGTCGTCACGCCCGAGACGGCCGACGAGATGCTGCTGCTGCTCGAGGGCGTCACCGCCGCGCAGCAGGGCACGACGGGCAAGAAGGCGGCGATCGACGGCTACCGCGTCGCCGGCAAGACGGGCACGGCCCAGATCCCCGACGCCAACGGACGGCTCAACGACACGGTCGCCTCGTTCGTCGGTGTGGTCCCCGCCGAGGACCCGCAGCTCGCCGTCGGCGTCGTCGTCCACCGCCCCGCGACCCAGAGCACCGGTGGCGCCCTCGCGGCCCCCGTCTTCCAGCAGGTGACCTCCTCGGCGCTGCAGATGCTCGGCATCCCGCCGAGCGGCGTGACCGAGGACCTGTATCCGTTGTACGCCGACCAGGCCGAGTAGATTGGCCCACCGTGACTTCTCCGCTGACGCAGTTCCGCCCGGAACGCGTACCCGCCACCGCGCTGCGTGAACTCGCCGCCGCGTTCCACCTGACCCCCGACGCGACGAGCTCCGCGGGCTCCGCGGACCCCGCCGTCACGGGTGTCAGCGTGGCCAGCGACGCGATCGTCCCCGGTGACCTGTTCGTGGGGTCGCCGGCTTCACCGCGCACGGCGCACGGTTCGCCCCGGCTGCCGTCGCGGCGGGCGCCGTGGCCGTGGTGACGGACGCCGACGGCGCCGCGCAGCTCCCGGCCGACCTCGGCGTCCCGGTGCTCACCCACGCAGACCCGCGCTCCGTCGCGGGTCTGATCGCCGACGTCGTCTACGGCCGACCGTCCGACGGCCTGACCACCGTCGGCATCACCGGGACCAACGGCAAGACCACCACCGCCTACTTCGTCGAGGCCGCGCTCCGGGCCGGCCTCGGCACCTCCGCGCTCATGGGCACGGTCGAGCTCCGGATCGGCGACCAGGGGGTGGAGTCGCCGCGCACGACCGTCGAGGCCCCGGCGCTGCACCGCCTCATGGCCGTGGCGCTCGAGCGTGGCGTGACCAACCTGACGACCGAGGTCTCCTCGCACGCGATCGCGCTGAAGCGCCTGGCGGGCGTGCGGTTCGACGTCGTCGCCTTCACCAACCTCCAGCGCGACCACCTCGACTTCCACGGCACGATGGAGAGCTACTTCGAGACCAAGGCCAGCCTGTTCCGTCCCGAGCAGGCGACGCGCGGCGTCGTCGTGGTCGACGACGCCTGGGGCCGGCGTCTCGCCCGCACCTCGCCGATCCCGGTCGAGTCCGTCGCCACGCACATCGACGCCCCGGGCGCCGAGGATGCGGACTGGCAGGTCGTCGGAGCCGACATCGGTCTCGACGGCGTCGGCTCGACGTTCCAGCTGCGCGGTCCCGACGGCACGGTGCACACGGCCCACAGCCCCCTGCCGGGCCTGGTCAACGTCTCCAACGCGACGACGGCGATCGTCGTCGCCGTCGCGGCCGGGGTGCCGATCGACGTCGCGATCGAGGCCGTGGGCGCCGCACGCGCCATCCCCGGCCGCATGGAGCGCGTCGTCGAGCGCGGCGAGGGTCTGCCGCTGTGCATCGTCGACTACGCCCACACGCCCGACGCGCTGGTCTACGCGCTCGAGGCCGTCCGCCCGATCACGCCCGGTCGCCTCGCGATCGTTCTCGGGTCCGACGGCGACCGCGACCAGGGCAAGCGCCCCATGCTGGGCGCGATCGCCGCGCGTCTGGCCGACCTCGTCGTCGTCACCGACGAGAACCCGCGCTCCGAGGTCCCGGGCGACATCCGCGCCGCGATCCTCGCCGGTGCGCGCGAGGTCCGTCCCGACCTGACCGACGTCGTCGAGATCGCGGAGGGACGCGCCGCCGCCCTGGCGCACGCCATGGGCGTCACGGGCGAGGGCGACACCGTCATCGTCACGGGCAAGGGCCACGAGCCGACCCAGGAGATCGCCGGGGTGTTCCACCGCTACAACGACCGCGACGTCTATCTCGCGCAGGCCGAGAAGCTGCGGGGGCGCGCGGATGATCGCGCTGCACGCCGCCGAGGTCGCGGCGATGGTCGGGGGAGCGGTGCACGGTCCGGCCGAGACCCCCGTCACGGGCGCCGTCGTCACCGACTCGCGCGAGATCGAGCCGGGGTCGCTGTTCGTCGCCATCCGCGGTGAGCAGGTCGACGGTCATGACTACGCCGCCCGCGCGCTCGACGCCGGGGCCGTCCTCGTGCTCGCCGAGCGGCCGCTCACCGGGACCGACGGTGCGCCGCTGCCGACCGTCGTCGTCCCCGACGCCACCGTGGCGCTCGGCGCCCTGGCCGCCGCCGTGCTGCGCCGCCTGCGCGAGCGCGACGGATCGCGCCCGCGCGTCGTGGCGATGACGGGGTCGGTCGGCAAGACCACGACGAAGGACCTCCTGGCCTCCGTCCTCGGCCACGACGGCCCCACGGTCGCGCCGGTCCGCTCGTTCAACAACGAGGTCGGCCTGCCCGTCACCGTGCTGCGCTGCACCGAGGAGACCGCCACGCTCGTGCTCGAGATGGGCGCCAGCGGGCCCGGGCACATCCGCTACCTCACCGACATCGCCGCGCCCGACGTCGCCGCCGTCCTCACGGTCGGCAGCGCGCACCTCGGCGGGTTCGGCGGGGTCGAGGGCATCGCCCGCGCCAAGAGCGAGATCGTCACCGGCCTCGCGCCCGGCGGCACGGCCGTGCTCAACGCCGACGACCCCCGGGTCGCGGCCATGGCACCGCTCGCCGAGCGGGTCGTCACGTTCGGCCGGACGCCGAGCGCCGACGTCGTCGCCCGCGACCTCGAGATGGTCGACGGCGCCCGCGCCCGCTTCACGATCGTGGACCGGCGCGCCGCCACGGGTGACGACGGCGACGACGCGGCCCTGCCCGCCGCTCGCCTCACGCTCGCCCTCGTGGGAGAGCACCACGTGACCAACGCCCTGGCGGCCGCCGCGGTGGCGCTGGAGTGCGGCGTCCCGCTCGACGAGGTCGCCTCGCGCCTGGAGATCGCCGGCGCCGGCAGCCCGCACCGGATGGCCGTGACGGAGCTGACGAACGGCGTCACCGTGATCGACGACTCCTACAACGCCAACCCCGAGTCGATGCGCGCCGCGCTGAAGGCGCTCGTCGCCCTCGCCGCCTCGCGCCGTACGATTGCCGTGCTCGGGGAGATGCGCGAGCTCGGCGAGGACTCCCTGACCGAGCACGACGCGCTCGGCCGGCTCGCCGTCCGGCTCGACGTCTCCCGTCTGGTGGTCGTGGGTGCCGGTGCCAGGGCGATGTACACGGGAGCCCTGCTGGAGGGCTCCTTCGGCGAGGAGGCACTGTTCGTGGCGGACATCGACGAGGCCCAGACGTGGCTGACCGAGAACGCCGCCCCCGGTGACGTGGTTCTCCTCAAGTCCTCCAACGGCAGCGGCCTGCACCTCCTGGCCGACCGCCTGCTGGGGGACGCGCGATGATCCCGGTCCTCATCTCCGGCGGCGCCGCGATCGCGGTGTCGCTCTTCGGGACCCCGCTCTTCATCAAGTTCCTGGTGCGCAAGCAGTACGGCCAGTTCATCCGCCAGGACGGGCCCACCACGCACCACACCAAGCGGGGCACCCCCACGATGGGGGGCGTCATCATCATCGCCGCGACCCTGGTGGGCTACGTCGTCGCGAACGGCGTCTCCTACCTGCGGACCGGCACGACGCCGAGCATGTCGGGTCTCCTGCTGCTGTTCCTCATGGTCGGGCTGGGGCTCGTCGGCTTCGCCGACGACTTCACGAAGATCTCCAAGCAGCGCTCCCTGGGGCTGTCACCGCTGGCCAAGATCCTGGGGCAGGGCGGCGTCGGCATCACCTTCAGCCTGCTGGTGCTGCAGTTCCCCAACCGCGACGGCGTCACGCCCGCCTCGATGGGCATCTCCTTCATCCGCGACACCGGCATCTCCCTGGCGTTCGCCGGCTCCGCCGTCGGGCTGCTGCTCTTCGTGATCTGGGCGAACTTCCTGGTCACCGCGTGGTCCAACGCCGTCAACCTCACCGACGGCCTCGACGGTCTCGCCACGGGCGTGAGCGTCTTCGCGTTCGGGGCCTACGTCCTGGTGACGATGTGGCAGTTCAACCAGTCGTGCAACGACCTCCTCGCGGGGCCCCGGTGCTACGAGACGCGCGACCCGCTCGACCTCGCGATCGCGACGGCCGCCATCGTCGGCGCGTGCCTCGGCTTCCTGTGGTGGAACGCCTCCCCCGCCAAGATCTTCATGGGCGACACGGGCTCGCTCGCGCTCGGTGGCGCGCTCGCCGGACTGTCGATCCTCACCCGCACCGAGCTGCTCGCCCCGATCATCGCCGGCATGTTCGTCGTGATCGTCGCCTCGAGCGCGATCCAGATCGGCTTCTTCAAGGTCTCCGGCGGCAGGCGCGTCTTCCGCATGGCACCGCTGCACCACCACTTCGAGCTGGTGGGGTGGCAGGAGGTGACGATCGTCATCCGGTTCTGGCTCATCTCCGCCGTGTTCGCGGCCATCGGGCTCGGCGTCTTCTACGCCGAGTGGATCACCGGATGACCGGGCCGGACACGGGACCGGTCGGGCTGCGCGGCACCGCTGCGCGCGAGGCGCTCCGGGGGGCGCGCACGCTCGTCGTCGGGCTGGGCCTGACGGGGTCGGCGGCCGCCCGCACGCTGCACGCGCTGGGCGCCGACGTCGTCGCGGTCGACTCGCGGCCCGAGGTCGCCGAGCGCGCGCGCCGCGAGCTGCCGGGGGTGCACGTCGTCGACGGCGCCGACGAGCAGGCCCTGGCGGAGGCGGCCGTCGCGACCTCGCCGCGGCTCGCCGTCGTCTCGCCCGGTCTCCCGCCGAGCTCGCCGCTCGTGGCGCTGCCGCGCGCGGCGGGCGTGCGGATCCTCACCGAGTTCGACCTCGCCTGGATGATCCGGCTCGACGACGCCCCGTGGCTGTTCGTGACCGGCACCAACGGGAAGACGACGACGGCGCAGATGACCTCCGCGCTGCTGCGGGCCGGGGGGCTGCACGCCCCGCCGCTGGGGAACATGGGGGTGGCGGTCTCGACCGTCGCGCTCGAGGGCATCGCGGACGAGGCCGGCGTCGTGCGGGCGCCCCAGGCCTGGCCGATCGAGATCGCCGCGCTGCAGCTGCACGACACCTCGCTGCCGCAGCCGCAGGCGAGCATCTGCCTCAACGTCGCCGAGGACCACCTCGACTGGTTCGGCACGATGGCGGCCTACCGCTCCGACAAGGCCAAGGTCTACCAGGGCGTCAGGGGCGCGTGCGTCTACCCGACCTGGGAGCCGGGCGCACGGGAGATGGTCGAGGGGGCCGAGGTCGTCGAGGGCGCGCGCGCCGTCGGGCTCGTGCTCGGGGCACCCGCGCTGGCGCAGGTCGGGATCGTCGAGGACGCCGTGATCGACCGCGCCTTCCACCCGCGTCGTCGGACCGAGGGCCTGATCCTGTTCACGACGGGCGACCTCGCTCACCTCGGTCTCGGCGAGGCCGGGCTGCCGCCCCACATCGTCACCAACGCGATGGCCGCCGCGTCGCTGGCCCGCGAGGCCGGCGTCGAGCCCGAGGCCGTCGCCGCCGGGCTGCGCGGCTTCTCGCTCGACGCCCACCGCATCGCACGCGTCGCGGTGCTCGACGGCGTGACCTGGGTCAACGACTCCAAGGCCACCAACGCCCACGCGGCCGCGGCGTCCCTGCGCGGGCTCGCCGACGGCACGTGCGTGTGGCTCGCCGGCGGGGACGCCAAGGGCGCCCCGCTGGACGACCTGGTGCGCGACTTCGCGGGCAAGATGCGCGCCGTCGTGCTCATCGGACGCGACCCGCGCCCCTGGACCGAGCCGCTCGCGCGACACGCGCCCGATGTGCCCGTGATCGTCGTCCCGGACGGCGAGACTGAGGCCGTGATGCGTGGCGCGGTCGCCCAGGCCCAGCGCCTGGCGCGTCCCGGGGACACGGTGCTGATGGCGCCGGCCGGGGCGTCCTGGGACCAGTTCCGCAGCTACGGTCACCGGGGTGACGCGTTCGCGCACGCCGTGGGTCAGCTCGTGGACGACGCGCGGGCAGGAGGAGCGGGGGAGCAGGCATGAGCGTCACCGACGCCCGTCCCAAGGCAGGACGCCCGCGCAGCGGGAGTCGTCGCACCGGCGCCCCGCCCGCCCCGCCTCGGCCACCCGCACGGCCCTGCGGTCCGCATGGGACTCGCCCGTCACCTCCTACTACCTCATCGGGTCGGTGACGCTCGTCCTCGTGGCGCTCGGCCTCGTCTTCGTGCTGTCGAGCTCGACGATCACGTCGCTGGCCGGCGATCGCGGGCCCCTCAGCCAGTTCCAGGGCCAGGCGATGTACGCCGCGCTCGTGCTCCCGCTGGCCTGGGCGATCTCGCGGCTCCCGCTGCGCGTGCTCCGGGTCCTCGCGTGGCCCGCCTACGCCGGCGCCCTCGGACTGCAGCTGCTGCCGATCGTGATCCCCGGCATCGCGACCTACTCCGGCGGAAACCTCACCGGCATCGACCTCGGCTTCATGTACTTCCAGCCCGCCGAGTTCGCGAAGCTCGCGCTCGCGCTCTGGCTGGGGGCCGTCCTGGCGGCCAAGCAGCACCAGCTCGGCCAGCTCCGCCACGTCGCGCTCCCCGCCGTCGGCGCCGGCCTCATGATCGCCGCGCAGCTCTACACGCACGACCTCGGGACGGCGCTCGTGCTCGGGGCGTTGGTGGCCGGTGCGCTCTGGGTCGCCGGTCTGCCTGCCCGCTTCTTCGCCGCCCTCGGGGTCGCCGGGCTCGCCGTCGTCGCGTTCCTCGCCACGCAGGGCAAGACCCGCATGGCGCGCATCCTCGCGCTGTTCGACCCCGGCTCGCTCGAGGACGACGGTCTCGCGTACCAGAGCAACCGCGCGCTCGAGGCGCTCGGCACGGGCGGCGTGAGCGGTGTCGGGATCGGCGGCTCGCGCTCGAAGTGGCTGTACCTGCCGGAGGCGAACAACGACTTCATCCTCGCGGTGATCGGCGAGGAGCTCGGCCTCATGGGCACGCTGCTGATCCTGCTGCTCTTCGGCCTCCTCATGGTCGGCCTCACCCGGGTCGTCCTGCGCCACCCCGACCCCTTCGCGAAGATCGCGACGGCGGGGGTCGCGGCCTGGATCCTCGCCCAGGCCCTCGTCAACATCGGAGTCGTCATCAAGGTTCTCCCCGTCATCGGCATCCCGCTGCCCTTCATCTCCTCGGGTGGCTCCTCGCTCATCGCCACGGTCCTGGCGATCGGTCTCGTGCTGGCGTTCGCCCGCGACGAGCCGGGGGCGAAGGACGCGCTGCTCGCGCGCCGCGGCGTCGTGCGTCGGTCCTTCGGGGTCCTGACCCGCCGGGGCGGCGCCGCGTGACCGCTCCGCTGCGCCTGCTCCTGGCCGGCGGTGGGACGGCCGGGCACGTGAACCCGCTGCTCGCCCTCGCGGACGAGCTCCGTGCCCGGGACGCCGCCGTCGAGGTGCTCGTGCTGGGCACGGCCGAGGGCCTCGAGCAGCGGCTCGTCCCCGAGCGCGGCTACCCGCTCGCCACGATCCCGCGCGTGCCGTTCCCGCGTCGTCCCGACGCGGCCGCGCTGCGGTTCCCGCGCGAGTTCGCCCGCGCCGTCGCCCTCGCCACGGACGCGCTCGCGCAGGTGAGGGCCGACGTCGTCGTGGGCTTCGGCGGCTACGTCGCCACGCCCGCCTACCGCGCCGCCGCGCGGGCCGACGTCCCCGTGGTCATCCACGAGCAGAACGTGCGCGCCGGCCTGGCCAACAGACTGGGTGCCCGTCGTGCCACCGCCGTCGCCCTCACGTTCGCCGAGACCACGCTGACGGCCCGTCGCGGTCGGACGCTCCACACGGGCCTGCCGCTCCGTCCGGCCCTGGCCGCGCTCGCCGTGCGCCGGGAGGACGCCGCCGCCGCGACGACGGCGCGGGCCGAGGCCGCGGCCGAGCTCGGGCTGGACCCGTCGCGCCCGATCCTCCTCGTGACCGGGGGTTCCCTCGGCGCGCAGCGGATCAACGAGGCGATGGCAGGCGCCGCCGCGGCGCTCACCGGGGCCGGGGTGCAGGTGCTGCACGCCGCCGGCCGCAACAAGGACGCCGCCGTGCGACCGGCCGCCCAGGCTGCCGGCGCCGACTACCACCTCGTGCCCTACCTCGACCGGATCGAGCTCGCCTACTCCTGCGCCGACCTCGTGCTCGGGCGCGCCGGCGCCGGGACGGTCTGCGAGCAGGCCGCGCTCGGTCTGCCCGGCGTCTACGTCCCGCTCCCGATCGGCAACGGGGAGCAGCGGCTCAACGTCGCCGGCCTCGAGAAGGCGGGCGGCGCCGTGGTGGTGGCCGACGGTGACCTCACCCCGACGTGGGTGACCTCCCAGCTCCTGCCGCTGCTGCTCGACCCCGATCGACTCGCGCGGATGGCGACGGCCGCCCGCACCACCGGGGTGGCCGACGGCGCCGCCCGCCTCGCCGACCTCGTCACCGAGGTCGCCGCGGGGACGCACCGGCAGGCAGCAGCAGGAACGGACGGAACCACGACGTGAGCCACTGGCACTTCATCGCGATCGGCGGGCACGGCATGAGCGTGCTCGCGGAGATCGCCCTCGAGCTCGGGCACCGGGTCACCGGCTCCGACCAGGTCGAGGGCGAGGAGGTCGTGCGCCTGCGGGAGCGCGGCGCGCACGTCGACATCGGGCACGACGCCGACCAGGTGGTCGGCGCCGACGTCGTGGTGGTCTCCACGGCCATCCCGCCGACCAACGTCGAGGTGGTCCGTGCCGGCGAGCTCGGCATCGAGGTGCTGCACCGCTCCGAGGCGATGACCCGCCTCACGGCCGGCCGGCCGTTCTACGCCGTCGCCGGGACCCACGGGAAGACGACGACGTCGGCGATGCTCGCCGTCGCCCTGGAGGGGGCGGGGGCCGACCCGGGCGCCGCCATCGGCGGCACCGTGACCTCGTGGTCGGCCGGCTCCCGCGTGGGCACCGGCCCCTTCGTGGCCGAGGCCGACGAGTCCGACGGCTCCTTCCTGCGCTACACCCCGCGCGTGGCGATCGTCACGAACGTCGAGGAGGACCACCTCGCGCACTACAGCGGGCTGGCCGAGATCCTCGACGCCTTCGAGTCGTTCGCGCACCGCCTCACGGCCGACGGCGTGCTCGTGGCCTGCAGCGACGACGCCGGCTCGCTCGAGATCGCGCGACGCGCCCACGGCGCCGGGCTCCGGGTCCGCACCTACGGGCAGCGCCCCCCGGTCCTGCCCGACGGCGCGATCCTCGCCGTCGAGCACCTCCAGCTCGACGACGTCTCCCTGACGGGAACCGACGCCTCGGCCACGCTCACGCTGCGGGGGAGCGACGGCGAGCCCCGGCTCGCGCCGTTCGCGCTCCGCGTGCCCGCGCCCGGGCTGCACACCGTGCTCGACGCCGCCGCTTCCTGGGCCGCCGCGATCGAGGCGACCGGGCTGGACGGCGCGGCCGCCGTCGCCGACGCCCTCGAGGGCTTCACCGGCGCGGGCCGACGCTTCGAGACGGTCGGCACCGCCGACGACGTGCGCGTCGTCGACGACTACGCGCACAACCCCACCAAGGTGGCCGCCGCGCTCGCCGCGGGCCGGCTCGCCGTCGGGGACGGCCGGGTGGTGGCGCTCTTCCAGCCGGCGCTGTTCACCCGGACCCGCGACTTCGCCGAGGAGTTCGCCGAGGCGCTCGACGCGGCCGACGCCGTCGTGGTCTGCGACGTGTTCGGCTCCCGCGAGGACCCGATCGACGGGGTCACCTCGGGGCTCATCACGCAGGCGGAGCCGGACTCGCGTGCCGAGCGCGGGGCGATGCCGTTCCAGCTCGTGCCCGACCGTCTCGAGGCCGCACGCCGGACGGCGGCGCTGGCCGGCCCCGGTGATCTCGTGATGACGATCGGCTCGGGCGACGTGACCCTGCTCGCGCCGGTGGTCCTCGAGCACCTGCGGGCCAGGGCAGCGGAGCAGGCGTGAGACCGCCCGCCGCGCCGCGCCGCCCCGCGAGCACGGGGGGACGACGTGCGACCGAGGGCCGGGCCGACGTCGTCGTCCGCCCGGAGGCCGCCCCGACCCGCGACCGCGGTGACGACCTGGTGCTCGAGGACGACGACCTGGACTGGGACGGGGCCGACGCCTCCGACGACCGTGCCGGCTCCGTCGTCGCGATCGGAGGTGGCGGGGAACCCGCGGCCGCACCCGTGCGCTCGCTCGAGGGTGCCTACGCCGCCAGGGACCGCGCGCGCCGTCGGGTGCTCAAGGTGCGTCTCGGGATCGGGGCCGCGGTCCTGGCGGCAGTCGCGCTGCTGGGCTGGGCCGCGCTCCTGTCGCCGCTGCTGGCGCTCGACACCGCCGAGGTGACGGTGACGGGCGCCGGGCCGTACGTCGATCCCGCCGCCGTGGTCGCGGCGGCGGCCGCCCAGGAGGGCACGTCCCTGCTGCGGGTCGACACGGCCGCGCTGCGCGACCAGGTCGAGCAGATGCCCGGCGTCGTCGAGGTGAGCATCGCCCGCGACCTCCCCCGCGGTCTGACCGTGACGGTGACGCCGCGCGAACCCGTCGCGGTGGTCGCGCTCGACGCCGCCCAGGTCCAGCTCGTGGGGAGCGACGGCGTCGTCATCGCCGTGGTCGCGCCCGAGGCGGTGCCGGCGGGCCTGCCCACGCTCGCCGTCGAGCTCGGCACGGAGGACGCCGGCGACGCGCTGACCGAGGTGCTGTCGGTGCTGGCGGTCGTGCCGCCCGAGCTCCGGGCCCAGATCGCCGAGGCAGGGGCGACGGGACCTCGCTCGGTGCGCCTGGTGCTCGTGGACGGGGCCGAGGTGGCGTGGGGGAGCGCGCGGGAGAGCGGGCTCAAGGCCGCCGTGCTCAGCACGCTGCTCCAGGTCGGGGCGGCGTACTACGACGTGAGCGAGCCGACCACGCCGATCACACGGTGACGGTGGCGCGGAGCTCTTCGACTGCTCGCGCGACACGCGTCCCAGGTCGTTGCTCCCGGCGCACCCTGCGCCTAGCGTCCTGGTATCGGAATCTGACATAAGTCTCACCCTCAACCTGAGGGTGAAGGTTGCACCAGCACTTTGCTCTCCCAGCGGGCGGGCGCGGACGAGAGGGACGAACGTGACGACACCGCAGAACTACCTGGCGGTCATCAAGGTCGTCGGTATCGGTGGCGGCGGCGTGAACGCCGTGAACCGGATGATCGACGCCGGGCTCAAGGGCGTGGAGTTCATCGCGATCAACACCGACGCCCAGGCCCTCCTGATGAGCGACGCCGACGTGAAGCTGGACGTCGGCCGCGAGCTGACCCGCGGCCTCGGCGCCGGCGCCGACCCCGAGGTCGGCAAGAAGGCCGCCGAGGATCACGCCGAGGAGATCGAGGACGTCCTGCGGGGCGCCGACATGGTCTTCGTGACCGCCGGCGAGGGCGGTGGCACCGGCACCGGGGGAGCGCCCGTCGTCGCCCGCATCGCGCGCCAGCTCGGCGCCCTGACCATCGGTGTGGTGACGCGCCCGTTCACGTTCGAGGGTCGCCGTCGCTCCACCCAGGCCGACACCGGCATCGACGCACTGCGCGCCGAGGTCGACACCCTCATCGTGATCCCGAACGACCGGCTGCTGTCGATCAGCGACCGCAACGTCTCGGTGCTCGACGCCTTCAAGTCCGCCGACCAGGTGCTGCTCTCCGGTGTCCAGGGCATCACGGACCTCATCACGACCCCGGGCCTGATCAACCTCGACTTCGCCGACGTCAAGTCGGTCATGCAGGGTGCGGGCAGCGCCCTGATGGGTATCGGTTCGGCGACGGGGGAGGACCGGGCCCTGCAGGCCGCCGAGTTCGCCATCTCCTCGCCGCTGCTCGAGGCCAGCATCGACGGCGCGCACGGCGTGCTGCTGTCGATCCAGGGTGGGAGCGACCTCGGGATGTTCGAGATCACCGAGGCCGCCCGCCTGGTCCAGGAGGCCGCGCACCCCGAGGCCAACATCATCTTCGGAACGGTCATCGACGACACGCTCGGGGACGAGGTCCGTGTCACGGTCATCGCCGCCGGCTTCGACTCCGGCACGCCGACCAAGCCGCCGGCCGCCGCCCCGCGCGCCGAGCGCGAGCGTGACCGCGGTCTCGGGCAGGTCTCGCGTCCGCCGTCCGCCCCGGTGACCATCCCGGCCGTCCTGGAGGAGGAGGAGTTCGAGCGCGCCACGTCGCACTCGGTGCCCGTCACCACCGACGCCGAGCCCGTCGTCGCGGCCCCCGAGCCGCAGCACCGCCCCGTCGTCGTGGAGGAGCGTCCGCTCCGTCCGCGCCGCGAGGAGGAGCTCGACGTCCCCGACTTCCTCAAGTAGGACGTGACGGACCACTCCCGCACGGCCCGTCCGACCGGCCAGGTGGACCCGCAGGTGCTGCGGGTCCACCTGGCCGTCGACGTGTCGGCGTTCTTCACCACCCGGCTGGGCGGGGTCAGCGTCGCGCCCTACGACGAGGCCAACCTCGGGCTCGGGGTGGCTGACGACGCCGAGGCCGTGCTCACCAACCGCGCCGGGGTCGAGCGTGAGCTCGCCGCGCCGGTGACGTGGTCGCGACCCGTCCACGGGGCCGAGGTCGCCCGGGTCGACGCGGGCGGAGGCGTCGCCGACGGTACGGCGCTGCACGACGGCGCCCCCGCCGTCGACGCGCTCGTCACCACGGCCAGGGGCCGGGGCCTCGCGGCGCTGGCCGCCGACTGCGTGCCCGTGCTGCTCGCGGCGACGACGCCGTCGGGCACCGTCGCGGTGGGCGCCGTGCACTCGGGCCGACGCGGTCTCGCCGCCGGGGTGGTCCCCGCGGCGGTCGCGGCGCTCCGGGAGGCCGCTGCCGAGGTCGTGGGCGAGGTCGTGAGCGAGGGTGAGAGCTCGGCGGTCGTGGTGCGCGCCGTCGTCGGCCCCGCGATCTGCGGCCGCTGCTACGAGGTGCCGGCCGTGATGCGCGAGGAGGTCGGTGCCCTCGTCCCCGCGGCGGCGTCGACGACGGCGTGGGGCACCCCCGCGCTCGACCTGCCCGCCGGCGTCGCCTCGCAGCTGACGGCGGCGGGCGTCGTCGTCGAGGTGCTGCACCGCTGCACGCGCGAGGACCCCCTGCTGTTCTCGCACCGGCGCGACGGCGTGACGGGCCGGTTCGCAGGTGTCATCGCGACACGCCGAGCCGATTGAGCCGTCCGGTCCGCCTCGGCCGATAGCGTCGCGGACGGACGGGCTCGCCAGGAGTCGTGACCGACGAGGAGGACGCTCATGGGAGCGATGCGCAAGACGATGGAGTACCTCGGGCTCTCCGAGCCCGACCGTGACGAGCAGCTGGAGTACGTCGCAGCCGATGAGGAGTACTCCGTGGACGAGGTCGAGGCCCCTGTGCGCACCGCACCCGTCACGCCGATCTCCGCGGCCCGCTCCGCCGCGCCCAGCGGCGACCTGCGCCGCATCACCACCGTGCACCCGCGCACGTACAACGACGCCAAGGTCATCGGCGAGTCGTTCCGCTCGGGCACGCCGGTCATCATGAACCTCACCGAGATGTCCGACGCCGACGCCAAGCGTCTCGTCGACTTCTCGGCCGGCCTCGCGTTCGGTCTGCACGGCGCCATCGAGCGCGTGACCAACAAGGTCTTCCTGCTCTCGCCCGCGTCCGTCGAGGTCTCCACCGACCCCGGCGCGACCGAGCAGAGCAACCTGTTCAACCAGAGCTGATCTGCGCGGAGCCCGCCCACGGCGACGTACAGTTGATTCGTGCTCAGCCTGATCGCGACCCTCCTGTACGTCGTCGTACTCCTGTTCGTCGTCGCCCTCCTGGTACGCGTCATCTATGACGTCGTGCAGATGGTGGCCCGCGAGTGGCGGCCCCAGGGCCTCGCCCTGGTCACCGCCGAGGCGGTCTACACGACCACGGACCCGCCGCTGAAGGCGGTGCGCCGCGTCGTCCCGCCGCTGAGGCTCGGGGGGATCGCCCTGGACCTCGCCTTCCTGATCGTGATGTTCTCCGCCTGGATCCTGATGTGGATCCTCGGAGCGGTCGCCAGCTCGGGGTGACGGGGTGGGCGTCTTGTGTCCTGGAGCCGGGTATGGGCTACCGTTGTCCGCGATCGACGCATGTGAGCATGCGTGCGTCTCTAACAAACTGAGGTGACGACATGACTCTGCTGACTGCAGACGACGTTCTCAAGAAGACCTTCCAGACCACGAAGTTCCGTGAGGGCTACGACCAGGACGAGGTCGACGACTTCCTGGACGAGATCGTCAACACGCTCCGCGTGCTCCAGGGCGAGAACTCCGAGCTCAAGGGCAAGATCGCCGAGCTCGAGCAGTCCGGTGGCGAGCAGACCCGCGCGTCCGCCGTCGACCAGACGAGCCAGCTCACGGCCGTGGTCGACGAGCCCGTCGCCCCCGAGGTCGAGGACGCCCCGGAGCCGGAGCCGGCTCCCGAGCCCGTCGTCGAGGCCGCCCCCGTGGCGCCCGCCCCCGCGCCCGTCGTGCAGCAGACCCCCGTGGTTCCCGCCGGCCAGGGTGAGCCCGAGTCGGCCACCGGCATGCTCCAGCTCGCCCAGCGCGTGCACGACGAGTACGTCCGCAACGGCAAGGACGAGGGCGACCGCCTCGTCGGTCAGGCCCGCAAGGAGGCCGAGAAGCTCGTCTCCGAGGCCGAGGGCCAGCGCGTGCGCACCCTCAAGCAGCTCGAGACCGAGCGCGCCACGCTCGAGCACAAGATCACGCAGCTGCGTGACTTCGAGCGCGACTACCGCTCCCGTCTCAAGGGCTTCCTCGGCAGCCTCGTCGAGACGCTGGACGCTCAGGCCGGCACCGTCGGGATCGACGGCCCGCCCGCCCAGCTGTAAGCAGTCCGCCCGCCAGGGCGTGTCGAAGGGCCCGGACCGCACATCGGTCCGGGCCCTTCGTCGTCCCCGCACGCGGTGCTGACACCAGTCGCGCCCGCGGTGCGGGAGGATGGTCCACGATGACTGAGACGACCCCCGCCCCCTCGACGGCGCCGACCGGCGCCGCCCGCGCGCCCCGCGCTCCACGCCGGACGGTGGCGCTGCTGGCCGGCGTCGCCATCGGCACGCTCCTGCTGGACCAGGCCACGAAGGCGATCGCCCTCGAGCGCCTTGTCGAGGGGCAGCGTGTGCCGTTCCTCGGTGACGTGCTCGGCTGGCGGCTGGTGTTCAACCCCGGCGCGGCGCTGTCGCTGGGGACCGGGGTGACCTGGATCTTCACCCTCGCGATGGTGGCGTGCGCGATCGCCGTCGTCGTCCTCGCACCGCGCATCCTGTCGCGCGCGTGGGCCGTCGGCGCCGGGGCGCTGCTCGGCGGGGCGCTCGGCAACCTCGTGGACCGTCTCGCGCGGGATCCCGGCTTCGCCGTCGGGCACGTCGTGGACTTCATCGACTACGGCGTCTTCATCGGCAACGTCGCGGACATCGGGATCGTGGCGGCCGCCGTGGGGTTCGTGCTGCTGACGCTGCTCGGGATCTCCTGGGACGGCACGCGCGAGAAGCGGGGTCGGGACGAGGGGGCCGAGGCCGAGAAGGAGGCGGGGGACGAGACTGCGAGCGAGGTAGGCGGCGAGGCCGACGTCGACGCTGACGCCGTCGCCCCGATCGTCCGCCCGGCCGATCTCGAGGAGACGCAGCCCGTCCCCGCCCCGGCACCCGCCCCGGCACCCGCCCCCGAGACGGAGGAGCGCCGGTGAGCGACCTCGCGCTGCCCGTCCCTGACGGTCTCGTGGGGGAGCGCGTCGACGTCGCCCTCTCCCGTCTCATGGGTCTCTCGCGCTCGCGCGCGGCGTCGCTGGCGGATGCCGGTGGCGTGCTGCTCGACGGCCGTCCGCTCGGGAAGTCGGACCGCCTCACCGCCGGGGGCTGGCTGCAGGTCGAGCGCCCCGAGGTCGAGGTCGAGGGACCGGTCGTGGTGCCCGAGCTGGTCGAGGGCATGCGCATCGTCCTGGAGGACGACGACGTGGTGGTCGTCGACAAGCCCGTCGGCGTCGCGGCCCATCCGTCGCCCGGGTGGACCGGACCCACGGTCATCGGTGGCCTCGCCGCGGCCGGGGTGCGCGTGGCGACGTCGGGGGCCAGCGAGCGGCAGGGCGTCGTGCACCGGCTCGACGTCGGCACGTCCGGGCTGATGGTCGTCGCCAAGAGCGAGCACGCCTACACGGTGCTCAAGCGCGCCTTCAAGGAGCGCACGGTCACGAAGGTCTACCACGCGCTCGTGCAGGGGCACCCTGACCCGTCCTCCGGCACGATCGACGCCCCCATCGCGCGGCACCCCAAGCACGACTGGAAGTTCGCTGTTGTCGCTGACGGCAAGCCGAGCGTCACGCACTACGCGACGCTCGAGGCGATGCCGCGGGCATCGCTGCTGGAGATCCACCTCGAGACCGGGCGGACCCACCAGATCCGCGTGCACACGTCAGCGCTGCGTCACCCGTGCGTCGGTGACGTCACCTACGGCGCCGACCCGGTGCTCGCGGCCAGGCTCGGGCTCACGCGGCAGTGGCTGCACGCGATGCGGCTCGGGTTCGCCCACCCCGCGACGGGGCAGCCCGTGGAGGTCAGCTCCGACTACCCGGCCGACCTCGCGCACGCGCTCGAGGCGCTGCGGGGCTGACGGGGTCGGGGTCGAGGTCGGGTCGAGGCCCGAGCTCACCGCCGCCCGTAGGCCTCGAGCGTGACCTCGCGCTCGGCCTTGTGGTCGACCATCGGCGGCGGGTAGTCCGCCGGCGGCGAGGTGAGCTTCCACGGCTCGTGGACGGCCTTGCCCGCGATCTCCCGCAGCTCGGGCACCCAGCGACGCACGTAGGCGCCGTCCGGATCGAACTTGAGGCCCTGCGTCACAGGGTTGAAGATGCGGAAGAACGGGGCGGCGTCCGTGCCCGTGCCGGCGACCCACTGCCAGTTGTGGGAGTTCGAGGCGAGGTCGCCGTCGACCAGCTGCCGCATGAAGTGTCGCGCGCCGGCCTGCCAGCGCACGTGCAGGTCCTTGACGAGGAACGACGCGACCACCATCCGCACGCGGTTGTGCATCCAGCCCGTCTCCAGCAGCTGGCGCATGCCGGCGTCGACGAACGGGTAGCCCGTGCGGCCCGCGGCCCAGGCCTCCAGCGCCGCGGCCTCGTCCGTGCTGCCGAGCCAGACGTCGTCGGCGACGACGTCGCGCAGCGACTCGCGCGCGCTCGCGGGGTCGTGCCAGAGGACGTCCGCGTAGAACTCTCGCCACGCGAGCTCGGTCGCGAACGTCGTCGCGCCCTCGCTGCGGCGGCGCGACAGGTCGGCCAGGAGCGTCCGGGGGTGGACCTCGCCCCACTTCAGGGGGCCGACAGGTGCGACGTGCCCGCACGATCGGGGCGGTCGCGGTCGGTGCCGTACTCGGCCAGCAGGTCGCCGAACTCCGCCCACCGTGCGAGGGCCGCGGCCTCGCCCGCGCGAGGGTGGCCGTCCTCGGGTGAGGGCAGCTCCGTGCGGGCGAGGTTGCCGGGACCGCCGGGGGCGAGGCCGTCGGGATCGACCCAGGCGACGCCGTCGGCGTCCGGGGCGGGGGCGCGCCACCCGTGCTCGCGCCAGGCCCGGCTGAAGGGTGTGAAGACGCGGTACGGCTCGCCGTCGCCCTTGCGGACCCGGCCGGGGGCGACGGCGTACGGGGAGCCGGTGCGGACCAGCGGCACGTCCCCGAGTGCTTCCTCGACGCGCTCGTCGCGTTGCCGGCCGTAGGGGCCGTAGTCCGCGGCGACGTGCACCTCGACCGCCCCGATCTCGCGGGCGAGCCGCGGCAGGACCCGTTCCGGGCTGCCGTTCGTGACGAGGAGCGACCCGTCGATCGAGGCGTCCAGGCGGGCGAGCGAGGTCATCAGGTACTCGCGGCGCGGTCCGCCCGCGGGGGCCATCAGGGTGTCGTCGACGACGAACACCGCGAGCACGGGGCGGGTGCCCGGGCCGACGGTGACCTCACCGTCGGACGCCGCGAGCAGCGCGGGGTTGTCGGCGAGTCGGAGGTCGCGGCGGACCCACCAGATCGCGGGGGCAGCGGGTGCGGTCTCGGCCATCCCTCGAGCCTGCCACGCCGGCGGGGCCGGGTCACGGGTGGTCTCGCCGTGGGGCCGTCGGGCCGGCGAGTCGGGAATGGAACTACGTCGCACCGCGTTGAGACCGGTCCACCCCACTGCTGCGGAGGTCTGCCCGTGCCCGGAATCCCCCTCGTCCCCGTCGATCCCCGCCTTCCCACCGTGACCGCGCCGAAGCCCCGGTCGGCGCCGATGTTCGAGCCCGACGACGATGCTCGCGCCGAGCTCGAGCGCCAGCTGCGCGCCTACTCCGAGCTCGGTGTGCTGGAGGTGCTGGGGCTCGAGGCGGCGGACCTGGCCGCCCGGTTGGAGCCCGTCGTCGAGTCGATGGAGAAGCTGCCGACCCACGGCGCGTGGGCGCACGACCCGGGGGACTCGATCCCGTGGATCCTCGTGCTGCCGGGGATGCAGAGCAACGCGCTCGTGCCGGCGATGCGGCGCGGGGCGGCGCTCGGGGTGAGCGTCGTCCCCGACGACGAGCTCGAGACCTACCGTCCCCTGGAGGAGGTGGAGCTGCCGGCCGCGCCGTACGTGCTGGTCGGGATCGACACCGGCAGCGACTTCTGCGGCGTCACCCCGGAGGCCGCGCTCGAAGCGGTGCGGGAGCGCGGCCGCACGCCGCTCACCATCTCCGAGGGGCTCGCGCTCACGATCCTGCGACCCGACATGCTGCGGACGAACAGCTGCTACTCGCTCGCCGGGTCGCGCACGGGCACGAACCAGCGCGTGCCGGCGGTGTGGATCAGCGAGCGTCGGGCGAAGCTCGGATGGTGCTGGGACCGCAACCCCCACACCTGGCTCGGCCTCGCCTCGGCGTCCTGGCGGCTGCCCGTCTGAGGCCCGGCGGGGCGGTCCGGTCAACTTCGGGCGTGACCGGGCCGGCCCGGGCAGCGACACGCCCGGACACGCCCGGCACGCCCTGCGCGGCGATCTAGGATCGAGGGATGCCGGCTGCACAGGAAGACTTCGTCCACCTCCACGTGCACACGGACTACTCGATGCTCGACGGCGCGGCGCGGGTGCCGGCGCTCGTCAAGGAGGTCAAGGCGCAGGGCCAGAGCGCCGTCGCCATCACCGACCACGGCTACCTCTTCGGCGCGTACGACTTCTGGAAGCGGGCGCGGTCGGAGGGCATCAAGCCGATCGTCGGGCTCGAGGCGTACGTGACGCCCGGCACCGCGCGCCAGGACCGCACCCGCGTGCGGTGGGGCGAACCGCACCAGAAGTCCGACGACGTCTCGGGCTCGGGCGCGTACACGCACATGACGCTGTGGTCGGAGACCACCGCGGGGATGCACAACCTCTTCCGGCTCGGCTCGCTCGCGAGCCTCGAGGGCTACTACTTCAAGCCGCGCATGGACCGCGATCTCCTGACGCGCTACTCCACGGGTCTGATCGCGACGTCGGGGTGCCCGTCGGGGGAGATCCAGACGCGGATCAAGCTCGGGCAGTGGGACGAGGCCGTCCGCGCCGCCGGGGAGATGCAGGACATCTTCGGCAAGGAGAACTTCTTCATCGAGCTGATGGACCACGGGCTCGACATCGAGACCCGGGTGTTCAAGGAGCTCGTCGAGCTGGGGAAGGTCGTCGGGGCGCCGCTCGTCGCGACCAACGACCTGCACTACGTCAAGCAGGAGGACCACACCGCGCACGAGACCCTGCTCGCGGTGCAGTCCAACTCGCTGCTGTCGGACCCGACCTACGACCAGGGTGGCAACCGGTTCGCCTTCACCGGTGACACGTACTACGTGCGCTCGTCGGCGGAGATGCGACGCATCTTCGCGGAGCTGCCCGAGGCCTGCGACAACACCCTGCTCATCGCGGAGCGGTGCGAGGTCGAGTTCACCGAGCAGGTGGGCAAGTACATGCCGCACTTCCCGGTGCCGCCGGGTGAGGACGAGATCTCCCTCTTCGTGAAGGAGGTCGAGCAGGGCCTCGTCGACCGGTTCGGCGAGGTCGTGCCCGAGGACGTGCGCAAGCAGGCCGCGTACGAGATCGAGGTCATCACGTCCAAGGGGTACGCGGGCTACTACCTCGTGGTCGCCGACTTCATCAACTGGGCGAAGAAGAACGGGATCCGCGTCGGGCCGGGCCGTGGCTCGGGCGCCGGATCCATGGCTGCCTACGCCATGAAGATCACCGAGCTCGACCCCCTGGCCAACGGCCTCATCTTCGAGCGGTTCCTCAACCCGGAGCGCATGAGCCTCCCGGACTTCGACATCGACTTCGACGAGCGTCGTCGCGGCGAGGTCATCCGGTACGTGACGGAGAAGTACGGCGAGGAGAACGTCGCCTCGATCGTCACCTACGGCACCATCAAGGCCAAGCAGGCGCTCAAGGACGCGGGCCGCGTGCTCGACTACCCGTTCGCGATGGGCGACAAGCTCACGAAGGCGATGCCCCCGGACGTCATGGGCAAGGGCATGTCGCTCAGCGGTGTGTTCGACCCGAGCGACAAGCGCTACTCCGAGGCCGCCGAGTTCCGCACGCTGTACGAGGTGGACCCCGACGCCCGGAAGATCACCGACGCCGCCAAGGGCATCGAGGGGCTGAAGCGGCAGTGGGGCGTCCACGCGGCCGGCATCATCATCTCCTCCGAGCCGCTGATCGACGTGATCCCGATCATGCGGCGCGAGGCGGACGGCGCGATCATCACGCAGATCGACTTCCCGGCCGGCGAGGACCTCGGCCTGGTCAAGATGGACTTCCTCGGTCTGCGGAACCTGACGATCCTCGACGACGCGCTCGAGAACATCGTCGTCAACGGCAAGGACCCTGTGGTCATCGAGGACGTCGAGCTCGTCGACCCCGAGACCTACGCGCTCCTGAGCCGTGGCGACACGCTGGGCGTGTTCCAGCTCGACGGGGGCGGCATGCGCACGCTGCTGCGCCTCATGCGTCCCGACAACTTCGAGGACATCTCGGCCGTCGGCGCGCTCTACCGCCCTGGCCCGATGGGGGCGAACTCGCACACCAACTACGCGCTCCGCAAGAACGGCCTGCAGGAGATCGAGCCGATCCACCCCGAGCTCGCCGAGGCGCTCGAGGACCTCCTGGGTCAGACCTACGGCCTGATCGTGTACCAGGAGCAGGTCATGGCGATCGCCCAGCACCTGGCCGGCTACACGCTCGGTGAGGCCGATCTGCTCCGGCGGGCGATGGGCAAGAAGAAGAAGGAGGTGCTCGACAAGGAGTACATCCCCTTCAGCAACGGCATGAAGAAGAACGGCTTCTCCGACAAGGCGATCAAGACGCTGTGGGACGTGCTGGTGCCGTTCTCCGACTACGCCTTCAACAAGGCGCACTCGGCCGCCTACGGCCTCGTCTCGTACTGGACCGCCTACCTCAAGGCGAACTACCGGACCGAGTACATGGCCGCGCTGCTCACGTCGACGCGCGACGACAAGGACAAGTCGGCGATCTACCTCAACGAGTGCCGCCGCATCGGGATCACCGTGCTGCCGCCGGACGTGAACGCGTCCGCCGGTACGTTCACCCCGGTGGGGACCGACATCCGGTTCGGGATGGCCGCGGTGCGCAACGTGGGCCAGAACGTCGTGGACGCGATCGTCGCCGCCCGCGAGGAGAAGGGGGCCTTCACCTCGTTCACGGACTTCCTGGGCAAGGTTCCCGCCGTCGTCTGCAACAAGCGCACCATCGAGTCGCTCATCAAGTCGGGGGCGTTCGACTCGCTCGGACACACGCGGCGCTCGCTGCTGCTGATCCACGAGCAGGCCGTCGACGCGGTCATCGGCGTCAAGCGCAAGGAGGCGGAGGGACAGTTCGACCTGTTCGCCGACCTCGCGGGCGACGACGGCGACTCCGGGACGTTCTCCGTCCAGGTGCCCGACCTCCCCGAGTGGGACAAGAAGCAGAAGCTCACGTTCGAGCGCCAGATGCTCGGTCTGTACGTCTCCGACCACCCGCTGGCGGGCGTCGAGCACGTCCTCACGGCCGCCAGCGACGTGTCGATCGCGACGCTGCTGGCCGACGAGGCGCGACCCGACGGCTCGGTCATCACCGTCGCGGGCCTGGTCACCTCCGTCGCGGTGAAGATCTCCAAGAAGAGCGGCAACCCCTGGGCGATGGTCACGATCGAGGACCTCGAGGGCAGCGTCGAGGTGATGTTCTTCGGCGAGACCTACCTCGCGTACTCCACGGTGCTGGCGGAGGACGCCGTCGTCGTGCTCAAGGGTCGCGTCCGTCGTCGGGACGAGGAGCTCACGCTCCAGGCGATGGAGATGACGCTTCCCGACATCGTCGCGGCCGCCGACGGCGCGCCCGTCGCGATCACCATTCCCGAGTCGCGGTGCACGCAGCCGCTGCTGGAGCGCCTCGTCGAGGTGCTGCAGAACCACCCGGGCGGCAACGAGCTGCACGTTCACGTGCGCACCCGGACCGGTCGCACGGTGGTGCGGGCGGGCGACCAGCTGAGGATCGACCGGACGTCCTCGCTGTACGGCGACCTCAAGGCGTTGCTCGGACCGAACTGCCTGGTGTGAGGGTGGGCGTCGACGACGGGATCTTCCCGACGAAGCCGACGCTCGTCGGGGAGCAGGTGCTGCTGCGCCCGTTCCAGCCCGAGGACGTCGAGGCGATGGGCCCGATCCTCGCCGACCCCGAGGTGCTCAGGCTGACAGGCTCGGTGAGCACGACCGCAGAGGTCGAGGCGGCCACGCCCGAGCTCGACCAGCGAACCCGCACCTGGTACGCGACGAGGAACGAGCAGACCGACCGGCTCGACCTCGCCGTCGTGGACCGGGCGACCGGCCGGTGCGTGGGGGAGGTCGTGCTGAACGAGTACCGGCCCGAGGACGACGCCTGCAACTTCCGGATCCTCGTCGGGCCCGACGGACGGGACCGTGGTCTCGGGACCGAGGCGGCTCGGCTCGTGATCAACCACGCCTTCGCGACGACGACGCTGAACCGGATCTCGCTCGACGTGCAGGCGGACAATCCGCGGGCGCGGCGCTCCTACGAGAAGGTGGGATTCGTCGTCGAGGGCGTGCTCCGCGAGGAGATCACGTTCGACGGGGTGCGCGGGGACAACGTGATCATGGCCGTGCTGCGCTCGGACTGGGAGCGCGGGCGGGGTTGAGTGGACCCGCGGGCTGTTCGGGCTGGCCGCGCTGATCGAGCTGGCGGGTCTGGCCGACTGGCCGGACGCGTGACCAGCTAGCCGGCGTCCGCCGAGAGCTCCTCGGCCGCGCGAGTCCGGCCACGCCGTCGTCGGGCGGGGACGACGATCAAACGGGACTCGCCGCCGAACGGCCGCAGGTAGCGGTGCCCGGTCGGCGTGGTCCAGATGGCGGCTCCCGTCGGATCGACGGCGAGCGTGTGCCCGAGGTGGGTCTTGAGCAGGTGGTGTCGCCGGCAGAGCGGGCGCAGGTTGCCCTCGCTCGTGGGACCCAGCGGCCACGGGACGACGTGGTCGAGGTCGCACGCGGTCGACGGCACCGTGCAGGACGGAGCGACGCAGGTCGGATGTGCCTGACGAACCTTCCGGGCGAGCGCCGCGCTCGGCGTGTAGCCCTCGGTGATCAGCTCTGTTCCGGGGTCTGGCGGGTGACCCGCGTTCTGCGGGTTCACCAGGATCGTCAGGAACGGAGGTGGCGCCGCGACCAGGGCTCGCGCCGTCGCGGGAGCGAGGGGCCGAAGCCGAGCAGCTCGGGGACGTCGACCCCAGGTCGGCACGTCGTCGGAGCCTCGTAGGCGGAGAACGCCTCGCCGCTCACGATGCCCGGATGTGCTGTTCCTGCCGCGAGGTCGGGGTCGGTAGCGGTCCACTCCTGGTCGCGGGCCGCCGCATCGGCGGAGGGTGTCGCCGGCGACACCTCCCACGCGACCAGGTCCGCGGCGCACATCGCCTCGTCGGACTCGGGGTCGAGGTGGCGCGCGGTCAGGGCAAGAGTCACCAGTGACGTGGCGCCGGAGAACGGGACGAAGCCGTGGCTCTCCGATCGACCCGGACCGATGGGCGCGGCACCGGGGCTGACAGTGCGCATCGCGTCAGCGAGCGGTGCCTCGGCGCCAGTCGCACCGGCACCAGGTCCAGCAACGGGTGCGGTACCGCCGCCGCCCGAGCCGCGGACGCCACCGCCGGAGCCGGCCCCTCCACCAGCACCGGACGTGCCGCTGAAGGCGCCACCCCCACCGGAGCCGCCACCGATTCGTCCGGCCGCCAGCACCTCGAGGGCGGCGGCCGCGAGGGCGTCGGCGCGGAGCTGGGGGAGGGTGCGGGAGTCGCCGTCGGCGCGGGCGGCCCGGGCGGCTGCCTCGGTCATCGTGAACACGGCCAGGACGTCCGGCAGGGGAGCGACGTAGCGCAGCGAGGCCTGGCCGTCGGGCAGCAGCCGAACGGGCTCGACCCGGCGCCGGGTGGCCGCGATCGCGGCACGTTCGCCGGCGGTGCGGGGGTCGACCTGCACGATCACGTCGCGGATCCGACGACGCAGCGCGGCGTGGGCCAGGCCGGGTGCCTCCGGAAGGACCTGCTCGCACACCGCGAAGCAGACCGGGGCCGGCTCCTCGAGAAGCAGATCGGCGAAGGCGGACGCCTTCCCGGGGTCGATCCGACCCTCGGCCAGCGCGGACCCGACCGGGTTGAGCACGTCGGCGAACAGCTGCCCCTCGCCCACCAGGCGCCCAGCTCGACCGCGGGAGATGCCGAGACGCATGGCGAGGTCATCGGCGGCCGACCCGGTGATCTCGACGCGTCCGGGACGGCGACGGTCGGTGTCCGCGCGGTCATGGCGGGACTGGAGGACCGCCGCTGCTTCGCGCTGGGAGGCGGCCGCCCACGACTCGAGAGCGGCGTGAGCGGCGACCAGCTCGATGAGCTCGCTGTCGTTCAACCTGCGGAGGTCGGGATAGTCGGAGAGCTGGAGGAGCCGCTCGATCAGCGCGGTGGGGGCACCGCCGTCATCCGGTGCAGACAGTCCGAGACGGGCGCGAACCGCCGCGGGATCCTCGTCGAGGAACCCCGGGCCACCGAGCGTCACGGATTCGAACATGCGTCTAGTTTAGCCCCGCAAGGTCGTACAAAGAGGGGGTCGACGCAATCTGTGGATACAGATTCTCGGCCGTGGAGCCGGCCGCCGCGGCCACTCGCCGAAGCGCCACGGGCCCGACCGCATCAGCCCGCGCGGACGACTGTAAAGCGCTCCACTCCCTGCGGCAGGTCGATCTCGACGACCGAGCCCACCTCGACCTGGCGGCCACGTCGTGTCTCGACCTCGCCGTCGACGGACACACCCTCGTCCGCCAGCAGCTCCTTCGCGTCGCTGCCGTCCTCGACGACCCCCGCGAGCTTGAGCAGCTGGCCCAGACGGATCATGTCGTCGCGGATCTCGATCTCCATGCCCCCATTGTGTCGCGTCCGGCAGGATGGCCGGGTGCCCGAGCCGCTGTCCGACCTCGCCGCCGTCCGCCGCGTCCGCATCGTCGGCGTCTCGGGGTCGGGAAAGACGCGCCTGGGCGCCGAGGTCGCGTCGGTGCTGGGCGTGGCCCACCTCGAGCTCGACGCTGTGTTCTGGGACGCCGGCTGGACCTTCCGCGATCTCGAGGAGGCCAGGGCCGTCGTCACGCGGTTCGCCGACGAGCATCCTGCCGGGTGGGTCGCCGACGGCAACTGGAGCAGCCGGCTGGACGGGCTGCTCGACCCCGGAACACCCGGCGGCGCCGACGTCCTCGTCTGGCTCGACCACTCGCGGGCCCGGGTGATGGGGCGGGTCGTGCGCCGGACGCTGGGACGGGGTCTGCGAGGCACCGAGCTCTGGCACGGCAACCGGGAGACCCCGCGCAGCTGGCTGCGCTGGGACCCGGAGCAGAACATCATGCGGTGGTCCTGGGTCCAGCACCCCCAGCTGCGACGGCGGATGCGCGCCCGGGCGTCCGCGCCGGGTGGCGACGTCGTGGTCCGGCTCGCGGGGGAGCGCGCGGTGCGCGCATGGGTCACGGCGCTGCGCGAGGCCCAGCCGGATCGCGAGCCCAGGCCCCAGCCCGATCGCTAGTCCCGCGCCCGCTAGTCGCGCGCCCGCATCCCCTCCGCCCGCATCGCCTTGTCCCACTCGGTCCGCAGCAGCGCGTACGTGTAGGAGTCCAGCCACCCGCCGCTCCGGTGCAGCGACTCGCCGACGGCGTGGGCCTCCCGACGCATTCCGAGCCGCTCCATCAGCCGCCACGACGGCGTGTTGTCGGTGAAGCAGATCGCCGAGACGCGATGCAGGCCGAGCGTCTCGAAGCACAGGCGCACGGCGGCGCGCGCCGCCTCGGTCGCGAACCCCCGGCCCCCCACGGCCGGGTCGAACGCCCACCCGATCTCCGCCGTCGCCCCGCGCCCGAGGTCGGCGACCTCGTGCTGCGCCCACACGTCCTCCTGGCGCACCATCAGGTCTCCCACGAGTCGCCCGTCGTGGTGGACGACGAGCGTGGGCCCCATGCGCTCCGGATCGACGAACCGCTGGGTGAAGGGTTCGAGCTCGTCCTCGAGCCGGATCATCCACTCGGCGACGGCGGGCAGGCGCCGGTAGGCCCAGACCTCGGCGGCGTCCTCTGCCGCCGCGCGGCGGATCTCCAGTCGCGGCGTGACGAGTGGCCAGGTGACGTCGTCGAGCGTGAGCGGCATGGTCCGATTCTCCCAGCGATCGCGAGACGTGATGTCGGGCGTCAGCGTCGACGCACGAGCTCGAGGATCGTGACCCCGGAGTCGAACGGGCGCACCTGCACCGTCTCGAACACGTGCGGGTCGTAGCCGGCGTCGCCGAACAGTCGTACGCCCGAGCCCAGCACCAGCGGGTTCACCTTGAGCACGAGCCGGTCGATCTCGTCGATCAGCGAGGCGGCGAGCTCGCCACCACCGGCGAGCCAGATGCCGGCGCCGTCCTCCTGCTTGAGGACGCGCACGGTCGCGACCGGATCGGCGGTGAGCTCGATCCCCGGGTCGACGTCCAGCCCGCTGCGCCGCGTGGCCACCACCTGGCGCAGGTGGGCGTACGGGCTGGTGATGCCGACGTCGAGCGCCGGCGTGTAGGTCCGCCAGCCCATCACGACGGTGTCGAAGCGCGAACCGTCGGCCTCGAGGCCGAGCGCCCGCTGGACGTGGCTGGGCAGGGTGTCGGGGTAGTCGTGGACGATCGCGGCCATGTGGTCGCCCTCCACCGGGAAGACGTCGAACGAGCCGTCGGGGGCTGCGATGCACCCGTCCAGGCTGGTGGCGACGTAGTAGGTCAGCTCACGCACGATGTCTCCCTCGTCTCGGCGGCCCACGGTGCCACGGCGGTCCGACATCGGGCCAGGTCTTTGCGGAAGGCCACCGCACCGCTCTCCTAGACTCTGACCATGCCCGTCATCTCCCGCATCGACCTGCGCGGCCTCGCCCTGACCACCGCGGAGCTCCGCCGCGCCATCCCGCGCGCCACCCTCGACGTCGAGGCCGCCACCGGCGCGGTCGAGCCGATCCTCGCGGACGTCCGCGGGCGGGGCGCCGCCGCGCTCCGCGATCTCGCCGAGCGGTTCGACGGCGTCCGTCCCGTCCACGTCCGGGTCCCGGCCGCCGAGCTGGCCGCCGCCCTGGAGGGCCTCGACCCGACGCTGCGCGCGGCGCTCGAGCTGGCCGCCGGCCGCGTGCGGCAGGGACACACGGCCCAGCTCCCGACCGCGACGACGACGGAGGTCGCACCCGGCGCCCAGGTGCGCCAGCGCTGGGTCCCCGTGCGCCGCGTCGGCCTCTACGTCCCGGGCGGTCTCGCGCTGTACCCCTCGAGCGTCGTGATGAACGTCGTCGCCGCCCAGGTGGCCGGCGTCGAGGGCCTCGCGGTGGCGAGCCCGCCGCAGAAGGACAACGGCGGGCTGCCCGACGCGACGGTGCTCGCCGCGTGCGCGCTCCTGGGGGTCGAGGAGGTCTACGCCGTCGGCGGGGCCCAGGCCGTCGGGATGTTCGCCTACGGCGCCGTCGGGTCCGAGGAGGCCGACGGCGGCGCGGGCGCCGAGCTGTGCGTGCCGGTCGACATCATCACGGGTCCGGGCAACATCTACGTCACCGCCGCCAAGCGCGCCGTCCGCGGCATCGTCGGCATCGACTCCGAGGCGGGAACGACCGAGATCGCGATCCTCGCCGACTCCGGTGCCGACCCCGACCACGTCGCCGCCGACCTGATCTCGCAGGCGGAGCACGACCCGAACGCCGCGAGCGTGCTGGTGACGGACTCGCTCGGGCTCGCCGACGCCGTCGAGACGCGGCTGGTGGAGCGCGCGGAGGCCACCCGGCACTCCGACCGCGTCCGCGCGGCCCTCGGCGGTCCGCAGTCGGCGATCGTCCTGGTCGACGACGTCGAGCAGGGCCTCGCGGTCGTCGACGCCTACGCCGCGGAGCACCTCGAGATCCAGACGGCCGACGCCGCCGCGATCGCCGAGCGTGTGCGCTCCGCCGGAGCGATCTTCGTCGGGGCGTACTCGCCCGTGTCGCTCGGGGACTACGTCGCCGGCTCGAACCACATCCTCCCGACGGGCGGCTGCGCCCACTTCTCCTCGGGTCTGGGCGTCATGAGCTTCATGAAGTCGGTCCAGGTCATCGAGTACACCCGCGAGGCGCTTGCGGCCGTGACCGAGCCCCTCGTCGCCCTGGCGAACGCCGAGGGCCTTCCCGCGCACGGTGAGGCGGCCCAGGCCCGGCTCTGACGACGTGCCGTCCACCTGCGGACGGACGGGATCAGGAGAGATATCGGGCAGATCCCCGATACACCTCGGGTCGCGGAGGGCCTACCGTCGAGGCATGAGCTCCTTCTACGACATGATCCGCAACACCGGCTTCCGTCGCGGCCCGTCCCGCCTGCTGGGTGGCGTGTGCTCCGGCATCTCGCGCCAGTGGGGCTGGGACCTCACCCTCGTCCGCATCGTCGTGCTCGTGCTGATGATCCTCCCGATCCTCAGCTGGGCCGTCTACGCCGTGGCCTGGATCCTCCTGCCCTGGCAGGACGGGTCGATCCCGCTGCAGAAGGCTTTCAGCAACGACGGCAAGGGCACGGGCTCGGGCCCGCGTCCCTACGACGCCTGACGCACCACGCTTGACAGATGACACAGCCGCACGACGCCTCAGGGCGCCGTGCGGCTGTGCCGGTTGTCGTGCGGCCGCTGCGGGCGGCTGTCGCATTGCTGGGCCCGCGGGACGGCCGCGTGCCTCAGCGCACCCCCAGCGTGAACGGGTGGACCGCCAGCGCCCCCGCCTGACGTAGCAGGCGGGCGGCGAGGGTCAGGGTCCAGCCGGAGTCGGTGTACTCGTCCACCAGCAGGATCGTTCGCCCGGACAGTCCGGTACGTGCCCCCTCGGCGAGCTCCAGCTCCAGGCGGCGGTCGACGACGGCGAGCCGCTGGGCCGAGTTGAGGTCGTGGCGCCCCGGCGGCAGCCCGTCCTTCGGGACGAACCGTCCCACCACCGGTACGCCGAGCACCGCGGCCGCCCCACGGGTGAGGTGGTCCACGAGCTGGGGACGGGTCGCCGAGCTCACGCTCACGACGCCGTCGACCCTGATCCCCCCGCCCGTGATCCAGCGCTCGAGCACCGCGCGGGTCGCCGCGCGCAGGTCGGGACCCACCTGGCCGTCGCCGGCGGACGCCCCGACGGCGTCGCGCACGCTCCCGGCCAGCCCGATCCCGTCCATCCGTGCCAGGGCGGTGCCGGGCTCGGACCGCTCCTCCACCGCGATGCGACCCGCGAGGGGCACGCCGATGGCGGGCATACCGGTCGGCCACTGCCGACGAGGCGTGATCTCGACGCCCGCGCGTGCCAGGCTCACGCGCACCTCCTCGGCCGAGGCGGCGTCGGGAAGGGCGGGCGTCCAGGGGCCGGCGCACAGGTCGCACCGGCCGCAGCGCCAGCCCTGCTCCAGCTCGGGGTCGTCGAGCTGGCGACGCAGGTGAGCCACGCGGCACGCGCCGTCACCGCCGAGCGCCTCGTAGGCGAGCATCGCCGCCTGCTCCGCGAGCCGGGCGGCCTCGACGCGGGCGTACCGCTCGGCGTCGTAGGCCCACTCCTGACCCGTGAGGCGCCAGCCGCCGCGGACCTTCTCCACGGCGCCGTCGACGTCCAGGACGGACAGCATCATCTCCAGGCGCGAGCGCCGCAGGTCGACGGCCGTCTCGAGACGGGCCGTCGAGGCGATCCGCTCGGGGGAGTCGGCGAGCGCGGCGAGGACCTCGTGGACGGTCTCGGCGGGCGGGAACGCCAGCGAACCGAAGTAGTCCCAGATCGCACGGTCCTCCGGGCCGGGGGCGAGCACGACGTCGGCGCTCGCGACCCCACGACCGGCACGACCGATCTGCTGGTAGTAGGCGATGGGTGAGCTCGGCGCCCCCAGGTGCACCACGAACGCGAGGTCGGGCTTGTCGAACCCCATCCCGAGCGCCGACGTCGCCACCAGCGCCTTGACGCGGTTCCCGAGCAGGTCGGCCTCGAGCTGCTCGCGTTCGGACGGCTCCGTCCGTCCCGTGTAGGCGGCCACCTCGAGGCCGGCGCCGCGCAGCTGCGTGGCGACCTCCTCGGCCATCGCGACCGTCAGGCAGTAGACGATGCCCGACCCGTCCACACCCTGCAGGTAGTCCGTCAGCCAGGCCACCCTGACGGCGGCGTCGGCGCGGGGCAGCACGGCCAGCCGGAGCGAGTCGCGCGCCAGCGTCCCCCGCAGCACGAGCACGTCCTCGTGCGCGCCGGGGGCGGCCCCCAGCTGCTCGGCGACGTCGGCGCTCACGCGGGCGTTCGCCGTCGCCGTCGTGGCCAGGACGGGAGTCCCGGAGGGCAGCGTCTCCAGGAGCGTGCGGATGCGGCGGTAGTCCGGCCGGAAGTCGTGGCCCCAGTCGGAGACGCAGTGCGCCTCGTCGACCACGACGAGCCCGGCCGTGGCGGCCAGGCGCGGCAGCACCTCGGCCCTGAAAGCGGGGTTGTTGAGCCGCTCGGGCGAGCACAGGAGCACGTCGACGTCCCCGGCGGCGATGGACGCGTGGATGTCGTCCCACTCGGTGACGTTGGCCGAGTTGATCGTCACGGCCCGGATGCCGGCGCGCGAGGCGGCGGCGACCTGGTCGCGCATGAGCGCCAGCAGCGGCGAGACGATCACGGTCGGCCCGGCGCCGCGCGCCCGCAGCAGGCTCGTGGCCACGAAGTAGACGGCCGACTTCCCCCACCCGGTGCGCTGCACCACGAGGGCTCGACGGCGCTCGGCCACCAGAGCGCGGATCGCACGCCACTGGTCCTCGCGCAGCACGGCGTCCTCGCGGCCGACGAGGGCGCGCAGCGCCGCCTCGGCCTCGGTGCGCAGCTCGTCGGTGTCGGCCACGAGCACCGGCTCGGCGACGGCGATCGGCGCCGCTGCCGGCCGCTCGGCACGGGCCGCGGGGGAGGAGCTCGCCGGTCGCGGTGCGGAGCGGGTACCCGGCCCGCGCCCCGCCGGCGAGGTCCGGGTCGCCGTCGGCACGGGCCCGCCCTGACCGGGGTCGGGCGGGGCGTCGTCGTACTCCGGGTCGTAGGGAGGCTCCTCGAGGGGCGGCAGGTCCGTCATGCGAGCCACCGTACGCGGGGCCACCGACACGGTCCCCGGCTCGTCCACAGGGCCGGGACGACCTCCTGCCCGTCCTAGACTTGTGCCCCGTGACCGCGACGCCCGATCCCGCCCCGCTCCGGCTCCCCGTCCGCCCGGAGCTGGCGCACGAGGAGCCCTACGGGGCGCCGCAGCTGGACGTGCCCGTCCTGCTGAACGTCAACGAGAACCCCTACCGACCGAGCGACGCCGTCGTCGCGAGCATCGCGAGCGCCGTGGCCGACGCGGCCGTGACGCTGAACCGGTACCCGGACCGCGAGTTCCGCACCCTGCGGACCGCGCTCGGGGCCTATCTCGAGCGCGAGTCCGGCGTGGGCGGTCTCGACGCCGACCACCTCTGGGCCGCCAACGGCTCCAACGAGGTGATGCTCCACCTCCTGCAGGCGTTCGGCGGGCCCGGGCGCACGGCGCTCTCCTTCGCCCCCACGTACTCCATGTACCCCGAGTACGCCCGGGACACGAACACGGCCTGGGTGGCGGGTCGGCGCGAGGAGGACTTCACGCTCGACGTCGACGTCGCCGCGCGCCTGATCGAGGAGGTCCGCCCCGCCGTCGTGCTCCTCCCGAGCCCGAACAACCCCACCGGCACCGCGCTGCCGCTGGACACCGTCCGGCGCCTGCTCGACGTCGCCCGGACGTCGGGGCCCGACGGCGCCGCGACCGTCCTCGTCATCGACGAGGCGTACGCGGAGTTCCGGCGCGAGGGCGTGCCGAGTGCGCTCGAGCTGCTCGCGAGCAACCCCCACCTCGCCGTCTCCCGCACGATGTCGAAGGCCTTCGGCATGGCGGGCGCCCGCGTCGGCTACCTCGCCGCGGCGCCGGCGCTCGTCGACGCGCTGCGGGTCGTCCGGCTCCCGTACCACCTGTCGGCCGTCACCCAGGCGGTGGCGCTCGCGGCCCTCGCGCACACGGACGAGCTCATGGCCCAGGTGGCCTCGCTGCGCGCCGAGCGCGACGAGCTCGCCACCTGGCTGCTGGAGCACGGGCTCGACGCCGTGCCCAGCGACGCGAACTTCGTCCTGTTCGGTAGGTTCAGGGACAGGCACGCCGTCTGGCAGGGCCTGCTGGACGCCGGGATCCTCGTCAGGGAGACGGGACCCGACGGGTGGCTGCGGGTGTCGGTCGGCACCCCGCAGGAGACGGCGGCATTCAAGGCAGCACTAGTGGAGGTCCTCGCATGACGACGCCCGAGAACGACGAGCAGACGACCGAGCGGGTCGCCGAGTCCTCCCGTCCCCGACGCCACGCGCGCATCGAGCGCACCACCCGGGAGTCCTCGGTCGTGGTCGAGCTCGACCTCGACGGCACCGGGGTGGTCGACATCGACACCACCGTCGGCTTCTGGGACCACATGCTCACCGCCCTCGGCACGCACGCCCGTTTCGACCTCACGGTCCGGGCGACCGGGGACACGCACATCGACGTCCACCACACGGTCGAGGACACCGCGATCGTGCTGGGCGAGGCCCTGCGCCAGGCTCTCGGCGACAAGGTCGGCATCGCGCGGTTCGCCGACGCCACCGTGCCGCTGGACGAGGCGCTCGCGCTCGCCGTCGTCGACGTCTCCGGGCGTCCCTACTGCGTGCACGAGGGCGAGCCCGCCGGCCAGGAGTACCACCTCATCGGGGGGCACTTCACCGGCTCCCTGACGCGTCACGTGCTCGAGTCGCTCGCGCTGCACGCGGGTATCTGCCTGCACGTGCGTGTCCTCGCGGGCCGCGACCCGCACCACATCGTCGAGGCCCAGTTCAAGGCGCTCGCTCGCGCGCTGCGTGCCGCCGTGGCGTTCGACGACCGCGTCGTCGGCGTGCCCTCGACCAAGGGTGCGCTGTGACCTCCTTCCCCGACGACGGCGACGACCTGCCCGACGGTTTCGTCGTTCCCGACGACCTCTCGAGCCTGTTCGGTGACGACGCCGCTCCGACGGCGACGCCGGCCGCGCCGCCCGCCGTCCCGGCGACGCCGCCCGCCGCTCCGGCGACGGACGGCGCGAGGGATGACGAGCGCGCCGCGGACGCCGAGGAGCCCGCCGAGCCCGTCGTCATCTACACGACAGCGGTCGTGCTCACGGCCGTCCGGCAGGCCAAGGTCCTCGCCTCGCTGCTGTCGCTGGCCGGTATCGAGGCCGCGGTCGTGCCGTCGGCCCGCGGCGCGATCGCGGTCCGCTACGTCGAGCAGCTCGAGTCCGAGACCGACCCGGGCGAGCTGCTGAGCGGCATCCCGCGCGAGGCCGAGGCCCTGGGGGCCGCGCTGTCGGTCGCGGCGCGCAGCGAGGTCGTGCTGCTGGCCGCGCGCGTCGAGGACGTCGGCGGCGAGATCTCCGGCCAGGTCAAGGCCCGTCGCTACCGCGGCGGCCAGATCGCGGAGGAGCCCCCGCCCGGCCTCGTGCTGGCGCAGGCCGACGCCGTCGCCGAGCGGCTGCTCATCGGACTCGTCCAGGCCCCCAGGTCGAGGGCTACATCAGCTCCTCCGACCTGCGCGGCGCCGGGGGCGGTCGCTCGTTCTTCGGGCGCCGTCGCAAGGACGGCGGTGACGACGCGTGACCGACCCGCGACCCGCCGTCGTCGTCCTCGACTACGGCTCCGGCAACACCCACTCCGCGGTCCGGGCGCTCGAGCGCGCCGGGGCCGACGTCGCGCTGACCGCCGACCCGACGCTCGTCGCCGACGCCGACGGCCTCGTCGTCCCCGGCGTGGGGGCGTTCGCCGCCGTCATGGACCAGCTGCTCGCCGTCGGGGGCGACCGCATGATCGAGCGCCGCCTCGCCGGCGGCCGCCCCGTGCTGGGCATCTGCGTCGGCCTGCAGGTGCTGTTCGCCGCGGGGGTCGAGCACGGCTCGCGCACCGCGGGCCTCGACCAGTGGCCCGGCGTCGTCGAGCCGCTCGCGGCCGAGATCGTGCCGCACATGGGCTGGTCGCTCGTGCGCCCGCCCGCCGACACCGTGCTCTTCCGCGGCGTCGAGGACGAGCGGTTCTACTTCGTCCACTCCTACGGGGTGGCCACCGACCCCGCCGTCCTGCTGGCGGAGGCCGGCACGACGCCGATGACACCGCCCCTCGTCACGTGGGCCGAGCACGGCGCGCCGTTCGTGGCCGCCGTCGAGAACGGCCCGCTCAGCGCCACCCAGTTCCACCCCGAGAAGTCCGGCGACGCCGGCGCCCGACTGCTGCGCAACTGGGTCGAGAACCTGCCGCGCCGGGCCCGCGCCTGACCCGGACACCCGCAGCCCCGAGGACGGCCACGCCGTCGCCCCGAGTAGAGCCCACGAGGAACCCCGATGACATCCCCCACCAGCCAGCCGATCCTGCAGCTGCTTCCCGCCGTCGACGTCACGGGGGGCCAGGCCGTCCAGCTCGTCCAGGGCGTCGCCGGTTCGGGAGGCCAGTACGGCGACCCCTTCGACCAGGCGATGCGGTGGGTGGACGCCGGTGCGCCGTGGCTGCACCTCGTGGACCTCGACGCGGCGTTCGGCCGCGGATCGAACCACGAGCTGCTCGCCTCGATCGTCGAGCGCGTCTCCGACCGCATCCAGGTCGAGCTCTCGGGCGGCATCCGCGACGACGCCTCGCTGCGCCGCGCGCTGGCGACCGGTGTCCGCCGCGTGAACATCGGCACCGCCGCTCTGGAGGACCCGGCGTGGACCGCCTCGGCGATCGCCGAGCACGGCGACCGGATCGCCATCGGCCTCGACGTCCGTGGCACGCGCCTCGCCGCCCGCGGCTGGACCCAGGAGGGTGGCGAGCTCGACGACGTCCTCGACCAGCTCGAGGCCGCCGGCTGCGCCCGCTACGTCGTCACCGACGTCACCAAGGACGGCACGCTGCGCGGTCCGAACCTCGACCTGCTCGCCCACGTCTGCTCGCGCACCGCCTCGCCCGTCATCGCCTCGGGCGGCATCTCGACCCTGGACGACCTCCGCGCGCTGCGCGAGCTGGTGCCGACCGGTGTCGAGGGCGCGATCGTCGGGACGGCGCTGTACGCCGGGGCGTTCACCATCACCGAGGCGCTCGACGTCGCCGGGCGCCCGGAGGCGTGACGTGCCGCTGAGCGACTTCCTGCCGCGGACGGGGGAGCAGCGGGCACCGCGCGAGCTGCCCCCGGCGTCGCCGTTCGCCGGCGACGACGGCACGTGCCCGCCGGTGCTGGCCGCCGCGCTGGCGCTGACGGGGCCCGAGCGGCTCGAGGCCGTCGTGCGGGCGCTGGCCGAGGTTCGCCTGCTGGTGCCCGTCGTCGCGCACGAGGAGACGCCGCACGACGCCGACGTCCGCGAGCGGCTCACCGGCCATCGTGAGCGGCCGAGGTCCGAGGACGGGCTCGACGGCGTGGCGGCTGCCGCCGTCGCTGCGGTCGAGGCCGTCGAGGCCGTCGAGGCGGGGAGCCACGCGGGGGACTCGTGCCACGACGGGGACGGCGACGGCGAGCGCCACGCCTCCGCATCGCTGGTCACCGTCCGCACGCCCGACGGACGCGAGGCGCTGCCGGTCTTCTCGAGCGTGGCCACGCTCGCGGCGTGGCGCCGCGACGCCCGCCCGGTGCCGCACCTCGGCACCCGGACCGCGATGGCGGCCGTCGACGAGGCAGGCGGGGTGCTCGTGCTCGACGCCGGATCGCCCGATCCCGTCGTCGTCCCCCGGCCTGCGGTCTGGGCGCTGGCGCGCGGCGAGGAGTGGGTGCCCGCGCTGCGGGATCCGTCCGTCGTGGAGGCGGTGCGTCAGGTCGTGGGGGCGATCGACGGCGTGCGTCGCGTCGGGGTCGTGGCCGGCAGCCGGGCCGAGGTGAAGGTGGAGCTCGCGGTCGTCGGCGGCCTGACGCGCGAGCAGATCCAGGTCGTCGCGCAGCAGGCGGCGGCCGCGCTGGGGGAGAGCGTCGTCGTCGCGGAACGGGTCGACTCGCTCGAGCTGGCGCTGACCACCGCCTGAGCGCCCCCTGGCCACCACGCAGTGCGAGTCAGCACGTACGGGGCGTCAGACCCACGCCGACCGCGTCCTTCTGGTCGTCCTGCCCGCGCGACCGCGCCCTTGTGGTCGCGATCCGGCGTCCGCAGCGGCCACGAGGACGCGCTCGCGCAGGGCGTGCGACCACGAGGACGCGCTCGCGCAGCGCGTGCGACCACAAGGGCGCGCTCGCGCGGCGCCGGTGACCCCCGGGCGCGGTCTCCGGCGACCGCGGGGCTAGCGTGGAGGCAACCGCACCGTCGCGCACCGGAGGCTCACCGTGACCGACCACCCCGCCTGCTCCACACCGTGCTCGACGCCGGCGACGTCCGCGGCCTCGCCGAGTTCTACCGCGAGCTCCTCGGGCTGACCTACCGCGACGGCGACGAACCGCCGACGACGGGGGAGGACACCGCCGACTGGCTCGTGCTCGTGGACCCCGGCGGACACACGCGGCTGGCCTTCCAGGAGGCGACGCCGCTGCCCCGGTCCACCTGGCCCAGCCAGGAGATCCCGCAGCAGGTCCACCTCGACCTCACCGTGCCGGACCGCGCCGCCCTCGACCGCCAGCACGAGCGAGCCCTCGCGCTGGGCGCCGAGCTCCTCGTCGACCGGACCGACGACCCCGACGAGCCGCTGTACGTCTACACGGACCCGGCCGGTCACCCGTTCTGCATCTTCGTGGGCTGACCCGCCGCTCCCCGCACGGCGCCAACACCTGGGCGAGACTGGGGGCCATGGCCTACGCGCACACGTCCCTGTTCTCCGAGTCGCTCGGCATGAGCACCTCCGTCGCCGTGATCCTCCCGCAGCGCACGAGCACCCAGATCGGCATGAGCGGGAACGCGCCCGTGGGGGACCCGCCGGTGCTGTACCTGCTCCACGGACTGTCGGACGACGAGACGGCGTGGACCCGACGCACCTCGATCGAGCGGTACGCGGACGACGCGGGGATCGCCGTCGTGATGCCACGCGTCGAGCGCAGCTTCTACCAGGACATGGCGCACGGCGAGCGGTACTGGACCTACGTCTCCCAGGAGTTGCCGGCGGTGCTGCACCAGCTGTTCCGACTCTCCGACCGTCGCGAGGACACGTTCGTGGCGGGCCTGTCCATGGGCGGCTACGGTGCGATGCGCCTCGGACTCGCCCAGCCCGAGCGGTTCGCGGCGGCGGCCTCGCTCTCGGGGGCGCTCGACATGGCGCACCCGCTCGTGCGGCACGAGAGGCAGGACTTCTACGACCTCGCGTTCGGCGAGGACGACATCACCGGTGGCGACGCCGACCTCCTCGCCCTGGTGCGTCGCGCCGACCCGGCGTCGCTGCCGGCGCTGATGGTCGCGTGCGGGAGCGAGGACGACCTGTGGCCGATGCAGCACTCGTTCCTCGCCGCGGCGGGGGAGAGCGGCGTCGAGGTCACGACGTCGTTCGGGCCCGGCGCGCACGAGTGGGGCTACTGGGACGCGCGCATCCGCGACGTCATCGACTGGTTGCCGATCCGTCGGTCCTGACGGCGGGACCGACGGCGGGCGTCAGCGGACGGCGCCGGTCCACTTCTCGCCCGGGCCCTCGCCCGGGGCGTCGGGGAACGTCGAGGCCTCACGGAAGGCGAGCTGGAGGGTGCGCAGACCGTCGCGGAGCGGACGTGCGTGGCGGTCGCCGATCTCGGGGGCACCGGCCGTGACGAGCCCGGCGAGCGCGGTGATGAGCTTGCGGGCCTCGTCCAGGTCCTTGAGGTCCTCGCCGCGCACACCGTCCGCGTCGGGCGCGAGACCGCACTTCACGGCGGCGGCACTCATGAGGTGCACGGCGGCGGCCCCGATGATCTCCACCGCGGGCACGTCCGCGATGTCGCGCGTGGGGTCCTCGGCCGGAGCGTCGGTCACCGCCGAGGGGCCGGTGGTGGTCGTGGTCGGGGGGACGTCCTGGGCGCTCATGTCTGGTAGTGTTTCATGTCGACCAACCGGTCACGCACGCGTGCATGCCATCCGGCAGCTGCTCGCAACGGCGGGACCGGGGTGCAAGCGGAGAAATCGTCCCACCTCGTCCCGTCGTCCGGGGCAGGTCAAGGTCTGGTTCGTGGCTCGTCCACGAACCTGTGGGTGTGCGAGCACGCCCGACCTACGAGGCCTCCGTCCGCACATGCGTACGGGGGCCTTTCCCGTGCGTGGAGGTCGAACCGACACGACACCAAGGAGCACCACATCAGCGAGCCCCGCATCAACGAGCGGATCCGCGTGCCCGAGGTGCGTCTGGTCGGCCCGAACGGTGAGCAGGTCGGCATCGTTCGCGTCGAGGACGCGCTTCGCCTGGCCGAGGAGGCCGACCTCGACCTCGTCGAGGTCGCGCCCGACGCGCGCCCTCCGGTCTGCAAGCTCATGGACTACGGGAAGTTCAAGTACGAGGCGGCCATGAAGGCGCGCGACGCGCGCCGCAACCAGGCCAACACCGTGCTGAAGGAGATCCGTTTCCGGCTCAAGATCGACCCGCACGACTACGGCACGAAGAAGGGCCACGTCGAGCGCTTCCTGGCGGCCGGCGACAAGGTCAAGGTCATGATCATGTTCCGCGGTCGCGAGCAGTCGCGCCCGGAGATGGGAATGCGCCTGCTGCAGCGTCTCGCGGACGACGTCTCCGAGCTCGGTGTCGTCGAGTCCACGCCGCGTCTCGACGGTCGGAACATGACCATGGTCATCGGCCCGACCAAGAAGAAGGCGGAGGCGCGCGACGAGGTCCGTCGCGAGCGTTCGCGTTCCGAGGCCCCCAAGCGCGCCGAGGCCGCCCCGACCGAGCAGGTCGAGGCCCCGTCCGCTCCGGTCCAGGCCGAGCCCGAGGTCGTCGAGGCCGAGGTCGCAGCGGTGGAGTCGGCTCCGGTCGAGTCCGCGTCGGTCGCGGTCGCCGAGCCCGAGCAGGTCGAGGCCCCGGCTGAGACGCCGGCCCCGGTCGAGACGTCCGCCCCGGTCGAGCAGCCCGCGGCTCCGAAGCCGGCGACGGCCTCGAAGCCCGCGGCGGCTCCGAAGCCTGCGGCGGCCAAGCCTGCCGCTGCTGCTCCGAAGCCTGCTGCGGCTCCGAAGCCCGCGGCGGCGGCTCCGAAGCCCGCGGCTGCGGCGCCCAAGCCGACGGCGGCTGCGAAGCCTGCCGCTGCTCCGAAGCCGCGTGCGGCCGCTCCCAAGCCGGGCGCTGCTCCGAGGCCCGGTCCCAAGCCCGGGGCCTGAGCACCATCCGGTCGGGGTCCGCCCCGTCCGACACGATCTGCACAACAGCACGTACCGCGCAAGCGGACCAACCGAGGATGGCGAGATGCCGAAGAACAAGACTCACTCCGGTGCGAAGAAGCGTTTCCGCGTGACCGGAAGCGGGAAGATCATGCGCGAGCGCACGGGTGCTCGTCACCTGATGGAGCACAAGACCTCCACCCGCCGCCGTCGGCTCAACTCGGACACCTCGGTGTCCCCCGCCGACCTCCCCAAGATCAAGAAGCTGCTCGGCCGCTGAGCCGTTCCAACTAGAAGGAGACTCACGTGGCACGCGTGAAGCGGGCGGTCAACGCCCACAAGAAGCGCCGGGTTGTTCTCGAGCGCGCCTCCGGCTACCGCGGTCAGCGTTCGCGCCTGTACCGCAAGGCCAAGGAGCAGGTCACCCACTCGCTCGGTTACGCCTACCGTGACCGTCGCGCCCGGAAGGGTGACTTCCGTCGCCTGTGGATCCAGCGCATCAACGCTGCGGCCCGCTCCAACGACATGACGTACAACCGCTTCATCCAGGGTCTCGGCCTCGCCGAGATCGAGGTGGACCGCCGCATGCTCGCCGAGCTGGCCGTGAGCGACCCGGCGGCCTTCGCCGCGCTGGTCGCCCTCGCCAAGGCGGCACTGCCGGCTGACGTGAACGCGCCGAAGGCCTCATCTGCCGCTTGAGCCACGGCTCCTGCAGCACCGTGACGCGGCCCGTCCCTCCGGGGACGGGCCGCGTCGTCGTTCCTGGCGCCGGCGCTCCCGGCGGGCTGGAAGACTGGCCCGATGCCCTACTCCGCCGCCCTCGCCAACCCCGCCTCGGACAAGGTCGCCTCGCTCCGTCGGCTCACGACCCGGCAGGGGCGCGAACGAGCGGGGGAGTTCGTCGTCGAGGGGCCGCAGGCCGTGCGCGAGATCGTCGGCCACTCGTGGCACGACGTGAAGGACGTCTACCTCACCGACGCGGCGGCCCAGCGCTGGCCCGAGATCGTCGAGGTCGCCCTCGGCCACGGTCTTCACCTGCACAGCACGACCCCCGAGGTGATGGAGCGTCTGTCGGGTGACGCGCAGGGCGTGCTCGCGGTGGCGCGGCCGACGGTGCTCGGCCCGGACGACCTCGCACGCACGCTGGCGAGCGCCCGGCTCGTCGCGGTCTGCGAGGAGGTCAGGGACCCCGGGAACCTCGGCACGATCATCCGCGCGGCCGACGCCGCCGGCGCCGACGTCGTCGTGCTGACCGCCGGCAGCGTCGAGCTCCGCTCGCCCAAGGTCGTCCGCTCCAGCGCCGGCTCGCTCTTCCACCTGCCGGTCGTCACCGGCGTCGAGCTCGGGGACGCCGTCGCGACGCTGCGGTCCGCCGGCCTGACGATCCTCGCGGCCGACGGCGGGGGAGAGCACGACGTCGAGACCTCGCCGCTGCTGGAGCGCCCCACCGCCTGGATCTTCGGGACCGAGGCGCAGGGACTCTCGGGACGCGCGCGGGACCTGGCCGACGCCGTCGTGAGCGTCCCGCTGCGCGGGCGGGCGGAGAGCCTCAACGTCGCGATGGCCGCGACCGTCTGCCTCTACGCCTCCTCCCGGGCGCACGCGGGGGCGGCGCCCACCGGCTCCTGACCCGGCCCGACAGAGCGCCCGACCGGACCGCCGCGTCCCGCGCCTCGCGGTCTGGCAGACTGGCACCGTGTCCGTGACGCTGCGTTCCCCGCGCCGATTTACCCGGCCCGGGCTCCCGCGCGCCTGACGGCGAGGGGCGGCCCGGTCGCTTCCCGACCCACCCCCGCAGCCGCACCGTTCCCGGAAGGAACCCCTGCCCATGACCAGCGAGACCACGCTGCCCGAAGCCATCAGCCCGACCGACGCCGACGCCGTCGGCCGCGCGGTCGAGGAGGCGCTGGCGGCCATCGCCGCCGCCGAGTCGCTCGAGGGCCTCAAGGCCGTCCGCCTCGAGCACACGGGCGACCGCAGCCCGCTCGCGCTCGCCAACCGCACGATCGGCGGCCTCCCCGGCGCCGAGAAGGCCGTCGCCGGCAAGCTCGTCGGTGGCGCCCGCGGCCGGCTCGGCGGTGCCATCAAGGCCCGCGAGGCCGAGCTCGAGGAGCTGCACGCCCAGCACGTCCTGGCCACCGAGACGATCGACGTCACGCTGCCCGCCGCCCGCGGCACGGCCGGCGCCGCGCACACCGGCCTCGCCGGCGCCCGGCACCCCATCGCGACGACGGCGGAGCGGATGGCCGACATCTTCGTCGCCATGGGCTGGGAGATCGCCGAGGGTCCCGAGGTCGAGCACGAGTGGTTCAACTTCGACGCCCTCAACTTCAAGCCCGACCACCCCGCGCGCCAGATGCAGGACACGTTTTTCCTGGCCGACCCCGAGGGCACCGACGAGCGGCACCTCGTGCTGCGCACGCACACCTCCCCGGTCCAGGCCCGCTCCCTGCTCGAGCGCGGCGTCCCGCTCTACGTCGCGTGCCCGGGCCGGGTGTTCCGCACCGACGAGCTCGACGCCACGCACTCCCCGGTGTTCCACCAGGTCGAGGGCATCGCGATCGACGAGGGCCTGACGATGGCCCACCTCAAGGGCACCCTGGACCACTTCGCGAAGGCGATGTTCGGGCCCGAGGCGCGCACGCGTCTGCGCCCCGCCTACTTCCCGTTCACCGAGCCGAGTGCCGAGATGGACCTGTGGTTCCCCCAGAAGAAGGGCGGACCTGGCTGGATCGAGTGGGGCGGCTGCGGGATGGTCAACCCGAACGTGCTGCGCAGCGTCGGCGTCGACCCCGAGGTCTACTCCGGGTTCGCGTTCGGCATGGGGATCGACCGCGCCGTCATGCTCCGGCACGGCCTGGAGGATCTTCGGGACCTGTTCGAGGGCGATGTGCGCCTCTCACGAGCGTTCGCGCTCGCCGGTGACAATGGAGGGGAAGCCTGATGCCCAACGTCGTGATGCCCTGGCTCGCCGAGCACGTCGAGCTGCCCGCCGACCTGACGGCCGCCCAGCTGGCCGAGGACCTCGTCCGCGTCGGGCTGGAGGAGGAGGCGATCCACTCCTCCGGCGTGACCGGCCCCGTCGTCGTCGGTCGCGTGCTGGCGAAGTCGCCCGAGCCGCAGAAGAACGGCAAGGTCATCAACTGGTGCCAGGTGGACACCGGTGAGCGTGACGAGGCGGGTGACGTCGTCGAGCGCGGCGTGATCTGCGGTGCCCACAACTTCGAGGCGGGGGACACCGTCGTGGTGGCCCTGCCCGGCGCCGTCCTGCCCGGCGACTTCGCGATCGCTGCGCGCAAGACGTACGGCCACGTCTCCAACGGCATGATCTGCGCGGCCGACGAGATCGGTCTGGAGAAGGAGAACGAGGGCATCATCGTCCTGGCGACGGCGGCCGAGCGCGAGGCCGACCCGAGCGCGGTGCCCGCCCCCGGCACCGACGCCCTCGAGCTGCTCGGGCTCGCGGACGAGGTCCTCGAGATCAACGTCACGCCTGACCGCGGCTACTGCTTCAGCGTCCGCGGCGTCGCCCGCGAGTACGCCCACTCCACCGGTGCGACGTTCACCGACCCGGCCCTGCCGGCGCCGCGCGGGTCCGCCCCCGAGGTGCCCACGGCGACCGACACGGGCTTCGCCGTCGAGATCGACGACGCCGCCCCGATCCGCGGTCAGGTCGGCTGCGACCGCTTCGTGGCCAGGATCGTCCGCGGCGTGGACGCCTCGGCGAGCTCGCCGGAATGGCTGCAGCGCCGCCTGCGTCAGGCCGGCATGCGGCCGATCTCGCTCGCCGTCGACGCGACGAACTACGTGATGCTCGACCTCGGTCAGCCGCTGCACGCCTACGACCTGGCGACGCTGACCGCGCCGATCGTCGTGCGCCGTGCCCGGGCCGGCGAGACGATCACCACGCTCGACGACGCCGAGCGCACCCTGCACGCCGAGGACCTCCTCATCACGGACTCGCCCGACGGCTCCCGCGGTTCCCGCCCGATCGGCATCGCCGGGGTGATGGGTGGCGCGGCCACCGAGGTGTCCGACGCGACGACCGACGTCCTGATCGAGGCGGCGCACTTCGAGACCGTGACGATCGCGCGCTCGGCCCGCCGCCACCGGCTGCCCAGCGAGGCGTCCAAGCGCTTCGAGCGTGGGGTCGACCCGCGCCTGCAGGCCGTGGCGGCGCAGCGCGTCGTCGACCTGCTGGTCGAGCACGGCGGCGGGGTCGAGGACACGGCGGCCGTCACCGACGTCGACAGCACGACGTCGGCGGCGCCCATCGCGCTCGACCCGGCCGCCGTCGCCCGCCTCATCGGCGTGCCGTACACCTACGACGAGGTGCACGACACCCTCGAGGCCATCGGTGCCCGGGTGACCGACATCGCCGACGGCGACCACCGCGAGCTGCTCGTGAGCCCACCGACGTGGCGACCCGACATCACGCAGGCCGTCGACCTGATCGAGGAGGTCGTGCGCCTGCGGGGGTACGAGGGCGTCCCGACCGTCGTCCCGCGCGCCGTCCCCGGCAACGGGCTGACGCCGACGCAGCGACTACGCCGCGGCGCCGAGCGCACGCTGGCCGAGTCCGGCCTCGTGCAGGTCGTCTCCTCGCCCTTCGTGGGCGCCAAGGTCCACGACCAGCTGGCCGAGCAGGCCGACGACCGCCGTCGCGAGGTCGAGCTGCTGGCCAACCCGCTCGCCGACGACGCGCCCGAGCTGCGGACCAGCCTGCTGGCCACGCTGCTCCCGGTCGCGACCCGCAACCTCAGCCGCGGCGCCTCCGCCGTCGGCGTCTTCGAGGTCGGCTCGGTGACGTTCCGCCACCCGGGCGGCGCCGCGTCGCTGCTGCCCGACGGCGGGGCCTACCCCGGGGATGACGTCGTCGCAGCGCTCGAGGCGAGCGTCCCCCCGCAGGAGCGACACGTCGCCGGGGTCCTGGCGACGACCGCCTCCCAGGGCACGAGCGCGTCCCAGGCCGAGACGGCGATCGCCGTCGCGCTCCGTCTGGCCGGGGCCCTCGGCGTCGCGATCGACGTGGCCGCGGCGGAGCGGACGCCGTTCCACCCCGGCCGCTGCGCGTCCCTCGCCCTGGCCGACGGCACCGTCGTCGGCCACGCCGGGGAACTGGCTCCCAAGGTGGCCTCGGCGTTCGGGCTGCCCGCCCGCGCCGCGGCCTTCGAGCTCGACCTCGACGCCCTCGTCGCCGCCGCGGCCACGAGCGGGCTGAGCCTCGGCAAGCTGTCGACCTTCCCCGTCGCCAAGGAGGACGTCGCGCTCGTCGTCGACGCCGGCGTGCCGGCCGAGACCGTGCGGCGGGTGGTCGCCGAGGCGGCCGGAGACCTCGCCGAGTCCGTCGAGCTGTTCGACGTCTACACGGGCGACCAGGTCGGTGAGGCCCGCAAGTCCCTCGCGTTCGCCCTGCGCCTGCGCGCGGGCGACCGGACGCTGACGGCGGAGGAGACGGCCGGCGTGCGCGAGTCGATCGTGGCCCTCGCGGCCGAGCGGGTCGGCGGGGTGCTCCGTGGCTGAGGCCGCGGCGGTGCCCGCCCCCGCGCCCGCGACCGTCGCCTTCGTCACGGGCGCCTCGCGCGGCATCGGGCGGTCGGTCGCCCTCGCGCTGGCGGCGGACGGCCTGGCCGTCGGGCTGCTGGCGCGCGACGGCGACGCGCTCGCCGCCGTGACGGCGGAGATCACCGACGCCGGCGGGACGGCCGCCTGGGCCGTCGCGGACGTGGGCGACCACGCAGCGGTGCGCGACGCCGTCGCGCACCTGCACGCCGAGCTCGGCGTCCCCGGCCTGCTCGTCAACAACGCGGGCCGGGTCGACGGCGAGGTGCCGCTCTGGGAGGCCGACCCGACCGTCTGGGCCGGTGTCGTGAGCGCCAACCTGCTGGGCTCCTTCCACGTCTCGCGGGAGGTGCTGGCGCTGATGGTCGCCGCGGGCGGCGGCCGCAGCGTCGACATCGTCTCGGGCGCGGGGGCCCGCGACTGGGACGTCGCCTCCGCCTACACCGCCACGAAGGCCGGTCAGCTCCGCCTCGTGGGGCACGTCCACGAGGCGGGGTTCGACCGTGGGCTGCGCTCGTTCGGGATCGCGCCCGGCACCGTGCGGACCGACATGACGACGTCGATGGCGCTGCACGCCGGCCGCACGGACTTCACCCCGGTGGAGCGCACCACGGAGATGATCGCGGCGATCGCGCGCGGCGAGCTCGACGACTGGTCGGGCCGCTACCTGCGGGTCACGCACGACTCACCGGCGTCGCTCGCCGAGCACGGGTCGCCGGAGGGCCAGGCGCGTCGGTTCGGCGTCCTCCCGTGGGGCGACGACGACCCGAACGCGTCCGAGACGCTGGTGCCCGCCAGGCGCTGACACACGTCCGAAGGGGACTCAGACCTCCAGGACGAGCTTGCCCGTGGTGCCCCGCGACTCGAGCGCGGCGTGCGCCGCGGCCGCGTCGGCCAGCGGGAACCGGGCGCCGATGCGGACGTCGAGGGTGCCCGCCGCGACGGCGTCGAACAGCTCGGCGGCCCGCTCGTGGAGCTCCTCGGGCGTCGCGGTGTAGTCGCCGAGCGTCGGACGGGTGACGTACACCGACCCGGCGGCGTTCAGACGCTGCAGGTCGACCGGCGGCACCTGGCCGCTCGACCCGCCGAAGAGCACGAGGGTGCCGCGACGGCGCAGCGACGCGAGCGAGGCGTCGAACGTCGTGCGGCCCACGCCGTCGAACACCGCGGCGACGCCCGCGCCCCCGGTCGCCTCCCGCACGAGCGCGGGCAGCTCGGCGTCCAGGTCCGCCAGCTGGTCGTACCGGATCACGACGTCGGCGCCCGCGGCGCGCGCGAGCTCCTCCTTCTCGGCGGTGGACACGGTCGACAGGACGCGGCCGCCGCGGGCGACGGCGAGCTGCGTGAGCAGCAGGCCCACCCCGCCTGCCCCCGCGTGCACGAGCACGTCGTCGCCGGGAAGGACCGGCGCGGTGGACGTGGCGAGGTAGTGCGCGGTGAGCCCCTGGAGCGGGAGGGCGGCGGCCGCGGCGTCGTCGACGTCGTCCGGCACCGGGAGCGCTCGCTCGGCGCGCACGAGGACGGCGGAGGCGTAGGAGCCGGGGGCGTCGGACCAGGCGACGCGGTCGCCGACGGCGAGGGAGGTCACGCCGTCGCCGAGCGCGACCACGCGCCCGGCCCCCTCCGAGCCGACGACGTGGGGGTAGGTCATCGGGTAGACGCCGGCTCGACGGTAGGTGTCGATGAAGTTCACGCCCGCGAAGGCGACCTCGACCCGGACCTCGCCGGGACCGGGGTCGGGATCGGGAAGGTCGACGAGCTCGAGGACGTCGGGGTCGCCCGCCTCACGGGCCTGGATCGCGCGCATCGCCCCACCGTAGGGCGCGGGGGCGACGCGCGGGGCGGGGAGGTCCCGGGTCCACCATCCGGTCGCGTGTATACTTATGCGCGTGACTGTATCCGTAGCAATTGCCGGAGCCAGCGGCTACGCGGGCGGCGAGATCGCCCGCCTCGTCCTCGCGCACCCCGAACTCGAGCTCGGCGCCCTGACGGCGCACTCCAACGCGGGGGAGAGCGTGGGGGCCCACCAGCCCCACCTCGCTGCCCACCCCGCGGTCGCCGGGCGACGGTTCGCCCCGACGACCGCCGAGGAGCTGGCGGGCCACGACGTCGTCGTGCTCGCCCTCCCGCACGGTGCGTCCGGCGCGGTCGCCGCCGAGCTGGAGCGCTCCAGCCCGGGGTGCCTCGTCGTGGACGTCGGAGCCGACCACCGCCTGGTCGACCCGCAGGCGTGGCGCGACTACTACGGCAGCGAGCACGCCGGCACCTGGACGTACGGCATGCCCGAGCTGCTGCACGCGGGTGAGACGACCGCGGCGAGGCAGCGCGCCGAGCTGGCCGGCACCCGCCGCATCGCCGTTCCCGGCTGCAACGTCACCGCTGTCACACTCGCGCTCCAGCCGGGTATCGCGGCCGGGCTGATCGAGGTCGACGACGTCGTCGCCGTGCTCGCTGTCGGCTACTCCGGGGCGGGCAAGGCGCCCAAGACGCATCTCCTCGCGGCCGAGGCGCACGGCTCGCTCGTGCCCTACGGTGTCGGCGGGACCCACCGGCACGTGCCCGAGATCCTCCAGAACTTCGGCGTCACCGGGGCGTCGGGGACGCGCCTGTCCTTCACGCCCGTGCTCGTGCCGACCTCGCGGGGCATCCTCGCGACCGTGACGGCGCGGGTGAAGGAGGGCGTGACCGAGGCCGACCTGCGGGCCGCCTGGGACGTCTACGAGCGCGAGTCCTTCGTGCACGTCCTGCCCGCGGGGCAGTGGCCGACGTCGGCCGCCACCGTGGGTGCCAACACCGTCCTGGTGCAGCTCGCGCACGACGTGCGGGCCGGGCGCGTGGTGGTCACCAGCGCCCTCGACAACCTCGTCAAGGGGACCGCCGGCGCCGCCGTCCAGTCCCTCAACCTCGCGCTCGGACTGCCCGAGACCGCCGGACTGCCGATCACAGGAGTTGCCCCGTGAGCATCACCGCCCCCCAGGGATTCCGGGCCGCCGGCGTCACCGCCGGCCTCAAGGCCTCAGGGAAGCCCGACGTCGCCCTCGTCGTCAACGACGGCCCGCTCGCGGTCGCCGCGGGCGTGTTCACCAGCAACCGCGTCGTCGCGGCGCCCGTCGTGTGGTCGCGCACGGTCGTGGGCGACGGCGTCGCGCGCGCCGTCATCCTCAACTCCGGCGGGGCGAACGCCTGCACGGGACCCGACGGCTTCGCCGACACCCACCGGACCGCCGAGCACACCGGTGCCGCGCTGGCGGTGGACTTCGGTGACGTGCTCGTCTGCTCCACGGGGCTGATCGGCGAGCGCCTCCCGATGCCGTTGCTGCTGGCGGGTGTCGACGACGCCGTCGCCCACCTCGACGCCGACGGCGGTGCCGCGGCGGCCACCGCCATCATGACCACCGACTCCGTCAGCAAGCAGAGCCACGTGCCCGGCGCCGGCTGGTCGGTCGGCGGGATGGCCAAGGGCGCGGGCATGCTCGCGCCGGGCCTGGCCACGATGCTGGTGGTGCTCACGACGGACGCCGTGATCGACGCCGAGCGCGCCGACGCCGCTCTGCGGGCGGCGACGGGCACGACGTTCGACCGCGTCGACTCCGACGGCTGCATGTCCACCAACGACACCGTGCTGCTGCTGGCCTCCGGCGCCAGCGGCGTCGAGCCGGAGCCGGGTGCGTTCGAGGCGGCGCTCGCGCAGGCCTGCGCCGAGCTCGCGCGCCAGCTCGTGGCCGACGCCGAGGGTGCGAGCCACGACATCGCCGTCACGGTGACGGGTGCGAGCAGCGAGGACGCCGCCGTCGCCGTCGCCCGCGCGGTCACCCGGTCGAACCTGTTCAAGGCAGCGGTGTTCGGCAACGACCCCAACTGGGGCCGCGTGCTCGCCGCCGTCGGCACCGTCCCGGAGTCGGTGGCGCCCTACGACGCGCTCACACTCGACGTCGCGATCAACGGCGTCCAGGTGTGCCGCGCCGGCGGCGTGGGGGAGGACCGCACCCTCGTGGACCTCGCCGGCGCCCGCGAGGTGCAGGTGCTCGTCGACCTGCACGCCGGTGACGCCTCCGCCACCGTCTGGACCAACGACCTCACGCACGACTACGTCCACGAGAACAGCGCATACTCCACATGAGCCAGAACCAGCCCAGCCCGTCCGAGCCCGCCGGGACGTCCGAGGTCGAGGTCCCCGAGGACTTCTACTTCGACACCGAGCGCGACCTCTTCGCCTACCAGAAGGCGGAGGTGCTGATCCAGGCGCTGCCGTGGCTGGAGCGCTTCGAGGGCGCCGTCGTGGTGGTGAAGTTCGGCGGCAACGCCATGGTCGACTCCGAGCTGGAGCAGGCCTTCGCCGACGACATCACCTTCCTGCGGCGCGCCGGGCTGCGGCCCGTCATCGTGCACGGCGGTGGTCCCCAGATCAGCGAGATGCTCGGCCGGCTCGGCATCGCCAGCGAGTTCCGGGGCGGCCTGCGCGTCACCACGCCGGAAGCGATGGACGTCGTCCGGATGGTGCTGACGGGCCAGGTCCAGCGGCGCCTCGTGACGATGCTCAACGCGCGCGGCCCGCTCGCGATCGGCCTGTCGGGCGAGGACGCGGGACTGTTCCGCGGCAAGCGGCGCACCGCGGTCGTGGATGGCGAGGAGATCGACGTCGGACAGGTCGGCGACGTGAGCCTCGTGGACCCCGCGGCCGTGGCCGACGTGCTCGCGGCCGGCCGGATCCCGGTGGTCTCGACGATCGCCGTCGACGAGGACGACCCGACCCAGATCCTCAACATCAACGCCGACACCGCGGCCTCCGCGCTCGCCGTCGCGCTCGGGGCGAGCAAGCTCGTCGTCCTCACCGACGTCGAGGGCCTGTACGCCGCGTGGCCGGACCGATCCTCGCTGGTGCGCCGCATCGGTTCCGAGCCGCTCGCCGCGCTGCTGCCCACCCTGTCCTCCGGCATGGTGCCGAAGATGGAGGCGTGCCTGCGCGCCGTCCAGGGCGGCGTGCCGCAGGCGCACGTGATCGACGGCCGGGCGGCGCACGCGCTGCTCCTGGAGATCTTCACCACCGACGGCGTCGGCACGATGGTCCTGCCGGGTGACCGGGCGCCCGAGTTCGAGGAGAGCGCCGCGGCGCCGAGGAGGACCGAGAAGTGAGCGACACCGACATCAGCGCCCCCACGCCCCCCGCCACCCCGGTCGCGACCGGGAACGCGTCCGGTGCCGAGCTGGCGCAGCGGTACGGCCACGCGATCATGAACACGTTCGGCCCGCCGCAGGGCGTGCTGGTGCGGGGCGAGGGCGCCTACGTGTGGGACGCCGACGGCACCCGCTACCTCGACCTCCTCGGCGGCATCGCCGTGAACGCGCTGGGCCACGCCCACCCGACGCTCGTCAGCGCCGTGTCGGCGCAGCTGGGCACGCTCGGTCACGTCTCGAACTTCTTCGCCACCCCGACCCAGGTGACGCTCGCGGAGCGCCTGCTCGAGGTCGCGCAGGCGCCGTCGGGCTCGCGCGTCTTCTTCACGAACTCCGGCACGGAGGCCAACGAGGCCGCGTTCAAGATGATCCGCCGGCACGGGGCGGCGCGCGGGACCTCGCGGGTGCTGGCGCTCGAGGGCGCGTTCCACGGTCGGACGATGGGGGCCCTCGCGCTCACCCACAAGGCCGCCTACCGCGAGCCGTTCGAGCCGCTCCCCGGCGGCGTCGAGCACGTGCCGTTCGACGACGTCGCGGCGCTGGAGGAGGCGTTCGCCGCCGGCGGCGTCGCCGGGCTCGTGATCGAGCCGGTGCAGGGCGAGGCGGGTGTCCGCACCCCCGCGCCCGGCTACCTCGCCGCGGCGCGCGAGCTCGCCACCCGCCACGACGCGCTGCTGGTCCTGGACGAGGTCCAGACCGGCGTCGGCCGGTGCGGCGCCTGGCTCGCCCACCACGATCCGGCCATCGGCGGCGGGGTCGTGCCCGACGTCGTCACGCTCGCCAAGGGTCTCGGCGGCGGTATCCCGGTCGGCGCGGTCATCGCCTACGGCGAGGGACCGGCCACGCTGCTGCAGCCCGGCAACCACGGCACGACCTTCGGCGGCAACCCCGTCGCGGCTGCGGCGGCCCTCGCGACCCTGCACGTGATCGAGCGGGACGACCTGCTCGCCCACGTGAGCGAGCTCGGCCGCACCTGGCGGAGCGACCTCGCGGCGGCGCACCCGCTGGTGAGCGAGGTCCGCGGCCACGGGCTGCTCATCGCCGTCGAGCTCGCGCAGCCGGTGGCCGCCGCGGTGCAGACGGCCGCGCTGGCGGCCGGGTTCATCGTCAACGCCCCCACGCCGACGTCGCTGCGGCTCGCGCCGCCGCTGATCCTCACCACGGAGCAGGCCGCCACGTTCACGCGTGCCCTGCCCGCCATCATCGACTCCGGGGTGCGGGCCGCCGCCGGTGGATCGGGAGCAGCCTGATGACCGCGCGTTCCTTCCTCGCCGACGACGACCTCACCAGCGCCGAGCAGCGCGAGGTGCTCGAGCTCGCGGCGACGCTGAAGGCCGACCGCCACGCGCGCACTCCGTACGCCGGGCCGCGGTCGGTCGCGATCATCTTCGACAAGCCGACGCTGCGCACGCAGGTCTCCTTCACCACGGCGGTCGCCGAGCTCGGGGGCTACCCGCTGATGGTCGACGGTGCGCTGGCGCAGATCGGGAAGCGCGAGTCGGTGTCCGACGTCGCCAAGGTCCTGGGTCGCCAGGTCGCGGCGATCGTGTGGCGCACCTTCCACCAGTCCGACCTCGAGAAGATGGCGGCCGACTCGGACGTCCCTGTCGTCAACGCGCTGACGGACGACTTCCACCCGTGCCAGGCGCTGGCCGACCTGCTCACGGTCGCCGAGCACACGGGCGGGCTCGCCACGTCCGGACCCGCGCTGGCCGGACGCACGTTCGCCTACGTCGGCGACGGCTCCAACAACATGGCGCACTCCTACCTGCTCGCGGGGGCGCTGGCCGGCATGGACGTGCACATCGGGTGCCCCGCCGACTTCGCCCCCCGCGCCGACATCCTGGCGCGGGCCAAGGCGATCGCCGCCGAGACCGGCGCGGCCGTCGCGGTGCACACCGACCCGCGGCACGCGGTCGTGGGGGCCGACGCCGTGGCCACCGACACCTGGGTGTCGATGGGCCAGGAGGCGGAGAGCACGGCGCGCGAGCAGGTGTTCCTGCCCTACCAGCTCGACGACGACCTGCTCGAGCTGGCGGACCCGACCGCCGTCGTGCTCCACTGCCTGCCCGCCTACCGCGGCAAGGAGATCACCGCCGACGTGCTCGACGGGCCGCGGGCCGTCATCTGGGACGAGGCCGAGAACCGCCTGCACGCCCAGAAGGCGGTCCTGACGTTCCTGGCGGGGGCCTCATGACGCAGGTCCCCCCGACCAAGGCGGCGCGTCACGCGCTCATCACGCGAGCGATCACCCGAGGGGCGATCCGCTCGCAGGCGGACCTGTCCGCGGCGCTGGAGGCCGACGGCGTCGTGGTGACGCAGGCGACGCTCTCGCGCGACCTGCTAGAGCTGCGGGCCCAGAAGATGCACACCTCGGACGGCCTCGTCTACACGCTCCCGCCCGAGGGCGGCGGCTACCACGGCCAGCGGGTCGCCGAGCAGGAGCCGCACCTGGCCCGGCGGCTGGAGCGGCTGACGGCCGAGCTGCTGGTCTCGGCCGACGCGAGCGGTAACCTCGCGGTGCTGCGGACGCCCCCCGGCGCCGCCCACTTCTTCGCCTCCGCGATCGACCAGTCGATCCTGCCGGACGTGCTGGGGACGATCGCCGGGGACGACACGGTCGTGGTCATCTCGCGCGACCCCGACGGAGCGCAGGGTGTCGTGGAGACGTTCCTCGAGCTCGCTCGAGCCGCGCACCACCAGCAGTAGGGCTCCCGCCCGACCGAGTGAACCGAACGAACTGACGAACCTCGCCGCCACGCGCGGCGGAGGGCAGGAGAACCTTGTGACGACCGCGAGCGGTACCACCAACACCGGAGCCCTCTGGGGCGGCCGGTTCGCCTCGGGACCTGCGGACGCGATGGCCGAGCTCTCGCGCAGCACGCAGTTCGACTGGGTGCTCGCACCCGTCGACCTCGCCGGGTCCCGCGCCCACGCCCGGGCGCTGCACCGCGCCGGGCTCCTCACCGATGCCGACCTCGCCACGCTCGTGGACGCGCTGACGGCGATGGAGGACGACGTGCTCGCCGGCACCCTGGTCGCCGACCCGGGCGACGAGGACGTGCACGGCGCCCTCGAGAGGGTGCTCATCGCGCGCGTCGGCGCCGAGGTGGGCGGTCGGCTGCGCGCCGGGCGCTCCCGCAACGACCAGATCGCGACCCTCGTGCGGATGTTCCTGCGCGACCACGCCCGCGTGGTCGCGGGCGGCGTGCTCGCCGTCGTGGACGCCCTCGTGGAGCAGGCCGCGGCCCACCCCGAGGCGCCGATGCCCGGGCGGACGCACCTGCAGCACGCTCAGCCCGTCCTGCTGGCGCACCACCTGCTCGCCCACGCGTGGCCGCTGCTGCGCGACGTCGAGCGGCTCGTGGACTGGGACGAGCGCGCCGCCGTGTCGCCCTACGGCTCCGGCGCGCTGGCGGGGTCCTCGCTCGGGCTGGACCCGGACGCCGTCGCGCACGAGCTCGGCTTCGACTCCGCCGTGGAGAACTCGATCGACGGGACCGCGGCGCGCGACGTCGTCGCGGAGTTCGCGTTCGTCGCCGCCATGACGGCGGTCGACCTGTCGCGCCTCTCCGAGGAGGTCATCCTCTGGGCCACGAAGGAGTTCGGCTTCATCACGCTCGACGACGCCTACTCCACGGGGTCGAGCATCATGCCGCAGAAGAAAAACCCGGACATCGCCGAGCTGGCGCGCGGCAAGGCCGGCCGACTGATCGGTGACCTGACCGGTCTGCTCGCGACCCTCAAGGGCCTCCCGCTCGCGTACAACCGCGACCTGCAGGAGGACAAGGAACCGGTGTTCGACGCCGTCGCCCAGCTCGAGGTCCTGCTGCCGGCCGTCGCGGGGATGGTCGCGACGCTGCGGTTCCACACGGAGCGGATGGCCGAGCTCGCCCCGCAGGGCTTCTCCCTGGCGACCGACATCGCCGAGTGGCTGGTGCGCCGGGGCGTGCCGTTCCGCGATGCGCACGAGATCGCCGGCGCCTGCGTCCAGGCCTGCGAGACGCACGAGCCCCCCATCGAGCTCGCCGACCTCAGCGACGAGGAGCTCGCAGCGGTAAGCCCGCACCTCGTGCCCGAGGTCCGCGAGGTCCTCACCGTGGCCGGGTCGATCGCCTCGCGCAACGGCCGCGGCGGCACCGCGCCGGTGCGGGTGGTGGAGCAGCTGGCGCGCGCCGCCGAGCGCGCGGAGGAGCTGCGGGCCTGGGCCGAGCCCGAGTCCGACGCCGGGCCCGAGTCCGAGTGAGCGCGCCGGGCGCCGACGCGCGCGACGCCGTCGTCGGCCGTCTGGTCGCGGCGGCGCTCGGCGTCCTGCCCGGCCCCGCGCGACGGGGCGACGGCGTCACCGACCTCCCGCACGGCGTCACGCTGGTCTGCGTGGACGGTCTCGCCGGCGCGGGCAAGACGACGCTCGCCGCCGACCTCGCCGGGGCTCTGCGCGAGCGCGGGCGGACCGTCGCCGTCGTCCACATGGACGACCTCTACCTCGGCTGGACGGGCCTGCTCGCCGCGCACCGCGAGGTCGAGCTGATCGCGGCGTCCCTGGAGCGCGGGGAGACCGTGACCTACCGCCGCTACGACTGGGAGCGCGACGCGCTCGCGGAGACCGTGACGGTGCCGCGTGCCGACGTTCTCCTGCTCGAGGGGTGCGGCAGCGCACCGCCGGCTGTCGACGGCGTCGCCCGGCTCGTCGTCGCGGTGACGGCCGCGGACGACCTCCGGCTGACGAGGGGCCTGGCGCGCGACGGCGAGGCGATGCGTCCCGAGTGGCTCGCGTTCATGGCGGACGAGCGGGCGCTGGAGGCACGCGACCGCACCACCGAGCGCGCCGACGTCGTGCTCGACGCGACGGGTGGCGTCCTGCGCTGGGGAGCGGCGAGCGTCGCGTCGGACGTGGCCGTCCCGGAGAGCGGCTCCCGCTGAGGCCGGTGGGCACCGTGTGGAAGGATCGCCGTCATGGGTGACGACGACGGTTCGATGGCGTCGGGCGCCCCTGCCCGGAGCAGCCGGGCCCTCTACGTCCCCGGTCGTGCCTGGTTCGCGCGCAGCGCGCAGGAGGTGGCGCCCGACCTGCTCGGGGGGCTGCTGTCCGTCGCATCGGCCGAGGGCACCGTCGTCGTGAGGCTGACCGAGGTCGAGGCCTACGGCGGGTCCGACGACCCCGGCTCGCACGCCTACCGGGGCCGCACGCCGCGCAACGCGACGATGTTCGGCCCGCCCGGACGGCTCTACGTCTACTTCACCTACGGCATGCACTGGTGCGCCAACGTGGTGACGGGCACGGAGGGCAACGCCTCGGCCGTGCTGCTCCGGGCGGGGGAGATCGTCGAGGGGGTGGAGCTCGCCCGGAGTCGTCGCTCGAGCTCGAAGGCGGACCGCGACCTGGCCAGCGGGCCCGCCAGGCTCGCGACGGCACTCGGCATCAAGGGCCAGCACGACGGCACGAGCGTGGACGCGGCCGACGGCCACCGGATGCCCGACGCCGTCGCCGGCCTCCGGGTGCCCGAGATCCGTTCGGGGCCGTGGCAGAGCGGTCCGCGCACCGGGGTCTCCGGCGACGGTGGCCTCGCGACCTATCCGTGGCGGTACTGGCTGAGCGGCGACCCGACCGTGTCGCGCTACCGCGCCGTCTGACCTCAGCCGTACCGCGCCCCGACTCTTCTTCATCCACCGCACGACTTCGCAAGCGAACCGAGGACACCGACGTGACCGACCTGATCGAGGACCTGCGCTGGCGCGGGCTCGTCTCCCAGACCACCGACGAGGCTGCGCTGCGTGCAGCGCTGGCCGCCGGCCCCGTGACCTACTACGCCGGGTTCGACCCGACGGCGCCGAGCCTGCACCACGGCCATCTCGTGCAGCTGATCCTGCTGCGCCACCTGCAGCTCGCCGGCCACCGCCCGATCGCGCTGGTCGGGGGAGCGACGGGCCTCATCGGGGATCCGCGCCAGTCAGGTGAGCGCGTGCTCAACTCGGGTGACGTCGTCGCGCAGTGGGCCGACAGGCTGCGGGCGCAGATCGAGCCGTTCCTCGACTTCGACTCCGCCAACGGTGCCCGCATGGTCAACAACCTCGACTGGACGGCCGAGCTGACGGCGATCGACCTGCTGCGGAGCATCGGCAAGCACTTCCGGATGGGGACGATGCTCGCCAAGGACACGGTCGCGCGGCGGCTGGCCTCGGACGAGGGGATCTCGTTCACCGAGTTCAGCTACCAGCTCCTGCAGGGCAACGACTACCTCGAGCTGAACCGTCGCTACGGCGTGACGCTGCAGACCGGCGGCAGCGACCAGTGGGGGAACCTGCTCTCGGGGGTGGAGCTGATCCGCAAGGCCGAGCAGCGCTCCGTGCACGCCTGGACCACGCCGCTGATCACCAAGGCCGACGGCACCAAGTTCGGCAAGACCGAGGGCGGCGCCGTGTGGCTCGCGCCGGACATGATGAGCCCGTACGCCTTCTACCAGTACTGGGTGAACGCGTCGGACGCCGACGCCGTGCGCTGGCTGCGGACCTTCACCTTCCGCACGCGCGAGGAGATCGAGGCGATCGAGGCGGAGACCGCGGAGCGCCCGCACCTGCGGGCGGCCCAGCGAACGCTCGCGGCCGACGTGACGTCGCTCGTGCACGGCGCCGGCGCGACGGCGGCCGTCGAGGCGGCGAGCGCGGCCCTGTTCGGGCGGGGCGAGCTGCGCGAGCTCGACGGCGCGACGCTCGACTCGGCGGTGGCGGAGCTCCCGACCGCGGACCTCGTCCCCGGGGAGACCACCCTCGTCGACGCCCTGGTGGCCGCCGGTCTCGTCAAGGGACGCAACGAGGCACGTCGCGCCGTGGGGGAGGGTGGGGCGTACGTGAACAACGTCAAGCAGGACGACGTCGAGCGCGTGCTCGTCGCCGACGACCTCCTGGGTGGGCGCCACGTCCTCATCCGTCGGGGCGACGGAACCTCGCCGTGGCCACCCGTCCGCACCAGGACTGAGCTCAACCGGCCGGCGCTCGCGGGGCTCGCGGGTGCCGGTCGGGACCGTTGCGCAGCGTTCGTGCAGGTCAGAACGATCGGCGTGGTCCGGGCCACTCGGGCGACACGCCCGGGGTGCAGGCCGACTTGCGAGCCCACCGCGTTCTGCGTAAGTTATCAACCCGTTGCGCAGAGCAGACCGGCCAGGCCGGAAAGTGCGGATGCGAACGAAGAACTGGAACGAACGAGATCATCTCGGGCGGAAGTTCAACCAGCTGAATCTGAAGGAATCGGGTCGATTTGACCGGGGTTCGCAGAGGATGTAAGTTAGAGAAGTTGCCCCGGTTGGTCCGGGCCCCAGGGTTTGGGGTGTGGATGGGCTGGCGTGGTGTGTTGCTTGAGAACTCAACAGTGTGTTTGTGAACTTGATGCCATTTGTTGGCCGGGTTCTGTGGCGCGGTCCTTCGGGAGATGCGTTGTGGGGTTTGGTTGACTGTTTTTGTTTTGCCTGGGCGTCATGGCTCCTTTTGGGGGGTTGTGGTTGTTCGGGTTTTTGCTTGGATCATTGTCGTTAAATGATTCCCGTCGTGCTTTCGGGTGTGGTGGGGTTAGTTTTTGACGGAGAGTTTGATCCTGGCTCAGGACGAACGCTGGCGGCGTGCTTTACACATGCAAGTCGAACGATGATGGGGTGCTTGCATTCCTGATTAGTGGCGAACGGGTGAGTAACACGTGAGTAACCTGCCCCAGACTCTGGGATAACTCCGGGAAACCGGGGCTAATACTGGATATCACTTCCTGATGCATGTCGGGTTGTTGAAAGGGTTTCTGGTCTGGGATGGGCTCGCGGCCTATCAGCTTGTTGGTGGGGTGAAGGCCTACCAAGGCGATGACGGGTAGCCGGCCTGAGAGGGTGACCGGCCACACTGGGACTGAGACACGGCCCAGACTCCTACGGGAGGCAGCAGTGGGGAATATTGCACAATGGGCGAAAGCCTGATGCAGCGACGCCGCGTGAGGGATGACGGCCTTCGGGTTGTAAACCTCTTTCAGTAGGGAAGAAGCTTTCGGGTGACGGTACCTGCAGAAGAAGCGCCGGCTAACTACGTGCCAGCAGCCGCGGTAATACGTAGGGCGCAAGCGTTGTCCGGAATTATTGGGCGTAAAGAGCTCGTAGGCGGTTTGTCGCGTCTGCTGTGAAATCCCCAGGCTCAACTTGGGGCGTGCAGTGGGTACGGGCAGACTAGAGTGCGGTAGGGGAGACTGGAATTCCTGGTGTAGCGGTGGAATGCGCAGATATCAGGAGGAACACCGATGGCGAAGGCAGGTCTCTGGGCCGTTACTGACGCTGAGGAGCGAAAGCATGGGGAGCGAACAGGATTAGATACCCTGGTAGTCCATGCCGTAAACGTTGGGCACTAGGTGTGGGGTCTGTTTCCACGGATTCCGCGCCGTAGCTAACGCATTAAGTGCCCCGCCTGGGGAGTACGGCCGCAAGGCTAAAACTCAAAGGAATTGACGGGGGCCCGCACAAGCGGCGGAGCATGCGGATTAATTCGATGCAACGCGAAGAACCTTACCAAGGCTTGACATACTTGAGAAGCCACCAGAGATGGTGGTCTCTTTGGACACTCATGTACAGGTGGTGCATGGTTGTCGTCAGCTCGTGTCGTGAGATGTTGGGTTAAGTCCCGCAACGAGCGCAACCCTCGTCCTATGTTGCCAGCACGTGATGGTGGGGACTCATAGGAGACTGCCGGGGTCAACTCGGAGGAAGGTGGGGATGACGTCAAATCATCATGCCCCTTATGTCTTGGGCTTCACGCATGCTACAATGGCCGGTACAAAGGGCTGCGATACCGCGAGGTGGAGCGAATCCCAGAAAGCCGGTCTCAGTTCGGATTGGGGTCTGCAACTCGACCCCATGAAGTCGGAGTCGCTAGTAATCGCAGATCAGCAATGCTGCGGTGAATACGTTCTCGGGCCTTGTACACACCGCCCGTCAAGTCATGAAAGTCGGTAACACCCGAAGCCAGTGGCCCAACCTCTTGTAGGGGGGAGCTGTCGAAGGTGGGATTGGCGATTAGGACTAAGTCGTAACAAGGTAGCCGTACCGGAAGGTGCGGCTGGATCACCTCCTTTCTAAGGAGTCAACGTTGGCTGCTCACTTTCTTCTGCACTGCTTGTTCGTGCTCGCTCGTTGATGCTTCCTGCTGTGGTGGGGGGTGGAGGGTTGAGCTGTTCGGGGTGTGGGGTGTGGGTGGCAGGTCGAACATCATCATCTCGATGGTGGGGTTGCCTGTGACTCTTGGGTGGAACATCAGGTTCACTCTTTCATCGTGTCTGGTCTGCCGGCTCCTTCAATGGGGGGTCTGGGGGGCTGGGGCTGCGGTGGGGGGCACACTGTTGGGTCCTGAGGCAACACACGGGTTGTGCTGGTGGTGACGCTGGCGCGGTCGGGTGGTTGTTTCTGGCCCTCGCTGTCACTGGTCATCTCTGTTGGGGTGGGTGGTGGTGGTGGGTGGGGTTGGTTGTTTGAGAACTGCACAGTGGACGCGAGCATCTTTGATCTTTTGTGGTCAAGTGTTTAAGAGCAAACGGTGGATGCCTTGGCATCAGGAGCCGAAGAAGGACGTTGTGGCCTGCGATAAGCCTCGGGGAGTTGGCAAACGAGCTGTGATCCGAGGATTTCCGAATGGGGAAACCCCGCACGAGTCATGTCGTGTGACCTGCACCTGAATATATAGGGTGTGTGGAGGGAACGCCGGGAAGTGAAACATCTCAGTACCGGCAGGAAGAGATATTCCGTGAGTAGTGGCGAGCGAAAGCGGATCAGGCTAAACCGTGTGCGTGTGATACCCGGCAGGGGTTGCGCATGCGGGGTTGTGGGACCTTACTAGCACTGCTGCCGCAAGTGCGAAGGAGTTACAAAAGCGTGTCATAGTCGAACACTCTTGAACGGGTGGGGATACAGGGTGCGACCCCCGTAGACGAAATGGCATGGTCTTCTGTGAGTGTTCCCGAGTAGCACGGGGCCCGTGAAATCCCGTGTGAATCTGGCAAGACCACTTGCTAAGCCTAAATACTACCTGATGACCGATAGCGGACAAGTACCGTGAGGGAAAGGTGAAAAGTACCCCGGGAGGGGAGTGAAATAGTACCTGAAACCGTTTGCTTACAATCCGTCGGAGCCTCCCTAGTTGGGGTGACGGCGTGCCTTTTGAAGAATGAGCCTGCGAGTTAGTGGTACGTGGCGAGGTTAACCCGTGTGGGGAAGCCGTAGCGAAAGCGAGTCCGAATAGGGCGATTCAGTCGCGTGCTCTAGACCCGAAGCGAAGTGATCTACCCATGGGCAGGTTGAAGCGCGGGTAAGACCGTGTGGAGGACCGAACCCACCAGGGTTGAAAACCTGGGGGATGACCTGTGGGTAGGGGTGAAAGGCCAATCAAACTTCGTGATAGCTGGTTCTCCCCGAAATGCATATAGGTGCAGCGTTGCGTGTTCCTTGCCGGAGGTAGAGCTACTGGATGGCCGATGGGCCCTACCAGGTTACTGACGTCAGCCAAACTCCGAATGCCGGTAAGCCAGAGCGCAGCAGTGAGACTGTGGGGGATAAGCTTCATAGTCGAGAGGGAAACAGCCCAGATCACCAGCTAAGGCCCCCAAGCGTGTGCTAAGTGGGAAAGGATGTGGAGTTGCCCAGACAACCAGGAGGTTGGCTTAGAAGCAGCCACCCTTGAAAGAGTGCGTAATAGCTCACTGGTCAAGTGATTCCGCGCCGACAATGTAGCGGGGCTCAAGCACACCGCCGAAGCTGTGGCATTCACACTGTAGACAAGCCTTCGTGGTTCAGTCGTGTGGATGGGTAGGGGAGCGTCGTGTGGGCAGTGAAGCTGCGGAGTGATCCAGTGGTGGAGCCTACACGAGTGAGAATGCAGGCATGAGTAGCGAAAGACGGGTGAGAAACCCGTCCGCCGAATGACCAAGGGTTCCAGGGCCAGGTTAATCCGCCCTGGGTAAGTCGGGACCTAAGGCGAGGCCGACAGGCGTAGTCGATGGACAACGGGTTGATATTCCCGTACCGGCGAAGTACCGCCCATACCGAGCCCGGTGATACTAACCACCCAATCCTTCCCACCGTGACCTTCGGGTTGCATCGGGTAGGGGCGCGTGGGACCTGAACCGGTAGTAGGTAAGCGTATTAACAGGGGTGACGCATGAAGGTAGCCAGTTGGAGCGATGGTTGACTCCTTCCAAGCCCGTAGGACGCATGATAGGCAAATCCGTTGTGCATACAGTCCGAGAGGTGATGGTGACCGCGAACGCGGGAATATGGTGATCCTATGGTGCCAAGAAAAGCCTCGACGCGAGGTACTAGCCGCCCGTACCCCAAACCGACTCAGGTGGTCAGGTAGAGAATACTAAGGCGATCGAGACAATCGTGGTTAAGGAACTCGGCAAAATGCCCCCGTAACTTCGGGAGAAGGGGGGCCCGGAGCGTGATCCACACTTGCTGTGGTGAGCGTGCAAGGGCCGCAGAGACCAGGGAGAAGCGACTGTTTACTAAAAACACAGGTCCGTGCGAAGTCGCAAGACGATGTATACGGACTGACGCCTGCCCGGTGCTGGAAGGTTAAGAGGACCGGTTAGCCGCAAGGCGAAGCTGAGAATTTAAGCCCCAGTAAACGGCGGTGGTAACTATAACCATCCTAAGGTAGCGAAATTCCTTGTCGGGTAAGTTCCGACCTGCACGAATGGCGTAACGACTTCTCCGCTGTCTCAACCGCGAACTCGGCGAAATTGCACTACGAGTAAAGATGCTCGTTACGCGCAGCAGGACGGAAAGACCCCGGGACCTTTACTATAGCTTGGTATTGGTGTTCGAAACGGCTTGTGTAGGATAGGTGGGAGACTGTGAAACCTTTACGCCAGTAGGGGTGGAGTCGTCCTTGAAATACCACTCTGGTCGTTTTGGACATCTAACTTCGGTCCGTGATCCGGACCAGGGACAGTGCCTGGTGGGTAGTTTAACTGGGGCGGTTGCCTCCCAAAATGTAACGGAGGCGCCCAAAGGTTCCCTCAGCCTGGTTGGCAATCAGGTGTCGAGTGTAAGTGCACAAGGGAGCTTGACTGTGAGACTGACAGGTCGAACAGGGACGAAAGTCGGGACTAGTGATCCGGCGGTGGCTTGTGGAAGCGCCGTCGCTCATCGGATAAAAGGTACCCCGGGGATAACAGGCTGATCTTGCCCAAGAGTCCATATCGACGGCATGGTTTGGCACCTCGATGTCGGCTCGTCGCATCCTGGGGCTGGAGTCGGTCCCAAGGGTTGGGCTGTTCGCCCATTAAAGCGGCACGCGAGCTGGGTTTAGAACGTCGTGAGACAGTTCGGTCCCTATCCGCTGCGCGCGCAGGAAACTTGAGAAGGGCTGTCCTTAGTACGAGAGGACCGGGACGGACTAACCTCTGGTGTGCCAGTTGTTCCGCCAGGAGCACTGCTGGTTAGCTACGTTGGGAAGGGATAACCGCTGAAAGCATCTAAGCGGGAAGCCTGCTTCAAGATGAGGTTTCCATCACTCCTTGAGAGTGGAGAGGCTCCCAGTAGACCACTGGGTGATAGGCCGGAAGTGGAAGCGGGGACTAAAGACCCGTGGAGCTGACCGGTACTAATAAGCCGATCACTTCACCACACCAACAAGCTCAAAATATGTTGCGACGCGTCCACTGTGCGGTTCCCGAACCACCAACACACCCCCGACCCGGGTACTGCCTGGGTTGGGTGGGGTTGTGTTTGACAGTTCGACAGAGTTACGGCGGCCATAGCGAGGCGGGAAACGCCCGGCACCATTCCGAACCCGGAAGCTAAGCCCCTCAGCGCCGATGGTACTGCCCTGGAGACGGGGTGGGAGAGTAGGACACCGCCGAACACCCATTCGAAAGGCCCCACCCGCAAGGGTGGGGCCTTTCGCCATTCCCGGGCACTTCTCTCTTGGTGAGTGCTGACTTCCTGCCGCCCCCACCGGCGTGTCACCGGCAACAACCCAACACTCAGCAGGCGCCGATGGGAGACGCCGGTTCCAGCCAGTGGGTGCCGAGCTGTCGACGTCGTCACTGGCGTGGCGCGCCGGGGTGGTGAGGGTTTGGCTAGTGCGTGCTGGGATCTGCGGTTCATGCCAGGTCACGGGTTTCCGGCTGGGGGCAGAGTCGTGCCGAGGGCCGGTGTGCCAGGGGACACGTGTCGCTGGGCCAAACCTGGTCGGCACGGACGGCCGATGGCGACTATCGTTGGGTGGTCCTGTTGGTAGTGCAGCGGGAGTACGACCACGCGTGGTTGAGCCGCAAGGGTTCCCCGCAGACAGGAGCAGAACACATGGCCGAGGACTCTCGTCCCGATCGAGGCAAGCGCGACGACTCCCGAGGCGGCAGCGACCGTCGCCAGGGTGGGGATCGCGGTTCTTCGCCTCGCGGTGGCTACCCCCGCACCGGTAACAACCGCGACGATCGTGGTGGCTCTCCGCGTTCGGGCGGCTACCAGGGTCGTGACGACCGTGGACCTCGTACCGGTGGCTATCAGGGCAACCGCGATGACCGCGGTGGCGCCCCTCGTACCGGTGGCTATCAGGGCAACCGCGATGACCGCGGTGGCGCCCCTCGTACCGGTGGCTATCAGGGCAACCGCGATGACCGCGGACCTCGCACCGGTGGCTATCAGGGCAACCGCGATGACCGCGGACCTCGCACCGGTGGCTACCAGGGCAACCGCGATGACCGCGGACCTCGCACCGGTGGCTACCAGGGCAACCGCGATGACCGCGGACCTCGCACCGGTGGCTACCAGGGCAACCGCGACGACCGCGGTGGCGCCCCTCGCACGGGCGGTTACCAGGGCAACCGCGATGACCGCGGACCTCGCACCGGTGGCTACCAGGGCAACCGCGACGACCGCGGTGGCGCCCCTCGCACGGGCGGTTACCAGGGCAACCGCGATGACCGCGGTGGAGTTCCTCGTACCGGCGGTTACCAGGGTCGTGACGACCGTGGGCCCCGCACCGGCGGTTACCAGGGCAACCGCGATGACCGCGGTGGAGTTCCTCGTACCGGCGGTTACCAGGGTCGTGACGACCGTGGGCCCCGCACCGGCGGTTACCAGGGCAACCGCGATGACCGCGGTGGAGTTCCTCGCACCGGCGGTTACCAGGGTCGTGACGACCGTGGGCCCCGCACCGGCGGTTACCAGGGCAACCGCGACGACCGCGGTGGCGCCCCTCGTACCGGCGGTTACCAGGGCAACCGCGACGACCGCGGTGGAGCTCCTCGTACCGGCGGTTATCAGGGCAACCGCGACGACCGCGGACCTCGCACCGGTGGCTATCAGGGCAACCGCGACGACCGCGGTGGAGCTCCTCGTACCGGCGGTTATCAGGGCAACCGCGACGACCGCGGACCTCGCACCGGTGGCTATCAGGGCAACCGCGACGACCGCGGTGGAGCTCCTCGTACCGGCGGTTATCAGGGCAACCGCGACGACCGCGGACCTCGCACCGGTGGCTATCAGGGCAACCGCGACGACCGCGGTGGCGCGCCTCGTACCGGCGGTTATCAGGGCAACCGTGACGACCGCGGTGGAGCTCCTCGCACCGGTGGCTACCAGGGTCGTGACGACCGCGGGCCCCGCACCGGCGGTTACCAGGGCAACCGCGACGACCGCGGTGGTGCGCCTCGCACCGGCGGGTACCAGGGTCGCGACGGACGTTCCTCGGGCGGCGACCGCCGTGGCCAGCGCGACGAGCGTGGCGGCCGCGACGACCGCGACCGCGGGGACGATCGGCGAGGGTCGTTCGCCCCGCAGGGGGAGCGCACGCTTCGCCCGGGTCAGGAGCGACGAGCTGAGCGGGTCGAGGACCCGTACCTGCCTGACGAGATCGAGTTCTCGATGCTCGACCGCGAGACACGCCGCAGCCTTCGTGGTCTGACGAAGGAGAACGCCGAGACCGTCGGTCGACACCTGGTGATGGCCGGCCGGCTGGTCGATGTCGAGCCCGAGCTCGCCCACGAGCACGCGCTGGCGGCGCTCCGCCGCGCCGCGCGGATCGACATCGTTCGCGAGGCTCTGGCGCTGACCTCCTACGCCACGGCCCGCTACGCCGACGCCCTGCGTGAGATCCGAGCAGCTCGTCGTCTGAGCGGTGTCGACGCTCACCGCGCCCTCGAGGCTGATGCCGAGCGCGGTCTCGGACGCCCTGAGCGTGCGATCGCCGTGATTCGCGAGGCTGGCGAGGTCGAGCCGGCCGAGCGAGTCGAGCTCACCCTCGTCGAGTCGGGCGCACGCCTGGACATGGGCGAGACCGAGGTTGCTCTCCTGCTCCTCGAGGAGCTGACGATCCCCGCCGGCGACGTCGAGCTGAAGGCTCGCGTCGACGAGGCTCGCATCCCAGCCCTGCGGGCGCTGGGCCGTGAGTCCGAGGCGGCCGAGCTCGAGGCGAAGGTCGGCGACGTGACTCCTGAGCCGGATGAGGAGATCGTCGTCTTCGATCTCGACGAGGAGCCTGACGTCACGTACCACGACGACGAGCCCTCGGACGCGGACGACCGAGACGACGAGCAGGACGATGACGAGGACTCCGTGGTGGACCCGGTCTCGTCGACTCCCGTTGAGCGCGCCGCCTTCGACGACGACGACGTGATCGACGTCGTCGAGGCCATCGAGGCGGAGGATGCCGTTGAGGCGGAGCCCGTCGTCGAGGCGGAGCCGGAGCCCGTCGTAGAGGCGGAGCCTGAGGTTGAGGCTGTTGTCGAGCCGGAGCCGGTCGTTGAGGCGGAGCCTGAGGTTGAGGCTGTTGTCGAGCCGGAGCCGGTCGTTGAGGCGGAGCCTGAGGTTGAGGCTGTTGTCGAGCCGGAGCCGGTCGTTGAGGCGGAGCCTGAGGTTGAGGCTGTTGTCGAGCCGGAGCCGGTCGTCGAGCCGGAGCCCGTCGTCGAGCCGGAGCCCGTCGTCGAGGCGGAGGCCGAGCCCACGACGAGCACCGAGAACGCCATGACGGACGAGTCCGACGACGCGGACGAGGAAGACGAGGAGGAGCGACTCTTTTGAGCAGCTACCTGAAGGCATCCGCGACCCCGTTGGTCGAGGCGCATGACGCCGTCCTGCTCGACCTCGACGGCGTCGTGTACCGCGGCGCCCTCGCGGTCGAGCACGCGGCCGACGCCATCGCTGCTGCGGCGGCGGCCGGCTCGCAGCCCGTGTACGTGACGAACAACGCCGGGCGACCGCCCCAGGTGGTGGCCGACCAGCTCACCGGTCTGGGCATCCCCACGGATCCGGCCCACGTCATGACGTCCTCGCTCGCGGCGGCCGCGATGCTGGCCGTCGACCTGCCGCGCGGTTCGACCGTGCTGTGCGTCGGCGGTCCCGGACTCGCCCAGGCGATGGAGGCACAGGGCTTCCGCGTCGTCACCAGCGCCGACGAGCGCCCCGACGCCGTCGCGCAGGGGTACGGCCCCGAGGTCGGCTGGGCCCAGCTGACCGAGGCGGCCTACGCCGTCGGGCAGGGAGCGCGCTACGTCGCGACCAACCTCGACGCGACGCTGCCCACCGAGCGGGGGATGGCGGTCGGCAACGGCTCACTCGTCGCCGCGGTGGTGAACGCGACCGGGGTCCGCCCCACGTCGTCGGGCAAGCCCGAGGCCGGCATCTTCCACGAGGCGGCGGGGCTCGTCGGCTCGACGACCCCGATCGTCGTCGGCGACCGGCTCGACACCGACCTCGCCGGCGCGCGCGCCGCCGGCATGCCGGGGCTCCACGTCCTCACCGGCGTGAGCCAGAGCTACGACCTGCTCACGGCCCTCCCGCACGAGCGCCCGGACCTGCTCGCGATCGACCTCCGCGGTCTGCTCCAGACCCACCCCGAGGTCGTGCGCGACGGCGACGTCTGGCGCTCCGGCACCGCCGGCGCCCGTGTGGTCGACGCCGATCTCGTTCTCCTGCGCGACGGCGTCCCCGTCGCCATCGACGAGGCGACCACGATCACGCTCGACGAGCTCCGGGCGGCGTGCTGCGCCGCCTGGGCGGCCGCCGACGCGGGAACGCCCGCCGTTCTCGTGCGACGCGCGCTGGACGTCGTCGAGGGCTGAGTCGGGACCGGCCCGGCAACCGCCGGACCCGAGGGAGAGGACACGAGCATGGCGATCACCCCAGGACCCCCGGTCCCGCGGCCGACCCCGCCCGCGGGACACACCGCCGTCGAGCCGCTCCCGGAGCTCCCCGACGCCGAGCAGCTCGCGGCCATGACCATCCGCGAGCACGTCACGCTGTTCGAGGACCTGCACCGCACCCTCGCGGACAGGCTCGACGACACGGGGTCCTAGGTGGTGCGCGCCGACGTCGAGCTCGTCGCCCGCGGCCTGGCCACCTCCCGTACCCAGGCGCAGCGCCTGATCGCGCAGGGGTCGGTCACGCTCGACGGCGTCGAGCTCGCGCGGCCCTCGACCCCTGTGCCGTCGACCTCCGTGCTGGTGGTCGACGCGGGGGAGGGTTACGTCTCCCGGGCGGCCCACAAGCTCGCCGGGGCGCTCGACTCCCTGGCGGCGGGGGGGCTCGAGGGACCGGTCGTGGCCGGAGCCCGGGTGCTCGACGCGGGCGCGTCCACGGGCGGGTTCACCGACGTGGTCCTGCGCCGCGGGGCGGACCACGTCGTCGCCGTCGACGTCGGCAGCGGTCAGCTCGATCCGCGCATCCGCGCCGATCCGCGAGTCACGGTCGTCGAGCACACGAACGTCCGCTCGATCGACCCCGCGGTGGTGGGGGAGCCCGCCTCGTTGCTGGTGGCCGACCTGTCGTTCATCTCGCTCGGCCTCGTGATCCCGCCGCTCACCGCGTGCCTGACACCCGACGCCGATGCCGTCCTCCTCGTGAAGCCGCAGTTCGAGGTCGGCCGCGAACGGCTCGGTTCCGGGGGAGTGGTCACGGACCCGCGCGCGCACGCCGACGCCGTCGCCGGCGTGCTCGACGGCGCGATCGAGGCCGGGATGCTGGCCGCGGCCGTGCTCCCCAGCCCGCTCGAGGGCACGCACGGCAACCGCGAGTTCGTCGTGTGGCTGCGCCGCGACGCCGCGCGGGCGACGGCTGTCCCCAGGAACGTCTCCCAGACGGAGCACCGCCGACTCGCGTCGGGTGCCGTCTCCGGAGGCCTCCACCCCGCAGAATGGGGGACGTGGTGAATCGCGAAGTTCTCGTCGTCTCGCACACGCACGCCCGCGCGCTCGCCGCGCGCGCCGAGCTCGAGCAACGACTGGCCGTGCACGGCATCGCCGTCAGGGCCGCCGAGGACGTCGCCGTCCCGGCGCCGGTCCTCCCCGAGGAGCGCGCGCGTCTGAGCACGGTCGAGGTCGTCGTCGTCCTCGGCGGCGACGGCACGATCCTGCGCGCGGTCGAGCTCGTCCGCGGCACCGACGTGCCCGTCGTCGGCATCAACCTCGGCCACGTCGGCTTCCTGGCGGAGTTCGACGTCGCCGAGATCAACGACCTCGTCGACCAGATCGCGCGCCGCGACTACGCCGTCGAGCGCCGCATGACGATCGACGTCACCGCGATCACGCCCGACGGCATGGTCCACCAGGCGTGGGCGATGAACGAGGCCACGGTCGAGAAGAACCGTCCCGAGCGGATGATCGAGCTCGCGATCGGCGTCGACGGTCGCGCGCTGGAGACGTTCGGGTGCGACGGCGTGGTGCTCGCCACGCCGACGGGATCGACCGCCTACGCGTTCTCGGCCGGCGGCCCCGTCGTGTGGCCCGACGTCGAGGCCCTCCTGCTCGTCCCGCTCAGCGCCCACGCGCTGTTCGCCCGGCCGCTCGTCGTCGGGCCCTCCAGCGTGCTCGAGGTCGAGCTCCTGACGCGCACCGACACCACCGCCACCATGTGGTGCGACGGGCGCCGCACGCTCACGCTGCCCCCGGGCAGCAGGGTCGAGGCGCGACGCGGCGCGGAGCCGGTCAACCTCGCACGACTTCGCCCCGGCCCGTTCTCGGAGCGTCTGGTGCGCAAGTTCGACCTTCCGGTCGCCGGCTGGCGAGGGGGGCGCCAGCAGTGATCGAGGAGCTGCACATCCGCGACCTCGGCGTCATCGTCGAGGCCAGGCTGGAACCGTCCGCCGGCTTCACGGCGATCACGGGCGAGACCGGCGCGGGCAAGACGATGCTGCTGAGCGCGCTGGACCTGCTCCTCGGCGGCAAGGCCGACCCCTCCCGTGTGCGCGCCGGGGCCGAGCGCGCCGTCGTCGAGGGCCGCTTCACCGGGGCGCCCGCCGCCGCGCTCGAGCGCGCGGCGGACGCCGGGGCCGAGCTCGACGACGACGCGCTCATCCTGGCGCGCACCGTCGTCGCGCAGGGCCGCTCGCGCGCCCACGTCGGCGGGACGAGCGTGCCGCAGGGCGTCCTCAGCCAGATCGGCGAGCAGCTCGTCACCGTGCACGGTCAGGCGGACCAGTTCCACCTCCGCTCGCGCAGCACCCAGCGCGACGTCGTCGACGCCTTCGCCGGCCCCGACCACCCCGCCGTCCTCGCGACCATGCGGGCTCGGCACGCGGAGCTGCGTCACGCCGAGGGAGCCCTCGCCGAGTTCACGGCCCAGGGCCGCACGCGCGCGCTGGAGATCTCCTCGCTCACGACGGCGCTGGCGGAGATCGACGACGCCGAGCCGCAGCCGGGCGAGGACCTCGCGCTGCGCGAGGAGGTCGACCGGCTCGACAACGTCGAGGTGCTGCGGTCGGCCGCCGCCGAGGCGATGGAGGCGATGTCGGGCCGGAGTGCCGACGACCTCGGTGCGGTCAACCTGCTCGAGACGGCGGCCCGCGGGCTCGCCCGCGCCTCCGAGCACGACCCCGAGCTGGGCACGCTGGCCGAGCAGATCACCGCCTCGGCGCACGCCGTCGGCGAGCTGGGCACGGAGCTCGGCACCTACGTCGCCGGACTCGAGGTGGATCCTCGACGCCTCGACGTCGTGCACGCGCGCCGCGCTGTGCTGGGCACCCTCGGCCGCACCTACGGCGTCCCGTGGGCCGATCGCGGCCCCGAGGACCCGCCCGCGGGCAGCACCGACGCCGTCATCCTGTGGGCCACGCACGCCCGAGCCCGCCTCGAGGAGCTGACGGGGCCGGGCCAGGACCTCGAGTCGCTGCAGCAGCAGGTGAGGGACCTGACCCGGGAGTGCACCGCCGTCGCGGCCGAGATCACCGCAGCCCGTCGCGCCGCGGGCGACCGCCTCGCGGCCGTCGTCACGAGCGAGCTCGCCGGCCTCGCGATGGCGAGCGCGCAGGTCGAGGTCGCCGTCGAGCCGACCTCGCTCGGTGCCTCCGGCGCCGACGACGTGGCGATCATGCTCGTGCCGCACCCGGGGGCGCCGTCGCGACCGCTGGGCCAGGGCGCGTCCGGCGGCGAGATCTCCCGCGTCATGCTCGCGCTCGAGGTCGCGCTGGCCGACGCCGGCGAGGCGACGCCCACGACGTTCGTCTTCGACGAGGTCGACGCCGGGATCGGCGGCCGCACCGCGAGCCAGGTGGGCCAGCGGCTCGCCGAGCTCTCGCGTACGGCGCAGGTCGTCGTCGTCACCCACCTGGCCCAGGTGGCGGCCTACGCCGACCACCACATCGTCGTGGAGAAGGACACCGAGGCCGAGGACGGCACCGTCACGAGCGTGCGCGCGGTCAGCGGCGCCGAGCGGACGGCCGAGCTCGCCAGGATGCTCTCGGGTGAGACGACCGCCACGGCGCTCGAGCACGCGGCAGACCTCCTGGAGAGGTCGGGCGTGGGACGATAGGCGGCGATATGAGACTTCGCCTGCCGCGCCGCACCGCCGCGCCCCGCATCGAACCCGACGGGACCCTCGTCGGGCCGGCGCGCGTCGACCACCGCACGAAGACGCTGACGAAGCGGCTGCGGTCAGGCGACATCGCCGTGATCGACCACATGGACATCGACAGGGTCTCGGCCGAGGCCCTCGTCGCGTGCTCGCCGTCGGCGGTGCTCAACGCCGCGGAGTCGACCTCCGGGCGCTACCCCAACGTCGGTCCGCAGATCCTGCTCGACGCCGGCATCCTGCTCGTCGACGGGCTGGGCGAGAACCTCATGGCGCTGAAGGACGGCGCGCGGCTCGAGGTCAGGGACGCGACCGTCCTGGTCGCGGGCAAGGAGATCGCGACGGGCGTGCGGCAGACGGCCGAGACCGTCGAGGCCGACCAGGCCGCCGCGCGCGAGGGCCTGTCCGACCAGCTCGAGGCCTTCGCCGAGAACACCATGGAGTACATGCTGAAGGAGCGCGACCTGCTCCTCGACGGCATCGGGGTGCCCCGTGTCGACACGAAGATCGAGGGCCGCGCCGTCCTCATCGTGGTCCGCGGGTACCACTACAAGGAGGACCTCGCGATGCTGCGGTCCTTCATCCGCGAGAGCCGTCCCGTGCTGATCGGGGTCGACGGCGGGGCCGACGCCATCATCGAGGCCGGCTGGAAGCCCGACCTCATCGTGGGTGACATGGACTCGGTCTCCGACAGCGCGCTGACGTCCGGCGCCGAGGTGGTCGTCCACGCCTACCGCGACGGCCGCGCCCCCGGTGCCGCGCGCGTCGCCGAGCTCGGCGCCAAGCACATCGTCTTCCCCGCGACCGGCACGAGCGAGGACGTCGCGATGCTGCTGGCCGACGACATGGGCGCGACCCTGATCGTCGCCGTCGGCACCCACGCCACGCTGGTGGAGTTCCTGGACAAGGGCCGCTCCGGCATGGCCAGCACCTTCCTCACGCGCCTGCGCGTGGGCAGCAAGCTCGTCGACGCCAAGGGCGTCTCGCGCCTGTACCGCTCGTCCATCTCGACCTGGCAGCTGGTGCTGCTCCTGCTCGCCGGCCTCGCCGCGCTCGTCGTGGCGCTCGCCGTCACGCCGGCCGGTCAGGCCGCCGTCGAGCTGCTCCTGGCCCGGTGGGACGACATCGCCACCTCCGTCCGACGATTCTTTGGAGGATGACGACGTGATCGACTTCCGCTACCACCTGGTCTCCCTCATCTCCGTCTTCCTCGCGCTCGCCGTGGGCATCGTGCTCGGCGCGGGTCCACTGCGCGACACGATCTCCGACCAGCTCACCGGTCAGGTCGAGGTGCTCCGCGAGGAGAAGGAGGCGCTGCGCGTCGAGGTCGACGAGAACCGTCGCGCCATCGAGATCGACACCGCCTTCATCGAGGCCTCGGCCCCCGCCCTGCTCGACGACGTCCTCCCGGGCTACCGGGTCGCCGTCGCCACGCTCCCCGGCGTGACGGACGACGTCGCTGCCGCGGTCACCCAGCGGATCGAGCAGGCGGGCGGCGAGATCACCGCGCGCGTCGAGCTCTCCGCGGACTGGGCCGCGCCCGGCGCGGAGTCCGCGCGGGGCGACGTCGCGGACACCGCCCGCAGCGACCTCTCCGGGATCAGCTCGTCCGAGACGGACGACGTCGTGCTCGGCACGGCGCTCGCCGTCGCCCTCACCGACGCCGACGCGAGCAGCCCCCGGGTCCCCTCGTCGCGGGCCACCTCCGTGCTCGAGGCCCTCACCGACGGCGGCGACGCGCTCGTCAGCGTCCAGGGCGAGGCGGCCCCCGCCGACCTCGTCCTCGTGCTCACGACGCCGCAGGTGCCGCTCGAGCCCGACGCGACGGTCGATCCCGAGCTCGAGCCCACCAACGTCACGTGGGCGCTCACGCTCGCCGCCACGGCCGAGGCGGCACCCACCGTCGTCGCCGGCTACGCCGCCATCGACACCGATCTCCTGGTGCGTGTGCGGGGCGAGCGGACCGTCACCACGGTCGACGGGCTGGGCACCGTCCCCGGCCAGGTGACCGTGCCGCTCGCGCTCGCCGCCGTCGCCGCCGAGGAGGAGCCCACGCCCTACGGTTCGGGGATCGGGGCCCAGGACCCGCTCCCCGCCACCCAGGAGCTCACCGGGCCCCCCGCGCTCGAGCCGGCGCCGGACCCGACCGGCACCGACGCCCCGGGGAGCCCCGACGACCCCACGGCCACGGACGACCCCACCGGGACGGACGACCCCACCGGGACGGACGACCCCATCGGGACCGACGACCCGTCGGCGACCGACGGCGGTGACGGCGCGTGAGCCGTCTCCTCCCCGCGATCCACGCGGCCGCGTGGACGGTCGCCGCGAGCGTCCAGGCGCGACGCAGCGAGCGCGAGTCCTGGCGTCGGACGAACTTCCGCGGTCGGACCGTCAGCCTCTCCGGCGGCATCGCGACCTCGCTCGGCACGCTGGCCGGCACGGCCTCGGCAGGCGGTCGCCCCGCCGTCGCCGGGGTCGTGGCCGCCGCGGCCGCGGGCGGTCTGGGGGCGCTGGACGACCTGACCGAGCGTCCCGAGGATCGCTCGACCAAGGGGCTGCGCGGCCACCTCACGGCGCTGGCGCACGGCACCGTCACGACGGGGGCCGTCAAGCTGCTCGGCATCACGGCCGCGAGCCTCGTGGCGGGCGCCGTGCTCGCCGACGGTCGCCGACGCGACGCCGACGGCTCGCGCCGGCTCGGGATGACCGCCCTGGACGCCGTCACCAGCGGTGCCCTCGTGGCCGGCACCGCCAACCTGCTCAACCTGCTCGACCTCCGGCCCGGGCGGGCGCTCAAGGCGACCGCGCTGATCGGGGCGCCGCTCGCGCTCGCGGGCGGGGCTGGGGCCGGGGTGGCCGCGGCCGCCGTCGGGGCCGCGGTCGCCGCCGCGCCCACCGACCTGGCCGAGACCACGATGCTCGGGGACACGGGCGCCAACGCGCTGGGAGCCGCCCTCGGGGTGGCCCTGGCCGCGCGGACTCACCCGGCCGTGCGGGCGTCCGCGCTCGCCGTCGTCGTGGCCGCCACGGTGGCCAGCGAGCGCATCAGCTTCTCGCGCGTGATCGACTCGACCGCGCCGCTCGCCTGGGTCGACCAGCTCGGGCGCCTGGCTCCCGACGATGCCCGGAGCTGAGCCGCCCGTCGGCCACGACCCGGTCTCGGCCGCGGTCGCCCGTCGCGGCCGGCTGGCGCGGCTGACCGCCGGTGTCGCCGGCGCCGCGGCCGTGCTCACCGTCCTCACGCTGGCGGCGCGGCTCGTCGGCTTCGCGCGCTGGTTCGCGCTGAACGCCTGGGTCGGACCCAACGAGGTCGGGACCGCCTACTCCACCGCGAACACGGTGCCGAACGTGCTGTTCGAGGTCGCCGCCGGGGGAGCGCTGGCCGGAGCCGTCGTCCCGCTGCTCGCCGGTCCGATCGCGCGGCACCTGCGCCACGACGTCGATCGCACCGCGTCCGCGATGCTCACCTGGGCGACGGCGGTGCTCGTCCCCGTCGGCGCCGTCACCTACCTCGCGGCCCCGCTCGCCGTCGCCGCGCTCGGCTCGCCCGACGCCGGCGCCGACCAGCTCGCGCTCGCCACCACGCTGCTACGGATCTTCGCCGTCCAGATCCCGCTGTACGGCGTCGGCGTCGTGCTGTCCGGCGTGCTGCAGGCGCACCGCCGGTTCGTCTGGCCGGCCGTTGCCCCGCTCCTGTCGAGTCTCGTGGTGATGAGTTCGTACTACGTCGTCGGCGTCCTCAGCCCGGACGACCCGAGCCCGGCCGACCTCACCTCGACCGCGGTCGCCGCGCTCGGCTGGGGCACGACGGCGGGCGTCGTCGTCCTCAGCCTGCCGCTGCTCGTGCCGGTGGCGCGGCTCGGGATCCGGCTGCGGCCGACCTTCGCCTTCCCCGACGGGGTCGCGGGTCGGGCGCGCTCGCTCGCGCTCGCCGGGGCCGGCGGCCTGGTGGCGCAGCAGCTGAGCGTCGTCGTGGCGGTCAAGGTGGCCAACACCTTCGGCACGGCCGACGGCACCCTCAACCTGCACCAGTACGCGCAGGCCGTCATCCTGCTGCCGTACGCGGTCCTGGCCGTACCCGTCGCGACGGCGATGTTCCCCCGGCTCGCCGACCACGCGGCGGCGGGCCGGCGCGACGCGCTCGCGCGCGAGAGCGCGCTGTCGACGCGGGTCATCGTCGTGGTCGCGGCGGCCGGCGCCGCGGCGCTCGTGGCCGCCGCTCCGCGGGTGGAGCAGGTCTTCGCGGAGTACGCGCGCGGCACGGCCGGGGTCGCGGGGCTCGGCGGCGGGGTCGCCTGGGGAGCCGCGAGCGTCGTCGGGCTCGCCCTCGTGTTCCACCTCTCCCGAGTGCTGTACGCGATGGAGAACAACCGCACCGCCGTCGCCGCGATCAGCCTCGGCTGGTTCGCGGTCGCCGTCTCCGCCGTCGTGGGCGCCGTCGTCCTCGTCGGCGGGACGTCCGACTCCACCCGCACGCTCGCCGTCCTCGGCGGGGCGTCCAGCCTCGGAACCCTCGTCGGCGGCCTCGCCCTGCTCCTCGGGGTCCGGCGGGCGCTGGGGGGTGCCGGGATCGCGGGCGTCGCCCGCACCGCCGCCGTGGCCGTCGTCGGGGCCGGGCTCGGGGCGGCCGCGGGTCGCTGGGTCGTCGGTCTCGGCCCGGACGACGCGGTGGCGACGGCGCTGCTGCTGGGGGCCGCCGGCGGGCTGCTCGCCGTCGTGCTCACCCTCGCCGTCATCGCGGTCGGGGACCGCGAGGCGCTCGTCCGGCTGCGGCACGCCCGACGACCCGCGGCGGGCGCCGCCGGTGACGACGAGGACGTGACGCCCGACCAGCCCGTTCAGACCGACCAGACCGACCAGCCCCACCGGGCCGAGGAGCAGATGTGACCAGGATCGTGCAGGTCGTCGGCCACGCCGCCGGCGGGATCGGCGTGCACGTCGCCGACCTCGCCGCCGGGTTGCGGGACGCGGGGGAGACGGTGCGCGTCGTCGCCCCCGCCGCCACCGCGGAGCGCTTCGAGCTGGGCGACGTCGACACGCTCGCCTGGCCGGCCCGGACCTCACCGTCGGCCTACCTGCGGGGGCTGGGGCGGCTGCGCCGGCTGGTGGCGGGCAGCGACGTCGTGCACGCGCACGGGCACCAGGCCGGGATCACGGCGCTCCTGGCGGCGACCGGTACGGGGGTGCCCGTGGTGATCTCCTGGCACAACGCGGTCCTCGCGCGACGGGGACCCGGCGCGGTCGCGGAGGCCTGGCAGGCCCGACGCGCGGCCCTGGTCACCGGCGCCTCGCAGGACCTCGTCGACCGGGCCGCCCACCTCGGCGCGCGGGAGGCCGACCTCGCGCCCGTCGCGGCGCCCGCGGCCGGGTCGTACGCGGGGACGCGCGGGCAGGCCCGAGCCGCCGTGGCCGCCGCCGTCGGGATCGTGGACGACCCCGACGAGGTCTGGGCGCTGACCGTCTCGCGGATCGCCCCGCAGAAGGATCTCGGCGTGCTCGTCGAGGCCGCCCGGACCGTGGCGGCCGACGGCGGGGTGGCCGTGCGCTGGTTCGTCGTCGGCGACGGCGAGGAGGGTCTGCGCGCGGAGCTCGAGACCGCCGCGGCTGGGCTCCCGCTGCACCTGGTGGGCGCCAGGGACGACGTCCCGTTCTGGATGGCGGCGAGCGACCTGCTCGTGGTCCCCAGCCGCTGGGAGGCCCGCGCCCTCGTGGTCCAGGAGGCGCTGGCGGCCGGCCTGCCCGTCGTCGCGACCGACGTCGGTGGCCTGCCCGAGCTCGTCACGGGCTGCGGCTCGCTCGTCCCGGTGGGGGACGCGGCCGCCGTCGCCGCCGCCGTCACCCACCTCGCCGCGCACCCCGACCGGCGGGCCGAGCTCGGCCGGGCGGCCCGCGACCGGTTCGCCGAGCTGCCGACGTCGGCCGACGTCGTGACGGCGTGGCGGCGTCGCTATGACGCGGTGGTGTCCGCGCGACGGTAGGGTGGAGTTCCGTGGTGGAACACTCCAGGCGGAACCAGTCCTCGAACCCTTCGAACGTGACGAAGCACGTCTTCGTGACAGGAGGGGTGGTCTCCTCTCTCGGGAAGGGCCTGACGGCGTCGAGCCTCGGCCAGCTCCTCCGGGCGCGCGGCATGCGCGTCACGATGCAGAAGCTCGATCCCTACCTCAACGTCGATCCCGGAACGATGAACCCGTTCCAGCACGGTGAGGTCTTCGTCACCGAGGACGGCGCCGAGACGGACCTCGACATCGGTCACTACGAGCGCTTCCTCGACGTCGAGCTCGACCAGGGCTCCAACGTCACGACCGGCCAGGTCTACTCCACGGTGATCGCCAAGGAGCGGCGCGGCGAGTACCTCGGCGACACGGTCCAGGTCATCCCGCACATCACCGACGAGATCAAGGCGCGCATGCGCGCCCGGGCGCACGACGACGACGCGCCCGACGTCATCATCACGGAGATCGGCGGCACGGTCGGCGACATCGAGAGCCAGCCGTTCCTCGAGGCTGCGCGCCAGGTCCGCCAGGACGTCGGCCGCGCCAACGTGTTTTTCCTCCACGTCTCGCTCGTCCCGTACATCGGTCCGAGCAAGGAGCTCAAGACCAAGCCGACGCAGCACTCCGTGGCCGCGCTGCGCAGCATCGGCATCCAGCCCGACGCGATCGTGTGCCGCTCCGACCGCCAGCTGCCAGAGAGCATCAAGACGAAGATCGCCGCGATGTGCGACGTCGACGACGAGGCCGTCGTCAACTGCGCCGACGCCCCAAGCATCTACGACATCCCCAAGGTCATCCACACCGAGGGCTTGGACGCCTACGTCGTCCGTCGGCTGGGACTGCCGTTCCGGGACGTGGACTGGACCACCTGGGGGACGGTGCTCGACGCCGTCCACCACCCCAAGCACGAGGTCGAGGTCGCGCTCGTCGGCAAGTACGTCGGGCTGCCCGACGCCTACCTGTCGGTCACGGAGGCGCTCCGCGCCGGCGGCTTCGCCAACGACACCCGGGTGAACATCCGCTGGGTGGAGTCCGACCTGTGCGAGACGCCCGAGGGCGCCCGCAAGGCGCTCGACGGCGTCGACGCGATCCTGGTCCCCGGTGGCTTCGGGGTCCGCGGCATCGAGGGCAAGCTCGGCGCCCTCACCTACGCGCGCCGCAACCTGGTGCCGACGCTCGGCATCTGCCTCGGCCTGCAGTGCATGGTGATCGAGTACGCCCGCACGGAGCTGGGCCTGTCCGAGGCCTCGTCCTCGGAGTTCGACCCCTCCTCGCCGGACCCCGTCGTGGCGACGATGGCCGAGCAGCTCGCGATCGTCGGCGGCGAGGGCGACCTCGGCGGGACCATGCGCCTGGGCTCCTACGAGGCCGTCCTGACGCACGGGTCGGTCGCCGCGGCCACCTACGGCAGCGAGCGGGTCACCGAGCGCCACCGTCACCGCTACGAGGTCAACAACGCCTACCGCGACCGTCTGGAGGAGGCGGGGCTGCGGATCAGCGGCACGTCGCCCGACGGTTCGCTGGTGGAGTTCGTGGAGCTGCCGCGAGAGACGCACCCGTACTACATCTCCACCCAGGCCCACCCGGAGTTCAAGTCGCGTCCGACCCGGGCCCACGCCCTGTTCGACGGGCTGATCGACGCCGCGGTCGAGCGCCAGCGCGGCACGCGCCTGCTCGAGGTCGAGCCCGCGCGATGACCGGGACCGTCGGGACGGACGCCTCCTGGGGTGACGAGCTCCTCGCTCGCACCGTGGTGACGTCGGAGCGCGTGTTCGACGGGCGGATCTTCGACGTCGAGCGCCGCGAGGTGGATCTCGGTGAGGCCGGCACCGTGGTGAGGGACCTCGTGACGCATCCGGGCGCCGTCGCCGTCGTGGCGCTCGACGACGACGGCCGCGTCGCGCTGATCCGCCAGTACCGCGTGCCGGTGGGGGCGTTCCTGTGGGAGGTCCCGGCCGGGCTGCTCGACGGCGGCCCGGAGGAGACGCTCCTGGCCGCGGCCCAGCGCGAGCTGGCCGAGGAGATCGACCTGGCCGCGCGACGGTGGGACGTGCTCGTCGACTACGCCACGTCGCCCGGGATGGGCGACGAGTCGCTGCGCGTGTTCCTGGCGCGCGACCTCGAGGCCGCACCGGCGGGCGACTTCGTCCGCGAGGGCGAGGAGGCGGAGATCGAGCTCGTCTGGATCCCGCTCGCGGAGGCGGTCGAGGCCGTGCTGGCCGGCCGCGTGCACAACCCGAGCGCCGTCGTCGGGCTGCTCGCGGCGGACCGCGCCGCGCGGGAGGACTTCGTCGGGCTGCGCGCCGTCGACGCCCCGTTCCTGCTGCGCCCGGGCGTCCGCCCGGCCTGAGGTCCGCCGTCGCGCCACCACCGGCGAGGGGTTTGTGCACCACCGGCGGTCGACGTTTGTGCGTAAGCCCCTCGTGGGTGGTGCGTAACCCCCTCGCCAGTAGTGCTCAAGCCCCTCGTGGGTGGTGCGGAAACCCCTCGCCGGGGTTCTAGGTGAGGGTGATCGGCACCGAGGAGGCCTCGGGGCGGCCCCAGCCCGCCGTCAGCACGACCCGGCCCGGGTCGACCCGGAACGTGTGATCGCGGCCGTGGTAGCCGAACGCGGTCGTCGGCAGCGCGAACCTCACCTCGGCACTCGCCCCCGCAGCGACCTCGACGATCGCGACGTCGACCAGCTCGCGCAGCGGCCGCGTCACCTCGGCCACCTCGTCGCGCATCATCAGCAGCACCGGCTCACGGACGTCGTCGGCGCCGTCGTTCGTCACCGTCAGCGACACCTCGACGGTGCCACCGTCGACCGGGACCCCCGCCGTCGTCGTCCGCAGCGGTCCGTACGTGAGCCTCGAGGTCCCGGCACCGAACGGCAGCACGGGCGCGGCGGGGGAGTCGATGTAGCGGCCACCGCGCGGTCCGTCCGGAAGCGGTCGACCCGACGGACGCTCGGCGTGCGAGAGCGGCAGGTGGCCGCTCGACCGGGGCAGCGACATCGGCAGCCGCCCGCCGGCGGCCACGCCGCCCACGAGCACGTCGGCGATCGCGGTCCCGGCCTCGGTCCCGGGGTGCCAGGCCAGCACGACGGCGTCGGCCAGCGCCAGCACCTCGCCCAGCGCCAGCGGGCGACCGGCGAGCACGACGACGACCAGCCGCTCCGCGACCCCCGCCAGCGCCCGCAGCTGCTCGAGCTGGCCCGGCGGCAGACCGATGTCGCTCACCGCGCTGTCCTCGCCCGAGCGCCAGGAGTGCTCGCCGACCAGCGCGATCGTCGTGCCGGCCTCGCGGGCGCGCCGGAGGCTGCGGTCGGGGAAGCCGCCCGGGTCGACGACGAGGCGGTCCGCGACGGCGGAGCCCACCGTCGCGGCCAGCGCGGTGCGCACCGCGGGGGCGACGGCGACGACGTCGTCCGCATGGCCGTCGAGCACCCAGGTGCCCATCAGGGCCGCCCGCTCGGTGGCGAACGCGCCGGTGAGGAGCACGGGCAGGTCGTCGGCCGAGGGCCGGACGGGCAGCACGCCGTCGTCCTTCAGCACGACGATTGCGCCGGTCGCGGCGCGTCGGGCGAGCTCCCGGTCCAGACCGAGCCCGCGGCTGCCGGCGAGGTCGCCGCCACCGGGCAGCGCGGCGCAACCGGGATCGAGCAGCCCCAGGCGGATCTTGAGACGGAGAACGCGACGGGCCGCGTCCTCGACCAGCGCGCGCTCGACGACCCCCTCCTCGACCAGCTCCGCCAGGTGGGCGCTGTACGCGCCCGAGACCATGTCGACGTCGACGCCGGCCTCGATCGCCTGCCGCGCCGCGTCGCGCAGGTCGGCGGCCACGCCGTGCTCGACCAGCTCGCCGATGCCGTTCCAGTCGGCCACCACGACGCCGTCGAAGCCCCACTCGTCCTTGAGGACGGCGCGCAGCAGGTGGCGGTGGCTGTGCATCGGGATGCCGTCGACGTCGCAGAACGCCGCCATCACGGTGCCCACACCGGCCTCGACCGCCGCCCGGAACGGCCGCAGGTGCTGGTTGCGCAGGGTGGTCTCGCCGACGTCGGCGGTGGCGTAGTCGCGCCCACCACGCGAGAGCCCGTAGCCGACGTAGTGCTTGGCGCACGCCGTGAGCCGTCTGGAGGCCTGGAAGCCGCGCACCATCGCGGCCCCGAGTCGCGACGTCAGCAGCGGGGCCTCGCCGATGGACTCGGCGACCCGGCCCCAGCGGGCGTCCTCGACCAGGTCGACCATCGGGGCGAACGTCCAGGTGATGCCGTCGGCCGCCGCCTCGAGCGCCGCGCGCTCGGCGACGGCGAACGCCAGCTCCTCGTCGAAGGAGGCGGCCAGCCCGAGCGGGATCGGGAACACCGTGCGGTGCCCGTGGATGACGTCGCGCGCGATCAGGAGGGGGATCCCCAGCCGTGAGGCACCGATCGCCGCGCGCTGGAGGTCGTCGACCCGGTCGCGGCTGACGCCGTCGTCGCGCACGTTGCCCGCGGTCGCACCGGAGGCGTGCAGCGTCGAGCCGATCCCGCCGGCGGCGAGCAGCTCGGCGTCGCGGTCGTGGTCCACGTTCGCGGGCTGGTGCAGCTGTCCGACGAGCTCCGCGAGCGTCATCTCGGCGAGGAGCGCGCTCACGCGGTCCTCGACGGCGAGGGTCGGGTCGGTCCAGGGGCGGGGGTGGGGCAGGGCCACGGGTCACGCTCTCTCGTCGTCGAGGGGCTGGAGGTCGCCGTCGAACCGGTGGTTGACAGCCGGGCCGACGTGCTCCAAGATCCTACTTGATCGATCCTATGAACGATCAAATAGTCATCCAGCAGCAACTCCAACGGGGGAGGTCATGGTGTCCGTTCGTCCCACCATCGCCGCGGTCGCGGCAGCTGCCGGCGTCTCCCGCCAGACCGTCTCCAACGCGCTGAACGCCCCGGAGCGGGTCAAGCCGGACACCCTGGCGAAGGTTCTCGGTCACATCGACGTCCTGGGCTACCGCCCGAGCGTCGCCGCCCGGCAGATGCGCACGGGACGCTCCCAGCTCCTCGCGATGCGGATCGAACCGGTGCGCGACGGCGTGAACGGCGTCGTCGGCGACCGCTTCCTGCACGCGCTCGCCGAGGCCGCGCAGGCCGCCGGCTACCGGATGCTGCTGTGCACCGCGGGGTCCGACGTCGACGAGGTCGCCGAGTACGAGCAGCTGCTGGCCACGATGGCGCTGGACGGCGTCGTGCTCGCCACCACGCACACGGGCGACACCCGCCGCGCCTGGCTCCGCGACCACGGGCTCGCCTTCATGAGCTTCGGCCGACCCTGGGGCGATCTCGCCGTCGCGGGCGCGTCCGACTCCAGCTGGGTCGACGTCGACGGCGCCGCCGGCACCGCGGCAGCGACGGCGGAGCTGCTGCGCCGCGGTCACCGCCGGATCGCCTACCTCGGCTGGCCGGCCGGGTCCGACGTCGGCCACGACCGGCGCGCCGGCTGGCTGACGACGATGGCGGCCGCCGGACGCACCGACGAGGCCGTCGAGGTAACCTCCGAGGACGACATCGAGGAGGCTCTCGACGTCGTCGAGGACCTCCTGCGGCAGCGGCCGACGGCGATCGTCTGCGCGTCCGACACCCTCGCCGTGGCCGCGTCCGCCGTCCTGAACCGTCGCGGCCTGCGACCCGGCCCCGACGTCTCGGTCGTCGGCTTCGACGACACGCCCGCCGCCCGTGCGCTCGGCATCGCCAGCGTCCTGCAACCGCTGGACCAGGTGGCCGAGGCCTGCATCGCCGGTCTCGTCGCCCAGCTCGACGGTCGGCCCCTACCCGCGGAGGGCGTCCTGCTCCCGCCACTGCTCGTGCCCCGGACCACCCTCGCGGACCCGGCGCCCTGACGTGGTCCGGGTCGCCCCCCGGATCACGGACCGAACCACCACGACGACGCAATGACGCCTCACGACCGGATTTCCGGTCCCCACCAAGGAGAAAGAACCATGACCAGGAGCACCCACCGCCCCCGGATCCTCACGCTGGGCGCGCTCGCCGCGCTCTCCCTCGTCCTGACCGCCTGCGGTGGCGGCCAGGGCTTCTCGGAGGACGAGTCGGGCGCCGGCGACGTCGACGAGTCGTCCTCCAGCTCGGACGGCGGTTCCGCCGAGGGCGGCGCCGAGCTGAGCGTCCTCGTCGCGACCGGCGACACCGAGAGCCTCGCCGCCATCCAGGACCTCGCCGACGCGTGGGGCGAGACGTCCGGCAATTCGGCCGACGTGCAGCCGGCCAGCGACATGAACCAGCAGCTCTCGCAGGGCTTCGCGGCCGGCAACCCGCCGGACGTGTTCTGGGTCGACGCATCGCTGCTGCCGACCTACGCCGCCGCCGGCAACCTGTACCCGTACGGCGAGGAGATGAGCGACGTCGACTTCTACCCGGCGCTCGTCAACAGCTTCACCTACGACGGCCAGCTCTACTGCGCCCCGAAGGACTTCTCCAACCTCGGACTCGTGATCAACACGGACCTGTGGGAGGCCGCGGGCCTCACCGACGATGACATCCCCACCACGTGGGACGAGCTGCAGACGGTCGCCACCACGCTGACCACGGACGGCGTGACCGGCCTCGTCATCGGCGACACCCGCGACCGCGTCGGGGCCTTCATGGTCCAGGCCGGCGGCTGGATCGTGAACGAGGACCAGACCGAGATGACGATCGACACGCCCGAGGCGATCGCCGGCCTCACCGAGGTCCAGGAGCTCCTGGCCTCCGGTGCCGCCGCGTTCCCGAAGGCCGTTGACTCCGGCTGGGGCGGCGAGGCCATCGGTACCGGCAAGGCCGCGATGACCATCGAGGGCAACTGGTTCAAGAGCGCCGCGACCGCGGACTACCCGGACCTCAACTGGCGCGTCGCCGAGCTCCCCGAGGGCCCGGCCGGCAAGGGCACGCTGACGTTCACGCAGTGCTGGGCGATCGCGGAGGCCTCGGAGAACAAGGAGGCCGCCCTCGACTTCATCAAGAGCATGTACACCCCGGAGATCCAGGTCGACCTGGCCAACCGGTTCGGCGTGATGCCCTCGATCGAGTCCGCCCGCGAGGACTACATCGCCGGTGTCCCGGAGACCGAGCAGGCCTGGCTCGCCGGTGCCGACTACGCCCAGGGCCCCGTGTCCGCCGTCGGCATGGACCCGGTCATGAAGGAGCTCGACACGCTCATCCAGCAGCTGCCCGGCCTCGCGCCGGCGGAGATCGCCACGCAGACGCAGGAGAACGGCACGGCCGTTCTCGGGAACTGATGCCACGACCATGACCCTCACCTCCGGATCCGGCCCGAGCAACGCTCCGGCCTCTCCGGCGACGACGACCTCCGAGCGGGGGCCGACCAGGCCCCCCGCCCGGGCGGGCGCCGCCGTCGCAGCAACCTGTACGGCCCCGAGCCGGTCCTGGCGTGGGTCTTCGTGGCCCCGATGGTGGTCGTGGCCGTCCTCTTCCTCGTCGTCCCGATCCTGATGGCGCTCTGGGTGAGCGTCTCGGACTGGGGCGGCCGGGGGAGCCCGCTGTCCGACTCCGTCTCGTTCGTCGGGCTCGAGAACTACTCCGCGTTCTTCTCGCCGGGTCTGGCCCAGCGGGACCTCACGACGTCGATCCGCAACACCATGTACTTCGTCCTGCTGGTGGTGCCGCTGCAGACGCTGCTGGCCCTCGGCCTGGCCCTGGTGCTGAACTCTCGCCGGCTCAAGGCGAAGAGCTTCTTCCGCACCGCCTACTACTTCCCGTCGGTGACCAGCTCCGTCGCGATCGCCGTCGTGTTCCTGTTCATGTTCTCCGCCAGCGGTCCGGTGAACTCGATCCTCGGACTGATCGGGGTCGAGGGACCGAACTGGTTCGCCGACCCGCGCGGCCTCGTGCACGTCGTGGCCGAGGCCTTCGGGACGACGACGCAGCCCGGGTGGGCGTCGGGCAACATCGCCGGGATCTCGCTGTGGCAGTGGCTCGCCGGCCCGAGCGTCGCGATGGTCTCGATCATCACGCTCGTCGTCTGGGTCTCCGCGGGCGGCTACATGCTCATCTTCCTGTCCTCCCTCCAGGGGATCGACGAGGAGGTCAACGAGGCCGCCGTCGTCGACGGGGCCACGACCTGGCAGCGCATCCGGCACATCACCGTGCCGATCCTGCGCCCGACCACCACGCTCGTGGTGACGCTGGGACTGATCGGGACCTGGCAGGTCTTCGACCAGGTCTACATCATGAGCCAGGGCAACCCCGGCAAGACCACCCTGACCCCCGCCTACCTCAGCTACACGACGTCGTTCGGCTCGGCGCAGTGGGGTCAGGGCACCGCCATCTCGTTCATGCTCTTCGCGCTCATCGTGGTCCTCACGATCATCCAGCGCGCCGCGACGCGTGACCGCGAGAACCCGTCCGGCCGGCGCCTGCGCGCGGCCCGAAAGGTGGAGTCGTGAGCGACGTCCGCACCACGCAGGACCGCACCACGCAGGACCGCACGACGCGGGACCGCTCCGACAAGGCCAGCTCCGACGAGGTCCGCTCCCAGGCCCGGCGCCGCCGGGCCAGCATCGCCGCCTTCTACGCGGTGCTGATCCTCGTGGCGATCGTCTACATCTACCCGTTCGTCATCCAGACGGGTACGTCGTTCAAGACCGACGGTGACTCGACGTACAACCCGCTCAACCCGTTCCCGACGGTGTTCAGCCTGGACGCCTACGCGAAGTTGGCCGAGGTCGACTTCCCGCTCTGGTTCCGCAACTCCGTCATCGTGACGTTCTTCGTCACGATCGGCCGCGTGCTGCTGTGCTCGGCGGCGGGCTACGCCCTCTCCCGCCTGCACTTCGTCGGGAAGAAGTTCCTGCTGGCGGCGATCCTGGCCGTGATGGCGGTTCCCGGCGTCGTGCTGCTCATCCCGAAGTTCCTCATCCTCAACCAGCTGGGGATGTACAACACCTTCTCGGCGATGATCATCCCGCTGCTGTGGGACGCGACCGGCATCTTCATCATGAAGCAGTACTTCGACACCATTCCCCCGCGGTCGAGGAGGCGGCACGGATCGACGGCGCCGGCGTCTTCCGCCGGTTCTGGTCGATCATGATGCCGATGGCCGGCCCCGCCTTGGTGACCCTCACGGTGTTCGCCTTCCAGGGCAGCTGGAACGAGTTCACCCACTTCATCGTCGCCCGCTCGAGCGCCGAGACGAATACGCTCACGACCGGGGTCGCGGCCCTGACCACCGGGCAGTTCGGCTCCGGCAACCGCTACCCGCTGAAGCTGGCGGCGGCGCTGATCATGACGATCCCCGTCGCCGTCGTGTACTTCATCTTCCAGCGCAAGCTCGTCCGCGGTCAGGGAGCGGGCGCGGTCAAGGGCTGAGCCACGCCCCGGTCCGACCAGACCCGCCCGCCCCGTTCCGACCCGCCCCTCACCCACCACCCTCGAGGAGCACGCCATGGGCCTGCAGCCCTTCCTGCACCAGCTGATCCCCACCCTGATGGCCCCGACCCAGGTCTGGAGCGACCGGGACGGTCAGGTGCGTGCCGCCGGGGCCCAGGGCGTCTTCCACGGTGACCTGCGGGCGCTGACCCACGCGGTGGTGACGGTCGACGGCGTCGAACCGGAGCCGCTGCGGGCGGCTCCGGCAGGCCCCGGCCGCCTCGAGGCCGTGATGGCCGTGCGGCAGATCGACGGCGAGGGGGCGGACCCGACGACGTGGCTGCGGCGCACGACGACGGTCGCCCCGGGTCTGGTGACGATCCGGCTGTCGCTGGAGTGCGCCACGGCGGAGGCGGTGCGCGGCCATCTGGAGCTGTCGCTCGGTGGGGACCTGGCCGGACTCGAGGTGGTCAAGCAGGGGGGCCGGCTCTCCCCGGCGGTGCCGCACGTGCTCGAGGACGGCGCCTCAGGTGTCGCGGCGTTCGATCTCGCCGCCGGCGGCGCGCGGGTGACCGTCTCGGCGACGGGCGCCCGCCTGCGCGCCGACGGGTACGACGGGATGGTCCTCGTCTGGAACGCGGTCGCCGCGCCGGGGGAGCCGTACGTCGTCGAGGTGACCGTGACGGTGAAGGACGGCAGCGCCGTGGTCACCGCCCCCGCGCGACCCGTCGTCGAGTGGGCCGTCCCGGCGGTGACGGCCTCCGACCCGCGGCTCGCGCGGCTGCTGGAGCGCTCGCTCGACGACCTCAGCACGCTCCGCATGACCTGGACCCGCGCCCCCGAGGACGTCTTCCTCGCGGCCGGTGCGCCATGGTTCTTCACGCTCTTCGGTCGCGACTCGATCTGGGCGGCCCGGCTGATGCTGCCGCTCGGCACCGATCTCGCGCGCGGCACGCTGCGCACCCTCGCCGTCGCCCAGGGCACGGCGACCGTGCCCGCCACCGCGGAGCAGCCGGGCAAGATCCTGCACGAGGTCAGGCCGGCCGAGCTCGCGCTGGGGACGGCACCGTGCTCCCGCCCGTCTACTTCGGCACCGTCGACGCGACGGCGCTGTGGATCTGCCTCCTGCACGACGCGTGGCGCTGGGGCATGGCCGACGCCGACGTCGAGGCCCTCCTGCCGACCCTCGAGAAGGCGCTCGGCTGGCTCCGCGACCACGGCGACGGGAACGGCGACGGCTTCGTGGACTACGTCGACGCGACCGGGTCGGGCCTGGCGAACCAGGGCTGGAAGGACTCGGGCGACTCCGTCCAGTGGCGCGACGGCAGCCTCGCCGAGGGGCCGATCGGGCTGTGCGAGGTGCAGGCCTACGCCTACGAGGCCGCGACGTCCGCTGCCGTGCTGCTCGAGGCGTTCGGTCGCGACGGCGCGTCGGAGTGGCGCACCTGGGCCGCCGACCTGGCGGAGCGCTTCCGGGCCGCGTTCTGGACGTCCGACGAGCAGGGCCCCTACCTGGGGGTCGCCGTCGACCGCCACGGCAACCTCGTGGATTCGGTCGCCTCCAACATGGGCCACGTCGTGGGCACGGGCATCCTCACGCCCGAGGAGGAGCGCCTGGTCGCCGACCGCCTCGTCTCCCCGCAGATGTCCTCCGGGCTCGGCCTGCGGACGCTGTCCTCGGCGATGGGCGGGTACTGGCCGTTGCGCTACCACGGGGGCGCGGTCTGGGCCCACGACACGGCGATCGCCGTGAGCGGGCTGGTCAGGGCCGGTCTCGACGACCAGGCTGATGTGCTCGTGACCGGCCTCCTGGCCGCGGCGGAGCGGTTCGACTTCCAGCTGCCCGAGCTCTTCGCCGGGACCTCGCTGGACGACGTCGGCGACGTCGTGTCCTACCCGGCCTCGTGCCACCCGCAGGCGTGGTCGGCGGCCTCCGCCGTCACGGTGCTGCAGGCCGTGCTCGGCCTCGAGCCGGGCGGGCAGGTCCGGTCGGTCGGGCGGGACGTCGTGGGCGACGTCGTCGTCAGCGGTCTGCCGGGACCTCGTGGTCCGTGGTCGGTCGAGCTGCACCCGGGCGCGGCGCCGGTGCTCCACGGGTCCGCAGCGACGTGATCGCGAAGGTCACCGCGGTGACCAGCCCGGCCGAGCCGAACAGGTGCAGGGCGACGAGACCGATCGGCAGACCCGTGAAGTACTGCACGTAGCCGATGAGCCCCTGGGCGAGCGTGACGGTGAGCAGCACCCACCAGGCGCGTCGGGCGCGGGGGAGCCCCTGCCCCGTCACGCCGCGCCGGTGCAGCACGACGAGCGTCACCAGCAGGGCGACGACGAAGACCCACACCGACATCGCGTGCACACGTGCCACGAGGGCCGGGTCGACCGGGAACCGGTAGCCGACCTCGGAGTCGCCGGAGTGCGGGCCGGCGCCGGTCGTGATGACGCCCAGGACGACGACGATCGCCGTCAGGATGCCGAACGTCAACGGTGCGGCGCCCAGCCACCGGGACCCGCGGCCCGCGGCGCCCACGCTGGGGACGGGGGCGTCGTCGCCCTCGCGCAGCCGGGCGACGAACAGCGCCGAGACCCAGACGAGCGCAGCAGAGATGAGGAAGTGCGAGCCGACGACGGCGGGGTGCAGGTCGACCAGCACGGTGATGCCGCCGAGCACGGCCTGGACGAGGACGCCGACCAGCGGCAGCAGCCCGAGGATGCGGAACCGCACGCTGCGGCGGCTCGTCCCGGGGGAGAACAGCACGAGGATCGCGAGGGCGAGGGCGATCGCCACGAGCACCCCCGTCAGGGTGCGGTTGCCGAACTCGATCAGCGGGTGGAAGGTCATCTCCGCGTGGAAGACCGGGGTGAACTCACCCGGTTCGCACTCGGGCCACGTCGAGCAGCCGAGGCCGGACGACGTGAGCCGCACGACGCCGCCCGTGAGGATGATGACGGCCTGCGCCACGAGGTTGGCGATCGCGACGCCGAGCGTCAGGCGGGGGGTGAGGCGATCGGTCCAGGAGGCGCGGGGCGTGGTGGCGGCAGACACCCCTCCAGGGTAGACCGGCGTCGTGCCACCCCGACCGCGCGCCCTGACAGCGGCTCGGGGCGGGAACGGCGCTGCGGGCGCCCGAGAGGATCCCGGACGCCCGCAGCGTGATGGCGGTCGAACCGCCGAGACGTCCGACTAGGACAGGACGTTCTGGTTCAGGCGGTAGAGGAACGCCGCCATGGCGTCACGGGCCACCGGGCTGAGCGGCTCGAAACGCGAGGTTCCGTCCGGGTTCAGCCAGCCGGTCGTGATCTGGTTCTCGGCGAGCCAGCTGATCTCCGTGTAGAACTGCGTGGCCGGGGTCACGTCCGTGAAGGGCGAGACCGGGGCGGCGACGTAGCCCTCGACCTCGGCGTACCGGTACAGGAACGCCGCGATCGCGTCACGGTTGATGTTCGCCACCGGCCGGAACTCGAGACCCGCGGGGGTCTCCCAGCCGGTCGTGATCCCCTGCTCGAACGCCCAGGAGATCTCCGTGTAGAACTGGTTGGTCGTGGCGACGTCGATGAACGGCGACTCGGCCGGAGCCTCGTAGCCCTCGGGATCGGCCATCCGGTAGAGGAAGGCCGCCATGGCGTCACGCCCGATCGGGCTCAGCGGACGGAACTCGACGTCTCCGTTCGGCAGCTCCCAGCCGGTGGTGATGCCCTGGTTGGCCAGCCACGTGATGTCGGCGAAGAACTGGTTGTTCTTCGGGACGTCGACGAAGAGCTGGTCGCCGGGGACCTGCGCCACGGTGTTCTGCACGTCGACGATCTGACCCTGCTTGCCGACCGCGTTGTGCAGGTGGAGGAAGAGGATCCGCTCGCCGCTCGGCGTCGTCTCGACGCGCTCCTGGGTGGTGACGCCCGACGGCCCGGCCGGGTCCTTCTTCGTCTGACCGGAGGGAGCCCCGGACGTCAGGTTCGCCAGGCGCGTGACGGCGATGGAGGTCTCGGGCAGCGAGGCGAAGAGCGCGCTGTCGAGGTCGCCGAAGCCGAGGCCGGTGTTCCACTCGAACGACAGGTCGGGGACCGTGTCGTAGATCCCGCCGTCGGCGAGCCACGACGTGCCGCTCACCGAGTAGTCGAACGAGACGTCACCAGCGGAGATCTGCTCCTCCGAGAACCCGAGCGACTCCAGGGAGACGGGCAGGACCGCCGCCGCCGAGTCGTAGGAGTTGGTGTCGATCGTCGCGGGCACGTCGTTGATGAACTCGAGCCCGGTGTTGCGACCGTTCTCGTCGAAGACGAGCACGAGCGTGAGGTCGTAGCTGTCGATGCCGTCGTCGTACTTCTGGACGACGACGTCGTACGGTCCCTGCGGCGTCTCGACCTCGATCACGATCGAGTTCGAGGCTCCGAGCGTGGCCCATGGACCGTGGGTCTCGATGCCGAAGCCGACGTACGGCGAGTCCTCGTCGTAGAACCACTGCGACGTGCCGACGGCCTTGATGTCGGCCGCGAGCAGGCTCGGGTCGACGTCGGGGCCGTCGTCGACGATGCCGGACTCGGCAGCGAGGTTGAACGGCGCCACGACCGAGAGGAAGCCCTCCTGGTCCACCGAACGACCGGCGAGGCCGACGTGCGTCTGGACGGCGTCGGCCGTGCCGAAGACGACGGGGCCGGCGGCCATGTTGCTCGTGGGCTTGACGGCCGCGCTGACGGGCACGCGGAGCAGGTCCACGTCGGGAGCGCCGGTGAGCTCGATCCACCCCTGCGGGATGGTGAGGAACTCGCGCGGCGTGCCGACCTGGAGGTCGGACATCGACGGGTCGAGCGTGCGCTCCACCGCGGCGGGGTCGGTCACCGAGAGCGTGACGTCGACCGTGGCCGTCCCGCCCGCGGGACGGAGACGGAGTCGGCGGACAGGAGGTACTCGACCCCGGGGACCGGCGTCTGGGCGTTGTAGTCGACCCCGAGGGTCACGGTCGTGTCGCCCGTGTTGAGCAGCTCGACCGTGCGGGTGATCGTCGTGGCCTTCTCGAGCTCGATCACGCCGAACCCGACGGACACGCCGGACGGGTTGGCCTGGTCGTAGGCGATGACGGTGTTGTTGACCGAGGCGAGGGCGTCCACGCGGCCGGAACCCACACGCTGCGGGCCGAACGGCACGTCGCCGATCGTCACGTCGTGCGTGGCGGTGTTCATGACGCCGGCCTTGACCTGCGCGGCGCTCCAGTCGGGGTGCGCGGCGCGGGTGAGCGCTGCGACACCGGCCGCGTGCGGCGAGGCCATCGAGGTGCCGGACTTGTTCGTCCAGCCGTTGCCCGAACCCACGGCGACCGAGGCGATCGTCGTGCCGGGGGCGGCGACGTCGGGCTTGGTCGAGCCGAGCGAGCCGTGCACACCGCGCGACGAGGAGTCGTTCAGGGTGTCGGCGACGCTCGGGGCCACGACGGACTGCACGGAGAGGCTGTTGTCGTACGTGATCGTGAGCGGCGACGGGATCGTGATGACACCCGTGGCCGGCGTGTAGTCCAGGAGCTCGTCGGTGACGGGGCCCGTGAACTGGAAGGTCGGGATCGAGGCGTTGCCGGAGAGACCGGCACCGAAGACCTCCTGCAGCCCTGTGAAGACGATGCCGGCAGCGCCGGCGGCCGTCGCCTGGTTGGCGCGGACGGCCGACCCGCACGGGAGCGGGGCGGTGTCGTCCCACGCGACCACGACGGTCTTGCCCGCGACGGCGGCCGCGTCCTCGGGCGAGTACGGGTAGCAGCCCGAGAGGTAGCCGACGTCGGTCGGGGTGGGGACCTGGGGCGTCGGCGCCGGCAGCAGGATGGTGTCCAGCGCGACGACCTCGGAGGGCCCGACCGGACCGTTCGGGAACAGGTAGGCGATCGAGTACTGGCCCGGGACGGTCTCGGCGGCGCCGCCGCCGACGGTCACGGACGCGCCCTCGAAGTTGAACGTGTCGGCCACGGAGTTGGCGACCGACAGGGTGGAGTTCGCGTTGCCCGGCGATCCGCCGATGTCGTGCGTGTCGCCGGAGTTGCCGGCGGACGTCACGACGACGACGCCCTCGTCCACGAGCTGCTGGATGAGGTCGTTCTCGGGGTCGTCGACGGTGGAGAAGGTGGAACCGATCGACATGTTGACGACCGTCACCTGCTGCGCGAGCTCGTTGGTCGGGTCGAGCAGCCAGTCGAGGGCGGCGCCCGTCACGGAGCTGCTGCCGGCGCAGCCGAAGATCTTCAGCGCGACGAGGTCGGCCTCGGGCGCGGAGCCCGGCCCGACCTGGAGCTCGAGGAGCTCCTCCTCGCCGATGGTGGTGTAGTCGCCGTCGAACGTCGTGCCGTCGGCGGCCACGCCCCAGCCGGCAGCGGTGCCGGCGACGTGGGAGCCGTGCCCGTCGCTGCGCGGGGACGCGGGGGGAACCTCGCCGCACAGGCCGGGGGCCTCGTCCAGCGGGTTGGGGTCCTCCTGGGGGACCTGACCGGCGCCCGCCGTGTAGTTCAGGCCGGCGAAGTCCCAGCCGCCGAGCACCTTGCCCTGGGGCCACTCGGGCTCGGTGGCCAGGAGCGTCTTGGTCTGCTCGTTGAGCTCGGTCGGGTACGCGTACTGCGGGTCCGCGTTGAACGACGCGTGCGTGAAGTCGATGCCGGAGTCGATGACGGCGATGGTCTGACCCTCACCCGTGATCCCCGCGTTCTGCCACGAGGCGGTGGACCCCGTGAAGAGGTCGATGCCGGCGTTGGACTGACGCTCCTTGGGAACGATCGGCCGGACGGAGACGACGTCGTCCCGCTCGGCCAGGGCGCGGAGAGCGTCGGCGTCAGCGCTGACGGCGACACCGGCCAGGCCGTTGGTGGCGGTGTAGAGGACCGTCACGTCACCGAGGTCGTCGACGACGGAGTCAGCCGTCGTCTCGATGGTCTCGGCGGCGCGGTCGGCCACCACCTGCGGCGAGGAGCTGCGGGACTGCGACACCGCCTCGCGCGTGGTCGTGTCCGAGAACTCGACGAAGGCCTCGGTCAGGCCGGTCAGGCCCTTCATGGACTCGACCTTGAGGTCGGTCGCGCTCGGGGCCGGCAGGGACTCGGCCGCCGGGAGGGAGGCGACGTCGGCCGGATCGGCTGTAGCGCCTGCTGCCGAGGTGACGAGCAGGGCCGTGGCTGCCACGACTGCGGCGGGGTACCGCCACCGTGGCGCTGGGGTGTGCTGTGGGGACACGCGAATCTCCAGGGGGTTGAGAACCTGCGGGTACGCAGTACTGCACGACGCTATGGCGGGTTGTCTGGAGAGTAAAGACCTGGTGTACGAAAGGCTCAGGATTGGCGCAGGTCGGTCAAGGCGCCTTGGTGAAGGTGAGACGGGTCACAGCCGCGAGATCCTGCGGATCGTTCCCTACGCGGAGGGGCGGAAGAGCTTCGCGGCTCCGAGCGACAGGATCGCGGCCCACGCCGCGAGCACGAGGAGGGCGACTCCGTCGACCTCGCCGACGAACGCCGCGCGCAGCGCGTCGCCGAGCGCGCCGGCCGGCAGCCAGCTCACCACCGCCGCGAGGCCCCCGTCGGCCGCGGGGAGCACGAGGCCGCCCACGACGAGCATGAGGACCCAGGCGATGTTCGCGACGGCGAGGACCGCCTCCGCCCGCAGGCGCCCCGCGAGCAGGAGCCCGGCGGCGGAGAACGCGACCGAGCCCAGCAGCGCCCCGATCAGGGCGATCGGTACCCCGGCCGCGTCCGGGCGCCACCCGAGGGCGACGGCGAGCGCGCCGAGCACGACGATCTGCACGACCTGGACGCCGAGGACCGCGAGGACCTTGCCCGCCACGATGCCCCGGGTGCCGAGCGGGGTGGTCGCGAGCTGGCGCAGCACGCCCCAGCGCCGGTCGAACGCCGTCGCGATCGCGAGCGACGTGAGCCCGGAGGAGGCGATGGCGAGGCCGAGCACCCCGGGGGCCACGACGTCGAGCCGGTCCTGTCCGGGGGCGAGGGCGATGTCCACGAGGTCGCTCCGGCCGAGGGAGCCGAGCACCAGCGCGGGCAGGATGAGGGCGACCAGCAGCTGCTCGCCGTTGCGGAGCATCGTCAGCGCCTCGAAGCGGGCGTACGCGAGCACGCGGCTCATCGCGGCGCCGCCGTGATCGTGAGGTAGGCGTGCTCGAGGGTGCCGTCCCCGACCTGCAGCGACCGCAGCAGCACGTCGCTCCGGTCGCACCACTCTGCGATCGCCAGCGTCAGGGCGGGCGTGGCCGGCCCGCGCACGAGGAGGTCGGCGCCGTCGGCGTCGAGCGTGACGTCGTGCCCGACCGCGGTCACCGCGGTGCGCAGCTCGATCGCCTCGCCCTCGGACAGGGGCCGGGCGAGCCGGAGTCGCTGGGAGTCGGAGCCGGCGTGACGCGCGATCAGGTCGGCGGGGGTGCCGGACTCGACCAGGCGGCCGTCGACGAGCACGTGGACCTGGTCGGCGAGGGCGTCCGCCTCCTCGATCAGGTGGGTGGTGAGGACGATGCCGACCCCGTCCGAGCGCAGCTCGCGCACCAGCTCCCACACGTCCTGCCGCGCGTGCGGGTCCAGGCCGGCGCTCGGCTCGTCGAGGAAGACGAGCTCGGGGCGACCGATCACGGCGACGGCGAGCGCGAGCCGCTGCCGCTGACCCCCGGACAGGCGGCGGACCGGGGTGGTCGCGACGACGTCGAGCCCCAGGCGCGCGAGCAGGTCCGCGACCGGCAGGGGGGAGGCGTGCATGGCGGCGGCGAGGGCGAGCACCTCACGGACGCGGCGGGCCATGGGGAGCCCGCCGTCCTGCAGCATGACGCCGACGCGCGACCGCGCGCGGTCGGAACCGGCGGCGTCGCCCAGCACCGTGATCGTGCCGGAGTCGGGCCGGCGCAGCCCCTCGGCGCACTCGATCGTCGTCGTCTTGCCGGCGCCGTTCGGGCCGAGCACGGCGGTGATGCCACCCGCCTCGGCGACGAGGCTGAGGTGGTCGACGACGGTGCGTCCGGAGTAGGCGACGGTCAGGTCCTCGATGACGAGGGCGGGGGAGGGCACGAGTGGTGAGTCTACGGCGGTCCCCGCACCTCCCGCAGGCCTTCGGTGAGGCTGGCCTTGCTTGAGGGAACGCAATTAGGGAAGGACACTGTTACCTAAAGACGGCCTCCGCACGGGACAGCCGTCCTCGCCCGGCGCCCGTCGTCGCGCGAGACGACAGACGATCGAGGGACGGAGGTGCGACGTGCAGGAGCTGCGCGAGACGACCTCGACCCTCGACGTCGACGGCGACACCGGCACGCGTGACCGTGTCCGGGCCCTCGTCGTCCAGCGCGGACCGGTCGGCGCCTCGACGCTCGCCGAGATCCTCGACCTCACCCCGGCGGCCGTGCGGCGCCACCTCGCGGCGCTCGTCCAGGCCGGAGAGATCGCCGAGCGTGCCGTGATCTCCGCGGGTCCGCGCGGGCGGGGACGCCCGGCACGGGAGTACGTCGCCACGCCGGCCGCCCAGCACCACCTGCCCAACACCTCCGCGGCGCTCGCGGCCGACGCGCTGCGCCACCTCGCGGACGTGCTCGGGCCGGAGGCCGTCGCCGAGTTCGCCCAGGCCAGGGTCGCCACCCTCGAGGCTACCTACCGGCCGGTCGTCGAGGCCGCGGGCGACGACCTGCACGACCGTGCCCGCGCCCTCGCCCAGCTCTTCAGCGAGTCGGGCTACGCTGCGTCCACCCGCGAGCTCGGCACGGCGCTCCAGCTCTGCCAGGGGCACTGCCCCGTGCAGCAGGTGGCCGAGCAGTTCCCGCAGCTGTGCGAGGCCGAGACCGGCCTCATCTCACGGCTGCTCGGTGTCCATGTGCAGCGGCTGGCCACGATCGCCTCCGGCGGTCACGCCTGCACCACGCACATCCCCACGATCTCCGTGCGGCCGCCCTCGGTGCGCGCGACCCAGCAGCCTCAGCCCTCCCAGAAGGAAGCAGCGGAATGAGCACAGAGAGTCCGACGCAGCCCACGCCGATGACGCAGGACGAGACGATCGCGTCCATCGGCAACTACAACTTCGGCTGGCACGACACCGACGACGCCGGCGCGACCGCGCAGCGCGGTCTGTCGGAGGCGGTCGTCCGCAACATCTCGGCCCTGAAGAGCGAGCCGGAGTGGATGCTCCAGCGACGCCTGCGCGGCCTGAAGCTGTTCGAGCGCAAGCCGATGCCGACGTGGGGCGCCGACCTCTCGGGCATCCACTTCGACAACATCAAGTACTTCGTGCGCTCCACGGAGAAGCAGGCCACCTCGTGGGAGGACCTGCCCGAGGAGATCAAGAACACCTACGACCGACTGGGCATCCCGGAGGCCGAGAAGCAGCGTCTCGTCGCCGGCGTCGCCGCCCAGTACGAGTCCGAGGTCGTCTACCACCAGATCAACGAGGAGCTCGAGAAGCAGGGCGTCCTGTTCCTCGACACCGACACCGCGCTCCGCGAGCACCCCGAGATCTTCGAGGAGTACTTCGGCACGGTCATCCCCACGGGGGACAACAAGTTCGCCGCGCTGAACACCTCGGTGTGGTCCGGCGGCTCGTTCGTCTACGTGCCCAAGGGCGTCCACGTCTCGATCCCGCTGCAGGCCTACTTCCGCATCAACACGGAGAACATGGGTCAGTTCGAGCGGACCCTGATCATCGCCGACGAGGGCTCCTACGTGCACTACGTCGAGGGCTGCACCGCGCCGATCTACTCGAGCGACTCGCTGCACTCCGCCGTCGTGGAGATCATCGTGAAGAAGGACGCCCGGGTCCGGTACACGACCATCCAGAACTGGTCGAACAACGTGTACAACCTCGTGACCAAGCGCGCCACGGTGGAGCAGGGCGGCACCATGGAGTGGATCGACGGGAACATCGGGTCCAAGGTGACCATGAAGTACCCGGCCGTCTACCTCATGGGCGAGCACGCCCGCGGCGAGACGCTCTCCATCGCCTTCGCCGGCGAGGACCAGCACCAGGACACCGGTTCCAAGATGGTGCACATGGCGCCGCACACGTCGAGCTCGATCGTGAGCAAGTCCGTGGCCCGTGGTGGCGGCCGCGCCTCCTACCGCGGTCTGGTCCAGGTGCTCGAGGGTGCCGAGGCCAGCAAGTCCAACGTGCTGTGCGACGCGCTGCTCGTGGACACGATCTCGCGCTCCGACACCTACCCGTACGTCGACGTCCGCGTCGACGACGTCGAGATGGGCCACGAGGCCACCGTCTCGAAGGTGAGCGAGGACCAGCTGTTCTACCTCATGTCGCGAGGCATGACCGAGACCGAGGCCATGGCCATGATCGTGCGCGGGTTCGTCGAGCCCATCGCCCGCGAGCTGCCCATGGAGTACGCCCTCGAGCTCAACCGTCTCATCGAGCTCCAGATGGAAGGGGCCGTCGGCTGATGGCTGCAACGACCACCGAACTGACCACCGACCACAGCCGCGCCTCCGCCGACGCCGCGCACAGCCACGGCGGCCCCGCGGCCCCCGAGGCCTCGCGCGCCAGCCGGTTCGCGTCCTTCGACATCGCCGACTTCCCGGCCGTCACGGGTGCCGAGGAGGAGTGGCGCTTCTCCCCGGTCGACCGCCTGCAGCGGCTGATCGGCGGCACGGCGACCGGCACGGTCACGGTCGACGTCACCGCGCCCGAGGGCGTGGGGGTCGCCGTCACCAAGCGTGACGGCGCATCGACGACCGGCGTCGCCGGGGTCCCCAACGACCAGCTCGCCGCCACCGCCTGGGGCGCGGCGCTCGAGCGGACCGAGGTCACGATCGGCGCGAACGCCGAGCCGACCAGCGAGACCACGGTCGTCGTTCGCGGCGAGGCCGGCTCCGCCGCGGCTGCGTCGCACCTGCTCGTCACGGCCCAGCACCACTCCAAGGCCCTCGTCGTCGTCGACCACGTCGGCACCGCCGAGCTCGCCCAGACGGTCGAGATCGACGTCCACGACGGCGCGCACCTCACCGTCGTCAGCATCCAGGACTGGGACCGCGGCACCGTGCACGGCTCGAGCCACCGCGCGCGCCTCGGCCGCGACGCCACGCTCAAGCACATCGTCGTCAGCCTCGGCGGCGACGTCGTGCGCGTGACGGTCGACGGCGAGTTCACCCAGCCCGGCGCGATGCTCGAGTCGATCGGTCTGTACTACGCCGACGCCGGCCAGCACCTCGAGCACCGGCTGTTCGTCGACCACGCGGTGCCCCGCTGCACCAGCCGCGTCACCTACAAGGGTGCGCTGCAGGGCGTCGGCGCCCGGAGCGTGTGGATCGGCGACGTCCTCATCCGCAAGGCGGCCGAGGGCACCGACACCTACGAGCTCAACCGCAACCTCGTGCTGACCGAGGGCGCGCGCGCCGACTCGGTGCCGAACCTCGAGATCGAGACCGGCGAGATCGAGGGTGCCGGTCACGCCAGCGCCACCGGCCGGTTCGACGACGAGCAGCTCTTCTACCTGAAGTCGCGCGGCATCCCCGAGGACGTCGCCCGCCGCCTGGTGGTGCGGGGCTTCTTCGCCGAGCTCATCCAGCAGATCGGCGTCCCCGCCGTCGAGCAGCGCCTCGAGGCGGCCATCGAGGCCGAGCTCGAGGTGACGGGGCTGTGACCCGCCGATGACCGCGCAGAGTGCCGCCTTCCTCGACGACCTGGCGCCCGGCAGCGCGATGAGCGTCAACGTGACGGCGCCCGACGGCTCCGACATGACGGTGGCCCTCGTGCGCACGCCCGACGGCGTGGTGCACGCCATGGACGACGAGTGCACGCACGGTCGTGCCTCGCTCGGCGAGGGCGACGTCGACGACGTGAGCGTGGAGTGCTGGAAGCACGGCGCCCGCTTCGACGTCCGCACCGGCAAGCCGCTCAGCCTCCCGGCCACGCGAGGCGTCGTCACCTACCCGGTGACGCTCGACGGCGAGGTCATCCTCGTCGACGTGGACACGCCGACCGCCTGACCGACCCCACCTCTTCCTCCCGAACCACACGAAGGACCCCACTCATGGCAACGCTCGAGATCAAGAACCTGCACGTCAGCGTCGAGACCACCGACGGCCCCAAGCCGATCCTGCGCGGCGTCGACCTCACCGTCCGCAGCGGCGAGACCCACGCGATCATGGGCCCGAACGGCTCCGGCAAGTCCACGCTCGCCTACTCCATCGCCGGCCACCCGCGCTACGAGGTCACCGAGGGCGAGATCCTGCTCGACGGCGAGAACGTGCTCGAGATGAGCGTCGACGAGCGCGCCCGCGCCGGGATGTTCCTCGCGATGCAGTACCCGGTCGAGGTCCCCGGCGTCACCGTCTCGAACTTCCTCCGGACCGCCAAGACCGCGATCGACGGCAAGGCCCCGGCGCTGCGCACGTGGACGGGCGACGTCAAGGGCGCCATGGACGCGCTGCGCATGGACCCCGAGTTCGCGACGCGCAACGTCAACGAGGGCTTCTCCGGCGGCGAGAAGAAGCGCCACGAGATCCTCCAGATGGAGCTGCTCCGCCCGAAGTTCGCGGTGCTCGACGAGACCGACTCCGGCCTCGACGTCGACGCGCTCCGCATCGTGTCCGAGGGCGTCAACCGCCTGAAGGACACCAGCGAGGTCGGTGTCCTCCTGATCACGCACTACACGCGGATCCTGCAGTACATCAAGCCCGACTTCGTCCACGTCTTCGTCGCGGGCCGCGTCGCCGAGCAGGGCGGCCCCGAGCTGGCCGACCGCCTCGAGGCCGAGGGCTACGACCGCTTCCTCGCCTCCGCCGTCTGACCAGCTGACCGCGGCCGCACGCCGCACGTCGCACGCAAGGAGCGTCACATGTCGTCGCCCACCCAGTCCCCGCCCGCCGGCCTCGCGCCGGACGAGCTCGCCCGCGTCCGCGCGGACTTCCCGATCCTGACCCGTCAGGTGCACGGGAAGGACCTCGTCTACCTGGACTGGGGGGCGACGTCGCAGAAGCCCGAGTGCGTCATCGACGCCGAGCAGGACTTCTACCTGACGACGAACGCGGCCGTGCACCGCGGCGCGCACGCGCTGGCAGAGGAGGCGACCGCCGCGTTCGAGGACGCGCGCACCGTCGTCGCCTCCCTGGTGGGTGCGCACGACGACGAGATCGTCTGGACGTCGAACGCGACGGCGGCGATCAACCTCGTCGCCTACGGGATCTCCAACGCGACGGCGGGTCGCGGCGGCGAGGCCGCGCAGCGGTTCGCCCTCGCACCGGGGGACGAGCTCGTCGTCACCGAGCTCGAGCACCACGCGAACCTCGTGCCGTGGCAGGAGCTCGCCGCCCGGACCGGCGCCGTGCTGCGGTTCGTCCCGGCGACGGACGAGGGTCGGCTGGACCTGACCGGGCTCGAGGACATCATCACCGACCGCGCCAGGGTCGTCGCCGTCACGCACGCCTCCAACGTCACTGGTGCCGTCACCGACCTCGCTCCGATCGTGGCCCGGGCCCACGCCGTCGGGGCCCTGGTCGTGCTCGACGCGTGCCAGTCGGTGCCGCACCTGGCGGTCGACCTGCACGCGCTCGACGTCGACTTCGCCGCCTTCAGCGGGCACAAGATGCTCGGCCCCACCGGGATCGGGGTGCTCTACGGGCGCCGCGAGCTGCTCGCGGCCCTGCCGCCGGTGGCGACCGGAGGGTCGATGGTCGAGATCGTGACCATGGAGGCCACCACGTACGCCGCCCCGCCCCAGAAGTTCGAGGCCGGCACCCAGATGGTCGCCCAGACTGTCGGGCTCCGCGCCGCGGCCCAGTTCCTCGCCGACCTCGGCATGGACGCGGTCGAGGCCCAGGAGATCGTGCTCACGCAGCGGCTGCTGGACGGACTCGCCGCGCTCGACCACGTCCGCGTGCTCGGGCCGCTGACCGCGACGAGGCGCCTGGGCGTCGTCGCGTTCGAGCTCGAGGGCGTCCACCCGCACGACGTCGGGCAGGTGCTCGACGCCGAGGGCATCGCCGTCCGGGTGGGACACCACTGCGCCCAGCCGATCCACCGCCGGCTCGGTGTGGCCTCCTCGACCCGCGCCTCGATCGGGATCGCCACCACGCCCGAGGACATCGACGCGTTCCTCGCCGCGCTGGCGGGCGTGCGGGCGTACTTCGGCCTGGAGGGTGCAGGAGCGTGAGCGGTCTCGAGCAGCTCTACCAGCAGGTGATCCTCGACCACGCGCGCGAGCGGCACGGGGAGGGACTGATCGCCCTGGACGGCGCCGCGATGGCGGGGGAGTCCTTCCAGGTCAACCCCACCTGCGGTGACGAGGTCACGCTCCGCGTACGCCTGGATCCCGCGTCCGAGGGCGGGGCCCCCGTGCTCGCCGACCTCGGCTGGGAGGGCGTGGGGTGCTCCATCTCGCGGGCGTCGCTCTCCATCCTCACGGATCTCGTCGTCGGCAAGGACGTCCGACAGGTCGACGGCCTCGCCGAGGACTTCCGCGCCCTCATGGGCAACCGTGGTGAGTCGCTGGCGGACGAGCGCGAGGAGCGGCTCGAGGACGGCGCCGCCCTGGTCGGGGTCGCCCGCTTCCCGGCCCGGATCAAGTGCGCGCTGCTCGGCTGGATGGCCCTGCGCGACGCGATGGCGAAGGCGCTGGTCGCCGACCCGTCCTGACGGTGAGACGCCGCCGTGAGGCGCGCGTGACCGTCCCTTGAACGTGCTCCGCCATTGCTCTACGAGCGTGTCATTCATGAGGAAGTGCAGCGTTGCGCTAGTTTCTCCGCATTTCGCGGGAATTGCGAACAAGGCCCGCCTCGAATATTCGCGCAGGGCTTGCGCAACAGGTGAATAGACCCCTTCAAGGGCGTAGTTAGGCAAGTTCTGAGTGTTCTAGACGCGTCTTGGCGCGCTACGGGGGAATAGCTGTTCCCGCCCCGAAATTGCCCCGCGCGGGCATTCGCTTTCCGGTCCTATGCTCACCCCGCCAGGGGGCTAATAGTGCGCGATGGTGCGCGGCGTGGGTGGAGACAGGCAATGGCTGGAACAGCTGGGGAGCACTGGGGCAACCGTCGGCGGACGAGCAGGATCCGACGGCGTCGACTGGTCGCCTGGGCGGCGATCCCCGCCCTCTGCCTGACGATGGGGGTGGCGACGCCCGCCGTCGCGCAGTCCCCGCCGGCGGACCCGGCGGCCGACCCGGGAACGAGCTGGTCGGCCGAGGCGACAGCCGTCGTCGACGGCGTGGTGGACGAGGCCGCCCCTCCGGTCGAGTCCGACACCACGCAGCCGAGCGGGACGGCGACGTCCGAGGCTCCGGCCGAGGAGGCCCCCGCCACGGAGGCCCCGCCACGGAGGCCCCCGCGCCGGTCGAGACCGCTGCGACCGAGCCGACCGAGCCGCCCGACCAGGTCGACCAGGTCGAGCCGCCCGAGGCCACCGAGGCACCGGCCGAGGCGCCGACAGCGTCACAGCGCCAGGCACCCGCGGCCCCGCCGACCGACCTCGCCGCAGCCCCGTCGACCGAGCTCGCCGCCGTCGCGCCGGCCGCCGTCGCCGGTGGCACGGTCGTGATCTCGATGGGCGGTCTCCGCACCGGGACGACCACGGTCGCCCCCCTGATCGACGGCGCTGACCTCGGTCTGTTCACCGCCGAGACCGGAGGCACCCAGGTCGGGACCTGCGCGTCGGTCGGAGGCCTGTGCACGTTCAGCAACGTGGCGCCCGGCGCCCGGTACTGGGTGCGCGACCTCCCGTCCGAGGCCGGGGCGGCCGCCGGGTACTTCACCAACCCGACGCTGCGGACCGGTGACAACGAGGGCACCGGGGGCACCGGGACCACCGGGGCCGGCTACCGGTTCCAGACCCCGCTGATCGTCGCCGGCACCACCTACACGAGCCCGACGGCCTACAACCCGCAGTTCATGATGAACACCACGACGACGAACACCCGCGCCTCCGGCGGGGTGTGGCCGCAGTCGCTCGGCAACCGGTCCTTCCCGGCGTCCTGCGGGCTGGACGTCGGCATCGTCGTCGACCTCTCGAACTCCATCAGCACCTCCGGCGGCGCCTCGAGCGAGCACAGCCAGATGAAGAGCGCGGTCGCCGCCCTCGGCTCGGCACTCGCGGGGACGAGCTCGACGGTCTCGGGCTACTCCTTCGGCACGACGGCGATGACCGGGTCGAGCTACCGGCTCCCCGCCACGTCGGTGTCCGGCGGCGCCGGCGCCGTCACGAGCTGGGCGAACAACCTCCCGTCGCAGGCGGGTGCGACCAACTGGGACGCCGGCCTGTACCAGGCGGCCGCGGGCGGTCACGACGTCGTCATCCTCCTCACCGACGGCAACCCGACCCGCTACGGAACGGGGCAGAACCAGGGCGGTGACTACCTCAACCGCTTCCGCGAGGTCGAGGAGGCGGTGTTCTCCGCGAACGCGGTCAAGGCCGGGGGCGCGCGCGTCCTCGCTCTCGGCGTCGGCTCGGGCGTCACGCAGTCCGGGGCGGCGTTCAACCTCCGCGCGGTGAGCGGTCCGACCAGGTACAACGGCAGCAACATCACCACGGCCGACTACTTCCAGGAGTCGAGCTACACCACCGCGGCTGCGGCACTGCGCGAGCTCGCGCTCGTGGGCTGCCGCAGCACCCTGACGGTCGTGAAGAAGGTGCTGCCGTACGGCAGCACCAACGTCGCGCAGGCCGTCGACGGCGGCGGTGGGTGGACCTTCGACCCGAGCGTCGCCGCCCCGGTCACGGTCACCCCCGGCGTCGGCACGACGGCGGCCGCCACCTCCGCGGTGGCGTTCGACCTGGCGTTCGGCAGCCAGTCCACCCCCGCGTCGGTGACCGTCGCCGAGTCGCTCACCGAGCATCCCGGCTTCACCTACTGGCGGACGGACTGCCGGGTGCTGCCGAGCGGCGCCACGGTCACGGCGTCGTCCACGGGCTCGTCGTTCTCCGTCAGCGTCCCGCGCGACGCCGCCGTCAGCTGCACCGTCTACAACCGGGCGCCCGACCCCGGCGTCGACATCACCGTGAACAAGCGCTGGGTCGTCAACGGCGTCGAGCAGCCCCTCAACCAGATGCCGTCCGGCACCTCGTCCTCGCTGACGGTGGGGCTCCCGAGCGGAACGACCCCGACGCCGTGGGGGAGCACGACCCGCGTCCCCAGCGGGTCCGCGGTGACCCTGACCGAGGCGCGCGGCTTCGACGCCGCCGCCATGCCGCGCTGCTCGTGGGCGGGCGACCCGACGCTGATCACCGGCACCGGTGCGCCGGTGACGATGGGCGACGACCTGTCGCAGTCGGTGACGCCGACCGCGGCCACCACCTACACGATCGTCAACTCCCTCACCTGCGACACCCGTCTGACGCTCACCAAGACCGTCGCGGGCGGTGGGCTCCCCGCCACCGCCTGGACGCTCACCGGCGGCGGCCTCTCCGGCGCCGGGAGCGTGACCGGCTCGGTGACTCCCGGCGTCGCCCACCCGCTCGCGGAGACGTCGACGGCCGCGGGTGCGTCCGAGTACGTCCAGACCGGTGCGTGGTCGTGCGTCGCGCTGAACTCCTCGGGCGCCCCGGTCGGGACCGCCTGGGAGACGTCCGCCGTCACGGTGCCCCTCGGTGCCTGGACGCGGTGCACCGTCACCAACGCCACCGCCCACCTGACGCTGCTCAAGCACGTCGTCTCCGACAGCTCGCCGGCCCTGCCACCGAGCTCGTGGACGTTGACGGCCGACCCGCAGACCGCGGGCCTCGGGGTGCGCTCCGTCGTCGGCGCCGCGAGCGCCGTCGGTGACGCCTCCACCGTGACCGTGCGTCCCGGGCAGCCCTACCTCCTCGCTGAGACGGGTCCGGGTGGCTACACCGCGACGCTGCAGCGCTGGGACGGGACGACCTGGGTCGCCGCGGACTCGACCTCCGTCACGCTGGCGGCGGGGACCAGCGCCACCTACCGATGGGTCAACGACGACGTCGCACCCCGGCTGACGCTGACGAAGGTCGTCGAGGGCGGGACGGCCCAGCCGTCCGACTGGGACCTCGTCGCCACCTCCGCCGGGACTCCCACGACGTTCGCGTCGGGCGAGACCAAGGCGCTCGCGGCCGGCGCCTACGCGCTGACCGAGGACGGTCCGGCCGGCTACACGTGGGAGGACCTCACGTGCACGGGGAGCACGTCGGCGCAGGGCGTCAGCCCGACCCAGACCTCGCTCACCCTCGCACGGGGCGACGTCGTGGCGTGCACCTTCACCAACGTCGCCGTCCCGCCGCTGCTGGAGGTCGCCAAGACGGTGCAGGACGTCCGGCAGGGCGCCGACCTGACCTGGACCGTGACCTACCACGTCGACGTCGAGAACGTCGGGACCGTCCCGGCGGCCTACGACCTGTCCGACACCCCGGCGTTCGGCCCGGCCGCGACCGCCACGTCGCTGACGTGGGAACGTCTCGGCTCCGGCACGCCCGCCGTCGCCGGCACGCTGCCGACCACGCAGCTGGCCGACGACGTCACGCTGGCCGTCGGTGAGACGCACACGTACGCGGTCGTCGTCACGGCGTCCGTGACCGGGGCCGGGTCGACGGCACCGTTCGTCTGCGGCGAGGAGACGGCCGCCTTCGACAACACGGCCACGCTGACCTACGCCGACGAGACGGTCGACGCCTCGGCGTGCGCCGAGCCCGCGAGCCCGTCGGTGGCCAAGAGGGCGCTGCCGTCGGTCCAGGATCCGGTGACGGGCCGCTGGACGATCGCCTACGACGTCGTGGTCAGCTACCCGAGCACCGGCGTCGCCGGTCAGCCCGCGGTGGTGGGCTACGTCGCCACCGACGCCCCGGGGGCCCTCCCGGCGGGCGTCACCCTGGTGGACGGCTGGGACGCGAGCGGCCCGACGCCGCCGACCTCGTCGGCCGCGGTCGACGCCGCCTTCGACGGTGCCGGCGACCAGACCCTCGCGAGCGGGACCATCGCGCTCGGCGAGACCCACACCTACCGGGTGACGGGCGAGGTCACGGTCGCGGTCGACGCCGACCCGGCCGGGCTGCTGTGCCCCGACGGGGGTGTCACCAACACGGCCGTCGTCAGCAACGGCGTCGGCTCGGACGAGGCCTCGGCCTGTGCCGAGATCGACCCGGTCCCGGTGACGGTCACGAAGTCGGTCGTCGGGACGCCGACCCAGGACGCCGACGGCGTCTGGACGGTCGTCTACGACATCGTCGTCGCCAACCCCGACCCCGACGTCGCGGCGACCTACCGCCTCGTCGACACACTCGCGTACGGGGCGGGGACCACGGTCCTCGGTGCCACCTGGAACGGCAGCGGCGGTCCGCCGTCGCCCTTCCTCGAGGCGCCCCCCGGCACCTGGAGCGCGGTGCTCGTGCCGAACGGTCTGCTGGCCCCCGGCGCCACCGCAACCTTCACGGTGACCGTGCGCGCCGCCGTCGCCACCCCCGCGGGAGAGAGCGCCGAGCTGGTGTGCACCGAGAACGGCGGCGGGTTCCTCAACACGGCCGTCGCGACCTCGGCGGGCACCTCGACCGAGGTCGAGGCGTGCGCCGAGCCGAGCACGCCGACGGTGGACAAGACGTTCGTCTCCGCCGTCCAGGACTCGGCCACCGGCCTGTGGGCGGTCACGACGACGCTCACCGTCACCGGCGGGGAGAGCCCGACGTTCTACAGCCTCAGCGACGTCCCCGGCTACCCGAGCGGCGCCACGATCGTCGGCCAGAGCGTGACCGGCCCTGACGGTCCGATCACCTGGGACGGTGTCGCGCCGATCGTGACCGACGTCGCCCTGGCGGCCGGTGAGGTGGACGTCTACACGGTCGTCCACACCGTGCGCGTCACCGCCACGCCCGCCGACCGCGAGTGCACCGGTGAGCCGGGCAGCGGGTTCTTCAACGCCGCGGCCCTGTCCACCGGGGCGGGCGTGGTGGACGAGGACGAGGTCTGCGAGCCGGTCGCCGAGCTGGTGCTGCCGAGCGTGACCAAGGACGTCGTCTCCGTCGAGCAGGACGTCGACGGCGACTGGACGGTCGTGTACGACCTGGTCGTCGTCCAGCCGGACGGCGAGGCCAATCCCGACGACCTCAGCGCCGTCTACGACCTCACCGACGAGCTGGCCTACGGCGAGGGCATCGAGGTGCAGGCGGCCGACTGGGTCGGGGACCTCGACGGACCGACACCCTCGGGCTCGTTCGACGACACCGACTGGACGGCGACGCTGGCCGACGACGCCGTCATCGCAGCCGGGAGCACGCACACCTACACGGTGACCGTGACGGCGAGGGTCACCGACGACGCCCTCGAGGAGGGCACCTGGGTCTGCTCCGAGGGTCCCGGCGGCTTCCTCAACACGGCCGAGCTGGCCACCGGGGGCACGACGGTCGACGTCGTCGCCTGCGCCGAGCCCGCCCAGCCGGAGCTGGAGAAGTCCGACGCCGTGGTGACCCCCGCGGCCGACGGCGCCTCGACCCTGACCTACACCGTCACCGTCGCCCACCCGTGGGAGGCCACCGACGGCGTCGCGCCGGCCGCGTGGGTCCGCCTCGTGGAGGAGCCGCACGACATCACCGGGGCCGAGATCGTCCAGCCGTGGTCGGTCGTGGCCGTGGGGGACTCCCCGGTGCCCGCCGACACCGAGCGACCGGAGTCCGGTGACTGGGTGCTGGCCGACGGCCCGCTGGTCGCGGGGGAGACCTGGACCTACCAGGTCTCGGTCACCGTGCGTCCGACCGTGGCCGGGCTCGAGAGCCCGCTCTCGTGCGACGACGGCGGTGCCACGGGAGTCGTGGTGGTGAATGCGGCCACCGTGACCGCCGGTGACCTCGTCGAGACCGACGACGGCTGCGGCGTCGTGGAGGTGCCGGACGTCGGCATCCTCAAGACGGCCGGGCTGCCGGACGGCGTCGACGTCGTCGAGGCCGGTGACGTGTTCACCTACACGCTCGCCGTCCGCAACAACGGCACGTCCGCGGTGAGCGACGCCGTCGTCACCGACGACGTCCCGACCGCGCGCCTGCGGGTCGTGGAGGTCGCCGTCCCGACGGGGTGGGTCGACGAGAGCGTCGGCAACGCCGTCCGGGTCGTCGCGCCGAACCTGCCGGTGGGCGACGACGTCTGGGAGATCCTCGTGACGGTCGAGGTGCTGGCGCCGCCCGTGGGGGAGGTCCCGGTCCTCACCGTGGGCCAGCCCGCCCCCGTGGCCCCGGTCCCGGTGGCGGAGCTCGACAACACCGCCTGCGTCGCGGCGGCCGGCGACGTCGACCCGACCAACGACTGCGACGACGTGACCGTCCCCCTCGAGGAGATCGTCGCGGCGCCGTACATCCGCTGCGTGGCCGACGCGCCGTACCTCGGGTACAGCGTCGCCACGACCGCGAACCTGTCGGCGCTCCCGATCGAGATGAGGTGGGTGCCCCTGACCGGGACCGCCCCGGTCCCGGCCGAGATCACCCGCACGCTCGCCAGCGGCGACACCGGCGAGATCGCGTTCCCCGGCGTGACCTTCCTGCCCTCGGGCGAGTCGGTGGACTGGCCCGGTTGGCGGGACATGCGGCCCGACGACCTCAACGCGGACGGCACGCTGAAGGCCGGCGTCATCGCCTTCGCCGGTCGGGTGCGCGACACGACCGAGCCCGACGAGCCGTGGCGTGCGCTCACGTCGCTGACGTTCTCGGTCAACCCGTCTGTCTCGTTCGAGGTCACCTACCCCGAGCGGACGGCGGACGGCTGCTCCATCGAGCGCGACCCGCGGGTGTCGGTCACCAAGACGGCGAGCGTCGAGCGCACGAGCCCCGGCGGCACGTTCGACTACACGGTCGCGGTCACCAACACCGGGCTCGGGGCGGCGATGCCGCTCGTGCTCACCGATCCCGTGCCGGCCACCCTCGCGGTGACGGGTGTGACGACGTCGAGCACGTCCTTCCCGTCCTGGAAGAACTGCGACGTCACGGGTGAGGACGCCCGCGGCTACGGCGGGACGCTGCGGTGCGAGCTGTTCGGACCGCTCACCCGCGGCGCGACGGCGCCGACCGTCACGGTGGGCGTGCGGGTCGATCCGCGCACCAGCGCGACGTCGGTCGTCAACACCGCCACCGCGACGTGGACGAACGCGGACGACCCCAGCGACACCGGGACGTCGTCGGGCTCCGACACCGTGGCGATCGAGCACGCCGCGCCTCCGGCCCGCCCGGGAGCCACGCTCCCGTGGACCGGTGCCGACGGCGTCGGGCGGTCGCTGCTGGCGGCGGCCGGGCTGCTGCTCCTCGGAGCGGTCGCCGTGTGGCGTCGTCGTCGGACGCGGGAGGTCTGAGTTCGCAAGGGTTGACGCTCAGCGCGTAGTCGCGCCGGCACCGGACCGATCCGGTGCCGGCGCGACTACCCTGGGGGGATGACCGACACCGTGCCCTCCGTCCCGAACGTTGCCGACGTCGAGGAGGCGCTCCGTGACGTCATCGATCCCGAGCTCGGCATCAACGTCGTCGACCTCGGCCTGATCTACGGCGTCGTGGTCGAGCCCGACGGCTCCGCCGTCATCGACATGACCCTGACCTCCGCCGCCTGCCCGCTGACCGACGTCATCGAGGACCAGGCCAACCAGGCCGTCGAGGGCCTCCTGACCGGCATCAGCATCAACTGGGTGTGGATGCCGCCGTGGGGCCCTGACAAGATCACCGACTCCGGGCGCGAGCAGCTGCGCGCCATCGGCTTCAACGTCTGAGCCGGGCCCCGGACGTGGCCGGCGAGGCTGACACCGTCGGCGCGCTGCTCGCCGACCTCAAGCGCCGCTACCCGCCGTCGACGGCCCAGGACTGGGACGCCGTCGGGCTGGTCGTCGGTGACCCGACCCGGCCCGTCCGCCGGGTCCTGTGCGCCGTCGAGGCCACCGAGGCGACGGCGGCCGAGGCCGTCGAGCTCGCGGCCGACCTCCTCGTGGTGCACCACCCGCTGCTGCTGCGAGGCGTGACCTCGATCGCCGAGACCACCGCCAAGGGCCGCATCCTCACCGGGCTGGTCCGCGGCGGCGTCGCCCTCTACGCGGCGCACACCAACGCGGACGACGCACCAGGCGGGGTCTCCGAGTCGCTCGCGGAGGCGGTGGGGCTGGTCGACCTCGAACCGCTGGTGCCGTCGTCGCACCCCGACTCGCTCGCGGGCTCCGGGACGGGCCGCGTGGGTCGCCTCCCGGTGCCGACGACGCTCGAGGCGTTCGCGCGCCACGTCGCCTCGGTGCTTCCGGCCACCGCGCAGGGGATCCGGATCGCCGGCGCTCGCGAGGGCGTCGTCGAGCGCATCGCGGTGTGCGGGGGGAGTGGGGACAGCTACCTCGAGGCCGCTCGCGCCTCGGGCGCCGACGTCTACCTCACCGCCGACCTGCGCCACCACCCCGCCACCGACTTCCGCGCCGCCGCCGACCGGCCCTTCCTGCTGGACGCCGCCCACTGGGCGAGCGAGTGGGTCTGGCTGCCGAACCTCGCCGACCAGCTGCGCCGGGACGCCGCAGCCCGGGGCACTACGGTGGAGGTCCACGTCTCCACCGAGCGCACCGACGCCTGGACCGACGTCGCCCACGCCACCCGAGGAGTGAACCCGTGAGTACCGCCCCCGCCGTCGACCAGCGCCGTCTCCTGGACGTGCAGGCCCTGGACACCCAGCTGGCCAAGCTCGCCCACGCGCGTCGCAGCCACCCGAGCCTCGCGACGCTCACCGAGCTCGCCGGCCGCGCCGAGGACCTGCGCCGCTCCGCCGTGCTGGCCGAGTCCGTGGTGAAGGACCACCGCCGCGCGGTCGCGAAGGCCGAGGCCGACGTCGAGCAGGTGCGCGAGCGTTCCACGAGGGACCGGGGTCGGCTCGACGCCGGCGCGTTCAACGCGAAGGACTCCGTCGCCGTGATCGCCGAGCTCGAGTCGCTCGCCCGCCGGCAGAGCGTGCTCGAGGACGTCGAGATCGAGCTCATGGAGCAGCTCGAGACCGCCGAGGGCGAGCTCGACGCGCTGCGTCAGCAGATGGCGGCGATCGAGTCCGACGTCGCCACGGCCACCGCCGAGCGCGACGCCGCGTTCGCCGATCTCGACGCCCAGCTGGCCGACGTCACGCAGCGGCGTGCCGTGGCCGCCGACGGCATCGACGAGTCCCTGCTCGCGCTGTACCAGAAGGTGCGCACGCTCAACAGCGGGCTGGCGGTGCTGTCGATCCGCGGCACCCGTACCGAGCCGCTGCACCTGGACCTCAGCCTGTCGGAGGTCGCCGCGATCAAGGCTGCCGCCAAGGACGCCGTGATCCGCTCGGAGGAGGACGGCTACATCCTCGTCCGCCTCGAGGACTGAGCGCGCCCGCCCGCCCTCCAGGGGGTACTTCCCGCCCCTCGAGGGGGTAGTTGCTGCCCCTCGAGGGGGTACTTCCTGCCCCTCTGGGGGGTACTTGCTGCCCCTCGAGGGGGTACTTCGTGACGTCGAGGTCGCGTCCGGCTGCCTCCGGACGACGACGAGCGCCCACCTAGAATCGAACGGTGCTCCTCGTCCTTCCCCCGTCCCGCGGCCAGACCCCCGGCCCCGACGGCGCAGCTCCCCTCGACCTCTCGTCCCTCAGTCTTCCGTCGCTCACCGATCGGCGACGTGAGCTGACGACGGCGCTCGCGGGTACCGAGCACGATCCGGCCGGCGCTCCGACGGCGCGTGCGTGCGACGTGCTCACCGGCGTCCTCTACGCGGCGGCCGACCTCCCCAAGCTGCTCGCTCGTCCCGGGGCCACGGCCGACCGCATGCGCGCGTGCGTGCTGATCGCGTCGCCGCTGCTCGGCATGGTGGGTCCGACCGACCCCGTCCCCGCCAGTCGGCTCGCGATGGGGATGACGCCCGGCGTCGGCGGCCTCGGGCCGTTCTGGCGGCCGGCGATCGAGGAGGCTCTCGAGCCGCGCGCCGAGGGCGAGCTCGTCGTCGACGTGCGCTCGAGCGAGTTCGCCCCGCTGTGGCGACCGCCGACGTCGGCGTCCTGGGTCACCGTGCGCGTGGAGCAGGAGGTCGACGGCGAGCGGCGCGTCGTGAGTCACTTCGCCAAGCACCTGCGGGGCGTCCTGGTGCGGCACCTGCTGTCCCGCCGTGGCGCGGAGCCGACGGACGCCCGCTCGCTGCAGCGAGCCGCCCGCAGCCTCGTGAGGACCGGCGAGATCCTTGGCGCCGAGCTCACGCCGTCGACGTCACCGACCCGCCCGGACGTGCTCACCCTCGTCTCGCCGTAGGACCAGAAGTACCCCCTGGTGGGGCGGCAACCGCCCCCTCAAGGGGCTGGAACTACCCCCTCAAGGGGCGGGAAGTACCCCCTGGTCGGAGGCGGCGTCGTCGCGCTCGAGCGCGCGCAGGTACCCGCGACCGCGGGGCGAGAGCTCGTAGCCGACGCGGAGGCTGATCGTGAGTCCGAGTGCCTTGAGGCGCCGGATGTCCGCCTTCATCGGCAGGAGCTCGCGCCCGAGGAGGTCGGCGAGCTCGGTGCTGATCACGCCCGGGTTGTCGCGGATCCACACCAGGATCTGGCGCGTCCACGGTCCCGACTGCCGACCGGCGTCGAGCGCGGCGACGTCGGCCTTGAGCGTTACCAGCGCCGCTCCGCGCGCGGGCTTCTCGCGCAGCTCGAGACGCGGGTCGACGCCGACCCAGCTCAGCGTGACGCGGTAGACCCGGTCGCCACCCTTCCCGCCGCGCGGGCTGCGGCGCACGGGCGTCGCGGACTCGCGGTCCGGGGGAGCGAGGCGTCGGCGGAGCTCGACGGCGTCGCGCACCCCGGCCGCACGGGCGTCGTCGTCGGTGAGCGCATCGACGTCGGTGATCTCCTCGACGGCGTCGAAGCGCACGATGCCGGACGCCGTCAGCTGGGTGCCACCCACCTTCACGCGGGGGACGTCCCAGCGCCGGTAGGCGGTGGTCACCGCACCGTCGCGGATCGCGTTCGCGATCGCCAGGGGGATCATCACGACGGCGTCGCCGCCTCCCGGACGACCACCCGCGGGTGGAGGGTGACGGGCGTGCGGAGCGAGTTCGCGATGTAGCACTGCTCATGGGCCTCGGCCAGCAGGCGCAGGGTCTCCTCACGATCGCCGACGACGGTGACGACCGGGTGCAGGTCGATCGTGGTCAGCCGCGGCGGATCGGCGGCGAGGTCCATGACGGCGGTCGCGTCGTCGGTGTAGTCGACGACGTCGAGGCCGGCCCGGGCGGCCACCGCCAGGAATGACAGGAGCTGGCACGAGCTGGCGGCCGCGACGACCAGCTGCTCGGGATTGAGCAACGAGGCGCTCCCGCGGAAGGCCGGATCGGCCGAGAGGCCGAGCGTCTGCTCAGCAGGCGCGGCGCTCACCTCGTGGTCGCGGGAGTAGGCGCGGTAGCCGGTCCCGGTGGAACCGCTCCAGGACAGCGTGGTGGCGTAGGAGTGCGAGGCCATGCCGACGAATCTAGTCGGGTGCCTCGCTGGGCGAGGGTCCGGGGCCCCGACTCATCCGCCGGTAGACTCACCCGCGGATGAGTCGGCCAGGCGGCCGCGTTTCCCGGGCTCGCCCGGGGACCGAGGAACGTCCGGGCTCCACAGGGCAGGGTGGTGGCTAACGGCCACCTGGGGTGACCCACGGGACAGTGCCACAGAGAGAAGACCGCCACGCACGTCCTCCGGGACGAGCGGGGCAAGGGTGAAAGGGTGCGGTAAGAGCGCACCAGCGTGCCGGGTGACCGGCGCGGCTAGGTAAACCCCACCCGGAGCAAGGCCAGACAGGGAGCGAGCTGCCCGCTCGATGCTCCCGGGTAGGCCGCTGGAGGCGTGCGGCAACGTACGTCGTAGATGGATGGTCGCCACCGGTCGACGGGTAACCGTCGGCGGGACACAAAACCCGGCGTATCGGCCGGCTCATCCCCCTAATCTCGCCCTGCCTCGACACGGGGCCCGACGCAGCACCACGTTCAGCGCGAACCTGTCCCGCCGGCCCGACCCCGACCGGGGCGAGCCGACCTCCGCCTGACGTCGCGAGTCCTGAGCCACGCGGCGTTCAGGTACCACCGCCGGTCGAACACCTCCACCAGCACGAACCGCGGGGTCCACGCAGTGGCGCGCGTGTCGCGCAGCTGCTCGCCGTCGACGGACCACACGATGCGGGCGACGACGGCGACGGGCCCGGGTGGGAACGGCGCGGCGGTCCAGCGGCGGGGGACGCGGTAGGCGTTCAGGATCTCCTGTCGTCCGTCGTCCCAGGTCGGGACGTCTCCATAGATGCCAAGCACGCGGTGAGCATCGCACAGATGTACGACACGGGGCGGTGGCGTGGTCGCGCGACGTCGAACTACTCGCCGGCGGCTCCGCGCTCAGGCGGCCTCGGCCCGCCGCACGTCACGCGCCGGCAGCCACGCCGCCCCCACTCGCCAACGCGGGTCGCGAAGCTCGACCAGCACGAGGCTCCGGGTCCAGGCGCGAGCCCGGGCCGTCACCCACTCCTCGCCGTCGATCGCCCAGAGCAGTCGCACGGTCACGGGGATCGGGCCCGACTCGGGAGCGTCCACCCAGTCGAGCGGGAACCGTCCCGGTTCGGACACGGCGTTCACGATCGTCTGCGTGACGACGTCATTCCGAGGGATCTCCCACGCTTGCCTGGCCATGCCCCGAGCGTCGCACCGGGGTACGACATCGAGCCGTGTGGAGCAACCCGACCTCAGGCCTGCCCCGACCCGGGCCCCGGCACCAGCAACCGCTCCACGGCGTCGACCAGGCTCTCCGGATCCTCGCGCCCGTCCAGCTCGAGCGTCGCGCCGCGGCGCAGCAACGGCTCCACCGTCTCGACGTAGCCGGCGATCTCCGCGCGGTCGGCGGTCGTTCGTCCGTACGGATTGTCGGTCCGGGTGGCGACGCGGTGGAGCAGGACGTCCAGCGGCGCGGACAGCAGCACGACGGCGTCGAACCGGCCGTAGAACGCGCCCTGGTTCTCCACGGTGCCGGACACGACGACGTCGGGTTCGGCGTCCAGCAGCGCGGTCACCCGCGGCTCGTCCCACCGCCCGTCGGGCAGCACCCAGCCGTCGACGTCGGTCTCGACCGTGAGGTGACCGCGCCGGGCGAGACCCGCGAGCAGCGTCGTCTTGCCGGCACCGGACATCCCGGTGATCAGGATCCGGGGCACGACGGCGACCGTCCGCTCAGGCGTCGCGACCGACGGCGTCCTCGCTGCCGCCACCACCGACCACGGCCCCGCCGTCGGAGGCGTCCTCCTCGCGCAGCGAGAGCTGCTCGACGTGGGGGAGCGCCGCCAGCATCACGGCGCTGTCGTCGATACCCGGGTCCAGCACCACGGCGTGCACGCCGTCCTCGGCGAACTGCACCAGGTAGCCGACGGCGGCCTCGCGCGGCACGGCGATGAGGGCGCTCGCCTCGGCCGGCTCCAGCCCCGAGGCGAGGCCGAAGTCCCGCGCGCGCTCCGGCGTCGTGAAGACGGCGATGACCCCCTCGCCGTCGATCTCGACGGCGTACGGCGTCACCTGGTCGCCCCAGCCGCGGGCGATGAGGAACCAGCGCTCCTGCGCGAACGCGGCCCGCCACGACGCCAGCGAGCGCTCCTGCTCCTGGTCCGCCACGGCGTCAGACGGCGATGCGCGCGGCGAGCGCGGCGGCGCCGACGATCCCGGCGGCGTTGCGGAGCTTGGCGGGCACGATCGGGGTCTTCAGGTCGAGCAGCGGCAGGAACTGCGCGTGCTTCTTGCTCACGCCGCCGCCGACGACGAACAGATCGGGGGAGAAGAGGAACTCCACGTGGGAGAAGTAGCGCTGGAGCTTGGGCGCCCACTCCTCGAACGTCCAGCCCTCGCGCTCGCGTACGCCGTTGGAGGCGCGGCTCTCGGCGTCGAAGCCGTCGATCTCGAGGTGGCCGAGCTCGGCGTTGGGGATGAGCACGCCGTCGTGGATCATCGCGGAGCCGATGCCGGTCCCCAGCGTGATGACCATGACGAGGCCCTCCTTGTGCTTCGCGGCGCCGTAGGCGACCTCCGCGAAGCCGGCGGCATCGGCGTCGTTCGCGACGACGGCGCGTCGCCCCGTGGCCTCGCGGGCGACGGCGGCGATGTCGGTGCCGATCCACGACGGATCGACGTTCGCCGCCGAGTGGGCGACGCCGCGCTTCACGATGGCGGGGAAGGTCAGGCCGACCGGGGTGTCGTCCGGGAGGGAGAAGGACGCGACGAGCTCGCCCAGAACGGCGCCGACGGCGGCCGGGGTGGACGGGTCGGGCGTGGGGATCCGCACGCGATCGGCGGCGAACTCGCCGGTCGTCAGGTCGACGGGCGCGCCCTTGATGCCGGAGCCCCCGACGTCGATCCCGAACGCCAGCTCGTGCTTCTTCGCCATGACCATGCCTCTCGTCCGCGTCGCGGCTCGTGGATAGGTGTGCGCCGGCACGAGGAGTGCCAGCATGGGGAGTCTAGAGACTCACGACACAGGAGGATGCGATGACGCACTCGGAGCAGGACCTCACGGAGCACGGGTACTACTTCAACCTCGCGACCGGGGCGGTCGAGAAGGGCCTCCAGTCCTCGTGGACCCAGCGGATGGGACCGTACGCCTCGCAGGAGGACGCCGAGGCCGCGCTGGCCAAGGCGCGGCAGCGGACCGAGGACTGGGACGAGCAGGACCGGGAGTGGGAGAAGTCCTGACCGACGGCGACGGCGACCGACCCCGGTCCTAGGACGTGAAGGTGTGCTCCGGGCCGGGGAAGGTGCCGCTGCGGACGGCGTCGACGTAGTCGCTCGTCGCCTGCGAGAGCGCCGCCCCGACGGCGCCGAACTGCTTGGCGAACCGCGGCGACCAGTCGCCCATGCCAGCCATGTCGAGCCACACGAGCACCTGGCCGTCGCACGCGTTCCCCGCGCCGATCCCGATGGTCGGGATCGCGAGCCGGTCGGTGACGCGCTGCGCGAGCTGCTCGGGAATCATCTCCAGCACGATGGCGACGGCGCCCGCCTCGGCCAGCGCGACGGCGTCGGCCAGCAGGGCGTCGGCCGCGTCGGCCCCACGGCCCTGGACCCGCTTGCCGCCGAGCATGTTCTCCGCCTGCGGCGTCAGGCCGAGGTGTCCGACGACGGGGATCCCCGCGCCCGAGAGGAGCTCGACGTGCGCGGCGATCCGACGCCCGCCCTCGATCTTCACGGCGTTCGCGCCACCCTCCTTGAGCATCCGCACCGCGGCGGCGTGCGCCTGCTGCGGCGAGGCCTCGTAGGACCCGAACGGGAGGTCCGCGACCACGAGGGCGCGGCGGGAGGCGCGGGAGACGGCTCGGACGGCCGGGACGAGCTCGTCCATCGTCACGGGGATCGTGGAGTCGTGGCCGAGCATGTTGTCGCCGATCGAGTCACCGACCAGCAGCATGTCGACGCCGGCCTCGTCGAAGATCCGGGCGGTCGGGGCGTCGTAGGCGGTGAGCATCGTCAGCCGTCGACCGGCGTCCTTCGCCTCCCGCAGGTGCTGGACGCGCACGCGCCTGGGCGGCGCCGTCGGGGCCGCGGGGGTGGCGGGGGAGGAGGAGGCTGAACCGTGGACGCCCGGAGTGCTGCTCATGGTGACCACCCTAGCCACGGCGCACGTGCCTCCCCCCGAGCGTCCGACGTGCTCGCCGCCGTCGCCCGGAGCGCGTCGTTGGGTGGTCGGGCCCGCGAGGCAGCATGATAGGAACGTCGCACCAGCCTCGCCGAAGGAGAACGATGGACAAGCAGCAGGAGTACGTGCTCCGAGCGATCGAGGAGCGCGACATCCGCTTCATCCGTCTGTGGTTCACGGACGTGCTCGGCCTGCTGAAGTCGGTGGCCATCGCCCCGGCGGAGCTGGAGAGCGCGTTCGCCGAGGGCATCGGGTTCGACGGCAGCGCCATCGAGGGCCTCTCCCGCGTGTCCGAGGCCGACATGCTCGCGCGCCCCGACCCCGCGACCTTCCAGGTCCTGCCGTGGCGCGGCGACCAGCGCGGCACCGCGCGCATGTTCTGCGACATCCTCACGCCCGACGGTCAGCCCGCCGCCGCCGACTCCCGCAACGTGCTCAAGCGCGCGCTGGCCAAGGCCTCCGACCTCGGCTTCGCCTACTACACGCACCCCGAGGTGGAGTTCTACCTCTTCCACACCCCGGAGAGCGCCAGCGGCCCGCTGGTCCCTGTCGACGAGGCGGGCTACTTCGACCACGTCGCCCGCGGCACCGGCCACGACTTCCGTCGCGCGGCGATCAGCCTGCTGGAGTCCATGGGCATCTCGGTGGAGTACTCCCACCACGAGGCCGGCCCCGGCCAGAACGAGATCGACCTGCGCTACGCGGACGCCCTCTCGACGGCCGACAACATCATGACGTTCCGCACCGTCGTGAAGGAGGTCGCCCTTGACCAGGGCATCATGGCGTCCTTCATGCCCAAGCCGCTCTCGGGACAGCCCGGTTCCGGCATGCACACGCACCTGTCGCTGTTCGAGGGCGACACGAACGCGTTCTACGACCCGTCGGGGCGCTACGCGCTGAGCTCGACCGGCCGCAAGTTCATCGCCGGCCTGCTGCGCCACTCGGCGGAGATCACCGCCGTCACGAACCAGTTCGTCAACTCCTACAAGCGGCTCTGGGGCGGCGGCGAGGCCCCGAGCTACATCTGCTGGGGCCACAACAACCGCTCCGCGCTCGTCCGCGTGCCGATGTACAAGCCGGGCAAGAGCCAGTCGGCCCGGGTGGAGTACCGCGGGCTCGACTCGGCCGCGAACCCGTACCTCTCCTACGCGCTTCTCCTGGCCGCCGGCCTCAAGGGCATCGAGGAGGACTACGAGCTCCCCGACGAGGCCGAGGACAACGTGTGGGACCTCAGCGACTCCGAGCGCCGCGCGCTCGGCATCGCCCCGCTCCCGAACAACCTCCAGGACGCCCTCGAGCTGATGGAGCGCTCCGAGCTCGTCGCCGAGACGCTCGGGGAGTCGGTGTTCGAGTTCTTCCTGCGCAACAAGCGTCGCGAGTGGAGCGAGTACCGCGCCCAGGTCACGCCGTACGAGGTCTCCAAGTTCCTGCGAGCCCTCTGACGTGACCAGGGCGGCGTCACCCTCGACCCGGCTCATCCGGTTCGGCTTCCGGGAGCTCGCGCGCGCCGCCTCGATCCTGGCGGAGCCGTGGTTCGGCGAGGTGACGGGCGGCGACGGCGGGGACGACCTCCTCACCGATCTCGCCCGGTCGGCCGATCCCGATCTCGGGCTGCTCACGCTCGCCCGTGTGCACGCGGGGGCGAGCCCGGCGGTGCGGGCCCATCTCACCGCCGTGCTGCGCACGCCGGGGGAGGCGCGCTCGCGGCTGCTCGCCGTCGTCGGCGCCTCCGCGGCCCTGGGTGACACGCTCGCGATGCACCCCGACGACGTCGCCGTCGTGACCGGCGAGGTCGGCCCGGGATCCTGGCCGAGCCCGCGGAGGACGTGCGCGCCGCGCTGCTGCGCTCGGTCGGGGCCGATCCCGACGCCGACGTGCCGGTCTCGGCGATCGCCGACGTCGCGGACGCGACCGACGCCATGCGCCGCTGCTACCGCCAGCAGCTCCTGCGGATCGCCGCGTCGGACCTCACCCGTCCCGACCCGCTCTCCTCGCTGCCCGGCGTCGCCGCGACGCTCGCCGACCTGGCGGCGGCCGCGCTCGAGGCCGCCCTGGCGATCGCCCGCTCGGAGGTGCCCGACCACCACCGCGTCCGGCTCGCGGTGCTCGGGATGGGCAAGACCGGTGGCCGCGAGCTCAACTACATCTCCGACGTCGACGTCGTGTTCGTCGCCGAGGTCGCTGAGGTCGCCGAGCCGGTCGACGGCGCCGACGCAGCCGACGACGACACCCTCGACCCCGCCGACCTTGAGCAGCGGGCCATGCGCATCGGCGCCCGGCTCGCCTCCGGGATGGCCCGCGCGTGCTCGTCCACGAGCCGCGAGCCGGCCCTGTGGGAGGTCGACGCGGCGCTGCGTCCCGAGGGCAAGCAGGGCCCGCTGGTGCGGACGCTCGCCAGCCACGTGGCGTACTACAAGCGCTGGGCCAAGACCTGGGAGTTCCAGGCGCTCCTCAAGGCGCGGCCGGTGGCCGGGGACCTCGCCCTGGGCGAGGCCTACGTCGAGGCGCTCAGCCCGATGGTGTGGACCGCCGTCCAGCGCGAGCACTTCGTGGAGGACGCCCAGGCGATGCGGCGCCGCGTCGAGGCCCACGTGCCGCGCAAGGACGCCGACCGTCAGCTCAAGCTCGGGGCCGGCGGCCTGCGCGACGTCGAGTTCACCGTCCAGCTGCTGCAGCTCGTGCACGGCCGGCTCGCCCCCGAGATCCGGCACCGCAACACCCTCGGCGGCCTCGCGGCGCTGGCCCAGGAGGGCTTCGTCGGTCGCGCCGACGCCGCGCGCCTCGCCGTCTGCTACCGCTTCCTGCGGCTGATGGAGCACCGCATCCAGCTCTACCGGATGCGGCGCTCCCACCTCGTCCCGACGGACGACCGCGACCTCGACCGTCTCGGCCGCTCGATGCTGATCACGCCCGACGCCGAGGCCGACGTCACCACCGAGCTGCTGGTGCGGTGGCGTCACACGCGCCGCGACGTGCGTCGCCTGCACGAGGAGCTGTTCTACCGTCCACTCCTTCCGGCGACGGCGCAGCTGTCGGCCGAGGACGCCGCGCTCGCACCCGAGGCGGCCGGCGCACGCCTGGCGGCGCTCGGCTACCGAGCCCCCGACGCCGCGCTGCGTCACATCGCGGCGCTCACCGAGGGCGTCTCGCGCCGCGCCGCGATCCAGCGCCAGCTGCTCCCGGTCATGCTCGGCTGGTTCACCGAGGGGCCGGATCCCGACGCCGGTCTGCTCGCCTTCCGGGCGCTGTCGGAGGAGATCGGCTCCTCGCACTGGTACCTCAAGCTGCTGCGCGACTCCGGCGTCGCGGCCCAGAACCTCGCCCGCGTGCTCTCCTCCTCGCAGTACGTCTCCGCGAGCCTGCGTCGCTCACCCGAGTCCGTGCAGTGGCTCGCCGAGGACGGCGACCTCGCGCCCCGCTCGCCCGAGCTGCTCGAGGCGGAGATGGAGGCGGCCCTGCGCCGCCTCGAGGGCGATGTGACCGCCGGCGCGACCCGGGTGCGGTACCTGCGCCGCCGCGAGCTCGCCCGCACCGCCGTCGGCGACGTCCTGACCAACCTCGAGGCGGACACGACGCCGGGGATCTCCTACGCCGCCGACGCCGCGCTGCGCGGTGCGCTCCGCATCGCCACCATGCAGGTCTGCCAGGCCCGCGGGCTCGAGGCGGCGCCGACGACCCAGCTGATCGTGGCGATGGGACGTCTCGGCGGGCACGAGCTGGGCTACTCCTCCGACGCCGACGTGATGTTCGTCCACGACCCCCTGCCCGGCGTCGACGCGAGCGACGCGCAGTCGTTCGCGCTCGCCGTCGCGCAGCAGGTGGGGTCCCTGCTCGGCCAGACGGGGCCGGAACCGGCGTTGGAGGTCGACGCGACGCTCCGCCCCGAGGGCCGCAGCGGCCCGCTGACGCGCACGTTCGCCGCCTACACCGAGTACTACGGCCGGTGGTCGGCCATCTGGGAGCGTCAGGCGCTCCTGCGCGCCCGTCCGGTGGCGGGCGACGACGGCCTCGCCGAGCGCTTCCTCGCGCTCATCGACCCCGTCCGCTACGCCGGGGGCGGTCTCGACGACACCAACCTGCGGGAGCTGCGTCGCATCAAGGCGCGCGTGGAGAACGAGCGGCTCCCGCGCGGGGTGCCCGCCACCCGCCACCTCAAGCTCGGTCGGGGCGGGATCTCCGACGTCGAGTGGACGGTGCAGTACCTGCAGCTGCTCCACGCGCACGAGGTGCCGGGTCTGCGGACGCCGCGCACGCTCGACGCGCTCGCGGCGGCGGCCGGGGCCGAGCTGATCTCGGCGGAGGACGCCGACACCCTGCGGCAGGCGTGGCGCACGGCGGTGCGCGCACGCGACGCGATCGTGCTCGCCACGGGGCGGACGAACGGCGCGAAGATCGACGTGCTGCCCCTGGATCGGCGCGAGCTCGCGGGCGTCGCCCAGCTGCTCGGTTACGGTCCGGCGGCGGGCACGGAGTTCGAGGAGGACTACCTCCGGTCGGCCCGCCGGGCGCGGGTCGTGGTCGAGCGGGTGTTCTTCGGCGAGTAGCTCGTCAGGGCTCGTCAGTGCCCGTCGACCCCGGCGTCCCGCGCGGTCGCGACCGCCTGCGCCCGGGTCGAGACGCCCAGCTTGAGGAAGATGCTGGAGACGACGTTCCGCACGGTCTTGACCGACAGGTGGAGGGTCTGCGCGATGAGCTCGTTGGTCCGACCCCGGCTCATGAGACGCAGGACGTCGTGCTCGCGCGGGGTGAGCTGGGGGAAGGGGTCGGGTCGGTGCAGCCCCGACCGCAGGCCCGTCGCGACCTCGGGAGCGATCGTCACGGCGCCGCGCCCCACCGCGTCGAGCGCTGCGCTGATCTCCGCGCCCGTGGCGCCCTTGAGCAGGTAGCCGCTCGCACCGGCGCGCAGCGCCGCCAGCATCGTGGCGTCCTCCTCGATCATCGTCAGCGCGAGCACGCGGGTCTCGGGGCGGGCCGCGACGATCCGCCGCGTCGCCTCCACCCCGCCGATGCCTGGCATCGAGAGGTCCATCACGACGACGTCAGGAGCGAGCTCGGCTGCCCGGTGCACCGCCTCCTCACCGCTCGCGGCCTCGGCGACCACGTCGAGGCCGAGCTCCTGCAGGAGTGTCCGCAGGCCGTCGCGGTAGACGGGGTGGTCGTCGCACAGGAGCACCCTCACGGGGACGTTCCGCCCGCAGCCGGAACGGGCAGCTCTGCCCGCACCGTCGTGCCCGTCGCGCTGCTGCCGATGGACAGTCGCCCGTCCAGCTCGGCGGCCCGCTCGCGCATCGAGCCGAGCCCGATGCCGACACCGGCACCGGCACCGGCAGCAGCCCCGGCGACGGGCCCGGTCGTGTCGAAGCCGCATCCGTCGTCGTCGACCGTCAGCACGACGGCGCCGTCGACCACCGTGAGAGCCAGCCGGACCCGCGTCGCGGCTGCGTGCCGCACCGCGTTGCCGGCCGCCTCGGCGGCGATGCGGTAGAGCGCCACCTCGACTGCGGCGGACAGGGGTGGCGTCGGGGAGGACGTCACCGTGACCGTCGCCGGCCCGGTGAGCCGTGCGGCCAGCTCCTCGAGGGCCCCCACCAGACCGAGGTCGTCGACGGCGACCGGCTGCAGGTCGCGGACGATGCGCCGCAGCGCCAGCACGGCGTCCGAACCTGCGGCACGGGCCTTCGCGAGCGACCGGCGGGAGCTGTCCGGCGAGCGCTCGAGCGTCAGCGCGGCCGCCTCGGTCTGGACGGCGACCGCAGCCAGGAGCGGACCGATCTCGTCGTGCAGGTCGCGCCGGACCCGCCGCCGCTCGGCCTCCCGCGCGACGGTGAGCTCGGCCCGCGAGCGACGCAGCTCCTCGACGAGGCGCACCGAGGCCAGCACTGCGGCGACCGACGGGGCGACCCGACCGATCTCGTCGGCGGCGTCCTCGTCGAGGGGCGGCGTGAGCAGGTGGCCCTCCGGGCGACCGAGGTGCACGAGCGGCAGCCGCACGTCGTCGAACGACCCTCCGACCGAGGCGACGGTGCGCCCGTCGACCTCGATCGCCAGCCCGGTCAGTCCGAGCTCGTGGCCCAGCTCGGCCAGCGTCGCCGCCAGCGCGCTCGAGGGATCCGCGGCCCCGTCGAGCTGGGCGGCCACGGATCGACGGCCGCGTCCCGGCGTCCCGAGGACGGTGGCGGCGATCGTCAGCGGCAGGAGCGGGACCGTCAGCGCCTGCGCGATCGGGGCCCACTGGGTCGCGAAGGCACCGGTGCCGATCGCGACGAGGCCCGCGAGGGCCGCGACCAGCACCGGCAGGATCGTGCGTCGTCTGGCGGGGCTCGACGCCTGCATCGCGAGGGCTGCGATCACGGCGAACGCCACGACCACGACGGCGATGACCCCCACGACCGCCAGGACGGGGGCGAGGGGGGTCCCGACCGGGTTGGGGCGCACCTGGTCGTCCGTGGTGACCGTCGGCAGGGTGGCGAAGGCCAGTGCCACGAGGAGCGAGGCGGCGACGGCGGCCCGTCGGAGGACGCGCGGCGACGACCAGCGGGCCGCGGTGAGGACCCCGAGCGTGTAGGCCAGCCCGACCCCGAGACCCCAGCTGCCAGCGCTCGCCCAGCCGACCGCCGCCGCGGCCGACGGGTCGAGCACCAACGACCAGCCGCCCGTCACCGCCGCCACGCTCCAGGCGCCCGCGATCGTCAGGACGGAACCCGTGGGGCGGTTCCGGAGTGCGCAGGCCACCGCGAGCCCCACCCAGGCGAGCGCCGCCGCCGTGTCCTCCACCAGGTGGGTGACCAGCGCACGCTCCGGACCGACGACGACGACGAGCGCGAGCGCCGTCAGCACCAGCGTCGCGCAGCAGCCCGCGGCGACGAGGGCGCGTCGGCGGAGAGCTGCCGGATCGCTCATCGTCGTTCAGCGTGGACCGGGATCGGCTCCGGGACAAGGGTGGGGATGCTCGGGAGCACGAGAGCGACGAGCGCGATCGCCAGCGGTGCCTGCGTCAGCGCGACCACGGGTCCGAGCCCGGCCGTGGCGAACGCGAGCACGGCGCCGACGAGGAGCAGCATCGGCACCCACCACGGTGACGTCCGGACCAGAAGCCCGCCGACGCCGACGACGAGGATCCCGAGGCCGAACACCGGGATCGACCAGTAGGAGACCGGCAGGCCCGCGAGGCCGTCCTCGAGGTGCAGCAGCGTCTGCATCGTGGCCCGGTGGTCCAGGCCGGGGGCTGTCGATCCCCAGGCGGCGTAGCCCTGGACGCCCTGGCTGAAGGCGTTGAAGAAGGTGCCGACGGCGGCGATGACCGCCCCGATCCTCGTCACCCGGCCGCCGGCGCGGGCGATCAGCCACAGCGTCACGAGCATCAGGTACGACCCGGCCGCGGTGAGCAGCCTGCTGACGATGAGCTGGTCCCGGTGCTCGAGCATGAGCGTGAAGGCGGGCTCGACGTCCCGCCCGAGGTTCGGCAGGAGAGCCTGCCCGGCGACGAACAGGACAGGAGCCGCGATCCCGGCGGCGAGGGTGAGGATGCGTGAAGGAGTCATGCGGGCGATGCTCCCCGCACGCGTTCCCGGGACGTCAGGGGCGCACGTCCCGACCTCGGGCGCTCAGCCCTGCGCCAGCTGCTCCCTGATCGCCACCACGAACGCGTCGACGTCGCCCTCGGTCGTGTCGAACGAGCACATCCAGCGCACCTCGTTTCTCGCGGCGTCCCAGTCGTAGAACCGGAACGTCTCCCGCAGCCGGTCGGCGACGCCGGTCGGCAGGGTCGCGAAGACCGCGTTGGAGCGGGTCTCCTGGGTGAACGCGAGCCCGGGCAGCTCGCCCGCGGCCACCCCCGCCTCGAGGGCGGCGCGCAGGCGCCGGGCCATCGCGTTGGCGTGCGTGGCGTTGCGCAGGTAGAGGTCGCCGGAGTAGAGCGCGACCAGCTGGGCGGAGACGAACCGCATCTTCGAGGCGAGCTGCATCGACAGCTTTCGCACGAACGGCAGCGCCGCGACGCCGCCGAGGATCGCGTCGGGGTTCAGCACGACGACGGCCTCGCCGAGCATCATGCCGTTCTTGGTGCCGCCGAGGCTGAGCACGTCGACGCCGGCGTCACGCGTGAACGCCCGCAGCGGGAGTCCCAGCGACGCGGCGGCGTTGGAGAGCCGGGCGCCGTCGAGGTGCAGCCACATGCCGCGCGCGTGCGCGTGGTCGGCCAGGGCCCGGATCTCCTCCGGGGTGTAGCAGGTCCCCAGCTCGGTCGTCTGCGTGATCGAGACGACCAGCGGCTGGGCGCGGTGCTCGTCACCCCAGCCCCAGGCCTGGACGTCCACCAGCTCGGGCGTCAGCTTGCCGTCGGGGGTGTCGACGGTGAGCAGCTTGAGCGAGCCCATGCGCTCGGGCGCCCCACCCTCGTCGACGTTGATGTGCGCCGTGCTCGCGCAGACCACGGCGCCCCAGCGCGGGAGCATCGCCTGCAGGGCGACGACGTTCGCGCCCGTGCCGTTGAAGGTCGGGAAGATCGCGGCGCCCTCGCCGAACGTCTCGACGGCGACCTCCTGGAGCCGGGCGGTGTAGACGTCCTCGCCGTAGGCCACCTGGTGGCCGTCGTTGGCGGCCGCGATGGCCGCGAGGACCTCGGGGTGGATGCCGGAGTAGTTGTCGGAGGCGAACGCGCGCAGGGAGGCGTCGTGGAGCGGGGTCAGATCGGTCACGCTGGTCATTCTCCTTGCTGCAGGGTGCGGGTGCTGCCGTTGAGGGTCGCCGCGGGGGAGTCCCACAGGCCGAGGACGGCCTCGGTCAGCCGGTCCTCGAGGCCCTCGACCGCGCGCACGCGGAGCACGACGGCGGCGCCCCGCACCTCGCCGTCCGGGCCGGTGGCGGCGGTGGTGGTGAAGCCGTGCGCCAGCGCGCCCGTCCAGAACTCCGCGGCGGCCTTGAGCGCGCCGTAGGAGGCGTTGCCTGCCCGCGGCGTCGCGACGGTGGTGGAGGAGACGATGGCGACCCGGCCGGCGGGCGAGGCGACGAGGTCGTCCCAGAACGCCGTCGTCGTCAGCCGCAGGGTGGTGAGCGAGGCCTCGAGGAACCGGAAGTCCGCCTCGCTCTGGCCGGCGATGCCGCCACCGCCGCGCCAGCCACCCACGAGCGGGAGGACGGCGTCGACGGGGCCCACGCCGTCGTGCACCGACGCGACGAGAGCGGCGACGGCCGCGGGGTCGGTGAGGTCGGCGCGCAGGGTGGTCACGCGCTCCAGGCCGTCGAGCTCCGGGATCTCCCGGCGCGCGACGGCGACCACCCGGGCACCCGCCTCGCCCAGGGAGCGGGCGAGGCGGGTGCCGAGGGCGGAGGAGGCGCCGGCGAGCAGGACGGTACGTCCTGCCGCGCCGGTGCCCGGGGTGTCCGAGCCCTCGGGGTGAGCCGCAGTCGGTGCCGTGTCGGGCAGGTCAGGCATCGGCGGCGGTGATGCCGACCGTCGAGTCGATCACCGGCTTGAGCTTCTTGCCGAGCGCCTCGTGGAACATCGACAGCGGGAACTCGTCATCGAGCACGGCGTCCGTGTAGCCCTTCGGCAGCCCGGCGAGGATCTCGCGGGACAGCCCGGGGGCCCACTGCGACGCCGGGTGCGGCGGCAGGACGCTGCGGACGAGGTCGTAGGCGGCGAGCCAGTGCACGACCTTCGGACGGTCGATCGAGGCCCAGTAGAGCTCGTTGATCGCGTCCGAGAGAGCGACGACGGCGATCTTCGCGGCCTCCCAGTCGATGTGCAGCTTGACGTCGGTCCACTCGATGACGTGGCGCTGGTGCAGCCAGGCGAACAGCAGCTGCCCGCCGAGCCCGTCGTAGTTGCGCACGCGGGAGCCGGTGAGCGCGAACCGGAAGATCCGGTCGAGCACGACGCCGTACTGCACCCCGCGGGCGTGCCGACCCTCGGCGCGCTCGACCTCGGTGAGGTCCTCCCCAGCGGCCAGGCGGGTGGCCGTGCGCTCCTCGATCGCGACCGCCTCGCGGAACGCGGTGAGGTCGCAGCGCATCTCCTCGAGCGAGTAGAGGAAGAACGGCATCCGCTGCTTGATCATGAACGGGTCGAACGGCAGGTCGCCGCGCATGTGGGTGCGGTCGTGGATGAGGTCCCACATCACGAACATGTGCTCGGTCTGGTGCTGGTCGTCCAGCATCGCCGCGAGGTCCGCGGGCAGCTCGAGCTTGGTGATCTCGGCAGCCGCCTTCGTGACCCGGCGGAACCGGGCGGCCTCGCGGTCCTGGAAGATCGCGCCCCAGGTGAAGGTCGGGATCTCGCGCATCGCGACCGTCTCGGGGAACAGGACCGCCGAGTTCGTGTCGTAGCCGGGCGTGAAGTCGACGAGCCGGAGCGAGCAGAACAGCGCGTTGCTGTACTGCTCGGCCTCGAGCTGCGCGACGGACTCGGGCCAGATGACCTCGACGATCAGCGCCTCGACGTGACGGTTGGTGGAACCGTTCTGCGTGTACATCGGGAACAGCACCAGGTGGCGCAGCCCGTCGACGCGGTGCAGCTGGGGCTGGAACTCCACGAGCGAGTCGAGGAAGTCCGGCACGCCGAAGCCACCCTCGCGCCAGCGGGCCAGGTCGACGACGACGGCGCGCAGGTAGCTCTCGTCGTGGGGGAAGCAGGGGGCCAGGGCCTCGACGGCGGTGATGATCCGCTCGACGAGCGCGGTCGCCTCGGCGTGGTCACCCGCCTCGGGCACGGAGCCGTCCTTGACCTGCAGCGCCTGGATCGTCGTCGCGGCGGCCTTGAGGTCGAGCCACGCCGCCGAGGTCTCGACGTCGCGGGCGAGCGCGAGACGGTCCTCCAGGACCTCGGGCTCTCCGATGATCGCCTTGGCACCGTTGATGGTCTGCGACATGAGAAACCTCCGATCCTGCGGTCGGCGGCAGCGGGGTCGACCGCGCTGCCGCGGGGGCCGACGGCGCCGGTCGCGCTCGTGGGTCGGGCAAGCGTAACGGGTCGGTCCAGCATGCGGACGCACGGTGCGCCGGGCGGCGGTCAGGGCGCCGTCGTGCCCACCCGGCCGACGTCGGTCACCGGTGACTCCCCGCCAGGAGCGCGGCCAGGAGACCGTCGAGGTCGACCAGGGCGATGCGGGTGGAGCGGTCGCTGCAGCCGTACGGCAGCACGAGGGTGCGGCCGTGCCGCAGGGCCCCGGGCTGCCGCTCGTGATCGCGGGGGTGGTGCAGGACCGGGCCTACTTCGAGGAGCGGGTGGCGCCGCTGGTGGACGGCGAGGCGGTCAGCTACGTCGGCGCCGTCGGCCCGCGCGAGCTGTCGCGGCTGCTCGGCGGCGCGACGGCGCTGCTCCACCTCATCGACTTCGCCGAGCCCGTTCGGGCTGTCCGTGGTGGAGGCGCTCGTCGCCGGGACCCCGGTGATCGCCCACCCTCTCGGCTCCATGCCCGAGCTGGTGACGGCCGGCCTCTCCGGCTTCCTGGTGCACGACCGCGACGAGGCGGTGCGTGCGGTCGCCGCCGCCCCGGGCCTGGACCGGTCGGCCTGACGGGCGGACGCCGTCCGCCGGTTCTCGAGCGAGCGGATGGTCGCCGACTACGAGGCGCTGTTCCAGCGGGTGGTCGACGGCGCGGTCTCGCCGCGCTGACGCGGCCGCTCGGCCGCGCCGCTGCTCGCACGGGAGCCCGCGTCCCACGATGCGGGACGAGGCGGCGGCACGTGGTGCTCCCGCGGTGCGGGGCGCACTCTCGGAGCAGGAGGTGGGCCGTGGACGGGGTCGGTGTCGTGGTGCTGGTGGGCGCCGTCGTGCTCGCGCTCGGGGTCGCCCTGTGGCGTCGCCGGCGCGACGGGCGGGTGGTGCCGACCTCGCGTCCGGGGGCCGTCGCGGTGCCCGGCCTGGCGGACGACGGGATCCCCGTCGTCCTGCAGCTCTCCTCCGAGGTCTGCGCCCCGTGCCGGGCGGCGCGGCGTCTGCTCACCGACCTCGTCGCCGGGCGCGACGACGTCGCGCACGTGGATCTCGACGTCGCCGAGCACCCCGGGCTCGTCCGCGAGCTCGACGTGCTGCGCACCCCGACCGTGCTCCTGCTCGACGGCGACCGGCGCGTGCGCTTCCGGGTCGCCGGGGTGCCGGACCGGAGTGCGCTCGTCGCCGCGCTGGACGACCTCGCCCCGCGGGCGGGCCCTCGACCGCCACCACCACCAGCACCAGCTCCCGCACGACCACCCGCGCCACCACCCGCGCCACCACCCGCGCGAGCGCGGGTCCACCCCCGACGAAGGACTGACCGATGGCCCGCCCCACCCCGATCGACCCCCGCGGCCCGCGGTTCGCTGCCGCGCTCACCTCGCTCGTGCTCGCGGTGACGCTCGTGCTCGGCGTGCCCCGCGGGCTGGTGCCGCTCGGCCTCCAGGCGCTCGTGTTCGCCGCCGGCGTGGCCCTCGGGCCGGGACGCTCCCCGTACGCGGCGGTCTTCCGACGTCTCGTGCGCCCGCGCCTCGCCCCGCCGCGCGAGCTCGAGGACCCGCGCCCGCCGCGGTTCGCGCAGGCGGTCGGGCTGGGGTTCGCCGTCGTCGGGCTGGTGGGCGGCGCGCTGGGCGCGTCGGTCGTCTTCTTCGTGGCCGTGGCGTTCGCGCTCGTGGCCGCGCTCCTCAACGCCGTCGTCGACCTCTGCCTCGGCTGTGAGGTCTGGGTGCTCCTGCAGCGCCTCCGACGCCGCGACGTCGGACCGCGCCGGACGGCCGTCGCCGGAGGCTGAGGCCCCCCGTAGCGTGGAGGGATGAACGCCCCCGTCACCCCGGACCTCCACCTCGGTCGCGTCGTCCTGGTGCGCCACGGCGAGAGCGTCGCCAACGCCGCCGGGATGTTCACCGGCGTGCTCGACGTCCCCCTGTCGGAGCGCGGCGTCGAGGAGGCGCGCCGCGCCGCTCGGCTCGTCGGCGCCACGGGGCTGAGGTTCGACGTCGCGATCACCTCGGAGCTCGAGCGGGCCTGGCACACGGCCGACGTGCTGGCGCGGGAGCTGTCGGCGCTGCCGACCTTCGTGCGCGACTGGCGGCTCGACGAGCGCTGCTACGGCGCGCTGACGGGACGGACGAAGACCGAGGTCTGCGACGAGGTCGGCGAGGGCCAGTTCCTCGCGTGGCGCCGGTCGGTCCGCGTGCCGCCGCCCCCGATGGACGACGCGCTGCACGCCGAGCTCGCGGCGACGCCCCTGTTCCAGCGCCTCCCGGCGGCCGCCCTGCCGCGGACGGAGTCCCTCGCGGACGTGATGGTGCGCGTCACGCAGCTGTGGCGCGAGCGGGTCGAGCCCGTCGTGCGCGGCGGGGGTGCGGCGATCGTGGTCGGCCACGGCAACTCGCTGCGGGCGCTGTGCGGGGTGCTCGACGCGCTGTCCGACGTCGAGGTCCAGGCGCTCGGCCTGCCCACCGGCCACCCGCTCCTCTACGAGCTCGACCCGACGGCGCCGCCGCGGGACGGGCTGCTGGTGCCGCTCGTGCGGGGCGGGGTCTACCTCGACGGTCCGGGCGCGCAGGCCGCGGCGGAGCGGCTCGCGCGCGAGGGCGGTACCTGAGTCCTCGCGCCCCTTCGACCGTCGGGGTTACGGTCGGGACCGGAGGTGGTGGCGATGACGGGGTCGACGCAGCGGTGGGAGGAGCCGGCGCGCCGCGCGATCGCGCTCGCGGCGCAGGCACGGGAACGAGGGAACCACCCGTTCGGCGCGGTCCTGGTGGGGCCCGACGGCGCCGCCCTGCTGGAGGCCGAGAACACCGTGGCCGACGACGGCGACGTCACCGGCCACGCCGAGACGAACCTCGTGCGGCTCGCGACGACGACGCTGCCGCACGACGACCTGCCGGCCACGACCCTGGTCAGCAGCTGCGAGCCCTGCGCGATGTGCGCGGCCGCGATCTACTGGGCCGGCATCGGTCGGATCGTCTACGCGCTGCCCGAGCACGTGCTGTACGAGATCGCGGGGGAAGACCCCGAGAACCCGACGCTGCGTCTGCCCTGCCGCGACGTCGTCGCGGCGGGGTCCAAGCCCGTCGACGTGGTGGGTCCGATGCTCGAGGACGAGGCCGCCGAGGTCCACCGGGACTTCTGGGCGTGAGACCCCCCGCCGGGCGCAGCCCCGACGCGACCTGGCAGAGTGGCCACCCGTGACGACCTCGCCCGTGGAGAGCATCGACCGCGCCCTGCTCGTGCTCGTCGCGCTGGCCGAGGCCGGACCCGACGGCGCGAGCCTCGCGACCCTGGCCGACCGCGTCGGCGTGCACAAGACGACGCTGCACCGGGCGCTCGCGGCGCTGAGCTTCCGCGGCTTCGTCAGCCAGGACCCCGCCTCCGGCGTCTACCGCCTCGGACCGGCCGGCCTCACGCTCGGTGACGGCTACCTGGGCGGGGACAACCTCGCCGTCGTGCTGCACCCGGCGCTCGTCGCGCTCTCGCGCGAGGTCGACGAGCTCGTCCACCTCGGGGTGCTGGTGGGGGCCCAGATCGTCTACCTCGACAAGGTCGAGCCGCAGCGCCCCGTGCGCGTGTGGTCCGCCGTCGGGCGCCGGATGCCGGCCGCGACGACGGCCCTCGGCCGGGCGCTGCTGCTGGATCGCGTCGGGACCCGCGCGGCGCTCGCGCCGTACCTCGAGCCCGGGACCACCGAGGCCGTCGCCGATCGTGCCTGGTCCGTGATCAGCGGCGCCGCTGCCACGGGGTTCGTGCACGAGTGCGAGGAGAACGAGCCCGGGATCGCGTGCGTCGCCGTTCCCCTCGTACGTGGTGGGGCCACCGTCGCGGCCGTCAGCGTGACGGCGCCGCGCGAGCGGTTCGACGACGAGCGGCTGGCCGAGGTGGCGCGGGCCATGCGCACCGTGCTGCCCGCGCTGCTCCCGCCCGGGGTCGGGGTCCGCCCGGTCTGAGACCGGCTCGGAGCCTGGCGCCCGCGAGTCGGGTCTGCTTCAATAGCACCATTGAGCGCAACGCACGTTGCGCCTAGCGGAATCATTGGAGATTCGATGGACGTCCTGTCACAGCTCGCCGCCGCCACCCTGGTCCCCGTCGTCGTGCTCGACGACGCGCGCGACGCCGACGGCCTCGCCGGCGCCCTCGTCGCCGGCGGGCTCCCGGTCGCCGAGGTGACCTTCCGCACCGCCGCCGCCGAGGAGTCGATCCGGATCATGGCCGCACGCGGGGACGTGCTCGTCGGCGCGGGGACCGTCCTGACCGTCGCGCAGGTCGACGCGGCCGTGGCGGCCGGGGCGCAGTACGTCGTCTCGCCCGGCACCAGCCGCGCCGTCGTCGAGCGCTGCCAGGAGCACGGCATCCTGGCGCTGCCCGGCGCCGTGACGGCCACCGAGATCCAGGCGGCCCTCGAGCTCGGGCTCACCACGGTGAAGTTCTTCCCCGCCGGCACGTCGGGCGGCGCGAAGGCCATCGCGGCGCTCGCCGCACCGTTCGGCGGGGTCTCGTTCGTCCCCACCGGCGGGATCGGTCCCGACAACCTCGGCGACTACCTCGCCCTTCCCGGTGTGCGCGCGGTCGGCGGGTCGTGGATGGTCCCCTCGAGCCTCGTGCGCGCCGGCGACTTCGCCGCCGTCACCGAGCTCACCACCACCGCGGTCGGCCTCGCCCGGCAGCTGCGCCCGGCCGCCTGACCGACCCCCGCCGTCGTCCCCGGACGACCCACCCCTGACGACCCGAACCCAGGAGCCCCCATGACCCACGCCCTCCCGCCCGAGGTGGCGGCCCTCGACCTCCGTCCCGCGTCCGAGTGCCGCTACGACGCCGTCTCGCTGGGGGAGGTCATGCTGCGCCTCGACCCGGGTGAGGGTCGCATCCGCACGGCCCGCAGCTTCCGGGCGTGGGAGGGCGGCGGCGAGTACAACGTCACCCGCGGCCTGCGCCGCGCGTTCGGGCTGCGCGGTGCGATCGTCACGGCGCTCGCGGACAACGAGGTCGGGCGCCTGGTGGAGGACTTCATCCTCACCGGCGGCCTGGACACCGAGTTCGTGCAGTGGGTGGACTACGACGGCATCGGCCGCAGCGTCCGCAACGGGCTCAACTTCACCGAGCGCGGCTTCGGGGTGCGCGGCGCCGTCGGGGTGTCCGACCGCGGCCTGACCGCGGCCTCGCAGCTGCGGCCCGACGACGTCGACTGGGACCGGCTCTTCGGCGAGCTCGGCGTGCGGTGGCTCCACACCGGCGGCATCTTCGCCGCGCTGTCGGAGGTCTCGGCCGAGACCGTGCTGACCGCCGTCACGAAGGCGAAGGAGTACGGCACGGTCGTGTCCTACGACCTCAACTACCGCCCCTCGCTGTGGAAGGCGATCGGCGGACAGGCCAAGGCGCAGGAGGTCAACCGGGCGATCGCCCCGCACATCGACGTCATGATCGGCAACGAGGAGGACTTCACCGCCTCGCTGGGATTCGCCGTCGAGGGCGTGGACGAGAACCTCGCCGAGCTCGAGACCGACTCCTTCAAGGCGATGATCGAGACCGCGGCCGCGGCCTTCCCGAACTTCAAGGCGATCGGTACCACGATGCGCACGGTCCGCAGCGCCACGATCAACGACTGGGGCGCGCTGGCCTGGTCGCCCGCGACGGGCGTCGTCGAGGCGACGCACCGCCCGGGTCTGGAGATCCTGGACCGTGTGGGAGGCGGCGACTCGTTCGCCTCCGGGCTGATCTACGGCCTGCTCGACGGCCAGCCCCTCGCCACGGCGGTCGAGTACGGGGCCGCGCACGGCGCGCTCGCGATGACGACCCCGGGCGACACGACGATGGTCACCAAGGCCGAGGTGCTCAAGCTCGCCGGCGGCGGCTCGGCGCGCGTCGACCGCTAGGACGAGCGGACGGACCGTCCCGCGCCGGGAACGACCGAGGGCCCCGGGGAGCAGCTGCCCCCCGGGGCCCTCGGTCGGTAGTCAGGCCCGTGCGCGGTGGCGTCGGGCGATCAGCACCGTGGCGCCTCCCGCCACGAGCAGACCCAGCGCTGCCCAGGCGGCGGTGAGGTCGGCGCCCGTGTCAGCGAGGTCGCCGCGCGAGGGTCCGCCCGCCGTCGGGCTGTCGGACGACGTCGGGTCGGTCGTCGGCGCCGTCGAGGTCGGGTCTGTCGTCGGGTCCGTGGTCGGGTCGACCGTCGGCTCCTCGGTGGGGTCGGGCGTCTCGACCGGTGCCTCGTAGGCGGTCGTGAGCCACCAGCTCGGCACGAAGAACTCGGCCGGGTCGATGACGCCGCGCTCGCCGGCCCAGTCGATGAGGAGCTGGCGGATCTCGAGCAGGCCGTCGTAGACGACGGGGGCGTCGGCCACGTGCGGGTACCCGCTGCCGCCGGTCTGGCGGTAGTTGTTGACGGCCATCACGAGCGTGTCCGCGTCACCCACGGGGGCGCCGTCGGGGTAGGCCAGCGCCTTGATGCGCGAGCCGACCGGCTCTGACACGTCGATCGTGTACGTCACGCCGCTGAGGACGTCGTAGGCGTAGTCCGGGATCGCGCGGTCGCCGCCGTAGACGGCGTTGGTGCCGGTCTCGGGGTCGAACGTCGCCCCGCGCTCGGTCTGCACGAAGTAGCGGGCCGAGTGCTCGAGGTACTCGCGCACCTGCGCCCCCGTCAGCTCGACGGCGCGCAGCGTGTTCTCGTAGATGTAGAGCCCGGCGATGTCGCGGATCGTGACCTCGCCCTCCGGGAAGAGGGCCGTGCGGGAGAACGGCGACGCCTGGCTGATGACGCGCTTGTCGGCGTGCTCCGTACCCTCCAGCGCCGCCTCGACCGTGGTCTGCTGCACGTGGTTGATGAAGTCGATGATCGCGGTGTCCTCGTAGCGCGAGCGCTCGGCGGGGAGGGCCTGCGTCGACGTCGCGACCGGCGTGTTGACGTAGGTGACGGTCGAGGCGTGCTGCTCCTCGATGGCGGCGACGACGTCGGGGTCCTCCGCGTAGCCGTCCTTGCCGTAGTGCGGCGTGACGGTCGGGGCGGTTCCCGCCCAGTCGACGTCGAAGGAGCCCTCGGCGTCGGGCAGCAGGGTGAGCGTCGTCTCGGTGATGCCGCGGGCCCAGTAGTTCGGCTGCGTGATGAGCGTCTGCTCGCCGTCGACGTTCGTCACCACGGTCTCGGGCAGGTCGCGGTGGCTGTGGCCGGCGACCAGCACGTCGATGCCGGGGACCTGGCGGGCGATGTTGCCGGCGACGTCCTCGTGCAGCGCGGCGGGGTCGTAGCCCTCGTCGGGCACGGTGCCCTGACCCGTGTGGGCGAGCACGACGACGACGTCGGCCTGGTCGGCGACGACCGGGACCCACTGCTTCGCCGCGGTGACCATGTCCTGGAACTCGAGCTTGCCGTCCACGTACTGCTCGTCCCACACCCGCACGCCGGGCGTGACCAGGCCGATGACGCCGATCGTGACGTCCTGCCCGTCGATCGTGCGCTCGATGAGCTCGTACGGCGCGTGGTAGGGCGCGCCCGTGGCGACGTCGATGACGTTCGCCCCCAGGACGGGCATGTCGACGTCGCGCTCGTAGGCGTCGAGCAGGTCGAGGTCGTAGTTGTACTCGTGGTTGCCCACGGTGCCGGCGTCGTAGCCGACCGTGTTGAACGCCGTCGCCATCGGGTGGGTGGTGGTGCCGTCCAGCACCTGCTGGCGGTTGTCGCCGTAGCCGTAGAGATACGTCAACGGCGTGCCCTGGATGGCGTCCCCGTTGTCGACGACGACGACGGAGTCCGCGCCCTTCGCCTCGCGGATCTGCTGGATCGCGGTGCTCGCGCGCGCCAGGCCGAGGCTGTCCGTCGGGGGGAACGGGGCGTTCGTGAAGTAGTTCCAGTCGCGCACGTGACCGTGCACGTCCGTGGTGGCCAGGAGGGTCAGCTCCACGGCCTCGGCGGGGGGTGCCGGGGGATCGGTCGGCACGGCGGCCGCGGGGAGGGCGAGAGCCGCGGCGCCAAGGGTGGCGACGCCGACGGCGATCGATCGACGGGTAGGCATGGGTGTCCTCTCGAGGGGTCAGGGGGCCGGACCACCGTAACCACGGCGTGTGTCGGGCAGGGAGACGGGACGTGAACTCGCCGGCCGCGGCGGCGCGGGTCCGGCCGCCGCCCGTCCGGGTCTTCCCGTCGGAGCGGGGCCGACCTAGCCTGGACAGGAACGACGCGACGGAGCGAACGTCCCGCCGCCCCTCGACGACGAAGGATGACGAACGATGACGCACTCCACGCGGGACTTCGACTTCGACCGCACGGTCCACACCGTCGTCAACCACCTCGTCGAGACGTTCCCCGACGCCGACCCGGCCGAGCTCGAGCGGGAGGCGACGGAGGCGACGGCGCACTTCGCCGACAAGCCGATCACCGACTTCGCGGACGTCCTCGCCGAGCGCGAGGCGCGGGCGCACCTCGCCGCGCAGCAGGGGCCGACGCCCACCGACTGAGGGCTCGTCCGCCGATGTGTACGGATGTACACTCGCCGCCATGACGGACTACTTCGCGGGCGACGACCGCACCAACCGCGAGCGCATGCTCGCCGGTGACCTCTACATCGCCGACGACCCCGACAGCGAGCGGCTGGCCCAGCGCGGGCTCGCCCTCGCCGACGCCTACCACCGGGCGGTCGTGGCGGGGGAGCCCGACTCCCGCAGCATCCTGGAGGAGCTGCTCGGCAGCCTCGGGGAGGGCGCCCACCTCAAGCCGCCCGTGTTCGTGGACTACGGCGAGAACATCCACGTGGGGGCCCGCACCTTCGCCAACTACAACCTCACGATGCTCGACGTCGCCACGATCACGATCGGGCAGGACTGCCAGATCGGCCCGAACGTCCAGCTGCTCACGCCGACCCACCCGGTCGACCCGCAGCCGCGGCGCGACAAGCTCGAGGCGGCCGAGCCGATCACGATCGGCGACAACGTGTGGCTCGGCGGGGGAGTGATCGTCTGCCCCGGGGTCACGATCGGCGAGAACTCGGTCATCGGTGCCGGTTCGGTCGTCACGCGCGACATCCCGGCGAACGTCGTCGCCGTCGGCAACCCGGCCCGCGTCCTGCGCGAGATCTGACCGTGGGCGACCTCGCGCCGATGCGGCTGGAGCCCGGCGAGCCGGCGGCCGGGGCGTGGCGCGCGGTCGGCGTCGCGGCTCTCCTGGACGAGCTGCTGCCGTCCGCTGACGTTGCGGCGGTGGGGGCCGGTGTCGGTGACGGGCCCACCCGGACCCGGGTCCTCGCGGTGGACGGCCGTGGCGGGGCCGGGAAGTCCACGCTGGCGGCCCGCCTCGCGGCCGTGGTGCCGGGCGCCGTCGTGGTCCACACCGACGACCTCGCCTGGCACGAGCCGTTCTTCGCGTGGGGTCACCTGCTCGAGGAGCTGCTCGACGCCGTCGCCCGCGGTGACGCCGTCGCGTTCCGCCCGCCCGCGTGGGAGCCCCGGGGTCGGGACGGGCACGTCGTCGTCCCCGCGCGCACGCCGCTCGTGGTGGTCGAGGGGACGGGTGCGGCGCTCGCGACCCGGGGCGGTCGGGCCGACGCCACGATCTGGGTCCAGGTGGACGCGCCGGAGGCGGAGCGGCGCGGCATCGCGCGCGACGTCGCCGAGGGCGCGAACGGAGACCTCGCGGCGGCGACGGCGTTCTGGCACGAGTGGAGCGCCGCCGAGCGGACCTTCGTCGACGAGCTGCGGCCGTGGGACCTGGCCGACGTCGTCGTGGCCGGCACCCCGGTCCTCGCGCTCGACGGCGACGACCTCGCCGTGGGGCGGATCCTGCTCGCCGACGAGCGTCCTGGACTCCCGGGTCCGGGTGACCGAGGCTGGGTGGGACGGAGGAGAACACCATGACGAGCGACGACCTCGCCCCGGGCGACCGGGTCAGCTGGAACACCCCGCAGGGCCGCACCCGCGGCACGGTGGACGAGAAGCGCGTGCGCGACTTCGAGTTCGCCGACCAGCACTTCACCGCCTCGGCGGACGAGCCCGCCTACCTCGTGACCTCGGAGAGGTCCGGGTCGCAGGCGGCGCACAAGGGCTCGGCGCTGCGACGGCTGAAGCCGCGCTGACCGGCTCGACGCCGACCGGCCGATCACGCCGGGACGCGCCGCCAGCCGTCCCCGACCTGCTCGATCGCGCCCGCCTGTGCGAACGCGGTGATCCAGCCCTCCATCGGCCACCGTCCCCACCGCCGGGCGAAGAGCGCGCCGTTGCGCAGGATGTCGTCGAGGTGCTGCCAGGGCGGCGCCGATGTCGCGTGGTGCTGGTGGTAGGCGTGCGCGCCCCCGACCCAGACGAGCGGCACCCCGACCGCGCGGGCGCGGAAGGCGACGTCGGTGTCCTCACCGCCGTAGCCCTCGTACGCCTCGTCGAAGCCGCCGAACGCCTCCCAGCCGGCGGTCGTCGTCGCGAACGACAGCGACCAGAACAGGGCGTAGTCCTCGTCGGCGGCGACGACGGTCGTCCCGGGCTCGGGATCGGGGCGCGCCGGGTGGGGCGCCGTCAGAGCCGCCAGGTCCGTGGCCGGATCGACGCGCACCCCCTCGGGGAGGTAGGTGACGGGGCCGCACAGCAGCGACCGCGGGTGCCGCGCCGACGCCTCGACGTACCGCTTGAGCATGGCCGGACCCGGGACGCAGTCCGCGTCGAGCAGCACCACGAGGTCGTGTCCGGCGGCCACCGCCGCGGCGACGCCCCGGTTGCGGCCGGCGGCGAGCCGGAGCCCGTGCCCGCCCGGCGGGACGTGCAGCGTCAGGGCGCGCGCGGCGAGGTGGGCGGGCGCTGGGGTGGGGTCGAGCCAGACCAGGACCCGGAGGACCTCGGGGTCCTCGCGGGCGAGCCGCTCCTGCTGCCGCTCGACGTGGTCCAGCCGAGCGAGCGAGGCGAGCGTGACGACGGCCGTCATCGCCAGCGCTCCGTCGTCGAGGAGATGACCGCGGCGGCGCGCTCGGCGGCTCCCGCCACCTGCCAGCGCTCCCAGGGCGGATCCAGCCGGCGGGCGGCCTCCAGCAAGGCCGGCCACGCGTCGTCGTCCGGCCACGCGTCGACGACGACGGCGAGGCCGCCCTCGCGCAGCGCGTCCGCCGTCGCCCGCTGCTCGTCGAAGGGACGGTCCTGCGCGATCACGACGGCGCGCGCCCCCGCCGCAGCCAGGTCGGCGACCGCGTTCTGACCGGCCGCCGAGACGATCACCTCGGCGCGGCACAGGTCGTGCCACGGGTCCTCGACCCAGCCCTCGTCGCCCAGCCGGTGCCAGTGCCAGTCGCCGGTCGTTCCGGGCGCGCGGAGGGGCGCCTCGGGGCCGCCGCCGAGCAGGAGCACGCGTCCGGGTTCGGGCGCGGCCGAGCGCGGGCGCCCGCCGAACCGCGAGACGCCCCCGACCTCGTGGAGCTCCGGCGGGGCGCCGGCGATCCGGCCCGCCGGCCACGGGGCCACGACGGCGTGGGCGAGGCCGCGCGCGAGCCGGTGCGGGGCGTCCTCCCGGACGCCGGGCTGGGTCATCGCCACGAGCGGAACGCCGAGCAGCCGGACGAGCACGCCGACCTCGGCCGAGACGTCGACGACGAACGCGCCGGGTCGCTCGGCCGCGACCACCTCGGCGATCGTCGCGAGCCGGCGGGTGTGGCCGGGATGGTGCAGCGGCGCCCAGTGCAGGTGCCCGCCCGCCCGCGGGTCCGCCTCGTGCGGATCGCGCGCGACGCCGTCGGGCCCGGTCACGACGTCGTCGTCGCGGTCGAGCACCACCCACCGCGTGCGCGGCGGGAGCGCGGCGGGCTCGGGCAGCGAGCTGAGGACGACGACGTCGTCGGACAGGTGCGGCCGGACCGCGAGGAAGCGCACGAGGTGGCCCGATCCGTGGTGGTGGACGTACCAGCCGATCGTGCTCACGCGGACACCGCCGTCTCCCACGAGGGGTCGGTCACCATCGCCGTGCGGTGGATCGCCTCGACGGCGTCCAGCTGGCGCTCGAGCGAGAACCGCCGCGTGGCGTGCTCGCGGATCCGGCGGCGCACCTCCGACGAGGGGCCCTCGATGGCCGCGACCGCCGCCGCGAGCGCCTCGACGTCGCCGGGGGCGACGAGCCGCGCGCCGGGCGAGCCGGCCACGACCTCGCTCACCCCGCCGCGGTCGAACGCGGCGACCGGGGTGCCCGTGCAGAGCGCCTCCGCCAGGACGAGGCCGAACGGCTCGTCCCACATCGGCGTCACGAGCGCGCACGCGCTCGACCCGACGAGGCGAGCGAGGTCGCGCTGGTGGAGCGAACCGAGGTGCACGACGTCGTCGCCCAGGTGCGGGCGGATCGCCCGCTCCGCGTACTCGACGTCTCCCACCCGGCCCGCCAGCACGAGCCGTCGGCCGAGCAGGCGGGCGGCACGGATCGCGACGTCCGGGCCCTTCTCGGGCACGATCCGGCCGAACCACACCAGATCGGGCCCGCCCGGACCGAACTGCCAGCGGGCGGCGTCCACGGCGTTGGGAAGGACGCGGGCGTGCACGCCGCGCTCCAGCCAGGACCGAGCGGTGTGGCTGCTCACGGCGAGCACCGGTCCGAGCGCGGTGCCGGCGGCGTGGATCGCCTCGACCATGTCCTCGATCGGCGGGGTGTGCAGCGTCGTGACCACGGGGATGCCCAGCCGCGGCGCCCACCGGAGCGGGAGGGCGTGCAGGCTGTGGTTCTCCACGACGTCGACCTCCTCCGACCGGCGGCTGAGGTGGTGCAGCGCGCGGTCGAGGGCGTCCTGCGCCAGCTCGAGGTACCCCGGCGGGTAGTCCGTGTCGGAGGACGAGCCCGCGGGCCACCGGGTCGGCGGCAGCCGGAAGGCGGCGGGGGAGTTCCGCAGGAAGTCCGACCCCTCGGCGGCCACGAGCTGCACGTGGTGGCCGCGTCGGCGCAGGTGGGCGACGCGGTCCCAGACGGCGGCCTCGAGGCCGCCCGGGTGCGGCTGGCCCAGGGGGTGCCGCGAGGGGGCGACGACGACGATCCGCAGAGAAGGCGACCCGGCCTTCACGCGCGGGCTCCCGACGGCGCGAGCACCCCGGCGTAGACGGCCGCGTGAGCCCGGGCGACGGCGACGCGCTCGACGGCGCGCGCGGCCGCCCGCCGCGCCACGAGGTCGCGCCGTTCGGCGCTGCCCGGTCGGGCGCCGCCCGCGACGGCGTCGACAACGGCGGCCGCACACGAGGCGCCGTCGCCCATCGTCAGCGGGACGAACTCCTCCGGGTGCTGGCGGTGCCACTGGCCGGCGACCGGTCCGACGACCCCGACGCCCAGGTCGTGGCACAGCTCGACCCAGCCGGAGTGGGTGCCGTGGCGGTAGGGGAGCAGGGCGACGTCGAGGTCGGCCACCTCGGCCTCGAGGTCGGCGTCCGAGACGCGGGCCCGCACCTCGAGCGCGACGTCGTCGCGCCCGGTGACGAGGGTCGTGATCTCCGCGAGGATCGCCGGTTCGCGCACGCGGTCGTTCACGACCACGCGGCCGACGGCGACCACGCCCGCGTCGCGGAGCGCGTCCAGCCCCGCGAGCAGCGTCCGGACGGCGCCGACGCCGTCGATCCCGGGGCGCAGGTCCCGCAGGTGGACGCCGACGGTGATCGCCTCGGACGGGCGTCCCCGGGGGGTGGCCGCGTCGACGGCGACGATCGCCGGGTGCGGCACGACGACGGCGGTGCGGCCCCAGCGCCGCTCGATCTCGGCGGCGGCGCCGTCGGTCAGCGTGATCACGGCGTCGGCGCGGGCGAGCAGGAGCGCGAGGTCGGCCTCGTGGGCGGCCTGGTCGGTCAGCTGCGGGTTGGTCAGGTCGTGCACGGTGTGCACGAGCGGACGGCCCACCTCCGCCAGGGCGTCGAGGGCGGCGGCGAGCCGGCCGGGAGGGAGGGACTCGGTCCCGAAGTGCACGTGCAGGACGTCGAAGGTGTCGGCGTTGGCCCGGATCCAGCTCGCGTCGAGCACCACGGGCGGCCACCAGCGGGTGGGCTCGGCCGGATCGGGCAGGGGGTCGGGCGGGCGGAGGACGCCGTCGCCGTCGATCCCGAGGGACTTCACGTAGGGGTGGCCCGCAGGGACGGAGACGACTCTCGTACACCAGTTCGGGGATTTCTGATCCACGTGCCTCCTCGTGGGCGCGAGTGGGAGCCGCAGGGCGGCACCGTCTGACGCCGAGGCTGGGACGGGGGCCGGGGGGCCTGCGTTCTACAGTAGGTTCCACGACCCCCGTTGACCAGGATGGCGATCAGCCGCCGACCGGGAGCGTGGAGCGGAGAACCGTGTCGGACGAGGCCGCTCGACGGCGCCACTACGGCCGGTTCTACGGCGAGCTGGACGAGGCCGTCGACGGCCGGCCCGTCGGCGTCGTGGCCGGGAACTGCCAGGCCGAGTCGCTGCGCCTCGCCCTGGGGGACGAGGTCGACCTCGTGCGGACCCCTCCCGTCCACGAGCTCGTCGCCGACGACCTCCCGCACCTGCGACGCTGGCTCGCCCGGTCGGGGGTGCTGATCACGCAGCCCATCCACGACGACTACCACGGTCTGCCGCTCGGCTCGCGGCAGCTGGCCGCCGCGCTCGGTGCCGGTGCGGCGGTGTGCCGCATCCCTGTGGTGCGGTTCGCCGGGCTGTACCCGTTCCACGCGATCGTCCGACCGCCGTCGGACACCTCGCTCGTCCCGCCGCTCGTGGCCTACCACGACCTGCGGCTGCTCGGCCGGGCGGCCGGCCTCGAGGTCCCCGCGACGGCGACGCCTGAGGCCGTGCGGGCCGTCGCGGCGGAGTCGCTGGACCAGCTCCGCCGCCGGGAGGAGGCGCACGCGACCGTGAGGATCGCCGACCTGTTCGAGCGGCCGACGTTCGACCACATGCGCACGTTGAACCACCCCGGCAACCCCGTCTGGGTCGCGCTCGCCGGCCGGGTCGCGCAGGCCCTGGGCCTCGAGCGCATCCCGCCCGCCCCGTCGCGGCCCCTGCTGACCTCCGTGCACGCTCCCCGCGAGGCCGCGGTCATCGAGACCTGGGGGTTGCCGGACGAGCCGACCGATCACTGGGTCGTGGACGGCGTGGTGATCGAGGGGGAGGCCGTCCGCGCCGAGCACCTGGCCTGGTACGGCCGCCATCCCGAGGTCGTGCGCGCCGGGCTCGACCGCCACGCCGCCGTGCTCGAGTTGCTGGGCGCCCGGTGACGGCGCTCGCACTCCTCCACCTCGACGACGCCGGTCACGGGGTGGACCGCTACGCCCGGACGGTGGCCGCCGCCGTCGCGCGCCTCGACCCTGCGTTCCCGCTGCTGCGGTGGACGCCCGACGTTGCGCTGCCGCCCCGCGTCCACCTGCACTTCACCGACCGCCTGTGGGGGGCCGACGCCGAGGAGGCCGCCGGTCGCATCGAGGCCCTGGCCGCGCGCTCCCACCTCACCGTGACGCTGCACGACGTGCCGCAGGACTCCGACGGGCCGGGGCGGCTGCCCCGGCGGCTGGCCTGCTACCGCCGGGTCGTCGCGGCCGCGGCAGCGGTCGTGGTCAACAGCGAGCACGAGCGGCGGCTGCTGCGCGAGGCCTTCGGCTCGGAGCTCGACGTGACGGTGATCCCGCTCCCCGTGCCCGGGGCGCTCCCGGCGCCGACGGCGTGGGCCTCCGACGGGTCCGTGGCGGTGCTCGGCTTCTTCTACCCGGGCAAGGGGCACCGCGAGGCGGTCGACGCCGTGGCGGCGCTCGGGCTCGACCCCTCGCCGCCGGTCGTCGCCCTCGGCCGCGCCTCCGCGGGCCACGAGGGCGAGCTGGCCGAGCTCGTCGAGCACGCCCGCCGGCACGGGGTGCGGCTGGAGAGCACGGGCTTCCTGAGCGACGCCGACCTCGTCGCGCGCAGCCGCGCCGTCGCCGTCCCCGTCGTCGCGCACCAGCACGTGTCCGCCTCCGGGTCCCTCACGGACTGGATCGCCGCGGGGCGCCGCCCCCTCGTGGTGGACTCGCCCTACTTCCGCGAGATGGCCGAGCTCCGACCCGGGACGACGACGCCGATCACCCTCGAGGGCCTGTCCACGGCGATCGCGCACGCGCTCGCGCACCCGGACACGACCTGGCAGGACGCGTCCGCGGTCACGCGGCCCGATCTCGACGACACCGCGCGCGCCTACCTGGACCTGTGGCGCTCGCGGTGAGCGCGACGGCGGTGCCGCCGCCCTGGGGCCGCGGGGTCCCGGGCAACCGGTGGGACCTCGTCGCGGCGCAGCCGGCCGTCGAGCGCACCGTCTCGGTCGTCGTCGCCCACTACGACCAGCCGGAGCAGCTCGCGCGCACGCTGACCGCCCTGCGGCGGCAGACGTGGCCCCAGGACCTGCTGGAGATCGTGGTGGCCGACGACGGTTCGCCCCGGACGCCCGTCGTCCCCGACGGCGTGCGGCTGGTGCGGCAGGACGACCGCGGGTTCCGGCTCGCGGCCGTCCGCAACCTCGGCGTCACGGCGAGCAGCGGCGACCTGCTGTGCTTCCTGGACGCCGACACGGCGCCGGAGCCGACCTACGTCGAGCGGCTCGTGCGGCTGCCCTCGCTGCTGCCCGAGGCCGTCACGGTGGGTCGCCGTCGGCACGCGGACCTGGCGGGCACCGACCCGGCGGAGCAGGTCGCCGCCGCCGCCGCGCGGCACCCCCTTCCGGAGCCGTCGTGGCTCGCGGACGCCTACCGGCGCTCGCGGAACCTGCTCGACGCCGACGACCGGTCCTACCGGTTCGTCATCGGTGCCGTCACGGCGTGCAGCCGGTGGTTCTTCGACCGCGTCGGAGGGTTCGACGAGACGTTCGAGTCCTACGGCGGCGAGGACTGGGAGTGGGCGTCGCGGGCGTGGACGACCGGGGCCGTGCTCGCGCACGTGGACGACGCCGTCGCCTGGCACGACGGACCGGAGTGGGCGGGCCGGGACGAGGCGGAGGCCCGACGTCGCAAGAATGCCGAGACCCTGACGCTCGCGGGGTCGATCGGGGTCGCGGGCTCCCGGCCGCACGCGCTGATCGCCCCGCGGACGGACGTCGTGGTCGAGCTCGCCTCGGCCGCCGGGCCCGCTGCCGCGTTCGTCGCCGTCGACAGCATGCTCGCGGCCCTGCCGCAGGCGCGGGTCGTCGTGCCGCGCGAGGTGCTGGACGTCTTCGCGGCCGATCCTCGCGTGGTCGCGGAGGCGGACGAGCGCGCCCGGGTGACGGTCCTCGTGCCGACGCCGCAGCGGGTGACCGACCCCGTTGGGCTGCGGGCCGCCGTCGCCGACGTCCTCGCGGAACCCGTCGACGCGTCGGGCGCCCCGCTGGGCACCGTCGACCTCGGGGGAGTGGTGACGGTCTCCTCGGGGCGGGCACGTCTGCGCGAGCGGAGGTGGGGCGAGGACGCGGGCTGGCGGCGCGAGGCGCGCCCCGCTCCCGGACTTCTCCCCGTGCCTGACGAGCCCGACCTCGAGGCCTACCTCGGCGGCTGGGGCTGACGCGGGGCGAGCACGTCCCGCAGGGCACCCTCGAGCGTCGGGTGGTCGAACGTGAACCCGGCTGCCACGAGCTTCTCGGGCAGCACCCAGCGGCTCTTGAGCACGAGCTCGGTCTCGGTGCGGATCATCATCGCGCCGATCTCGAGCACCCAGCGCGGCAGCGGCGGGCCGATGCGGACGCCGAGGCTGCGGCGCACCAGCGCCATGAAGGTGCGGTTGTCCTCGGGGTTCGGGGTGGAGGCGTTCACGGGTCCCTCGAGCGACGGCGTCGTCTCGATCAGGTCGATCACCCGGGCGAGGTCCTCGACGTGGATCCAGCTGAACCGCTGGGTGCCGCGGCGAGCACGGAACTCGTGGGCCGTCCCCGCCGCGCGTCGCGCGCGCGTGATCGGCCACCGACCGTCCCAGTTCGAGCCGCCGAGCCCGGTCCTCGCGAGGCCCCTGATCGGGCCGAGGGCGCCGCCCCGGCCGAGCACGATCGCGGCGCGCAGCGCGACGCGGCGGGTGCCGGGCAGGTCGTCGGCGTCCAGCGCCTCCTCCCACGCCTTCGCGACGGCGACCGAGAAGCCCTCGCCGAGCTCGCCGTCGCTCTCGGTCTGGGGCCGATCCTCGGCGTGGCGGTAGATGGTGGCGGTCGAGGAGTTGACCCACACGGGCGGCGGCACGGCGGCGGCGGCGATCGCGCGGCTCAGCGCGGCGGTGGTCTCCAGCCGGGAGCGGAAGATCTCGGCTCGGTTGGCGGCGTTGTAGCGGCACCCGACGCTCTTGCCGGCCAGGCCGACCACGATCGCCGCACCGTCGACGGCGCGCGCGATCCCGGCGTCGTCGTCCCACGAGACGTCGGCCCCGGAGCGTCCGACGGTGACGACCTCGCGGCCGGCGCGTCGGTAGCGCCTCACCAGGTGCTGACCGATGAAGCCGGACGCTCCACCGATGACGACGCGGCCGAGCGGTGCGGTCACGAGATCTCCTTCTCGATGCGATAAGTGAACAGGCCGCCGTAGCCGTACAGGCGGCCGAGCAGGGGGTGGTCGACGGCGAGGTCGACGCGCTGGTGGCCGCTCGCGGCGTCGAAGGACTCGCGCAGCCGGACGACCGGACTCAGGCGGCGGGGCGCCGCGAACCTCAGCGGGCCGAGGGCGACGCCCAGGGTGCGACTGGTGAGCACGAGCGCATCGCCGTCGACCGCGACGTCGAAGGTGGCGGCCAGGGTGACGGGGGAACCGAGGCGGTCGGTGACGCCGCCGGCGGGCGAGCGCACGACGTCGTCACGCATCACCCAGGTGCCGTCGGGCAGGTCGAGCTCGCGGACGGCGACGGCGGAGCCGCCGACCGTCCGGTTGACGATCCGGAACGGCACGTCGCGCTCCCAGCCCGCGAACACGACGCCGCGGGGCTGGACGAGTCGGAGCAGCGGCCACAACCAGCGGCGCGGGGTGCCGGCGGTGTCGAAGACGCCCTCGCCGACGCCGCGGTGGCCGGGCGGGATCGTCGCGAAGTAGCGCTGGAGACTGGGGTGAAGCCGCTCGATCGCCGGGCCCAGGGCGGCCGCGTAGGGCGAGCGCGGGGTGGAGGGCACGGCTCGACCCTAGTCGGCGGTCGGTGCAGCGACGAGCGACCCGGCGACCGCCGATCAGCGACCCTCGAGGATCGCCATCCCCTCGGCCATGGTGACGCGGAGGTGCTCGACCAGGATCGCCTCGGCCCGGTCCACGTCGCCGGCGATCAGGGCCTCGATGAGATCGGCGTGCTCGTGCAGGATGCGGTCGGGATGGGCGTGGTTGGAGTCGGCGATCTGCTGGCGGACCAGCTGCGTCTGCCGGTGGACGTCCGTGATCACCGCCAGCAGGGCCGAGTTCCCGGCCAGCCTGGCGATCCGCAGGTGGAAGTCGTTCTCCTGCGGACGGCTGGGGAACGTGTCGAAGAGGTGGCCGCGCTCGGACATGTCGGCCCGCAGCGTCTCGAGCTCCTGCGGCGTGGCGCGGGCCGCGGCCAGCCGCAGGGCGTGGATCTCGAGGAGGTGGCGCACCTCGAACAGCTCCTCCAGCTCGGTCGGCGTCAACGAGCGCACGTACGCCCCGCGCCCAGCGACGGCGGTCAGCAGACCCTCGCTCCGCAGGTGCTGGATCGCTTCCCGCAACGGAGCCCGACTGATCCCGAGGGCGTCGGCGAGGCCCACCTCGTTGAGGCGTTCGCCCGGGCGGAGATCACCTGAGAGCACCATGTCGCGCAGAGCGGTCACGGCCTGGTTGCTGTAGCTCTCGACCTGTCGTCGGAGGGGGGCGGGTGCGGGCCGGGGTGGGGTCGTCGTCATCGATTCGCTTCGCTCGGGGAGGTGTCGACAGCCTACTGCCGTCAGCGGAACGCGGCCATCGCTGGGAGCGAGGGGGCGACGTCGTCCGTCCGCGCGGCGACGGCCGCCCCCAGGAGTCCGGCGCACGCGACGGCGAGGCGGTCCTGGTAGCGCCGGCCGACGATCGACACCCCGATCGGCATGCCGGCGGGGCCGACGAGTCCGGGCACGTTCACCACGGGCACCTGGAGCAGGGTCCAGAGCGAGTTGAAGACCGAGCTGCCGGTGTTGCCGATGCCGATCGGCGCCTCGCCCGGGGCGCTGGGGGTGAGGACGACGTCGAACGGTGACGCCACGTCGTCGTAGAGCGCACGGCACCGGTCTGCCACGCGGTAGGCCGCCCGGAAGTCGGCCACGTCGGGCGTCCCGGTCGGCCAGCCGATCGAGTCGACCGTGTCGGTGCCGAGAACCATCTCGTGGAAGAACGCCGGTAGGTCGGGGCTGGCCAGGTGCTCGTTGAGGAAGGCGGACCGACCCTCCCGGCGCAGGATCCGGCGATGGACGGTCGGCAGCTCCTCGAAGATCTCCGGGAGCTCCAGCTCCGCGACCTCGGCCCCGCCGTCGCGCAGGACACCCGCGGCCGTCGCGAGCGCCTCACGCGTCGCCGGCTCCGCGAGGTCCCAGGCGGGCGTGCGGCACAGCCCGACCCGGAGCCCGGCGAGCGAGGTCGGCAGGGGGCGGTCGGGCTCGTCGAGGTGGAACACGTCCGCGAGCAGCGCGAGGTCACGACCCGACCGCGCGTAGAGCCCGAGGGTGTCGCACGTCGCCGAGTACATCTTGAGTCCCTCGCGGCTGATGCTGTTCCACGTCGGCTTGAGGGCGTAGACCCCGGTGAACGACGCCGGGCGGATGGTCGACCCGCCCGTCTGGGTCCCGAGGGCGACCGCTACCTGGAGGTCCGCGACCGCCGCGCCCGACCCGCTCGACGACCCGCCCGGCGTGCGCTCGGGGTCGTGCGGGTTGCGGGTCGGGCCGCCGGTGTTGGTGGCGGCGAACTCGGTGGTGACGGTCTTGCCCACCAGCAGCGCCCCCGCGGAGCGCAGGGTGTCGATGCAGGCGGCGTCCACCCCCGGCACGCTTCCGACGTACCGGGCCGTGTGGTGCTCGGTCGGCATGTCACGGGTGTTGATGACGTCCTTCACCCCGACGGGGACGCCGTGCAGGAGGCCCCGGGTCTCACGCCCGTCGAGCCCATCGGCGCTCGCGAGGACGGCTTCGGGGTCGAGGTGGCTCCAGGCGCGCACGGCCGGGTCGCGGAGCTCGATGCGCTCGAGGACGGACTGCGCCACCTCCCGCACGCTCAGCCGGCCCGCTCGGGTCTCGGTCGCGACGGCGGTGGCGTCCAGCTGGTTCGGGGTGCTCACGATGGTCTCCGTTCGGGTCAGGCTGCGGGGGTGGTGGCGGCGCGACGGATCTCGCGCCAGCCACGGCTGTAGCGGGCAGGTTCGGGGACGTCGTCGAGCCGGCCGAGCGCGTGCGCGGCATGGCGGACCCAGTGGGGGTCCCGCAGCAGGGCGCGGCCCAGCAGCACGACGTCGGCGCTGCCGTCGGTCAGGACGCTCTGGGCCAGGTGCGGATCGTCCAGGAGGCCGACGGCACCGACCGGCAGTCCCGCCCGCCGCACGACGGCAGCTCCCGGCACCTGGTAGCCCGGGCCGGCGTCGTACTCGATCCCGGCGAGCAGCCCGCCGGAGGAGCAGTCCACGAGGTCGACCCCCTCGCCAGCCAGGCGCTCGACCAGCGCCAGCGTCGACTCGGCCGTGCTGCCTCCGGGCGCGACGTCGCTCACCGACAGCCGGACGATCAGCGGCATGCCTGCCGGGATCACGCGGCGGACGCCGCGCACCGTCTCCAGCAGCAGCCGCTCGCGCCCGTCGACGCCCGGTGAGGGGTCACCGCCCCAGGCGGGATCCTCGGACGAGGTCAGGGGCGAGAGCGTCTCGTGGAGCAGGTAGCCGTGCGCACCGTGCAGCTCGACGGCGTCGAAGCCGGCGGCGACGGCGCGCTCGGCGGCGTCGACGAAGGCGTGCACCACCTCCTCGAGGTCGGTGGCCGCGGCGCGGCGCGGTGGTGTGTAGCGGCCGAACGCCGTCCCGGTGGCGCCGAGCGTTTCCCAGCCGCCTCGGTCCGGCGGGACGGACCCGTGCAGGTCGTCGTCGCCCAGGAGAGCGCGGTGCTTGGACCCCTTGCGGCCCGCGTGCGCCAGCTGGACGGCGATCGTCGCCCCGGCCGCGTGCACGAGGTCGGTGACCCGACGCCACGGCGCGACCTGGGCGTCGTCCCACAGTCCGGCGTCGTCCGGGCTCACGCGACCGTCCGGTGAGACCGCCGTCGCCTCGGTGACGAGCAGACCCGTTCCTCCGAGGGCGATGCCGCCGTAGTGCGCGAGGTGGAAGTCGCCCACCACGCCGTCCCGCTGCTCGCAGGCGAACATGCACATCGGCGAGAGCCACACCCGGTTGGGCACGGTCAGGTCGCGGAGCTGGATCGGGTCGAACAGGGAGGTCATGCGCGGGCCTTCCGATGACGCGTCCGCACGAGGGCGACGACGCTGGTGAGGAGGAGCAGGGTTCCGACACCACCGACGACGACGCCGAGAGCGTCGATGCCTCCTGCCTCGAGCGGGAGGTCGAACGCGCGGGCCACGACGACCGTCGACAGGCAGGCTCCGACGTACTGGGCCGTGCGGTACATGCCGGCGGCCGCGCCCGAGCCGCTGGCCGCGGCGTGGACGTGGAGGTCGAGCTGGTTGCCGAGGTTGTTGAAACCGGTGGGGATGCCGAGCAGCAGGGCGGAGAGCACGACGAGGATCACGGGCCCGTCCTCCCGGACGGTGAGGGCCAGGACCGTGCCGCCGGCGGCGAGCGCGGCCGATCCGACGACGAGCAGGACGCGCGGTCGCGACCGACGGGCGAGCCGCGTGGCGACGAGCGTGCCGAGCACGCCGGCGGCGAAGACGGGGAGCACGAGCAGCCCGGTCGCGGCGGTGTCGTAGCCGCCGTCGGTCTGGAGCCACTGGGGGAGCCCGTAGAAGACGCAGTAGAAGGCGACGAACGTGAGGAACGTCCGGCCGTACACCTGCGCCAGCGCCGGGGTGCGGGCGATCGCCCGCACATCGACGAAGGGGTGAGCGACCCGGAGCTCCCACAGGACGAGGGCGGACCCGAGCGGAAGGGCGGCGCCCAGGAGAAGCCACCGGGGCGAGTCGCCCAGGGAGAGCAGCCCGATCATGAGCGTGACGAGGGTGCCGATCAGCAGAGCGGCCCCGACGGGGTCGATCAGCCGAAGTGCCGCCCGCACCCCGGACTCCCGCGGCGGTGCCACCGAGGCCGGCACGGTGCGCAGCACGAGCACGATCGCCACGAGGGCGACCGGAACGTTGATCAGGAAGACGCCGTGCCAGCCGAAGACGGCGACGAGCAGACCGCCGAGCGTCGGACCGAGCGCGGCCATCGTCTGACCGCAGAGCGCGATCACCCCGATGGCGTTGGTGGGGCTCTGCTCGCGGCGGGCCGCGAGGTCGCGGATGATCGCCATCGACGCCGGGAAGTGCATCGCGGTGCCGATGCCCAGCAGCACGCGGTCGGCGACGAGCCAGCCCGCCGTCGGGACGAACGGGCCGGCGACGGCGGCGACCGTCACCACGACGAGGCCGATGAGGTACATCCGCCTCGCACCGAACACGTCGGCGAGCCGCCCCGCCGTCGGGGACATCACGGCGGTGGCGATGTACAGCCCGGACACGATCCACGGGATGGCCGACGACGACCCGAAGGACGCCGCGATGGGGACGAGCGCGACGGCGATGACCGAGGAGTTGAGGGGCTGGAGGATCGTGCCGCTCCCGAGCGACCACGCCACCGCCCGCGAGAGCTGAGGGGCCCGGACCGCCGGACCGGGAGGCGTGGTGGGCCTCCCGGTCCGGCGGCGAGCCAGGGGAGAGGTGGTCACTCCGCGCTGGACTTCCAGGCCTCGAAGCCCTCGAGGTCGTACATCGCGACGACGTCCTCCTCGGTGCCCTCGATGAGTCCCTGCTCGCGGAAGAATGCGGCGGCGTTGCTCAGCTCGTCGACGTTCTCCTGTGTGAAGTCGAGGGAGTATGTGAGCTTGGCCTGGATCGACGAGGCCAGCTCCTCGTCCTCGATGCCGCTGTTCTCCATGGCGAGAGCCACGACCTCGTCCGGGTTCTCGTTCATCCACTCGATCGTGTTGTCGAGGGCGGTGAGCACCCGCTCGCGGAGCTCGGGGTCGCCCGCGAGCTCCTCGCCGAAGATGTTGTAGCCCCGGACCGGGACGGCCTCGTCGGAGTCGAGCACGATGCTGGCGCCCTCGATGTTGGCCAGGGCGGTGGAGACGTTCGGCTCCCACATGGCCGCGGCCGCGTAGTCGCCGCGTGCCAGACCGCTCATGAGCTGGGGGCTCTTGACGTCGCGGTAGTCGATCAGCTCGACCCCCGCGTCGTGGTTGGCGAGGAAGGTTCGCACGACCATGTCGATGGCGTTGCCGAACTGGGCCGCCACGGCGACGCCGTCGAGGTCGTCGATCGAGGTGACGCCGGCCGCCTGCTCGTTGCCGACGACGGCGTACCAGCCGTTGCCCTCCGAGTAGGAGCCGAGGACCTGCACACCCGTGTCGCGACCGGCGAGGTTCACGACGGTCGTCGCGGTGCTGCCGGTCAGATCGGCCTGGCCGGTCGTCACGGCCTCGGTCGCCTCCTGTCCGGAGGCGAACTCGGTGAGCGTGGCGTCGATCCCCTGGTCCTCGAGGAAGCCCCCCTCGACCGCGAAGTAGAGGTGGCTGAAGAAGAAGTCGGGAGCGACGCCGACGTTGATGGTCGCGACGGTCTCCGGGGCGGGGTCACCGCCGTCGGAGGCGGAGGATCCGGCGCAGGCCGTCAGCAGGAGGCTGCCGGCGAGCACGGGGACGAGGACGGAGAGGCGGGCGGGGCTCTTCATGGTGTCTCCAGAGTCAGGCGGTGAGGGCGGGGCTGGGGCGGGTGGTGGTGGTGGTGCAGTCTCGGTAGGCGTCCGCGACCTCCTCGGCGGTGGCGAACCAGACCTTCCCGGTCGCCGCGGCGTGGGCGAGGAGGTCCTCGAGGACCCCGATGCGGAAGGGCTGACCGGTGAGCCAGGGACGGACGGTCAGGGCGAGCACGCGGGCGGTGTCCTCGCCGTCGGTGATGAGCTGGTCCACCGCGTCGGTGAGCATGGTCTGCCAGCTCGAGAGCGGCAGGTTGCGGTGGACGAGCGCGTAGGAGTCGTCGAGGTCGTGCAGCGTGGGGATCGACAGCAGGTCGCCCGTCGGCACGGTCATCGGGTAGGGCTGCTCGTCGTTCGGCCAGTCGCACACGTGGTCGATCCCCAGCTCGGCGAGGAGGGCGGGCGTCCGCTCGGACTCGCCCTGCTCCGGGCCCATCCAGCCGCGCGGACGCTCGCCGAGCACCTCCTCGAGGCGGTCGAGGGAGTCCACGATGTAGGCGCGCTCCTCCTGCTCGGTCATCGCGCTCGAGATCATCCGCGTCACGGCGATCCCGTGGGCGAGGAACGTCACCCCGCGCTGCTGCAGGTGGCGGACGAGCCAGGGGTAGAACTCCGCCGTCATGGCGTCGAGCGCGATCGTGGGGGTCACGCCGAACTGCTCGAGGACGTCGAGGATCCGGAAGATCCCGACGCGGTGCCCGTACTCCCGGTGGGTGAGCCGGGCGTAGTCAGGGAACGGTCGGGCACCGAGACCTCCACCGAGGAACCGGGACGTGACCGAGCCCTCGGGGGCGATAGCTCGAAGTGCTCCAGCGGGACGATCACGGTCATCGCGAGCGGCTTCTCGCGGGGCCACCGCAGCTGGGCCCGGCGGGGCAGGGGGGACCAGGCGTGGTGCGGGTGGTCGGGGCCGGGGGTCCGGTCGGCGGGCATCAGGCGCTCCTTGCGGGCAGCAGCGACGAGGCGTGCGCGAGCTGCGTGTCGTAGTGGTGGGCGAGGTAGTGCTCGGCGATGTCGTCCGCCGTCGTCATCCAGACGTCGTCGTGCCCGGTGATGTAGCGGAGGATCTCGCACAGGTCGCCGATGGTGTGCGGCTGGCCGAAGAGGAACGGGTGGAGGGCCAGGCACATGACCTTCCCGCCCTCGCGGTAGAGGGTGTCGAACTGGCGCTTGGCGATCTCCACGAAGTAGGCGCTGTCGTGGTTGGCCCCGAAGAGCGGGGCGTCGTTGAGATCGAAGCTGTACGGCACCGAGATGAGCCGGCCCTCCTGCACGGCGAGCGGGACCGGGACGTCGTCGTGCGCCCAGTCCGTGTGGTAGATCAGCCCGAGCTCGGCCATCAGGTCGGGGGTGCGCAGCGTCCCCGAGATGGCCGGGCCGAGCATGCCGCGGAGGGTGAGGCCGGTGTGCCGGTGCAGCGACTCGATCGTGTCGATCAGCCAGGCGCGCTCCTCGACCTCGGTGAGGCCGTAGCTGAAGCGGGTGTTGTAGATGCCGTGGCTCATGACCTTCCACCGGAGGTCCCTGATGAGGGTGGCCACCTCCGGGAAGTGGTCCATCACGGCCATGTTCAGCGAGACCGTGGCGCGGATGTCGAGCTCGTCGAGGAGGTCCGCCATCCGCCAGAGGCCGACCCGGTTGCCGTAGTCCTTGTACGAGTACATCTGGACGTCGGGGTGGGGGGTCCGCGGCCACGGGTCACGGGCCTCGCTGGTGAGCGGCGGCGTGTACTCGTAGTGCTCGATGTTCGGCGCCACCCAGACGGCGATCCGGGCGTCGCCGGGCCAGGAGATCTCGGGGCGGGCGGCGTGCGGGCTGTACAGGACGCGGTCACGGGGTGGGATCACGGGACTTCTCCTTGCTGGGAGTGAGCTGTTCGCAGGCGCGAGCGCTCGGCCGACCGGGTCGGCGACGGGCGTGGGGAGGGTGGGGCGACGGGGGTCGCTCAGGCGACGGCGGAGCCCGCCTGCTCGCGGAAGCGGCGGCCGACGGTGTTGATCAGGAGCACGAACAGCCGGTCGAAGGCGAGGCCGAGGATCCCGAGGGCGGCGATCGCGACAAAGACGTCGGGGATCCGGGTGGAGATCATCCCCGTGTTGACGATGACGCCGAGGCCGGCCGACGCCCCGAGCATCTCGGCGGAGACGACGGTCATGAAGGCGTTGCCCATCGCGATGCGCATGCCCGCGAAGACGTAGGGGAGCGAGGCCGGCAGCGTCACCCAGGCGAGCCGCTGCCACCAGGAGGCGCCGGCGACACCGGCCATGCGCTGGAGGTCGAGAGACACCCGCGCACCGCCCTCCAGCGTGCTCATCGCCACGACGAAGACGCTCGTGTAGACGATCAGCGCGATCATCGACGCCTCACCCGCACCGAACAGGACGAGGGCGGGGGCGAACCACGCCAGGGGCGGGACGAACCTGAAGAACGTGACCAGGGGTGAGGCGACCTCCCGCAGGACCGGACTCGCGCCGAGCACGAGCCCGAGCACGATCCCCAGGCTGCAGCCGATCGCGAAGCCGGCCGCGATGCGTCCCAGGCTCGCCTGCACGGCCGTGAGCAGCTTGCCGTTCTCGACGGCGGAGACGAAGGCCTGGGCCACGTCCCCGGGACCGGGGAAGAGGAACGGAAGGCCGAACGCGGCGGACGTCGCGGCCCACGTGAGGATCAGGAGGGTCAGGGAGACGGTGAGCACCGCCGTCGCCGTTCCGACGCGGCGCGCGAGGGCTCCCCAGGCGATGGGCGTCCCGGCCCGGCCGGCGGTCGACCCGCGCCACCGGGCGGTGGCGGGCTTCGAGGTCATGGTGGTCATGCGTCCGTCCGTCCGGCGTAGTAGCGGGAGAAGACCCGGGTCCGCACGACGGCGAACCCGAGGTCGCCCAGGTAGCCGACGACGCCGAGCAGGAGGATGCCCGCGAACATCAGCGGGGTGTCGAAGAAGACCCGGGCGTCGTAGATCAGGTAGCCCAGGCCGGACTGGCCGATGATCATCTCGGCGCCGATCGTCGCCATGAAGGCGAGCCCCAGACCGAGGCGGGCACCCGTGAGGGCGAACGGGACGGCGTTCGGGATGCGGATCTGCCAGAAGATCCCGGCGGGCGAGAGGCCGAAGACCCGTCCCATCCGTGCCCGGTCGGGCGCGAGCGACGCCATCCCGGAGATGGTGTTGATCGCGACGGGGAAGACGGCGGCGTAGATGACGACGAACTGGATCGAGCTCTCTCCCACCCCGAGCCAGATCGTGGCGGGCACGATCCAGGCGATCGGAGCGATCGCCCGGAGGAAGTTGAGGTACGGGTTGAGGATCCGCCTGACCCACGAGAAGGCCCCGATGAGGCTCCCGGTGACGAGGCCGAGGACCGATCCCACGAGGAAGCCGGCGAGGACCCGTCCGAGCGTCGTCAGCACGTGGGTGCGCAGCGCGGGATCCGTCGAGAGGGCGCCGATCTCGGCGAGCACCGAGGTGAGCGTGGGCAGCGTCGCCTGGTTGGCGGTGAGCAGCGCGCCGACCTGCCACAGCACCGCGGTTCCGGCGATGCCGACCAGCGCCCAGCGGGCGCGGGCGGACCCCGACAGCGGCGGGGCGACGGCGCTCACGCAGCGTCCTTCGAGGCGAGCGGCTCACGTCGCTTGGCCGCGGACACGACGTCCTCGAGGTGGGCGACGTACTCGTTGAACTCGGGGGTGCGCAGCCGCGGACGCTCGAGGTCGATCGGCACGATCGAGTGGAGGTACGCCGACGGGCCCGCGCTCATCACCCCGACCCGGTCGGCGAGGATGACCGCCTCCGAGATGTCGTGGGTGATGAAGAGGACCGTGCGGCGCTCGCGCTCCCAGATGTCGGAGAGCTGGAGCTGCAGGGTCGTCCGGGTCTGCGCGTCGAGTGCACCGAACGGCTCGTCCATGAGGAGCATGCGGGACTCGGTGACGAGGCCGCGCGCGATCTGCACCCGCTGCTTCATCCCTCCGGAGAGCTCGTGGGGGAACTTGTCGGCCTGGTTCGCGAGCTCGACCATGCGCAGGGCCGACTCCGCCCGCTCGCGGCGTTCCGCCGGCCGGACGCCGGCGACCTTGAGGGGGAACTCCACGTTCTGCCTGACCGTGAGCCAGCCGAGCAGGGAGTCGTGCCCCTGGAAGATCACGGTGCGGTCCGGTCCAGGGGCGGTCACGAGCTCGTCCCGGAGCCGGATCTCGCCGGAGGTCGGTCGCTCGAAGCCCGCGACCTGGTTGAGGATCGTCGTCTTGCCGCACCCGGACGGGCCGAGCAGGACGAAGAACTCTCCGTAGCTGATGTCGAGCGAGATGTCCTCCATCACGGGCGGCAACGAGGCCTTGTAGCGATAGGAGATCGAGCTGATCTCGAGAAGCGGGGCGAGCTCGGTGCGTGTCGGCTGGTCCACCTGTCCACGTCCTCCGGGAGTCGAGGCGGTCGTGCTGTCCGCCGGCTGCTGTGTGCTGTCGACAGTAGGCAGCGCCTGTTGCGCGGATGTGCGTCCCTGGTTACGGCTGGGAGAAGGCGTGTTGCGAGCATGTGTCGGCTGTCGACAGTTGGCGCGGTATCGGCTGTTCCCTGTTGATCTGGGTGGGGGCGCCCAAGACGATGCCGGCGTTGTCGGGAGTGTCAGCGGTGTGCGGCAGCATGACGGTATGAACAGCGATCGCTCACCTGAGCTCTACCGCACGCGTTCCGGCGCCACCACCCATCTCTTCGCTTGCGCCCATCTTCGCGACACTCCCGTGGCCGACCGCGTCCTGGTCGACCCGGGGTCGGACGACGAGCTCGAGCCGTGCGTGTGGACTGCGGACGAGCTGGCGGGGACCGGTCGCGAGTACTTCGACGATCCCGAGGCGGCGCTGGAGGCGCTGCCCCTGGCGCTCGAGAACAGACCGGCCGCACGGGAGCTGATCGCCACCCACGACCACGACGAGATCTGGATCCCGAACAGTCGTCAGTACATCGCCTTCGCACCGACCGGCCGGTCAGGACTTCTCTTCGTCAACCGCGGCTTCGCCGACGTCCGTGTCGGGGCCGGGGCCTACGCGAGGACCGAGTTCCCGACCTTCAGTGGTGGCAGCCCCGCGACCGGACGGTCGGCTCGGGCGGTTGCGGAGCCCGTCGTCTGCCCGGTGCACCACATGACGCTGCCGGCCTCGGGGCTCTGCGACGACTGCGGCTGACTGCGCCGCCGTCACCCGCCCAGCAGGACCGTGACCGTCGCCGTCGCGGCCTCCCACCGCCGGACCGCGACGCCTCGTGCCTCGATCGCGGTGCCGAGGAGCTCCAGGGCGGCAGGGGCGTCGACCAGGCGCAGGCGCCGACCGAGCGTGACGTGGGGAGTCCAGTGGCCCGGCCGGAGGTGCGGCGGGTCCTCGCCGGGGCCCGCTGCCGCGAGGACGGCACGGTGCAGCGACAGCAGGGCGGTCGTCGGGGCCACGGAGCGCGCGAGGACCCGACGGTCGCCGTCGCCCATGAGGATCGGAGGGCCCAGGACCAGGGGGAGTGGCAGCAGCTCGGCGAGCTCGCCGCCGTCGAGCGGGAACGGGTCGGGCAGGGGGGTGGACCGCTCCAGGAGGGTGACGTGCGGCCGGTTGCTCGGGGCGGTGTGGGGGGCCAGGCTCGACAGCCCGGCGGCCGCCAGGGCCGTCCACTCGGCGCGGACCGCATCGTCGGCGACGCCGTCCAGCACGAGCTCGATGCTGGTCGTCCCGGACGCGGGCGACGGCGTGGTGTCGGTCATGCGTCCAGTCTCCGTCAGGGCAGCCCTTCCGGTGGGTGCGCGAGGCGGCGATCTAGTTGAGAATGGATCTCATGTGGAGCTCGCGATTCGACATCCGTCCGTTCGCCGCCGGTGATGTCGGGGCCGTCGTCGCCCTGACGGCGTCGACTTTCCTTCGCCGAGCGGCATCCACCGGGGTGAGGCCCGACGTCGATGCGGCGACGGTGGCCGCGGGTGTCGTGCGGGGCTTCCTCGACGACCCGGCACGGTCGGCCTTCGTGGCGGCCCAGGGTGACCGCGTCGTGGGCTTTCTCGGGTCGATCACCACGCGCCTGCGACCGGCCGACGACGCCTTCACCTACCAGGCGCCGATCTCCACCCTCGTCCCGCTGGCGGGCGCCTGCGCCGCCGACGCGGACTGGGCCGTCAGGAGCTGGCCGTACCTCTTCGACGCGCTGCGCGAGCAGGCCGGGCGCGACGGCGTCGATCGCGTGGGGGTCCAGGCGCTGGCGGGTGACGCCGTCGCCGGAGCCGTCTGGCGCGCGCGAGGCCTGCGGCTCGACCAGGTGCTCGCGTTCCGTCCCGTGGCCCCGATCGGGGTCGAGCCGTCCCCGCCCCCGGGGGTCCGTCCGGCGAACGGTGGCGACGTCGAGGCGCTCGCCGACCTGCTCCGCTCCGAGATCGTCCACCACGCGCGGGAGACCGGGTGCGGGGTGTCGGAGGTCCAGGAGCGCTCGACCCTCGTCCGTCTCGCCTCCGGCTGGGTCGACCACCGAGCGCCGGAGAACGTCGGTCGAGCGTTCGTCGCCGAGCAGGGCGGTCGGGTGGTCGGTGTCGTCGTCGTGGACGTCCTGACCGTGCCCGGGGAGTCGCCGGCGACCTTCGCGCTGTCACGACGGCACGGGTACATCGGGCTCGCGAGCACGGCGCCCGACAGGCGGGGGCGCGGCGTCGGGTCCGCCCTGACTGCGCGGGCGCTGGCCTGGCTCCGCTCGCTGCCCGAACCGCCCGACCAGGTCGGTCTGCACTACGTCGCCGACAACGCGCTGGGTGCAACGTTCTGGGCTCGCCGTGGCTTCGCCCCCGTGCTCGAGACCTGGGTCGCGCGGCCCTGACGACCCTCGTCCCTCGGGGTGGCCGGACGTCCAGCGTCCTCCCAGGAATCTCTCCTAGGGTCGAGAAGTTGCCGCGACAACCTGATGCCGACGCCCCCTGACAGAAGGTTCGAGATGACCACCCCCCGCACCGCCACGACGTCCTCCGCCCTCGGGAGCCCCGCGACGACGTCGCTGGGTCTGCTCGTCGCCCGCCTCGCGCTCGCGGTCGTGATGATCGCCCACGGCGCCCAGAAGGTCTTCACCTTCACCCTGGAGGGGACCGCCGCCTCCTTCGCCGACATGGGAGTCCCCGCCGCGAGCGTCGCCGGGCCCGCCCTGGCGATCTTCGAGCTCGTGGGCGGGATCGTCCTGCTCCTGGGTCTCGGCACGCGCATCATCGCCGCGCTGAACGTCGTCGCGATGCTCGGCGCGCTGGTCATCGTGCACCTGTCGGCGGGCTTCTTCGCCGGCGACGGCGGCTACGAGTTCGTGCTCGTCCTCGCTGCCGTGTCGCTCACGCTCGTGCTGACCGGTCCGGGTGCGTTCTCGCTCGACGCGGTGATCGCGCGCCGCCGCCGTCGGGACTGACCTCAGGCGTTCCGCGCCGCACGGCCGACACCCCGGGAGTCCTCGTTGGACTCCCGGGGTGTCGGCCGTTGCGGCCTCGCGGTCGATCGCGCGCGGTCGACCCTCAGCTCTCCAGGTGGTGCAGGCGGTACATGAAGGCCGCCATGGCGTCCCTGTTCACCGGGTTGAGCGGGCGGAAGATGGTCGTCCCGTCGTTGCCCTCACCGACCCAGCCCGTCGCGATCCCGCGCTCGGCGAGCCAGGTGATCTCGGTGAAGAACTGGTTCGACGTCACCACGTCGTCGAACGGGGAGATCGTCGGCGTCTCGTGACCCTCGACGTCGGCGTAGCGGTAGAGGAAGGCCGCCATCGCGTCTCGAGCGATGGGCTCCAGCGGACGGAACTGCGCCGTCCCGTCCGCGGCGACCCAGCCGGTCGAGATGCCCCGCTCGGCCAGCCACGCGATCTCCTCGTAGAAGAGGTCGTCCGTGGACACATCCGTGAAGGGCGAGACCGTCGGCACGACGTAGTCCGGTTCGCCGGCCAGGCGGTACAGGAACGCTGCCATCGCGTCGCGCGCCACCGGCGTCACCGGACGGAACTCGGCCGAGCCGTCCGACAGCACCCATCCCGTGGAGATGCCTCGCTCCGCGAGCCACTCGATCTCCGTCGCGAAGCGGTTCGTGTCGTCCACGTCGGAGAACGACGGTGCAGCGGGGGCCGCGCACTCGGCGTAGCTCGCGGCGTCGGGGGAGAACCGGAACCACTCGAACGTCGCCGGGATCTCCGGCGCGCCCGACGTCCCGCGGAAGGCGTACGGCCCGATGTGGGTGAACCCGGCCGTGGCGACGTCGATGTCCCGCCCGTAGCGCTCGAACGTGGAACCGTCGTAGGAGACGTGGGCGCGGATCGTGTCGCCGTCGCTGGTGAGACGGAGCCACAGGGTCGACGTCCCGGCGATCCGGGGCGCCGCGCTGTCCAGCCGGTTGCTGCCCCGGTCGTGGTAGACGAGCTCCACGGTCGGCCCCGGTGTCGCGCGGCCGAGGTCGAGCTTGGCGTAGTGGTCGTCGGCGGCCCAGAGCAGGAGGCCCGCCTGCTGGAACCGCTGCGTGGCGTCGACCGTCACCTTCGTGGTGACCTGCCAGGCGCCGGCGGGGAGCTCCTGCTGCAGCAGGGGCGCCGCGGCGACGCCGCCGACGTAGGTCGGCACCGTCAGCACGCCGTCGCCCACCTGGTGACGGGCGTCGGACTCGCGCAGCACGCGGTCCCACGTCCCGTCCGCGAGGGCGTCGCCCTCGAACTCGTCGCTGCCCGGAGCTGCGCACCGGTCGAAGACCGGGTCGGCCGGGTCCTCCGGGAAGCCGCCGAACGGCGGCGGGACGACGACGTCGGCGCCGTCCTTCGCCCAGGCGATCGTCGCCCCGAGCCGGTCGCCCGACTCGTAGAAGAGGTAGGTCTCGCCGCCGTCGGTGACGACCTGCGGCGCGGCGACGCGACCGACGTCGTCGCCGATCCCGCTGGCCTCGTGCAGGACGATCGGGGTCTCGCCGACCTCCCGCAGCGTCGGGTCGATCGTGCGGGCGTAGGACTTCCCGCTGGAGGCGTGGTAGATCACGTAGAGCTGGTCGTTCCACTCCCACAGGTCACCGCTGGAGACGTTCCGGCCCTCCTCGACGCCCGGCGCCACGACGTAGTCGGGGTCGACGGTCCAGGTGCGACCGTCCACGGACTCGGCCAGGCGGATCCGACGGATGTCGTCGCGCTCGTTGCCCATGTAGAACATGCCGAACGCGTACGGCGAGTCCGGGTCGGGGTGCTCGAACACCCGGGCGTAGCTGGTCTCGGTGACGTTCGGCCCACCCATGGCGTTGTCGACGGCGAGGCCGCCGTAGTCGAACGTGACGCCGTCGTCCGTCTCGGCCCACCGGGTCTGGGAGTTGCTGCCGTGGAAGTAGAGGAACATCCGACCGGCCTGCTCGTTCCAGATCGCGTCGGCGCTGGAGACGTGGGGGACCGAGTAGTACGGGTCCCAGACGTTCTCCACGACGGGGTTGGCCGCGTACTCCGTCCACGGCCCCTCGAGGCTGTCGGAGTAGCGCAGGGAGATCCCGCCCGGGTCGTCGTGCGGCGCGTAGTAGAGGTACCACTCGGCCAGCGGATCCTCCAGGTGGGCGCCGGCGTGGAAGACGCTCGGGAAGATGAACTCGTCCGTGGGGTTCCAGATCGTGTCGGCATCCTTCGTCGTGATCACCCCCTGGTAGCCGAACTCGGGCCAGCCCGCCGGTGGGGGAGCGGTCTCGGCTGCGGCCGGTGTCGCCACCGCCGCGACCCCGGCCAGGCCGAGTGCTGTCGCGGCGAGGGCGGCCAGGACGCGCGCCGGGCGTCTGCGTGCGATCGTCATCGATCAACCTCCTGTGGTGGAGCTGCGTCGTCGCAGCTCGCCCGGCCTGGGTGGGACGTCCGGTTGACACCGATCGGTGACCTGTGTCTAGACTCCAGTCATCCTGCTAATGCGCATTAGCGGCCGAGTAGTTCGATGCTAATGCGCATGAGCATCGAACTTCCAGAAATAACTGCTCATCAGACCGGCACCGACGCCGGCGAGGACGCGAGGACGCGATGACCACAGCACCACGGCAGCAGCGACGCATCACCCAGCGGCGGATCGCCGAGCTCGCCGGGGTCAGCCAGTCGACCGTCTCGCTGGTCGTGAACGGCAAGGCCGACGCGCTGACCCGCATCCCTGCCGACACCCGCGAGCGGGTGCTGCAGGTCCTCCGCGAGGCCGAGTACGTCGCCGACCCCGCGGCGCGCCGCCTGGCCGGGGTCGGCAACCGGCTCGTCGGCGTCTTCACCTACGAGCCCGCGTTCCCGTCCGCGAGCCGAGACTTCTACGCCGCCCTGCTCACGGGCATCGAGTCCCAGGCCGAGCAGCTGGGCTACGACCTGCTCATGTTCACGTCGGCGCCGGTCGTGGACGGTCGCCGCAGCCTCTTCCACCCCAACAACCGGCTCCGTCTGGCCGACGGCTGCCTGCTCCTCGGGCTCGAGATGGACGGAGCCGATCTGGAGCGGCTGCTCGCCAGCGGTTTCCCCTTCGTGGCGGTCGGACGCCGCGAGGCGCGTGACGTGCCGTACGTGGCCGCCGACTACGTCGCCGGAACGGCCGACCTCGTCGCCCGCGCCTGGGACCTGGGGCACCGACGCTTCGCGATGCTCCGCCGCGACAGCTCGGGGGAGTCCGTCGTCGACCGCCACCGGGGCTTCGTCTCCGAGCTCGCGCGGCGGGCCCCCTCCGGCTCCGCGACCGTGCTCGACCGGGCCACCGACGGCGAGGACCTCGCCGCCGACTGGCAGGCGCTCCGCGCCAGCGGTGCGAGCGTGGCGTTCGTCGAGTCGCCCGGTCACGCGCTCGCCATCCACGCGCTCGCCCACCGCGAGGGCGTGCGGGTGCCCGAGGACCTGTCGATCGTCACCCTGGCGGACCCGTCCCACACGTCCGAGGGACAGGTCGACCTCACGCGGCTGAGCCCGCCGCGCACCCAGCTCGGGGCGGAGGCCGTCGCCCTCCTGGGCCGAATCCTCGACCCCACCGAGATCGTGCCCGACGACGACCTGCGGCTGACCCTGCCCTGCTCGATCGTTGCCGGCTCGACGCTCGCGTCCCCTCCCACACCCTCCGAGAAGGAGTCACGATGACCCACCCCCACCCGACAGCACCGTCGATCACGGGCCTCGGCCGCGACGACACGCTCGGGGCCGGCCCGGAGATCACGACGGACGTCCTCGTCGTCGGCGGCGGTCTGGGTGGCGTCGCCGCCGCCCTCGCGGCCCTCGAGAACGGTGCCCGCGTCGTGCTCAGCGAGGAGTACGCCTGGCTCGGGGGTCAGCTCACCAGCCAGGCCGTCCCGCTCGACGAGCACAGCTGGATCGAGCAGTTCGGGGCGACCGCCCGCTACCGCCGCCTGCGCGACGGGATCCGGGACCACTACCGGACCTACTACCCCCTGACCGCCGAGGCCAGGGCCGAGCGCGCGCTCAACCCCGGCAACGGTCTGGTGAGCCGCATCTGCTCCGAGCCGGCCGTCGGCGCCGCCGTGCTGGAGGCGATGCTCGCGCCGCACCGGTCCTCGGGGCGTCTCCTCGTGCTGCAGCCGGCCGTCCCGATCTCGGCCGTCGTGCAGGACGACGCCGTTCGCAGCGTGACGCTGCGCCTCACCGACCAGGGCCGCGACGTCGTCGTCACGAGCACCTACGTCGTGGACGGCACCGAGCTGGGCGACCTGCTGCCCCTGACCGGGGCGGAGCACGTCACGGGGTTCGAGTCGCGGGAGCAGACCGGCGAGCCCAGCGCCCCGGAGCAGCCCCAGCCCGAGAATCAGCAGGCCTTCAGCTGGTGCTTCGTCATCGACCACCTCGACGGCGAGGACCACACGATCGACCCGCCGCAAGACTACGAGCACTGGCGGTCGCGGCAGCCCGACTACTGGAACGCGCCGATGATCTCCCTCACCGGCCCGGACCCGCGCACGCTCGAGACGACGACGCGGACCTTCACCCCGCACGCCCCGCCGCCCGCGACGGTGGCCGACCAGGGCAAGGACCCGGGCGACCGCGAGCTGTGGACCTTCCGCCGGATCCTCGACCGGACGAACTTCACGCCCGGCGCGATGCCGAGCGACGTCGTGCTGGTGAACTGGCCGATGATCGACCACGTCGACGGGACGCTGGTCGACGTCGAGCCGGCCGTGGCCCGTGAGCACCTGGCCGCCGCCCGGCGGCAGTCGCTCTCGATGCTGTACTGGCTCCAGACCGAGGCCCCCCGACCCGACGGCGGCCGCGGCTACCCGGGACTCCGCCTCCGCGGTGACCTCACCCGGGGTCCGGACGGGCTGGCGATGGCGCCGTACATCCGCGAGTCGCGCCGGCTGCTCACGGTGGGCACCGTGACCGAGAACGACCTCTCGATCGAGGTCAAGGGTCACGGGCGCCCGTTCACCACCGCCGACTCGGTCGGGGTGGGGATGTACCGGATCGACCTCCACCCGAGCTCGGGCGGGGACAACTACCTCGACATCGCGAGCAGCCCGTTCGAGATCCCGCTCGGGATCATCGTGCCGCGCCGCCTCACGAACCTGCTGGCCGCCGGCAAGAACGCCGGCACCACGCACATCACCAACGGTGCCTTCAGGCTCCACCCCGTGGAGTGGAACATCGGCGAGGCGGCCGGGACCCTGGCCGCCTTCTGCCTCCGGCACGGCCTCACCCCCCACGCCGTGCACGCCACTCCCACCCACCTGGCCGACTACCAGGCCGTTCTCACCGACGACGGCGTCGAGCTGCACTGGCCCGACGTCGTCGGCTACTAGGAAGAAGCATCATGAGATCAGCAAGGACGCTGACCGCCATCGCCGCGGCCATCACCGGATCCCTCGTCCTCGCCGCCTGCGGCGGATCGGCCGGCGGGGGCGGGTCGAACGAGCAGACGGAGAACATCGCGCTGCGCATGACGATCTGGACGTCGAACGAGGATCACCTGGCGCTGTTCAACTCCATCGCCGACGACTACATGGCCGACCACCCCGAGATCGCCTCGATCACGTTCGACCCGCTGCCGTTCGACGACTACACCTCGACCGTCACGACCCAGATCGCCGGCGGCAACGCGCCCGACCTGGCGTGGGTCCTGGAGAACGCCGCGCCGGACTTCGTCGCGAGCGGGGCCCTGATGCCGCTGAACGACACGCTCGAGGCCACCGAGGGCTACGACTTCGACGACATCTCCGCGAGTGCCGCCGAGCTCTGGACCCACGACGGCGAGCTGATCGGCTACCCGTTCAGCACCTCGCCCTTCGTCACGTTCGTCAACGACGACCTCCTCGCCGAGGCCGGCCTGCCGAGCGGGGCGGAGATGCTCGCCGACGGGTCGTGGACCTGGGAGGACGTCAGCGCGGCCGGCGCGACGGTGAAGGCCGGCACGGGCAGGACCGGGTTCGTGGTCCGCGACTTCGACTACCTCAACTGGGACTACCTCAGCACCGTCTGGAACGGCTGGGGCGCGAGCCCCTGGAACGAGGACGGCACGCAGTGCACGTTCGACAGCCCCGAGATGACCGAGGCGTTCGAGTTCCTGCACGACGCCGCGTTCACCAGCTCCTCGATGCCCGGGCCGGGGACGAGCGCCGACTTCTTCGCGGGGGAGGCGGCGTTCACCGTCACCCAGATCTCGCGGGCGAACCTGCTCCCCGAGGACGGCTTCGCGTGGGACCTGCTCCCGCTTCCCGCCGGTCCCGACGGCGAGTACGCCGTCACCGGGCAGGGCGGGGTCGGCGTCATCGCCCAGGGCCCGAACCCGCAGGCCGCCGCCGACTTCCTCGCCTACTTCACCAACCCGGAGAGCTCCGAGGCGCTGGCGGCGTACTTCCCGCCGCCCCGCGAGTCCCTCCTCACGGTGGACGTCCTCTCGGCGGCCAACCCCCTGCTGACCCCCGAGCAGATCGAGACCGTCGTCATCCCCGGGATCGCGAACGGCCAGGTCCGCCCGAGCCACACCGACGCCGCGCAGATCGCCCAGCAGGTCCGGGCCTCGCTCGACGACCTGTGGACCCCCGGCGCCGACGTCGCCGGCGTGCTCGGCCAGACGTGTGGGGCCATCGCGCCGCTCCTGGAGAAGTGATGTCCCTCGCCACCCCTGCGCGCCCGGCCCGGGACGACTCCCGGGCCGGGGGCGCCCGCACCGACCGGCGGCCGCCGCCCCACGTGCGGCGCGACGCCCGCACCGGCTACCTGTTCATCGCCCCCCAGCTGCTCGGCATCGTCGCGTTCGTCCTCGTGCCGCTCGGCCTGATCGTCTACTACTCGCTGCACGAGTGGAACGTCCTGGCCAACACGTTCACCTTCGTCGGCCTGGACAACGTCGAGCGGCTCTTCAACGACCCGCAGCTGGCCTCGGTCCTCCGGGCGACGGTGGTCTTCTCGCTCGGCCTCGTCGTCGTCAACCTCTCGCTCGCACTCCTGCTCGCGGTGATGCTCAACCGACGCTGGCCCGGCGTGACGGTCTTCCGGACGATCTTCTTCTCGCCCGTGGTCATCTCGCTGGTGGCGTGGACGATCGTGTGGGGCTTCCTCCTGCAGTCGGACGGCGGCATCAACGGTGCGCTCGCCATGCTGGGCATCGACGGCCCGAACTGGCTCCGCGAGGGGTGGGGCGCCATGATCGCCGTCATCGTCGTGCAGGTCTTCAAGAACGTGGGACTGAACATGGTCCTGTTCCTGTCCGCCCTCCAGGGCGTGCCACGGGAGCTCCACGAGGCGGCCCGCATCGACGGCGCCTCGGACGCCGCCATCTTCCGCCGCATCACCCTGCCACTGATCTCCCCGATGATCATGCTGACCTCGATCATCACGATCGTGGGCTCGCTGCAGGTGTACGCCCAGGTCGCCGTCCTCACCCAGGGCGGACCCGGGATCTCCACGACGGTGCTCGTCTACTACCTGGTCCAGCAGTCCTTCGACTTCCACCAGTTCGGCTACGGCTCGACGCTCGCCATCGTGCTGTTCGTCATCGTCCTCGTCCTGACGATCGCGCAGTGGCAGCTGCGCAAGAGGTGGGTCCACTATGAGAGCTGACGTCCTCGACCCCGCGACGGACGGGACGCGGCGCGAGCCCGACGACGACCGCGCGTCCTCACCGACGAGCACCCGACCGCAGGGGGAGATCCACCGATCTCCCGTCTGGCGTCGGATCCTCTTCTACGCCGCGCTGGTGGCGCTGACCGTCCCGTTCGTCATGCCGACGTGGTGGATGTTCACCTCGGCGCTCAAGCCGGTGAGCGAGATCTTCGCCTACCCGCCGACGCTGTGGCCCAGCGAGGTCACGTGGACCGCGTTCCGGGAGGCGTTCGTGCTCCAGCCGTTCGTGCGCCAGTACTTCAACAGCGTCTACATCGCCGTGCTCGTCACGGGCGGCACGATGCTGATCTCCGCGATGGCCGGGTACGGCTTCGCCCGCATCAGGTTCCGCGGCCAGAACGCGCTCTTCCTCGTCGTGCTCCTGGGCCTGCTCATCCCGAGTGAGGTCACGATCGTCCCGCTCTTCCAGATGTTCAACACCTGGGGGATGGTCGACACGCACTGGCCGCTGCTGCTGGCCACGACCTTCGGCGCGCCCAGCGTCCTGGCGACGTTCATCATGCGGCAGTTCTTCATCACTCTCCCCGTGGAGCTGGAGGAGGCGGCGCGGCTCGACGGCCTCGGGCGGTGGCGCACCTGGTGGTACATCGCGCTCCCGCTCGCCCGGACGGCGCTCGCGGCCGTGGCGATCTTCACCTTCCAGCACGTGTGGAACCTCTACCTCGAGCCCACGGTGTTCCTGCAGTCGCCGGAGATGTTCACCCTTCCCCAGGCGCTGACCCGCTACACCGACGCCTACGGCGGCGAGATGTGGAACGTCCAGCTCGCCGCGGCGACGATGACGGTGATCCCGGTCCTGGTGATCTTCTCGATCGCGCAGAAGCAGTTCGTCGAGGGCCTGGCGCAGACGGGGCTCAAGGGGTAGCGGCGTCGCGGGTGGGTGGACGGGGCGTGCACACCGCGCCGGCGTCGGACACCCTCCGTACGCCTGGACTTCGGCGGAGGGACACCGCCCCGTCGTGCCCGCGTCGTTCCTGCTTGGTCGCATGGTCGGGACCCCGTCTCCCAGTGACAAGGACGCCACGTGCGCACGCACAGACGCCCGGCACGAGCAGCGATCGCGATGCTGCTCGGATCGACCCTCGGCCTGACCCTCGCCCTCCCCGCCCACGCGGCTCCGGAGCTGCCTGACCAGCCGGCTCCGAGCCTCGACGACGGACCTCGCGTCGTCGTGACGGAGCTGACCAACGGCGGCCCCGGCGGCTACCACGACAACTTCATCGAGATCGCCAACCTCGGCTCGCAGGCCCAGGACCTCACGGGGTGGGCCGTGTTCCGGTGCACCGGGACCGGGTCGGTGGCCTCCGCGCCCCAGGTGACGCTCGCGGGCGTGCTGGAGCCGGGCGAGGTCCGCGTGCTGGCCCGTCAGCACGCGCAGTCCACGGTCGACGCCGACCAGCGCTACGCGACGTCGATGGCGAACAACTCCTACGGCGCTCTCATCCGGGACGCCGCCGGGGCGACGGTGGACGCCGTGGCCGTGAAGGACTCCTCGGTCGCGGGCGCCGGCTGCGTCGCCGGGACCGCGCTGCCGAACGTCACCGACTCGGTGCGCGGCGAGTCGTGGCAGCGGATCGGGAGCACCGGCGACAACCTCGCCGACTTCGTGCGTGCGCCTCGCACCCCGGGAGACCCGGTGGCGGCAGCGCCCTCGCCCGAGCCGCGCGGAGGTGACGTCCTCATCTCCGAGGTCGCCCACGCGGGACCGGCCGGGGCCGGCGACCACCTCGTCGAGATCGGCAACTACGGCACCACGGCCGTGACCCTCGAGGGCTGGACGCTGTGGCGCTGCAACGAGCTCGGACGCCGTTTCGCCGGCGACCTGATCGCGACGGCTCTGCCGAGCACCCTCTCCCCGGGCGAGGCCGTGGTCGTGCCCACGACCGGCTTCGTGGCCGGCGCGGCGGGCGTCCTGCTGGTCGACGGCGAGGCGGCGACGGTCGACGCCGTCGCCCTGGCCGACGGCCAGGACAGCGCGTGCGCCCAGGGTCGACCGCTGCCGTACGCCGGGCTCGACGCCGCGGGTGGCGACAGCTACCAGCGCACGGCGCCCGAGGGTGACAACCGGACCGCCTTCGTCGCCGCGCCCCGCGGTCCGGGGCAGCTCCGCGCGAACCTCCCGACCGAGCCCGAGCCGGAGCCGGAGGAGTTCCTCTCCACCACCGGCGGGCCGAACGTCCGGGTGGCCGAGCTGACCAACACCGGTCCCGCCGGGAACGGCGACATCTTCTTCGAGCTGGTCAACTACGGCGACGAGCCGCAGCCCCTCGACGGCTGGAGCGTCTACCGCTGCACCGGCACCGGGGTGCGCGCCTCCGTCGAACAGCTCACGCCCGCGCAGCTGCAGGGTCGCGTGCTCGCGCCCGGTCAGCGACTGACCGCCGCCCGCAGCGCCCAGTCGAGCCCGGAGGTCGCCGCGGCGGCCGACCTGTTCTTCGACATCAGCTTCGCGACGCAGTACGGCCTGATCGTCTTCGACGAGTCGGGCGTCGTCGTCGACCGGGTCGGCTCGGCCCGTCACGACGTCGAGAGCTACTGCGCCGCGGGAACCCCGCTGCCCGGCAGCCTCAGCGGCCTGTACGCCGAGACGTGGCAGCGCGTCGACCTCACCGGTGACGCCCGGGTGGACTTCGTCGCCGCGCCCCGCACCCCCGGCGCCGTGAACGCCCGCGCCTGGGAGCGGCCGCGCGCCGACTCCGCGGTCCGCGTGACCGAGCTCGCCAACGGCGGCCCCGGCGGCGCGGCCGACAACTTCGTCGAGATCACGAACCTGGGCGAGGTCCCCGTCGAGCTGGGCGGCTGGCAGCTGTTCCGCTGCACCGGCACGGGCCGCGCCTACCCCGACACCCGGCAGCTCGTCCTGCCCGCGGCGACGCTCGCGCCCGGCGCGTCCTACGTCATGGGTCGCACGGGCGGATTCACCGGGCAGGCGGACGTCACCTACGGCACGAGCCTCGCGACCGACGGCGGCTTCGGCGTCGTGCTGACCGACGCCGAGCTGCGCACGGTCGACCAGGTGGGCGTGTTCACGGGCGTCGACTCGGCGTGCACGACGGGCCACCCCCTCGCCAACGACCTCGACTTCGGCGACGGCGAGTCCTGGCAGCGCACCGGCGAAACCGGGGACGACGCCGCGGACTTCGCCCGCGCGCTGCGCACGCCCGGCGTGCACGGAGACGTCGTCCCGCGCGAGCGCGTCGTCCTCGAGCCCGGCCCGGTGCAGATCACCGAGGTCACCAACGGTGGACCCGCGGACGTCGTCGACGGCACTCCCGCGATCCCCACCACGCCCGGCTCGGAGCAGTTCGTCGAGCTCGCGGCCCGCGGGAGCGAGAGCACCGACGTGTCGGGGTGGCAGGTGCACTACTGCTCCGTCGACGGCCGCCGCGTGGCCGAGCCCCAGGCCGTCATCCCCGACGGGACCGTGCTCGCACCCGGCCAGGCGTGGACCCTGGTCGGCCCGGACGCCCCGGTCGGCCTCGTCGGCGACGCCGTCGCCACGGGTCGGATGGACGCCGCCGGGTACGGCGTGGTCGTCACCGACCGCGCCGGCGCCGTCGTCGACCGCGTCGGTGTCTACTACGACGACGTCGGCCTCGTCACGAACGCCCCGACCGGCCCGTGCCGGGCCGGCGTGCCGCTCGACCGCCGCCAGTCCACGACGTCGGTCTCCGCGGGCTGGAAGCACGGTCTGAGCTTCCACCGCACGCAGTTCACCGGCGACAACTACCACGACTACGTGCCGGGTCCGCGGACGCCGGGGGAGTTCGTGGCGCTCGCGCACACCGACCCCGCGGTGCCGAGCCCCGGCGCGCTCGACCCCGTGACGCTCGATCGCGCCACGGTGCCAGGAGCGCCGCTCGCGGACTCCTCGCGACCCGCGTCACCCACCGCCGTCGGGGAGATCCTCACCGCTCGCGCGGCGGTCGACTCCGACCTCGCGGTGCGCGGCGGCACGGTCGCCGAGGCCGAGGTCCGCACGTTCGCAGGTGTCTCGCCCGCGGCGCCGCTCGAGGCGCGGACGGGTGCGCAGGAGCGTGAGGTCACCGACGGCGTCGCTGAGTCCTCCGACGACGCCCGGGGCTACCCCTACCTCCGGCTCGAGGTCGCCGTCGGCGAGATCGACACCCCGGTGGAGGTGGTGTGGACCGGCAGCACGCGGGAGCGCCACGAGCTCCAGCTGTCCGTCTGGGACCCGCAGGACGAGGCGTGGGTGCTGTCCGACCACCGCAGCGGGCAGGACGGTGAGGAGGTCACCCTCGTCGCCGCGATCGACCCGGCCGTGGTGACCGACGGCGTGGCGACCGTGCTCGTACAGGACGGACCGCGGGTGGAGGAGAACCTGACGGCGGAGACGGACCAGGCGTTCGAGACGCCGGGGACGTACGACTTCAGCATCGGGCACGTCACCGACACCCAGTACCTCGTCGAGCAGAACCCGCGCATCTTCACGGACATCAACGCCTGGTTCGCCGCGAACGCGGAGGCACGGGACGTCGCGTTCGTCATGCACACCGGGGACCTGATCCAGAACTGGCTGCGCGGCGACCAGGAGCGCGACCGGGCCGTGGAGGAGTTCGAGCTGGCCTCGCGGGTGCAGGAGATCCTCGAGACCGCCGGTGTCCCGCACTCCGTGCTCCCGGGAAACCACGACAACGTCTGGGGCACGTCCAACGACCTCTTCGACTCCTACTTCCCGGCCGAGCGCTACGCCGACTCGCCGTGGTTCGGGCAGGAGGGTCCGCTCGGCATGGGGGCGCACTACAGCACCGTCGAGCGCGACGGCGTGAAGCTGCTGTTCCTCTCCCTCGGCTACGACACGCGCGAGCAGGAGCTCGTGTGGGCCGAGGACGTCATCGCCGCACACCCCACGCACAACGTGGTGATCGGCACGCACGAGTACCTGCGTCCCGAGATCGACGAGCGCGCGAACCCCTCCAACGGTCGCTGGACCGCGCAGGGCGACGTCTACTTCGAGCGGCTCGTCGAGCCGTACGACAACGTCGTGATGACCCTGTCCGGGCACCTCCACGGGGTGCGTCAGCGGGTGCTCGAGGACGTCGGTGGCACGCCGGGCCGCACGGTCGTGGAGACCGTGGCCGACTACCAGTCCTACGCCTCGCAGGACGTGCGCGACTCGGTGTTCCTGCGCCTGTACCAGGTGGACGTGGCGGCCGGTCGGATGGCCGTCAACGCGTTCTCGCCCCGTCACGACAGCTTCGAGCCCTTCCGGTACGAGCACCGCAACGGCTGGTACACGGCGGAGAGCGACGAGCTCGTCCTGCCCGTCGACCTGCTCTACGCCAAGACCGTGCGGACCAGCGCGGTCACGGTGCTGAGCGACGTCGCCCCCGTCGGTGGGGTGCTGACCCTCGCGGGTGGCGAGGACGGCGAGGTGACCTGGTCCGGGCTCGCGGCCGGCGCGGAGCACGGCTGGTACGTGACCGCGACCGGTGGGGAGCTCGCGCCGGAGCGGGGACGGCCGTCCGCCGTCGCCACGTTCGTCGCGGCCCTCGCTCCGACGGAGCCCGGCGAGCAGGTGTTCTCGGACGTCGCCGTCGGCGACCTCTTCCACCACGAGATCGCGTGGCTGGCGGAGCGTGAGGTGACGCGCGGCTGGACGATGCCGGACGGCACGCGTGAGTTCCGACCGGTCACCCCGGTCGCTCGCGACGCGATGGCGGCGTTCCTGTACCGGCTGGCCGGATCGCCGGAGTTCCGGGCGCCCGAGCGGTCACCCTTCAGCGACGTCGCCCCGGACGACCAGTTCTACGCCGAGATCACCTGGCTCCACGAGCGGGGCATCTCCACCGGGTGGGACAACGGCGACGGGACGGCCTCGTTCCGACCGCTCGCGCCGATCGCCCGGGACGCGATGGCGGCCTTCCTGCACCGGTACGCCGAGGTGGGTGAGACCGAGGTCCCCGCGGTCTCGCCGTTCGTCGACGTCGCGACGGACAACCAGTTCTACGCGGAGATCGCGTGGCTGGCCGAGCGGGGCATCGCCACGGGCTGGGTCGGATCGGGCAACGACGGGACGTCGTTCTTCCAGCCGCTGAGCTCGGTCAACCGTGACGCGATGGCGGCCTTCATGTACCGCCTGCACCACCTGGAGGACTGAGCCCGTCCGCCGATCCCCGCACCCCCGGTTCGTCGGGGGTGCGGGGATCACGCGTCCCCGGCGGTCGTGCTGTCAGGCGGAGGAACTCGCGGACGTCTCCGACCGCGCCGCCTGCAGGATCGAGGGCAGGAGGCCGGGGAAGCGCGCCTCGAGGTCGGCGTCCCGCAGCCCGTTGAGGATCGAGGTGCCCCGGTAGCGCTGCTCGATCACGCCCGCCTCGCGCAGGACGCGGAAGTGGTGGGTGGAGGTCGACTTGCTGACGGGGAGCTCGAAGGCGATGCAGGCCTGGTCGTCGTGACCGTCGGCCAGCTGCCTGACGATCCGACGTCGGACGGGATCGGCGAGAGCCGACAGCACGGTGTCGAGCTCGATCTCCTCGGGCTCCGGATGCGCGAGCGTTCGCACGGGCGGCCACCTCTCCTCGTCGCTGGACAGCGCGACGACCCTATCGTACGATCGCCGTCGTAGTACGACAGAGGTCGTACTAAGAGAGGAGTTCGGCCCGTGCCGACGTTGTTCGACCCCCTGCAGCTCCGAGGCCTGGAGATCCCCAACCGGATCTGGATGTCTCCCATGTGCACCTACTCCGCCGAGCCCGACCCGGCGCGAGCCGGGCGCCCGACCGACTTCCACCTGGCCCACTACGGCGCCAGGGCGGCCGGCGGCGTGGGGCTCGTGATGGTCGAGGCCACGGGGGTCACCGCCGACGGCCGCATCTCGCCCTACGACCTCGGGCTGTGGGAGGACGGCCAGGTGGCCGACTTCGCACGGCTCGCGAGGGTGATCGCCGACGGCGGTGCGGTGCCGGGCGTCCAGCTGGCCCACGCCGGGCGGAAGGCGTCCGTGGACCGCCCCTGGCGCGGCGGCGGCCCGGTCGACGAGGCGGATCACGGCTGGCCGTCGGTCGGGGCGAGCCCCGACGCCTTCCCCGGCTACCCGGTGCCCCGGGAGCTGACGGTCGAGGACATCCGCGACGTCGTGGCCTCGTTCGCCGCGAGTGCCACCCGCGCGCTGGAGGCGGGGTTCGAGGTCGTCGAGATCCACGCGGCGCACGGCTACCTCCTGCACTCCTTCCTGTCGCCGGCCTCGAACGGTCGTGAGGACCACTACGGCGGGAGCCTGGAGAACCGGGCCCGGATCGTGCTCGAGGTCGTCGACGCCGTGCGCGCCGTGTGGCCGCAGGACCGCCCGATCCTGATGCGGGTGTCGACCACGGACTGGATCAGCGAGGACCCCTCGCACGAGCGCGAGGGCTGGACGGTGGCCGACACGGTCCAGCTCGCCCGGTGGGCCGGTGAGCGCGGCGTCGACCTCATCGACGGCTCCTCCGGCGGTCTGCTGCCGGCACCGATCCCGTCGCGACGCGACTACCAGACGGCGCTGACGGCTCGCGTCAGGGCCGAGGCGGGCGTGGCGGTGGCGGCCGTGGGTCGCATCGACGACGCGGCGTGGGCCGCCGAGCTCGTCGCCTCCGAGCAGGCCGAGGCGGTGTTCGTCGGGCGCGCGCTGCTCCGGGACCCGTCGTGGGCCAACGACGCCGCGACCGAGCTGGACCGGGCGCGCCGCTACCTCGTCCAGTACGACTACGCCCTCTGATCCGACCGCACGAGAAGGAGCACACCCGTGAAGATCTTCCAGATCGGCGCCGCCGGCGGCGTCGGAGCGCGTCTGTCCCGTCTGCTGACCGCCCGCGGTGACGTCGTCACCGGCATGCACCGCCGGGCGGAGCAGGCGTCGACCATCGAGGAGACCGGGGCGAGCGCGGTCCGGGGCGACCTCGTCGAGGACTCGGTCGAGGCTCTCGCCGAGAAGATCGCCGGCCACGACGCCGTCGTGTTCTCGGCCGGGGCGCACGGGACCGGCGCCGAGATGACGACGCTGATCGACGGCCGAGGTGTGGAGAAGGCCGCCGAGGCGGCGATCCGTGCCGGCGCGACGCGGTTCGTCCTGGTCTCCGCCTTCCCCGAGTCCGAGCGCGACAGAGAGCTCGGGGAGGGGTTCGAGCACTACATGCGGGTCAAGAAGGCGGCGGACGTCCACCTCGTCGGCACCGACCTCGACTGGCTCGTCGTCCGACCGGGGATCCTGAGCGACGAGAGCGGCGACGGCCGCGTGACCGCCGGCCTGGCGATCGACTACGGCGTCGTGCGACGGGACAACGTCGCGGCCTTCATCGACGCTGCGCTGCACGAGCCGGCGCTGTCCCGCACGATCGTCGAGCTGACCGACGGGGACACGCCGGTCGCGCAGGCGGCGCTCGACGTCGCCCGGTCGACCGGGCCGCGCTGAGCCCAGCGGTCGGCGGGGAGCGATTCAGCCCGCCCCGTCGCCGTCGCCGTCCTCCGACGGACGCGCCGGGGCGGGCTCCGGCTCGCCCCGCCCCGACCACTCCTGCAGCCGCTCGATGATCTCCCCGACGGCGGGCTCCGAGAACGCGGGGATCCTGTGGGAGCCGTCGGTGGTCACGACGATCACGCGGCCCGACCACCGCGGACGGTTCGGGATGTCGCCGTGGACCGCGACGATCTCATCGCGTCGGATCTCCAGCGGACGCAACCGGCGCCGCACGTGCAGCGCCTCCGGCGCCACCACGAGCGACGTCGCGGTCGACGCCACGGCGAACCAGGCCAGCGACCCGAGCACGACGGCGACGATCGGCGCCGCCACGAACCACGGGACCTCGATCCAGAGCGTCGCGTAGTTGGTGAACATCGCGGCGTACAGGACCAGGAGCACGACCATCCACCAGGGCGGGGGTCGGTTTCGCGCGACCGTCTCCGTCATCCGTCCACGCTAGGTGGCGACCCCGGTTCCCGCGACCGCTCCGAGCCCGGCCGGGTCCGGTCGACGCCTTCGTCCCCGGCCGAGCTGTCCCCGACCGAGCGGTGCGTCAGGTGTCGATCGAGACCATGTTCGCGTCGTCGTGCCGGTTCCCGGAGGCCGGCTCGAGGGCGGTGAGCCGGTCGGCCTGGTCCGTCGTGAGCTCGATCGCGTCGGCCGCGGTGTTCTCCTCCATGCGCGCCACCCGGCGGGTGCCGGGAATCGGGGCGATGTCGTCACCCCGCGTGAGGATCCACGCGAGCGCGGTCTGGGCCGGCGTCGCGCCGATCTCCGCCCCGATGGCCCTGACCTCCTCCACGAGGCGGAGGTTGCGCTCGAGGTTCTCTCCGACGAAGCGCGGATTGGTCTTGCGCCAGTCGTCGTCGGGGATGTCGGCGGCGGAGCGGATCTGCCCGGTCAGGAGGCCGTGGCCGAGCGGCGAGTAGGGAACGAAGCCGATCCCGAGCTCCCGCAGGACGGGGAGGATCTCCGCCTCCACGTCACGGGTCCACAGCGAGTACTCGGTCTGGAGCGCCGAGACCGGCTGGACGGCGTGCGCGCGCCGGATGGTCCTCGCGGACGCCTCGGAGAGCCCGAAGTGGCGCACCTTGCCCTCGGCGATCAGCTCGGCCACCGCGCCCGCGGTCTCCTCGATGGGCGTGTTCGGGTCGACGCGGTGCTGGTAGTAGAGGTCGATGTGATCGGTACGCAGGCGCCGCAGCGAGCCCTCGACAGCTGCCCGCACGTTCGCCGGGCTGCTGTCGGTCACGCCGGGGCCACCCCCGGCGTGGGAGACGAGGCCGAACTTGGTCGCGATCCGCACCTCGTCCCGTCGGCCCTGCACCGCCTGTCCGACGAGCTCCTCGCTGAGGTAGGGGCCGTAGATCTCCGCGGTGTCGATGTGGGTGACGCCGAGGTCCAGGGCGCGCCGGACGGTGCGGATCGACTCGTCGTTGTCGAGCCCGCCGCCGGACGTGTACGTGCCGGCCATGGTCATGGCGCCGAGGCCGATGCGCGAGACCTCGAGGCTGCCGAGGCGGACGTGCTTCATGGTGCTCATGGTGCTGGTTCCTCCCTGTCCGGCCACGCGGTCGGTGGCTGACGTCCCGAGTCAACGCGCCTTTCGCCAGGGGCGCGTGGCCCTGTCGACGGGTGCCCCAGCAGGGACCCTCTCGGGGTCGGGAGGTGGCGTAGTTTCCTTGCCATGGCCACCCACGACGCGATCAGCGAATTCCTCACGACGCGTCGCGCGAAGCTCACCCCCGCCCAGGTCGGTCTGCCGGACTTCGGCGGTCGACGTCGTGTGCCGGGTCTGCGCCGCGAGGAGGTGGCGCTCGTGGCCGGGATGAGCGCGGAGTACTACAAGCGGCTCGAGCGGGGGAACGCGGGCGGCGTCTCGGAGGCGGTGATCGACGGCGTGAGTCGTGCGCTGCAGCTCGACGACGCCGAGCACGCGCACCTGCACGACCTCGTCCGCGCCGCCAACGCGGGCGCTCACCCGCGTCAGCGCGCGCGGACGGTGCGCCCGGCGCAGCTCACCCCCGGGCTGCGGCAGACGATCGACGCGATGTCGACGGTGCCGGTCTTCGTCCAGAACGGCCGCCTCGACGCCGTGGCCACGAACGAGCTCGGACGCGCGCTCTTCTCGGTGATGCTCGACGACGACCGCCCCTCGCCCGCCAACGCCGCACGCTTCCTCTTCCTCGACCCGCGGGCGCAGGAGTTCTACCGGGACTGGGACGACCAGACGCGGCAGATCGTGGCTGTGCTGCGGGCCGAGGCCGGCCGCTCCCCGTACGACCGGCAGCTGAGCGACCTCGTCGGCGAGCTCTCCACGCGCTCCGACCTGTTCCGCACCCTCTGGGGAGCCCACGACGTCCGACGGCACAGCACCGGGCTGAAGAGGGTCCACCACCCCGAGGTCGGCGACCTCGACCTCACGTTCGAGGTGCTGGACCTCGCCTCGGGGCGGGGGCTCCAGCTCGTCGTGTTCTCCGCGGCGCCGGGATCGGCGGCCCAGGAGCGGCTCCAGCTGCTCGCGAACCTGGCGCGGACGGAATCGCGGTCGGCTACGACCGATCGAGCCGCACCCTGAACCACTCCAGCGGCACGACTCGGTTCCTGAGCGTGCCTCGCGGCATCGGTGCTGGTCAGGCCGGTGCGGTCGCTCGCATCACCCTTGGATCGCCGCTCGTGTGGATTGACGTGCCGCTGGGGCGGTCGTCGGTCGGGCTGTCTCGCGCTCGCGCGTAGTTGCGACCCGACTTTGTTACGGTGGTAGAGAAACACTGCCCGCCGCGTCGATGGAGTCGCTGTGCCCGAGTTCACCTGGTCGTCCGGATCGCTCGTCCTCGCGTTCGCCGGGGGTGACAACGACCCCGTCCGGCTCTGCTCGATGCTGCCCCGCGGGGGAGCGGACGGCCCCGCGGAGACGGACCAGCCCCTCGTGGAGCTCTCCGCCTTCGGCCACGGTCGATTCCCCGGCGGCTTCCGCCACGTCGACACGGTCCTCGGGCGGTCGTTGCGGTACGTGGGGCACGACGTCGAGGGCGACCGCCTCACCGTCCGACAGCACGAGCCCACCCTGGGGCTGGACGTGCGCAGCGTCGTCGAGACGACGTCGCCCGACTCCGTGCGGACCTGGACCGAGGTCACCCGAACCGCGGGCCAGGGCGAGGGCGATGTCGTGCTCGACTTCGTCTCCTCGTTCGCCACCGGCGCCGTTCTGCCCGACTCCGGGGCCGAGGTGGAGGATCTCGACCTCGTGGCGGGGGCGAACGACTGGGTCGCCGAGAGCCGGTGGAGCACCCGTCCGCTGCGGGAGGTGGGCCTCGCGAGGATCGATCGTGAGCTGCAGCACCACGCGCCCCGCAGTCGCTACCACCTGACGAATCGGGGGTCGTGGTCGACGGGCGAGGCGCTGCCCACCGCCGTCGTCACCTCCCGGTCCTCCGACTACGCCATGGGCTTCCAGGTGGAGCACAACGGACCCTGGCTGCACGAGATCGGTGAGACCCGCACGAGCCTCTACGTGCTCGCCTCGGGTCCCACCGACGCCGAGCACCAGTGGTCGGTCCGGCTCACCGCCGGCGAGACGTTCGTGACGCCCGCCGTCGGGGTCGCCGTGGTGCGGGGCGGCGCGGACGACGCGTTCGGCACGCTGACGGCCCACCGGCGAGGTATCCGTCGGCAGCGTGAGGCGGACCTAAGCCTGCCGGTCGTCTTCAACGACTACATGAACACGTTGATGGGGGACCCGACGACGGCGAAGCTCATTCCACTCATCGAGGCGGCGGGGAAGGTGGGGGTCGACATCTTCTGCATCGACGCCGGCTGGTACGCGGACGGCACCTGGTGGGACTCGGTGGGGGAGTGGCTGCCCGCCGCCGACCGCTTCCCCGGTGGGCTCGAGGAGGTGCTGACCGCGATCACCGACCGCGGGATGGCGGCAGGACTCTGGCTCGAGCCGGAGGTGATCGGGGTCAACTCACCCCTGGCGAGGACCCTGCCCGAGGAGGCCTTCTTCTCCCGCGGCGGCATCCGCCTCGCCGAGCACGGGCGCCACCTGCTGGACCTGCGTCACCCCGCGGCGCGCGGGCACGTCACCGCGGTCGTCGACCGACTCGTGGAGGGCTACGGCGCCACGTTCATCAAGATGGACTGCAACACGATGACGGGACCCGGCAGCGACCGTGGCGGGATCGCGCCGGGCCACGGTCTCCTGGAGCACAACCGGGTCCTGCTCGACTGGATCGACGAGATCCAGGCGCGGCACCCGGCGCTGCTGATCGAGTCGTGCGCCTCCGGTGCGATGCGGATGGACTACGCCACGCTGTCGCGGCTGCACCTGCAGTCCACGTCCGACCAGCAGGATCCGGTGATGTACGCGCCGATCGCCGCGGCGGCGCCCGCCTCGATCCTGCCGGAGCAGGCGGGCAACTGGGCCTACCCGCGCACCGGCACCTCGACGGAGCTCTTCACGCTCTCGCTGGTCAACGGTGTGCTCGGACGGATGTACCTCTCCGGCTACCTCAACGTGATGACGCCGGCCGAGCTCGCCCTCGTGCAGGACGCGGTGGCGGCCCACCGCGCGCTCCTTCCGACCCTGGCCACCTCGACGCCGTTCTGGCCGCTGGGCCTCCCGGGGTGGGAGGACGGGTGGGTCGCGCTGGGCCTGCGCGACGCCGACGGTGGTCACCTCTCGGTGTGGCGGCGGCCCGGCGCCGGCGCGATCGTCCGGCTGCCCGTGCCGCACCTGCGCGGCACCGACGTCGCCGTCGACGCCCACTTCCCCCGTGCGCTCGACGGCTGGACGGCGGACTGGGACGCGGCGGAGGGGGTCCTCAGGGTCACCGTGGACGACTCGATCCCGGCGGACGTCGCGAGCGCGCGCGTGCTTCGCCTCACGCCGGCCTGATCGCGGCGACGGCCTCCCGGGCGAGTCGGACCTGGACCTCGAGTCGCTCGGGAGCGCGGTCCACCGCCCACCGGGCCAGGTCGAGCCACGACAGCACGCGGAGGTTCCTCAGCGTGCGGTCCTCCAGCACGACCCCGCCGGCGGCGGCGAGACCCTCCCGGTAGGCGTTCTCGATCCGGGTCACGACGGCGGGCGGACGACCGGTGCGCAGCTCGCGGCCGTCCACCCCGGCGGGCGCCAGGAGGTCGTCGTAGCCGACGGCGCCCACGTGCGCCCCGTCCCAGTCCAGCAGGACGAGCTCCGCGCGGTCGCCGACGCGGCGTCGCAGGACGTTGTGCGGGCCCAGGTCCCCGTGCACCAGACCCGTGCGCGGGGGTCGTGCTCGAGGTGGTCGAGGAGCTCGAGCAACCGGGGCACGTCGGACGTCTCGTAGACACCGAGCGCGAGCAGCGGGTCACCCGGCACGAGCTGCTCGCGGTGGTAGGCGAGGTTCCGTCGGTGGGCACGGTCGGCGTCGCGACCGAACCGGGTGAACAGCGCGTCCGGCGCCCCGTCGAGATCGATCTCGGCGATCCGGGCGGCCCACCGCCCGGCGCGGCGCCAGAGCTCGATCTCGCCGGGGGTGTCGACGAGCAGCGCTCCGCTCGTCCCCTCGACGAACTCCTGGACCTGGTACGGGACGCCGTCGATCCTCCCGTGACCCAGCACGCGGGGCAAGGGGACGCCGGCCTCAGCGGCTCGCCGCTGCACCCAGTTCTGGTCGGCCGGCGACAGGCCGGGGTGATCGGCGGAGTGCGGGACGCGCAGCACGTGGGTCGCGCCGTCGTCGGTGCGCATGACGGCGACGGCGTTCACGAACCCCGTCCAGGCGGGGACGGAGCTGCTCGACCACCGCAGACCGTGTCGTCGAGCCACCTCGGCCGCGAGGTGGTGCGGGATCCCCTCGACGGTCATCCCTGGTGGCCGGCGTCGTCAGGACGCGACGAGCGCCGGTGCCCCGGAATGCGTGACCCACTCACCGAGGTGGTGGTCGTAGCAGCGCGAGTTGTCGATGCGCGAGCGGTCGATCTCGACCTCGTCGGCCGAGACCCGTCCCAGTCGCTCGGGGTCGGGGCGGCCATCGCGAGGAGCTTGGTGTAGTCGTGGTGGGCGTCGAGGATGACGGCGTCCGCGGGTCCGCGCTCGACGACCCTGCCCCGGTAGAGGACGAGGATCTCGTCGGAGAAGTGGCGGGCGGTGGCGAGATCGTGCGTGATGTACAGGACGGCGAGGTTGTCCTCCCGCTGGAGTCGAGCCATCAGGTTGAGCACGCCGAGCCGGATGGAGACGTCGAGCATCGAGACGGGTTCGTCGGCGATCAGCACCTGGGCGCCGGGCGCCAGGGCACGGGCGATCGCCACCCGCTGGCGCTGACCCCCCGACAGCTCGTGCGGGCGCCGCTCCATGAACGTGCGGGCCGGCGTCAGGTTCACCCTCTCGAGCATCTGCGCGACGCGGTCGCGCGTCTCCTCGGCCCCGTGCGTGCGGCCGTGGATGCGCAGCGGTCGCGCGATGTGGTGCTCGATGGAGTGGAACGGGTTGAGCGAGGCGAACGGGTCCTGGAAGACCATCTGCACGTGACGGCGGTACACCGATCCGCGCACGGGCGTCCGGTCGTCGAGCGTGACGTCGATCCGGCCGGACGTGGGCTTCTCGAGCCGGGTCAGCAGCTTCGCGATCGTCGACTTGCCCGAACCCGACTCGCCCACGAGCGCCACGGTCCGGCGCGGGACGAGGTCGAAGCTCACGTCGTCGACGGCGCGCAGGTGCTGGCGCCGCAGGCCGGTGCGCAGCGAGTAGTCCTTGGTCAGGTTCGTGACCTCGACGCTGGTCATCGCGCCTTCCCCTCGGGGTCTCGGTGGCGTCGTCCATGACGCCCGTGCGGATGAAGTCGCCGCGATCGCCCGACAGGCTCGGGAAGGAGCCCAGCAGCGTGCGGGTGTAGGGGTGCGACGCCTGGGTGTAGAGCTTCTCGGAGGTGTCGAGCTCGACGATCTCGCCGCGCAGCATGATGGCGATGCGGTCCGCGATCTCCAGGAGGAGCGGCAGGTCGTGCGTGATGAAGATGACGGCGAAGTCGAGCTCGTCCTTGAGGCGCACGATCTCGCGCAGGATGTCGCGCTGGACGACGACGTCGAGCGCCGTGGTCGGCTCGTCCATGACCATCACCTGGGGTTCCAGCAGCATGGCCATCGCGATCATGACGCGCTGCCGCATACCGCCGGACAGCTCGTGCGGGTAGGACCCGAGCCGGTTCGCCGCCACCCCGACGCGTTCGAGCACCTCGGTGGATCGGCGCTCGACGTCGGAGCGTGATGTGCCGGGGCGGTGCGCCAGGATCGTGTCGCGCAGCTGCTTGCGCACCGTCATCACCGGGTTCAGGGCGTTCATGGCCCCCTGGAAGACCATCGAGAGCTTGTCCCAGCGGAACCGGCGCAGCCGCTCGTCCGCCAGTCCCAGGATGTCGATGTCCTCGCCCGACGCGTCGTGGAACGTGACGCTGCCCCCGGCGATCCGGGCGGGCGGGAGGTGCAGGCGGTTCACGGCGTAGGCCAGCGTGGTCTTCCCGCACCCCGACTCGCCCGCGAGTCCGAGGATCTCGCCCGCGCCCAGCGTGAACGACGCGCGCTTCACGGCCTCGACGGGGGGATCGACCTCGTAGACGACCGAGAGGTCGGTGACGGTCAGGACGGGGCGGCGAGCGCCGCCGTCCTCGCCGGTCGTCGCCGGTCGGGTCGCGGCCTCCGCGGCGGATCCGGTCGTGCTGCTCGTGGTGGTCATGAGCGGGCTGCCTCCTCGAGACGACGGATGCGCTTGGCGCGCTTGCGGTGCAGGCGGACGTTCTTGAGCTTGGGGTCGATGACCTCGTCGATGGAGAAGTTCACGAGCGACAGGCCCATCCCGAACAGGGCGATCATCAGGCCGGGTGGCACGAACCACCACCAGGCCCCCAGGGACAGCGCAAAGCCGTTCTGGGCGTAGAAGAGCATCGTGCCGAGCGTGGCCGAGTTCGACGAGCCGAGACCGATGAACGAGAGCCCGGCCTCGGAGAGGATGCCGGCGATCACGGCGAAGACGAACTGCGACGCGATGACGGGTAGCAGGTTCGGCAGGATCTCGACGGTGATGACGCGCCACGACCGCTCGCCGGCCACGCGGGAGGCTGCGACGTAGTCACGGCTGCGGACCGAGAGCGTCTGCGCCCGCAGCACGCGCGCCGAGCCGGCCCAGCTCGTGATGGCCAGCACGATGGCGATCGTCCACCAGCCGCGGGCCTCCCGCGGCACGAAGGCCGCGATCACGATGACCAGGGGGAGGCCCGGGATCACGAGGAACACGTTCGACAGCAGGGAGAAGCCCTCGTCGGCGAGGCCGCCGAGATAGGCGCCGTAGATCCCGAAGGCTGCCGACAGGATCGTGGCGAGCACACCGACCAGGAGACCGATCTGGAGCGACCCGCGCGTCGCCCACGCGAGCTGGGCCAGCACGTCCTGACCGGTCTGCGTGGTGCCGAGCAGGTGCTCGGACGACGGCCCGGTGAGGCCGATGTCGCGGATGACGGACGGATCGCCGACGAGGAAAGGTCCGATCGTCCCGAACAGGGCGATCGCGAGGATGAGGAACAGTCCGATCGCCAACCACGGGGTGAGCGTGGGGAGCATGAGCCGCCAGGCGGAGCGGCGTCGCGTGCCGCCGGTGCGGGCCTCCTCCGCCGCGAGCTGCTCGGTGGCCTGGGCGACGTCGGGCTGGTTGCCGGGGGTGGGACTGGGCATGTGTCGCCTCCTAGGACTTCGCCCGGGTACGGGGATCGATGAGCCCGTACAGCAGGTCGACGATGAGGTTGGCGCCGAGCACGGCGATCGTGATGTAGAGGAAGACGCCCTGCATGAGCGCGTAGTCGTTGTTCGTCACGGCCTGCAGCAGCCGGGAGCCGATCCCGGGGTAGGAGAAGATCTGCTCGGTGATCACCGACCCGGAGACCACGAAGCCGAGCGAGATGGCGAAGCCGGCCACCGAGGGCAGGACGGCGTTGCGGGCGGCGTAGGTGAGCTGGATCCTGCGCTCGCGCAGACCCTTCGCGCGCGCCGTGACGATGAAGTCCTCCGACAGCGTGGAGACCATCATGTTGCGCATCCCGAGCAGCCAGCCGCCCAGCGCCGCGATCACGATCGTCAGTGCAGGAAGGGTGGCGTGGTAGATCGCCGAGGAGATGAAGGCCCAGTCCCAGCCGGGGTCGAGCACGACGTCGTAGCCGCCCTGCCCGGGAAGAGCTGGAGCGTGCGGGAGAGCACGAACACCAGGATGAGGGCGAGCCAGAAGTAGGGGACGGCGGCCAGCAGGGTGGTCGCCGGCACGAGCGAGTCGAGCCAGGTGCCCGGACGCCAGCCGGCGATCATCCCGAGGGTGACGCCGATGATGGCCGCCAGGATGGTCGAGACCCCCACCAGCACGATGGTCCAGGGCATCGACGTCGCGATGACGTCGGTCACCGTGGCTGGGTAGTAGGAGACCGAGACTCCCAGGTCGCCCCGGGTGAGGTTGACCAGGTACTGCCAGTACTGCTCGAGCAGAGGGATCGAGTCGTCGCCCCCCAGCAGCAGGGCGTAGGCCCGGCGGGTCTCGTCCGTCACGACGCCGCCACGCTGCTGGAGCTTTGCGAGGAGGATGTCGACCGGATTGCCGGGAAGCAGTCGCGGGATGAGGAAGTTGATGGTCAGCGCGGCCCAGAGGGCGATCGCGTAGAAGCCGAGCTTCCGAAGGACGAATCTCACGGGGCCACCTGCCTGCCGGGGATGCTGCTGGGGGACGACGAGCTCACGGACTACTCCGCCGTGGGCGCGAGGGCCTTGTAGATCTCGGCGGCGTCGAGCGCGGACCAGACCGCGGGGAACGCGTACAGGTCGTCCTCCGTGGGCCAGCCCGTGAACTTGCCGACGTTCCACTGGCTCGTGGTGCCGCCCGTCATCACGGGGATGTACGGCATGTCGGCGACGATCGACTCCTGGATGGTCGCGAAGAGCGCCTCGCGGGCGGGGTCGTCGAAGTCGAGCGCCTGGAGCTCCTCGACGGCGGCGTCGACCTCGGGGTCGGAGTACCGCGAGAAGGCGTTGCCGGAGGACTCGCCCACGGGTGTCGCCGTCGTGAAGTAGTACTGGTACGGGTAGTACGGGTCGGGCGCCGGACCCTGGCCGAGCGAGTCGATGACGAGCTCGAAGTTGCCGTTCTGCTTCTTGTCGGTCCACTCGTTCCAGGACGACTGGGTCTGGACGATCTCGATGCCGGCGTCGCGCGCCTGCGAGGTGATGGCGTCGATGGCGGTGATGTAGTCGGTCCACCCGGTGACGACCTCGACGTTGAGCGCGACGCGCTGGCCGTCCTTGGCGTAGATGCCGTCGGAGCCCTTGGCGTAACCGGCGGCCTCGAGAACCGCGCCGGCACCGTCGGGGTCGGCGCCCGTGGGCGAGACCGGGTCGCTGATGGTCGAGGAGATCCACTGCTCCTGGCTCGGGACGAGCGCGAAGGTGGGCGACATCTCCGAGGCGGTGCCCTGGAAGGCGAGCGAGTTCAGCTGGTCGCGGTTGATCGCGAGGTACAGCGCCTGACGGACGGCGGGGTCGACCTGCGCACCGGTGCAGCCCTGCTCGGCCGAGGAGCACGTGGCCAGGACCATCTGGTTCTGGTTGGCGGTGACGGCGTCGTACCCGGGGTAGTTCTCCGAGACGTTCTGGATGTCGGGCACGGGGCCGGTCTGCCAGTCGATGCTGCCGGAGGCCAGGGCGTCGGCGCCGGCCTGGTTGCCGGACAGCGAGAGCCAGCGGATCTGCTTGAGCTCCGGCTCGCCGTCCCAGTAGTCGGGGTTCGCCGTGAAGGTGAACGCCTGCGGCTTGAAGTCGTTGTAGACGAAGGCGCCCGTGCCGACGGGGGCCTCGACGACGTCCTCGGTGGGGTTGACGTCGGCCCAGAGGTGCGCCGGGACGATGTACTGGCCGAGGAGGTCGGGGGCCTGGACGTAGGACGGCTCGTCGAAGGTGAACGTGACGGTGGTGTCATCGACCGCCTCGGTGACGCCGTCGTAGCCCATGTTGTTGATCGCCGGGGTGTTCTTCAGCATGTCGAACGTGAAGACCACGTCCTCGGCGGTGAACGGCTCGCCGTCGGAGAACGTGACGTCGTCGCGCAGCGTCACGGTCAGGACCGTGCCGTCCTCGTTCCACTCGTAGTCCGTGCCCAGCAGCGGCACGGGGTCCTGGGTGCGGGCCTTGTTGAAGAAGTACAGGGGCTCGTAGATCGTGCCGCGGCCGCCGATGTTGGAGGGCGAGTACGGGTTGAAGTTGATCTGGTAGTCCCCGGCCTGACCGGTGTAGGCGACCAGTGTCGTGTCCGCGCTCGCGCCGCCACCACCGTCACCTTCTCCCGAGCCGGAGGTGCCACCGCCGCAGGCGGTGAGGACGAGCGCGAGGGCGGCTGCGCCGGCGATACCGGCGGGCACCTTTCTCCTCGCGGGGCGTGAAATCGATCGGATCATCGTTGGTCCTTCCGTCGCCAGTGACGTGGGTGAGTGGCGTGTCCGGCCACTGACGAGGATTATTACTCTAGTAAATTAACTTGGTCAACTAACCCGGCGGGTCGGTCCGCCCCGCAGTAGGCTGTGGTGCTCCGTCTCACGACTGCGGGCGTGACACGTGGGTCGAGGGACAGGGGAGTGCGATGACGCTGAGCGCCGAGGGTCAGGTTCTCGGCGGCTGGCCCGACCTGAACAGGGCCGAGCGCAGCGCGCTGCGTGAGGTGCTCGTGCACGGGCCGCTGCCGCGCACGGAGATCGCTCGCCGACTGGGTCTGTCGCGGGCGAGCCTGACGCGCATGGCGCGCACGCTGCTGGACGAGGGGCTCGTGGCCGAGGGCGGCGTGGAGATGCGTGCCCGGACGGGCAGGCCAAGCGAGCTGCTGCGGTCCCGCGACGACTCGTTCCGGCTGATGGGGGTCAAGCTCACCGGTGACACCGTCTACGCGGTGCTGACCGACCTGCGAGCGCGGGTCCTCGCGTCCGTGTCGGAGCCGATCGAGAACCCCGAGTTCTCCGCCGTCGTGGCCCAGGTGACGCGGCTCCACGGCTCGCTCGCGGCCTCGGGAACGGCGATCGTCGCCCTCGGCGTGTGTCTGGCGGGAGACATCGTGACCGAGGCCGGGCGGCGCATGGTCGCCTCCTCGCCCTACCTGGGATGGGTCGACGTCGACCTCGTCGGCGCACTGACGGCGCGGCTCGCGATCCCGGTGGTCGCCGAGAACGACGTCCGCGCGCTCACCGCCCTCGAGCACTGGTTCGGCGCCGCCGTCGACCTCAGCTCCTTCGCCCTCGTCACCGTCGGAGCGGGGCTCGGTTTCGGCTTCGTGATCGGGGGCCGCGTGCTGACGGGCAACCAGGGTCGCGCCGGGCGGCTCGACCACCTCCGCATCGATCCCGACGGGCCGCCGTGCGGCCTGGGGCACCGCGGCTGCGCCTCGTCGTACCTCACGAGCGGATCGATCGTGCTCAACGCCGGGCGGCCCGATCTCGACTACGACGGCGTGGTCCGGGCGGCGCGCGCCGGTGAGCCGGGACCCGTCCAGGCCTTCCGGGACGCCGGCTACGCCCTGGGCACCCTGCTGGCGACGGTGGCCAACGTCATCGATCCGGAGGCGATCATCCTCACGGGCGACGGCCTCGCCGTGGTGGAGATCGCGCGTGACGCCGTGGACGAGGCGATCGCGCTCGTCCGCGATCCGGCGGACGCCGAGACGCCGCTGGAGATCCAGGGATTCGGTTTCGCCGAGTGGGCCAGGGCGGGCGCCGTCACCGCGCTCCGCGAGCTGCTCGGCGACTAGCTCCGGGCGGGCGCGCGTCGCCCTCGTCCTTCCGTCGACCCCTCCAGGTCGCCCGGGCGGACCTCTGCGCCCGCTCTTACTTTCGTGAATTGACAAACTCGCGCGGCTCGGTGAGGCTCGATCCGTCGCACCTCGAGTGGTGCGCCCAGCTCGACCCGCAGTCCACCGACATCGAGGGAGATGCCCCGTGGCAGACGTCGCCGCACCAGACCACCGTCCCCAGCTCCGCCCTCCGCAGGGTCGACTCTTCTTCGGCGGTGACTACAACCCCGAGCAGTGGGACCCGGCCGTGTGGCGCGAGGACGTCAGGCTGATGCAGGAGGCCGGCGTCACGATCGTGTCCCTCGGGATCTTCTCGTGGGGTCTGATCGAGACGTCGGAGGGCGTGTACGACTGGGAGTGGCTCGACGAGGTGGTGGGGCTGCTGCACGAGGCGGGGATCGCGATCGACCTCGCGACCCCGACCGCCGCACCCCCGAGCTGGTTGCTCACCGCCCATCCCGAGATCCTCGTGCTCGACCCCGAGCACCACTCCCAGCGCCCGGGCGGTCGCCTGGGCTGGTGCCCCAGCTCGCCGGTCTTCCGCGAGTACGCCATGCGCATCACGGCCGCCGTCTCGGAGCGCTACGCCAACCACCCCGCCGTCGTGATGTGGCACGTCAGCAACGAGCTGGGCGGCGGCAACGCGCGGTGCTACTGCGACGTCTCCGCCGTGCGTTTCCGCGAGTGGCTCACCGAGCGCTACGGCACGCTCGACGTCCTGAACTCCGCCTGGGGGACGGGGTTCTGGGGGCACCGCTTCGGCTCGTTCGAGGAGGTCTTCCCGCCGCGGTGCCCGCGCGACGTCGCGATCCCGGGCCTCTTCCTCGACTACGAACGGTTCTCCTCCGACGAGCTGCTGGCGCACTACCTGGCCGAGAAGGCGGTGATCCGCCGGTCCAGCGACGCTCCGGTGACGACGAACTTCATGGTGGGGCTCGGCCCGCACGTGGTGGACTACGCCGCGTGGTCGGCGCACGTGGACGTCGTCGCGAACGACCACTACACGCTGGTCCGGGATCCGCAGCGCGCCCAGGAGCTGGCGTTCGCCGGCGACCGCATGCGCGGGCTCACCCGTGACCGGGAGCCGTGGCTGCTGATGGAGCACTCCACCGGCGCGCCGAGCTGGCAGGAGCGCAACCGGGCCAAGGACCCCGGCGAGATCCTGCGCAACTCCCTCGCCCACGTGGCTCGCGGGTCCGACGGCGCGATGTTCTTCCAGTGGCGGGCCTCGACCGCGGGGACGGAGCAGTTCCACTCGGCGATGCTTCCCCACGCCGGCACGGACACGCGGGTGTGGCGCGAGATCGTCGAGCTGGGTCAGTCGCTGACCTCGATCGCCGAGGTCGGCGGGTCGTCGGTGGCTCCCGCGCAGGTCGCGCTCCTGGTCGACGACGAATCGGGATGGGCGCTCGAGCAGGGCCTCAAGCCCCACCGCGCGCTCCGCTACGGGTTCGAGCCGCGCCGCTGGCACCAGCTGTTCTGGGAGCGGCAGATCCTCGTGGACGTGCTCCCCGCCGACGCGGACCTCGCCGGGTACGACCTGATCGTCGTCCCCACCCTCTACGTGACCGACGAGGCCAGGGCGGCGCGCATCGCCGCGGCGGCCGAGGCCGGAGCGACCGTGCTGGTCACCTACCTCTCGGGGATCGTCGACGCCACGAGCCGGGTCCTCGCGGGCGGGTACCCCGGCGCCTTCCGCGACCTGCTCGGGGTGCGGACGGAGGAGTTCCGACCGCTCCAGCGCGAGGAGATCGTCCACCTGAGCGACGGCAGCGAGGTCGCCGAGTGGAGCGAGGACACGGTGCTGGGGGACGCCGAGGTGGTGCTCGGCTACGCCGACGGTCCCGGCGCCGGGCGTCCGGCGGTCACCCGGCGGCGCGCCGGCGACGGTCACGCCTGGTACGTGTCGGCCCGGCTGGCGCAGGAGTCGGCGAGCTCGATCGTCGACACGCTCGTGGACGAGCTGCAGCTGCGCCGTGAGATCGTGGCGCCGGCGGGGGTCGAGGCGGTTCGCCGTCGCACCGGGGACGCGAGCGTGCTGTTCCTCCTCAACCACACCTCCGAGGACGTCGACGTCGAGGCGACCGGTCGCGAGCTGATCACCGCCCGGGACCTCACCGGGACGCTCCGGCTTCCCGCCGGCGGCTGGGCCGTCGTGCGAGAGGTGGCTCGGCCGTGAGCGTGCTCCATCGACTCGCGGGCGGCGGTGTGGAGGTGCTCCTGGTCGCCGAGCCGAGCGGACTTCCCCAGGTCCTGCACTGGGGCGCGGCGGGCGCGGACGGACGTGGGCGGACGGAGTCCGAGGACCGCGAGGTCCTGCAGGCGCTCGGTCGGCCGATCTCACCCAGCTCCTTCGACGTCCCGTTCCCGCACACGATCCTCCCCACCGAGCACGAGGGCTGGGAGGGGCGTCCGGCGATCGCCGGGGACGTCGCCGGTCGGGTGCTGGTCCCGCGCTGGCGCGACGTGTCGGTCAGCGGGGGTGGTGACCGGCTCCGGGTCGAGGCGGTCAGCGGAGCCGTCCGCCTGATCAGCGAGTGGGTGCTGGACGCCTCCGGTGTGCTCCGGGTGTGGCACGAGATCGTCAACGACGGCGACGAACCGCTGGCGCTCGCGGGTCTCGAGGTCACCGTGCCGGTCAGCGACCAGGTCGGGGAGGTGCTCGACTTCGGCGGCCGATGGACGCGGGAGCGCGCCCCGCAGCGCCGTCCCCTCACGGAGGGGGCCTGGGTGCGGGAGTCCCGTCGGGGTCGCACCGGCCACGACGCCCCGACGATCCTGGCCCTGGGGACCCCGGGCTTCGACTCCGGCTCGGGTCAGGTCTGGGCGGTGCACCTCGCCTGGAGCGGCGACGCCGTCTACCGCCACGACGCGCTCGCGGAGTCGGGGGCCGTCCTCGGTGCCGGCCCGCTGCTGCGACCCGGCGAGGTGGTGCTGAGGACGGGGGAGAGCCTGCGCACCCCGGACGCGGTCCTCGTGTGGAGCGGCGACGGTCTCGACGGCATCGGGGCGCGGCTGCACGCGTCGTTGCGGGCCCGCCCCGGCCATCCGACCCGCCCGCGGCCCGTCACCCTGAACACGTGGGAAGCGGTGTACTTCGACCACGAGCTCGCACCGCTCCGTGACCTCGCGGAGACCGCCGCGGCCATCGGGGTCGAGCGCTTCGTCCTGGACGACGGGTGGTTCCACTCCCGACGGTCCGACGACGCCGGCCTCGGCGACTGGTGGGTGGACCCGGAGGTGTGGCCGAACGGCCTCGAGCCCCTGGCCGACCTGGTGCACGGGCTCGGGATGGAGCTCGGGCTGTGGTTCGAGCCCGAGATGGTCAACCTCGACTCCGACCTCGCGCGCGCCCACCCCGAGTGGTTCCTGCAGCCCGTCGCGGACGGCGTGCGCTCCTGGCGCAACCAGTACGTCCTCAACGTGGCCGACCCCGAGGTGTTCGAGCACCTGCTGGAGTCCGTCAGCGCGGTGATCAGCCGATGTGGCGTCGACTACGTCAAGTGGGACCAGAACCGCGACATCGTCGAGGGCGTCGTCGGTGGCCGGGCGGCGGTCCACCGGCACACCGAGGCGGTCTACGCCCTGATCGACGCCCTGCGACTGCGCCACCCCGGGCTCGAGATCGAGGCGTGCGCCTCGGGCGGCGCCCGGGTCGACCTCGGCATCCTCGAGCGCACGGACCGCGTGTGGGCCTCCGACACCAACGACCCCGTCGAACGCCTCGCGATCCAGCGCTGGACGGAGCTGCTGCTCCCGCTCGAGCTGATCGGCTCGCACGTGGGCCCGGCTCGCGCCCACACGACGGGGCGCGTCAGCGACCTGTCGCTGCGGATCGCCGTCGCGCTCCTGGGGCACGCCGGCATCGAGTGGGACATCACGCAGTGCAGCGAGGCCGAGCTGGACCAGCTCCGGCGCGGCGTGGCGGCCTACCGCCGGCTGCGTCCGCTGCTGCACAGCGGCACGCTGACGCACCCCGAGCAGCGCGACGCCGGACTCGTGCTGAGCCAGGTGCTCGCCGTCGACCCTCGGGACGGCGGTGTGCTCCGCATCGCCCGCACGGCCACCTCGGGCCGCTCCACGGGAACGGTGCTGCCCGTCGCGGGCCTGGTGCCCGATCAGCGGTACCGGGTCCGACCGGTCCCCGAGCTGGACCTCCCGCTCTCGCGCGACTCCGTCCCACCCCCGTGGCTCGCGCAGGGCTCGACCGTCCTGACGGGCTCCGACCTCGCCAGGATCGGGCTGCGGCTCCCGCTGCTCGGCCCGGGCCAGGCGCTCGTCCTCGAGCTCGTCCCCGAGCCCGCCGACGCCCCCGCCTGACGCACCACCAGCTCCTCCACCGAGAACACGCCGCACCGGAGCGGCCCCGATCTGAGAGAGGTTCCATGACCACCTTCAGCCTTGACGGCCCCTGGACCGCACGCGCCCTGGCGGGCGAGGTCCCCACCGACCTGGAGGGCCGGGACGTCCCGGCCCACGTTCCGGGCTGCATCCACCTGGACCTGCTCGCGCAGGGGCTGATCGACGAGCCCTTCGACGGCGACAACGAGGCCGCCCAGCAGTGGATCGGCTCGACGGTCTGGTCCTTCCGCCGCACGTTCACCTGGCAGCCGGACGGGGAGGATCGCCACGACCTGGTGGCGCTCGGTCTCGACACGCTCGCCACGATCGAGCTCAACGGTCGGGTGGTGGCCACCACGGCCAACCAGAACCGGTCGTACCGGTTCGGGGTGGACCACCTCCTGCGCGAGGGCGAGAACGAGATCGTCGTGACCTTCGACGCTCCCGTCCCCGCCGCCGAGCGGTTCGAGCGCGAGAACGGGGGACCCCGGTTCCACGTCAACCACCACCCCTACAACGCGATCCGCAAGACCGCCTCGAACTTCGGCTGGGACTGGGGGATCGACGTCGCCACGTCCGGCATCTGGCGCTCGATCGGGATCGAGGGGTGGAGCACCGTGCGCATCGGTGCGGTCCGACCGCTCGTCGACGTGGCCGGCACCGCCGGTCTGCTCCGCGCCCACGTCGACCTGGTCGACGACGGCGTGCCGCAGCCGCGGGAGGTCACGGTCACCGTGTCGCGCGGGGGGCGCCGCGTCGCGAGCACGACGAGCACCGTCCTGGTCGAGGGAGTCGTCACCGCGGTCGTGCCGGAGGTCGAGCTGTGGTGGCCGCGCGGCCACGGCGACCAGCCGCTGTACGACGTCGAGGTCGAGGTCGGCCCGGCGCGCTGGAGCCACGAGGTGGGGTTCCGGACCGTCTCGCTCAACATGCAGCCCGACGAGCAGGGCGTCCCGTTCGAGCTCCGGGTCAACGGACGCACCATCCTGATCCGCGGCGCGAACTGGATCCCCGACGATGCCTTCGTCACCCGGATCGACGCCGCCCGGCTGGAGCGGCGGGTGAAGGACGCGACCGACGCGAACATGAACCTGCTGCGCATCTGGGGCGGCGGGATGTACGAGTCCGACGAGCTCTACTCGATCTGCTCGCGCGAGGGTGTGCTGGTCTGGCAGGACTTCCTGCTCGCGTGCGCGGCCTACTCGGAGGAGTCGTGGCTCGCGAGCGAGATCGAGGCCGAGGCCCGCGAGGCCGTCGCCCGGCTCTCGGCCCACGCGAGCCTGGTGCTGTGGGCCGGGAACAACGAGAACCTCGTGGGCTTCGCCGAGTGGGGGTGGCGCGGCAGCCTCGAGGGCCGGACGTGGGGCGACCACTACTACCGCCACCTGTTCCCCGAGATCATCGCCGAGCTCGACCCGGCGCGTCCGTACGTCCCCGGCAGCCCGTTCTCCTCCGACGCGCACGTCTCGCCCAACCTCGACACCGAGGGCACCGTGCACATCTGGGACGTCTGGAACGAGAAGGACTACACCAGCTACGCCGAGTGGACGCCGCGGTTCGTCGCCGAGTTCGGGTTCCAGGGGCCGGCCGCCTGGAGCACGCTGTTCGACGTCGTGCACGACTCCCCGCTCCACCCCGACGGCCACGAGATGCTCGTGCACCAGAAAGCCGGTGCGGGCAACCAGAAGCTGGAGCGCGGGCTGCGCGGGCACTTCGCCCCGCCGCGGACGATCGACGAGTGGCACTTCGTCACCCAGCTCAACCAGGCGCACGCGCTCGAGTTCGGGATCGCCTACTTCCGCTCCCTCACTCCGTACAACACCGGGACAGTGGTGTGGCAGCTGAACGACGACTGGCCGGTCGTCTCCTGGGCGGCCGTCGACTTCGAGGAGCGCCGCAAGCCGCTCTGGTACGCGCTGCGTCGCGTCTACGCGGAGCGGTTCGCGACGATCCAGCCGGCCACGGACGGTGCGGGCTCGACCCTGGTGCTGGTCAACGACACGGCCGAGGGGTACGCCGGCACGGCGCGGGTCGAGCGGATCGCCTTCGACGGCGAGGTGCTCGCCTCGCACAGCCTCGACGTCCACGTCGACGCCCGCGGGGCCGCCCGCGTCGCCCTTCCCTCGGACGTCGTGGACCCGACCGACGCCTCGCGGGAGCTCGTCGTCGTGACCTTCGACGGGGCGGCATTTGACCGGGTCGTCCACGATCTCGCCGAGGTGGTCGCGCAGGACCTCGACCCGACGGCGCTCGCGGTCGAGGCCGCCAGCACGCCCACCGGGGCCGAGATCACGGTGACCGCGACGGCCTACGTGCGCGACGTCGTCGTGCTGGCGGACCGGGCCGACCGGAGCGCGAGCGCGGACGTCAGCCTGGTCAGCCTGCTGCCGGGGGAGAGCCTCACCGTCGTGCTCACCGGTGACGGACCGATCGAGGCCGCGGCAGCGACCGATCCGCGCGTCGTCCGCAGCGCCAACCAGCTGCACGGGGCGCCGATCGGGGAGCCGCTCCCGGCCGCCGCGGCCCCCGCGTCCGCGGCCGGCTCCTGACCGGGGGTAGCGCCACACCCCGACCCGCCGTCGGGCTCGAGCTCACCTACCGTGGAGGGATGCCCGTCACTCCCACGCCCCCGCTCGAGCCCGACGCGATCCGCCGCACCGTCGCCACGGCGCGTGCCCGGTTCGACGACGGAGTGACGCGCCCCCTCGCGTGGCGTCGCGAGCAGCTGGCGGCCCTCGACCGGCTGCTCGTCGAGCACGGCGTCGAGCTCGAGGAGGCGCTCCACGCCGACCTGCACAAGAGCGCGACGGAGTCGCGGATCACGGAGATCGGCGTGGTCCGCGCGGAGATCGCCCACGCGCTCCGCCACCTGACGCGCTGGGCGAGGCCGCGCCGCACATCCCTCCCGCTCGCGCTGCGACCGGGTCGGGCCGCCCTCGTGCCCGAGCCGCTCGGGGTGGTGCTCGTGATCGCGCCGTGGAACTACCCCGTGCAGCTGCTGCTCTCGCCGCTGGTCGGCGTGCTGGCGGCCGGCAACACCGCGGTCCTCAAGCCGAGCGAGCTGGCGCCGCACGTCTCGGCGCTCCTGACTCGGCTCGTGCCGGCGCACCTCGATCCCCGGGCGGTGCGGGTGGTCCCGGGCGCCGTCCCCGAGACGACCGCGCTGCTCGCGGAGCGGTTCGACCACATCGTCTACACGGGCAACGGCCGCGTCGCGCGCATCGTGGCCAGGGCGGCCGCCGAGCACCTCACGCCGACCACGCTGGAGCTCGGCGGCAAGTCGCCGGCGTGGTTCGACGACGACGCCCACCTCGAGCAGGCGGCCCGGCGGATCGCGTGGGCGAAGTTCAGCAACGCCGGCCAGACGTGCATCGCTCCCGACCACGTGCTCACGACGCCGGACCGCGTGGCGGCCCTGACCGCCGCGATCGAGCGCGCCGTCCGCGACCTGTGGGGCCAGGACCCGGCGAGCAGCCCGGACTACGGGCGCATCGTGAGCGACACCCACCACGCCCGTCTGGTCGGCTACCTGGACCAGGGACGGGTGGCGTTCGGCGGCGACCACGACGCCGCGACGCGGTTCCTCGCTCCGACCGTGCTGCAGATGTCCCAGCCAACCGACCCGGCGGCGTCGCGCGACGGCGAGGACGTGCCCGCGGTCCTGCGCGAGGAGATCTTCGGACCCGTGCTGCCGATCATCCCGGTGCCCTCGGCGTCGGCGGCGATCGACTACGTCAACGCGGGGGACAAGCCGCTGGCGCTCTACGTCTTCTCCGCCTCGGCCGCCACGTCGCGCGCGTTCGTGCAGGGGACGTCGTCGGGGACGGTCGGCCTCGACGTCGCGCTGCTGCAGGCCGCCGCCCCCGAGCTGCCGTTCGGCGGGGTCGGGGAGAGCGGGTCCGGGAGCTATCACGGCCAGGCGTCCTTCGACGCCTTCAGCCACCTCAAGCCCGTGCTGCGCAAGCCGCTCGAGCTCGACACGCTGCGCATCGCGCAGCCGCCGTTCAGCGGGCGGCGGGGCCGCGTCGCCCGTCGTCTCCTCGGGCTCGGCTGACCTCGCTGCACGACGGCGGACGCCCGCCGTCGAACGCCCGCCGTCACTCCCGAAGTCGTGCGGTCAGTCGGGGACGACGCCGCCACCGGGCACGGCCGGCCCGACCGTGCCCCGGAAGACCCGGGTGGTGACGGTCGAGCGCGGGTCGATGCCGGTCTCGCGCCACCACCGCGCGAGCGCGGGGTCGTCGCTGCGGCCGACCATGGCGGCGTACTCGCGCGAGGAGTGCGGGTGGTCGCCCGACCAGGTCCCCGCGACGTCGATCGCTCCCGACGGCGCCCCGCCGATCCTGGCGACGGGGTCGAACGGGTTGCGTGCCGAGACCACCTGGACGCTGTCGGGGACGACGAAGTTGCCGCCGCCCGCACCCGTGGTGATGACGGACGCGATCGTGTGCTGCGACCGGACGTAGGGGTCCGCCGCCAGGTCGAGCCCGGCGAACGAGCTCTGGCTGTGCGTGGCGAGGTGGATCGGCACCCCCGGGGGCAGCGTGGCCATCGCCTCGAGCATCAGCCGGCGCAGGGGGGTGTCCTTGCCGGACGCCGCACCCACCGCGCCGTAGACCCCCATCGGGTTGGTGCCGGAGGGGTCGCCCGACCAGTCCTGGGTGCCCGGGGCGTAGAGGATCGCGACCTGGCGGCCGTCGGGTCCCGTGAGGAGGTCGGTGCGGACCGTGCCCTCGTGGTCGTACATGTCGGCGAGGTCGTGCAGCACGTCGCCGGGGCCTCGGGGAGCCGTGTCGGTGATCCCGATCTCGTTCGTCACCTCCGTGACGCTGGTCCGGTCGGCGCGGGCGTCCGCGACGCCGACCACCCGGTCCACCAGGCGAGGTCCGACGACCGTGCCCAGCAGCGAGCCCGCCGGGCCGCCCAGGACGTGGCCGACCATCCCGAGCAGCACCCCGGCGGCGCCTCGCGCCCAGCCGGCTTCCCCGGCCTCGCGGGCCGCGTCGGCGGCGGGGTCTCCCGCGTAGCCGAGCGGTGCGCCGCCAGGGGCCACCGGTCCCGGCGCCGCGGCGCTGACGGTCTCCTGCTCGTCGGCCTCGCGCCCGACGGCCGCCGAGGCGGACACCAGCGCCGAGGCGACGCCCCGGAGCATGGGGGAGAGCCGGCCGGACCAGTCCTCCGTGAACCGGCGCTGGTCCTGGCCGGACCAGGCCATGCCCGCCACGGCCAGCCCGAGGCGGTGACCGATCTCCTCGAGGTCGCGACCGCCGTCGGCCGCCGAGGTCTGCCAGGTCCGCAGCGCGGCGACGTCGGCGCCGTGGGTCACCGCCGCGGTCACGGGTGCAGCCCGTCGAGGCGGGAGGTCACGCGGTCCGCGAGGTCGTCGTCCGGGGGCAGCGACACGATGTCCGCGCCGGGCACCGCGACCAGGACGACGGCGTCCTCGCCCACCTGTTCCGCGATCGAGGCGACGGCGGCGCCCACGCCGACGTCGGCCGCCAGGGCCCCCGCGACCTGTCCCCCGTGCCCGTCCGGGGTCAGCACGAGCACCCGGTCGCGGCCGACGGCGACGAGCGCGGCGACCGCGTCGGCGGTGCCGACGCGCACGAGCGCCGCCGCCGAGGTCAGGACGTCCCCGACGACCGCCGCCTCGCCCGCGGGCAGCAGCTCGCCGTCGCGCTCGAGGGCGGCGCCCGCGGTCACGAGCTCGCCGGAGGAGAGGGTCTCGACGGCGTCGGGGACGGCCAGCACGGTGGCCGCGAGCGTGGCCGCGGGACCGGGGCGCAGGTCGAGGAGCCACCGCAGGACGGCGGGGCTCAGCCGGGTGGCGGGGAGGAGGTGCGTGCTCATGGGGCCGACGGTAGGACGGGCCGAGGGTGCGCGGCGAGGGGTCGAGGGGCGGAACCTTCCGCCGTCGTGCTCGGTCTCGCCGGGTCGGCGGCCGATGACCGTCGGCAGCGCTAGCTGCCCAGGCCGGCGAGGAACGCCTCGGTCCAGACGGTCAGGGAGCGCGGGTCGGCAGGAGAGCCGGTGTGGACGACGACGCGTCCGACGGGCGCACGACACTCGGCCCCCTGCTCCCGCTCGAGGCACCCGAGGTAGTCCCACCCCATCTCCTCCACGGGTTCCAGCAGCTCGTCGTAGGAGTCGAGGGGGGCGGTCAGGGAGCTGGCCGCCCCGGCCGTGTCGGGGTAGGTCAGGAGCAGGACCCACGCCATCTCGTCGATGACGGCGTCGCACTCCCCGCCACCGGCCGTCAACGTCTCGACGTCACGCGCGTAGTACAGGCTGCGGAAGCTCTCGTAGCCGAAGTCGTCGATGGCGACGAGCGTGGGCGGCGGGTCCTGGACGGCGACGCCCCCGGAGAAGCCGGCCACGATGTCGGCGCCGAGCGGCTGCGTCGAACCGTCCGGCGCGGTGCACGTCATCTCGTCGAGCCCCTCGAGCGCCGTTCCGTGCACGAGGGTGAGGTCCCCGACCCGGACCGGGACCTCGACCTGACCGACGGCGACCGTCCCGGGGGCCGCGTCGCTCGACCGGGTCCACAGCAGGGCGCCGAGGGCGACGGCGACGACCGCCAGCACCGCGAGGGTTCCGCGCGAGGCGAGCGGGGTCGGACGGCTCGTTCGCCGCACGGGTGTCCTCGGGGTGATCGGGGTCGGGGGAGGGGTCGACCGGCCGGTGGCGTCGGGGCCACCGGCCGGTCGAGGCGGGATCAGGACTCGCGCGGTCCTTCGACCATGCGGTTCAGGAACGCCGCCATGGCGTCGCGGGCGATCGGCGAGAGCGGCTGGAACTGCACCGTCGCGTCGTTGCCGACCCAGCCCAGCGTGATGCCGTTCTGGGCCGCCCACAGGATCTCCGTGCGGTACATCGTGGTGGCGTCCACGTCCTTGAACGGTGAGACCGGCGGGGCGACGTAGTCCGCCGGCGCGCCGATGCGGAACAGGAACGCCGCCATCGCGTCACGGTTGATCTGGGCGAGCGGACGGAACTCGGCGCCGGTCGGGGTGACCCAGCCCGTGGAGATCTCGTTCTCCGCCAGCCAGGCGATCTCGCGGTAGAACTGGTTGTCCACGGCCACGTCCACGAACGGCGAGACGTCCGGCGCACGGTAGGACTCGTCGCCGAACTCGCGGAAGAGGAACGCCGCCATCGCATCGCGGTTGATCGAGCTCAGGGGGCGGTACTCCACGCCGCCGTCGGCCGTCGGCCACCCGGTCGTGATGCCGCGCTCGAAGAGCCAGCGGATCTCCTGGAAGAACACGCTGTCGGTCGGCACGTCCGTGAACGGGGAGACGACGGGCTCCTCGACGCCGGCGCGGTGGACGACGACCTCGTCGAAGGAGCTGCGGTCGTCGGTGCGGTAGGAGGAGATCGTCATGACGTCCCCGTCCACCTCGATGTGCGCGAAGCTCGGCACGTACTCCTGCCAGGCCTTCGCGAGGTAGTTGAACCCGTTCGGGTCGGCGGCGCCGATCGCCTCAGGGGTCCGGATGTTGTAGTACTTCGAGCCCGACGAGGAGTTGCCGGTCACGTAGACGGTCTGGCCCTCGTCCGGGTGGACCTCCAGCTGGTCGTCCCACGTCGCGACGGGCGTGCGGCCCTCCATCACGCGGGTGCGCGAGTAGGAGTGGTCGTGGCCCATGAGGACGACGTCGACGCCGTGCTCGGACAGGACCGGGGCGAGGTTGTTGCGCAGGCCCACGATGTTCTGGTTGATCGAGTGGTTCGCCACGCTGAACATCGAGTGGTGCAGGGACGCGACGACCCAGCGCACGTCGTCACCCTGCTCGGCGAGGGTCTTCTCGATGAACGCCTCGTGGGTGGCCACGTCCATCACGTTGGAGTTGAGGCCGAGGAACAGGACGTCCTTGTAGACGTAGGAGTAGTTGCCCTGCGAACGGGTCGAGACGCCGGAGTTGCCGAAGTCCTTGTCCAGGTTCGGCATGAAGAAGTGCGTCTCGTACGCCGTCGTGCCGACGTCGTGGTTGCCGTTGATCGTCGCGAGCGGCATCGTGCGCAGCTGCTCGGGAGCGAGGAAGCCCTCGTACTCGTTCTCGGCGCCGGCGCGCTCGACCTGGTCGCCCACGGAGTGGATGAACTCGGCGTCCGGGAACATCTCCTCGGCCACGTCCAGCGTGTTCGTCCACCCGGCGGTGTCGCGGGCGACGTCGCCGGACGAGCCGATCTGGGCGTCACCGACCATGAAGAACTCGAACTCGCCGGAACCGAAGGTCCCGGTCGTGAACTCGTGGACCTCGGACCAGCTGCCCTCACCGCCGACGCGGTAGACGTACGTCTCGTTCTCGGCGAGCGCGTCCAGGGTGGCGTGGTGGTAGAACCGGCCGTCGTGCGTCTGCCCCGTGTGGATCGACGGGGTGGTGGCCGCGGCCTCGGGGAAGGTCACGCCGTCGTACGACGACGCCGGCGCCCACTGCGCGGTGCCGTCGGCGACGTCGTTGAGGTACCAGGCGACGTTGCGCTCGGTCTCGTCGGTACCGACGTTCAGCACGAGGTCGCTGACGACGAGCGGCTCGTCGGCCGCGACCGTCTCCAGCGTCTCGAAGTTGAAGTAGAGGTCGGAGCTCGTGTCGCGGTCCTGGTAGAGCGCGATCGCGATCTGGTTCTCGCCCTCGACCAGGACGTCGCCGGGGACGACGACGGAGCTGACGATGGGCGCGCTGCGGCTGTCACCGAGGTACTGCATGTTGCCGCGGGCGGGGTCGAAGGCGTCGTCCAGGAAGCCGCCGACCTTCTCGCCGTTCACCCACACCGCCAGGGCGTCGTCGTGACGGACGGTGCCCGTGAGGCGACCGATGCCCTCGAGCTCCTCGGCGTCCAGGTCGATCTCGGCACGGAAGAAGAAGGTCTCGATGTTCGTGGTGGTGCCGGCCTTGTACTGGGTCAGCAGCGTCTCCACGGGCTGGCCGGAGACGGGAGCCTTCAGGCCTCGGAGCGCGCCGAACGGACCGTGCGCGGCGGGCCAGGCCGAGTCGTCGTAGTCGGCCAGGGTCCACGAGAGGAGGTCGCCGTCACCGGCGGGGTCCTGGTCCAGGTCGTGGAACTTCCACTCCGTCGCCTCGGGGCTCAGGTGCCGGCCCGGAGCGAGAGCGTCCTCGGCGGCCGCAGCGGCGGCGAGGGGCTCGCTCCGGTCGGCGACGGCGGGCGCCGACACGGCCACCAGGAGGCTGCCGACGAGCGTCGCCCCGATGACGGCGCCGGTGGCTCTGTGGATGCGAGATCGCATGGGTTCCTTCCCCGGGCGCGCAGGTGCCCGGTGGTGTGAGGGGGGTGTCGGGCCGCTTCCTTCCGGGCCCGGACTCCAGCAGAACGTGCGCAGGGAACCGGGTCGTGTACGGCGTGGGACGCGAGGTTGAACACTGTGCGCGCCCCCGTTCGGGGGGCCGGTTCGCCCGGTGGGGAACGATGCTGCCCGGTGGGACGGGCGTCGTCAGGACGAGTCGCTGGTCGTCCGGAGGCGTCGCACCAGCTCGGTCAGCGAGGGTCGAGCGGGCCGAAGTCCGTCGGCCCGGCCGGCGCTCCGGGCAGGGGGGACGAGTGTGGGGCGAGCCCGGCGGCGAGGACAGCGGCGTAGCGGTGGCGGAGCTGCTCGGTCCGCGCCACCTGCGGAGCGCGGACCCGGCCGAACGCCTCGAGGAGCTTGTTGAGGTCGAGCCAGTTGACCTCCGTGCGCAGCGCGCCGGCCTCGTGCAGACGTGCGACCAGGCGGTCACCCGCTGCCCAACCCTGCGCGGACCGCTCCCGGTCCCGGGGGAGGGTTCGAAGCGCCCGGCGATCGCCACCGACGTCGCGTGCGTGCCCGTCGCCGCGGTGTCGGCGAGGAACGTCTCCAGCACCGTGCGGGGATCGACGTCGCGGTCGAGCTCCTCGTGGCTGCGTTCGATGACGCTCACGTACTGCTCGGTGAGGTCCTGGGCGACGGCCTCGAGGAGCTCCTGCTTGCTCGGGTAGCGCCGGTAGAGGGCCGACTTCCCGACGCCGGCTGCCGCCCCGACCGCCGAGATGGGCGCGTCGGGGTCGTCGGTGAAGACGGCCTTGGCGGCCTCGAAGATGCGGACGTCGTTCTCGGCCGCCTCGCGATGCCGCCCGCGGGGGCTGGGTGTGGACACCCCCCAACTATAGACCGGACCGTTCCGGTCTGTTATGTTTTCCGGAGCCGCTCGTCGAGCGGTCCGATCGAGGGAGAGCGACATGAGCAGGATCGTCGTGAGCACCATGCTGAGCATCGACGGATACGCGGACGGGCCGGGGGGCGACGTCGCAGCGCTGCCGATGGACCAGGCCTTCAGCGCCCACAACGTCGAACGGGTGAGGGCCGCCGGGCACCTGCTGTTCGGGGCCGTCGGCTATCGCGGCATGCTGCAGTACTGGCCGGCCCGGGTGGGGGACCCGGAGGCCACCCCGGACGACCAGTACATCGCCTCTCGCTACGCCGCGGGCATCCCGATCACCGTGATCTCCGACAGCCTGACGCGCGACGACGTCACCGCCTTCGAGGAGCAGACCACGATCGTGCGCCGGGCCGACGCGCACGACGTCGTCGCCCGGCTGCGTGCGTCCGGGACGCCGGGCGACGTCCTCCTGTTCGGCGGCCTCACGCTCTGGACGGATCTACTCGCCCACGGGCTGGTCGACGAGCTGCACCTGATGGTCGGCCCGCGCGTGGTCGCCGGCGACCGGCGGGCGTTCGAGGGCCTCACCGGGATCGAGCTCGACCTGCTCGGCGTGCGCACCTGGGCCGACTCGCGCAACGTCGTGCTCAGCTACGCGCCCACGAACGGGGGACACCGTGGCTGACGAGCACACGCTGCTGCAAGCCTTCGTCGGGGACTGGTCGGCGGAGGGCACCGCGCGCGGTGTCGATCTCGCGGGGACGCCGTGGCGCAGCATCCACTCCGCCCGGTGGCACTCCGGGAAGCAGTTCGTCGTCCAGGACGAGCGCGCGAACGGGCCGTTCGACACGATGAGCTTCCTCGGCTGGGACCAGGAGCGGTCGACCTACTTCTCCTGGAGCATCGAGAACCACGGCTACAACCGCGAGTACCTCCTGACTCGCGACAGCGACACCTGGACGTTCACCGGAGATCAGGAGCGCGCGACGGTCACGTTCAGCGAGGACGGACGCACCCAGACCCACCACTGGGAGTTCCGTCCCGACGGCGAGTGGATCACGCTGTGCGACCGGGTCGCGCGGCGCGTCGACTGAGCACTCGGTCGCGACCACCACCATCACCACCGACGAACGGGCAGCGATGCTGCCGGGAGAGGAGCTCCACGATGCGTGTCGAGTCGAACTACGGCGTGAGCCTGGACGTGTCTGTCGCGGGACGAGGCCCCGGGGTCGTGCTCGTCTCTGGCGCCCTCGACGACGGGGCTGAGCTCCGACCGTTGGCGGAGCTGCTGGCCGACGAGTTCACCACTGTCGTCTACTCGCGTCGGGGGAGAGGGACGAGCGGGGATGCTGCGGACTCGTCGGTCGACGACGAGATCGGAGATCTCCGGGCGGTCGTCGCCGCGGTCGTCGACGGACCGGCCTCGGTGGTCGGCTCGTCGTCCGGGGGACTGCTGGCCCTTCGCGCTGCGGCCGCGGGCGCCCCGATCTCGAGGCTCGTGGTCTGGGAGCCGCCCTTCGACGTCACCGACGGGGCGACGCCGCGGCACCGCAGCTACAGCCACGCCCTCGCCGTGGCGCTCGATCGTGGCGACCGCGGCGCGGCTCTCGAGCTGGCCATGCGGGCCTGGGGCTCGCCGCCGGAGGTGATCGCCGGCGCGCGCCGGTCACCGTTCTGGGCGCCGTTGCTCGACCTCGCCCCCACGCTCCGCTACGACGCGGCGGTGATGGACGACGGCGAGGCTCTGGCCGACCTGTTCCGCACGGTGGACGTGCCGGTGCTCGTCGCCACGAGCACGGGCACGTCCGTCGAGATGGCGGACCTCGCCGACGGATTCTTCGACACCGCCGCCACGGCACTGGTCGCCCTCCTGCCGCAGGCCGAGCGGATCTCGGTTCCCCAGCAGGGGCACGAGATGGACGCTCGAGCCGTAGTGTCGGCAGTCCGCCCCTTCCTGCGAGGGCGGACGCAACGTGAGATCGGATGAAGGTGAGAACGATGACCCGCACGAACGCGGCGCCCGCTCTGCTCGTCGGTGCCCTGGTGGTCGCGCTGGCGGCCTGCACCGGCGACCCGTCGTCAGAATCTAGCTCCACCTCGCCGTCGGCCGAACCGACCTCGCAGACCTCCGCGCCGTCCGCGTCGCCCGAGACGACCCCGTCGTCGTCGACGACCGAACCCGAGGCCGAAACCGAGACCGAAACCGATCTCGAGGTCGACGACGCGTGTCCCGCCAGCGAGGACTCCGGTATCAACTTCCTCGATCTGGGGTACTCCGGCGAGCTGCAGCCGCGTCCCGACGACGCGCCGTACATGCAGTTCGAGTCGTTCAACTCCTCGGTGTGTCCGGACGGTTCGCACAGGGTGGTCGTGACGCTGGTGCCCTTCGACGGTGGCGGGGCCGGCGAGGTGGGCCTGTGGTCGGACCTGACCGAGACGGCGATGCTCGACTCGGGGGAGATCGCCGACATCGACGGCGACCAGGTGCTCAACATCTCGGTCAACGGGATCGCTCGGGGACCGGACGACGGCGAGGCACCTGACACCCCCGTCGACGAGGGCGGCACGGTTGCGGAAGCGATGTGGTACGCCACCAACGGAGGTTCGGCGAGCCTCCTTCTCGGTCTCGGAGAGGCGAGCCAGTTCCGGGCGTTCACCCTGACCGACCCCTTCCGCGTCGTCGTGGACGTCCTGCCGTAGACCGTAGCCACCCGTGTGAGGTCACCGCGGGACGACGGCCGTTCCGCAGACGACCCACCCGCCGGCGCGGGTGGGTCGTCCGCGTGGGTCGGGCGCCCGGCCGACCGAGTCAGTCGTCGTCGCCGTCGGGCTCCTCGGACTCACCCGGCTCGTCGACGTCGCCCGGCTCGTCAGTGTCCTCGGGCTCGGCGGGCGGGGCGGGCTCCGGGCCGAGGCTGGGGTGGACGGTCACGGCGGCGCCGGGCGCGACGCGGGCGCCGGAGCCGGGGGACGCCTGGGCGACGGCGCCGGCCCGGACGGTGGCGCTGTAACGGCCCTCACCGACGATCACCCGGAATCCAGCGTTGCGCAGGGTGGCCGTGGCGCCGTTGACGGACTGGCCCACGACGCCGGGGACGGCGACGCGGTCGCCGAAGATCTGACGCTCCTGGGCGTCTGGGAAGCCCTCGACGTCCATCCCCTCGGTGGCCTTGGTCATGTAGTCGCCCCAGATCGGGGCAGGGATCCGGCCACCGAAGATCTGGGCGTGGTAGCGGCCGTTGAGGGTGGTGCGGACCATGGGGATGTCGCCCTCGCTGTGACCCATCCACACGGCGGTGGAGAGCTGGGGGGTGTAGCCGATGAACCACGCGTGGTAGTCCTCGTTGGCGGTTCCGGTCTTGCCGGCTGCGGGGCGGTCCAGGCGAGCGCCGGTGGCGGTGCCCCGCTGGACCACGTTCTGCAGGGCGTGGTTCACGCCGGCGGCGATGTTCTCCTCGAGCGCCCGGGAGCACTCCGGCTCGGGGACGACGACCTCGACGCCGTCGCGATCCGTGATGCCGGTGATCGCCCGCGGCTCGCAGAAGATGCCGCCCGCGGCGAACGTGGCGAAGGCCGCGTTCATGGTGAGCGGCGCGATGGTGTTGGAGCCCAGCGCCATCGAGGGGATCGCGAGGATGTCGGCTCCGGCCTGGGCCTCGTACAGCGAGCGTGCCCCGCTGGTCGCCGGCAGCCGGGCGGGGTCGATGGTGCCGTCGCCGACGTGCACGCCCATGGCCGAGGTGGTCTCGCGCAGCGCGCACAGGTCCATCTGGTTGGCCATGCGGACGTAGGAGGTGTTGACCGAGTCCATGGTGGCCTGCAGCACGGACATGGTGCCGCCGCCGGGCTCCAGGTTGCGCGGGTCGTAGTTGGCGACGCTCTCGGGCGAGCACGAGATGTCCCACGTGCCGGCCGGGAAGGACTGGTTGTTGGCGGAGTTGATCGGCTCGCTGAGCGACCGCCCCTCGATCAGCCACTGGGCGAGGACGAAGGCCTTGAACGTGGATCCGGTCTGGAAGCCTGCGCCACCTCCGTACGCGCGATCGACGTTGAAGTTCAGCCGGGTGGCGCGGGGGTTCTCCGGCGTCGCCTCGCCGTAGGTGGTGTTCTGCACCATGGCGATGATGTCGCCGGTCCCGGGCTCGACCGTGCTGATGGCACCGGAGATGCCCTCGGTGCGGCCCTCGCCGTTGGGGGAGCGGTAGGTCGGGTCGTTCTCGGGGATCTCGGCGACGAGGGACTCGAACGCCTGGTCCTGGCGGACCGGGTCGATCGTGGTGCGGATCGTGTAGCCGCCGCGGCGCAGCGCGTCCCGCGCCTCGGTCTGCGTGGCGCCGAGATAGCCGTCGTTGAGCAGGACGTTGGTGACGTACTCGCAGAAGTAGGCGCTCACACCCGCGGCGCTGCAACCGACCGGGGTGGGGGTGATGGCGAGCATGTCGGCCACGGGCGTGGCGACGGCCACGTCGAACTCCTCCGGGGTGATGTAGCCCTGGTCGCGCATCTGGACCAGCACGGTGTCGCGACGGTTCGTCGCGGTCTCGTAGCCGTCGTCCTCCCCGCGCGTGGGGTCGTAGACGCCCGGGCTCCTCGTGACGCCGGCCACGAGAGCGGCCTCGGCGGGCGTCATCTCGGCGGCGCTGTGACCGAAGTAGTACTGCGAGGCGGCCTCGGCGCCGTAGTTGCTGATGCTGAACTGCGCGATGTTCAGGTAGCCCTCGAGGATCTGGTCCTTCTCGTAGACCTTCTCCAGCGAGATCGCGTACTTGATCTCCTGGAGCTTGCGGCTGATGCCCTCCGCGCCGTCAGCCTCGGTCGCGGCGTTGATCGCCTCCTCGTCCCCTGCCACCAGCCCCTGCTCGAGCAGGACGTTCTTGACGTACTGCTGCGTCAAGGTCGAGGCACCCTGGGTGTTGCCGCCCACCGTCTGGACGACCGCACGCGCGAGACCCTCGGGGTCCATACCGCCGTGCTCGTAGAAGCGCTGGTCCTCGGTCGCGATGACCGCGTTGCGCAGGTTCTGCGAGATCTCCTCCAGCGGGACGACGACGCGGTTCTCGGCGTAGAACGTCGCCAGCAGGCTGCCGTCGGACGCGAGGATCTGGGACTGCTCCGACGGCGGGGAGATCTCCAGCTCGGTCGGGAGGTCGTCGAAGAGCCGCTGGGCGGCGTTCGACGTCGAGCCGACGGCGGCGACGGCGGGCATCAGCAGCCCGGCCGTCAGCACACCACCGACCCCGGCGACGAGCAGGAACGCCATCAGGAGGGCGATCGCTTGGAAGATGTTGACGGAGTGCCGTGGCGGACGTGATGTGGACGACATGGGAGTCTCTCCTCGGAGAAGCTGAGGGGCGGCTGACGGTCGTGGGTCGGGGCGCGGGGGCCGACGGGGAAATGAGCCTTCGACGTTACGGGGTTTCGTCGAGGTGAGGGAGGCACTGTCAGACCACCCCTCGTGGCAGGGCCCGTGCCCGGGTGTCGCCGCTTCGGCCGGAGCCGTGGTGCCTCCGCCGCAACGACGGAGCCCGCACCCCTGTAGGAGGGGTGCGGGCTCTGCCGCTGCGTGCAGTCACGGCCGGGAAGATGAACGGCTCCGCAAGCCGATCGACGAGCGCTGGCTCCTAGGCATCCTCGAGAGGGACCGCGGCGGCGATGAGACCGGCGAGGTCGGAGACGTGCCAGGCCTCGAGGCCGCCCTCGCTGACGCCGGCGACGATCGCGTCGTCACCCTGCACCGCGATCTGGCCGCGGAAGTTGCGTGACAGCGTGGGGAGGGGAACCCAGGACCAGGCGGCGCCATCGGCGGAGATGAGAATCGCGGGGCCGACGTAGTCACGGGTGCGCACGTCGCCGATCCCGAGGAGGGACTCCCCGCCCGTGAGCCGCCCCAGGGTCGTACCTGCGGGAAGGGAGGCGCGAGTCTCGAAGGCTCCCTCGGGGCTGAGCGATCCCGTCTGCGTTCCCTCTGGTGTCTCCAGGACCGCGACCACGGTCTCGCTGACGGTCGCGCATGCGGTGAAGCGTGTCGAGGCACCCGTGTCGGCCTCGAGGTACCTGACCTCGTCGCCAGAACCCCACCACACTCCGCCGCGGGCCTCCGGCAACGTCTCCATCACCTCTCCGACCGTCACGAACTCCCCACCGGGAGCGGAGCAGGTCTGACCGATGGACGATCCGCCCCCGGTCGGGGCGCCTGTCTGATCGGGGCCCACGCGGGAGAAGGCCACCCCGTCGGTCGAGGTCAGGTGGGCGACCTCGTTGCGTCCGGACGAGTAGGCGAACCCCGGACGCTCGGTCGCGCTGATGACCCACCGATCGCTCACGCGAACGGGCGTCCCTCCGAACAGGCCGTCGAAGTCACCCTGGGAGGGCACCCACCCCCCGGCCGGGTCCAGGTAGCTGAACCCCAGGGCCGGGTTTCCGTCCGGGGCCCTCAGGTCCATCCGCAACCGGTCGGTGCCGGTGCCCACCTCGACGTGCTCGGCGCCCACCGGCGTGGCGGGGGTCGCTCCCGAGGCATCGACCATGACCTGGGCGAAGGAGGCGTCGCGTCGCCAGCGCTCCTCGCTCACCGTCAACGTGAGCCGCTGGAGCGCCACCTCGACGGTGTCGGCGTCGTCGGCCGAGACGATGATGGACGAGAGGAACGGCGGGCTTGCTCGTGTCACGGGAGGTGCGTCCACCCACACACCCTCGGCCGTGATCGTGGAGACCTGAAGCACCCCGTCGGCGAGCCGGACGACGCTGGCGCCGCCGCCTTCCTTGGGCACGGCCACCCCTGAGGCGGAGGGGCCGCCGGTGAAGGCTCGGAGCGAGCACCAGCTCTCCGACGTGAACCACTGCGGGGGCGAGTTGCGGTAGACGCAGTTGGCCGCGGTCCCGGACGCCGAGCCCAGGATGGTGGCGACGCCCGTGTCCAGGAACATCGGCTCCCCGATGCTCGCGTCGGCCACCTCACCGTTCCAGGGCACCCACTCCTCGTCGGTGTCGTAGATGAAGTCGGTCTCGGGCTCCCACGTGGTTCCGTCGGTCGAGCTCAGCACGAGCGGACGGACGTTCCCCGCCTCGTTTCGTTGCGTGCCCGACACCAGCCAGTAGGCGGCTCCGCCGAACGGCTGGGCCGCGATCCCCGACAGCGTCTCCATCCCCGAGTCGGGCAGCGCCGACAGCTCCTCGAAGGAGCTTCCGGCGTCCGTCGAGCGCCAACCGACGATCCCAGGACGCTGACCCTCCGAGGTCGACACCACGACGACGTCGTCGCCGACCGTCGCGAGGACCACGGTGGGGTTCTGGCCCGACGGGGCGGGAGCGATGTCTGCGACGGTCACGACGTCCTCGGCGCCGACCGAGACGAGCACGACCTGCCGTGCCGCGTCGATTCCGACAGCGGTGATCCGCGACCCCGACACGGACACGTCGAGGAGCGCGACACCGCCCAGCTCGTCAGGCAGCGGCACATCGGTCCACGTCGCACGGTCGCTCGAGCGTGCCAGGAAGGAAGTCACGGCGCCGGCCTCCCACGTGGACCCCGCCACCGCGGTGACCTCGTCGGCGGCGATCTCCACGGTCCGGAGCTCACCCGTCATCGGCAGCCCGAGATCGATCTCGCTGGCGCCCGACTCAGCGATCTGCCACGCCACCAGGTGCGGTGCTTCGCTGCCGGGCCCGGTGGCTCGGGTGAGAACGACGCCGGGAAGACCGTCGCGACCACCGACGGCGCTGAGGTCGGTCGGCTGCGCCGAGCTCGACAGCAGAGAGGCGTCGACCGGCAGCGCATCGAGGAAGGCCGCCGGGTCGACGACGGAGGGTGCTTCGGACGTCTCGGCGGGCGGGGTCGGGTCGTCGGGTCCCGCGTCCTCGGGGCCCCCCGGGTTGCAGGACGCGAGAGCGGACACGAGTACCACGGCTCCCACGGCGGCAACCATCGGACGACGATGGTTGTTGCTACTGATCAGTCTCATACGGCTGAGCGTATGGTCTTAAGGAAGCGTCTGCATTACGTGAAGAGGCCAGGTCAGTCGCTCACGTCCCCGGGCTCGACAACCAGGTCGTCAACATCGACTCCGAGCCTCTCCGCCAAGCCCTCGACGGACTGCAGGGTCAGGTTGCGCTCACCCCGCTCGATGCTTCCGAGATGTGTCCGATGGACCCCGAGCTGGAGAGCGAAGGCCTCCTGGCTCAGCCCGCGTGCCATCCGCAGGTCGTGAACCCGCCGGCCCACCCGGCGTTGGAGGTCTCCTCTCACTCGCGGAAGCATCCTCGCAGCGCTACGCATCCGTCTACAGACTGATCAGTAGCGTCTGGATCGGCTGGTGACGTGACCCCGAGGGGCCACGATCGAGCTGCCGGGAGTTCCGGACCCGTGTCGGGGCCAGGTCGAGGCGGCCTCTCGCCACGACGCGCTGGTGAGTGACGTGCAGGGTGCCACAACTGTCAGGCGCACCGGCGACAGCACGATCCCCCGGGCCAGTTCTCCGCCGGCCCGGGGGATCGCTCTGTGCTCAGCCTGGTCGTCAGGCTGGACGGCACCGCGGTCGGTCAGACCACCCGGGTCTTCGGCGCGGTCTCGGCCGTCTTGGCGGGGTCGCGCTCGACGACGCCGCCGAGGATCGTGTCGATCTTCGCCAGCAGCTCCTCGGGGATGACGACACCGGACGCCTTGACGTTCTCGGCGACCTGCTCGGGGCGGGAGGCGCCGATCAGCGCGGCGGCGACGTTGTCGTTCTGCAGGACCCACGCGACGGCGAGCTGGGCGAGGGAGAGGTCGAGCTCGTCGGCGACGGGCTTGAGGTCCTGCACGCGCTGCAGGACGTCGTCGTGCATGAAGCGCTTGATCATGTTCGCGCCGCCCTTCTCGTCCGTGGCGCGCGACCCGGCCGGCAGCTCGGCGCCGGGCGTGTACTTGCCCGTCAGCACGCCCTGGGCCACGGGGGACCAGACGATCTGGGAGATGCCGAGCTCGGCCGACGTCGGGACGACCTCGTTCTCGATGACGCGCCACAGCATGGAGTACTGCGGCTGCGAGGAGATGAGCTGGAAGCCCAGCTCCTTCGAGAGGGCGTGGCCCGCGCGGATCTGGTCCGCGGTCCACTCGCTCACGCCGATGTAGAGCGCCTTGCCCTGACGGACGATGTCGGCGAACGCCTGCATCGTCTCCTCGAGCGGCGTCTCCGTGTCGAACCGGTGCGCCTGGTACAGGTCGACGTAGTCGGTGCCGAGGCGGGTGAGCGAGGCGTTGATCGACTCCATGATGTGCTTGCGCGACAGGCCCGTGTCGTTGGGCCCGCCCGGGCCGGTCGGCCAGTAGACCTTCGTGAAGATCTCGAGGGACTCGCGACGTTCGCCCTTGAGTGCGTCGCCGAGCACCTGCTCGGCCTTCGTGTTCGCGTAGACGTCCGCGGTGTCGAAGGTGGAGATCCCCGCGTCGAGCGCGGCGCGCACGCACGCGGTCGCCGCGTCGTTCTCGACCTGCGAGCCGTGGGTGAGCCAGTTGCCGTAGGTGATCTCGGAGATCTTCAGACCGGAGTTGCCGAGGTATCGATAGTTGACCATCTCTCCACAGTAGGCGTGACGCACCGGGTCGTCCCGGCCGAGATTCGGTCATCGAGCCGTCACGACCCCGGAACTGTGGCAGAACGGCGGCAACCCCGCCGCCCGGAGGGCGACGGGGTTGCCATCACTGCAGATCAGAGGCTCGCAGCAGTGCTGCGCCGCTGACCGACGTCGGACGATCGGACGTCGTCGTGCAGCTCGAGCTCTTGCGGCTAGCCGGACCTGTGGTGGTAGCGGTGCAGGAAGGCCGCCATGGCATCACGGTTGATGTTGGTCAGGGGGCGGTACTGGGTGGTGTCGTCGGGCTGGACCCAGCCGGTGGAGATGCCGGAGGCGTGAAGCCAGGCGATCTCCTTGTAGAACTGGTTGTCCGTGGCGACGTCGGTGAAGGCGCTGGTCGGGGGCGCGTGGTAGCTGGCCGGCTTGGCGTAGCGGTACAGGAACGCGGCCATGGCGTCGCGGTTGATGTTCTCCAGGGGGCGGTAGGAGGACGTTCCATCGCCGTTGGGCCAGCCGGTGGAGATGCCGGAGGCGTGCGTCCAGGCGATCTCCTTGTAGAACTGGTTGTTGGTGGCGACGTCGGTGAAGGGTGAGTCCTGAGGCTCCTGGTAGGCGGGGGAGCCAGCCATCCGGTAAAGGAAGGCGGCCATCGCGTCGCGGGCGATCGGGGTCACGGGACGGTACTGGTGGGTGCCGTCGGGCATCTCCCAGCCGGTGCTGATGCCCCGGGCGGCGAGCCAGGTGATCTCCTCGGCAAACTGCAGATCCTCGGGCACGTCCGTGAACGTGATCGGTTCGACCGGCGCCGGAGCAACCGTCAGCGTCACGGGTGTGGACTGGACGTAGACGCGGCCGTCGTCGAACGTGAGACGCGCAGTGAGCTGAGCGCCGTCGAGATCCTCGGCTGCGGTGAGCGTCACCGAGGAGGCGGTTTCGGTGGTCAGGAGTTCGGACTGTGACGCGCCGGGCCGCTGAACGTGCCATTCCCAACGCTGCAAGACCGAGCTGGGGGCGACGCCGGCCGTGACCGTGATGCTTTGACCGGCGGTGTAGCCGTCTGCGGTACCGGTGATGGTGACGCGCTGGCGCGGGGCGGCGCCGTGGTCGTCCACCAGGATCGTGCCGATCTCGCTGGTGGCGAGCTCGATCCCCGTGCTCGTCAGCAGTGTCGCGCGCACCTGAGTGTCATCAAGTGCCTGCTCGGCTGTGACCTCATGTCGCGGACCGGTGAAGCCCTCGATCACGCTCCACCCCTGCTGATCGGGGCGCTTCCACTCCCACCGGTATACGTCGCTGTCGCTGGCTACGGGGTCAGCCACGGCTTGCAGGACGACGGGGGATCCCTGGTGGTAGTGGTCGCCGTGCTCCCCGAGCCCGGCCAGCAGGAGGACCTGCGCGCCGGGGGCAGACTCGGTCACGCGAACGACGTGCGAGGGGCTGGCGATCTGGGAGCCGGTCGTGGCGTCGGTCGCGATGAGGAAGAGAGTCTGACGCTCCATCTCGGCCGTGATCGGCAAGGTGAGGTCAGGGCCGATGCCGACCTCCGTCGCCTCCCACTGGTTCGGCCCGAGGAGCCAGCGGTAGGCCGCGTCGTCGCGCGCCGGAGTCAGGGTCGAGGCGATCTCGATGGTCTCTCCCGCGCGGTAGACGCCGCGGGCACCCTCCAGGACGAGCTCGCGCTGCGTCACCGAGGGATGGATCGCGGGCGAGCGGCCCACCACTGCCCCCTGCGCGTCTACGACCTCGAGGGCGATCTCTGACCACACGACGGTCTGGGTGTCGATGAGGAAGGGATTCTCGCCCGTCGGCGCTCCCTGGAACTCGGTCAGCTCGTTCCAGGAGGTGTCGTAGGGCAGGCCGCGAAAGACCCAGCGGTAGGACTGATCGGTGCTGAGGTCGTCGTGCTGTGCCGTGACGCGGATCGGGTCCCCGCCGAAGTAGCTCTCCTCCAGGCCCTGCCAGGTCACAGCGAGGTCACCCGACCCGATGTCTTGTCCGGTGACGTGGAACGGCTGCCACGGCGTCCGCTGCACGTAGCGCTGCGCGGAGGGGAGGGAGCTGTTGTAGATCACCAGCGAAATCTCCACGCCGTTCAAGGCAGTGGTCGCATCACGCGTCCAGCGGTCGTCGCTCGGTCCGGCGCTGAAGTAGGTGGATCCTCCGGTGGCGGGGCTGCGCACCGCCCAGCGCAACCGCTCGCCGTCACGAAGAGCTGGAACGCCGGTCGCTGTGAGGTCGATGATCTCGCCAGCCTGGTAGGTGCCCTTCAGGCCGGTGATGCCGAAAACGTCACCCCCCGGGTCTTGGCTGACCGCAATCGTCACAATCGCAGAGGTGGAGGGGGTGTAGTCGTTGAGAAGAGCCGGCACGAAACGAGCAGTCACCGAGCGCTGACCCAGAGCCAGCGCCGACGTGGTGATCTCGGCAGTCCCGGCAGCGACTTCCTGATGCCCCAGCACGGTGTCGCCGTCGCGGAACTCCACCCAGCCGGTCGCAGCGGCCGGGGAAACGGTCGCGCTCAGAGTCAGGGCCTGACCAGCGGCCGCGGCGGTGGTGGAGGCGGTCAGCGTCGTGGTCGTGGCAGCCGCAGGAGCCAGGTCGCCCACGACGAAGGTGTAGGTGTTGCGCGCCGAGACGGCGGCGCCTGCCGCGGTGCTCGCCTGTGCGGAGACGTCGAGCGTGTAGGTCCCGGAAGCGGTGAAGGCCCAGTTGGCGTGCATGTGGGTGCGCCCGATGGTGAAGCTGGTGATGTCCTCATCACTGGACCACAGACGGTTCGGAGAGCTGAGGCCACCACCGGTGAACAGCTCCAGGTCTCCGGGACCTTGGAGGTCTTCCAGGGTGAAGGTGGTGCGATCGCCCTGGAGCGCGCCGGCGGGGACGGACTCCGTGGAGAAGCCTGGCCACAGCGCTGCGTAGCCCTCCGGGCCCATGGGGTTGCTCTCGGGTGCCATCCAGATCTGTGAGCCGACGGGGGCGATGAACTCGTACCCGGCCCGGACCTGCTGTGCCGCGTCGGCATCGAGGTGGAACAGGACCGTGGCGGGATCCAGGCGGGTGCCGTTGCCCTCGGCGACGTCGGCCTTGCTGGCCAGCTCGAACCCGGACCCGGTCGGGAAGGTGGAGACGGCGTCGGTGTGCACGCGCGACAGGACGCGCAGCTCGGCACTCGGTGGAGGTGAACCCTCGGCGGCCTGGGCCGTGAGGGGAACGAAGAAGGCGCTGACCAGTGCGAGTGCACCAACCAGAGCCCCTCGCCGTCGAACAGTGGTGTTCATGGAACCTCTCCTTGTAAATGAGAACGGAAACGATTCTCATTATGAGGTAGCGTGACCGGTGGTCGGCGCTCGGGAGGGTCGACCCGTGCGCACACGCCTGCCTGTTCGGCGGCGGAGTGCCGTTCGACGCTGACGACCACCCTGACCTCCCGGTGGTCACCCTTGCTGCGCCCCGGCGCTGAAAGTTGAGAACTCTTGTCTACTTCTGCCCCTGATCGACCGGGCACCCATCGACGATCACGCCTGGCGGCCGCCGTTTCAGGGATCTTCGCCCTCGCAGGGTCGCTGGCCCTGACCGCGGTTCCCGCGGCCGCCGACGAGCGGCCGGTTGCCTTCGACCACGGCCACATCGACGCCTTCAACCTGACCCTGGTCGACGGTGCACCAGCCCTGAACCTCAAAGAGGACGTGACCGGCAGTCACGTCCCCCACGACCCCGAGCTGGTCAACCTGGTGGTCAAGGACGAGGCGCTCACAGCGTTCCCCGACGGCGCCTCCTACGCGTCCTACTTCCCCGAGGAGCTTCTCGGGAAGACCGCGCACTACCTCCCCCTCACCCAGGACCCCACCCTGCTGTGGCCCGGGTGGGACAGCCTCCAGCTCGGCTCCGCCTGGAACACCGTCGACATCCACATCACCGACGTCGACGGCCCCGGTGAGATCTTCGTGTGGTCACAGGGCTCTTTCGGGGACAAGCGGCCGCTGCTGAACGGCGGCAGCTACCAGCTCCCCGGCACGATCCACCAGAGCGCGCTGGCCCACGTGCACGCCAACTGGGCTTTCACCCAGCCGGGGGAGTACCTCCTCACGGTCAGTGCCGACGTCTCCAGCTCGGCGACCGGAGCCGCCGCCACCACGAACGAGGCCACCTACCTCTTCACCGTCGGAGCCCAGACCCCGCCCACCAGCGTCACGCTGTCCGGCCTGGCCGAGTCCTACCTCCCCGGTGACACGGTCGAGCTCCTGGCCCAGACAGACGTCTCGCTGAAGAACGCCACCTACCGGTGGGAGTCCTCGCTCGACGGCTCGGCGTGGTCGCAGGTGCCCGACCAGGTCACCGACACCTACCGCGCGCCCGTCCAAGACGGCCAGCAGCTGCGCGCGGTCATCACCGCCCGCAGCGCCACCGTCACCTCCGCCCCCGTGACCACGATCGAGCTCGCTGCCGGCAACGTGGTGATCCAGGGCCTGACCAACCCCTACCTCCCGGGCGACGTCGTCGAGCTGACCGCCGTCACGGACGCCGACCTGCCTGGCGCGACCTACCGGTGGGAGACGTCACCGGACGGACTGGCGTGGTCGGAGCTGAGCGACCAGACCGCGGCAGAGCTGTCCGTGCCGGCCGTCGACGCCCAGCAGATCCGCGTGACCCACCTCTCGGGCTCGCGCGAGGTGACCGCGCAGCCCGTCGTGGTGGAGCTCGTCGACCTGCCCACCACCTTGACCGTCACGGGACTGCTCGAGTCCTACCTCCCGGGGCAGGACGTGGTCCTTGAGGCCAAGCCCGACATCCTGGTCGACGGTGGGGTGTTCGCCTGGGAGACCTCCGACGATTCCTCCAACGGATGGACCCCGGTGGCAGGAGCCGCGGGCTCCGTGCTGACGACCCCGGCCTTTGCCGGCCAGCGCATCCGCGCCACGTACACGACCTATGGCCAGAACGTGGTCTCCGAGCCCGTCACCGTCCGCACCGACGCCCCCAGCCCGACCTCTCTCACGATCGAGGGCCTGCAGCCCTCCTACGAGCTCGGTGAGAGCGTTCGTCTGTCGGCCGTGACCGACATCCAGCCGGACGAGGTGACCTACCGCTGGGAGACCTCCACCGACGCCAGCACCTGGACGCCGGTGGCCGGCCAGCTCGCCTCCACCCTGACGCTCCCCGCCACGGACGGCGAGAAGATCCGGGTCGTGGCCAGCGGCAACGGTTGGAGTCTGACCTCCCCGTCCGTCACCGTCTCTGTCGCGACCGCGGGGCCGCAGCTGCCGACCAGCGTGGCCGTCACCGGTCTGAAGTCCTCCTACCAGCGTGAGGAGACCGTCACGCTGACCGCTGTCACCGACGAACCCGCCCCGGGCGCTGCCTACGCCTGGCAGGCCTACACCACCCCGCTGATCGGACAGCCCACGTGGAACCCGATCGCCGGCCAGACCTCGGCGACCTACTCCGCCACGGCGCGGGATGGCCAGCGCCTGCGGGTCGTGGCGACCGTGGGGGAGCAGACGCTGACCTCCCAGCCCGTGACCGTCGTCGTCACCCAGGCACCTCCCGGCCAGTGCTGGGCCACCGACCTCGACCACGGGCACGTCGACACCTTCAGCCTCGGCCTGGGCGGTCCGGACAAGCTGCCGATTCTTGAGCTGAAGGAGGACGTCACCGGCCAGCGCGTGGCGCGTTCGCCGCAGGACGTCAACCTCCTCGTCAAGGAGGACGCACTGACGACCCTGCCCGCCGTCGCCGGTGTTCCCACCGCGCTGCACGACCGTCCGGCGTACTACCTCCCGCTCACCCAGGACGCCGACCTCCTGTGGCCCGGCTGGGACAGCCTCGAGCTGGCGCCTGGCGGCTGGCAGACCGTCGACATCGACGTCACCGGCGTCGAGGGGCCCGGGGAGGTCTACCTCTGGTCGAGCAGCTCCTTCGGCGGCGCCACCGCCCTGCTGAACGACGGACGCTTCCAGCTGCCCGGCACCATCCACCAGGGCGCACTGGCCCACGTGCATTCCAACTGGGCCTTCACCGAGCCGGGCGCGTACTTCATCACCGTCACCGCGACCGCCCACAAGGGCGACGTCAGCCACACCACCAACACTGCTACGTACCTGTTCACGGTCGGGGATGCGGACCTCCCGCCTGACTACCGCGACTGCGTCGCACCGCCCGCGGCCGATCCCCTCGCGCCTGATTCGACGGAGCTGACGGACTCCACCCGCGGCGGCCTCACCCTGGCACCCTCCCAGGTGCGCGCCGGCGAGCAGGTGCGGGTCGACCTCCCGGCCGACGGCGTGGCCACGGTGGCGGCCTTCCTGCACTCCGATCCCACCCTGGTCACCGACGGATGGGTCCGGACTGACGCCGAGGGCAGCTTCCTCGTCACCGTCCCGCGCTCGACCGAACCAGGGGCGCACCGCCTGTCCGTGGTCGACGCCGGCAACCAGCTGGCGGGCTGGGCCGACCTCAAGGTGCTTCCTGCCCGCGCGGACGTCACACGGCCGCCGACCACGCCGCCCCCGGGTGCTCCTGGAGCTGGTGATACCCCCGGAACCGGGGGTGCCACCGGACCAGGTGGCGGCAAGGCGGCGGGCGACGCGTCGGCCCCCTCCGGCGGCGGATCCGCAGGGTCCGGCACCCCACCGGTCTGCCTCCCCGTGACGGGCTCGGCCGCTGCCAAGGCCCCCGCCCCCGCCCCCGCCCCCGCCCCGGGCGCGGGTGGCGCCGCCGCCCCGGCGCCCACAGGTGAAGTCGTCGTGGGGAGCGAAGGCCACTTCGACTTCGGTCCCGTGGTCCAGGACGGCGAGTTCCAGATCCAGGTGAAGGACGACCGCACCGCACCGCCCGTGTGGCGCCAGCCCGAGAGCGTCGTGTTCGACGTCGGCGAGCCCGCGCTGCGCAAGGCCGCGGACATCCCGGCCGAGCTGAACTTCGTGGCACCGGCAGGTCAGGACGTCTACATGATCCAGCAGATCCAGGAGGTCGGGATCCCCTGGATCGGGTTCAACACGCAGCACGAGACCATCGTCAACGGCCCCGGCGCCCAGGGCGCGACCCTGACCCTGGACAAGGCCGAAGGCCCGGGCGAGGTGGCGATCTTCCTGAACGGGAACTTCGGTCAGCTCGTGGGCCAGCGGGTCGTGGACACCGTCGGTGGCCCGACGAGCTACACCATCCCGGCCAACACCCACCAGCACGGCAACTGGGTCTTCACCGAGGCGGGCGTGTACACGGTGACCTTCACGATCGCCGCGGACGGGGAGTCGGCGACCAGCACGCTTCGATTCGCCGTCGGGCAGAGCGACCCCGCCGCGGCGGGGAAGGCGGGAGCCGCGGCAGCAGCTCCTGCTGCTGACGGGTCCACCGAGGCCGAGAAGAAGCCTGCGGCGGGGCAGGGCAAGACCGCCTCCGGGCAGTCGTGCACGCTGGCCTCCACCGGCGTGGACACCGACCCGGCCGCGCTCGCCCTGGCCGGTGCGATCGCCGTCCTGGTCGGTGCCGTCCTCCACGTGGCCGCGAAGCGCCGCACCGCCCACGGCCGGCGGGAGCCGGCCTAGCACCACTCGTCGCGGGGGCCGCAGCTGCGGCCCCCGCGACGCGAGAGGTCTCCCATGAACCCCCACTCCCACCGCCCTGCTGCCCGCCAAGTCGCTGCCACCACCGCAGCCGTTCTCGCAACCGCCGGACTAAGCGCCTGCGTCGCCGGCACGAACCCCGCGCTCGACCCCGCACGGCCCAGCATCATCACCACGACCGAGATCCTCGCCGATCTCGCCCGGAACGTGGTGGGGGATCGGATGCAGGTGGACTCGCTCGTGCCACCGGGCGCGGACCCGCACAGCTACGAACCCTCGCTGCGTGACGTGCGCTCCGTCGTCTACGCCGATGCCGCCTTCTCCAACTACATGCTCCTGGAGGGGCGGGCGATCATCCGCACGCTGGACTCCAACGTGAACCCCGACGTGCCCAACATCGCGCTGGCCGAGGAGGCCGTGAAGTACGCCGCCGAGATCATCCCGCTGGTGGAGAACGTTTCCCTGGACACCCTGTGGCTCGGCATGAGGGTGCGCGGCACGGGCGAGAAGCTGGGGGCGGACCGCACCTCCCAGATCCGCATCCACGCCACCGACGTCCAAGGGCCGGGAGAGATGGTCGCCTACCTCACCGAGACGTTCGGCACGCCCGCCTTCTACTTCAACACCTCTGACGGCATCAACGAGGACGACACCCTCACGCTGCCCCCGGACGCCCACACCCACATGAGCTGGGCCTTCACCGAACCCGGGATCTACACCCTGACCCTGGCGGCCGAGCTCGAGGTCGACGACGAGCGGACCGTCGCGCTCGTGGCCCCCACCACGCTTACGTTCGCGGTCGGCGTCGATCCACACTCCGCGGCCGGCGAGAACGTGACCGTGCTGGACGCCGGGCACGCCGACGTCACGGTGGACATCGACACCGGGGAGCTCCTCCTCCTCGCCGACCACCACGGTGAAGGCGACACCGCGCAGCACGTCCACCCGGCCGAGGAGACGGTCATCGAGGTCCCCACCAAGGCGCTCCACGAGGTTCCAGCCGGCACCGGCTACCGCTTCCTCGGCCGCCCCGGCGCCCAGATCTACCAGCTGCCCCAGGCGGTCCTCGGCGCACACGTGCACGGCGAGATCGATCCGCACCTGTGGCAGGACGTCGGCAACGCCCAGTCCTACGTCGAGATCATCCGCGACACCGCCATCGAGATCGACCCCGACGGAGCGCAGGACTACCGGGCGAACGCCGACGCCTATCTCCGCGAGCTCACCGAGGTCGACGACTACGTCCAGGCGCGCATCGACGACATCCCCCGTCCCGACGCCACCTGGTGACCACCCACGACGCCTTCGGCTACCTGGGATCGGCCTACGGCATCGACATCGCCGGCTTCGTCACCCCCAATCCCTCTACCGAGCCGAGCGTCCAGGAACGACGTCGTCTCGTGGAGACGATCCGCAACCTCCACGTCCCCGCCGTCTTCCTCGAGCCGAACCTGATCGCGCGCTCGAGCACGCTGACCGAGGTCGCCGGAGAGATGGGGATCCAGGTGTGCCGCATCTACGGCGACGCCTTCGACGACGAGGTTGCCAGCTACACGGCGATGATGCGATTCAACGCCGACTCCCTGCACTCCTGCCTCTCCTGAAAGAACGAGTTCTCCATGCGTCCCCTCGCTTCCTGCCCCTGCTGACCGCCGCGGTCACCGCCGCCCTGCTCATGCCGGGCGCGGCGGCCGCGGCCTTCACCTCCACCTCTACAGACCCTCTCGAGCAGACGGTCGCGCCCGACGAACCCACCGGGCAGGGGAAGGTGGTCATCGACGCCGGCCACGTCGACATGGGGCCGCGCGTCCTGGACGGTGTCTGGACGCTGCAGCTGCGCGACGACACCACCGCTCCCTCGGTGTGGCGCTCGCTCGAGGACGTCGTTCTGGACGTCCCCGACACCTCGATCCTGCCCGCCCCCGAGGACGCCCAGTTTGACTTCATCGACGTCGAGCCCGGCAGCGACGTCTGGGTCATCCCCCAGACCCAGAACACCGCCGTGGTCTGGGCGGGCTGGAACAGTCAGCACCCCTCGGCCGTGGCCGTCATGGGAGGCGGCATGACGCTGCGGCTGCACGGCGTCCAGGGGCCGGGACAGTTCAGCCTCTTCCTGCAGAACGGCAACTTCGACCCCGCCCAGCTGCTGTGGTCCTCCGACACCACCGAGCCCCAGGACGTCTTCGCCCAGGCCAACTCCCACGTCCACGGCAACTGGGTCTTCACCGAGCCGGGCGTCTACCTCCTGGACGTGGAGGTCTTCGCCGACCTGGCCGACGGGACGCGAGCCAGCGATCGTCAGACGATGCGTATCGCGGTCGGGGACGACACCGACCCGCAGGACGCGTTCGCCGCCGAGGTCGTGACCGGCACCACCGAGCCGACCGCCACGGACCCGTCGGCCACGTCGGAGCAGTCCGCCGACCCGCCCACCGCGGGCAACGACGAGACCGCCGCCGGCGCCCCGTCCGCATCCGACAGTCAGGGCGGGGCCGCCCTGTCGGTTCCCGCCCTGATCGCCGGCGGGGCCGTCCTGCTCATCGGGGCGGCCGTCGTGCTGACGATGGCCCGCGCCCGCCGTGCGCGCCGCGCGGCCGAGGCCGAGGCCGAGGCCGGTGACCACCGTGGTTGAGACGGCGACGACCCTCGAGACCCCCGTCCCTGGTAGCACCGGGCACGAGCTGACCGTCGAAGGGCTCGCGGTCGACCTAGGGGGCCGAGAGGTCCTGCGAGAGATCGACCTGACGGTCGCACGGGGCGAGCTCGTCGGCCTGATCGGTCCCAACGGGGCAGGTAAGACCACCCTCCTGCGCTCGGTGCTGGGCCTGACCCAGATCCGCGGCGGGACCGTGACGATCGGGGGCAGCACGGCAGGGGCCGGTCGGCGGAAGGTCGGCTACGTGCCGCAGCGGCACGAGTTCGCGTGGGACTTTCCCATCAGCGTCGAGGACGTGGTGCTGTCGGGAAGGGTCGGCGCCATCGGCTGGGGCCGGCGCGCCGGCGTGGAGGACTACCGCGCCACCCGCCAGGCACTCGAGCGCGTCCACATGCAGGATCTGCGCAGACGCCCGGTCGGTCAGCTCTCCGGCGGTCAGCGCCAGCGAGTCCTGGTCGCACGGGCACTGGCGCTCCGCCCCTGCCTGCTGCTCCTGGACGAACCCTTCACCGGTCTGGACATCCCCACGCAGGAGCTCCTGACGGACCTGTTCACATCCCTCGCGCAGGAGGGGCACGCGCTGCTGATGACGACTCACGACCTCGCCGGCGCCCTCGTGGCCTGCCAACGCCTCTACCTCGTCAACCGTCGCGTCATCGCCACCGGTCGGCCGGACGAGCTCGCCGACCCTGGAGTCTGGATCGAGGCCTTCGGCTTCCGACCCGGTTCACCGCTGCTCGCCACGATCGGAGTCCACCGTGCTGACCTTCGGTGAGTTCGTCAACGACCTGACCAACCCGATGCTCTCCTTCCTGCCCAAAGCGCTGCTGATCGCGGTGATGTCCAGCATCATCTGCGGCGTCATCGGCTGCCACGTGGTGCTGCGCGGGATGGCTTTCATCGGCGACGCCGTGGCCCACGCCGTCTTCCCCGGCCTTGCCGTCGCGTTCGTGCTCCAGGGATCGCTCGTCCTGGGTGGCATGGTCGCCGGCGTGGTCACGGCGGTCCTGGTCGCCGTCTTCTCCCAGAACCGGCGTCTGAAGGAGGACTCCGTCATCGGGGTGTTCTTCGCCGGCGCCTTCGCCCTGGGCATCGTCATCATCTCCCGCTCTCCGGGCTACTCCGGCTCGCTGCAGAGTTTCCTGTTCGGCTCGATCACCGGCATCCCGGACTCCGACCTCTACGTCGTCGCCATCGCCGGCGCGCTCCTGCTCCTGCTCGTCTTCCTCCTGCACAAGGAGTTCGTGGCCGTCAGCCTCGATCGCGAGATGGCTCGCGCCACCGGCCTGCCCGTCTTCGCTCTTGACCTGACCCTCTACGTGATGGTGACCGTCGCCGTCGTCGTGTCGGTACAGACCATCGGGAACATCCTCGTGCTGGCGCTCCTGGTCACCCCGGCGGCAACCGCCCGCCTGCTGACCGACCGACTCGGCGTCATGATGGCGTTGGCGCCCACCATCGGGGGAGTCTGCGCGATCGTCGGTCTGTACCTGTCGTGGTCGATCGACCTACCCACAGGCGGAACCATCGTGCTCACTGCGACGTCGGTCTTCCTCCTGACGTGGCTGCTGGCACCGCGCCACGGACTGCTGGGCCGCTACCGAAGCCGCGGCCGGAGCTCCGGCACGAGAAGCGCCGATGGCACTCGCGCAGAGAGGGTGACCGCCGAGTCTGCACGATGAGCGACGCGCCCGCGCAGGCCGTCCGGCGGTTCTGATGAGGAGGTCGCCGAGGGGGTCGGCCTCGCTGTTCGGGCGGCCTGCGAGAGTGCCGGAGGGAACGGGTCTGGAACGGGACGCCAGCCCCGCGTGTCGGACGCGGTTCTCATTCCCAACACATCGACGTATTGCCAGGCTTGCATGTGTGTGGTGAGGTGATGTTGTGGAAACAGGGATCTCCGAGGCCGCCGAGCTGTTCAAGGTCCTGGGAAGTGAGCCGCGTCTGTGGCTGCTTCGACTCCTGAGCCTTGAGCCCCGCACCGTCGGGTCCCTTGCGGACGCGACGAAGCTCCCGCAGCCCCTGGTGTCGCAGCACCTGCGGACACTGCGTCTCACCGGTCTGGTGACCACTCGCAAGGAAGGTCGGTCGGTCGTCTACGCGTTGGCGGACGAGCATGTTGCTCACGTCATCGCCGATGCCCTCGTCCACGTCCAGGAACCCCGCGACGCACACGCGCGCACGAACGAAGAGGAACCAGCATGAGCATCGACACGCACGCCGAGCACACCGTCGGAGAGCACCACCACGGCCAGGACTGCGGACACGAAAGCGTCACCCACGGCGACCACGTGGACTACCTCCACGGCACCCACCGCCACGCGCTCCACTCGGACCACTACGACGAGCACGAATCCGTCGCCGAGCACTCCGCCGACGAGCACCGTCACGGCGCCGGATGCGGACATCAGAGCGTCGAGCACGACGGACACACCGACTACCTTCACGACGGGCACCAGCACGCCGCTCACGAGGACCACTACGACGAGCACTGAGCGTCGTCGGGTCGGTGGGGGACCTAGGCTCCGATGTCGCGGTGTCGGAGGGCAAGCGCATCTCCCGTCGGCCGAGAACCAGGGCCAGGACCACGCGACCGCCGGCGTGCCGGTCTCCTTCGAGGCGCGCAGCAGCGGTGACGCTCCTCATGGACGTGGCTGCGTCGCAGTCGGACGGGCGACCGCAGGCTGCGGGGGTCCCTGGCTCCACGGCCCGGGCCGTCCGAAGAGGTGCCGATCGCGCAGTCGCGACCCGGAAGTCGGCGCAGAACGACGGCAACCCCGCCGCCCAGGGGGCGACGGGGTTGCCATCACTGCAGGTCAGTGTGCAGGCGGTGCTGCGAAGCTGACCGACGTCGGACGATCAGACGTCGTAGTAGAGGGCGGGCCGATCCAACGATCCGGTATCGCCGCAGGTCACGGGCGTACTCCGACGAAGCTGACGGATGTGTCTGCATCTCTCGTGCGTCCCTTCGGCGTCTCTGCGGCTCTGCTTGTGGCAAGAAATGGGGCACGCGCTGACGCGATGTGGACCCGCGACGGTACGCCCCTCGAGCGGGCCCGGCTAGGGGAGGAACGACCTCTAGCTGCCCTCAGCGGGTCCTCGACATCAATCCCGGGCTCGACCTCGTACCGAGTAGAAGTGGGTGCCAGCGCCGGTGTTGTTGATGACGCGCCGCTGGCGCAGGTGGCCAGGCCGAGTCTGTCGTGGTCGACACCGGCGCCGACGCGACCGCCCTGCGAGCGGTCCACGTTGCGCTGTTCGGACGGCTCGAGCAACCGACCTGGGGGCTCGAGCACCTGCACGGGTACGTGGAGGTACTGGGGTCGGCGTGGCCGCGTCCTCCGCCGCGTGCGCTGGTGTGCGACCTGAGTGGCAGTCGCTGTCAGATCGGACCTACACTGTTTAGCAAGGGCGCCCGCGAGGTCGAATCACGGTCGATTACAGGTCAGAGGTTCATGCCTAGGGCCGGAGAGTGAAGGTGAGATACATGGACGCGCAAGACCTCAAGGTCGCCATCGTCGGGAGCGGGAACATCGGTTCCGTCGTGGCGAGGCTCGCAGCGAGCGCGGGCATGGAGGTGTTCCTCAGCAACTCCAGGGGTCCAGAGACCCTGGCGGACCTTGCTGCCGAGCTCGGCGACCGGGTGCACGCCAGCACGGTGCGGGAGGCCGTGGCCGCGTCCGACGTGGTGGTCGTCTCGATCCCGCTCGGTCGGTACCGCGACCTGCCCGCCGACGCCTTCGAGGGGAGGCTGGTCCTCGACGCGACGAACTTCATCCCGTTCCGCGACGCGGACGTTGCGGACCTCGCCGCAGCGGCCCCGTCGCCGAGTCACCTGCTGCAGGACTTCCTGCCCGGCGCGGACGTCGTGAAGGCATTCAGCAACATTTACTCCGGTCACCTGCTGGCGCTGGCGCGACCGGCGGGCTCGAAGGACCGCAGCGCACTGCCGGTCGCCGGCGACATCTCTGCGGCCAAGGTGAGGGCGACGGAGCTCCTGAACCTGTTGGGCTGGGACGCCGTTGATGCCGGGCCGCTGGTCGGCTGCAGCCGATTCGAGGTGGGTCGTCCGGTGTTCGTGAAGGCATACATGGCGGACCCCAGCGGCTCGGGTGAGGACTGGGGCGCGCGGATGACGACCGATCCCGGTAAGCCTCTGCCTGCTCACCGCGTGCGCGAGCTCCTCTCCGCAGAAGCCTGAGTCCGAGCGGGGGGCGCACGCGTCGCCGTGCTCGAGGCGAGGTTTCGGGTCCAGCGCTCACCTCCGCCTCGAGCCCCCAACGGCGGCCCCTTCCCGCCTGAGAACGTCCTCGTCAGGCGCGTGAGATGCGCGGGGTGAGCGCCCCCATCACGGCGTCGAGCTCTGTGGCCACCTGGCTCGAGGTTCGCAGGTGGTCGCATTGGCCCTGCGTAGCATTCAGGGCGGCGAAGGCGGCGCCCACGACTGCGCAGACGACGGGTCGCTCGGGTGCGTCGCTCCGCGAGGCCAGGCACTCGATGAGCTGGCGCTGCACGGTCTCCATCCGTTCCAGGTAGGCAGCCCGGAGGGTCGGGCTGGACTCCACGATCGACCACATCAGCATCGCCCGCTCCTGGCCGGCGGCGTCGTTGTGGAATGCGATCGCCGGGGCGAAGCCGTGACGCAGCGAGACCCACAGGTCCTCGTCATCGGGCCGAGCGGCGACAGCCTCGACCATCGCTTGCCCCTGCTCGACGAACGTGGACAGCACGAGGTCGTCCTTGCCGCCCACGTGCCTGAAGAACGTGCGCTGTGACATCCCCACGGCTGCGGCGATCTGGTCCACGGTCGTGGCGTCGAAGCCGTGCTCACGGAAGAGCCGCTCGGCAGTCGAGGCAATCTCAGCGTGGACTGCTCGGCGCGCGACGTCGCGGAGTGGTGAGGTCGTCGTCATGCCGGAGATGCTACCAGCCCGCTCGTTTGACAGTGACTGTCACGTGGGTCGTAGAGTGGCACTGCTCGGGACTCGAGCGATCACTCGAAGGGACACGCTCTTGGCTCTCTCTGCCACCGAGGACGACCAGCACGCGCTCACAAATGTCGCCGCTTCGTCCGATCGACTGCCCCGCCCGCTGAAGCTGGTCATCGGCCTGCTGCTGGCCGGCGCATTCGTGATGATCCTCAACGAGACGATCATGAGCGTGGCGCTGCCGACGCTGATGGTGGAGTTCTCGGTGGACGCAGCCACCGCCCAGTGGTTGACGACCGGGTACCTGCTGACGATGGCCGTGGTCATCCCCACGACAGGGCTGATGCTCCAGCGCTACTCCACCCGGGCTGTCTTCGTCGCCGCTCTGACCCTGTTCACGATCGGGACGCTGCTGTGCGCTGTCGCCCCCTCCTTCTCCCTCCTGGTTGCCGGCCGCGTCGTCCAGGCGATCGGGACCGCGATCATCCTGCCGCTGATGACCACGACCGTGCTGACGCTCGTGCCGGTCTCTCGGCGCGGCAGCACGATGGGGCTGATCTCGATCGTGATCGCGGTGGCGCCCGCCGTCGGGCCGACGTTCTCGGGCTTCATCCTGGACTCGCTCGGCTGGCAGTGGATGTTCCTGACCGTGCTGCCGATCGCTCTGGTCGTGCTGGCCGTCGGCGCAGTCCTGGTCAAGGACTTCTCCGCTCGCCGCAGCACGCCCTTCGATGCACTGTCGGTGGTCCTATCCGCCGTCGGTTTCGGTGGCCTGGTCTTCGGGCTGAGTGCGATCGGTAAGGGCGGATCCACCCAGGGCTCGATGTCTCCGATCGTCCCGCTCATCGCCGGCGTCGTGGCCCTTGCGGTGTTCGTCCTGCGTCAGATCTCACTTCAGCGACGAGACGCGGCGCTGCTCGATCTGCGTCCGTTCCGGGTACGGGCCTTCTCCCTCGGGATCGTGATGATCATGGTCTCGATGCTCGGCCTGTTCGGAACGTTGATCCTGCTGCCGATCTACCTCCAGCAGGTCATGGGGCTCGGGACCCTCCAGACCGGCCTTGCCCTGCTGCCTGGTGGTCTGGCCATGGGCATCCTCGCCCCGTTCGTCGGTCGGGCCTACGACCGCATCGGCCCTCGACCGCTGGTGGTGCCGGGATCCTTCGTCGTGGCCCTGGCACTGCTGGGGATGTACCTGCTCAACGACTCCAGCACCCTCACGCAGATCATCACGACCCACGTCGTCCTCAACATCGGTCTCGGCCTGGTGATGACGCCACTGCTGACCACCACCCTCGGATCACTTCGCAGCGAGCTCTACTCCCACGGCAGCGCCATCACCAACACCCTCCAGCAGCTCGCGGGCGCAGCCGGCACCGCCCTGTTCATCACCGTCATGACTGCGGTCTCCAACTCGGCCCTCTCGGAGGGGACAGACCCGGTCGCCGCACAGGCCGCCGGGATTCACGCTGCCTTCCTGTGGGGCGCCGTCCTGGCCGCGATCGCGGCGCTCCTGTCCTTCACCGTCAAGAGGGCCGCCAACCCCGCCCCATCGGCGCCGTGCACTAGCTCGAAGCAGACACGCGACCCTCCCTCGACCAGTCAACCCATCCAGGAGATGCCGTGACTCTCAAGCTGTCCGTCCTCGACCTCGCCCCCGTGGCCCCACACCAGAGCATCGGTGAGAGCCTCGCCGCCAGCGTCACCCTCGCCCAGCAGGCCGAAGCATCGGGATACTCCCGCGTCTGGTACGCCGAGCACCACAACATGCCCAACATCGCCTCCTCGGCCACCGCCGTCCTGATCGCCCACATCGCCGCCCACACCCGCCACATCCGTGTGGGCGCCGGCGGGGTCATGCTCCCCAACCACTCGCCCCTGGTCGTGGCCGAGCAGTTCGGCACCCTCGAAGCGCTCCACCCCGGACGCATCGACCTCGGCCTGGGCCGGGCCGCAGGGTCCGACGCCCTCACCAGCGCAGCGCTGCGCCGCCGCCCCAGCGCAGCCGACGACTTTCCCCAGGACGTCCGAGAACTCCAGGGACTACTCAGCGACACCCCGCCGGTGCCGGGAGTTCAGGCCATCCCGGGAAGTGGGACCCACGTCCCGCTCTACATCCTGGGAACCTCACTCTTCGGCGCCGTCCTCGCCGCCCGCCTCGGCCTTCCCTACGCCTTCGCCAGCCACTTCGCTCCCTCGCTCCTCCACGAGGCCGCCGAGACCTACCGCACCCACTTCGAACCCTCACCCCAAACCCCACGTCCCTACCTGATCGCAGGGGTCAACGTCATCGCTGCCGACACTCGCGAGGAAGCCTTCGCCATCCGCCTGAAGATCCGGCGCGACGCCGCCGCGGCCCTGGCGCGGCCCGGTCAGGACGTGGACGAAGACACCGCCGACGCACTTCTACGGGGACCCGCCGATGCCCACTTCGACCAACTGATGCACTACACCGCCGTCGGCGACACCACCGACGTCGCAACGTACCTGCGCGACTTCGCCGCGAGCATCCGAGCCGACGAGCTCATCACCGCCCACCAAGCACCCACCCTGGACCAGCGCCTGCGCTCACTTGCCCTCGCCGCCCAGGGCACGGGAGTCACCCCCTCCACGACCTGAGCCCAACCACGCCAAGGAGCACCGTCATGACCACTGACACCCCGGACACCGCAAGCTCTCGCGCCACCGCCAAGAAGTTTCTTCAACACATGCTCGAGGGGGACACCCAGGCCCTGCTTGATCTGTTCCACGAGGACGGAACCTGGCAGATCATGGGCGAAACCGACGGGTTCACCCTCCTGAGCACCCACCCCAAGGCCGAGATCGCTGCCCTGATGCACACCGTCGCTTCGGCCATCGCCGTTCCGCACGACCTCACCGTTGGCGACATCCTGGCCGACGGCGACCGGGCCGCGGTCGAGATCCACCCCACCGCCCAGGCCGTCAACGGACACCGCTACGACAACCACATCCTCTTCCTCTTCCACGTCAGGGCCGGCCGAATCCACTCGCTCAAGGAGTACCTCGACACCCGGCACCTCGAAAAGATCACAAGCACCCGACGGGTCGAGGTACTCCCATGAACGCAGCAGCTGGCGCGTCACCCCCAGCGCAACCTCAAGAGGTGGCCCATTCGGGATGCTGAGATGCGCTCAGACATCGACCTGACGATCGTCATCGAAAGAGGTGCCAACGACAGGCGGAACAACGACGACGGCGCCACCCGCCTCAGGAGGTGAACGGCCCTGACGTCGTGTGAGAAGACAGGCAGAGAGGTCTCTGCCTCTCCTAGGGTTCTGCGGATCATCGAACCGCCGCCGGGCCGCGCAGAGGTGCACTCCGGACAACCCAATTCGCAGCTTTTGCGCCCAGGGTCGAGAGCGGCGGGACTGTAGATGCTCTGAGCGCCTGTCGGGTCCGCTCCACCCCTCGGTCGATGAAAGCTGTGGCCGGGAGCTTCCCCGTCCGTTCGTCAGAACATCAGCACGGGTCGTCCCCGCAGCCCGCCTCTCTCTACGCGTCGGTGTGCCTCGGCGACCTGCTCGATGGAGTAGTCCCAGCGGCGCGGAGCGTGAGAACACCGGCCTGTGCCAGATCGCGCAGCTGCGTCAGGGCTGCGGTGTCATGGATGCGGTCGTAGACGAAGACCGGCGCCCAGGTCGCGCCCCGTGTCGGTCCGGTGCGCATCGTTTCCGCCCCAACGGTGCTCATCCGGCGGCAGCTGAGGAAGAAGCAGGCCGCCTGGCGGGACCGAGACCCGTGACTACGCGACAGTTTCGGCTAGTTCCTGGTTTTCGAGGGTGCCGTGGATCGACGCAGGACGAGCTCTGACACCAGGCCGTGCGGCGCTCGGGTCTCCCGGCCTTCGATCGTGTCGACGAGTCGGGTGACGGCCTCGGCGCCGTCGGCGTGGAAGTCGAGCCGAAGGGTCGTCAGGGGAGGGTTGAGATAGGCGGCTTCGGGAATGTCGTCGATGCCGGTGACGCTCACATCTTCGGGCACGCGCAGTCCGTGCTCGCTAAGTGCCAGCATGGCTCCGAGTGCCATCTGGTCGTTCGCCGCCACGAGCGCCGTCGGGATCGTCGCGGGATCCAGTCCGATGATCGCCTCGTAGCCCGAGGATGCTGACCAGTCTCCCTGGACCGTGCGCACGATCGTCACACCGAGGGTCTCGGCAGCGGCCTCGAAGGCTCGTGAGCGGTTCCTGGCGGCAGACCAGGCATCGGGTCCCGCGATGTGGATCACCTGGCGGTGGCCGAGCTCGGCGAGGTGTGTGAGCAGTGCGGGAACTCCGACCGCGGTGAGCTGCGACCGGGTTGCCGCGACGCTCTCGTCCGACTCGCCCGCGACAACGGCAGGTACGACAAATTGAGTTCGGTCGAAGGCGCGGCGCATCTCGTCGGTGGAGACGAGAGCGAGAATCCCCGCGAGATCGTGCTGCATGAGAAGGGTGAGGGCGCTCTGAATGGCGGCGGGATCGCTAGCGTCCAGAGCGACGATGTCGAGCAGGTAGCCGGCTTCCCGAGCGGCGTCGCTCGCTCCTTGCACGATGTGACTCGGCCCCACCTGGCCCAGCTCGTGGGTGAGCGCTCCGATGCGGTGAGACCGTCCGGTGGTAAGCGAACGAGCCGTGAGGTTGGGGCGGTAGTCAAGAGTCTGGATCGCCTGCGCAACCTTCTCGCGAGTGGCGGGCATGATGCCGGCGTATCCACGGATGTAGCGGCTCACGGTCTGGTGGGAGACGCCGGCCTCGCGCGCGATGTCGTAGATCGTCGCCGGCTTCCGGGTCCCGCGCGTCGACTCCGTCGTCATGAGGCCCTGCTCCTCGCTCGGGCCGGGTGGCTCTCTCCCGGCTCTCCCGGCTCATCCTAGACGGCTCTCACACGTCGCGGCATGTTAGCGACAACATCGTTGCGGCCGCGCAATGTTTCCGGTCACTTGTTTCCGGTAACGTCCTGGCGTACGGTGCTTCGCAGCACCCGCCACGACCACGGAGCTCGCAGCATGTCGACGACGACGCAGACCACCGCCTCCCCCGGGATCCACCTCGGGGTCGCCTACTACCCCGAGTACCACCAGACCGACCGCCTGCACCTCGACCTGGACCTCATGGTCGAGGCCGGCATCACGCTGATCCGGGTGGGCGAGTCCGTGTGGTCCACCTGGGAGCCGTCCGACGGCGTCTTCGACCTCGAGTGGCTGGCCCCGGTGCTGGACGCCGCGCACGAGCGGGGCCTCGCCGTCATCCTCGGGACCCCCACCTACGCCGTGCCGCCGTGGCTCCAGGTCAGCTACCCGGAGATCGCCGGGGAGCGACGCACGGGGGAGCGGATCCCGTGGGGCGCCCGCCAGGAGGTCGACTACACCCACCCGGCGTTCCGCTTCCACGCCGAGCGGGTGATCCGCAAGGTGGTCGCCCGGTACGCCGAGCACCCCGCCGTCATCGGCTTCCAGGTCGACAACGAGCCGGGCCTCGAGCTCTTCCACAACCACGGTGTCTTCACGCGGTTCGTGCGCCACCTCAGGGCGACCTACGGCGACGCCGAGACGCTGAACCGCGAGTGGGGCCTGACCTACTGGTCGCACCGGATCGCGGACTTCTCCGAGCTGTGGCGTCCGGACGGCAACTCCTTCCCGCAGTACGACCTCGCGTGGCGCCGCTTCCAGGCGCAGCAGACCACCGAGTTCATCGCGTGGCAGGCCGGGATCGTCCGCGAGTACTCCACGGACGACCAGTTCGTGATGACTTGCCTGCAGTACCCGCGCCGCGGCGTCGACGACCGCGAGGTGTTCGAGGCGCTCGACGTCACGGCAGGCAACCCGTACTACGGCATGCAGGACCGGCTCGAGCACGGCGTCGAGCGCTCGCAGCTGAACTACTGGACGACCACCGGCGTGGCCGGGCTGCTGCGGCAGGCCGACCGTCTGTTCTCCTCCAAGCAGGCCCGCTACCTCGTCACCGAGACCAACGCGCAGGCCATCGACGACTCCTCCCACAGCTTCCCGCCCTACCCGGGCCAGCTGCGCCAGGCGGCGTTCGCCTTCATCTCGCGCGGCGCCTCCACGATCGAGTACTGGCACTGGCACACGCTGCCCTACGGCGCCGAGACCTACTGGGGCGGCGTGCTGCCGCACAGCCTCGTGCCCGGCCGGGTGTACGGCGAGGTGAGCGAGCTCGGGAGCCAGCTGGCCGCCGTCGGACCGCGCACGGAGGGCTTCGAGCCCGACGCCGACGTGGCCGTCCTCTGGTCCGTGCCGAGCCGCTACGGCCTGCAGTTCATGCCCCCGTTCGCGGTCGACGGCGCCGGGGACGAGGAGTCCTACGAGCACATCGTCGACCCGTTCTACCGCGGGGTCGTCGACGCCGGCCGGCAGGCTCGTATCCTCCATCTCGAGCAGGCGCTGGCGCTCGGTGCCGAGGCGCTCGTTACCCGCTTCCCCGTGCTGATCGCGGCGGGCGCGTACGTCGCGACCGACGCCGAGCTCGACCTGCTCCGCGAGTACGCGGCCCTCGGCGGCCACCTGGTGCTCGGTCCCCGGACCGGCTACGCCGACCACGAGGCCCGCGCCCGGGTGGCGGTCAGCCCTCCCCGGCTCACCGAGGCGGCCGGCGTCAGCTACGAGGAGTACTCCAACCTGGAGGACGACATCGAGCTGCTCGCCACCGGCGACGCGCTCACCCTCCCGGCCGGTGGCCGCGCCCGCCTGTGGGTCGACGGCCTCCGGCCGGACACCGGCGAGACGCTCGCCACCTACGCCCACCCCCGGTTCGGCGACTTCGCCGCGATCACCACGAACGCGCACGGTTCCGGGCGGGTCACGACCGTCGGCTTCGTCCCGGACCCGGCGGCCGCGGCGGCGCTCGTGCGCTGGGCCTCCCCGGCGGCGCTCGTCGACCAGCTCCTCCTCGACCCGCCCGCCTCCGTGACCGTCACGTCCGGCGCGAACGCCCGGGGTGAACGCCTCTGGTTCGTCTTCGGCTGGTCGTGGGAGGCGCAGAGCCTCGCCCTGCGTCCCGAGGCCGACCTCGTCGACGCGATCTCGGGGGAGCGGTGCGACCCCGCGCAGCCCCTCGTCCTCGCCCCCTGGGACGTTCGCGTCCTGGTGGGCCCCGGCTCCCACCCCTGAGCCGCATCTTCCGTCCCACCCCATCCCGCACAACGATGTGAACTAGGAGCACCAGTGACCACGACATCCCACGCTCGCCGCAGGGTCGCAGCAGCCACCCTCGCGGCCGCGGTCGGCCTCACCCTCGCCGCCTGCAGCCCCGGCGGTTCCGACGGCGACGCCGGTGGCGGCGACGCCTCCGCCGAGGCACTCGACGCCGCCCTCGAGGAGGGCGGAGAGCTCACCTACTGGACGTGGACCCCCGCCGGCGAGGCTCAGGCCGAGGCGTTCATGGCCGAGCACCCGAACGTCACCGTCGAGGTGGTCAACGCCGGGACCGCCACCGACCAGTACACGACGCTGCAGAACGCCATCCAGGCCGGCAGCGGCGCCCCTGACGTCGCGCAGATCGAGTACTACGCGATCCAGCAGTTCTCCCTCACCGACGGTCTGCTCGACCTGACGCCCTACGGCTTCGGTGACCTCGAGGACGACTACACCGCCTCCACCTGGGAGTCGGTCAGCCAGGGCGGCGGCATCTTCGGCCTGCCCCAGGACTCGGGGCCGCTCGTCATGCTCTACAACGCCGCCGTGTTCGAGAAGTTCGGGCTCGACGTCCCGGCGACGTGGGACGAGTACGTCGCCGCGGGCGAGGCGCTGCACGCCGCCGACCCGAGCCGCTACATCACCTCCGACGGCGGTGACCCCGGCTTCGCGCAGCCGCTCATCTGGCAGGCCGGCGGCCGCCCCTACCAGGTCGAGGGCGACACGGTCACCGTGGACCTGCAGGACGAGGGCACGCAGCGCTGGGCCGACATGTGGAACCAGCTCCTCCAGCCGGGCCTCCTGTCCGACGTGCCCACCTGGAGCGACGACTGGTACCGCAGCCTGAACGACGGCTCGATCGCCACGATCATCACGGGCGCCTGGATGCCCGGGATGATGGAGGCCTCCGTGCCCGACGGCGCCGGAGACTGGCAGGTCGCCCCCGTCCCGAGCTACGACGGGGCCACCGAGACCGCCGAGAACGGCGGCAGCGCCCAGTCCGTGATCAAGCAGACCGACAGCCCCGCGCTGGCCGCCGCGTTCCTGCGCTGGCTGAACAACGGCGACGGCGTCGAGGTCTTCCTCGAGGGTGGCGGGTTCCCCGCCACCACCGCCGACCTGAACGACGAGGAGTTCCTGGCCTGGGCGCCGGAGTACTTCCGCGGCCAGGAGGTCAACAAGGTCCTCGTCGAGGCCTCGGACAACGTCGCCTCGGGCTGGCAGTACCTGCCGTTCCAGGTCTACGCCAACAGCATCTTCGGGGACACCGTCGGAAGCTCCTACACGAGCGACGCGGACCTCAACCTCGGTCTCACGGACTGGCAGCAGAGCATCGTGAGCTACGGCAACGAGCAGGGCTTCACCGTCGAGGAAGGCAACTGAGATGCCGCGCACGCAGACCCGCACCCGCGTCCTCGCACGCACGTCCGCCGTCGTCGCGGCGATCGCCCTCGCGGCCACGACCGCCGTCAGCGCGGCGGCCTACACGCCGACGGGAGGCACGCTCTACCAACTGCCCGACACCGCCGACTGCCTCAAGGGCCGCGGCAACTGCGCCGTCTACCCGAAATCGACGCAGCTGCCGAACGGTCGCCTGGTCGCCTCCTTCGAGCGGGCGACCGTGGTCCCCGCCTCGGGCGGGGCCACCGGCCTGACGCTGCCGATCTACGCCTCGGACGACTACGGCGACACGTGGGCCCCGCTGGCTGAGGTCCCCGCCCCGGCGTACCTGTCCGACGACCCCGAGGTCGCGCAATACACGAGCAACTGGACCAACCCGAACCTCTACGTGCTCCCCGAGACCGTCGGCGACCTCGAGGAGGGGACGCTCCTGCTGTCCTCGATCGTCTCCGGCGAGGACCGGTACTACACCGAGCGCAAGGCCGCCGACCCCTCGTGGGTCCCGAACAACGACGGTGACCGCGAGAACCTCGCGATCGCGCTGTACTCCAGCACCGACGACGGCGCCACGTGGGCCTTCGAGCACATCGTGGCGGAGGGCGGGTGGCAGGGCGGCAGCGCCGGCGCGACCGGCTCCAACGTCTCGACCGCGAACCTCCACCGCCAGGTCGACCCGCTCTGGGAGCCGCACCTGATGGTGCACGACGGCGAGCTGATCGTGTACTACTCCGACGAGAACGACTACCTCTCGGTGGACCCGACGACGGGCGTGCCGGTGATCAACCCGGCGAACGACACCGCCACGGACTCCCACGGCCAGGTGCTCGTCCACCGCACGTGGGACGGCACCGCCGCGCCGTGGAGCGAGCCGGTGATCGACGTCGCCGGTCTGACCGAGGACGTCGCGGGCACGTCGCAGATCGGTGGCGGCCGTCCCGGCATGACCACGGTCGTCCCGACGACCGACGGCAAGTGGCTGATGACCTTCGAGTACTTCGGTGGTGGGGCCAACACCCGGTTCAAGATCGCCGACGATCCGCGCGAGTTCGGCTCGGCGCCGAGCGACGTGGGGCTCGGTGTCAACCAGCTCCCGGTCGCCCCGGGATCGCGCACGCTCGCGATGGGCGGCAGCCCGGTCCTCCTGCACCTCGAGGACGGCCGTCTGGTCTACAACGCGTCCGGCAGCGGCAGCATCTGGGTGAACGAGTCCGGCCGGAGCGACGGCCGGTGGGTCGAATACCAGACCACCCTCGGCTCGGGCTACAGCCGCAACCTCCAGTACGTCGAGGGCACCGGTCAGCTGCTCATCCTCCAGGGCACGTGGGGCGGCCCGACCAGCTCGGCCGTGCTCCGGTTCGCGCACGTCGACATCGGTGACTCCGACGGCGCCTACTACCAGCTCGTGAACCGTGCGACCGGTCAGGTGCTCGGCACGGGCGACTCGGTCAACGACGCCAACCTCGGCTCCTTCGACGAGCCGGACGTGCAGCTCGAGGCCGCCGGCTCGGCCACCGTTCCCGACACGCAGTACTGGCGTCCGGTGACCAAGCCGGGCGGCGCGGTGACGCTCCTCAATGCCGCCGGCGGTCGCGCCGCGGCCATCTGGACCGGCAACCCGAGCGTCGGCCAGCGCGTCGGTCAGTGGGTCGACGACTCAGTCGGCGGCTCGTGGCGACTGGTCGACGGCGAGGAGGGCCACGTCCGCCTGCAGGTCGCCTCGAACAGCGGCCGCTACCTCACGGGCTCGGCGCCCGACGCCCCGGTGACGATCCAGAACGCCACCACCGACGGCACCCAGGACTGGCAGCTGGTGCGCCGTGCACCGTCGGCCACCGACCTCACGCCGGCCCGGGCGGACGCCGATCTCGTCGTGCCGACCACGGTCGACGCCGGGGCGGCGATCGAGCTCGACGCCGCCCGGTTCACCCCGACGGGGCTGCCGCGCAACGCGGACGTCGAGGGTGAGGTCTACGTGATCGTCGGGGACGACACCGTCCCGCTGGGAGCGGTGGCGTTCGACGGCGAGCAGCGCGGCAGCATCACGCTCCCGAGCGACCTCGAGCCCGGGACGGCGGTCCGGCTCGCCGTGGTCTTCGAGCGGACGGCGACGATCTGGGACGAGGTCACGATCGAGGGTGACGAGACGATCAGCTTCGTCGACGTCACCCCGAGCACGCAGTTCTCGTTCGAGATCAGCTGGCTCGCGCAGCAGGGGATCTCCACAGGATGGGTCACGGGTTCGGGGGAGCGGGAGTTCCGTCCGCTCAGCCCGATCAACCGTGACGCGATGGCGGCGTTCCTCTACCGCGAGGCAGGCTCGCCCGAGTTCCAGGCGCCGAAGACCTCGCCGTTCGTCGACGTGGCCACGGACGACCTGTTCTACGACGAGATCGCCTGGCTGGCCGAGCAGGAGATCACCACGGGGTGGGTCACGGCGAGCGGGGAGCGGGAGTTCCGTCCGCTCAGCCCGATCAACCGCGACGCAATGGCGGCGTTCCTCTACCGCGCGGCCGGTTCGCCCGCCTTCGAGGCGCCGGAGACCTCGCCGTTCGTCGACGTGGCCACGGACAACCAGTACTACGCGGAGATCTCCTGGCTCGCTCACGAGGAGATCGCGACCGGGTGGAAGGGCAACGACGGGACGTCCCTGTTCCAGCCCCTCGTCCCGATCAACCGGGACGCCATGGCGGCGTTCCTCTACCGCTTCGCCCACCTGGCGGAGTAGCACGCACCTCGCCGTGGTGCGCCCCTCAGCGGGCGCACCACGGCAGGCCCCGGACCATCTCGACAGGCAGAGGACGACGACGTGACCATCGCACCAGCTCCACCCACGCTCGATGCGGCCACCGGTCGCGTCGGAGGCTCAGCGCGTCCACGTCGTCCGCGGGTGGCGTGGGGTGGGTGGGGTTTTGTGGGGCCGTTCATGGCGGTGTTCACGTTGGTGTTCATCGCACCGTTGGCCTACTCCCTGTACATCTCCCTGTTCCGTTCCCAGCTGGTGGGGGGACGGTGTTCGTGGGGTTGGACAACTACGTCCGGGCGTTCGGTGATGCGCAGTTCTGGAACGGTGTGGGCCGGGTGAGCCTGTTCCTGGTGGTGCAGGTTCCGATCATGTTGGGGATCGCGATGCTCGTGGCCCTGGCGGTGGACTCGGGCCGCCTGTACGGGAAGGACTTCTTCCGCATCAGTGTGTTCATGCCGTACGCGGTGCCGGCGGTGGTCGCGGCTCTGATGTGGGGGTTCATGTACGGGCCGAGGTTCGGGCTGGTGGGTTACATCAACGACTTCTTCGGGTGGAGCATCCCCAACCCGTTGGGGCCGGAGTGGGTGCTGCTGGCGATCGGGAACATCGTGACGTGGTCGTTCGTGGGCTACAACATGCTGATCTTCTACTCCAGCCTCCGCACGATCCCGGTCTCGCTGTACGAGGCGGCCGAGCTGGACGGGGCGCGGCAGCATCACGTGATCCGTCACATCAAGATGCCCGCGATCCAGGGCTCGATCGCGGTCGCGCTGATCTTCTCGATCATCGGGTCCTTCCAGCTCTTCAACGAACCCTCGATCCTGCAGAAGCTGGCGCCGAACGCGATCACCACCTACTTCACCCCGAACCTGTACGCCTACAACCTGTCCTTCGCCGGTCAGCAGTACAACTACGCCGCTGCGGTAGCGATCATCATGGGGATCTTCACCATGGTCATCGCCTACGTCGTCCAGCTGCGCGGCATGCGGAAGGACGCCTGATGACCACCACCACCCCCACCACGACCGTGGGCGTCTCCACCACCAAGTCCCGCTCCGCGGGTCCGCGGCTGCGGTCCCGCAAGGCTCACAGCAACGACAAGCCCCGCCGGAACGTCCTGCTGACGGTGTTGACCGCGATCGTGCTGCTGTACGCGCTGCTGCCGCTGGCGTGGCTGCTGATCAGTGCGACGAAGACGCAGCCGGATCTGCTGTCCACGTTCGGGTTCTCCTTCGGGGACTCCTTCGCCCTGCTGGACAACATCGCCAACACGCTGGCCTACAACGACGGGATCTTCCTGCGCTGGCTCGCGAACACGCTCATGTACGTGGTCCTGGGCGCCGGTGGTGCGACGCTGCTGGCGATCCTGGGCGGCTACGGTCTGGCGAAGTTCACCTTCCCCGGCAAGAAAGCGATCTTCGCGATCGTGATCGGCGCCGTGGCGGTGCCCGGGACGGCGCTGGCGGTCCCGACGTTCTTGATGTTCTCCCAGATGGGCCTGACCAACACGCCCTGGTCGGTCATCATCCCCTCGCTGATCTCCCCGTTCGGGCTCTACCTGATGTGGACCTTCACCACCCAGGCCGTCCCCACCGAGCTGATGGAAGCCGCCCGCATGGACGGGTCGAGTGAGTTCCGCACGTTCTGGCAGGTCGCTCTGCCGCTCCTGGCGCCGGGGACGGTCACGGTCCTGCTGTTCACGACCGTGGCGACGTGGAACAACTACTTCCTCCCGCTGATCATGCTGAAGGACCCCGCCTGGTACCCGTTGACGATCGGTCTGAACGCGTGGAACGCCCAGGCCTCCACCGTCGGCGGCCAAGCCATCTTCGACCTCGTCATCACCGGCTCCCTCCTGACGATCATCCCCCTGATCATCGCCTTCCTCTTCCTCCAACGCTTCTGGCAGTCCGGCCTCGCCGCCGGCTCCGTCAAGGAGTAACGGCACTGGGGAAAGTGTCGAGTTCGTCGGCAGAGGGCGTCGGCGTATCGCGGACCCCGCAGATCAGCTGGCATGGTGACGTGCTCGCCGATGAGTCGTCCGTGGGCCCGGGGCGTGGTCATCGCTCGCCCCATCCGGTTACCGGCAAGGTGGCGAGCTCGGCCAGGGCGGCCGACTCTTCCGTCGGGCCGAACCGGCTGGTCGGCAGGGCCGGAGATTGCTGCTCCAGCGGCGCCTCGGGGACCGGCATCCGTCCCCGCAGTGAGGCGAAGTAGTCCAGCAGATCCTGCCTCATCCAGTACAGCCGGGCGGTGCGTAAGGAGGTGAGGCGGAACGGGGCGGGGAAGCCGACGCCAGCGACGAGGCTGCGGGTGGCTCGCTCTCCCAGGCGCAGTGCCTGGGCAAGGTGCTCGAGGGTTCAGATCGAGTCCGTCAGGTCGACCGCTGGCAACGGGGTGGTCCGCGGATTCATGACCGGGACCGTCCGAGGGGGCACCGATCGCGCAGACACGACCCGGAACGTGTGGCAGAACGACGGCAACCCCGCCGCCCGGAGGGCGACGGGGTTGCCGTCACTGCAGTCAGAGGCTCATGCCCCCGCGACGATCAGACGTCGTAGTACAGCTCGAACTCGTGCGGCGTCGGGCGCAGCTGCACCGGGTCGACCTCGCGGGTGCGCTTGTAGTCGATCCACGTCTCGATGAGGTCCGGCGTGAAGACGTCGCCCTCGGTGAGGTAGTCGTGGTCGGCCTCGAGCGCGTCGAGGACGGCGGGCAGGGAGCCCGGGACCTGCTGGATCGAGGCGTGCTCCTCGGGGGGCAGCTCGTACAGGTCCTTGTCGACCGGGTCCGGCGGCTCGATCCGGTTCTTGATGCCGTCGATGCCGGCCATCAGCATCGCGGAGAACGCGAGGTACGGGTTCGCCGACGGGTCGGGCACGCGGAACTCCACGCGCTTGGCCTTGGGGGAGTTGCCCGTGATCGGGATGCGGATGCAGGCCGAGCGGTTGCGGGCCGAGTAGACCAGGTTGACCGGCGCCTCGTAGCCCGGGACCAGACGGCGGAAGGAGTTCACCGACGGGTTGGTGAACGCCAGCAGCGACGGCGCGTGGTGCAGCAGGCCACCGATGTACCAGCGGGCCAGGTCGGACAGGCCGCCGTAGCCGGCCTCGTCGAAGAACAGCGGCTTGCCGTCCTTCCAGAGGCTCTGGTGCGAGTGCATGCCCGAGCCGTTGTCCTGGAACAGGGGCTTCGGCATGAACGTGGCCGTCTTGCCGGCCTCGTAGGCGACGTTCTTGATGACGTACTTGAACTTCATCAGGTCGTCGGCCGCGGTGCGCAGCGACGCGAACCGGTAGTTGATCTCCTGCTGGCCGGCGGTGCCGACCTCGTGGTGCGCGCGCTCGACCTCGAGCCCGACCTGACCCAGCGTCGTGACCATGTCGTCACGGAGGTCGGCGAACTTGTCGCTCGGGGAGAGGGGGAAGTAGCCGCCCTTGAAGCGGGTCTTGTACCCGAGGTTGCCACCCTCCTCCTCGCGGCCCGTGTTCCACGCGGCCTCGACGGAGTCGAGGTGGTAGTAGCTCGCCTGCGGGGAGGACTCGTAGCGGATGCTGTCGAAGAGGTAGAACTCGGCCTCGGCGCCGAAGTAGACGGTGTCGGCGATGCCGGTCGACTTCAGGTACGCCTCCGCCTTCGAGGCGATCTGGCGGGGGTCACGGGAGTAGGGCTCGTCCGTGAAGGGGTTGACCACCGAGAAGTAGACGACCAGCGTCTTCTGCTTGCGGAACGGGTCGATGAAGGCGCTCGTCACGTCCGGGATGAGCTTCATGTCGGACTCGTGGATCGCCTGGAAGCCGCGGATCGACGAACCGTCGAACATCAGGCCCTCGGTGAACGCGTCGTCGTTGAACGCCTCGGCGGGGATGTTGAAGTGCTGCTGCACGCCAGGCAGATCGATGAACCGGACATCGATGAACTTGACATCCTGCTCGCGCGTGAAGGCGATGGCCTCCTCGGCAGAACTGAACATGGGGCTCCTTCGTGGGTAGTTCCCGGGGTCGTGTGAACGCTAGGGCAGGCCGATGACACCCCCGTGACCCTTGTGTGTCGAGCAGGTTACGCACGGCGCAGCCCCGACCTCGGGGGTGGCCGGGTGGATCACGGACGGCAGAGCCCTCGTCCACCCTGACCGTACGATCATTCGGTGACCTCCGCACCTGACCACCCAGTGACTGAGACGCGTCCGCAGCACTGGGGACGCCGCCTCCTGGCGCTGGCGATCGACTGGGGCATCGCCGTCGCGATCAGCGCCGGCTTCTTCGACTACGAACCGCTCGTCACGCTCGGCATCTTCGCCGCGATGACGCTCCTGCTCGTCGGCACGGTCGGCTTCACCATCGGTCACCGCCTGCTCGGCCTGCGCGTCTACCGGATCCTCGACGGCGGGAGCCCGCCCCGTCCGCTGCAGACGCTCGTCCGAACCCTGCTGGTGTGCCTCGCGCTGCCCGCCGTGATCCCGGGACCCGACGGTCGTGGCCTGCACGACCTCGCCGCCGGCACCCGCATCGACCGGTTCCACCTCTCCTGATCTCCCTGGGGCGGAGGTCCCCGGGACGGAAGTCCCCGGGACCTCGGCCTCAGGAACGCGGGCACCGGCGCTCCTAGCGTGGAAGACATCAGTCCACCGATGTCAGGAGCCCACCGTGACCACGATCGCAGACACCACCACCGCCGACGCCGAGGGCGTCGTCGAGGAGGCCCTGGACGCCCGGGCCCCCGCCGTCGACCCGGTCCGGGCGCACATCGACGCGCTGGTGGCGCGAGGACAGATCGCGCTGACGGAGTACGCCGCCCTCGACCAGAAGGCGATCGACCACATCGTGGCGAAGGCCGCCGTCGCCGCGCTCGACAAGCACGGCGACCTCGCCGAGCTCGCCGTCGCCGAGACCGGCCGAGGCGTCTTCGAGGACAAGGCCGTGAAGAACATCTTCGCGTGCGAGCACGTGACCAACTCGATGGCGGAGCTGCGCACCGTCGGCGTCATCTCGCGGGACGAGCTCACCGGGATCACCGAGATCGCCGAGCCCGTCGGCGTCGTCTGCGGCGTCACACCGGTGACCAACCCGACGTCGACGGCGATCTTCAAGTCGCTCATCGCGCTCAAGACCCGCAACCCGATCGTCTTCGCGTTCCACCCGGGCGCCCAGGAGTGCTCGGTCGCCGCGGCGACGGTCGTGCGCGACGCCGCGGTCGCCGCCGGCGCTCCCGCCGACTGCATCCAGTGGGTCACGATGCCGTCGCTGCAGGCGACGAGCTCACTCATGAACCACGACGGCGTCGCGCTGATCCTCGCGACCGGCGGCAACGCGATGGTCAGGGCCGCCTACTCGTGCGGCAAGCCCGCGCTCGGCGTCGGCGCAGGCAACGTGCCCGCATACATCACGCGTTCGGCCAAGCTCAAGCGCGCGGTCAACGACGTCGTCCTGTCGAAGGCGTTCGACAACGGCATGATCTGCGCCTCCGAGCAGGCGGTCGTCCTCGACACCGAGATCTACGACGAGGCGATCGCCGAGTTCCGTCACCTGCACGCCTACGTCGCCGACGCCCGCGAGAAGGCGCTCCTGGAGCGCTACATCTTCGGGGTCGAGGCGTACGGCGAGACCTGCGGGGGAGCGAAGCTCAACGCCGCCGTCGTCGGCCAGCTCCCCGCCTGGATCGCCGCCCAGGCCGGCTTCGAGGTGCCCAGGGACACCTCGGTCATCCTCGTGGAGGTGGACGAGGTCGGACCGGCCGAGCCGCTGACGCGCGAGAAGCTCGCCCCGGTGCTCGCCGTCCTGCGCGCCTCCTCGGCGGAGGAGGGCATCCGGCTGGCGGAGGAGATGGTCGAGTTCGACGGCCTCGGTCACTCGGCAGCGATCCACACCGAGGACGCGGCGCTGGCGGAGGAGTTCGGCTCCCGGGTGAAGGCGGTCCGGATCATCACGAACGCCCCCAGCTCGCTCGGCGGCATCGGCGACATCTACAACGCCTTCGTCCCCTCGCTCACGCTGGGCTGCGGCTCGTACGGCCACAACTCGGTCTCGAACAACGTCTCGGCGATCAACCTCGTCAACATCAAGCGGATCGGTCGGAGGAACAACAACTTGCAGTGGTTCAAGGTGCCCGCGAAGACCTACTTCGAGCGAGGAGCCATCCGCTACCTGGCCGACATGCCCGACGTCGCGCGCGTCACCATCGTGACGGACGCAACGATGACGACGCTCGGATTCGTCGACCGCGTCATCGACGTCCTGAACCGCCGCGGCACCAAGGTCGCGCTCCAGATCATCGACCAGGTCGAGCCAGAGCCGAGCGTCCAGACCGTGCAGAAGGGGGCCGAGCAGATGCGCCACTTCGAGCCCGACACGATCATCGCCCTCGGTGGCGGCTCACCGATGGATGCCGCCAAGGTCATGTGGCTGCTGTACGAGCACCCGGAGATCGACTTCTCCGACCTCAAGCAGAAGTTCTTCGACGTCCGCAAGCGCGCGTTCAAGTTCCCGACGCTCGGCGCGCTCGCGCAGCTGGTCTGCATCCCGACGACGTCGGGAACCGGCGCCGAGGTGACCCCGTTCGCCGTCATCTCCGACCCGGAGGCCGGCAAGAAGTACCCGCTGGCCGACTACGCGCTCACGCCGTCGGTCGCGATCATCGACCCGGTCCTGACGGCGATGATGCCCGCCTCGCTCGCCGCCGACTCCGGTTTCGACGCCCTGACCCACGCCACCGAGGCCTACGTCAGCGTCTACGCCAACGACTTCACCGACGGCCTGGCGCTGCACGCCATCAAGCTGATCTTCGACAACCTGGCCCAGTCCGTGAACGGCGACCGCAACGACCCCCTGACCGCCACGGCGCGCGAGAAGATGCACAACGCCGGCACCATCGCCGGCATGAGCTTCGGGAACGCGTTCCTCGGGATCGTGCACGCGATGGCCCACGTCCTCGGGTCGACCTTCCACCTGGTCCACGGACGGACCAACGCCACGCTGCTCCCGCACGTGATCCGCTACAACGGCACGGTCCCGACCAAGCTCACGAGCTGGCCGAAGTACGAGCACTACGTCGCGCCCGAGCGCTTCCAGCAGATCGCCCAGCACCTGGGGCTGCCGGCGGGCTCCCCGGAGGAGGGCGTCGAGTCCTATGCTCGGGCCGTCGAGGCGCTCCGCGCCCGGGTCGGCATCCCGCAGTCCTTCCAGGCGCAGGACGTCGACGAGACCGAGTTCGTCTCCCGCCTCGACGAGGTCGCCACGGGCGCGTACGAGGACCAGTGCGCTCCCGCCAACCCCCGCATGCCGATGCGGGAGGACATGAAGGAGATCATGCTCGCCGCCTACTACGGCACGTCCGTCGAGGAGGTCCGCGCGCGCCGCGAGGAGGTCGTGGCGAGCTGATCGCCAGCCAGGACACCGGTGCCCTCACACCGGTGCGGGGCCCCGCAGCCGTCGGCTGCGGGGCCGTCGTCCGTCGTCACGCGTCGTCGATGGCGACGGCGCCGGCCTCGGCGCGCTCGCGCAGCGCGTCGTTCATCGCGACGAAGTCGGGGAGCGTGTTCTCCCTCAGCCACCCCGTGAGGAACGGCACGGCGATTCCGCGGAAGTCCTCGACCTGCACGAGAACGGTCCCGCCCGTGTCGGTCTCCCGCAGCTCGAAGGAGTGCTCGCCGTCGAAGAGACCGCCGAGCAGGAGCCGCCCCTCCCAGCGCAGCTCCTCCTCCGGTCTCACCTCGCGCACCACGGGCTCGAACACCAGGGCGTCGTCGGAGGCGTCCGTCGCGAACCGCAGCGTCTCCCCGACGGCGAGCTCCCCGGCCATGCCGACGAGCGCCGGGTTCCACTCGGGGTAGGCACCGAAGTCCGTGAGCACGTCCCACACCACCTCGCGCGGGGCGTCGATCTCCACCGTCGACTCGAGCCGGTAGGGGTGGGCGCGCTGCCCGAGGGCGGCGCCGACGAGGACGACGACGATCCCGAGCGCCACCAGCGCGCGACGGCGGCGCCGGCGTCGTCGGTCGAGCGCCGGGCGGGGGCGTTCCGTCGTCGTCATCCCGCCACGCTAGGTCGGCCGGGTGAACCCGACCGGCGCCGGGGGAGTCCCGCGGGTGAACGCACGACGCCCCCGGACCTTCCGGTCCGGGGGCGTCGCGCACGGGCGCGGTGGTTCAGCGGCCGCGCATGCCCTTGCGGTCGGGGCGCATGCGCGTGGGGTCGACGCCCTTGGGCACCGGGATCCGCGCGGCGCCGAGCGCCTTGAGGCGCTTGGTGATCTCGGCGACCTCGGCGGGCGTCAGCTTGCCCTTCTGCTTGCGGACGGCGGCGGCGACCTTGGGCAGGGGGACCTGCCCCTCCTCGCGACCCGTCTGGATCAGGTGGACCGGGACGTCGGGCACGAGGCGCGTCGCGCGCTTGCGCTCGCCCTCGAGGAGGCGCTGCTGCACGCCGCGCGAGCCGCCGTCGGCGATGAACACGACGCCGGGGCGTCCGATCGCGCGGAAGACCATGGCCTGCGAGCGGGCGTCGACGGCGACGGGCTGCTCCTCGATGTTCCAGCCGCGACGGATCGTGCCGAGTGCGGCGGAGACGGCACCGGGCTGACCCTCGAGGCTCGAGTACGCGGCGCGCTCGGCCCGTCGCGACAGGAAGATCGTCGCGATCAGGATGCCGAGCGGGATGCCGAGGAAGAGGCCGTACGGTCCCTGGTTGAACAGGGCTCCGACGCCGAAGCCGACACCGGCGGACGCCACGAGGATGCCCAGCATGATCCAGGGGACGCTGGGGTCGGCCTTCCGCGTCATCTGGAAGACGTCCCAGACCTGGTGATACCAGCGGCGCTTCTTGACCTTGGGCTTCGTGGGCTCGGACGAGCCAGATGATGAACGGGCCATGATGACGCACAGCCTACCGGTGACCGGGGCGTCCGGCGGCCCTGTGGACGACGAGCGGAAGCGGTGCCCGACAGGGTGAGATCGGGGGATGACCTCCCGCCGTCCGTCAGGCCGCCGGCCCGCCCTCGGGCAGGACCGCGAACCGCCACCGCTCATCGGGGTGCCGGGACTCGAGCTCGGCCTGACCCGGCACGGGGCGATCACCGCCAGGGAGTACGACGGCGCCCTCGTCGCCGTGGTCCTCGTCCCGCCCGACGACGCGGAGGGTGACGGCGTGCGGCGGCGGCTCGACGCGCTGCTGGAGGTCGACGACCCGCACCTGGTGCACGTGCGGCGCGTCGTCCCGACGCTCGACGGCGGACTCGCGGTGGTCAGCGACCTGCCCGTCGGGCCCTCGCTCACCACGGCGGTGGGCGTCGGCGCGCTGCGGCCGGACGCCGTCGAGCGCCTCCTGCGCGACCTCGCCCTCGGCCTGGACGCCCTGCACGGCCGCGGCCTCGTCCACGGCCGGCTCGCGGCCGACGACGTCGTGCTGGCCCACGGTGGCGCGCGGCTCGGCGGGCTCGTGCCACGGGAACAAGGGGCGCGCGCGCCGAGCCAGGTCGCGCCCGAACGGCGGCCGGTCGGCGGTGCTGCCGCAGCTGCGGCGACGCCCGCGAGCGACGTCTGGGAGCTCGCGGCCCTCGTGGCCGCCGCGCTGGGGGAGACGCGGCGCGTCGGCGCGCCCACGCTCGACCCGGCCGTCGCCGGGGTGCTCGACGACGCGTCCGTCCTCGACGCGAGAGCGCGGCCCACGGCGGCCGAGGTGGCCGACGTCGCCGGACGGGCCGTCGCCCGACGGGACGGGGCGGGTCCGATCTGGGGCGCGCTGGCGCCGGATCGTGAGGTGCTGGACGCGCTCGCACGGGAGGCCGCGCGCGAGGTCGTCCTGCTGGCACCAACCCGTCGGGCGGGCCGGCGGGGGCGCACGACGGCGGGGCGTCCGCCCCGCCGCAGGTTCGCCGCCGTCGGCGCGGCCGCGCTCGGCGCGGCGGCGGCCGCGATCGTCGTCGCCGGCCCGCCTCAGCTGGGGAGCGGCGACGTCGGCGAGGCCGCGATCGCGCCGTCGTCGATCGCGCAGGCGTTCGCCCGCCGCGACGCCGCGCTGGAGCAGCGCAGCCTTCCGCTGCTGGCCACCGCCGTCGCTCCGGGGACGCGGGCGTGGCACCGGGACACCCGGCTCGTGCTGGCGCTGCAGCGCGAGGGGATCCGCCTCGGCGGCGTCCGCACGGTCGTGGGACCGGGGCTCGGGCGCGGGGGGCTGGCCCTCGGTCAGGCCGCGCACGTCCGGGACGACGGCGTCGGCCGCGTGGTCGTCGGCCCGCAGCCGGCGACGTGCGTCGTCGCGGAGATGAGCGTCGCGGAGGTCCGACCGGGCGCCGTCGGGCTCCGCCTGACGGAGTGGGGCCCGTGCGGCTGACGTGTCAGCCGACGAGCTCGGCGGCCGCCGCCTCCAGGCGCGGGTGGGTGAAGACGAAGCCGTCGGCCTCGAGGACAGTCGGCAGCACGCGCTGGGAGTTCAGGAGCTCTGCGGCGAAGCCACCGAGACCGATCCTGAGGGCGATCCCGGGGACGGGCACCGTCGCGGGGCGGTTCAGGGCGCGGGCCAGCACCCGCGTGAGCTCGGCGTTCCGCAGCGGTTCGGGGGCCGTGAGGTTGACGGGACCGGTGACGTCGGAGGTCACCAGGTGCGCGAGCGCGCGGACCTCGTCGGTCAGGGTGATCCAGGGCCACCACTGGCGGCCGTGCCCCATCGGACCGGCGACGCCGAGGCGCAGCAGGGGGAGCAGCCTGCCGAGCGCGCCGCCGTCGGGCGTGAGCACCAGCCCGGTGCGCGCGTGCGCGACCGACAGCCCGGCGTCGCGCGCGGGCTGCGCCGCGGCCTCCCACGCCTGGGTCAGCTCGGCGAGGAACCCCTCACCGGGTCCGGAGGTCTCCGTCAGCTCCTCCTCGTCGCGGTCGGCGTAGAAGCCGACCGCCGAGCCGGCGACCAGGCGGCGGGGTCCGCCGACCTCGGCCATCCGGCGGGCGATCAGCGAGGTGGTGGAGGTGCGCGAACGGAGCAGCTCGCGCCGCCGCGACGAGGTCCACCGCTTGTCGGCGACACCCGCACCGGACAGCACGACGACGGCGGAGACGCCGTCGAACGCGGAGTCGGGAAGGACGCCGTCCTCGGGCGCCCACGTGACCTCGTCGGGTCCCGACGCCGGGCGCCGCACGAGGCGGCGGACACGAGTTCCGGTCGCCTCGAGGTGCGCCACGAGGGGGGAACCGATCAGCCCGGAGGCACCGCCCACGAGGACGGTGGCTCCGGGCTGATCAGTGCTCATCGCTGGATCGCCTTCGTCTCGATCAGAGACCGAGGTCGCCTTCGAAGGCGCCCTCCTCGAGCCGACGCTTGACGGCGCTGAGGTAGCGGCCGGCGTCCGCGCCGTCGACGAGACGGTGGTCGTAGGAGATCGCCAGGTAGACCATCGAGCGGATGGCGATGGAGTCGCCGTCCGGGCCCGAGACGACCACGGGACGCTTGACGATCGTGCCGACGCCGAGGATGCCGACCGTGGGGGTCGGGACGATCGGGGTGTCGAACAGGGCGCCGGCGCTGCCGGTGTTGGTCAGCGTGAACGTCCCGCCCGACAGCTCGTCCGGGCCGACCTTGTTGTCGCGCGTGCGCGCCGCGAGGTCGTTGATGCCCGCGGCGAAGCCGGCGATGTCGAGGTCGCCCGCACCCTTGAGGACCGGCGTGAGCAGGCCGCGCGGGGTGTCGACGGCGATGGAGAGGTTCTCCGTGTCCGGGTAGACGACCTGGTCGCCGTCGATGCGGGCGTTGAGCTTCGGGAACGCCTGGAGCGCTTCGACCGCGGCCTTCGCGAAGAACGGCAGGTAGGTCAGCTTCTGGCCGGTCGCGGCCTGGAAGGCGTCCTTCTTGGCGGCGCGCAGGGCGGCGACCTTCGTGACGTCGACCTCGACCACCGTGGTGAGCTGGGCCATCGTCTGCAGGGCCTCGACCATGCGGACCGAGATGACCTTGCGCAGGCGCGACATCTTCTCGGTGGTGCCGCGGAGCTCGGAGACCTCGAGCGTGGTGGGGGCCGGAGCGGCGGGGGCGGACGCGGCGGCGGGAGCGGCCTTGGGCGCGGCGGCCTCGAGGACGTCCTGCTTGCGGATGCGGCCGCCGACACCGGTGCCCGTGACCGAGGACAGGTCGACGCCGTGCTGCGAGGCGAGCTTGCGCACGAGCGGGGTCACGTAGACCCCGGCCGTGTCGGGGAGCGGGGCCGGAGCGGCCTCGGCGGGAGCGGACTCCTGCTTGGGCTCCTCCTTCTTGGGCTCAGCCTTCGGCTCCTCCTTCTTGGGCTCCTCAGCCTTGGGCTCCTCAACCTTGGGCTCCTCGGCCTTCGGCTCCTCCTCGGCAGGCTCCTCCGGAGCGGACTCCGGCTCGGGTGCGCTCTGCGCGGAGGCGTCGCCGACGATCGCGACGACCGTGCCGACGTCGACCGTCTCGTCCTCGGCGACCTTGATCGCCAGCAGCGTGCCGGCGACGGGCGAGGGGACCTCGGTGTCGACCTTGTCGGTGGAGACCTCGAGCAGCGGCTCGTCGACCTCGACGCTGTCACCGACCTCCTTGAGCCAGCGCGTGACCGTGCCCTCGGTGACGCTCTCGCCCAGGGCGGGGAGTGTGATCTCGGTGCCGGACGCCTCGCCGGAGGACTGGGTCCCGGCGGCGGGCTTCTCGGCCGGTGCGGACTCCTCGGCCTCGTCGGAGGTGGCGGGCTCGGCCTGCTCGGGGTCGGACGAGGCACCGGACGTGGCCGGCTGGGGCTCGTCGGCCTGGATCGACTCCTCCTGCGCGGCCGGGGCCTCGTCGTCGGAGCTGTCGGACCCGGCGGAGCCGGACCCGTCACCGATCACGGCGAGCTCGGTGCCGACCTCCACGGTCTCGTCCTCCTCGACCAGGATCTTCTCGACCACGCCGGCGACGGGGGAGGGGACCTCGGTGTCGACCTTGTCGGTCGAGACCTCGAGCAAGGGCTCGTCGACCTCGACGCTCTCGCCGACAGCCTTGAGCCACCGCGTCACGGTGCCCTCGGTCACGCTCTCGCCAAGCGCGGGCATCTTCACGGACTCGGACATGGTGTCTCCTTCGGTTGGTTCTCAGCTGTGAGCATGCAGCGGCTTCCCGGCGAGCGCCAGGGCGGCCTCTCCGAGTGCCTCGTTCTGGGTGGGGTGGGCGTGGATCAGGCCGACGACGTCCTCGGGGTGGGCCTCCCAGCCCACGAGCAGCTGCGCCTCGCCGATCTGCTCACCCATGCGGGAGCCGATCGCGTGGACGCCGAGCACGGGGCCGTCGACCAGGCGCACGAGGTGCACGAAGCCGGTCGTCCCGAGGATCTGGCTGCGGGCGTTGCCGCCGAGCGGGTAGGTGGCGGTGGTGACGTTCTCCGCGCCGTGGAGCTCCTGCGCGGCCGCCGTCGTCAGTCCCACGGACGCGATCTCGGGATCGCTGTAGGTGACGCGCGGCAGGTGGTGCTCCGGCACGGCGACGGGATCGGTCCCCGCGATCCGCTCGGCGACGGCGATGCCGTGGCCGAACGCCCGGTGGGCGAGGGCGTACCCGGCGACGAGGTCGCCGACCGCCCAGACCCGGGGCACGCTGGTGAGGAGGCGCTCGTCGACCTCGACGTACCCGCGTTCGGTGCGCACACCGGCGTCCTCGAGGCCGAGGCCGTCCGAGACGGGCTCGCGTCCGACGGCGACGATCACGACGTCGACCGTGTGCGCCTCGCCGCCGACCTCCACCACGACGTCGTCGGCCGACTCCGTCACCCCGCCGACGACGCCGCCGGTGACGACGGTGATGCCGCGGACCCGCAGCGCCTTGGCCAGCGCGGCCGAGACCGTCGGCTCCTCGGCGGGGACGAGCCGGTCGGCCGCCTCCACGAGCAGCACCTCGGCGCCCAGCGAGCGCCACAGGCTGGCCATCTCGACGCCGATCACGCCGCCGCCGATCACGGCGAGGCGGGCCGGGACGGCGGTGAGGGCCAGGGCGCCGTCGCTGTCGATGACGCGCGGTCCGGGCCGGACCCAGGAGGGCCAGCGCGGCCGGGAGCCGGTGGCGAGCACGAGGTGGCGGCCGGTGATGCGACGGCCGTCCACCTCGACCACGACGGCGGAGGAGGTCACCTCCGCGACGCGGCCGTGGCCGGCCACGACGTCGACGGCGCGCGAGCGCAGGAGGCCGGTCAGCCCGCGGTGCAGGCGGCCGACCACGCCGTCGCGGTAGGCGGTGACGGCGGGGAGGTCGACGCCGTCGAGCTGCGCCAGCACCCCGACGGAGGCCGCGTGCCTGACGGCGTCGGCGACCTCGCCGGAGTGCAGCATCGCCTTGGTGGGGACGCAGCCGCGGTGCAGGCACGTGCCGCCGACCCGGTCGGCCTCGACGAGCGCGACCGTCAGACCGAGCTGGGAGGCGCGCAGGGCGGTCGCGTACCCGCCGCTGCCGCCGCCGAGCACGACGACGTCGCGGACGAGGTCCACCTCTGGCACGTCGCTCCCTGGGGTCTGGGGTTCGAGCGCTCGGGATCGAGCACCTGAGTGGTTCTATCTTGGCACCGCCGAGCGCCGCCGGGGTTCACCGGCGGCGCTCGGGGCGTGAGCCGGGGCGCTCTAGCGGGTCGCGCCCGTCGCGGAGACGTTCTCCAGGTAGGCCAGGAGCGTGCGCACACCAGCGCCCGTACCGCCCTTGGGCGTGTAGCCCCACGGCTTGCTCTCGTTGAACGAGGGGCCGGCGATGTCGACGTGGGCCCAGGGGGTCGAGCCGACGAACTCCTTGAGGAAGACACCGGCCGAGAGCATGCCGCCGAACTTGTCGCCGATGTTGGCGATGTCCGCGACGGGGGAGTCGAGCCCGGCCCGCAGCTCCTCGGGCAGCGGCATCGGCCACGCGCCCTCGCCCGCCTCGCCGGCGGCGGCCACGACGGCGTCGCGCACCCCGTCGTCGCCCATGACGCCCGCGACCCTGGTGCCCAGCGCGACGAGCTGGGCGCCGGTGAGGGTGGCGATGTCGATGACGGCGTCGGGCTCGAGCGCGACGGCGTCCACCAGCGCGTCCGCCATCACGAGTCGACCCTCGGCGTCGGTGTTGAGCACCTCGACGGTCGTGCCGCCGCGCATGGTCAGGACGTCGCTGGGGCGCTGGGCGGCGCCCGACGGCATGTTCTCGGCCAGGGCGAGGAAGCCGGTGACCTTGACCGGCAGGCCGAGCTCGGCCGCGGCGAGCACGGTGTGGAGCACGGCCGCGGCGCCGGCCATGTCGCTCTTCATCGCTGCCATGCCGGCCGGCGGCTTGAGCGAGAGGCCGCCCGAGTCGAACGTGATGCCCTTGCCGACGAGCGCGACGTGCGCCTTGGCGCGGGCGGGGGAGTAGGTGAGCGTGACGAGGCGGGGCTCGTTGACCGACCCCTGTCCGACGCCGACGAGGCCGCCGTAGCCCCCGGCGCGCAGCGCCTTGAGGTCGAGGACGGCGACCTTGACCTTGGCGGCGGACGCCGCGGTCCTGGCGGTGTCCGCGAAGACGGCCGGCGTCAGGTCGGCGGGCGCGGTGTTGACGAGGTCGCGCGTCGCGCTGACGGCGCGGGCGACGACCTGGGCGCGCTCCACCCCGATGCGGACGTCCTTGCTGCGGGCCTTGGCGGTGACGACGCGGATCTCGATGTCCGCGGGCGTGCCTCGGTAGCGCGTGAACCCGTAGCTGCCGAGCAGCGCGCCCTCGTAGGAGGCCGACACCATCGTGGCGGTGTCGGCCGGCGGCACGACGGCGAGGGTCCGGTGGCCGGTCGCGGCGCGCGCGGCGGCGCCGGCGGCGCGGCGGACGGCCTCGGCGGTCGGCTCGTGGGCCTCGTCGCCCCCGACACCGGCGAGGACGACGACGGACGCGCGCAGCAGCGGCGAGGCCGGGATGACGGTGATCTCCTCGGCCTTGCCGGTCAGGCGGAGCGCGGCGACCGCGTCGAGCAGCTCGTCGGCGAGGGACTCCGAGGCGTCGGCGAGGACGCGGGCCGTCCCGGGTTCGCCGCCACCGCCGCCGAGGAAGATGACGAGGGCGCTGGCGTCGATGGACTCGAGGGTGCGGGTGGTGAGCATGGGTGAGGACGGCATGATCTCGATGGTAGTCGCGCCGGAGGGTCCGCAGCCGGGCGGCGGGGATAGTGTGGGCCGGTGCTCGTGGTCCTGGTCCTCGTCGGCGCGCTCGCCGCGACGCTCGCCGTCTGGGCGACCGTCCGGGCGGTCAGGGACGAGGCCGTCCGGGGCGACCAGCTCCCGGCGATCATCACCGTCGAGGTGGCGCTCGTCGTCCAGGCCGTGGTGGTCGGGGTCCTGCAGGCCGGCGGGCACGACGTCCCCGACGGGGTCCTCCTGTGGGGCTACCTCGTCACCTCGCTGGTCCTCCTGCCCGTGGCCTTCGGCTGGGCGTTCGTGGAGCGGACGCGGTGGAGCTCGGTGGTGCTGGCGATCGCCGCCGCCGTCGTGGTCGTGCTGCAGGTGAGGATCTGGCAGCTGTGGCAGTGAGGATGGGGCAGTGAGAAGAGTCAGATCAGCAGCGCCGGAGTCACCCGCCCCGTCCGGCGAGGAGGCGGGCGACCCGCGTCCGCGCGCCTACGGGGCCGGTCGCGCGCTCGTCGCCGTCTACGGCATCCTCGCGCTCGCCGCGACCGCCCGCTCGCTCTACCAGCTCACGACGAAGGCGTCCGAGGCGCCGCTGGCGTTCGCGCTCTCCGCCGTCGCCGCGCTGATCTACGTCGTCGCGACCGTCGCCCTGGCGCACAACGGCACGCGGATGCGCCGCGTCGCGTGGGCCGCCGTGATCATCGAGCTCGTCGGCGTCGTGGCCGTCGGCATCTGGTCGTTCGCCTCGCCCGAGAGCTTCCCCGAGGCGACCGTGTGGTCGCACCTGGGTCAGGGCTACGGCTACGTGCCCGCCGTGCTGCCGGTGCTCGGCCTGTGGTGGCTGTGGCGCTCCGACCCGGCCCGCCTCGTCCGGGCCGAGGGTCTGCCGAGAGGCTAGGTTGGTCGGGTGCCCTCAGCCCACCCCCTGTACGACCTGATCTTCCGCACCGCGTTCACCCGGCTGGACCCCGAGGACGCCCACCACACCGCCGCGTCGGCGATCGCGCTGGTCGGCCGGGTGCCGGTGCTGCGGTCGGCCGTCGCCGCCACCTTCGGCCGGCTGCCCCGCGCGGGCGTGCGTGGGTCCGGCAGCGCCGGCGAGCTCGTGATGTTCGGCCGCCACCTCACCGGTCCGCTCGGCGCCGCCGCGGGCTTCGACAAGGACGCGCGCATGGTGCTCGGCCTGCTCGCGCTCGGGTTCTCCCACGTCGAGATCGGCACGGTCACCGCGCACCCGCAGCCCGGCAACGACCGGCCCCGGCTCTTCCGCGAGGTGGACAGGCGCGCGCTCGTCAACCGCATGGGGTTCAACAACGGCGGCAGTGCCGCCGTCGCCGCACGCCTCGCCCGGCTGCGTCGCACCCGGGCCGGGGCGGCCGCCGTCATCGGCGTCAACATCGGCAAGACGAAGGTGACGCCGCCCGAGCACGCCGCGCAGGACTACGCGCTGAGCGCGCGTGCCCTGGCGCCGTCGGCGGACTACCTCGTCGTCAACGTCTCGAGCCCGAACACCCCGGGACTGCGGGACCTGCAGGCCGTCGCCACGCTCCGGCCGATCCTGTCCGAGGTGCAGCGGGCCGCCGACGGCGCCGCACGGCGCCGCGTCCCCGTGCTCGTGAAGATCGCGCCGGACCTGTCCGACGACGACGTGCGCGACGTCGTCGCGCTCGTGCGCGAGCTCGACCTCGCCGGGGTCGTCGCGACCAACACGACCATCGACCACGACCACGGGGCCGGAGGGCTGTCGGGGGAGCCGCTGCACGCCAGGGCGCTCGAGGTGGTCGCGCTGGTGCGCACCGAGCTCGGTCCCGACCGCGTGCTCATCGGCGTCGGCGGGATCTCCGACGCCGGCAGCGCCGAGGCGATGCTCGCGGCCGGCGCCGATCTCGTCCAGGCCTACAGCGCCTTCGTCTACAGCGGGCCGGCCTGGCCGGGCAAGGTCAACCGCGCGCTCGCGCGGCGTCGCTGAGACCGGAGCACCCGACGCGGCCGACGGGACGCGACAGGGCCGGACGCCTCGGCGTCCGGCCCTGTCGTCTGACGGGTGTGGCGGTCAGGCGGTCGGGTACTCGCCGCGCTTGACCTGGGGCTTCGGCATCCGCGTCGGGCGCATCTGGAACGAGCGCAGGACGGCGTACATGATGCTGCCGCGCTGGACCTTGTCCTCGCCGAACGTCTGGCGCAGGCGCTTGCGGACGCGTCGCGCCATGAGCACGGAGTCGAGCACCGCGATCGCCACGAGGCCGTACAGCGCGAGGATCAGCGGCAGCGCGAACTCGGGGCGATTGCCGACGACGAACGTGCCGATCACGAACACGAAGGCGACGGGGAGGAAGAACTCGCCCAGCGACCAGCGGGCGTCGACGTAGTCGCGGATGAACCGGCGCTGGACGCCCTTGTGCTGCGCGGGCAGGTACCGGTCGTCGCCGGTGACCATCGCCTGGTTCATCTGGGCGCGGGACTCGGCGTTGCGACGGCGCTGCTCGGCGCGGGCGACCTTGGGGTCGTTGTGCACGAGGGGCCGGCGATTCTTCGCCTCGGACTCGCGGCGGGTCGGCGTGGGTCGTCCCTTGCCCGCCGCCGCATTCATGGCGGCGTCGAGGCTGCCGACGTCCTCCGCCTTGATGGTGGAGTCGGGGGAGGTCGTGGAGTCCTTCTTGCGTCCGAACACACCTCGAGGATAGTCGAGCCGGGGTAGGTTCGGACGCGTGCCCGAGACAGCCGCTTCCCGCCCCCTGCCCCTGTCCACCGACCTCGTCGCGTCGCTGACGACGCGCACCGAGGCCGCCTTCCCCCGGGTGGTGGACGACCTCGTGGACCTGGTGCGGATCCCGTCCGTGTCGGCCCCGGCCTTCGACCAGGCGTACGTCCGCGCGAGCGCCGACGCCGTGGCCGCCCTGCTGGGCGAGCTGGGCCTGGCGGTCGAGATCCTCTCCGTCCCCGGCGGCGCCCCCGCCGTCGTCGCTCACCACGACGCGGGCGACGAGGCCCCGCACGTCGTGCTCTACGCCCACCACGACGTCCAGCCGCCCGGCGAGGGCTGGACGAGCCCGCCCTTCGAGCCGCGTCGCGACGGCGAGCGGCTGTACGGCCGCGGCGCGGCCGACGACAAGGCCGGCGTGATGGCCCACGTGGGCGCCCTGCGGGTGCTGCGCGAGGAGTACGGCGACGACCTCCCCGTGAGCGTCACCGTCTTCGTCGAGGGTGAGGAGGAGATCGGGTCGCCGACCTTCGGCGCGTTCCTCGCGGCGCACGGCCACCGCGTGGCCGGCGACGTGATCGTCGTCGCGGACTCGGCCAACTGGAAGGTCGGCACCCCGGCCCTGACGACGTCGCTGCGCGGACTCGTGGACCTCACGGTCCGTCTCGACGTGCTCGACCACGCCGTGCACTCGGGGATGTTCGGCGGCCCCGTGCTCGACGCGCTCACGCTGACGGCGCGCCTGGTCGCGACGCTGCACGACGACGACGGGAGCGTCGCCGTCGCGGGCCTCGTCCACGGCAGCGCCGCCGAGCTCGACTACCCCGAGGAGATGTACCGCGAGGAGGCCGGGGTGCTCGACGGCGTCGTGCTCGCCGGCCGCGGCACCATCCAGGACCGGCTCTGGGCCCAGCCCGCGATCGCGCTGATCGGCCTGGACGCCCCGTCCGTCGAGCACGCCTCGAACACGATCCGGCACACGGCGACGGCGAAGATCAGCATGCGGCTGGCCCCGGGGCAGGACCCGCTGGCCGCCCAGGAGGCGCTGGTCGCACACCTCGAGGCGAACGCCCCGTTCGGCGCCCACCTGACGATCACACCGGGGGAGCGCGGGAGCGCGTTCCTCGCGCCGTCGGACAGCCCCGCCATGACGCTCGCCCGCAGCGCGTTCGCCGCGGCGTGGGGCACCGAGCCCGTCGACGTCGGGATGGGCGGCTCGATCCCGTTCATCGCGGACCTGCTCGAGCTCGCGCCGCAGGCCGAGATCCTCATCACCGGGGTCGAGGACCCCGATTCGCGCGCCCACAGCACGGACGAGTCGGTCGACCTGCACGAGCTGCAGCGCGCCGTGCTCGCCGAGGTGCTGCTCCTCGCGTCGCTGCGTCCCTGACACCGCGGTGCGCATCGTCCTGACCGCCGGCGACCTGGGCGGGCTGCCGGGTCGGGAGGTGGCCGACGCGCTCGCCGCGGGCTGGCGCGAGGCCAACCCCGACGCCGAGGTGGTCGCGCGCGGTGCGTCGGACGGGGCCGGCGGCCTGCTGGACGCCGTCGAGGCCGCCCTCGGCGGGTCCCGCGTCGTCACGACGGCGTGGCGCGGCGACCTCGAGCCGCCGACCCCGGTCCCCGTCGTCGTGCTGCACCGCGGCGGGACCGTCTACGTGCAGGCGCGCGACGTCCTCGGCGACGGCGCGACGGCGACGCTCGCGTCGGCCACCCGCGGCACCTCCCACGGGCTGGGGCAGCTGGTCGCGGGGGCGATCGACGGCGGCGCGCGCCGCGTCGTCGTCGGCACCGGCACGCCCGCCACGCTCGACGCGGGCGTCGGGATGCTCCGGGCGCTGGCCGGCCACGAGCCGCAGCCCGGCGACCACGGCCTCGAGCGGTCGGTGCTGGAGGACCTGGTGGCGTCGGCCCGTACCCGGTGCGACGGGGTCGAGCTGGTGCTGGTCGCCGACGAGCTGGTGCCGGCGCGCGGCCTGCGCGGCGCCGCGGCCCGCCTCATCCCGGTCCTCGGGCCCGCCGAGAGCCAGCTCCTGGACACCGCGCTCGCGCCGGTCGCGGCCGTGCTGGGGGAGTCCGTCCCCCGCCGTCGCGACCTGCTCGGGTCGCCGGGCGCCCCGACGCCCGCCGGCGGGGCGGTCGGGTCGGGCTGCGGCGGCGGCCTCGGCCTCGCCGTCGCCGCGCTCGGGGGACGGGTGGTGGCGGGACCGGCCTTCGTCGCCGCCGAGACGGATCTCGTCGGCCTGACGGCGGGGCGGGACCTCGTCGTCGTCCTCACGGAGCGGATCGATCCGGTGGAGGCCGACCGCGGGGTGCTGGCCGCCGTGGCGGGGGCGGCCGCCGCGCACGGCGTGGCGGTGCTCGCGCTCGGCCGGAGCGTCCGGCTGGACCGGCGGGCCGCGGCGACGGCGGGCGTGAGCGCGACGGCGGAGCTCACCGGCGCGGGGGTGGCCGACGGTCCGGTGACCGCCGACGAGCTGCGGTCCGCGATCGGCCGGCACGCCCTGGCCTGGCGCTGGTGAGGCCAGAACGGGCCCGTCGGGCGAGGCGTACGATCGGAGGGTGAGGCGCGGGCCTCGCCCGCCCACCACCAGCCGAGGAGAGATCGATGACCGAGACCGTCACCGCCCAGACCACCCAGCCGACCGTGGAGCAGGACCCCACCCACGAGGTGGGCCTGACGGACGTCGCGGCCGCCAAGGTGCGCGCGCTGCTGGACCAGGAGGGCCGCGACGACCTGCGTCTGCGCGTCGCCGTCCAGCCCGGCGGCTGCTCCGGCCTGATCTACCAGCTCTACTTCGACGAGCGCATGCTCGACGGCGACGCGGTGCGTGACTTCGACGGCGTCGAGGTCATCGTCGACAAGATGAGCGTCCCGTACCTCGCCGGCGCCACGATCGACTTCGCCGACACCATCGCGAAGCAGGGCTTCACGATCGACAACCCCAACGCGGGCGGGTCGTGCGCCTGCGGCGACTCCTTCCACTGAGCCGCTGACCCACCGATCCACCGGCCGGGCCTCCGCCCCGGCCGTCGTCGCCGCGCGTGGTGACGCCCAGGGAAAGCCCAGGTCCGCCTGGTAGACCCGTGCCTTCCGGCCCTTCCGGGTCGGGTCGAACACCGAGGAGAACCGCCTGTGCGCCGCCGTCTGATCGCCGTCCCGTCCGCCCTGCTCGTCGCAGCCCTGGTCCTCGGGGCCTGCAGCTCCGACCCGGACGACGGGGGTACCGAGAGCGGCTCGCCCACGAGCAGCGAGAGCGAGACGACGCCGACCGAGGTCGAGAGCGTCGAGAACGTCGTCGCCGGGAGCACCGCCGGCTTCACCGCGTCGGGCGAGTTCGGCGAGAAGCCGACGCTCGAGTTCACCGAGACCGATCCTCCGGAGGGCCTCCAGGCCGAGACCGTCACGGAGGGCGACGGCGAGGAGGTCGCCGCGGGCGACTACGTCGTCGCGCACTACCTCGGTCAGATCTGGGGGACCGAGACGGTCTTCGACAACTCCTACGACCGCGGCGCTCCCACCGGTTTCTCGCTCAATCAGGTGATCCAGGGCTGGTCCACCGGCCTGGTCGGCCAGAAGGTCGGCTCGCGCGTGCTCCTGACGATCCCGAGCTTCCTGGGCTACGCCGAGGGGCAGGGCGACATCAAGCCCGGTGACACGATCGTGTTCGTCGTCGACATCGCGGGCATCATCCCCGCCGACGGCACGGGCCAGGCCGATGCCGCCCCGACCGACGCCGAGGTGCCGGTGACCATCACGGGCGACCTCGGGTCCGCGGTGACGGGCGTGACCCTCACCGAGGGGGCCGGCGAGCCGACCGAGGCCACCACGACCGTGATCGCCACGGGGACCGGGCCCGAGATCGCCGAGGGCGACACCGCCGGCCTGCAGTACTACGTCACCAGCTGGGACGGCGCGCAGGTGCAGTCCACCTGGCCGCCGGAGGGCGTCGGCGCCCAGACGGCCACCATCGGCCAGGGCACCCCGTTCGACCAGCTCGTGGGCGTTCCCGTCGGCTCCCGCGTGCTGCTGCAGGTGCCGGCCGACGCGGCGTCGGGCAGCCCCGCCGTCGCCGTCGTGGTCGACGTCGTGGCCACCGTCCCGGCCTGAGTCCGACCGGCGCGCTGACGCCGCTTTCTGACGCCCGCGTCCCCCGGCGTCGCCTCACCGAGGCGATGCCGGGGGACGCGCCGCATCAGGCCGCGTGAAGGTGCTCCGACCCCCCTCGCGAGGCTAAGGTGACATCGTGTCGACAACGCCTTCTCCTCGCTCCCGGAAGCTCGCCGTCGCGGCGTCTGCCGTCGTAGCGACCGCCGTCCTCGCCGGCTGCTCGCCGGAGGCCCAGCGTGGCTTCCTGCCTGAGCAGGCGCCCGGCGCCACGAACCACACGGACATGATCATCTCCCTGTGGAACAACTCGTGGATCGCCGCCCTGGCCGTGGGTGTCCTCGTGTGGGGACTGCTCCTGTGGTGCGTCGTGGTCTACCGCCGGCGCAAGGGTGACAACCAGCTCCCCGTGCAGCTGCGCTACCACGTGCCCCTCGAGCTCATGTACACGTTCGTTCCGATCGTGATGGTGGGTGTCCTCTTCGCCTACACCTCGCGCTCGATGGGCGAGATCCTCGACACGTCGGCCGAGCCCGACGTCGAGATCGAGGTCGTCGGCAAGCGCTGGAGCTGGGACTTCAACTACACCGACTCCGACGTGCACTACTCGGGCGTCCAGGCGGAGCTCACCGGTGAGCTCGGCGTCCCGGACACTCTCCCCACGCTCTACCTGCCGCAGGGTCAGAACGTCGAGATCTCGCTGCGCTCCCGCGACGTGAACCACGCGTTCTGGATCCCCGGCTTCCTGATGAAGATGGACATGATCACCGGGCGGACGAACTCCTTCCAGCTCGTGCCCGAGAAGCTCGGGGTGTACGAGGGCAAGTGCGCCGAGCTGTGCGGCGAGTACCACGCCTCGATGCTCTTCAACGTCGAGGTCGTCACGCCCGAGGTGTACGAGGAGAAGATGGCCGAGCTCGCAGCGCAGGGCAACACCGGAGTGCTCGGGCCCGAGTTCGACGTCAAGCAGCACACGGGCAACCAGAGCGCGATCGGCAACGAGGAAGGCAGCGACCACTGATGGCTATCGACGAGGTCGTTCACATCGACTCCGCCCCGCGCCCGCCCGAGGAGCACGTCCCGGGTCTCGCGCCGTCGCGTCAGCGCCGCGGCAACGCCATCGTCAAGTGGATGACGTCCACCGATCACAAGACGATCGGCTACATGTACCTGGTGACGTCGTTCGTCTTCTTCTGCTTCGGAGGACTGCTCGCACTCGCCATCCGCGCCGAGCTCTTCTCGCCGGGCCGGCAGCTCTTCACGAGCGCCGAGCAGTACAACCAGTTCTTCACGATGCACGGCGGCATCATGCTGCTGCTGTTCGCGACCCCGCTCTTCGCCGCGTTCGCCAACATCCTGGTCCCGCTGCAGATCGGCGCGCCCGACGTCGCGTTCCCGCGGCTGAACATGTTCGCGTACTACCTGTACCTGTTCGGCGGCCTGATGGCCGTCGGCGGGTTCCTCACACCCGAGGGCCCGGCAGGGTTCGGCTGGACCTCGTACGTGCCGTTGGCGTCGGAGACGTTCTCGCCCGGGCTCGGCGCCGACCTCTGGCTCGTCGGGTTCGGCCTGACCGGCTTCGCGACGATCTTCGGCTCGGTCAACTTCATCACCACGATCATCTGCATGCGCGCGCCCGGCATGACGATGTTCCGGATGCCGATCTTCACCTGGAACATCCTCATCACCTCGGTGCTGGCGCTGATGGCGTTCCCGATCCTGACGGCCGCCTACTTCGGTCTGCTGGCCGACCGGCGCCTGGACGCCATGGTGTTCGACCCCTCGATGGGCGGACCGATCCTGTGGCAGCACCTGTTCTGGTTCTTCGGCCACCCGGAGGTCTACATCATCGCGCTGCCGTTCTTCGGCATCGTGTCCGAGATCTTCCCGGTCTTCAGCCGCAAGCCGATCTTCGGGTACAAGACCCTGGTGCTGGCGACGCTCTCGATCGCCGCGCTGTCGGTGACGGTGTGGGCGCACCACATGTACACGACCGGTGCCGTGATGCTCTCGTTCTTCGCGCTGATGACGATGCTGATCGCGGTGCCGACCGGGGTGAAGTTCTTCAACTGGATCGGCACGATGTGGCGCGGCAAGCTCACCTTCGAGACGCCGATGCTGTGGTCGGTCGGCTTCCTGGCGACGTTCCTCTTCGGTGGCCTGACCGGCGTCATCCTCGCCTCGCCCACCCTGGACTTCCAGCTGCACGACACCTACTTCGTCGTGGCGCACTTCCACTACGTCGTCTTCGGCACGGTCGTGTTCGCGATGTTCGCCGGCTTCTACTTCTGGTGGCCCAAGTTCACCGGCAAGATGCTCGACGAGCGTCTGGGCAAGATCCACTTCTGGATGACCTTCGTCGGCTTCCACACGACCTTCCTGATCCAGCACTGGATCGGCGCGAAGGTCATGCCGCGCCGCTACGTCGACTACCTCCCCGAGGACGGCGTCACGCTCTGGAACCAGATCTCCACCGTCGGGGCGTTCATCCTGGCCGCCGCCACGCTGCCGTTCATCTGGAACGTCATCAAGACGGCGCGCAGCGCGCCGCTGGTCACGGTCGACGACCCGTGGGGCTACGGACGCTCGCTCGAGTGGGCCACGTCGTGCCCGCCGCCGCGCCACAACTTCACCTCGATCCCGCGCATCCGCTCGGAGTCCCCGGCCTTCGACCTGCACCACCCCGAGGTCGCGGCCATGGACCACGTCGAGACCGATCCCGGCTTCCTGGACCAGATCTACGGCAACGCCGACATGCAGGGCTCGATCCAGGAGAGCGTCTCGAAGGAGGACCCGAAGTGAGCTCGCAGCAGACCGCCGGCCCCGACCGCAAGGTCCCGGCCTCCGGGAAGACCCGCCCGCCGATGTTCATCGAGACGGTCGTCTTCGGTGCCCTGGTGCCGTTCTTCCTGATCGTCGCCGCCTTCTACGGGTGGCTGACCGAGTTCGGCGAGCCCGTCGGCTTCATCGGCCTGCTGCTCCTCGCCGGCCTCGCCGGGCTGGTGGCCTTCTTCCTCGCCATCACGGCGCGCACGATCGACGCCCGTCCGGAGGACGACCCGCTCGGCACGATCGAGTCGGCCGCGGGGGAGTACGGCGAGTTCTCGCCCCACTCCTGGTGGCCGTTCGTGCTCGGGCTGGGGGCCGCCATCGTGTTCTTCGGCGTGGCCGTCGGCTGGTGGGTCAGCGGGGTGGGCGCGATCGTCGGCGCCATCGGCCTCGTCGGCCTCATCTTCGAGTTCTCGCGCGGGCAGCACGCGCACTGACCTCAACGCTTGACGGAACGGCGGGTGCCCCAGGCACCCGCCGTTCTGGCGTTCCTGGGCACCTCAACCGCTGAGTGCTGACCTGTTGACGGCTTCACCGGCGTGTTCCGGGCAACACCTCAGCACTCAGCGGGTGTGGGAGGGGCTGGGAGGGGCAGAGAGGGGCTGGGACGCCGAAGGGGCGCCTCCCCTGGGGGGAGGCGCCCCTTCGGCGTCTGCGGCGATCAGGCGGGCAGGATGAGCCCGTTGGTGCCGGCGGTCGTTGCGCGCGCGAGGCGAGCGGCGACGTCGTTCCAGTTCACGATGTTCCACCACGCGGCGATGTAGTCGGCGCGCACGTTGAGGTAGTCGAGGTAGTACGCGTGCTCCCACACGTCCAGCATGAGGAGCGGGATCAGGCCGAAGGCGAGGTTGCCCTGCTGGTCGTACAGCTGAGTGATGACGGGACGCGCGCCGAGCGTGTCCCACGCCAGCACCGCCCAGCCGGAGCCCTGCACGCCCGCGGCGACGGCCGTGAAGTGCTTCTTGAAGGCCTCGACGCCGCCGAAGAAGTTCTCCAGCGCCGTGAGCAGCTCGCCGGCAGGCTCGCCACCCTCGGGGGAGAGGTTCTCCCAGAACACGGTGTGGTTGACGTGGCCGCCGAGGTTGAAGGCCAGGTTCTTGGAGTGCAGGTTCACCGCACCGAGGTCACCCGACTCCCGCGCCTCCGCCAGCTTCTCCAGGGCGGTGTTCGCACCCGTCACGTAGGCCTGGTGGTGCTTGTCGTGGTGCAGTTGCATGATCTTGCCCGAGATGTGGGGCTCGAGGGCTGCGTAGTCGTAGGGAAGCTCGGGAAGTGTGTAGTCGGACATCGACTTTCCTCTCCATCGTCGGGGCGCGTCGACATGACGCGCTCTCTCGTACCTCTATTCCAACACCAACGGCCCCTCCCGCGTTCCGCGGAAGGGGCCGTCTCACGAGAAATCTCGTCTGGTGGTCTGCTCAGCCGCGAGTGCTGGCGTTCGTGAGGACCGCCTCGTTCTCCTGGGCGGGCTCGATGGCCGTGTGCTCGGCGTGGCCGTGGGCCGCCTCGAGCTCGGACGGAGTGACGGGCTCGACCCGGTCGGCGAAGAAGAAGCTCGACAGCTTGGCGGTGCGACGCGCCTTCTTCAGGTCGGGTCGGGCCACACCACGGGAGTTCTCGGTCGGGCCGATCTCCAGCGGGCGGGTCGGCTCGTGGGAGACGAGCAGGTAGCGCTCGGTCTCCGTGAGCGGCTGGTGGACCTCGATGTACTCGCCGGACGCGAACCGGACCACACGGCCGGTCTCGTGGCCGTGGAGCACCAGCTCGCGATCGCGGCGCTGCAGCGCCAGGCACATGCGCTTGGCGATGATGAAGCCCAGGACCGGACCGGCGAAGAACAGGAACCGGAAGACCCAGGTGATCGCGTTGATCGACAGGTCGAAGTGCGTGGCGATGATGTCGTTCGATCCGGCCAGGACCAGGATCATGAACGCCGTCAGGATCGCGACGCCGACACCGGTACGGGTCGGGACGTTGCGGGGACGGTCGAGCACGTGGTGCTCGCGCTTGTCGCCCGTCGCGCGGGCCTCGATGAACGGGTAGACGGCCAGCGCCGTGAACAGGAGACCCGGGATCACGACGGCGGGGATCAGCACGTTCAGCGACAGCGTGTAGCCGGCGATGACGAACTCGGGCTGACCCGGCATGAGTCGCAGCGAGCCCTCGAGGAAGAGCATGTACCAGTCCGGCTGGGCGCCGGCACCGACGGGGGAGGGGTCGTACGGCCCGTAGGCCCAGACGCTGTTGATCGCCAGGGTCGCACCCATGATCGCCAGGACGCCGAACACGACGAAGAAGAAGCCGCCGGCCTTCGCGACGTACACCGGGAACAGGGGGTAGCCGACGACGTTGCGGTTGTTGCGGCCCGGTCCGGGGTACTGGGTGTGCTTGTGCACGACGATCAGCACCAGGTGGACCGCGATGAGCGCGAGGATGAGCGCCGGCACGAGCAGGATGTGCGCGGTGAAGAGCCTCGGGATGATCTCGGTGCCGGGGAACTCGCCGCCGAAGATCATGTAGCTCATGTAGGAGCCGATGACGGGGATCGACTTGACCACACCGTCCGTGATGCGCAGGCCGTTGCCCGAGAGCACGTCGTCGGGGAGCGAGTAGCCGGTGAAGCCGGCGGCGAGACCGAGGATCATCAGCGTGAAGCCGACGACCCAGTTCAGCTCGCGCGGCTTGCGGAACGCACCCGTGAAGAACACGCGCATCATGTGCGTGACGATCGAGGCCATGAAGAGCAGGGCGGCCCAGTGGTGGATCTGCCGCATGAGCAGTCCGCCGCGCACGTGGAAGGACATGTTGAGCGTGGAGGCGAAGGCCTCCGACATCTCGATGCCCCGCATCGCGACGGGCAGGGCGTCGTCCGGGTAGTGCACCTCGGTCATGCTCGGGACGAAGAACATCGTCAGGAACGTGCCCGTGAGGAGCAGGACGACGAAGCTGTAGAGCGCGATCTCGCCGAGGAGGAACGACCAGTGGTCGGGGAAGACCTTCCGGGCGAACTCCTTGACCGTCTTGGCGGCGCCGACGCGCGTGTCGAAGAAGTCGGCCGCCCCGGCCGCGGTCTTCTCGAGGGGGGTGGTGGTGCTCAATGGGCCTTCTCCTCGTCCGGGACCGGGTAGTCCACGTAACGCTCACGTTCCCACGTCGACGGTCCGACCATCTCGTGGAAATCGCTCTGGGCGGCGAGGTAGCCCTCGTCGTCAACCATGATCGGGAGCTGCGGAAGCGCACGCTTCGCAGGACCGAAGACGACCTTCGCACCGTCGGAGACGTCGAAGGTGGACTGGTGGCACGGGCACAGAAGGTGGTGCGTCTGCTGCTCGTACAGAGCCACCGGGCAGCCGACGTGGGTGCAGACCTTGGAGTAGGCGACGATCCCGTCCCACGACCAGCTCTCGCGGCCGGGCTCCTCCGTCAGGTCCTTGGGGTCGAGACGGACCAGGAGGACGACGGCCTTGGCCTTCTCCTCCAGCATGTGCTCGCTCTCGTCGAGCCCGTCGGGGATGACGTGCCAGACGGAGCCGATCGTGACGTCCTCGGGGCGGATGAGAGCGCCGTCGGGGTCACGGGCGAGGCGGACGCCGGGCGCCCACATCGTGTAGCGGAAGCGGCTGACGTTCCAGTCACCGCCGAGGTTGCCGACGAACGGCACCACGAAGGCGAGCGGGGCGACGGCGACGGCCGAGACGAGCGCGCCCTTCAGGACGGGGCGACGGGCGATGCGGGAGTCGTCCGCACCGTCCTTGAGCTCCTGCACGGCGGCGGCGCGGGTCGCGTCGTCGCTGCGCTGCGGGTGCCGCTCGTCGACCTTCTCGACGTCGGACATGAGGGCCTTGGCCCAGTGCACCGCGGCGACACCGATACCGAGCATGCCGATCCCGAGGCCGAGACCGATGCTCAGGGTGGAGGCCTGGACGCTGCCGAGGGTCGAGCCGACGGGGAAGGCGAAGTAGCCGACGACACCGCCGATCGAGGCGAGGACCGACAGGCCGAAGATGAGGGCGACCTGGCGCTCGACGCGCTTGGCGTTCGCCTCGGACTTGTCCGACAGGCGGTGCTTGTGCTCGGGAAGACCGGGATCAGGGAAGCGGTCGACGGCGCCCTCACCGTGGGACAGCGGGTCGAGCGCACCACCGGTGGCGGGGTGCTCCGACTTCGTCAGGTCACTCATGAGGACTTGGCTCCGATCCACACTGCGGCGCCGATGAGAGCGCCCATTCCGATGATCCAGACCCACATGCCCTCGGAGACCGGACCGATCGAACCGAGGTTCGCGCCGCCGGGCGAGGAGTTGTCCACGCGCTGCTCCATGAGGTAGGCGATGACGTCGCGCTTGGCCTCGGGGGTGATGTTGGCGTCGTTGAAGACCGGCATCGACTGCGGGCCGGTGAGCATGGCCTCGTAGATCTCCTGCGGGCTGGAGTTGAACAGCGACGGGGCGTACTTGCCGTCGCTCAGGGCGCCGCCGGCGCCGACGGCGTTGTGGCACATCGCGCAGTTGGTGCGGAAGACGAGCATGCCGTTCGCGGCGTCACCGAGCGCGGGGTCGACCTGCTCGGCGTCGGGGCTGGCCGGGCCGGGGCCCAGCGTCGCGACGAACGCGGCGAGCTGGGCGATCTGCTCGGAGTCGAACTGCGGGTTCTTCGCCGGGGCCTGCGGGGCGTTGGCCGCCATCGGCATGCGGCCCGTGGCCACCTGGAAGTGGACGGCCGCAGCACCGACGCCGATGAGCGACGGCGCGACGCCGTCGCGTCCCTCGGCCGAGGCACCGTGGCAGCTGGCGCAGTTGGCCTGGAAGAGCTTCTCGCCGTTCTCGGCGTCCGAGACGGAGGCCGTGTCGGCCTGGGCGGTCTGCGGGGCGGCGACGGCGTACAGGCCGCCGACCGCGAGCAGCGCGAGCAGCATCAGGGCGACCGGGGCGAACCGGTGGCGGCGTGCGCTGGCGAGGGCCTTCACCACGGCATGTCCTCGTTTCGATCGGGGGCGGAGAGCGGGGAGGGGATCGGGGTCGTCACGGCGCGCATCACTTGAGGAAGTAGATGACGAAGAAGAGGGCGACCCAGATGACGTCAACGAAGTGCCAGTAGTAGGAGGTCACGTGGGCACGGACCTCCTCGCGGTGGCCGAAGCGGCCGGCGACGAACGAGGATCCGAGCACGAACAGGAACGCGATCAGTCCGCCGACGACGTGGATGCCGTGGAACCCGGTGGTCAGGTAGAACACGGTGCCGAAGGAGGAGTTGGAGATCAGCACCCCGTGCTCGACCAGCTCGGCGTACTCCGTGACCTGGCCGCCGACGAACACGGCGCCCATGATGAAGGTCAGGGTGAACCACTCCTGCAGACCCCAGCCGCGCACGTTCAGCAGGCTGCCGGTGCGACGGGCCTGGTGGCGCTGGGCCGCGATCACGCCGAACTGGCACGTGAACGAGCTCAGGATCAGGATGGTGGTGTTGATGACGACGAGCGGCATGTTCAGCAGATCGGTTGCGGCCGCCCACTCCTCGGGCGACGCCACGCTGCGATGCGTGAAGTAGATCGCGAACATTCCTGCGAAGAACATGAGCTCGCTCGAGAGCCACACGATGGTGCCGACCTGGGTCATGTTGGGTCGGTCGACACTCACGTGCGCACTGGGAGCGGTGACGGCGTGGCTGGACACCTGAACATTATGGCGAACTGTCGCGACGACGGCCGTGTTCTCCTCCCGCGATCCGCACTGTGCCGCAGGAAACGGCCCCTCGTCGCCCGCGGGTCGTGGGCCGCCGCAAGGATGTTCTGACGCGATCTCGCCCCTGTAAGAAAACTCCGCCGGTCGCCCCGGAGCCGGTGCGCCAGCGGTCCCGCGGTGCCGCCCACTACGATCGAGCGATGAGCCCCGAGCCCACCCTCTCGCAGTCCGTCGCGCCCGCCTCGGCGGGGGCCACCGAGCTCTCCCCGACCCTCGCACCGGCGCGCGTGGTCCTCTACAGCGACGACGCCGAGACGCGCCTGTCCGTGCGTCGCGCGGTCGGCCGTCGTGCCTCTCGCGACACCCCCACGATCGAGTGGGTGGAGGTGGCGACGTCGGAGGCGATGCTGGCCGCCGTCGCGGCCGGCGGCAACGCCCTGCTGGTGCTCGACGGCGAGACGGCGAAGGTGGGCGGCTTCGGCCTGGCCCGCGAGGTCAAGGACACCTACTTCGACGCCCCGCCGATCCTTCTCCTGGTCGCGCGCCCGCAGGACGCGTGGATCGCCGCCTGGTCGCAGGCGGACGCCACCGTGCCGTACCCGCTCAAGCCCATGGAGGTCGCCGACACGGTGGCCGGGCTGCTGCGCGCGCACGCCGGCGCATGAGGGAGTGGCGCAGCCTCCTGCGTGACCTCGTCGACGGCGTCGACCTGACGAGCTCCGACGCGCGCGACGCGATGGAGCAGGTGATGGCCGGCGACGTGTCGCCCGTCGCGCTGGCGGGTTTCCTCGTGGCGCTGTCGGCGAAGGGCGAGACGGTCGACGAGCTGGCGGGTCTGTCGGAGGCGATGGTGGACGCCGCCGTGCCGCTCCCGATCGCCGGGCGCACGGTCGACATCGTCGGGACCGGCGGCGACATGCACCGCACGGTGAACATCTCCACGATGGCGGCCCTGGTCACGGCCGGGACCGGCCTGCGCGTGGTCAAGCACGGCAACCGGGCGGCGTCGTCCGCGTCCGGCACGGCCGACGTCCTGGAGGCGCTCGGCGTCAGGCTGGACGCCACGCCCGAGCGGGTGGCCGAGCTGGCCGAGCGCGTCGGCATCACCTTCGTCTTCGCCCAGGTCTTCCACCCCTCGATGCGGCACGCGGGCGCCACCCGCCGCGAGCTCGGGATCCCCACGGTCTTCAACGTGCTCGGCCCCCTGACGAACCCGGCCCGACCCGTGGCCGGCGCGATCGGTGTCGCCAACGCCCGGATGGCGCCCCTGATGGCCGGCGTGTTCGCCCGCCGCGACACCAGCGTGCTGCTGTTCCGGTCGGGCGACGGCCTGGACGAGTGGGCCACGACGGCTCCGGCTCACGTCTGGGAGGTGCGCGACGGCGTCGTGCTCGAGCACGAGATCGACGCCACGGAGGCCTTCGGCATGCCGCGGGCCACTCTCGAGGACCTCCGAGGGGCCGACGCGGTGCACAACGCGGGCGTGGTTCGTCAGGTGCTCGACGGCGAGCGCGGCCCGATCCGCGACGCGGTGCTGCTCGGCGCGGCCTCCGCGGTCGTGGCCGAGGGTTCGCTCGTGGGCGAGGGCGACCTCGTGGCGCGGATGCGCGAGGGGCTCGCGGTCGCCGGGGAGGCCGTCGACTCGGGCGCCGCGGCCGCCGTGCTCGAGCGCTGGGTGACCGCGAGCGGTGACGCCACGGCCTGAGGGCAGCGGCGCCGTCGGGCCGACGCGCCCTCGGGCTACTCGTCGGCTGGACTACTCGTCGGCGCCGAGCGCGAACGCCTCGTCGAGGTCGTGCTGGGAGTAGGCCTGGAAGGCGATGTAGGTGCGCGTGCCGCGCACGCCCGGCACCTTGCCGATCCGGTTGGCGACGACGTCCGCGAGGTCCTCGTGCCGACGGACCCGCACCATCGCGATGAGGTCGGTGTCGCCCGTGACGCTGTAGACCTCGGACACGCCCGGGAGCGCCGCCACCTCCTCGCACACCTCGGGAATCAGGGCGACGTCGGCGTCGATGAGGGCGATGGCGGTGATCATGGCACCAGCCTACGCAGCGCCTCGGCCGACGGTCGGCATCCCGAGATCGACCGGTGACGGGCCCTCGGGCGTCGGCGCGGCGAGCCGGGCGGACAGGTCGCTGAGCGCGTGGTCGGCCCCGCGCACGGGACGCGACGGACCCTCGTCCTGGGTCAGGGAGATGATCCGGACGCCCGGCTGCTCCAGCCAGTGCGAGATCAGCTCGGTCTCCTCCACCAGGGTGGCTCCCGACCACGTCGACGGCGCCGGCACGTCCTCGGCGGTCGCGAGCATCGCGTCCACGAGGGGCAGCACCTCGCTCGCCCGGGCGGCGACGGCGCTGGCGGCGAGCCGGCCGTGCCGCGCGACGACGACCTCCCACCCGCCGGAGCCGGGCCGCGCGGCCACGACCTGGGCCGGGCGCGAGACGCGGAGCCGCTGGGTGCGCTGGGCGCCGCGCAGCAGCGCCTGGCAGCGGTCGCGCTCCCTGGCCGCCTCCTCGTAGCGCTCCTGGGCCGAGAGCACCCCGATGCGCCGCGCCGTCCGCTCGAGGAAGGCACCCGTGTCGCCGTCGCAGAACGCGGCGAGCTCGGCGACGAGCGAGGCGTAGGTCGCGACGTCGGTCCCGCCCGTGCACGGGGCGGCGCACCGCCCGAGGTCGGCCAGCGCGCACGCCGTGGCGCCCGGGGCCGGACGTGCGGGCAGCCGGTCCGTGCACCCGCGCAGGGCGAACGCGCCCTGGATCGCCTCGAGCGCCAGCGTGGCCTGCGACCGGCTGCGGAACGGGCCCAGCACCCCGGCGGTCTGGGCGAGCGGCACCGAGCGGACGATCGAGGGCCGCGGGTAGGCCTCGTCGGTGATCCGGATCCAGGGTTCGGCGGCGGGGGAGCGCGAGCGCCGGTTGTACGGCGGCCGGTGCTGCGCGATGAGCCGGATCTCGCGGATCGAGGCCTCGAGCGGGGTCGAGCAGACGATCGGGTGGACGCGCTCGGCGATGGTCACCATCTCGGCGATGCGCTTGCGCTTCTCGGCCGCGGTGAAGTAGCTGCGCACCCGGGTCCGCAGGTTCGTGGCCGTCCCGACGTAGAGGATCCGGCCGGCACCGTCGAGGAACTGGTACACGCCCGGCGCGGTTGGCAGGTGATCGGCGAGCGTCGCCTTGCGCCGTCGCGCCTCCGGCACCGGGTCCGACGCCGTCACGAGGTCGTCCAGGTGCCCCACCCCGAGCGGCGCGAGCCGGGCCAGCAGCCCGTGCAGCACGTCGACGGTCGCACGGGCGTCGGTGAGGGCGCGGTGGTCGGGGGTGACGCTCGCGTGGAACAGCCGTGCCAGGCTGCCGAGCTTGTGGTTGGGGGCCTCGTCCTTGGTCACGACGCGCCGCGCGAGCGCCACGGTGTCCACGACCACCGGGGACGGCCACGTCAGGCCCATCCGCTCGCAGCCGGCGCGCAGGAAGCCGATGTCGAACCGCGCGTTGTGCGCCACGAGGACCGCGTCGCGCGCGAACTCCATGAAGGTGACCAGCACCTCCTCCTCGCGCGGGGCGTCGACCACCATCGTGTCGGTGATCCCGGTGAGGACGGTGATCTGCGGCGGGATGGCCCGGCCGGGGTTGACGAGGGTGCCGAGCTCGCCGAGCACCTCGCCGCCGCGGACCCGGACGGCACCGATCTCGGTGATCCGGTCGGCGTTCGGCGAGCCCCCGGTCGTCTCGAGGTCGACGACGACGAACTCGACGGCGTGCAGGGGCAGGCCGTCCGCCAGGAGCGAGGGCTGCAGCGCGAGGGTCGAGGTCACGTGGTGAGGCTAGGCGGCACCACCGACATCGACCCCCGCGCCGGGCCGAGCGGATCAGGCCTTGGTGGGCGCCGCCTGCGAGTAGAGCTCCTCGAGCGTGCCGTCGAGGTCCTTCAGCACCGCGGAGCGCTTCACCTTCATGGACGGCGTGAGGTAGTCGTTCGCGACGGTGAAGTCGGAGTCGAGGAGCTTGAAGGTGCGGATCGACTCCGCGCGGGAGACGTGGGAGTTGGCGCGGTCGACGGCGGTCTGGACCGCCGCGACGACGTCGGCGTCCGTGATCGCCTGCGAGACCGTGAGCGACTCCTTGCCGTGGGAGGAGAGCCATCCCGGCAGCATCTCCGCGTCGATCGTGATGAGGGCCGCGATGAAGGGGCGGCCCTCGCCGACCACCAGGCACTGGCTGACGAGCGGGTGGGCCCGCACGGCGTCCTCGAGCTGCGCCGGAGCGACGTTCTTGCCGCCGGCGGTGACGATGATCTCCTTCTTGCGGCCGGTGATCCGCGTGTAGCCGTCGGCGTCGATCTCGCCGATGTCGCCCGTGTGGAACCAGCCGTCGGCCATCGCGTCCGCCGTCGCCTGGGGGTTGTTGTGATACCCCCGGAACACGGCGACGCCCTTGGCGAGGATCTCGCCGTCGGGCGCGATGCGCAGCTGGTTGCCCCGCAGCGGCGGCCCGACCGTGCCGATCTTGACGTTCTTGGGCACGTTCACCGTGAGCGGTGCGGTGGTCTCGGTCAGGCCGTAGCCCTCGAGGACGGTGAGACCGACGCCACGGAAGAAGTGACCGAGTCGCTCGCCCAGGGGACCGCCGCCCGAGACGGCGAAGGTCAGGCGCCCGCCCATCACGTCGCGGATCTTGTGCAGCACGAGGCGCTCGGCCACCTTGTACTTCAGCGACGTGGCCAGGCCGGGGCTGCCGCCGTCGTCGTGCGCGCGGGACCACGCGATGGCGGACCGGGCGGCCCACGCGAAGATCTTCTCCTTGCCGCCGGCGACGGCCTTCTGCTCGGCGGAGTTGTAGACCTTCTCGAACACGCGCGGCACCGCGAGGATCATCGTGGGCCGGAAGGTCCCGAGGTCGGCCACGAGCGTCGCGGGATCCGGAGTGTGACCGAGCGGGACGGCGCCGGCGAGCGCCAGCACCTCCACGAACCGGGCGAAGACGTGCGCCAGCGGCATGAACAGCAGGGTCGAGGCGCCCTCCTGGGTGAACACCTCGGGCAGGTCCTCCACGGCGCTCTTGGTCAGCAGGACGAAGTTGCCGTGCGTGAGCTCGGCGCCCTTCGGCCGACCGGTGGTGCCGGAGGTGTAGATGATCGTCGCGAGGTCGGCGAGGCCGACCGCGGCGGACGCCGCGCGGACCGTCTCGGGGTCGACGTCGGCACCGGAGGCGGTCACGACGTCGAGGTCCCCGGCGTCGATGCTCCAGACGTGACGCACGTCGGGGGCCTCCGGGCGGGCGGCGGCGACGACGTCGGCGTGCCCGGCGTTCTCCACGATGACCGCGACGCACCCGGAGTCGCCGAGGATCCAGGCGGCCTGGGACACCGACGAGGTCTCGTAGATCGGCACGGGGACGGCGCCCGCGTACCAGATCGCGACGTCGGACAGGGTCCACTCGTAGCGGGTGCGGGACATGATGCCCACCCGCTCGCCGGGGCCGACGCCCTGCGCGACGAGCCCCTGGGCCAGCGCGATCGCCTGCGAGCGGAACTCCGCGACAGAGACGCTGCGCCAGCCTCCGCCGTCGGGCACGCGGTAGAGCTCGGCCCGGGGGGTGCGTTCGAAGAGGTCCTCGACCAGGTCGGTGATGCTGAACGTCGCCGGGACGTCCGGGGCGGGCGACATGCGTGTCGTCTCCATCGTGGCTCCTTTGTCCGATGTGCACCGTCGTGGCGGGGCCTCCACCCTATGTGGTTCGGCGCCGGCGGGTGGCGCGGGCGCGTGTGGCGCGCCGCCGGATGGGTCAGGATGGTCCGGGGCCGCGCGGGTGCGGCCGAGCATCCAGCGGCGCACGACGCGCCGGACACGGACGAAGGAGATGGCCATGCACGCCGTCGGGATCGACATCGGTGGGACCAAGATCGCCGCGGGGGTGGTCGACGACGCGGGGACGCTCCTGGCCTCCACCCGCCGGGACACCAACCCCGAGGAGCCGCGCGAGATCGAGGACGCCGTGGCGGACGCCGTGGCCGAGCTGCGGGGCTCCTACGAGGTCTCGGGCGTCGGCGTCGCCGCCGCGGGCTTCGTGGACCCGACGCGCTCCAGGGTGATGTTCGCGCCCAACATCGCCTGGCGCGACTACCCCTCAAGGCGGTCCTGCAGGAGCGCATCGGCCTCGACGTCGTCGTCGAGAACGACGCGAACGCCGCCGGCTGGGCCGAGTTCCGGTTCGGCGCCGGACGGGCGGCCAACGACATGGTGATGCTGACCGTCGGGACGGGGCTGGGCGGTGCCGTCGTCGTCGGCGGACGCCTCGTGCGCGGGGCCGCCGGCGCCGGTGGCGAGGTCGGTCACATGCGGGTCGTCCCGAGCGGACGCGCGTGCGGTTGCGGCCACGACGGCTGCTGGGAGATGTACTCCTCCGGCTCCGCGCTGGTCCGCGAGACGCGCGCGGCCCTGGCCACCGACCCCGAGCGTGCCGCACCGCTGCTCGCGCTGGCCGGAGGCAAGGCCAAGAAGGTCACCGGACCGCACGTGACCGAGGCGGCCGCCTCGGGTGACCCGCTCTCGATCGAGATGCTGGCCGACCTCGGGCGCTGGCTCGGGGCCGGGATGGCGGCGCTCTCGGCGCTGCTGGACCCGAAGATCTACGTCATCGGCGGGGGAGTGGGCGCCGCCGGCGACCTCCTGCTCGCCCCCGCGCGCCACGTGCTCGAGGAGCAGCTGTTCGCGCGGGCGCAGCGGCCGCTGCCCGAGGTCGTGCTCGCGACGCTCGGCAACGACGCGGGCATCGTCGGGGCGGCCGACCTGAGCCGGGTCGTCCTGGACTGACCGCGTCGGCCCGCGGGGCGACGGTGCGGTCGGGCGGCGACGTCAGACAGCCGCGCCGTCGCCCTCGTCGTGGTCGCGTCCGCCGGGGAGGCGCGTGAAGCCGATGATGCACCCGGTGAGGAAGATGCCGATGCAGACCGCGACGTACCAGGACGGCGCGCGGTCGAAGGCCACGACGGCGAGCAGCATCAGCAGGGGACCGGCGGCGATCGCCGCCCAGGCGATCCTCGTCAGCCGAGCCATCGGCGGGTGCGGGTCGGGGACGGGGACGAACCGGTCCTCGTCGGGATCCTCGGCCGGCGTGTAGTCCCGCGGGCCCTGGGTCGCGCCGACCGTCGGGGTGTCCGAGACGAGGTAGCGCGGCCGCGGCGGGGCGAGGTCGGAGGTGATCGAGCGCCACTCGGCGTCCCAGTCCCGGTCCGGATCGCCGGACGTCGCGGCCGGTTCGCCGGGGGTGGTGGCCGGCTCGCCCGGGGTCGCGAGGGAGTCGGGCCGACCGGGCGGGACGGGCGGCCCGGGGTGCCCGCGCGGGTCTCCTCGCCGTCGCCGTCGCCCGCGGGTGCAGCCGGGTCGGGAGTGCTCATGCGAAGCACTCTAGGCATGGAAGACCTCTAGAGTGATCTCCGGTGGGTCGACGACGGCGGCACCACGCGCGTCCCGAACGGGGCGTCGCCCCTTGCTCCGTCCAGCTCCCGCAGTCGCGCGAAAGGGTCGCAGGTGTGTTCTACCGATTCATGAAGGCCACGCTCGGCACGCTCCTGCGGGTCGCGTACCAGCCGTGGATCCGTGGGTCCGAGCACCTCCCGCCCTCGGGCGGCGCGATCCTCGCGAGCAACCACCTCGCGGTGATCGACTCGTTCTTCCTCCCGCTGATGATGCCGCGGGAGATCGTCTTCCTCGGGAAGTCCGACTACGTCGAGGGCCGCGGCCTCCGCGGCCGGTTCATCGCGTGGTTCATGCGCGGCGTCGGCCTGATCCCCGTCGACCGCGCCGGCGGCAAGGCGAGCGAGGCCGCCCTCAACGCCGGCCTCTCGCGCCTGTCCGAGGGCGGGCTGTTCGGCATCTACCCCGAGGGCACCCGCAGCCCCGACGGCCGCCTCTACCGCGGCAAGACCGGCGTCGCGCGCCTGGCGCTGGAGTCCGGCGCCCCCGTCGTGCCCGTCGCGATGATCGGCACCAACATCGCGCAGCCCATCGGCAAGCGGATCCCGAAGCTCAAGCGCATCGGTGTCGTCATGGGGGAGCCGATGGACTTCTCCCGCTACCGCGGGATGGAGAACGACCGGTTCGTGCTGCGGTCGATCACCGACGAGATCATGTACGAGATCATGCGGCTGTCGGGCCAGGAGTACGTCGACATGTACGCCGCGACGGCGAAGGCCCGCATCGCCGCGGGCAAGCCGGCCGACACCCCGAACGACGCGCCGGGCGGCCGCGAGGCCCCCGAGTCCGACGTCCCCAGCGCTCCCGAGCCCGACGCGAGCGAGGGCGCTCCGAGCGGTTCGGACCCCGAGACCACCGGTGACCCCGGTTCCGTTGAAGACACACCCAGGGAAGGTCCAGCATGACCGTCAAGCGCGTCGCACTGCTCACGGCGGGCGGCTTCGCCCCGTGCCTCTCCTCCGCCGTCGGCGGCCTCATCCAGCGCTACACCGCGCTGGCGCCCGACGTGGAGATCATCGCCTACACCTACGGCTACCACGGCCTGCTCACGGGCACCAAGGTGGTCGTGGACGACGAGGCCCGCGCGAGCGCCGGCCTCCTCCACTCCTTCGGCGGCAGCCCGATCGGCAACAGCCGCGTCAAGCTGACCAACGCGAAGAACCTCGTCGCCCGCGGCCTCGTCGCCGAGGGCGAGAACCCGCTGCAGAAGGCGGCCGAGCAGCTCCAGGCCGACGGTGTCGACGTCCTGCACACGATCGGTGGGGACGACACCAACACCACCGCGGCCGATCTGGCCGCCTACCTCCAGGAGCACGACTACGGCCTGACCGTCGTCGGGCTCCCGAAGACGATCGACAACGACATCGTGCCGATCCGTCAGAGCCTGGGCGCCAACACGGCGGCCGAGGAGGCCAGCCGGTTCGCGCAGAACATCATCGGCGAGCACCGCTCCAACCCGCGCATGCTGATCGTGCACGAGGTCATGGGCCGTCACTGCGGCTGGCTCACGGCCGAGGCGGCGCGTCGGTACCACGGCTGGGTCGAGGGTCAGCCGTCGTGGAACCCCAGCATCGGTCTGAGCAAGGACCGCTGGGACGTGCACGCGGTGTTCCTGCCCGAGCTCGCGATCGACCTGCAGGGCGAGGCCGAGCGGCTCAAGGCGATCATGGACGACCAGGGCAACGTCAACATCTTCCTCAGCGAGGGCGCCGGCGTCCCGGAGATCATCGCCGAGCTCGAGGCCAGGGGCGAGGAGGTCAAGCGCGACCCGTTCGGCCACGTCCAGCTCGACACGATCAACCCGGGCGCCTGGTTCGCCAAGCAGTTCGCGGGCCTCATCGGCGCCGAGAAGACGATGGTGCAGAAGAGCGGGTACTTCTCCCGCTCGGCGCCCGCCAGCGACGAGGACCTCGCGCTCATCGCCGAGATGGTCGACCTGGCCGTCGACTCCGCGCTCGCCGGCGTCTCGGGTGTCATCGGGCACGACGAGGAGGCGGGCGACGAGCTCCGCGCCATCGAGTTCCCGCGCATCGGCGGCGGCAAGGCGTTCGACGTCACCGTGCCGTGGTTCGGCGAGCTCCTCTCCTCCATCGGGCAGCCGCTGGTCCCGGCCGCCCCGGGCGCGGGCCACTAGCCCGTCACCGACACCCGGCAGACGTCGACGGCGAGGACCCCCGCGGTCCTCGCCGTCGGCGTCTCAGTCATTGGTGGGCGGTCACCCGGACCCCGACGGACGCCTAGACTGATCCGTCGTGAGCGCGACCGCAGATTCCGACGTCCTGGCCGGGCTCGACGCCTGGCGTCACCTCGCCGTCGAGCAGCAGCCCACCTGGCCGGACCGCGACGCCCTCGAGGCCGTCAGCGCCCAGCTGGCCGTGAGCCCGCCCCTCGTCTTCGCCGGTGAGGCCGACGCGATGCGCGAGAAGCTCGCGCGTGCCCAGCGCGGCGAGGCGTTCCTCCTGCAGGGCGGCGACTGCGCCGAGTCCTTCGCCGAGGCCGACGCCGACCGCATCCGCAACAAGATCAAGACGATCCTGCAGATGTCGATCGTGCTGACCTACGGCGCGAGCATGCCCGTCGTGAAGATGGGCCGCATCGCCGGCCAGTACGCCAAGCCGCGCAGCAGCGACTCCGAGACCCGCGACGGCGTGACGCTGCCCGCCTACCGCGGCGACATCGTCAACGGCCACGACTTCACCCCGGAGTCGCGCATCCCCGACCCGCAGCGGCTCCTGAAGGCGTACCACACGTCCGCCTCCACGCTGAACCTCACCCGGGCCTTCACGATGGGCGGCTTCGCCGACCTGCGTCTGGTGCACGAGTGGAACCGGGGCTTCACCGTCACGCCGGCCTACCGCACCTACGAGGGCCTGGCCGCCGAGATCGACCGCGCCATCAAGTTCATGGCGGCGGCCGGGGCCGACTTCGACGCGCTCAAGACCGTCGACTTCTACTCGGGTCACGAGGGCCTGCTGCTGGACTACGAGCGGCCCCTGACCCGGATCGACTCGCGCACGGGCCTGCCATACGACTGCTCGGCCCACTTCCTGTGGATCGGCGAGCGCACGCGCAAGATCGACGACGCGCACGTGGAGTTCTTCTCGAAGGTGCAGAACCCCATCGGGGTGAAGCTGGGCCCGACGACGACGGGCGACGACGCGATCGCGCTGATGGACAAGCTCAACCCCGAGGGCATCCCCGGGCGCCTGACGTTCATCACCCGCATGGGCGCCGGCAAGATCCGCGACGCCCTCCCCGCCCTGGTCGAGCGCGTGACGGCCGACGGCCGCCCCGTGCTGTGGGTCTGCGACCCGATGCACGGCAACACGATCACGGCGTCCAACGGCTACAAGACGCGCCGGTTCGCCGACGTGATCGACGAGGTCCGCGGGTTCTTCGAGGTGCACCAGGCGCTCGGGACGATCCCGGGCGGCGTGCACGTGGAGCTCACGGGCGACGACGTCACCGAGGTGCTCGGCGGCTCGGAGGAGATCGACGACATCGGCCTCGAGGCCCGCTACGAGACCCTCGTCGACCCGCGCCTCAACCACGCGCAGTCGCTCGAGATGGCGTTCCTGGTGGCGGAGATGCTGCGGGAGCGCGCCGCCTCCTGACCCTGCACGACGCAGACGACGGGCCCCGGGATCCTCTCCCGGGGCCCGTCGTCGTGCGGGCGCTGGTCGGTCGGCGCGGCTGAAGGCTCTCGCCGGGTCAGACGACCGTGAGCGTGACGAGGGTGCCCCGCGCCCGCATCTCGCCGGGGGCGACGTCCTGCGAGCGGACCGTTCCGAAGAAGCCGCCCAGGACGTTGTTGCGCTCGACGGTGAAGCCCGCGTCCTCGAGGATCTGCTCGGCCTCGCCGTACTGCCGGCCCTGGACGTTCGGGATCTCGAACAGCTCGGGGCCCTTGGAGACCTCGAGGCTCGCGCCCGATCCCTGGGGCACGACGGAGCCGGGCGCGGGCGACACGGAGATGACCATGCCGGCCGGGACCTCGGTGGAGAACACCTCGGTCAGCGTGATCGCGGTGTCGGGGACGTCGAGCAGCTCGGCCAGGGCCGTCGTCACCAGCTCCGACTCCTTCCCCACGTAGTTGTCGGGGATGGTGACCTCGGCCGGTCCGCTGGAGACGGTGAGGACGACCTCGGAGTCGTGCGGGACGCTCTCGCCCGCGGCGGGTTCGCTGGCGAGCACGACGCCGGCGGGGACGTCGCGGTCGGTCTGCTCGACGACCTCCTCGGCGGGCGTCAGCCGCGCCTCGAGGATCTCGGCCTCGGCCGCCTCGCGGGTGAGGTCGACGAGCGTCGGCACCTCGAGCATCTCCACGCCGAGGGAGACGACGACGTCGACGGTCTCGCCGCGCGCGAGGCTGGTGCCGGGGTCGGGGTCGACGGTGATGACGGTGCCCGCGGGGGCGACGTCGTCGAACGCGTCGGTCGAGGCGAGCTCGAGCTCGAGCTCGCCGAGCTCGGCCCGTGCCTCCTCCAGCTCGCTGCCGACGACGTCGGGCACCGTGACCGGGCTGCCGGGACCGAGCAGGTAGTACCAGGCGCCGACGGCGCCGGTCGCGAGCAGCAGGATGAGGATGCTGAGGAACCACGCGAGGCCGCGACGGCGACGGCGGCGGGGCGCGGCGGGGACGGACGCGGTGGCGCCTGGGGAGGGTTCCTGGCGCCCCACCGCACCGATCGGCAGCGCGATCGTGCCCGTGCCGGGTCCCCGGTCCAGCGCCCGGGTGACGTCGGCGTCGGACTCGACGTCGTCATCGGCACCGAGCCGCTCCAGCTCGTGCTCGAGGGCGACGACGGGGACGAGGAGCTCGGGGCGGCCGGCCACGTCGGCGCGCAGCGCCTTGGCCCGGGCATCGAGCCCGTTGAGCGTGCGGCGGACCAGCTCGAGCGCGACGCCGGCGTCGGCGGGTCGGACGTCGGTGCTTCGCGCGGTGAGGGTCGCGACCAGCTCGTCGACCTCCATCGGCAGCCACGGAACGGCGTCCGACGGCGCCGGGACGTCCTCGTGCACGTGGCGGTAGGCGACCTGGATCGGTGTCGCACCCGTGAACGGCGGCTCGCCGGTGAGCATCTCGTACAGCACGACGCCGACGGCGTAGACGTCGGCCGAGGCGTTCGCCTCACCGGAGCTGACGATCTCGGGGGAGAGGTAGGCGACGGTCCCCAGCAGGGTGCCCGTGCTCGCGACGGTCGCCTCGCTGACGGCGCGCGCGAGCCCGAAGTCGGCGACCTTGATGCGGCCGTCGGTGCCGAGGAGGACGTTCTCGGGCTTCACGTCGCGGTGCACCAGGCCCGAGCGGTGGGCGGCGGCGAGCGCGTCCAGCACCGCCGAGGTGATCTCCAGAGCGCGACCGAGGCGGAGCGAGCCGTGTCCCGCGATCTCGGTTCGCAGCGTGTGCCCGGCGATGAACTCCATCGTCAGGTAGTTGGTCTCGCCGTCGACGCCCTGGTCGAGCACGGCGACGATGCCCGGGTGCGCGAGCCGGGCGGCGGCGCGGGCCTCGCGGCGGAACCGGGCCACGACGTCGGCCCCGTCGGCGAGGTGGGGGTGCATGACCTTGAGGGCGACGTGCCGCTCCAGGCGGCGGTCGCTGGCGAGGTAGACCGTCGCCATCCCGCCGCGCGCGATGCGTCGGAGGACGTCGTAGCGGCCGTCGACCGTTCGGCCGACGAGCGGGTCGGAGGTCACGGCGCTCATCGCTGACAGGTTACCGGGGAGGGGGCCGCCCGACCGGGACCGCCGCGCGCGTCGGAGCGTCCGGTCCCGGCGCGGGCTAGGCTCACGGGGTGGATCGTGAATGGGAGGGGCTCGTCCCCGCATGGGTGTTTCTGCCGGACGTCGCGACGCGTCTGGGGGTGCCGGACCGTCAGGTGCGCTCGCTCGTGCGCGACGGGCGGCTGCTGGCGTTCCGCGTCGGGGAGAACAAGGCGCTGGCCGTGCCCGAGGCGTTCCTCGCCCCGGACCCGGAGCGCCCCGGCCACGACGAGGTCCTCGTGCCGCTGCGCGGCAGCCTGACGCAGCTCGCCGACTCGGGCTACAACGAGCTGGAGACGCTGCGCTGGCTCTTCACCGTCGAGGAGACCCTGGGCGAGGCGCCGATCGACGCCCTCCGCTCGGGTCGCATCTCGACCGCGCGTCGCGCGGCCCAGGGGCTCGCCTTCTAGCACGCCCTGCCGGCCAGGACGCCCTGCCGGCGCCGGGCCAGCTCACGACGTCCGGCGCACCGCCGCCTCGAGGAGCGCCCGGAGGTCGCCGACGTCACCGATCCCCGCGGGCGGTGAGTCCACCAGCGCGGCGGTCCTGGCGGCGAGGGCGTCGATGCGCGCCTCCACGGCCGCCAGCGCCCCCGTGCGGGCCAGGACGGCACGCAGCTCCTCGACCGCGTCCTCGGTGAGGTCGGCGTCGCCGAGCCCCCGTCGCAGCAGCTCGCGGTCAGCCTCGTCCGCCTCGCGGTAGGCCAGCGCCACCAGGACGGTGCGCTTGCCCTCCCGCAGGTCGTCCCCGGCGGGCTTGCCGGTCACGGCCGGGTCCCCGACGACCCCCAGCACGTCGTCGCGCAGCTGGAAGGCCGTGCCGACGTCGCTGCCCAGGGCGGAGAGCCAGGCGAGCTGGTCGGCGTCCGCCCCGGCGAGGACGCCGCCGAGCCGCAGGGGGAGGTCGACGGAGTAGCGCGCCGACTTGGCGTGGATGACGCGCTCGGCACGGTCGAGGTCCGCGTCGCTGTCGGCCTCCCAGGGTGCGTGCGAGGCCAGGAGGTCGAGGTACTGCCCGACGGCGACCTCGCTCGCCATCGCCGAGTAGGTGGCCAGGGCGCCGCGCGCCGTCTCCCGGTCCAGCGGCAGCACGGCCGCGTGCAGCGTCGTCGCGCTCATGGTCAGCAGCAGGTCGCCCACCAGCAGGGCGCCGGACTCCCCGAACCTCGCGCGGTCGTCGGAGCCGGAGGCGGCGATGGCGCCCGGGGAGTCGGGGTACCCGGTGATCTCGAGGAAGCGGTGCGTCGAGGGGGCGCCGCGGCGCGTGTCCGAGGCGTCCATGAGGTCGTCGTGCACCAGTGCGGCCGCCTGGAACAGCTCCAGGGCCGCCGCCGCCCCGATCGAGGCCGAGCCGGGCCCGGGCTCCTCGGCGCCGCACGCGCGCGCCGCCGCCAGGCACAGGAGCGCGCGCAGGCGCTTGCCGCCGCGCGCCGCCCGCTCCGCGGCGTCCACGACGAGCCGACCCTCGGGCCCGGCCGCGGCGACCTCCTGCCGGGTCGGGTCGAAGGTGGCGGCGACCGCCTCGTCGACGAGCGTCCGCAGGGTTGCGAGGTGGCCAGGGGTGGAGGGTGTCGACGACATGGTTCGAGACTAGGCGAGCGGCTCCCGACCCGCGGCGGGGCGCGGCCGTGGACTGTCCCCAGCGACTCGACCGGTCATCGTCTGCACGGATCGTCCGAACGCCCTCCCGCGCGACGCGACGGACGGGTGCGATGGGAGCGAACGCCGGGGTGGCCGGCGTCGTCACCCAGGAGGAACGATGTCCGCGCAGCCCGTCCCGAGGTCCCAGCCGCCCGTCATCCGCGTCAACGAGGCGCGCGAGGTGCTCGCCTACGTGCCCCACGCCCTCGGGTTCACCCCGACCGCGTCGCTCGTGGTGCTCTCGCTCCGGCCTCCGCGCGGCCGCATCGGGCTCGTCGCGCGCGTCGACCTCGCCGATCTCGACGGTCCCCAGGCGCGGGACGTCGCGGCCGGCCTGACCCAGCACCTCCGCGCGGACGGTGCCGCCGGCGTGTTCGTGGTGCTCTACACCGATCTCCCGCTGGCCGAGGCGCGCCGGTCGACGGCGCTCGAGGCAGCGGCCCGATCGCTCGAGCGCGCGCTCGGTGCGCGCACCCCCGTCACCGACGTGTGGGTGGTGGCCGGCGACGCCTACTCCTCGTTGCGGTGCGACGACGAGCGGTGCTGCCCCACCGAGGGGCACGAGCTCGAGCTGCTGGGCACGACGCGCATCGGCGCGGCGATGGTGCTCGCCGGGTCGGCGCCGGTCTCCCGGCGGGAGGACCTCGGGGTCGGGAGGGACGCGGACGTCGGCCGCCGGGAGGCGTTCGCACGCAGCGCCCGGCAGGAGCGGCGGCGTCGCGCGCGGGCCGCGCGGGAGGGCAGGACCGCGGGCTGGCAGCGCACGCGGGTGGCCACCGGGCTGGCCGTGCTCCGGCGGGGCGACCCGTCGCCGGAGCAGCTGGGGGCGGTGGCCGAGGCGATGCGCGACCTCGTCGTGCGCGACGCCGTGATGACCGGCGTGCTCACGGCCCGGACCGCCGGGTCGGAGGACGAGCTCTGCCGGGTGCTGGACGACATGTTCGGCGACGCCGCGACGCCCCCGACCGCGAGGGCAGCACGGCAGCCCGTGCCTCGCTGGCCGCGGCCGCGCGGCTGTGCGACGGCGCCGGGCGGGGTCGGCTGCTCGGTGTGCTCGCCTGGGTCTCGTGGTGGTGCGGGGACGGTGCCCAGGGCCAGGTGCACGCGCGGGAGGCCCTCGCGCTCCGCGAGTCCGACCGACTCGCGCTGCTCGTCGAGCGCGCCCTGGACCAGGGCCTCGCGCCGAGCTGGGTCAGGGCGGCCCGCTGAGCTCGCGCGCGTGCCGGGGTGGCGGGTCGGCGAGGCCGGCGGACGGGACGGGAGCGCGCCGGGACGACGGCCCCTCACGCACCGTCTGGCCTCGCGGACCGCCGTCGTGCACTAACCTCCAGGAGGAAGCCGGCGCGTCCCGCCGGTCAGCAGCCGAGGAGGCAACGCGTGACGATCGTCGTCGGGTACCTGGCCACAGCGGAGGGTGCCGCCGCGCTGGACGCGGCGATGACCGAGGCGACTCGTCGCTCCTCCCGCCTCATCGTCCTCGTGAGCCAACGTCGCGGCGAGGACACCGCCGTCCTGGAGGCGAGCCTCGAGCACGTCCGGACGGTCCTGGACGAGGCGGGTCTCGGGTACGAGGTGCGCCAGGTCGAGCGGGGCCGCGACGTCGCGGACGACCTGATCGATGCCGCCGAGGCGAGTGACGCCGAGCTGATCGTCATCGGTCTGCGCCGCCGCTCACCCGTCGGCGAGCTGATCCTCGGCTCGAACGCCCAGCGCATCCTGCTCGACGCCACCACGCCCGTCCTGGCCGTCAAGTCGGCCTGAACCCGATCGAGGAGCCCTTCGTGACCACCCTGCCCCAGGACCTCTCCTTCACGCCCGAGCACGAGTGGGTCTCGCTCGACGGCGACGTGGCGACCGTCGGCATCACCGCCTACGCCGCCGAGCAGCTGGGTGACGTCGTCTACGTCGCGCTGCCCGCCGTCGGCACCGAGATCACGAGCGGGGCCGTGTGCGGCGAGGTCGAGTCGCACAAGTCCGTCTCCGAGCTCTTCGCACCGCTGACGGGGACCGTGGTCGAGGTGAACGAGAGCCTCGAGGGCGAGCCGGAGCTCGCGGGGACCGAGCCGTTCGGCCAGGGCTGGCTGTTCCGTCTCCAGGTCGCCGAGCCCGACGTCTCGCACCTGCTGGACGCCGGCGCCTACGCCGCGCACGTCGACGCCCTGAGCTGACGGTCCTCCGAGCCGGTCGTCTCCGGCCGGCCGGACGTGTCCGGAGCCTGGCGGAAAAGAAGTTCGTGGTGGTGGGAACAACGCGCGCTCGACGGGCGTTGTGATGAGTGGTTGACGAGAGCCCACCGACGGCGTGCCCTGAGCGCGTCGGGGGCCCGAGTCGGCCGAGTACCATGTACCAGCGCAGGACGGTCAATCCTCCTCCTCGCGCTGCCCTCTGCCGAAAGGTTCTACGTGTCGGTCAGCACCCCCACTGCGACGTCCACGCTCGACGAGTCGGGCGAGGCCAAGCCCGCGCGCACCACGGCGCGCCGCACCTCGACCGCCTCCCGCGCCAAGGCGAAGCCGTCGGTCGACGCCCCCGCCGAGGCCGCGGACGAGTCGACCACCCCCGCCAAGCCCGCGCGCAAGACGCCCGCTCGCAAGACCGCCGCCGCGCCCGCCAAGCGGGCCGCAGCGAAGACCACGACGGCGAAGACGGCCAAGGCCGCCGCCGGGTCGACCTCTGAGGAGACCGAGTCCGAGGAGGTCGAGGTCGAGGAGACCGAGGCCGACGCCACCGAGACGACGGCCGACGGCGCCGAGAAGAAGGCCGGTGAGAAGGAGGACGAGGAGTCCACCAGCGGCTTCGTCTACTCCGACGCCGACGACGACGACGCCCCGGCGCAGCAGGTCGTCACGGCCGGCGCCACGGCCGACCCGGTCAAGGACTACCTCAAGCAGATCGGCAAGGTCGCCCTGCTGAACGCCGAGCAGGAGGTCGACCTCGCCAAGCGCATCGAGGCCGGTCTGTTCGCCGACGAGAAGCTCGGCGAGGGCGGCCAGATGGAGTTCCACATCCGGCGCGAGCTGGAGTGGATCGCCGCCGACGGACGTCGCGCCAAGAACCACCTGCTTGAGGCCAACCTCCGCCTCGTCGTCTCGCTCGCCAAGCGCTACACCGGCCGCGGCATGCTGTTCCTGGACCTGATCCAGGAGGGCAACCTCGGTCTGATCCGCGCCGTCGAGAAGTTCGACTACACCAAGGGCTACAAGTTCTCCACGTACGCCACCTGGTGGATCCGTCAGGCGATCACGCGCGCCATGGCCGACCAGGCCCGCACCATCCGCATCCCGGTGCACATGGTCGAGGTCATCAACAAGCTCGCCCGCGTCCAGCGGCAGATGCTCCAGGACCTGGGCCGCGAGCCCACGCCCGAGGAGCTCGCCAAGGAGCTCGACATGACGCCGGAGAAGGTCGTCGAGGTCCAGAAGTACGGTCGCGAGCCGATCTCCCTGCACACCCCGCTGGGCGAGGACGGTGACAGCGAGTTCGGTGACCTGATCGAGGACTCCGAGGCCGTCGTCCCGGCCGACGCGGTCAGCTTCACGCTGCTGCAGGAGCAGCTGCACGCGGTCCTCGACACCCTGTCGGAGCGCGAGTCCGGCGTCGTCTCGATGCGCTTCGGCCTGACCGACGGCCAGCCGAAGACGCTGGACGAGATCGGCAAGGTCTACGGCGTCACGCGCGAGCGGATCCGTCAGATCGAGTCCAAGACGATGTCGAAGCTGCGTCACCCCTCGCGCTCGCAGGTCCTGCGCGACTACCTCGACTGAGCCGTCACCACGACGACGCCCCCGGCACCGCACGGTGCCGGGGGCGTCGTCGTTCTCGGGGGAGGTGCCGGCCGGTGGCCGCGGCGTCAGCGTCCGGTGCGACGACGTCCGGAGCCGCCCTGGCCGCGGCCTCCGGAGCCGGGGGCACCGGGGCGTCGGGCGCGCCCGCGACCCGCCGCCGCCCGCCGCGCGCCGCGGCGGCCCTGGCCGCCTTCTCGGCACGCGCGGCCTTGGCTTTCGCGGTCGGTCGCTCCGCGGGCACCTGCGCGTCCCGGCCGCGGCTGGAGTTGGCCGTCCGACCGCGGACGATGCCGATGAGGTCGTCGACGGCGGGCGTCGGGGCGCCGTCGACGGGCACCCAGGCGAGCCCGACCTGCGACGTCGGACCCTCGACGAGGGGAACCGCCACGACGTCCTTGCGCGTGTGGGCGCGAGCGAGGGATGCGGGGACGACCGTCACACCGGCCCCGGCGGCGACGAGCTCGATCGCGTCGGCGGCCGTCGCGGGGACCACACCCGTGAACGCCGTGCCCGGCCCGTCGGCCCAGTGCAGGACGTCGTCGCCGGCGACGATGACGACGTGCTCGGCGAGGTCGGCGGGGGAGAGCCGCTCCAGCAGGCTCAGCTCGTCCTCCTTCGGCACGACGACCACGCTCTCCTCGACCCAGAGCGGGATGACGGCGAGCGTGTCGTCCGTCACGGGGAGGCGCAGGAAGGCCGCGTCGCCGTCGCCGCCCAGGAGGCGCTGCTCGGCGGCGGAGGCGTCCGCCACCTCGACCTCGATCGGCGCGCGGTGGCGCTCCTTCCACGTGCTCACCCACCGCCCGGGGCTCACGCCGGGGACGATGAGCAGGCGCAGGGTGTCGTTGCTGTCCACCGAGTCAGCGTAGTCGGGGCGGTGCGCACAGACCTCGTGCGTCGCCTATCGTGGCGGGGTGACCCGTCAGGTGCAGACCATGAAGCCGACCACCGCCGCCCGCAAGCTGGAGGTGTACCTCCCGGCGACCCCGGAGTCCTTCCAGGAGGGCGTCGTGACGCGCGACGAGCTCGTGGCCCTGCAGCAGGACCCGCCCGCGTGGCTCCAGGAGCTCCGGGCCAACGGCCCGCACCCGCGCCCCGTCGTCGCCGCCCGGCTCCGCGTGTCCATCTCGGGCCTGGCCCGCGGCGGCATCACCGAGGCGCTGACGACCGCCGAGATCGCGGAGCTGCAGGACGACCCGCCCCAGTGGCTGCGCGAGGAGCGTGCCGGCTTCGCCGAGGTCAGGCGCGAGGAGGCCCGGCTCGCACAGCAGCGCGCCGAGGCCGCCCAGGCGGCGAAGGCCGCCGAGCCGCCCGCGGGCGACTGAGCCCGGCGGCACGACCCCGCAGCACCCGACCATCCCCGGACGCACGAACGCCCGGCCGCGCGAGGCGCGGCCGGGCGTTGCGGTGTGAGGGAGATCGCCTCGCGTCAGCGAGCGTCCGGCGAGCTCGTCGCGAGCAGGCGGTCGGACTCGTCGAGGATCTCGACGGCGATATCGGTGAGGGCAGGGGTGAGCGCCCGGCCGTGGTGGGCGCAGAAGTAGAGCTGGCCCGACTCGAGCGTCACGCGGACGTAGGCCTGCGCGCCGCACCGGTCGCACCGGTCGGAGACGGTCAGCTGGTCGGCAGTCGTGGTGGTCACGCATCCATACAACCACCGCCCGCGGGGTTCGAGCGGCACGGTTCGCTCACCGCGTAGCCGTGTCGGCAGTGATCTGGGCGACGACCGGCCCCGCCTCGGCGGCGATGTCGGTGCCTCGACCTAGCATGGCCACGTGACCACGACGGCCGAGTCCTCCTACACCGCGCGCCACCTCTCCGTGCTCGAGGGGCTGGAGGCGGTCCGCAAGCGGCCGGGGATGTACATCGGCTCGACCGACTCCCGCGGCCTCATGCACTGCGTCTGGGAGATCATCGACAACGCGGTCGACGAGGCCCTCGGCGGCCACGGCGACCGCATCGAGGTCGTCCTGCACCCGGACTCCTCCGTCGAGGTCCGCGACCAGGCCCGGGGCATCCCCGTGGACACCGTCGAGAAGCTCGGCCTGTCCGGTGTCGAGGTCGTCTTCACCAAGCTGCACGCCGGCGGCAAGTTCGGCGGCGGGTCCTACGGCTCCTCCGGCGGCCTGCACGGCGTGGGCGCCTCCGTCGTCAACGCCCTGTCCGCCCGCCTGGACGTCGAGGTCGACCGCGGCGGCAGGACGCACCGGATGACCTTCCGCCGCGGTGAGCCTGGCACCTTCGCCGATGGCTCGGGCGAGCCCGGCCCCGAGGCACCGTTCACGCCGTTCGTGGACGGGTCGGAGCTGGCGGTGGTCGGGAAGGTGCCGCGCGGCCGCACCGGGACGCGCATCCGGTACTGGGCCGACCGCCAGATCTTCCCCACGTCCGCGACGTTCTCCTACGACGAGCTCGTCACGCGAGCCCGCCAGACGTCCTTCCTCGTGCCGGGGCTCACCCTCGTGATCCGCGACGAGCGCCGCCTGCCCGGCACCCCCGGTGCCGAGGGACCCGTCGAGGAGACCTTCCGGCACGACGGCGGGACGGCGGACTTCGTCGACTTCCTCGGCCAGGACACCCCGGTGACCGACACCTGGCTGCTGCGCGGCTCCGGCGACTTCAACGAGACGATCCAGCAGCTCGACGGCAAGGGTCACCTCGTGGCCGCCGAGGTCACCCGCACCTGCGAGGTCGACGTGGCGCTGCGGTGGGGGATCGGCTACGAGACGGAGCTGCGCTCCTTCGTCAACATCATCGCCACGCCCAAGGGCGGCAGCCACGTCACCGGGTTCGAGCAGTCGCTGCTGAAGGTCGTGCGCAAGCAGATCGAGCTCAACGCCCGGCGCCTCAAGGTCACCGGCAAGAACAGCAAGGAGCGCATCGAGAAGGACGACGTCGTCGCGGGGCTGACCGCCGTCGTCACCGTGCGTCTGCCCGAGCCGCAGTTCGAGGGGCAGACCAAGGAGGTGCTCGGCACCGCACCGGTGCGCGCCGTCGTGGCGAAGGTCGTGGAGAACGAGCTCACCCGGATCCTCACCAGCACCGCCCGCACCGAGAAGGCCCAGGCCGCGCTGCTGCTGGAGAAGGTCGTGGGGGAGATGCGCGCCCGCGTCTCCGCCCGCACCCAGAAGGAGATCTCGCGCCGCAAGAACGCGCTGGAGACCTCCTCGCTGCCCGACAAGCTGGCCGACTGCCGGTCGGACGACGTCGAGCAGTCGGAGCTGTTCATCGTCGAGGGGGACAGCGCGCTCGGCACGGCCAAGGCCGCGCGTGACTCCAACTTCCAGGCGCTGCTGCCGATCCGCGGCAAGATCCTCAACGTCCAGAAGGCCTCGCTGGCCGACATGCTCGCCAACGCCGAGTGCGCGGCGATCATCCAGGTCATCGGTGCCGGGTCGGGGCGCTCCTTCGACCTCGAGGCCGCCCGGTACGGCCGGATCGTCCTCATGACGGACGCGGACGTCGACGGCGCGCACATCCGCACGCTCCTGCTCACGCTCTTCTTCCGCTACATGCGACCGCTGGTCGACGCCGGACGGGTGTTCGCCGCGGTGCCGCCGCTGCACCGGATCGAGACGTACGGCTCGGGCGGCAAGCCCGGCGACCTCATCTACACGTACTCCGAGGCCGAGCTGCACAAGAACCTCGCGCGCCTCGACCGCTCGAACAAGCGGTACAAGGAGCCGATCCAGCGCTACAAGGGCCTGGGGGAGATGGACGCGGACCAGCTCGCCGAGACGACCATGGATCCCGCGCACCGCACGTTGCGCCGCGTGACGATGAGCGACGCCGCCCGGGCGGAGAACGTGTTCGACCTGCTGATGGGCAACGACGTCGCACCGCGCAAGGACTTCATCGTGGCCGGCGCGGCGGGTCTCGACCGCGACCGGATCGACGCCTGAGCGCGGACGGTCGTGGGCGTGATGTTCGCCTCCCCGGGCGCCGGATCGAGCCTCCGGCGGGGTCTGCTCCCGTAGGCTCACAGCCATGACGACGCCCGATCCCGCCGAGGGGACTCTGTCGACACGGGTGTCGCCGCCCGCCGTCGCCACCGTGCCCCCGGCCCGTCCCGGCCTGACCTGGCGCCCCCTGCGCCGGTCCGACGTGCCGGCGCTCGGCGCCCTCGTGGCCGCCTGCGAGAACATCGACGACCCGCCCTACCGCACCACGCCCGCCGAGCTCGACGAGGCGCTGTTCGACGGCGCGGACCGCGACCCCGAGTCCAACACCCTCGCCGCCGTCACCGACGGGGGCGAGCTGGTCGCCTACGGCCGCGTCCGCGTCCTCCCCGGGGACGAGCGCATCGTGCGCGCGTTCCTCGGCGGCGGTGTCCACCCGTCGGCGCGCCGCGACCACCTCGGCACCGAGATCCTCACGTGGCAGGTGGATCGCGCTCGGCAGGCCCTGGCGGCCACCGGCAAGGACGTGCCCATGCGCATCGCGACGTACGTCGACGACGGCATGACGGACCACGCCCACCTGCTCGGCCGCGCCGGGTTCGCGCCGCTGCGCTACTACACCGACATGCGTCGCGACCTCTCGCTTCCGGTCCCGGCGCCGACCCCGCTGGACGGGTCGCTGTCGCTCGAGCCGTGGACCGAGGAGCTGGACGACCACATCCGCCAGGCCCACAACGAGGCGTTCGCCGACCACTGGGGCTCGGAGCCGCAGACCCCCGAGACGTGGAAGGAGGGGGACGCGCACTTCGCCCCGGAGTGGAGCTTCATCGTGATGGACCGCTCCACCGACCGGACTCGGATCGCGGGCTACCTCATCTCCGGCCGCTACGAGCAGGACTGGGACGCGCTCGGCTACACGGTCGGCTACACCGACCTGCTCGGCGTGCGCCGCGACTGGCGCGGTCGGCGCGTGGCGACGGCGCTGCTCGGCGCGGCCATGCGCGCGTACGCCGCCTCCGGCGTCCAGTACGCCGGCCTCGGCGTCGACACGGACAACCCGACGGGTGCGTTCGGGCTCTACGAGCGGCTGGGGTACACCGCCACCCGCGGGTCCGCGCTCTACACGATCGAGCTGTAGGGCTCCTCGACGCGGAGGCGGCCGATCCCGCCCCGGCCGACCGCCGCCGGGCGATCGGCCGACCGGCGTCAGCCGATCCCGACCACCGGCATCGCCAGGGGACGACCCGAACCGTCGCGGCGGTCGTCGAGGTCGGGCAGGTCCACGGGGGCCCCGGAACCGGCCACGGCGCGCGGCGGGTACGACCCGACCCAGGCGAGCGTGAGCGTGTCCTCGCCACGGACGAACCGCTGCGCCCTGACACCACCCGTCGCCCGACCCTTCGCCGGGTACACCGCGAACGGCGTCACCTTCGCGCCGCCCGTCTCGGTGCCGGGCAGCGCACCGCGCGACCCGGCCACGGTCACCACGACGGCGTCCTCCTCGCGGCCCGGGGGATCACACCCAGATGGATCACGACGTGGTCGCCGTCGACCTTGATGCCCGCCATGCCGCCGGCCGAACGACCCTGCGGTCGCACGGTCGCGGCGGGGAAGCGCAGCAGCTGGGCGGCCGAGGTTACGAGCACGAGCTCGTCGTCATCCGCCGCGGGGACCGCGCCGACCACCTCGTCGCGATCGCGGAGCGCGATGCACTCCCACGCCTCGCCGCGGACGGGTCGGTCGCCCGGAGCGACGCGCTTGATCGTGCCGGAGGCGGTGGCGACGGCGAGCACGGGGGCGTCGTCGTCCAGGGCCGTCAGCGCGACGACCCGCTCGCCCGGGTCCAGCACGAGCAGCTCGGTGACGGGGACGCCGCCGGCCAGGCTCGGGGCGGTGTCGGTGGTGGGCAGGGTCGGGACGTCGAGCACGGACAGCTCCACGATCCGGCCCTTCGTCGTGACGGCGCCGATCGTCGCCCTGGCCGTCGTCGGCACGGCGGAGCGCACGGCGTCGTGCGCCGACCGCGATCCCGTGCGCACCAGCGGGGCGTCCCCGCTCGTGCGGGCGAGCAGGCCGGTCACCGACAGCATGACGTGGCACGGGGTGTCCGGGACCTCGAGCGGCACCGCCGAGGAGGACGACCGGCCGGGCGCGCTCTGGGCGCTGACTGCGCCGCCGCCCGAGGCGAGCAGCACCGTGCGCCGCGGCGTGCCGTGCTTGGCGGCGACGTCGGCCAGCTCGTCGGACACGACGCCGCGCAGCACGGTGTCGTCCCCGAGGATGCGCACCAGCTCGGCGATCTGCTCGAGCAGCGCGTCGCGCTCGCCGGAGAGCTCGAGCGTGGAGAACTTCGTCAGGCGGCGCAGCTGCAGCTCGAGGATGTAGTCGGCCTGGGGCTGGGTCAGGTCGAACACGGTCATGAGACGCTCGCGGGCGGTCGCGGCGTCGTCGCTTGAGCGGATGACGGCGATGACCTCGTCGATGTCCGCGATCGCGACGAGGAGGCCCTCGACCAGGTGCAGCCGGGCGCGCCGCTTCTCGAGCCGGTGGGTCGTGCGGCGGGTGACGACCGTGAGGCGGTGCTCGACGTAGACCACCAGCAGCTCGCGCAGCCCGAGGGTGCGCGGCTGGCCGTCCACCAGCGCCACGTTGTTGATGCCGAAGGAGTCCTCCAGCGGCGTGTAGCGGAAGAGCTGCTCGAGCACGGCCTCCGGGTTGAAGCCCGTCTTCACCTCGACCACGAGCCGCGTGCCGTTGTTGCGGTCCGACAGGTCGACGACGTCGGCGACCCCCTGCACCTTCTTGGCCTTGACGGCGTCGACGATCTTCGCCTTCGCCTTCTCCGGACCCACGAGGTAGGGCAGCTCGGTGATGACGATGCCCTTCTTGCGCGGGGTGATGTTCTCGATCCGCGTCGTGGCCCGCGTGCGGAACATGCCGCGCCCCGTGGCGTAGGCGTCGGCGATGCCGTCCAGGCCGATGATCTTGCCGCCGCCGGGCAGGTCGGGCCCGGGCACGAACCGCATCAGGGCGGCGAGGTCGGCGTCGGGGTGGGCGATGAGGTGGCGCGCGGCGGCGATCACCTCGACGAGGTTGTGCGGGGCCATGTTGGTGGCCATGCCGACGGCGATGCCGGAGGCGCCGTTGACGAGCAGGTTCGGCATCGCCGCGGGGAGGACCTCGGGCTGCAGGAACTGGTTGTCGTAGTTCGGCACCATGTCGACGACGTCCTCGTCGATCCCGGCCGTCATCAGGAGCGCGGCGGGCGCGAGGCGGGCCTCCGTGTACCGGGACGCGGCCGGACCGTTGTCGAGCGAGCCGAAGTTGCCGTGGCCGTCGACCAGCGGCACGCGCAGCGAGAACGGCTGGGCCATCCGGACCATCGCGTCGTAGATGGGGGAGTCGCCGTGCGGATGGAGCTTTCCCATCACCTCGCCGACGACGCGTGCGGACTTCACGTGACCGCGGTCGGGGCGCAGCCCCATCTGGTCCATCTGGAACAGGATGCGGCGCTGGACGGGCTTGAGCCCGTCGCGAGCGTCGGGGAGGGCGCGGGCGTAGATGACGGAGTAGGCGTACTCGAGGAAGGAGTCCTGCATCTCCGTCGTGACGTCGATGTCGACGACGGCGCCGACACCTCCGCTGCTCGCGCCGCGCGGCGTCTGGGAACGTGCCATGTCGTCCATCATCCCCGACGCCGCGCCGGTTCTGCGGCTGCCTCGCCGTGCCGCGGCCGGGTCGGGGCGGCGGACAGCGGCCGAGCGATTCGCCGGGTGCCGCCGGGACCGGCCCACTAGGCTGACCGCATGCGCTCCGACGTGGCCTCCTACCCGGAGCACTGGGAGGCCGACGTCCTGCTGCGGGACGGTACGACCATGCGCGTGCGGCCGATCCGGCCGGAGGACGCCGCCGCGCTGCAGGAGTTCCACGTCGGCCAGAGCGAGCGCTCCACCTACTTCCGGTTCTTCGCGCCGCTGCGCCGGCTGCCCGAGCGCGACCTCGACCGTCTGGTCACCGTCGACCACGTCGACCGCGTCGCGCTGGTGGTGGTCTCGGGCACGGCGATCGTCGCCGTCGGGCGCTACGACCGGGTGGCCCCCGACCGCGCCGAGGTGGCGTTCAACGTCTCCGACACGCTCCAGGGCCGGGGCCTCGGGTCGGTGCTGCTCGAGCACCTCGCCGCCGCGGCGCGCGAGCGCGGCATCCGGACCTTCGCCGCCGACGTGCTGCCGGGCAACGCCCGCATGATCCGCGTCTTCACCGACGCCGGCTACGAGGTCCTCCAGCGCTACGAGGACGGCGTCATCAGCCTCGAGCTGCCGATCGACCCGACGGAGGCCTCGCGCGAGGTCGTGGCCGGTCGCGAGCAGCGCACCGACGCCGCGTCCATCCACGCGCTGCTCGCCCCGGAGGCGGTGGTCGTCGTGGCCGGCTCGGCCGAGGCGGAGCTCGCCGTCGACCTGTTCACCCACCGCCGCGTGCCCGACGCGGTGGAGGTCACGCGGGTCGGGTCCGCCCTGGCGGACGCGACCCTCGGGGACGCCGCCTGGTTCGCGAGCCTGCCCGAGGCCGTGTCGGCCCACCGGACGGCCGAGCTCGCCGTCGTCGCCGGCACGTCGCGCGAGGTGGTCTCGTGGCTGCCCGACCTCGCCCGGCTGGGCGTGCGCGGTGTGGTGGTCCTGTCCGGCCGGTTCGACGGCGACCCCAGCCAGCAGGAGCTGCTCGCCGCCGTCCGTGCGGCAGGGCTGCGGCTCCTGGGCCCGCGCTCGTTCGGCGTCATGACGACCGTCGAGGGGGAGCGGCTGCAGGCCCTGCTGTGGCCGGGCGAGCCCCCGCTCGGCTCGACCGCGCTGTTCTGCCAGTCGCCCGCGGCGGCCCAGAACCTGATGGCGCTCGTCGAGCGGTACCACCTCGGCGTCGACACGTTCGTCAGCGCCGGGCACCGCGCGGACGTCTCGGGCAACGACCTGCTCCAGTACGTCGCCGACGATCCCGAGGTCCGCGCCGTCGGCATGTACCTGGAGTCGCTCGGCAACCCGCGCAAGTTCGCGCGCGTCGCCCGCCGGGTCAGCGCCCGGATCCCGGTGGTCGCCGTCGTGGGGGCGAGCTACGGGGTGACGGGGGCGGGCGGGCCCGCCCGGGGGCGCGACGTGGTCGAGGAGACGATGCACGCCCAGGGCGTGCTGGTGGCCCACTCGATGCGGGCGATGGTCGAGGCGACGCAGCTGCTCGCGACCGCCCCGCTGCCGCGCGGGACGCGCACGGCCGTGCTCTCCAGCTCGGTCTCCCTCGGCGACCTGGCGGCCGCCCAGCTCCAGCACCTCGACCCCGCTCCCGACGTCCGGAACGCCGCCGGGGGCGAGGCGCTCGTCGCCGCGGCCCAGGCGCTGGCCGCGGATCCGGACTGGGACGTCCTGCTCGCCGTGTACTCACCCCCGCTGCGCGAGCGCGACGACGCGGTGATGGCGGCCCTCGCCGCGCTGGCCGACACCGGGCGGACCGTGCTGGCCGTGGTCCACGGGCTCGTGGGCGTGACGCCCGACCTGACGGCGCCGTCGGGCGGGTGCGTCGTGGCCTTCGAGAGCGTGGAGGACGCGGTGGCCGCCCTCACCCTCGCGGCGACCTACGCGAGCTGGCGGCGGACGGACCACGGCGGGCTCGTCAGCCCCGACGGCACGGACCTGCGCGCGGCGCGCGAGCTCGTCCAGGACGCGCTGGAGGGTGCGGACGCGGGTGAGGAGCGCGCCCTGACGGCCGAGCAGTCGACCGCCCTGCTGGCGGCGTTCGGCGTGACCGTGCTCCCGTCACGAGAGGTGCGCTCCACCCCGGCCGCCCTCGTCGCAGCCCGCGAGCTCGGCTGGCCCGTGGCGGTGAAGTCGACGGAGGCGCGACTGCGTCACCGCGCGGACCTCGGTGGCGTCCGGCTCGACATCGCCGGTCCCATCGACCTCGTCGAGGCCGTGCGCCAGGTCCGCTCGCGCCAGTCCGGCGACGCCCCGCTCGAGGTGCAGCACATGGCGCCGCTCGGCGTGGCGTGCCTGGTGCGGGCGTGGGAGGACACCCTCCTGGGGCCCGTGGTCTCGCTCGGGCTGTCCGGTGACGCCACCGAGCTCCTCGGCGACGCGACCTACGCCGTCCCGCCCCTGCGGACGGGCGACGTCCACCGCCTCATCACCTCCCTGCGGGCCGCACCGCGCCTGCTCACGCCCCAGGGCGGTCGGATGCCCGACGTCGGCGCGCTCGAGGACCTGCTCGCCCGCATCGCCGTGCTCGTCGAGGCCACGCCGCAGCTGCGCCGCCTCGACCTGCTGCCGGTGCTCGTCTCCTCGGAGGGCGTGGTGGTGCTGCAGGCCGAGATCGTGCTGGCGGCCACGGTCCGTCCCGACGGCGCGAGGCGGGCGCTGCGGGCCTGAGAGTCCGGGGGTGGAAGGATGGACCCGTGCGTCCGACCTCAGCCCACACCGACCTGCTCGACGACATCCGCCTCGCCGGCTACTACCCGGAGCTCGTGGCCGACGTGATCGACCTCGCTCTCGCGGGCGAGGACGTCGTCGCCCACCTGCTCCAGCCGGAGACGACGTTCGACGACGCCGAGGTCCGCCGCCACCTGACCGCGATGGTGCTCACCTCGCGCCGCCTCGTCGTGGCGCACGTGGACGACCAGGTCGTCGAGGGCTCCCTGACGGCCCTCGCCAGCACCGAGGCGGTGCCGCTGCGCGAGATGCGCTCCGTCGTCATCACCCAGGGCTTCACCGACCCGGCCGCGAGCGGCGGTTCGCGCCGGCGCGACATCACAATCTCGCTCGGCTGGGGGGCCGTGCAGCGGATCGACCTCGAGCCCGCCGGCTGCGCCGACCCGAGCTGCGACGCCGACCACGGCCTCACGGGTTCCGCGACGCCCGACGACCTCGTCATCCGCGTCAGCGCGGAGGCGGAGGGCGAGGCCGCGCTCACGGGAGCGGTCACCTTCGCCCGCGCCCTCTCGGCCGCGACGTCGCGCGCGTGACCGGCGCAGGCTCGCTGCCGTCCGTGCCGGTCCTGCCCGCCTTCCCGGACGACCTCACCGACCCGCGGGGACGTCCGCAGCTCGCCGGCGTGCTGGCCGACGTCGCCCGGTCGCTGGACGTCCCCGCCCCCGAGGCGACGGCCGGGCTGGACCTCGGACGACCCGAGCGCGTGTGCGTCGTGCTCGTGGACGGCATGGGGGACGTCCCCCTGCGGGCGCGCACCGGGCACGCGCCGACGCTGCGCTCGCTGCTCGCCGGCTCGACGCCCGTCGTCGCCGGCTACCCCACGACGACGGCGGCCTCCCTCGCGGCGTTCGGGACGGGCCTCGGTGCAGGAAGCACGGGGCTGCTGGGCTACACCGTGCGCGACCCGCGCAGCAGCGCGGCCGCGCCGTCGCTGGTGAACCTCGTCTCCTGGACGACGCAGCCCGGCCCGGTGCCGGCGGCCGCGCTCGAGCCGCCGGACCCGCGCACCTGGCAGCCGCACCCGACCGCCTTCGAGCGGTTCGCCGCCGCCGGCCACCCCGTCACCAGCGTCGGCCCGCTGCGGTTCGCCGGTTCGGGGCTGACGACCGCGGGGCTGCGGGGGTCGACCTACCGTGCCGCCGAGACGCTGGGCCAGCGCGTGGACGCCACGATCGCGGCGTTGCGCCACCCGGGCGTGGCCTACCTCTACTGGGGCGATCTCGACAAGGCCGGCCACCACCACGGCTGGGAGTCGGCGGAGTGGGGTGAGGAGCTCGGCGAGCTCGACCACGAGCTGACCCGGCTGCTGCGCCGGCTGCCCGCGGGCACGGTCGTCGTCGTGACCGCCGACCACGGGATGGTCGACGTGACCGGGCGGACCGACGTCGCGCTCGTCCCCGAGCTGTCCGCCGACGTCGCGCTGGTCGCGGGCGAGCCGCGGGCCAGCCACGTCCACCTCGCGCCGGGGGCTGACGTCGACGTCGTCGCCACGCGCTGGCGCGACGTGCTGGCCGACGACGCGTGGGTGCTCCGCCGGGACGAGGCCGTCGCCCTGGGGCTCTTCGGCACGCTCGAGGCGCGCAACGAGCCGATGGTGGGCGACCTCGTGGTCGCCGCCCGTGGGCGGCACGCCGTCGTGGACTCGCGGACGCAGACCGCCGCCGGGATCGCGCTCATCGGGATGCACGGCTCGCTGACGGAGGACGAGCTGGCGGTCCCGGCGATCGTCACCTCCGCCTGACCTGCTCCGCCCGACGCACCGCGCCCGACCGGGGCGGTCGGGCGTCCCGACCGCGGACGGCCGTGACACCCGACCGCGGACGGCCGTGGCGGATCAGTCCTGCTTCGCCCCGAACACGATCTCGTCCCAGGACGGGATCGAGGTCCGCCGCGCCTTGCGGGCGGTGCGGGCCGGACGCGCGGCGGGCTCGGGCTCGGTGGCCTGGTCCGGTGCGGCGTCGTCAGCGCTGTCCGACGGCGCGGGCTCGGCCTCGCCGTCGGCCGGCGGACCCGCCTGCTGACGCAGCCGGAGGACAGGGGCGACGGGGAACAGCGCATCGTCGACGGCGCCACCTCGCCCCTGACGGCCGGTCGACGTCTCAGGCTCGGCGTCGTCGGACCCCGCGCCGGCGACCGGCCGGGACGACCGGACGCCGCGCGTGGCGTCGAGGCGGTCCAGGAGCGCCTCGGTCGCCGCGGGCGACGACTGCTGGTCCTGCGGCTCCTCGTCGGCGTCGCCCGAGCCGTCCGTCCTCGCGGCGGTGGCCGCTGCCGGCTCGTGCGGTGCGGGGGAGGGCTCGGCCGCACCGTCGCGCTCGCCACCACCGGTGGTGCGCGAGTCGAGGATGACGACGTCGGGGGCCCGCCGCGCGTCGTCCTCGTGCTCGACGTCGAACGGTCGCCCGCGTCCCGGGCGTCGCGAGCCGGTGAGCTCGGTCTCCGAGAGCCAGCGGCTCTCGTCGTCGAGCGCGACCAGCGAGCGCGTGGTCAGGTCGACCTGCCAGTGGGCAGCGCGGGCGGAGCCGGCGGCGTCGAAGGTCACGGCGACCTCCCACGGCTCCCCGGGCCGCCGCACGGCGTCCCAGGTGGCGTCGGTCGTGACGCCGCGGGCGGCGAGACGGTCCATGACGAGGTCGCCGAGCGTGGGCGCCCCGACCTCGCGGCCGATGGGCAGCGCTCGCGTCTGCTCGGCGATCCAGGACCGCTCCGCCTGGACCGGGCCCTCGTAGCGGCGCACGGACTCGACGGTCAGACCGCCCTCGGCGGCGACCGCCTCGGCGCTCGCCCCGGCCCGGATGCGGGACTGGATGTCACGCGGGCGCAGCGTCGACGCCTCCTGGGCCCGCAGGGCCTCGAGGTGCGGTCGGTCGCGTCGGACCGCGATGCGTAGGGCCTCGTCGATGACGAGGCGGTAGCGCTGGCCGTCAGGCCCGCGCAGGATGAGATGCTCGCCGTCGGCGTGCAGGCTGTCGAGCTCGAGCTCCACCATGTGCGCCTCCTTCCGCCCCAGGGTGACACCTGCCGGGGCCGAAACGCCGCATTTCGCTCGGAGCGTTCCGCCTAGGCTGACGAGGTGGACACTGCACCTCGCGATCTCGCCGCCCCGACCGCCCCCCGTCCCGACACGGACCGCAGCGCGGTCCCCGCTCCCGAGGTCGTCGCCCAGCTGCGCGACGCGTGCGAGCGGTTCGCCAGGCAGGCGGGAGACCTCGTCGGCGCCATGCGCCGGGCGGCCGTGGACGTCGCGGCGACGAAGTCGTCGGCGACCGACGTCGTGACGCAGGCCGACCTCGCGAGCGAGGCCCTGCTGCTCGAGCTCATCACGGCGTACCGCCCGCAGGACGGCATCCTCGGCGAGGAGGGGACCCAGCGCGACGGCGACAGCGGCCTCACGTGGGTGCTCGACCCCATCGACGGCACGGTCAACTACCTCTACGGCCGAGCCGACTACGCCGTCAGCGTCGCCGTCGTCGCCGGCGATCCCAGCGACGTCACGACGTGGCAGCCCGTCGCGGGCTGCGTCCACCAACCGGCGACGGGCCGGACGTGGACGGCGGGCCTCGGGCAGGGTTCGTCCGTCGACGGCCGGGCGCTGTCCGCCCCGGCGTCCACCGCGCTCGGGAGCGCCCTGGTCGGCACCGGCTTCTCCTACTCCGCGCCGACACGAGCCTGGCAGGGCGAGGTGGTGGCCCGGCTGCTCCCGCAGGTGCGGGACGTCCGGCGCGCCGGCGCCGGGGCGCTGGACGCCGCGGCCGTCGCCACCGGCGAGCTCGACGCCCACTACGAGCTCGGGCTCAACCCGTGGGACATCGCGGCGGCGGTGCTCGTGGTCACCGAGGCGGGCGGTCGGGTCCGGTATCTGGACGTGGACGGGGTAGGGCTTGTGAGTGTCATCACACAGGCGGGTCTCGAGGCTCCGCTGACTGACGCGATCGAGTCGGCGATCGCGTCGAGCCCGCCCCGTTCCTGACGCGTTCCGGCGCGCTGGCGGGCATTCCCGTGGCTTTGCCGGGACCGGGAACAAACCCGGCCAAGCGGTCGTTGTTGGCTCTGGCTGCCCGTGTTGTGCGGGCGGTCCTGCGGTCAGGACCGCGCGCCGCGCCCCACGCGTGCACGTGGCCCGTGAATGGTGCAGAATCGGCGCGCCCGACACGGTGCGCCAGCCTGGCACCGGCGATCCGCACATGCGGTGAGCAGCAGGACGACGATGCAGATGTGCCCGACGGAACCCCCGCCGGCGGGCCGACCCACGGAGTGTGACGCCCGACATGGCGACCGATTACGACGCCCCCCGCAAGACCGAAGAAGAACTGAAGGAAGACTCGATCGAGGAGCTCAAGGCTCGTCGCAACGAGAAGAGCTCGGGAGCCGTTGACGAGGACGAGACGGAAGCGGCCGAAGGCTTCGAGCTGCCCGGCGCCGACCTCTCCGGCGAGGAGTTCACCGTCCGGGTGCTCCCGCGCCAGGCTGACGAGTTCACCTGCACGCGCTGCTTCCTGGTGCACCACCGCAGCCAGCTCGCGCTGACCGACAAGGTCGGCCCGGTGTGCTCGGAGTGCGCCGCCTAGAGCACCACCCACGTCAACGCCGTCTCGCGCCTCGCGCGGGGCGGCGTTCGTGCTGTCAGCGGACGCCGGTCGGGCGGTCGTCGGTGAGGCGGAGGTCGGTCAGGCGGTCGGGGGCCGCACGGCCACGAGCGCGGCGGCCAGCTCCGCCGGGCGGCGCGTGGAGACGAGCCAGTACGGCGTGGGGTCGTCGGGGTCCAGGACGCTGACCTTGACCGCCGTCGTGATCCAGCCGCGGTGCGCGAGGTGGGCACGGGCGTCGGCGCCCGGGCCGAGGGCCTCGCGGCTCGCCGCCCGGTCCAGCTCGGTGACCTCGCCGATGTGCCACGCCTCGAGGAACGCCCGGCCGGCCCGCAGGCCGGGATCGGCGCCGTCGGTGACGACGATGCGCTCGGCGGTCCGGGCGAGCAGGATCACCACGGTGAGCGTGACGGCCAGGAACACGGCCGCGGCGGCGACGTCGGAGATCGGGAAGACGGCGAGCCCGGCGAAGAGTCCGACGCCCGGCGCGAGGAACCACGCGGCGACCGACGGCCACTGACGCTCGACGAACACCTCGCGCGAGTCGAGGGTGGTGGGCATGGTCCAAGCCTGCCACGTCCCGGGGCCCGCTCAGCGACGCCCGCGGGGGAGCCGCGGGTACAGTGGTCGGGTGAACAAACCGGAGGTGGCCGTGCCGATCGTCATGCTCGACGACGGCCTCCCGGTTCCCGCCTACGCCCACCCCGGCGACGCCGGTGCGGATCTCACCTCCGCCGTCGACGTCGTGCTGGAGCCAGGTGACCGGGCCCTCGTGCCGACGGGCGTGGCGATCGCGCTGCCCGACGGCTACGTGGGGCTCGTGCACCCGCGGTCCGGGCTGGCCGCGAAGGCCGGTGTCACGGTGCTCAACGCGCCCGGCACGATCGACGCGGGCTACCGTGGCGAGATCAAGGTGATCCTGCTCAACACCGACCGCTCCGCGGCGGTGCGCATCGCGCGGGGCGACAGGATCGCCCAGCTCCTCGTGCAGCAGGTCGCCACGGCGAGGTTCGACGTCGTCCCCGCGCTCGGGGAGGCCGCCCGCGGTGACGGCGGATTCGGTTCCACAGGCGGGCACGCGTCCGCGGGGAAGGACAGCTGATGGCTTGGTTCGGCAGCCGCAAGAAGGACGCCTCGACGCAGGAGTCCGAGGTCGAGGCGACCTCCACCGCGTCCGACGAGGCCGGTGGCGACGCCGCAGCGACCTCGGGCGAGGTCACCGCCGACGACACGGCCGCAGCGCCCGCAGGGGAGCGCGGCCCGTGGGACGTCGCCGACGCCGACGACCGCCCCGGCCGCGTGGACCTCGGCGCCGTCCTCATCCCCGGACGTCACGGCATGGCGCTGCGCATGGAGCTGGACCGCGCGAGCCGCCGCGTCATCGCAGCGAACGTGACGATCGGCCAGTCCAACCTCCAGATCCAGGCCTTCTCCGCCCCGCGCAGCGCCGGCATCTGGGACGACATCCGCACCCAGATCGGTGAGTCCATCACCAAGCAGGGCGGCCAGGTCACCGAGACCGCCGGTCCGTTCGGCAAGGAGCTGCTCGCGCTGCTCCCCGTGAAGGACGCCCAGGGCAACGTGGGCCGACGTCCGGCACGCTTCCTCGGCGTCGACGGGCCGCGGTGGTTCCTGCGCGGCGTCCTCACGGGTGCCGCGGTCGCCGACAAGACGGCGGCGCGCGAGCTGGAGCAGTACTTCTCCGAGATCGTGGTCGTGCGGGGGACCGAGGCGCGTCCGCCGAGCGAGCTGCTGGCGCTGACGATGCCGGGCCGTCCCGCCGGTGCCCCCGAGCCCGACGCGGCCGCCGCCGACCTGCTCCAGCGAGGCCCCGAGATCTCCGAGGTGCGGTGACCGCGATGGGTCGCACCCGTCTCCTCGCCTCCAACGAGGAGATCCACGCCTCCGACCAGCGCGCCTGGGTGGCGTCGTACGACGTCGAGGCGATCGCCGACGTCGTCCCGCGCACCCGGGCCCACGCGGCGGGGGTGCTCCGGTCGGTCACCTACGCCCCGCACGGCTCGACGACGGCGCTGCGGGCGGAGCTGTTCGACGGCACCGGGAGCCTCGACCTCGTCTGGACCGGCCGGCGCGACGTGCCCGGCATCGTCCCGGGCCGCCGGCTCCTCGTGACCGGCATGGTCGCGCGCAGCGAGCCCTGGCGGGCGCGCCTGGCGATCCACAACCCCACCTACGACCTGCTGCCCACGGGAGACCCCGCGTGACCACGCCCGACCACCGCGAGCCGGACCACCTCGACGGCGACCGCCTCGAGCCCGCGCCCGCCACCACCCCGACCGCCGCGACGGGGCTCGCCTCGCTCGGTCAGGAGGAGTTCTCCCTCGAGCAGGCCGTCGGGGGCTGGCGCGGGCTCGTCGAGTCGGTCGCGCCCGGGCTGGTCTTCGTGGTCGTGTTCGTCATCACGCAGGAGATCGCCCCGCCGGTGATCGCCTCGCTCGCCGTGGCGGCGCTTGCCGTCGTCGCGCGCCTCGTGCGCCGCAGCTCGGTGACCTACGCGCTCGGCGGTGTGCTCGGCGTCGTCATCGGCGCGGTCTGGGCGTGGCGGTCCGGCGAGGCGAGCAACTACTACGTCTGGGGCCTCATCACCAACGCCGCGTTCGCGCTGGTCACGGGCATCTCGCTGCTCGTGCGGCGCCCGCTCGTCGGCCTCGTCGTGTCCGCGCTCGGGATCGACCCGGCGCTGGACAAGCCGGGCGCGGGGGAGAAGGCGCTCGACCTCTCGTGGCGCCACGACCCGGTCCGGCTGCGTCGCTACGCGCTGGCCACCGCGCTGTGGTGCGGGGCCTTCGTGCTCCGCCTCGCGGTGCAGGTCCCGCTGTGGCTCGCGGGCGAGGTGCCGTGGCTCGGCACCGCGCGGCTCGTGATGGGACTCCCGCTGTGGGCGCTCGTCCTGTGGGTCACCTGGCTGCTGGTGCGGCCAGCAGCTCCTGCAGCTCCGTCGCCGGAGACCGCCGCGCGCTGACGTCGTCCCCGAGCGGGGTCGAGATCACGAACACCAGCTGGTCGCGGCCCTCCAGCGTGTCGTCCTGGCTCGGCGGGATCGCGCGCCCGCTGCGCAGGATCGTCGCGAGCACGACGTCGACCGGCCACGCGACCTCGCCCACGCGGGCGCCCACGAGGTGGGAGTCGTCGGCGAGCGTCACCTCGTACATGCCGGCGCCCGAGGCCTGCAGCTCGAACAGCTTCACCAGGTCGCCGACGCTCACGGCCTCCTCGACCAGCGACGTCATGATGCGCGGGGTCGAGACCGGGACGTCCACGCCCCAGGTCTCGTCGAACATCCACTCGTTCTTGGGGTTGTTGACCCGCGCGACGGTGCGCGGGACGGCGAACTCCGTGCGGGCGATGAGCGAGAGCACGAGGTTGACCTTGTCGTCGCCCGTGGCGGCCACGACGACGTCGCACTCCTCCAGCCTCGCCTCCTCCAGGGTGCTCATCTCGCACGCGTCGCCCAGCAGCCACTCGGCCTCGGCGACGCTCGCGACCCGCATCGCGGCCGGGTTGCGGTCGATCAGCGTGACGTCGTGGTGGTGACCCAGGAGCTCGCGGGCGATGGACCGGCCGACGCTGCCGGCCCCGGCGATGACGACCCTCATGACTCGGCCTTCCTCGGGGGCGTGGCGAGCACGCGCTGGATGTGGTTGGCCTGGTCGGGCGCGCACAGCACGTGCGCGACGTCGTTCTCCTGCACCACGTGGTCCGGGCGGGTGATCTCGCCCTGGCCCCACCGCGTGAGGTAGGCGACCTTGGCGTCGGCGGCCTTCTCCAGCGAGGCGACGCTGCGTCCGATCCAGGACCGGTGGATCGACATCTCCACGATGCTCACGCGTCCGGAGGCGTCGGTGAACTCCGTCATCTCGCGCGCGGGGAGCAGGCGGCGGAGCATCTGGTCGGCGGTCCAGCGCACGGTGGCCACCGTGGGGATTCCGAGCCGGGAGTACATGGCGGCGCGACCGGAGTCGTAGATGCGCGCGACGACGTTGTCCACGCCGAAGGTCTCGCGCACCACCCGGGCCGCAAGGATGTTGGAGTTGTCGCCGTTGGAGACGGCCGCGAAGGCGTAGGCCTCGTCGATGCCGGCCTGGGTGAGCGCGTCACGGTCGAACCCGAGCCCCGTCACGCGGCGGCCCGAGAAGTCCGGACCCAGCCGACGGAAGGAGTCGGGGTTCGAGTCGATGATGGCCACCGAGTGGCCCTGCCTCTCGAGCGTCTCGGCGAGGGTGACTCCCACCCGTCCGGCACCCATGATCACGACGTGCACGACGCAGACGCTACACGCGCCTAGGCTGACCCCGTGCCCGGAATCATCGACGGGGCCAAGCGCCTGCTGGTTGGCAAACCCGTCTCGAGCGACAAGCTCGGCCACACCCTGCTGCCGAAGCGGATCGCCCTCCCGGTGTTCGCGTCGGACGCTCTGTCGTCGGTGGCCTACGCGCCCGACGAGATCCTCCTGACCCTCTCCATCGCTGGGGTCGCCTCCTACGCCCTGTCGCCGTGGATCGGCCTCGCCGTCGTCGTGGTCCTCCTCACGGTGGTCGCGTCCTACCGCCAGACGGTGCACGCCTATCCCTCGGGGGCGGCGACTACGAGGTCGCCACGAGCAACCTCGGCCGCAACGCCGGGATCGGCGTCGCGAGCGCGCTCCTGGTGGACTACGTCCTCACCGTCGCGGTGTCCACGTCGACGGCGTCGCAGTACCTCGCCGCGATCGTCCCGGCGGTCCACGGCCACGAGTCCAAGGTCGCCGTCGCCGCCATCGTCGTGCTGACCCTGATGAACCTGCGCGGCGTGCGCGAGTCGGGGGCGGCGTTCGCGCTGCCCGTCTACCTCTTCATGGGGGCGATCGGTCTCACCGCGGTGGTCGGCACCTTCCAGTTCTTCACGGGTTCGCTGCAGCCGGCCGAGAGCGCCGGGTTCGACCTGGTGGCCGAGCCCGGTTTCGAGCAGGGGCTGGTGGGGATCGGGGGAGCGATGCTGCTCGCTCGCGCGTTCTCCTCCGGCTGTGCCGCGCTGACCGGCGTCGAGGCGATCAGCAACGGGGTGCCGGCCTTCAAGGAGCCGAAGTCGCGCAACGCGGCCACGACGCTGCTGCTGCTGGGGCTCATCTCCGTGACGATGATCGTCGCGATCCTGATCCTCGCCCGCGCCACCGGCGTCGTCTACGCCGAGGACCCGCACCAGCAGATGAGCCTGAACGGTCAGGCGCTGCCCGAGGGCTACGAGCAGGACCCGGTGCTCGGGCAGATCGCCCAGGCCGTGTTCCAGGGTGCGCCGCCGCTGTTCTACATCGTCACCGCCGTCACCGGGCTGATCCTGCTGCTGGCCGCGAACACGGCCTTCAACGGTTTCCCTGTCCTCGGGTCGATCCTGGCGCGCGACGGTCTGCTTCCGCGCCAGCTCCACACGCGCGGCGACCGCCTGGCCTTCTCCAACGGCATCGTCTCGCTCGCCGTCGCCGCGAGCGTCCTCGTCGTGATCTTCGACGCGTCGGTCACCCGGCTGATCCAGCTGTACATCGTCGGTGTCTTCATCGCCTTCGTCATGAGCCAGCTCGGCATGGTGCGCCACTGGACCTCCGCGCTGCGGACCGAGGTCGACCCGCGGGCGCGGGCGAGCATGGTCCGCTCGCGCGCCGTCAACGCGTTCGGGCTCGGGCTCACGTCGCTCGTGCTGATCATCGTGCTCGTCACCAAGTTCACCCGCGGGGCCTGGATCACGCTGCTGCTGATGGCGATCCTCTACGTGATGATGCGCGCGATCGCCAAGCACTACGACCGCGTGCGCGACGAGCTGACGCTCGACGACGTCAGCGGGTCCCGGGCGCTGCCCTCCCGCGTGCAGGCGGTCGTGCTCGTCTCGCGCGTGCACAAGCCGACGATGCGCGCGATCGCCTACGCCCGCGCGACGCGCCCGTCCTCCCTCGAGGCGATCACCGTGGGCGTCGACGCCGACGACGTCGCCCGCCTGCGCCAGGAGTGGGCCGACGCCGACGTGCCCGTGCCGCTGACGGTCCTGGACTCGCCGTTCCGCGAGATCACCCGGCCCGTCGTCGACTACGTGCAGTCGCTGCGGCGGTCCTCGCCGCGCGACCTCGTGGTCGTGTACGTGCCCGAGTACGTCGTGGGGCACTGGTGGGAGCAGTTCCTGCACAACCAGAGCGCCCTGCGCCTCAAGAGCAGACTGCTGTTCTCCCCGGGGGTGGTCGTCGCCTCGGTCCCGTGGCAGCTGAGCTCCGCCCAGGGCGGCAGCGGAGTGAGCCGGTGGGACGAGCCCGCCGTGCCGTGGCAGACGAAGGACGACAACGCGTGACAAGCAGCTCCGAGCCCGCAGTTCTCCACGAGGTCACCGTCGGTGACCCCGCGCACGGCGGTCACGCCGTCGCGCGGCACGACGGTCGGGTGATCTTCGTGCGCCACGCGGCCCCCGGCGAGGTCGTCGACGTCACGCTCACCGAGGACGCCCCCGACGCCCGGTTCTGGCGGGGTGACGCCACCCGCGTCCACCAGGCCTCGCCCGACCGCGTGCGCCACGTCTGGCCCGAGGCCGGTCCCGGCGGGGTCGGTGGCGGCGAGCTCGGTCACCTCACCCTCGAGGCCCAGCGCGCGTGGAAGGCCGCCGTCGTCAACGACACGCTGCGGCGGATCGGCAAGCTCGAGCTCACCGACGTCGTGGTCGATGCGGTCCCCGGCGAGACCGACGGTCTCGGCACGCGGACGCGCATCGAGCTCGTCGTCGACGACGCGGGCCGGCTCGCGATGCACCCGCACCGCAGCCACGACCTCATCGCGCTCAAGACGATGCCGCTGGCCGTCCCGGAGATCGCCGAGCACGTGCGCCGCAGCCGCGAGCGCGGGTCGCGCCTGCGGCCAGGTGCCCGGGTCGAGCTGGTCCGCTCGGCGAGCGGTCTGCTCGTGCTGGTCGACGGTGAGTCGCTGGGCCAGGCGCGCAAGCACGTGCGCGAGCGCGTGCTCGTGACGGGGACCGACGGCGAGACGCGGCGGTACGAGTTCCGGGTCGCGGGCGGCGGCTTCTGGCAGGTCCACCACGGGGCGCCCCGCCTGCTGGCCGAGCGCGTGCTGGCGGCTGCGGAGCTGCAGCCGGGGGAGCGCGTCGTCGAGGCGTACTCCGGCGCCGGCCTGCTCACGCTGCCGCTCGCGGACGCCGTGGGGGAGACGGGCCGCGTCGTCGCGATCGAGGGCGACGACGCCGCCGTCCGCAACGCGCGCCGCAACGCCCACGCCCACCCGTGGATCGAGCTCGTGCACGGTGACGTGGCGTCCGCGATCGGTGCGACGACGGCGGAGGGGGCCGACGTCGTCGTGCTCGACCCGCCGCGCGCGGGCGCCGGGGCCGCCGTGGTCGACGCGATCCTCGCGGCCCGGCCGCGCCGCGTCGTCTACGTCTCGTGCGACCCCGCGTCGCTGGCGCGCGACCTCGCCCTGCTGGTCGCGGGCGGCTACGCGCCGCGGGACCTGCACGCCTACGACCTCTTCCCGCACACGCACCACGTCGAGACCGTCGCCGTGCTGGACGCCCCGGCATGAGCACCGCCGACGCGCCGACCGCGGTCGGCGGCCTCACCTCGGCCGAGGTCGCCGACCGGGTGGCCCGGGGCGAGACGAACGTCGCGGACGACTCCAGCTCGCGCAGCCTGGGCCAGATCCTGCGGGCCAACACCTTCACGCTGTTCAACGCGATGCTGGCCACGGCGTTCGTGCTGGTCATGCTCACGGGGCAGTGGCAGGACGGCCTGTTCGGGTTCGTGCTGATCCTCAACACCGCGATCGGCGTGGTGACGGAGTACCGCTCCAAGCGCACGCTCGACAACCTCGCGATCCTCGACGCCCCGACCGCCCAGGTCTGGCGCGACGGCGCCGTGGTGACGCTCGCCGTCGGCGAGATCGTGAAGGACGACGTGATCTCGGTCTCGACGGGCGACCAGGTCCCCGTGGACGGCGAGGTGCTCGAGGTCCGCGGCCTCGAGGCCAACGAGTCGCTGCTGACCGGCGAGTCGCGCCCCGTGCGCAAGGCCGTCGGCGACGAGGTGCTCTCGGGCTCGTCGATCGTCGCCGGGTCCGCCCGCGTCGTCGCGACGCGCGTGGGCGAGAACGCCTACGCCCAGAAGATCACCGCGGCGGCGCGCCGCTACTCCCTCGCGTCCTCGGAGCTGCAGGGCGCCGTGAAGCGCATCCTGCGCGTCATCACGATCATCATCGTGCCGATGGCGCTGCTGCTCGGGCTGAGCCAGGTCAGGGCCCTGGGTGGCTGGGACACGGTGCGCGACGACGGGACCTGGCGCGACGCCGTCGTGCAGGCCGTCGCCGGTGTCGTCGGGATGATCCCCGACGGTCTCGTGCTGCTGATCTCGATGAACTTCGCCCTCGCCGCCGTCGTGCTCGCCCGCCGCAACGTGCTCGTGCAGGAGCTGCCCGCCGTCGAGGTGCTCGCGCGCGTCGACGTCATCTGCCTCGACAAGACCGGCACGATCACCGACGGCGCCATCGCGTGCGACGAGATGCTCGCCATCGACGCGCAGGGCCACGCCCACGCCGTCGACCTCTCGCCCGACGTGCTGGCGGCGCTGTCCGCGATCGGCGCCGACCCGGAGGCGAACGCCACGGCGGCCGCGATCGGGGTCGCCCTGCCCGGTGGCGACGACGCCGCGGTCCGCGGCACGGTCCCCTTCTCCTCGGCCCGCAAGTGGTCGGCGCTCCTGCTCGATCGCGCGTGGGTGCTCGGCGCCCCCGAGGTCGTGCTCGCGGGCCGCGAGGACGCCCTGGCCACCGGCACCCTGGCCGCCGCGCACGCGCGCGCCACGGGCGGTTCGCGCGTCGTCGTCCTCTGCCGTGCGGGGGAGGCGCTCCCGGATCCGGACGCCCCGCTGCCCGTCGTCGAGCCCGTCGCCCTCGTGGTGCTCGGCGAGCACGTCCGCGAGGACGCGGCCGAGACGCTCGCGTTCTTCCGCGACCAGGAGGTCGGGCTGCGCGTCATCTCGGGCGACGACCCCACCACGGTGGCGGCCATCGCCGGCAAGGTCGACCTGCTGGGCTCGGGCGGCGACGTCCCCGGGGCGGACGCGCGTCAGCTGCCCCAGGACGTCGACGAGCTCGCCACGGCGCTCGAGAGCGCGTCGGTGCTCGGCCGCGTCACGCCCGAGCAGAAGGTCGGGATCGTGGAGGCCCTGCAGTCGCGCGGCCACACGGTCGCGATGACGGGCGACGGCGTCAACGACGCGCTCGCCATCAAGACGGCCGACCTCGGCATCGCGATGGGCAACGGCGCGCGCGCCACGAAGGCCGTCTCGCGCCTGGTGCTGCTGGACGGCAAGTTCTCCACGCTGCCGGGGGTGCTGGCCCAGGGCCGCCGCGTCATCGCCAACATGGAGCGCGTCGCCAACTTCTTCCTGGTCAAGACCGCCTACTCCACGGTGCTCGCGCTCGTGACGGTGCTGGCCGGGTTCGTGGTGCCGATCGCCTACCCGTTCCTGCCGCGCCAGCTCACGCTCGTCTCGGCGCTCACGATCGGCATCCCTGGCTTCCTGCTGTCGCTGCCCTCGAGCTCCGAGCGCTACGTGCCCGGGTTCCTGCGCCGGGTCCTGACGTTCGCGATCCCCGCGGGGGTGGTGGTGGCCGTCGCCGCGCTGGTGGTGACCGCCGTCGCGAGCGATCCCGACGTCGCGGGGACCCAGATGGCGCGGACGCTGGCGACGCTCAGCACGCTCGGTCTCGGGATGGTCGTCGTCGTGCTGCACGCCCGTCCGCTCGTGTGGTGGAAGGTCGTGATGGTCGCGGTGCTGACCCTGGCCGGGCTCGCCGCGCCGTACGTGCCGCTCGCGGCCGACTTCTTCCTGCTCGAGCGTCCGGACGCCAAGCACTGGCTGATCGTGGCGGTGGTCGTCGTGGTCGGCGGTGCGCTCCTGGTGGGCGTCCGCGCGCTGGCGCGTCGGGCTGGGACGTCGGGGCGCGGTAAGATATCTTGACGTCGAGATAAATGTCGGAGACGCCCTGACCGGGCGACACGAAGGAGACCCGATGAGCACCGTGGACAGCTTCCGAGCCAAGGGGACCCTCGAGGTCGCGGGCTCCACCTACGAGATCTACCGCCTCAGCGCGGTCGAGGGGACCGAGAAGCTCCCCTTCAGCCTGAAGGTTCTCGCCGAGAACCTCCTGCGGACCGAGGACGGCGCGAACATCACCGCCGACCACGTCCGCGCGATCGCCGGGTGGGACCCGGACGCGCAGCCCGACACCGAGATCCAGTTCACGCCGGCGCGCGTGATCATGCAGGACTTCACCGGTGTCCCGTGCGTCGTCGACCTCGCCACCATGCGCGAGGCCGTCGCCGACCTCGGCGGCGACCCCAAGCGCATCAACCCGCTCGCACCCGCCGAGATGGTCATCGACCACTCGGTGCAGATCGACGTCGCCGGCCGCCGGGACGCGTTCGAGCGCAACGTGGAGCTCGAGTACGAGCGCAACCACGAGCGCTACCAGTTCCTGCGCTGGGGCCAGACGGCGTTCGACGACTTCAAGGTCGTCCCGCCCGGCACCGGCATCGTGCACCAGGTCAACATCGAGTTCCTGGCGCGCGTCGTCATGACGCGCGAGGTCGACGGCGTGCTCCGCGCCTACCCGGACACCTGCGTCGGCACCGACTCCCACACCACGATGGTCAACGGCCTGGGCGTGCTGGGCTGGGGTGTCGGCGGCATCGAGGCCGAGGCGGCCATGCTCGGCCAGCCCGTCTCGATGCTCATCCCGCGCGTCGTGGGCTTCAAGCTCAGCGGCCAGATCCCGGCGGGCGTCACGGCCACCGACGTCGTGCTGACGATCACCGAGATGCTGCGCGCCCACGGCGTCGTCGGCAAGTTCGTGGAGTTCTACGGCGCCGGTGTCGCGGCGGTCCCGCTCGCCAACCGCGCGACCATCGGCAACATGAGCCCGGAGTTCGGCTCCACGGCCGCGATGTTCCCGATCGACGGCGTCACGATCGACTACCTGCGCCTCACCGGCCGCAGCGAGGAGCAGCTCGCGCTCGTCGAGGCGTACGCCAAGGAGCAGGGCATGTGGCTCGACCCGGAGGCGTCGGACTACATCGAGCCGGCCTTCTCCGAGTACCTCGAGCTCGACCTCTCCACGGTCGTCCCCTCGATCGCCGGCCCGAAGCGCCCGCAGGACCGCATCGAGCTGACGCACGCGAAGACGCAGTTCGCCCGCGACCTGCCCAACTACGCGAGCGACGTCCTCAACATGATCGACCAGGCCGAGATGGAGTCCTTCCCGGCCTCCGACTCGCCCGCCGTCGGCACCCGTGTGACGCACACCTACCCGGTGACGGACTCGAACGGCAAGGAGTTCGAGTTGTTCCACGGTGCGGTCGCGATCGCCTCGATCACGTCGTGCACGAACACCTCCAACCCCTCCGTGATGCTCGCCGCCGGTCTGCTCGCGAAGAAGGCCGTCGAGCGCGGCCTCATCGCGCAGCCGTGGGTGAAGACGTCGATGGCCCCGGGGTCGCAGGTCGTCACGAACTACTACGAGAAGGCCGGCCTCTGGCCCTACCTCGAGAAGCTCGGGTTCCACCTCGTCGGCTACGGCTGCGCGACGTGCATCGGCAACTCGGGTCCGCTGGACCCGGCGGTCTCCGAGGTCGTCAACCACGAGGACCTCGCCGTCGTCTCGGTGCTCTCGGGCAACCGCAACTTCGAGGGCCGCATCAACCCCGACGTGAAGATGAACTACCTGGCCTCGCCGCCGCTGGTCATCGCCTACGCGCTCGCCGGGACGATGGACTTCAACTTCGACACCGACCCGCTGGGCCGTGACGAGGACGGTCACCCGATCTTCCTCAAGGACATCTGGCCGTCGCCGGAGGAAGTCCAGGCCACGATCGACTCGTCGATCAACCGCGAGATGTTCACGTCCGACTACGCCGACGTCTTCACGGGCGACGAGCGCTGGCGCGGGCTGGACACGCCCGACGGCGACACGTTCGCCTGGGACGCCGAGTCGACCTACGTGCGCAAGCCCCCGTACTTCGAGGGCATGCCCGCCGAGCCGACGCCGGTCACGGACATCACGGGCGCCCGGGTGCTCGCCAAGCTGGGCGACTCGGTCACGACCGACCACATCAGCCCCGCCGGTGCCATCAAGGTGGACAGCCCGGCCGGCCGCTACCTCGCCGAGAACGGTGTCGAGCGCAAGGACTTCAACTCCTACGGCTCGCGCCGCGGGAACCACGAGGTCATGATCCGCGGCACCTTCGCCAACATCCGTCTGCGCAACCAGCTCCTGGCCGACCGCAACGACGGTAAGGGCGTCGAGGGCGGCTTCACGCTCAACCACCTCACGGGCGAGCAGACGTCGATCTACGACGCGTCGGCCGCGTACGCCGAGGCCGGCATCCCGCTGGTCGTGCTGGGGGGCAAGGAGTACGGCTCCGGCTCGTCCCGCGACTGGGCGGCGAAGGGCACCGCGCTGCTCGGGGTCCGCGCCGTCATCACGGAGAGCTTCGAGCGGATCCACCGCTCCAACCTCATCGGGATGGGCGTCGTCCCTCTGCAGTTCCCGGTGGGGGAGTCCGCGGACTCGCTCGGCCTGGACGGCAGCGAGACGTTCGACATCGCGGGCATCACCGAGCTCAACGAGGGCCGGACGCCCAAGACGCTCGCGGTGACCGCGACGAAGACCGACGGCACCGTGGTCAGCTTCGACGCCGTCGTGCGCATCGACACCCCCGGTGAGGCGGACTACTACCGCAACGGCGGGATCCTGCAGTACGTGCTGCGCTCGCTCGTCGCCTAGTCGCTGATCCGCTCGGGGACCCGCCTCGCGGGCTGTGCTGGAACCGATCGATGAGCACGCGTCGATCGCGGTAGCAGCGTTGCGGAGCGCGTGCGCCCCGTCAGGCTTCGGCCTGGCGGGGCGTGCTGCGTTTCAAGCGAAGTGGACCGGGCCGGCCGACCCCATCGACATCGGGTCCAGTCGTTCGCGTGCGCGGTCCAGGCTGCCTCGCGTCGGGTTGCTGCCCGACCTTACAGATCGGCGAGGACAGATCGTTGCGCACCGTGCCGGATGACAGATGGAGCACCGCCGCGATCTCGCGAACGCTCGAGCCATCCAGCGTGACGCGCAGGACGTTCTGCTCGCGGGCGGTCAGCGGGCAGTCGTGCGTCGGGCCCGTGCAGCCAGGTAGGCGGCGATGTCACGGTCGCCTCCTGCCATGCTGACGATGGCACGAGCCGCCTCTGTCGTGCGGTGATCGCGAGTCCGATGGCCGAGCCTGCCTCGCACGGGGTGAGGGCCAAGGTCAGGCGTGCCCGGGTGGGAGCCGCGATCGTCGGCACGGCTGCCATCCTGTTGGGGGCATGCAGTCCGTCGGAACCTGCGCCGCCCACTCTCGATGAGGCCCTCGATGCTGCCGACGTTTTGCTGTCGGATCGCGAAGGGCTGGAAGACGTGCTGGTGAAGCCCCGGCCAGGTCGGGGATCGGCACAGTTCACCCTTACGCCTACCCAGTCAGCCCGTGACTTCGTGATCAAGTGCATCAGCTCAGGGCACCTCACCGTGCGACTCGACGGCGAAGAACAGTTCTCCGACGAGTGCGAGGACACGATGTTCGGGGTCGGAGCCTACGGAGTTGGCGGCGAAAACAACGACATCGTCGGGACCTTCTCAGAAAGCGTGGTCGAAGTCGAAGCTGCCGACGACGTCTACTGGGTTGCCGCCATCTACACCCACTCCAATGGCCGGACCGACTAGTTACCTCGCACCGCTACCGACCAGGCGGAGCCCTCCGCAAACGATCGTTACCGGCCATGCTGCTGCGCTTCACAGCCTCAGGTGCTGACGTACCGGGTGCCGTGAGGCTGACGGGGGTTGTGTCCTGGCCGCCGGATTCAGATCCAGTCGTTGGCGCGCGCGATCCGGGCCGCCTCACGTCTGTTCGATGCACCGACCTTGCGGATTGCCGAGGACAGGTAGTTGCGCACCGTGCCGGAGGACAGATGGAGCACCTCCGCGATCTCCCGAACGCTCGAGCCGTCCAACGTGACACGTAGAACGTCCTGCTCGCGCGTGGTGAGCGGGCAGTCATGTGTGAGGGCCCGAGCGGCCAGGGAGGTGTCGATGTCACGGTCGCCTCCGGCGATGTTGACGATGGCGCGTGCGATGCGTTCGGGTTCGCAGTCTTTGGACAGGAAGCCCCGTACACCGATCGCGAGCGCGCTGCGCAGCATGCCGGGGCGCGCGTGGCGTGTCAGCATCAGCACCTTGGCCTTCGGGTCCCGGGTCAGAATCTGTTCGGCAGCCTGCATGCCGTCGAGGATCGGCATCTCCACGTCCAGGACGACCACGTCGGGTCGGGTCGCGGTGACGAGTTTGACGGCCTGATCGCCGTCTGCAGCCTCTCCCACGACGGCTATGTCGGCCTCCAGCGGGAGGAGAGCAGCGAGCGCTGAGCGGATCAGCTGCTCGTCGTCGGCCAGCAGCACAGTCACCGTCATCGAGGACCGCCATCGCCGACGAGGACTCTGAGCTCGAAGGCGGAACCCTCAGCTCGGACCTCGAGCCGTCCACCTGCCGTTGACACCCGTCTCCTGAGGTCGGCCAGTCCGCGCTCATCTCGGGCGGGCTGTCGCGCGCCGTCGTTGACCACCGTGAGCGTGCGGCCGGAGACCTCGATGGTCACGTTCTGTGCGTCGGCGTGCCGCAGGACGTTGGTCGTCGCCTCGCGCAAGGCGAGAGCGAGGACCTGGGCGGAATGATCGGAGGGCTCATCCGATCCGCCGGTCACCACGACGTCGGCACCGGAGGCGGCCAAGAGCTGTTGGGCGTTGGCGATCTCGGACGTCAGCGAGAGGGCCGGAGTCCCCTCAGCCAGCCGCCGACCCTGATCGATCGCTTCCTTGGCCAGCGCAGAGATCGACTCCAGTTCGGCCGCCACCTGATCGGGCTGATGGGGGTGCAAGCGCCTGGCCAGCGCTGTCTTCAACCGGATGGCGTGCAAGCTGTGCCCCTGGATGTCGTGCAGGTCGGACGAGAAGCGCTGCCGCTCCTGCAGAAGGGCGTGCTCGCGCTCGACATCCTTGACGTGCTCCAGAGAACGAAACAGAGATCGCTGCCCCTCGGCATCCAGCACCGTGGCGATCCACACCGCCCCCATCACCGCTAGGACGACGGCCTCGCGGATCGCGTGAGGACTGTCCCGCACGAGAGCGGGCAGTGCGAGCGCAACGATGAGCAAGACTGCCAAGCCTGTGGCGACGCCGCGCCATCTCGGTTCCGTGCGAGCGACCCACAGCCCCGCGCACACTCCCACGCCGATCCCCGCGACGGGCGAGCCTCCCTGGGCCGCGGCGGCGACGTAGACGGCGACACTGACCAGGGTGCCCAGCGTCAACAGACGGGTGGCGGCAACAGCCCTCGGAACGAGCAGGAAGACGACGGCGACGACCGCGCTGACAGCAGCAGGCCCAGCCGGTGCGCCGCGCGGAGAAGCGAGCAGAGCTGCCGTGAGGGTGATCAGGAAGGCGAAGAGGTACCCCCGACGCACCCAGCTGCGAACCTCGGCCTCCAGGCGATCGACGTCGAGATGCTCGGCAGGCGAGGGGGTTGTACTGCTCATCTTGTCCGAGGCTACCGGCCCCTCCTCGGCCGCGGCAGTGACGAAACGTCATGCGAAATCCTGGCTGAACGGCACTACTTCCTCAACTGCCGAGCAGGGACGGTGGAAGCACCAGTCACCGGCGTGAGGAGCGAGGAATGCAGGAGCTGATCGAGACCCTGAGGACGTCACTGGACGGCATGCCGATGGTGCTCCAGGTGATCGCTCTGGGCCTGGTGGCAGCGATTCCCTTCCTGGAAGGAGACGTCGCCGTCGGGATCGGCATCGTCATCGGCGTGCCGTGGGTGCTCGCAGCACTGGTCTCGTTCGCCGGTACCGCAGCAGTCTCATTCGCAGCTGTCGCCCTGGGCGGCCGCGTGGGGCGACGGTCCAGGACCGAGGATGCACGCGAGAGGAAGGTGCTGGGGCGCGATCAGCGGTTCGGTGTCCCCGTCGCGATGATCATCGGGGGATTCCTGCTCAGCGTGCCGCTGAACGCGTTCATCATGAGCACGGCAGGACTGGACCGACGAACCGTGAGCGTCTCAGCAGTGATCAGCGCCGCAATCAACACGATCTTCGTCGCACTCGTAGCCCTCGGCCTCGTCACGGCAATCTTGTAGGACAGGATCCCGCCCTGCACCACGAGTCTTGCTCGGCAGAGGGCCGGCAGCACTCGGAGCTGGCCTCGGGCTACGCTCGGCCAGCCGGGCTCTAGCCTCCTGCGAGCCTGGCACAGAACCGTCCAGACGTGTCCTTGAACGCCAGGGCGGGTTGCTTCACTTCACGACCGACCAGCGCTGCTGGCTGCGGCACCGGGCCGACTGCTGGTCCAGAGGGCCACAGCCCGTCCCGTCGTCGAGCCCAACCCCACCCAGCTGGAGCAGGGACCCTAGGGTTGATGGGCTGCGAGAGGTGAACACCGCTCGCAGGACGCCGCACAGCGATCGACACCAAGGGGAGCAATGAATCAGGGGCAGCCGAGCCGTGACCACGCGATCGCGAGCAGTCCCAGCACACCTCCCCAGGTCCTGGCCGACCTTGCGGCTCGACGACGGGACCTGCATGGCCTGATCGCTGCGAACCCGGCCGCGTACCCGGACCTGGTCCGGTGGATCCGCAGCGTCAACCCGACGCTGTCCGTCCCGGCCCCACACCACCGCGCTGCTGCACCGATGGCAGCCCCTTCCCGTCCGCCGGCCAACGCACCTGGGCACGGGCCGGTCCCAGGCCCGCCGCGTCGACGCCGGGGAGTGGGTGGATGGTTGGCGGGCTTCGGCTGCCTGGGCGTGGTTGTTCTCGGAGCGGTGGTCGCACTGGCGGGTGTCGGTGCGGGGCTCGCCCCCACGGGGAGCGACACAGCTGAGCCATCCGCCGGTGCGACTCCCGAGGCGGCGTCGACGACGAGTTCCGAGGTCGATGCGCAGGTCGCGCTCTTCCACGAGGAGCGGGCGAGGATCGACGAGCTCTCGCTCGAGTTCGACGGGTCGCCCGTGGCGTGGCTCGTCGCCGACTTCGAGTGGTTGTTCCGCCAGGACGAACTGATGGCTGATCCGAGCTGGCAGCAGCATTCGGCGCAGACCGTCGCAGCCCAGACGACGACGTTCAGGGAGGGTCTGGAAGCCAGTGTCGCCGCGGCCCAGGCTCGACGCGTGAACGCCAGCGGTTCGGTCTCCGAGGGCATCGTCGACGCTGCTGGCCGAGGGTTCGTCGACATCCAGTGGGATGCAGCCACGACGTGCACCCCCTCCACGGAGACTCGACGAATCACCGGGTGCATCAAGAAAGGCGACTCCCTCACAGTCCATCTGCTGCCCGAGAGCGAGCTGGGCGAGTGGGCCAGCAAGTTCACCGTCGTGCACGAGCTGGCGCACGTGTACCAGCGCGCCGACAACGCGAGCTACCTGAACAACGACGGTGACTACAAGGCGCTGCTCGCCCAGGGCCTGTTCCAGGGGAGCGAGGAAGTCATGGCCGACTGCTACGCGCTCACCTACTACAACGAGTGGTCGCTCACGAACGGTGACTTCACGACCGGCTACGGCCACGTCTGCGACGAGAACGAACGTCAGGCCATCCGCGACTGGGCAGCCACCCTCAACGCGCCCCTGGGGTGACGGACGGCGATCCCCTGGCCCTACGAAGGAGTCGGCACGGCCACCGGGTAGGCGAAGAAGACGATGACGGCGACGAGGGCGAAGGCGGTGGCCACGAGCGCGATGTACGGAGCGCTTGTCCGACCCTGGTTGCGGAGCAACATCCATAGTCCTACAGATGATCCGATGGCGGCCCACCCAGCGAGCATGATTTGGGTGGTCCCCGACCAGGGGAAGATGAGTCCGAGCACGATCAGGAGCGGCACCATCGTTGCTCCGAGGAGCGCCATGTTGCGGGCGTGATCGTTGCTCCTCCGGCGGGGGCTCGGCTCTGAACTCATGTCCCCACCATGCACGGGTTCGGGCATCCGAGCGCCCGGCCAGCTCTCAGGCGGGTCTGCTGCAGTCGCGGCCCAGCCCATCAGCACCCACCATGGGCACATGCTCGTCGACGAGTCCTGGCCGCCCGGACCACATCCCAAGCTCCTCAGGCAGCTTGGGTTCAGGCCGCTCGTGAGACCAGTGGCCTGGTTCTTCGCCGCCAGCGCGACGCTGATGCTGTTGATCGGCGTCGGGAACCTCTTCTTCGGTCTCGACCGCGCCTGGAGCTCGCTCTTCATGATTCCCCTGGGGTCGCTTAACCTGATCTGGGCCGTGACGAGTCTCAGAAACAAGAGGGGTACCCGACCCGCTGCTGAGTAGGGGACGTGCAGCAGGCGCACCTGCCCCAAGGACAGTCCCTGCCGTAGCGTGGGGATCCAACCCGGCCTCGGCAGAGCGAGACTTCGATGAAGAGATTCGCCTCAGGTGCCAGCGCAGCAGTCGCGATCATCGTGGGCGGGCTGATCTTCGTGCCCGCTGTTCCGAAGTCTCCGCAGCCTGCCGACGTCGAAGTTCCACGTCAACTCGACGTCGATCCACGAATGCGCCGGCTGGAGCCCTCACGGAGGGGATGCTCGAGGCCGTGTGGATCGCCCAGGCAGGACAACAGTCGGCGACCGGGGCCGAGTGCGTCGAGGACGGCGAGACCCGCACCTGTCTCTACGTCTCGCCTCTGGAGACTGTGGACCTGCCCAGCCCGACGATCGAGAACGAGCTCGCCGGTGTCGGGGACAGCGGCGAAGACATGGACCTTCCGGCATCGTCCCGGGACTAGTTGGGCGAGTCCATTCAGCCCGGATCGCTCGACCAGGTGGGTTTTAGCTGCTGACGGTGTCGACGTATTCGGGGCACAGGTGCGTGACGGCCGCTCTGTGCAACTCGTGCAGTTCGGCGTCGGTGGTGTCGAGCAGTCCTGGGGAGAAGTCGCTGTTCTCCAGGAAGAGGTCGATCGAGCGGCAGGTACTCATTCCGAGCTCCAGGCGGCCGTTCTCCTTCCACTCCGGAAGCAGATCCTCCGTTGCTAGGGTGAAGGCCTCTTGGCTCTCCGAGGAGAACGTGCGCTCTGCTGAACACGAAGCCACCAGGAGGAAGCTCAGGATGGCCGTCAGCCCGGTAGCGGTCCGTTTCATTCCGGAATCATAAGCTCCGCCGTCATCAAGCCAGCCGAGCTTCCACGCGCACGTGAATAGATGCATCGCCAGATGATCACACCGCAGGTCGATCACCGGGGCATCACGTAGCGTGTTTCGATGACGACACGACGACGGCGCATGTCCCCGCCCGTGTTTGCCGCGATAGTCGGCGCTGCCACCGTGGCGGTCGCAGGATGCTCTGGCCCGGCCGAGCCCGATGAGCCGACCCTCGACCGGGCCATCGAGGCCGGCAGTTCGCTGATTGATGGCGAGTCCCGGATCCAGGACGTCCTCATCACACCCCACCCCGGCCGCGGCGGAGCCATCTTCGAGGTCCCGGGATCAGAGCTGGGGAGGTTCTTCAAGATGTCATGCCTCGGTGAGGGCGAGGTGACCCTGCGCATCAACGGGGGCGACCGGATCACCGAGTCACGCTGCGATGACGGCACCGTCGGGATGGGCCTGGACGCCGAGGTGGATGGCACCATGATCGACAACCAGACCCCGGTCGAGGTGCAGCTCGTTGCGGCCGACGATGTGTACTGGGTCGCGACCACTTTCACCCAAACAGCGTCCTGATCAGCGCCCATGTGCGCGAGGTCACCTCCGACAAGGAGGACGAGACTCGTGACTGTCGACGGCCAACGTCAAGAAGCGCTGCCGGGTCTGGTGGAGCGTCTCAGCACCAGGTCCGTGGGACTCCCGGCCGCGCCGGTTCCTCAGGCCAGTTCTGCCGAACCACCGCATCTCCCGAGCCAGTCCCGGCTGCCCTGCACCATCCCGGCGTCAGCCGATCTCGGCGACCCGCGCCAGCACACGACTGCACCTCACGTGTCTCTTATAACGGCGAATCTCAGGGCTAGCCAACGGCCCACCCTCGACACGGTGCGGCAGCGGATGCTCTCTGGCTGGACTGGTGCGAGGTGACCAGCACCCCGATCGACCAGGGCGTCTAGCTGCTACCACCGCCGCTGGTTGTGTAGAGCGCGGCGACCCAGTAGACGTCGCTCTCGGCCTCGATCTCGACCCTGTTCTCGGTGTAGGTCGGCGTGAGGAAGTCGCCGACGTCGTCCACGCCGAGATCGACGGCCGTGTCGTCGCACGCGTCTGCGAAGAGCACTTCGCCGTCGAGGCGAACTGTCAGGTCACCTTCACCCAGGCACCGAATCGTGAAGCTGCGCGCGGACTGGGCGGCAGGGACGATGAACTCTGCCGACCCGCGGCCAGGCCGAGGTTCGACGAACACGTGCTCGATGCTGTCGTACTCCGACAGGAGCCCCTCGGCAGCATCAAGCGCCTCGTCGAGAGTGGGTGCCGCGGTATCGCTGACCAAGGTGCAGGACGAGAGAACGAGGGCGGCGGTGCCGGCAACGGCAGCGAGGACAGGTGCGCGAGTGCGCCTTGCTCTGGCGTGTGTCGTCATCGAATGACGTTACGCGAGTCGTCTCCTGTCGTCACAGTCGCAACGAGTTGCCGCCCCCACCGTCGAGCGCGATGCGGGGGCGATCATGTCGAACGATCGTGGAGCGCCGCGGCTGGGACCGGTTCGAGACTCTTGTTCGCTTCGAGCTCAGTCATCATCGGGTCCCGTGTCATCAGGTCTCTGGATCGAACCGACGGACTACACCGGACTCCTGCCAGTCAGGCGTCAGTCGTGCTGTCGCCGACGCCGCGAGTTGATGTCGGGCAGCTTGGCCTTCGACGGCTCAGCCGGAAGGACGAAGTCGTAGCCGCTGTCTCGTAGAACTCGCTCCATTGCCGTGACGTCGAAGAGTCCTCGCCGTTCGACTCCGACCGGCCCAGATCACCACGCTGACGTGCTGCCGTGGAGGTGGGTGCACGGAGCGAGTTCAACCGCGTCTGACCTGCGGTGTCAGGCCGTGGACTGGCCCCTGAAGTGACCAGGGGCTCGAGCTTCTGATCCGAGCCCCGCCCGGGTGCAAGAACGGGCAACGCGCCGACACAGTGGGGTCATGGGAGCGATGAAGCAGACACGTCGGCACGGGATCGTGAGGGCGGCGGCCGGGGCGGGTGTCCTGGCGCTGGCAGCCTGCTCGACGCAGGGGGCGGCATCGACGACCACGGAGCTGCGCTCCGACGTCGCCCACGAGGTGGTCGCGATCGACGAGGCGCCCGCGCTGGCGGGCGTTCTCGCGGCGAACGACGCGCTGGGGCTGTCCATGCTGCGGGCCGCGACGGACGCCGATCCCGACGCGAACGCGGTCGTCTCGCCGTTCAGCGCGCTGGTCGCGCTCTCGATGCTGGCCGAGGGCGCGCGCGGGACCACGGCGACGGCCTTCGACACCGCGCTCGGCGCGTCCGGCGAGGACCGGACGCGCACCGTCTCGGCGCTGCAGACACTGCTGGGCGAGCACGACGGCGATCCCGCGTCCGCGACCGCGGACGAGCTCCCGGAGGCCCCGCTGCTCCACCTCGCCGACCGGATCGTGCTCGACGAGGGCTTCGACGTCGAGCCGGCCTACCTCGATGCCCTCGCCCGGTGGTACGGGGCCGGCGTGGAGACGACGGACCTGGGCGACCCGGCCGCGAGGGAGGTGCTAGGCAGCTGGCTCGCCGAGCACACGGGCGGGCTGATCCGGGAGTCGGCGATCGAGCCGAACGAGCTGCTTCGAGTGGTGCTGCAGGACGTCGTGCTGTTCGCGGGTCGATGGCAGGTCCCGTTCTCAGCCGGGGCGACGGCGGAGCGCCCGTTCACGGGGCCGCACGGTCCGGTCCAGGTGGAGACGATGGCGGGGAGCGCCTACGGCCGGTGGACCGTCGTGGAGGACGAGGGCTGGACCGCGGTCCGACTCCCGTACACGGAGGGCTTCCACGCCGACCTCGTCCTCCCACCGGACGGGGTCGACCCTGCGGGGGCAGATCCGGCGCTGCTCGCGCTCCTGGCCGAGGTGCCGGCGGCGCCGGTCGGCGACCCGACGACCGGTTCGATCGCCGTCACCGTCCCGGTCCTGGACCTGACTCCCGAGCCCCTCGACCTGGTCCCCGACCTGACGGAGGTGGGACTGGGCGAGCTGTTGGGAACCCCCGATCTGTCCGGAATCGCGAACGATCTGACCGTCGGCCAGGCGATGCAGCAGGCCCGTCTGATCGTCGACGAGGACGGTACCGTCGCGGCGGCAGTCACGGAGATCGGCGGCGAGGAGACGTCCGCCCCCGTGCACGACCGCACGGTCCAGTTCGACCGTCCGTTCCTGCTGCGGCTGGCGCACTCCGAGAGTGGCCTGACGCTGTTCCTCGCCGCCGTGCGGGACCCCGCGGTGGGTTGAGGACGCGCACGGGCGCGGTGCGTTGACGCCGTCGGGGTGCAGCCCTAGGTTTGCGCCTCATGACAGCAACCCCCACGACGCAGCGAGGCGGCAAGGGGCTGGCGACGGGGACGCTCGGGCTGAGCGGCTCCGTCGTCATCGGACTCGCCTCGACCGCGCCGGTCTACTCCCTGGTCGCCACGCTCGGCTGGGTGGTGGTCGCCGTCGGGGCTCAGGCACCGATCGCCTTCATCGTGGCGTTCATCCCGATGCTCTTCATCGCGGCGGCCTACCAGGAGCTCAACCGGGCGGTGCCCGACTGCGGCACCACGTTCACGTGGGCGACGAAGGCGTTCGGGCCCCGGGTGGGCTGGATGGGTGGCTGGGGCGTCGCCGTCGCGGGCATCGTGGTTCTCGCGAACCTCGCGGAGGTGGCGGGCAAGTACTTCTGGCTGCTGATCGGCCAGGAGGGGCTCGCGAGCAACCCCGCGGTCGTGACGGCGACGGGTGTCGTCTTCATCGCCTCCATGTGCTGGGTCAGCTACCGCGGGCTCGAGCTCGGCGAGCGGATCCAGAACGTCCTGCTCGGGCTCCAGTACGTCGCGCTCGCGCTGTTCGTCGGCCTCGCGGTGTGGAAGGTGGTCAACGGCGAGGCGCCCAGCGCTGACACGTTCGACTGGAGCTGGTTCAACCCGCTCGCCTTCACCGACTACTCGGGCTTCATCGAGGCCGTCCTGCTGGCGCTGTTCATCTACTGGGGCTGGGACACCTGCCTCGCGCTGAACGAGGAGACCAAGGATCCGGCCCGCATCCCGGGCCGGGCGGCGATCCTCTCGACGGCGATCCTTCTCATCACCTACGTCGGCGTCACGGTCGCGGCGATGGCGTACGCGGGAGTCGGGGAGGACGGCGTCGGACTGGCCAACGAAGCGAACGCCGAGGACGTCTTCCTCGCGCTCAAGGATCCGGTCCTCGGGCCGCTCGCCTTCGTCCTCGTGTTCGCCGTCATGGTGTCGGCGATCTCCTCGACCCAGACGACGATCCTGCCGACCGCGCGCGGGACGCTGTCGATGGCGACGTACAACGCGCTGCCGGCGCGGTTCAAGGAGGTGCACCCGCGCTTCAACACGCCGTCGTTCTCGACGCTGATGATGGGCATCGTCGCGAGCGTGTACTTCGTCGGGATGAAGCTGATCAGCGACAACATCCTGCAGGACTCGATCCTGTCGCTCGGGCTCGCGATCGCCTTCTACTACGGGATCACCGGCTTCGCGTGCGTCTGGTACTTCCGGGCCGACCTTCGGCGGTCACCGCGGGACTTCTTCCTCAAGGGATTCTTCCCGCTGCTCGGGGCGCTGATGCTCACGTACGCGTTCGTGCAGTCGGCGATCGACATGTGGGCGACCGACTACGGCAACACCACCCTGCTCGGCGTGGGCGGCACGTTCGTGATCGGCATCGGTTCGCTGCTGCTGGGGTCGTGCTGATGATCGCGTGGTCGCTGGTGGCCAGGTCGCGGCCGTTCTTCAGGGCGAGTCGCTCAACCGCGACACGGAGGTGCTCGTGCCGGACGAGCCCGAGCTCTACCCCAGGAGCGTCGACGGCGGGCTCTGACGCCGCCGCCCCACCATCGAAGGGAACGACTGTGCACATCCTCGTCGTGGGAGCCGGAGGGGTCGGCTCCGCCGTCGTCGCCATCGCCGTTCGTCGGGCCTTCTTCGAGACGCTGACCGTCGCGGACCACGAGCTCGCTCGGGCGGAGCGCGCGATCGCCGGGCTCGGCGACGCGCGGCTGCGCGCGGCCAGGGTCGACGCCTCCGACGTCGACTCGATCAGCGACCTGATCCGCGACTCGGGCGCCACGCACGTGCTCAACGCCGTCGATCCCCGGTTCGTGATGCCGATCTTCGAGGCGTGCGCGGCGACCGACGTGACGTACCTCGACATGGCGATGAGCCTGTCGAAGCCCCACCCGGAACGCCCGCACGAGCTGACCGGCGTGAAGCTGGGCGACGAGCAGTTCGACCGCGCGCCGGACTGGGAGGCGGCCGGGCGGCTCGCCCTCGTGGGCATCGGGATCGAGCCGGGGCTGGCCGACGTGTTCGCCCGCTACGCCGAGGACGAGCTGTTCTCCGAGATCGACGAGGCCGGCGTGCGGGACGGATCCAACCTGACGGTCGAGGGTTACGACTTCGCGCCGTCGTTCTCGATCTGGACGACCATCGAGGAGTGCCTCAACCCGCCGGTGATCTTCGAGAAGGAGCGGGGCTGGTTCACGACACCGCCCTTCAGCGAGCCCGAGGTCTTCGACTTCCCGGAGGGGATCGGGCCGGTGGAGTGCGTCAACGTGGAGCACGAGGAGGTGCTGCTCATCCCGCGCTGGACCGCGGCGAAGCGCGTGACGTTCAAGTACGGGCTGGGCAACGAGTTCATCGAGGTGCTGCGGACGCTGCACAAGCTCGGGCTCGACTCCACGACACCGGTGGAGGTGAAGGGAGTGAGCGTGTCGCCGCGCGACGTCGTGGCCGCGCTGCTCCCCGATCCGGCCACCCTGGGGGACCGGATGAGCGGCAAGACGTGTGCCGGGCTGTGGGTGCGAGGGCTCGGCAAGGATGGCGAACCTCGCTCGACCTACCTCTATCACGTGGTCGACAACGCCTGGTCGATGGCGGAGTACGGCCACCAGGCCGTGGTGTGGCAGACAGCGATCAACCCGGTCGTGGCGCTCGAGCTGGTGGCGTCGGGGGCGTGGTCGGGGGTGGGGGTGCTCGGTCCGGAGGCGTTGCCGGCCCGGCCGTTCCTCGACCTGCTCGTGGAGTACGGATCGCCCTGGGGAATGCAGGAGGTTCCGCCGGCCGGGTGAGGTGGGTGGTCGTCCGGGTGCATGGGTATGCCTGGGCTTTGGCTGTCCCCAGGTGGGTGGTGCGTGGTGGGGGTAGGTGGCCCGTGGACGGGAGGGTGTTTGACGCCCTGTGGATCAATCTGTGCACACAGAACCTTGTTTGTCGAACGTGCGTCCGAGAGAATGGGTCATGACTCAGCACCCCGTCCTCGACCCGAGCACCCGCTCCAGCCTGGGTGCTGCCACCAACCAAAACAGCGCCGAGGGTCCCGGCCCCGACGGCCCGGACCCGGCGGCAACCTCGGCAACGGTCCTGCTGACACAGGCGCTGGGGATCCTGACCCGGGCCAGGACGGCCCTGACCAACGAGCTGGCGGGGCTGGAACGGGAACCGGCGCTGGAGCTGGCTGAACGGGTCGAGGTCACCGGCCGCGAGATCGACCTGCTGCGCCTGATCACCGCCCGCGCGGTCGATGAGGCAGCACCCGCCCCGATGCGCGACCTGGTCCTGGTCGACCACGCCGGCACCATGAACCGCAACGAGCCCACCGACGAGACCGCGACGGTCGGGCCCGTGAGCGGGTGCGCTCCGCGTCCGCCGGCGGGCGGGTCACCCTTTCGTCGGGCCAAGGACCTGCTCCGGGTCCGGTTGCGGATCTCCGCGGCCGAGGCCGGACGACGCATCGCGCTGGCCCACCGTGTCCTGCCCCGCCAGATGGTCACCGGCGAGATGGTCCCCCCACCCCTGGAACACCTCGGAGACGTTATCGCCTCCATCAGTGGTGACAGTGCCCGGCACGTGATCCGGGCCGTGAAACGGGTCCGGCCGCTGGCAGGTCCTGAGCTGGCCGGTCAGGTCGAGCAGACCCTGGCCGAAGAAGCGGTAGAGCTGGACCCGGACGCGATAGGAGTCCTGGCCGATCGGGCCATCGCCCTGCTGGACCCCGACGGACCCGCTCCCCGCGAGAGCGACCTGCGTCAAGGCCTGTACCAAGGACCCACCCACGACGGCCTGACCTCCTACCGCCTCGTGGTCGACCAGACCCAACGCGAAATCCTCCAAACCATCCTCGACACCGGCACCAACCCCCGCACCACCACCACCACCAGTCGCGACGTGAGCGGCGGCGGCAACGCGATCAACGACGGGGCGGGCGGAGACGTCACGACCGACGCACCAGCCAGCGGGAGCGACGCTAGCGATGCCGATGCCGATGCTCACGCCCTCGTCTCGGCGGCCGCGGCCGAGGCCGTGCGGGCCGACACCCGCTCCCGGGCGCGCAGGATGCTGGATGCGCTGATGGCCGCCGCGGGCGCCGCCCTGCGGGTGGGGGACCTACCCCAGATCGCCGGACTCCCACCCCAGGTGCTGGTCACCATGCAGCTCAACGACCTGCTCACCAGCCTCGACCGCAACGCCACCACCCGCGCCACCGCCAGCACCGTCGTCGGCACACCCACCGAAGCCGGTCCGCCTCCACTCGCACCACCCGCACCACCCGGACTGGCCCAACCGTTCCAACCCACCGGCGGGATCGCCCTGCTCCCACACGCCGGACCCGTCCCCATCCACACCGTCAGACGACTGGCCTGCGACGCCGACCTCATCCCCATCGTCCTAGGCACCGACGGACGACTCCTGGACGTCGGCCACCACCACCGCCTCGTCCCCGCCTGGATGCGACGCGTCCTCATCGCCCGCGACCACGGCTGCACCTTCCCCGGCTGCACCATCCCCGCCACCTGGTGCGAAGCCCACCACATCATCAGCTGGCTCACCGGCGGCACCACCAGCACCGACAACTCCCTCCTCCTCTGCCCCGCCCACCACCACCTCATCCACGCCACCAACTGGACCCTCACCCACACCCCCACCGGCATCCACTTCCGCCCACCGTGGAGCACCCTGCCCACCCTCACGACCAACCCCATGCACACCGGCGCCACCCCACGCACCACCCACCTGACCGGATGATGAGCACGACAAGGGACGGGGAGACGGCGTTGTGGTGCAGCGCACCGTCGGGCGGGACGACACCGCCGACGGTGACGGGAGCGTGCTGGCTACCAGCCCATGGTGCCCGGGGCGCCCTTGAAGGGACCCACGACGTCGTCGGTCACCCAGCCGCCGTAGAAGCCGCCGGGTTGCGGGCGGACGCGCTCGCCGTCGACCACGCAGGTGAGCGTGCGGGCGTAGACGGCGACGTGGTCGGTGATTGGCACGAACGTCGACGACGGCCGCGGGTAGCTCCAGGCCTCGGACGGCAGCACTCCACCGTCGGGCAGTACGACGTCCCAGTAGACCGCCGCACCCTTCCACTCGCAGATCGAACCCCGTCCGCCGGCCGGCTTGAGCACGCCGTCGTGGAACGCGTTCGGCGGGAGGTACCAGGTCGGCGGGTGGCTGGTCTCCAGCACGCGGTAGGCGTCGGACGTCGTCGCGAGGAGGGTGTCGCCCACGCGGATCTCGACCAGTCGGGACGAGCGCACGAGCAGGGGAGGCCTCGGGTAGTCCCAGACCGACTCCTGCCCGGGGCCTGGCTCGACGCGTTCGTGGCGACCGGAACGGAGTGGCATGTCCCCATCATGCGCCGGAACCTCTCGTGCCGACGGTTCTGCTTCACCGACCTCGGGTGAGCGGATCCCCGATGGCGAGCGTGGCAGCGACTGGCTCACGCCCGCTCGGTCAGAGCGGCAGATCGTCTGAGCTCGGCGAGCGCTCCTCGCGCCCACGGGGTGTTCGTCGCGTCGTCGGGGGCCATCACCAGCACGCTGCTGGCCATCGAGACGGCCCACGCCGCAGCGCGCGCCCACCGGCCGGGGTCGGTGTCGACCGCCGATCCCGCCGCACGATCGTAGGCCGCGACGAAGGTCGTTCGGCCGGCGTCGTCGAGGTGGAGCCACGCCGCAGCCAGATCGCAGGCCGGGTCACCCGCGCTGAGGTCGCCGAAGTCGAGCAGGGCCGAGAGCGTGTCGCCGCTGTCGCTCCGCTCACCACCGTCGCTCCGCTCACCACCGTCGCTCCGCTCACCACCGTCGCTCCGCTTACCACCGTCGACTCCCGGATCCGTGGCCCCGCCCACCGTGACGAGCACGTTGCCCGGGTGCGGGTCACCGTGCACCCACACCGGCGGACCCGGCCACGAGGGCGCCGCGACGCCGCGTCGCCAGACCTCGAGGGCCCACGCGAGGTCGTCGGCGCCCCGCAGTCGCTCGGTCAGCGCCTGGTCACGGTCGGCCAGCGGGACCGCTCGTACCGGGTTGTGCGGCGCGTCGACCGGCGCCGCTACGTGCAGCGCCGCGAGCGCCGCGGCGAGTTCGGCGGCCCAGGCCGAGCGCGAGGCGCGGGGTCGATCGGCGGCGCGCACGCCGTCGTGCCATCCCACGACGGCCCACGGCCACGGGTACCCCGCACCGGGCCGCCCCGTCCGCAGCGGTGAGGGGACGGCCACCGGGAGGAGCGGTGCGAGGGTCGGCAACCACCGGACCTCGTTCTCCAGCAACGGGACGGCGACGGCGCGTCGTGGCAGCCGTGCCGCGAGGTCGTCACCGATCCGGACCTGCACGTTGTCCCAACCCTGCGCGGCCAGCACGAGTGGTGCCTCCGCGAGATCGGGGTGCTGCTCGCGCAGCAGCGCTCGGACGAGATCGACGTCGATGCTCACCTCGGCGTGCGGCGTCACCGCGCGGGTCCGAGCGGGACGCGGAAGGACGGGGCGCCGGAACCCGCATCCTCGTCTCTGACCACCTCGACCTCGGTTCCGTCGAGCCAGGCGCGTCCGGGGCCCGCGAGGATTGCGACGCCCCTGTCCACCCACCCGTCCTCCCGCCCGTCCAACCATCCGTCCACCGACTCGATCTCCGCCGTCGCCGTCAGCGAGTGTCCGCTCACGCGCACCCCGATCGGGAGCGCCACCCCCGTCCGCGCCTGCAAGGTCAGCGGCGCGCCCTCCCAGAGCGCGACACCGTCGAGCGTGATCGACGTGCTCACGGGCGAGCCGCCGACGTTGAGGGCGTGCAGGAGCCGCGACCCGTCGGCCGCACGCGTGGTGAGCGTGATCAGCCCGGGGATCGCCTCCCGCACGAGGCCAGGTGCTGCCCCGAGCCAGGTGAGCGCCGTCGTGAACAGCCCCAGGTCGGCGCCCCAGTCGCAGCCGAGCACGACGGCGCGGCCCGCGCCGGCCTCGAGCGCGAGACCGCACGGGGTCCCGCTCATCGCCTCGGCCAGCACGACCTGCGCACCCTCGGCCTCGTAGAGCTGGGCGCGTCCGACCCGGCGCTCGGTGCCGTGCCCCCACGTCGAGGTCACCGAGGTGAACCAGCCCGGACGGTCGCGCACCTCGCCGACCACCCGCACCCCGAGGGCGTCGGAGAGGATCGTGCACGGCGTGCCGTCGAGCTCCGTCGTGGGCAGGCTCCCGAGCAGCAGCAGGCTCCCGCCCCCGCGCACGTGCGTCGCGAGCCGGGCCTGCACGGCGGCGTCGGCGGCGACGGGGGAGCCGAGCACGACGGTGCGCGGCAGGTCGCCGTCGCGCGCCAGGTCGACCGCGCCGTAGCGGTACCCGAGCGTCAGCAGGACGCGGGGCAGCAGTCCGCGAGGTCCGCCGCCTCGGGCGTGGGCGAGCTCGGCGACCGCGTGGGCGTCGTCGTCCGACCCCGGCACCGGGTACTCGGTGAGGTAGTCGTCGAGCACCAGCGCGAGCGCGAGGTCGTCGTGCTCCTCGTCGGCGTCGGCCAGCCAGGGGGCGAGCCTGGCCGCGACCCGCATCGCCTCGGCGGTCGAGTCGAAGGACGGGCCCCGCTGCCCCTCCGGACCGACCGGCGCCGCGAAACCGTGCCGCTCGCCGGTGATGCCGAACCGGGTGGTCCCGTCGGACCGCGGAGGGTCGGCGACGAAGTTGGTCCCGCCGGCGAACAGGTAGAAGTTCAGCAGCCGGTGACCCTGGGCGAGCGACAACCGCGTCTTCAGCACGACGGCGGAGGGGTCCGTCCGGGCCGCGAGGTCGTCGCCGTAGTCGGCGTGGCCCGCCTCGTGCTCGAGCGAGGTCGCCGGCTGCTCGTCATCGCTCAGCGCGGCGAGGTGGGCGTTCATCAGGTGGAGGTCGCCGGCCGTCGCGAGGGTCAGGTCGCCCAGGTAGTGGTCCGACCCCGCCGCGCGCTGCGCGTGCCCGGGGAAGGTGAGCGCGAGCTGCGACAGGCCGATCGGGAAGGACGCGCCCGAGCCGCCAGTGGTGCCGTGCACGTTGATCAGGAACGGCACCCCGCCCATCCCGGCGCTCTCCGCCGCCTCCTCGAGCGCGTCGACGTAGGTCGCGAAACGCTCCCGCGAGAACCGGCCGAGGTCGAGTCGCAGCGCCGTCGCCCAGCCCTCGCGCGGGCGGCGCACCGCATCGGCGAGCGCCGCCGGGTCACAGGCGTCCGGCAGGCCGGGATAGCGCGCCACCAGGCCGTCGCCGTACCGCTCGGCCAGCCAGTCCCGAAGTCCTACGCAGGCGTCCGCGGTCAGCTGCGGGGAACCGGAGACCCAGGCGAGCATCCCGATCTCGTTGTCCAGCTGGACGGCGATCACGGGCCCGCCGTTCGGCGCCGTCCGCGGCCCGACGACCTCACCGACGGCGGCGTACCACCGACGCGTCTCGGCGAGGAAGGCCGGCGCCAGGTAGTCGAGGTCACCGGTCGGAGCCGTCGCCCCGCCCCAACCGACCGGGACCACCTCGGGGTGCTCGCGACGCACGCGGTCGGGCACCCCCTCGCCCGCCATCTCGGCCATCACGAACGGTCCCGGACGCACGAGCGCCTGCAGGCCCAGCTCGGCCGCGAGGTCGAGGAACGCACCGAGATCGAGCGTCGGATCGGTGCGGCCGGTGAGGTCGAGGGTGCCGTCCGCGCGCTCGTGCACGACCCACGGCACGTAGGTCGCCACGGTGTCGGCGCCGGCCGTGCGCAGCAGCTCGAGCCGTCCGCGCCAGTGCTCGCGGCGCAGCCGGAAGTAGTGGATCTCGCCGGCCACGACCAGGGTCGGCACACCGTCCACGAGCAGCTGCCGGCGGGCGAGGCGGACGTCGGTCACGGGTGGCTCCTTCGCTGCCCTGGGGGTCCGAGGTCGTCCCAGTATCACCGACGCCACCGGCGCGGCCAGGTCCCGCCGTCCGCGTCACACCCGGGACGACGTCGCCGGGGACCACCCTTGCGGGATCGTTCCCGGGTGGTATTGAGTGATCCGCGTCACAGCCCGGCTCGAGGAAGAGTCATGGACGAGAGATTCACCGTAGGACGCCCCACCGGCGTGTGGGCCGACGTGCAGCCGCACGGCGGCATCGCGTGGCTGAACCGGGGCACGACCCGCATCGGGATGTACGCCGCGACGCCGCTGGAGACGCCGCTCGCCACCCCGTGGCTCCGGCTGCGCGCCGGCGTCGAGCCCGACGCCGGCGTCCTGGCCGTCCACCCGGTCCTCGGTCCGGCCTCGGGCTCGACCGTGGCACACGACGGCGAGCGGGTCGTCGTCGCGGGCACGTGGGCAGGCCTGTCCTACTCCGCCCGGCTCGAGCTCGCCGAGGACTCCTGGGCCTGGGTGATCGACGTCGCGGCCGACGGCGACGACGTCCGCGTCGTCGACGTCGTCGCGGTCCAGGACGTCGCGCTCGCCCCGCCCTGGCTCGTCCGGATGAACGAGCTCTACGGCGCGCAGTACCTCGACGTCACACCGCTCGAGCACCCGGAGGTGGGCACCGCCGTCGCCGTCCGGCAGAACCAGGACTTCGACGGCGGTCACCCCTGGCTCGTGATGACCGCGACGGATCCCGTCGTCGGCTGGGCGAGCGACCTGCTCGACCTCGCTGGGCTGTCGCTGCGCACCGGCCAGGTCCCCGGCGGGCTGTTCGAACCGCGGCTGGCCTCGCGCCGCCTCCAGCACGAGCACACGCTGGTGGCGCTGCAGACCCGGGCGGTGCGGCTCGGACCGGGGGAGCGGCACACGCTCGCCGTCGTCGGCCACGTGCTCGCCGACCACCCCAGCGCCACGGGGCCGGACGACCTCGTCCACGTGGAGGCGGCCCTCGCGCGTGGTCGCGCGCTCCTCCGGGCACCCGCAGCCGCGATGGCGACCGCCACCACCACGTCCACCGACGGCCACGCCGTCGTCCCCACCGTCCTCGCCCCGGCGGCGCTGCTGGAGGTGCACGACGCCGCCGTCCTGCCGCAGCTGGACGAGGCGACGTCCGTCGAGCGCGACGAGCACGGCGTCCTGGCCTATTTCGTGGGGCCGAGCCACGTCGTCACCCGGCGCAAGGAGCTCGGCGTGCTCCGGCCGCACGGGCACCTGCTGCGGACGGGCGGGCGCTGGCAGCCCGAGGAGTCGGTGCTCACCACCACCGTGACGATGGGCGGGCTGTTCGCCTCCTACCTCACGCAGGGCCACGTCTCGAAGGACCGGCTGCTCTCGATCGGCCGCGGCTACCTCGGACACCACCGTGCGGCCGGCCTGCGGATCCTGGTGGAGATCGACGGCGTGTGGCGCCTGCTCGACACCCCGTCGCTGTGGCGGCTGGACCAGGGCCGGGCCACCTGGACCTACCTCACCGACGACGGCGACATCGAGGTCACGACCACCGCCCCCACCGACGGCGCCACCGTCACGGTGGAGATCGCCGTGTCGGGTGAGCCCGTCCGCCTCATGCTCGCGCTCCACCTGGCCCTCGACGGCGACGACGGCCTCGACGCCCACCCCGTGGCCAGGGACGACGACGGCGCCCGCACGGTCCTGCACCCGCCGGCCGGCTCGGAGCTGGCCCGACGTCGCCCGGGCGGGACGCTCGTCGTCGAGCGGTTGGGCGCCGCGGCCGACGTCCCGCTCGGCGACGACGGCCCCCTGCACGCCGACGGCGCGAGCCGCGGCCTCCCGTGGGTCACGGTCGTCACGGGGGAGACGTCGCACGCCGGGCTCCGGCTCTCGGCCACCCTCGTCCCGGTGCCGGACGACGTCGGACCCGCCGACTTCTGGTCGACGGCGCTGGACGGCCTCGCGCTCGACGTCCCCGACGACGGGGCCGGCACCCGCGTGAACCGGCTGGCGCACGCCCTGCCCTGGCTCGTGGACAACGCGCTGACCCACTACCTCTCGCCGCGCGGTCTCGAGCAGTACACGGGCGGCGGCTGGGGCACGCGCGACGTCTCGCAGGGTCCGGTCGAGCTGCTGCTCGCCCTCGGTCGGCACGAGGAGCTGCGGACCCTGCTGCTGCGGATCCTCGCGTCGCAGGGGCCCGAGGGCGGGTGGGGGCAGGCGTTCGAGATCTTCGACGTCGACCGGACGGCTGCGAACGGGGACGCGCACGGCGACGTGATCTTCTGGCCCGTGCTCGCCGTCGGCCGCTACCTCCTGGCCACCGGGGACGCCTCGATCCTCGCCGAGCGGGTGCCCTTCTGGTCGGGGCCCGCCGGTGCGGTTACCCCCGACCGCGACCTTCACGACGACCCCGTCGACCACCCCGACGTCGCCGAGCACCTGCACCGCGCGCTCGACCGCGCCGCCGCGCTCGTCGTGCCCGGCACGCACCTCACCGCGTACGGCCACGGCGACTGGAACGACTCCCTGCAGCCCGCCGATCCCGCCATGAAGGACGGGATGACCAGCACCTGGACGGTGACCCTCCACCACCAGGCGCTCGAGACGCTGGCCGCGGGGCTGGAGGCGGCCGGTGTCCCGGGACCGGCCGACGGCGGGCCGGCCGTCAGCAGCACGCGCGTCCTGAGCGCCGCCGCCCTGCGCGCGCACGCGGCGACCATCCTGCGCGAGCTCCAGGACCACCTGATGCCCGACGGCGTGCTCGCGGGCTACGGACTCCGGGAGGCCGACGCGTCCTTCCGGTACCTTCTGCACCCGCGCGACACCGAGACCGGTCTGACCCGCTCGATCCTCCCGATGATCCACGCCGTCATCGACGGGATGCTCACGCCCGAGCAGGCCGAGCGGCACGGGGCGATCATCTCCGAGGAGCTGGTGCTGCCCGACGGCGCGCACCTGTTCGACCGTCCGCCGGCCTACCGCGGTGGACCGACCGTGCACTTCCAGCGCGCCGAGACGGCCTCGTTCTTCGGCCGCGAGATCGGCACGATGTACGTCCACGCGCACCTGCGGTACGCGGAGTCGCTCGCGGTGCTGGGCGGGGCGCCGATCTGCTGCACGCGCTGGACCTCGTCAACCCCGTCGACCCGCACGCGGCCTTCTCCGGTGCCCGCCGTCGTCAGGCGACCGCCTACTTCTCCTCGAGCGACGCCGTCGTGCCCGACCGGTACGCGGCGCTGCGCGACTGGGACGCCGTGCGCGCCGGTGAGGTCGAGGTGGAGGGTGGCTGGCGGATCTACTCCTCCGGCCCCGGGATCGCGCTCCGCATAGTCGTGGAGAGCGTGCTCGGCGTCGTGCGGCGGGCCGACGCCCTCGTGCTCGACCCGGTCCTCGTTCCGGGCCTGGACGGTCTGCGCGTCACCGTGCCGCTGTGGGGTCGCCGCGTCGCGATCGTCTACCGCGTCGGGTCGCGGGGGTACGGGCCGCGCACCGCGAGCGTCGACGGCGTCGCGCTGGCGACGACCAGGGAGCACAACCCCTACCGCGAGGGCGGGCTGCGGATCGCGCGGGCGGAGCTGCTCGAGCGGCTGGACGGGGGCGGAGCGATCGAGGTGGAGGTGCCGTAGGGAGGGACCGGCCGGGCGGTGAGCCGCGCGGCCGGGCACGGGCGCGACCCATGGTGGGCGCGCGAGGACAGGGAGGTTCTCATGGGTGGACTGCGTCGACGGACGTCAGCACTGGCCGTCGTGATCACCGGGACGTTGGCGTTGTCCGCCTGCGCGACGGTCGGGCTCGCGGCGGTCCCGCCGGCCCCGGAGGGGATGATCCCGGTGATCCGGATGCCCTCGGAGGCCTCCGGCTCCGTGCAGGGGCTCGTCAACTACAACGTCCTCAGCACCAACCCCACCGTGCGGACGTGGCTCTACGAGCCGCTGATGATCCGCGACGAGTTCTCCTGCGAGGCGGTGCCGTGGCTGGCCACCGGGTACGAGTGGGAGACGCCGTCGCGCATGCGCCTCGACCTGCGCGAGGGGGTGGAGTGGACCGACGGCGAACCGTTCACGGCCGACGACGTCGCGTTCGCCTTCACCGTGGCCCAGGAGTACCCGGCGGCCGACCGGGCCGGGGTGTGGACCGACCTGTTCGGCGCGCCGGCCGAGTCCGTCGAGGTGGTCGACGAGCACACCGTCGCCGTCAACTTCACGGGCAACGCCGTCCCGAAGACCGACTCGATCCTGTCGATCCAGATCGTGCCCGAGCACGTCTGGTCCCAGGTCGGGGACCCGACGCAGTACATCGACACCGAGCCCGTCTCGACCGGTCCGTTCGTGCCGGAGGACTACAACGGTCGACAGCTCACGCTGCAGCGCAACGACACGTACTGGAACGCCGAGAACCTCAAGGTCGAGCGCGTGATCCTCGAGGGCCAGTACGACGCCAACTCCGGCGCCCTCAAGCTCCGGAACGGCGCGCTGGACCTCTACCTGGGTGACATCCCCAACCCCGAGCGCTCCGTGGCCCGGTCCGGCGTGGAGTACTACTACCCCCCGGGCGGCACCACCGTGCTCGCGCTCAACATGGAGCGCCCGATCACCGGGGACGTCGGCTTCCGCACCGCGATCGCGCACGCCATCGACCGCGAGGCGCTCGCCCTGCGGGCCAGCTTCGGGATCATGGACCCGGGCAGCCAGACGATGCTCAAGCTGCCCATCCAGGCCGACCAGGTCCCCGAGCAGTGGGCGGGTCAGGAGTTCACCAGCTTCGATCCCGCGCTGGCCGAGCAGATGCTCGACGAGGCCGGGTACGCCAAGGGCGAGGACGGCTGGCGAACCGCGCCCGACGGGTCGCAGCTCGACCTGATCTTCTCCGTCCAGGCGGGGTGGATGGACTACATCGCGATGGCCGACGTCGTGGTCCGCGGCCTCAACGACGTCGGGGTGCGCGCGAAGATGGTCACGACCGACCCCAACGCCGTGGACGGCATGAAGAAGTCCGGCGAGTTCGACATGCTCATGGACTCGATCGGCGGCGGCTGCCAGCGGGCCCGCGATCTCGGCGGCCGGCTCACCACCTCGCAGATCAGCGACGGCGGCGAGACCCTCCTGCTCAACATCGCGCGCTACGCCAACCCCCAGGTGGACCAGCTCGTGGACGAGTGGGCCGCGAACACCGACCCGGCGCAGGACCCCGCCTACCTCAGCCGGATCGTCGACATCTACATGCAGGAGATGCCGTACATCGCGCTGCAGTACTCCCCGGCGAGGCTCATCTACCGCGAGGACAACGCGGTGGGGTGGCCGAGCGAGGACAACCCCTACCCGACCAACAACCTGCTGCGCGTGGTCACGAGCCTCAGCCTCCCGGGCGGAGGTGAGGCGGAGTGAAGTACTACCTGCGCAAGACGGGCTACTTCGTCCTGACGCTGTGGGCCGCGATCACCCTGAACTTCCTCATCCCGCGGCTGCAGCCGGGGGACCCCGCCGAGGTGATGGTCCGCCAGCTCACCGGCCGGGGCGAGGTGGACCCGGCGCAGGTCGAGGCCATCCGCACGATGCTCGGGTACGGCGACGACAACGTGTTCGTCGCCTACTGGAAGTACCTCGTCCAGCTCTCCCAGGGCGACCTGGGGATCTCCTTCACCTACTACCCGTTCCCCGTCACCGAGGTGATCAGCCAGGCGCTCCCGTGGACCCTCGGGCTCATCGGTCTCACCCAGATCCTGGCCTTCACGGTCGGCACCCTGCTCGGGGCGTTCGCGGCCTGGCGGCGCAACACCACGTTCGACTCGGTCATCTCGGTCGGTTCGACCTTCCTCGGCAACCTGCAGTCGTTCTGGATCGGCATGATCATCCTGTTCATCCTCGCCTACGAGCTCGGCTGGTTCCCCGCCAGCGGCGGCTTCGGCTACACCGACCCCGGTTGGAGCTGGCTCTTCGTGGCGGACGTGGTGTCCCACGGGTTCCTGCCGGCGCTCACGCTCATGGTGACGGCGCCGATCGGGTTCATCCTCGGCATGCGCAACACGATGGTGCAGGAGCTGGGCGGCGACTACATCCGGCTCGCGCAGGCCGCCGGCCTGTCCGACCGCACGACGGCGCTCGCGTACGCCGCCCGGAACGCGCTGCTGCCGACCGTGACGAGCTTCGCGCTCTCGCTCGGCGTGCTCATGGGCGGCTCGATCCTCATCGAGAGCCTGTACGACTACCCCGGGATGGGCCGCCTCATGGGGGAGGCCACGAGCAACCGCGACTTCCCGCTCATGCAGGCCATCCTGCTCGCGACCATCACGATCGTGCTGACGGCGAGCTTCGTCGTCGACCTGCTCTACGGGATCATCGATCCCCGGGCGAGGAGGGCGAGGTGACCGACCCCAGGAGGACGGCGATGACGACGTCGAACGGTTCCGGCGGCGCGCGCGAGGTCGCGCCCCCGCCCGCCCAGCTCGCCCCGGTGGCTGCCAGGGACACCGAGGTTCTGCCCGAGGACGCCGGTGGCGGGGGAGGCGGGGCCGGTCTGCCCCCCGAGGACCGCTGGAACCGCGCCCGCCAGCCCGATCCCGACGGCGAGCACGTGCTCATCCGCCGGCCGCCGCGCTGGTACGAGGTGCTGTGGTCCAGCCGGAAGGCCCGGATCGGCATCATCATGCTCGCCGTGTTCATCGCGATGGCGATCTTCGCCCCGTGGCTCACGCCGTACAGCCCGACGGACTCGACGTTCGCGCCCGTGCAGGACCCCAGCGGCGCGCACTGGCTCGGCACGAACTCCCTCGGGTTCGACATCTACACGCAGGTGCTGTTCGGCGCCCGGCTGTCGGTCGCGATCGGGGTGCTGGGCGGCCTCGGCGTCACCGCGATCTCCCTGGTGATCGGGATGGTCTCGGGCTACGCCGAGGGGACGTGGCTGGACGACGTGCTCTCGTTCGTCACCAACCTCGCGCTGGTCGTGCCTGTGCTCCCGCTGATGATCGTCATCGTCGCGTACTCCGAGACACGGGGCCTGGCGCTGCTGGTGTTCGTCGTCACGGTGACGAGCTGGGCCGGGCACGCGCGCACCAAGCGGGCCCAGATCATCACGTTGCGCAGCCGGGAGTTCGTCACCGCCGCGCGGTTCGGCGGGGACGGCATGTTTCGCATCGTCTTCCGCGAGATCATGCCGAACATGACCTCCCTGGTGGTCTCGGGATTCATCGCCGCCTCGACCGGTGCGATCGCCGCCGAGGCCGGCCTGTCCTTCATGGGGTTCGGCGATCCGAACACCGTCTCGTGGGGCCAGATGCTCGCCCAGGCCAACGGCAACGGCGCGCTCGTCCAGGGCCTGTGGGTCTGGCTCATCGTCCCCGGCATCATGCTCGCCCTCATCATCACCAGCCTCAGCTTCGTCAACTTCGGTGTCGACCTGCTGAGCAACGCGCAGCTGCGCGAGGAGGAGAACTGAGATGACGACCTCCCCCGGCCTCAACCCCGTGCCCGGCCCGGTGCCGAGCACGCCACCGCTCCGGGCCAGGGCCCGCCCCTCCCACGTCGGCGTCGACACGCCCGTGCTGCGCGTGGAGAACCTCACGGTGCGCTACGAGCCCCGGCTGGGGACGCCGATGACCGCGGTCAAGGACATGTCCCTGACCGTGCGCGAGGGCGAGTTCGTCGGTCTGGTCGGCGAGTCCGGCTCCGGCAAGACGACGTTCGCCCAGGCCGCGCTGCGGCTCCTGCGCCGTCCGGGTCGCGTCACCGAGGGCCGCATCTGGTGGGGCGAGGAGGACGTCACGAACGCGTCCGAGAACGAGCTCCGGCCGCACCGGTGGGCCGAGGTCTCCACGGTCTTCCAGAGCTCGATGAACAGCCTCAACCCCGTGGTCCGGATCCGTAAGGTGTTCGCGGACGTCATCCACGCGCACACCGACCTCGACGAGGACGCGGTCGACGCCCGCGCCGCCGAGCTGTTCGAGATGGTCCGCATCGACCCGTCGTTCCTGCGGATGTACCCGCACGAGCTCTCCGGCGGCATGCGGCAGCGGGTCAACCTCGCCCTCGCGCTCGCGCTCCAGCCGCGGTTCGTGCTGTTCGACGAGCCGACGACGGGACTCGACGTCGTCGTGCAGAAGCAGATCCTCGACGAGATCCGTCGCCTGCAGACCGAGCTTCACTTCGGCGCGATCCTCATCTCCCACGACATGGGCACGATCCTGGACTTCTCCGACCGGGTGGCGATCATGCTCGACGGCGAGCTGGTCGAGGACGTGGGCACGGAGACGATGCTCCGCGACGGTCCGCGCCACCCCTACTCCGTCCATCTGCTCGGTTCCTACGGCGAGCTGCTCGGCGAGGAGGTCGCCGGGTACTCCTCGGCCGGACTCAAGGCCGCCGACGAGCGCGAGGAGGTCGTGGAGAAGATCCAGGAGAAGGCCGACGTGCCGACCATCGTGGAGGTCTCGGGCCTGCACAAGCGCTACGAGAAGCGCAACGGTCTGCGGACCGAGCACGTCGACGCGGTCAAGGACGTCTCCTTCACGCTCCGCAAGGGTGAGGTGACCGCCCTGGTGGGCCAGAGCGGCAGCGGGAAGTCCACGATCGCGCGCATCATCACGACGATCGAGAAGCCGACCTCGGGCACCGTGACCTACTCGCCCGACGACGGGTCGGGTCCCTGGGACATCACGCGGCTCGACCGGCGCCAGCGCCGCACCTACGCCAACGCGGTGCAGTACGTGTTCCAGGATCCCTACGCGGCGCTCAACCCGGCTCTCACGGTGGCCTACCAGGTGATGCGTCCCCTGCAGAACTACCGCGGGATGAAGAAGCAGGAGGCGATGGACGCCGCCGCGGACCTGCTGGAGCAGGTGGGCCTGAGCCCGGCGCCCGCCTACCTCACCCGCCTTCCGTACGAGCTCTCCGGCGGCCAGCGGCAGCGGATCGTCATCGCCCGGGCGCTGGCCCCCGACCCGCAGCTCCTCATCGCCGACGAGCCGATCGCCAGCCTCGACGTCTCGATCCGCGCCGAGATCCTCGAGCTCCTGCAGTCGCTGGTGCTCACCCGGGGGTGGGGATGCTCTACATCACCCACGACCTGCTGTCGGCGCAGATGCTGGCGGACCACGCGATCGTGCTCAACCACGGTGAGGTCGTCGAGCAGGGCACGGCGGCCGACGTGATCGAGAACCCCAGGGCCGGGTACACGCGCGAGCTCCTGGACGCGATCCCGAACCCGTTCCGGGACCGCGTGGCGTGAGCGGGGCCGGGCGGGCGCCGGGTGCGGGTGCGGGTGCTGGTGCTGGTGCGGGTGCGAGCCTTCCGCCCGACGTCGTCGACCTCGTCGCGCGCGAGGTCGACGGCGGGGTGCGGTGGCTGTGGGACCACGCCACGGCCGACCCCGCGGCGCCCGGCCACGGCAGCGTCCTGGACCGCGACGACGTCCCCGGCGTGAGCAGCACGGCCGCGACCGGGTTCGCCCTGGCGGCCTGTTGCGTGGGCCTGGAGCGGGGGCTGCTGGAGCACCGGGAGGTCGTCGACCGCACCCGCGGCGCGCTCCGGGCGCTCGCTGCCCTCCCGCACCGCGACGGGCTGCTGGTCCACTTCGCCGACGCCGTCACCGGTCGGGCGAGACCGGGCAGCGAGTACTCCACGATCGACACGGCGCTCGCGCTCGACGGTGCGGTCGTGGCGAGCCAGGTGCTCGACGACAGCGAGGTGACCGAGCGCACCGCGGACCTGCTCGCGCGCGTCGCGTGGGACGCGGCGGTGCACGAGCGTGACGGGCGCACGCTCCTGCGCATGGCGCGGGTCGACAGCGCCACGGACGACTACGGGGCGGACGCCGACGCCGACGGGTGGGTCGGCGCCTGGGACATGACCGCCGAGCAGCTCACCTGCTACGTGCTCGCGGCCGGCCACCCCGACGTCGACGCCGCGACGGCGCGGGCGCTGTGGGCCGGGTTCGACCGGCCCGTGGGGGGCTACGGCGGTCACACGTGCGTGCACGAACCGGGCGGGACGTTGTTCACCTCCCACTTCCCGCACGCGTTCTGGCCGTTCGGCCGCGACCCGCAGGGGACCGACTGGTGGGCCAACGCGGGCGAGGTGAGCGCGGCCAACCGCGCCTGGTGCCTCGACCGGGCGTCGGCGTACCCGACCTTCGCCGCGGGGCTGTGGGGGATGTCAGCCGGCCTCGGGCCGTGGGGGTACGTCGTCAACGGCGCCGAGCCCGCCCGGCCGCCCGCCCCGCGCTGCGACGGCACGGTGCCGCCCGCCTCGCTGGTCGGCGCGCTCCCGTTCCTGGGCTCGGGGGCGGCCGACGGCCTCCGGGTGCTGCGGGACGCCCACCCGGCCGCCTGGAGCGACCGGTACGGGTGGTGCGACGGCGTGAACCTCGGCGCCGGGGCGGTGCCCGACGACGACGTGGTGTCCGGCGCCGACGTCGGCCGCGAGGGCACCGTGCCCCTGCCGTGGTACGCCCCGGCCCGGACGGGTCTGAACAAGGGGGCCTCGGTCCTCCTCGGGGCGGCCGCCCTCGGCAGCACCCTGGTCGCCGACGCGTTCGGCGCCCACCCCTGGACCGCGCGCGGGATCGCGACGCTCGGGCTCGAGCGCGCCGACACCCGTCCCGTCGACCGTCCCGTCGGTCCACCCGTCCGCTGACGGTCGCCCTCCCGGCGGACCCCGCTCGGTTGTGCGAGTCTGTCCGGGTGCCTCGTCCCAGCCCCGTTCGCATCCTCGGTACCGGTGCGTACCGCCCGGCGAGGGTGGTGACGTCGCCGGAGCTCGACACGGCGCACGGCCGCGCCCCCGGCGAGACGCTGGCCCGGTCCGGCGTCGCCGAGCGCCGGTGGGTCGACGCCGGCGAGACCTCCTCGATGATGGCTGCGGCCGCCGTCGACCGGGCGCTCGCGGCCGCGGGCCTGGCGCCGGGCGACCTCGACGCGGTGATCGTCTCCGCCGTCGCCCCCGAGCAGCCGATGCCGACGACAGCGGTGCTCGTGCTGGACGCGCTCGGCGTCGACGGCGGGCGGTGCGACGCGTTCGACGTCAACGCCTCGTGCGTCGGCTTCCTCACCGGGCTGCGGATCGCCCAGGACGGCCTGGACGCCGGGCGGTGGGACCGCGTCGCCGTCGTGGCCACCGAGATCGCCTCCAAGGGTCTGGACCACCGCCACACCGAGGCGAGCGCGCTGTTCGGCGACGGCGCGGGCGCGGCGGTCCTCGGGCGGACCGCGGCGGGGGAGGGCTCGGCCGTGCTGGCCTCGCGCTCGGCCGTCTGGCCCGAGGCGGCCCAGGCGTGCCGGATCGAGGCCGGCGGCACTCGCTGGAACCCGATGACCCCGCCCGACCACCCCGGCGCCTACCTGTTCCAGATGGACGGCGCCGCCCTGCTGCGCCAGGTCGCGCGCCACCTGCCGGGATTCCTGCGCGACCTCGAGCAGCGGTCGGGGCTCGATCTCGCGGCCGTGGACGTCGTCGTGCCCCACCAGGCCAGCGCCGTCGGGCTGCGCTACCTGCGCTCCTTCGTGCCGGGCGAGGCGGTCGTCGACGTCCTCGCCGACCACGGCAACCAGGTCTCGGCCTCGCTGCCGTCCGCGCTCGACCACGCGATCCGCTCGGGACGGCTCGAGCGCGGCGCCACCGTCCTCCTGCTCGGCACCGGGGCGGGGCTCACGCTCGCGGCCACCGCGCTGCGGTACTGAGGACGGCGCGATGACGGACGAGGGACCGCTCGAGGTCTGCGTGGAGCTGCTCGTGGCCGGGTGGACCACCCACCCCGGGTTCGTGGCGCGGCGGGGCGCCGGCCGCCGACCCGTCCGGTTCCCGGCGCTCGTCGCGGCCGTGCGCCACCCCGACGGCGTCGTGCTCTACGACACCGGCTACGCCCCCCGCGTCCAGCGCGCGGTCCGACGCGGGATCGACCGCGTCTACGGCGCACTGCTCCCGGTCCACGTCGAGCCCGAGCAGGCCGTGGTCAGGCAGCTGGCGGAGCGCGGGATCGCGCCGGAGGACGTCACCGCCGTCGTGCTCTCGCACCTGCACGCCGACCACCTCGGCGGCCTGCGCGACCTCCCGCGGGCGCGGGTCGTCGTCGACCCGTCCGCGATCGCCGCGATGCGGTCGGCGCGCGGTCTCGGCCGTCTGGTCCGCGGCTGGCTGCCGGCGCTGCTGCCGTCCGATCTCGAGGCGCGGCTGATCGACCCCGCGTCGCTGCCGCTCGCGGCGGGCAGCGGCGCCGACCTCGCGCCGCTGGCACCGGGACGCGACCTCACGGGGGACGGCGCCGTCGTCGTCGTCCCGCTCCCGGGTCATAGCGACGAGCACCTGGGACTGCTCGTGCGGGCGCGCGGGCGCGAGGTGCTGCTGCTCGGCGACGCCGTGTGGGACCTGCGCGCCGTGACGGACGGCGAGCTGCCGCACCCGGTCGTCCGCCTCATCACCCGCGACTGGCGTGGCTACCGCGCCACGATCGACGACCTCGCCGCGCTGGCCCGACGGCGGTCCGACCTGCTCCTCCTGCCCTCGCACGACGAGGCGGCGGTGGAACGGGCGCGCGGGCTCCTCGAGCCGTGAGCCGGCTGCGGGTGCTGGCCCGCTACGTCGCGGCCCGACGCCGGAGCTTCGCCGACCGCGCGGCGCTCGAGGCGTGGCAGGACCGCCTCCTGGCGCGGGTCCTGCGCCGGGCCCCGCAGCGCTACGCCCACTACGCCGACCTCTTCCCGGACGGTCCGCCGCGGTCGCTGACGGACCTTCCCGTGCTCGAAAAGGAGGACGTGCTCACGCACTTCGCCGGCCTGAACCGCCGCGGGGTCGGACTGGAGGAGTGTCTGCTCGCGGCCCGCTCCGCCGAGCGCGGTCGCGACTTCGGCACCTCGCTGCGCGGGCTGTCGGTCGGGCTGTCCTCGGGGACGAGCGGCCGCCAGACGGCGTTCCTCACCTCCGGGGCGGAGCGGGACCGGTGGGCCGGTGAGGTGCTCGCCCGGGCGCTGTCCGACGGCCTGCTCGCCGGGGCCAGGATCACGCTCGTGCTGCGCGCCGGCGGACCGCTGTACGAGGCGGTCGGCAGCCGGCGGATCGCCTTCACCTACGCCGACCTCGCGCTGCCGGTGCCGGAGCTGCTGCAGCGGGTGCGGGACAGCCGACCGACCGTCCTCGTGGCGCCGCCCTCCGTGCTCGTGCTGCTGGCGCGGGCGGAGAGGGAGGGGGAGGTGGACGCGGGGTGGCGAGCCGATCTGGCGCGTGTGCTCTCGGCGGCCGAGGTGCTCGAGCCGCACGACGCCGAGACGATCGAGGCGGGGCTCGGGGTGAGGGCCGACCAGGTCTACCAGGCGGCCGAGGGCTTCCTCGGCCTCAGCTGCGCGCGCGGCACGCTGCACCTGGCCGAGGACCTCGTGCTGGTGGAGCGGGAGGCGGTGCCGGGCGCCGCCGACGGTCGGTTCGTGCCCGTCGTCACCGACCTCGTCCGCTCCAGCCAGGCCGTGCTGCGGCGCCGCCTCGGCGACGTCCTGGTGCCGGGGACGTGCGACTGCGGCGATCCGCGGCTGGCGATCGCCCGGGTCGTGGGGCGGAGCGACGACGTGCTGGAGCTGCCGGTGGTGACGGCCGATGTCACAGATCCCGGCGGTCGTGGGTCGAGTGCGGAGGGGGCGGCCGGACGCGGTCTGTTCTTCCCTGACTTCGTGCGGGCCGCGGTGCTCGCCGTCGACGGCGTCACCGACTTCCGCGTGGTGCAGGACGGCGACGACCTGACGCTCGCCGTCGCGCCGCCGCAGGCGTTCGCCCCGGCCCGGGACGCCCTCGCGGCCGCGCTCGGGGAGGCCGGGCTGCGGCCCGCGTCGATCACGGCGACCCCGCTCGTGCCGCACGATCCGCGCAGCAAGCTGCGCCGGGTCCGGCGCGTGCCGCCGACGGGGGCGCCGGACGCGCGCTAGCCCGCTCGCCCGGCCGATCGCGCGACGAGCGCGTCGACGACCTCCGCCGTCGCCCCGACGGGGTCGTACCGCGTCAGGGTCGAGGACAGCGCCCGCAGGCGGCTGCGCTCGCCGTCGAGCACCCGGCGCAGGGCCCGCGCGGCCTCGGGGTGGTCCAGCGCGCGGCGGGTGCGCCGTCCGGCCCCGGCGGTCTCGAGACGGACGGCGAAGTCGAACTGGTCGTAGTCGCGCGGGTGCACCAGGGCGGGGACGCCGGCGCGGATCGCGCTGTAGCTGATGCCGGCGCCGCCGTGGTGGACGACGGCGTCGAACGCCGGCAGCACGTCGTCGTAGGGCAGGTGGTCCACGACGACGACGCGGTCGCCCGCCGCCTCCGGTCCCACTCCCGCTCCTGCTCCCGCGCCGACCTGCCCGAGCGTGACGACGAACGTGTGGCTCGGCACCGCCGCCGCCAGGGCGCGCACCTGCGCCACGAGGTCGCGCCGCGCCCAGCCCAGGTGCGTCCCGACCGTGACGAGCACGAGCGGTCCGGGCGGCAGCGGCGGCACCGGACCGGCGCTCGGCAGGTTCCGCTCGGGCGTCGCCGTCACCGGTCCGACCATCCGGAACGACGCCGGCCAGTCCCGCGGCAGCTCGACCTCGATCATGCCGAGCCCGAGGATCGCGTCGGGGGAGTAGGCGGCCTCGGAGCCGTCCGCGCGGTAGACCCCGGTGCCCGCGGTCCGGAACGCCCCGGCCAGCACGGCCTGCATACCCCGCTTCGTCACCCGGGTCGCGGTCCGCCCCGCGGCGTCGCGCACGCGGTGCCACGGCCGGCTCGCCGGCCCCCAGCCGCCGCAGTACGACGGCGTCCCTGTCGCCGTCTCCAGGGCGAACGGCGTCGGCATCGTCGTCACCCAGGGCAGCCCGGCCGCCTGGGCGGCGTGGCCGGCGACGGGCGCCGTGAAGTCCGCCAGGACCGCGTCGAACGCCCCGCCCCCGAGCACCGCGTCGAGGTCGGCGCGCGCCCGCGGCAGGAGCGCGAGGTTCGCGCGCAGCTGCCGGGTGAGCAGGAGCGGGTTGCTCCGGACGGGTCCGGCGGTGTCGGCGATCGCGTCGAAGATCCCGGGCTCGTCGGCCAGCAGGGGGTGCGCGGTGAACCCCAGCGCGGCCACCAGCGGGACCTTCGTCGCGCCGGTGGCGATCTCGACGTCGAACCCGCGCTCCCGCAGCCCGGCGCCGAGCGTGAGGAGCGGGTTGAGGTGGCCGGCGAACGGGGGCGCCGCGAGCAGGAGCCGCGTCACGCCGACGTCCCCCCACCGACGAGGTCGAGGACGGCGGCGAGCATCGCCGGGGAGGCGGCGGCGCGCAGGTGCCCGCCGGGCACGACGGCGTCGGCCCGACGGCGGTGGCTGACGGCGCTGAGCAGGTCCGACCGCCCCCGGAGCACGTGCACGTGCCAGGGGCCGTGGGTCGGGGGCAGGGCGCCCACGGCGCCGATGCCGACGACGTCGATCCGCAGGCCCTCGGGTACCTCGACGGCGTCGACGGCGCTGGTCACCAGGCGGGCGCCCGCACTCGCGCACAGCAGGAGGAGCCGGTCGCGGGTCGTGTCGAGGAGCGGCTGGAGGTGCCGCGCGACGTCGCGCGCGAGCGCGCTCCCCGGCCTGGCCGCGAGTCCCTGGCGGGTGTTGCGGACGGAGGCGGCGAACAGGGGCTCGCCCCCGTAGGTGCCGGCGGCGGCGCGCTCGGTCCACGGGAACCCGGCCCGCAGCGGCGTCCAGCCGTGCGGGGCGAGGCCGTCGAGGAACCGCTCCTGCGCGGGGGAGAGCCGCTGCTGGGTCGGGGAGCTCTGACCGGTGAGCCACGCCGCGCGGGACGCGGTCGGGGACGCGAGCGACGGCGAGTCGGCGTGCGCCGCGAGCCACCGCTCGCTCACGCCCGCGCTCCCGCAGCCCGGTCGCCGACGCCCACCCGCACCCGGCGGCCGCGCCACCGCACGTGTCGGGGGCCGAGCACGGCGGTGAGCAGGTGCAGCGGCGCGAGCAGGAGGGCGACGACCTCGACGAGGAGGCCGCCGGGGCGCTCGGGCGGGACGCCGGCCTCGCGCCGCAGGGTGCGGGTCGCGTGCGACTGGCCCGCGAGCACCGCGACCGTCGCCGCCGTCGCGAGCGGACCGGTCGCGACGGCTGCCGCCGTCACGGCGAGCGGCAGCACGGACGGCAGCAGCACGAGGGTCACCAGCCGGGGCGAGAGGTCGCGCCGCAGCACCTCCTGCGCGAACAGCAGCCAGCGGCGCATGATCCGGACGTACGCGGCGCCGTCGGCGACGGTCGTGGCCAGCAGGGCCGGCTCGGCGAGCTGCCTGATCGTCAGGCCGTGCCGCCGGAAGGCCAGCGCGAGGGCGTAGTCGTCGCACGTCGCGTCGAGCAGCGAGGCCAGGCCGCCGATCCGCTCGAGGTCGGACCGCCGCGCGGCCACGACCATGCCGTTGACGCTGACCGGAGGGCCGAGCGCGGCCTGCGCGAGGTACGTCGGCAGGGCCGAGGAGTTGACGAAGCCGGCCAGGAGACGGGACCACGGGCCGTCGCCGTCGAGGTAGACCGGGATGCCCGTGGCGAGATCGGCCTCCTCGAGACCACCCACCAGCCGGCCGAGCGCCCCGGGCGGCAGGACCGTGTCGTCGTCGAGCAGAACCACGACGCCGCGGCAGTCGGCCTGGGCGAGCGCCAGCTTGTGGACCTTGGGGTTCGTGCCGGGCTCGGGCGGCGCGCAGACGACGACGCGGACCCCCGGGCGTCCGGCGGCCGCACCTCTCGCGGCGTCCTGCCCGACGGGGTCGTCGTCGTCGACCAGCAGCAGCACCTGCGCCGGGGCCAGACCACGGGCCTGCTCTCCGAGCCGGGCGGGCAGCAGCGGGTCGCCGGAGCGGACCGCGACGAGCACGGTGACGTCGTCGACCGGTGCGGCCGGACGCTGTCGGCGGATCTCGCGACGGGCCAGCCGCGTGCGCACGACGGCGAGGGCGGCCGTCGCGACGAGCCCGGCGGCCCAGACCGCGGCGCGAGCCCTAGGCACGCCCGGCCGACCAGTCCGCCACGAGCCGGTCGACGCTCTCGGCGAGGGGGACGGCGGGGGCGCCGAGGTCGCGGAGGGCGCGGGAGACGTCGAACGTCTTGGAGCGCGACAGCACCGAGACGCCGAACCTGGTCAGCGGCGGCTCGCGGTGGTCGAGCAGGTGGGCGCTGACCCACTCGCCCGCCCCGGCGGCCGCCCGGACGAGCGACGGCGGCACGCGGCGCAGCCGCGGCTCCACGCCGATCCGCCGGAGCAGGTCGAGCGCGAACGGGTACAGGTCGACCGGCTGCGCGTTGGTGAGGTTGTAGACGCCCGTGACCCGGCGCTCGACCGCCTCGAGCAGGTAGTGCGCGACCGTGCCGACGTCGGTGAGGTCGACCCGCACGCGGGGTCCGTCGCGCGGTTCGAGCACGGGCAGGAGGCCGCGGTCGGCGAGCCGGAGGATGCGGGGGAGCAGCACCGTGTCGCCCTCGCCGATGACGGCCCGGGGACGCAGGATCGACCACGGCCCGGCGGACGCGGCGACGACGCGCTCGGCCACCGCCTTGCTGCGGGAGTAGGCGTTGAGCTGCTCGCCGTCGGGCGTGACGGGGTCGTCCTCGGTGAGGTCGAGCTGGTCGGCGTCGCGGTAGAGCACCGAGGAGCTGGAGACGTGCACGAGCGGGACCCCGCCGCGCGCGGCCGACCACGCCACGACGTGGCGGGTGCCGTGCACGTTGGCCGCGACGAAGTCGCCGGGCCGGGCGAACGGCGAGGCGAGCGCGGCGGCGTGGACGACGGCGTCGATCTCGCCGGGCACCGCGTCGGCCGGGAGCGGCGCGGCGAGGTCGTGGCGGACGTAGGCGTCCACGGGGGTGGCCGGTCCGGCCGCGCGGCCCAGCCCGACGACCTGCCACCCGCGCTCGCGCGCCGCGGCGGCGGTGCGGGCCCCGACGAAGCCGTTCGAACCGGTGAGGAGCACGCGCATGCGTTCCACCCTAGGCGGGGCGGCGGCTCACCTCCGCCCCGCGTCCGGCTGCTACAGCTCCACCTCGCGCGACGCGTCCCACGGCACGCTCCACCCCAGGGAGTCCAGCACGGCGTCGAGCACGAACGCGGTGAAGCCCCACACCAGCCGGCCGTGGACCTGGAAGCCGGGGCCGCGGTGGACGGCGCCGCGCGCGGCTGCGACGCCGCGGTCGCGCTGGAAGGCCACGGTGACGCGGTTCGCGGGGTCGACGAGGTCGCGCACCGGGACGCGGAATACCTCGGCGGTCTCGACGCCGTCGGGTGCCAGGGGCGACGGCGCCGCCCACCACCCGAGCACCGGCGTCACGACGTTCCCGCTCACGACCACCGGCACGTCGGCGAGCGCGCCGAGCACCTCGACGCCGTCGCCGTCGAGCCCGGTCTCCTCCACGGCCTCGCGCACGGCCGCGACCTCGGGCGTCTCGCCGGGGTCGATGCCTCCGCCCGGGAAGGCGATCTGGCCGGGGTGGTGGCGGAGCGCGTCGCTGCGCCGGGTGAGCAGGAGGTCGACGTCGGCGTGGCCGGGATCGGCCAGGTCGGAGGGGTCGAGCAGCCCGAACAGCAGCAGCACGGCGGAGTGGCGCTGGCCCGTCGCGGACCCGGGGCGCGCGCGTCCGAGGGGCGAGGCCCACGGCCGCCGGCCCTGCGCCAGGTCCAGCAGGTCACTGCGCGCGGACGCGGGGGAGGGCGGCGGGACGAGGCCGGTCACGGCTCGACCACCCGTCGTCGCACGGTGCGCGGCCGGGGCCGCCAGTCGCGCGCCTCCGGCAGACGCCACCCGCGCCGGTAGGACAGCAGGCACAGCGTGCCGCCGACCCCCGCCGCGAGCAGCGTCGTCAGGCCCTGGTACTCGCTCGAGGTCAGCCAGTCGGCGAGCACGACGACGCCCGCGGCCGCCGTCGCGCACGTCGCGTAGAGGGTGTTGCCGCCGAACACGATCGGCGTGCGGTGGAGCAGGACGTCGCGCACCATCCCGCCGCCGACGGCGGTGATGGTGCCGAGCAGAAGGGCCGGCAGCCAGTGCAGCCCGGCCGCGATCGCCTTCTGGGCGCCGACGGCGCCCCACGTGCCGAGCGCGACGGCGTCGAGCACGCGGATCCCGCGGGTCCACCACCGGCCCTCGACCCGCACCAGATAGGCGACGACCGCCGTCGCGAGCGCAACGCTGAGGTAGGACAGGTCGGTGAGCGCCACCGGCGTGCCGCGCTGCAGCAGCGTGTCGCGGATCATGCCGCCGCCGAGGCCCGCGGCGACGCCGAGCACCAGGAAGCCGATCAGGTCGAAACGCTTCTCGCGGGCCAGCACCGCGGCCAGCAGCACGTTGGCGGCGACCCCGAGCAGGTCGAGGACGCGCACCACCTCGGTGCTCGCGGTGACGACGTCGGCCGCCCCCTCGGCGAGGGCGAGCGGTGTCACCAGCCGGCGGGGAGGGGGCGCCCCTCCTCGTACCCGGCGGCCGACTGGACGCCGACGACGGCGCGCTCGTGCAGCTCCTCGAGCGTGCGGGCGCCGGCGTAGGTGCACGCCGAGCGCAGCCCGGCCGTGATCTGGTCGAGCAGGTCCTCCACGCCGGGGCGCTCGGGGTCGAGGAACATCCGCGAGGAGGAGATGCCCTCCTCGTACAGCGCCTTGCGGGCGCGGTCGAACGCCGACCCGCCGCGCGTGCGGGCGGCGACGGCGCGGGCCGAGGCCATCCCGAAGCTCTCCTTGTAGCGGCGGCCGTCCCCGGCGACGTGCAGGTCGCCCGGCGACTCGTGCGTGCCGGCGAACCACGAGCCGACCATGACCTGGCTGGCCCCGGCGGCGATCGCGAGCGCGATGTCGCGCGGGTGGCGGACCCCGCCGTCGGCCCAGACGTGCGCGCCGAGCTCGCGGGCGCGCGTGGCGCACTCGCGCACCGCGGAGAACTGGGGCCGGCCGACGCCGGTCATCATGCGGGTGGTGCACATGGCACCAGGGCCCACGCCGACCTTGACGATGTCGGCCCCGGCGGCGACGAGGTCGCTCACGCCGTCGGCCGTCACGACGTTGCCGGCGACGACGACGGCGTCGGTCGAGACCGAGCGGACGGCGCGCAGCGCGTCGAGCATCTTGGCCTGGTGGCCGTGCGCGGTGTCGACGACGAGCACGTCCACCCCCGCGGCGAGCAGCGCGGCCGCGTTGCTCGCGACGTCGCCGTTGATGCCGATGGCGGCGGCGACGCGGAGGTGGCCCTCGTCGTCGAGCGCGGGGTGGTAGATCGAGGAGCGCAGCGCACCGAGCTGCGTGAGGACGCCCAGCAGCGTCCCGTCAGCGCGCACGACGGGTGCGACCTTGCGGCGTGCGCCGTGCAGCGTGTCGAACGCCGCGACGACGGCGGCCTCGTCGATGACGCCGCCCGCACCGCTCGTGAGCGTGGACTCCTGGATCACCGTGGGCGTCTCCGCCATGACCTCCGCCACGAGCGTGAACTGGTCGACGCCGCTGCAGTCGGCGGGCGTCACGACGCCCACCGGACGGCCGTCGGTCAGCACCACGGCCATCCCGTGGGAGCGTTTGGCCATGAGGGCGAGCGCGTCGTGGACCGTCGAGTCCGGGGCCACGTGGACGGGCGTCTCCACGACGGTGTGCCGGCTCTTGACCCACGCGGTCGACCGGGCGACGAGCTCGGTGGGGACGTCCTGGGGGATGACGGCGAGGCCACCGCGGCGCGCGAGCGTCTCCGCCATGCGGCGGCCGCTGACCGCGGTCATGTTGGCGGCGACCACGGGCAGCCTCGCCCCGGTGCCGTCCCGGGGGGTGAGGTCGACGTCGAACCGGCTGGTGACGTCGGAGGCGGAGGGCACGAGGAAGACGTCGCCGTAGGTGAGGTCGCTCGTGGGGTCCTGACCGGGGAGGAAGCGCATGGTTCCAGCCTAGGCGAGCGGGGGTGTGCGCCCCCTCACACGGACGAGGGACCCAAGTCCCGACCCGCGCGGGCGCGGCGTTCCTAGTGTCGAGGTACGGCCTCAACGGTCGAGTTCCAGCCGCCAGCAGGAGGACATCATGAGCATCGCCACCCCGGGCCACGCCCCGGTCGAGACCGACGCGTGGGCCGGCTTCGCGCACGGTCGGTGGACCGAGACCGTCGACGTCCGCGACTTCATCCAGCGCAACTACACGCCGTACACCGGCGACGCCGCCTTCCTCGCCGGTCCGACCCCGAAGACGCTGCGCGTCTGGGAGACGCTGGAGACGGAGTTCCTGTCCGTCGAGCGGGCCAGGCGGGTCTACGACGTCGACACCACTACTCCCGCAGACATCGACGCGTTCCGTCCCGGCTACATCAGCGACGACGACGACGTCGTCGTCGGGCTGCAGACCGACACCCCGCTCAAGCGCGCGATGATGCCCTACGGCGGCTGGCGGATGGTGGAGACGGCCATCAGGGAGGCCGGGCTCGAGCCAGACGAGCGCGTCAAGGAGACCTTCACGAAGTACCGCAAGACGCACAACGAGGGCGTCTTCGACATCTACACGCCGCGCATCCGGGCGGCCCGCAGCAGCCACATCATCACGGGCCTGCCCGACTCCTACGGGCGCGGCCGGATTATCGGCGACTACCGCCGCGTCGCGCTCTACGGCGTCGACCGCCTCATCGCCGAGAAGCGCGCGGACAAGGACGCCGTGATCGGCCAGCCCTTCACCGAGCACTGGGCGCGCTACCGCGAGGAGCACTCGGAGCAGATCCGCTCCCTGACGAAGCTCAGGGCGATGGGGGCGCAGTACGGGTTCGACCTCGGTCGGCCGGCGCGCACCGCCCTCGAGGCCGTGCAGTGGACCTACCTGGGCTACCTCGCCTCGGTGAAGAGCCAGGACGGTGCGGCCATGAGCATCGGGCGGCTGTCGCCGTTCTTCGACGCGTACTTCGAGCGCGACCTCGCCGCCGGGCTCCTGTCCGAGTCCGACGCGCAGGAGATCATCGACGCGCTCGTCATCAAGCTCCGCATCGTCCGCTTCCTGCGCACCGTCGACTACGACCAGATCTTCTCCGGCGACCCGTACTGGGCGACCTGGTCGGACGCCGGCATGAGCGACGACGGCCGCACCCAGGTCACGAAGACCTCCTTCCGCCTCCTGCAGACGCTGCGCAACCTCGGCCCCGCGCCGGAGCCGAACATCACGATCTTCTGGACCGACGACCTGCCCGAGGGCTACAAGGCCTTCTGCGCCGCGATCTCCATCGAGACCTCGGCGATCCAGTACGAGTCCGACGACGAGATCCGCGCCCACTGGGGCGACGACGCCGCCATCGCCTGCTGCGTCTCGCCGATGCGGGTCGGCAAGCAGATGCAGTTCTTCGGGGCGAGGGTCAACGCGGCCAAGGCGCTGCTGTACGCCGTCAACGGTGGTCGCGACGAGATGACGGGCACGCAGGTCGTGGACGGCTACGAGCCGATCCGCGGCGACGGCCCGCTCGACTTCGACGACGTCTGGGCCCGCTACGACGCGATGCTCGACTGGGTCGTGGGCACCTACGTCGAGGCGCTGAACATCATCCACTACAGCCACGACCGCTACGCCTACGAGGCGATCGAGATGGCGCTGCACGACGCCGAGATCGTCCGCACGCTCGGGTGCGGCATCGCCGGCCTCTCGATCGTCGCCGACAGCCTCTCGGCGGTCAGGTACGCCCGTGTCACCCCGATCCGGGACGAGAGCGGTCTCGTCGTGGACTACCTCACCGAGGGCGAGTTCCCCGTCTACGGCAACGACGACGACCGCGCCGACGAGATCGCCCAGCTCGTCGTGCGGACGGTGATGGACAAGATCCGTGCGCTGCCGACCTACCGCGACGCGGTGCCGACCCAGTCGGTCCTGACGATCACGTCCAACGTCGTCTACGGGAAGGCCACGGGGTCCTTCCCCTCGGGGCACCGCCAGGGCGAGCCGTTCTCGCCGGGCGCCAACCCGGAGAACGGGATGGACACGCACGGGATGATCGCCAGCATGATGAGCGTCGGCAAGCTCGACTACGACGACGCGCTCGACGGCATCTCGCTGACCAACACGATCACGCCGTCGGCCCTGGGTCGCACCAAGGACGAGCAGGTCACCAACCTCGTCGGCATCCTCGACGCCGGGATGGGGGAGGGCCTCTTCCACGCCAACATCAACGTCCTGAACAAGGACACCCTGATCGACGCGATGGAGCACCCGGAGAGCTACCCGCAGCTGACGATCCGGGTCTCCGGCTACGCGGTGAACTTCGTCAAGCTCACCCGCGAGCAGCAGAGGGACGTGCTCGAGCGCACGTTCCACGCCTCGGTCTGAGCGACCCGTGACGACACCGGCTCCCACACCCGTCCCGCTCGGCGTGCCGAGCACGCTCGGTGGCCTCGGCACAGCGCAGGACGCCGAGCGCCACGATCGTCTCGTCGGCCTCCGGACCGGCGAGATCGGGATGGTGCACTCGTGGGAGCTGGTGACGGCCGTCGACGGACCCGGAACCCGGATGACGACGTTCCTGGCGGGCTGCCCGCTCCGGTGCCTGTACTGCCACAACCCCGACACCATGAGCGCGCGCTCGGGCACGCCCGTGCGCGCGGAGGAGCTGCTGACGCGGATCCGTCGCTACCGCCAGGTCTTCGCCGCCACGCACGGCGGCATCACCCTGTCCGGCGGGGAGGTGCTGAGGCAGCCGGCGTTCGCCGCGCGGATCCTGCGCGGCGCCAGGGAGATGGGCGTCCACACGGCGATCGACACCTCGGGCTTCCTCGGCGCCCTCGCGAGCGACGCGCTCCTGGCCGACATCGACCTCGTCCTGCTCGACGTGAAGTCGGGGGATCCCGAGACCTATCGCCGGGTGACGGGTCAGGAGCTCGCGCCGACGCTCGCCTTCGGACGGCGCCTGGCCGACCTCGGCATCGAGACGTGGATCCGGTTCGTCCAGGTCCCCGGCCTCACCGACGTCGACGAGAACATCGCCCCGATCGTCAGCTACGCCGCATCGCTCCCGACCGTCAGCCGGGTCGAGATCCTCCCGTTCCACCAGATGGGGCGCGAGAAGTGGGCTGACGCCGGGCTGCGGTACGAGCTCGACGACGTCGAGCCGCCCACCCCCGCGCGCACCGAGCACGTGCGCGAGATGTTCCGCGCCGCCGGGCTCACGACGTACTGAGTCGTCCCACCCGCCAGCACCTCGCCGCGACGAGCACGGCCGACGCCGACGAGCAGCTGCCGGCGCCCGCCGTCAGGCCGCCGGCGGGACGTCGGCGACGCCGTGCGGCAGGAACCTGCTCCCGGTGACGCGCTCGGCGTAGCCGGTGCGGTCCAGGTACGGCGTGATCCCGCCGAGGTGGAACGGCCAGCCGGCACCGAGGATCATCGCGGTGTCGATCTGCCCGGGCTCGTCGACGACGCCCTCGTCCAGCATCAGCCGGATCTCGTGCGTCAGCGCCGTGAGCACGTCGTCCAGGACGCCGGCCTCATCGAGCGGCGCCTGGTGGCGCGGCGCGGCGTCGCCGGACGTCTCGCGGGCGGCGTCGAAGACCGCCTGCACGTCGGGCAGCACGCGGCGCGGGCGCCCGGGCGCGGCGGGCGGACCGACCAGCGGCGTGCCCTCGGCCACGATGAGCTCCAGCCCGGGGGAGTGCGGGAAGCGGTCGCCCAGCTCCTCGCGCAGCGACGTCAGCACGTGCAGCCCGACGGCCGGTCCGACGAGGTCGAACAGCTGGAACGGCGGCATCGGCAGCCCGAGCACGTCGCACGCGCGGTCGGCCACCTCGACGGGCGTACCGCCCTCGACGGCGCCGACGATCCGGCCCATGAGCAGCACGAGCAGCCGGTTGACGATGAAGCCCGGCCGGTCGGCCGAGGCGACGGCGCTCTTGCCGAGCGCCTTCGTGACGGCGAACGCGGTGGCGTGCGTGGGGTCGTCGGTCCGCTCGGCCCGCACGACCTCGACCAGCGGCATGGCGGCCACCGGGTTGAAGAAGTGCAGCCCGACGACGCGCTCCGGGTGGCGCAGCTGCGACGCCATCGCCGTGACCGACAGGGCGGAGGTGTTCGTGGCGAGGACGGCCTCGGGGTCCACGACGTCCTCGAGCTCGGCCAGCACGCGCTGCTTGAGCTCGAGCCGCTCGGTGACGGCCTCGATGACGAGGTCGCACGCGGCGAGGTCGGCGAGGTCGGTGGTGCCGGTGACCGAGGCCAGGACCCGGGTGGCTGCGTCCGGGGTGAGCCGGCCGCGGCGGACCGCCTTCTCCACCTCGGTGCGGACGTGCCCGAGACCGGCGGCCACGCGGTCGTCGTCGAGGTCGCGCATGACGACGGGCACCTTGAGCCGGCGCGCCACCAGCAGCGCGATCTGGGCGGCCATCAGCCCGGCACCGACGAGACCGACGCTGCGGACCTTGCGGGCGAGTCCGGCGTCGGGCGCGCCGACGGGGCGCTTCGCGCCGGTGACGAGCCCGAAGGCGTACACGCTCGCGCGCATCTCGTCGGTCATGATCAGGTCGGCCAGCGCCTCGTCCTCGGCGGCGAACGCCTCCGTCCGGTCGGCCGTGCGGGCCGCGGCCATCAGCTCCAGCGCCCGGCCGGGGGCCGGACGCGAGGATCCGACGACGGCGTCGAGCTGCTCGCGCGCGGCCGCGACGACGGCGTCCCAGTGGGCCTGGTCGTCGAGCTCGCGACGCTGCACGGTGACGTCGCCCCGCAGCACCTCCGCGGCCCAGGCGATCGACCGCTCGAGGAAGTCGGCCGGGTCGAGCACGCGGTCCACCAGGTCGAGGATCGCGGCGTCGTGCGCCCCGAGCGGACGGTTCGAGGCGGGGCGCGTGAGGACGACGTCGATGGCCGCCTCGATCCCGATCAGCCGGGGCAGCAGGTAGGCCCCGCCCCAGCCGGGCACGAGCCCGAGCGAGGTCTCGGGCAGCCCGAGGGCGTGCACCGCCCCGGACACCGTGCGGTAGGTGCAGCTGAGGGCCAGCTCCAGGCCGCCGCCGAGCGCGACGCCGTTGATGAACGCGAACGACGGCACGCCGAGGTCCGACAGCAGCGTGTAGGCCTCGTGGCCGTCGCGGCCGAGCGCGAAGGCCTGCTCGCGCGTCGCGACGGCGCTGACCCGCTTGAGGTCGGCGCCGGCCGCGAGCACGTAGGGCTTGCCGGTGACCGCCACGGCCGCGATCTCGCCGGACTCGGCACGCGTCCGGAGCCCGAGCAGGACACCGGTCAGCTCGGCGATCGTCTCCGGACCGAGCGTGCTGGGGAGGCGGTGGTCGGCCCCGTTGTCGAGGGTGATCAGCGCGAGCGTCCCGCCACCCGTGGCGGCGGTCGCCGTCGGGAGCTCGACGTCGCGGACGAGGACTCGGGTGATGCTCACAGCGCTGCCTCCGGGGTGACGGGGGTGTAGTCGGGGTGGTGGGGGTTCTCCCAGATGACGGTGCCGCCCTGGCCGAGGCCGACGCACATGGTCGTCATGCCCCAGCGCACGCTCGGGTCGGCCTCGAACCGCCGCGCGAGCTGGACCATGAGGCGGACGCCGGAGGCGGCCAGCGGGTGGCCCATCGCGATCGCGCCGCCGTCGGGGTTGACGTGCGGGGCGTCGTCGGGGATCCCGAGCTCCTCCAGCAGGGCCAGGACCTGCACGGCGAACGCCTCGTTGATCTCGATGGCGCCGATGTCGTCGATCTCGAGCCCCGCCAGGTGCAGCGCCCGGTGGGTGGCCGGCACCGGGCCGATGCCCATCACGGCCGGGTCGACGCCCGCGTAGGCGAAGCTCACCATGCGCATCCGGGGCTCGAGCCCCAGCTGGGCGGCGACGTCCTCGGCCGCCAGCACGCACGCCGTCGCGCCGTCGGTCAGCGGGGAGGACGTGGCGGCGGTGACGCGGCCGCCGGGGCGGAAGGGCGTCGGCAGGTCGGCGACGTCGGCGAGCGTCGTGCCGGGGCGAGGCGGCTCGTCGGCCGTCGCCAGCCCCCAGCCGCGCTCGGGGTCGCGGATCGCGACGGGCACGAGGTCGGCGTCGATGCGGCCGGCGCGGCGGGCGGCCTCGTAGCGCGCCTGGCTCGCGACGCCGTACGCGTCGGCGCGCTCCTTCGTCAGCGTGGGGAAGCGGTCGTGCAGGTTCTCCGCCGTCGCACCCATCACGAGGGCGTCGGGGTCCACCAGCTTCTCGGCCACGAAGCGCGGGTTGGGATCGGCGTCGGCGCCGAGCGGGTGGTGGCCCATGTGCTCCACGCCGCCGGCGATCGCGACGTCGACGGCGCCGACGGCGATCTGGGCCGCGACCTGCGTGGTGGCGGTCATCGCGCCCGCGCACATCCGGTCGATCGCGTAGCCGGGCACCTGCTGCGGGAGCCCGGCGAGAAGCGCGACGGTGCGGCCGAGCGTGAGGCCCTGGTCGCCGACCTGGCTGGTGGCGGCCAGTGCGACCTCACCGACGAGGTGCGGCGGCAGGTCGGGGTTGCGGCGCAGCAGCTCGCGGACCACCACGACGGCGAGGTCGTCGGCCCGCGAGTGGGCGTACAGCCCGTCGGGACGGGCGCGGCCGAACGGTGTGCGGGCGGCGTCCAGCAGGACGACCGAGCGGCCGAGCATGCCGGGGCGGCCCGTCGTGGAGGCTGCGCGCGGGGCTCGCTCCGAGGTCGGGGCGGCGGTCGGGTCGGTCACGGGATCCTCCGAGGTGTGCCGCGGGGCGGCTCGACGACTGTGTCGGAGCCACCGTACCCGGTTGTCCGGTACTCGTCGTCCTCGACACTTTCGCCGCAGGGATCAGCGTCGCGAGGGCTCCGGCACGTCGGGGACGGCGCGCGGGTCGCTCAGCGCGCCCGCCAGCACGGGGGCGGTGACGGCCGCCTGCCAGGGCCGTGCCCCGCCGTCGAGCAGCCGGGCCGTGACGGTGTCGACGCGCGGCGCCGGCGGGTCCCACGCGAGACGCCGCTGGAGGTCGGGGGAGAGCAGGTTCTCCTGCGGCGTGCCGAGGTCGATCGAGAGCAGCCGCATCGTGGCGCGCACGGCCCGGAGCCGCTCGGCGGCCTCGGGGTGACGGTCGGCCCAGCCGCGCGGCGCCGGCATCGTGTCGGTGCTGGGACCGCGGCGCGGCGGCAGTGCCGACTCGGGCATCTCCAGGACGCGGGCGATCGCGCCCCACCACCGGTCGAGACGCCGGCGCGTGCCCTTGCCGCTGAACTCCGGCAGCTCGGCGAGCGCGGCGCGCGTCGTCGGGAGGGCGACGGCGGCCGCGATGATCGCGCGGTCGGGCAGCACCCGGCCGGGCGCGGTGTCCCTGGCCCGGGCACTCGCGTCCCGCTCGTTCCACATCTCTCGCACGACGGCGAGACGGCGCGGGTCGCGCACGGTCGGGATGCCGGTGGTGCGGCGCCAGGGGTCGACGCGGGGCGCGGGCGGCGGGGCGAGGCGGACCGCCTCGAACTCCTGCCTCGCCCACTCGTCCTTGCCCTGGCGCACGAGGTCGGCGGCCAGCCGGTCGCGCAGCTCGACGAGCACCTCGACGTCGAGCGCGGCGTACCGGAGCCACTCGCGCGGCAGCGGACGGGTCGACCAGTCGGCGGCGGAGTGCTCCTTGGCGAGGCTGAGGCCGAGCTCGGCGGCGACGATCGGCCCGAGGCCGACGCGGTCGCGACCCAGCAGCCGCCCCGCGAGCTCGGTGTCGAACAGCGCGTCGGGCGCGAGGCCCACCTCGGCGAGGCAGGCGAGGTCCTGGTTGGCGGCGTGCAGGACCCACTCGACCCCGCGCAGCGCCTCGCGCACGGGGGAGAGGTCGGGCAGCTCGACCGGGTCGATGAGCGCGGTGCCCGCGCCCTCGCGGCGGATCTGGACGAGGTAGGCGGCCTGGCCGTAGCGGAAGCCGGACGCGCGCTCGGCGTCGACGGCGACCGGGCCGGAACCGGCGGCGAGGGCGGCGGCGTAGTCGGCCAGGCCCTCGGTGGTGGTGAGGATCTCCGGCACGCCGTCCCTGGGCTCGACCAGCGGCACGGGGGCCGCTGCGGCGTCGGGGGTCGTGCTCTCGGGCTCGTGGGGGTGGCGGGCGTCACGTCTCAGCTCCTCGGGCGGCGCGGGGTGAGCGCCGTCACGTTCTCGGGCAGCGGGGGGAGTCCGCCGGCCCAGGCGGTCGCTGCCACCCAGGCGCGCAGGTGCTCGCCCATCCGCGGGGTGGTCGGGGTCCAGGAGGCGCGGATCTCGATCTCGACCTCCTGGCCGCGGACCTCGAGCCCCCCGAAGGTCTCCGACAGGACACGGGTGACCGTGCCCGACAGCGAGTGGTGCTCGGCGCCGGCCTCCCGCAACGAGTCCGTCAGCCAGGTCCAGCCGACCTCGCCGAGCATGGGGTCCGCGCCGAGCTCGTGCTCGAGCTGGGCGCGGATCAGCACCACGACGCGGAACGTGCCGTTCCATGCGTCCTGGCCCTCGGGGTCGTGCAGGACGACGAATCGACCGTTGGCGAGCATGTCGTCGGGGTCGGTCGTCGGGTTGATCTCGGCGGTCAGCGCGGCAGCCCACGGCGCGATGCGCGTGGGCGGAGGCACCTCGTCGAGGTGCACCTCGGGGCGCCACGTGTGCCCACGCAGGCTGAGGAGCGCCGCGGTGAACTCCGGCGGCATCTGGGTCGAGTCCATCTCCGGCACGGTCCCCAGGCTAGGTGTCGCACCCCCGGAAGCCCTGAGGCCACGCCGTAGACTCGCTGCGCAATCCGCCCCGGCCACGAAAGGACGGCCGTGCCGCCCTCCGCGCACCCCACCCTCGCCTCCGCTCCCGGAGGCTCGCCGCGACCGATCGTGCTCGGCGGTGACATCGGCGCCTACGGCACCGCCCGCGCCTTCCACGAGGCGTTCGGCGTGACGAGCGTCGTGCTCGCCGGGGCGGCGACGTGGCCCGTGCGCGACTCCTCGATCGTCGACCTGCGCGTGGTCGGCGAGGAGTTGACGGTCGAGGCCGTGGTGCGCCGCGTGCGCGCGGTCGTGGCCGAGGAGCCCGGCCGGACCCACGTGCTGCTCGCCAGCGCGGACTGGCTCGTCGACGTCGTGGTCGCCGCGCGGGCCGCGCTGGCGGCCGACGGCGTCGTCGTGCCGTACGCGGCCGCGGAGGTCGTCGCCGCCGCGAGCCACAAGGGGACGGTGATGCGGGCGTGCGAGCGCCTGGGGCTCCCGCACCCGCGCACGCTCGTCGTCGCCGCCGGGTCGGAGGTGCCCGCCGAGGTGCCGCTGCCCGCCGTCGTGAAGTTCGCCTCGACGGCGGACGCGCACGACGTCGACTACGCCGGCCGCGCCAAGGTCCACCGCGTGACCGACCGGGCCGAGCTGGTCGCGCTGCTGGGACGGATCGGCGCCACGGGGTACACCGGCGACGTGCTCGTCCAGGAGGAGCTGCCCGGAGGCGACGCGGCGATGGCCGCCGTCAACGTCATGGTCGACGCCGCCGGTCGCGTCACGTTCGCCCAGCTGGGCCGCGTGCTGCTCGAGGAGCACACCCCGACGGCGCTGGGGAACTCCGTGGCCCAGGTGACGGCGGACGCCTCGAGCGACGCCGCCGCGCGCGCGAGCATCGACGACGTCCTGGAGCTGCTGCGCGACCTCGACTGGCGCGGATTCGCCAACGTCGACCTGATGCGCGGGGCCGACGGCCGCTACCGCGTGCTGGAGATCAACCCGCGCGTGGGACGCAGCGGGTTCGCCCCGACGGCGTCGGGGTACAACGTGGCGCGGCTGTACGTCGAGGGCTGGATCGGGGCCGCGGGTGCGGTCGCCCCGGCCGGCGGAGACGGCGGCGCGTCCGGCGACGACGGCGCTGCGTCGGCGCCCGCGGTCCTGGGGGAGCGCGAGCACCTGTTCGTCGTCGTACCGCTCGCGATCCTCCGGCGCTACGCGCCCGACGCGCGGGCCCAGGTGCGGGCGCTGCGGCGGGCGGGCGCGGTCACCAACCCGCTGTACTACCGCGCCGAGCGGAACCCGCGCCGGTGGCTGTTCATCGCCGTCGCGATGGTCAACCAGGTGCGCAAGTTCCGGCGGTTCCACCCCGGGGCCTGAGCCCCGGGGCGGGGTGGCGTCAGTTCCCGAGGAACGACGTGCCCGAGTAGAAGTGCAGGACGGGGACGCCGAGCGCCTCCTGGGCGCGGTCGGCCCAGTTCGTGTGGAAGGTGTCCTCGACCGGGCGGGGCTGCGTGACGGCGACGACCTGGATCACGTCGCCCGACGTGAGCTCCTCCTTCATCGCGGCGATGGGGTCGTCGGCGACGGTGGCCGAGGAGACGGTGGCGCCGGCCTTCTCCAGGGCCCCGACGGACTCGCCCAGCGCCTGGGCCGCCTCCGCGCGGGCCGTGCTCTCGTCGACGTCGTTGGCGCCGGTCAGGTCCTCCCAGGCCTCCTTGAGGTCGAGGAGCCAGAGGTTGTTGAGGAACGCCGAGACGACGCTGTGCTCGGCCTCGGTCGGCACGAGCACCGAGTAGGTGGTCTCCGCCGTCCGGTCATCGAGTCCCAGGATCTGCTCGACGTCGGAGGGGAGCAGCGTGTCCTCGGTGAGGATGATGACGGTCTGGGACATCGGGACCTTCCAGGCAGGAGCGACGGGACGGCTCGGCCGGGGCGCGAGCACGACCAGCCTAGTCGCGCGGTCCCGGCCGTTCTGGCAGTCGCGGCAGTCCCAGGCGTCCCGGCGGTCCCCCCGTCCCGGCGGTCCCGGCAGTCCTGAGGGTCCCGCGCGACTCGTCGGCCCCGACCGCGACTCCGCCTGCGTAGGCTTGCCGCCGTGCCGCTCCTGCCCCCGCTGACCTCCCGCGATCCGCACACGACCCCGGCGGACCTGCTCGCCGGTCTGGTGCCCCCGCCGCAGTTCGCCGCCGCCTCGTTCGACAGCTACGTGCCCGACCCGGACCATCCGTCGCAGGCCGCCGCGCAGGAGAAGCTGCGCGAGCTCGCCGCCGCGCTCACCCGGGCGCAGCGCCGCGGGCTGTTCCGGAGGTCGGCCCCGCCGTCCAGCGTCTACCTCGACGGCGGCTACGGCGTCGGCAAGACCCACCTGCTCGCGTCGCTCGCGCACGCCGTCGGGCCGGAGCGCTCGGCCTACGGGACGTTCGTGGAGTACACCCACCTGGTCGGGGCGCTCGGCTTCGCGGCCTGCGTGGCCGAGCTGTCGACCCGCGCGCTGGTGGCGATCGACGAGTTCGAGCTGGACGACCCCGGCGACACCGTGCTGATGTCGCGGTTGCTGCGCGAGCTGGCGGACGCCGGCGTCACCCTCGTCGCGACCTCCAACACGCTGCCGGAGGCGCTCGGCGAGGGACGGTTCGCCGCGGAGGACTTCCTGCGCGAGATCCAGGCCCTGGCGGCCCGGTTCACCGTCATGCGCATCGACGGCAACGACTACCGCCACCGCACCGGGCGTCCCGCGCACGCCGCCCTCACCGACGACGACGTCAGCCAGGCCGCCCGGGCGGCGTCCGAGGCGGGCGCCGCCGTCACGGTCGACGGGTGGCCCGAGCTCGTCGCCCACCTCTCGCGGATCCACCCCTCCCGCTACGGGCGGCTGGTCGACGACGTCGACGCCGTGCTGCTCACCGGTGTCGACCAGCTCGACGACGACATGGTCGGGCTGCGGCTCGTGGTGCTGGTGGACCGCCTCTACGACCGCAACGTGCCCGTGCGTCTCGGGGGCACCGGCGTCGCCGACCTCGTCTCCGAGCGCATGCTCACCAAGGGCTACCGCAAGAAGTACTACCGGGCGCTGTCCCGGCTCGGTGCGCTCTGCGCGCTGCCGCTGCCCGGGCAGTGATGTCCGGTCGCCGCCCCTCGGACACCGACCCGTCTCAGGCGCGTCCGTCGGTGACACCCGAGGCGCCCTGGGCGCGCAGCCGGGAGCGCAGGCGCTCGGCGGCGTCGTCGAGATCGGCGTCCTGGGCGGGCCGACCCTCCAGGGCGTGGAAGTCCTCCGGGCCCGTGGTCGGGAAGACGTGCAGGTGCAGGTGCGGGACGCCGTACCCCTGCACGACCAGTCCCGACCGTTCGCCGCCGAACTCGGCGAGCTGGGCGGCACCGATCGTGCGGGCCGTGGCGACCAGGTGGGCCATCAGGTCGTCGGGGGCGTCGAGCCAGTGGTCGACGGCGTGCCGCGGCACCACGAGCGCGTGGCCGGCGGTCACGGGCGAGATCGTCAGGAACGCGACGCAGCGGTCGTCGCTCCAGAGCCGGCGGGCCGGGATCTCCCCGGCGATGATGCGTTCGAAGAGGGTCGTCATGATCACCGAACCTAGCGCGCGCCGCGCGGTCTCCGACGGGTTAGTCTGTGATCCAGATCACGCGAGGGTGCGTGACGGGGCACGGGCGACGAGAAGTGGTGACGGGGATGACGCGGGGACGCTTGCGCCACCGGGCGGTGGGAGCGACGCTCGGGGCGGTGGTCGGAGCGCTGCTGATGGTGCTCGGCACCGGGGGTGCGGCGAGCGCCGTTCCCCACGTGGTGGCGTCGGACGGCGGGGGCTCGGCGGCGCCGATGCACCCGCTCCTCGACGTCGAGGCCGGTGCCGCCGAGCTCGCCGCCTGGTGGACGCCCGCCGTCGTGTCGGCCACGCCCCCCGCACCGCCCGAGCCCGTGGCGGTCGACGAGTACCGGGCCGCACTCGCCGCCGAGGGCGTCCAGGTCTCCGAGACGGGCTGGGTCCACCCGCTCGCGAACGGACGCTTCGCCTCACCCTTCGGCCACCGCGACGCCATCCCTGGCATCACCTCCGCCGGCCTGCACAACGGCATCGACATCTCGGCGCCGCTCGGCTACCCGATCCGTTCCGCCGCGGCAGGGACGGTCGTGTTCGTCGGCCTCGGGTACGCCTACGGGAACACCGGCTGGCTCGTCGCGGTCGACCACGGCGACGGGGTCGTGACGACGTACAACCACATGTCGCAGGACGGCATCCTGGTGGCCTCCGGCGACGTCGTCCGCGAGGGCCAGATCATCGCGGTGGTGGGGAACGAGGGTCGTTCCAGCGGGCCGCACCTGCACTTCGCCGTGCGGATCGACGGCACCGCGGTCGACCCCGTGCCCTACCTGCTGTCCCAGGGCGTCGATCTCGAGGCCGGCACCACCGTGACGCCGGTCCCGCTGACGTCCGACTGGGTCGCGGCCCAGGAGGCGCTCAAGGCGCTGCGGGCGAGCGGATCCGTGCCGCCGGCCGCCGGCCCGACGGCCCCCGCACCGAGCCCGACGCCGGAGCCCACCCTCGAGCCGAACCCGGCACCGGTGCCTGAGGCGACGCCCGAGCCCACGCCGACTCCGACTCCGACTCCGACTCCGACTCCGACTCCGACGCCGACGCCCGAGCCGACTCCGACGCCCGAGCCGACGCCGACCCCCGAGCCGACTCCGACGCCCGAGCCCACGCCGACCCCCACGCCTGAGCCCACCCCGGAGCCGTCGCCGAGTCCGACCGTCGCGCCGGCGCCGGCGCCGGACGAGCCGTCGCCGTCACCGAGCGAGAGCCCGACGCCGTCGCCCACCGCGAGCGCGGAGTCTGCGCCCGAGGAGCCGACCGGCCCCTGAACCGACCGCTGACGGCGCTCCGACGCCGCCCCGAGGCGCGCCCGACCCCCGTGCAGAGAGAGACGACGACCGGCCCCGAGGGGACCGGTCGTCACTCGTCCAGGCCGTGCCATTTGTGCCGGTCAGCCGTGGGGCGCCGTTCAGGCCGCGACGGGCGTGCGCACCACCGCGACCGAGCGCGCGGGCAGCCGCACGCCGTCGGCCCCGACCTCGGTCGCCTCGTCCCAGACCAGCACCGGGGCGGCGCCGTCGAGCGGGACCAGGACCGTGTCGTCACCGAGGTTGACCACGACGGCGATGCCCGGGCTCGTCCCGTCGGGGGCCAGCCGGTGCAGCGCGATCCAGCCGTCGTCCTGGGGGTCGACCGTCACCGTCGTGAGGTGGCGGTCCCCCCGGGCGAGGGCGGGCTCGGTGCGTCGAAGGTCGATCAGCGCCCGGTGCCACGCCAGCATCGCGGCGTGGCCGGGGAGCTCGATCTCCTCCCACCGCAGCCGCGAGCGCTCGAACGTCCCGTGGTCCTGCGGGTCGGGCACCTCGACGTCCTCGCCGTAGACCTCGGCCCAGCCGTGACCGCCGAACTCGCGCAGGCGCCCCTCCGAGACAGCGGCGCCCAGCTCGGCCTCCGGGTGGTCCGTGAAGAACTGGAACGGGCTCGTCGCCGCCCACTCCTCACCCATGAACAGCATGGGGGTGAAGGGGGAGCAGAGCACGAGCGCGGCGGCGGCCGCGAGCGGCGCCGGGTCGGACGCCGCGGTGCCGCACCGGCCACCGGGGCGGTCGCCGATCGCGCGGTTGCCCACCTGGTCGTGGTTCGTGGAGAACACGACGAAGGCCTCCGGGTCCACGTCGTCGGGCACGGGGGAGCCCCAGTCCTCGCCGCGGAACGTCGAGAAGGTGCCGTTGTGCACGAACACGTCGCGGACGGCCGCGGCGAACGTCGACGCGTCGCCGAAGTCGACGTAGTAGCCGTGCTGCTCGCGCTCGAGCATCGCGTGCAGGGCGTGGTGCACGTCGTCGTCCCACTGCGCGGTCATCCCGCGCCCGCCGCGGTCGGTCGGCGTGACCATGATCGCGTCGTTGAGGTCGGACTCCGCGACCAGCGAGAGCGGGCGCCCGACCTCGTGCGCCAGCGCGGCGACGGCGTCGGACAGCTCCGCCAGGACGTGCCGCTCCGAGGTGTCCGCGAGAGCGTGGACCGCGTCCAGCCGCAGGGCGTCGACGTGGAAGTCCCGCAGCCACCGCAGCGCGTTCTCGATCACGAACCGGCGCACCTCGGCGCTGCCGGGGGCGTCGAGGTTGACCGCCGAGCCCCACGGGGTGTGGTGGGTGTCGGTGAAGTACGGACCGAACTCCGCCAGGTAGTTCCCCGACGGTCCCAGGTGGTTGTAGACGACGTCGAGGCAGACGCCCAGGCCGTGGGCGTGGGCCGCGTCGACGAACCGCTGCAGGGCGGCCGGGCCGCCGTACGGCCCGTGCACGGCCCAGAGCGCGACGCCGTCGTAGCCCCAGCCGTGCGCGCCGTTGAACGCCGCGACGGGCATCAGCTCGACCATCTCGACCCCGAGGTCCACCAGGTGCGGCAGCCGGGTGATGGCCGCGTCGAGGTCGCCCTCGGGCGTGAAGGTGCCGAGGTGGAGCTCGTAGGTCACGGCGCCCCGGGCGTCACGACCGGCCCAGGAGCCGTCGGACCAGGGGTGCTCCGACGCGTCGAACCAGCGGCTCGCACCGTGCACGCCGTGGGGCTGCCAGGCGCTGCGCGGGTCGGGGCGGGCGTCCCCGCCGTCGAGGTGGAACGCGTAGTCCTGACCGTGCCGCAGCGCGGGACCCTCCCACCAGCCGTCGCCGACGGCGACGAGCGGCGTGGTGGAGCCCTCGGTGGCCACGGCGGCCGTGGCGACCGACGGCGCCCAGACACGGAGCGCCCCGGTCACGGGGCGACCTCGATCGGGGCGACCTCGAGCAGAGCGACCGGGCCGTGCGCGAGCAGCGTGCCGAGCGGGACGGACCCGCTCGGGTGCACGGTGGTGGGGCGGCGGACGTCGACCCAGCCCGTCGGACTCTCGGGCAGCACCACCTGGTGCTCGCCCCAGCCGCCGATCCCCGCCAGGGACGTGCTCAGGCGGGTGACGACGGTGACGAGCGCGGGCTCGTCGTCGACCGTCCGGGCGAAGGCGAGCGCGTGGCCCGAGGACGTCGGGAGCGCCTGGTAGCCCGACCGCGGACCGACGACCGCGTCGGGGTGCCGACGTCGGGCGCGGAGCGTGGCGGCCACGAGGTGCAGCTTCTCCTCGCCGAGGCCGTGGGGCGAGGCCGTCTCGAGCCGGTGCAGCGTGGCGGCCAGCGCGCGGTGGTCGACCGGGCCGCGGTTGTCCGGGTCGACGAGCGCGATGCGCGTGGTCTCCGCGCCCTGGTAGACGTCCACGGCGCCCGGCAGCGTCAGCTGCAGCAGCGTCTGTCCGAGCGTGGCAGCCCTGACGGCGTGCGACGTGCGCTCGACCCAGCCCAGCATCAGCTCAGTCACGCGCTCGTGCCCGGCGAGCGCCTCGACGAACGCGACCAGCTCCGCCTCGGCCTTCTCGTCGGGGGCGGTCCAGCGCGTCCAGTCCTTCGCCTCACGGGAGGCCTTGACGAGGTAGCGGGTGAGTCGCTCGGTGGCGAGCGGACCCTCCTCGGTCCAGGTGCCGGCGAGCATCTGCCACAGCAGGTTCTCGGTCCGGCCGCCCAGGTGGGCCGGCCGGATCTCGTCGGTCGCGGCCCGCAGGTCGTCCACGAGCTCGACCCACGCGTCGGCGTGCTCGGTCAGCACGCCCTGGCGGGCGCGGACGTCGGCGCCGCGCTTGGTGTCGTGCGTGGTGCCCGCCGTCATCGACGAGGGCTGCCGCTCGGACTGCCGTGACGCCCAGGCGTGCAGGGCGTCCGGTCCGATCGCGAACGAGCCGGGGGACCCACCGACCTCGCACAGGCTCACGAGGTGGGTCCAGCGGTAGAACGCCGTGTCCTCCACCCCCTTCGCGGTGACGGCTCCGCACACCTGCTGGAACCGGATGATGATCTCGTCGCGACGGGTCTCGTGCGTGCGACCGGCGCTGCCGGCCTCCCGCCCGAGGACCAGGTCGACGACGACGGCGAGCGTGTCCGCCCGCTCGTCCGGCAGCCGGGAGGCGGCGCGGTGCGCGGCCTCGTTCACCTGGTGCACGCTGGCACCCGGGGCGTTCTCGCCCGGCACGACGTAGGCGCGGTAGCCCTCCATCGCGACGACGAGCTCGGTGACGCAGTCCCGGATGGCGCGCCACGTGTGGTCGCGCAGGCGGATGTCGTCCGAGCAGACTTCCGCCACCAGGACGGCGAGGCGGTTGACCTCGGCGTGCAGGGACTCCTCCACGACCTGACGCTTGCTCTGCTCGATCAGCGCCGGCAGGCCCATCGGGTCGTCGCCGGTCAGGCGCTGCATGACCCCGGCGAGCGGTCCGGAACCCGCCGGGTCGTGGAGCACCTGGCCGATGCGCCAGGCGGCGTCGTACCCCGTGGTGCCGGCCACCGGCCAGTCCGAGGGCAGCTCCTCCGCGGGCTCGAGGATCTTCTCCGCGACGATCCAGGCGCCGTCGGTCGCCTCGTACAGCTGCTTGAGGTAGCCGCGCGGGTCGGCGAGACCGTCGGGGTGGTCGATGCGGAGCCCGTCCACGTGGCCCGAGCGCACGAGGTCGACGACCACGGCGTGGGTCGCCTCGAACACCGCCGGGCGCTCGACGCGGACGGCCACGAGGGTGCCGACGTCGAAGAACCGTCGGTAGTTGAGCTCCTCGTCGGCCACGCGCCAGTAGGCGAGGCGGTAGTGCTGCGCCTGCAGGAGCTGCGTCAGCGGCAGCTGCTCGGTGCCGGCCCTGACGGGGAACGCGTGCTCGAAGTAGCGCAGCACGGTCGTGGGACCGACGCCGGGCACCTCCAGCGTCTCGAGCGTGAGCTCGTCGCGGGCGATGACCGCTCCGATCCGGTCGCCGAGGACCGGCATGAGGAGGCTGCCCGAGGCGTCCCACTCGACGTCGAACCAGTCGGCGTACGGCGAGTCGGCGCCGTCGGCCAGGACCGACCAGAGCGCCCGGTTGTGCCACGCGGGTGTCGGCACGGCCATGTGGTTCGGCACGATGTCGAGCACGACGCCCATGCCGATCGCGTGGGCCGCGTCGCAGAGCGCCTCGAGCCGCTCGCGACCGCCCATCACGTCGCTGATCCGGTCATGGTCGACGACGTCGTACCCGTGCGTCGACCCGGGGGCCGCCTGCAGGACGGGGGAGAGGTACAGGTCCGTCACCCCGAGGTCGTGCAGGTAGGGCAGCTGCTCCGCGGCGCCGTCGAACGTCAGGTCGGGCCCGAGCTGGAGGCGGTACGTGCTGACGGGGACCCGGGTCATCGGGCGTCCGTGCTCGGGGACTCCGCGGCGGACTCCTCGGGCGCGGCGCTCGGAGCCTCGGCCTCGACGTGGGGCGAGGTCGACGCGCTCGGCGCGATCTCGGCCGCGCGAGCGACCTGGCTCGCGCTGCCCGGGCGGGCGGCCGCGCCGACGGCGGCGGACTCACCCGTGCTGGGGCGTGAGAGCACGACGAGGCTGTGCGGCGCGACGACGACCTCGGCACCCGTGGCGAGCACCTGCCAGTCCTCGACCGAACCGTCCGTGTCGAGCGTGCCGGACCAGGCGTTCCCGTACCGCGCGGACGGCAGCGTGAACGTGACCTCCTCGTGCGCCGCGTTGAACAGCAGCAGGAAGGAGTCGTCCACGATCGGGGCGCCGCGCTCGTCGGGCTCGGTGATCGCGTCGCCGTTGAGGAAGACCGCCAGGGCGCGGGCGTAGTGCGTGTTCCACTCCTCCTGCGTCATCGCGGTGCCGGCCGGGGAGAACCACTGGATGTCCTCGACCTGCTCGCCGTCGGCGTCGGTGACGTGACCGCCGAAGAACCGACGGCGGCGGAAGACGGGGTGCTCGGCGCGCAGGCGGATGACCTTGCGCGTGAACTCCAGCAGCGACTCCTCGGACTCGTCGAGGTCCCAGTCCATCCAGGCGAGCTCGTTGTCCTGGCAGTAGACGTTGTTGTTGCCCTGCTGCGACCGGCCGATCTCGTCACCGTGGGCGATCATCGGCACGCCCTGCGACAGGAGCAGGGTCGCGAGGAAGCTGCGCTGGCGACGACCGCGGAGCTCGAGCACCGCGGCGTCGTCGGTCGGTCCCTCCGCGCCGGAGTTCCAGGCGCGGTTGTGCGACTCGCCGTCCCGGCTGTCCTCGCCGTTGGCGTCGTTGCGCTTCTCGTTGTAGCTGACCAGGTCGGCGAGCGTGAAACCGTCGTGGGCCGTGATGAAGTTGATCGAGGCGATGGGCTTGCGGCCGGTGTGCTCGTAGAGGTCGGAGGACCCCGTCAGGCGGCTGGCGAACTCGCCCAGCGTCGACGGCTCGCTGCGCCAGAAGTCGCGCACCGTGTCGCGGTAGTCGCCGTTCCACTCGGTCCACAGCGGGGGGAAGCCACCCACCTGGTAGCCGCCGTCGCCGAGGTCCCACGGCTCGGCGATCAGCTTCACCTGAGAGATGACCGGGTCCTGGTGCACCAGGTCGAAGAACGCCGAGAGGCGGTCGACCTCGTGGAACTGGCGGGCGAGGGTCGCGGCCAGGTCGAACCGGAAGCCGTCGACGTGCATCTCGGTGACCCAGTACCGCAGCGAGTCCATGATCAGCTGGAGCACGTTCGGCGACCGCATGAGCAGCGAGTTGCCGGTGCCGGTGGTGTCGAAGTAGTGCATCCGGTCCTCGTCGACGAGGCGGTAGTACGCCGCGTTGTCGATGCCGCGGAAGCTCAGCGTGGGTCCCATCTGGTTGCCCTCGGCCGTGTGGTTGTAGACCACGTCGAGGATCACCTCGATGTCGGCCTCGTGCATGGCCTTGACCAGCGACTTGAACTCCTGGACCTGCTGGCCGCGCGTGCCGTAGGCGGCGTAGTCCGCGTGCGGGGCGAAGAAGCCGATCGTGTTGTAGCCCCAGTAGTTCGACAGACCCTTCTCCTGCAGGGAGGGGTCGTTGATGAACTGGTGCACGGGCATGAGCTCGATGGCCGTCACGCCCAGCTTGGTGAGGTGGTCGATCATCGCGGGGTGCGCCATGCCGGCGTACGTGCCGCGGATCTCCTCGGGGATCGCCGGGTGCAGCTGCGTCATGCCCTTGACGTGGGCCTCGTAGATGACGCTGCGGTGGTACTCGTGTGCCGGCGGGTGGTCGTGGCCCCAGTCGAAGAACGGGTTGTGCACGACAGAGGTGAGGGTGTGGCCGAAGGAGTCGTCCGCGTTCATCTCGCTGTCGGGGCCGGGCGGGCTGCCGAACCGGTAGGAGTACAGCGACTCGTCGCCGTCGAGCTCGCCGTCGAACGCCTTGGCGTACGGGTCGAGGAGGAACTTCGACGGGTTGCACCAGTGGCCCTCGGAGGGCTCGTAGGGGCCGTGCACGCGGTAGCCGTAGCGCTGGCCGGGGCCGACGGCGGGGAGGTAGACGTGCCACACGTGGGCGTCGACCTCGGTGACCTCGATCCGCTGCTCCACCCCGTCGTCGTCCACGAGGCACAGCTCGACCCTCTCGGCGACGGAGGAGAAGAGCGCGAAGTTGGTGCCGGAGCCGTCGTACGTGGCGCCGAGGGGGTAGGGGTGTCCAGGCCAGATCTGCATCTGTCCAGATTGACACAGGGATGTGACATTCCGGTCACCTCGTTGGCCGTCTGGTGCTGTTGGCCGATCCGCACCAGCGCGCGAGAAGGTCTCAGTCGGGGCGTCCCAGCCGCACCGGGCCGCGCCAGGGGGCCCGGACGGGCTCACCACCCTGCGTGACGACGATCTCACCCGCCGCGGCGAGCTCCTCGGCCACGGCGCGGACCGTCGGCATCAGCGGGCGCCACGCCTCCCCGCCCACGACGCGCGCCGCATCGCTCGGGCAGGTCGTCCCGGGGGCCCTGGCCGCCGCCAGCGTCCGGATCGTCGCGGCGATCCGGCGACGGCGGTCCTCCTCCGTCGCCGGCTCCCACCACGGCGCCCCGCGCTCGCCGAGCGCCACCTTCGCGTCGTCCACGATCCGGCGGTGCGGTGCCGTGTCCTCCTCGGCACGCTTCGCGGCCCCGACGCCGCGGCGTCCGGTCATCAGGGCGGACCGGAGCTCGGCGGCCAGCGTGTCCGGGATTCCCGGATCGGTGGCGCGCCAGCGTCGGCCGTCGATGACGACGTGGTGCCCGTCGGGGGTCGTCTCGGGTCCGGAGCCCTGCTCGTCGCCGCTCGCGCTGCTGCCGCTCGTCGTCATCGCCCCACCCTCGCCTCGTGCCGCGAGCGGGTCAACGATCGCGACGGTCGGCTCAGCCGGGCCGGCTCGTCGCCGCGATCGTCTCCCGCAGTCGCGCCAGGTCGCCGTCGTCGAGCTCCGCACCCGTCACCCACGCGAACGCGTCGACGTAGCCCTCGCCGTAGTTGTGGCCGTAACCCAGCGGCACGTCGTCCGATCCGGCCACGAACATGTCCGCGAGGAGCTGCAGCCCGGTGATCCCAGGCCACCAGCGCACCCCGGGCACGACGTCCTGACCCGGCCGCTCGTCGAACCAGTCGTCCTCGTGCCAGGCCGTGGGCCACCACCACCACACGACGCCGTCGCTCGGGTGCTGGAGGTAGGCCACCCGGGGGAGTCCGTCGGACCGAGGTCCGCGTACCCCTGGTCGCCACCGTTCGCCGTGCCCCACCGGGCGGTCGCCCCGCCGTCGAGCACGGGGTGGATCTCGGGCGAGCCCGCGTCCCTGGCCCGGGTGAGATCGGACCACAGCGGGGTGAAGCGGGGCGTCCCCGCCCAGACGGCGCCGTCGGCCCGGGCGGTGAGGTCCTCGAGCGAGGGGAACGCGCTCTGGCTGCCGTAGGAGCCGAGCGAGACGCCGAACGCCACGAGCTGGGGGCGGTCGCCCTCGGGCAGCTCGGCCCAGCGCGACTGCACGGCGTCGAACAGGGCCTGGCCCGCCCGTGCGGGCTGGTCGAGGTCGAGCACGAGAGTCACCCAGCTGGGGTTGACGGAGTACTGCATGGCGGCGACCGCCGTGTCGCCGTCCTGCACGAGCTCGAGCGCCTGCACGGCGAGCGGATCCACCCAGCCGGTACCCGTCGTCGTCACGACGGCGACCACCTCGCGCTCCCACGCGTCCGTGCGGTCGAGCTCGGCGACGACCTCCTGCGCCATCTCGTCGAGGTCGACGTCGCCCAGACCGTCATCGTGACCCGCGAGACCGGCGTAGACGCGGATGGGCATCGAGGCCTCGCGCCCCGTCACGGCGGTGAGGCCGGCGGGGTCGAGCCCGCCGGTGACGAAGGTGCGACCCTCGTAGCCGAGGTTCTCCCACGCGATCGTCGACCCGGGGGAGCCCGAGCGCTCGGCCGCCTCGGGGGCCACCGTCCCCGGCCGCGAGGTGGAGTCCCTGGCGGTGAAGGTGGCCGTCATCGAGGCCAGCACGACGTCCTGGAAGATCCCGGAGATCGTCAGCACGCCCACCGCGACGACCGCCGCGAAGCCCAGCGCGCCGGCGAGCTGGCGGGGGAGCCAGCGGCCGAGCAGGCGTCCGAGGGCTGCCCCGGCCCGGCGCAGCCCCGGCCGGCGGCGAGCAGCACGAGCGCGAGCCCGACGGCGGTGACGGCGGTCGTCACCAGGTGCGGCTCCGGCGTCGTCGGCAGGCCCCAGAGCGTCGCGAGCCGACGCTGCGAGGCCGTGCCGGTGAGCAGCGTGACCAGGACGACGACGGCGAGGGTCGCCAGCAGCCACCGCCGCACCGTGTCCCGGCGGGCGCCGCGGGGAGCCGCCGTGACGCCGAAGCGTCGCAGCGCCCACCGCAGGGTGGTCCCGACGGCGTAGCCGAGCACGAGGCTCAGCGCCGAGATGACGCCCTGGTAGAGCCAGCCGCGCGGGATGAGCGACGGCGTCGTCGAGGCGGCGAAGGCCGCGGTGGCGAGCACCAGGCCGGTCAGCGACAGCGAGCGTCCCAGGCGGGACGACGCGCGACCGGCGCGACCGATCAGGACGCGGGCGTCGAGGCCCCCGGGCCGCCGTCGTGGAGCGGGGTCGGCCTCACCCGTCGGGGCGGCGTCGCCGTCACCACGCGGCACGGTCGTAGTCCTTCAGGAAGCACCCGAAGAGCAGCTCGCCGTCCTCCCCGCGCACGATCGGGTCGTAGACGCGGGCCGCGCCGTCGACGAGGTCCAGGGGCGCGTGGAAGCCCTCCTGCGCGAGCCGGATCTTCGTGGTGTGCGGACGCTCGTCGGTGATCCAGCCGGTGTCGACGCTGGTCATGTAGATGCCGTGCTCGGCGAGCTCGCCCGCCGAGGTGCGGGTCAGCATGTTCACGGCGGCCTTGGCCATGTTCGTGTGCGGGTGGCCGGGGCCCTTGTAGCCGCGGTTGAACACCCCCTCCATCGCCGAGACGTTGACGACGTAGGCGCGCCCGGTCGTCGTCGCACTCATCGCCGCGCGCAGCCGCGAGAGCAGGATGAACGGCGCCGTGGAGTTGCACAGCTGGACCTCGAGGAGCTCCATCGGGTCGACGTTCTCGACCGTGGCGACCCAGCTGTTGTGGTCGACCTCGTCGGGGAGCAGGCCGCCGGCGTCGATCGCCGTGCCCGCCAGGTGGCGCTCGAGCGACGCGCTCGCGGCCACGAGAGCCTCGCGCGCGACGCCGCCGGGCGCGACGGCGGTGCTGGGCAGGTCCGTCACCGAGCCGGCGAGCATCGCGGGGTGCGCGGCGCTGGTGCGGCCGAAGGTGATCGTCGGGACGTCAGGGTCGCCGGGGAGCTCGCGCAGCTCGGCGTCGGCCAGCGCCGAGTAGGCGCCGGGGCTGCGTCGCACGGTCTGGGCGGCGTTGTTGATGAGGATGTCCAGCGCGCCGCGGGAGGCGACCTCGTCGGCCAGCGCGACGACCTGGGCCGGGTCGCGCAGGTCGATGCCGACGATCGTCAGGCGGTGCAGCCAGTCGGCGCTGTCGTCCATCGCCGCGAACCGTCGGGCGGCGTCGCGCGGGAACCGCGTGGTGATCGTGAGGTCGGCGCCGTCGCGCAGGAGCCTGAGCGCGATGTACATGCCGATCTTGGCGCGGCCGCCGGTCAGCAGCGCCCGGCGGCCCGTGAGGTCGGTGCGGGCGTCGCGCTTGGCGTGGTTGACCACGGCGCACTCGGGGCAGAGCTGGTGGTAGAACCAGTCGATCTGCGTGAAGTCCTTCTTGCAGACGTAGCAGGGCTGCGGCTGCAGCAGCGTGCCCGCGATGGCGCGGTCGGCCGCGGCCGAGGAGGGCAGCAGGCCCTGCGTCTCGTCGTCGATCCGGCCCGGGCTGCCCGTGGCGGTGGCGGCGATGATCGCTGCGTCGTGCTCGAGCTCGGCGCGTCGCTTCTCGTCGCGCCGGAACTTCTTCGCGAGCTTGTACAGGCCGGCGGTGGCGCGGCGGGCGGCCGCCATGTCGGGGTGGCCGGGCTCGAGGCGGGTGACCTGCTCGGCGACGCGGAGGAAGACCGCCATCTCGGCGGGGTCGACGCCGGGACCGAACGTGACGGGGGAGACGTCGGTGGGCAGCGTGGAGGCAGAGGTGCTCATGGGTTCCTGACGAGGTGCGGAGGCAGCCAGGTCGCATCCGCCGCTGATCGGGGGCCGTGGCCGGAGGCCAGTCTACGGCGGGAGGCGGCGCCCGGCACGGCAGACTGCGGGGGTGCCCGTCGATGTGATCACCGCCATGCTCGCCGCCCCGCCCGACCTCCCGGTCGGAGCCGTGCTGCCCGCGATCACCGGCGCGCTCCGCGAGCGGGGCGTCGCCGTCGTGCATGCCCCGCCCGGGACCGGGAAGACCACCCTGGTGCCGCCCCTCGTGGCCCGGCTCCTCGGGCCGAACGGCGGACGTGTCGTGGTCACGCAGCCGCGCCGCCTCGCGGCCCGCGCGGCCGCCCGCCGCCTCGCCCAGCTGCTCGGTGAGGACGTCGGGGCCACCGTCGGCTGGAGCGTTCGCGGCGACCGGCGCACGAGCGCGGCGACCCGCGTCGAGTTCGTCACGACCGGCGTGCTGCTGCGTCGGCTCCAGCGCGACCCCGAGCTGGCGGGCACCGCCGCCGTCGTGCTGGACGAGGTGCACGAGCGGGCGATCGACGCCGATCTGCTGCAGGCGATGCTGCACGAGGTGCGCCAGACGCTGCGGCCCGAGCTGCTCGTGGTGGCGATGTCCGCCACGCTCGAGTCCTCGCGGCTCGCCCGGCTGTGGGCCGACGACGCGGGTGAGGGCGCCCCCGAGGTCACCTCGCCCGGCGGGCTGCACCCGGTCGAGGAGGTGTGGTGCCCGCCCGCGCGTCCCGTGCGTCGCACCGATGACCGCGGGATGACCCGCGAGTGGGGCGACCACGTCGCCGCCCTCGTCCGGCGGGCCGTGGCCGAGCGGACGGGCGACGTGCTCGTCTTCGTGCCGGGGGTGGGCGAGGTCGACGGCGTCGTCCGCCGCCTCGGCGCGCTCGCCGACGGGTCCGGACCGCTCGAGGTGCTCCGGCTGCACGGGCGGCTCGAGGCGGGCGAGCAGGACCGCGCGCTGACGCCGTCGGACCGGCGGCGCGTGATCGTCTCGACGGCGGTGGCCGAGTCCTCCGTCACGGTCCCGGGCGTGCGCGTGGTGGTGGACGCCGGCCTGGCGCGGGAGTCGCGCACCGACCACGCCCGGGGCCTCGCCGGCCTGGTGACGGTCGCCGTCAGCCGCGACGGCGCCACCCAGCGGGCGGGCCGCGCCGGGCGTGAGGGACCGGGTGCCGTCTACCGTCCCTGGACCCAGGGCGACCACGCGCAGCTCGCGCCGCACCGGCTGCCCGAGATCCTCACGGGCGATCTGGCGGAGCTCGTCCTCACCGCGGGGTGCTGGTCGCGCGACGGCGTGGCCTCGCTCGCGCTGCTCGACGCCCCGCCCGAGGCCGCCCTCGACGCCGCGACGGCCACCCTCCGGGCCCTCGGCGCGCTCGGGGCCGACGGCGCCGTGACGCCGCGCGGCCGGGCGATGGCGCAGGTCCCGACCCATCCGCGGCTCGCGCGGGCGCTGATCGACGGCGCCGCCGTGGTGGGGCGACGTCGTGCGAGCGAGGTGGTCGCGCTGCTGAGCGAGGACGTCAGGGTCGCCGACGCCGACCTCACGGCCGCGCTGCGGGGGCTCCGCCGACGCGGGGGCGGCGGGCGCGGAGAGACGCGGGGAGGTGGCGAGTGGCGGCGGGCGGCGGACCAGCTGCTCGCGAGCGCCCGGTCCCTCGACCTCCCGGAGCGGGCGTCGGGGGCGGTGGGGGGCGAGGACGACGCCGCGGCCGCCGTCGTCGCGCTCGCCTACCCCGACCGCATCGCCCGACGGCGGGCCGACGGCGAGGCCTATCTCCTCGCCTCGGGGACCGGTGCGGTGCTCCCCGACGTCTCGCCGCTACGCGGTGCGCCCTGGCTGGCCGTCGCGGACGCCGGCCGGACGGTCGCTCGGCGCGACGCCGTGATCCGCTCGGCCGTGCCGCTGGACGAGGAGGGCGCGATCGCCGCCGCGCCCGCGCTGCTGGTCGACCGCGAGGTCGTGGAGTTCGACGGCGGGCGGCTGCGCGCGCGCGAGGTGCGCCTGCTCGGGGCGATCGAGCTGCGCTCGCGCCCGCTGGCGCAGCCCGACCCCGAGCGTGTGGTCGTGGCGCTGCGCCACGCCCTGGAGCGCGAGGGGCTCGGCGTGCTGCGGTGGGGCGAGGCGGCGACGGCGCTGCGGACCCGGCTGACGTTCCTGCACGAGCACCTCGGGGAGCCCTGGCCGGCCGTCGACGACGCCGCGCTGCTGGACCACCTGGGGGAGTGGCTCGTGGGACGGCGCATCTCCTCCCTGAGCGACCTGCGACGGCTCGACATGGTGGCGGCGCTGCGCCAGCTGCTGCCGTGGCCGGCGGCGTCGCGTCTGGACGAGCTCGCGCCCGAGCGCGTCACGCTGCCGAGCGGGCGGTCGGCGCGGGTGGACTACTCCGGCGCGGCGCCCGCGGTCGCGGTGAAGATCCAGGACGCGTTCGGGCTGCGTCGCACGCCGCTGCTGGCGGACGGGCGCGTCGCCGTCGTCATGCACCTGCTCTCGCCCGCCGGCAGGCCCGCCGCGATCACCGCCGACATGGCCTCGTTCTGGGAGACGGGCTACGCCGCGGTCCGCTCGGACCTGCGCGGCCGCTACCCGAAGCACGCCTGGCCGGAGCGGCCCTGACCGCGGCCCCGGCCGTGTCGGGGAACGACGAAGGCCCGGGGTCCGCTGGGGACTCCGGGCCTTCGTGCCGGTGGGCGATACTGGTCTCGAACCAGTGACCTCCTCGGTGTGAACGAGGCGCTCTACCGCTGAGCTAATCGCCCGAGCACGGCTTCCACCGTGCGGCCTGACGATAGTAGCCGAGGATCGGTGAGTTCACGAATCGGCGGGATCCCGCCGATTCGCCCCCTGGGTCTCACGCTACGGGTCGAGGTTCTCGCGCTGCTTGACCGGGAACAGCTCGCCCATCGCGAGGGTCAGCGGACCCGGCTCCCGACGCTCGCCGTCGACGGCCGCCACCGGCGAGATCCCTCGCGTCGAGGACGTCAGCGCCACGTGCTGCGCGGTGTGGATCGCGCTGAGCGGGACGGTCTCCTCGCGGACCGGGATCCCGGCGTCGGCCGCCCACTCGAGCACGAGCGCGCGTGTCACGCCGGCCAGCGCGCCTGAGCTCAGCGGCGGTGTGAGCAGCCCGTCCGAGTCCTCGAGGAACACGTTCGTGCCGGTGCCCTCGCACAGCTCACCGCGCGTGTTGCCGAAGATCGCCTCGCCGGCGCCGTGGGCCCGCGCCCGGGCCAGCGCGAGGGCGTTCTCGCCGTAGGACGTCGTCTTCAGGCCGGCCAGCGCGCCGCGCTCGTTGCGCGTCCACGGGACCACGTGCACCCGCGTCTCGCCGTGGTGCGCGACGGCGGAGGCCGCCACCGCCAGCGTGCCCGGCCCGTCGTGGCGGTCCGATCCGAGCGGACCGAGGCCCGCCGTCCAGGTGATGCGCAGCCGCGCGACAACCCCGGGCTCGGCCGCGTTCCACGCCCGGGAGACGTCGGCGACGGCCGCGCGCACGACGGCGTCGTCCGGCGGGGCGATGCCCAGACCGACCGCCGAGGTCCGCAGCCGGGCGAGGTGGCGGGTCAGCGCGAACGGCTCTCCCTCCAGCAGCTCGCAGGTCTCGAAGACTCCGTCGCCCACGACGAAGCCGTGGTCCAGGAGCGAGATGTACCGGCCGTCAGGGTCCACCAGGCCGCCGTCGACCCACGCGATCGTTGTCATGACAAGGGATTGTGCCACCTGGACCCCGTCGTGGCCGGGGAGGCGCGACCCGCGGAATCCTGCCGATTTGGTACTCACGGAAATGCTGGGCTAATGTCTACTCCGCACCGAGGGAAGGACACGGCGGGGAAACGCGCCGGGTCACGAACACGGAGCATGCGGATGTGGCTCAGTTGGTAGAGCATCACCTTGCCAAGGTGAGGGTCGCGGGTTCGAGTCCCGTCATCCGCTCGGAAGTACCCAGGGTGGAGCCCCCCTCTCGAGGGGGCTCAGCCACGGTGGGTTGGCCGAGAGGCGAGGCAGCGGCCTGCAAAGCCGTATACACGGGTTCGAATCCCGTACCCACCTCGCACACCTGGGCGATTGGCGCAGCGGTAGCGCGCTTCCCTGACACGGAAGAGGTCACTGGTTCGATCCCAGTATCGCCCACCAGCCACGAAGGCCCGGAATCCTCGGATTCCGGGCCTTCGTCGTTCTCGGGTCCGTCGTCGCTCCCCGCGTGAGCGCGGGTCGGGCCCGCCGGTACGCTCCCCGTCACCAGCCGTCCCAGCAAGGAGTCACCGTGGCGCGTCACCGGATCTTCGACACGAGCTTCGCGAGCATCTACCCGCACTACGTCGCGAAGGCGGAGCGGAAGGGGCACACGAAGGCGGAGGTCGACCACGTGATCACCTGGCTCACCGGGTACGACGACGCCGGCATCGCGCGCGTGCTCGCCGACGACGTCACGCTCGAGGCCTTCTTCGCCGACGCCCCCGACTGGAACCCGAACGCATCGCTCATCACGGGCACGATCTGCGGCCACAAGGTCCAGGAGATCTCCGACCCGCTGATGCAGCAGATCCGCTACCTCGACCTGATTGTGGACGAGGTCGCCCGCGGCAAGAAGATGACGTCCATCCTGCGGGGCGGCGAGCGCGTCCTGGGCTGAGCGCCCGATCCGCCCGGCCCGTCCGGTGCACCGGCGCGCTCCCGATCCGCGCGGGGCCCGAGGCAGTAGGCTCGAGCGGTCCTACCTCTTCCTCGTCTGGAGTCCGCTGTGCCCGCGATCCACCTCACCCTCGACGGCGTTCCTACCGAGATCGAGGCGGGTACCACGGCGACGACGCTCCTGGCCGGCGAGAAGGGCGGCCCCGCCGTCGTCGCGGTCCGGGTCGACGGCGAGCTGCGCGACCTCGGCCGCGAGCTCACCGACGGCGCCGTCGTCGAGCGCGTCACCATCGACTCGCCGGACGGTCTGAGCATCCTGCGCCACTCCGCGGCCCACGTCCTCGCGCAGGCCGTGCAGCAGGTCGACCCGTCCGCGAAGCTCGGCATCGGCCCGCCGATCACCGACGGCTTCTACTACGACTTCGACGTCGAGACCCCCTTCACGCCCGAGCAGCTCAAGGAGCTCGAGAAGGTGATGGGGCGCATCATCAAGGAGGGCCAGACCTTCCGCCGTCGCGTCGTCACCGAGGACGAGGCCCGCGCCGAGCTCGCCGACGAGCCGTACAAGCTCGAGCTCATCGGGCTCAAGGGCTCCTCGGCCGAGGCGGCCGAGGGCGCGAGCGTCGAGGTCGGCGCCGGCGAGCTGACGATCTACGACAACGTCCGCGGGGCCGGTCGCGACACCGAGGCCGTCGTCTGGAAGGACCTCTGCCGCGGTCCGCACCTGCCGTCCACCCGCCTCATCGGCAACGGCGTCCAGCTCATGCGCAGCGCCGCCGCCTACTGGCGCGGCAGCGAGAAGAACCCGCAGCTGCAGCGCGTGTACGGCACCGCCTGGCCGAGCAAGGACGAGCTGCGCGCCTACACCGAGCGCCTGGCCGAGGCCGAGCGCCGCGACCACCGCCGCCTCGGCAGCGAGATGGACCTGTTCTCCTTCCCCGACGAGATCGGGTCGGGTCTGGCGGTCTTCCACCCCAGGGGCGGCGTCGTCCGCATGGAGATGGAGGAGTACTCCCGCAAGCGCCACATCGAGGCCGGCTACGAGTTCGTCTACTCGCCGCACGCGACCAAGGGCAAGCTGTTCGAGGTCTCGGGGCACCTGGACTGGTACGCCGACGGCATGTACCCGCCCATGCAGCTCGACGCCGAGTACCACGCCGACGGCACGATCAAGCGCGAGGGGCAGGACTACTACCTCAAGCCGATGAACTGCCCGATGCACAACCTGATCTTCGACGCGCGCGGCCGCTCCTACCGCGAGCTCCCGCTGCGGCTGTTCGAGTTCGGCACGGTGTACCGCTACGAGAAGTCCGGCGTCGTGCACGGCCTCACCCGGGCCCGCGGCTTCACGCAGGACGACGCGCACATCTACACCACGCGCGAGCAGATGCGGGAGGAGCTCACGAGCCTGCTGACGTTCGTGCTCGACCTGCTGAAGGACTACGGCCTGGAGGACTTCTACCTCGAGCTGTCCACGCGCAACCCCGAGAAGTCCGTCGGTGACGACGCGACCTGGGAGGAGGCGACGCAGACGCTCAAGGAGGTCGCCGAGGCCTCGGGGCTCGACCTCGTGCCCGACCCGGGCGGCGCCGCGTTCTACGGCCCCAAGATCTCGGTCCAGGCGAAGGACGCGATCGGTCGCACCTGGCAGATGTCGACGATCCAGCTCGACTTCAACCTGCCGGAGCGGTTCGACCTGACCTACCAGGCCGCCGACGGGTCGCGTCAGCGCCCCGTGATGATCCACCGCGCCCTGTTCGGCTCGATCGAACGGTTCTTCGCCGTCCTGCTCGAGCACTACGCGGGGGCGTTCCCCGCGTGGCTCGCGCCCGTCCAGGTGCTGGCGGTGCCGGTCGCCGAGCCGTTCAACGACTACCTGCTCGACGTCGCGAAGCAGCTCAAAGCGGCTGGGGTGCGGGCCGAGGTCGACCTGTCCGACGACCGCTTCAACAAGAAGATCCGCAACGCCACCAAGGACAAGGTGCCGTTCGTGCTCATCGCCGGGGGAGAGGACGCCGAGGCCGGCGCCGTCTCGTTCCGCTTCCGCGACGGCACGCAGCGCAACGGCGTGCCGGTGGCCGAGGCGATCGAGATCGTCCGGACGGCGATCGCCGACCGCGTCCAGGTGTGAGCGTGAGCGAGCCCGGGACCGGGATCGACGCCGTCGTGCCGGCCGAGGCGGCCGACCTGGCGGGGACCCCCGACGCCTTCCAGCGGCTGTGGACGCCCCACCGGATGGTCTACATCGGCGGGGCCGACAAGCCCGCGGACGACAGCGAGCGGGCGTGCCCGTTCTGCTCGATCCCCGGTCGCGAGGACGTGGACGGGCTCGTCGTCGCGCGCGGCGCGCTCGCGTACGTCGTGCTCAACCTCTACCCGTACAACCCGGGCCACCTCATGGTCGTGCCCTACCGCCACGTGGCCGGCTACCCCGAGCTCACGACGGCGGAGCTCGCCGAGATCGGCGAGCTCACCCAGGGCGCGATGCGCGTCCTGCGCGCGACGTCGGCGCCCGCGGGGTTCAACCTCGGGGTGAACCAGGGCGACGTCGGGGGAGCGGGCATCGCCGCGCACCTGCACCAGCACGTCGTCCCGCGCTGGGGCGGCGACGCCAACTTCATGCCGATCGTCGCGGGCACCAAGCCGCTGCCGCAGCTGCTCGGCACGACGCGCGCCGTGCTCGCGGCGGGCTGGGCCGCCCACAGCGGGACGACCGCCGTCGCCGTGCCCGACGCCACCCCCGAGGAGGGCTAGATGCTCAAGCACCTGCGCACCGTCGTCGGGAAGATCCTGCGGCCGATCGCGGCGCTCCTGCTGCGCCTGGGCCTGACCCCCGACGTCGTCACGATCATCGGCACGCTCGGTGCGATGGCCGGCTCGCTCGGGCTCATCGCCCGCGGGCAGCTGTTCGCCGGGACGATGGTCATCACGTTCTTCGTCCTGTTCGACGTGCTCGACGGCACGATGGCCCGCCTCGCCGGGACGTCCGGGCCGTGGGGCGCGTTCCTCGACTCGGTCCTGGACCGGTTCGCCGACGGCGCGCTGTTCGCCGCCCTCGCGATCTACCTCGTCGGCGCCGGCGAGCGGGTGGGCGCCGTCGCGGCACTGGCCTGCCTCGTGCTCGGCAGCATCGTGCCGTACGCCCGGGCGAAGGCCGAGTCGATCGGCTACACCGCGACGGTCGGCATCGCCGAGCGCGGCGACCGGCTCCTCATCGCCCTCGTCGCCACCGGCATCGTCGGGCTCGGCGTGCCGCAGATCGTGCTCGTCGTCGTCCTCGTCGTGCTGGCGGTGCTCAGCCTCATCACCTCGATCCACCGCATGGTGCACGTGCGCGGCCAGATCCTCGCCGACACGAGCGGACCCGCCGCGTGAGCCCGATCCCGTCGACCACGCAGCTCTACGTCCTGGCGTGGCGCCACCTGCACAAGCTTCCCGACGCCCCGGTCCGAGGTCTGTTCCACCTCGTCGGCGACGTCAGCTGGGCGCTGCGGCTCGGCGGCGCCCGGCAGCTCGAGCTCAACATCGCCCGGCTCCGACCCGATCTCGACGCCGGGACCGTCCGGCGTCTCGGACGCCAGGGCATGCGCTCCTACATGCGCTACTTCGGCGAGGCGTTCCAGCTGCCGGGCTGGTCGCAGGCGCAGGTCGACGCGCGCGTGCGCGCGATCGGCCTGGAGGAGGTCCGACGCCGCACCCGGGAGGGCGCCAGCACGGTGCTCGCGCTCGGGCACGGGGGCAACTGGGACCTGGCGGGGCGTGGGCCTCGCGCGCCATCGCGCCCGTGCTCACGGTGGCGGAGAAGCTCCCCGACGGCCTGTACGAGGAGTTCGTCTCCTTCCGGCGCACGCTCGGCATCGAGATCATCCCGGTCCAGGCGCACTCGACGTTCCGGGCGCTGCTCCGGCAGGCCGGGTCGAAGCCGCAGGTCGTCCCGCTGCTGGCCGACCGCGACCTCAGCGCCGGCGGTGCCCAGGTGATGATCGCGGGCTCGGCGGCGCGCGTCGCCGTCGGCCCGGCGGCCCTCGCCCTCGCGGGCGGCTACGACCTCCACCCCGTCGCGATCTACTACGAGCGGCTCCGCGGCGCCCGACGGCGGGCGGCGGGCTCGCCCTGGGGGATCGTCATCCACTTCCTCCCGGCCGTCCCCACGCGCGACGCCGACGGCCGCAAGCGGTCGGTCCACGACGTCACCCAGGACTGGGTGACCTCCCTGTTCGGCGTGCTGGCCCAGCACCCGCAGGACTGGCACATGCTGCAGAAGGTGTTCCTCGCCGACCTCGACCCCACGCGCCTGCACGACGTCCCGCGCTCGTCGTCCGCCGACGAGGACGCCGCGTGAGGCCGCTCCGCATCGGGATCGTCTGCCCGTACTCGCTGGACGCCCCCGGCGGCGTGCAGGTGCACGTGACCGACCTCGCCGCCCGCCTCATCGGCCTGGGCCACCACGTCAGCGTGCTCGCCCCGGCGGAGGAGGAGACCCCGGTGCCCGACTTCGTCGAGGCGACGGGTCGGAGCATCGCGGTGCGCTACAACGGCTCGGTGGCCCGGCTGTCGTTCGGACCCGTGACGGCGATGCGCGTGCGCAGCTGGCTCGAGGAGGGTGACTTCGACGTCCTCCACATCCACGAGCCGCTGATCCCGAGCGTCGGCCTGATCGCGCTCTGGCAGGCGGAGGTGCCCGTCGTCGCGACGTTCCACACGGCCACGGACCGGTCCAGGGCGATGCAGCTCGCCTACCCGATGCTGCGACCGACCCTCGAGCGGATCGCCGCCCGCATCGCGGTCTCGGAGGAGGCCCGCCGCACCGTCGTGGAGCACATGGGGGGCGACGCCGTCGTGATCCCCAACGGGGTCGAGCTCGGCCTGTTCCGCCGGGCCGACCGGCGCCCCGCCTGGGTGGGCACGCCGGAGCGCCCGACGCTGGCCTTCCTCGGACGCACGGACGAGCCCCGCAAGGGGTTGGGGATACTCCTGGACGCGTTGCCCGCCATCGCCGAGGAGGTGCCGGGCGTCCGGGTGATCGTCGCCGGTCGCGGCGACCTGACGCGCGCCCGCGAGGTCGCGCAGGAGCTGCCCGGGACGCTCGAGCTGCTCGGTGAGGTCTCTGAGCTCGACAAGGCCGAGCTGCTGCGGTCGGTCGATCTCTACATCGCCCCGCAGACCGGCGGGGAGAGCTTCGGCATCGTGCTGGTGGAGGCGATGGCCGCCGGGGCCGGGGTGGTGGCGAGCGACCTGTCCGCCTTCCGCCGCGTGCTGGAGGAGGGTCGCGCCGGGACGCTGTTCACGACCGGCTCGCCCGCCGCCCTGGCGGATGCCGTCGTCGGCGCGCTGGCCGATCCCGGCCGCGTCGCCCGGGTGCGCGACAGCGCGACCGCCTGGTGCCAGCAGTACGACTGGGACGTCGTCGTCGCCCAGATCCTCGACGTCTACGAGCTCGCCGTCGGTGAGCGGGAGGAGGTGGCGACGTGACCACGGAGACCGTGCTCGCCGTCGTCGTGGTGGTGGTGCTCCTCGTCTGGCTCGTGCTCGCGAAGGCGAACCGCCTGGACCTGCTGCACCAGAAGATCACCCGGACCGCCGCCACGCTGGACGCGCAGCTGCTGCGCCGCGCCGCCCAGGCGGCTGAGCTCGCCGCCTCGGGGCGTCTCGATCCCGCGTCCTCGCTCGTGCTGGCCGGCGCCGCGGACGCGTGCATCGTGTCGGGCCAGGACCTCGAGGTGGGCGTGGAGCCCGAACGGCCGCACCCGGGCCGGGTCACGCTGACCACCGAGCGCGAGACCGTCGAGAGCGACCTGTCCCGCATCCTGCGCCAGGCGCTCGAGGGCCACGGCGGAGCCGACGGCGGGGTTCCGCTGATCGCCGAGATCGTCGCCACGGGGCGCCGGGTCGAGATGGCCCGGCGGTTCTACAACGACGCGGTCGCCCAGGCGGTCCGCATCCGCGGTCAGGCGCTCGTCCGGCTCCTGCGGCTCGCCGGCCGGGCCGTCATGCCGCGCACCTTCGAGATGGACGACACGCCGCCGCGGCTCGCCGCCTGAGCAGCGGCGTTCTCGCCGGGCGATCGCGGGGATGCCGCCACTAGGGTGGTGGCCATGTCGAGTGGCTACCCGGGACCGTCGTCCTCGCCCAGCAACCCCTATCCGGCCCCGTCCCGGCCCCCGGCCGACCGCTCGGGCTACGGCCACGGGCCGGCAGGAGCGAGTCCCTACGGGCACAGCCCCGCGCCCTACGACCGCCAGGCCCCCGTGCAGCCCCCGATCTGGCACGGCGGTCAGCGCTCGGCCGGGCTCGGCACGGGCACGATCGTGGCGCTGTGCGTCGTCGGGTTCGCCGGCCTCTGGGGCCTGTGGATCGCCCTCAGCCAGGTCGGCCCGGCCCCGGCCGCGATCGGCTTCCTCGCGGCGCTGATCCCGCTCGCCGTCGTGCTGGCGGCCGTGATGTGGCTCGACCGCTGGGAGCCCGAGCCCAAGGTCATGCTCCTCATCGCGCTGCTCTGGGGCGCCGGCGTCTCGGTGGTGCTGTCGTTCTACGGCAACACGGCCGTGTCGATGGCCGTCTACGAGGCCACGGGCGACCCGAACCAGGCCAACATCATCGGCGCCGTGGTCTCGGCGCCCGTGCTGGAGGAGACCACGAAGGGGCTCGGCGTCCTGCTGATCTTCCTGCTGCGCCGCAAGTACTTCGACGGCGTCGTGGACGGCATCGTCTACGCGGCCGTCGTGGCCGCCGGGTTCGCGTTCACCGAGAACATCATCTACTTCGGCCGCGCGGTCGAGATCCTGCCGTCGATCTTCTTCACGCGCGGCGTGATGTCGCCGTTCGCGCACATCCTGTTCACGGCCTGCATCGGCATCGCGCTCGGCATCGCCTCGCGCCACCGCAACGCGGCCGCGGTCTGGTGGCTCTTCCCGGTCGGTCTGCTCGGCGCGATGGCGCTCCACGCGCTGTGGAACGCCTCCGCCAGCCTCGGTCAGGTGACCGGCAACGAGAACACGTTCTTCCTCGTCTACGGGCTCGTGCAGATCCCGCTCTTCGTGGCGGCGATCGTGCTCGCGTTCTGGCTGCGGCGGCAGGAGAGCGCCGCGATCCGCGCGCGGCTGACCGAGTACGCGGGCGCGGGCTGGTTCGCCCCGCACGAGATCGAGATGGTCGCCTCGCTGCGCACCCGGGCGCAGGCCAGGGCGTGGGCGGCGCGGATGGGTCCGAACGCGGCCGCGGCCATGAAGCGCTTCCAGAAGGACGCGACGTCGCTGGCCTACCTGCGGCAGCGCGCCATCAGCGGTCGCGCCGACCTGCGCACCCACGGCTCGGGCGAGGCCGAGCTGCTCGCCTCGCTCTCCGCCGACCGCCAGGCCTTCCAGGCCGCGGCCCCCCAGGCCTTCGGACGCTAGGAAGCCTCGCCCTCACGACGCCCCGGCGCCGCCCTCCCGCACCCGGTGCGTCAGCCTGAGCGGCTGGGAGAGCAGCGGCGTGAATCCCAGGCGCGTGTAGACGCGGGCGTGCTTGCCCGTGGCCGCCGTGGCGGTGACCACGGCGCCCGCCGGCAGCGTGGCGGCGAGGTGGTCCCGCATGAGCTGCAGCCCGCCCGAGGGCTCGAGCGAGGCGGCGGAGTCCACGGTCCACCCGACCTGTCGCAGTCGCTCGCGGTCCGTCGCGCGCGCCTGCGGGCTGGACGGCACGCGCGCCGAGGCGCCGAGCGCCTCGATCGTGCTCGGCATCATCACCAGGAGCCCGACGACCACCAGCAGCCACGTGACCGCGACGAGACCGAGCCCGATCGCCGCGGCGACCGGGGAGGTCGCGGCGAGGACGGCGAGGGCGGTCACGACGGCGACGAGCACCAGCGCCCGCAGTCCGTACGCGCGCACCCCGCGCCCCCCGCGGGGCGCGACCCGCAGCACGATGCGACGGCGGTGGTGGACGTACCCGGGCAGCAGCAGCACTCCCAGCAGCCAGAACGGGATCGCCGCGACGGCGAGGGTCCGCCTCACCGCACCGCGGCCGGGGGCGAAGGCCCGCGCGAGGGTCCGGGCGACGGGCAGCACATCAGCAGGTCCGACGGGGCGCATCGCTTCGACACTACCCAGGGGCGTGGACGGGCGCAGGTCGAGGTGTTCCCGTGCCCGGGTGCGCCCCGCGGCTAGGCTCGACGACGTGTCCACCGACCTCGCCACCGCAGCGGTCCCCGGGTCGGGGGACCACGCCGTCGCCGTCGCCGTCGTCCGGCGTCGCCGCACCGAGCGCGACCGATGACGGACCAGGGCGAGACCGCCCAGCCCGGTGAGGGCTGGCGCATCGGCGAGGACGGACTCCCGTTCCGGCACGCCGCCCGCGTCCTGCTGCTCGACGCCGAGGACCGCGTCCTGCTGGTCCGCGCGCACGACGCCGACCAGCCCGACCGCACCTGGTGGTTCACCGTCGGGGGAGGCATCGACGACGGCGAGACCCCCGCCCGGGCGGCGGCCCGGGAGGTGCTCGAGGAGACCGGTCTGGTCGTCGACCCCGACACCCTGATCGGACCCGTCGCGCGGCGGTCGGCGGTGTTCGACTTCTTCGCGCGCGACGTCAGGCAGCACGAGGTGTTCTACGTGCACCGGCTGACGGCGGCCGCGCCCGAGGCCGGCGAGCTGAGCACGGCCGGCTGGACCGCCGTCGAGCGCTCGTTCGTCGACGAGCTCGGCTGGTGGTCCGTCGCCGACCTGCGGACGCTCGGGGTGGAGGTGTTCCCGAGCGAGCTGCCCGACCTCGTCAGCGAGGTGCTCGCCCGGCTGCCCGTGGACGGCGGGGCGTGGCCGGGCCCGGTGCGCGACCTGGGCGACCTCGACCCCCGGGGCGCCGCGTCCGAGCGCGACGGCGAGCCGGACGCGGCCCCGTGAGGCCCCGGGGTCGAGGTTCTCGCGCGGGTTGCCAGTAGGATCGTCGCCGTACGTCAGCAGGCGCTGCTCGCCACCGCGTTCCGCCCCGAGGTCGCCTCGGAGGTGCGGGTGGCACCGGCAGCTCCTCCGGACGGGGCGCTGACCGGGGTCGGTCACGCGGCACCGTCCCTGGCGCGTCGACACCACCAGACGGAAGCGGGGAACCATGTCGGGTCACTCCAAGTGGGCCACCACGAAGCACCAGAAGGCCGCGAAGGACGCCAAGCGCGGCAAGCTCTTCGCGAAGCTCGTGAAGAACATCGAGGTGGCCGCGCGCACGGGCGGCGGTGACCCCGCGGGCAACCCGACGCTCTTCGACGCGATCCAGAAGGCCAAGAAGACCTCGGTCCCCAACGACAACATCGACCGTGCCCTCAAGCGCGGGTCCGGCCAGGAGGCCGGTGGGGCGCAGTACGACACGATCATGTACGAGGGCTACGGCCCCGGCGGCATCGCGGTCCTGGTGGAGTGCCTGACGGACAACAAGAACCGCGCCGCGGCCGACGTCCGCCTCGCGTTCAGCCGCAACGGCGGCTCGCTCGCCGACCCCGGCAGCGTGGCCTACCTGTTCTCGCGCCGCGGCGTCGTCGTCGTGCCGAAGACCGACGGCCTGACCGAGGACGACGTCCTCGTGGCCGTGCTCGACGCGGGGGCGGAGGAGGTCAACGACCTCGGTGAGTCCTTCGAGGTCATCAGCGCCGCCAGCGACTTCGTCGCCGTCCGCAAGGCCGTCCAGGAAGCGGGGCTCGACTACGACTCCGCCGAGGCGGTCTTCCTCCCGTCCGTCGAGGTCGACGTCGACGTCGAGGGCGCCCGCAAGGTGCTGCGCCTGATCGACGCGCTCGAGGACTCCGACGACGTGCAGACGGTGTTCGCGAACTTCGACGCCTCCGACGAGGTCATGGCCGAGCTGGACGCCGAGGACTGAGCGTTCCCGCCCGGCGTGTCGACGTCGCCGCGCCGGGCGCCCCGCGTGCGAGAGTGGCGAGCGTGAGCCCGTCCCTCGATCCGTCCGCCGCCGCGGCCCCCGCCGTGCGCGTCCCGGCCCGCGAGCGCGGCCGCACGATCCTCGGTGTGGATCCCGGCCTCACGCGGTGCGGCCTGGGGGCCGTGACCTCCACCGGCGGTCGCGTCGTGCGGATCGTCGACGTCGGGGTGGCCACCAGCTCGCCCGACACCCCGCTGGAGCTCCGGCTGCTGCGCATCAGCTCCGAGATCGAGGACTGGATGGACCGGCTCGAGCCCGACGCCGTCGCCGTCGAGCGCGTCTTCGCGCAGTCCAACGTCTCCACCGTCACGGGCACGGCCCAGGTCGCGGGCCTCGCGATGGTGGCGGCCGCGCGGCGGGGCATCCCCGTCGAGCTCCACACGCCCAGCGAGGTCAAGGCCGCGATCACCGGGAACGGGCGGGCCGAGAAGGAGCAGGTGACCACGATGGTCACCCGGATCCTCGGCCTCGACAGCCCGCCCCGACCCGCCGACGCCGCCGACGCGCTCGCCCTCGCGATCTGCCACGCGTGGCGCTCGCCGGTCGGCCGTCGGCCCGCCTCGGCGCCCGCCCCCGCGGCCGGACCCTCAGCCTCGACGTCGTCGACGACGGGCGTCACGGCGGCCCAGGCGCTGTGGCTGGAGGCCGAGCGGCGCTCCCGCCGGCAGGGTCGGCGCGTCGCTCCGGCACGGGGTCCCGTGGGGCGCTAACCTGGACGCAGTTCGTACAGGTGTTCGCCCCGACGGTTCGGGGCCGAGCCGGCCGTCGCGCCGGCGGAAGGAGTTCCATGATCGCGCTGGTGCGGGGCGAGGTCCTCACGATCGGTCTCGACCACGCCGTCGTCCTCGCCTCCGGGCTGGGGATGAAGGTGCTGGCCACGCCGGCCACGCTCGCCGGCCTGCGGCTCGGGGCGACGGCGAGCCTGCACACCGCGTTCGTCGTCCGCGAGGACTCGATGACGCTGTTCGGGTTCGCCGACGCCGACGAGCGCGACGTGTTCGAGACGCTGATGTCGGTGAGCGGCGTGGGTCCGCGGCTCGCCCTGGCCGCGCTGGCGGTCCACACGCCCGACGCTCTCCGACGTGCGGTCGCGGGGGAGGACCTGGCGGCGCTGTGCCGCGTCCCCGGCATCGGCCGCAAGGGGGCGCAGCGCATGGTGCTCGAGCTCGCCGGCAAGCTCGGCGCCGTGACCGGTGACGGCGTCGAGCCGGCACCCGTCGTCGTCGCGGGCATCGGTCCGGACGTCGTCGAGGCCCTCGTCGGCCTGGGCTGGAACGCCAGGGCCGCGGAGTCCGCCGTCACGGCCGTGACCGAGCGCGGGGAGGCGTCAGGCGACGACGCCGCCGGCATCCTGCGTGCCGCGCTCCGCGAGCTGGCCGGGGTGCCGCGTGGCTGACGACGGCGCCCGCGGCCTCGAGGCTGTCCTGGCCGCCGAGGCCGACGAGATCGAGCGCGCCGCCGAGGCTGCGCTCCGCCCCCGGCGCCTGGCGGAGTTCGTGGGTCAGCGCGTCGTGCGCGACCAGCTCTCGCTCGTCCTGGACGCCGCGGTGGCACGACGGCGTCCCCCTGACCACGTGCTGCTGTCGGGTCCGCCCGGACTCGGCAAGACCACGCTCGCCATGATCATCGCCGGCGAGGTCGGGGCGGCGCTGCGGCTGACGTCCGGTCCGGCCATCACGCACGCCGGCGACCTCGCCGCGATCCTGTCCTCGCTGCAGGAGAACGACGTCCTGTTCATCGACGAGATCCACCGGCTCGCCAGGCCGGCGGAGGAGATGCTCTACCTCGCGATGGAGGACTTCCGCGTCGACGTCGTGGTCGGCAAGGGGGCCGGTGCGACGGCGATCCCGCTGTCGCTGCCGCCCTTCACCGTGGTCGGGGCGACCACCCGGGCCGGGCTGCTGCCGGCGCCGCTGCGCGACCGCTTCGGCTTCACCGGCCACATGGACTTCTACGAGGTCGAGGATCTCGAGCGCGTGCTGTCGCGCTCCGCCCGGCTGCTGGGCATCCCGCTGGAGGAGGAGGCGGGGCACGAGATCGCGGGACGTTCGCGGGGCACGCCACGCATCGCCAACCGGCTGCTGCGCCGTGTGCAGGACTGGGCGCAGGTGCGGGGGACCGGCGTCGCCGACGTCGCGGCCGCGCACGCCGCCCTGACGGTCTTCGAGGTCGATCCGCGCGGGCTCGACAGGCTCGACCGCGCCGTGCTGCGCACGCTCTGCACCCGGTTCGCCGGCGGACCCGTCGGCCTGACGTCGATCGCGATGGCCATCGGCGAGGAGCCCGAGACGGTCGAGACCGTCGCCGAGCCGTTCCTGCTGCGCGAGGGCTTCCTGTCCCGCACGCCCCGGGGTCGTGTGGCGACGCCCGCGGCGTGGGAACACCTCGGGCTGCCGGTGCCGGACTCGGGTCCCTCGCGCCTCTTCGACTGACGGCTGGCCCCGCCCGTCGGGGCCGCGGGGCCGCTCGGTGCGCCGCCGCGCGACACGTCACCTAGACTCGTGGGCGGCTCACTCCCCGACGAAGGATCACCTCACCAATGTTTGCAGAAGGCGGCAGCTCCAACGTGCTGCTCATCGGAGTTCTCGTCCTCGCCGTCGTGGGCCTGTTCTTCATGAGTCGTCGCAACCGCAAGCAGCAGGGGTCGATGACCGACTTCCGTTCCAACCTCGGGCCCGGCTCCGAGGTCATGACGGCCTCGGGTCAGCTCGGTGTCGTCGTCGCCAAGGACGGGGACGCGGTCACGATCGAGTCGGGCGGCTCCCGCTCGACGTGGGTCGTCGCAGCGATCCAGGCGGTGCCGCCGCAGTTCTCCGCCGCCGCGGACGCCGCCTTCGGGCGGGCCCCGATCGTGGAGGTCGAGGCCGAGGAGGCCCTCGAGGCCGGGACGACCTCCGACCCCGAGTTCGGCGCGTACGCCGCCGACCAGATCACGCCCCCCGGCGGCCGCGACGGCGCGGCCCAGGCCGACGACCGGCCGACGACGCCCGACGAGGGCACGACGCCCGACGACCCGCGCTGACGGACCCCCAACTGACTCTCCGGCGGCTGCACGGCCTCCGGACCGCATGATTGCGAAGGTAGACCCCGGTGGCACGACGTAGCTCGGTTGCACGCCCGCTGTACTTCCTGCTCCTGCTCCTCGTGGCGGTGTACGGGACGGTGGGCTTCGGAACGATCAACGGTGGCGACGAGGAGGGCGGGGCCTCGTTCTCGCCCAGCCTCGCGCTCGACCTCGAGGGCGGCACGCAGCTGATCCTCACGCCGCGGGCCGACGACGGCCAGCAGGTCACGTCCGAGGACGTGAACCAGGCCATCGCGATCATCCGTCAGCGCGTCGACGGCTCCGGCGTCGCCGAGGCCGAGATCACGAGCCAGGGCGGCAGCAACATCGTCGTCGGAATCCCGGGCGAGGTCGACGACACGACGGTGTCCCTCATCACCGCCTCGGCCCAGATGCGCATGCGGACGGTGCTCGCCGTCGCGAACCCCGGTCCGATCGACATCGCCGCCCTCGCGCAGGCCCAGGCCGACGCCGAGGCCGCGGCGGGTGCCACCGACCCGGCCCTGACGGACCCGGCCGCCCCCGGTTCGCCGGCCCCGACCGAGGCCCCCGCGCCCGAGAGCCCGTCGGAGGGTGCCTCGGACGACACCAGCGCCGACGGCGCGATGCCGGCCGAGGCCGCCGCCGAGACCGCGACGGAGACGGCCACCGAGACGCCCACCGAGGCGCCGAGCGAGACGGCCACCGAAGACGGCACCGACGCCCCCGTCGCGCCGGTCACCCCGCCCACGCAGGAGGAGATCGACGCCGCGGCGTTCAGCGTCGCGGACGCCGACGGCGACGGCGAGCTCTCGAACACCCCGGCCACCGAGCCGACCAGCGCGAGCGACGTCGCCTGGATCACCGAGCAGGTCTACTACGACTTCTACCGCCTCGACTGCACGCTGCCCGAGAACCGCATCGGCGCAAGCGACGATGCCCTCGAGCAGCCGCTCGTGGCCTGCTCGCCCGACGGCATCAGCAAGTACATCGTCGGCCCGGCCGAGCTCACCGGCCAGGACCTCACGGGCGCCCAGATGGGCTTCCAGACCACGTCGACCGGGACCGCGACCAACGTCCCGGTCGTGCAGATGAACTTCACGAACGCGGGCGGGGACAAGTTCCGCGACGTGACCACGCGTCTCGCCTCCCTCGTGGGCCAGCCGCCGCTGAACCAGTTCGCGATCGTGCTCGACGGCCTGGTCATCTCGGCCCCGTCGGTCGACACGCCGATCCCCAACGGCGAGGCGCAGATCAGCGGTCCGACCGGCAACCCGTTCACCCGGGCCGAGGCCACCGCGCTCGCCAACCAGCTGAACTTCGGTTCGCTGCCGATCACCTTCGAGGTGCAGTCGCAGGAGCAGATCAGCGCGACCCTCGGCTCGGAGCAGCTCCAGCGCGGTCTGCTCGCTGGCGGCATCGGCATCGTCCTGGTGCTCGGCTACTCCTTCCTGCAGTACCGCGGGCTCGGCATCGTCACCGTCGCCAGCCTCGTGGTCGCCGGCGCCCTGACGTACGGCGTGATCCTGCTCCTGTCGTGGTGGCAGGGCTACCGCCTCTCGCTCCCCGGCGTCGCCGGCCTGATCCTCGCGATCGGCGTCACCGCGGACTCGTTCATCGTCTACTTCGAGCGCATCCGCGACGAGGTGCGTGAGGGCCGGACGCTGCAGGCCGCCGTCGACCACGGCTGGCTGCGGGCCCGCCGCACGATCCTCGCCTCCGACGGCGTGAACGTGCTGGCCGCCGTCATCCTCTACTTCATCGCGGTCGGCGGTGTCCGCGGCTTCGCGTTCACCCTCGGTCTGACGACGGTGATCGACCTCGTCGTCGTCATCCTCTTCACCCACCCGCTGATGAAGCTGCTCGTCCGCACGAAGTTCTTCGGGCAGGGCCACCGCTTCTCCGGCCTCGACCCCGTCCACCTCGGGGCGTCCGTGGCGGCCTACGCCGGCCGCGGCCGGGCCCGCACCACGGCGGAGCGCGCCGCGATCGCCGTCCAGGCGGACACGCGCACCATCGCCGAGCGCAAGGCCGACGCCGCTCGCGCCGAGGCGGCTGCGGCCGCCGAGGCCGAGGGCGAGCTCGACCCCCCGCTCACCACGCAGGACGGCGCACCCGACACGGGCGCCACGGTCCCCGCGACCGGCACCGACACGACCGAGGAGAACCGCTGATGGCCGGCCAGTTCGCCCGCCTGGGCAACGACCTCTACACGGGCAAGCGCAGCTACAACATCGTCGGCCGTCGCCGCGTGTGGTTCATCGCGGCCGCCTGCCTCGTGATCCTGTCCGGCCTGCTCCTCGCGGTGCGCGGCCTCAACGTCGGCATCGAGTTCCGCGGCGGTTCGGAGTTCACCGTCTCCAACGCGGCCACGACGTCGGCGGAGCCGGCCCGCGAGGTGCTGACCAACGTCGACTCCGAGCAGGTCGCCCGGGTCTCCGTCGTCGGTGGCAGCAGCGTCCGGATCCAGACGGAGGAGCTGACGCAGCAGCAGACCGACCAGGTGCGCGACGCGCTGGCGGAGGCCTACGAGGTCGAGCCGAGCGCCGTGACGTCCTCGTTCATCGGCCCGAGCTGGGGGGCGGACATCACCGCCAAGGCCATCCAGGGTCTGGTCGTGTTCCTGATCCTCGTCGCCTTCGTGATGGCGCTGTACTTCCGTACCTGGAGCATGGCGGCGGCGGCCCTGGTCGCGCTGCTCCACGACCTGATCGTCACGGTGGGCCTCTACGCCGGCATCGGCTTCGAGGTCACGCCGGCCAGCGTCATCGGCCTGCTGACGATCCTCGGCTACTCCCTGTACGACACCGTCGTGGTGTTCGACAAGGTGCGCGAGAACACGGCGAACGTGCTCGAGCAGTCGCGCGTCACGTACGAGGAGGCCTCCAACCTCGCCGTGAACCAGACGATCGTCCGCTCGATCAACACGTCCGTCGTCGGCATCCTGCCGGTCGGCTCGATCCTGTTCGTCGGCGCGTTCCTCCTCGGGGCCGGCACGCTGCGCGACATCGCGCTGTCGATCTTCATCGGCATGATCGTCTCGACGGCGTCCTCGATCTTCCTCGCGACTCCGCTCGAGGCCGCCCTCCGCCTGCGCCGGCCCGCCTACCGCGAACACACGGCGAAGGTGCTGGCGCTGCGCGCGGCCTCCGGCGAGGAGACCACCGTCTCGAGCGCCGACGTCCGGCCCGAGGCCGAGCGCGTCACCGCGACCGTGCCGGGCGTGCACCTCGGGACGCAGTCGCAGCCGCGCCGCAAGCGCTGACGGTTCGCCCGAAGGACCCACGACGCCCGCACCGCCGACCCGGCGGTGCGGGCGTCGTCGTCGCTCCGCCTAGAATGGGGCAATGTCAGACGAGGGGCGCAAGGACGAGAGTCGGCACCGCAGCTCTCCCGGGGGCGTCGAGCCCGTGGTTCCCCGGTCGCGCATGCGCAGCACACTGGTGCGACTCGGGTCGCGGGGGCACCAGACACCCCCGGCGATCGAGCCGCTGCTGCGGGTCGTGCGCGCCAACCACCCCCGGGTCGACCTGTCGCTGATCGAGCGCGCCTACCTCGTCGCCGAGCGGGCGCACGAGGGCCAGCTGCGCAAGAGCGGTGACCCGTACATCACCCACCCCGTCGCGGTCGCGACGATCCTGGCCGAGCTGGGCCTGCCGCCCACCACGCTCGCGGCCGCGCTCCTGCACGACACGGTGGAGGACACCGACTACACGCTCGCCACCCTCCGCAAGGACTTCGGCGACGAGATCGCCGGGATGGTCGACGGCGTGACGAAGCTCGACAAGGTGACGTTCGGGGAGGCCGCCCAGGCCGAGACCGTCCGCAAGATGGTCGTCGCGATGGCGCGCGACATCCGCGTCCTGGTGATCAAGCTGGCCGACCGGCTCCACAACGCCCGCACCTGGCGGTTCGTGTCCTCGGGCTCCGCCGAGAAGAAGGCGCGCGAGACGCTCGAGATCTACGCGCCCCTGGCTCACCGGCTCGGCATGAACACGATCAAGTGGGAGCTCGAGGACCTCTCCTTCGCGACGCTGTACCCGAAGGTGTACGACGAGATCGTGCGGCTCGTGTCCGAGCGGGCGCCGGCGCGCGAGGAGTACCTGACCATCGTGCGCGAGAAGGTCGTCGAGGACCTGCGGGCGGCGCGCATCCGCACCACGGTGACGGGCCGACCCAAGCACTACTACTCGATCTACCAGAAGATGATCGTGCGCGGCCGCGACTTCGCGGACATCTACGACCTCGTCGGGGTGCGTGTCCTGGTCGACTCGGTGCGGGACTGCTACGCGGCGCTCGGGGCGCTGCACGCGCGGTGGAACCCGGTGCCGGGGCGGTTCAAGGACTACATCGCGATGCCGAAGTTCAACATGTACCAGTCGTTGCACACGACGGTCATCGGCCCTGGCGGCAAGCCCGTCGAGATCCAGATCCGCAGCCACGAGATGCACCGTCGCGCGGAGTACGGCGTCGCGGCGCACTGGAAGTACAAGGAGCAGCCCGGCGCGGCCGGCGCGACGGCGAGCGGCGGCGGCGAGATGCCGTGGCTGCGTCAGCTCGTCGACTGGCAGCGCGAGACGGCCGACCCGGGGGAGTTCCTTGACTCGCTGCGCTACGAGATGTCCGGCAACGAGGTCTACGTCTTCACGCCCAAGGGCGACGTGATGTCGCTGCCAGGCGGCTCGACGCCGGTCGACTTCGCCTACGCCGTCCACACCGAGGTGGGGCACCGGACCGTCGGCGCCAAGGTGAACGGCCGCCTGGTCCCGCTCGAGTCCGTCCTCGACAACGGTGACACCGTCGAGGTCTTCACCTCCAAGTCCGAGGGTGCCGGGCCGAGCCGTGACTGGCTCGCGTTCGTCAGCTCCCCCCGGGCCCGCAACAAGATCAAGGCGTGGTTCACGCGCGAGCGTCGGGACGGGGCGATCGAGGAGGGCAAGACCGCGATCGCCAAGGTGATGCGCAAGCAGAACCTGCCGCTGCAGCGTCTCCTCACGCACGACTCGCTCACGGCGCTGGCCTCCGACATGCGCTACCCCGACGTCACGTCGCTCTACGCGGCGGTGGGGGAGCACCACGTGTCGGCCGCCAACGTCGTCCAGCGCCTCGTGGCGAGCCTCGGTGGCGAGGAGGGCACGACGGAGGACCTCGCCGAGGTGACCCGGCCCGGCGCCCAGGTGGCCCGACCCCGCAGCGCGGGCGGCGGTGTCGTCGTCGCCGGGATGGACGACGTCTGGACGAAGCTGGCCAAGTGCTGCACCCCGGTTCCGGGCGACCCCGTCGTCGGGTTCGTCACGAAGGGTCAGGGCGTCTCGGTCCACCGGGCCGACTGCCCCAACGTCGAGGCGCTGATGGCCGAGCCGGAGCGGTTCGTCGACGTCTCCTGGTCGCCCGACGCCCAGAGCGTGTTCCTGGTCCAGATCCAGGTCGAGGCGCTCGACCGCGCGCGCCTGCTGTCCGACGTCACCCGCGTCCTGTCGGACAACCACGTCAACATCCTCTCGGCGAGCGTCTCGACGTCGCGCGACCGGCTCGCCGTCAGCAAGTTCGTGTTCGAGATGGGGGACACCGCCCACCTCGGCCACGTGCTCAACGCGGTCAGGGAGATCGACGGCGTGTTCGACGTCTACCGCGTCACCGGGGTCCGGCCCGACGCCGCCCCGGTCCCCGGGGGCCGGGCGGAGCTCAACACCCGCTCCTGAGGGTCTCTCCGGGGCCGAGCCGGGCCTCGCGGTCAGAGCTCGTCCAGCGCCGCCCGTGCCAGGCGCGCCCGGGCCCGCGGCGCCGTCAGCAGCCTGGCCCGTACGGCGCTCCGCTCCACCACCGCGACCAGGCGGCGCAGCGCATCGGTCGCGTCAGACGGGGCGACGTCGGACGGGCCCGCCACCCGCGTCGCGCCGACGGCCCGCGCGAGGTCGCACGCCGTCGCCAGCGGGTTCGTGACCCGGACTCCGCCGACGTCGACGACGTCGCGCTCCGGCAGATCGACGCAGCGGTGGCGCACGGGTCCGAACCGGGCGCGGACCGGGCGTCGCAGTGCCACGTGGAGCAGTTCGGGCGGCGGGCCGCCGGCGTGGATCCAGGCGGCGGCGAGCAGGCACACCACGCCCTCGCCGGGTCCCCCGTCGACGGACCGTGCGGCCGTGAGCGGTCCGGTGCCGGTAGCACGCACGGCGCTGCGGGCCCGCAGCGCCGGCGAGAGCGGCACGTCGACGGCGACCGGCCCGTCCCAGAGGTGGTCGCCCCGCACGGAGCCCTCGGGCGCGCCGAGGACGTCGCGCAGGTCGCGAGGCAACCGCGCCGCGGCGGCGGTCCGTGGTCGCCAGAGGGCGGCGGGGGCCGTGGGGATCCTGGTGCTCGGGGTCGCGGTGGTCGCCATGGGGCGATGATGCCCCGCACGGTCGACCTCGTGCGCCCCCTGTGGACGACGGCGGGGTGCCCGGACGCGACGAACGGCCGGTCGCGCGAGGCGACCGGCCGTTCGTGACCGATGGATGGTCCGGTGCAGGAGCGATGCTCCTGCGGCCCTCTAGTCCTGGGACTGCTGGACGGCCTCGAGCCACTGACGGCGCGTGGCCAGGGCGGCCTCGGCGTCCTTGATCTTGCGGGCGTTGCCGGCCGCGCGAGCGGTCTCGAGGTCGGCCTCGAGCGCGGTGATCGAGTCGATCAGCTGTGCGGTCGCGCCCTCGACGCGCGCCTTCACCTCGGGGTCGGTGCGACGCATCTCGGCCTGCTCGGCGTCGCGGATGGCCTGCTCGACGGCGCGGAGGCGGGCCTCGGTGCGCTGCATGTCGGCGCGGGGCACCTTGCCGGCCTCGTCCCAGGCGTCCTGGATCGGACGGATGTCCTTGCGGGCGGAGGCGAGGTCCGTGATCGGCAGCAGCGCCTCGGCACGCTCGAGCAGCGCGAGCTTGACCTCGAGGTTGGCCTGGTACTCCGAGTCGATCTCGGCGTTGACCTGCGCCCGGGCGCCGAAGAACGTGTCCTGCGCGGCCTTGAAGCGAATCCAGAGCGCGTCGTCGTCCTTGCGGCGACCGCGCGGGGCGGCACGCCAGGAGTCCATCAGCGCGCGGAAGCGGGACCCCGTGGGTCCCCAGTCGGTCGAGCCGGCGAGGGCCTCGGCCTCGACGACGAGCCCCTCCTTGACGCCCTTCGCGTCGCTGTTGCGACGGTCGAGGTCGGAGAAGTGCGCGCGCCGAGCCTTGTCGAAGCTCGTGCGGGCGTGCGAGAACCGCTTCCACAGGGAGTCCTCGGTGGGACGGTCGATGCGCACACCGGTGCGCTGGGCCGTCTTCCACTCCTCGAGGAGCGTCGTGACCTTGGCGGTCGCGTCGCGCCACTGGATCCGCGAGGGCTCCGTGGCCGCGATGGCCTCGACCTGCTCGACGATCGCGGTGCGCTCGACGACGGCCTGGGCGCGCGCGGCGTCCCGGGTGGCCTGCGCCTCGGCCTGGAGCGTGGCGGCTGCGGCCGACAGCGCCGTCAGACGCTCCCGGAGGGCCGGGAGGTCGCCGACAGCGGCCGGCTCGACGAGCTGCTCGGTCAGGCCGTTGAGCGTGCTCGTGACCTCCTTGACCGACAGCGTCGGCAGGCGGGTCTCGAGCAGGGCGACCTGCGCCTTCAGGTCGAGGTAGCGGCGGACGTACAGGCCGAGCGCGTCGGCCGTGTCACCGCCGGCGTACTGACCCACGACGCGGGTGTCCTCGCCGTCGCGCACGGTGACCGTGCCGTCCTCGGCGACGGAGCCGAAGACGGAGGCCGCCTCGATCTCCGCGCGCTCGGCGGCCGGGTCGGGGTGACCGGGGTCGCGGGCACGGCGACGGCGGCGCTCGGCGTCGGGCGGGGGAGCGGACGCGGCACGGGGCGCGGGGAGGGCCGCGGCGACGGGGCCGCGGGGGCGGCGGGCTCGTCGGCCGGGGCGGGCTCGGCCGCGGGGCGGCGTCCTCGGCGGGAGCGGACTCCTCGGCCTGGACAGGGGCGGCGTCCTCGGCGGCGACCTCGACGGTCTCCTCCGCGGCTGCCTCGGCCGGGGTCTCCTCGACCTCGAGAGCGTCCTCGACCTCGGTCGGGACGTCCTCCTCGGCGGGGGCGGCCTCGTCGGCCTCGACGGGTGCCTCCTCGAGCGGCGCGTCCTCGGCTGCCGCCTCCTCGGGAGCCTCCGCTGCGGGGGCCTCCTCGACGGGGGCCTCCTCGACCGGGGCCGACTCCTCGACGACGCCGGCCTCCTCGACCACGGTTTCCGCCGTCGTCGGGTCCGGGTTCGCCTCGACGACCGGGGTCGTCTGCTCGTCGTTCGTGGATTCGGGTGTGCTAGTCACGAGATGACCGCTTTCTCGATGATGACGCCCGTCGCCGGGCGTCCGTCCGTCGCGCCTGTGTCGGTGCCCGCGGCACCGACCGTCTGGATTGCCTCCAGTCCGTGGTCCACCGTACCGAACACGGTGTCTCCACCGGCATCGTCGTCGGAGAGTGGGACGTCGGCGGGGACCAGGAGGACTGGCTGACCATCGTCTCACCGTCTCCGCTCTCCCGCGTCACGAGATGTCGACGGTCCGGCCGCCGGAGCGTCCGCGGCCGGGTGGGGGAGCGCGGCAGGAGTCTGGAAGGATCGGGGCATGGCCCGTCCCACCCCCTGTCCGGCTTCCCCGAGTGGCTGCCGGCGCAGCGCATCGTCGAGAAGCGCGCGATCGAGATCATCAGCCGCACCTTCGAGCTGCACGGCTTCGCCTCCGTGGCGACCCGCGCCGTCGAACCGCTGCGCGAGCTGCTGCGCAAGGGCGAGACCTCCAAGGAGGTCTACGTGCTCCAGCGCCTGCACGCCGATCCCGGCGCCGCGGCGGGCGACGACGACCTCGGTCTGCACTTCGACCTCACCGTGCCGTTCGCCCGGTACGTCCTCGAGCACGCCGGCCACCTCACGTTCCCGTTCAAGCGCTACCAGGTGCAGCCGGTGTGGCGCGGCGAGCGCCCCCAGGACGGTCGCTTCCGCGAGTTCTACCAGGCGGACATCGACATCGTCGGCGACGGCGAGCTGCCCGCCCACTACGAGGTCGACGTCCCGCTCGTCGCGGCCGAGGCGCTGACGGCGCTGGCGGAGATCGGGCTGCCGCCGGTCCGGGTGCTCGTGAACAACCGTGTCGTGGCCGACGCCTACTACCGCGGCATCGGCCTGCCCGACGTGCCGGGCGTGCTCCAGGCCGTCGACAAGCTCGCGAAGATCGGTCCCGACGGCGTCGGCGCCCTCCTGCGCTCCGAGCTCGGGGCCGACGACGACCAGGTCGCCGCGTGCCTCGCGCTCGCGGACCTGTCGGGCGGCGTCGAGGTCGTCGAGCAGGTGCGCGCCCTGGCCGCCCGGTACGGCGTCACCGGACCGGAGGCCGTCGACCTCGAGGTGGGGCTCGCCTCGCTCACCGCGCTGCTGGTGCAGGCCGAGACGCGGGCGCCCGGCGTCGTCGTCGCGGACCTGTCGATCGCCCGCGGGCTCGACTACTACACGGGCGCCGTCTACGAGACGGTCCTCGTGGGCCACGAGAAGCTCGGCTCGATCTGCTCCGGCGGGCGCTACGACTCGCTCGCCACGGACGGGTCGCGCACCTTCCCCGGCGTCGGCATCTCGATCGGTCTGTCGCGCGTGCTGTCCCGTCTGTTCTCGGCCGGTCTGGTCACGGCGAGCCGCAGCGTGCCGACGGCGGTGCTCGTCGCCGTCACGGACGAGGACTCCCGGGCGGCCTCCGACGCCGTCGCCACGCGACTGCGCGCCCGCGGCATCCCGTGCGACGTCGCCCCGGCCGCGGCGAAGTTCGGCAAGCAGATCCGGTTCGCCGACCGTCGGGGGATCCCGTTCGTCTGGTTCCCGGGCGCCGACGGGGAGGCCGACGCGGTCAAGGACATCCGCTCCGGCGAGCAGGTCGAGGCGGACGCCGACGTGTGGACGCCGCCCGAGGCCGACCTGTGGCCGCGCGCGGTGCCGACGACCACCGACGCCTGAGCGATCGGGTCGGTCCGCGAACGACGGCGCCGGCCGGTCCAGAACGACCGAACGGCCGTGACCCTCGCGGGTCACGGCCGTTCGTCGTGCGGTGGCGGGGCGGACCCCCGCGCCCGCTCAGTGCGAGAAGCTGCGCGGACGACGCGCGGGACGCTCGCCGTCGTTGCGGTCGCGGGGACCGCGGGAGGGCGGGCCGGAGTCGGCCTTGATGCGCAGCTGGCGACCGGCGATCTTCGCGGCCCCGATGCGACGCTCGGCGTCGGAGTCGAGCCCGAGCGGGATCTCGACGATGGAGAACGACGGGAAGATGTCGATCTTGCCGATCTCGGCGCCGCGGAGGCCGCCTTCGCCGGTGATGGCGCCGACGATGCCCTGGGGCGTCACGCCGTCGCGGTGACCGACTGCGATGCGGTAGCGGTTGCCGTCACCCGCGGTGCGGGGAGCGCCGTCGCGGCCGCCCCGGTCGCGACCGCGGCCGTCACGGCCGCCCTCGAAGCGGGACTCGCGCTCGAAGCGCTCGCCGCGGCTGCCGTTGTCCGGGAGGGACAGCTCGTCGTTCGCGGGAGCGCCCGTGTCGCCGACCGAGAGCGCGAGCAGCGCGGCGGCGATGTCGAGGACGTCGGTGCCGGTCGCCGCGGCGTGCTCGGCGAGGCGGTCGCGGTGGACCGAGAGCATGCCGATCGACATGCGCTGCTCGGCGCCGGCCAGGGCCGAGCCGAGACGGTGCGCGACGACGTCGAGACGCGTCGGGAGGACGGCCTCGGTGATCCGGGAGCCGGTGACGCGCTCGATGGTGCGCAGGCGCGGCTTCTCCTTCGGCGTGAGGAAGGTCAGCGCCTTGCCGGTGCGGCCGGCGCGGCCCGTGCGGCCGATGCGGTGCACGTAGGTCTCGACCTCGCGCGGCACGTCGAAGTTGACGACGAGGCCGATGCGGTCGACGTCCAGACCACGGGCGGCGACGTCGGTCGCGACGAGCACGTCGACCTGGCCGTGACGGAGACGGTCGATGATCTTCTCGCGGTCGCGCTGGGCGACGTCACCGCTGATGGACGCGGCGCTGACGCCGGTCGCGGCCAGCGCGGCGCCGACCTCCTCGGCCGTCTCGCGGGTGCGGACGAAGACGATCGCGGCGTCGACGTCGCTCGTGGCGAGGATCCGCGCGAGGGCCTCGGCCTTGTTGCGGTAGGGGACGATCGCGTAGGTCTGCTCGACCGAGGCGATCGGCGAGGACTGGCGCGAGACCGTGATCTCGACCGGCTTGTTCAGGTGGGTCTCGGCGACGCGACGGATCGCGGGCGGCATGGTCGCGGAGAACAGGGCGACCTGCTTGCTGTCGGGCGTGCTCGCGAGAATCGTCTCGACGTCCTCGGCGAAGCCCATGCGGAGCATCTCGTCGGCCTCGTCCAGGACGACGAACCGGAGCTCGCCCATCTTGAGGGCCTTGCGCTCGATCATGTCGATGACGCGACCGGGCGTGCCGACGACGACCTGCGCGCCGCGCTCGAGACCACGCAGCTGCGGGACGAAGGACGCGCCGCCGTAGATCGGCAGCACGGAGATGCGACGACCGCCGGGGACGAACGAGCCGATGGCCTCGCTCACCTGGATGGCGAGCTCGCGGGTCGGCGTCAGGACGACGGCCTGGACCACGCGGAGGTCGGGGTCGATGGCGGCGAGCAGCGGGAGGCCGAAGGCGGCCGTCTTGCCGGTGCCGGTCTGCGCGACGCCGACGATGTCGGCGCCACCGAGCAGGACCGGGATGGCCTGCTGCTGGATGGCGGTGGGGGTGGTGAAGCCGAGGTCCGCGGTGACCTGGAGCAGGTCGGAGGGCAGGCCGAGGTCGGCGAAGGAGAGTTCAGACATGGGGGAAGACACCATTCACGATGGGGCTGAGGCGGAGATCTGACCAGGTGATCCGGTCTACCCGCGTCTGCGCCCGTCGTCTCGCGTCCGCACTCTGCGACTCGCGTGGTCAGCCGGCGGCAACTGCTCGCACCGGGTGATCTTGTCTGGGGCCCTGTGGCGGGACATGCACTCCAAGGACTCGATGACTCTACCCCGTGGGCCGCCCGGTGCCCAGGAGGCGGCCGGGTGAGGTGGGTCACCCCGGTGCCGCGAGGCCGTCCCCCGGGCAGGATGGGGGCATGGGCCCCTCTCGTCGCAGCGCCGTGCCGTCCTTCTCCGTGATGGACGTCCTGGCGCGGGCGGAGGCGATGCGGGCCGACGGCGCCTCGGTGCTCACGCTCTGCGTGGGGGAGCCAGGCGGCGGGGCTCCCGCCCCGGTGCGACGCGCCGGCGTGGCGGCCCTGGCCGGGGACGTCGGTTACACCCAGACGCGCGGGCTGCCCGCGCTGCGCGAGGCGATCGCGGGCCACTACGCGCGCTGGTACGACGCCGTCGTCGACCCCGAGCGGCTGCTCGTCACCACGGGGGCCTCCGGCGCGGTGCTCGCCGCGGTGCTGGCGGCGTTCGACGCCGGCGCGCGCGTCGCCCTTCCGAGTCCCGGCTACCCGGCCTACCGCAACGTCCTGACGGCGCTCGGCTGCGAGGTCGTCGACGTCCACGCCGGGCCGCTCGAGCGGTTCGCGCTCACGCTGTCCGGCCTGCAGTCGGCCCACGCCCAGCGACGGCTCGACGGCGTCGTCCTGGCGAGCCCCTCGAATCCCACGGGCACGATCACGACCGACCTCGCCGAGATCCTCGCCTGGTGCGAGGCCGAGGGCGTGCGCTGCCTGAGCGACGAGATCTACCACGGCATCATCTACGGCGGCGTGAGGGTGAGCACGGCCGCGGCCGATCCGGTGGCCCCGACCATCGGGTCCTTCTCCAAGTACTGGGGCATGACGGGGTGGCGCCTGGGCTGGCTCGTCATGCCGGCCGACCTCGCGGACGCCGCGGCCGACATCGCCGGCAACCTGGCGCTCTGCGCGCCGGTACCGGCTCAGCACGCCGCCCTGGCCGCCTTCGAGCCCGAGTCCTACGCCGAGTGCGACGCGCGCGTCGCCGCGCTCGCCGGATCCCGGGAGCACCTGCTCGGACGGGTCGCGGAGCTCGGCTTCACCCGGGTGGCCCCGGTCGACGGTGCCTTCTACGTGTGGGCCGACATCTCCTCGTCGGGGCTGGACTCGCCCGACTACTGCGACCGCCTCCTGGCGGAGACCGGGGTCGCCCTGGCGCCGGGCACCGACTTCGACACCCGCGACGGCGGCGACTGGGTCCGGCTGTCGTTCTCGCCCGGTATCGACGTCGTGTCGCAGGCCTGCGACCGGATCGCCGACTGGAGCGAGCGGCGGCGGGCGACGCGCTGACGACGGGCCCGCGACGTCGGGGCACTACCATCGACGGTGGCTCGATCCCGCCACCCCCTGGAAGGAACCACCCCGTGCTCCGCACCCACCACGCCGGCGACCTGCGCGCCTCCGACATCGGCACCACCGTCACCCTCACGGGGTGGGTGGATCGCCGTCGCGACCACGGCGGGGTGGCCTTCCTCGACCTGCGTGACGCCTCCGGCATCGCCCAGGTCGTCGTGCGCGACGAGGACGTCGCACACCCGCTGCGTGCCGAGTGGGTGCTGCAGGTGACCGGCGAGGTCTCCCGCCGCCCGGAGGGCAACGCCAACGCCAACCTCGCCACCGGTGAGATCGAGATCGTGGCGAGCGACGTCGTCGTGCTCAACACCGCCCAGGCGCTGCCGTTCCAGGTCTCCACCGCGCTCGACGGCAGCGACACGGCGACGATCGGCGAGGAGGCGCGGCTGAAGTACCGCTACCTCGACCTGCGCCGGCCGGCGCCCTCGCAGGCGATCCGCCTGCGGGCCAAGGTCAACGCCGCGGCCCGCCGCGTGCTCGACGGCGACGGCTTCGTCGAGATCGAGACGCCGACGCTCACGCACTCCACGCCCGAGGGCGCCCGCGACTTCGTCGTGCCCGCACGCCTGTCGCCCGGGTCCTGGTACGCCCTCCCGCAGTCGCCGCAGCTGTTCAAGCAGCTGCTCATGGTCGCCGGGATGGAGAAGTACTACCAGATCGCCCGCTGCTACCGGGACGAGGACTTCCGCGCCGACCGCCAGCCCGAGTTCACGCAGCTCGACGTCGAGGCGTCGTTCGTGGACCAGGAGGACGTGATCGCCCTGGGCGAGAAGATCCTCGTCGAGCTCTGGGACCTCATCGGGGTGCAGATCCCGACGCCGATCGAGCGCATCACCTTCGCCGACGCCATGCGGCTCTACGGCTCGGACAAGCCGGACCTGCGGTTCGGCAACCCGCTCGTCGACCTCACGAGCTACTTCGCCGACACCACCTTCCGCGTCTTCCAGGCGCCGTACGTCGGCGCCGTCGTGATGGCGGGCGGGGCCTCGCAGCCGCGTCGCCAGTTCGACGCGTGGCAGGAGTGGGCCAAGCAGCGCGGCGCGAAGGGACTCGCGTACGTCACGCTGGCGGAGGACGGCACGCTCGGCGGGCCGGTCGCGAAGAACCTCACCGACACCGAGCGCGACGGTCTCGCCGCCGCGACGGGCGCGCAGCCGGGCGACGCGATCTTCTTCGCGGCGGGTGGCGTGACCGCGTCGCAGTCGCTGCTGGGCGCCGCGCGCCTCGAGATCGCCAGGCGGACCGGCCAGATCGACGAGGAGGCGTGGTCCTTCGTCTGGGTCGTCGACGCCCCGCTGTTCAAGCCCACGGGCGAGGACGACGACGTCGCGGTCGGCGAGGGTGCGTGGACCGCCGTCCACCACGCCTTCACCTCCCCGAACCCGGACTGGATCGACCGTTTCGAGGACAGCCCGGGCGAGGCCCTGGCCTACGCCTACGACATCGTCTGCAACGGCAACGAGATCGGTGGCGGCTCGATCCGTATCCACCGCCGCGACGTGCAGGAGCGCGTCTTCAAGGTGATGGGCATCGACGAGGCGCAGGCCCAGGAGCAGTTCGGGTTCTTCCTCGACGCCTTCGGCTACGGCACCCCGCCGCACGGCGGGATCGCGTTCGGCTGGGACCGCATCGTCGCGCTGATGACGCGGTCGGCGTCGATCCGCGAGGTCATCGCGTTCCCGAAGTCCGGCGGCGGTTACGACCCGCTGACGGGTGCCCCGGCGCCGATCACGGACGCCCAGCGCAAGGAGGCCGGCGTGGACGCCGTCCCCGAGCAGCCCGCGAGCGAGGTGGCGGTCGCGGCCAACGCGGCGACCGCGCGGTGATCCTCGCGATGACGCTGCGATGACGTCGGGGGTCGCCGACTCCCGGGACGTCCTGGCCCGCCACCTGGCGGACCACCCCGACCGGCTGCTGCTGGCCGAGCGGACGGACTGGGACCAGGCACGGATCACGTCCGCCCGGGACGCGGTGCTGCTCGTGCGCGACACGGGTCAGGGCGATGTGCTGATGTCCCGCGGTGACGCCGCGGGGGTCGGCGACCTGCTCGACGCCGAGGCGCGGCTGCGCCGCAGCGTCGGGGCCGGCGCGGCGCTGTGGCTCAGTGCGCCGCGCACGCTCGACGTCCCCGCCGCGGTGCTCGACGTCCTGCGCCTGACGCCGTTCTCGCACTGGGACTGGATGTGGACGCAGGAGCCGCCCGCGGCCCCGGTGCTTCCCGACGGCGTGACGCTGCGCTCGCTCGAGCGGCGTCCGGACGCGCCGGCGGCGCGTGAGGTGCTGCGCCTGACCAACCCGCGTTCGACGGCCGATCCCGAGGGGCCCGACGAGGCGTTCTGGTACGGCGCCGAGCTCGACGGACGGCTCGTCGGGGCGTTCGGTGCCCGCCGGGAGCTCGGGCGCGGGGCGCACGGGTTCTCCTGGCACCTGCACGGGCTCGGCGTGCTCGAGGACGTGCGCGGCCTGGGCATCGGGCGGGCACTCACGGCCGCGCTCGCCCGCGAGGGTCTGGCGGCCGGCGCCGACTGGATCTCGCTGGGGCTGTACGCGGAGAACGACGGCGCCCGTCGCCTCTACCGGCGCGCGGGCTTCACCGTGGGCGCGGAGATGCGCTCCTACGGACCGGCGACGGCGACGCGCCCGCTGCGCTGACCGCACGGTCTCGCCCCCGTCCGTCCCTCCCCGCTCGAGGGGTACTTCCAGTCCCTCGCGGGGGTACTTCCAGTCCTTCGAGGGGGCGTTCTCGGACCCTCGCGGGGGTGGTTTCTGCCCTCGATGCGGTGCCGGAAGTCCCCTGGTGCGCGCCGCAAGTACCCCCGGGTGGGACGGCAAGTACCCCCTGGTGGGGCGGCAGGTACCCCCTCGAAGGGCTGAAAGTACCCCCTCGAGGGTCAGTGGTGCAGCGAGAGGCGGGCCGCGAGCGGGCGGAGCCAGCGCGGCGCCCACCAGTTGCGGTCCCCGAGCACCGTCATCGTGGCGGGGACGAGCAGCATCCGTACCAGCGTGGCGTCCAGCGCGACGGCGAGCGCCAGCGCGAAGCCGGCCTCCTTGATCGGCAGCAGACTCGAGGTCGCGAAGCCGGCGAACACCACGATGATCACCAGCGCGGCGGACGTGATGATGCGTCCGGAGCGCTGCAGCCCGAGCCGGACCGCCTCGTCGTTGCTCGCCCCGCCGTCGTAGAGCTCCTTCACCCGCGAGAGCAGGAACACCTCGTAGTCCATCGCGAGCCCGAAGCCGAAGGCCACCACGACGGCGACGATGTAGCTCTCGATCCCGCCCACCGACTCGAACCCCAGGATCGAGCCCAGGTGACCCTCCTGGAAGACCCAGGTCGTGATCCCGAGCGACGCCGCGATCGACAGCACGTTGGTGATCAGCGCCTTGACCGGCACGAGGACCGATCCGGTCATGAGGAAGAGCAGCACGAACGTCGCCAGCACGACGAGTCCACCGGCGAGCGGGAGGCCGTCGATCAGCGACTGGCCGAAGTCCACCTGACCGGCGGCCTGGCCGCCCACGAGCAGGCCGAGCCCGAGGTCGCGGACGTCGTTCACGACGGCGACGGCCTCCGCGCCGCCCGCGTCGTCGACGTCGAGCCGCACGCCGAGCAGCACGTTGCCGTCGCCCAGGTCCACCGCCGGATCGACCGAGGCGACGTGCTCGACGGCGGTGAGCGCCTCCGTCGCCTCGGACAGGGCGGTCTCGTCGGGGGCGTCCGTGGCGACGACCCACACGTCGGCCCCGCCGAGCGCGGGGAAGCCGCTCGAGACCGCGTCGAGGTGGGCGCGCTGCTCGGTCCCCGGCGGGAGCATGTCGATGCCGGAGTTGCGCAGCTGCAGCCCGAGCAGCGGCGAGGCCATCACCAGGAGCGCGGCGAACGCACCGATCATCACGAACCACGGCCGCTTCTGGACCACCGCGGTGAGGCGGGAGAACACGCCGTGGTCCGGGGCGACGTCGCCCAGCCTGCCGACGACGGCGCGCAGCCCGGGGACGCGGGACAGGATCGACGGCGCGAGGAAGCGTCGACCGCTCAGCACGAGCAGCGCGGGCACGAGCGTGAGCGCCGTCGCCAGCGCCAGGACGACGACGAGCGCACCGGCCACGCCGAGCGCCTGGAGCAGGTCGGCGGGGAACGCGGCGAGTCCGAGCACGGAGATCGCGATGGTCAGCGCTGAGAAGAAGACCGTCCGGCCGGCGGTGCCGACCGTCGTGCGGACTGCCTCGAGCACGAGCGGATCGCGACGGCGGCCGCCGCGTCGCCGTCGCCCGACCGGGATGCCCGCGGTCTCGAGGCGGACGTCGTCGTCCACCAGCCGCTTCAGCTCCTCTCGGAAGCGCGAGACGATCAGCAGCCCGTAGTCGATCGAGAGGCCGAGGCCGAGCACCGTGACGACGTTGATCACGACCGAGTCGAGGTCCATCACGTAGCTCAGGCCCATGATCGTGCCGAGCCCGCCGACGATGGAGGCGACGGCCCCCACGATCGGCATCCCGGCGGCGAGCGCGCCGCCGAAGACGATCACCATCACCAGCAGCGAGATGGGCAGAGCCACGAGCTCGCCGCGGATCAGGTCCTGCTCCATCTGGTGGTTGATCGCCCGGATGACGATGCCGGTGTTCGAGACGGACCCGGCCGAGGCGAGGTCGGCCGCGACCAGGTCCTCCCCGAGCACGGTGAGACGGTCCACGACGTCCTGCTCGGCGGCGGTGAGCGCGTCGTCGGCCAGGCCCTCGGTGAGGGTCACGCGGACGACGAACGCGTCGCCGTCGGTGCTCACGAGCGCGGCCAGGGCAGGATCCGCGGTCGGGTCGCCGGCGATGAGCGGGTCGGCGACCGCCTGGACGCCGTCGATCTCCGAGAGGTCCCCGCGCGCGTTCGCGAGCGCGCCGTCGGGATCGGTCAGGCCGGTGAGGGTGTCGGGGTCCGAGAGGTCGGAACCGCCGACCAGCAGCGTCGTCGTCGAGCCGCCGGCCGAGTCGGACAGGAGCTCCGAGACGCGGACCGACTGGCTCCCCGGAACCCCCGGCTCACCGGTGGACAGCTTCGCGAACAGCGGCTCTCCGAGCACCGGGGTCATCGCGAACCCGCCGGCGGCGAGGGCGAGGAGGATCCAGGCGACGAGGACGGAGCGGGGCCGATGGGTCACGAAGCGACCAAGACGCGCAAACACGGGTCAACTCTCCCACGTACGCTTCCTGGGTGGATCTGTTCGAGGCCGCTGGCCGTGACGTCTCAGGCACCCCCCGGGTGAGGGCCGACGCCCCCCTCGCGGTGCGCATGCGACCGGCCAACGTCGAGGAGGTCCTGGGGCAGGAGCACCTCCTGCGGCCCGGCTCCCCGCTGCGCCGACTGGTCGAGGGTCAGCAGCCCGGAGCCGTCCCGCCGACGTCGGTCGTGCTGTGGGGTCCGCCGGGCACCGGCAAGACCACGCTGGCCTACCTGATGGCGACGGCGGCGGACCGCCGCTTCGTGGAGCTCTCGGCCGTCACGGCCGGAGTCAAGGACGTCAGGGCCGTGATCGAGGACGCCCGACGGCGGCTCGCGGGCGGTGGCCAGGAGACGGTCCTGTTCGTGGACGAGGTCCACCGCTTCTCCAAGACCCAGCAGGACGCGCTGCTCCCGAGCGTCGAGAACCGGCTCGTCACCCTCGTCGCGGCGACCACCGAGAACCCGAGCTTCTCCGTCATCTCCCCGCTGCTGTCCCGCTCGCTCCTGCTCACGCTGCGACCGCTCGAGCCCGAGGACGTCGCGGCCCTCGTCCAGCGCGCGCTGGACGACCCGCGAGGTCTGGACGGCGCGTACACCCTGGCCGACGACGCCGCCGCGCACCTCCTGCGCCTGGTCGGCCCGGACGCGCGCAAGGCGCTCACCGTGCTGGAGGCGGCGGCCGGCACCGCCCACGAGGTGGGGGAGACGGAGATCTCGCTGACGTCGGTCGAGCGCGCCGTCGACATCGCCGCCGTGCGCTACGACCGCGACGGCGATCAGCACTACGACGTCGCCAGCGCCTTCATCAAGTCGATGCGGGGGAGCGACGTCGACGCCGCCCTGCACTACCTGGCCCGCATGCTGACGGCGGGGGAGGACCCCCGCTTCGTCGCGCGCCGGATCGTCATCGCGGCGAGCGAGGAGGTCGGGATGGCCGACCCGAGCGCGCTCGCGACGGCGGTCTCCGCGTTCCAGGCCGTGTCCTTCATCGGGATGCCGGAGGCGCGCATCGTGCTGGCCCAGGCCGTCGTTCACGTGGCGACCGCCCCGAAGTCGAACGCCTCCTATACCGCGATCAACGCGGCGATGGCCGACGTCGCCGCCGGGAAGGGCGGGGCGGTGCCGTTCCACCTCCGCGACGCGCACTACTCCGGCGCCAAGCGGCTGGGCCACGGGCAGGACTACGTCTACGCGCACGACACGCCGCACGGCGTCGCCACCCAGACCTACGCGCCAGAGGGTCTCGAGGAGGCGCGGTACTACGAGCCCACGGGCCGGGGGTTCGAGGCGCAGGTCGGTCCGCGACTCGCGCGGATCAGGCAGATCCTCGACGGCGGCGCGAAGGACTGAGCACCCGTAGGGCCTCGCGACCGCACCGGAAGGGCCTCGCGACCGCACCGGAAGGGCCTCGCGACCGCACCGGAAGGGCCTCGCGACCGCACCGGAAGGGCCTCGCGACCGCACCGGAAGGGCCTCGCGACCGCACCGGAAGGGCCTCGCGACCGCACCGGAAGGGCCTCGCGACCGGGGGTGGGGACCGGCGGGGGTCTGGTGTCCGCTAGACTGTTGCGGTTGCCTGGCGGGACTCGCTCCCGGCCGGCTCCCTGGGGCCTTAGCCACCTCGCCGCCCGGACCGCTGGTCCGGACCCGGTATCGGTCGGTCCCACTCCACCGCGGCGCCCGTGCCCGGTGGTGTGACAACGAGACAGGAAGTAGACACACGTGGCATCTGCACGCGCCCGTAACCAGGTGCGCCTCTCGCGCGCCCTCGGCATCCCGCTCACCCCGAAGGCCGCCCGCGCCTTCGAGAAGCGCCCCTACCCGCCCGGCGTCCACGGCCGTGCGCGCAAGCGCCAGGAGAGCGACTACGCCGTCCGCCTGAAGGAGAAGCAGCGTCTGCGCGCCCAGTACGGCATCCGCGAGGCGCAGTTCCGCAACACCTTCGAGGAGGCCCGCAAGCTCCCGGGTCTGACCGGTGACACCTTCGTCGAGCTGCTCGAGGTGCGTCTCGACGCCCTCGTGCTCCGTTCGGGCTTCGCCCGCACGACGGCGCAGGCCCGCCAGGCGGTCGTCCACCGTCACATCCTCGTCGACGGCAAGCTCGTGGACCGTCCCTCCTTCCGCGTGAAGCCGGGTCAGACCATCCAGGTCAAGCCGAAGAGCCAGACGACGACGCCGTTCCAGGTCGCCGCCGCCGGCGCCCACCGCGACGTCCTGCCCCAGCTGCCCGGCTACCTCGAGGTCGACCTCGAGAAGCTGCGCGCCACGCTGGTGCGCGCCCCGAAGCGCGCGGAGGTCCCCGTGACCGCCGAGGTCCAGCTGATCGTCGAGCTCTACGCCCGCTGATCCGCTCCGGCTCCGCGTCGAGCCGAATCCGTCACGTGTGCCCCGGTGAGAGCCGGGGCACACGTGTCTCCAGCGGGTAGTCTCGCGAGGTGGCCCGCCGTGGCCGCACCCGAGCTGCCGCCCCTGACGCAGCCTGACCACCACAGCCCTGACCAGATCCCCGGTCCGTGCAGGACCGCAGACCCCCAGAGGTGGAACGTGTCGGTATCCCTCGGTGACATCGCGGGCCTCGTCGCAGCCGTGGCCTTCGTCGCCCTCGTCATCGCGATCGCGGTGCCCCTGCTCAAGCTCGGCGCCGTGCTCGAGGAGACTCGCAGCACGGTGGCGCAGTTCACGGAGCACACGCTCCCCGTGATCGACGAGGCCGCCGAGACGGTGCGGGGCGCCAACGCGCAGCTCGCGAAGGTCGACACCGTCACAACCTCGGCCGCCGAGATCGGCACCAACGTCTCCGCGCTCACGACGCTCGTCTCCGCCACCGTGGCCCGGCCCCTGATCAAGGCGGCCTCGTTCAGCTACGCCGTGCGCGCCGTCGTCTCCCGTCGCCGCGGGCGGAACGGATGAAGGCCGTCTGGGCGGTCGCCGGAGCCGCCGTCGCCGTCGCCGTCCTGGTCCAGCTCGGACGCGCCCGCTCGGCCGCCGACTCCGTCGCGCGCACCATGACCACCACCGGACTCGTCGACGCGCTCAACCGCGGCGTCGACGAGATCCGCGCCGTCGGCGGCGAGCTCGCCGCCGCGATGCGCGAGCAGGAGGACCGGCTGTCGGCCGACCTCCTGGCCGCCCCGGAGGACGTCGCCGAGGCCCGTACCCACCGCGCCGGCCGCTCGGCCCGCCGCCAGGGTCGCCCCGCCGCCGACCCGTGGGACGTCGACGACGAGTTCTGACGTCCCCCACGCCCGTCCGGGCCCCGAGCCCGGTCCCGTCGCCACGACCCGAGGATCCTGATGCGCACCGCCGACATCCGTCGCCGCTATCTCGACTACTTCTCCGGCAGGGGGCACACCATCGTGCCCAGCGCCTCGCTGATCTCGCCCGACCCGTCGATCCTGTTCACGATCGCCGGCATGGTGCCGTTCATCCCGTACATCATCGGGACGGAGCCGGCGCCGTACCCGCGCGCCGCGAGCGTGCAGAAGTGCATCCGCACCAACGACATCGAGAACGTCGGCCGCACGACGCGGCACGGCACGTTCTTCCAGATGATGGGCAACTTCTCCTTCGGTGACTACTTCAAGGAGGGGGCCGTCGAGCTCGCCTGGGAGTTCCTCACCGGACCGGAGGACGAGGGCAAGCTCGCCTTCGACGGCTCCCGGATGTGGGTGACCATCTGGGAGGAGGACGAGGACGCCGCTGCCGCGCTCGTCAAGGTCGGGGTCGACCCCGCCCAGATCGTGCGCCTGCCGCGCGAGGAGAACTTCTGGGACACCGGCCAGCCCGGGCCCGCCGGCCCGTGCGCGGAGTTCCACTACGACCGCGGTCCCGAGTTCGGACCCGACGCGGTCGGTGGCAACGTCGACCCCGGCGGCGACCGGTACCTGGAGATCTGGAACCTCGTCTTCGACCAGTTCCTGCGCGGCGAGGGCTCCGGCAAGAGCTACCCGCTGATCAAGGAGCTCGACTCCAAGGCCATCGACACCGGTGCCGGCCTCGAGCGCATCGCCTTCCTCAAGCAGGGCAAGGCGAACATGTACGAGATCGACGAGGTCTACCCCGTCATCGCTCGCGCCCAGGAGCTGTCGGGCAAGGTCTACGGCGCCGGTGGCGAGGACGACGTCCGCCTCCGCGTGGTCGCCGACCACGTCCGCTCCGCGCTCATGCTCGTGGGCGACGGCGTGCGGCCGTCCAACGAGGGCCGCGGCTACGTGCTGCGCCGCCTGCTGCGCCGCGCCGTGCGCGCGATGCGCCTGCTCGGCGTCACGACGCCGTCGCTCCCCGAGCTCCTGCCCGTCTCGCTCGAGGCGATGAAGGAGTCCTACCCCGAGCTCGAGGCGGACGCCGAGCGCATCGCCTCGATCATCTACGGCGAGGAGGAGGCGTTCCGCCGGACCCTCGAGTCGGGCACCACGATCCTCGACTCGGCGGTGCGCCGCGTCCGCGACGCGGGCGGCACCGTCCTCGGCGGGGAGGACGCCTTCAAGCTGCACGACACCTACGGCTTCCCGATCGACCTCACGGTCGAGATGGCGGCCGAGCAGGGCGTCGCGATCGACACCGAGGCGTTCCGCTCCCTGATGCAGGAGCAGCGCCAGCGCGCCCGCGCCGACGCCCTGACCAAGAAGACCGGTCACGTCGACACGTCCGTCTACACCGCGCTCGCGGGCGATCTCGCCTCGCCGGTGGAGTTCCTCGGCTACACCGACGCGACGGCGCGCGTGCGCGTCGTCGGCCTCCTGGCCGGCGGGGTCGGCGTCCCGCACGCGGTCGCTCCCGCCGACGTGGAGGTCGTGCTCGACCGCACACCGTTCTACGCCGAGGCCGGCGGCCAGCTCGCCGACCAGGGCCAGATCGTGCTCGACGGCGGCGGCATCGTCGAGGTGGACGACGTCCAGGCCCCGATCAAGGGGCTGAGCGTGCACCGCGGACGCCTCGTCGAGGGCGAGATCGGCCTCGACGGCACCGGCGTCGCGAGCATCGACACGCAGCGTCGGCGCGCGATCGCGCGCGCCCACACCGCCACGCACCTGGTGCACAAGGCGCTGCGCGAGACGCTCGGCGAGAACGCCACCCAGGCCGGGAGCGAGAACGCGCCGCACCGGCTCCGGTTCGACTTCCGCGCCGGGAGCCAGCCGCCCGCCGGCGCCCTGGCGGAGATCTCCGAGCGCGTGAACACGCGGGCGGCCGAGGACCTGTCGGTCTCCGACCGCACGATGGGCATCGAGGACGCCCGCGCGCTCGGCGCGATGGCGCTGTTCGGCGAGAAGTACGGCGACAAGGTTCGCGTCGTCGAGATCGGTGGTGACTGGTCGCGCGAGCTGTGCGCCGGTACCCACGTCGCCTCCACCGGACACCTCGGCCCGGTCACGCTGCTCGGTGAGGCCTCCATCGGCTCCGGTGTCCGCCGCGTCGACGCCCTCGTGGGCGACGCCGCCACCCGCTTCCACGCCAAGGAGCAGGTGCTCGTCTCGCAGCTGTCCTCGATGGTGGGCGCACGCAGCGAGGAGCTGCCCGACCGCATCGCCGGGCTGCTGGCGCGGCTGAAGGAGGCCGAGCGCGAGGTCGCCTCGCTGCGTCAGGCCCAGCTGCTGGCCGGGGCCTCGAGCCTCGTGGCCGCGGCGCAGGACGTCGACGGCGTCCGCGTCCTCGCGCACGACCTCGGCGTGGTCTCCGGCGCCGACGACGTCCGCACCCTCGCGCTCGACCTGCGCGACCGCCTCGGCTCGAACGCCGTCGTGGTCGTGGGGGGCGTGGCGAAGGGTCGCGCCGCGATCGTCGTCGCCACGTCTCCCGACGCCCGCGACCGCGGGGTGCGCGCCGGTGACCTCGTCCGCACCCTCGCCGCCGAGCTCGGCGGCAAGGGCGGCGGGCGCGACGACGTCGCGCAGGGCGGCGGGACGAACGCCACGGCCCTGCCGGGCGCCCTCGCGGGCGTCGCGACGACGGTGCGCTCGATCATCGGAGCGGCCTGATCGTGCGGCGCGGGGTGCGCGTGGCCGTCGACGTGGGGAGCGTGCGCGTCGGCGTCGCGCGCTCCGACCCCGACGGCATCCTCGCCACCCCGGTCGAGACCGTCGCGCGGACGGCGACGGACGACGGCACGGAGCGCATCGCGGCGATCGTCGCGGAACTTGAGGCGTTCGAGGTCGTCGTCGGGCTGCCGCGTTCGCTCGACGGCCGCAACCGCCAGGCCGCCGGCCTCGCACGCAGCTACGCCCGGACGCTCGCCCGCCGGATCCCCGGCGTGCCGATCCGGATGGTCGACGAACGCTTCACCTCGGCCACGGCCCACCAGGCCATGACCGCCTCCGGTCTCGGATCTCGCTCCCAGCGAGCCGTGGTAGACCAGGTGGCTGCAGTGATCGTGCTGCAGCACGCGCTCGACTCGGAGCGCTCCACTGGCCGTGAACCCGGCCAGCTCGTGAAGGCGGGGGCCTCAGCAGCGAAGGGTGCGACACCGTGACTGACCTGTTCGGGGACTCCCCGTCCCACCACGACGGCGACGAGCGCCGGAGCCGGCGCGCCCCCGTCGCCAGCGCCCCCCGCCCGAAGCGACGCCGTCGGTCGCTCGCGAGCTTCCTCGTGATGATCGTGATCCTCGGCGGGCTCACCGTGCTGGCCGTCCGGGTCATCCCGCCCCTCTTCGACACGGGCGCCGCGCCGACCGCCACCATGACGGACTTCCCCGGCCCCGGCCAGGGTGAGGTCGTGGTCGAGATCCCGCAGGGGGCGACCGGCGCGGCGATCGGGCAGATCCTGCAGTCCAACGGGGTCGTTGCCACGGTCGACGCGTTCACGTCGGCGCACACCGCCAACGTCAACGCCACCGGGATCCAGCCGGGCTTCTACAAGCTCCCGCTGGAGATGCGGGCCGCTGACGCCGTGACGGCGCTGCTCGACCCCAACCGTCGGGCCGACACGCGGATCACCATCCCCGAGGGGTGGCGCTCCGACCAGGTCTACCAGCGGCTCGCCGACGCGTTCGGCGTCACCGTCGCCGACGTCGAGGCCGCCGCGCACGACTACCCGGCGCTCGGTCTCGAGGGTCCGCCGAACACGAACCCGGACGCGCTCGACCCGATGGAGGGGTGGCTCTACCCGGGCACGTACTCCGCCGCCCCCGGGCAGGGACCGGGCGAGATCGTCGCGCAGGCCTACGACCGCACGATCGCGGAGCTGGACGCGCTGGGCGTGGCTCCCGACGACCGACTCCGCGTGCTCACCGTCGGGTCGATCGCCACCCGTGAGGTCAGCGAGGCCGACTTCGGCAAGGTCTCCCGCGTGATCGCCAACCGCATGGCGCCCGAGAACATCGGCAACTTCCCGACGCTGGGCATGGACTCGACGCTGCGCTACTCCTGGGACCGCCAGAACCCGGGCGTGCAGCTCCCGGGCAACGAGCACAACACCAACCAGGACCCGTACAACACGCGTCTGAACCCGGGCCTGCCGCCATCGCCGATCGGGGCCGTCGACACGGCCGCGATGGCTGCGGGAGTCGCTCCCGAGGAGGGCCCCTGGCTCTACTTCGTCACCGTGAACCTCTGCACCCAGGAGACGAGGTTCACCGACAGCACCGAGGAGTTCTCGGTCATCCGCGCGGAGTTCCAGACGTGGTACGCGGAGTGGACGGCGGCTGGCTCGGTGTGCTGACGCCCCGTCGCGCCGCCGTGATCGGCCACCCGGTCGGCCACAGCCTCTCGCCCGTGCTGCACCGGGCGGCGTACGCCGCCCTCGGGCTGCCGCACACCTACGAGGCGATCGACGTGCCCGACGGCGGGGCCCCGGGCCTGCTGGCGGGGCTCGACGCCGGGTGGCTCGGGCTGTCGGTCACCATGCCCCACAAGCACGCGGTGCTCGAGGCGGCCGACGTCGTGGAGCCCCTGGCCCGCACGGTCGGCGCCGCCAACACGGTCCTCGTGACCGCGTCGGGACCGCACCGCCTCCTGGTCGCGGCCAACACCGACGTGCACGGCGCCGCCGAGGCGCTGCGCGAGGTTCGTCCCGCCGGAACGCCCCCGGCGCGCACCGCCGTCGTGCTCGGGGCCGGGGGGACGGCCGCGGCCGTTCTCGCCGCCCTGGCCGAGCTCGGGGTGACGACGCCGGTCGTGTGCGTGCGGTCCCAGGCCCGTGCCGCCGGCCTGCTCCAGGCCGCGCACCGGATGGGCGTCGACGTCACCCTGCGGCGGTTCGACCACGCCGCCGACCTGATCGCGGACGCCGACCTCGTCGTGCAGACCGCCGTCGCCGGGGCGGCCGACCCGGTCGCCGCCGAGCTGGCCACCGTCCTGGGGGAGCGGCGGCTCCGCCCGGGGCAGACCCTGCTCGACGTCATCTACGACCCGTGGCCCACCGCCCTCGCGGCCGTGTGGTCGGGCGCCGGCGGTGCCGTCGCCCCGGGGTCGCTGATGCTGCTGCACCAGGCGGCCGAGCAGGTCCGCCTGATGACGGGCCTGCCCGCGCCGGTCGATGCGATGCGGGCGGCCCTCGAGGCCGCCACCCGGGCCTGACCGTTCGACTCCGGCCTCGCGACGCGTCGTCCGTCCCCAGGGCGACCTGTCGGAGCTCGGGCAGCCCGACGCCTGGGCCATCATGGACGCCATGACCGGCCTCACCCTCGCGCTGACGGCGCTCGGCGCAGCGCTGCTGGGCGCGGCGGGGGCCATGGCCGCGGGCCGGCTCGCGCGACTCGTCCCGGCGTCGGGGAGGCCCGGTGCCTGGTTCCTCCACCCGGCCGCCGTCGCCGTCGCCGGCGTCCTCACGGGTCTGGTCGCCGGGCTCCACGTCCACGCGACCGGCCAGCCCTGGACCTGGCCCGCGGTGCTCGTCGCCCTGGCGGCGGCCACCGCCGCCTGCCTGGTGGACGCCGCCGGCCACCGCCTGCCCGACGTGCTGGTCCTGCGCGGCTGGGCCGCCGCGTCCCTCCTGCTGCTGGCGTCGCTCCCGCTGAGCGACCCCCACCGGGTGCTCCTGGCCCTCGCGGCCTCCGCCGCCTGCTGGATCGTGCTCACCCTCGTCGTCCTCGCGGTGCCCCGCGCCCTGGGCTACGGCGACGTCAAGCTCGTCGGCCTCCTCGGCCTCGTCTCCGGTCTGCTCGGCCCGACGAGCGTCGCCGTGACGCTGGTGGCCGGTGTCGTGCTCGGCGGCGTGGCCGCGCTGGTGCTGCTCGCGCTCCGCCGAGCCGACCGCGGCACCCCGTTGGCCTTCGGACCGTGGCTGCTCGCGGGAACGGGGTGGGCCGTCGTCGCTGCCGTCCTTCCCACCCCGTGAACGCGCGGCGGCTCCGGCCGCGTGCCGTGGGATGATGGTGATCATGCTCAGATGGTTGACGGCGGGGGAGTCCCACGGCCCCGCGCTCGTGGCGATGCTCGAGGGAATGCCTGCCGGTGTGCAGGTGACGACGACGCAGATCGGCGACGCGCTCGCGCGCCGGCGGCTCGGCTACGGCCGCGGCGCACGGATGAAGTTCGAGCAGGACGAGGTCTCGATCCTCGGCGGCGTCCGGCACGGCCTCACCCAGGGCGGCCCGATCGCGATCGAGATCGGCAACACCGAGTGGCCCAAGTGGGAGAAGGTCATGGCGGCCGACCCGGTCGACCCGTCCGTCCTCGTGGGCGCCCGCGGCGCCGCGCTGACGCGACCGCGCCCCGGGCACGCCGACCTCATCGGCATGACCAAGTACGGCTTCGACGAGGCCCGGCCCGTGCTGGAGCGTGCGAGTGCCCGCGAGACGGCCGCCCGCGTCGCCCTCGGCGTCGTCGCCGCCGGGTTCCTCGAGCAGGTCGCCGGCGTCCGGCTCGTCTCGCACGTCGTCGCGATCGGCGAGGCCGAGGTGCCCGAGGGCACCGAGCTGCCGGGTCCCGACGACGTCTCGCACCTCGACGCCGACCCCGTGCGCTGCTGGGACGCCGCGTCCTCGGCCGCGATGGTCGCCGAGATCGACCAGTGCCACAAGGACGGCGACACGCTCGGCGGAGTCGTCGAGGTCCTCGCCTACGGGCTCCCGCCGGGCCTGGGGTCCTACGTGCAGTCCGACCGCCGTCTCGACGCGCGCCTGGCCGGCGTCCTCATGGGCATCCAGGCAATGAAGGGTGTCGAGGTCGGCGACGGCTTCCGCACCGCTCGTCGCCGCGGCTCGCAGGCGCACGACGAGATCGAGCGCGACGGCGAGGGCGACCTGCGTCGCCGCACCAACCGCGCCGGCGGCGTCGAGGGCGGCATGACCAACGGCGAGATCCTGCGCGTCCGCGCCGCGATGAAGCCGATCTCGACGGTCCCTCGCGCCCTCGACACGATCGACACCACCACCGGTGACGCGGCCAAGGCGATCCACCAGCGCAGCGACGTCTGCGCAGTCCCGCCGGCCGCCGTCGTCGCCGAGGCGATGGTCGCCCTCGTGCTCGCGCAGGCGCTGCTGGAAAAGGTCGGCGGCGACAGCGTCGCCGAGTCGACCCGGAACCTCGCCGCCTACCTCGACGCCGTCCCCGCCACCCAGCGGTGAGCGTCCCGGCGCGCACCACGACCGGGACGCGGCCGGCTCTCGTCGTCGTCGGTCCCCCCGGGGCCGGCACGTCCTCGGTGGCCGCGCTGGTCGCCGAGCGCCGGGGTGCCCGCCGCGTCGACACCGAGCGCGCGGCCGCCCACGCCCTCGGGTACGACGACGTCGCGACGGCGTTCGTGGGGGTCGGGGAGCCGGCCTTCGCCGCCGAGGAGATCGCCCGCGCGCGGGCCGCGCTCACGGCGGCCGATCCGGGCGACGTCGTCGTCCTCGGCGCCAGCATCGCCCAGCCGGACGTGCAGGCGCTGCTCGCCGACGTGCCGGTGGTGCACCTGACCGTGTCGCTGGCGTTCGCGGCCCCACGCCTGGGGTTCGCCACCGCCCGCCCCGTGTTCCTCGGCAACCCCCGGGCGCTCTGGAGCCGCTTGGCCGACGAGCGTCGCCCGCACTACGACGCCGTGAGCCGCTGGGTCGTGGCGACCGACGACACGGACCTCGCCGCGGTGGCCGACGCCGTCGTGGCGCACCTGGAGGAGATCGCATGACCCGCATCACCGTGACCGCCGAGCGCACCTACGACGTCGTCGTCGGCCGCGGACTGCTCGGCGAGCTCGCCCCGTTGCTGGGCGAGGGCGTCCAGCGCGTGCTCGTGCTCGCCCCGCGCGCGCTGGCCGCGACGGCCGAGGCCGTGCGCGAGGACCTCGTCGCCGGCGGCTACGAGGCGTTCGTGGGCGAGGTGCCCGACGCGGAGGAGTCCAAGACCTTCCAGGTGGCGGCGTTCTGCTGGGGCATCCTCGGCCAGGCCGGCTTCACCCGCTCCGACGCGATCGTCGGCCTCGGCGGGGGCGCCACCACCGACCTCGCCGGCTTCGTCGCCGCGACGTGGCTGCGGGGCGTGAAGGTCGTCCAGGTGCCCACGACGCTGCTCGCGATGGTCGACGCGGCCGTCGGTGGCAAGACCGGGATCAACACGGCCGAGGGCAAGAACCTCGTCGGCGCGTTCCACTCGCCCGTCGGCGTCCTCGCCGACCTCGCCACGCTCGAGACGCTGCCCCGGCACGACCTCGTGGCGGGGCTGGCGGAGGTCGTGAAGTGCGGCTTCATCGCCGACCCCGAGATCCTCACGCTGATCGAGGCGAACCCCGAGGCCGCGGCCGACCCGAGCTCACCCGTGCTGCGCGAGCTCGTGGAGCGGGCCGTCAGCGTCAAGGCCCGTGTCGTCTCGGCCGATCTGCGCGAGGCCGACCTGCGCGAGATCCTCAACTACGGGCACACGTTCGGTCATGCGATCGAGCACGTCGAGCGCTACTCCTGGCGTCACGGCGCGGCCGTCTCGGTCGGCATGGTCTACGCCGCCGAGCTGGCGCGGCTCGCGGGTCGGCTGTCGGAGGAGGTCGTCGAGCGCCACCGCAGCATCCTGACGCTGCTCGGTCTGCCGACCACCTACCGCGACGACGTCTGGCCGCGGCTCCTGGAGGCGATGCGCCGCGACAAGAAGACCCGCGGAGACCTGCTGCGGTTCGTCGTGCTCGAGGACGTCGGCCGCCCCGTGCGGCTCGAGGGCCCCGACCCGTCGCTGCTGCTCGCCGCGTACGCCGAGGTGGGCGAGGCGAAACGCGGCAGCGCGATCTCGCTCTGACCCTCCCCGAACGGTCCGCCCCCGCCCGTCGCGCCTAGTCCGGCGACTCCACGGAGTCCTCGGCCGCGTCGTCGTCCAGCACGGGGGAGAGGGCCAGGACGTCGGCGAGCGAGTCGACCTGGTCGGGCGTCTTGTCCTCGCGGTAGCGCAGCACACGGGCGAACCGCAGCGCGATGCCGCCCGGGTACCGCGTGGAGACCTGGACGCCGTCGATCGCGATCTCGGCCACCAGCGGCGGGTCGACGAACACCGTCGTCCCCGTGCGCCGTGCCTCCCGCCGCTGCAGCTCCTCCGTCTGCCACGCGAGCGTCGCGTCGGTCAGCCCCTTGAACGTCTTCCCGAGCATCACGAGCTCGCCCGTGGCGGGGTCGCGGGCCGCGAGGTGCAGGTTGGAGAGCCAGCCCCGGCGTCGTCCGTACCCCCACTCGGCCGCCACGACGGCGAGGTCGAACGTGTGCCGGGGCTTCACCTTCACCCAGCCCGCGTCCCGGCGCCCCGCCGCGTACGGCGCGTCGGGCTTCTTGACCACCACCCCCTCCCAGCGTCCGGCGACGGCGCGGTCGAACACGGCGGTGGCCTCGGCCTCGGTGGTCACCACGTGCCGCTCGACCGCCAGCCCAGCGGGGAGCAGGTCGGCCAGGGCGGCGTTGCGGACGGTGAGCGTCTCGTCCAGCAGGTCACGGCCGTCCACGTGGAGCGCGTCGAACACCACCAGCGACAGCGGGACGCGCGTCCGGGCCGTCACGGGATCGGTGCTCGTGGCCGTGCGGGACGCGATGACCTGGAACGGCAGCGGAGTGCCGTCCGGGCGCAGACCCACCACCTCGCCGTCGAGCACCAGCGTCGTGGCGGGGAGCGCGATCACCTGCTCGACGATCTCGGGCAGCCGGTCGGTGATGTCGTCGAGGCTGCGGGTGAACAACCGGACGCCCGCGCTCCCGTCAGCCTCGGGCCGGCGGTGCACCTGGACCCTGATGCCGTCGATCTTGACGTCCACGACGGCGGGCAGCCCCACCTTCGCCGCGGCGGCGGCGGGATCGGGCGCGCTGGCCGCGAGCATCGGCTGCACCGGGACGCCCACCCGGAGCGTGACGGCGTCGAGCGCCTCCTGCCCGCCCGTGGCCGCCAGTGTGGCGGCCGTCGCGGTCGAGCCCACGAGCATGGCCGCGCGCTGGACCGAGGCGAGCGGGACCTCGTAGGCGGCAGCCAGGGCGTCCTGGACCGTCGACGCCGAGGCACCCTGGCGCAGCTCACCCGCCACCAGAGCCCGCAGGAAGGCCTGCTCCTCGGCCGTCGCCGCGGCGAACAGGGCGGTGACGCCGGCGGTCCGGCGCGCGGCGGAGCCCTCGCCGAGCTCGGTGGCCAGGTGCTCGAACGCCGCGTCGACGCCGACCACGGTGAGGGACGGCTCGACGGCGGGCGGGGGCATCTGCTGCAGTCCGGCCCAGCCCACGCCGGTGCGCCGCTGTCGCAGGGCACCCGAGAGATAGGTCGCCACGAGCCCGATCTCCGCCGGGTCAGCAGCGGCGAGCACGGGCGCGAGCAGCGCGCGCTTGGCCAGGCGCGACCGGGTGGCAGCGACCTGGGCCGAGGTCGTCACGAGCGTGTGAAGGGCAACCATGGGGCCATCCTGCCCCCGACCACCGACACGCAGCCCGAGCGATCTCACGCACGTCACAACTCCTCGGGGTTGATCTTGCGTGATCAACTCCCTATGGTTGATTCATGTTCGTCCTCACGATCGACCAACGGGCCAGCCGGAGCAACCCCGACCACGTGCCCGAGCTGCTCGAGGACCTGACGGCCCGGCTCGAGGACGACGTCGTGCTCCTGCCGTTCGTGCGCACGGTGGGTGACGAGGTCCAGGGGGTGCTGTCCGATCCCGTCGCGGTGGTCGACCTCGTCCTGCACCTCGCACGCACCGGCGGCTGGAGCGTCGGGGTCGGTGCCGGTGCCGGGGAGCTCGCGAGCGCGGCGGACGGCGGTGCCCCGGCGAGCAGCGGCGCCGCCTTCGTGCACGCGCGGACCGCGGTCGAGCGGGCCAAGGGGCGGACCGTCGCCAACGATCTGGCGGTCCACGCCGACGACGCCGTGGCAGCGGCCCGCGCGGAGGCGGTGCTGCAGCTGCTCGCCTCCGTCGTCCGGCGTCGCACCGCGACGCAGTGGCGTGCGCTGGACCTCCTCGAGCGACCCGGCGCCACCGGGGTCGAGGTGGCAGCCGCACTCGGAGTCACGCCGCAGAACGTCAGCAAGCTGGGACGCGACGCTCTGTGGCAGGAGGAGCAGGACGCCCGGGCCGTAGCGGCCCACCTGCTGCTGGCCGCCGACCCCGCCTGGGGCGGACCACGTCGGCCGAGCCTGCGGGGCGTTGTCGGTGGCGGCTGACAGGATCGGGTCATGACCGTAGCGATCGTCGTCCTCGTGCTGGCCGCCGCGGCGGCCGGGGGAGTGCTGCTCGTCCCCGCCGTCCTCCGGCTCGCCCAGCGGCGCGGCGGCGTCTCGGCGGCGAGCTCGCAGGCGATCCTGCGCGGTGGGCTCATCATCGGGATCCTCGAGCGCGTCGCGACGGCGGGCTGCGTCGTCCTCGGTCAGCCCGAGGGCATCGCCGTGGTCGTGGCCGTCAAGGGCCTCGGCCGCTACCCCGAGCTGCGCGACTCCGCCACGACGGCCGGGACCGCGGGCACGAACGGGTCGGCAGGCACCACCGGCACCGGTCGGCCGGACCCGACGGGGGCGACCACGGGCGGCGCGGCCACCGCCGGGCGCGATCCCGCCGCCGCCTCCCTCGGCGCCGCCGTCTCCGAGCGCTTCATCATCGGCACGCTGACCTCCCTGATCTGGGCCGTCGTCGTGGGCGCCCTCGGTCGGTGGCTGCTGGTCTCCCTCTGAGGGCCGGGCGGACGCTGCCGGATCAGCCTCCAGATTCCTCCCGCCGATCCCCCCGGCCCCGGCTTATGTTGGCTCCCGGGTTTCCTGCACCAGCGGGCCCGACCACGAGAGGGAGCGCCATGGGACTGTTCAGCAAGGGCCGGTCCGGCCGGAAGTCCGGCGCGGGCGACGAGTCGGCCCTGACCGCTGCGGGAACCGCCGCGCCCGAGAACGGTGTGACCGCCCGGGTCGTGCGCACGATCACGGATCTGGGCCTCGACGGTCGCGGGCCGTTCTGCTCGGCACGCGCCGTCGCCGACTCGGCTCTCAAGCGCGCCGACGGCGACGTCGACCGCGCGATCCGCGCCGTCACGAAGTCCGCGACCCGCGGCGGGGCCGCGGGTGGCGTCGTCACCGGGGTCGGCGGCTTCGCGACCATGCCGGTCGCCCTTCCGGCGAACCTGGTGGAGTTCTACGTCCAGGCCACCCGGCTGGTGGGCGCGATCGCGACCCTGCGCGGGTACGACGTCAGCGAGCAGCAGATCCGCACGGCGGTGGTGCTCACCCTCGTCGGCTCCGACGCCGAGGACGTGCTGCGCCGAGCAGGTATCTCCACGGGGACCGGGCGGGTGACCGCCCTCGCGCTGCGTCGCCTTCCCGCCTCGTCGATGATGATGGTGAACAAGGCGATCGGCTTCCGGCTCCTGCGCGGCGTGGCGGAGCGCTTCCTCACCCGCCTGGGACGGCTCGTGCCGCTCGCCGGCGGCGCCGTGGGCGGGGTCCTGGACGCGTGGATGATGCGGCGGATCGCCGCCAACGCCCGGCGTCAGTTCCCGACCACGGCCTGACCGGCCGGTCGCGACGGTTCCCCCGCCTAGGCTGGACGGATGCTCGCCCGCGCCCGTGCGCTCCTGCTCGCCAGCCACCCCGGTCCCACCGTCACCGTCACGACGCTGGCGGTCGTCCTCGGGATCGGCAGCGGTCTCGGGCCGGGACGGGTGGTCCTGCTGGGCCTGGCCTTCCTCGCCGGCCAGCTGTCGATCGGGTTCTCCAACGACTGGCTCGACGCCGAGCGCGACCGGGCCGTGCACCGCTCCGACAAGCCGGTCGCGCGCGGCGACGTCTCCGTGAACCTCGTGCGCACGGCGGCGTGGGGGACCGCGCTCGCGACCGTCCCGCTCTCGTTCGCGCTCGGATGGATCGCGGGCGTCCTGCACCTGGTGCTGGTCTCCTCCGGCTGGGCCTACAACGCGGTGCTCAAGCGGACCGCGTGGTCGGTGGCGCCGTTCGTGCTGAGCTTCGGGCTGCTGCCGGCGGTCGTGACGTTCGCCGCGCAGCCTCCAGCCGCCCCCGCGTGGTGGGCGCTGGCGGTCGGTGCCACGTTCGGCGTCGCCATCCACTTCACCAACGTGCTGCCCGACCTCGCCGACGACGCGAGCACCGGGATCGCGGGGCTCCCGCACCGTCTCGGCCTCGTGCCCTCGGGGGTCGTGGCCTTCACGGCGCTGGCGGTGGCCGCCGCCCTGGTGACGTTCGGCCCCGTCCTCGCGGGTTCGCAGGCCGGGCCGGGAGCTCTCGGGGTGGTGGGACTGATCGCGTGCGTGCTTCTGGCCACGACCGGGATCGTGCTGGTCGCCACGCGACCGCCCGGGCGTCTGCTGTTCCGGCTGATCATCGTCGCCTCGCTGATCGTGGCCGTGCAGCTCGCGCTCTCGGGGACGTCGCTGACGGCGTAGGGCCCGTCGCCGTCGCCGTCCCGGACCGGCGCTCAGCGCAGGTGGCGCATCGCGTACACGTACGCGAGACCGCGCCGTGCCGGGCTGCGCAGCGCAGCGACCAGGAGCGCGTCGCGCGCGAGCGCGGACGCGCCGCCGACGGGACGGCCCAGCGCCATGTTCAGCTCGCCCTGGCGCGCCGCCCAGCGCGCGCGACGGCGCCTGGTCGCGTCCCACGAAGCGAGGGCCGGCGCCGCGTCGTCGGCGCCGGAGCTCCGGACCGCGGCCACGAGGATCGGGGCGAGCCGGGCGCCGTCGAGCCAGCCGAGGTTCATCCCCTGCCCGCCGATCGGGCTGATCTCGTGCGCGGCGTCGCCGAGCAGCACGACCCGTCCGCGCACGGTCCGCGCGGCCAGCCGGCGACGGACGGCGAACGCGCTGAGCATCCGCGCGTCGGTGGCATCGACGTGGATCCCGGTCCGCTCGGCGACGAGTCCGGCGACGAGGTCGGCGCTCGGACCCGTGACGAGGTCCGGCGTGTGCACCACCCACCGGCGCAGGCCGCCGGGCAGGGGGAAGGACTCCACGACGCCGGCGTGCTCCAGGTGGATCACGGCGTCGGGGCCGGCGTCGCCGTCGTCGGGGAAGTCCCCCATGACGTAGGTGTCGGGGTGGTGGTGCACCGGGGCGGTGATGCCGAGCAGCTCCCGCACCGGGCTGCGGGCGCCGTCGGCCGCGACGACGAAGCGCGCGGTCTCCTCGATCGAGCCGCCGTCGCCGCCGTCGCCGTCGCCGTCGCCGTCGCCGGGCACCGTGCCCGTCACGGACACCGCCTCGCGCCCCTGGACGAGACTCGTCAGGCTTACACCCCGCCGGACGGCAGCCGGGTCGAGCGCTGCGACCCGTGCGGCGAGGATCTCCTCGGTCCGCGCCTGCGGCAGCGTCGCCACGAACGGGAACCGCGTCGAGACGCGGTCGAACGGGACGACGCCGAGCACGCGGCGACGCGTGCGGGCGATGCCGTGGCGCACGAGGACCGCCTCGGCCGTGATCCGCTCGGAGACCTCGGTCGGGAGCGCCTCGAGCGCCGGCGCGTGGATCCCGATGGCCCGCGAGAGCGCCGCGGGGGAGGGACGGCGCTCCCACACCGCGACGTCGAGCCCGGCCTCGAGCAGCCGCGCCGCGAGCGCGAGTCCGGCGGCGCCCGCCCCCACCACGAGGACGTCACGCACGGTCGCCACCGCCCGTCCGCGTACCCGTACCGACCTCGCGGACCGCGAGCACGCGGAAGGGTGCCGTCTCGACCCGCCAGCCCGTCGGCAGCACCGCCGCGAGCTCGGTCGGGGTGAAGCTGCGCCGGATGGAGACCAGCCCGTCGTCGCGCACGAACGGCGCGTGGGGGCGGCCGACCCGGGTCAGCGGCAGCGTCAGCGCCCAGTAGCCCGCGTAGGCGAGCCGGCTGCGGGCGATGTCGTCGTGCACCACGAGCCGCAGCGCGAGCGCAGCGCTGTCGGCCAGCAGCCCCGCGAGGGCGTCGGGGTCGAGGTGGTGCAGGAGGTGGTTGGAGGTGACGACGTCGAAGCGCGCCCCCTCGGCGACGAGGTCGCCGCTGCGGAGCGCCCGGAACCGCACGCCCGGGACCGGCGGGAGCGCGGTGGCGAACTCGATCGCGCGGGGATCCGGGTCGATCGCCGTGATGTCGAGCCGCAGGCCGTCGCGCGCCGCCCAGCCGGCGAGCGCGCGGGGCACGTCCCCGCCGCCCGAGCCGATGTCCAGGAGCGTGGTCGTGCGGGAGGAGCTCAGCAGCGGGCGAAGCCGGCGCACGTAGACCGCGCGCCACCCCGCGACGAGCCGGTTCACGACGACGAACGCGCCGTAGGTGCGCCGCAGCGCCTCGGCGTCGCAGTCGGGGTCGTCCATCAGCTCGACGGCCGCGACGTCGCGTCGCTCGAGTCCGTGCGCGCTGCGGGTGGGTCGGGCGCGTGGCGGACGCGGGCGGGTCACGGGGGAGCGGCGTGCCCGCGTCACGCGGTCGCCGCCCCGTCGGAGCGGCGCAGGGTGAGCAGTGCCGACTCGACCGTGAGTCCCGGCCCGAAGGCCATCGCGCACACGCGCTCGCGGCCGTCGCCGAGCGACTCGGCGGCCTCGGCCATCAGCCGCCGCAGGATGAACAGCACGGTGGCGCTCGACATGTTCCCGAACTCCCGCAGGACGTCGCGCGACGGGGCCATCTGCGCGTCGTCGAGCGTCAGGGCGTCCTGCACCTTGTCGAGCACGGAGCGCCCGCCCGGGTGGACGGCCCACCGCTCCAGGACGCCGTGGGCCCCGGAGGCGTCCGTCCCGGCCTCGGCCAAAAGCGGGTCGAGCGCGCCCCGGATGTGCTCGGAGATGATCGCCGGGACGTAGCGGGAGAGCACCATGTCGAACCCGTGGTCGCCGATCGTCCAGGCCATGTCCTGCTCGCCGACCGGGGTCAGGGTGGTTCGCAGCGTGTCGAGGTCGAGCACGACGTGTCCCGAGGGCGCCGGCCGCGACGTGACGACGGCGGCGGCGGCACCGTCGGCGAACACGGCGGAGGAGACGATCGTGTCCGGGTCGTCGGAGGCCTGCAGGTGCAGCGAGCAGAGCTCCACGCAGACCACGAGCACGACGGCGTCCGGGTCCTCGGCGCAGATCGACCGGGCGGCCGCGAGGGCGGGGAACGCGGCGTAGCACCCCATGAAGCCGACGTGGAGTCGCCGCGTGGTGGCGGGCAGCCCCAGGTCGCGCACGAGCGCGTAGTCGGGGCCGGGCGCGAAGAAGCCGGTGCAGGAGGCGGTCACGACGTGGCTGACGTCAGCGGTCCCGAGCCCGCCCGACGCGGCGAGCGCGTCGCGCGCGGCCGCGGCGACCAGACCGGGGACGTGGGCGGCGTAGACGTCGTTGCGGGCGCCGGTGCCGGGATCCAGGAGCACGGGTGTCCGGCCACCCTCGCCCGCACCCTCGCCCGCACCCTCGTCAGCGGCCACGAACAGCGGCCCGGGAGCACCGGACGCCCCGACGGCGGCCCGGGAGGTGTCGAGGTCGGCGACGACCGTGTGGCGGGTGTCGATCGCGGACGCGTCGAAGGCGGCCGTGACGAGGCGGCGGGCGAGCCGGCTGCGGCCCGGTTGGGCCAGCAGCAGGTCGCGCATCGCGGACTGCCGGAGCACGGTCGGTGGCACCGCGGTGGCCACCGACCTGAGGCTGATGGTCATGTTTCGAGGGTAACCGCGCGACCTCCCACCTCCCCGGTCGAGAAAGTGTGAGGAAACCCGCGCCTCGTGCCCGGCCCCGTCCCGCGTAGCGTCGAGAGCGGACGATCCTCGTCCACCGGAGCGGAGCGTGAGCGCATGAGCACCACCACCCACCACGACGTCGTCATCGTCGGAGGCGGCAACGCCGGGCTCTCGCTCGCGGGTCGCCTGCACCGCGACGGCGCCCGCGACGTCGTCGTCGTCGAGCCCGAGGATGTCCACCACTACCGCCCGATGCTGTCCTACGTCGCGGGCGGGCAGGCGAGTCTGACGCAGCTGCGGCGGCCGCAGGACGAGGTCACGCCCGACGGCGTCGGCCGGGTCCGCGGCCGGGTCGTCCGCGTCGACGCCGACAGGCGGCTCGTCCACCTGGAGAGTGGCGGCACGCTCCACTACAACGACCTGGCGCTGTGCCCCGGCTCGAGCGTGGACTGGGACGCCGTCCCCGGATCCGCCGACGCCGTGGCCACGGGCCACGCCGCGACCAGCTACCTGCCCGACTCCGCCGTCCGGACGTGGGAGATGCTCGCCGGCCTGACGGCGGGGCGCGCCGTGTTCGTGATGGACGACCGGCACGTGCCGTGCGCTCCCGTGGCACTCAAGCCGCTCTTCCTCGCGCTCGCGCACTGGCGGGCCACCGGCGTCAGGGAGGCGATCGACGTCGAGCTGCTCGTCGCCGGCCCGCGGCTGGTCGACCTGGCCCGCGCGGACAGCGTGCTGCACGACGCCGCGATCGCCCAGGGTGTCCGGGTCCGGTACGGCGTCGTCGTCTCGGGTGTGGAGGCCGCGGGCCGGACGCTGACGCTGCGGGACGCCGACCCCACCGGGACGGCGAGCACGACGAACCACGCTCCGGTGCCCTACGACGCGCTCTACCTGGCGCCTCCGCACCGCGCCCCCGACTGGATCGCCACCAGCGGTCTCGCCGTCGAGCCCGACGGAAGCGACGGCGGCGGCCCCGACGCCGGCTTCCTCCTCGTCGACCCGGGCACGCTGCAGCATCCCGACCACCCGCGGATCTGGGGGCTCGGCGACGTCGCGGCGCTCGACGCCCTGCCGTCGGGGGCGCGCTGCGCAAGCAGGTCCCGGTGGTGGCGGCGAACATCGCCGCGCGCCGTCGGGGCACGGCCTACCAGTCCTACGACGGCTACTCGATCGCCCCGGTGGTCACCGGGTCGCGCCACCTCCTGCTCGCCGAGTTCGACCGGTCGGGCACGGAGCAGCCGTCCGTGCCCGTCGTGGACCTGGTCCGCCCCCGTGCGCTGACGTGGGCCTTCGACCGGTACCTCGAGCCGGTCATCTACTTCCGCCGGTTGCTGCAAGGCAAGGTCTGACCCGGCCGCCCGGACTCCGCACCCTCACCCATCCGCTCGGCGGAGCACTCCGAACCCTTCGTGACAGGCCCCGCTCGGGGCGATCGAGAACCATCGAAGGAGCTCCCCGTGGAGATGTGGAACGCACTCATCGAAGGCCCCCTCGTCCAGGGACCGCTGATCGACGTCGGCGGCATCCTCAACTTCCTCCGGATCGGCCAGTTCCAGTAGGACTCGCCCCCGACCCCTCGCGGTCGGGTCGACCGACGACGAGACACGAGGCCCCGCCCCCACGGGCGGGGCCTCCTTCGTGAAATGAGCGACGCTGTGCCGACGACGAACGACCACCACTCCGAGCCCCCGCCCGACGAGCGGCTCACCCTCACCGCCGCGCAGCGCGGGATCTGGTACGCCCAGTCCCTGGACCCGGAGAACCCGACCTACCAGATCGGGCAGTACCTCGACGTCGCCGGCAGGGTCGACGCGCGCCTGCTGAGCATCGCGCTGACCAAGACGGTGCGCGACATCGACTCGATCAGCATGCGTTTCCGGGCCGACGACGACGGCCCCTACGCCGTCCTGCGCCGCCCGGCTCCCACGGACGACCTGCTCGAGGTCGTCGACCTCGCCCACCTGGAGGTCGCCGACGCGCGGGAGCTCGCGCTCGCCCGCATGGACGCCGAGATGACGACGGCGCGATCGCTCACCGGAGAGGAGCTCTTCGGGGCGATCCTGTTCCAGCTCGACGGCGATCGCTCGCTGCTCTTCCAGCGCGTCCACCACATCGCCCTCGACGGCTACTCGGCAGTCATCGCCCTGCACTACCTCGCCCGGGTCTACACCGAGCTCGACCGCCGCGCGCCCTCATGGCTGCCGACCCGCCCCGTCGCCGGCCTGGTCTCCCGCGTCGCCGCTCGCACCCCCTCACCCTTCCCCGGTCACGACGAGCTGCTCGCCGTGCTCGAGGACTACCGGACCTCGCCGGAGGCCGAGCAGGACGAGGCCTTCTGGCGCGAGACCCTCGCCCAGGACTCGGCCGTGGACGGCCTCGAGGGAACCACGGGTCGCGCCGCGACCCGGGTGGTGCGCGTCACCCTGCCTCTGTCGCCGGAGCGCTCCGCGCCGCTGGCCGCCCTGGGACGCGACCTGCCCAAGACGATGGTGGGCGTGATCGCGCTCTACCTCGCCAAGATCACCGGCCAGGAGACCGTCTCCCTCGGGCTTCCCGTCACCGCACGCCGTGGCGCCGTGGCCAAGGCGGCTCCGTCGATGCTCTCCAGCATCCTGCCGCTGCGCGTGGCCGTCCCGGGATCGGCCACCCTCGCCGACACCGTCGCCCACGCGGGCGACGTCATCCGCAGCGTGGTCAAGCACCAGCGCTTCCGCCTCGAGGACCTCGCGGGTGCCCCCGCCCAGGCCGGTCCCTCGGTGAACCTGCTCCCCGTCATCGACGCCCTCACGCTGGGCTCGGCGACCGGCGAGGTCCGCATCCTGTCGACCGGGCCGGTCCACGACCTCTCCGTCGTGGTGTCCGGGCTCGAGAGCAGCGCCGCCGTCCCGACCGTCCAGCTCGAGGGCGACGCCGACCTCCACACGAGGCAGAGCCTGACCGAGCACGGCGAGCGGCTGCTGAGCCTCCTGGACCAGGTGGTGCAGGAGGCCGACGCCACCGTCGCCACCACCCGCGTGGTGTCCGACGCGGAGATCCCGCCGCTGCTCGCGCAGGGCGCCGGGCCCGAGCTCGCGCTGGAGGAGGAGACCGTGGTGGAGGCCTTCGCCGCCGCGGCCGCCCGCCGTCCGGACGACGTGGCCGTCGTCGCCCCCGACGGCGAGCTCACCCTCGCCGAGCTGGACTCCGCCTCGACACGCCTGGCCCACCACCTCCTGTCCGAGGGCGTCGCGCCGGGCAGCTGCGTGGCGGTCCGCATCGAGCGCACCCGGCACCTGCCGATGCTGGTCCTGGCGCTGCTCAAGGCGGGCGCCGTCTACGTCCCCTGGACCCTGAGTACCCGATCGACCGCGTCGCGGGGATGATCGAGGACTCCGCGCCCGTGCTGCTCCTGACCAGCCACCGCCAGGCCGGTCGGGACCGGGACGCCGGCGCCACCTGGCGCGTGCCGTGCCTCGCCGTCGACTCCGACACGGCGACGTCGTGGCGCCGCGCGAGCGACGACGCCTCGACGCTGCCGATGATGGCGGACGACGACCTCGCCTACGTGGTGTTCACCTCCGGGAGCACCGGCCGCCCCAAGGGCGTCGGGGTCGACCGCGTCGCGCTGCGCAACCTGTTCCAGCACCACCGCTCCGAGCTCTTCGAGCCCGCCGCGGCCCGCCTGGGGCGCCCGGTCCGGGTGGCCCACACAGCCGGACTGTCCTTCGACGCCGCCTGGGACCCGCTCCTGTGGCTGTTCGCGGGACACGAGCTCCACATGATCGACGACGACGTCCGCCGCGACCCGCAGCGGCTCGCCGAGCATCTCGCGACCACCGGGATCGACTCGATCGAGACCACCCCGTCGTTCGCCGAGGCGCTGCTGGTGACCGGGCTGTTCGAGCGCGAGCAGCACCCCACCGTCGTCGCCCTCGGCGGCGAGGAGGTCGGTCCCGGGCTCTGGGACGCGCTCGGCGCCCTGCCGGACGTGCACGCCGTCAACTTCTACGGACCCACTGAGGTCACCGTCGACTCGCTGATCGCGACGATCACGCCGGGGGAGCCGCACATCGGCTCGTCCGTGCGCAACAGCCGGCACTACGTCCTGGACTCCGGGCTGAACCCGGTGCCGGACCGCGCCGTCGGCGAACTCTACCTCGCCGGGGTGAACGTCGCCCGCGGCTACGTCGGCCAGCCCGGCCTGAGCGCGGAGCGCTTCGTGGCCGACCCGTTCTCGGCCGACGGCTCCCGCATGTACCGCACCGGGGACGTCGTCCGACGCCGCCACAACGGGTCGCTGCGGTTCCTGGGTCGCATCGACGACCAGGTCAAGATCCGCGGCTACCGCGTCGAGCCTTCCGAGGTGGAGGCCGTGATGCGGCGCCAGGACGGCGTCACCGGCGCCGCCGTGGTCGTCCAGGGCGACGGCGCCGCCGCGCGCCTCGTCGGGTACGTCACCGGCGACGGCGGCGAGCGGCTGGGGACCGCGGTGCGCGACGCGCTGCGCGCGGACCTGCCCGCCTACATGGTGCCCAGCAGCGTCCTGACGCTCAGCGAGCTCCCGCTCACCCCGAACGGCAAGCTCGACCGCCGGGCGCTGCCCGAGCCGACGCGCACGTCGGGGGATGCCGCGCAGCAGCCGCGGACAGCCGTGCAGCGCACGGTCGCCGAGGCCTTCGCCGAGGTCCTGGGGGCGCCGTCCGTGGGCCTCGAGGAGGACTTCTTCGCGGCGGGCGGCCACTCCCTGCTCGCCACCCGCCTGGCCGCCTCCCTCAGCTCCGCCCTGGAGCGCACCGTCACGGTCCGCGACGTCTTCGAGCGGCCCACGGTCGCCCAGCTCGCCGCGCTCGCCGAGGACGCCACCGACACCGCCGACGGCGCCGCCCGTCCCGCGCGGCTGACCCGCACGACCCGCCCCGACCGGCTCTCGGTCTCCCTGGCGCAGCGCCGGCTCTGGTTCCTCAACCGGCTCGAGCCCGCCTCCGCCGCCTACAACATCCCGGTGGTGCTGCACCTGGACGGCCCGCTGGACGTCGACGCGCTGCGGGCGGGGTTGGGCGACGTCGTCCGGCGGCACGAGCCGCTGCGCACGATCGTGCCGTACGTGGACGGCGAGCCCACCCAGGTGGTGCTCGAGTCCACGGATGTCGCCTTCACCGCCGTCGCGGTCCCGGCCGACCGGGTCGAGGCTGTGATCGAGCAGGAGGCGCTGCGCCCCTTCGACGTGACCACCCAGGCCCCGCTGCGCGTCGTGCTGCTGCGCACGGGCCCGGCCAACCACGTGCTGGTCGCCACGATGCACCACATCGCCTCCGACGGCTGGTCGCTGGCACCGTTCGCCCGCGACCTCTCGGTCGCCTACGCGGCGCGGGTGGAGGGGCACGCCCCCGAGCAGCCCGACCTGGCGGTGACCTACGCCGACTACACCCTGTGGCAGCGCGAGCACCTGGGCGCTCCCGACGACCCCGCCAGCGTGCTGCACCAGCAGCTCGAGCACTGGCGGCGGACGCTGGCCGGCGCGCCCGCCGAGATCAGCCTGCCCCGTGACCGCGACCGCGGTGCGGCCGACCCCGAGGACCCGGCCACGCAGGGCGTGGGCGAGGTGCCGCTCGTGCTCGATCCCGAGCGCCACGCCGCGCTGCGGGCGCTGGCGGCGGAGCACCGCACCAGCCTGTTCATCGTCCTGCACGCGGCGCTCGCCGTGGCGCTGGAGCAGCAGGGCGCGGGGGAGGACGTCGTCATCGGCACCCCGGTGGCCGGCCGCGCCGATCCGCAGCTCGACGAGCTGGTCGGCTTCTTCGTCACCACGGTCGTCCTGCGCACGTCGCTGGCGCAGGACCCGACGCTCGCCGAGGTCCTCGGCCGCGTCCGCGCTGGCAACACCGAGGCGTACGCCCACCAGGACGTCCCCTTCGACGCCCTCGTCGACGCGCTGCGCCCGCCCCGGGTCCCCGACCGGCACCCGCTGTTCCAGGTGCTGCTCACGCTGCAGAGCAACGCGCCCGCCGAGCTCGACCTCGCCGGCCTGACCGTCACGGTGCCCAGTCAGGTGACGAGCGCGGGCGTCAAGACCGACGTGCTGATCGACTTCGCGACGCCCGATGGCACCGACGGCCCGCTCGTCGGGGCCGTCGGCTACGACCGCGCGCTGTTCGACGCCGCCACCGCCGAGCGGCTGCGGGACGCGCTCGACCGTGTCCTCGCCGCCCTGGTCGAGACCACCGACCGGCGCCTGTCCGACCTGCCACGGCTGGACGCGGCCGGCCTCGCGCTGCTGGAGCGCCAGAGCACCGGGCGCACGCTGCCCGTCGGCGCCGGTGTCCTCGACCGGCTCGCCACCACGGTCGCCGAGCACGGCCGGGAGACCGCGCTCGTGGGCGTCGACGGCAGCCTCACGTTCGGCGAGCTCGCCGACCGCGTGGACGCCGCCGCCCGCGGCCTCCTCGGTGCGGGGGTCACCGCGGGCTCCACCGTGGTGGTGGCCCTTCCCCGCGAGACCGACGCCGTCGCGATCGTGCTCGCCGCGCTGCGGGCGGGAGCCGTCGCGGTCCCCGTCGACATCGCCTACCCGGACGCCCGGATCGCCCAGATCCTGGTCGACAGCGCTGCACCCGTGCTCGTCACGGTCGACGCCGAGCGGGCCGAGCGCGTCGGCGCCCTGCTCGCCGGTCAGGGGGCCGAGGAGCCCCGGGCGGTCACGCCCGCTGCCCTCGTCGCCGACGGCTCGTCCCCGCACGCCCCGCAGCTCCCCGAGCTGCCGGGGCCGCAGGAGGCGGCCTACCTCGTCTACACCTCGGGCACCACGGGCACGCCGAAGGGTGTTCAGGTGCCGCACTCCGCCCTGGCTGCCGTCCTCGCCCAGCACGAGGACACCCTCGTCGGGCCGCTGCGCGACGCGCTCGCCGACCGTGGGAGCGACTCGGGCGCGCGCCCCCTCCCGACGATGCTGCACCTGTCCGGGCTGGGCTTCGACGCCGCCTGGGACCCCATCCTCTGGCTGGTCGCCGGCACCACCCTGCACATCGCCGACGACGAGACCCGGATCGATGCCGAGGCCGTCGTGCGCCTGGTACTCGAGCTCGACGTCGACGTTCTGGAGACCACGCCGTCCTACGCCCAGCAGCTCGCGACCGTGGGGCTGCTGGACGGCGCCGCCGACCGCGCGGTGCCGCTGCTGGTGGCGGTCGGGGGTGAGGCCGTCCCCTCCGCGCTCTGGGACCGGCTCGCCGCCGCCCCCGGCGTCGACGGCTGGAACCTCTACGGCCCGAGCGAGTTCACGGTCGACTCCGTGCTCGCGCCGATCCGGCAGGGCCCCGTCACCATCGGGGCACCGATCGCCGGCGTGACCGCGCGCGTCCTGGACGCGACCCTGAGCCCCGTCCCGCCGGGCGTCGAGGGAGAGCTCTACCTCTCGGGACTCTCGCAGGCCCACGGCTACCGCGGCCGCAGCGCCGAGACCGCCGCCCGCTTTGTCGCCGACCCGCACGGCGAGGGCACGCGGATGTACCGCACCGGCGACGTCGTGCTCCGCCGTCCGAGCGGTGAGCTCGTGTTCGTCCGGCGCGACGACGACCAGGTCAAGCTGCGCGGCTACCGCATCGAGATCGCCGACGTCGAGCGCACCCTCGAGCGTGCCGACGGCGTCGGCACCGCCGTGGCCCGCCTGGTCACCCCCGGCGGGCCCGACACGGCGCGCCTGGTGGCGTGGGTCGTCGGCGATGACGTCGACCCGGCGGCGGTCCGCAGTCACGCGGCCGCGGAGCTGCCCGACTACATGGTCCCCACCTCGATCACGCCGATCGCGGCCGTGCCGCTGACGCCCAACGGGAAGGTCGACGTCGCCGCCCTGCCCGCCGAGGAGGGACCGACCGGCTCGCGCGCCCCGATCAGCGTGGCGGAGAAGGCCCTGTGCGGGGTCGTCGCCGAGGTCCTCGGCGTCCCCGACGTCGGCCTCGACGACGACTTCTTCGCCCGCGGCGGCCACTCGCTGCTCGCCGTCGCGCTCGTCGCCCGGGTGCGGGAGGAGCTCGGGGCCACGCTGCCGCTTCGCGCCGTCTTCGACGCCCCCACCCCGGCGGCGCTTCTGGCGCGGATCGAGCGCGACGGCGACCGGCCGGCCGCGCAGGACGCGTCCGACTCGCCGTCGTCCGCGAGCGCCTCGGACCGCGCGGCGGTCCCGGGGCTGCGGGAGTGGGTGGCCCAGCACCCGCGCGAGACGGACGCCGAGCTGCCGCTCAGCTCCGGGCAGTCGCGGCTGTGGTTCCTCAACCGCCTCGACCCGGCCTCGGCCGAGTACTCGGTCGTGCTCCAGGTCGACCTCACGGGCGATCTCGACACCGACTCGCTCACCGGCGCTGTCGAGGACCTGCTCGCCCGTCACGAGATCCTGCGCACCACCTACCCGGAGGTCGACGGCCGCCCGGTGCAGCGGGTCGCCCCCGCGCCCGTCGGAATCGTGGGCGACGCGCCGGTCGACACCCGCGCCGGGTTCGACCTCACCCGGGAGCTGCCGTTCCGGGCGGCCCTCGTGCCGACGGGGGACGGCGCGTGGCGCCTGGACCTCGTGATCCACCACATCGCCACGGACGGCGCATCGCTCGCCCCGCTGGTGCGCGACCTCGCGGCCGCCTACACCGCGCGCCTCGGCGGAGGTCCGCTCGCGCAGCGACCGCTGGCCTTCCAGGTCGCGGACGTCGAGCGGCGCCGGCGGGCCCTCGAGTCCGCGACGTCCCGCGGAGCCGACCTGCTCACCGCCTGGACGGACGCCCTCGAGGGCGTCCCGACCGAGCTGGCGCTACCGGCCGACGGCGCGCGTCCCGCGTCCGCCGCGCAGCCCGCGGGGCTGGTCGCCTTCGAGATCCCGGCCGACGTCGCACGCCGGCTGGGCGCCGCGGCGGCGCGCCGCTCGGCGAGCACCTTCCACGGCTGGCTGGCCGCGCTGGCCGGCTACCTGCAGCGCCTCGGCGCGGGCGACGACGTCGTCATCGGGTCCCCGTCGGCGGGCAGGGGCGAGGACGACCTGGCCGACCTGGTGGGCTTCTTCGTCAACACGCTGCCGCTGCGGATCGATCTGCGACCGGGCGCGCAGCGCGGACACGCGAGCCTGGTCGAGGCCATCGGGCAGGCACGGTCGGTGACGCTGGACGCGGTCGAGCGGGAGTCCGTCCCGTTCGAGCGGATCGTCGAGGCGCTCTCGCCCGAGCGGCGGCTCGGGCGCCACCCGATCTTCCAGACCATGCTGTCGGTCGAGGAGCCCGCGGGGATCGAGCTCGACCTCCCCGGGGTCCGCGCCACCGCGGTGGCCCCCGACACCACCGGCGCAGCGAAGGTCGACTTGTCCTTCACCCTCCGGCCGCGACGGCACCTGCGTCGGGTCGAGGAGGGCGACGCCGCGGAGCTCGTGCCGGACGCCCGCGACGCGACGTCGGCCGAGGCGGCGGTGGACGGCGTGCTCGAGTACAACGCCGCGCTGTTCAGCCGTGAGGCGGCGCAGGGGCTCGTCGATCGCTGGCTCGAGTTCCTCGGCGAGGCGACCGCCTCGCCCGAGCGGCCGATGCCCGACGTCGCGCTCGCGAGCGTGCCGACGGCGCTGGACGCCTGGCCCGCGACCCACGAGCCGACCTCCGTCCCGGAGGCGTTCGCGGAGTCGGTGCGCCGGTTCGGCGACCGGACGGCGATCGTCGGCACCGGACGCGAGAGCGACGCCGACCGGCTCACCGAGGCCGCTACCGGGGCCGGCGCGACCGGCGTCCCGACCGGCACGCCCCGGCTCGACCTGCGCGGGCTGGACACCCGCGTGAGCACGATCGCGGCGGGTCTGCTCGCCGCCGGCGTGCGGCCGGGCCAGGTGGTGGCGCTGCGGCTGCCCCGCTCGATCGACACCGTGGCCGCGCTGCTGGCGGTCTGGCGCGCCGGCGCCGTCGTCGCCCCCGTCGACGACGAGCTGCCCGCCGACCGCGTCGCGACCATGCTGCGCACCGCCGGTGCCCGGCTGCTCGTGGGCGACCCGTCCGAGGGTGGCGTCGACGACGTCGGTGCGCAGGCGGCGCGCACCGCGGGCCTGGCACCCGGGTCCGTCGTCGCTATCGCCGATCTGCTCGCCGCCTCCGCGTCCGGCACCACCGCGCCGGGCGGGACGAGCCTCGACGACGCCGCCTACCTGGTGTTCACGTCGGGCACCACGGGCGAGCCGAAGGCCGTCGCGGTGCCCCACCGGGCCCTGGCGAACCTCCTGGCCTCGCACCGCTCGACCCTCCTGCCCGACCCCGCGGAGCGCCGGGCCAGGTTCGCCCACACCACCGGCGTCGGGTTCGACGCCGCGATGGACCCCGTGCTGTGGCTCGCCGCCGGGCACGAGGTGCACGTGGTCGGGGCCGAGGTCCGCCGCGACCCCGAGGCCCTCGTCGACCTCGTCGCCGACCGGGGTATCACAGCGTGGGAGACCACGCCGAGCTACGTCGCCGCCCTCGTCGGCCAGACCCGGTTCGCCGAGGTGCTCGACGCCCGGTCCCCGAGCGAGGGCGTCACGCTCCTCCTCGGGGGCGAGGCGCTGGACCCCGGGCTGTGGGACTGGCTGCGGGAGCGGCCCGCCGTCGAGGCCTGGAACCTCTACGGCCCGACCGAGGTCGGGGTCGACTCGCTCGTCGCCCGGGTCGCCGACTCGGAGCGTCCGCAGCTCGGCGCGACCACGCCCGGCACCGTCGGCTACGTGCTCGACGAGCGGCTGCGGCCGGTCCCGCCGGGAAGCGTCGGGGAGCTGTGGCTCGCGGGCGCGCAGCTCGCCCACGGCTACGCCGGCCGGTCCGGGGCGACGGCCGAGCGGTTCGTGGCCGACCCGTTCGCCTCGGACGGCAGCCGGATGTACCGCACCGGCGACCTCGTGACGGTCCACCCGCGAGGGTCCGACCGACGCGCCGAGGTGCTCTCCCTCGGCCGCAGCGACGGCCAGGTCAAGATCCGGGGGCACCGGGTGGAGCCGGGTGAGGTCGAGTCGCTGCTGCGCGCCTCCGACGGTGTCGCGCAGGCCGTCGTGCGGCCGGTGCAGACCGCCCGCGGCACTGGCCTGGGCGCCTGGATCGTGCCGGTCGCCACGGAGTCGGGGGAGGGGACGTCCGTGTCCGACCGTGACGAGCTGACCGCCGCGCTGCTGGCGGGTCTTCGATCGCGGCTGCCGGAGTACATGGTGCCCACGGCCGTCGGGATCGTCGATCGGGTCCCGCTCACCCCGAACGGCAAGGTCGACGCCGCCGCGCTGCCCGAGCTCGAGCCCGACGGCGACCGGACCACCGGCGGTCGGGCGCCGAGCACGCGGGCCGAGTGCGCCGTCGCCGACGCCTTCGCCGAGGTGCTGGGCGTCAGCGGTGTCGGGGCGGAGGACTCCTTCTTCGAGCTTGGTGGCCACTCCTTCGTGGCGCAGCCGGTCGTGGCCGCCGTCAACGCGGCGCTGGGGTCCACCCTGCCCGTGCAGTCCCTCTTCCAGGCTCCGACCGTCGCGGGGCTGGCCGCGCTGGTCGGCGAGGGGGGCGGCGACGTGGCAGACAGCCTGCGCACGTTGCTCCCGCTGCGTCCGCGGGGGACGGGGGCGCCGCTGTTCACCGTCCACCCGGCCAGCGGCGTCAGCTGGAAGTACTCGGTGCTGCTGAGCAGGCTCGCCACGACGCGGCCGATCCTGGGCCTCCAGATGCCCGGGATCGCCCCGGACGAGCCCGACACCGCGCCCGCGTCCACGCTGGAGGAGCTGCTCGACGTCTACCTCGACGCGGTCCGCGAGGTGCAGCCGCACGGGCCTTACCACCTCCTGGGCTGGTCGTTCGGGGGTCGGCTGGCCCAGCACCTCGCCGCCCGGCTGCGGGAGCAGGGGGAGGACGTGGCGCTGCTCGTGCTCCTCGACGCGTACCCCACGCAGGAGTCCGCGCTGGAGGGCGTGGCGTCGGGCGACGCGATGTGGCGCGGACTGCTGGACGCGAACGGCGTCGAGGCCCCCGCCGGCGTCGAGCTGGACGTCCGATCCGTGCAGCGGCTGCTGGGGCGGGCCGGCAACCCGCTCGCCGACCTCCCGCCCGAGGCCGTCGAGCGGATGGTCGCCCGCTTCACGCGGCTGGGCGAGCTGTTCGACGCCACCGCGGTGCCCGTCCTGGACGGCGACCTGCACGTCGTCGAGGCGACCCGCGACGTGCCGCCCGGCCGGCCCGCGCCGGCCGCGTGGGAGGGGTACGTGACCGGCACGGTCACCTCCGACCCGGTGGACGTGCGCCACTCGGACATGCTCACCGAGGACGCCATGGTCGAGCTGGTCCCGGTCCTGGACCGGCTGCTCGGCCAGGACTGACGGGCCGGCGGCAGGTCTCCCGGACGGCGCAGCCGGATCACTCGGGGTCACGACCCATCCGAGGCTCCGGCTGCGCCGAACCCCCTGTGGAACATCTGCCGAGACCGACGACACGAGGACTGACGATGACGAACCCCTTCGACGACGACGCCGCCCGCTTCCGAGTTCTCGTGAACGACGTGGACCAGCACTCCCTGTGGCCCGAGTTCGCCGACGTGCCGAACGGCTGGGTCGCGGTGTTCGGACCCGCGGCGCGCACGGAGGCCCTGGACTACGTGACCGAGAACTGGCGGGACATCACCCCCGTGACGGTCGGCGAGCGCGCCGCCTCGTGATCACGATCGACGGCCTGACCAAGCGCTTCGGCGACTTCCAGGCCCTGGCGGGGGTCGACCTGACGGTGCCGGAGGGCAGCGTGCAGGGCCTGCTCGGCCCGAACGGCGCCGGGAAGACCACCACCGTCCGCGTGCTGACGACGCTGCTCGAGCCCGACGAGGGCAAGGTTCTCGTGGCCGGCCACGACGTGCGGACCCAGGGCCACGAGGTGCGGCGGAACCTCGGGGTCTCCGGGCAGTACGCCGCGGTCGACGACAAGCTCAGCGGCTACGAGAACCTCACGATGGTCGGGGAGCTCTACGGCATGCGCCGTCGGGACGCCCGGGCGCGGGCCCGCGAGCTGCTGCGCGACTTCCGGCTCGACGACGTCTCCGACTCCAAGCGGGCCGGGACGTACTCGGGCGGGATGCGGCGTCGCCTCGACCTCGCCGGAGCCATCGTGGCCCGGCCCCCCGTCGTGATCTTGGACGAGCCGACCACCGGGCTCGACCCGCGCGGTCGTCGTGACACGTGGGACGCGATCGAGTCGCTCGCGACCGCCGGCACCACGGTGCTCCTGACCACGCAGTACCTCGAGGAGGCCGACCAGCTGGCCGACTCGATCGCGGTGATCGACGCTGGCCGGATCATCGCCGAGGGCACCGCGACGGAGCTCAAGGCGCGGGCGGGCGGGGCGTGGATCGACGTCGTGCTGTCGCCAGGTGCCGACGGGGAGCGCGCCCTCGCGGCCGCCCGCCGGATCGCTCGCAGCGCCCGTCTCGACGAGCGGGCGCGCCGCATCACCGCCAGGGCCAGCGGGGGACCCGAGGCCTTCCGCCTGCTCCTGGCCGCCCTCGCGGATGACGGCGTCGACGTCGCCGAGGCCGCGCTGCGGCAGCCGACGCTCGACGAGGTCTTCCTGCGCCTGACCGGCAGTCCCGCCTCCGAGAACGAGGCCTCCGACGAGGAGGCCGCCGACGACGGGACCGCCGGCGAGAACCGAGAGGAGGTGGTCGCATGACGGCGACCATCGCCCCCGTGACCGACCCGACGGACCCGACCACCGACGACGCCGTGCCCGGTGGCCCGCCGCCCGGCTCCGGCGCGCGGCCGGGCGGCGCGTTCGCCCCGCTCGTCTCCGCCGCCCGCGACGGCTGGGTGGTCGCGCGACGCAACGTCGTCAACGTCCGCCGGACACCGGGCGCCCTCGTCACCGGGGTCGCCCAGCCGATCATCTTCGTCCTCATCCTCGCGTTCGTCTTCGGCGGCGCGCTCGGTGGCGATGCCTACCGCGAGTTCCTCATCGGCGGCATCCTCGCCCAGACGCTGACGTTCAACTCCTCCTTTACGGCCGTCTACCTGGCCAAGGACCTCCAGTCCGGTCTGATCGACCGGTTCCGCTCGCTGCCGATGTCGCGCGTCGGCGTGATCCTGGGCCGGACCACCTCGGACCTGGTGACGAGCGGCATCTCGATCGCCGTCATCGTCGCGTGCGGGCTGGCGATCGGCTGGCGGGTGCACACCGACGCCGGACCGGTGCTCGGCGCGTTCGCGCTGCTCGTGCTGTTCGCGTTCGCGACGTCGTGGATCGGCGCCGCCATCGCGCTCACCGCGCGCAGCATGGAGGTCGCGCAGAGCCTCGGCCTCCTGTGGCTGTTCCCCGTGTGCTTCATCTCGGGCGCGTTCGTCTCGGCCGACACCCTGCCCGGCGTGCTGCGGACCATCGCCGAGTGGAACCCCGTGACCGCCGTGGCGACCGCCGTGCGCCAGGGCTTCGGCAACCCGCCCCCCGAGGGCTTCGAGGTCGCCACCGGGTGGGCCGCCCAGAACGCCACGCTGTACGCGTTCGCCTGCTGCATCGCGATCATCGCGATTTTTGCGCCGGTCGCGGTCACGCAGTACCGCCGCATCAGCAAGCGGTGATCGCGCTCCTGGACGCCTCCGTCGAGGAGGTGCTCTCCACCAGCGCCCGGATCGCGCCGCTCGAACAGCTCCTCGACGACGTCGACCTGGCCGCCGCCGCGGCCCGCCGCCGGCCGCAGGACCGCCGCCGCACCCTCGCGGGCCGGGTGGCCCTGCGGCTGCTGGTTTCCGCGCGGACGGGGTGGGACCCCCGCCGGGCGCGCGAGATCGTGATCGATCGGCGCTGCCCCGACTGCGGGGCCCCCACGGTCGACCGCAGACGGTGGGGGTGTCCGTGAGCTCCTCCACCTCCGGCGACCGCGTGCTGGTCGCCGTCGCGGAGGAGGGGGCCGACGTCGGGGTCGACGTCGAGCGGGTGCCGCCCGCGCTCTTCGCCGGCTTCGACGACTACGCCCTCCACCCGACCGAGCGGGCCGACCTCGGACCGGCGGGGGAGCGACCCGGGGCGCGGCTCGGGCGGTGGGTGGCGAAGGAGGCCCTCCTCAAGGCAGCGGGCCTCGGGCTGCGGACACCGCCGCACACGATTCTGCTGCCCCCCCAAGCGCCGGAGCACGCGGCCCCGCGTCGCCACGCCGCGATCGACCCCGCCCACTGGCGACGCCCGCTGGAGGCGCCGTCGCCCGAGCTCGCCGGCATCGCCGTGACGCCGTTGCCCGCGTCCCCCGGGTACCGGTGCGCGATCGCCGCACGCACGCCGGCACGGTTGGAGGCCGTCGCCTCGATCGCCGGAGCCACGCGGTCCGCGACGGTCGATGCCGTAAAGTGGCGTCGGCGCGTTTCCGCGGAACTGACCGGGAACGCACCGACCTGCTCCGGGGGACGTGACCCCCACGACCCGAAGGACTCCCTGTGGCAAGCACGAACGACCTGAAGAACGGCATGGTCCTCAACCTCGAGAACCAGCTCTGGAGCGTCGTGGAGTTCCAGCACGTCAAGCCCGGCAAGGGCCCGGCCTTCGTGCGCACCAAGCTCAAGCACGTCCTGTCGGGCAAGGTCGTCGACAAGACGTTCAACGCGGGCCTCAAGGTCGAGACGGCGAACGTCGACAAGCGCGACATGCAGTACCTGTACAAGGACGGCGAGTCCTTCGTCTTCATGGACTCCAGCGACTACGAGCAGATCTACGTCACCGAGCAGACCGTCGGCGAGGCCGCCCGCTTCCTGCTCGAGAACACCGAGGTCATCGTCGCGCTGCACGAGGGCAACCCGCTCTACGTGGAGCTCCCCGCCTCGATCGTGTTCGAGGTGACCTACACCGAGCCGGGCCTGCAGGGCGACCGCTCGAACGCCGGCACCAAGGCGGCGACGATCGAGACGGGCACCGAGATCCAGGTCCCGCTGTTCGTCGAGATCGGCACCAAGGTCAAGGTCGACACCCGCACGGGTGCCTACCTCGGCCGCGCCTGAGCCCCGGCTGACACCCCGTGCCTGATCGCAGCAAGGACCGGCGGCGCGCGGTCGACCTCCTCTTCGAGGCCGACCAGCGCCGTCGGGCCGGCGACGACGTCGCCATCATCGACCTGCTCGCCCAGCGGATGGCGAACGCGAGCGGTCTGAAGCCGATGCGCACCTACGCCGCCGAGATCATCGAGGGCGTGGCCGAGCACCTCGCGCGCATCGACGAGCTGCTCGAGTCCTACTCGCACGCGTGGACGATCGACCGGATGCCGGCCGTCGACCTCGCGATCCTGAGGATCGGCGTCTGGGAGCTGCTCTACAGCGACGAGGTCCCCGACGCCGTCGCCGTCGAGCAGGCCGTGAACCTCGCCGCCGACCTGTCCACCGACGACTCCCCGGAGTTCGTCAACGGCCTGCTGGGCCAGCTCCAGCGGGTCGCGCCCGCCCTCCGAGACGCCGGGGCCCCCTCGGGGGAGCCGCAGTAGGCTGGGCGGCAGACCACTCCACCTTTAAGCCCGTCCTGTGAGGCGGGGAAGGAGGCAGCCGTGCCGACAACCCGTGTGGTGCTCGAGACCGACGAGATCTCGCGCGCCCTCACCCGCATCGCCCACGAGATCCTCGAGCGCAACCGGGGTCCGGAGGACCTCGTGCTCCTCGGGATCCCGCGCCGGGGCGTCCCGCTCGCCCGTCGCCTCGCGGCCCGGATCGCGCAGGCCGACGCCCGCACCTCCCCGCCGCCCGTCGACGGCACCTCCGCGACGCCGGCGACGCCCGTGCCGGTCGGTGAGATCGACATCACGCTCTACCGCGACGACATCCGCCGCAAGCCGACCCGGGGGCTGACGCCGACGCGGCTGCCCGAGGGCGGCATCGACGAGAAGACCGTGATCCTCGTCGACGACGTGCTCTTCTCCGGCCGCTCGGTCCGCGCCGCGCTCGACGCGCTCGCCGACCTCGGCCGCCCCCGGTCCGTCCAGCTGGTCGCGCTCGTGGATCGGGGTCACCGCCAGCTGCCCATCCGGGCGGACTACGTCGGCAAGAACCTGCCGACGGCCACCAGCGAGCGCGTCCAGGTCGAGCTCGTGGAGACCGACGGCCACGACGCCGTGAGCATCAGCGGAGGTGAGGCGTGATGCGACACCTGCTCTCCACCGCCGAGCTGAGCCGCGACGAGGCCGTGGCGCTCCTCGACACGGCCGAGGCGATGGCGCAGACGCAGTCGCGCCACATCAAGAAGCTCCCCGCGCTGCGCGGGCTGACGATCGTCAACCTGTTCTTCGAGGACTCCACGCGCACCCGGATCTCCTTCGAGGCCGCCGCCAAGCGGCTCTCGGCCGACGTCATCAACTTCTCCGCCAAGGGGTCGAGCGTCTCCAAGGGCGAGTCGCTGAAGGACACCGCCCAGACGCTGCGGGCCATCGGGGCCGACGCGGTCGTGGTGCGCCACCCGTCGTCGGGCGCCCCGCACCGGCTCGCGCACGCGGGGTGGATCGACACCCCCGTCGTCAACGCGGGGGACGGGATGCACCAGCACCCGACGCAGGCCCTGCTGGACGCGTTCACGCTGCGCCGCCACCTCGCCGAGGGTCGCGGTGACCTCGCCGGGCGCCACGTCGTCGTGGTCGGGGACGTGCTGCACTCCCGCGTCGCCCGCTCCAACGTCGACCTGCTCGCCACGCTCGGCGCCCGGGTCACGCTGGTGGCGCCGCCCACGCTGCTGCCGATCGGCGTGGAGGCGTGGCCGTGCGCCGTCTCCTTCGACCTCGACGCGACCCTGACCGACGACGTCGACGCCGTCATGATGCTGCGCGTCCAGCGCGAGCGGATGACGAGCGGCTTCTTCCCGTCCGAGCGCGAGTACGCGCGGCGGTACGGGCTCGACGGCACCCGCGTGGACCGTCTGCCCGAGCACACCCTGGTGCTCCACCCCGGCCCGATGAACCGCGGCCTGGAGATCTCGGCCGAGGCCGCCGACTCGCCCCGCTCCACCGTCGTGGAGCAGGTCGCGAACGGGGTCTCGGTCCGCATGGCCGTTCTGTACACACTGCTCGCGGGTGACCTCGCGGGCGAGGGAGAGGCATGATGCCCGGCTACCTGCTCCGTTCCGTCGCGCCCCTGGGCGGCGAGCGCACCGACCTCCTGCTGCGGGACGGGGTGATCGTCGCCGTCGGCGGTGACGCCGCCGCGCAGGCGGGGTCCGACGACGTCGTGGTGGACGGCGACGGTCTCGTCGCGCTGCCGGGGCTCGTGGACCTGCACACCCACCTGCGCGAGCCGGGCCGCGAGGACACCGAGACCGTCGCGAGCGGCACCCGCGCCGCGGCGGCCGGCGGGTTCACGGCCGTGCACGCGATGGCGAACACCGCTCCCGTCGCCGACACCGCCGGCGTCGTGGAGCAGGTCTGGCGCCTCGGCCGCGACGCCGGCTGGGCCGACGTCCGCCCGGTGGGCGCCGTGACGATCGGGCTCGCGGGGGAGCGGCTGGCCGAGCTCGGCGCGATGGCCACGTCCGCCGCCGCGGTGCGCGTCTTCTCCGACGACGGCAAGTGCGTCTGGGACCCGGTCCTGATGCGTCGCGCGCTGGAGTACACGCGGGCGTTCGACGGCGTCGTGGCCCAGCACGCGCAGGAGCCGCGCCTCACCGAGGGCGCCCAGATGCACGAGGGCGTCGTCTCGGCGCAGATCGGCCTGACCGGCTGGCCCGCGGTGGCGGAGGAGGCGATCATCGCCCGCGACGTCCTGCTCGCCGAGCACGTCGGCGGTCGCCTGCACGTGCAGCACCTGTCCACCGCCGGCAGCGTCGACATCGTGCGCTGGGCCAAGGCGCGCGGCATCGCGGTCACGGCCGAGGCCACGCCGCACCACCTGCTGCTGACGGACGAGCTCGCGCGCACCTACGACCCCGTCTACAAGGTCAACCCGCCGCTGCGGACGGCCGAGGACGTGCACGCGGTGCGCGCGGGCCTCGCCGACGGCACGATCGACATCGTCGCCACCGACCACGCCCCGCACGCCGTGCAGGACAAGGACTGCGAGTGGGCGGCCGCCGCGTTCGGCATGACGGGCCTGGAGACCTGCCTCTCGGTGGTGGCGCAGGTGATGGTCGAGGACGGCCCCTTCGGCTGGGACGACGTCGCTCGCGTGCTCTCGGTGACGCCGGCGAGCATCGGACGGGTGGCCGACCACGGCCGCCCGATCGCCGTCGGTGAGCCTGCCAACCTCACGCTCGTCGACCCGGCCGCGCGCCGCACGATCGACCCGCGCGCCCAGCAGACGGCCAGCCGCAACTCCCCGTTCGCTGGTCACGACCTGCCCGCCGAGGTCCGCTGGACGTTCCTGCGCGGCCGCGCCACGATCGCCGACGGCGTGCCCGTGCCCGCCGACGGGGCCACCGCGTGAGCCGCCCGTTCGCCGTCGCCCTCCTCGCGCTGATCGGCCTCGCGCTGCTCGCGGCGATGTGGTTCGGCTGGCGCGCCCGCGCGGCGCGCACCGCCGGCGTCGCCGCCCCCACGAGCGAGCCGGTCGCCGCCGCCACCCTGGTGGTGGAGGGCGTCTACGTCTCCACGACGACGGCGGGGGACTGGCTCGACCGGATCGCTGCCGACGGACTCGGCGTGCGCTCGCCCGTCCAGGTCGAGGTCGGGCCCGACGGCGTGTGGCTGCGCCGACGCGGCGCCCCCGACGTCGCCATCCCGTCCGCCGACCTGCGCGGCGCCCGCCGCGAGAACGGCATCGCCGGCAAGGTGACGGGCGGCGGCGGCCTCGTCGTCGTGCGCTGGCAGCGCGAGGACCGCGAGCTCGACACGGGGCTGCGGACCCGGTTCGCCGTCGACCGCGACCCGCTGATCGCGGCGGTCAACGCGCTCACCCCCGGGGCCGCCGCCCCGGCCTCTGGACCGACGGGCGAACCGACGGCCGACGTCACCGGCACCACCTCTCCGACCTCATCGACCTCCCCGGCGGCGACCCCGCCCACCACCGGCGGCGACGCCGCAACCGAGAAGAAGGACAGCGCATGAGTGGCCCCACCGACGCCTCCGCCCTGCTGGTGCTGGAGGACGGCACCCACCTCGTCGGCCGCGCCTGGGGGGCGCGCGGTCAGACGCTGGGCGAGATCGTCTTCTCCACCGGGATGACCGGGTACCAGGAGACGATCACCGACCCGAGCTACCACCGCCAGATCGTCGTCATGACGGCGCCGCACATCGGCAACACGGGCGTCAACGATGAGGACCCGGAGTCCTCTCGGATCTGGGTCGCGGGCTTCGTGGTCCGCGACCCCGCGCGCACGCCGTCCAGCTGGCGCTCGACCGCGACCCTGGACGACCGGCTCGTCGAGCAGGGGGCCGTCGGGATCAGCGAGGTCGACACCCGCGCCCTCACGCGCCACCTGCGGACCGCGGGCTCGATGCGCGCCGGCATCTTCTCCGGCGACGCCCTGCCGGCCCACCCCGGGCAGGCGGGGATCGACGAGCTCGTCGAGCGCGTCCGCCAGGCGCCCGCGATGGCGGGAGCCGACCTGGCGCGCGAGGTCACGACGTCGGAGGCCTACGTCGTCGAGCCCGTCGCCGGCGGCGAGCCGCGCGGGACCGTCGTCGCGGTCGACCTCGGCATCAAGGACATGACACCGCAGCGGATGGCCGAGCGCGGGCTGCGCGTCGTCGTCGTCCCCACCGGGTCCACGCTCGAGGAGATCCGATCCCACGAGCCCGACGCCGTCTTCTTCTCCAACGGTCCCGGCGACCCGGCCGCCGCGGAGGCGGAGGTGGACCTGCTGCGCGGGGTCCTGGACGCCGGCATCCCGTACTTCGGCATCTGCTTCGGCAACCAGATCCTCGGCCGCGCGCTGGGCTACGGCACCTACAAGCTGACGTTCGGCCACCGCGGCATCAACCAGCCGGTCAAGGACGTCCGCACCGGCAAGGTCGAGATCACGGCGCACAACCACGGGTTCGCCGTCGACGCCCCGCTGGGCGAGCCGAGCACCGCCCCGCACGACGGCGGCCGCTACGGCCGCGTGATCGTCTCGCACGTCGGGCTGAACGACGACGTGGTCGAGGGCCTGGAGTGCCTCGACATCCCGGCCTTCTCCGTCCAGTACCACCCGGAGGCCGCCGCCGGACCGCACGACGCCGCCTACCTGTTCGACCGGCTCGGCGAGCTCGTCGACCGGCGCCGGAGCGGCGAGGTCCGACCGGCCGACGCCTCCGCCCTCCCGGCCCCCGATGGCTCCACCACCCCCGCTGCTCCCGAGGAGAACGCCTGATGCCCCGCCGTTCCGACCTGCGCTCGGTCCTCGTGATCGGGTCCGGTCCCATCGTCATCGGCCAGGCCGCCGAGTTCGACTACTCCGGGACGCAGGCGTGCCGCGTGCTGCGCGAGGAGGGCCTGCGGGTCATCCTCGTCAACTCCAACCCGGCCACGATCATGACCGACCCCGAGTTCGCCGACGCCACCTACGTCGAGCCGATCACGCCCGAGGTCGTCGCGAGCATCATCGCCAAGGAGAAGCCGGACGCGCTGCTGCCGACCCTCGGTGGTCAGACGGCGCTGAACACGGCGATCGCGCTCGACGAGGCCGGGGTCCTGGCCGAGCACGGCGTCGAGCTCATCGGCGCCAACATCGCCTCGATCCACCTCGCCGAGGACCGCCAGCAGTTCAAGGGCGTCGTCGAGCGCTGCGGTGCCGAGTCGGCGCGCAGCACGATCTGCCACACGATGGACGAGGTGCTCCTCGCCGTCGAGGACCTCGGCTACCCGCTCGTGGTCCGCCCCTCCTTCACCATGGGCGGCCTCGGCTCCGGCATCGCCTACGACGAGGCCGAGCTGCGCCAGATCGCCGGCCAGGGCCTGCACTACTCGCCGACCACCGAGGTGCTCCTGGAGGAGTCCATCCTCGGCTGGAAGGAGTTCGAGCTCGAGCTCATGCGCGACCGGAACGACAACGTCGTGGTCGTCTGCTCGATCGAGAACCTCGACCCGGTCGGCGTCCACACGGGCGACTCGATCACCGTCGCGCCCGCGATGACGCTCACCGACCGCGAGTACCAGAAGCTGCGCGACGTCGGCATCGCGATCATCCGCGAGGTCGGTGTGGACACCGGTGGCTGCAACGTGCAGTTCGCCGTCCACCCCACCACGGGCCGCGTCGTCGTCATCGAGATGAACCCGCGCGTCTCGCGCTCCTCGGCGCTGGCGTCCAAGGCGACGGGCTTCCCGATCGCCAAGATCGCCGCCCGTCTCGCGATCGGCTACACGCTCGACGAGATCCCCAACGACATCACGGGCTCCACCCCGGCGAGCTTCGAGCCGACGCTCGACTACGTCGTGGTCAAGGTGCCGCGGTTCGCGTTCGAGAAGTTCCCGGCGGCCGACGCCCGTCTGACGACCACCATGAAGTCGGTCGGCGAGGCGATGGCCATGGGCCGCAACTTCACCGAGGCGCTGAACAAGGCGCTGCGCTCGATCGACACCGCCGGTGCCGGCCTGCACTGGCGCGGTGAGCGTCCCGACCCCGAGGCCACGGCCGTGCTCATCGAGAAGAGCAGGACCGCGACGGCCGAGCGCCTGGTCCAGGTGCAGCAGGCGATCCGGGGCGGTGCGACGCCCGCGGAGCTGTTCGAGGCGACGGCGATCGACCCGTGGTTCCTCGACCAGCTGTTCCTGCTGCAGGAGGTGGCCGACGAGATCGCGGCCGCGCCCGCGCTGGGCGAGGGCGTGCTGCGGCGCGCCAAGCGGCACGGGTTCTCCGACGTCCAGATCGGTGAGATCCGTCGCCTCGCGGAGGAGACGGTCCGCGAGGTCCGCCTCGCCTACGGGCTGCGCCCCGTCTACAAGACGGTCGACACCTGCGCCGCCGAGTTCGAGGCGCGCACGCCCTACCACTACAGCTCGTACGACTCCGAGACCGAGGTGCAGCCGCGGACCCGCCCGGCCGTGATCATCCTCGGCTCCGGTCCCAACCGGATCGGGCAGGGGATCGAGTTCGACTACTCGTGCGTGCACGCCGCGCTGGCGCTCAAGGGCACGTACGAGACGATCATGATCAACTGCAACCCGGAGACGGTCTCGACCGACTACGACACCGCCGACCGCCTCTACTTCGAGCCGCTGACGTTCGAGGACGTCGTGGAGATCTACGAGGCCGAGCTCGCCGTCGGACCGGTCGCGGGCGTCATCGTCCAGCTCGGTGGCCAGACGCCGCTGGCGCTGGCCGACCGGCTCGCGAGGGCGGGGCTGCCGATCTGGGGCACCTCGCCCGAGGCGATCGACGCCGCGGAGGATCGCGGGATCTTCGGCGGCGTGCTCGTCGCCGCCGGCCTCCCGGCGCCGGCGTTCGGCACGGCGACGTCGCTCCCGCAGGCGCTGGAGGTGGCGGAGCGCGTGGGCTACCCCGTGCTCGTGCGGCCCAGCTACGTGCTCGGCGGCCGCGGCATGGAGATCGTCTACGACGCCGAGCAGCTCGCCGACTACGTCCGCCGCTCCACCCCCGTCACGGGCGAGGGCGCCGAGGTGTTCGCGGCCCCGGTGCTCATCGACCGGTTTCTCGACGAGGCGATCGAGATCGACGTCGACGCGCTGTACGACGGTGAGGAGCTCTACCTCGGTGGGATCATGGAGCACATCGAGGAGGCCGGCATCCACTCGGGCGACTCGGCCTGCGTGCTCCCGTCCGTGACGCTCTCGCGCCGCGAGGTCGACCGCATCCGCACCTCGACCGAGGCGATCGCCCGCGGCGTGGGCGTGCGCGGCCTGCTCAACGTCCAGTACGCGCTCTCCTCCGACATCCTGTACGTGCTCGAGGCCAACCCACGCGCCTCGCGCACCGTGCCGTTCGTGGCCAAGGCCACCGGCGTGCAGCTCGCCCAGGCGGCGGCGCTGGTGATGTCGGGCGTGCCGATCGCGCAGCTGCGTGACGACGGCCTGCTGCCGGTGCTCGACGGCGCCCACGTGCCCACCGACTCGCCCGTGGCCGTCAAGGAGGCCGTGCTCCCGTTCAAGCGGTTCCGCACCGCCGCCGGCGACGTCGTGGACACCGTGCTGGGCCCGGAGATGCGCTCGACGGGCGAGGTCATGGGTTTCGACGTCGACGTGCCGCTCGCGTTCGCCAAGTCGCAGGCGGCCGCCTACGGCGGGCTCCCGACCACGGGGCGCGTGTTCGTGTCGGTGGCCGACCGGGACAAGCGCTCGATCGTATTCCCGGTCGCCCGCCTGGTGGAGCTCGGCTTCGAGATCCTCGCCACGACCGGTACGGCCGACGTGCTGCGCCGGTACGGCATCGAGACCACGCTCGTGCGCAAGGCGTCCGACGGTCCGGGGCCCGACGGCGAGCGGACGGTGCTCGACATGATCCTCGCCAGCGAGATCGACATGGTCGTCAACACCCCCAACGGCCAGGGCGCGCGTGCCGACGGCTACGACATCCGCACGGCGACCACCGCCGTCGACAAGCCGATCGTCACGACCATCCAGCAGTTCGCCATGGCCGTGCTGGCCATCGAGGCGATCCGGCGCGGGCCGTTCTCGGTCCGCTCGCTGCAGGACTTCAACGCCGAGCGGGCCGCGAAGCTGGCGGCCTCGGCGTGAGGCCGTTCGGCGAGCGGCTCGCGGCGGCGATCGACGCCAGGGGCCGGCTGACCGTCGGGATCGATCCCCACGCGTCGCTGCTCGCCGCGTGGGGGCTGGGCGACGACGTCGCGGGGCTGCGCGAGTTCTCGCTGCGCTGCGTCGAGGCCCTGGCCCCGCACGTGGCCGCCCTGAAGCCGCAGGCGGCGTTCTACGAGCGCCACGGGTCCGCGGGCCTGGCGGTCCTGGAGGAGGCCGTCGCGGCCGCCCGCGCCGCCGACGTCCTCACGATCGTGGACGCCAAGCGCGGCGACATCGGCTCGACGATGCAGGGCTACGCGGACGCGTTCCTGCGTGAGGGCTCGCCGCTGGCGGGCGACGCCGTCACGCTCTCGCCGTACCTCGGTCCCGGGTCGCTGGACCCGGCGATCGCGACGGCGCGGGAGAACGGCCGCGGCGTCTTCGTCCTCTGCCTGACCTCCAACCCCGAGGGGGCGCAGGTGCAGCACGCCCGCGTGGCCTCGGGGGAGAGCGTCGCCGGACTGGTGGCGGCCGCCGCGGCCCGCGCGAACGCGCAGGAGCGCGCCGCGGGTGCACCCCTGGGGAGCGTCGGCCTCGTCGTCGGCGCGACCGTCCGCGACGCCGCCGTCGAGCTCGGCGTCGACCTCGAGGCCGTCGGGGGACCGCTGCTGGTACCCGGCTTCGGGGCGCAGGGCGGGACGGCGGCCGACGTGCGCGCCGTCGTCGGCTCGGCCTGGTCCGCCTCGCTGCCGTCGACCTCGCGTGGTGTGCTGGGGGCGGGTCCGGACGCCGCCGGCCTCGTCGCGGCGGCGCAGCAGGCCCGACGAGACCTCGAGGAGACCGTGTGACCGAGCACGACGAGGCCGCGGCCGCCGCCCCCGACGGGGTCGTCGACCTCGACCCGCAGGGCGTCACCCTGGCCATCGACGGCACGTGGAACGATCGCGACGCCGCCGCGCTGGGAGGGGTCGCGCCCGGCGTGCTGCTGCGGTCGGCGGCCCTGGCCGGGCTCACCGACGCCGGTCGAGACCGGCTGACCGCGCTGGGCGTGACCGACGTCGTCGACCTGCGGAGCGACGACGAGGCGGCCCGTCAGGGCGCGGACGCCGTGCCTGCGGGCGTCACCGTCCACCGGCTCCCGATCGCCCCGGGGGCGCCCTCGCGGGGCAGCTGTCCGGCACGGCGCCCGACGCCGAGGCGATGGACCGCTTCGCCCGGCTCCTGAGCACGCCCGGCTGGGCCCAGGAGCTGATGACCGGGATCTACCACGAGGTCGTCACCGACCCCGTGGCCGTCGCCCAGCTCGGTCGCGGGCTGCGGATCGTCGCGGACGCGCCGGGCGCCGTCGTCGTCCACTGCTCCGCGGGCAAGGACCGCACGGGTCTGCTCGTGGCGATCGCCGCGCTGCTGGCCGGTGCGTCGCCGGAGGCCGTCGAGGCGGACTTCGTCTACTCCAACCACGCCTCGTCCTCGCAGCGCGCGGTCGTCCCGTCCGTGCCGGGCCTCGACCCTGCGCTCCTCGACCCGCTGCTCGGGGTCGACGTCACGGCCCTGAGGTCGGCGCTGGCCGCCGTGCAGGACGCGCACGGCAGCCTCGAGACGTTCGCCGCGACGGCGGGGCTGGACGCCCCGACGCTGTCGCGGCTCGAGCAGCGGCTGCGCCCCGAGGTCTGACCGTCGCACGTTGCCGCTCGCGACCCGTCCCGCTAGGTTGCACTAGCACCCCCCCACGCCAGGCAGGAGATCCACAGGTGGCACTTCCCCAACTGACGCCGCAGCAACGCGCCGACGCGCTGGCCAAGGCCGCGCAGGCGCGAGCGACCCGGGCCGAGGTGAAGAACCGCCTGAAGTACTCCGGCGCCTCGCTCTCCAGCGTGCTGGAGGCGGCCGAGAGCGACGAGGCGATCGGCAAGCTCAAGGTGAGCGCGCTGCTGGAGGCGCTCCCCGGCGTCGGACCGGTGCGCGCGAAGCAGATCATGGCGGAGGTCGGCATCGCCGAGACCCGCCGTGTGCGCGGGCTCGGCCCGCACCAGCGCGACGCCCTCGTCCAGCGGTTCGGCTGAGGTGGCGCCCCGCACCACCTCGGGTGGCATTCCTCGTCTCACCGTCCTGGCCGGCCCCACGGCCGTCGGGAAGGGCACCGTCTCGGCCGACATCCGGGCCCGGTACCCGCACATCTGGCTCTCGGTCTCGGCGACCACGCGTCCCCCTCGCCCCGGCGAGATCGACGGCGTGCACTACTTCTTCGTCGACGAGGCGACCTTCGACGCGATGGTCGAGCGCGACGACCTGCTCGAGTGGGCGGTCGTGCACGGCCGGCACCGTTACGGGACCCCGCGCGGCCCCGTCGAGGAGCAGCTCGCGGCCGGCGTCCCCGCGCTGCTGGAGATCGACCTGCAGGGTGCGCGTCAGGTGCGCCGCACCATGCCGGACGCCCGGTTCGTGTTCCTCGCGCCCCCCACCTGGGAGGACCTCGTCCAGCGGCTCGTCGGCCGCGGCACCGAGGGTGAGGAGGAGCGGGAGCGTCGCCTGGCCACCGCCCGCGTCGAGCTCGCCGCCGAGCGGGAGTTCGACCACGTCGTCGTCAACGACAGCGTCGCTCGTGCCACGGACGAGCTCGCGTCCCTGATGCACGGCTGACCACACCGGCGGGCGTGGCGGAGGCCGTCCGCCGGTCGAGCGCATCGCCGGACCGCCCCGCCTCCCGTCACCGGGAGCAGCCGCTGATAGGATCGTGCGGCTTCCCCCCACCGTAGTAAGGATGGACCCATGTCCGGAACCGTTGCCGCGCCCGAGGGCATCACCGACCCGCCCATCGACGAGCTCCTCGAGGTCGCCGACTCCAAGTACGCGCTGGTCCTGTACTCCTCCAAGCGCGCCCGCCAGATCAACGCGTACTACGCGCAGCTCCACGAGGGCCTGCTCGAGTACGTCGGCCCGCTGGTCGAGACCCGCCCGCAGGAGAAGCCCCTCTCCATCGCCATGCGCGAGATCAACAAGGGCCTGCTGTCCTACTCCTCCTCCGAGGAGGAGTAGACCCTGCGCGTCCTTCTCGGCGTCAGCGGGGGCATCGCCGCCTACAAGGCGGTGCACCTCCTGCGCCTGCTCGCCGAGAGCGGGCACGACGTGCACGTCGTGCCCACCCCGGCCGCGCTCGAGTTCGTGGGGAGACCCACGTGGGAGGCGCTGGCCGGGCACCGCGTGACGACGGACGTCTTCACCGGTGCCGCCGAGGTGGAGCACGTCCACCTCGGCCGCAGCATCGAGCTCGCCGTGATCGCTCCGGCGACGGCCGACCTGCTCGCCCGCCTGGCCTCCGGCCGGGCCGACGACCTGCTGACCGCCACGATGCTGACCGTCACGTGCCCGGTGCTCGTCGCCCCGGCGATGCACACCGAGATGTGGCTGCACCCGGCCACGCAGGCCAACGTGGCCGTGCTGCGCGAGCGCGGGATCCACGTGCTCGACCCCGACTCCGGCCGGCTGGCCGGGACCGACACCGGTCAGGGCCGCCTGCCCGAGCCCGCCGCGATCGCGGCGGCCGCGCTGGCGCTGGTCGCGGGGGCTGACGGCGAGCGGGACCTCGAGGGCGTGCGCGCCGTCGTCTCCGCCGGCGGCACCCGCGAACCCCTCGACCCCGTGCGCTTCCTCGGCAACCGCTCCTCCGGCCGTCAGGGCCTGGCGGTGGCCGACGCGCTCGCCGCGCGTGGCGCCGACGTCACGCTCGTCGCAGCCCACGTGGAGATCCCGCTCGACGGCGTCCCGCACCGCGTCGTCACGGTCGGCACCGCGCTGGAGCTGGCCGAGGCGATGACGGCGGAGGCACCCGCCGCCGACGTCGTCGTGATGGCGGCCGCCGTCGCCGACTACCGGCCGACCACGTCGGCGGGGTCCAAGATCAAGAAGACCGGGGACGACCTGGTCATCCACCTCGTGGAGAACCCGGACGTGCTCGCCGGCCTCGTCGCCGCGCGCCGCGCGGGCCAGGTCGTCGTCGGCTTCGCCGCCGAGACCGGGGACGCGGCGCAGGACGCGGCGGCCCACGGCCGGGCGAAGGCGATCCGCAAGGGCGCCGACCTGCTCGCCGTCAACGTCGTCGGGGCCACGACCGGGTTCGGCGACGTGCCCAACGCCGTCGTCGTGCTCGACGCCGCGGGCGACGAGGTGGGCCGCGCCGCCGGCACCAAGGACGAGGTCGCGCGCGGGCTGGTCGACCTCATCGTGGGACGCCTGCCCCGCTGACCGGTCGGATGTCGGGGGGCTGCACTACCCTCGATCGTTGTGACCACCCTGCGCAGCTTCACCTCCGAGTCCGTCACCGAGGGCCACCCCGACAAGGTGAGCGACCTCGTCTCCGACTCCATCCTCGACGCCCTGCTGGCGGCCGACCGTGACGCCCACGTCGCCGTCGAGACGCTCGTCACCACGGGCCTCGTGCACGTCGCGGGGAGATCAACACGACCGGCTACGTCGAGATGCCCAAGCTCGTGAGGGACGTGATCTCCGGCATCGGGTACACCTCGTCGGAGGTCGGCTTCGACGGCTCCTCCTGCGGAGTCTCGCTCTCGATCGGTCAGCAGTCCCAGGAGATCGAGCAGGGGCTGACCGACTCCCTCGAGGTGCGCGACGGCGTCGCCGTCGACCCCTACGACGCGCAGGGTGCCGGCGACCAGGGCCTGATGTTCGGGTACGCCGCCGACGAGACGCCGACCCTCATGCCGCTGCCGATCCACCTCGCCCACCGCCTGTCCGAGCGCCTCAGCGCCGTCCGCAAGCAGGGGATCGTCGACGGGCTGCGCCCCGACGGCAAGACGCAGGTGACGATCGACTACGACGGCGACCGGCCCGTCGCCGTCGGCACCGTCGTCATCTCCGCCCAGCACTCGCCCGACCTCACCGAGGCCGACCTCGCCGTCGCGCTGCGCGAGCAGGTGCTGGCCCCGGTCCTGGCCGAGCACGCGCCGGAGGGGCTCGACGTCTCCGGCCTGCGCCTCCTGGTCAACCCGACGGGCGCCTTCACGCTCGGCGGCCCGATGGGCGACGCCGGCCTCACCGGTCGCAAGATCATCGTCGACACCTACGGCGGCATGGCCCGCCACGGCGGCGGCGCGTTCTCCGGCAAGGACCCCTCGAAGGTGGACCGCTCGGCGGCCTACGCGATGCGCTGGGTGGCCAAGAACGTGGTGGCCGCAGGACTCGCGCGTCGCTGCGAGGTGCAGGTCGCGTACGCGATCGGCCGCGCCCACCCCGTGGGCGTGTACGTGGAGACGTTCGGCACCGAGGCGGCCGGCGTGAGCGCCGAGGGGATCTCGCGCGCGATCTCGCAGGTCTTCGACCTCCGCCCGGCCGCCATCATCGACGCGCTCGACCTGCTGCGCCCGATCTACGCGCTGACCTCGAACTACGGCCACTTCGGACGCGAGCTGCCCGAGTTCACGTGGGAGCGCACCGACCGCGCCGACGCGCTGCGCTCCGCCCTGTAGCCGGACGTCGCCGTGAGCGTGGGGGAGGACGAGGCGCCGACGTCGTCCCCGGGCGACGCGCTGTTCGGGGTGCCCGACGCCGCTGTCCCGGCGGCGGGCCGTGCCGTCGCGCCGGCGCCGCCGCCGGTCGCGGGCACCCGGGTGGCGCAGGTCGTCGTCGACGTCCCGCTGCCGCACCTGGACCGCGAGTTCGACTACCTGGTGCCCGACGAGCTGGCGGGCGCCGCCGGGCCGGACGAGGTCGTCGTCGGCACCCGCGTCAAGGTGCCGTTCGCCGGTCGGGAGCGCGACGGCTGGGTCCTCGGCGTCCGGGCCCTCGGCCCCGACGACACCGGCCGCCGGCTGGCGTCGCTGCGCCGCCTGGTCTCGCCCGTCGTCACCCTGACGCCGCCCGTGCTCGCGCTCGCGCGCGCGGTCGCCGACCGGTACGCCGGGACGCTGAGCGACGTGCTGCGGTTCGCGGTGCCGTCGCGTCACGCGCGCGCCGAGGCCGGCGTGCTCGCGGCCGTGGCGAAGGCGGCGGCGCGGGCGGCGGAGGTCGCCGTCGAGCGCGAGGCCGCCGAGGAGAGCGAGGTCTCCGACGAGATCGAGGTCACCGACGTCGGGACCTCCGAGGGGGCGGGGGCTGACGTCGGGCACCCCGCGAGCCCGTGGGACGAGGTGCCCGGCGGTCCGGCGCTGCTGCGCCGCCTCCGCGAGGGCGAGGCCCCGCGCGCGGTGTGGAGCGTCGTCGGCGGACCCGCGCGCTGGCGCGAGGCGCTGGCCGAGGCGGCGCTGGCGACGAGGGCCGCGGGGCGCGGGGTGCTCGTGGTGGTGCCCGACCTGCGCGACGTCGAGGCGCTCGTGCCGTACCTGGCCGAGCGGCTCGGCGAGGAGGTCGGACGACTGGTCGCGAGCGACGGGCCGTCCGTGCGCGCGCGGGCTCACCTGCGGGCGCTCACGGGCCTGACGCGGGTCGTCGTCGGCACCCGGTCGGCCGCCTGGGCCCCGCTCGTCGACCTCGGCCTCGTCGTCTGCTGGGACGACGGCGACGACTCGCTCGTCGAGCAGCGCTCGCCCTACCCGCACGCCGCCCAGGTCCTCGCCCTCCGCGCGGTCCCGGAGCGGGCCGCGGTGCTGCTCGCCTCGCCGTCGCGCTCGGTGTGGTCGCAGCACCTCGTCGAGACGGGGTGGGCGGTCTCGCTGCGGGCGGAGCGCTCGCGCCTGCGCGAGGTCGCCCCGCGCGTGAGCGCGCCCGACGCCGAGGACCTCGCCCGCTCCGGCCCCGGCGGCCACGCCCGGATCCCGACCCCGTGTGGGAGGCGCTGCGCGCGGGGCTCGCGCACGGCCCCGTGCTCGTGCAGACCCCGCGCGCCGGCTACCTGCCCCACCTCGCCTGCGGCCGGTGCCGGACCCCCGCGCGCTGCGCGGCGTGCGGCGGCACGCTGACGATGCCCGCCGCGGGGCCTCCGGTCTGCGGGGCGTGCGGCACGAGCGCCGAGGACTGGCGCTGCCCGGAGTGCGGCTTCGGGGGCCTGCGGGCCGTGCGTGTCGGCTCGATGCGGACCGCCGAGGAGCTCGGACGCGCGTTCCCGCAGATCCCGGTCCTCGCGAGCGAGTCGGGGCACGGCGTCGTGGACCGGGTGAACGACGCGCCCCGGATCGTCGTGGCCACCCCGGGCGCCGAGCCGGAGGCGGAGGGCGGGTACACCGCCGTCGTGCTGCTGGACGGCTCGCTCGCCACGTCGCTGCCCGGGCTGGCGGGGAGCGAGGAGGCGCTGCGGCGCTGGTTCGCCGCGGCCTGGCTCGCGCGTTCGGCGCGCGACGGCGGCCGCGTCGTCGTCGCGGGCGGCGGCACCGCGGCGGTGGTGCAGGCGCTCGTGCGGTGGGACGCGGAGGGGTTCGCCCACCGCGAGCTCGCCGAGCGCACGGAGCTGCGATTCCCGCCCGCGGCGCGGGTGGTCACGGCGACAGGGTCGCTCGACGCCGTCACCGACCTGCTCGCCGAGCTCGAGCCGTCGCCGGGGGCGGAGGTGCTCGGGCCGTTCCCGGTGCCGGCCGCACCGGTGCGCCCGGGGTCGGGGGCTGGTGCCGGCGGCGGGACTGGGACGGCGGGAGCCTCCGCCGCGACGCCGCCGCCGGGATCGCTCTGGGGGACGGACGACGGCGCGGACGGGGACGACGTCGTCGAGCCGTCCCGGGCGCTCCTGAGGTCGTCGTTGGCGGACGGCGCGGCCCTGTCCCGCGCGGTCAAGGAAGCGCTCGGGGTGCGCAGCGCCCACAAGCGGCGCGGCCCGGTCCGGGTCGTCGTCGACCCTCGGGACCTGTGACGGGCGGACCTGCGACCTCGTGACGACGGGGCGCGCGGCACCTGTGAGGATGGATGCCGTGAGCAGCGAGAGCGAGATCGACACCGTCGTGCTGGACCTCGGCCAGGTGCTGGTCGACTGGGAACCGCAGCGCGCGCACCCCCACCTGAGTGCCCAGGCGTGGCACGCCGTCGCCGCCGAGATCGACTTCCACGCCCTGAACCTCCGCGCGGACGCGGGGGAGACCTGGGCGTCCCTGGAGGAGGAGGTCGCCGCCGCGTGGCCGCAGCACGCCGGCTTCCTCGCGCGGTACGCGGAGGCCTTCGCCACGACGCTGACCGGGCCGGTCCCCGGCATGCCGGAGCTGGTGGGCGAGATGCGGGCGCGCGGCCTCCGGCTGCTCGGCCTGACGAACTGGTCGTCGGAGACCTTCCCCCACGGACGGGTCGCCGTGCCCGCGATGCACGAGCTGGAGGCGATCGTGGTGTCGGGCGACCTGGGTCTGGTGAAGCCGGATCCCGCGATCTACCAGCACCTGCTCGACCGGTTCGACGTCGCACCCGCGCGGGCCCTGTTCGTGGACGACCGCCTCGCGAACGTCGAGGCGGCCCGGGCTCTCGGGCTGCACGGTCACGTCTTCACGGACGCGGCCTCGCTGCGCCGGGAGCTCGCCGGCCTCGGCGTCGTGATCGATCCGCCCGCCTAGACTTGCGCCGGTGACCTCACCGCTGCGCGTGCTCTTCGCCGGAACCCCCGACGTCGCCGTCCCGACCCTCCGGGCGCTGGCCGCCCGCCACACCGTGGTCGCGGCGCTGACCCGCCCGCCGGCCCGCCGCTCGCGCCGGGGCGCGGAGGAGCCCTCGCCCGTCGCCGACGCGGCTCGTGAGCTCGGCATCGACGTCCTGGAGTGGCCGACCCTGCGGACCCCCGAGGCGGTGGCCGCGATCGAGGCGCTCGAGCTCGACGTCGCCGTCGTGGTCGCCTACGGCGCGCTCGTCCCGGCCACGCTGCTCGACGTGCCGACGCACGGCTGGATCAACCTGCACTTCTCGCTGCTGCCCGCGTGGCGCGGTGCCGCGCCCGTGCAGTGGGCGGTGCGGAGCGGCGACGAGATCACGGGGGCGACGACGTTCCGCCTGACCACGGGGCTCGACACCGGTCCCGTGATCGGGACGATGACCGAGGGCGTCCGACCGCGCGACACCAGCGGCGACCTCCTGGACCGGCTCTCGGTCGCGGGCGTCCCGCTCGTGCTGGCGAGCCTGGACGCGCTGGCGGACGGGTCGGCGTCACCGACCGAGCAGCCCGACGACGGCGTCAGCCTCGCCCCCAAGCTCGAGGTCGCGCACGCGCAGGTGCCGTGGCACCTGCCCGCCGTCGCCGTCGACCGCTTCGTGCGGTCGATGACGCCGGCTCCTGGGGCGTGGACGGTGCTCGCGGGGACGCGGGTGAAGGTGGGGCCGGTCGTGCTGGTGCCTGTGGTGTCGGGGGCGTCGGTGTCGGGTGAGATCGCGCTCGCGCCGGGTGAGGTGCGGGCGGGCAAGAACGAGGTGCACGTGGGGACCGGCACGACGCCGGTGCTGCTCGGCGAGGTCGCCCCGGCCGGCAAGGCGTGGATGCCCGCGGCCGCCTGGGCGCGCGGCGCCCGGCTGGAACAGGGGTCGGCGTTCGAGGGGGTCGACCGTGGCTGAGCGCGGAGCGGGCGAGCGCGGCGGACGGAACGAGCGCGGTGGCGCGGGCGAGCGGGGTCGGGGGCGTCCCGGCGGTGCCCGTGGCGGGAACGGCCGCGGCGCGACGACGCGCATCGACCCGTCCCGGCAGGCGGCCTACGACGTCCTGCGCGCCGTCGCCGGGTCCGACGCGTACGCGAACCTCGTGCTCCCGGGCCTCCTGGCCGAGCGCGAACTGAGCGGGCGCGACGCCGGCTTCGCCACCGAGCTCGCCTACGGGACGCTCCGGCTGCGCGGTCGCTACGACGCGATCCTCGCGATGTGCTCGAGCCGCGGGCTGACCTCGATCGACCCCGGCGTCCTCGACGCGCTCCGGCTGGGCGCGCACCAGGTGCTCGGGATGCGGGTGGCGCAGCACGCGGCCGTCTCGGAGACGGTGGACCTGGTCCGCGCCAACGTGTCGCCGGGCGCCGCCTCGTTCGCGAACGCCGTCATGCGCCAGGTGACGCGCGCCGACGCCGCCGAGTGGGAGCGTCGGATGGCCGAGCGCACCACCGATGCGGACGACCTGCTCGGTCAGCGACTGGCCCACCCGGCCTGGATCGTCCGGGCGCTCCGCGAGAGCCTGGCGCTCGACGGCGGTACCCCGGCCGGCCGGCTCGAGGCCGAGCTCGTCGCGTTGCTCGAGGCCGACAACGCGGCCCCGGCGGTGACCCTGGTCGCCCGGCCGGGCCTGGTCGACGAGCGCGAGCTGACCGACGCCGTCGAGGACGGGGTGGTGACGCCGGCCGGCCTCGCCCCGACGGCGTGGCGTCTGGCCGGCGGCAGCCCCGACGCGCTGCCGGCCGTGCGACAGGGCCGGATGGGCGTCCAGGACGAGGGGAGCCAGCTCGTCGCGCTCGCGCTCGCGGGCGTCACGGTCACCGACGGGGACTCGCAGTGGGCCGACGTGTGCGCCGGCCCCGGCGGCAAGAGTGCGCTGCTGGGCGCCGTGCTGGCCCAGCGGACCGACGAGCTCGCGGCGCTCGGGGCGCTGGACCGACCGAGCGTGCTCGTCGCCGGCGAGGTCCAGCCGCACCGCGTGGGGCTGGTGGAGCGCAGCGTGAAGGCGCTGCCGCCCGAGCTCCTCGACGTCGTGCAGTGGGACGGTCGCGAGCTCGGCACGGCCCACCCGGGCCGGTTCGACCGCGTCCTCGTGGACGCTCCGTGCACCGGCCTGGGGGCGCTCCGGCGTCGACCCGAGGCCCGGTGGCGGCGGACGCCCGCCGACCTCAAGCCGCTCGCGCTGCTGCAGCGGGAGCTGCTGGACGCCGCGCTGGACGCGACGCGACCCGGGGGAGTGGTCGGGTACGTGACGTGCTCGCCGCACGTCGCGGAGACGCGCGCCGTGGTGGAAGCCGTGACCCGTTCGCGGGAGGACGTCGAGGTGCTGGACGCGGTCGCGGCGGTGAACGCGGTGGTCGGACGGCCCGTCGAGGGCCTGGCGGGACCGTACGTGCAGCTCTGGCCGCACCGGCACGGGACCGACGCGATGTTCCTGGCGCTGCTGCGCCGGGTCTGATCGGACGGGTGGGAGTCGTGGGCGTGGGGTCGTCGGCCGCTGACCGGCTGGTCCTGCGGCCGCCGACCGGGACCGACGAGGTCGTGCTCCGGCGGATCCACGAGCAGCTGCGCGCGGACGGGTTCACCTTCCTGCTCGCCGACGGCGACTGGCCCGTCCTGCTGGCCCAGGTGCAGCGCGAGGCCGACGGCGTCGATCTCCCTCCCGGACGCGTTCGATCCGACTTCCTCGTCGCCGAGGTCGACGGCGTGCTGGTCGGTCGGGTGTCCGTGCGACACGAGCTGAACGCGTACCTGCTGGCCGTCGGCGGGCACGTCGGCTACGCCGTGGCGCCCGAGCATCGTCGCCGCGGCTACGCCTCGCGGATGCTCCAGCTCTCCGTCGAGCGCCTGGGCGATCTGGGGGTCGCACGCGTGCTCGTCACGTGCGACGACGACAACGAGGGCTCGGCCGCCGTCATCGAGCGGTGCGGCGGGGTTCTCGAGGACGTGGTTTCGGGTGACGACGGGGTGGTCAAGCGGCGGTACTGGATCGATGCCTCGGTGAGGTGATCCCGGGCTCGGGTGGGGCAGGCCCGAACGGGAGGCCTGCGCGGGCGTGGACTGTCCCCAGGCGCGCGAGGTGCTGGTTCCTTGGTGAGTAATCTGTGGATGTAGATTTGCCTGCAGATCTTGGAATACGCACAAGTGTTCGATAGAATCGAGGATGACGAACGCTCACCGCGACGACTGCGAGGACAGGCTCGACGCCTGCCTCGCCGATCTCGGCGCGGCCGAGGCGGTCCTGACCGCCGCCCTCGACGCGGGGGACGTGGTGGACGCGTGCGAGCTCGCCGAGCGGGTCGAGCAGGTGGCCCGGGTCCTGTACCGGCTCCAGGTGCGGGCGGCCGGTGCGGTCGAGTCCGAATCGCCGGCGGTCCGACCGACCAGCGATCCGCAGGTCCCGTTCCGGCGGGGGTGCGACCTCCTCAGGTCCCGGCTGCGCATCTCGGGACACGAGGCTCGACGACGGATCCGCGCGGCCTCCGCGGTGCTCCCTCGACGGGCGATGACCGGGGGAGAGCTCCGACCGATCGCGGCCTCCCTCGCGGTCGGGCTGGGCACAGTGGACGACGCGGAGCGCGGGGTCGTCGTCGGCAGCGCCGACGGGGAGCAGAGCGCGTCCGAGGATCCCTCGGGTCGCGCCGCCGCTGCGCCCGGACCCGAGGCAATCGAGGTCGTGCTGCGAGCGCCGGACGAGATCCGGGACGTCGCCGCCGCCGAGGTCGTCGACGACGCCGAGCGAACCCTCGTCGGCTACGCGAGGACGTTCGATCCCGAGACCCTGCGTCGCGTGGGAAGGCGCCTGATCTCGCTGCTCGATCCGGACGGTGCCGAGCCCGGCGAACGCGACGCGCTCCGTCGCCAGGGCGTGACGGTGGGTGCCACCCGGCGTGGCCTCACCCACCTCGACATCTGGGCCGACGCCGTCCAGGCCGAGGTTCTGATGACGGTGTTCGACGCCGGCAGCAACCCGCGCGCCGCGGTACCGACACCGGTGCAGCCCGCCACGCCGTCCGTCCTCTCCCCGCCGTCTGCTCCGTTCGTACCGCGCGAGCCGTCAGTACCGTCGGCACCGTCCGTGCCGCCAGCACGGTCCGCGCCGGCCCTCTCGGGACCGGCCGCGACGGCACGTCGCCCCGAGGTGGGATCCGACGTCCGGGACGACCGCACGCGTCCCCAGCGCATACTCGACGCCCTGGTGGCTGCCTGCCAGGCAGCCCTCCGCAGCGCTGTCCTTCCCTCGGTGGGTGGCCTCCCGCCCCAGCTGCTCGTCACCATCGGGCTGGCCGACCTCGAGGTCCGTACGGGCCTCAGCCTGGCGGACGCCGTCCAACAGGCGGCGGGCCAACCGCCACCACCGGCATCCGACTCGGCGCCTGCTCCGTCCCCGACCCCGACCCCGACCCCGACCCCATCGCCACATCTGCCGACTCCAGGTGCCGCAGACACGCGCCCGCACGCCCCGACCTCCGCGCGGACCGGTCAGGGCCTCCTGCCGCACGCGGGTCCCGTCCCTGCGGGCCTGCTCCGTCGGCTGGCGTGCGACGCCGACGTCATCCCCGTCGTGCTCGGGGGTGGGAGCGAGCTCCTGGACCTGGGAACGAAGCAGCGGCTCGTCCCTGCCGCGCTGCGCAAGGCCCTCATCGCCCGCGACGGCGGCTGCCTGTTCCCCGGCTGCCCGATCCCGCCGACCTGGACCGAGGGGCACCACGTGATCACCTGGGCGGCCGGCGGGCCGACGACCAGCGGCAACACCTGCCTGCTGTGTCCGGCCCACCACCACGCCGTCCACCTCGGACGCTGGGTCGTGGAACGCACGTCCTCGACCGCTCCGGGGCCGTCGCGACCGTTCCGGATCACGTCACCCTGGTCGGCCCGGCCGGAGCAGACGTGGAACGCCTACCCGCTGGGAGCGTGACGATGAGCCCGACCGGCTCACGACGCCGCCGACTAGGCTGCCGGTGTGGGAATCCGAATCACGCCGAGCATCCTGAACTCCGACGTCTCCGACCTGCGCGGCGAGCTCGCGAAGATCGCGGGGGCCGACTGGGCCCACGTCGACGTGATGGACAACCACTTCGTGCCGAACCTCACGTGGGGTCTGCCGGTGGTCGAGGCGATCCTCCCCGTGAGCCCGGTCCCGCTCGACATCCACCTGATGATCGCCGACCCCGACCGGTGGGCGCCCGCCTACGCCGAGGCCGGGGCGCAGTCCGTGACGTTCCACGCCGAGGCCGCCGCGGCGCCGATCCGACTCGCGCGCGAGCTGCGTCGTCAGGGTGCCCGTGCCGGGCTGGCACTGCGTCCCACGACCGGGGTGGACCCGTTCCTCGAGCTGCTGCCCGAGATCGACATGCTCCTGATCATGACCGTCGAGCCCGGCTTCGGTGGCCAGTCCTTCCTGGACTCGATGCTGCCGAAGATCCGCGCCGCGCGGCGGGCCGTGACCGAGCAGGACCTCGACCTCTGGATCCAGGTCGACGGTGGGGTCTCGCGCGAGACGATCGAGCGCGCCGCCGAAGCGGGGGCCGACACGTTCGTCGCCGGGTCGGCCGTCTACAAGGCCGAGGACGCCGCCGCCGAGGTCGAGGCCCTGCGCGGCCTCGCCGAGGGCGCGCACCGCCACTGACGACGGGCGGCCGCCCTCCACCAGCGCCCGGCCGTACTCACAGCTGGGCCCCAATCACAGCTGGGCCGTGATCACCCCCGGTCGGCACTCACACCCGCGCGGCAACGGCCGCCGCGAAGCGCTGGACGACCTCCGGCACGAGGTGGAGGTTGAACGTCGGCTCGAACAGCTCCGCCTCCAGCAGCACCAGGCCGTGCTCGGCGCTGAGCACCGTGTCGATCCGCGCGTACAGCGGGGTCTCCAACCCGGTCGCGTCGGCGATGGCCGCCATCGTCGCGCCGGCGAAGGCGACCTCGTCGTCGGTCGTCGGCACGAGCTGCGGCGTCTCCTGGTAGACCCCGCCGATGAAGCCGCCCCCGCGCTCGAGCAGGGCGCCCTTCGCGACGGCGTGGGTGAGCTCGCCGTCGACGAGGTACAGCGCCTTCTCGGCCCCGTGCGACAGCTCCGGCACCTCGGGCTGCACCATCACGGTCGCGCCGCGGCCGACGATGCGTCCGGTGAGCTCGGCCGCCTCGGGGGAGTCGGCCCGCACCAGTGCCGTGTCGTGGGCCCCCGCCGACACGGACGGCTTGACCACCACCCAGCCGGCGCCGTGGGGGGCCAGGGCCGCGGCGACCTCGGCCGTCGTGGTCGCGTACGAGGTCGGGACGACGCCGATCCCGCGCTCGGCCAGCTCGGCGAGATAGCGCTTGTCGAGGTTCCAGTGCACGAGCGCCGGCTCGTTCAGCACCCGGGTGACCCGCTGGACTCGCTCGAACCACGCGGTGAACTCCGCGACCCGTCGCGGGTAGTCCCACGGGCTCCGGAGGACGAGCAGGTCGTAGCCGGCCCAGTCGAGGTCGGCGTGCCAGACCGTCGCCTCCGCGTCCAGCCCGAGCTCGCGCAGCGCCGGGAGGAGCAGCGGGGTGTCGACGTCGGGGTCCTCCACCGAGTAGCCGTCCGTGACGATGATCCCGACCCGTGCCATGCCCGCTCCTTCTCTCGACCGTCTCGACCGCGCGGTCCCCGCCCGCGTGAACGCGACGACGGGATCGAGGCGTCCACGAACCGGACGACTCCGCGCCGTGGACGACGGTAGCGGTCGCCGACGCGGTATTCTGCTCCCAGAACACACACGTGCTCCGGGGTCGGTGAAAGTCCGAGCCGGCGGTGACAGTCCGCGACCCGCACCTGAGACGAGGCCAGTCCTCGGACCGGGTGCGGTTGACCTGGTGGAACTCCAGGACCGACGGTGAAAGTCCGGATGGGAGGAAGCACGAGGTGCGTCGGCGACGTGCTGCACCCGCAGCGCGCCCGTCCGGTGCACCCGCGTGGTGCGCTCGCGCACCCCGTCACCCCGGAACGCGATGACGCGATTTCGGGAGGGTGACGAGTGACCAGGCGAACAGACAGGGCCGCGGGTGCCGCGGGCGCCGCCGGCGTGCTGCCCGCCGTCGTCCTCGCCGTCGCGATCCTTCTCGCGTGGACCTGGGGGGCCGGGCGACTGGGGGCGGTCCTGCTCCCCGCGCCGAGCGCCGTCGTCCGCGCCCTGGGCGAGCTCGCCGCCACCGGTGATCTCTGGCCCGCCATCGGCGCGACCGGGGGAGTGGCGGCCCAGGGGGCGCTGCTCGCGGTCGTCGTCGCCCTCCCGCTCGCGTGGCTCATCGTCCACTCCCGCCCGGCGGCCGCCGCCCTGGAGCCCTACCTCGCCGCCTCGCAGGCGATCCCCGCCGTCGCGATCGCGCCGCTCCTCGTCCTGTGGTTCGGCTACGGACCGGGAACGACGGCGCTGCTCGCCGCCCTGCTCGTCTTCTTCCCGATCGTGATCACGACGGCGCTCGGGCTGCGCGGGCTCGACCCCGAGGTGCTGGCCGCGGCGCGCGTCGACGGTGCCGGCACCTGGCGGCTGCTGCGCCACATCGAGACCCCGCTCGCCCTGCCCCAGTTCCTCGCCGGCCTCCGGGCCGGGGTCGCGCTGGCGATGACGGGCGCCGTCGTCGGGGAGTTCGTCATCGGCGGTCGAGGACTCGGCCAACTGCTCGAGTCCCAGCGCACCCGCAACGACACGGCGGGCCTCTTCGCGACCCTCGTCGTGCTCACCCTCACGTCCATGACCGCCTACGCGATCGTTCGCCTGCTCGAGCAGCGCGCCGCTCGGATGACCGAGCGATGAGCCGAGCCCCGCACGGCTCGGCACCCGCACCGGCACCCCACCGCCCCACCGACCCACCGGAGAACCCCGTGATCGTTCCCGCCCGCCCCCGCCGCACGTCCCTGCTCGTCGCGGCGTCCGCGGCCGCGGCGCTCGTCCTGGTCGCCTGTTCGACCGCGTCCGACCCGTCCGGCACCCCGAGCCCCTCCGACCCTCCGACGGCGGGACCGGCGCGGCCACCGCCGTCACCGTCGGGCTCACCTACGTCCCCGACATCCAGTTCGCCCCCTTCTACGTCGCCGAGGCCAACGGCTACTACGACGAGGCCGGGTTCGACGTCACGCTGCGCCACCACGGCGCCAACGAGGGCCTGTTCACCGCGATCGAGCAGGGCGAGGAGGACCTCGTCGTCGCGAGCGGGGACGAGGTCCTCGCCCAGCGCGCGGCGGGCGGCGACCTGGTGCAGATCACCACGCTGTACGACACCTCGCCGGTGGCGCTGCTCGTCCCCGAGGACTCGGACGTCACCGAGCCCGCTGACCTCGCCGGGCTCACGATCGGGGTCCCCGGCGAGTTCGGGGCGACCTACCTCGGGCTCCTGACGCTGCTCGACGGCGCGGGGCTCACCCCGGACGACGTGACGATCGCCTCGATCGGGTTCACGCAGACGTCCGCGCTGCTGACCGATCAGGTCGACGCCGTCATGGGCTACGTGAACGGCGACGCCGTTCGCCTGGCCGCCGCGGACCTGCCCGTGCGGGCGCTCGAGCCCGAGGCCCTCGTGAGCGTCGGGGTGGCCCTCCCGGACACCAGCGACCTGACCGACGCCCAGCGGGCCGCGTTCGTGGCCGCGACGCTGCGCGGGGTCGAGGCGACGATCGCCGATCCCGCGGCCGCCGTCGACATCGCCGGCGAGCACATCCCGGGCCTGACCGCGTCCGCCCGCACCGACGCCCTCGCGGTGCTCGAGGCCACGATCCCGCTGCTGAGCACGTCGGGCACCACCGACCCGGCGACCTGGGACGCGATGGCGCAGGCGATGCTCGCGGCCGGCATGATCACGGCCGTTCCGGACGGCGGCTACACCAACGCCGCCGTCGAGAACGAGGGCTGAGAGCCCCGCTCCGCGGCCGCCGAGTGCTGGACGGCCAGGGGTCGGGCCCCGGGGCGGCGATACCCTGGGGGTGTGAAGACGTTCGAATCCCTGTTCGCCGAGCTCTCGGAGAAGGCGGTCACCCGCCCCGAGGGCTCCGGCACCGTCGCCGAGCTCGACGCCGGTGTCCACTTCATCGGCAAGAAGCTCGTGGAGGAGGCGGCGGAGTCCTGGATGGCCGCCGAGTTCCAGAGCGACCAGGAGGCGGCCGAGGAGATCTCGCAGCTGCTGTACCACGTCCAGGTGATGATGATCGCGAAGGGTCTGACGCTGCAGGACGTCTACCGACATCTGTGACGGTTCGCTCCCGCCCGTCCGCCTCACCAGCAGAAAGCCCCGCCACCGTGCTTCGTATCGCCGTCCCGAACAAGGGTTCGCTCAGCGAGCCCGCCACCACCATGCTCACCGAGGCGGGCTACCGCCAGCGCCGCGACTCCCGTGAGCTCGTCCTGACCGACGCGGACAACGAGGTCGAGTTCTTCTTCCTCCGTCCGCGCGACATCGCCGTCTACGTCGGCTCGGGCACGGTGGACGCCGGCATCACCGGCCGCGACCTGCTCATCGACTCCGGCGTCGAGGCCATCGAGCACCGCGCCCTCGGGTTCGCGCGCTCGAGCTTCCACTTCGCGGCCCCGGCCAGCGAGATCACCTCGGTCGAGGACCTCGAGGGCAAGCGCATCGCCACGTCGTACAAGGTCCTGGTCGAGCGCCACCTCGCCGGCCGCGGCGTGACGGCCGAGGTCGTCCGCCTCGACGGCGCGATCGAGTCCACGGTCCAGCTCGGCGTGGCCGACGCCGTCGCCGACGTCGTCGAGACCGGCTCGACCCTGCGGGCCGCCGGCCTGTCGACCTTCGGCGACCAGATCCTCGCCTCCGAGGCCGTGCTGATCCGCCCCCTCGGCGACCCGCGCCCCGGCTTCGACACGCTCGACCGCCGGATCGCCGGCGTCCTGACCGCCCGCGAGTACGTCCTCATGGACTACGACATCCCCGTCGAGCGCGTGGCCCGCGCCGTCGAGATCTCGCCCGGCCTCGAGTCGCCGACCGTCTCGCCGCTGCACGACCGCGGCTGGGCCGCCGTCCGGGTGATGGTCCCGCGCCGCGCGAGCCACCGGATCATGGACGAGCTCTACGAGATCGGCGCCCGCGCCATCCTCGTCACGCAGATCCACGCGACCCGCCTCTGACGCCCCCGTGACGACGCCGACACCCGTGTCCCCGACAGACGCCGTCCTCGCACCGTTCCAGCCCCGCTGGGCGCGGCTGGTGGCAGCCGTGCTGTCGATCGTCGTGCTCGTCAGCCTCGTCGCGCTGTTCGTGTTCGTGCGGCCCAACGCGGCCACCCGGCTCGCGCCGGACGACTACCTGCTGATGATCGTGTTCTCCTGCGTGCTCTGGGGCATCCTCTGGCGCCAGGCCACGGTCCGTGCGGTGCCGGACGCCGACGGCCTGACGGTGCGCAACCTGCTGACCACCCGTCGCCTGGAGTGGGCCGAGGTCGTCTCCGTGCGCTACTCCGCCGACCGCGCCTGGGCCCAGCTGGACCTCGCGGAGGGCGACGAGATCGCGGTGATGGCCATCCAGAAGGCCGACGGCGATCGCTCGATCCAGGAGGCGCGGCGTCTCGCCGCCCTCGTGAACCGGTACGGGACCGCGGTCGACCGCTGAGCCCGGACCTCGGAAGGAGCACCCCCATGCCCGACGCGACTCGCCAGGAGTCCGCGCCCCCCGAGGACGCCGCGCCCGTCGAGGACGTCGCGCCCCCCGCGGAGTCCCGATTCGTCGACGACCCGGCGGCGGTGCTCCCGGTCACGCCGGCGCTCCCACCTGGATGGACGGTGGCCCGGCCCGACGCCGGCGACCCGGCCGTCGTCGAGCGGCTGACGGCCCTGCTGCGCGACCACGAGGCTCGCGGTCGCGGGTGGCCGGGGTCGGACGAGGCCGCGGTGCTCGGTGAGATCGGCGTCCCCGCGGAGCGCACCCGCGCCAACGTCGTCGTGCTCGACGGCCGCGAGCGGATCCAGGCCTGGGGCAGCGTGCACGACCGCGCCGGCGGCCGGATGCTGCTGGTCCACGTCGTGAGCCACGACCTCCCCACCGCCGAGGCTGACGCCTGCGCGAGCGTCCTCGTCGACTGGGCCGTCGCCCAGGCCGCCGCCGTGGGCTCGGCCCGCGGCCTCGACGTCCAGCAGATCGACACCGGGGCCTTCGCCGCCGACGAGCGGCTGCACGCCTGGCTGGCCGCCGCCGACTTCGCCAAGGTCCGCACCTGGTGGCAGATGTCGCGCCCGGCGCAGGACGAGGACGCCGACCTGGTCACCGATCCGCACTCGTGGGAGCGCTCGGGCGTGCGGTTCCGTCTCGTGCGTCGCGACGGCGTCGGGCTGCCAGAGGAGTCCGACCTGCGGGCCGTCCACGAGATCCTCGAGGACGCCTTCACCGACCACTTCAACTCGTGGGCCGAGACGTTCGACGAGTTCCTGCACCGACTCCGCGAGGACCCGGGGCACCGGTGGGACCACTGGTGGCTCGCGGAGCTCGTCGATCGCCCCGGGGAACCGATCCCGGTCGGCGCCCTCGTGGGAACGGTGAGCGAGAGCCAGGACGGGCCGGACGGCTCCTACGTGTCCTACCTCGGCGTGCTGGGGACGGCCCGCGGGCGCGGCGTGGCCAAGGGCCTGCTGCACTCGATCGTGGCCGACGCCGCGAGCCGCGGCCGCGACCGCGTCGGGCTCGAGGTCGACGCCGACTCCTCCACGCGCGCCCAGGAGATCTACTCCGCGCTGGGGTGGCGGCTGCGCTACGTGACCGAGTCCTGGCACCGGGACGTCCCGATCGTGTGAGGCCGGGCCGGGGGCGGGGTCGAGGCCCCGCCCAGGACCCTGCCGGCGAGGACCCTGCCGCCCAGGACCCTCCCGGCTAGGACCCCGCCTGCTAGGACCCCGCGCCGGTCGTCGCCGCGAGCGTCCCGCGCCAGGGCCGGACCGCGCGGACCGCCGTCACCGGGACCGCGCCGTAGACGTGCGGGAACCGGTCGCCGCTCTGGTCGGGCGAGCCGGGTTCGCGCACCACGGCCACCCCGCCCGCAGCCAGCGCGTCGGCGTCGATCTCCAGCAGCACGGCGCCGGATCCGGCGAGGTCGCCGTACACCGCCGCGGCCACGCCGTCGACCTGGTGGTCCAGGGACGCGTGGACGAAACCGACCTCGGCCAGCGGGCAGTCGCGCGTGGACGTCTCGTAGCTCCCGTGCTCGACGGCGCGAGCCCAGTCGGACTCGAGCGCGAGGTGCCAGATCGTTCCCGTCACCGGGGCGAGCAGGCGCGCCGCCCACCGCCCCGCGGCGGCGGCCGCGAGGAACGGCGTCGCATCGTCCTGGAGCGTCCGCCCCATCGTGGAGAGCCGGACCGGGACGTCCCGGAGCGCGACCTCCAGTCCCGCGACCGGGACCGGGACGAGGCGGTGCGGCGTGTGCGGCGCGGTGATCTCCTGCGCCGAGAGCATCACGTAGCGACCCAGGTCCGCGTCCCAGCCCGGCACGTCGTGACGGTGGTGGGAGACCGGCACGACGACGTCGCTCGCCGCCAGCGCCACGCGACCGTAGGCGGTCGTCGAGTGGTGGGAGACGCCCCGGTGCCGCCCCCGCGCGTCGGCGTTGGACACCCGCAGCGATGCCACCCCCCGGCCGCCCAGGACCGCGACGGCGTTGAGCGCCTCGCCCGCGGCCACGCCCGAGAAGCCCCAGCGTGTGCCCGTCCCGAGGTTGCCCGGCCCCTGCGCGACGATCACGACGTCGACGCCGAGCACGTGCTTCGCGGCCAGCAGCCCCGAGTGCAGCGTGACGGCCTCGAGGTCGCCGCCGAACGCCTGCCCGACCGTGACGGACGCCTCGAGCCAGCCCGCCTCGCGCAGCTGGGCGAGCGAGCGGGAGAACCAGGCAGGCAGCGCCCCGCCGTCGGTCATCACGTACGCGACGCGGGGAGCGGGCCGGCCGGCGGCCGCGGCCTCGGCCCGCAGCCCCGCGAGGACGGCCGGGAGCGCGGAGTGCAGGTCGGCGACGACGACCGGCATCCCGCCGAGGTCGTCCGCGTCGGCCAGCACCGCGTGGGAGTCGGACTCCTGCTCGTCGACCCCGAGCACCATGGACTGGAGCGGCGTGTAGCGCGCCTTGACGAGGTGGCCGGGGGAGGGCGGCGGATCGGCGGGCAGCGCGTCGGGGATCGCCGCGACCATCGCGTAGCCCCCCGTCCCGAGGCCGCGGGCCAGCGCCGAGCAGGTGAGGCTGACGCGGTCGCCGACCCGTGGCGTCCCGACCAGCTCGGGGTAGGCGAGCGCTTTGACGACCGTCCCGGGGGCCACCGAGACCGGTGCGGCCGGGCCAGCCGTGATCTCCACGCGCAGCTCCACCGCACCCCGCCACGACGTTCCGGTCGCCGTCACCACGCCGTCGCGCCAGATGATCATGGCGACCATCATGCCGCGCACTAGGCTGGCCGGTGATGTCCACATCCGTGACGCCGGCTGAACGGCTCCTCGACCTCGTGATCGCGCTGACCCACACCGAGCACCGGATGACCAAGCAGGACGTCCGGTCCACCGTGAACGGCTACTCGCAGGCGAGCAACGACGACGCGTTCGAGCGCATGTTCGAGCGCGACAAGGTGACCCTCCGGGAGCTCGGCATCCCGCTGGTCACCCTCACCGACGACGCCCACGGCGACGACATCGGCTACCGCATCGACCTCGACGGCTACGACCTGCCGCGCGTCGACCTCACCCCGGCCGAGATCGGTGTGCTGAGCGTCGCCGCCCAGGTCTGGGACGGCGCCCACCTCGACCTGCCGGCCCGGCGCGCGCTGACGAAGCTGCGCGCCGTCGCGCCGGCCGCGTCGCCCGAGCTCAGCGGCCACGTGCTGCGCATCCCACCCCCGACGGCGACCTTCGACCCGCTGCTGACCGCGATCGAGGACCGGGCCGCGGTGACGTTCACCTACCGTGCCGCGACCTCGGCGGCCCCGGGGCAGCGCCGGGTGGAGCCGTGGCGACTCCTCGTGCGCGACGGCGCCTGGTACGTCCAGGGTCACGACCTCGTCCGCGACGCCGAGCGGCTGTTCCGGCTCTCGCGCATCACCGGTTCGGTGAAGGTCGGGGCCGCGGGCTCCGCGACGGCGCCGCGCGGAGGCGCCGCGACGGGCCCGTCGGACTCGTCGGCCCGGACCGCACCCGCCACGGTCGCCGTCCGCCCCGAGCGTGCCGCCGAGGTCCGGCTGCGCGCCCGCAGCACGACGCCGGGCGCGGGGGAGTGGGAGGGCTGGGACGTGCTCGAGCTGTCGCTGGGCGACGTCGAGGACCTCGCCGGGCTGCTGGCCGGCCAGACCGATGCCGTCGTCGTCCTGGACCCGCCGCCCCTGCGCGACGCCGTCCTGACGCGGCTGCGCGCCGTCGCAGCCCTCACGGGGGTGGCCCGTGGCTGAGGCGACCTCCGAGCGGCTCGCGCGCCTGCTCGCCCTCGTGGCCTACCTGGCCGACCGCGACGACGTCCCGGTCGCCGAGCTCGCCGAGCACTTCGGGGTGCCGCCGGCGCAGATCATGCGCGACGTCGACACGCTGTGGGTCTCCGGGACGCCCGGCTACCAGCCCGACGACCTGCTCGACTTCTCGGCGGACTCCTACGACTCCCAGCGCATCACGCTGACGAACGCCCGCGGCATGGACCGGCCGCTGCGGCTCGGACCGGGCGAGGCCGTCGCCCTGATCGTCGCGCTGCGTGCCATGGCGAACCTGCCCGGCCTCGGCTCCGACCCCGCGCTGTCCTCGGCGCTGGCCAAGCTCACGGCGGCTGCGGGTGACGCCGCGACCGCCGCCGAGGCCGTCGCGATCGCCCCGGCCGACGGTGCGGATCCCGCGCTGGACGCCCACGTCGCCCGCGTGCTCGGCGTCGCTCGCGCCGCCCTGGCGGCGGGGGAGCGCGTGCACCTGCGCTACACCGACGCCTCCGACCGCACGACCGAGCGCGACGTCGACCCGCTCGAGCTGCTCAGCGACGGCGAGGCGTGGTTCCTGCGCGGCTGGTGCCTGCTCGCCGACGGCGTGCGCCACTTCCGGCTGGACCGGATCGGCGTCGTCGCGGCGACCGGCGTCGCCGTCGAGCCGCACGACGTCGGGGCGACCTCCGGCCGGGTGCGCCCGGAGGCCTCGGCGCTGCGCGCCACGCTCACGCTGACGCCCCGGAGCCGCTGGGTGGCCGAGCGGTTCGGCGGCGACGTCGTGCGCGAGGGGGAGCGCGACATCGACGTCGAGCTCGACGTCGCGGACGAGGCTTGGCTGGCCCGGCTCGTGCTCGACCTGGGTCCCGACGTGCTGGCGCTGGCGCCGGCCCACGTCGCTGACGCGATCGCTGTCCGGGCCGCCTCGGCTCTGGCCGCCTACGGAGAGGTGTCCTGATGCCCTGGTGGCTCGTGTGGGTGATCCTGGTGCTGGCGGCGCTGGCGCTCCTGGTGTGGATCGGGCTCCGGCTCTGGAGGTCCTTCCGCGCCCTGATGGCGCAGGTGCAGCAGGCGCAGGCGGTCCTGGAGCGCCTCGAGGCCCGGATGGCCGAGCTCGAGGCGCTCGAGGACAGGGCGGCCGAGATCGAGGCCGAGATCACCGCGTCGGCCGCCCGCCGCGAGGAGCTGCGCGCCGAGCGGGCGGAGGTCAGGGCCACCCGCCGCCACCGCCGTCAGGGACGCTACGACCGCGCCGCACGGCGCTGGGACGAGATCAGCGGCGACGGCGCATGAGCCGCATCGGGCTCGTCGTCAACCCCGCGGCGGGGCGCGGCCGCGCCGCGGCGGCGGGTCCGGTCGTGGCCGACCAGCTGCGCGCCGCGGGCCACGACGTCGTCGACCTGACGACCCCGGACGTGACGAGCGCCCGCGCCCGCACCGCCGCCTTCCTCCAGGCCCCCGGGGCCGACGCGCTCGTGGGCGTCGGGGGCGACGGCGTCGTGAACCTCGCGGTGAACGCGATCCTCACGCACGCGCCCCACGTCCCCCTCGGCCTGGTCGCGGCCGGTACCGGCAACGACACCGCCCGGTCGCTCGGGCTCGACCTGCGTGACCCGGTCACCGGCGTGGCCCACGTCGTCGCGGCGCTCACCCGACCGCCGCGCCGGCTCGACGTCGGCGAGATCACGACGCTCCGGCAGGACGCGACCGCGGCGGACGGGGACGCCACCCCCGACGGCGTGCGCCGGTTCTTCCTCAACGTGCTCAGCGCGGGCATCGACGCCGCCGTGAACGGGCGGGCCAACCGCATCTCGCGACCGCGCGGCCCCGCCCGCTACGTCATCGCGCTCGCCGCCGAGCTCGCCGCGTTCCGCGGATTCGACGTCCGCGTCGTGGCCGACGGGGTCGACCTCGGGGACGCCGGGACGCTCCTCGCCGTCGCGAACTCGCGCTCGATCGGGGGCGGGATGCAGATCGCGCCGGACGCCTCCTGGACGGACGGCCAGTTCGACGTCGTGACGGCGCGCACGATCCCGCGCCGCACCCTGCTGCGCGTCTTCCCGCGCGTCTACGGCGGCACGCACCTGTCCCACCCCGCCGTCAGCGTCACGCGGGCCTCGGAGGTGCACCTGCTGCCCGGCCCCGGCACCGAGCGCCGGCTCGCGCCGCCCCCGCTCGTGCACGCCGACGGCGAACCGGTCGGACGCGTCCCGCTGCGCCTGCGCGTGGTCCCCGGAGCGCTCGCGGTGCTCGCCTAAAGTGGAGGCATGACCACTCCGGCCGAGCGGTACGCGGCCTCGCGCCGACGGGCCAGGCAGACCTCAGCGATGGGGGCCCTGGCACCGGCCCTGGAGGAGTTCGAGCGCGAGCTCGACTTCCCGCTCGACGACTTCCAGCAGCAGGCCTGCCGCCACCTCGCCTCGGGCGAGGACGTGCTGGTGGCGGCGCCCACCGGCGCGGGCAAGACGGTCGTGGGGGAGTGCGCCGTCCACCTCGCGCTCGCCTCGGGGCGGAAGGCGTTCTACACGACGCCGATCAAGGCGCTGTCGAACCAGAAGTACCTCGACCTCGCCCGCGTGCACGGCCCCGACAAGGTCGGCCTGCTCACCGGCGACGTGTCGATCAACTCCGAGGCCCCCGTCGTCGTGATGACGACCGAGGTGCTGCGCAACATGATCTACGGCTCCTCGAGCACGCTCGACGACCTCGGCTACGTCGTCATGGACGAGGTGCACTACCTGGCCGACGCGTTCCGCGGTCCGGTGTGGGAGGAGGTCATCCTCCTGCTCGCCCCGACGGTGCGGCTCGTCTCCCTCTCGGCCACCGTCTCCAACGCCGAGGAGTTCGGCGAGTGGCTCACGGAGGTGCGGGGCACGACGGCGGTGGTCGTCTCCGAGCACCGTCCCGTCCCGCTGTGGCAGCACATGATGGTCAGGCACGAGGTGCTCGACCTCTACACGACCCGCGACAACGGCCCGGGTGCCGAGGCCGGCGTCCTCAACCCCGACCTGGTCGAGGCGGTGCGTCGCGTCGAGCGCTCGACCGCCGGGCCGGGCAGCTACGGCGGACGCAACGACCGGGGTCGCGGGCGCCAGGGCCGCGGCGGTCGGTCGTCCGGCGGCGGACGCAACGACCGGCCGGCGGGTGTGCGACCCCCGCGCCGCGACACGGTCGTCGAGCGGCTCGACGCCGTCGGGCTGCTGCCGGCGATCGTCTTCGTCTTCTCCCGGGCCGGCTGCGAGGCCGCCGTCGACCAGGTCGTGGCCTCCGGGCTGCGGCTGACGACGCAGGCCGAGCAGAAGCGCATCGGCGAGATCCTCGAGGCCACGTCCGTGCGGATCCCGGCCGAGGACCTCGACGCCGTCGGGTTCTCCTCCTTCGCCGTCGCCGCGATGCGCGGGGTCGCCGCCCACCACGCCGGGCTGCTGCCCGCCTTCAAGGAGGCGGTCGAGGCGCTGTTCGTCAGCGGGCTGGTCAAGGTCGTCTTCGCCACCGAGACGCTGTCGCTCGGCGTGAACATGCCCGCGCGCTCCGTGGTGATCGAGCGTCTGGTGAAGTGGGACGGCCGCGAGCACGCCGCGCTGTCACCGGGGGAGTACACGCAGCTGACCGGCCGGGCCGGTCGGCGCGGGATCGACGTCGAGGGGCACGCCGTCGTGCTGTACGCCTCGGGCGTGGATCCCAACGCCGTCGCCGGCCTCGCCTCGCGCCGCACCTACCCGCTGCGCTCCAGCTTCCGTCCGACCTACAACATGGCCGTCAACCTCCTCAGCAAGGCGCCGTACCCGCGCGTGCGCGACACGCTCGAGCAGTCGTTCGCGCAGTTCCAGGCCGACCGCAGCGTCGTCGGGCTCGCGCGGCAGGCGCACAAGCAGGCCGACGCGCTCGCCGGCTACCGGGAGGCGATGGCGTGCGACCGGGGCGACATCGACTCCTACCTCGAGCTCCTGCGCACCCTGACCGACGTCGAGGCGGACGGTCAGCGCGAGCGGTCGCAGGCCCGCAGGCGCGCGGTCGCCGACTCCCTGGGCGGCCTGCGCGTGGGCGACGTGCTGGAGATCCCGCGCGGACGCCGCTCGGGCTGGGCCGTCGTCGTGGACACGGGCACGCCCGGTTTCGACGGGCCGCGCCCCCAGGTGCTCAACTCCGAGCACCAGGTCCGCGTCCTCACGACGGCGGAGGTGCCGCACGGCGTCCGCGTCGCCGGCCGTGTCAAGGTGCCGCGCGACTTCAACGCGCGCGACCCGCGGGCCCGGCGCGACCTCGCGTCCACGCTGCGCAACGGCCTCGCCTCCGGCTTCCCCGGCAGCGCCCGCGAGCGCGACCGGGCGGGTGGGCCGGGTTCCATCGGGTCGGCCGAGAACGCCGCGCACGAGACGCCGGGGTCCGAGTCGAGCATCGCCCGGCTGCGCTCCGCGCTCCGTCAGCACCCCGTGCACGGCTGCCCCGAGCGGGAGGACCACCTGCGCTGGGCGCGCCGCGCCGAGGGCCTGCTCGCCGACCAGACGCGGCTGAACGCCCGGATCGCCAGCAGGACCGCCTCGATCGCCCGCGACTTCGACCGCGTCTGCGAGGTTCTGCTCGAGCTCGGCTACCTCGAGCGCGAGGGCGAGGACACGCGGGTGACGCCGGCAGGACGGTGGCTGCGTCGGCTGTACGCGGAGCGCGACCTCGTGCTCGCGCAGTGCCTGCAGTCCGGCGCGTGGGACGCCCTGGACGCCGCGGAGCTCGCCGCCGCCGTCACGACGATCGTCTACTCCTCGCGCGGCGACGACGAGGGCGGCCCCCAGGTGGTGCACGGGGTCGGGGCGCGGCTCGGGCAGGCGCTCGACGCCACGGCACGGGCCGCGGCCGAGGTCGAGGGGCTCGAGCGCGAGGCGGGGCTGACGCCGGCACCGCCGATCGACACCGGTTTCGTCCGGCTCGCGCACTCGTGGGCCCGCGGGACCAGCCTGAGCGACGTGCTCAGCAGCGGTGACATGGCAGCAGGTGACTTCGTGAGGTGGTGCAAGCAGGTGCTCGACGTCCTCGACCAGCTGACCAACGCCGCGCCGTCCCCGGCCCTGCGGTCCCGCGCCCGGGAGGCCATGGGCCTCGTCCGTCGCGGCGTCGTCGCGCAGGAGCTCGTGTGAGCGCCGCGACGCTGTACCGCGCCGGCACCGTCCACAGCGACGCCGACCCGTTCGCGACGGCGCTGCTCGTCTCCGGCGGGGTGATCGCCTGGCTCGGGGACGAGGAGGGCGCCGACGTCCAGGCCCGGGTCGGCGGGGACGACCTGGTCGTCGTCGACCTCGCCGGCGCGCTGCTGGCCCCCGGCTTCGTCGACGCCGTGGGACAGGCTCCCGTGGCGGACCCCGCGGCGCTGGCCGCGATGGGGATCGCGGCCCGTCTCGACGAGACCTCTCGCAGCCCGTGGGCTCGCGTCGTGCGCAGCGAGGCCGAGCTGGACGCCCTCGCGCCCGGCACGGTGGCCTGCCTCGACCCGGTCGGCCTCGGCGACGTGGACCTGGCGGCCCGCGCCGCCGCCGGGGTGCCGCTCGCCCTCGGGCTCGCGGACGACGCCGCCGGCGGGCCGTGGCGCCGCGTCCAGCACGCCCTGGCGGCGGGGCTGTCCGCCCGGGCGGCGTTCGTCGCGCACACCCGCGGGGCCTGGCGCGCCAGCAGCCGCCCCGACGGACCGACGCTCGGGCGGCTGCACGTCGGCTCGCCCGCGACGTTCGCGGTGTGGGACGCCGACGAGCTCGTGACGCAGGCGGCCGACGCCCGGCGCTCGGCGTGGTCGCTGGACTCGCGGTCCGGCGTGCCGCCGCTGCCGCGGCTCGGCGCCGTCACCGACCTGACGTGGGAGCCGCCGCGGTGCGTGAGCACGGTCGTCGACGGCGTCGCCATCCTTGCCGGGAGGCTGTGACCACTGAGTGGACGGACCCGGCCGACACGCCGTCCGACACGCCGGACGCCCCCTGTCGTTCACCTCGTGGACGGGTCGTGCTGACCTGCAGGGACGTCCGTTACCTGCGACGACACCCGCTTGACACCGGCCTCCCGGACGAGTTGTCTGCCGTGAGCACCGTGCGGATGGGGGCATGCACGAACCAGCTCACCCGCAGCGGGGCGGACCGTGGTCCGGTCCGCGTGAGGCACTAGACAACGTCGGCGTCCCGAGGACACCGACGGCCCGAAGCCCACGCGGACCGACCCGGGAGAGCCCGGGAGCACGGACACGGCAGGCCGCTCGACGGTGCCGGTCGCTCCTCCGCGACGACGTATCCTGGCGTGGTGCCGCCCCCCGATGAGCTCCGAGTTCCGTCGCGGGCGACGACCCTCCTCCTCGCGGTGCTCGGCGGCCTCGTCACGGATGCCGCCTTCCCGCAGCGCGGCTGGTGGCCCGCGGCGATGGTCGGCCTGGCGCTCCTCGTGCTCGCCCTGCGCCGCGACAGCGCCCGCTGGGGCTTCCTCGTCGCCCTGACCTGGGGCCTGAGCTTCTTCCTGGTGCACATCTGGTGGGCCAACGAGGCCGTCGGCGTCGTCCCCTGGGCCGCGCTCTCGGTGGCCCAGTCGATCGCCGTCGGGCTGTTCGCGGTGACGTGGATCTGGATCCGCCGGCTCGCGCCCGTCGCCCGCCGGCCCTGGTTGTCCGGCCTGGCGTTCGGCCTCGCCTGGACGACCTGGGAGATCCTCCGCTCGGCCGGCCCCTTCGGAGGCTTCCCGTGGGGCAAGCTCGCGTTCAGCCAGACCGACGGGCCGCTGCTGCGGCTCGCCGCCGTGGGCGGCACCACACTCGTCTCCACGCTCGTCGCCGTCCTCGGCTTCGTCCTCGCGTCGGCGTGGTGGAGCGCGCGACGGCGGCACCCCGCGCGCACGACGGCCGCCGTCCTCGCCCTCGTGGCCGTCCCCGTCGTCTCGCTCGCCGTCCCGCTCGACGTCCGCGCCGAGGCGGGCACCGCCCGCGTCGGGATCGTCCAGGGCAACGTGTCCGAACCGGGGCTCGGCGCCTTCGACAACGCGCGCGAGGTCATCGGCAACCACGCGGACGGGACGATCGGCCTGGCGGCGGACCACGCGGGCGAGCTCGACGTCGTCCTGTGGCCCGAGAACGCGGCCGACTACGACCCCCGCACGGATGCGGAGGCCCGCGAGGCGATCGACGGCGCGGCGACCGCGATCGGCGCGCCGATCATGCTCGGCACCCAGAGCTACACCTTCGGCGACGACGGCCGGGCGGACGCGCGCTACAACGACGTCGTCCTGTGGCAGCCCGGGATCGGTGCCACGGAGGTGTACGCCAAGCAGCACCCGGCCCCCTTCGCCGAGTACATCCCGCTGCGCGACATCGCGCGTCGGTTCTCCGCCGCCGTCGACCTCGTCTCTGTCGACATGGCGCCGGGGACCGAGGTCGGCATCGTGCCCGTGCCGATCGACGGCCGGGACGTGCCGTTCGGCGTCGCGATCTGCTTCGAGGTCGCCTACGACGCGATCGTGCGCGAGTCGGTCGCCCAGGGCGCCGAGGTCATCGTCGTCCCGACCAACAACGCCTCGTTCGGCGAGACCGCCGAGTCGGAGCAACAGCTCGCGATGACCGTCTTCCGCGCTGTCGAGCACGGCCGCGCCGCCGTCCAGGTCTCCACGGTCGGGGTCTCCGGCGTCGTGACCCCGAACGGCGTCGTGACCCAGCGGACCGGGCTCTTCACCGCCGACGCGCTGACGGCGACCCTCGGGCTGCGCACCTCGCTCACCCTGGCGACCCGGATGGGCACGACGCCCGACGTCGTGGTCGTCGCCGCCACGGGGCTGCTCCTGCTCGCCGGCCTCGTCGTGCCGGCGCGACGCCGTCGGCGCTCCGGCTCGGGGTCGTCCGGCCCTGGCTCCACCCCTCGAAAGGCCAAGGTCCGCGCGTGACGTCCACCCCCTCCTCGGACGCGACGGGTGGACCCGGCGCCCCACCGGCCCCGCGGCGCACCCTCGTGATCGTCCCGACCTACGACGAGCGCGCGGCGCTGCCAGGGACGCTCGCCCGGCTGCGGGCCGCGGTCCCGACCGCCGACGTGCTGGTCGTCGACGACGGCAGCCCCGACGGCACGGGGGAGTGGGCGCAGGAGCGTTCGGAGGTCGACCCGCACGTGCACGTCCTCCACCGCAGCGGCAAGGGCGGGCTCGGGCGCGCCTACGTCGCGGGCTTCGGCTGGGCGTTGGAACGGGGCTACGACCTCGTCGTCGAGATGGACGCCGACGCCTCGCACCAGCCCGAGGAGCTGCCCGCGCTGCTCGCGGCGGCCGACGACGAGCGCGTCGCCCTCGTGATCGGCTCCCGGTGGGTGCCGGGCGGGTCGATCGTCAACTGGCCGGCCTACCGCCAGCTCATCTCGCGCGCCGGCACCACCTACGCGCGGCTCGCGCTGCAGCTGCCGGTGAAGGACGCCACCGCCGGCTTCCGCGTCTACCCCGCCTGGGTGCTGCGCGCGCTCCCGCTGGGTGAGGTGACGTCGCAGGGCTACTGCTTCCAGGTCGACATGACTCACCGCGTGCACGCGGCGGGTGGTCGGATCGTCGAGGTGCCGGTGACCTTCGTCGAGCGCGTCGAGGGCGTCTCGAAGATGTCGCGGAGCATCGTGGTGGAGGCGTTCGTCAACGTGACCCGGTGGGGGATGCAGAAAGCCTGGCGCCGTCTCCGACGCCAGGCTTCCGCTCCAGCAGTGCTCAGCCGCGACTGAACGGGGATCCGCTCCCCGAGGTCACGCGCTCTTGCGCAGCGCCCCGGAACGCAGGAGGTCGAGGCGCTCGTTGAGCAGGTCCTCGAGCTCGGCGATGGTCCGACGCTCGAGCAGCATGTCCCAGTGGGTCCGCTGCGGCTTCACCGGGCCGGGCTCCGGCCGCTCGGCGTCGCGCAGCAGCGCCTCGCCGCCGCCCGGGGCCTCCCAGATCGCCGGGATGTCGGCCTCGGCCGAGAACGGGATCACGAGCACGCTGCCGTCCGGGCAGTCGTAGACCGCCTCGACGCGCGGAGCGAACTCGACCCCGACCTCGGACTCCATGCTGTTGGCACCGATCTTCATGCCCCGAAGAGTGCGCTCTGCCATGGTGTTCTCCTCACATTCGGCGTGGTCAGCCCGAGGTCCTCGGTAGGGACCCGGATCAGCCGCCACGCGAGCTTCCAGGGGAGTCAACGCCGAACGGGCCCCGTGTGTTCCACCCGCGCACGTGAAGGTCGGGTGAAGGCCGCCACACGCGTCCACCCGGGGCGGCGTCGCCGGGTGGGTCCCCGAGGTGGTGGGATAGGACCGTGAGCCTCTTCCCCACCCCCGACGCCCGGCCGGCCGTGGTCGTCCCGCTCGCGGGCGCCGACGCGGACGCCGTGCTCGCGCACGCCCGCGAGGTCGCCGCCTCGGGGGCGGACGTCGCCGAGTGGCGGCTGGACACGTGGGGGGCGCACGACGGCGAGGGCGCCCTGGAGATGCTGCCGGCCCTCCGGTCCGCCCTGGGGTCCCTGCCCGTGCTCGCCACCTACCGGTCCCTGGCGGAGGGTGGTCCGGGCGGACTCGACGACGCCGGCTACACGGCCCTCCTGCTCGCGCTCGTCGCCGCTCGGGTCGAGGGTGTCGATGTCGAGCTGAGCCGACCGGACGCCGTCGCGACGGCGATCACCACCGCCGCCCGCGACGCCGGCACGGTGGTCGTCGGGTCGAGCCACGACTTCGCCGGCACCCCGTCGACCGACCGCCTCGGCGCGATCCTCGACTCTCTCGCCGCCCGTGACGCCGACGTGCTGAAGGTGGCCGTGACCGCGTCCGACGGCGGCGACGTCGCCCGCCTGCTCGCCGCCGCGCACACCGCCCGACGCCACGGGCGCCCCGTGCTGCCGATCGCCATGGGCCCGGCCGGCGTCCTGACCCGGATCGCGGGGGAGTGCTGGGGCGCGCCCGCCACGTTCGGCCTCGTGGGCACGGGTTCGGCGCCCGGCCAGGTACCCGTGCCGGAGCTGCGCGACGCCCTCGACGCGATCCACGACGCCCTCACCGCTGCCGACGGCCCGGTGAGCGCGGTGACCGCGTGACGGCCGTGCGCCCCGCCGTCGTGCTGTGCGGCGCGATGGGCTCGGGCAAGAGTGCGGTCGGCCGCCGGCTCGCCACGAGGATCGGGCTACCGTTCCGCGACGTCGACGCGGACGTCGAGGCGAGCGCTGGCCGCACCATCGCCGAGATCTTCGCGAGCGACGGCGAGGCGCACTTCCGCGATCTCGAGCACGACGCCGTGGCGCGCGCCCTGACCGAGCACCCCGGCGTGCTGTCGCTCGGGGGCGGCGCGGTGATGGACCCGCGGACGCAGAGCGTGCTGGCGGACTACCGCGCCGACGGCGGTCTCGTGGTGCTGCTGGACGTCAGCCTCCGCTACGCGATGCACCGCATCGGATCGGCCGCGTCCCGGCCGATGCTCGCGGACGACCCGCGCGAGCGGTGGACCCGCATCCTCGCCGCGCGCCGCCCGACCTACGAGCGGGTGAGCAACCTCGTCGTCGACACCGACCAGCGCACGCTCGGGGCGGTCGTGCGGGAGATCGCGGCGCGGCTCGGGGTGGACGAGGCGGCGTCGCCGGACGAGGGCTGCTGACCCTCCGGACGCGTCGGACCCGTCAGCCGCGTCAGTCGGTGGCCTGCGCGAGCCGACGGCGACGGCGGGTGTCGACCAGGTAGCCGACCGGTCCGAGGATCGGGAGCACCAGCATCCCGAAGAACCACGCGAGGGCCACGATCGAGCGGTCCGTCGAGCGTGACCACACCACGAGCGCCGCCACGAGCAGCCCGACGGCGAGCACACCGAGGGCCGTCCAGGCGAGGTCGTCCGTCGCGGGGAGAGAGGTCACGGGCGCCAGCGTAACGGCGGCCCAGACGGGAGCGGCGCGTCGCCGTCGGACACCGCACAGTTCTGCCGGCGGCGGCAGTCATACTGCTGCACGCCACCTCGGCCGTCCCTGGCCGCCGGGGCGGTCCCGCAGGTCTGACGAGAGAGAACGCGATGACGACGAACCCCACCAGCACCGACGCCCACGTGGCCGACACGCACGACCTGATCCGGGTCGTCGGCGCCAGGGAGAACAACCTGCGCGACATCAGCGTGGAGATCCCGAAGCGCCGGCTCACGGTGTTCACCGGGGTGTCGGGGTCGGGGAAGAGCTCGCTGGTCTTCGGCACGATCGCCGCCGAGTCCCAGCGGATGATCAACGAGACCTACAGCGCGTTCCTGCAGGGGTTCATGCCGAGCCTCGCCCGCCCGGAGGTCGACTACCTCGACGGCCTCACGACCGCGATCATCGTCGACCAGGAGCGGATGGGGGCCAACCCGCGCTCCACCGTCGGGACGGCGACGGACGTCAACGCGATGCTGCGCATCCTGTTCAGCCGGCTCGGCCGGCCCCACATCGGCTCGACCAACGCGTTCTCCTTCAACGTCCCCTCGATCAGCGGCGCCGGGGCGACGACGGTCGAGCGCGGCGGCCGGACGATCAAGAAGCGCGAGTCGTTCACGATCACCGGCGGGATGTGTCCGCGGTGCGAGGGACGCGGCGCGATCTCCGACATCGACCTCACCGAGGTCTACGACGAGAGCCTGTCGCTGAACGAGGGCGCCATCAAGGTGCCCGGCTACACCGCCGACGGCTGGATGGTGAAGATCATCGGCGCCTCGGGCTTCGTCGACCCGACCAGGCCGATCCGCGACTACACGGCGCGCGAGCTCGACGACTTCCTCTACCACGAGGCCACGAAGGTCAAGCTCGAGGGGTCGAACATGACCTACGAGGGTCTGATCCCGAAGATCCAGAAGTCCTTCCTCGCCAAGGACCGCGAGGCGATGCAGCCGCACGTGCGGGCCTTCGTCGACCGGATCGCCACGTTCGCCACCTGCCCGGACTGCGACGGCACCCGCCTCAACGAGGGCGCACGCTCGGCGAAGATCAGGGGGCTGAGCATCGCCGACGTCTGCCAGCTCCAGATCAGCGACCTCGCCGCCTGGGTGAGGGATCTGGACGAGCCCGGCATGGCGCCGCTCCTGACGGGTCTGCAGCACACGCTCGACTCGTTCGTCGAGATCGGTCTCGGCTACCTGTCGCTGGATCGTCCCTCCGGCACGCTGTCAGGCGGCGAGGCCCAGCGCACCAAGATGATCCGGCACCTCGGCTCCTCGCTCACCGACGTCACCTACGTGTTCGACGAGCCGACGATCGGCCTCCACCCGCACGACATCCAGCGCATGAACCAGCTGCTGCTGCAGCTGCGGGACAAGGGCAACACCGTGCTCGTCGTCGAGCACAAGCCGGAGACGATCGCGATCGCCGACCACGTCGTCGACCTCGGACCCGGCGCCGGTACCAAGGGCGGCACGATCTGCTTCGAGGGGTCGCTGGAGGACCTGCGCGCGAGCGACACCGTCACCGGCCGGCACCTGGACGACCGCTCGGAGCTGAAGCCCTCGGTGCGAACACCCACCGGGGCGCTGGAGATCCGCGGGGCGGCGACCCACAACCTCCGCGACGTCGACGTCGACATCCCCCTCGGCGTGCTCGTGGTCGTCACGGGCGTGGCGGGGTCGGGCAAGAGCTCGCTGATCCACTCCTCGATCCCGGGCAGGGCCGGGGTCATCTCCATCGACCAGGGCGCGATCAAGGGCTCCCGGCGCAGCAACCCCGCGACCTACACCGGGCTCCTCGAGCCGATCCGCAAGGCCTTCGCCAAGGCGAACGGCGTCAAGCCGGCGCTGTTCAGCTCCAACTCCGAGGGAGCCTGCCCGACCTGCAACGGCAACGGCCTCATCTTCACCGACCTCGGGATGATGGCGACCGTGTCGACCGTCTGCGAGGAGTGCGAGGGCAAGCGGTTCCAGGCCGAGGTCCTCGAGTACACGCTCGGGGGGCTGAACATCGCCGACGTGCTGGCGCTGCCGGTGGACGAGGCCGTCGGCTACTTCGCGGCGGGGGAGGCGAGGATCCCGGCGGCGCACACGATCGTCGAGCGGCTCTCCGACGTCGGGCTCGGCTACCTGAGCCTCGGTCAGCCGCTGAACACGCTCTCGGGCGGTGAGCGGCAACGCCTCAAGCTCGCGACCCACATGGGCGACAAGGGTGGGGTCTACGTGCTGGACGAGCCGACCACTGGCCTCCACCTCGCCGATGTCGAGCAGCTCCTCGGACTGCTGGACCGCCTGGTGGAGTCGGGCAAGTCGGTCATCGTCATCGAGCACCACCAGGCCGTGATGGCGCACGCCGACTGGATCGTCGACCTGGGGCCGGGGGCGGGGCACGACGGCGGCCGGGTCGTCTTCGAGGGGACGCCGGCCGACCTCGTCGCGGCGGGCTCCACGCTGACCGGGAAGCACCTGGCCGAGTACGTCGGAGCCTGAGATGGGGCGACGCGCGAGCCCGGACGGGAGACGCCCCGGTCCCCACCGCACGGTGGGGACCGGGGCGTTCGTCGTGCGGGCCCGACGTCCGATCGTCAGGAGGCGACGTCGTCCTCGAACACGCCGGCGAGCAGCGCCTTGGCGTGCGGACGACCGATCTCGATCTGCGGACCGTTCACGCGGAGCGTGACGCGGCGGTCGTGCGCCACCAGCCGCATGCTGAGGTCGCCCTGGACGGCCTCGATGCGCAGGGTGGAGCCCTCCGAGAGGACCTTGCCGACCCAGCCCTGGCGGGCGAGGCGGCGGGTCAGCCCGCGCGTGACCTCGGGCGTCGGGGACTCACCGTGCACGCGGACGGTGTAGGAGGCCACGACGGCGCTGGGGCGCTCGCCGGCGGCCCAGCGCGTGGTCGCCCAGTCGCTCGTCATGCCGAGCAGGCGGCAGATCCGGTCGCCCTCGCCGCGCAGCCGCGTGATCTCGGCGTCCAGACGTGCGAGGTCGAGGTCGGTGGTGGGGAGCAGCCGCGTCGTGGAGCCGCCCGACTCCAGCGGCTGGAGAAGGGTCAGACGGGGGTGGCGCATGGGGGAGACGTAACCGGTCATGGCGTCAGACCTTTCGGGAGGGGCAGAGGGGGGACAGGTCGTGGGAGACGCGGAGGTGGCGCTCGAGGAACGGGACACCGGTGGCGCGCTCGAGCGCCGGAACGGTGTGCTCGTCGAGGTGGGCCAGCACGAGGGCCGTCGCCCGCGGGGAGCGGGTGAGGCACTCGACGTGGAGCGTGGGGGAGTGGGGTTCGCCGTCGACCACGATCGTGAGCTCGGCGTCGAGCTGGTGGGCGATGCGCAGCTGCTCGGCGCGGGCCACCCGCGCGGCCGCCGTGGGGTGGGGGCGCGACCAGTCCGCCCGCTCGTCCTCGAGCAGGTCGTGGTGGTCGGTGAGGACCGCTGTCATCGGATCTCCTGAGTGCTCATCGCCGGGCCGGTAGCGCCGACCACATCGCTTTGCTTCGATCCACTAATCGTTCGGTAAACTATCTATCACGGAACGACGACACGGCGCTAGTTGAACCTTGAACCGGTGTCATCTGAAAGGATCGACCATGACCACTCAAGACGCGGGTGGAGCCGGCTACTGGTACCCCGAGCTGACAGGAGCGCCGGGACCGGTGGACCTCCTGAACCTGCTGCGCCGGTACCGCGACGCCGAACGCCGCATGCGACAGAGAACGCAGGACTCGATGCGGATGGGGGAGACCGACCTCGTCGCACTCCGCTTCCTCGCGCGGGCCCGCCAGCGCGGCGCGATCGTGAGACAGAAGGAGCTCGCCGAGGCCCTGGAGATCACCGGGTCGTCGGCCAGCGCTCTCGTCGACCGCCTGGAGCGTGACGGCTACGTCCAGCGCACCCCGCACCCGGAGGACCGACGATCGGTGGCGCTCGTGCCCACCGACCGGATGGACGGTGAGGTGCGCGGGACGCTGGGCGCGATGCACAAGCGGATGCTCGCGGTCGCCGAGGACTTGTCCCCGGAGGAGCGCGAGGCCGTCGGCCGGTTCCTCATCGGGCTCGCCGCGAGCCTCGACGTCGTCGACCCGCCGGAGGAGGTCGAGCACACCGATCCGCTCGACGTCGTGCCCCAGGGACCCGACGCGACAGCGGTCTGAGCGTCGGTGACGTCGACGCCCGGGCGAGAGGCGTGACGGTCGGCGTCCTGGAGCCCGGCTTCGAGGTGTAGGCGTCAGTCCCGACGGCGGAGGTCGTCGCGGTCGAGGGTCCGGTCGTCGGGACGCAGCGCGGGACTGCCCGTCCCGGTGCGCTCGCGCATCCCGGCCACGACGTCCAGCATGGCCTCGCCCGCTGTCCGCTGCGGGGACCACCCGAGCGAGCGGATCCGCGTCGTGTCCAGGATCGGGGCGTTCATCGCCATGTCCAGCCAGCCCGGGTCGGCGGCGACCGCGCGCGTGCGCCACCCCAGGTCGACGGCGGCGCGCACCAGGGCCGGAGCGAGCTCCACGAGGCGCCCCGAGCCGAGCAGATCAGCGAGATCGTGGCCGGTGAGCACCGGGTCGGCGGCCACGTTGAAGGCCCCGGAGGCACGGTGCCGCACGACGACGGCGTACGCGGCCGCGACGTCGTCGGCGTGCGTCGCCTGGAGTCGCAGGCCCCGGGGGAGCGGCAGCACCGGCAGGGGGCGGGACAGGAGCGCACGCAGCGGCGCCACGGGTCCGACGAAGAGGCGGGCGATCTCGGCGCCGGCGTCGCGCTGGAACACCAGCGACGTCCGCATGCGGGCCACGGCCACGTCGGGATGGGCCGCGGCGAGCTCGTCGAGCAGGCGCTCCTGCGCCGCCTTGTCGACGCTGTAGTGCGAGGTGCGGACGCCCGCGGTGGCGAACGTCTCCGTCCGCGGCGTCGGCCCGGGCGAGGGGGAGTAGGCGGCGACCGAGCTCGCCACGACAACCTGGGGCACGCCGGCCGCGACGGCCGCACCGGTCACCCGGCGGGTGCCCTCCACGTTGGTACGGCGGACGACGTCGCGGCGCGTGTTGGGCTGGATCGCCCAGACCAGGTGGACCACGGTGTCGTAACCCGCGAAGGCCTGCGTCAGCGCGCGCACGGCCTCACGACCGTCCGGCTCGGCGACGTCGCAGGTGAGCCACTCGGCCTCGTCGTATGGGGATCCGGAGGGTCGACGCCGCGAGACGCCGAGCACGTGGTCGACCTCGGGATCGGTGTGCAGGGCGCGCAGCAGCGCGGTCCCGACGTTCCCGCTGGCGCCGACGACGGCGATGCGGCGACCGGTCATGCGACCTCCTGACGGCATGCCCCTGTCCCTTCACGCTACGTCGGGCGAAGGTAGGAGTCGATGACGGTGACGACGGCCTGGGCGGCTCGACGCCGACGGGCACCCTCGGTGACCGAGCTCGCGTTCGAGCTGCTGCGACGCGTCCACGGACACGGGTGCGCCACCGAGGCTGCTCCCGCCGTCGTCTCGCGCGCAGCGGATCTCGGGCATCGTCGGCTGCGAGCGTCGGTGCGGGTGTGGAACCTCGCGTCTCGGCGTGTCCTGGCGAGGTCGGGTTCGAGGAGTCCGGCGAGGTCGAGTCCGATGCGGTTCACGGCGACAGCGCGATGTTGCTGCTCACCGTCGACAACGACGGCCACGCGCACCGCCGATAATGAACATTATGTCATTACGTACCGGTGAGCGACGCTAGGCCTCTCCGGCCTCGCCCCCACCGGACCACCCGTCGCCCACCCGCCCGAATCGGGCGAGGCAGTGCCAGACCTGCTTGATCGTCTGCACCGGGGCAGCGCCGGTTCGAGCGGCGTCACCGAGAACTCGTGGGGTCAGCTCGGGTCCGAGCGATCGAGCCAGCTCGACGACGGGCCCGCCGCGGTACTCGGGATCGATGTCGTCGGGTGACGCTCGAAAACCGGGGTGGAACTCGATCCGGCATCCCAGACGCTCTGCCACGGATTCCACGTCGGTGCCGATGTAGCACGGGTCCAGCACGACGGCCTCGGCATCCGTGCTGAACGCGACGGGACCGTGAACCTGCGCCTCGACGTAGTCGTCGAGGTCGTCGAGGCCCGACTCGTCAGCCGCGCGGCACAGGCGCGGGAGCAGCGCGGCGTCCCCGAGGTGCACCGGCTCCCGGACCGAGTCCGGGAAGCAGAAGGTCGAGCGTCGGACCGCCTCGGGGCGCAGGCGCACGTAGGACGAGCCGAAGCGGATCGCGCCGCCGAACGGATCGGCTCGCCGGTTCCACGCCCCGTAGACCGGACGCCAGGACGGCGGTGCCTCGTCGTACCGCCCGGAGAACAGCCGACTCTCCCACCGCCAGCGGTCGCCCCCGGGGAACGCCGTCAGGCCGCCGTTCGAGATCCCGGTGACGAACTGGGACCTGTAGCGTCGGTCGGCCGCCATCGACTCGATCACCGTGCGGGGTCCGTGCGGCCAGTCCGGGTGGAACTGCAGCGTGACGGCCCGCACGGGATCGGCCGGCGGCCGGTCGCGCCGGCCCTGCCGTCGTTCGCCCGTGGACCCGGTCATGAACGGATCCTACGAAGGCTGGGCAGGGCGGGTCGCCGTCGAGTACTTGCTCCGGTCGCCCGGGGGCGCCCCCTCCCCCCGGTCCCCCGGCGCGTCGGTGCGCGTGCGCGTGGCGCGTCAGGCGGCGCGTCGAGCCGCCAGCTCGCCGCCCACCCGCGCGGCCGACCGCTCGGCGTCCTCACGCATCGCGGCGGCGGCATCGGTGAACGCGTCGAGCGCCGGGTTGACGCCGACGAGCGTGAACTCGCGCTCGACCACGGTGACGTCGGCGCCCCAGACGTCGGACAGGATCCGGCGGACGTAGTCCGTGCCGTGGTCCCACCCTCGCGGGGCGTCCCCGCGCCGTAGGAGCCGCCTCGCGTGACCACCAGCACCGCCGTCCGCCCCTCCAGGGGCGGGCACCCGGTCCCGCCCCGACCACGACGAGGTCGATCCAGGCCTTGAGGTGCTGGGAGACGCCGAAGTTGTACAGCGGGACCGTCAGCACGAGGTGATCGGCCCGCTCGAGCTCGGCCACGAGCTCCTGTGCCAGCGCCACGGCGCGGTGCTGGTCCTCGCTGCGCTCGTCCAGGGGCTTGAACCCCGCCCCGACGGCCGCGCCCCACGCGTCGGAGGGCAGGGGGTTCTCCCCCAGGTGGCGGCGGACGACCTCCGCCTCGGGGTGGGCGGACGCGAACTCCCCCACGACCACATCGGCCAGCGCGCTGCCGGCGGACCTCTCGCCCTGGATGCTCGAGTCGATGCGCAGCAGTGTCATACGGGTCTCCGATGGTCGTATTGAATGTTCAACACAGACGCTACGTCGCCCGACTTGAATGTTCAAGTCGGGCTAGACTGCGAGGGTGACCGAGGTAGAGACCGGGCAGGCGACGCAGGACGCGCCGTGGCTGACCCCCGAGCAGCAGCAGGAGTGGCGCGCGCTCATGGAGCTGGTCACCGTCCTGCCCGGGGCCATCGACGTCCAGCTCCGTCGCGATGCCGGGATCAACACCTTCGAGTACCAGATCCTCGCGGTCCTGTCCTCGCAGCCGCGGTGCACCCAGGGGCTGTCGGACCTGGCGGCCGCGGTCCTGGGGTCGCCGTCACGGCTCTCGCACGCGCTGACCCGCCTCCAACGAGCGGGCTGGGTCGAGCGCCGTGACTGCACCGAGCTCGGCGGCCGACGGGCCGAGGCGACGCTGACGGAGGGCGGGCTGGCCAAGATCCGCGACACCGCCCCCGGCCACGTCCGGGAGGTCCGCCGCCTCGTCGTCGACACCCTCACGGCCGCGGAGCTCGAGGCGCTCGGCGCGATCGCCCGCAAGATCGTCGCGGGCCCCGTCGCCGCCGACGTCCACGTCTGCACCGAGCAGTCCTGACGCCCTCGTCACGCCCGGCGGTCAGCCGGGGTCGCTCCGAGCGCGCTAGTGCTCGTCGTGCGCGCGGCGGTGGAGCGGCGCGCGCGCCCGCAACCCGGCCCCGTCGAGCAGCCCCGCGTGCCTGAGGCAGAAGACCACGCGCTGCGCCAGGACAAGCGGGAGCCGGAGCGCCCTCGCGAGCTCCGCCGTCGTGAACTCCCCTGCCGGCAGAGCGCCCGGCAGCAGCGTGAGCAGGTCCGCGGGGCGGCGCACCTCGTGCCGCTCGAGGATCGCGGTCAGGTGACGCACGCCCGGATCACGACGACGGCGTCCCGACGTGCTCCGTGCCGGCTCCGCCCCGCGGACGTGGTCCTCCGCGCAGAGCACGACCTCCAGCACGAGGTTCGGGTGACCGATCAGCGTGGGGAAGGCGACGAGCCGGTCGAACACGTCCACGGGTCGACCCGCGCGGGGCGATCGACGCTCCGAGAGCACCGCTCCCCCGGCGTCGATCCGCACCACCCGTCGCCGCGCCGGGACCGGGAACACGACGCGCATCCGACGGGTGTCGAGCAGCCCGTCGAGCTTGTCGCCGAGCGGCGCGAAGCTGCCGGTCTGCACCTCGACCAGCTCGCCGTCGGCGCGGACGAGGTCGATCACCCACCGGCCGACCCGGACCTCGAAGGCGTCGTCCGGAGCCGCCAGCTCGCGCTTGAGCGCGGCGTGCAGCGGCCCCTCCCGCAGCTCCCCGATGCTCACCGCGACGCCGGATCCCGACCGGCCCCGGCACCACCGTCGACGCGACCGTCCCGCGGACCGAAGGCTCGCAGCGCGTCGGCATCGCTGTTCGCCGCGCCGACGTACTCGCGCGCCCAGCGCTGCACCTGCGGGTAGGTCGAGCCGGCGACGACGGCGGCCACCGCGGCCTCGACGTCGATCTCGACGCGGTGCAGGGCCACGGAGCCGTCCGCGAGGATCGCGAACGCGCCGCCGGCGACGCCGTACGGCATCCCGACGCTGCCGGGGTTGACCACCAGGCGTCGGTCGACGAGCCGGACGAACGGCATGTGGGTGTGGCCGCACACCACGGTCCGCACCTGCGCGGGCAGGTCGGCGAGGACCTCGGCCCAGCGCTCCAGCCGGGTGTCGACGAGCACGACCTCCTCGTCGTCGCGGGGCGTGCCGTGGCAGAACACGACCGGACCGAAGCCGTCGACCTCCAGCGTCACCGGGTGCGGGAGCGAGGCGAGGAGGTCGAGGTGGTGCGGCCGGAGCTCGCGCGCAGCCCACCCCACCACGGGATCGGGCAGGTCGACGTCCTCACCGCGTGCAGCCGCGAGCAGCTCCCGGTCGGCGTTCCCGCGGACGAGCACGACGGCGGGCAGTGCGGCCAGGCGGTCGAGCACCTGCGTGGGCTGGGGTCCGGCGGCGTGGTCGCCGCAGACCACGACGGCGTCGGCGCCGACCACGAGCGGATGGGCGAGCACCGCGTCGAGCACGGGGAGCACGCCGTGGACGTCGGAGAGCACCGCGACCGTCCTGACCATGGGCGACACCCTGCCACGGCGGCCCCCTGCCTCGCGGCGACGCGCCGGCGGACGGGGCCTCAGCCCGCCGTCAGCCTCCGGATCGCGGCCCGCATCCCGGTCACGTCGTACGGCTCCGTGGACAGGGCCGCGTGCAGCGTCGCGCCCTCGATGAAGACGTCGACGAACGCCGCGATGTCGGCCGGGAGGTGCTCCGCGAGGCTCGTCCGGCTCGTGTCCATCCAGCGCTGCGTCAGCACCCGGTACTCGGGACGGCGCAGTGCCAGGGAGTACAGCTCGACCATGAGCACGAGCTCGCGCGTGTCCCCCGCGACGAGGTTCTCGATGATGCGGGCGACGCCCTCCGCCGGATCGTCGGCGTGGCCAGCCAGGATGCCGGCGAAGGTCTCGCTGCCGTGCTCGGCCACCCGCTCGAACGCCAGCAGGAAGAGCTCGTCGAGCCCGTCGAAGTGGTACGTCAGCGACCCGAGCGGGACGTCGGCCGCGCGCGCGATGAGCCTGACCGTGGTGCCGGCGACGCCGCGGTCGGCGATCACGTCGACCGCGGCGTCGATGATCCGGTTGCGGCGGTCGGGGTCCGTCCGGCGGGCACGACGCACCGCGGGTGCTGCACCGGCTGCGTTCGACATGATCCCGAGCATAGACTGTGTACGTGCGAACATATCGGGCGGACACGTCCGTTCCTCCCTCCCTCCGGCGCTGGCGCGCCTCGCTCTACGCGACGTTCGTGGTCTTCGGGCTCTCGTTGGCCTCGTGGGTCACGCGGACGCCGGCCATCCGCGACGCCGTCGGGGCGTCCACCGCGGAGATGGGACTCCTCCTGCTCGGGCTGTCGATCGGGTCGATGGCCGGCGTGCTCAGCTCCGGAGCGCTCGTGCAGCGACTCGGCTGCCGCCCCGTCGCGATCGCCGGTTGCGCGAGCATCACCCTCGGCATGCTCGCCATCACCGTGGGAGCAGGAACCGGATCGGCGCCGGCGATCTTCCTCGGCCTCCTGCTCTTCGGGCTCGGGATGGGGCTGTCGGAGATCGCGCTGAACATCGAGGGCGCCGCCGTCGAGAAGGCCCTGGGGCGCGCCGTGCTCCCGATCCTGCACGGATGCTTCAGCCTCGGCACCGTCGTCGGCGCCCTGGGCGGCATCCTCGCGACCGCCGTCGACGTCAGCCCGTTCTGGCACCTGCTGGCCGTCACGGTCGCCGGCCTCGCGATCGTCGCCGGGGCGCTGCCGGGACTGCCCGCCCGCACGGGTCAGCGGACGACGGCGACGGCGATCGACCCCACGCGCGACGCCGTCGAGGTTCCCGCGGCGCCGGTGGCCCCCGCGGCGACGATGCTGCAGGTGCTGCGGCGCCCCACCGTCGTGCTGCTCGGCGTCCTCATCCTGGGCATGGCCCTCGCGGAGGGAGCGGCCAACGACTGGCTCCCGCTGATCATGGTCGACGGCCACGGCCTCGACCCCACGGTCGGCTCGCTCGTCTACACGGGCTTCGCCGTCGCGATGACGACCGGACGGTTCGCCGGGGCCTGGTTCCTCGACCGGTTCGGACGCGGTCCGGTCCTCCTCGCGAGCGTGCTGACCGCCGCCGTCGGGATCGCCGGCGTGGTCTTCTCCCCGTCGCCCGTGCTCGCCGGGGTCGCGGTGCTGTTCTGGGGCCTCGGTGCCTCGCTGGGCTTCCCCGTCGTCATCTCCGCCGCCGGCGACCACCCGACGGACTCGGCCGCGCAGGTGAGCGCCGTCGCGACGGCGGGCTACATCGCCTTCCTCGTCGGGCCGCCCCTGCTGGGACTGCTCGGCGAGCACCACGGCCTGCGCAACGCGATGCTCGCGGTGCTCGCTCTCGTCGTCGCGGCGGCCCTCGTCGCGCGACCGGCCATGCGCGTCCCGGACCCGGCCCCCGCCGACGACGACCACTCCCCCACCGACCGATCCGACGACCGCGCCCTGGAGGCCTCGTGACCACGCCCGAGCAGATGCACCAGATCCTCAACGACGGTTCGCTCTACGTCGACTACGGCCCCGGCCTGGAGTGGCTCGAGGCCGAACGTCTCGCGGGCAAGGAGCGCATCCACGACTACAACGCCACCCGCCCGGGCGAGTCCGCGCGGCGGGAGCAGCTCCTGACGGAGATCCTCGGCTCGGTCGGCCCGGGCGCCTGGATCGAGCCGCCGCTGCACGCCTCCTACGGCACCCACGTCCACGTGGGGGCGGACTTCTACGCGAACTTCGGGCTGACGCTCGTCGACGACGCCGAGGTCCGCATCGGCGATCGCGTGATGATCGCGCCGCACGTGACCATCTCGACGGCGGGACATCCGGTGCATCCCGCCTCCCGGACCGGCGGCACCCAGTTCTCCCGCCCCGTGACGATCGGCGACGACGTGTGGATCGGCGCGGGCGTCGTCATCCTCCCCGGGGTCACGATCGGGGCGGGCTCCGTGGTCGGCGCCGGGAGCGTCGTCACGCGCGACGTCCCGCCGATGGTGGTGGCCGTCGGGTCGCCGTGCCGCGTGCTGCGCACCGTGACCGAGGCGGATCGCACGCCCGGCGGCCCCGTTGTCGGTGGTCACCCCTAACCTGGCGCCATGACGATCATCCTCGTTCCCGGCCCACGCCTCGACGGCGCGCTGCTCGAGTCGGTCGTCCGGGCATGAGTACGCGCTGGGGGCTGCTACTGCGGGGCGTCAACGTGGGCGGCGTGAAGGTCACGTCGGCGGCCCTGCGCGAGTCGCTCTCCACGGCTGGCTTCGCGGACGTGCGGACGGTGCTCGCGAGCGGCAACGCGCTCGTCACCGACGCGTCGAGCACGGCAGCAGGGGCGACGGCGGCCACCGTGCGTGCACGCGCGGAGGCGGCGCTGCTGGCGACGTTCGACCGTGAGGTCCGCGTGATCGTGCGCACGCAGGAGGAGCTGGCCGCCGTGGCGGCGGCCTGCCCCTACGCGTCGGACTCGACGACCCACCACGCCTACGTGGTGTTCTTCGCCGATCGCGAGGCGGCCTCGGCCTCCTACGAGCAGCTCGGTGCTGCGCTCGCCGACCCTCCGGGTCGTGAGGTCGACGCCGACGAGCAGATCGCGCTGGGTGACGGCGTCGTCTACTGGTGGTGTCCGCGCGGCTCGTCGCTGTCGACGCCGGTGTCGAAGGCGACCGACAAGCACTCGCGCGGGGTGCTCACCACCACGAGGAACCTGCGCACCGTGCTGAGGCTGACGGCAGGCTGATCGACCGATCGGCGGCCGGCTGATCGTGCCTTGGCAGCCGAGAACGGGCGACGCCCACGACCGGATGGCGGTCGTGGGCGTCGGAAGGACGTGGAGGCCGTCGGTCGGCGGTGCGCCTGGGTCAGACGGCTTCGCGCTTGGCGGCGCGACGGCGGGCGAGCTCGTCGCTCGGGTGCGGTTCGGTGGCGACGTTCTCCTCGGTGGACTCCACCGGGAACGTCGCGATGGTGGCCTCGACCTCGCGCCACACGCGTCCGACGGCGATGCCGAAGACACCCTGCCCGCCCTGGACCAGGTCGAAGACCTCGTCGGCCGACGTGCACTCGTACACGGAGGCGCCGTCGCTCATCAGGGTGATGCGGGCCAGGTCCTCGACACCGCGCTCCCGCAGGTGCTCGACGGCCTGACGGATCTGCTGCAGCGAGACCCCGGTGTCCAGCAGACGCTTGACCACCTTGAGCACGAGCACGTCGCGGAAGGAGTACAGGCGCTGCGTGCCGGAACCGGTGGCCGGGCGGACGCTGGGCTCGACGAGCCCGGTGCGAGCCCAGTAGTCGAGCTGGCGGTAGGTGATGCCGGCCGCGCGGCAGGCGACCTGACCGCGGTAGCCGGTGTTGGCATCAAGGTCCGGGAGCTCCTCGCCGAAGAGCAGACCCTGACTGATCTGGTGGGTTGCTGGGGCCGCACCTGCCTCGCTGCTGGACACCCGCATCTCCTCCCGGTCACCGACCGTGACAACGACTCATCGTAGCGCTCTCCGCGGCGTGCGGACGAGCTTCCACACGTCAACCTAGGGACCGTCGCCAGGCCCGTCAACGCACCTCGCCGCGACACGCCGAGGGCGTGTTTTCGCGGCGAGTCTCGACCTCCACCTGAAGGTCAAGACGGGGTGCGCCGAGGGTCCGCCGCACCCCTGCAACGGGGCTGCCGCAGACCGCGATCCGGTGACGAAACGATCACGGCGCCCGGATCGAGGCCCGGACCGACGACGTCAGGAGTCCGCATCGTCGAAGTCCTCGGGCTCGACGCTCTCGAGGAAGGCGCGGAACTGGGCCAGCTCGCTCTCGCCCGGCCGCTCCCCCGCGTCTTCCTCGGACCCGAGGTCCAGCTCGCCGGCGCGCTCCAGCACGTCGCCGTCGCACAGCACCGGCACCTGCGCGCGCAGCGCCAGCGCCACGGCGTCGGAGGTGCGGGCGTCCACCCGTGTCTCGTCCGTCAGGACGATCTCGGCGAAGAAGACTCCCCCGCGCAGCCCCACGATCTCCACCCTGTCGATCCCCGTCCCGGCCGCCCGCAGGAGGTCGAGGGTCAGGTCGTGGGTCATCGGGCGCGGCGGGGCGATGCCGGCGAGCACGGAGGCGATCGCCGCGCCCTCGCGCGGCCCGATGGTCACGGGCAGCACGAGGTCGAGGCCGTCAGCGGTGAGGAGGAGCACGACCTCGCCGAGCGGGACGTGAACCCTGACCCCGCGCACGGTCATGCGGTGCATCAGAAGAGCCGTTCGACCCCGGAGGTCACCAGGGCGCCGTGCAGCCGCGACAGCAACGTCGACAGCTCGCCCGCCGCGTAAACGGCGCGCTCGCGACCGCGGGCGTCCTGCGGCGTGTTGGGACGGCCGCGCAACGGCGACGTGAGCTGGGCGACGACGTCGACCTGGCGGTCGGCGGCGCTGCGCATGAGACGCAGGTGACGCGTGTCGAGCCCGTGGACGGTGAGCTCGCCCGCGAGCTGCACGACGGCGAGGCACGAGGCCGGGTAGCGGCCTCCGCCGTCCGTGGCGATCAGCCCCGCGCGATCGAGCTCGAGCACCTGCTCGGGCGTCGACCCGGACAGGGCCGCGAGCTCGGCGAGCTGCATGCGGCCGCCACCGGCCGAGGCGGGCTGCGGGGGAAGCGGGGCGTCATCCTCCAGCCCGGCGTCCAGCGCGGCGAGCCGGTCGCGGATCACGCGCAGCGGGAGGAAGGAGTCGCGCTGGGCCGCGAGCGCGTAGCGCAGCCGCTCGACGTCGGCCTCGCAGAACACGCGGTAGCCGGCGGGGGTGCGCTGGGGCGTCACCAGACCCTGCTCCTCGAGGAAGCGGATCTTGGAGTGGCTGACGGCCGGGAACTCGCGCTTGAGGACGGCGAGCACCGCCCCGATGTTCATCGTCGGCTTGCGGGACGCCCCGCGCGGCCACGGGTCGTGGGCGAGGGACGTCAGTGCGGAAGGTCGCTCGTCCGCCGCCGGGGAGGTCGGCCTCGCCGCGGCCGGCACCTCGCGGTGGGCTGGCGTCACGAGCCCTCCGCCGCGCGGTGCGGGCTCGGGTGGAACGTCAGCCGGTACTTGCCGATCTGGACCTCGTCGCCGCTGCGCAGCGCACCGCCCTCGATCCGCTCACGGTTGACGTAGGTGCCGTTGAGCGAGCCGACGTCGCGGACCTCGAAACCGTCGGCGACACGGCGGAACTCGGCGTGACGACGCGACACGGTCACGTCGTCGAGGAAGATTTCCGAGCGCGTGTCGCGGCCGACGGTCGTGACGTCGGCGTCGAGGAGGAAGCGGGCTCCCGTGTTGGGACCGTGCTGCACCACCAGGAGCGCACTGTCCGGCGGGAGCGCGTCGATCGCGGCGGCGGCCTGGGCCCCGCCCCCACCGGGCGGGTTCGACGGGAGGGCGTCGCCCTCGCGGATCGCCTCGAGGTGGGCGGTCGTCGGCCCGTCAACGCTCCCCAGGTCGCGGTTGACCGAGGTCTCGTCGTTCGCGCTCATTCAGGACCCCTTCACGATGCTGGACTACCGGCCGGGCTGCCGACGGGCAGGAGGACACACTATCCCGAACTCGAGGTCTGCTCAGGCGCGGGAGAGGCCACCTCGGGAGCGGTGAGGTCACGCACCGAGAGGATCTCGAGGGAGTCCCTCGCCTCGACCTGTGGCACGGCGTCGTTGGTGCGCAGGGTGGCGAGCGCGCCGCCCGGGATGCCGAGGGCCACCTCGAGCACCTGGGGGTCCCCGATGGCCCGGACGGAGACCGGGGAGGTGAGCTCCACACCGTCGACGACCACGCCGCCGTCGCGGTCGGCGAACCAGGTCGACGCACCGACACGCACGCCGTCGACCTCGATCGCCTCGGCCCCGGCGTTGCGCAGCTCCTCGACCAGGTTGACCCAGGCCGACGCCGGCACCACCCGGCCCTGCTCGCGCACGACGAGGTCGATCCCGGGACCCTCGACCGCGATCGTGCCGGCGAGGATCCCCTGCACCTCGGCGTTGCGCTCGGCCACCACCTGGGCGTCGGCGCCGGAGGAGAGGTCGTTGCGGTCGATCGTCAGCTGGGCCTGCTCCGTCTCGAGCTGGTCGTTGCGCAGGGTGATCTCGTCGAGCAGCCGGACGAGGTCGTCCTGACGGAGCGAGGCGAGCTCGTCGCTGTTGGTCTGCCGCACCTGGACCACGATCGCGAAGCCGAGCAGCGCGCACAGCAGCGCCACGAGCAGGTGCGAGCGCGTGCCCCAGCCCGAGCCCGTGGCTGACGCGGCCGGACGTGCGGTGGTCGCTCCCGTGACCGCGGCGGTCGGGGCGGCGTCGGCAGCAGGGTCGGCGCCGGTGTCGGGGGCGGTCGGCGCCGGGGCGGCGTGCGCGTGCCGGTGACGCGCCGCCCCCGGCGTCCTCGCGTCGTCGTCGCCCATGCTCACGCCTTGAAGATCGAGCGTCGGATCGAGGCGGCGTTGGAGAAGATCCGGATGCCGAGCACGACGACGACGGCGGTGCTCAGCTGGGAGCCGACCCCCAGCTGGTCGCCGAGGAAGACCAGCAGGGCGGCCACGACGACGTTCGAGAGGAACGAGGTGATGAAGACCCGGTCGTTGAACACGCCCTCGAGCTGCGCGCGGACGCCGCCGAAGAGCGCGTCGAGGGCGGCCACGACCGCGATCGGGAGGTAGGGCTGGAACGCCGGCGGGACGTCGGGCGAGAAGATCAGTCCGACGACGATCCCCAGCACCAGGCCGATGACTGCGATCACTGGATCTCACCTCCCGCCCCGGGTGGGGCCAGCTCCTCGGGCGGCTGGTCGTCGCCGTCCCCGTCCCCAGTCTCCCCCGTGCCGAGGGCGACGGCGAACCGCGGCTGGGTCGTGCGGACGCCGGGCATCCGCACGTCGTCGCGCGTCCCGCTCGTGATGCCGATCCGGTAGCGGTCGCGCAGGACGGACATGTGGGCGGCGGCCGAGGACGAGGCGACCGAGCGGCGGACGTCGCCGACGTCGCCGATCGCGATGACCTCGTACGGGGACGTCACCGGGACCAGGTCGACGAGGATCGCCGAGCCGGCGCCGCGGATCGCCCCGGAGCCGCTCACGCGGGTGCCGTTGACCGTGATGGCCTCGGCGCCCCCCGCCCAGAGCGCGTTGACGACGATCTGGAGGTCCACGGCGGTCACCCGCTCCTCGGGGTAGGCCGCGGGGTCCTGCGCGGCCTGCTGCGAGTCGCTGAAGGTGAGGACGTAGGCGTCACCCTCGACGGGGGTCACGCCGGAGACGATGCCGAGCACCTCGAGCTGGGCGACGAGCGCGGGGTCGGTGGTCCCGAGCGCCAGCGTCGAGAGCTGGGCGATCTCGGCGGTGAGGGCGGCGTTGTCGGTCGTCAGCTGCTCCTGCAGGGCGGAGCGCTCCTCCACCTGGCCCACGAGGAGCTCCCGGGCGCGGTCCCTGACCCCCGTGGGCTCACGGAGCGAGACGATGGCGGTGACCAGACCGATCCCGAGCGCGACGGCGAGCACGAGCGTGAGGATCCGCTGGGTGCCGCGGGCCGCGGCGTGGTGGTGGCCGGTGCGCTGACGGCGGGCGGCCTCGGCGTACGACGGGTCGAGCGGGCTCTCGGTGACCTCGCGCAGGAGCGTCATCGACGCGTCGGGTCGACGGACCACGACCCCGCCCGCGCCCTGGTCCCTGCTCACCCGTGCAGGCTAACCCAGCGCTGCGTAGGCTCGCAGGCATGGCGAACTTCGAGGCAGGACTCTTCATCCCGCAGGGCTGGCGCTTCGACCTGGTGGGGATCGACCCGGCCGAGCAGTGGGAGGCGATGGCCCGACTCGTCCGCCACGCCGACACCGGCACGGCCTTCTCCTCGGTCTGGGTCTACGACCACTTCCACACCACGCCCGTCCCCAGCGAGGAGGCCACGCACGAGGCGTGGACGCTCATGTCGGCGTTCGCGGCGATCACCGACCGCGTCCGGCTGGGTCAGATGTGCACGTGCATGGCGTACCGCAACCCCGCCTACCTGGCGAAGGTGGCCGCGACCATCGACGTCATCAGCGGCGGTCGCGTCGAGATGGGCATCGGGGCCGGCTGGTACGAGCACGAGTGGCGCGCCTACGGCTACGGCTTCCCGCGCGCCGGCGAGCGGCTCGGGATGCTGCGCGAGGGCGTGCAGATCATGCGTGACGCGTGGCGCGACGGCGTGGCCACGCACCACGGCGAGCACTACCAGGTCGACGGCGCCATCGTGCGGCCGCTGCCCCTGCAGGAGGGCGGCATCCCGCTGTGGATCGCCGGCGGCGGCGAGAAGGTGACGCTGAAGATCGCGGCGCAGTACGCGACCCACACGAACTTCGACGGCTCGCCCGAGGGGTTCGCGCACAAGTCGCGGTTGCTCGAGCAGCACTGCGCCGACGTCGGTACCGACTTCGGGGCCATCACCCGCAGCTCCAACTACAACGTGGCGCTCGGCACGACCGAGGCCGAGGCGCAGGAGCGGCTGACGGTGCTGCACGAGCGGCTCCTGCCGCACCTCGGGGCGGAGCGGACCGAGGAGGCGGTGAGCGGCTACCGGTCGTCGCTGGCGTTCGGCACGCCCGAGCAGGTCGTCGAGCGGCTCCTGGGGATGCGGGAGGCCGGGATGACCTACGGGATCTTCTACTTCCCCGAGGCCGCCTACGACACCTCGGGCATCGAGCTGTTCGAGCGCGAGGTGCTCCCCCACCTCGTCTGACCGAGGCGTCGCGCCCGCGCCGCCCCGTCCACCCGCCCCCGAACCACCGCGGCCCGTCCGGACCGCGGCAGCACGAGAACCACCGACCACGAGGAGGAACGATGAGCGAGATCCACATCGACCCCGCCCACCCCGACGAGCCCGAGCTCGAGCTGCGCGTGCTGGAGGAGGACGAGAACGTCCCGCCGCGCCCGGAGGAGGAGATCGCCGACGTCCTGCGCTCCGAGCCCGATCCCCACGAGGTGCGCAGCCAGGACCCCGCGTCCTGACGACGCGGTGCCCGGCCCGGCCCTACGTCACGACGTCGGCGGGGCCGGGCCCGGGCAGGCCGGCCCACCCGAGCGCCGTGCCGGCCAGCTCGACCAGGGTGAGCTCGGGGACGTCGGCCACGGGCACCCAGGCCGCCCGGTCGGTCGAGCCGCCGGTCTCCGGCCGCAGCGTTCCGCCCACGACGGTGGCGCGGTGCACGATACGCAGCGCGTGCGCCGGCCCGTGGCTGGAGTCGTGCACGAGCGAGTCGATCCCGAGCAGCTCGCCGACGACGACGTCGAGGCCCGTCTCCTCCCTGACCTCGCGGACGACGGCGTCCACGGGGCTCTCGCCGAACTCCAGTCCACCCCCGGGCAGCGTCCACGCGTCGGGGAGGTCCCACCCCGGCTCCTGGGACAGGTGCGCGAGCAGCACCTCACCGTCGCGCACGACGACGGCGTAGCCCGAGACCCGCGGCCGGTCACCCGGCCAGGTCGGGGTGGCCGCGCCGTCGTCGGGCGAGGTCACAGCAGGCCGTCGGGACCGAGACGGGAACCGTCGGGCACGACGTGCGCCCCGCCGTCGGGCGCGACGAGCACGGCCTCGCCCGTGGCCACGACGTCGGCCCCGAAGGTCCAGTCGCCCTGGACCGTCAGCGAGTCCGCCCCGAGCAGCGACGGCGGCCCCGAGGGCGTGCGCTCCTCGAAGTCGGCGATGAGCTTGAACGACTCGTCGAGCTGGACCAGCGGTGCGGGCCGGCGGGCGAGCAGGTGGTGCTCCGAGGTGAGCTCGTAGACGTCGGAACGGAGGACCAGCAGGTCGTTGGTGGTCTTCACCGGCAGGAAACGAGCGCGCTCGACCTCGATCACGCGCGCGCCGGGGAAGACGTTGACCGCCGCCCCCATCGCGGTCTCGAGCTGGACGACCTTGGTGGAGGTCTTGTCGCTCGGGTCCACCGTCTTGAGGTTCCGGATCAGCGGGAGCGGGAGCACGCCGTCGTGGACGGCCAGCAGGTCCGCGAGCTGCTCGAGGTCGAACCACAGGTTGTTGGCGTGGAAGTAGGGGTGCACGTGGCGGTCGTTGGCGACGTCGAGCTCTCCGGGCACCACCTGGGCAGTCTCGCGCTGGATGATCTGACCGTCGCTGCGACGCACGACGAGCTGGCCGCCCTTCACGTCCGCGTCGGACTTGGCCACCAGCTCGGCGGCGTAGGGCGCACCGCTCGCGGCGAACCAGGCGGCGATGTCGGCGTCGGGCACCGCGCCGAGGTTGTCGGCGTTGCTGACGGTCGCGTAGCGGAAGCCGGCGTCGAGCAGCGTGCGCAGCATCCCCGAGGTCTGCAGCGCCGTGTAGAGGTCGCCGTGACCGGGCGGGCACCACTCCAGGCTCGGGTCGGCCGGCCACTGCACGGGCTCGAGCGTCTCGGCGTCGAGCTTGGGCTCGCGGTTCTGGACGAAGTCGGCGGGGATGCCGTCGACGGCGAGCTCCGGGTAGGCGGCCAGGGCCTCCAAGGAGTCGGCCCGGGTGCGGAAGGAGTTCATCAGGACGAGCGGGAGCCGGGCGCCGTGCCGCTCGCGGGCCGCCAGCACCTGGCGGGCGATGAGGTCGAGGAACGACGCACCGTCCCGCACGGGGAGCAGCGACTTCGCGGCCTCGAGGCCCATCGAGGTGCCGAGACCGCCGTTGAGCTTGATGACGACGGTGCTGGCCATCGCCTCGGCGGCGGCGGCCCCGTCGATCTCGAGGTCGGCCTGGCGGTCGATGCCGGTCAGCGGCTCGATGTCGGCCTCGGGGATGAGGCCGGTGGCCCCGGCCTCCAGCTCGCCGTACAGGCGCACGAAGGTGGCGATCGCGAGGTCGGGAACGCCCCCCTCCTGCATCCGCTCGATGGAAAGGGAACGTCCGGATTCGCTCATGCCGACAACCCTAACCGGGCCTGCGCGTCGAGGTTCGGTCGTCCACGTCCGATCGCCTAGGTTGGCGTGGTGACGGACGAGACCAAGCCCGAGACCGTGGAGATCTGGACCGACGGGGCCTGCAAGGGCAACCCGGGACCCGGCGGCTGGGGGGCCCTGCTGGTGGCCGGTGGCCGCGAGAAGGAGCTGTGGGGCGGGGAGTCGCCCACCACCAACAACCGCATGGAGCTGACCGGGGTCATCGAGGCCCTGCGCGCGCTCAAGCGGCCGTGCTCGATCGTGCTCCACGTCGACTCGACCTACGTGATGCAGGGGATGTCGAGCTGGATCGCCGGCTGGAAGCGCAACGGCTGGCGCACGTCCTCCAAGCAGCCCGTCAAGAACGCCGACCTCTGGCGCGCGCTCGACGAGGAGATCGCCCAGCACGAGGTGCGGTGGGTCTGGGTCAAGGGCCACGCGGGCGACCCGGGCAACGAGCGGGCCGACCAGCTCGCCAACCGCGGTGTCGCCGAGCTGTAGCAGCGCCCGCACCGTGGCCGGGCGCACTCTCAGCGCCCGCACAGCGACAGCCGACCCCGGGCACGGGTCCGGTGCCTAGACCTGGGGCATGAGCCGCCACCACTCCCCCGGTCCCGCCCGCCCGTCCGACGCCCCGCGGCGACGACGCCGACTGCGGCGCAGCGTCGCCGTCGGCGCCCTCGCCCTCACCACCGCGCTCACCGGCGGTGCCGCGTGGGCCCTGGACCGATTCGTCATCGAGCACGTCGAGATCGCCGACGTGAGCGCGGTCGAGGAGCAGGACGTCGAGGCCGTGTCCGTCCCCGACGGCGCCGAGCCGCAGGTCACGATCACGTCCGGCACCGTCGGCGAGGGTGAGGACGCCGCGACCTACTACGTCGCCGACCTCGTCCTCGACGACATCACCCAGCTGCGCTCCGCCTTCGCCGACGACGCGTTCGGCGAGAACATCGTCGAGCTGCCGTCCGTCATCGCCGAGAGCGTCGGGGCGAGCCTCGCGGTCAACGGTGACTACTACGGCTTCCGCTCGACCGGCATCATGATCCGCAACGGCGTCGCCTACCGCGACGAGGCGGCGCGCGAGGGGCTGGCGATCAACGCCGACGGCACGCTGGAGCTGTACGACGAGACCACCACCAGCGCCCAGCAGCTCGTGGACGACGGCGTCTGGCAGACGCTCTCGTTCGGCCCGGGCCTCGTGGACGACGGCGAGGTGGTCGCGGGGATCGACCAGGTCGAGATCGACACCAACGTCGGCAACCACTCCATCCAGGGCGACCAGCCGCGCACCGCGATCGGCATGATCGAGGCCGACCACCTGATCCTCGTGGTGGTGGACGGGCGCTCCGACGAGAGCGCGGGGGTGACGCTGCCCGAGCTCGCCCGGCTGATGGCCGACCTCGGGGCGACCGAGGCCTACAACCTCGACGGGGGCGGCTCCTCCACGATGGTGGCCGACGGCGACCTCGTGAACGACCCGCTGGGCCGCGGCTCCGAGCGCGGTACCTCCGACATCCTCTACGTGGGCTAGGGCGGCCGCGATGTGGATCCTCGTCCCCGCCTACGAGCCCGACCACCGGCTCGCCCGGCTCGTCGCTTCGCTCCGGGCGGGCGAGCGCCCGCCCGCCGGCGTCCTCGTGGTGGACGACGGCTCGGGTCCGGCGCACGCCGCGACGTTCGACGCCGTCCGCGCACGGGGCGCCGTCGTCGTCGCCCACCCCGTCAACCGCGGCAAGGGTGCGGCGCTGCGCACCGGCGTCGCGTGGCTGGCGGAGCACGCGGCCGGCCACGACGTCGTCTGCGTCGACAGCGACGGTCAGCACACGCCCGACGACGTGGCGGCGGTCGCGGCCGACCTGGCCGTCGTCGCGGCCTCGGGACGGCGCGCCGTGGTGCTCGGGGTGCGCCGGTTCGTCGGCGACGTGCCGTGGCGCTCGCGGGTGGGCAACCGCATCTCGACGGCGCTGCTCGCCCTGGTCGCCGGGGTCCGGATCAGCGACACCCAGACCGGGTTGCGCGGATACCCGGCGGCCCTCCTGCCGTGGCTGCTCACGGTGGGGGGCGACCGCTTCGAGTACGAGCTCGCCCTGCTGGTGACCGGCGCCCGGCAGGGGGTGGCGGTGGTCGAGCGGGAGATCGCCACGATCTACCTCGAGGGCAACGCCTCCTCCCACTTCCGGCCGGTGCGGGACTCGGCGCGCGTGGTGCGACCCCTCATCGCCTTCGCCGCCTCGTCGATGGTCGCGTTCGCGATCGACGCCGCGCTCGTGGTGCTCCTCGGCGCGCTCACGCAGCACCTGCTGGTCGCCGTCGTCGGGGCCAGGATCGTCAGCGCCGGGGTGAACTTCGCCGTCAACCGGCGCGTCGTCTTCGGGGCGGGGCGCCGCGACCGTCACGACCGCCGCGGGACGGCCCGGCAGGCGGTGCGGTACGCGGCGCTCGCCGTCGCCCTCCTGGCGGCCGGCTACCTCGGCCTGCGGGTGCTGACCGAGGCGGGGCTGCCGGTGCTGCCGGCCAAGGTGGTCACCGACGTCGCGCTGCTCGCGGTCTCGTTCGGGGTGCAGCGCGCCGTGGTGTTCGCGTCAGGCGCGGCTCAGGACGGTGACGAGGAAGTCGGACTCGGACGTGAACGGACGCAGGTCCCAGGTGCCCAGCCGCAGGTCCTCGCGGAGGTCGGCGCCGGCCGCGTCGGCGGCGAGGTCGTCGGGCGTGTAGCCGCGGCCCGCCCCGAACCCGAGCACGATCCGGCCCTGCGGCGCGAGGTGTGCGGCGAGGCGACGCAGCACCTCGCCGCTCGTCCCCTCGGCGAGGAAGGTCATGACGTTGCCGGCGCACACGACGAGGTCGAACGGCTCCGCGACGCCCCGCGCGGGGAGGTCGAGCTCGGTGAGGTCGCCCACGAGCCAGGTCGAGCCGGCGTGGTCCGCCTCCGCCGCCCCGATCAGCACCGGGTCGACGTCGACCCCGACGACCGTGTGACCGCGGGCGGCCAGGGCGGCGCCCACGCGACCGGGGCCGCACCCCGCGTCCAGCACGCGTGAGCCGCGCGCGAGCATCGCGTCCACGAGGCGCGCCTCGCCGTCGAGATCCCGGCCCTGCGCCGCCATCTCCCTGAAGCGCTCGACGTACCAGGTGGAGTGCGCCGGGTTCGCCGCCACCATCTCCTCCCAGCGGGACGGACGTCGGGGCACGTCGGGCACGGGACGGTCGGCGGGGGGCTGCTGGCTCACACCTCGACCCTACGGCCGACCCCTGAGACCGGGCTCACGCCCCATCGGCGGCCGTGGGAGGTTAGGCTCGCCTCAGTCAACAACGCGTCCGTCATCCCCGCCGCACCCTGGAGGCGATCCCCCGCATGCCCGTCCCGAGCTCCCTCGCCCCGGCCACCAGGCCGGCGAGCCGGCCGTACCGCGCCCGGGTGCAGTCGGTGCAGCCGCTCGGCGAGCACTTCCTCCGCGTCGTGTTCACCTCGCCCCGGTTCGAGCACTTCGGGACGGATCGCCTCGACCAGCGCATCAAGCTCGTCTTCCCGCTCCCCGACGGCCGTCTGGCCGACCTCGGGGCCGACGACGACGAGCAGAGCGAGGCCTTCGCCTGGTACGGGACCTGGCGCGCCACCCCCGTCGAGGATCGCAACCCGATCCGCACCTACACCGTGCGTCGGGTCGACACCGCCGCGCGGACCGTCACGGTCGACTTCGTCTGCCACGGCGACATGGGTCCGGCCTCGCGCTGGGTCCAGCGCGCGGTCCCGGGCGACGAGCTCGTGCTGGTCGGCCCCGACGGGCGTTCGGAGCAGTCCTCGCTCGGGATCGACTTCCGTCCGGGCACGGCCCACCACCTGCTCCTGGCGGGCGACGAGACGGCCGCCCCCGCGATCTGCGCGATCCTGGAGATGCTGCCCGCCGGCCGCGACGTGCACGCGTTCATCGAGGTGCCGACCGCCGCGGACGTGCTGACCGTCGACCACCCGGCCTCGTTCTCCGTGACCTGGCTCCCCGGGACGGCCGGCGCGTCGGCGAGCGCGTGCTGCCGGCCGTCACGCGCTGGCTCGACGACCACCCCGCGATCGTCTCGGCCGCCGCGGCGCCCCGGCCCCAGAACCTCGACGACGTCGACGTCGACACCCAGGGCCTGTGGGAGTCGCCCGAGGCCGTGGGCTCGGGCGAGCTCTACGCCTGGCTCGCCGGCGAGTCCGCCGTCATCAAGGCGATGCGCCGGGCCCTGGTCACCGGCCGCGGGATCGACCGCAAGCGCGTGGCGTTCATGGGCTACTGGCGCGAGGGCCAGTCCGAGCGCAACGCCTGACGGGCGCCGCGGCCCTCGGGCCGCGCCCCCTCAGGCCGCGGGCGGCCGCGCCTCGACCGCGGCACGAGCGGCCGCCGGCAGCGCCTGCAGGACCCGGTCGACGACGGCGTCGTCGTGCGCCGCCGAGAGGAACCACGCCTCGTAGACGCTCGGGGGCAGCGAGATCCCCTGCTCGAGCATCGAGGCGAAGAACGCGCGGTAGCGCCACCCCTCCTGGTCGCGGGCGTCGTCGTAGTCGCGCACCTCGCCGTCCCGGAACGCCAGCGAGAACAAGCTGCCGGCCCGCGAGACGGTGACGGCGTGCCCGAGGGCGACGAACACGTCCTCCAGCCCGTCGGCGATCGCGCCGGCCGCGGCGTCGACGCGTGCGTAGACGTCGGCGTCGGCGAGCCGCAGCGTCGCGAGCCCGGCCGCGACGGCGAGCGGGTTCCCGCTCAGCGTGCCCGCCTGGTAGACGGGGCCGAGCGGGGCGAGCAGCTCCAGCACGTCGCGTCGCCCGCCGACGGCCGCCAGTGGCATCCCGCCTCCGACGACCTTCCCGAACGTGACGAGGTCGGGAGTCCAGTCGGCGCCGTCGCGCTGCTCCAGTCCCCACCAGCCGGCGGGGTCGACGCGGAAGCCGGTGAGCACCTCGTCGAGGATCAGCAGGGCGCCCGCCGCGCGGGTGCGCGCGGCCAGGGCGGCGTTGAAACCGGTCTGCGGGAGGAGCACACCGGCGTTCGCGCCGGCGCCCTCGGTGATGACGGCGGCGATCCGACCCGGGTGCGCGGCGAACGCGACGTCGAGCGCGTCCAGGTCGTTGTAGGGCAGCACGAGCGTCTGCGCCGCGATCTCGGCGGGGATGCCGGCGGATCCGGGCAGCCCCTGCGTGGCGACGCCGGAGCCCGCCTCGGCCAGCAGGCCGTCGGAGTGGCCGTGGTAGTGGCCGGCGAACTTCACCACCAGCGGGCGGTCGGTCGCACCACGGGCGAGCCGGATCGCCGTCATCGTCGCCTCGGTACCCGTGGAGACGAGGCGCAGCCGCTCGAGCGCGCGGCGACCGGAGACGTCGAGGCGCGCCACCACGGTCTCGGCGAGCTCGGTCTCGCCGTGGGTGGGGGCGCCGAACGACAGCCCGCGGGCGGCGGCCTCCTGCACGGCGGCCACGACCTCGGGGTGCGCGTGGCCCAGCAGCGCGGGTCCCCACGAGCAGACGAGGTCGACGTAGGTGCGACCGGCGACGTCCGTGACGTACGGGCCCGAGGCGCTCGCGAGGAACCGCGGCGTGCCGCCGACCGAGCCGTACGCGCGCACCGGCGAGTTCACGCCGCCGGGGATGACGGCGCGCGAGCGGTCGAACTCCTGCTCGTTGGTCGGCGTGCTCGGGTCGGTCTGCCCGGTCCGGGTCAGCGGAGCCATGCGGCCACCTCCGTGGCGAAGTAGGTCAGGACGGCGTCGGCACCGGCCCGGCGGATCGAGAGCAGCGACTCCTCGACCGCGCGCCGGCGGTCGATCCAGCCGTGCGCGGCGGCGGCCTCGATCATCGAGTACTCGCCGCTGACCTGGTAGGCCCAGACGGGGACCGGGGAGGTCGCCGCCAGCGCGCCGAGCACGTCGAGGTAGGAGCCCGCCGGCTTGACCATCACGACGTCGGCCCCCTCCGTGACGTCGAGCTCGGCCTCGCGCAGGCCCTCGCGGGCGTTGCCCGGGTCCAGCTGGTAGGTGCGGCGGTCGCCCTGCAGCGACGAGTCGACGGCCTCGCGGAACGGGCCGTAGAACGCCGAGGCGTACTTCGCGCTGTAGGCGAGGATCGCGGTGCCGGAGCGTCCGGCGTCGTCGAGCGCGGCGCGGACGGCCTCGACCTGACCGTCCATCATTCCCGACAGCCCCAGCAGGGCCGAACCCGCCTCGGCCTGCGCCAGCGCCATCGCGGCGTAGCGCTCGAGCGTGGCGTCGTTGTCGACGTCGCCGCGGGCGTCCAGCACGCCGCAGTGGCCGTGGTCGGTGAACTCGTCCAGGCACAGGTCGGTCTGCACGACCAGCGCGTCGCCGACCTCGGCCACGGCGACGGCCGTCGCGGCGTTGAGCACGCCGCGGGGGTCGTCGGCACCGGAGCCGCGCGCGTCCTTGGCGGTCGGGACGCCGAACAGCATCACGCCACCGATGCCGGCCTCGGCGGCCTCCACCAGCGCGCGACGGAAGCTGTCGGTGGAGTGCTGCACGACGCCGGGCATGGAGGCGATCGGCACGGGCTCGGACGCTCCCTCCCGGACGAACATCGGCAGCACGAGCTGACGCGGGTGGAGCCGGGTCTCGCGGGTCAGCTCGCGCAGCGCGGGCGTCGCCCGCAGCCGGCGGGGGCGGAGGTACGGGGCAGGGGTCACGGGCGGTTCTCCAGACGGGCGTCGAGGGCGTCGGCGAGGGTCAGCAGCACGCTGCCCGGGTCGGGGTGGTCGGGGACGGCGTCGACGGTGAGGCCGGCGGCGGTGGCCGCCTCGGCGGTCGGCTGACCGATCGCGACGACGACGGGGACGGGCGGGTGCGCGGCGGCGACCTCCGCGAACCGGCGGGCGGTGCTCCCGGAGGTGAGGACGACGCCGTGGACGCGGCCCTCGCTCAGCGCGCGCTCGACCTCGAGTCGCGGCGGACGCGGCTGGACCGTGTACGCCTCCACCCGCTCGGGCACGGCCCCGAACGCCGCGAGGGCGTCGGGCAGGGTCGACGGCGCGAGCGCGGACAGCGGCAGCAGCACCCGGGCGCCGGCGGTCGTCAGCGGCCAGGCGGCCAGCAGTCCCTCGGCGCTCTGGCGCTCCGGGACGAGGACGACGGCGAGCCCCACCCGCCGCGCGGCCTCGGCGGTCGCGTTCCCCACCGCGGCGACGGCGACCCCGCCGGGGCGCAGCCCGCCCGCGCCGGCGGCCGCGACGAGAGCCTCGACGGCCCGGACGCTCGTGAGCACCAGCCAGTCGTAGCCCGCGAGGTCGGCGGCCGCCGCGATCAGGGCCTCGGGCCGCGACGTCGGACGGTAGTCCTGGAGGGCGTCCAGCAGCGCGTCACCACCGCGGGCGCGCACCTGGGTCTGCCAGATCCGGCCGCCCTCACCCGCGCGGGTGAGCAGCACGGTGCGGCCGCGGAGGCCGTCACCGTCGGAGGTGGCGTCGTCGTCGCTCATGACCGGTCCGTCATCGCAGGTCCGTCATCGCAGCAGCGCCTCGGCCCCGCCCGCGAGCAGCTCGGTCACGACGTCCTGGGGCGTGGCCGAGCCCAGCCGGGCGCGCGCACGCACGCTCCGGGCGCCGTCGAGCGAGTACGCCCCGGCCACGACCTCCACGTCGGTGGGGTCGGTGCCCGGCTCGCCGTCGCGCGACGGCAGCGCCGAGACCCCGAGCGGCGCGGCGCAGCCGGCCTCGAGGATCCGCAGCACGTCCCGCTCGAACGCGATCGCCGTGCGGGTGGCGGCGTGGTCGGTGCCGGCGACGGCCGCGCGCTGCTCGGGATCTGCGTCGGCCCGCATCTCGACGGCGAGAGCCCCCTGCGCGGGCGCCGTCGGCCAGTCCTCGAGCTCGAGCAGCTCGGTCACGACGTCGCTGCGGCCGAGCCGGGCGAGCCCGGCCGCCGCGAGCACCACGGCATCGAGCCGGCGCTCGGGCTCGGTGGTGGGGTCGAGCACCCGTCGCAACCGGGTGTCGACGTTGCCGCGGATGTCGACGACGAGCAGGTCCGGCCGGCGGGCGCGCAGCTGCGCCCGGCGCCGCGGCGACCCGGTCCCGACCACGGCGCCCTCCGGCAGGGCCTCGAGCCGCAGGCCGCCCGCGGCGACGAGCGCGTCGCGCTGGTCCTCGCGCGGCGGTACCGCGACGAGGTCGATGCCGTCGGCGGGGGCGGTGGGCAGGTCCTTGCAGGAGTGCACGACCACGTCGACCTGACCCGCCAACAGCGCCTCCCGCAGCGCCGAGACGAACACGCCGGTCCCTCCGAGGGAGGCCAGCGACGCGGTGCTGCGGTCGCCCTCGGACGTGATCCGGACCAGCTCGTAGGAACCCTCGGGCAGACCGAGGGAGGAGGCCCACGCCGTCGTCTGGGTCAGCGCGAGCGCGCTGGCCCTCGTGCCGATGCGCAGCGGCGTCACGGCACCACGCCGGCGGCCGCGGGCTTGAACCCGGCGCGGATGTTCTCGCAGCAGCCCGGGCGGCAGACGTCGAACCACGGGCCGAGCTCGGTCACCGCGGGGCGCTGCGCGGCCGGGGTGCCGTTCACGCGCTCCAGCACGAGGTCGACCAGTCCGGTGACGTAGGTGGGGTCGATGCCGGGCGTGGGCGTGCGGATCGACCGCAGACCGTGCTCGGCCGCGCTCTCGGTCGCCTCCTCGTCCAGGTCCCACATGACCTCCATGTGGTCGCTGACGAACCCGAGCGGCACGATGACGACCGCCTCGACGCCCTCGCCCGGCAGCGTCTCGATGAGGTCGTTGATGTCGGGCTCGAGCCAGGGCTGCGTGGGCGGCCCCGACCGCGACTGGTAGACGAGGTTCCAGGCCACGCCCTCGACCTCCTGCGCCGCCATCACCACTTCCGCCACGGCGAGGTGCTGCGCCTCGTACGCGCCGTGCTCCCCCAGCTCGAGGAACGACGGGCCCGAGCGGGTGGCGTCGACCGTGGGGATGCTGTGGGTGGAGAACAGCACGCGGATCGCTGAGGTGGCCACGCCGTCGGCCGTCAGCGTGGCGACGGCGTCGCGCACGCCCTCGATGAACGTGTGCACGAACGCGGGGTGGTCGAAGAACGGACGCACCTTGTCGATGGTGACGGTGCCCCCGAGACCCGTCTCCGTCAGCACCCTCGCGAAGTCCTCGCGGTACTGCCGGCAGGAGGAGAAGCTCGAGTAGGCGCTGGTGGCGATGGCGATCAGGGTGCGGTCCCCCGCCGCCTCGGCCTGCTCGACGGCCTCGTTCAGGTAGGGCGCCCAGTTGCGGTTCCCCCAGTAGACGGGGAGGTCGATCCCGCGGGCCGCGAGCTCGGCCTCGAGGGCCGCCTTGAGCTCGCGGTTGTGCTCGTTGATCGGGCTCACACCGCCGAAGTGGCGGTAGTGGTGCGCGACCTCCTCCAGCCGCTCGTCCGGGATGCCGCGGCCGCGGGTGACGTTGCGCAGGAACGGGATGACGTCCTCCTGCCCCTCGGGGCCGCCGAAGCCGGCCAGCAGGATGCCGTCGTAGGCCGTGGGGACCTCGACGTGGCGGGGCCCGGTGGAGGCGGCGGCAGAGGCGAACAGCACCTCGCCGGTGGTCGCGCCGCTGGCCGCTGCGCTCGTGTGCTCGCTGACGGTGGGCTGGGTGCTCATGCCACGACCTCCTCGATCTCGTCGGTGCTGATCAGTCGTCCCGTGAAGAACGGGATCTCCTCGCGGACGTGCAGGCGGGCGTCGGTGGCCCGCAGGTGGCGCATGAGGTCGACCAGGTCGACCAGCTCCTCCGACTCCAGCGCGAGCAGCCACTCGTAGTCGCCGAGCGCGAAGCTCGCGACCGTGTTGGTCTGCACCTGGGGGTAGGCCGAGCCGGACCGGCCGTGCTGGCCGAGCATCGCGCGGCGCTCCTCCTCGGGCAGGACGTACCACTCGTAGCTGCGCACGAACGGGTAGACCGTCAGCCAGGGCTTCGGCGGCAGGCCCTTCATGTACGCCGGCGAGTGGTTGGCGGTGAACTCGGCCTCGCGGTGCACCCCGAGCGCGTTCCACGTGCCCGGCATCGAGGCGAAAGGCTCGAGGCGGCGCAGCACACGCAGGGCCCGCTGCAGCGCCGAGGGCTCCTCGCCGGTCAGCCAGACCATGAGGTCGGCGTCGGACCGCAGGCCGGAGACGTCGTAGATGCCTCGCAGGTCGACGCCGAGCGCGGCGATCTCCTCGCCGGCACCGGCCAGGCCGTCGGCGACCGGGTGGGCTCCCTCGCGGCGGAAGACCGCCCACAGCGCGTAACCGAGACGTTCGGTGGTCATGACGGTGCTCCTTGGGTGGTGGAGGTGGTGGAGGAGGAGAGGGGCTCGGCCGCGGCGAGCTCGGCGGCGACCGTTCGGGCGTGCGGCACGATCGACGCCAGCCCGGTGCGGCCGGAGGCCTCGCCGACGAGCCGGGGCGAGCCCGCCGGGTCGGCCTGCGGATCGGGGAAGACGGCGAGCGTGCGCCGCCAGGTGCGGGCGACGTGCTCGAGCACCTCGGCATCGGTCGCACCCGTCAGCGCGCGGACGTCGCACTCGAGCACCCGCTCGAGGTCCTCCGGCGCGGGTGGGACGTCGTAGGACAGCCGGACCAGGTGGACGTCGGCGACGGCCGCGAGCCAGGACCACTTGGCGCTCGAGTGGGTCAGCGCGCGGGCGGCGACGTCCGGCGCGCCCGCCGAGACGAGCACGCCGGTGCCGCGGGGCGCCCCGGTCAGTCGGTGCGAGCGGACGGCGGCCGCGACGACGGTGATCTCGCGCTCGCGCGTGGTCCCCGGGGCGATCCCCGGTGCCGCCAGCACCACCGGCCCTGCCACCTCCTCCTCGGAGCCCGGCGCACCGCCGTCGTGCGGGCGGACCCGGAGGCCCCCGGGCACGAGGCTGACGACCTCGACGCCGGTGCGGATCGTGCCACCCGCGTTCCGCACCTGTGCGGCCAGCGCGTCCACGAGGGCGGCGAGCCCGCCGTCGAGACCGTTGACCTGCGATCCCGCCGGGGAGGCGGCGCGCACGTTCCGGGCGGCCCGACCGAGCCGGCGCGTCCGGGTCAGCTCCTCGGCGAGGGCGGGCGACGCCGTCGTGAGCGGGAGGCTGTCGGCCGCGGAGGAGTAGACGCCGCGCACGACCGGATCCACGAGCCGCTCGACGACGGTGCGACCCATGCGCGCGCCGACCACGTCGCCGACGCTCGCACGCGCCGGGAAGGATCGTCGCGGGAGCACGGCATCCGCCGCGGCGCGCAGCGCACCCCGCCAGCCGAGCACCGCGACCATCTCGCGCGCGAGCGGCCGCACCGGGATCCCGAGCATGCCCGCCGCCGGCAGCGGATAGCTGCGCCCCGTGGAGTAGTGGATCCACGCGGGCCGGTCCAGCGGGCTGCGGACGTGGTCGGCGAGCCCGAGGTCGGCCAGGAGGTCGGCGACCGCGGAGCCCCGGGTGGCGAAGGACTCGGCACCGACGTCGACGCGGCGGCCCGCGAGCATCGCCGAGTCGATCTGGCCGCCGAGGCGCTCCGAGCGCTCGAGGACGACGACGCGAACCCCGGCTGCCGCGAGGTCGCGCGCGACGACCAGCCCCGCGATCCCTGCCCCGACGACGATCACGGGGAGGGCGTCGCTCGGGGTGGAGGACCGCGTCGCGGGCATCGTCATCCGCGCGCGCCCCCGACGGCCGGACGGCCCTGCGCGTGCACGAGCTCGACGATCCGGGTCAGGACCGTCGGGTCGGTCTCCGGCGGGACGCCGTGGCCGAGGTTGAGGACGTGGGCGGGCGCGGCGGCGCCGCGGCGCAGGACGTCGAGCACGTGCGCCTCGACGACCTCCCACGGGGCGCCGAGCACGGCCGGGTCGACGTTGCCCTGCAGCGGCCAGCGCGGCACGAGCGCGGCGGCTTCGTCCAGCGGGGTCCGCCAGTCCACCCCGACGGCGTCGGCACCGATGCCGGGCAGCAGGTCGAGGATGCCGGCCGAGCCGAGCCCGAAGTGCACCTTCGGGACGCCGAGGCCGTCCACCGCGGCGAGCGTGCGCGCCGTGTGGCGGGCGACGTGGGCGCGCCAGGTCTCACGGCTGAGCGAGCCGACCCACGAGTCGAACACCTGCGCCGCGCTCGCGCCCGCCTCGACCTGGGCGCGCAGGAACGCGCCGGAGACCCCGGCGCACCACTCGAGCAGCGCCGTCCAGGTCGCGGGGTCGGCGTGCATGAGGGTCCGCGCGCGCTGCTGGTCCTTCGAGGGTCCGCCCTCGACGAGGTAGGACGCGAGCGTGAACGGGGCACCGGCGAACGCGATGAGCGGCGTGCTGCCGAGTGCGGCGACGGTGAGCGCGACCGCCTCGCGGATGGGGTCGAGCGCGGCGCCGTCGAGTCGCGGGAAAGCCGCCACGTCCGCGGCCGTGCGTACCGGCGTCGCGAACACGGGGCCACGGCCGGGCACGATCTCCACGTCGACGCCGGCGAGCAGCACCGGGATGACGATGTCGCTGAAGAGGATCGCGGCGTCGACGCCGTGCCGCCGGACCGGCTGCAGGGTGATCTCGCTCGCGGTGGCGGGGTCGAGGCAGGCGGCGAGCATGTCGCCGCCGGCGCGCAGCTCGCGGTACTCGGGCAGCGACCGGCCGGCCTGCCGCATGAACCACACCGGGGTGTGCTGCGTGAGCTGGCCGCGGTAGGCGCGGACGAGGGGTGAGTCGGAGGTGCGGCCGTCGACGAGCGGGTGCGTGCTGGGGAGGGTCACCGCGTCATCCTCGCACCGTTGGAGGGGGTCTCGGGCATGTCGTGACGATCTGTCGTGACAGCCCGTCATATCCCTCTGACCTGCGACGATGCTGAGGGTCACCTTACTGGGGGCGGCTCGAAAAGGCACCTACGATGACGTCGTGCTCCTCAGTCTGTCGCTCACCCACGCCACGGCGGGGTTCGACGTCCTGGAGCGGACGACGGCCGCGTTCGCCGGCCTCGCGACACCTGATCTCATCGCTCGCACGATGGAGCGCGACGACGTCTCCGGGGCCGTGGTGCTCTCCACCTGCAACCGGCTCGAGGCCTACCTCGACGTCGCGCCCGGGACCGACCACGTCGTCACGGAGCAGCTGGTCGCCTCGCTCGCGCAGCGCACCGGAGGCGATGTGGCACAGCTCACGTCGGCCGTCGCGGTCCGGCTCGACGGCGACGCCGTCAGCCACCTCTTCGCCGTGACGTGCGGCCTCGACTCCCTGGTCGTCGGCGAGCCGGAGATCGCGGGCCAGGTGCGGCGCGACTACGACGCCGCCCGCGTCGCCGGGTGCACGACCGCCACGCTCGACCAGGCCTTCCAGCGCGCCATGCACGTCTCCCGCGACGTCCGTCGTCGCGCCCACCACACCGGCGACGCCTCGGTGACGCACCTCGCCCTCGAGCTCGCCGCGAGCCACCTGCCCGATCTGCGCGGCGCGCGCGTGCTGCTCGTGGGGACCGGCGCGCACGCTCGGACCGCGGTGACGGCCCTCGCGGCGCGCGGCGTCCGCGACGTCGCCGTCTACTCCGCCGCCGGACGCGCCGAGGACTTCGCCGCCAAGCACGGGGCGCAGGCGGTCGGCGACCTCGGGCTCGGCATCGCCGAGGCCGACGTCGTGCTCACCTGCACGAGCCGCGTCGCGATCGGCGAGCTGGAGATCGGCCCGCGCCGCGCGCGCCGCCTGCTCGTGATCGACCTGGGTCTCCCCCGCAACGTCGACCCCGCCGTCGGCGACCTGCCCGGTGTCGACCTGCTCGACCTCGCGACCATCGCCAAGCACGCCCAGGTGCCGGGGCTGACCAGCGACGACATCTCCGCGTCCCTCATCGCCGACGCGGTCGCCGAGTACACCGCCCAGCAGGACGCGACGGCCGCCGTCGTCGCGCTCCGCGGCCACGTGGGCAGCCTCCTCGAGGCCGAGATCGACCGGTCACGACGACGGGCGTCCACCGCCGAGGAGGCCGACCGGACCGAGGAGGCGCTGCGCCACCTCGCCGGGGTGCTGCAGCACGGCCCGTCGGTTCGTGCTCGGCAGGCGGCCGCCGACGGCCGCGTGGCCGAGTTCGAGCAGGCGCTGGGCGTCGTGCTCGGCGTGGACGTCGACGGGGACCAGCTCCGGGTCGACGGCGACTAGCTCCGGCGCGGGCCGTCGCCCTCGTCGTCGAACACCTCGTGGTACAGCAGCGAGTGGACGTGCTCGACGCGCGGGATGTCGTTGAACTCGAGCGGGTCGTCCGAGGCCGATTCGATGATGAGGGTCCCGGTGCGCAGGATCCGGTCGATCACACCGTGCCGGAACTGCACCGTGTTGATGCGCGACATCGGGATGTCGATGCCCGTCCGGGTGAGGATGCCGTGCCGGAACATGACACGGCGGTCGGTGATGACGAAGTGCGTCGTGGCCCAGCGCAGCATCGGCCACGCGAACAGCCAGAGCACACCGATCAGCCACAAGGCCCCGACGACGATCCCGAGGATCGTCGAGGCGGAGTCCGACATGTCCGCGTTCCGGCTCCAGCTCCACGCCAGCACCGCCGCCGTGGTGAGGATCACGAGCGCCAGGAACGGCAGGATCAGCGTCTTGAAGTGCGGGTGCCGGTGCAGCACGAGCTGCTCGTCCTGCGCCAGCGTGTCCTCGGGGTAGCCCATGAGCCGTCACCCTAGCCAGTGACGCCCCCGTGCGCGCGAGGGCGTCACCGCGGGTCCGTCAGGACCGGGGTGTCCGTCCGGGGCTACAGCGCCCGCAGGCGCTCCAGCAGGGGTCCGGCGGCCTCGTCGAGGAACCGCTGCTGCGCCTCGTCGCCCACCTGGACGATGGCGACGTCGGTGAACCCGGCCTCGAGGTAGGGCCGTACGCTCGCGGCCAGCTCGTCCAGGTCGGGCCCGCAGGCGACCGACTCGGCGACGTCCTGCGGCCTGACGAACTGCGACGCCCCGGCGAAGCCCGCCGGCGTCGGGAGATCGGCGTTCACGCTCCAGCCGCCCGAGGACCAGCGGAACTGCTCGTGGGCCCGTCGGACCGCGACGTCCCGGTCAGGGTCCCAGCTGATCGGCACCTGGCCGATCTTGCGCGAGGCGCCGCCGGGGTGGCGGGCGTCCCAGGCGCTCACGAGGTCGGCACTGGGCTCGGTGGTGATGAGGTGGTCGCCGAGCGGGGCGAACCGCTCGATCGAGGCGTCGCCCGACACGGCGAGCGCGATCGGGATCTCCTGCTCGGGACGGTCCCAGATCCGGGCCGAGTCCACGCGGAAGTACTCGCCGTCGTAGGTGACGAGCTCGCCGGTGTGGAGCTCGCGGATGATCTCGACGGCCTCCTCGAGCATGTCCTGCCGCACGGCGACGGACGGCCAGCCCTCGCCCACGACGTGCTCGTTGAGGTTCTCGCCCGACCCGAGACCGAGGGTGAACCGGCCGTCGCTGAGGAGCTGGAGCGTGGCGGCCTTCTGGGCCACGACGGCTGGGTGGTACCGGATCGTCGGGCAGGTGACGTACGTCATGAGCTCGACGCGCTCGGTGACCTGCGAGACGGCGCCGAGGACCGCCCACGCGTACGGCGAGTGGCCCTGCTCGGTCAGCCAGGGCGAGTAGTGGTCGCTGGAGACCTCGAAGTCGAACCCGAGCGCCTCGGCGGCCGCGGCGTACCGCACCAGCTCGCGCGGCCCGCTCTGCTCGGTCATGAGGGTGTACCCGAAACGCGTCGTCATCGTCGACTCCCGACTCTCGTGCCCCTGCGTGCCGGCCTGCTCGGCGGCCACCTCCACTGTCCGGGGTGTCCGGCGACGGTGTCCAGGACGGCGTCGCTACCCTGTGGTGCCCGTCGGTCGGCGGGCGTCGCGGAACGGAAGAGGCAGCCCCATGATCGTCGCCGGACTCGTCCTGACGGGCCTCGCCGCCCTCCTCCACGTCTACATCTTCGTGATGGAGTCGGTCACCTGGACCTCGGCCCGCACGCGCGCCACGTTCGGCCTGACCGCCGAGCAGGCCGAGGCCACGAAGGAGATGGCGTTCAACCAGGGGTTCTACAACCTGTTCCTGGCCGTCGCCGTGCTCGTCGGGATCGTGACGACGGCGCTCGGGCAGGAGGCCGTCGGTCTCACCCTGGTCCTCGTGGGTGCCGGGTCGATGGTGCTGGCCGGGCTCGTGCTGCTGCTGTCGTCGCGCTCGAAGGCGCGGGCGGCACTGACGCAGCTCACGCTGCCGCTGCTCGGCGTCCTCGCCGTCGTGATCGGGCTGCTCGCCGGCTGACCTGCCGGGCCGGCCCTCCGTCCGTCCCCCTACCGCCGCACCTCCCCCTACCGCCGCACCTCGTAGACCAGGCGCGCGAACTGCCCGTACGCCGTCGCCGACACCAGGCGAAGCCGGTCGGACTCCACCCGCCGCGGCAGCAGCGGGGCCCCGCCGGTCAGCGCGACCGGCGCGACCGAGACCGCGATCTCGTCCAGCACGTCGGCGTCGAGGAACTGGCCGGCGAGGTCTCCCCCGCCCACCACCCAGACGTCACCGTCGCCGGCCGCCTGCCGGATCGCCGGCAGCGCGTCCAGGACCGGACCCGAGACGAACCGGACGTCCGCGCCCTCGGGGACCGGGAGCTCGCGCGTCGTGAAGACGAACGTCACCTTCTCCTCGTGGAACTCCTGCCACTTCTCCGGGTGCGCCAGGACGTCGTTCTCCCGCAGCAGCCACTCGTAGGTTGTCGACCCCTCGACCAGGACGGTCGCCCCGGCGGGCAGCAGCGCGTCGTCGGGCTGCTCACCCCCGTCCACGGCGAACAGCCAGGCGAGGGAGTCGTGCTCGTCGGCGATCCAGCCGTTGAGGGTGGTCGCGGTGTCGAAGATGATTCGTGCCATGCCGGCGAGACTAGGACGAACCACCGACATCGGCTCCGGCAGCGCGGCGGCCGCCGGAGGAGCCGGGCGCGCTCAGCCCTTCCCGTCCAGCTCGCCGCCGGTCTCCCGCAGGTAGCACTGGGCGCACAGCGACTCGTACGTGACCTCGCCGTCGTGCGCGGCCGGGCCGGCGTCGATGGCGACCTGGTCGCCGTCGAACACGAACCGCCCGTCGAGGACCCGACCGTTGAAGACCGCCTTGCGCCCGCAGCGGCAGATCGTCTTGAGCTCCTCCAGCGAGTGCGCGATCTCGAGCAGCCGCCGCGACCCCGGGAACGCCTCGGTGCGGAAGTCGGTGCGGATGCCGTAGGCGATCACGGGGATCCCGTCGAGGACGGCGATCCGCAGCAGGTCGTTGACCTGGACCGGGGAGAGGAACTGCGCCTCGTCCACCAGCAGGCAGGCGACCGGGCCGTCGCCCGCGGCCCGCTGGAACGCGGTCCGCGCGCTCTCGTCGGGGGCGATGGCGAAGTCCACCGGGCGCGTGACGCCCAGCCGGCTCGTGATCTGGTCGGCGCCCTTGGTGTCCACGGCGGGCTTCGTGAGCAGCACGCGCTGGCCGCGCTCCTCGTAGTTGTAGGCCGCCTGGAGCAGCGCGGTCGACTTGCCGGAGTTCATCGCGCCGTAGCGGAAGTAGAGCTTGGCCACCGGGCGAGTGTAGGAGATCAGCCGTCGAGGACCTCGACGGTCCCACCCGTCACCGTGACGAACCCGCCACCGATCTCGAGAGCGTGCCAGTCGCCGTCGAGGTCCTGCACGCGGACCGTCCCCGGTGCCAGCACCGCCACGACGGGGGCGCGCCCCGGAAGGATCCCGAGACTGCCCGTGGTCGCCGGAACCACCACGTGCCGTGCCCGACCCGACCAGCGCGCCGCCTGCGGCGCGAGGATCTCCACCGCCAGCGTCCGCCCACCCGGTGACTCCATGTCGTCCTCCTCAGCTCGTCCCCCGCCTCCTCCAGCGTGCGCGCCGCACGGTGGCCGGATCCGGGCCGAAGGTCCCGTGCGGACCTCCCACTCGACCGCGCCCTCGACTCATCAACCACTCACGACTGATCCGCGGGCATCACCTCTGAGCAGTTGATCTGCGGGGTGAGCAGGTGGACGACCGCCCTGGCACGGCGATCGACGTGTCAGGCTGGAACGCGTGACCTCCGACATCGCCGTCCTCCCCGTCCCGACCGTCTGGGCGGGCCACCGCCACTACGCCTCGCGCGCACTCCTGGCGCCCACCACGCTCGACCAGCTCGCCTCGATCGTCACGGCGGGCGAGCACGTCCGCGCGATCGGCTCGCGCCACTCCTTCACCGACCTCGCCGACTCCCCCGGCGTGCTCGTCACGCTGCAGGGTCTCGTCCAGGAGCCCGTGCTCGACGCCGAGACCGGGACGGTGACCGTCTCCGCCGGGACCACGTACGGCGTGCTGGGTCCCTGGCTGCACGACCGCGGCTGGGCGCTGGGCGCCCTCGCGTCGCTTCCCCACATCAGCGTCGTCGGTGCCGTCACGACGGCGACCCACGGCTCGGGCGACGCCGTCACCACGCTCGCGGGCACCGTCGTCGCGCTCGAGATCCTCGGGGCCGACGGCACCGTGCGCCGCCTCGAGCGCGGCGACGAGGTCTTCGCCGGCTCCGTGGTGAGCCTCGGGGCGCTCGGCATCGTGACGCAGGTGACGCTCGCGGTCGAACCGACCTACGACGTCGCGCAGACGGTGATCGACGACGCCGACCTCACCGCCGTCCTCGAGAGCCTCGCCGCCGTCCACGCCAGCGCCACGAGCGTCAGCGTCTTCACCCGCTGGGACGGGCGGTGCTCGATCTGGCGCAAGCACCGCACCGACGTCGCCCCCGCGCTCGACCTCTCCGGCCTGGGCGGCACGCCCGCCGACGGCATCCGTCACCCGATCCCCGGGGTGGACGGCGCCGCGTGCACGCCGCAGCTCGGCGAGCCCGGACCGTGGTTCGCCCGGCTGCCCCACTTCCGGCTCGAGTTCACGCCGTCGGCCGGGGGCGAGCTCCAGAGCGAGCACCTCGTCCCGCGCGAGCTGGCTCCGCAGGCCGTCGCCGCCGTCCGCCCGATCCTCGAGGCGAACCAGCACCTCGTCCTGGTCTCCGAGCTGCGCTCGATGGCGGCCGACGACCTCTGGCTCTCCAGCGCGTACGAGCGTCCGACCGTCGGGATCCACACGACCTGGGTGCAGGACGAGCAGGCGGTCCGTGCGGTCCTCCCGGCGATCGAGGCCGCGCTCGAGCCGTTCTCCTACCGGCCGCACTGGGGCAAGGTGTTCGCGACGACGGAGGTCGCCCACCGCTACCCCCGCTGGGACGACGCCGTCGCCCTGGTGCGCGAGGCCGACCCGACCGGCGTGTTCGCCGGACCGTTCACGGAGCGCGTCGGTCTGCGCTAGCGGGTGGGCCGGGGGCCGTCCGACGGGTCGTACGGATCTGAACGGATGGGGAGTGCTCCCCATGGCACCGAGGACGGGCTGCGCCTAGCGTCGGAGGCACCCCCTCACAGATCGGATCCCCCGTGCTCACCTGGCTCCTCGGCAAGCTCTCCCGTGACCCGCAGATCGACGGCGAGCTGGCGCAGCTGCTCACCATCATCGGCACGCGGGCCGACTCCCCGGAGATGGCGTCCGTCCGTCCCCTGCTCGGCTCGTCCGTCCGGGTCTCCGACGACGGCAACGGCGAGGTCTACGACGACTCCGGGTTGCTGCTGACGTACGTCGAGGGCCGCGTGCGCTCGCTCATGCTGCGGACCCAGCCGTTCGAGGACCGTGTCCTCTACCCGCGCCCCGACGCGCTGGTCGTGGGGCTGTCCCCGCGGGCGACCGAGGCCGAGCTCGCCGAGGTCCTCGGCAAGCCGTGGGACTCCGAGGGGACGACCGCTACTACTCGGTCAACGGTCGGACCCTTCTCGTCGAGCTGCAGCACGGGACCCTGGCGACGCTCATCGCGACCGCGCAGTGAGCGGCGTGAGCGGGGCGCCCGCCGAGACCGTCGTCCTCTGCGTGCCCGGGCCGTGGGCCGATCGCGAGGAGTTCGTCGCGGCCGTCAGCCGTGACGGCTGGATCGTCGCCGGGGCCGTGATGCTCAACATCGCCACGCGCGAGAACCACGTCGTGCAGCTGGAGGGTCCCGAACCCCGCCTCGTGGCCGCCGTCGCAGCCTCGGCCGGCGCCCTGCCGGACGGTCCTGACCTCACGGCGATCGCCGGGCACCGCAGCGTCGCCTACCTGGTCGACGCGGGCGGCTCGCCGGAGCGCGCCGCGGCCGCGATGGCTGCCGGCAGCGCGCTGCTCCGCGCGGGCGGTCTGGCGGTCAAGGTCGAGGTGACCGGCGTGAGCCGGACGCCCGCCCAGTGGGAGGCTCTCGTGGCGGACCCGAGCCCGCTCGGCGTCTACCGCGCGTGCGTCGTCACGGTGCGGGCGCCGGACGAGGTCTACACGTGCGGGATGCACAGCCTCGGGCTGCCGGACGTGCGGGTGGCCGCCACCGAGGCGGACGCCGGCGATCTCGTCGACGCGTTCGCCCGTTACCTCCTGCTCGAGCAGCCGGTGGTCCAGGCGGGTGAGACGTTCGCCCTCGGCGCGGAGGAACCGGGCTACCGGGTGGACCGCGACGGTTCGGTCGACTACGACGGCGACCCGCTGCTGACCAATCCGCACGGCACCTGGCGGCTCGTGGCGCTCGACGGCTGACCGCCGGGGGCCTCGCTCGGTCAGCGGTGGCCAGTCAGCGCGGGGCGTCGGGCAGCGCGTCGAGCCAGGATCCGAGCACCTCGCGGGCGGCGACGGCGAGGGCCGGGCCCAGCGCGACGGCGTCGGCGCGGAGACGGCCCGGATCGACCCCCGCCGTCGCGATCTCGTGGGCGTGGCCGATCAGCCAGCGCTCGAGGACCGTGTGGTCGGCCTCGAGGTGGAACTGGAGGGCGAGCACGCCGGCGCCGATCGCGAAGGCCTGGTTCGGGAAGCCGGGCGTCCGCGCGAGGCTCGCCCCGCCGTCGGGCACGGCGAACTCGTCACCGTGCCAGTGCAGGACCGGGACGCCCTCGAGCGGCGCGAGGACGGAGGCGCGGCCCTCGGGCGTCAGCGTCAGCTCGCCGAAGCCGATCTCCTTGCGGCCGGTCGCCGTCACGGGCGCGCCGAGCGCCGCGGCCACGAGCTGCGCGCCGAGGCAGACCCCGAGGATCGGACCGCCCGCCGCGAGCCGGGCGGCGATGGTCGCGCGCTCGCCGTCGAGGAACGGGTAGGCCTCGCTCTCGTAGACCCCAATGGGGCCGCCGAGCACGACGACGAGATCCGCCGCCAGCACCGTCGCCTCCGCCAGCGCGTCGACCCCGACATCGAGGTAGGCGACCTCGTACCCGCGCTCGCGCAGCAGCGGGTCGAGGAGGCCGAGGTCCTCGAACGGGACGTGGCGCAGGGCGAGGGCGGTACGAGGCACGTGGGGCTCCGTCGGGGCGTGAGGGGTACGGGCGTGACGAGCCTACGAGCGGGGACGAGCGGGGCGCGGGCGCGGGGGTCGCGGACCGGTGAGTCCGGCGTCGCCCAGCGGTCCACCCCGGTGAGAGGCGCGCCCGAGGCACGCGAACCGACCGCTACCGAGCACCAGGGAGAACGATCATGGGCGAGATCCACATCGAGCTGTTCGCGACCCTCGACCTCGTCGGGCAGGCGCCCGGCGGGCCCGAGGAGGATCCCGACGGCGGGTTCACGTTCGGCGGCTGGCAGGCCCCGCACCTGGACGACGTCTCCGGTGCCCAGGTGGCCCGGGCGTACGAGGGCACGGACGCGCTGCTGCTCGGGCGCCGGACGTACGACATCTTCGCGGGCTACTGGCCGCACCAGGAGGGCGGTGTCGACGACTCGATCGCCACGCTCTTCAACGGGATCCCGAAGTACGTGGCCTCACGCGGGACCCCCGAGCTCGGCTGGAGCGGCTCGCACCTGCTCGGAACCGACCTGCGCACCAGCGTGCAGGAGGTTCGGGAGCGGCACGAGCGCGTCAAGGTCGTGGGCAGCCTCGACCTCGTCCAGACACTGCTGCGCGAGAAGCTCTTCGACCGCCTCGACCTCTGGGTGCACCCGGTCGTGCTGGGTGTGGGCAGGTCGGTGTTCGCCGGCGGCGCGGTCCCGACGAACCTCACCCTGCTCGAGCCGCCGGCCGCCGGGCCGAAGGGCGTGGTGCTGCTGCGGTACGGGCTGGCCGACGGCGTGCCCGGCACCGGCGACATGGGGGCGCCGGAGCGCGGCACGGCGTGAGACCGCGGGTCGCGCCGCCGTCGACGATCAGAGCTGGACGCCCAGCGCGACCCCGGCGTCGACCAGCCAGCCCTCGTACCAGCCGTCGGTCGTGCACGGGGTGCTCGAGGACGAGACGACGTCGGCGCTGTACCCGCCCCACGAGAGCACGCGGCAGCTCGCGTCCGACTCGACGGCGTCGCGCCACGCCTGCGAGTCGGTGAAGAAGCCCTGCCGGCTCGCGGCGTTCATCACGGCGAAGTGGTCGTTCCACTGCCGCCAGTGGCTGAACTCGTGGGCGACGAGGAACTTCCGCTGGGCCTCGGTGCTCCCGTCGTTCCACCACACGAACACGATGTCCTTGTACCTCGCCTGGTAGCACCCGACGTAGACGAACGTCTCGGCCCCCGGGGCCCCGAAGCCGCAGTTCAGCGTCGGGTCGTCGGTCGGCACCACCGTGATCCCCGTGACGCCCGCGGCCGCGAGCCAGTCGGTCGGGTCGGCGTGGTCGCTGCTGAAGACGGGGAGCGGTGCGCTCAGCGGGACGGGGTCCGGCAGGGGCTGCTCCCAGTGGCCGCCGCGGAAGCTCTCCTCGTCCGTCAGGGTCGGGGTGGTGGGGCGGGCGGCGCCGTCGGTGCGGGCGGTGGGGCGTCCGACGTCGGCGGCGCGGGCGGGGTCGTGGGCGCGGGTGCGGGCGCAGGTGTCGCGGGGGGCGCCGTCACCGGCGGTGGCGCGCTGGTCGGGTCGGCCTCGAGCGTGCGGCCCAGCGTGGCGCCGACGACGATCACACCACCGACCAGCGCGACGGCGATCGTCACGATCCCTGCGACGAGGGCGCCCGAGGCGCGGCGGGGTGGGGTGGTCCGTGGGGCTCCGGGGTAGCCGGTGGCCGGGGTGTACGGGCGCCCGGGGGCGTAGGGACCGGTCGGACCTGCGGGCCGCTGGTACGACGTGGGCTGCTGGTGGGCCGGGTGGTGAGGGGGCTGCTGGTAGCCGTCGGCGCGTGGCGCGGGCTGCTGGTAGCCGCCCGCGTGTGGCGCGACTCCCACCTGCATGCGCAGCCGGTGGTGCTCGTGCCACCAGCCCCGGGCTGCCGCCGCCGCGCGCTCGCGCTCCGCGCCGGTCCGCGCCGCGGCGACGGCCTCCCACTGCTGTGCGTGCCTGGCCGCCTGGTCGGGCGTCACGGACGAGCGTTTCGCGACGGGAGGTCCGGACGGGTCACGCCGACCAGGCTAACCGTCACGGGTGGGCCACGGGGTCGTGGCCCTGCTCAGGCCCCCGGCTCGACGCGCTGTGACGCGGCGAAGCCGTAGAACGTCTCCGCCTCCTGGCTGACCCACCAGCGACCGCAGAGGTGCGTCGTCCTCGTCTCCTGGCCGGCGGGCCACCAGTCGGCCTCCAGGGTCGGCACGGTGGTCCAGTCCTGGACGGGCCACTCCTGCGTGCGCAGGTCGGTGGCGTAGGCCTCCTCCAGCTCGGCCGTCGTCGGACTGCCGGCGGACTCGATCGGCAGGCACTCGGCGGGGACCCTGCCGGAGTGCCGGAAGGTCAGCAGGCGCTCGCTGCCGGTGGTGCGCTGCATGACGGAGACGTCGCTGGCGTCGTCGGGGATCCAGCCGGCCAGCAGGCCGGTCTCCTTCCCCTCGGCACCCGACTCGACGTGGTGCTCCTTGCTGTTGCTGGGGTCCAGGCCATCGGCGATGTCGCCTGCCCAGCCGCACCCGGTGAGGGCGGACGCTGCGACGACCAGGGCTCCGAGGGCTGTCGGTCGGACTCGAGGGCTCGTGTTCGTAGGCATGGAACGAGCGTAGGAACCGCCCCCCCGAGGTCTCGTCAACCGGGAGAAGGACCGGGCTCGACCGCCCTGCACCCGTCGTCGGACGGCGATGTGGTCCCGCAGTCGACGAGAGGGGCGCCCCGGCGTGGGACGCCCCTCTCCGTGGGGCCGGCCGCGTCGGCCGGTCACGGTCAGACGATCATTCGGTCAGCTCGGCGGTCCGACGGCGCAGGACCAGCACCACCGTGCCGACGGCGAGCAGAATCGCGCCGGCACCGGCGACGTACCCCAGGCTCGAGGCACCCGTCCTCGGGAGTGTGCCGGCCGCCGTCGTACGCGCGGTGCCCCCCGGGGCGGCCGACGTGGTCGCCGGATGCGGGCCCGGAGTCGTCGCAGCGGGCGACGACGGCGGGGTCGCCGGCGGCGTCGCGGTCGGGCTGCTGGTCGTCGGCGTCGCCGTGGGCGGCCCCGTGGGCGAGCCGGACGCCGTCAGCGTCGCCGGGTTCTCCAGGATCACCTCGACGGTCTCACCGGCCACGATCGTGACGCTGGACGTCGCGACGCCGTCGACCGAGAAGATCGGAGCCCCGAACGTGACCCCGGTGGCCGAGGCGGGAGTCTCGGCCAGCGCGACGACGGCGCCGGCGGGCAGCTCGCCCAGGGTGACCGTCCCTCGGTGCCTGATGACGACCGACTGCGCCGCGGGTGTGCCGTCGACGCTGTACGTCACCTCGAACGCGGTCTGTCCGACGGCGTCGATCGCCGCCTGCGGACCGCTGACGACCTTGCTGATCTCGATCGCGCCCGGCGTCGGCGGGACGATCTCGGCCGGGTTCTCCAGCACCACGGTCGCGGCGACACCCTCGACCACGGTGAGCGTCGTCGTCTCGATCCCGTCGACGACGAAGCGGGGCGCCCCGAACGTCACGCCGGCCACCGGGGTGGGTGACTCGGCGAGGGTGACGTCGGCGCCGGCGGGTAGGTCGACGACCGAGACGGTCTCGCCGTGCGCCACGAGCAGGGGCTGGGCGGCGGGGACGCCGTCAACCGTGTAGGTGACCTCGAAGTCCGTGGGGCCGACCGCCGCGATCGCCGCCGGTGAGCCGGTGACGGTCTTGGTCAGGGAGAAGCCACCGAGGGCAGGCGGGACAACCTCGGCAGGGTTCTCCAGCACGACGGCGACGATCTCGTCAGCGGTGATGGTCAGGCTGGTCGACTCGACCCCGTCCACGAGGAAGCGAGGGGTCCCGAAGGTGACGCCGGGGGCCGCGGCGGGGGTCTCCTGCAGCGTCACGACCGCACCGGCCGGGAGGTCGCCCACGGTCGCGATCTCGCCGTCGGCGATCGTCAACGGCTGTGCCGCCGGGACACCGTCGACGGCGTAGGTGACCTCGAAGGCGGTGTCGCCGACGAGGGTGATCGCCTCGGGAGATCCGGTGACCGTCTTGGTGACGGTGAAGCCGCCCGGCTCCGGCGCCAGGAGTGGCACGACTGCGGTGTCGCCGTTGCCCGCCTCGTTCCAGGCGGAGACCCGGAACTGGTAGGCCAGCACCGGGTCCAGCCCGGTGACGGTCGCGCCCGTGCTCGTGGTGACAGGGGTCGGCACCACGCTCCAGGTGGTCCCGCCGTCGATGGACTGCTCCACGACGTAGTCCCGCAACGGGGTCTGCGCGTCATCGGTCACGCCCGTGGGCAGGGCGTCCCACGCGAGTGTCGCCTCGGTCAGCGAGGTGGAGGTGTAGGCGGCGGTCAGTTCCGTGATCGGGTCGGGCGTCCGAGCGAAGATCTCCACCCGGGTCGCGGCGGTGCCCTCACCCACGGTCGCGTACAGGAACCCGCGCTCGTCGAACGCGATGCCACGAATCGCCGAGGAGATCTGACCGTTCCCGGCGCCTGTGCCGAAGGCGGAGAAGCGGCCCTTGGGCGTGCCGTCCTGACCGAAGACGTAGGCCAGTCCCGAGCGGGCGGCGACGTAGACGTCCTGCGTGGTGGGGTCCACCTGGATGGAGAAGGTGACGGCGGCCGAGGTGCCGGAGCTGCCGTTGCCGTTCGGGAACGTCCCGACCCCGATGGTGTCCAGGACGGTGCACCGGTCACGGACGGCGCCGGCGGGGTTGGTGATCGTCTCGGTCGTGCAGGCGTCCGGGTCGATCCGCTCGATGAAGCCGGAGTTGCCCGTCCCGGGGTCGATGTAGCCCACCAGCAGCGTTCCGTCGGCGGGGTCCACCGCGACGGCGTACGGGGAGCGGTAGCCCGGGTCGCCCGCGTAGGCGGTCCCTGCGGGCTGGTGTAGGTAGATGTTCCGCACGAACGTCCCGTCGACGCGGTGCTCCTTCAGCAGCTCGGGGGTCTGGCTGGTGATGATGATGTTCCCGTTCGCCATCCGGGCCGAACCGACGGAGTAGTCGAACACACCAGGCTGGTAGCGCTGGGGCCACCCACCGGTACCGAAGGACAGCGCCGACTCGGTCACGTCGGGGTTGAAGATGCGGATGGCCTTGCGGGTGTTGGTGACGGAGCTCAGCAGGAAGTCGGGGTCGTTGACCCACGCCATCCCGTCCTGGGTCAGCGTCACGCCTCGCACGCCGCCGAAGCGCCCGTTGGGGTGGTGGAGCCGTTCAGGACGGTCGCAGCCGCCAGGGCCTGGTAGTTCACCCCGACGCCGTCGTTGGTCCCCGGGGTCGCCGCCGCGAAGGTCCCGTCGGCCTGGTACTGCCCGGCCGCCCAGTCCGCTCCCGTGAGGTCGTAGTGGTGCAGACGGGACTGCCCGGTGTAGCACTCACCGCCGGTCAGGGTCCCGCCGAGGATGCTGCACAGGAATGCGCTGGTCGTGTACTGGACCTTGGCGCTGTCGGTCACCCACAGGCTCCCGTCGAGCGGGCTGAAGTCCAGGCCGTAGGTGTAGACGGTCCCGGTGCTGCGGGTCTCCACGTCACCGACGTAGCCCCACAGGCCGGACCCGCGAGCCTTGCCCGGCGTGACGGGGACGCTCGTGGTGCCGGCGGCGGTGGTCGCGACGCCGGGATCGCTCACGACGGCCCCGGCCGGGGCGAGCGGGACGATCCCCGTCAGGAGGACGAGTGTCGTTGTGGCGATCAGCGCGAGGAGACCTCGCCGACGGTGGGGCACGAAGGAGCCGGACGGGCGCCGCAGGAGGAGGGACATGCACTCTCTTTCGGGTCGAGGGTGACGGTGAAGGCTGCCTGCGGGGGGCGCGTCAGGTGCGCGCACCGTCCATCAGGAGAACGTCGTCACATGCATGACGGATGAGCGGCCCTGATATGACGCGCGACGGTCGGCACGAGTTTCTGGCGCGGGGCCGAGCCAGGGTGAACGGGGCCGGGGTACGGGGGCGCCGGGGGGTTTCGAACGGTGGCAGCCGATGAACGTCACTGCAGGACCTGCGAGGGGGCGGTAAACCGGGAGTGGTCAGCGCGCTCGACCGACCGTCAGCAGAAACGACGAGAGGCCGTCCTCCTCACGGAGAACGGCCTCTGACCTGCGAAAACGCTGGTCGGGCTGACAGGATTTGAACCTGCGACCCCTTGACCCCCAGTCAAGTGCGCTACCAAGCTGCGCCACAGCCCGCCGACCCGAATCGCTCCCGTTTCCGGGGGTTCTTTGGGCCTCGGATAGTCTACACAGCCCGCGGCGTGGTCCTGACCGCGCAGGCAGTGGAGGCGCGCGCCAGCCATGCTCCAGTACGTCGACGGCGCTGCCGAGGGCGCCGCTGGAACAGGTTGTCCACCGCCTGAACCTGTATCCACAGATCGCGCCAAACCTCTTCCCATCGCACCCAGACAGCGTAAACTGTACGCATGTTCGAGAACGGATCCGAAGCAACCCCCACCACCACCGTGTGGGGTCTCGGATTCACGCCCACCGAGGACCCCGACACCATCCGTGACCGCCTCGGACTCACCCAGCCCGAGGACGGAGGCCCCCCGACAGAGCTTCTCGAGCGTCTGCTGCAGCTGTCGGACTTCACCCACCTCATGACCCTGGACCCCGGTGAACTCCTGGAAACAGCAGCCGCGTTCGCCGCCATCGCCGGCTGGGCCGAAGCCGGACTCCGCGCCACCGCCACCCGCCTGCACACCCGCCACGGCCTCCTGGACGCCGACCGACTCGCCGCTGACGTGCCCGGAGCGCCCGCACGGGTGGAGCGTGGTGGTCCGGCCGCCGACGAGCTCGCCATGCGACTCGGACTCAGCCGGCAACGCGCCGCACGACTGGTCGGGAAGGACACCTGCTGGACGACACCCTCCACCCCGTCGGGACCGCCCTGGCCGCCGGACACATCGACGCCGGCAAGGCCGCGATCTTCACCGACCTGCTCGCCACCCAGGAACCCGCCGTCTGCTTCGCCGTCACCGACCAGGTCCTGCCCGCAGCCCCCGGACTTCCCCACCACGCGTTGAAGAAGCGGATCCAGGCCGTCCTGATCCAGACCGACCCCACCACCGCCCACCACCGCGCCCTCCAGGCCGCCACCCGCCGGAGGGTCGAGCACCCACGACTCCTGCCCGACGGCCAAGCCTGCCTGCGCGTCATCGCCCCCGCCCTGGACATCGCCGCCATCTACACCGCGGCTGAGGCCGCTGCGAAGGCCGCCCGCGCCGCCGGCGACCCCCGCACCCTGGACCAGCTCCGCGCCGACGCCCTCACCACCCTGGCCACCACCGCCCTCAACAACGGCACCCTCACATCCGTCCCCGGCTGCCACACCCTCCTCACCACCGACGGCACCACAGCCACCAGCACCAGCACCAGCACCGGCACCGGCACCGGCACCGGCACCAGTGCGGGCATCGGTTCGAGGACCGGCAGCGGCACCGCGATCGTCGGCGTTGGCGTTGGCGTTGGCGACGCCACGATCCGATCAGGGCCGGGAACCAACCCCGTGACGTCCTTCGAGGACCTCATCGAGCTGGCGAAACGCGAGCACCACGCAGCCGAGAACGACCCCAGCCCACTCTGCCAGGTCCGCCGCACCCTCGACGCCGCAATCGAGGCCGTCAGCGCCCGCACCCGACAACGCCTCGGACACCCACCCACCAGCACCAGCACCGGCACCGCTACCGGCAGTCAGGGTCCAGCCTCGATCGCCGACGCCCTCCTGCACCAGGACGCCGAGAGCGCCAACGCGCCCACCCAGCCCGACGGCACCCAAGACCTTGACCCCGGCAACGGCCTGGCCGACCCCAGCGAACGGTTCCGGCCATTCGTGCCGTTCTCCGGTACTACCTCCCGGCTGACGCTCGCCCTCGCCCCCGAGCACCTCACCGAGCCCGATCCCGACCACATCGACCCCGTCCACCCCTGGCAGGACGACCTCGCCCTCACCACGAACGAGTCGCAGTGGCGGTTCGAAACCTACGAAGCCCCCGAAACCTGCCGCACCGGCATCGACGTCCCCGAACTCCTCGGCTTCGCACCCCTGGACCCCACCACCGCCCGACTCCTCGCCGCCCACCCGCCCCGCTGGCTCACCATCACCACCGCCCTCGCCGACATCACCCAACAAGCAGACCGCGAACGTGAGACCCAGCGCGAGCGCGGAGGCGGCTTGACCCGCGCGACCCACCACCCCGTCGACACCACGAACACCGAGCCCGACGACGACGCCACGCCGACCACGCCGACCACGCCGACCACGACGACAACCGCCTCGGCACCCGGGGAAGACACGTCGCGCTACTGGCCACCCTCCTTCAACCCCGCACCCCACCTCGCCACACCCAACTACCGCCCCGGCGCCGAGCTCGACCGCCTCGTCCGCGCCCTCCACCCCACCTGCATCGCCCCCGCCTGCACCGTCGCCTCAACCGCCTGCGACAACGACCACGCCGTCGAATGGCCCACCGGACCTACCGACGCACCCAACCTCCGCCCCCTCTGCCGCCACCACCACCGACTCAAGACCCACCACGGCCACAGCTACCGCATCGCCCCCGACGGCTCCACCATCTGGACCACCCCCACCGGCCACACCTACCACCGACCCCCAGCAGGCGACACCCACCTCATCGGAACGCCTCAGCGCCGCACGGCTCGGAAAGCCGGCTGACGGCCGGGCCGGCGGGGAGCGCGACACGTCGTACAGCTGGGGACGACGGAGGCCTCCCGGCCGCGCCAGCGCCATCGAGCATGAGCCCTGGCGCTGTACCGCCACCGATCTCCAGTGATCCTCGAGGTCGATCGCGAGTTCGGGCCCTCGGGCTGTCCTACGCCCCGAGCAGCTCCCCCGCCAGCGCCCGCAGCGTCGCGATCCGGGCCGGCACGGCGTCGAGGGGGTCGCCCGCCCGTGCACCCGCGACGGGCGAGATCATGATCTCGTCCACGCGGTGGCGCTCGGCGGTCTCCCGCAGACGGGAGGCGACGTCGTCGACCGTCCCGACGTACCAGCCCGCCGGCACCTGCTCGGCGAGCGCGCGCTCGTTCTCGCTCCACGGGTACTCGGCCGCTTCCTCGACGGTGAGCTGCGGCCCCATCGGGGCACCGGTGCGGAGCCGCACCATCTGCACGACGTACGTCGCAGCCAGCGCCCGCGCCTCGTCGTCGGTCTCCCCCACCACCACGTTCACGGGCAGCAGGGTCTGCGGCTCCGGGTACGACTCCGACGGCGTGTAGCTCGCCCGGTAGCGCGCCAGCGCCATCTCGAGCCCCGGCATCCCGAAGTGGTTCGCGAAGACGTACGGCAGGCCGAGGCGCGCCGCGAGATCGGCCGAGTAGTCGGAGGACCCGAGCAGCCACAGGTCGGGCGAGGTCTCGCCGCGGGGCGTGGCGCGAAGCTCGTAGGGCCGCCCCGAGATCGAGATCCCGACGGCGTCGCCGGGCTCTCCCCCGATCCCGAGGAGCGCCTGGGCGAGCGTGACGTCCTGCTCGAACGTGTCGACACCGGCCCCCTGGGCGCCCCCGCGCAGGAGGTAGGCCGTCACGGGGTCGGAGCCGGGCGCCCGCCCGATCCCGAGGTCGATGCGTCCGGGGTACATCGCCTCGAGCAGGGCGAACTGCTCCGCGATCGCCAGCGCCGCGTGGTTGGGCAGCATCACGCCGCCGGAGCCGAACCGGATCCGTGACGTCCCCGCGGCGAGGTACGGGATGAGCACGCCGGGCACGGACGACGCCACGGCCGTCATGTTGTGGTGCTCCGCCACCCAGTACCGGGTGTAGCCGAGGGAATCCGCCTCACGCGCGAGTCCGGCGCTGGCGACGAGCGCCTGCCGGGAGGTCTGGCCGGTACGGACGGGATGAGGTCGAGCACGCTGAGCTTCACCCCAGGGACAACCACGACACCCCGCTCCCCTGTTCCCGTCACCCCGCGACCCCATCAGCCAGAGATCCCACCCCGAGATCCCACGCTGCCGACCTCGACCTCGCGGGCGTAGGTTCGAGCCATGACCGACACCGCCCCGCCACCCCCACCACCACCGAGTTCGACCTCGTCGTCATCGGCGCCGGCCCCGTCGGCGAGAACATCGCCGACCGCGCCGTCCAGGGCGGCCTCAGCGTCGCGATCGTCGAGTGCGAGCTGGTCGGCGGCGAGTGCTCCTACTGGGCCTGCATGCCGACCAAGGCGCTGCTGCGCCCCGCCCACGCCCTGGCCGCGGCCCGTCGTGTCCCGGGCGCCCGCGAGGCGATCATCGGCGATCTCGACGTTGACGCCGCCTTCGCCTTCCGTGACGGCGCAGCGGCGCAGTGGGACGACTCGGGCCAGGTCGGCTGGCTCGAGGGCGCAGACATCACCCTGGTCCGCGGGCACGGCCGGCTCGCGGGTGAGCGCACCGTGGAGGTCGAGCGCGACGGCGGGCGAGTCACGCTCACCGCGCGCCACGCCGTCGCCGTCGCGACCGGCAGCGTGCCGGTGGTGCCGGACGTCCCCGGCCTCGCCACCGCCTCGCCCTGGACCAACCGCGAGGCCATCTCGACCTCGAGCGTCCCGACGCGGCTCGCCGTCATCGGCGGCGGCGTCGTCGCCTCGGAGTTCGCCACGATGTTCGCGGCCCTCGGCAGCGACGTGACCGTGCTCGTCCGGGGCGACGGCCTGCTCGGCAGCCTCGAGCCGTTCGCGGGCGAGCGGGTCGCGGCCGCCCTGACCGAGGCCGGTGCCGACGTCCGGACCGGGACCAGCGCCACGGAGGTCGTGCGCGCCGCAGCGACCGGTCCGGCCACCCTGACCCTCACCGACGGAAGCACGCTCGAGGTCGACGAGATCCTCGTCGCGACGGGTCGCCGCCCCACCACCGACGACATCGGGCTCGACACCGTGGGCCTCGAGTCCGGCCAGACGCTGACCACCGACGACACGCTGCGCGTGCTCGGCCCCGACCACGCGCCGATCGCGTGGCTGTACGCGGTCGGCGACGTCAACGGTCGCGCCCTCCTCACCCACCAGGGCAAGTACCAGGCACGGGCGGCCGGCGACGTCATCGCCGCGAGGGCGACGGGCGCCACCGTCGACGACGGCCCCTGGGGCGCGCACGTCGCCACGGCCGACCACGCGGCGGTGCCCTCGGTCGTCTTCACCGACCCCGAGGTCGCCACCGTGGGCCTGACGGCCGAACGGGCCAGGGCGGAACACCGTCCCGTGCGCGTCGTCGACTACGACCTCGGCTGGATCGCCGGCGCCACCGTGCTCGCGGAGGACTACCAGGGGCAGGCCAGGTTCGTCGTCGACACGGAGCGCCACGTCGTCCTCGGCGTCACCTTCGTCGGCCAGGACGTCGCCGAGCTCCTCCAGGCGGCGACCGTGGCAGTCGTCGGTGAGGTCCCGCTGCACCGCCTGTGGCACGCCGTCCCCGCCTACCCGACGCTCGGCGAGATCTGGCTGCGTCTGCTGGAGACGCTAGGCCGCGACACGGCGACGGCGCCCACGAGCTGACCCCGAGCCGGCCCCGCGACGGCCCGGCGACTGGGCTGGACCTTCGGCGAACGATCTGCCTACGGTAAAGAATGCTTCCAGTCGATCTCCCCCGGACCTCCGACCTCACGGCTCTCATGGGAGCCCGCGCCGACACGAGCGTGAGCATCTACCTCGCGTCCTCCCCCGTCCCGGCCGAGCACGAACGCATCCGGCTGTCGCTGCGCAACGCGATCGGCGCCGCCGAGAAGGAGCTCGCCGAGACGGGGGCGAGCGACGCCGTCGTCGCCCGCACGCTCGACCCCGTGCGCGAGCTCGACGGCGACCACGAGTTCTGGCGCCACCAGGCGCACTCGCTGGCGATCTTCGCCGCCGACGGCACGCTGCACACGTTCCGGTTGGCCAACCGCGTCACCGACTCCGTGCGTGTCGGCGACCGCTTCGACCTCGGAGCCCTGCTGCGGGCACGCACGTTCCCCCACGGCGGTTACGTCCTCGGTCTCGCCGAGCAGGACGTCCACCTCTGGCGGCTGACGGCGGACGCGCGGGCCCACGAGGTGGCGCTCGACCTGCCCGACGACCTGCAGCTGCTCCTCACCCACGCCGAGAACCACGGCCAGGCCGACCGCGGACGGGCCCGGGGCAATCTCGGCGACCGCCCCGAGCGGGAGCGCTTCGCCCGCGCGGTCCAGGAGGCGGCCCTGCCGCACATGCAGGACGAGCTGCCGCTGATCCTCGCCGCCGGTCCGGAGTTCGACCCCGCCTACCGCGCGATCAACACCCACCCGACCCTGGCCGACGACCGCATCGATGCCCACCCGTCCTCGCTGGACGCCGACAGCGTCGACGAGCGGGCCCGGGTGATCCTCGACGGGATCTACGCGCAGCAGCTCGACGCGTGGCGCGAGCACTTCGGCACGGCCCGCAGCAACGGCCGCGCGACGAGCTCGCTCGCCGAGGTCGCCATCGCGGCGACGTTGGGCCAGGTCGAGGACCTGCACTTCGACATGGACGAGAACGTCGAGGGCACGATCGACGACCTCGGCGCGATCACGCGGGCCGAGAGCGCCGGCCCTCACACCTACGCGATCGTCGACGAGATCGCGGCCCGCGTGCTGAACACGGGTGGCACGGTGCACGCCGTGCGGAACGGGGACCTGATCGACGGCTCCCCCGTCGCGGCCCTGCTCCGCGCGCCGCGCGAGGCCGTCGGCCTGCGCTGACGCCCGCCCCGACGGCGCGCCGAGAACGCAGAAGCTCGCGGTACCGACCCAGGTACCGCGAGCTTCTGCGTTCTCGAGGAGCGGTGGGCGGGCTAGGCGCCCGGCGTGGCGGCGTGACGCCGCTGCTGCTCCGCCCACAGCACCACCAGCAGGACCATCCCGACGACGACGAGCACGGTCGCCTGCCACGGGTCGAAGCGGAACAGCGCCACCTGCGTCAGCAGGAGGTTGACCGCGACGGCGCCACGCAGCAGGTCGAGGGCCCGACGCCGGGCGGTCGCGCCGCCGTCGTCGGACCGCTGCGCCCGCCACGCGAGGAACCACAGCGCCCAGGACGCCACCAGCGACAACCCGGACACGACGATGAGGAACGCGACCCCGCTCGCCAGGGCCGCGGACACGTCCGTGACGGCCACGACAGTCGAGGCGAGCAGCAGCACGGCGCTCCCCCACAGCGCGATCCGCCAGCCGTTCGCCTCGGAGACGACGCGCCGGGCGGCGTCAGCCGTGCGGTGCGTGAGGGCGCGCACGGGGTCGGGCAGCTCGTCGTCGTCGGCGGGGAGCGCCGCGAGCAGCGCGCGGACCTCGGCGGCACCGGCCACGGCCGACTCCGCGCGCGACGCCGACCCCGGACCCTCGGCCCGGTCCCCGGCCCGCTCGAGCAGCTCCTCCGCGGCGGCGCGCTGCCGCACGGAGAGCCCGCCCACCAGGCCGGTGACGGCGATGTCGGTCGCCGCGGCGACGTCCTCGGCCGGGGTGCGACGGCGTCGCGAGGCCACGAGGTCCGCGGCCACCACGATCGCGACGGCGGAGGCGTACATGATCGCGAACGCCGGCTCGTAGAAGTAGTCGTTGTCGTCGGTGAGGAACTTGCCGACCTCGTCGATGAACAGCCCGAAACCGATCCCGCCCACCAGCACGGCGGCCGGGCGCACCACCGGCCCGATGAACAGCAAAAGCAGCACGAACGCGACGACCATCAGCGCCCCGCCCCACAGCACGTGGGCGATGTGGAGACCGTCGCCCCCGACCTGCGGGTAGCCGGTGACGATCAGGAACAGCCGGGTGACCAGGATCGTCGCGAGCGCGATCACCACGAAGGTGACGACGTGCTCCATCGCGCGGTGGTCCCGCGGCAGCCCCCAGCGCAGGAGGGCGGCGGGCCGACGGCGACCGGCGACCTCAGAACCGTGGGATCGACCGGTGGCGTCGCCGTCGTGGTCCGTCACCGCTTGCGCTTCTCCCGCACGCGGACGCTGATCTCGATCGGGGTGCCGACGAAACCGAACTCCTCGCGCAGGCGACGCTCGATGAAGCGGCGGTAGCCGGCCTCGAGGAAGCCCGTCGCGAACAGCACGAACCGCGGCGGACGCGTGTCCGCCTGGGTGCCGAACAGGATGCGCGGCTGCTTGCCGCTGCGGACGGGGTGCGGCGTCGCGGCCGACAGCTCACCGAGGAACGCGTTGAGGCGTCCGGTCGGCACACGGGTCTCCCAGCCGTCCAGCGCGGTGTCGAGGTGCTTGCCGATCCGGTCGACGTGCCAGCGGGTCTTGGCGGAGATGTTCACGCGCGGCGCCCACGGGATCTGGACCAGGCCCTGCTCGATCTCGCGCTCGAGGTAGGGGCGGCGGTCCTCGTCCATGAGGTCCCACTTGTTGTAGGCGACGACGAGCGCGCGACCGGCGTCGATGACCTCCTGGATCACGCGGATGTCCTGCTCGGTGATCGTCTGGCTCGCGTCGATGATGACGACGGCGACCTCCGCCTTCTCGATCGCGGCCTGCGTCCGCAGCGAGGCGTAGAAGTCCGCGCCCTGGGTCTGGTGCACGCGACGACGGATGCCGGCGGTGTCGACCAGGATCCACGGCTTGCCGCCGACCTCGACGAGCTCGTCGACCGGGTCGCGGGTCGTGCCGGCCACGTCGTCGACGACCACGCGCTGGTGGCCGAGGATCGAGTTCAGCAGGCTGGACTTGCCGACGTTCGGCTTTCCGACGAGCGCGACGCGGTGCGGTCCGCCGGCGGGCATCGCGCCCCCGACGGCCGAGATCTCGGGCAGCAGGGCCATCGCGGCGTCGAGCATGTCGCCGCTGCCGCGGCCGTGCAGCGCCGAGACGGGGTAGGGCTCGCCGAGACCGAGCGACCACAGCGTGGCGGCGTCGGCCTCGTCGCGGCCGCTGTCGACCTTGTTGGCCACGAGCAGCACCGGCTTGCCGGAGCGGCGCAGCACCTGGACGACCTTCTCGTCCGTCGCCGTCGGGCCGACGGTGGCGTCGACGACGAAGATGACGGCGTCGGCCAGCGACACCGCGATCTCGGCCTGGTCGGCCACGCGCGCGTTGAGGCCGCGGGCGTCGTGCTCCCAACCGCCGGTGTCGACGAGGATGAACGGGCGGCCGGCCCACTCGGCGCGGTAGCGGACGCGGTCGCGCGTGACGCCCGGGGTGTCCTGGACGACCGCCTCGCGGCGGCCGAGCACGCGGTTGACGAGCGTGGACTTGCCGACGTTGGGGCGGCCGACGACCGCGAGCACGGGCAGCGCGGCGTCGGGGATCTCGTCGCCCCGGAGCTCGCGCACGCCGGAGAGGACGGCGGCGTCCTCCTCGTCGAGCTCGTAGTCCTCGAGGCCGAGCCGCATCACCTCGGCGGCGCGGACGTCGTCCTCGGTCTCCGCCAGGTTGATCACGACCGTCTCGGGAAGCTCGAGCTCGGCGTCGTCGGCGGTGTCGTCCGGCGTGTTGATGTCAGTCACGCCGTCCATCATCCCAGGTCGACGGCGCGGCGGAGTTCACTCGTCCCTCACCGGGGCGCGTCGGCCTCCGGGAGCCGGTGCCCGGTGCGCTCCTGCGCCCGCGCGAGCAGCTCGACCATCGCCCGCTGGACGGCCTCCATCGCGGCCGCGACCTCGCGTCGCCCGCCGCCGGCGGGCACCTCGACGGGCTCGCCGAACTCGACGTGCAGCCGGGCCCGGGGCGGCGGGACGTACCCGCGGGGCCGACCCGAGGGCCTGGTCCCGAGCACGGCGCACGGCACCACCGGCGCCCCCGTGCGGACGGCGAGCCACGCCGTGCCGGCCCGCGCCGCCGAGACGTCGCCACGACCGCGCGTGCCCTCGGGGAACACCCCCACGCACCGCTCCTCCTCGAGGAGCGTGCGAGCGACCGTGAGCGCCGGCCCCCCGTGCGACCGGTCGACCGGGATCTGGCCCGCCCAGTCCATCAGGAAGCCCAGGCGCGAGGTGAAGAACTCCTGCTTCACGAGGAAGTGCGACTCGCGCGGGATCGCGCCGTGCACCACCGGTCCGTCGACGACGCCGGTGTGGTTGGGCGCGATCAGCACCCGACCCGTGGCGGGGACGTGCTCGGCCCCCACGACGTCGGTGCTCCACCAGACGTGGTCGAGGAAGGCCCCCACCCGGCGGGACCAGGTCGGACCCCAGCGCCGGATCTGCTCCGCCGTGACGGTCCGCCCCGGACCGTCGGTCATGCGCTCTGCTCCTGCACGATCCTCTCCGCAGCCGCCAGCGTCGCCTCGAGGCTCAGGTGCGAGGAGTCGAGCGTGACGACGCCGTCCGCCGCGGCACGGAACTCCGAGACGGTCGAGTCGTCGGCGTCGCGGCGCACGATCTGGTCGCGCGTCGCCTCGATGGCCGAGGCGTCCGTCGTGCCGTGGAGCTCGAGCGCACGGCGGGCGAGCCGCGCCTCGGTGCGGGCCACCAGCAGGATGCGGACGTCGGCGTCGGGCGCGATCACCGTCGTGATGTCACGGCCCTCGGCCACGATGCCGCGGCCGTCGCTCCACCCGTCGGCGGTGCCCTCGCGGGCGATGATCGCGCGCTGCCGGGCCTTGAGCTCGGCGCGCACCTCGAGGTTGGTCGCGACCTTGCTCACGTGGGTGGAGATCTCGGTGGTGCGGATCGCGTCGGTGACGTCGGTCCCGCCCACCACCACCCGGGTCGAGTCGGGGTCGAGGTCCATCTCGAGCGGCAGCTCGATCACGGCCGCGACGACCGCGTCGGCGTCCATCAGATCGATCCCACGGTGGTGGCAGTACCAGGCGGCGGCGCGGTACATCGCGCCCGTGTCGAGGTAGCCGAGGCGGTGCGTGCGGGCCAGGTGGCGTCCGACCGTGGACTTGCCGGAGCCCGAGGGGCCGTCGAGCGCGATGACGAGGCTCATGCCGCCACCACCCGCCAGCCGCGCGCGTCCAGGCCGTCGGTCAGCAGCGTCGCGACCTCCGGCAGCACCGACAGCGTCAGCATGCCGACGCGGTGCTGCGTCGCGTGCTCCACGGCCACGTCCTCGATGTTCACACCCAGCTCCCCCACCGTCACGAACAACCGTCCCAGCTCCCCCGGGGCGTCCGGCACCAGCACCGTCACCTCCGCGTACGTCCGCCTCGCCCCGCCGTGCTTGCCCGGCACCCGCGCGACACCGACGTTCCCGCGGCGCACGACGTCGCTCGTGGCGGCCATCGCGCCCGGCGTCAGCGGTCCGTGCTGCGCGGCGCCGTCGAGCGCCTCGACCAGCTGCGCGAGGTCGTCACGGACCAGCGCGAGCTGGTCGCGGACGGGACCCGCGTTGCCGACGAGGATCGCGGCCCACAGGCGCGGGTCGCTCGCGGCGATGCGCGTCACGTCCCGCAGGCCCTGCCCGGCCAGCGCGAGCGCGCCGTCGGCGGCAGGCACGAGCCGCGCGGCCACGAGCGAGGCGAGGACCTGGGGCACGTGCGAGACGAGGGCGACGGCGTCGTCGTGCTCGTCGGCGCCCATCTGGAGCGGGACGGCGCCGACGTCGATCGCCAGCGCACGGACCCGCGCGACGGCGTCTGGCCGGCTCGTCGCGTGCGGCACCACGACCCAGGGCCGGGCGGAGAACAGGTCGGCATCGGCCGCCGCGGCGCCCGAGCGCTCGCGTCCGGCCATCGGGTGGCTGCCGACGTAGCGCGCCAGGTCGGCCTCGGTCAGCGTGCCCGCCACGGCCATCGCCCGGAGCTCGGACAGGAGGACCGCCTTGACGCTGGCGACGTCGGTGACCACCGCGTCCGGGTGCTCACGCAGCGCCTGGGCGACGACGTCGGCCGTCACGTCCGGCGGGACGGCGACGACCACGAGGGTCGGCGCCGGGGCGTCCGGGCCGCCCTCGCCGTCGTCGACGAGCGCGCCGGCGCCGAGGTCGCGGGCGAGCGCCCGCGCCGACGGCGAGGTGTCGCGCAGGTGCACGGGCACGCCACCGATGCTGAGCGCGAGGCCGACGCTCCCGCCGAGGAGGCCCGAACCGATGACGAGCACGGGACCGGTGGTCGACATGCTCGAGGGCGGCGCGGTGACGCTCGCGGCGCTCACAGCCCGACCACCTTCATCAGCTGACCGAGCTCCTGCCCGACGACCGGACGGGTCTGCCCGGGGCGGAGCTGGCCGAGGCGGATCGGACCCATCGCGATGCGGGTGAGCCGCGTGACGGGGTGCCCGACCTCCTCGAGCATGCGGCGCACGATGCGGTTGCGACCCTCGTGGAGCTGGATCTGCACGACGCTCGCGTCGCGGCGCTGCTGCAGCACCGTGAACCGGTCGGCGCGCGCCGGACCGTCCTCGAGCTCGATGCCGTCGCGCAGCCGGCGCGCGACACCGCGTGCGACGTCGCCCGCGACCTCGGCCACGTACGTCTTGGACACCTCGTAGGAGGGGTGCGCGAGACGGTGCGCGAGCTCGCCGTCGTTGGTCAGCAGCAGGAGACCGTCCGTGTCGGAGTCGAGCCGACCCACGTGGTAGAGCCGCTTGCCGGTCGGTTCGACGTACGGCTCGAGCGTCGGGCGCCCGCGGTCGTCGGACATCGCCGACAGCACGCCGAGCGGCTTGTTGAGCACCAGCGTGAGGTGGTCGTCGGTCAGCTGCACGCGCAGGCCGTCGACGTGCACGACGTCGCTCGTCGGGTCGATCCGTCGCCCCGGCTCGGTCACCGTCTCACCGTTGACGGCGATGCGCCCGGCCGCGATGTAGTCCTCCACCACGCGGCGCGAGGCCACGCCTGCCGCGGCCAGCACCTTCTGCAGGCGGATGCCCTCGGGCTCGTCCGAACCTGTCCCAGCCGATCCTGCGCTGCTCATCGCAGTCCCTCCACGTCGTCCAGCTCGTCCATGCCCGGCAGGTAGGGCGCCAGCGGCGGCAGCTCCTCCAGCGAGGCCAGTCCCATGCGTTCCAGGAAGTAGGTCGTCGTGCGGTAGAGCGTCGCCCCGCCCTCGCCGTCCCGACCCGCCTCCTCGATCAGTCCCCGTGTCACCAGCGTCCGCACGACGCCGTCGACGTTCACCCCGCGGATCGCGGCGATCCGTCCCCGCGAGACCGGCTGCCGGTAGGCCACCACGGCGAGCGTCTCGAGCGAGGCCTGCGTCAGTCGCGCGGTCTGGCCGTCGAGCACGAGGTCGCGCACGAACGGGGCGAACGCCGGCGCGGAGTACAGGCGCCAGGCGCCGTCGACCTCGCGCAGCTCGTAGCCGCGGTTGGCCCCGCGGTAGGCGGCGGCGAGGTCGTGCAGGTGGTGGCGCGCGCGCTCCCGCGAGATCCCCAGGACGGCGGCGATGCGCGCCTCGCCCACCGGCTCGTCCACGACGGCGAGGATCGCCTCGACGGCCGCCTGCTCGCCGCCCGGGAGGTCGGCGGCGACGGGGCGCTCGGGCGCCTCGGGCTCGTCAGTCATCGGTTCGGCCACCGCCCGAGGTTACCGGGCGGTCCGCGTCACCCGCGTCGGAGGCGCTGTCGACGGCCGCCTCGGAGGTCGGGCCCTCGGCGCCGTCCTCGTCGTCGAACTCCGAGCTCACCTCCACGTCCCGCGAGCCGCCCAGCCACCGGATGGTCAGCTCCCCCAGCGAGGTCGGCTGCTCGAACGCGAGCACCCCCTCGCGGTAGAGGTCGAGCAGCGCGAGGAACCGGCCGATGACGACGGCGGTCGAACCGGCGTCGTCCGTCAGCGCCCGGAAGGAGGACACGGGGTGCCGGCGCAGCCGCGCGACGATGAGCGACGCCTGCTCGCGCACGCTCACGGCGGGCGCGTGGAGGTGGTCGATCCGGACCTCCGGAGTCGGCCGCGGGGCGAGCGCGCGCGCCGCGATGCGAGCGAGGTCCTCCGGGCCGATCGCCAGCACGAGGTCGGGCAGCAGGGTGGCGAACCGGGGCTCCAGCGACACGTTGCGCGGGAACGACCCGGCGCCCCGGTGCCAGCGCTCGTCGAGGTCGGCGCCGACGTCCTTGTACGCGCGGTACTGCAGCAGCCGGGCGAACAGGAGGTCGCGCGCCTCCAGGAGCTCCAGATCCTCCGGGTCCTCCGTCTCCACGCCGGGCAGCAGCCGGGCCGTCTTGAGGTCGAGAAGGGTCGCGCCGATGATGAGGAACTCGCTCGCCTGCTCCAGCTCCCAGACGTCCTGCCCGCGCAGGTGGGCGATGAAGTCGTCGGTGACGACGGCGAGAGCGACCTCGGTGACGTCCATCCGGTGCTTGGCGATCAGCGACAGCAGCAGGTCGAACGGGCCGGAGAAGTTGTCGAGGTTGACCTCGAACGAGGGTCGCTGGTGACGTGTCGCCGCCGCCGAGCGCGTCTCGGGGAGGCGGGTCTCAGGCGACGTCGCCACGGGCGACGAGCTCCCGGGCGAGACGCCGGTAGGCCACGGCCCCGGGGTGCGTCGGCGCGTAGGACGTGATCGGCTCGGTCGCGACGGAGGCGTCGGGGAACTTGATCGTGCGTCCGATGATCGTCGTGAAGACGTCGTCGCCGAACGCCTCCTGGACGCGGGCCAGCACCTCGCGCGAGTGCAGCGTGCGACCGTCGTACATCGTGGCGAGGATGCCGTCGGTGCGCAGGCGCGGGTTGAGCCGGTCGCGGACCTTCTCGATCGTCTCGAGCAGCAGGGCGACCCCGCGCAGCGCGAAGAACTCCGTCTCGAGCGGCACGATCACGCCGTGCGCGGCCGTGAGCGCGTTGACGGTCAGCAGCCCGAGCGACGGCTGGCAGTCCACGAGGACCACGTCGTAGTCGTCCATCACCGGGCGCAGCACGCGGGTCAGCGCCTGCTCGCGGCCGACCTCGTTCACGAGCTGGAGCTCGGCGGCCGACAGGTCGATGTTCGCCGGGACGAGGTCGAGGTCCGGCACGCTCGTGTGCTGGATGATCGTGCGGACGTCGATCCGCGAGTCCATCAGCGTCGTGTAGATCGTGCTGTCGAGCTCGTTGGCCGCGATCCCGAGGCCGGCGGAGGCGGCGCCCTGCGGGTCGAAGTCGACGATGAGGACCCGCCGGCCGTACTCCGCCAGCGCCGCACCCAGGTTGATGGTCGTGGTGGTCTTCCCCACGCCACCCTTCTGGTTGCACATCGCGATGATGCGCGCGGGGCCGTGGGAGGGCAGGGGCGCCGGCACCGGGAAGTCCGCAGCGTCGGGCACGGGGGTCGTCCCCTCACCGGGGTCGACGTCGAGGGTCGGCTGCAGGTCGTTCACCCGCCCACCGTATCGCGGCCCGTCCCCCGTCAGCGGTGGCCGCGCCGGTAGGTTGACCGCCATGGACCTCGCTCTCACGCTCACCCCCGATCTCCTGGTGGCGTTCCTCACCCTGTTCGTCCTGGAGATCGTCCTGGGCGTCGACAACGTCATCTTCATCTCGATCCTCGCCAGCAAGCTCCCCGTCGAGCAGCAGGCCCGCGCCCGCAACCTCGGCCTGACGCTGGCGATGGTCATCCGCATCGGCCTCGTCTTCGGAGCGTCCTGGATCATCTCGCTGAAGAACGACCTCTTCACGATCGCCTCGATGGGCTTCTCCGGCCGAGACCTGATCCTCATCGTCGGAGGCGCGTTCCTGATCTACAAGGCCGCGCACGAGATCCACGAGAAGCTCGAGGGAGTCGAGTCGGGTCACGGTCCGAAGACGGGCACCGCGACGTTCGGCGCGATCATCGCGCAGATCCTCGTGATGGACATCGTCTTCTCCTTCGACTCCGTCATCACGGCCGTCGGCATGGTCGACGAGCTCCTCATCATCATCGCGGCCGTCGTCATCTCCTTCGGCCTGCTCCTGTTCGCCTCGAAGTACATCTTCGCGTTCGTCAACAAGCACCCCAGCGTGAAGATCCTCGCGCTCAGCTTCCTGCTGCTCATCGGGGCCTTCCTCGTGGCCGAGGGCTTCGGGTACCACGTCGACAAGGCCCTGATCTACGGGCCGATGGCGTTCGCCGTCCTCGTCGAGGCGTTCAACCTGCTCTACCGCAAGCGTCAGAAGGTCGCCCACGGCGAGACCGAGGACACGGGCGTCACGCTGCGTCAGACGTACAAGCGGGCCGACGACGCCGACGCCGTGGCGGCCGCCACGACGGACAACGCCGGCGCGGTGACCCTCTCCCGGCGTCCGGTCACACCGCCGCCCGGCGACTCCGAGCGCTGACCTCTCCCCCACCGCCTCCTACCCCGTCGGCCCCAGGGCCGGCGGGGTGGTCGTCTCTCCGCCCGGACCGACGCGGACGCAGAGGCGACCGAGTCAGCCGCGGGCGCGCGGGTGGGCCGCGGCGTAGACCTCGCGCAGCGTGGCGACCGTCACGTGCGTGTAGAGCTGGGTGGTGGTGACGGACGCGTGGCCGAGCAGCTCCTGCACCACGCGCACGTCAGCCCCTCCGGCGAGAAGGTGCGTGGCGAAGGAGTGCCGCAGCGTGTGGGGCGAGACCTGGACGTCGAGCCGCGCCCGTGCGGCCGCCCCCTGCAGCACCGCCCACGCGCTCTGGCGCGACAGGGGGCCCCGCGCTGACCGAGGAACAGCGCCCCACCGCTGCGGCCGCGGGCGGCGAGGGAGGGACGCCCCTGGACGAGGTAGGCGCCGAGCGCGCGCACGGCGTGCGATCCCAGCGGCACGATCCGCATCCGTCGGCCCTTGCCGAACAGCCGCACGAGCGGCGTCCCGGCGTCGAGATCGATGTCGTCGACGGCGAGCGAGACGGCCTCGGTGATCCGCGCCCCGGTGGAGTAGAGCAGCTCGAGCAGCGCCCGGTCGCGCAGCCCGGCCGGCCCCTCCGAGGCGCTGGCCGCCTCCAGCAGCGCCTCGACCTCCTCGACGGAGATCGCCTTGGGCAGACGCTTGGTGGTCGACGGCGGCCGGACCTCCGTGGCCGGGTCGGTCTCGCTGCGGCCTTCGAGCACGGCGAACCGGTGGAATCCGCGGACGGCGACGACGGCGCGGCCGGTGGAGGCGGCCGCGAGCGGGGTCGCGCCGTCGGAACCGGTCCGCAGGACCTCGACGTAGTCGGCGACGTCCGTCGGCGAGACGCGGGCGACGTCGGTCAGCCCGCGCTCGCGCAGGTAGGCGAGGTAGCGGGTGAGGTCGCGGCGGTAGGCGGCGGCCGTGTGCTCGCTCACGCCCCGCTCGACGGCGAGGTGGGCGAGGTAGTCGGCGAGGAGCGTGGCGAGGTCGTCGCGGTGGACGGTGGCGTCGGGGACGCTCGTCACCACGGCAGGAACGGGTCGACGGCGACGGCCGCGAACACGATCGTGAGATAGGTGATCGATCCGTGGAAGACCTTCATGGCCGGCCCGCGGGAGGCCACGCCGCGGCGCTCGGGGTCGACCGCGATCCGGTAGAGGCGGATGCAGGAGCCGACGAACCAGACCCCGGCGACCGCGGAGGCGCCGATGTAGACCCAGCCCATCCCGGCGACCGGGACGAGCGCGAAGGTGCAGGCCACCATCGCGACGGCGTAGGCAAGCATCTCGCCGGCCACGCGACGCTCGCCGGCGACGACGGGGAGCATCGGCACACCGGCGGCGGCGTAGTCGTCCTTGAAACGCATCGACAGCGGCCAGTAGTGCGGCGGCGTCCACAGGAAGATGACCCCAAACAGGACCAGCGCGGCCCAGTCGAGGCCGCCGGTCACGGCGGACCAGCCGATGAGCACGGGCATGCAGCCGGCGGCACCGCCCCACACGATGTTCTGCGACGTGCGCCGCTTGAGGATCATCGTGTAGCCGACGACGTAGATGAGGATGGCTCCGAGCAGCAGCAGCGCCGAGGCGACGTTGACCACGACGGCGAACCAGGCGATCGAGACGACGCCGAGCACGAGCCCGAACACCAGCGCCTGGCGCGGTGTGAGCTCGCCGGTGACGAGCGGGCGACGCTTCGTGCGCCCCATCACCGAGTCGATGTCGCGGTCGAGGTAGCAGTTCAGGACGTTGGCCGACCCGGCGCCGAGCGCCCCACCGACGAGGGTGGCGAGAATCAGCCACAGCGACGGCAGACCGCGCTCGGCGAGGATCATGGTCGGCACCGTCGTGACGAGCAGCAGCTCGATCACGCGCGGCTTCGTGAGCGCCACGTAGGCGCCCAGCGTCCGGCGCCAGCTGCGCTCGCCCTCCCGCCGGGGCGGAAGCATCGGGGTGGATGCGTGCGGGGTCGACGGCGTCACGAGGCGTCCCGGACGCGAGTCAGTCGAGGCCACGCCGTGGTCCTTCCCTGGAAGCAGTGATCCGTCTCAGTCTAGAGCAGCCCGCCACCACGGCCGACGGGCGGCGTGTCGTCTCACCGTGGCCGTGAGTGAACGTTCACATTAGACTTCTGCCGGGTACGCCCCCGTCTCCCGCAGTAGGGTCGAGGCCGTGCCCGATGGCCGCCTCGCGCCCGCGGGCGCGGCCGCACGCGTCGAATCGAAGGAGCTCACGTGAACGCACCCGCCCCCCGCGCCACCACCCTGGGGTGGTCCGACCTCGACCTCGCCGCGGTCGCCACCGCGAAGGTCCTCGCCGCCGACGCCGTCGAGAAGGTCGGGAACGGGCACCCGGGTACCGCCATCAGCCTCGCGCCGGCCGCGTACCTGCTCTACCAGAACGTCATGCGGCACGACCCGGCCGACACCCACTGGCTCGGCCGCGACCGGTTCGTCCTCTCGGCCGGCCACTCGAGCCTGACGCAGTACGTCCAGCTGTTCCTCGGCGGCTTCGGTCTCGAGATGCACGACCTCGAGACGCTGCGCACGTGGGGCTCGAAGACCCCCGGCCACCCCGAGTTCCGTCACACCGACGGCGTCGAGATCACGACCGGCCCCCTGGGCACCGGCCTCGCCTCCGCCGTCGGGATGGCCATGGCCTCGCGCCGCGAGCGCGGCCTGCTCGACCCCGACGCCCCGGCCGGCACGAGCCCGTTCGACCACTTCGTCTACGTCGTCGCCGGTGACGGCTGCCTGCAGGAGGGCATCTCCTCGGAGGCGTCCTCGCTCGCGGGCACGCAGGAGCTGGGCAACCTCATCCTGATCTGGGACGACAACCACATCAGCATCGAGGGCGACACGGACATCTCCTTCACCGAGGACGTCCTGAAGCGCTACGAGGCCTACGGCTGGCACACCCAGAAGGTGGACTGGACCAACGGCGGCTCGGAGTACGTCGAGGACGTCGACGCGCTCGCCGCGGCGATCGAGGCCGCGAAGGCCGTCACCGACAAGCCGTCGATCATCGACCTGCGCACGATCATGGCGTGGCCCTCCCCCACCGTGCAGGGCTCGCACAACGCGCACGGCAACAAGCTGGGCGCCGAGGAGGTCGCCGGCCTGAAGAGCGTCCTCGGCCTCGACCCGGAGGCCTCGTTCGCGATCGCGCCCGAGGTCCTCGCCCACACGCGCAGCCTCGGTCAGCGCGGCGCCGCCGCCAAGGCCGAGTGGGAGATCTCCTACGCCGCCTGGCGCGACGCGAACCCGGAGCGCGCGGCGCTGCTGGACCGCCTCGTCGCCCGCGAGCTCCCGGCCGACCTCGCCGAGGGGCTGCCGACGTTCGAGGCCGGCACGTCGCTCGCCACGCGCGCCGCGTCCGGCAAGGTGCTCGCCGCCCTGGCCGCCCCGCTGCCCGAGCTGTGGGGCGGCAGCGCCGACCTCGCCGGCTCGAACAACACGACGATGGCCGGTGAGCCCTCCTTCCTGCCGACCCATCGCTCGACGCACGAGTTCACGGGCAACCCCTACGGCCGCACCCTCCACTTCGGCATCCGCGAGCACGGCATGGGCGCGATCCTGAACGGCATCTCGCTGCACGGCCTCACCCGCCCCTACGGCGGCACGTTCCTCACGTTCTCCGACTTCATGCGCGGGGCCGTTCGCCTGACGGCGATCATGGGCGTCGGCGTCACCTACGTCTGGACGCACGACTCCGTCGGCGTCGGCGAGGACGGTCCCACGCACCAGCCGATCGAGCACCTGGCCGCGCTGCGCGCGATGCCCGGACTGGCGATCGTCCGCCCCTCCGACGCGAACGAGACGGCCGCCGCCTGGCTCGCGATCCTGCAGCGCGACGAGCCCGCCGGGCTGATCCTGTCGCGGCAGAACCTGCCCGTCGTCCCCCGCGGCACCGACGGGTTCGCCCAGGTGCAGGTCGACAAGGGTGCGTACGTGCTGCTCGAGGGGTCGACCGGGACTCCGGACGTCATCCTCGTGGCCACCGGTTCCGAGGTGCAGCTCGCCGTCGCGGCGCGCGAGCAGCTCGAGGCCGACGGCGTGAGCACCCGCGTGGTCTCGGCGCCGTGCCTGGAGTGGTTCGCCGAGCAGGACGAGTCCTACCGCGCCTCGGTCCTGCCGCGCGAGGTCCGCGCCCGGGTCAGCGTCGAGGCGGGCGTGGCCATGCCGTGGGCCGGCATCGTCGGCGACGCCGGCCGCAGCGTCTCGATCGAGCACTACGGTGCCTCGGCCGACGCCGTGACGCTGTTCCGCGAGTTCGGCTTCACGCCGGAGGCCGTCGTGGCCGCCGCCCGGGCCTCGCTCGAGGACGCCCGGGCCGACGCCGGCCCGCGCGCCGAGGCCCCGTCGGGCCCCTCGGGCGCGGCCGACCACCCGGTCGACTGACCCGCGCGGGCCTCCGGCCCGCCACCCGCACGACCGTTCCGCCGTCCGTCACGAGCCCCAGGAGTCCATGCCATGAGTGCTACACCACCGCTCGCCCGCATCGTGGAGTCCGGGGTCTCCCCCTGGCTCGACGACCTCTCCCGGGCGCGCCTGCGCTCGGGCAACCTCGCCGAGCTGATCTCCTCCGGTCGGATCCTGGGGGTGACCACCAACCCCACGATCTTCGACAAGGCGATCGCGGACGGTGAGGCCTACGACGAGGCGGTGGCCGCGCTGGCCGCCGCCGGGGCGGACACGGAGCAGGCCGTGCGCACGATGACGACGGACGACGTCCGGGAGGCCGCCGACCTGTTCGCGCGCGCCCTCCCGGACCCCCGTCACGGCGACGGCCGGGTCTCGATCGAGGTCGACCCCCGGCTCGCCCACGACACCGCCGGCACGATCGCGCAGGCGCGCGAGCTCTGGCGGATCGTGGACCGGCCGAACGTCTACATCAAGATCCCGGCGACCCCGGAGGGGCTGCTGGCGATCACGGAAGCCGTGGCCGAGGGGATCAGCGTCAACGCGACGCTGATCTTCTCGGTCGACACCTACCGCGCCGTGGCCACGGCCTACGTCGACGGTCTCGAGCGCGCCCGCGACGCCGGGGTGGACCTCGCGCCCATCGCCTCGGTCGCCTCCGTCTTCCTGTCACGGATCGACGGCAAGGTCGACCCGGTGCTGGACGAGCTGGGCACGCCCGAGGCCACGGCGCTGCGCGGCACAGCGGCCGTCGCCGGGGCCAGGACCGCCTACGCCGCGTTCCGCGAGATCTTCTCCTCGCCGCGCTGGGAGGACCTCGCCGCGGCGGGGGCCCACGTCCAGCGTCCGCTCTGGGCCTCGACCGGCGTGAAGGACCCGACGTTCGCCGACACCCGCTACGTCGACGAGCTGGTGGCGCCCGACGTCGTCAACACGATGCCGGAGAAGACGCTGCTCGCCACCGCCGACCACGCCCGGCTGCCCGAGGGCACCGGACCCGTGGACACCATCACGCCGCACCTGGCGCAGGCCGCCGAGCAGCTCGACGGCCTCCTCCGCGTCGGCGTCCCCTACGAGCAGCTGCTCGCCGAGCTGACGAGCGAGGGCGTCGCGTCCTTCATCGTCAGCTGGGAGAACCTGCTGCAGACCGTCACCACCTCCCTCGAGAACGCGAGAACCGCATGACCGACCGCACCATCTCGGCGGGCCGCAACCCGCTGCGCAACCCGGACGACCGGCGCCTGCCGCGCATCGCCGGACCGAGCGGACTGGTGATCTTCGGCGTCACCGGCGACCTCTCGCGCAAGAAGCTCCTGCCCGCCGTGTACGACCTCGCCAACCGCGGTCTGCTGCCCCCGGGCTTCGGCCTGACCGGGTTCGCCCGTCGCGACTGGAACGCGGACCACTTCGCCGAGGTCACCAAGGAGGCCGTGAAGCAGTACGCACGCACGCCCTTCCGCGAGCGCGTCTGGAAGCAGCTCGAGCAGGGCATCCGCTTCGTCCCGGGCGAGTTCGACGACGACGCCGCGTTCGACCGCCTGGCCGAGACCGTGGCCGAGCTCGACGCCGAGCGCGGCACGGGCGGCAACCACGCCTTCTACCTCTCGGTCCCGCCCAGCGCCTTCCCGCTGGTGTGCAAGCAGCTCGCGCGCTCGGGCCTGTCCTCGAGCGAGGGCGACGCGTGGCGCCGCGTCGTCATCGAGAAGCCGTTCGGGCACGACCTCACCTCGGCCCTGGAGCTGCAGAAGGTCGTGGAGTCGGTCTTCCCGGGCGACTCGGTCTTCCGCATCGACCACTACCTCGGCAAGGAGACGGTCCAGAACCTCCTCGCCCTCCGGTTCGCCAACCAGATGTTCGAGCCGATCTGGAACGCGCACTACGTCGACCACGTGCAGATCACGATGGCCGAGGACATCGGCATCGGATCCCGCGCCGGCTACTACGACGGCATCGGCGCCGCCCGCGACGTCATCCAGAACCACCTCATGCAGCTCCTCGCGCTCACCGCGATGGAGGAGCCCGTCTCGTTCGAGGCCAGCGCCCTGCGCGCCGAGAAGGAGAAGGTGCTCTCGGCCGTCCGGCTCCCCCGCGACCTGTCGGAGCACACCGCCCGCGGGCAGTACGCCGCCGGCTGGCAGGGCGGCGAGAAGGTCCTCGGCTACCACGACGAGGACGGCATCCCGCCCGAGTCGGTGACCGACACCTACGCGGCCATCCGGCTCGACGTCGACACCCGCCGCTGGGCGGGCGTCCCGTTCTACCTGCGGACGGGCAAGCGCCTCGGGCGCCGTGTCACCGAGATCGCCGTCGTGTTCAAGCGCGCGCCGCACCTGCCGTTCGCGCTGCCCGACACCGAGGAGCTCGGCCAGAACGCGCTCGTCATCCGCGTCCAGCCCGACGAGGGCGTGACCGTGCGGTTCGGGGCCAAGGTCCCGGGGACGGCGATGGAGGTGCGCGACGTCACGATGGACTTCGGCTACGGCCACGCCTTCACCGAGAACTCCCCCGAGGCCTACGAGCGGCTCATCCTCGACGTCCTGCTCGGCGACCCGCCGCTGTTCCCGCACAGCAAGGAGGTCGAGCTGTCCTGGCGCGTCCTCGACCCGATCCTCGAGCACTGGGAGACGCAGGGCATGCCCGACGCCTACCGGCCCGGCACCTGGGGCCCGGCCAGTGCTAACGAGATGTTGAAGCGCGACGGACGAGCCTGGAGACGGCCATGATCATCACCCTCACCTCGACCACGTCATCGAAGGTCGCGGCCCGCCTCGTGCGGCTGCGCGAGGAGGGCGGCGCGGTCGCGCTCGGACGCGTGCTGACGCTCATCATCAGCGCGCCGCCCGAGCACGTCGAGCGTGCCGTCGACGCGGCCAACGACGCCAGCCGTGAGCATCCGTGCCGCGTGCTCGTCGTGAGCCCGCAGGCGGCGACGGAGGGCGACGCCGACCTGGCGGACGGCCTCGACGCGGAGATCCGCGTGGGCGGCGACGCCGGTGCGAGCGAGGTCATCGTGCTGCGGCCCCGCGGTGGTGCCGCGACCGAGCTCGACTCGCTCGTGATGCCGCTCCTGCTCCCCGACGCGCCGATCGTCACCTGGTGGCCGGCGACGCCGCCCGACAGCCCGTCGGCCGACCCGCTCGGCGCGATGGCCCAGCGCCGCATCACCGACGCCCTGGAGTGCTCGGCACCGATCGAGCGCCTGCTCCGGCTCGCCGAGGACCACGCGCCCGGGGACACCGACCTGGCGTGGGCGCGCGCGACCCTGTGGCGCGGTCTCATCGCCGCAGCCCTGGACGAGCCGCCGTTCACACCGGTGCTCAGCATCACCATCCGGGGCAACACGGCGCACCCCTCCCTCGTGCTGCTCGGGGCGTGGCTGCGGCAGACGCTCGACGTCCCCGTGACGCTCGAGGAGGTCGCCGACGCGCCGGCGCTCACCGGCGTCGTGCTGCACCGCGAGAACGGCGACGTCGTGATGGAGCGTCCGGTGGACTCGACGATCCTGAAGATCTCCGAGCCGTCCGGCGTCAGCCACCGGGTCTCGCTGCCGCTGCGCACGCTGTCGGACAGCCTCATCGAGGACCTGCGCCGGCTCGACCCCGACGACGTCTACGGCGAGGTGCTCACCACGGCCCTCCCGGCCCTGGTCGGCGAGAGCGCCGGCTGACCGACCTCGTCCGGGCAGCACGACGGCCGCCGACCCTCAGGGGTCGGCGGCCGTCGTCGTGATCGGTGCGGGAGCTGCTGGTCAGCGGCCCCGGCGCTGGCGGAGGGCCGTGAGCGCCTCCTCGAGGAGCTCGGCCCCCTCGGCGTCGCTGCGACGCTCCTTCACGTAGGCGAGGTGCGTCTTGTACGGCTCGTTCTTCGGCGCGGCGGGCGGGTTGGCCCTGTCCTGACCGGCGGGCAGCCCGCAGCGCGGGCAGTCCCAGTTCTCGGGCGCCTGCGTGCCGGCGTCGTCCGCGAAGCTCGGTCGCGTCTCGTGCCCGGCAGCGCACCAGTAGGAGATCCAGACCCGCGGTGCTGCGTCGCCCCGCTCGGCCTCCCCCATCGGGCCAGCCCCCACCCGCGATCCTCGGATCGCGCTTCCTCCACCAGCCACGGGTCCCCCTAGACCTAGACCACGAACTTCTGCATGAGACCGAGCAGAAGGACGACGACCCCCCACAGCACCGCGGTCGCGATGGTGATGCGGTTGAGGTTGCGCTCGGCGACGCCGGAGGAGCTCACGCTCGAGGAGAGGCCTCCTCCGAACATGTCCGACATACCACCGCCCTTGCCCTTGTGCATGAGGATGGTGAGGACCAGGAGCGCGCTCGTGAGCACGAGCAGCACCTGAAGTCCGATCCGAAGCGCGTCCACGGTGTGCGTCCTTCGTTCGAGTTCGTCGGCCACCGACGTGGTGGCCTGACAAGGATAGGCGATGGGGTGCGGTGGTCGGATCAGGTGACCACCGCACCCCCGCTGCTGATCAGAGCTTGTCGAAGCCCGCGATCGCGGCGAACTGCTCCAGCACGAGGCTGGCGCCGCCGACGAGCGTGCCGTCGACGTCGGGCTGGGCCATGATCGAGGCGACGTTGTCGCCCTTCACGCTGCCGCCGTAGAGGATGCGGAGGCCGTCGGCCACCTCGGCGCCGACCAGCTCGGCGACGCGCGCGCGGGTCGCCGCGGCGATCTCCTGCGCGTCCTCGGGCGTGGCGACCTCGCCGGTGCCGATCGCCCAGACGGGCTCGTAGGCGATGACGAGCTGCGCGACCTGCTCGGCGGACAGACCCGCGAGGGCGCCGTCGACCTGGGCCAGCGAGAAGGCGACCTGCTCGCCCGCCTGGCGGACCTCGAGCGGCTCGCCGACGCAGACGATCGGCGTGATGCCGGCACCGAGAGCGGCCAGGATCTTCGCGTTCACCAGCGCGTCGGACTCGGCGTGGTACTGACGACGCTCCGAGTGACCGATGATCGCGTAGCTCACGCCGAGCGCGGACAGCTGCTTCGCGGAGACCTCACCGGTGTAGGCGCCGGACGCCTGCGCCGAGATGTCCTGCGAGGCGTACTTCAGGCCGAGCTTGTCGCCGTCCACGAGCGTCTGCACGGAGCGCAGGCTGGTGAACGACGGCGAGACGACGACCTCGACGGCGTCGTAGTCGTGCTTGGCGTCGCCGAGGGTCCAGGCGAGCTTCTGCACGAGGGCGATCGCCTCGTGGTGGTCGAGGTTGAGCTTCCAGTTGCCCACCATCAGGGGGGTGCGGGTCATGTTCTCGTCCTTCAGTTCTCGAGCACGGCGAGGCCGGGCAGGGTCTTGCCCTCGAGCAGCTCGAGGGAGGCTCCACCACCGGTGGAGATGTGGCTGAACCCGGCCTCGTCGAAGCCGAGCGTGCGGACGGCGGCGGCGGAGTCGCCACCGCCCACGATGGAGAACGCGCCCGCGGCGGTCGCGTCGATCATGGCCTGGGCGACGGCGCGGGTGCCGCCGGCGAAGGCGTCCATCTCGAACACGCCCATCGGGCCGTTCCAGACGATGGTGCGGGAGGCCTTGACGGCCTCGGCGAACGCCTTGGCGGACTCCGGTCCGATGTCCAGGCCCAGCGACTCGGCCGGGATGGCGTCGGCGGCGACGACCTCGTGCTTCGCGTCGGCGGCGAACGCCTCGGCGGCGACGATGTCGGTCGGCAGGACGATGGTGACGCCCTTCTCCTCGGCGCGCGCCAGGTAGCCCTTGACGGTGTCGATCTGGTCGACCTCGAGCAGGGACTTGCCGACCTCGTGGCCCTGGGCCGCGAGGAACGTGAAGACCATGCCGCCACCGATGAGCAGCGTGTCGGCCTTCTCGAGCAGGTTGGCGATGACGCCGAGCTTGTCGGAGACCTTCGAGCCGCCGAGGACGACGGCGTAGGGCCGCGCGGGGTCGTTGATCGCCTTGTCGAGCGCCTTGACCTCGCCCTCGACCAGGGTGCCGGCCGCATGCGGGAGGATCGCCGCGACGTCGTACACGGACGCCTGCTTGCGGTGGACGACGCCGAAGCCGTCGGAGACGAACGCGTCGACGCCGCCGCCCAGGGCGGCCAGCTCGGCGGCCAGCTCGGCGCGCTCGGCGTCGACCTTGGAGGTCTCGCGGGCGTCGAAGCGGACGTTCTCCAGGAGGGCGATCCGGCCGTCGGTCAGCGCGCCGACCGTCGCCTTCGCGCTGTCGCCGACGAGGTCGCCGGCGAGGGCGACGTCCTGGCCGAGCAGCTCGCCGAGGCGGGCGGCCACGGGGGCGAGGGAGTACTTGTCCTCCGGCGCGCCCTTGGGGCGACCGAGGTGGGCGGTCACGACGACCTTGGCTCCGCCGTCGAGCAGGGCCTTGAGGGTCGGCAGCGCGGCGCGGATGCGGCCGTCGTCCGTGATGGTGGTGCCGTCGAGCGGCACGTTGAAGTCCGAGCGGACGAGCACGGTCTTGCCGCGCAGGTCACCGAGGTCGGCGAGCGTCTTCACAGCGGGGTCTCCTCTCCGCCCTGGGGCGGAACGTCGGGGTGGAACAGGGCCGAGACGCCCCCGCGCCCGTACCCCGAGGGGTACGGACGCGGGCGCGGGTCACATCGGGCAGATCAGAGCTTGCCGCCGACGTACTCGGTGAGCTTCACGAGGGAGGAGCTGTAGCCCCACTCGTTGTCGTACCAGGCCACGACCTTCACCAGGTCGCCGGAGACCTTGGTCAGGCCGGCGTCGAAGATGCTCTGGTGCGGGTTCGTGATGATGTCCGAGGAGACGATCGGGTCCTCGGTGTACTCCAGCGTGCCGGCCATGGGGCCCTCGGCCGCGGCCTTGATCGCGGCGTTGACCTCCTCGACGGTGACCTCGCGCGAGGCGGTGAAGGTCAGGTCGGTGGCGGAACCCGTGATGACGGGGACGCGCAGGGCGTAGCCGTCCAGCTTGCCCTTGAGCTCCGGGAGCACCAGCGCGACGGCCTTGGCGGCACCCGTGGTGGTGGGGACGATGTTCTGAGCGGCGGCGCGGGCGCGACGCAGGTCCTTGTGGGGACCGTCCTGCAGGTTCTGGTCACCCGTGTAGGCGTGGATCGTGGTCATGAGACCACGCTCGATGCCGAACGCGTCGTTGAGGGCCTTGGCCATCGGCGCGAGGCAGTTCGTGGTGCAGGACGCGTTCGAGATGATGTGCTGCGTCTCGGGGTCGTAGTCGGTGTGGTTCACACCGACGACGAAGGTGCCGTCCTCGTTCGAGGCGGGGGCCGAGATGATGACCTTCTTGGCGCCGGCCTCGATGTGGGCCTTGGCCTTGGTGGCGTCCGTGAAGAAGCCGGTCGACTCGATGACGATGTCGGCGCCGAGCTCGCCCCACGGGAGGTTCTTCGGGTCGCGCTCGGCGAGGGCGCGGATGGCCTTGCCGTCGACGACGATGTTCTCGTCGTCGTAGGTGACCTCGCTCGGCAGGACACCGAGAACGGTGTCGTACTTGAGCAGGTGCGCGAGGGTCTTGTTGTCGGTGAGGTCGTTGACACCGACGATCTCGATGTCGGCGCCCGAGGCGACGATGGCGCGGTAGAAGTTGCGGCCGATGCGGCCGAACCCGTTGATCCCGACGCGGATGGTCACGATTGGTCCTCCAAGCGTGCAGTGCACGCAGTCGTCCGGTGGCACGCCCTTGCCGGGCGGCCGGAGGGGGTCGTCCCCGTTTCTCCGCTACGGACACTACTACGTCGGCCCCCGCCGGACGGTGGGACCTGGTGCCCAGGCGGCAGGCGTCTCGCCCTGCGGAACCCGGGTGCCGCCGCTCGGCCGGAGGCCGTCACGGACGAGGCACGTCGACCCTCAGAGGTCAAGCATGTCCGGCGTGAGGATGCTCTCGGTGTCGGGGATGCCGAGGTCGCTCGCTCGCTTGTCGGCGGTGGCGAGAAGGCGACGGATCCGGCCCGCGACGGCGTCCTTCGTCAGCTGCGGGTCGGAGAGCTGTCCGAGCTCCTCCAGCGACGCCTGACGGTGCTCGAGCCGCAGGCGGCCCGCCTCGACCAGGTGCTCGGGGACCTCGTCGCCGAGGATCTCGAACGCGCGCTGGACGCGGGCGCTGGCGGCGACGGCGGCCCGCGCGCTGCGGCGCAGGTTCGCGTCGTCGAAGTTGGCCAGGCGGTTCGCGGTGCCGCGGACCTCGCGGCGCATGCGCCGCTCCTCCCACGCCAGCACGGCGTCGTGCGCGCCCATCCGGGTCAGGAGGGCGGCGATGGCGTCGCCGTCGCGCACCACGACCCGGTCGACGCCGCGCACCTCACGGGCCTTGGCGCTCAGGCCGAGGCGACGGGCGGCGCCCACCAGCGCGAGGGCGGCCTCAGGTCCGGGGCAGGTCACCTCGAGGGCGGCGGAGCGGCCGGGTTCGGTCAGCGACCCGTGCGCGAGGAACGCCCCGCGCCAGGCGGCGACGGTGTCGGCGACGCTCGCGGAGACGACCTGCGGCGGCAGCCCCCGCACGGGGCGGCCCCGGGAGTCCAGGAGGCCCGTCTGACGGGCGAGCGCCTCGCCGTCGCGCACCACGCGGACCACGTAGCGGTTGCCCTTCCGCAGCGCTCCGCCCGAGACGACGATGATGTCGCTCGCGTGGCCGTAGACCTCGGCGATCGCGACACGGATCCGGCGCGCGGCAGCGGCGTTGTCGAGCTCGGCCTCGATGACGATGCGCCCCGAGATGATGTGGAGGCCCCCGGCGAAGCGCAGCGTCGCCGAGACCTCGGCCTTGCGACTGGAGGTGCGATCGACCCGGACCCTGGCCAGTTCGTCCTTCACGGCAGCGGTCAGAGACATGCCGGACATCCTGCCACGCGGAGCGGAACCGTGCCCCCGTCGATGTGGGCCGTCCGGGTCCCGGACGCCTCGTCCGGGTCGCGGAACCGACGGCGTCGCGCGGATCTCAGCCCCGCGCGACATCTCCCCAGGTGGCCGAGAACGCGTCGCGGTAGGCGGCGGCCAGCCGGAGCGGGTCGTGCCGCGCCGTCCCGTCGTCGGCACGCACCTGGCGCAGCAGGAGGCCGGCGCCGAGCTCGCCGGCCACGGCCTCCAGCTGGGCGACGTCGTCCACCCAGCCCGGGTCCGCGACGACGACGTCGGGGCGCAGGTCGGGGTCCACCTCGCGGAGCACGCGGACGTGGTCGGCGGCGGTGAACCCGTCGGTCTCGCCCTCCTGCTGCTGCAGGTTGAGCGTGAGGGCGATGTGGGCGGCGTCGTGGATCGCGTCCCGCAGCTGCCGCACCTGCAGGTGGGGCAGCACCGAGGTGTACCAGGAGCCCGGGCCCAGGACGACCCAGTCCGCCGCCCGGATCGCCTCGAGCGTCTCGGGGCACATCTCGGGCTCCTCCGGGAGCAGCCGGACGCGCGAGACGCGCCCGCTGGTGACGGCGACGCGGCTCTGACCGCGCACGACCAGGTCGGCCTGGCCGCGTCGCGTGACGTCCGCCTCGATCACCAGCGGTTCGGCGACCATCGGGAGGACACGACCGCGGACCCCGATGAGCTCGGCGATCTGGTCGAGGCCGGCGACGGCGGACCCGGCGTGCTGCCAGGCCGCGGCGATGAGCAGGTTCCCCAGGGCGTGACCGTCGAGGTCGCCGTCGGTGACGAACCGGTGCTGGAGGATGTCGTGCCACGCCCGCCCGCGCGGCGTGTCGTCGCACAGCGACGCCAGGGCCATGCGGAGGTCACCGGGCGGCAGGATCCCCATCTCGTGGCGCAGCCGCCCCGACGAGCCGCCGTCGTCGGCGACCGTGACGACCGCCGTCAGGTCGGGCGTGAGGTGGCGCAGCGCCAGCAGCGAGGCGGCGAGCCCGTGGCCACCGCCGAGGGCGACGATGCGCAGCGGTTCGATCCGCAGCGGATCCAGCGCGCGGACGGCCACGGCTACTCCCGTCCCAGGTCGCGGTGGAGGTTGCGCACCGAGTACCCGCGGGAGCGCAGCGTCTCCCCCAGCCGCTCCGAGAGCGCCACCGAGCGGTGCTTGCCGCCCGTGCAGCCGAACGCGATCGTGAGGTAGGCCTTCTGCTCGGCCAGGTACCCGGCGGTGATCGGCTCGATGAGGTCGGCGTAGCCCGACACGAACTCGGCCGCCCCGGGCAGCCCGAGCACGTAGTCGGCGACGGGGGCGTCCTTGCCGGTGAGGTGGCGCAGCTCGGTCACCCAGTACGGGTTGGACAGGAACCGGACGTCGACGACGTGGTCGGCGTCCAGCGGGATGCCGTACTTGAACCCGAACGAGACGACGGTGATCGCGAGCGGGCGCTCCCCCGCACCGGCCACCTCGGCCCGCACCCGCGCGGCGAGCTCGTGCACGTTGAGGTGGGACGTGTCGAGGTAGACGTCGGCGCGCTCGCGCAGGTGCTCGGTCACGGTGCGCTCGGCCGCGATGCCGTCGAGGATCGTGCCCTCGCCCTGCAGCGGGTGAGGACGGCGGACCTGCTCGAAGCGGCGCACGAGGGTGGCGTCGTCGGCGTCGAGGAAGACGATCCGGTACTCGATCCCCTGCGCCCGGAACGACTCGATCACGCCGTCGAGGTCGGAGAAGAACTCCTTGCCGCGGGCGTCGACGACGGCGGCGAGCCGTCGGACGCCACCGTCCGGGGACATCATCCCCACCATGGGCGCGAGCAGCTGCGGCGGGAGGTTGTCCACGACGTACCAGTCGAGGTCCTCGAGCACGGCCGCCGCGCGTGACCGGCCGGCGCCTGACATGCCGGTGATGAGGATGACCTCGCTGCGCTCGGCGCTCGGCTTCGTCGTCGTGCTCTCCAGCAGCGGGATGCCGCCCGGGACCGTCAGCGGGTCGTGGTCGTCGTCGTGCGTCGGGGCGTGCGGGCGGTCGGTCGCGTCACCGGTCATGACCCCAGGATGCCAGGCCCGGACAGCGCCTCGTGGACCGCCACGGCGAGCTTGGGGCCGATGCCGGGGACCTCGGCGATGGCGTCGGGGCCGGCGACCCGGATCGCCTTGACGGAGCCGAAGCGTCCCAGGAGCGCCGCCTGCCGCGAGGGACCGAGGCCGGGGACGTCGTCGAGCACCGAGCGGGTCATCGCGCCGCTGCGGCGTTTGCGGTGGTGGGTGATGGCGAACCGGTGCGCCTCGTCGCGGACGCGCTGCAGCAGGTAGAGCCCCTCGCTGGTGCGGGGCAGCACGAGCGGGAACTCCTCCCCCGGCAGCCAGACCTCCTCGAGCCGCTTGGCGAGCCCGACGAGCGCGACGTCGGTGACGCCCAGCTCGTCCATCGCCCGCTTGGCGGCGGCGACCTGGGGCGGTCCGCCGTCGACGACGACGAGCTGCGGGGCGTAGGCGAACCGCACGGGGCGACCCGTGCTCGGGTCGATCCCGCGCACGACGGGGACGCCGTCGTCGTCGACGGCGGCGCCCTCGCGCTCGGCCGCCATGCGCTTGAAGCGCCGCGTGATGACCTCGTGCATGGCCTCGGTGTCGTCGCGGGCGCCGCTGCCGTCCGCGCCGCGGACGACGAACTGCCGGTAGGCGCTCTTGCGGGCGAGCCCGTCCTCGAACACGACCATCGAGCCGACCTGGTGGGTGCCCTGGAGCGTGGAGATGTCGAAGCACTCGATGCGCAGCGGAGACGTGGGCAGGTCGAGCTCGGTCTCGAGGTCGGCGAGGGCCTTGGACCGGGCCGTGAGGTCTCCGGCACGGCGGGTCTTGTGCAGCGCGAGCGCACCCTCGGCGTTGGTGCGGACCGTCGCGGCGAGCGCGCGCTTGTCGCCCCGCTGGGGGATCCGCAGGCTCACCCTGGACCCGCGGATGCCGCCGAGCCACTCCTGGAGCTGCTCGGCGTCCTCGGGCAGCGCGGGGACCAGCACCTCGCGGGGCACGTCGGCGTCCCGCTCGGCGTAGATCTGCTGCAGGAGGCGCTCGACCAGGGCGCCGTCGTCCATGTCCTCCACCCGCTCGGAGACCCAGCCCCGCTGCCCGCGCACCCGTCCGCCCCGGACGTGGAACACCTGCACCGAGACCTCGAGGTCGTCCTGGGCCAGGGCGAAGATGTCCGCGTCCGTGCCGTCGTCGAGCACCACGGCGTTCTTCTCCACGACGCGGCGCAGGGCCCCGAGGTCGTCGCGCAGGCGGGCGGCGCGCTCGTAGTCCATCTCGGCGGCGGCCCGGCCCATCTCCGCCTCGAGCCGCTTGACGAACGTTCCGGTGTCGCCGGCCATGAACCGGCAGAAGTCCTCCGCCAGCGCGCGGTGGTCCTCCGGGGAGATGCGCCCGACGCACGGCGCCGAGCACTTGTCGAGGTAGCCGAGCAGGCAGGCGCGGCCGCTCTGGGCCGCGCGCTTGTAGACGCCGGAGCTGCAGCTGCGGATCGGGAACACCCGCAGCAGCAGATCGACGGTCTCCCGGATCGCCCAGGCGTGGGAGTACGGGCCGAAGTACCGGGTGCCGGCGCGCTTGGCCCCCCGCATCACCGAGACCCGGGGCACGGTCTCCCCCATCGTGACGGCGAGGTAGGGGTAGGACTTGTCGTCGCGGTACTTGACGTTGAACCGCGGGTCGAACTCCTTGATCCAGGAGTACTCCAGCGACAGGGCCTCCACCTCGGTGCCCACGACGGTCCACTCCACGCGGCTCGCCGTCGTCACCATCCGCGCGGTGCGCGGGTGGAGCGTCGGCAGCGGCGCGAAGTAGTTCGCCAGGCGCTGCCGCAGGCTCCGCGCCTTGCCGACGTAGATCACGCGGCCGCTGGGGTCGCTGAAGCGGTAGACGCCGGGGGACGTGGGAATCTCCCCCGGCGCCGGCCGGTAGTCGCTCGGATTGGTCATGCGCCGCGCGCGTCCGTCCTCAGGCGCCCGCGCCCGCGCGCTCGGCGACGGGGAGCAGGTCCTGCAGATAGGCGCCCGTGTGGCTGGCGGCGACGCGGGCGATCGCCTCCGGGGTCCCCTCGGCGACCAGCGTGCCGCCGCCGGAGCCACCCTCGGGGCCCATGTCGATGACCCAGTCGGCGCTGCGCACGACGTCGAGGTTGTGCTCGATGACCAGCACCGAGTTGCCCTTGTCGACCAGCCCCTGCAGCACCTGCAGCAGCTTGCGGATGTCCTCGAAGTGCAGCCCCGTGGTCGGCTCGTCGAGCACGTAGAACGTGCGGCCGTTCGAGCGCTTCTGCAGCTCGCTGGCGAGCTTGACGCGCTGCGCCTCGCCGCCCGACAGCGTGGTGGCGCTCTGTCCGAGCCTGACGTAGCCGAGGCCGACGTCCACCAGCGTGTTGAGGTGCCGCGAGATGCCGGGCGAGGCGGCGAAGAACTCGGCGGCCTCGGCGATCGGCATGTTCAGCACGTCGGCGACGGTCTTGCCCTTGAAGTGCACCTCGAGCGTCTCGCGGTTGTACCGGGCGCCCTGGCAGACCTCGCACTGGACGTAGACGTCCGGCAGGAAGTTCATCTCGATCTTCAGCGTGCCGTCGCCCGAGCAGGCCTCGCAGCGGCCGCCCTTGACGTTGAACGAGAACCGGCCGGGCAGGTAGCCGCGGACCTTCGCCTCGGTCGTCTCGGCGAAGAGCTTGCGGACGTGGTCCCAGACCCCGGTGTAGGTGGCCGGGTTCGAGCGCGGGGTGCGGCCGATCGGACCCTGGTCGACGTGGACGACCTTGTCGAGGTTGTCCAGGCCCGTCACGCGCTTGTGACGACCCGCGACCCGACGGGCACCGTTGAGCTCGTTCGCCATCACGGTGTGCAGGATCGAGTTGACCAGCGTCGACTTGCCGGAGCCGGAGACCCCGGTGACGGCGACGAGCTGACCCAGCGGGAACGTCACGGTGACGTTCTTGAGGTTGTTCTCGTGCGCGCCGACGACGGTCACCTCGCGGCCCTTGGTGCGCGGACGACGCGAGGTCGGGACCGGGATGCTGCGGCGACCGGAGAGGTAGGCGCCCGTGAGCGACTCCTCCGAGGCGAGGAGGCCCGCGTAGTCGCCCGAGTGGACGACCTTGCCGCCGTGCTCGCCGGCACCCGGGCCGATGTCGACGATCCAGTCGGCCATGCGGATCGTGTCCTCGTCGTGCTCGACGACGATCAGCGTGTTGCCGAGGTCGCGCAGCCGCGTGAGGGTGTCGATGAGGCGACGGTTGTCGCGCTGGTGCAGACCGATGCTCGGCTCGTCGAGCACGTACAGGACACCCACCAGGCCGGAGCCGATCTGGGTGGCGAGGCGGATGCGCTGGGCCTCGCCGCCCGACAGCGTGGCCGACGGCCGCGCGAGCGTGAGGTAGTCCAGGCCGACGTCGAGGAGGAAGCCGAGCCGAGCGTCGATCTCCTTGAGCACGGCCCCGGCGATCGCCGCCTCGCGGACGCCGAGCTCCAGCGTCTGGAGGAAGTCGCGGGCCTCGCGGATCGACAGGCCGCAGACGTCCGCGATCGAGCGGCCGTCGACGTGGACGGCTAGGACCTCGGGCTTGAGCCGGGCACCGTCGCAGACGGGGCACGCGACCTCCCGCATGTAGCCCTCGTAGCGGTCCTTCGACCAGTCGGACTCGGTCTCGGAGTGCCGACGCTGGATGAAGGAGATGACGCCCTCGAAGCCGGTGGAGTACTGGCGCTCACGCCCCCAGCGGTTCTTGTACTTGACCTTGACCTCGTGGTCCTGGCCGTACAGCACCGCCTTGCGGGCGCGCTCGGGCAGGGCCCGCCAGGGCACGTCGACCGAGAAGCCGAGCTGGGCGCCGAGCGCCTCCAGCTGGCGCGTGTAGTAGTCCGCCTGACCCTGGGTCCACGGCGCGACGGCGCCCTCTGCGAGCGTCCGCTCGTCGTCGGGCACGACCAGGTCGGGGTCGACCTCGAGCCGGGTCCCCAGACCCGAGCACTCGGGGCACGCGCCGTACGGCGCGTTGAAGGAGAACGTGCGGGGCTCGATCTCCTCGAGCGTGAGGGGGTGCTCGTTCGGGCAGGCGCGCTTCTCGGAGTAGCGACGCTCGCGCTCGGGATCGTCCGCCTCGCGGTCCACCAGCTCCACGATCAGCAGGCCCTCGGCGAGGCGCAGCGCCGTCTCCACGGAGTCGGTGATGCGCTGCTTCGCGCTGGCGCGGACGACAAGGCGGTCGACGACCACCTCGATGTCGTGCTTGAGCTTCTTCTCCAGCGTCGGCGGGTCCGTCAGCGTCGCGACCTCGCCGTCCACCCGGGCCCGGGCGAAGCCCTGGGCCTGGAGGTCGCGGAACAGGTCGGCGTACTCGCCCTTGCGGCCTCGCACCACGGGCGCGAGGACCTGGAACCGCGTGCCCTCGGGCAGCTCGAGGAGCTGGTCGACGATCTGCTGCGGGCTCTGGGACGTGACGCGCTCGCCGCAGACGGGGCAGAACTGGGTCCCCGCGCGGGCGTAGAGCAGTCGGAGGTAGTCGTAGACCTCGGTGATCGTGCCGACGGTCGAGCGTGGGTTCCGGTTCGTCGACTTCTGGTCGATGGAGACCGCCGGCGACAGGCCCTCGATGAGGTCGACGTCAGGCTTGTCCATCTGGCCGAGGAACTGTCGCGCGTAGGCCGACAGCGACTCCACGTAACGGCGCTGGCCCTCCGCGAAGATCGTGTCGAACGCCAGCGACGACTTGCCCGATCCGGACAGCCCCGTGAAGACGATCAGGCGGTCGCGCGGGAGGTCGACCGAGACGTTGCGGAGGTTGTGCTCGCGGGCGCCGGAGATGATGAGACTCACCCCTCGAGGATAACCGCCGCCTCCGACATCTCGCACACCTGTTCGACGTGGGCGTAGAGCCGTGACGCCGCCCACAGTCGTCCTACGCTGGGACGGTCCACCCGTGCCACGCCCCAGGAGCCCACCGTGCCCGTGTTCGCCGTCGAGTACACCTACGACCACCGCGCCGACGAGCGCACCGCCGTCCGGCCCGCGCACCGCGAGTTCCTGCGCGGGCTCCTGGCCGGCGGCGACCTGCTCGCCTCCGGCCCGCTCGGGACCGGCGAGGGCGCGCTGCTCCTGCTGGTCGCCGACGACGAGGCCGCCGCCCTCGCGCTGCTCGACGCCGATCCGTTCGCGGCGGCCGGCCTCGTGGCCCGGCGGGACGCCCGGGCCTGGGCCCCGGTCATCGGTCCGTGGAGTGCGCTGGTGGAGGGCTGAGCCCGACCGCTCCCGGGACGACCGCCCTCGAGCCGGCAGAGCCCGAGCCCCTCCCGGTCGTGGACCTGGAGGGGCTCGGGCTCCGTCGTTGCCGGGGGTGCTCCGAGCAGCCGGCGGGGCCGGACGGGCTCAGTCGGTGCTGCGGGGGTCGGCCGGGATCGTGGGGCTGGGGCTCTTGTCGGCGTGGCGGCGCTTGCCGATCGTGAGCGACGCCCACGCGGTGATTCCCAGGGCGACGACGATGACCACGAGCGAGAGGACCGTCGGCACCTCGGGGATGAACGTGATGTGCTCGCCGTTGTTCAGCCACGACAGCTCGTTGGTGTGCATGGCGTGGATGACGAGCTTGATACCGATGAACCCGAGGATCGCGGCCAGGCCGTAGTTGAGGTAGACGAGCTTGTCGAGCAGGCCGTCGATGAGGAAGAAGAGCTGGCGCAGGCCCAGCAGCGAGAAGGCGTTGGCGGCGAAGATGACGAAGATCTGCTCGCCGCCGGAGAGCTGGGTGGTCACGCCGAAGATGGCGGGGATCGAGTCGACGGCGAACAGCAGGTCGGCCGAGCCGATGGCCAGCATCACGATGAGCATCGGGGTGATCATGCGGCGGCCGGACTGCTTCACGACCATCTTGTCGCCGACGTAGTCCTCGGTGGTCGGGAAGACCCGGCGGATGAGGCGGACGAAGCCGTTCTCCTTGTACTCCTCGTCGTCGTCCGCCTTGTGACGCGCCTGGGCCCAGGCCGTGTACAGGAGGAAGGCGCCGAAGATCCAGAAGATCCAGGAGAAGTTCTCCACCACGGCGTTGCCGAGCAGGATGAAGATCGTGCGCATCACGAGGGCGATGATGATGCCGATGAGCAGCACCTTCTGCTGGTACTCGCGCGGCACGCGGAAGCTGCCCATGATCAGCAGGAAGACGAAGAGGTTGTCGATGCTGAGCGACTTCTCCAGCAGGTAGCCCGAGAAGTAGGCCACGCCGTGCGTGGTGTCCCACGCGAGCAGGATCGCCACCCCGAAGATCAGGGCGATCGCCACGTAGACGGCCGACCAGATCGCGGCCTCCTTGAGCGTGGGGGCGTGCGGGGTGCGGACGTGACCGACGAAGTCGACGGTCAGCATGACGACGATCAGAGTTCCGGTGACGATCCAGAACCAGGTAAGAACATCCACAGGGGAAACCTCCGGTGAGTACGACGAAGACACCGAAGGTCTTCTCCGACGCGACGACGTGCCGCGCCCAGCAGGTCCGGGAACGCGACACTGGGTTCCGTGATGACGGGCCTGCTGCTCAAGGAGTACTCCCCTTCGGGTGGAAGGCTAGCAGAACCGGGCCCGAACGTTGACGATGCAACTATCGGGCCACCCGTCCCGCCGTCCGCCCATCCACCCGACCGGCGCTAGGCCGACGCCGCCACCATCTGCCTGAGCTCCTTCTTCAGGTCGGAGATCTCGTCGCGCAGCCGTGCGGCGACCTCGAACTGCAGCTCCGCGGCCGCCGCGTGCATCTGGTCCGACAGCTCCTGGATGAGCTGGGCGAGGTCGGAGGCCGCCGCCCCGGCGAGGCGTTCACGCGCCGACGAGCCACCCTTCGGCGCTCCCCCGCCCTTGCCCTTGCCGCCCTGGCGGTAGCCGCCGGCGAGCAGCTCCTTCGTGTCGACGTCCTCGCGGGCGAGCTGGTCGGTGATGTCGGTGATCTTCTTGCGCAGCGGCGTCGGGTCGATGCCGTTGGCGAGGTTGTAGGCGACCTGCTTCTCGCGGCGCCGCGTGGTCTCCTCGATGGCCAGGGCCATCGAGGGGGTGATCTTGTCGGCGTACATGTGGACCTGCCCCGACACGTTCCGGGCCGCACGACCGATCGTCTGGATGAGCGACGTGCCTGAGCGCAGGAAGCCCTCCTTGTCCGCGTCGAGGATCGCCACGAGGGAGACCTCCGGGAGGTCGAGACCCTCGCGCAGGAGGTTGATGCCGACGAGCACGTCGAACACGCCCATCCGGAGCTCCCGGAGGAGCTCGATCCGCCGGAGCGTGTCGACCTCGGAGTGCAGGTAGGCGACCTTGATCCCGCGCTCGACGAGGTAGTCGGTGAGGTCCTCCGACATCTTCTTGGTCAGCGTGGTCACCAGGACGCGCTCGTCCCGCTCGGCTCGCTCGCGGATCTCGCCCAGCAGGTCGTCGATCTGACCCTTGGTCGGCTTGATGATGACCTCGGGGTCCACCAGACCCGTCGGACGGATGACCTGCTCGACGAAACCGTCGGACTGCCCGAGCTCGTAGGCCCCCGGCGTCGCCGAGAGGAACACGGTCTGCCCCGTGCGCTCGAGGAACTCCTCCCAGCGCAGCGGCCGGTTGTCCATCGCGCTCGGGAGCCGGAAACCGTGTTCGACGAGAGTGCGCTTGCGCGACGCGTCGCCCTCGAACATCGCCCCGATCTGCGGCACGGTCTGGTGGGACTCGTCGATCACGAGGAGGAAGTCCTCGGGGAAGTAGTCCAGAAGCGTGTGCGGCGGCGTGCCGCCCTCGCGTCCGTCGATGTGGCGGGAGTAGTTCTCGATGCCCGAGCACGTGCCGATCTGGCGCATCATCTCGAGGTCGTAGGTGGTCCGCATCCGCAGCCGCTGGGCCTCCAGCAGCCGCCCCGACTGCTCGAGCTCGGCCAGCCGCTGCTCGAGCTCCGCCTCGATCGTGCCGACCGCGCGGGACATCCGCTCGGGGCCCGCGACGTAGTGGGTCGCCGGGAAGATGTGGGTCTCGACCTCGTTGCGCACGACGTCGCCCGTGAGCGGGTGCAGCGTCGCGATCGACTCGATCTCGTCGCCGAAGAACTCGATGCGGATCGCGAGCTCCTCGTAGACGGGGATGATCTCCACGGTGTCGCCCCGCACGCGGAAGGTGCCGCGGTTGAACGCCGCGTCGTTGCGCGTGTACTGCATCATGACGAACTGTCGCAGCAGCGCGTCACGCTCGACGACGTCGCCCACCCGCAGCTGCACCATCCGCTCGACGTACTCCTGCGGCGTCCCGAGGCCGTAGATGCAGGAGACGGAGGCGACCACGACGACGTCGCGGCGCGTCAGCAACGAGTTGGTCGCCGAGTGCCGCAGCCGCTCAACCTCGTCGTTGATCGAGGAGTCCTTCTCGATGTACGTGTCCGAGGACGGCACGTAGGCCTCGGGCTGGTAGTAGTCGTAGTAGGAGACGAAGTACTCGACCGCGTTGTTGGGCAGCAGCTCGCGGAACTCCGTCGCGAGCTGGGCCGCGAGGGTCTTGTTCGGCGCCATCACGAGGGTCGGCCGCTGCACCTGCTCGATGAGCCACGCCGTCGTCGCGGACTTTCCGGTCCCGGTCGCGCCCAGCAGCACGATGTCCTTCTCGCCGCCCTGGAGGCGCTCGGTCAGCTCCTTGATCGCCGTCGGCTGGTCGCCCGAGGGCGAGTACTCCGAGACCACCTCGAACGGGGCGACGGTGCGCTGCAGGTCGGTCACGGGTCTCATGCCTCAACGGTACGTCCGACCACTGACATCGACGGCTCGCGGGGGCAGGATGGAGGTGGAGCCGGGATCCACCCGGCCGCCACGAGGAGGACCTTTCCATGCCCAAGCCCGTCAACAGCTCCGCCAGCACCGTCTGGGAGGGTGACCTCGCCTCCGGCTCCGGCCGCACCACCGTCGCCAGCGGCGCCTTCCCCACGGTCGACGTCAGCTGGCGCTCGCGCGCCGAGGGCGCCGGCGGTCAGACCACGCCCGAGGAGCTCATCGCCGCCGCCCACGCGTCGTGCTACTCCATGGCCCTCTCCCACGAGCTCGCGGGCAAGGGCACGCCGCCCACGCGCGTCGAGACCTCGGCCACCGTCACCTTCGTCGCCGGCGAGGGCATCACGGGGATCACGCTGACGGTCGAGGCCACCGTGCCGGACATCAGCGAGGAGGACTTCCTCGCCGTCGCCGAGTCCGCCAAGACCGGCTGCCCCGTCAGTGCCGCGCTCGCCGCCGTCACCATCACGCTCGAGGCCTCGCTCGTCGCCTGAGATCCGCGACGATCGGCGTCGAACGGCCCGAACGAGCGGCCCCGCCTCCGGGTGGGGCCGCTCGTCGCGTCAGGGGGCTGCGCTCTCGCGAGCTCCGGCGTCGCCGTCCACCTCGGGCACCAGGTGCGTCCGCCACACCTGCGCGACGGCGTCCAGCGTCTGCGCGATCGTCCCCCCGGTGTCGATCACGACGTCCGCGACGGCGCGCCGCTCGGCGTCGCTCGCCTGCGCGGCCATCCGGGCCTCGACCTGGTCGCTCGCGAGCCCGCGCGCGACGGCGCGCGCCAGGCGCACGTGCGCCGGGGCATCCACCACGACGACGACGTCGTAGCGCGCCGCGAGGCCGTTCTCCACGAGGAGCGGGACGTCGTGGACGAGGACCGCGCCGGGCGGTGTCGTCGCGACGACCTCCTCGAAACGGCGCCCCACGGCCGGGTGCACGATCTCCTCGAGGTCACGACGCGCGCCGGGATCGGCGAAGACGACGGTCGCCAGCGCGGCGCGGTCGAGCGCGCCGTCGTCGCGCAGCACGCCGGTCCCGAAGCGCGCGACGACGGCCGCGAGTCCCGGCGTGCCCGGCTCGAGCACCTCGCGGGCGAGCGCGTCGGCGTCGACGACGACGGCCCCGAGGTCGGCGAGCGCGCGGGCGACCGTCGACTTCCCCGACGCGATCCCCCGGTCAGGCCCACGAGCAGCGGCCGGCTCACGCGATCGACCCGCCCACCACGTGCAGGTCGGCCCCGGCGTGGCCGAGCGTGGCCCGGACGATCTCCCGCAGCGCGGACGCCGTCGTCGCGAGGTCGAGGTCGGCCTCCCGGGGCACGTGGACGAACCCCACCCGGGCGTCCGGGGCGACGTCGAGCGCGTGCACGAAGGTCGCGTTGCAGACGTAGGTTCCCGCGGACAGCGACTCCATCACGGGGAGCCTGAGGTCGCGGCACGCGGCGAGGGCCGCCTTCACGGGGAGGGTGGCCAGCCGGGCCAGCGGCGCCCCGGGGACGACCTCGGCGTCGACGGGCTGGTCGCCGTCGTTGTCGGGGATCCGAGCGTCGGCGAGGTTGAGCGCGACCCGCTCGATCCGGACCGCGCTCGACCCCGGCGCCACCCCCGTCGCGACGACGACGGCGGGCGCGTGCTCGGCCACCAGGGCCGCGAGCCGCTTCCGCACCGCGCCGAACGCGACCGGGAGGCACGCCACCTCCAGGCGGGCGCCCTCGTCGTCGGCGTCCCAGTCCCGGGCGAGCCGCAGCACGGCGTCCCACGACGCGTTCGAGGCCGCGCCGTCGAACGGTTCGAAGCCGGTGAGCAGCACGAGCGGGAGCACCTGGGTCACCCGACGAGCCTAGGTGCTCCCCTCCCCCTCGTGCGGCGGCGCCGGCGGGACGGGCCGCTACTCCGGGAGGTTCGCCGCCTCGTCGACGGCCCCGTCCGACACGCCGCGGCGCAGCGTCTCGCCGCGGAAGAACGCGGGACGCCGCACGCGCTGCACGAGCATCACGACGACGCCGATCACGAGGACGGTGACCCCCAGCACGAACACCAGGCCGATCCCGCCGATCGACGATCCGGAGCCGTAGTCCGGGCTGACGGAGTCCGTCAGAGTGGTGACGAACAGGATCGACAGCACGATCCCGCCCAGCAGCGGGAACACCAGCTGGAAGAACGTGTTCCGCACGCTGACGAACCACTGCGTCCGGAAGTACCAGACCGTCGCGAACGCGGTCAGCCCGTAGTAGAAGCAGATCATCATGCCGAGCGCCGTGATCGTGTCCCACAGCACGTTCTCGCTGATGAAGCGCATCACCGCGTAGAACCCGGAGGCGACGACGGCGGAGACGACGGTCGCGTAGCCCGGCGTGAAGAACGTGGGGTGGACCTTCGCGAACGACGGCGAGAGCGCCCCGTAGTGGCCCATGGCCAGCAACGTCCGGGCCGGGGACACGAAGGTCGACTGCAGCGACGCGGCCGAGCTCGACAGCACCGACAGCGAGACGAGCCACGCCAGCGGACCCATGACGAGCCCGGAGAGGTGGAAGAAGACGTTGTCCTGGATGGCCTCGTTGCCGAGGCCGTACTCCCCCGTGCCGACGCCGGCGAACGCGATCAGCGCGACGGCGAGCAACACGTAGACCACCACGATGATGAGCACCGTGAGGGTGGCGGCCCGACCGGGCGTGCTCGCGGAGCCCTTGGTCTCCTCGTTCATCGTCAGCGTGACGTCCCAGCCCCAGAAGATGAAGATCGAGAGCGACAGCCCGGCCGCCACCATCCCGAACTCGGGGATCTCGAACGGGTTGAACCACGACGCCGAGACGGGGCTCGCGTCGTAGGCGGTCCCGTTGGCCACGCCCACGAACGCCGCCACCGCGAAGACCACCAGCACGACCAGCTGGAAGCCGACCAGCACGTACTGCAGCTTCTGGGTCGTCTGCATGTCGCGGTAGGAGATCCAGGTCGCCCCCAGCACGAACGCCAGGCACGTGACGACGTTGATCACGGGGTTGGCGGCGAGCGCGGCGATCGAGTCGTTGCCGGTGATCTGCGCGATCAGCAGGTACAGGAAGTCGACGGCGACCCCCGCCAGGTTCGACAGCACGAGGATCGTGGCCGCGACCAGGCCCCAGCCGGCCATCCAGCCGATGTACGGGCCGAACGCCCGGGTGGCCCACGTGAACGACGTCCCGGAGTCGGGCATCGCCGAGTTCAGCTCGCGGTAGCCGAAGGCGACCAGGAGCATCGGGATGAAGCCGACGAGGATGATCGCGGGCACCTGGGTGCCGACGGCCGAGGCGGTCGGACCGATGGCCGCGGTGAACGTGTAGGCCGGCGCGATGCACGAGATGCCGATGACGACGGCACCGACGAGCCCGACGGTGCCGGCGCCGAGCCCCTTCCTCGACAGACCCGACTCGCCGGCGTCGGCCGATCCCGACGGCGGTGCGGTGGTGTTCGACGACATGAGCTACTCCCCCAACGCCGCGTCACGCGGCACGACGACCATCGGGACCGGGAGCTCGCGCAGCATCCGCGCCGCCGTCGCCCCCAGGAACAGCCGTCCGGCACTGGCCAGACGGGACGAGCCGACGACGACGATCTCGTCACCGGCGAAGTCGACCTTGATCACGGCCTCCTCGAACGTGGCCCCGTGGGCGACGACGGTGTCGGCGGCCACGCCGTCGGGCAGGGTCTCCCTCACCCCCTCCAGCACGGTGCTCACGTGCTGGTGCGCGGCCGCGGCGGCGGCGTCGGAGGTCCCGAGGCCGTCCTCGTCGATCGCGACGAGCGACAGCAGCCTCAGCTCGGCGCCCACGGTCTGCGACAGCCGGATCGCCGACGTCATGACGTCGCTCGCCCCCGGACGCAGCCCGATCGCAGCGGTCACCCGCGAGACGCCGGAGCCCGGCGTCCGGCGCGCCCTCTTGGGCGCCAGGGCGACGGGGACCTCGGCCGCGTGCAGCAGCGCGTTCGCGACGCCGGAGATGCGGAACCGACCGGCGATCCCGCCGCGGGCGGCACCGACGACGATGAGCGACCCCTCCAGCTCGCGCGCCGCCTCCAGCAGCCCCTCGGCACCGGACTCGGCGTACCGCAGGTGCGTCGTCGCCGGGGTCAGGTCGTGCTCACGGAGCCACGTCTGGGCCCTCGCGAGCCACTCCAGCGCCGCCTGCTCGAGGTAGCGGGTGAAGCCCACCTCGGGCGGCGCGAGCGTGGCCCGCTCGTTGCTGGCGAGCACGAGGACCACGTGCAGCTCGCCCCCGCCGGCCGCGGCCAGCCGCGCGCCGAGGGCGAGCGAGTCGCGGCCCGACTTGGTGTCCTGGTAGCCGACGACGACGCGCATCAGTCGCGCCCGCCGTCGGCCGGGGTGGCGCCCAGCTCGGCCGCGAGCTCGGCCGCCCGGGCCCGCCCGATGCGCACCGCGCCGTCGACGTGCTGGTAGCCGAGCCCGGCCAGGTCGGAACAGGCCCAGCGGATCGGGCCGACCGGGCGTCCGAGGTCGGCGCCGAACCGGCTCAGACCACCGAGGGAGAAGCTCGCGGCGTACGCGCCGCGGGTCCACTCCTCGCTGCCCCAGTCGCTCTCGTAGTAGACGTCGGGTGTGAGCGCCGCCTCGCCGTAGTAGGCGGCGAGCGACGACAGGACACGCTCGCGGCGCTCCTGCGCCGACAGCGCGAACATCGCGTCCGCCGTCTCGTCGGCCACGAACCCCACCAGCGTGCCGCGGCCGTCGGCCTCGTCCTGGACGCTCGTGTTGTCGTAGGCCTCGTGCACGACCTCGTAGGGGCTGAAGACGGTCCCCGAGAGTCCGTCGGCGCGCCAGAACGGCGTCGGGTAGACGGCGTGCACCTTGATGACGAGGCCGAGGGAGACCTGCTGGTGCATCACGTGCTCGCGACGGGGCAGGGCGGGCACGTAGGAGATCCGCGAGTACAGGTTCGGCGGCACCGCCACGATCGCGCGCCGCGCGCGGACGACCAGGCCGCCGTCGGCGCGGGCCACGACGCCGTCCTCGCTCCACTCGAGCGTGCGCACCGGGGAGTCGAGGTGGACGTCGTCGCCCACCCGCTCGGCGAGCCGCAGCGGGACCTGCTGCAGGCCGCCGACCACACGCCGGTCGAGGATGAAGTCCGCGTCCACGAGGTTGGAGAAGCTCCCCTGCGACGCCGCCATCAGGATCGCCTGCAGCGCCGAGACCGAGTGCGCGGGCTTGGTCAGCATCGCCTGCGCCGCGAACAGTGCGATGTTGTCGCGCGCCTCGACGTCGTCGGTCTGCTGCGCGAGCCACTGCGCCCACGAGACACGGTCCAGCTCGGCCGCGCGCGGGTGCGCCCACGGCTCGTGCGGCCCGACCTCCGCGACGATCTCGTCGAGCAGCGCGATGATGCGCTCCAGCTCGGCGGCCGTCTCCGGCGCGACGGGGAAGATCTCACCCGTGAACCGGGTCAGCTCGCCCGCCCGCGAGCGGTAGAGGCTGTCGCCCTCGCGGTGGCGCGGGTAGGTCTCCAGCCCGAGCTCCTCCAGCATGCCGATGAGCCCCTCCTGGTCCGGAGAGACCCACTGGCCGCCGATCTCGAGCGTCGCGCCGTCGACCTCCCGGGTCCACAGCCGGCCGCCGACCCGGTCCCTCGCCTCGAGCACCGCGACGCTGAGCCCGGCGGCGAGGAGATCGCTCGCCGCCGTCAGACCCGCCGCGCCCGCTCCGATCACGACGACGTCGCGGTCGATCACCTGCTCGCTCATCTAGGCCTCCGTCGCGGTCATGACGTGCTTGATCCGGGTGTAGTCCTCGAGCCCGTAGACCGACAGGTCCTTGCCGTAGCCCGAGTGCTTGAACCCGCCGTGCGGCATCTCGGCCACCAGCGGGATGTGGGTGTTGATCCAGACGCAGCCCGCGTCGACGTCGGCCGCGAGCCGGGCCGCCTGGGCGACGTCGCGCGTCCACACGCTGGCGGCGAGCCCGTAGTCCACACCGTTGGCGAGCTCGACCGCCTCGGCCTCGTCGGCGAACGGCTGGACCGTGATGACGGGGCCGAAGGTCTCCTGCTGCACCACGGCGTCGTCCTGGCGGACCCCGCTGACGACGGTCGGGGCGATGAAGTAGCCGCGGTCGCCGATCCGGGTGCCGCCGGTCTCGATCCGGGCGTGCGCGGGCAGGTCCTCGATCACCTGGAGCACCTTGGCGAAGTGCGTGGCGTTGTTCATCGGGCCGTAGTAGGCGTCCTCGACGTCGCCGACGGTGAGCGCCTCGGCAGCGGCGACCAGGGCGGCCACCAGCTCGTCGTGAATCTCCTGCTGCACGAGGACGCGGGTCACGGCCGTGCAGTCCTGGCCGGCGTTGAAGAACGCCGCGCCCACGACGGCCTCGGCCGTCGCCGCGACGTCGACGCCGGCGAACACCGCCGCCGGCGCCTTGCCCCCCAGCTCGAGGTGGGCGCGCGCGAGGTTGCCCGCGGCGGCGTCCGCCACCGCGAGACCCGCGCGGACCGACCCGGTGATCGCCACGAGGCCGGGCTTGCGGTGGGACGTGAGGAGCGCGCCGGTCGAGGCGTCGCCGAGCACGAGGTTGACGACGCCGTCGGGGAAGATCCCCTGCGTGAGGCGCGCGAGCACCAGCGTGGACTCGGGCGTGGTGTCGCTGGGCTTGATGACGAGCGTGTTCCCGGCCGCCAGCGCGGGCGCCATCTTCCACAGCGCCATCATGATCGGGTAGTTCCAGGGTGTGACCTGACCGACGACGCCGATCGGCTCGCGACGCACCTGGGAGGTGTGGCCCGCGAGGTACTCCCCGGACGCGGCACCGTTCAGCGTGCGCGCGGCCCCGGCGAAGAACCGGACGTGGTCGGCGCCGGTGACGACCTCCTCGACCCGGATCGCCTCCTTCGGCTGGCCCGTGTTGCGGTGCTGCGCCTCGACGAGCTCGTCGGCGGCACCCTCGATCGCGTCGGCCCACGCGAGCAGCATCCGCTGCCGCTCACCCGGGGTGGTGCGGCGCCAAGCGAGGCGGGCTCCCGCGGCGGCGGCATAGGCCGCGTCCACGTCCTCGGCGTCGCTCACGGGTGAGACCGCGACGACCTCCTCCGTGACGGGGCTGACGACGTCGAGCCGTCCTGTGCCGTGCGCGTCGACGAAGGCTCCGTCGATCCAGTTCTGCAGCACCATCGGTGCTCCTCTCGCTGTGGTGGGGGCGTTCGGTGTGGTCGGTGGGACGGGCGGACCTGGTCGGATCGGGCCGGCTCAGGCCGGTGTGAGCGCGTACTTCACGGACTGGTACTCCTCGAGGCCCTCGGACCCGCCCTCGCGGCCGAGCCCGGAGGCCTTGACCCCGCCGAAGGGGCCGCGGCGTTCGACACCACCCCGACGTTGATCCCGGTCATCCCGGTCTCGAGCCGCTCGACGAGACGCTGGGCCCGTGCGAGGTCACGCGTGTAGGCGTAGGAGACGAGACCGAACTCGGTCCCGTTGGCCTGGGCGACCGCCTCGTCCTCGTCGGTGAAGGTCGTGATGGTCACGACCGGGCCGAAGATCTCCTCGTGCAGGATCCGGGCGTCGGCGGGGACGTCCGTCAGCACCACGGGGGCGAGGTACGTGCCGCCGTCGGGCAGGTCGTCCGGCAGAGCCACGTCCGTGGCACGGCGCGCTCCGGCCGCGACGGCCTCCTCCACGAGCGCGGTGACGCGCTCGACGGCCCCGGCGTCGATCAGCGGACCGATCGTGGTGCCCTCGCGGTCACCCGGCCCCACCACCAGCGCCTCCACCCGCGCGGCGAGCAGCGCGGTGAATTCCTGCGCGAGGTCGGCGTGGACGAGGAACCGGTTGGCGGCGGTGCACGCCTGCCCGATGTTGCGGAACTTGGCGAGCATCGCGCCGTCGACGGCCGCCGCGACGTCCGCGTCGGCCAGCACGAGGAACGGCGCGTTGCCGCCGAGCTCCATCGAGGTCCGCAGCACGCCCTCGGCCGCCTGCGCCAGCAGCACCCGGCCCACCTCGGTCGAGCCGGTGAAGGAGAGCTTGCGCAGCCGGCGGTCGGCGATGATCGGGCCGCACACGCCGCGCGAGTCGTGCGTCGGGATCGCGTTCACCACGCCGTCGGGCAGCCCGACCTCGCGCAGCAGGTCGACGAACGCGAGCGTCGTCAGCGGTGTCAGCTCGGCGGGCTTGATCACGCTCGTGCAGCCCGCGGCGATCGCCGGGGCGATCTTGCGCGTCGCCATCGCGAGCGGGAAGTTCCACGGCGTGATCAGCAGGCACGGTCCGACGGGGACACGCGTGACGATGACGCGGCCCGTGCCCTCGGGGTTGAGACCGTAGTGGCCGCCGATGCGCGCGGCCTCCTCGCTGAACCAGCGCAGGAACTCGCCCCCGTAGGTGACCTCGCCACGGGCCTCGGCCAGGGGCTTGCCCATCTCCGCCGTCATGAGGGCGGCGAAGTCCTCGCGACGCTCCTGCAGGAGGTCGAACGCGTCGCGCAGGATCGTCGAGCGCGTGCGCGGCGAGGTCGCCGCCCACTCCGCCTGCGCGGCGACCGCGGCGTCCAGGGCCGCGGCACCGTCGCCGACCGAGGCGCTGGCGACGGCGGCGATCACCTCACCGGTCGCGGGGTCGCGGACATCGAAGGTCTCGGCCCCCTCGGCGTCGCGCCAGGCGCCGCCGACGAAGAGCTGCGTCGGGGCCGTGACGCCCGCCACCACGGCGCTCATGCGCCGGCCAGCGCGTCGAGCAGGACGTCCAGTCCCTCGGCGAGCAGCTCGAGCGGGATCGTCAGGGGTGGCAGCAGCCGCACCACGTTCCCGTACGTGCCGCACGTGAGGACGATGACGCCCTGCGCGTGCGCGGCCCTCACGACGCGCTGGGTGAGCGCGGCGTCGGGGTTCCCCTCGTCGTCGACCAGCTCGACGGCGATCATCGCGCCCAGCCCGCGGACGTCACCGATGCGGTGGTCGCCCTCCTGGGCGGCGCGCAGACGACCGACGGCGAGCTCCTCGATGGCCCGGGCCGCCCCCGCCAGGTCGTCCGCCTCGTACGTCTCGATGGCGGCGAGCGCGGCGGCGCACGCGATCGGGTTGCCGCCGTAGGTGCCGCCCAGCCCCCCGGCGCCGGGCGCGTCCATCAGCTCGGCGCGGCCCGTGACGGCCGACAGCGGCAGCCCGCCGGCGATGCCCTTCGCGGTGACGACGAGGTCGGGCACGATCCCGAAGTGCTCGCTGGCGAACATCGCGCCCGTGCGGGCGAATCCGGTCTGGACCTCGTCGGCGATGAAGACGACGCCGTTCTCGCGGCACCAGGCCACGAGCCCCTCGAGGAACCCGTCGGCCGGGACGATGAAGCCACCCTCGCCCTGGATCGGCTCGATGATGACGGCCGCGAGGTTGGCGACCCCGACCTGCGTGGTGATCTGGGCGATCGCGCGGTCGAGCGCCTCCTGACCTGTGAGGCGGTCGCGGTAGGGGTAGGACGCCGACGTGCGGTAGACCTCGGGCGAGAACGGCCCGAACCCGTCCTTGTACGGCTTGACCTTCGCCGTCAGCGCCATCGTGAGGCTCGTCCGCCCGTGGTAGGCGTGGTCGAACGCGACGACGGCGGTCCGCCCCGTGGCGACGCGGGCGATCTTGACGGCGTTCTCGACCGCCTCGGCCCCGGAGTTGAAGAGCGCGGTGCGCTTGTCGTGGTCGCCCGGCGTGAGGGCGTTGAGCTTCTCCGCCACGGCCACGTACTGCTCGTACGGGGTGATCATGAAGCACGTGTGCGTGAAGTCGGCCACCTGCTCGGTGACGGCCGCCACGACCCGGGGCGCGCTGTTGCCGACCCCCGTGACAGCGATGCCCGAGCCGAGGTCGATGAGCGAGTTGCCGTCGACGTCGACGACGACACCGCCACCGGCGCGTGCGGCGAAGACCGGCATCGTCGTGCCGACGGCGGTGGGGACCGCGGCCAGCTTCCGCCGCATCAGCTCGTACGAGCGGGGGCCGGGGATCGAGGTCACCAGCTGCCGCACCTGGGGCAGGTCGGTGGTGGACGTGGGGGTGGTCGTCACGGCGCGCTCTCCTTCGGGTTCGGTGTGCGCCAGCGTAGGAGTGGGCCACCTCACGCGGGCAGTGCCAGATCGTCGGGGATCCGGCGTGGATCTGCCACTGTGGCAGCATGACGGCGTGCAACCGACGCTGGGGTCCCTGATCGCGCACCGCCCGCTCGCCCTGCGCGTCATCGTCGACGGCGACGCCGAGGCGCTGACCGCGACCGTGACCTGGGCCCACGGCACCGACCTGCTCGACCCGACGCCGTTCCTGGAACCCGGGTCCGTCGTCCTGACGACCGGGACGCAGCTGCCCGACGACGAGGCCGCGCCGCACGCGTCGCGCCCGGACAGCACCACGGGGGCCTACGTGGCCCGCCTCGTCACCGCGGGAGTGCTCGCGCTCGGCCACGGCTCCGACGTCGTGCGCGGCGCGCCGCCGGCGGCGCTGGTGCGAGCCTGCCGCGAGGCGCGGCTGCCGCTGTTCGAGGTGCCGTACGCGACGCCGTTCGTCGCGGTGGCGTCCTGGGTCGCCGAGGAGCGGACGCGCGCCGGCCGCGCTCGGGCCGACTGGGGCGTCCGGGCGACCCGGGCGGTGACGTCGGCCGCGCACCGCCTCGACGGTCTCGCCGCCTCGCTCGCGGGCGTCGCCGAGCAGACCGGGACCCAGATCGGGGTGGTCGAGCCGGACCGGGTGCGCGCCTGGGGCCACGACGGTCGCTTTCTCTCCCCCGCCGCCCTGGCCGCCGCCCCGTGGCCGGCGCTGCGGGAGGAGGCGACCCGCCTGCTGCGTGACGGCCGACGTGCCGCCACCACCCTGGACGTCGAGGGCCGGCACGCCACGTGCCAGACCCTCGGGCGAGCCGGCGAGCTCCGCGGCGTCCTGGTCCGGGTCGGCGACGCGGCCCCCGACGCCGTCGAGACCGGCGTGCTGGCCACAGCCTCGGCGCTGGCGGGCCTCTCGCTCGAGCAGGACCGCCGCGGTCTGCAGGCGCGGGACCAGGTGGCCTCCGCCGTCGTCGCGCTCGCGGTCGCCGGCCACGCCGACGCCGTCCGCACGGCCGCGCGCCGCCTCGGGACCCCGCTCCCCCCGGCGCCCGTCCGGGTGCTCCGCGTCCGGGGCGAGGCCGCGGACCTGGAGCGGGCCCGGGCCCTGCTGCGGCCGCTGCCCGGGTTCGGGGCGCTGCACGAGCAGGAGATCGTCGCGCTCGTCCCCGCGGGCGCCGCGGCGGAGGTCGCCACGGCCCTGGCCGGCGCGCCCGGTGCCACCGCGGGCCTGTCGGGCGCCGTGGCCCACCCCGAGCTGCCGCGGGCCTTCCGGGAGGCGGGGGTCGCCGTCACCGGCGCCGACCCGGGCGAGCTGCGCCTCTTCGGCGACCTGGCAGGGCGGCCGCTGGAGTGGATCTCGATGACGCCGGGCGCGCGCGACGTGGCCCGCGCGCTCCTGGCCCCGCTCGCCGCCGACGAGCGCGTCGACCTCCTCGCGGCGCTGCGGGCGTGGCTGACGCACGGCTGCCAGTGGGATCCGGCGGCCCGCTCCCTCGGGATCCACCGCCACACGCTCCGGGCGCTCGTCGACCGGGCGGCCCGCCTGCTGGGGCGCGATCTCGCGACGATGGACGCCAGGGCCGAGATCTGGTGGGCGCTGCGAGCCGTCGGTCCGGACGGGGACTGATCCCGGCGGATCAGGTCCGTCGCACTCGGTGACGCTCGTCACACGCGAGTCCGTTGCTGACCGTCTCGATGCAGGAGTACCTTCCCCGGTAATAGGTAAGCCGAACCTCACCTCGTGACTCGTCCGGCCCGCTCCCCGCCGGAAGGACCGTGAGTGCTCGCCACCTTCCTCATCGGCCTGCGCGAAGGCCTCGAGGCCGCGCTCGTCGTCGGGATCCTCGTCGCCTACCTCCACAGGACCGGCCGGACCGCCGTCCTGCCACGCCTGTGGGCAGGTGTGGGCCTCGCCGTCGTCGGGTCGCTCGCGCTCGGCGCCATCCTCACCTTCGGCGCGTACGGACTCAGCTTCCGCGCGCAGGAGGCGATCGGCGGGATCCTCTCGATCGTCACGGTCGCGCTCGTGACGTGGATGGTGTTCTGGATGCTCGGCGCCGCGCGCGGGCTCGCGGGCGAGCTCCACGACCAGGTCGACGCCGCCCTCGCCCGCTCCGCCTGGGGCCTGGTGAGCATCGGCTTCATCTCCGTGGCCCGCGAGGGCATCGAGACGACGCTGTTCCTGTGGTCGACCGTGCGCTCCTTCGGCAACGGCCCAGGGGCCGTGCTCGGCGCGGTCCTGGGCCTGCTCACCGCCGTCGCGCTCGGCTGGCTCATCTACCGCGGGATGGTGAGGATCAACCTCGCCGTCTTCTTCCGGTGGACGGGCGCCGCGCTCGTGGTGGTCGCCGCCGGCGTGCTCGCCTACGGCGTGCACGACCTGCAGGAGGCCGCCTTCCTGCCCGGCCCGTTCACCGCGCTCGCGCCGATCGACGCCGCGACGGGTGCGGTCGCCGTCGGGCTCCCCGGCTTCCCGTTCGGCTGGGCGTTCCAGATCGCGCACGTCATCGCCCCGGACGGCGCGCTCGCCGCCGTTCTCAAGGGCACCCTCGGCTTCACCCCCGAGATGACCTGGCTCGAGATCACCGCCTGGGCCCTCTACCTCGCCGTCGTCGGCACGGCCTTCGTGCGCCGTGCCTTCCCGTCCCGCCCCACCCCGGCACCGGTCCGGGTACCCGAAGGAGCAGCATGACCTCCCCCCTGACGTCCCGCACGAGGGCGGCACTGGCCGCCGTCGCGCTCGCCACGCTCGCCACCAGCGCCTGCGTGCCGAACTCCCCCGAGTCCGCCGACGGCGCGCTCACCGTGACGTCCACGGACTCCGCCTGCGAGGTGAGCGCGACCGAGGCGTCGTCCGGCACGCTGCAGTTCGAGGTGACCAACGACGGCGACCAGGTCACCGAGTTCTACCTCATGGCCTCCGACGGGCTGCGGATCGTGGGCGAGGTCGAGAACATCGCTCCCGCCGAGCAGCGCACGCTGACGGTGACCGCCCAGCCGGGCGACTACCTCACGATGTGCAAGCCCGGCATGATCGGCGCCGGCGTGGGGTCCACCGCGTTCACCGTGAGCGGCGACCGCGTCGAGCTCACCGGACCCGACGCCGAGCTCAAGCAGGACGCGGTCGATCTGTACGCCGCGTTCGTCAAGGACCAGGTCGCGCAGCTGCTGCCCGAGACCGAGGCGTTCGTCACGCTCTACACCGACGGCGACGACGACGCGGCGAAGGAGGCGTTCCCGCAGGTGCGCGCCTACTACGAGCGCGTCGAGCCGGTCGCCGAGGCGTTGGGCGACCTCGACCCGCGCATCGACTACCGCGAGGTCGACGCCGTCGCCGAGGGCCTGGACTGGACCGGCTTCCACCGCATCGAGAAGGACCTCTGGGAGCCGGCGCCTGGCACCCTCAACTCCGACGGCGAGACGGACGCGTTCCAGGACTGGGCGCCGTCGACGCCGGCGGAGCGGGCCGAGTTCGGCCGGCTCCTGGTCGAGGACGTCACCGAGCTGTACGACTACGTCCACTCCGACGAGTTCACGACCTTCCTCGACGACCAGGGCGTCGACTGGATCTCCAACGGCGCGATCGCGCTGCTCGACGAGGTCGCCACGGGCAAGATCACGGGCGAGGAGGACTGGTGGTCCGGGACGGACCTGTGGGACTTCGCCGCCAACGTCGAGGGCTCGAAGATGGCGTTCTCGTTGGTGGAGGACCTCGCGATCGCCCAGGGCGAGGACGGCGAGGCCCTCACCGTGGAGATCGCGGACGGCTACACCGCACTCGAGGAGTCGCTTGCCGCCCACGGGTCGCTCGACGCCGGCTTCGTGACGTACTCCGAGCTCACGGACGCCGACAAGAAGGAACTGTCCGACCTCATCAACGCGCTCGCCGAGCCGCTCTCGCAGCTCACCACGACGGTGCTCGCCTGACGTGACCGAGTCCGTGCAGCCCGGCGTCCGTCGCGGCCCCTCCCGTCGCCAGGCCCTCGGCCTGGGGGCGGCGGGGCTCGCGGTGGGCGCCGTCGGCGCCGCCGCCGGGCGGTTCTCGGTCAGCGGCGCTGGGCACGACGGCGACGCCCCGCACCCCTTCCACGGCGATCACCAGGCGGGGATCACGACGCCGGTGCAGGACCACCTGCACCTCGCGTCCTTCGACCTGTCCTCCCGGGCCACGCGGAAGGACCTCGTGGCGCTCCTGAAGGACTGGAGCTACGCCGCGTCGCGGCTGACGCAGGGGCTGGACGTCTCGGCCTCCGGAGCGGTCGCCGGTCCCCTCGACGCCCCGCCGGACGACACCGGTGAGGCCTTCGGCCTGCCGGCCTCGTCGCTCACGATCACGATCGGCCTCGGGCCGACGCTGTTCGAGCTCGACGGCGTCGACCGGTTCGGGATCGCCGACCGGCGCCCGCCGGGCCTGGCGCCCCTGCCGCCCTTCCTCGGCGACGTGCTCAAGGCGGAGTCCTCGCACGGCGACCTGTGCATCCAGGCGTGCGCGGACGACCCGCAGGTCGCGGTCCACGCGATCCGCAACCTCAGCCGGATCGCGTTCGGGACCGCCCACGTGCGGTGGTCGCAGATGGGGTTCGGCCGGACCTCGCGGACGACGACCGCGCAGGCCACCCCGCGCAACCTCTTCGGGTTCAAGGACGGCACGGCCAACGTGCTCGCGGACGACGCCGCCTCGCTCGAGCGCTCGGTGTGGGTCGCGCCGACCGACGAGCCCGCCTGGATGGCCGGCGGCTCCTACCTCGTCGCCCGCAAGATCGAGATGCTCATGGAGACGTGGGACCGGGTGCAGCTCGGCGAGCAGCAGACCATCATCGGCCGGGACAAGGACGTGGGGGCTCCCCTGTCGGGGGGCGAGGAGCTGACCGACCCGGACTTCGACGTCGAGGTCGACGGGGCGCCCGCGATCGACGTCGCCTCGCACGTCCGGCTCGCCCACCCCGACAACAACGGCGGCGCCCAGATGCTGCGCCGCGGCTACAACTACGTGGACGGCAGCAACGCGCTCGGGCGCCTGGACGCCGGGCTGTTCTTCCTGGCCTACGTGCGCGACGTCGAGCAGTTCGTCACGGTGCAGCGCCACCTGTCCACGGACCTGCTGAACGAGTATGTCAGGCACGTCGGATCCGCGACGTTCGCGATCCCGCCGGGCACGCAGCCCGGCGGCTGGATCGGCGAGACCCTGCTGGGCTGACCGGGGCTGACACAATCGGGCGATGAGCGCGACGTCGCAGTGGCAGCAGGTCTCGAGCCGTGAGGTCTACGGCAATCCCTGGATCAGCGTCACCGAGGACGAGGTGGTCCGACCCGACGGCGGGACCGGGATCTACGGCGTCGTGGAGGTGCGCTCCCCCGCGGTCTTCGTCGTCGCCGTCGACGACGAGGACAGGGTCGTGCTGGTGAAGGTCGACCGGTACACGACGGGCGCGGGCTGGGAGGTGCCGGCCGGCGGTAGCGACGGTGAGGACCCGATCACCGCCGGGCGGCGAGAGCTGCTCGAGGAGGCCGGCGTGACCGGCGGTCGCTGGCGGATCGCGGGCGAGGTCGACTCGCTCAACGGCGTGTGTCGGGCGCCGGGCACGGTGGTGGTGGCCGAGGGTGTCGTCGTCGGGGACGGAGTCGGGCACGACGCCGCCGCGGAGGGCATTTCCCAGGTCCGCACCGTGGAGTGGTCGGAGATCGGCGACCTCGTGCGACGCGGCGAGATTCGCGACGGCGAGACGCTCGCCGCCCTGGCCCTCGCCGCGATCACGTTCGGGCGCTGGGGCTGACGACACGAATGACCCCCTGGTGCGGCAGGAAGTACCCCCGGGTGGGTCGGGAAGTACCCCCGGACGACGGCGACGCCCGCCACCTCCGAGGAGGTGACGGGCGTCGTCGGTGCTACGGGAGCCTGGGGCTCAGGCGCCGGTGAGCTTCTCGCGAAGCGCGGCGAGCGCCTCGTCCGAGGCCAGCGTCCCGCTCGGGCCCGACGGGGCCGAGGAGTAGCTGGACGCAGCGGACTCCGAGGAGGAGCTGCTGCTGCTGCTCGTGCCGGCCGCCTCGGCCGGAGCCTCGGCGTCGGCCTCGATCGCGCTGGCGACCTGCTTCTTGTGGGCCTCCCAGCGCGACTGGGCCTCGGCGTACTGCCGCTCCCACTCCTCGCGCTGCGTGTCGAAGCCCTCGAGCCACTCGTTGGTCTCCGAGTCGAAGCCCTCCGGGTACTTGTAGTTCCCGGCCTCGTCGTACTCGGCCGCCATGCCGTAGAGGCTGGGGTCGAAGTCGTCCGACGCGGGGTCGACGCCCTCGTTGGCCTGCTTCAGCGACAGCGAGATGCGGCGACGCTCGAGGTCGATGTCGATGACCTTGACGAAGACCTCCTCGCCGACCTTCGCGACCTGCTCCGGGAGCTCGACGTGACGCACGGCCAGCTCGGAGATGTGCACGAGGCCCTCGATGCCGTCCTCGACACGAACGAACGCACCGAACGGGACGAGCTTGGTGACCTTTCCGGGCACGACCTGACCGATGGCGTGGGTCCGCGCGAACTGCTGCCACGGGTCCTCCTGCGTCGCCTTGAGCGACAGCGAGACGCGCTCGCGGTCGAGCTCGACGTCGAGAACCTCGACCGTGACCTCCTGGCCGACCTCGACGACCTCGGAGGGGTGGTCGATGTGCTTCCAGGACAGCTCCGAGACGTGGACGAGACCGTCGACGCCGCCGAGGTCCACGAACGCACCGAAGTTCACGATGGACGACACGACACCCGGACGCACCTGGCCCTTGGCCAGCGTCGACAGGAAGGTCGAGCGGACCTCGGACTGGGTCTGCTCGAGCCAGGCGCGACGCGACAGGACCACGTTGTTGCGGTTCTTGTCGAGCTCGATGATCTTGGCCTCGATCTCCTTGCCGACGTACGGCTGGAGGTCGCGGACGCGACGCATCTCCACGAGCGAGGCGGGGAGGAAGCCACGGAGGCCGATGTCGAGGATGAGTCCACCCTTGACGACCTCGATGACGGTGCCGGTGACGACGCCGTCCTCCTCCTTGATCTTCTCGATCGTGCCCCAGGCGCGCTCGTACTGGGCGCGCTTCTTGGACAGGAGAAGACGTCCCTCCTTGTCCTCCTTCTGGAGGACCAGGGCCTCGACGATCTCGCCGACCTTGACGACCTCGTCCGGGTCGACGTCGTGCTTGATCGAGAGCTCGCGGGAGAGGATGACCCCCTCCGTCTTGTAACCGATGTCAAGAAGGACCTCGTCGCGGTCGACCTTGACGATGGTGCCCTCGACGATGTCGCCGTCGTTGAAGTACTTGATGGTCGCGTCGACGGCGGCGAGGAAGTCCTCGGCCGAACCGATGTCGTTGATCGCGACCTGCGGGACAGCCGGGGCGGGGGTGGAGATGGTCATGTAGGAGAGACTCCGTTGCGGACAGGGATCGAATGGACTGGTGGACGGCGTCCGCCCGTCGGTCCAGGATGAGGACCGGCGGTCGCCCGCGCCTCCCGACCGGCCACGGACCGTCACGGAGGGCGATCACCAGAGCATGAGAGGGCGCGCGAGCAGCAAGCGCCAGCGTCCATCCTAGCCCGGCCGCCGCGCGTGCGCCAACACCGCGGTCGGGGTGCGTCGGGACGCGTCGGCGGACGATCAGGAGATCGCCAGCTCGAGACCAGCCCCGGGGATCGCCGCCAGGAGGGCCTGGGTGTAGGCCTCCTGGGGGTCGTCGAACACCTGGTCCGTGCTGCCCTGCTCCACCACGCGCCCGTGCTCCATCACGACGACCTGGTCCGCGATCTGACGGACCACGGCGAGGTCGTGGGAGATGAACAGGTAGGTGAGGTCGAGCTCCGTCTGCAGCTCGGCGAGCAGGTGCAGGATCTGGGCCTGCACCACGACGTCGAGCGCCGAGACCGCCTCGTCGCACACGACGACGTCGGGGTTGAGCGCCAGCGCGCGGGCGATCGCGACCCGCTGCCGCTGACCGCCCGAGAGCTCCGAGGGGTAGCGACGCATCACGTCGCTCGGCAGCGCGACCTGGTCCAACAGCTCCCTGACCCGCGCGCGTCGCACGGTCGCCGAGCCGACGCCGTGAGCCCGCAGGGGCTCCTCGACGGTGCGCGCGATCGTGAACAGGGGGTCGAGCGAGGAGTACGGGTCCTGGAAGATCGGCTGCACCCGCCGGCGGAAGGCGACCTCCTCGGCCTGGGTGCGGGCGCCCACCGTGAGCCCGTCGAGCTCGACGCTCCCCGAGGTCGGGGGCAGCAGGTCGAGCACCATCTTCGCGACGGTCGACTTGCCCGATCCCGACTCCCCCACGATGCCGAGCGTCCGGCCGCGCGGGATGGCGAACGAGACGTCGTCGACCGCGACGACGTCGCTCCGGCGTCGCAGACCGCGGCGGCCGCCCGGGAAGACCTTGCGCAGGTTCACCGCGCGGATGACCGGGGCGGGGGTGTCGACGTCGGACGCCGGGTCCGCCGTCACGCCGCCGGTCGCACCGGTCGTCGGCGCGGTCGCGACGTCCGACGGCTCGTCCGTGCGCTCGGTCGGCGCGAGCAGGTCGTCGGTGACGGCCTCGAGGTGGCCGCTGTGCTTGGCGATCTGGATCCGGCGCGAGGCCAGCGACGGTGCCGCGGCCAGCAGCCGCTTCGTGTACTCGTGCTGGGGGTCGCGCAGGATCTCGCGGGCGGCCCCGTGCTCGACGAGCTCGCCGCGGTACATCACCAGGAGGTGGGACGCGCGCTCGGCGGCCAGGCCCAGGTCGTGCGTGATCAGCAGGACCGACGTGCCGCGCGAGGTCGTGAGGTCGGCGAGCTTGTCGAGGATGACGCGCTGCACCGTGACGTCGAGGGCCGACGTGGGCTCGTCGGCCACGAGGAGCTGGGGCGACCCGGCGAGCCCGATCGCGATGAGCGCGCGCTGGCGCATGCCGCCGGAGAACTCGTGCGGGTAGGAACCCATGCGGCTGTCGGCGTCGCTGAGGCCGACCTCGACGAGCAGCTCGCGGGCACGGTCCCTCGCCGCCCGTCCGCGCTCGGTCCCCGTCGCCTCGAGGGCCTCGACGACCTGGCTCCCGACCGTCGCGACCGGGTTGAGGTTGGTCATGGGGTCCTGCGGGACGAGGCCGAGCACGCGGCCCCGCATCTTCTGCAGCTCCGCGCGTGAGAGCCCGACGACGTCGCGGCCCGAGATCTCCACCGAGCCGGCGGTCACGCGGCCGTTGCCGGGCAGGAGGCCCAGCACCGCCGTCGCGACGGTCGTCTTGCCGGAGCCCGACTCGCCGACGATCGCCACGGTCTGGCCCTCGAGGACGTCGAAGGAGACGTTCCGCGCGGCCACGACCGGGCCCTGCTCGGTGGAGAAGGTGACCTCGAGGTCGCGTACGCGCAGCAGCACGTCGGTCGCGGCCCCGGGTTCGGGGGTGGGTGCGGGGGTGGTCGGCACGCCGAGGTCCTCGGTCATGGGTCAGCCCTTCCTCGAGCGCGGGTCGAGCGCCTCGCGCATCGACTCCCCCAGCAGGGTGAAGCCGAGCGCCGTGATGGAGATGCACAGGCCGGGGTAGATCGCGAGCTGCGGCGCGATGGCGAGCTCGTTCTGGGCCTGCGTGAGCATGCGCCCCCACTCGGCCGTCGTCGGGCGTCCGCCGCCGAGACCGAGGAAGGACAGGGCCGCGGCCTCGATGACCGCCGTCGCCAGCACGAGGGTGGCCTGGACGATCACCGGTCCGAGGCTGTTGGGCAGGACGTGGGACATCGTCACGGTGCCCCGGCTGAGACCCAGCGAGCGCGCGGCCAGCACGTAGTCCTGGCCCTTCTGCGCCAGCATCGAGCCGCGCAGCAGCCGGGCGAAGATGGGGATCTGGACCACCCCGATCGCCAGGATCACCGCGAACGGGCGCTGACCCGCGACGGCGGCGATGGAGACGGCGAGCAGCAGCGAGGGGACCGCGAGCATGAGGTCGACCAGGCGCATCACGCCGGAGTCGACCCAACCGCCGAACGCCCCGGCGAGCAGCCCGAGCAGCACGCCGCCGACCAGGCCGATGAGCGTCGAGAGGACACCGATGACCAGCGAGGCGCGCGCACCCCAGATCAGCTTGCTGAGGACGTCGCCGCCGAACCGGTCGAGCCCGAGCGGGAACTCCGCCGAGGGGCCGGGGATGAAGGTGGGGCGGATGAGGTTGCGGCCGGGCGTCGCGTCCCCGGGGAACGGCGCCAGCCACGGTGCCGCGATGGCGACGATCAGGAAGATCGCGACGATGACGGCGCCGATGATCGCGACCGGGTTGCGGCGCAGCCGACGGAACGCGAGGCGCCAGATGCTGGCGCCCGCGTCGTCCTTGCCGCGCCTCGTCTCCTTCTCGTTGACGATCGGGGTCTCGGTCAGCGCCGGCTCGTCGGGGTCGTGGCTGGGCGGGAGGACGGCGGTCATGAGCGGGCTCGCATCCGGGGGTCGATGAGGCCGTAGGAGATGTCGACCAGGAGGTTGACCAGGGCGTACACCACCGCGATCGCGAGGATGAACCCCTGCAGGACCGGGTAGTCGCTGGAGGAGATGGCCTGGTAGAGGAAGCTGCCGATGCCGGGGAAGGAGAACACCGTCTCCGTCAGCACGGCGCCCGACAGCAGCAGCCCGACCTGCAGACCGATCGTCGTGGCGACCGGGAGCATCGCGTTGCGCAGGATGACGCGGTTGCGCAGGCGGCCGGGGCGCAGGCCCTTGGCGCGGGCGGTGCGCACGTAGTCGGCGCCCTGCACCTCCATCACCGAGGCCCGCGTCATGCGCGCGATGATCGCCAGCGGGATCGACCCGAGGGCGATCGCCGGCAGCACCAGGTGCATGATCGCGTCCCAGCTCGCGTCGAGCTCACCGGTGAGCAGGCCGTCGAGCACGTAGAGGTTCGTGGGGTTGGTGGCGTTGATGTCGACAGAGGCGCGCCCCGTCGTCGCGAACCAGCCGAGCTTGACCGCGAAGACGTACTTGAGGATGAACGCGAGGAAGAAGACCGGGACCGTCACACCGATCAGCGAGACGACGACGGAGGTGTGGTCGACGATCGTGCCGCGGCGGCGCGCGGCGACGTAGCCGAGCGGGATGGCGACGACGACGGCGAACAGCAGCGCCGCCAGGCTGAGCTCGAGCGTGGCCGGGAACCGGTCGATGAACTCCTCGAGCACCGGACGACGCGTCCGGATCGACGTGCCGAAGTCGCCCTGGAGCAGGCGGCCCACGTACGTGAAGTACTGCTCGAGGAGGGGGCGGTCGAAGCCGTAGAGGCGGTTGATGTCCGCGACGGCCTCGGGGGTGGCGCGCTCACCCAGGAGCGCGACGGCGGGGCCGCCCGGAAGGGCGCGCACCCAGAAGAACAGCAGGATCGTCAGGCCGATCAGGGTGGGCACCAGCTGCGCCAGGCGGCGCACGATGAGCATCAGCACAAGGAGGTCTCTCGCAGGTCGTGGCGGATCCGGTGCCCGCGCCGTGGGGCGCGGGCACCGGATCCGGGGCGTTCGGGCGGGGTCAGTCCGTCAGCGTGATGACGTTGTAGACCTCGTCCTGGACCGGCGACGCCGGGTAGTTCTCGACACCGGGACGGAACGCGAGCGACGGCACCGGGTGCGCGATCGGGATGCCGGGGAGCGACGTCATGATCTCCACGTTGGCCTCCTCGTACAGCGCGGTCTGCTCGGCCTCGTCGGTGGCCACGCGGGCCGTCGAGAGCGACTCGAACAGGGCCGGGTCGTCGAAGCCCCACTCGTTCGACTGCGCGCCGAAGAACACGCCGATGAAGTTGTAGGTGTCGTTGTAGTCACCCGTCCAGCCCAGGAGGTGCAGACCGTGGTCGGCGCCTCCCTGGATGCGGTCGAGGTAGTCCGGGCTCCACGGCAGCGGCGTCGCCTCGACCGTGATGCCGACCTCCTCGAGGTCAGCGGCGATCCGCTCGAAGACCTGCTCCGGCGTCGGCATGTACGGACGCGACACGTTGGTCGGGTAGGTGAAGTTCAGCGTCAGGTCGCTGACCCCGGCCTCGGCCAGGAGCGAGCGGGCCTCGTCCTGGTCGAAGTCGTACGTGGGCACGTCGTCGCTGTGGCCGCGGACCGACGGCGGCACGAAGTTCGTCGCCACGAGGGTGCCCTCGGGGAGCGTCGCCGCGACGAGGGAGTCCTTGTCGATCGCGTGGGCGATCGCCTGGCGCACGCGGATGTCCGCGAGCTCCGGGATCGCCTGGTTCATGCCCAGGTAGAGCACGTTGAAGGGGTCGCGGTTCTCGATCGTGTAGCCGGCGTCCTCCAGCGCGACGACGTCGGCCGGGCCGACGAGGTCGTAGCCGTCGATGTCGCCGGCCTCGAGCGCCTGGCGGCGGGCCGTGGCGTCGGAGATGACGGGGAAGATGACGGTCGTGATCTGACCCTGCTCGCCCCAGTAGTCGGGGTTGGCGCCGAGCGTGACGTTCTCGCCCGGGCTCCACGAGGTGAAGGTGAACGGGCCGGTGCCGGTCGGGTGGCCCGTGGCGTACTCCGGCAGCGTCGGGGCGTCCTCGGAGCCGCCGACGTCGTCCGCGCCGTACTCCTGCAGCGCCGTGGGCGACTGCATCGAGAAGGCCGGGAGGCTGAGTGCCGCGACCAGCTCGGGCAGCGGCGAGCTCAGGGTGACGACCGCCGTGGCGTCGTCGGGTGCCTCGCACGACGCGTACTTGCCGGCGCCCTCGTAGCCGCCGTTGACCTTGCCCCAGTAGTAGGACATCGACTCGGACGCCGCGATCCCGGTGAAGCCGTCCCAGCGGTCGAAGTTGAAGCAGACGGCCTCGCCGTCGAACGGCGTGCCGTCGTGGAAGCTGACGCCCTCCTTGAGCTGGAAGGTGTACTCGAGGCCGTCCTCGCTCACGTCCCAGGACTCGGCCAGCAGGGGCGCGGGGTCGGCCGTGCCCGGCTCGACGCCGACGAGGCCCTCGAAGATCTGGCGTGCGACGCGGAAGGACTCGCCGTCGCTCGCGAACGCGGGGTCGAGCGAGGCCGGGTCCGAGGACGAGGCGAACGTGAAGGTCGACGGTCCGTCGGAACCGCCGCCCTCCGTGGCCGTCGAGCTGGAGCCCGACTCGGCGGGCTCGGTGGTCGCGCCGTCGTCGCCGCGGTCCGAGGCACAGCCGGCCAGGACCAGGGACGACGCGGCGAGGCCGACGACCGCGATGTGAAGTTTGCGCATGAGGTTCCTCCGTCTACCGAGGGTGACGTCCGTCACCCGCGCTGGGAGAACGTCACATGAACGCCAGCCCCGGTCAAGTCGCCGAGCCTGCCGACACCGTCTCGACATACGACCGTGACGGTGCCGTGATCTGGGACGCTGCGGCACCCCGGGACCCGACGTCGCGGCGTCACGACGTGCCAGGTCGCCGCCGTGACGGAGGATGTCCGGTGTGACCGAGGACAGAGAGCCGACGCTGGCCGAGGCGGGCTACGGCCCCGCCGACCACGACGACGCGGCGACGGCCCGGCGCTGGTGGGACGGCGAGGCGGAGGAGTACCTGGCCGAGCACGGCGACGCGCTGGGCGAGGTGTCGTTCACGTGGGGCCCCGAGGGGCTCACCGAGGCCGAGGCCGGGGCTCTCGGCGACCTCACCGGGGCGCGGGTGCTCGAGGTGGGCGCCGGCAGCGCACCGTGCGGCCGCTGGCTGGCCTCCCGCGGTGTCGACGTCGTGGCGACGGACCTCTCGCACGCGATGCTCCGCGCCGGCCGGGCCGCGAACGAGCGCACCGGCGTCGACCTCCCGCTGGTCCAGGCCGACGCCCTGCACCTCCCGTTCACGGACGGCGCGTTCGACGTCGTGTTCACGTCCTACGGCGTGCTGCCGTTCGTCGCCGACGCCGCGGCCGTGCACCGGGAGGCCGCCCGGGTGCTGCGCCCCGGGGGCCGCTGGGTCTTCTCCACCACGCACCCGGTGCGCTGGGCGTTCCCCGACGACCCCGGCCCGGGCGGGCTGACGGCGACGCGCTCCTACGTCGACGACACGCCCTACCGCGAGCTCGACGAGACGGGCGCCGTGATCTACGCGGAGTACCACCGGACCCTGGCCCAGCACGTGGCCCAGGTGACCGCGGCCGGGTTCCACGTCACGACGCTGCTCGAGCCGACCTGGCAGCCGGGACGCAGCACCTGGGGCGGCTGGAGCGAGCTGCGCTCCCGGCACCTGCCGGGGACGCTCGTGCTCGGCGCGCAGCTGCCCGCCTGAGGCCGACGGACGCGGCTCCGGCGGCGCTCGGTCCTCGAGGTCGCGCCGGCGTCGCCCGTGCTGCTCAGTGCCCGGCGTCGCGCCAGCTGCGACCGAAACCGACGCTCACGTCCAGCGGCACGGACAGGTCCGCCGCCGCGGCCATCTGGGCGCGGACGAGCTCGGTGACCTCCTCGCGCTCCCCCGGTGCCACCTCCAGCACGAGCTCGTCGTGGACCTGCAGCAGGAGCCGCGACGCCAGGCCGCGCAGCCGCAGCTGCGAGGAGACCCCGATCATCGCGACCTTCACGACGTCGGCCGCCGAACCCTGGATGGGTGCGTTGAGCGCCATCCGCTCGGCCATCTCCCGGCGCTGGCGGTTGTCGCTCGTGAGGTCGGGCAGGTAGCGCCGGCGATCGAGGATCGTCGAGGTCCAGCCCTCCTGGCGCGCGTCGTCGACGACGCCCGTGAGGTAGTCGCGGACGCCCCCGAAGCGCTCGAAGTAGTCGTCCATCAGGCCGCGGGCCTCGCCGGCCCCGATGCCCAGCTGCTTGGACAGCCCGAACGCCGACAGGCCGTAGGCGAGGCCGTAGGACATCGCCTTGATCTTCGCGCGCATCGCCGAGGTGACGTCCTCGGGGGCGACGCCGAACACCCGCGAGCCCACGTAGCGGTGCAGGTCCTCGCCGGAGCGGAAGGCCTCGATGAGTCCGGCGTCGCCCGACAGGTGCGCCATGATGCGCATCTCGATCTGGGAGTAGTCGGCCGTCAGGAGGCCTTCGTAGCCCTCCCCGACGACGAAGCCCTCGCGGATCCGGTACCCCTCCGTCGTGCGGATCGGGATGTTCTGGAGGTTGGGATCGACCGACGACAGCCGGCCGGTCGCGGCCACGGTCTGCTGGAAGGTCGTGTGGATGCGACCGTCCGGCGAGACGGACTTCAGCAGCCCCTCGACGGTCTGGCGCAGCCGGATCGCCTCGCGGTGGGCGAGGAGGTTCTCCAGGAACGGGTGCTCGGTCCGCGCGAAGAGGTCGGCGAGGGCGTCGGCGTCGGTGGTGTAGCCCGTCTTGGTCTTGCGGGTCTTGGGCATCCCGAGCTCGTCGAACAGCACCTCCTGGAGCTGCTTCGGCGAGCCGAGGTTCACGCTGCGCCCGATCGCCTCGTACGCGCCCGCGGCCGCCCGCTCGACGGCGGCGTCGAACTCGTTCAGCAGCGTGGTGAAGTACGGGACGTCCGCCGCGATGCCCGCGCGCTCCATGTCCACGAGGGTGGCGAGCACGGGCAGCTCGACGTCGCCCATGAGCGCCGTCGCCCCGCGGGTCGCGAGATCGGCCCGCAGCGGCTCGCCGAGCTCCCGGACTGCGACGGCCCGCGCGGCGGCCGTCCGACCGCCGGAGGAGTCGCCGTCGAGCCCCAGGTCGAGCATGCCGTCCGAGGCGGCGTCGACGCCGCTCGGCAGCTCGCGCTTGAGGTAGCGCACCGTGAGGTCGCCGAGGTCGTAGGTCCGCTGGTCGGGGTGGCACAGGTAGGCGGCCAGCAGCGTGTCCAGCGTGACGCCGGCGAGCACGAGGCCGCGACCGGCGAGCGAGTGCGACGTGGACTTGGCGTCGTGCACCGTGATCGCGGCCGCGGGGTCGGCCAGCCAGGCGCCGAGCACGTCGAGGTCGGCGTCACCGATGGTGGCGAGGTCGATCGCGAGCGACTCCCCCTCGCCGTCGGCGATCGCCAGGGCCCACGCGTCGCCCGTGCCGTGCGCCGACGTCCCCGCGACGTCGAGCCCCAGCTCCTGGCCCTCACGGGCCGCGAGCCACGGCGCCAGGGCACCGGGCACGAGGTCGGTGACCTGCACGGCGAGATCCTCGACGTCCTCCGCCGTGCCCGCCTCGTCCTTCGGCAGCATGTCGAACAGCCGGTCGCGCAGCACGCGGAACTGCAGCGCGTCGAAGACCTGGTGCACGGCCTCGCGGTCGATCGGCACGCGCACGAGGTCGGCGAGCTGGAGCGGGGTGTCGACGTCGCGCATGAGCCCGTTGAGCTGGCGGTTCATGATCACCTGGGCGAGGTTGGCCCGCAGGCTCTCCCCCGCCTTGCCGGTGATCGCGGTGGCGGAGCCCACGACGCCGTCGAGCCCGTCGTAGGCGTTGATCCACTTCGCGGCCGTCTTCGGACCGACGCCGGGGACGCCGGGGAGGTTGTCGCTCGTCTCGCCGACGAGCGCCGCGAGGTCGGGGTAGCGCCCCGGCGGCACGCCGTACTTCTCCTCGACGGCGGCGGGAGTCATCCGCACGAGGTCGGAGACGCCCTTGCGGGGGTAGAGGACCGTCACGCGGTCGGTGACGAGCTGGAAAGTGTCGCGGTCGCCCGAGCAGACGAGGACCTCGGCGCCCTGCCGCTCCGCGCGGTCCGTCAGCGTGGCGAGCACGTCGTCGGCCTCGATGCCGGAGATCCCCACGTGCGGGATGCTCAGCGCGGCGAGCACCTCCTGGATGAGCGGGACCTGGCCCTTGAACTCGTCCGGCGCCGCCGAGCGCGTGCCCTTGTACTCCGCGTACTGCTCCGTGCGGAACGTGGGGCCCGACATGTCCCAGGCCACGAAGACGTGGGTCGGCTGCTCGTCGCGCACGAGGTTGATGAGCATCGAGGTGAAGCCGTACACGGCGTTGGTCGGCTGGCCGTCGGTCGTGGCGAAGTTCTCCACCGGCAGCGCGAAGAAGGCGCGGAAGGCCATCGAGTGGCCGTCGATGAGGAGCAGCTTCGCGTCGGAGGCCGCGGCCGGGGCCGTGATCTCGGGGTCGGCCGGTGCGTCGAGGGCGTCGTGGTCGGTCACGGGTGCCAGCCTAGGTGGCATGTCCGACATCGAGACTCCCGACCTCACCGGCACCCTGATGGAGCGGCTCGGGATGGAGCTGTCCGAGATCAGCGCCCAGGGCTGCACCGGCACGATGCCCGTCGCGGGGAACACCCAGCCGTACGGGCTGCTGCACGGCGGCGCGACGGCGGCGCTCGCCGAGACGGTGGGCTCCGTGGCCGCACAGCAGCACGCGGGACCGGGACGGGCCGCCGTCGGGCTCGAGCTGTCGGTGACCCACCACCGCGCCGCGCGATCGGGAACCGTGCGGGCACGGGCGACGGCCGTCCACCTGGGACGGTCGAGCGCGACCTACCTGGTCGAGGTGACGGACGAGGCGGAGCGCCGCATCAGCTCGGCGCGCCTGACCTGCCTCCTGCTCGACGGCGCGAGCGGCTCCACGACGGCGGGCGCCGCGGGGAACAGCGCGGGGGCCACGCCGTCCTGATCCTCGGGCGGCGGGAGCTCGATCCCGCGGGGCGGCGTGTTGACGCGCTCGTTCATGGCGCGACGCCGGGCGATGATCGCCTCGAGGCCGCCGCGCGGGGTGTCCTGGCCGAGGCGGCGGTGCAGCGTGGCCACCTCGCACGTGCGGCGCGAGCCGACGGCGGAGAAGCCCAGGCGCGAGAGGAAGCGCTGCTCGCTGCGGGCGCCGGAGACCGGCAGCGTGACGATGGTGTCCGTGCCGGCGGACGCCGCGAAGACGGCCTGGTCCGCCATCAGCGCGCGGCCCACGCCGCGTCGACGCCACTCGGGTCGCACGTAGAGGATCTCGACCTGCAGCCACGGCGTCTCGGAGAACAGACCGGGCTCGTAGACCTGGGAGATGGCGGCGCCGACCTGGCTCGTCCCGACCTCGGCGACCGAGATCCGACCGGGGTGGTTGTCGACGAAGGCGCGCAGCCGACGCAGCAGGATCCCGGGCGCGGGTACTCCCAACGGGGCCCCGAGCGGGTGCTCCGCACCGGCCTCCTCGAGGATGACGGCGAGCATGGGCAGGTCATCAGCCTGCGCCGGCCTCACCGAGACGAGTTCACGACCCACCGATCCACTCCCTTGCTGCTCGAGCCCCGGGATGGAACATTACGCCCAACGTCGTAACCCGGCGCCACCCCGTTAACACGATCGTCACATTCGAGAACGCGGCCGACACATGGCCGCCGTACGTTCACGAGCGCCTCTTGTGCCTTGGGTGCGAGAAGCGTCAGATCTGTCCCACGACTTGGAGCTGCTCGTGCCGGAAACAGCGCAGCGAGCCGTGCACCGCCCTCACCGGCGGCGCGGCCTCGGACCACTGCTCGGCCTCTTGATCGCCACCCTGGTGGGGGTGCTCGGACTCGTCGCAGCCCCGGCCACCGCCGCGGCCGCCCCGTGCGTCCCCGACACCGCCACCGCGTGCATCCAGGGGACCCTGCGTACCTCGGCAGGTGACCCCGCCGTCGGCGTCGCCCTCGCGGTCGAGGGCCCCGCCGGCTCCTTCGAGGCGGTGACGAACGATGCCGGCCAGTGGAGCGTGGCCGTGACCGAGTCCGGTGAGTACACCGTCACCCTCGACGAGGCGACGCTGCCCGCCGGCGAGACGCTGCGCGACCCGGCGAGCAACCCCAAGACGGTGCAGGCCGACCTCGGCAAGCGCCCGGGGGCGCTGTTCGCGCTGGGAGACCCCGGCGGGGCTCCCGCCCCGACGACGCCCCCCGCGGGCGGCGACGGCGAGACGTCCGCCCCGACGGCGACCACCGCCCCCGACGCCGAGTCCGGCGCCGCCGGCGAGAGCGCGGCGGCCGGGTCCGGCAACAACCGGGTGCTGCAGCTCATCCTGTCGGGACTGGTCTTCGGACTCCTGCTCGCGCTCGCCTCGGTCGGCGCGAACCTCATCTACGGCACGACCGGCCTGAGCAACTTCGCCCACGGCGACCTGGTCACGCTCGGCGGACTCGTCGCCTTCTCGGCGGTGCGCTGGTGGGGCCTGCCCCTGTGGTCCTCGATCATCCTGGCGACCATCGCCGGCTGCATCATCGGCTGGCTGCTCGACGCGGGCATCTTCGCGCCGCTGCGGCGCCGCGGCGTCGGGATCACCCAGCAGCTGATCGTCACGATCGGTCTGGCCCTCGCGATGCTCAACCTCTACCTCGTGCTCTACGGCGCCAGCCCGCTGCCGATCGTCTCGAGCATCTCCGAGCGCATCCAGCTCGGCCCGGTCTCGATGTCGCAGCAGACGATGCTGTCGGTCGTGATCGCCGGCGTCGTTCTCGCGGCCGTGGCGCTGGTCCTCCAGCGCACCCGGATCGGTCGCGCCACACGAGCCGTGTCGGACAACCCGGCGCTCGCCGCGGCGTCGGGCATCAAGGTGGCCTCGATCATCCGCGGGGTGTGGGTGGCCTCGTCCGGCCTCGCCTCGCTCGGTGGTGTGCTGATGGGTCTCTACCTCGGCTCCACCCGCTTCAACTTCGGTTCGGTCCTGCTGCTGCTGATGTTCGCGGCCATCACGCTCGGTGGCCTCGGCTCGCCGCTCGGTGGTCTCCTCGGCGCCCTCGTGATCGGGCTCGTCGTCGAGCTCTCCACGCTCATCCTGCCGAGCGACCTGCGCTACGCCAGCGCGCTCGTCATCCTCATCGTCGTCCTGCTCGTCAGACCGCAGGGCATCCTCGGCCGAGCCCAGCGGATCGGATAGGTGATTCCTCATGGACATCGTTTCACTGCTCACTGACGTCCTGCGTGAGGCCACCGGCCCCACCGCCATCGCCTACGCCCTCGCGGCCATCGGCCTCAACGTGCACTTCGGCCTCACCGGCCTCATCAACATGGGCCAGGCCGGCTTCATGCTGCTGGGGGCGTACGGGTTCGCGATCTCCACGATCGCCGGGGTGCCGCTCGTCGGCGCCTTCGCCATCGCGATCGCGTGCGCCGTCGTGTTCGCGCTCATCCTCGGTCTGCCCACGCTGAAGCTGCGGGGGGACTACCTGGCGATCGTCACGATCGCCGCGGCCGAGATCATCCGCTACATCGGGCGCTCGGTCGGCCTCAACCAGCTGACCGGCGGCTCCCAGGGCCTGCTCGGCAACAGCTTCAAGTACTCGTTCGAGGGGGCGTCGCCGTTCGAGGACGGTCTCGTCACCCTCGGCCCGATCTCGCTGCCGATGAACGCGTCCAACTCCTGGTGGCTGCGGATCGTCGGCTGGGCCCTCGTGGCCCTCGCGTGCCTCATCGTGTTCCTCCTCCTCCGCAGCCCGTGGGGCCGGGTGCTCAAGGGCATCCGCGAGGACGAGGACGCCGTCCGCGCGCTCGGCAAGAACGTCTACACGTTCAAGCTGCAGTCGCTGGTGCTCGGCGGGGTGTTCGGGGCGGTGGGAGGAATAGTCATCTCGCTGGCGAGCTCGGTCCAGCCCGACTCGCTCGGGCGACCGGTGACCTTCAACACCTGGACCATCCTGCTGCTGGGCGGTGCCGCGACCGTCTTCGGTCCGGTGCTGGGATCGATCCTGTTCTGGGCGGCCCTCGTGCTCGTCCGGGGCCTCATGCGCGGCCTCATCCCCGACAACGTCCTGACCTCCACGGAGATCGAGCCCCTGGGCTTCGTCCTCGTCGGCATCACGCTCGTCCTGCTGATCGTGTTCCGACCACAAGGGATCTTGGGAGACAAGAAGGAGCTGGCTATCAATGGCTGACGACACGAGCCTCCACGTGACGGCCGCGCGCGAGTCCCTCGCGTCGGTCTCCCACACCCCCGGTGCGGCCAAGAGCGATCCGCTCCTGGTGGCCGACGGCGTGCGTCGCACGTTCGGCGGGGTGAACGCCGTCGACGTCGCGCACCTCGAGGTGCAGCGCAACGTCATCACCGCCCTCATCGGTCCGAACGGTGCAGGCAAGACGACCTTCTTCAACCTCATGACGGGCTTCGACCGCCCCGACGCGGGGTCGTGGACGTTCGACGGCAAGGACCTCGCCGGCGTGCCGGCCTCCCGGGTGTCGAAGTCCGGCATGGTCCGCACGTTCCAGCTCACCAAGGCGCTCTCGCGCATGACGGTGCTGGAGAACATGCGGCTCGGTGCACGCAACCAGGTCGGCGAGGGAATGGGTGCCGCCCTCCTGCGGCCGCTGTGGCGGGCGCAGGAGAAGGCGAACACCGAGAAGGCCATGGACCTCCTCGTGCGGTTCAAGCTCGACGCCAAGAAGGACGACTTCGCCGGCTCGCTCTCGGGCGGACAGCGCAAGCTGCTGGAGATGGCCCGCGCGCTGATGTCCGACCCGACGCTCGTCATGCTCGACGAGCCGATGGCCGGCGTGAACCCGGCGCTGACCCAGTCGCTGCTCGGTCACATCACCGACCTGCGCGACACCGGCACGAGCGTGCTGTTCGTCGAGCACGACATGCACATGGTGCGCCACATCTCCGACTGGGTCGTGGTGATGGCCGAGGGCAAGGTCGTGGCCGAGGGACCGCCCAAGGAGGTCATGGACGACCAGGCCGTGATCGACGCCTACCTGGGCGCCCACCACGACACCGACCTCGGCGACGACTCGCTGCTCGAGGAGGGCACCGTCATCGATGTCGAAGCCATGGCCGAGCTCGAGGCCGAAGAGGAGGACGCCAAGTGAGCGAGACGATCGACGCGAGTCAGGTGCACCGCGGTGCACCGGCGGGTGAACCGCTGCTCCACGCCGACAACCTCGAGGCCGGGTACCTGCCCGGCGTCAACATCCTCCAGGGCTGCTCCCTCGTGCTGCACCCGGGCGAGCTCGTCGGCATCATCGGCCCGAACGGCGCCGGCAAGTCCACTCTGCTGAAGGCGCTGTTCGGCCTGGTGAACATCCGGTCGGGGTCGCTGACCCTCAAGGGCGAGCCCATCACCAACCTGCGCGCGGACTCGCTGGTGAAGCGCGGGGTCGGCTTCGTGCCGCAGACGAACAACGTCTTCCCGAGCCTGACGATCGAGGAGAACCTGCAGATGGGGGTGTACCAGTCGCCGGCGAAGTTCGCCGAGCGCGTGGAGGCCGTCATCGACCTCTTCCCGGAGCTGGGCAAGCGCCGCAAGCAGCGTGCGGGCGCCCTGTCCGGCGGTGAGCGGCAGATGGTCGCGATGGCGCGGGCGCTCATGCCCGAGCCGTCCGTCATCCTGCTCGACGAGCCGTCCGCCGGCCTCTCCCCCGTGCGTCAGGACGAGGCGTTCCTGCGGACCCGCCGCATCAACCGGGCGGGCGTCTCGGTCATCATCGTCGAGCAGAACGCTCGCCGGGCGCTGCAGATCTGCGACCGGGCCTACGTGCTCGACCAGGGCCGCAACGCCTACTCCGGGCCGGGGCGCGAGCTCATGAACGACCCCAAGGTCATCGAGCTCTACCTCGGCACCCTGGCGACCGACGTCGACGCCGCGCGCGACGCCGACAAGGGTGCCTGAGCGCGGCGCACCCCACCCAGCCACGCACGACGGCGCCCGTCACCTCCCGAGGTGACGGGCGCCGTCGTCGTCCGTCCCACAACCACCCCCGGGTACGTCAACAACCACCCCCCAAGGGGGCAACAACCACCCCCTCCAGAGGTCCCGCGCCCAGGCGCCCCTCTTCATGTCGACCCTGCTCCCCCACGACTAGCTCGAGGGGGTAGTTGCTGCCGCTCCAGGGGGTGTTTGCTGCCGTACTAGGGGGTCGTTGCAGACAAACGAGGGGGACCTCCTGACGCGGGCGGGCCTTGCCCGACGTCGCTGCAGTCGACAGCGACGGTGCCTCAACCGGCGCGCGCAGCCACGCGCGACGACGCCCCTCACCTCCCAGGGTGACGAGCGCCGTCGTGCCGGAACCGCCCCCGGAGGGACGACAGCCACCCCCTCGACGACGACGTCCCGCGCCCTGCGGTCCGGGACCGTCAGGACGACCTCGGGCGTCCCGCGAGGGGGCGCCTGCTGCCGTACGAGGGGGTGGTTGCTGCCGGGGACGGCGAGAGGCCCCGGTGCCGTAGCACCGGGGCCTCTCGTCACTGCTGGTTCAGCGGATCAGGAGGAGGGAACCTCACCCTGGACCGACTCGACGAACTCGTACTCGTTCGACGGGCCGAACTGGTAGATGCCGATGGCGGCCGACGACGGGTCGTTGGCCTCGTTGAACGGCCCCACACCGGAGACGGCCTGGTAGGAGATGTCGTCGCCGGCCTCGATGAGCTCCGAGCACTCGACCCAGCCGGTGCACTCGGTGCCACCGTCGACGCCCGAGACGGCCGCCATGTTGGCCTGGATGGCCTCACCGGAGGCCTCGCCACCCTTGAGCGCCGCGAGAGCCGCGAGCATCGTGGCGTCGTAGGACTCGGCCGCGTAGGAGTAGTCGTTCAGGTTGGCGTTGACGGTCGCCAGACGCTCCTGGAAGTCGGCGGTCGGGAAGGCGCCCGGGAGGGTGGCCTTCGCACCGTCGAGCGTGCCCTCGGGGAAGCCGATGTCGCCCTCGGTGCCGAAGTTCTGCAGGTTGCCGTCGACGAAGTACACCGTGCTCATGTCCCAGCCCTGCGCCACAAGCTCGCGCACGATGAGCGGGGTCTGCGTCGTGAAGGCGATGATCGCGATCGCGTCGGGGCCCGACGCGATCGTGTCGGCCACGATCGAGGAGTAGTTCGTCTCGTTCGGGTCGAACTCGCTGCCCTCGGCGCCGTAGACGAGCGAGCCGCCGGCCTCGGTCACGACGCCCTCGACGACGTCGCGCAGCGACGTGCCGTACGGGTCGTTGAAGACGATGGTGGCGACGTTGGCGGCGCCGTCGGCGATCATCAGGTTCGCGAGCGCGTCACCCTGGACGGTGTCCGGCGGCGCGGTGCGGAAGTAGAAGTCGCTGTAGCCCGACAGGTCGGTCGCGGTGTTGGCCGGGGAGATCTGGACGATCCCGGCACCCGTGATGTCGTCGATGACGTTGAACGTCACACCGGAGGAGGCCGCACCGATGACGGCGTGGACGCCGCTGGAGATGAGGTTCTGCGACGACTCCGTGGCGACGGCCGCGTTCTCGGTGTCGGAGGAGTCCGTGTGGGTAACCTCGACGTCGGAGCCGAACACGCCGCCGGCCTCGTTGATCTCGGCCACGGCCAGGTCGACGCCAGCGATCTCGGGCGGGCCGAGCTGGGCCAGCGAACCCGTCACCGGGAGCAGCGTGCCGATGTGCAGGACGCCGCCCTCACCGGACGCGTCACCGCCGTCGGTGGTCTCCGAGGCGGTACCCGACTCGGTCGTGTCGTCACCGGACTCGCCACTGCTGCATGCGGCGAGGACGAGCGCGACTGCGCCCGCGACCGCCGCGACCCGCGCGATGGATCGGTTCATGTGGGTGTCTCCTTCTCAAGGCCTGCCGCCCGGTAGCGGCGCGGTCGTAGAAGGAAGCACACCGCAGTTGTGTGTCGGGAATGTGTCGCAGCAGTCACGCTGCCATCACAGTTCACAACGATGCGGTAACGCTCCCACCCGGGAGCGGGGTGGAACTACTCGTCCTCGCCCACCTGGTCGATGACCGCGTCGGCCACCTCGCGCATGGTGAGACGGCGGTCCATCGAGGTCTTCTGGATCCAGCGGAAGGCCTCGGGCTCGGTGAGACCCATCCGGGTCATCAGCAGACCCTTGGCGCGGTCGACGCGCTTGCGGGTCTCGAAGCGGTCGGCGAGATCGGCGACCTCGCTCTCCAGGGCGACGATCTCCGCGTGGCGGTGCAGCGCGATCTCGATCGCGGGCAGGAGGTCGGCCTGGGTGAACGGCTTGACGACGTACGCCATCGCGCCGGCGTCGCGGGCGCGCTCGACGAGCTCGGTCTGCGAGAAGGCGGTGAGCAGCACGACCGGCGCGATGCGGTCGCGGCCGATGCGCTCGGCGGCGGAGATCCCGTCGAGGACGGGCATCTTCACGTCCATCACGACGAGGTCGGGCTTGAGGTCGGTCGCGAGCTGCACGGCGGTCTCGCCGTCGCCCGCCTCACCGACGACGTCGAAGCCGGCGTCCACGAGGGTCTCGACGACGTCCATGCGGATCAGCGCCTCGTCCTCGGCGACGACGACGCGGCGCCCCTTGCCGATCCCGCCGCCCGAGGTGGTCTCGGTCGCCCCGAGCGTGTCGTCGGCGGGCTCGGCTGCGGGATTCTCGTTCTCGGTGCTCACCCCGGTAGCCTAGTCCCCCGCGGGCCCCGGTAGCCCAACTGGCAGAGGCAGTCGGCTCAAACCCGGCACAGTGAGGGTTCGAATCCCTCCCGGGGCACCCCACTCGTGACGGACGTCACTCCCCCACTCGCCCCCGAGGCGTCTCACGACGCCCCAGCCAGGCCAGCGCCCCGCGTGCCGCGACCACCCCCGAGCTGTACGAGGCCTGCAGCAGGTAGCCGCCGGTCGGCGCCTCCCAGTCGAGCATCTCGCCCGCCACGAACGTGCCGGGCAGCGTCCGCAGCATGAGCGCATCGTCCACCTCGGTCCACGCGAGGCCGCCGGCGCTGGAGATCGCCTTCGCCAGCGGCATCGTGCCCCTCGTCTCGACCGGGACCGCCTTCACGAGCGCGGCGACCGCCCCGGCATCGCCCGGGATCGCGCCCGCCGTCGCCTCGCGCAGCAGCCCGACCGACGCGGGGTCGAGGCCCACGGAGCGGCGCAGCCAGCTGGAGGTCGAGTCCTTGGGCCGACGACGCCGCAGCCGCGCCTCGAGCTCGGCGACCGTGAGGTCAGGGCGGAGGTCGAGCTCGACGACGCACCGACCGTCGGCGTCCAGCGCCCGGCGGATCGCGGCACCGACGGCGTAGACGGGGCCGCCCTCGAGGCCCTCGGCCGTGATCATGGCGTCGCCGGGAACCGCGGGGGCGCCCGCGCCCCTGACGGTGAGCGCGAGGTGCTTGAGCGGGACCCCCGCGAACCGCTCGGCGTAGAGCGGGGTCCACGGCACCCGGACGCCGACGTTCGCGGGACGCAGCGCCGTCACCGCCAGGCCGCGCTTCCGCAGCAGGTCGGTCCAGCTCCCGTCCGACCCGAGCTGCGGCCACGAGCCGCCCCCGAGGGCCAGGACGACGACGTCGGAGTCGAGGACGTGCTCGACGCCGTCGGCCGCCGTCGCGCGGACGGCGCGCGCCCGGGTCGCGGTACCGCCCCGGGAGACGCCGTCGCCGCCGTCGGGCCCGGCGTCCTCCGCCCAGCCCGTCCACCGGTGGCGCGTCCGGATCTCGACGCCGAGCTCCGCCAGCCGGGCGAGCCACGCGCGGTGGAGCTTGTTCGCCCGGAAGGACTGCGGGAACACCCGGCGGCTGGACCCGACGAACGTCGGCTCCCCCAGGTCCTCGCACCACGCGCGCAGATCCTCCGGCGAGAACGCCTCCAGCATCGGGGCGATCCGCGGGGCGGCGGAGCCGTACCGCTGGACGAAGCCCGGCAGGGGTTCCGAGTGGGTGATGTTGAGGCCCCCGTGCCCCGCGATCAGCAGCTTGCGTCCCACCGACGGCATCCGGTCGAGGACCGTGACGGCGAGCCCCGCCCCGGCGAGGACCTCGGCGGCGATCAGGCCGGCCGGTCCGCCGCCGACGACGGTCGCGGTGGCGGGCGGGGACGGCAGGGGCACCGTCCGAACCTAGCCCAGTCCTCCCCCGCACCCCGCACCCCGGACGGCGCGGACGAGGGCGGGACGAAACGCAACGTTCACGTGCCGGGACCTTCGTCGGTGCGTGCGGTACGACGGGCTGGAATAGGGTCGAACGAGCCACTGGTCGAGCAAGGGATGACGCATGGACAGCACCACGACCGCCGCCTCGGGAACGGGCCGGGGCACGACGTCGAACGAGGGCTCAGGCCGTCGACCGGCCGTCGCGGTCCTCACCTCGGGCGGCGACGCCCAGGGGATGAACGGTGTCGTCCGCGCCGTCGTGCGCACCGCGATCGGCGCGGGGGCGGACGTGTATGCGGTGTACGAGGGTCTGCAGGGCCTGATCGACGGGGGCGACGCGATCCAGCGGTTCGACTGGGGCTCGGTCGGTTCGATCCAGCACCGCGGCGGCACCGTGATCGGGACGGCCCGCTCGGTCGAGTTCCGCACCAGGGAGGGCCGGCTCAAGGCCGCCGCCAACCTCGTGCAGCGCGGGATCGACCGCCTCGTCGTGATCGGGGGCGACGGCTCGCTGTCGGGCGCCGACCTCTTCCGCGCCGAGTGGATCGGGCTCCTGGACGAGCTCGTCGAGTCCGACCGGATCACGCCCGACCTCGCGCGCCGCCACTCCCACCTGGTGATCGCCGGCGTCGTGGGCTCGATCGACAACGACATGGTCGGGACGGACATGACGGTCGGCGCCGACTCGGCCCTGCACCGGATCATCGAGGCGATCGATGCCCTCTCGAGCACCGCGGCCTCCCACCAGCGCTCGTTCGTCGTGGAGGTCATGGGACGGCACTGCGGGTACCTCGCGCTGATGAGCGCGATCGCCGGCGGCGCCGACTACGTGATGATCCCGGAGAACCCGCCGCCGCCCGGCTGGGAGGACGAGATGTGCGAGCGTCTGCGCGCCGGCCGGGCCGCCGGGCGGCGCGACAGCATCGTCGTCGTGGCCGAGGGTGCCAGGGACCGCGACGGCGCCCCGATCACGAGCCAGGGCGTGCGCGACATGCTCGAGGAACGGCTCGGCGAGGACACCCGCGTCACGATCCTCGGTCACGTGCAGCGCGGTGGCGCTCCCTCGGCCTACGACCGCTGGATGCCCACCCTCGTCGGCCACGCCGCCGCGCTCGAGGTGCTGGAGGCCGGCCCGGACCACGAGCCGCAGCTCGTCGGGGTCCGCAGCAACCGGGTGCACCTGACCCCGCTGATGGACGCCGTCGAGGCGACCCGCGAGATCCCCCGCCTCATCGACGCCGGGCGCTACGACGAGGCCATGGCGATGCGCGGCTCGTCGTTCACCGAGATGGTGCGCGTCTTCGAGGGGATCGCCCAGGTGGCGCCGACCGACGTGGCTCCGAGCCGACGGATCGCCATCATGCACGCGGGCGGGCTCGCGCCCGGGATGAACTCCGCCGTCCGAGCGGCCGTCCGGTTCGGCATGTCGCGCGGGCACACGATGCTCGGGGTGCGGGGCAGCTTCCAGGGCCTCATCGACGCCGAGATCGACGAGCTCGCCTGGGGCGACGTCGACGACTGGCTCGCCGTGGGTGGCGCCGAGCTGGGCACCGGCCGGAGCGTCCCGACCGTCGAGCAGTTCTACGCCGTGAGCCGGGCGCTGGAGAACGAGAAGGTCGACGCGCTGCTGGTGATCGGCGGTCACCGGGCGTACGAGTCGCTGCACCGCATGCTGGCCGAGCGCGACCGCTACCCCGGCTTCCGCATCCCGGCGATCGCCCTGCCGACCACGATCGACAACAACCTCGCGGGCTGGGAGATGACCATCGGGGCCGACACCGCGCTGAACGAGATCGTCTCCGCCGTCGACCGCCTCAAGCAGTCGGCCAAGGCGTCGCGGCGGTGCTTCGTCGTCGAGATCATGGGCCGCTACTGCGGTTTCCTGTCGCTGGTCGGCGCCATGTCGGTGGGCGCGGAGAAGGTCTACCTGCACGAGAACGGCGTGCGGCTGGCCGACCTCGCGGACGACGTCGAGGACATGGGCCGCTCGTTCCGCGCCGGGCGCCGCTTCCACCTCGCGATCCGCAACGAGAACGCCTCGGTGGGCTACACCACCGAGTTCCTGTGCCAGCTCTTCGCCGAGGAGTCGGGCGGTGCGTACGACGTCCGGCCGATGGTCCTGGGCCACCTGCAGCAGGGCGGCAACCCGACGCCGTTCGACAGGATCCACGCGACCCGCCTCGCGGCCTACTGCGTCGACTGGCTCTCCACCCAGCTCGACGCGGGGACTCACGAGTGGGGGTTCGTCGGACAGCGGGACGGCCGGCTCGCGACGCTCCCGTTCACCCGGATGCCCGAGCTGGTCGACCCGACGTTCAACCGTCCGCGCGACCAGTGGTGGCTCGCGCTGCAGCCGGTGATGGAGGCCGTGGCGGTGGACCCCACCCACTGACGCGATTCGACGGATCGCGGCCGCCGCGGTCTAGCTGAACGTCAGGCCCGCGACGTACTCGTCGCAGCCGCGCCGGATCGTCTCGGCGTCCTCGACCCACTGGCACCAGACGCGCGCCACCTGACCGCGCCCGAAGATCCAGTAGGCGACCGTCGTGTAGCCGCCCTCGGGGATCTCCACGGTCTCCTTGACGGCCGGGAGTCCCGCGACGGTGGTGCGCTCGTCGGGGGCCACCTCGACCGTCCGCCGGAGCTCGTCGTACCGCGCGACCCGTGCCTCGACATCTGCCCACGAGACGGTGCCGCACGTCTGCTCGAGGGGCCCGAGCTCCATCTCCGGGAAGACGACCATCCCCAGCGCGTCGAGGCTGTGGGCCTGGTCCACGGGGACGAACGCCGTCACCGTCCAGTCCCCCTCGACGGGCTGGTCCTCGATGTAGCCGCTCGCGGGCTCGAACCCCGTCGGGGTCACCTCCGCGTACCGCGTGAGGTCGACGTCGGCGACGGCGGCCGACCCCGCGGGCGCGGTGGCGTCCGACCGGTCCTGGTCGTCGCACTCGAGGAAGCCCGGCGGGACCGAGCGCGGCTCGCCCGGGTCGGCGGTCGACGTCGAGCTCGACGTCCTCGGCGCGGGGTCCAGCGGCCCGTCGCCGGCCGACGGCAGCAGCGAGCACGACGTCGTCCCGAGCACCGCCGCGAGGGCGAGGGCGAGGACGGTGAGCGTGGGTCGGGGGCGCGCGGACACGCGCCCACCCTAGGGTCGCGACGGCGTCCGGCGGGGATCGGGGGGAGTCCGCGCGACCGGGCTCCCCCGCCGGGACGCCGGACGGCCGGCCCCCGAGGGGAGCCGGCCGTCAGACGGTGCTGGGTGGTGCGGGTGCTGCTCAGCCCTGCCCGGGCGCGTGGCGGTCGGTGTCGTCACCGATCGTGTGCACCTGGACCAGGTTGGTCGTGCCGGCGCGGCCCACGGGCGCACCCGAGACGACGACGACGCGGTCGCCGGGCACGACGTACTTGCCCTCCTGCAGCGACTTGTCGACCGAGGCGACCATGGCGTCGGTGTGCGGGACGGTCGGCGTGACGATGGTCGTCACGCCCCAGCTCAGGGCGAGCTGGCGCCGGACCTGCGGGTCGGGCGTGAACGCGATGAGCGGCAGCTCGGAGCGCAGGCGCGACATGCGGCGGGCCGAGTCGCCCGACTGCGTGAACGTCACCAGGTACTTGGCGTCCAGCGTCTTGCCGATCTGGTTGGCCGCGGCCGTGATGACACCACCACGCGTGTGCGGCGTCCAGGTGAAGGCCGCGATGCGCTCGAGGCCGTGCTCCTCGGTGGCCTCGATGATGCGGCTCATGACGCGCACGCACTCGATCGGGTACTCGCCCACGGACGTCTCGCCGGACAGCATGACCGCGTCGGCGCCGTCGAGGACCGCGTTGGCGCAGTCGGAGGTCTCGGCGCGGGTCGGACGGGGCGAGCTGATCATGGACTCGAGGACCTGGGTGGCCACGATGACCGGCTTCGCGTTGCGACGCGCGAGCGCGACGGCCTCCTTCTGCACGAGCGGCACGCGCTCGAGCGGGAGCTCCACGCCCAGGTCGCCGCGGGCGACCATGATGCCGTCGAACGCGTCGATGATCTCGGCGAGGTTGTCCACGGCCTGCGGCTTCTCGATCTTGGCGATGACCGGGGCCTTGTAGTTCTCCTCGGCCATGATGACCGCGACGTCGTCGTAGTCCTTGGCGCTGCGCACGAAGGACAGCGCGATGAAGTCGGCCTTGAGGCGCAGCGCCCAGCGCAGGTCCTCCTCGTCCTTGTCGCTCATCGCGGGGACCGAGACGGCGACCCCGGGCAGGTTGATGCCCTTGTTGTTCGAGACGGGTCCGGGGACCTCGCAGACCGTGATGACGTCGGTCTCGGTGACCTCGGTGACGCGGACGGTCACCTTGCCGTCGTCGATGAGCAGCTGGTCGCCGGGCGTGCAGTCGCCCGGGAGGCCCTTGTACGTGGTGCCGACGAGATCCTTGGTGCCCTCGACGTCGCGCGTCGTGATGGTGAAGACGTCACCGACGGCGAGGTGGTGCGGGCCGGCGACGAAGCGCTCGAGGCGGATCTTGGGACCCTGCAGGTCGACGAGGATCGCGACGGCGCGGCCGGCCTTGTCGGCGGCGGCGCGCACGTGCTCGATGACGGCCTGGTGCTCCTCGGGCTCGCCGTGGCTGCGGTTGATGCGGGCGACATCCATGCCGGCGTCGACCAGCTCCTGGATCTTCTCGGGGGAGGCCGTCGCGGGGCCAAGGGTGCAGACGATCTTTGCTCTACGCATGGGGTTCAGCCTAGTTCGGTCGTGGACGGTGCCGACAACCGGAAGTCCCGGGCGGGTCGGCGAACAGCTGGTGTCAGGCCGCGAACCCGCGGTCGGACGGTCGGACCGGAGCGGGAAGCTCGGTCGACCCGGTGAGGTAGGCGTCGACGGCGGCCGCGCACGCGCGGCCCTCGGCGATCGCCCACACGATGAGGGACTGGCCGCGTCCGGCGTCGCCAGCCACGAAGACGCCGGGGACCGACGTCTCGTAGGCCTCGCTGCGCTCGATCTCGCCCCGCGGGGAGACCGCGACGCCGATCTGCGCGGCCGCGCCGGCGGCGTCGGGGCCGGTGAAGCCCATGGCGATGAGGACGAGGTCGGCGGGGACCTCGCGCTCGGTGCCCTCCTTGGGCACGCGACGGCCATCGGGCAGGTGGTCGGTCTCGGCGACCCGGAGGGCCTCGACGTGATCGGTGCCCAGGAGCTGCACGGTCGAGGCGAGGAACTCGCGCTCGCCGCCCTCCTCGTGCGACGTGGAGATCTCGAGCACGCGCGGCGTCGTCGGCCACGGCTGGTCCTCGGGACGCTCGGCAGGCGGCTGGAAGCCGATCGCGAGCGTCGTCACCGACGCGGCGCCCTGGCGCAGCGCGGTGCCGAGGCAGTCCGAGCCGGTGTCGCCGCCGCCGATGATGATGACGTTCTTGCCGGTCGCCACGATCTGGTCGGGGACCGCGGTCCCCGCGACCACCGCGTTGGCCTGGCTCAGGTACGTCATCGCCGGGACGACGCCGTCGAGCTCCTCGCCCTGGACCCGCAGGCCCCTCGGGATGCTCGCGCCGATGGCGACGACCACGGCGTCGAACCGGGCGCGCAGGTCGTCCCAGGTGATGTCCTCGCCGATCGAGACACCGGTGCGGAACCGGGTGCCCTCGGCCTCCATCTGCGCCACGCGGCGGTCGATGTGGTGCTTCTCGAGCTTGAAGTCGGGCACGCCGTAGCGCAGCAGGCCGCCAACCGCGTCGTCCTTCTCGAAGACCACCACGGTGTGCCCGGCGCGCGTCAGCTGCTGGGCGGCCGCGAGGCCGGCGGGGCCGGAGCCCACGACGGCCACGGTCGAGTCGGTCAGCCGCTCCGGCACGGCCGGGACGACGTAGCCGCGCTCCCAGGCCTCGTCGATGATCGAGACCTCGACGTTCTTGATCGTCACCGCCGGCTGGTTGATCCCGAGCACGCAGCTGCTCTCGCACGGGGCGGGGCAGATGCGACCCGTGAACTCCGGGAAGTTGTTGGTCGCGTGCAGACGCTCGATCGCGTCGTCCCACTGCTCGCGCCAGACGAGGTCGTTCCACTCCGGGATGAGGTTGCCGAGCGGGCAGCCCTGGTGGCAGAACGGGATGCCGCAGTCCATGCAGCGGCCGGCCTGACGCTTGAGGTACGGGCTGTCACCCGTCCGGTGCTCGTGCACCTCCTTCCAGTCCGACAGTCGGATCGGAACGGGGCGCGACGTCGGGAGCTCGCGCTCCCGGGTCCGCAGGAATCCGCGCGGGTCAGCCACGTGCTGCCTCCAGAATCTCGTCCCAGGCGCCGGGGGCGGCCGGGTCCAGACCTCGCTGCGCGGCGTCGGCCAGGATCTCGGTCATCCGGGCGTAGTCGGCGGGCAGGATCCGGGTGAAGCGGTCGAGGGTGCCGGTCAGGTCCGCGAGGAGGGTCGCCGCGAGCGGCGAGTCGGTCTCCTCCTGGTGGCGGCGCAGCAGGCCGGCCACGAGGTCCCGATCGGTGTCGTTCAGGGGGGTGAGCAGGAGCTCGCCCGACGCGATGGCGGCGGCGTTCACCTGCGCGTGGTCGAGGTCGAGCACGTAGGCCGTGCCGCCCGACATGCCGGCGCCGACGTTCCGGCCGGTGCGGCCGAGCACGAGCACCACTCCCCCGGTCATGTACTCCAGGGCGTGGTCCCCCGTCCCCTCCACCACGAGGGTGGCGCCGGAGTTGCGGACGCCGAAGCGCTCGCCGGCGAGACCGGAGAGGAAGACCTCGCCCGTCGTCGCGCCGTAGCCGACGACGTTGCCCGCGATGACGTGCGAGGCGGGGTCGAACCTCGCGGCGCGGTCGGGCCGGACGACGATGCGTCCACCGGACAGGCCCTTGCCGACGTAGTCGTTCGCGTCGCCGAGCAGGCGGAGCGTGATGCCACCGGGCAGGAACGCCCCGAGGGACTGTCCCGCGGACCCCGTAAGGGTGACGTCGATCGTGTCGTCGGCCAGGCCGGAGTCGCCGTAGCGCTTGGCGACCTCGTGCCCGAGCATCGTGCCGACGGTCCGGTTGACGTTGCGGACCGGCAGCGAGATCCGGACCGGCTCGGCGTTCTCGAGCGCGTCCGTGCTGAGGGCGATGAGCTGGTTGTCCAGGGCGCGGTCGAGACCGTGGTCCTGGGCCTGCGTGCGCACCAGCGACGAGCCCTCGACGGGCTGCGGCACCGTGAGCACCGGGCCGAGGTCCAGGCCCTTGGCCTTCCAGTGCTCGACGGCGTCGCTCGCGTCCAGCGCCTGCACCTGGCCGATCGCCTCCTCGAGCGAGCGGAAGCCCAGCTCGGCGAGCAGCTCGCGCACCTCCTGGGCGACGTACTCGAAGAAGGTGACGACGAACTCGGGCTTGCCCGTGAAGCGCGCGCGCAGCTCGGGGTTCTGCGTCGCGACGCCGACCGGGCACGTGTCCAGGTGGCACACGCGCATCATGATGCAGCCTGAGACGACCATCGGCGCCGTCGCGAACCCGTACTCCTCGGCGCCCATGAGCGCGGCCACGACGACGTCGCGGCCCGTCTTGAGCTGGCCGTCGACCTGCACCGTGATGCGGTCGCGCAGGTTGTTGAGCACGAGCGTCTGCTGGGTCTCGGCCAGGCCGATCTCCCACGGGGTGCCCGCGTGCTTGAGGGACGTCAGCGGACTGGCCCCCGTGCCGCCGTCGTGGCCCGAGATGAGCACGACGTCGGCGTGCGCCTTCGAGACGCCGGCCGCGACCGTGCCGACGCCGAACTCGCTGACGAGCTTGACGTGGACGCGCGCCGCCGGGTTGGCGTTCTTCAGGTCGTGGATCAGCTGGGCCAGATCCTCGATCGAGTAGATGTCGTGGTGCGGCGGGGGCGAGATGAGCCCGACGCCGGGCGTGGAGTGACGTGTCTTGGCCACCCACGGGTACACCTTGTGACCGGGCAGCTGACCGCCCTCGCCGGGCTTGGCGCCCTGCGCGAGCTTGATCTGCAGGTCGTCGGCGTTGGTGAGGTACTCGGCCGTGACGCCGAAGCGACCCGAGGCGATCTGCTTCACCTTCGAGCGGCGCTCGGGGTCGTGCAGCCGCTCGACGTCCTCACCGCCCTCCCCCGTGTTGGAACGGCCACCGAGACGGTTCATGGCGATCGCCAGCGTCTCGTGGGTCTCCTTCGAGATGGAGCCGTAGCTCATCGCGCCGGTGTTGAACCGCTTGACGATCTCCGAGACCGGCTCGACCTCGTCGATCGAGATGCTCTCGCGGCCCGAGTCGAGCTTGAGCAGGCCGCGCAGGGTCATCAGGCGGTTGGAGGCGTCGTTCACGCGACCGGTGTACTGGCGGAAGATGTCGTACCGGCGCTCGCGCGTGGCGTGCTGGAGCCGGAAGACGGTCTCCGGGTCGAACAGGTGCTCCTCGCCGTCGCGACGCCACTGGTACTCGCCGCCGACGCCGAGGCGCTCGTGCGGCGTGGCGTTGCCCGAGGGCGGGTAGGCGTCCGCGTGACGCGCGGCGACCTCGGCCGCGACGACGTCGAGCCCGATGCCCCCCAGGCGCGAGGTGGTGCCGCTGAAGTAGGCGTCGATGAGCTCGTGGCTGAGGCCGACGGCCTCGAACACCTGGGCCCCGCGGTAGGAGGAGATGGTCGAGATGCCCATCTTGCTCATGACCTTCAGGACGCCCTTGCCGAGCCCCTTGATGAGGTTGGCGACGGCCTTCTCGGGCGCCACGTCGACGTAGCCGGAGCGGGCGAGCTCCTCGACGCTCTCCATCGCCAGGTACGGGTTCACGGCCGCGGCGCCGTAGCCGATGAGCAGCGCGACGTGGTGCACCTCGCGCACGTCGCCGGCCTCGACGACGAGCGAGATCTGCGTGCGCGTGTGCTTGCGCAGCGTGTGGTGGTGCACGGCCGAGAGCAGCAGCAGCGACGGGATCGGCGCGAACTCGGCGTCGGAGTTGCGGTCGGAGAGGACGAGGAAGCTCGCGCCGTTGGCGACGGCACGGTCGACCTGCGCGCAGATCTCCTCCAGGCGCGTGCGCAGCGCCTCCTCGCCGCCGGCGACGCGGTAGGTCCCGCGCACGACGACGGAGCGGAACTTGCCGATCATCGCCGGGTCGCGGTCGACCTTGACGATCTTGGCGAGCTGGTCGTTGTCCAGCACCGGGAACGGGAGCACCAGCTTGCGCGCGTGCTCGGGCGTGTCCTCGAGCAGGTTCGGCTCGGGGCCGATCGCCCCGCCGAGCGAGGTGACCAGCTCCTCGCGGATCGCGTCGAGCGGCGGGTTGGTCACCTGCGCGAACATCTGCGTGAAGTAGTCGAACAGCATCCGCGGCCGACCGGACAGGACGGCGATCGGGGTGTCCGTGCCCATGGCGCCCAGCGGCTCGAGGCCGTTGGAGGCCATCGGGGTCAGGAGGATGCGCAGCTCCTCCTCGGTGTAGCCGAACGTGCGCTGGCGACGGAGCACCGAGGCGGCGGTGTGACGGACGTGCTCGCGCTCGGGCAGCTGGTCGAGGTAGACCGCGTGCTCCTCGAGCCACTGCGCGTACGGACGCTCGGCCGACAGGGCGGCCTTGACCTCGCTGTTGGCGACGATGCGTCCGGCGCCGGTGTCGACGAGGAACATCTTGCCGGGCTCGAGGCGACCCTTGCTGACCACCGTGGCGGGGTCGAGGTCGAGCACGCCCGCCTCGGACGCGAGCACGACGAGGCCGTCCTCCGTCACCCAGTACCGGCCCGGGCGCAGACCGTTGCGGTCCAGCACGGCGCCGATGAGGGTGCCGTCGGTGAACGTGAGGCACGCGGGCCCGTCCCACGGCTCCATGAGCGTGGAGTGGTACTCGTAGAACGCCTTGAGCGCCGGATCCATGGTGGCGTGGTTCTCCCACGCCTCCGGGATCATCATCAGGACGGCGTGCGGGAGCGAGCGGCCACCGAGGTGCAGGAGCTCGACGACCTCGTCGAAGGTCTGGCTGTCGCTCGCGCCCGGCGTCACGACGGGCAGCAGCGGCGTCAGGTCGCCGAGCACGTCGCTGCGCAGCATGCCCTCGCGCGCGGCCATCCAGTTGCGGTTGCCCTTGACCGTGTTGATCTCGCCGTTGTGCGCGATCGAGCGGAACGGCTGGGCGAGCGGCCAGGAGGGGAACGTGTTGGTCGAGAACCGCGAGTGCACGAGCGCGAGCTCGCTGGCGTAGCGCGGGTCGGACAGGTCGGGGAAGAACGGCTCGAGCTGCGCCGTCGTCAGCATGCCCTTGTAGACGATGGTGCGCGCCGAGAGCGAGGCGAGGTAGACGTCGAGCTGGCGCTCGATGCGCTTGCGCAGCCGGTAGGCGCGCCGCTCGAGGTCGAGGTCGGCCAGCGCCCGCTCCGGGTCGGCGACGACGAGCTGGCGGAAGGTCGGCATGCTGGCGCGCGCCGAGGGGCCCACGAGGTCGGCGACGACGGGCACGTCGCGCCAGGCGAGGAGCTCCAGCCCCTCCTCGGCGACGATGGCGGCGATCGCGCGCTGCGCCTCGTCGGCGGCCGCCGGCTCCTGCGGCAGGAAGGCCATGCCGATGGCGTAGTGCCCGGCGGGAGGCAGCTCGGCGTCGATGACGTCGCGCAGGAAGGCGTCGGGAACCTGCGTGAGGATCCCGGCGCCGTCGCCCGTGTTCACCTCGGCGCCGACGGCACCGCGGTGGTCCAGGTTCAGCAGCGCGGTCAGGCCGGCGTCCACGATGTCGCGACCCGGCGTCCCGCGCATGGTGGCCACGAAGGCCACCCCGCAGGCGTCGTGATCGTCCGACGGGTGGTACAGACCTGTCTCACCGGGGGCCACGAGGGCCTTCCCGGACTCGTGCGCCCAACGTGAACTCACCATGCAGCGGCCGTCCTCACTCCCTGCCGCAGGGGCAAAGGCTCAACGTCGATCAGTAACGGGACGTCGTCGGCCCACAGCAGCAAGAATATACCTGCCTTTTACTCTTCCGTCGTGCGGGGGCCAGGTGCTGGACGGTCCGGGGCACGGTGCCGCCGCGCGTCCAGCGCCTGCTCGAGCTCGTCGGGTTCGACGTCGGGCTCGTCCTCGTCCCCCGACCGCGTGGTGGCACCGGTCGCCGGGTCGGCGGAGGTCGCCGACGCGTCGCCCTCGACTCCTGCGTCGGCGACGTCGGGCGCCCGCCCGGGCAGCCACAGCTCGTCACCGGTCTCGCGCCCGGGGCTGCGCCGCCCGACGGCGACGAACGCGACCAGCGCGGCCACGAAGACGATGATCGACGTCCAGACGTTGAGCCGGAGCCCGCCGATCAGCTGGGCCTCGTCGATGCGCAGCGCCTCGATCCAGCCGCGGCCCGCCGTGTAGAGCACGACGTACAGCAGGAACACGCGGCCGTGACCGAGGCGGAACCGGCGGTCGATCCAGATGAGCACGGCCGCGGCGAGGAGGTTCCAGATCAGCTCGTACAGGAACGTCGGGTGGAACAGGACGCCGGGGTGGGCGTCGATCTGCAGCCCCCACGGAAGCGTGGTCTCGCTGCCGTAGAGCTCCTGGTTGAAGTAGTTGCCGATCCGCCCGACCGCCTGCGCGACGAGCAGGCCGGGGGCCAGCGAGTCGGCGAACGGCGCCAGCCGCAGCCCGGCGCGGCGGCAGCCGATCCAGGCGCCCACGGCGCCGAGCGCGATCGCGCCCCAGACCCCGAGTCCGCCGTTCCAGATCTGCGGGATCAGCCAGGGATCGCCGTCGGGGCCGAAGTACGCGTCGGGCGAGGTGATGACGTGGTAGATCCGGGCCCCGAGGATGCCGAGCACGACGGCCCAGACGACGACGTCGCCCAGCTTGTCCACCGGGCCGCCGCGCTCGCGGTAGCGGCGCACGAGCAGGTACCAGGCGAGGATCCCGCCGATGAGGATGGCGATCGCGTAGGCGCGCAGCGGCAGCGGTCCGAGGTGCCAGGTGTGCTCGGGCGGGCTCGGGATCCCCGCGGCGAGCACGACCGCGCCGTCGGCGAGGCTCATCGCCCGACCGCCGTGGCGAGCGCGGCCGCGGTGGCCGCGAGGGCGGCGACGTCGCCGTCGGGCCCCAGGGCGCGCACGAGCGCCGAGCCGACGATGACGCCGTCCGCGTAGGTGGCGATCTCGGCCGCCTGCTCCGGCGTCGAGACGCCGAGCCCGACGCAGACCCGCGGGGCGCCGGCGGCGCGCGTGTCGGCGACGAGCCGCTCGGCGGCCTCGCCCACGCTGGTCCGGGTCCCCGTCACGCCCATCACCGACGCCGCGTAGACGAAGCCGCGGCTCGCCTCGGCCGTCAGCACGAGGCGCTCGGTGGTGGAGCTCGGGGCGACGAGGAACACGCGGTCCAGTCCGTGCACGTCCGAGGCGGCGATCCAGTCGGCGCCCTCGTCAGGCACCAGGTCGGGGGTGATCAGGCCGGCCCCACCCGCGGCGGCCAGGTCGCGCGCGAACGCGTCGACGCCGTAGCGCAGGATCGGGTTGTAGTAGCTCATCACCAGCACGGCGGCGCCGGTCTCGGCGATCCGCTCGACGGCGCCGAACACGTCGCGCGTGCGCAGCCCGCGCGCCAGGGCCTGCTCCGCGGCCTGCTGGATCACCGGACCGTCGAGCACGGGATCGGTGTACGGCAGCCCCAGCTCGACGACGTCGACGCCCGCGTGCACCATGGCGCGCGCTGCCTCGACGGAGGTCTCGAGATCGGGGTAACCGAGCGGCAGGTAGCCGACGAGCGAGGCGCGGCCGCTCGCGCGGGAGGCGTCGAGGACCGCCCCGCTCGTCACGCGGGTGGTGGTGCTCATGCGCGTCCCTCCCGGGCCTCGGCGTCGGCGGCGTCCGCCGCGTCCAGCACGTCGAACCAGCGTCCGGCGGTGGCCACATCCTTGTCGCCGCGCCCGGACAGGTTGATGAGCAGGATCGGCAGGTCCTCGCCCGTGTGGGTGGCCCTGACGCTGTCGGCGACCCGGATCGCGCCGGCGAGCGCGTGCGCGCTCTCGATCGCGGGGATGATCCCCTCGGTCAGGCACAGCAGCCGGAAGGCGTCCATCGCCTCGGCGTCCGTCACGGGCTGGTAGGTGACCCGCCCGAGGTCGTGCAGCCACGCGTGCTCGGGGCCGACGCTCGCGTAGTCCAGGCCGGCCGAGACCGAGTCCGTCGGGAGGATCTGCCCGTCCTCGTCGTGCAGCACGTAGCTCTTCGCGCCCTGGAGGACGCCGACCGAGCCACCAGCGAACCGCGCGGCGTGCTCACCCTCGCCCGTGCCACGACCGCCGGCCTCGAACCCGAACAGCGTGATCGCGGGCTCGTCGAGGAAGGCGTTGAAGATCCCGATGGCGTTGGAGCCGCCGCCGACGCACGCGAGGACCGCGGTCGGCAGGCTGCCGGTGCGCTCGAGGAGCTGCTCGCGCGCCTCCTCGCCGATGACGCGCTGGAAGTCGCGCACCATCTGCGGGAACGGGTGCGGGCCGGCCGCGGTGCCGAGGAGGTAGTGCGTCGTCTCGACGTTGGCGACCCAGTCGCGCAGCGCCTCGTTGACCGCGTCCTTGAGCGTGCGGGAGCCGATCGTCACCGGGACGACGGTCGCGCCGAGCAGTCGCATGCGGGCGACGTTGAGCGCCTGCCGCTGCGTGTCCTTCTCCCCCATGTACACGACGCACTCGAGACCCAGCAGCGCGCACACGGTCGCCGTCGCCACCCCGTGCTGGCCGGCGCCGGTCTCGGCGATGACCCGGGTCTTGCCCATCCGCTTGACCAGCAGCGCCTGACCGAGCGCGTTGTTGATCTTGTGGGAGCCGGTGTGGTTGAGGTCCTCGCGCTTGAGGAAGACGCGGACCCCGCCGATCCGCTCGGCGAAGCGCGGCACCTCGGTCAGGGGCGAGGGGCGCCCGACGTAGGTGCGCTGCAGGCGGCGCAGCTCGTCGGTGAACTCGGGGTCGAGCACGGCCTTCTGCCAGACCTCGGTGAGCTCGTCGAGGGCGGCGACCAGGGCCTCGGGGACCCAGCGCCCTCCGAAGTCACCGAAGTAGGGACCGCTCGCGTCCGCCAGGGGCGTGGACGGCGGGACGGGGGGCGTGGGAGAGCTGGTGGACACGAGAGCTCGGTCGACCTTCCGGGTGCGTCGGGTGGGGCGGGTCAGCGGGGCGCCGCGGGCGGGGGCCCGACGGCGCGGGGCGGTGCGGTGTCAGTGCCGCAGGGCGCGCAGCGCGGGGTGGGCCCCGGCGGCGACGAGGTCGGCGACGGCCGCGCGCGGGTCGGCGGAGCGCACGAGCGACTCCCCCACCAGCACGGCGTCCGCCCCGACGCGGGCGTAGTCGAGGACGTCGTGCGAACCGCGCACCCCGGACTCGGCCACCTTGGCGACCCGGTCGGGCAGGACGTCCACGACGGCGGAGAACGTCGCGCGGTCGACCTCGAGCGTGTGCAGGTTGCGGGCGTTGATCCCGACGATCTGAGCTCCGGCGTCGACGGCGCGTCGCGCCTCCTCGGCGTCGTGCGCCTCGACGAGGGCCGACATCCCGAGCGAGTGGATCCGCTCGACGAACGAGGTCAGCACGGTCTGCTCCAGGGCCGCCACGATGAGGAGCACGAGGTCGGCCCCGTGGGCGCGCGCCTCCCAGATCTGGTACGGCGTGACGACGAAGTCCTTGCGCAGCACCGGGATGTCGACCTTGGCGCGTACGGCGTCGAGGTCGGCGAGCGACCCCTTGAACCGGCGCTCCTCCGTGAGGACCGAGACGATGGCGGCGCCGCCGGCCTCGTAGGCAGCGGCGAGCGAGCCCGGGTCCGGGATCGGGGCCAGATCACCCTTGCTCGGGCTGGCGCGCTTCACCTCGGCGATCACCTGGACCGCGTCGGCGCGCTTGAGCCGGTCGTGGCAGCTCTTGGCGTGGGGCAGCTCGGCCGCACGGGCCTTGAGCGCGTCCAGGCTCGTGACGGCCTTCCTGGCGGCCACGTCCTCCTGGACGCCGGCAACGATCTCCTCGAGCACGGTCACGGCTCATCCCTCCGGTCTGATGGGCTCCAGGGTAGGCCCCGCAGCGACGGTGCGGCACCAGCGGACCACCTCACGGGACGGCGAGCGGGCCGAGGTACGGGCTCAGCGCGGGGACGTTGCGCAGCACCCAGAACACGACGACGGCGGCGCCCGAGAGCCAGGCGAGCCAGCTCGGTGGGGTCCACGGGGCGCGACCGGCCGCGGCGTCCCACCCCCAGCGGATCAGGAGCGCGAGCACGAGCGGCGCCCCGACGACCACCAGCGGGTTGAACGCCCACGCCGAGGCGACGTCGCCGTGCACCAGCTCGTAGGTGCCGCGCAGCCCGCCGCACCCGGGGCACGCGAGGCCGAGCAGCACGCTCGGGCACACGCCGTAGCTGCCGGAGGAGTGCGGCGTGCGCACCACGAGGACCGTCACCGCGGCGGCGATCGTGGCGGCCACCGTCGCCGGCAGGCGCCACGACGCCCCGGTGGCCGCCGCCGGCGACGTCGTGGCCGCCACCGTGCGGCCGCCGGGGCCCGTCGTCACAGGTCCTCGAGGCCTTCCAGCGGGTTGAAGCCCGTCGCCTGCGCCCAGACGAGGTAGGCCACCCACGCCACCAGGGCGACGATCGAGATGACGAACCCGGCCTGCGCGAGGCCGCCGTTGCTGGCCCGCCCCTCGGCGACCGCCTTGCGGGCCTGGATGCCCAGGATGAGGCCGCCGATCGACGCCGGCCCGCAGCAGAAGCCGAGGATGCCGAGGACGAGCGCCCAGACCCCGAGCGAGTTCTTGGCCGTCGGGTTCCCACCGTTCGCCGCCCCGTACGGCGCCGGGGCGCCGAACGGCTGCTGGCCGCCGTACGGGTTCTGGCCGCCGTAGGGGTTCTGGTCGGCCGGCTGCTGGCCGCCGTAGGGGTTGGACGACGGGGAGCCGTAGGGGTTGGGCTGCTGGCCCGCCGCCGGCCACGCCCCGGGCTGGGCCGGCGGGACGGGGGGCGTCTGACCCTCGGGCAGGCGGGCGCCGAAGCGCGGCTCCTCGGAGGGTCCCGGGGGCTGCTGGCCCTCCGGCAGTCGCTGGCCGTAACGGGGCTCGTCGTCGGACGCGGGCGGCTGTGGGGGGAAGGACACGGGCTCTCCTGGGGTCGAGGTGGTGGCACGAGCGTAAGGCTCGCGGCGATGCTCGCAGGGGCCCGGCGCGCGCGACGGCGTCGCCCCGGCTCAGCCGACGCCGAGGGGACCGAGGAACGGGGTGAGCACGGGGACGTTGCGGGCGACGCCGTAGGCGAGCACCCCGGCCGCGAACGTCAGCAGCAGCCAGGCGGGCGCGACGCGCGTCCGCTCCCGGCCGCGCACGAGGCGCACGACCCACGCGACCCAGATGCCCGCGAGCAGCACGACGGCCAGCACCGCCAGGGGGTTGTAGGCCCACATCGCCGCCACGTCACCCTGGGTGAGGTGGTACAGGGCCCTCATGGACCCGCACCCCGGGCAGGCCAGCCCCGTCAGCGACAGGAACGGGCAGGTCGGGTAGTGGCCCGGGGTGAGCGGGTCGCGCACGGCGAGGACGGTCAGGGCCGCCCCGGCGGCGACGAGGACCGCCCCCGGACGCAGGAACGACGCAGGGCGGGACCGCGCCGTGCGCGGTCCCGCCCGGTCAGCGGTGGTCGTCATGCGGCGGCCGTCGTCAGCGACGCGCGCAACGTGGCGAGGTGGTCAGGAGCTCGCGCCCTGGGAGGCGAACACGACGATGCCGGCGATCACACCGAGCACCGCCGAGACGATGGCCCACGTGCGGGCGTTCGCGGCGGAGCGCTGGGCGCCCGCGGCGTCACCCATGGCCCACTTCGAGTTCACCTGCGCGGCGAAGACGATCGAGACGACGCCGGCCGGCAGGCAGCACAGGACGGTCGTGAGGATGGCCCACACCAGGTTGTTGGCCGGCGGCGTGCCGACGGGGCCGCTCGCGTAGGCCGAGCTGTACGGCGAGTACGGCGCCGCGGGCGGGGGCGGCGGCGTCCCGAACGGGTTGGAGTCGCTCGGCGGGATGCCGTACGGGTCCGACGGCGGCGTGCCGTAGGAGTCCCCGGGGTTCCCGGTGGGGCCCGACTGGCCGTACTGGGGACTGCCGTAGGACGGCGGGGTCTCCTCGGGCTCGTCGCCCGGACGCGGCGGCGGCAGGTAGCTCATGCGTCGGCCTTCTTCTCGCCCTTGGCGTCACCGTGGGCGACGAGAACCGGCTGGGGCTGGCCGTGCCCCGCGGCGCGGAACGCCCCACCGGCGACGAGCGTCGCGGCACAGACGATCGAACCCGCGATCACGAGCGGCATGATCGCGGCGATCATGCCGACCCCGAGGATCGTCGACCCGATGATGAGGCCCCAGCACACCAGCCATCCGGCGACCGTCTTGCCCTCGTTGTGGAACGGGGAGGCGGGGGGCAGCTTGTCGCCTGCCGGCGAGATGAGAATCAGCTGGCGCTCGGCCACGGGTCCTCCAGGGTCGGGCGGATCGGATCCGCGAGGAAAGTCAGAACCATCGTAGTGGGATCTCCGGCCGCGATCAGCGACTGGGGTCCTCACCGCGCGTCAGCGCGTCCCAGTCGTCGACCGGGGCGAGGGGGGACGGCTCGCCGACTCCGCCGTCGGCCCGGTCGGCGCCGTCGGCCGCCGTGGACGTCGGCGAGCCGGTCGCCGCGCCGGGCGCGGCGGACGGGGCGACCGCTGCGGCGGGGCGTCGCTCGTAGCGACTCGGCCCCGCCACCGCGGGCCGGACCAGCGTGAGCGCGAGACCGGCCAGCGTCAGCGCGACGGCGACGGCGGTGCACACCCAGCCCCAGGGCGCCACGGCGACCTCGCCGGCCAGCTCCGGCACCCCGGAGACCTCGGCGGCGAGCCGCTGCAGGGGGCGGCCGGGTCCTGGAGCGCGACGACGCACGAGGCCACGACCGCGGCGCCCGCCACGGTGAGCACGCCCGCGACGATCCGGGCCAGCACGCCGCGCGCCAGGAGGTAGGCCACCACCCCGGCGCCGACGACGAGCAGGAGCGCCCCGATCACGGGCGACGCGCCGGTCCCGGCGATCGAGATCGTCTCCTCCCCCGAGACCTGCACGACCGTGGCGCTGAACCACGGCAGCGAGGCGAGGCCGAACGTCGCCGCCGCGAGGACGACCACGGCGCCCAGGGCGCGCCCGCGGGTCACCGCCGTGCCCCGAGACCGACGGCGAGCTGCACCGCGCGCACGACGGCGGCGGCCTTGGTCACGCACTCGGCGTGCTCGGCGCTGGGGCGCGAGTCCGCGACGATCCCGGCCCCGGCCTGCACGTGGGCCGTTCCGTCCTTGATCACGGCCGTGCGGATGGCGATCGCCATGTCGAGGTTGCCCGCCAGGTCGAGGTAGCCGACGGTCCCGCCGTAGACACCCCGGCGCGCCGGCTCGAGCTCGTCGATGATGGCGACCGCCCGCGGCTTGGGGGCCCCGCTGAGCGTGCCGGCGGGGAACGTCGCGGTGAGGGCGTCCAGCGCCGTCGCCCCCGGGCGCAGCGTGCCGGTCACCGTGGAGCAGATGTGCATGATGTGGCTGAAGCGGCGCACGTCCATGAACTCGCTGACGCGCACGGTGGCGGGATCGGCGATCTTGGACAGGTCGTTGCGACCGAGGTCGACGAGCATGAGGTGCTCGGCGCGCTCCTTGGCGTCGCCCAGCAGCTCGGCCTCGAGCTCGGCGTCCTGGACCCGGTCCTTGCCGCGCGGCCGCGAGCCGGCGATCGGGTAGGTCATGACGTCGGTGCCGTGCACCTGGGCGAGCGTCTCGGGGCTCGAGCCGACGACCGCGAACTCGCCGCCGTCGGCGTCGGTGAGGTGGACGCAGTACATGTACGGACTCGGGTTGAGCGCGCGCAGGGTGCGGTAGACGTCGATCGCCGGCGCGGGGCAGTCGAGGTCGAAGCGCTGCGACAGCACGATCTGGAACGCCTCGCCGTCGCGGATCCGCTCCTTGGCGACGAGGACGGCCGCCTCGTACTCCTCGGGCGTGGTGCGGGCGCGGACCAGGGGCGGCTCGGCGTCGCCGAGCGAGGCCGATCCGGTGACCACGGGCGTCGCCAGGTCGCGCTCCATCGCGTCCAGCCGCGCCGTCGCGGCCGCGTGGGCCTCGTCGACGCGCTCGTCGGAGCCGTCACCGTTGATCGCGTTGGCGATCAGCCAGACGACGCCGTCGTGGTGGTCGACGACGACGAGGTCCTCGACCAGGCAGAGCGCGACGTCGGGCACGTCGACCTCGACCACGGACGTCGGTCGCAGCGTCGGCTCCCAGTAGGCGATCGCGTCCCAGCCGATGGCGCCGACGAACCCGCTCGTCAGGGGCGGCAGACCCTCGACGGGATCGGTGGCGAGCTGGCGCAGCGCGTCGGCCAGCACCTCCAGCGGGTCACCCTCGGTGCGGAGGCCCGCGGGGACGTCACCGGTCCACACCGCCCGGCCGTCGCGGGAGGTGAGCGTCGCCCGCGAGCGGACCCCGATGAAGGAGTACCGGTCCCACGTGCCGTCCGCCGCGGCGGACTCGAGGATGAAGGTGCCGGGGCGGGCCTGGGCCAGCGCGCGGTACACGCCCACGGGGGTGAGGGCGTCGGCCAGCAGCCGGCGCACGACCGGGACGACGCGGTGCGACGTCGCCACGTGGCGGAACTCGGCCGCCGAGGGCCAGGTCTCGCCCCACGCCAGGGCGTCGGGCAGCGCCAGGCCGCTCATGCCGCGCTGCCGACGACGGCGGGCAGCTCGCCGCCGCTGAGGAAGCAGGTGCGCTCCCCCGTGTGGCACGCGGCGCCCACCTGCTCGACGCGCACGAGCAGCGCGTCGCCGTCGCAGTCGATCGCCACGGAGCGCACGTGCTGCGTGTGGCCCGAGGTGTCGCCCTTGCGCCAGTACTCGCGCCGGGACCGGCTCCAGAACGTCACGCGGCCCGAGGTGAGGGTGCGGTGCAGCGCCTCGTCGTCCATCCAGCCGAGCATGAGGACGTCCCCCGAGGCGTCGTCCTGGACGATCGCGGCGACCAGTCCGCTGGGGTCCCGGGTCAGTCGGGCGGCGATGGTGGGGTCGAGGCTGCTCACTCCGCCATCCTTCCACGCTCGCCCCCCGGCCCCGGGCGAGGCAGGATCGAGGGATGGACATCATCGACGACCTGCGCACCGGACCCCGGGCCGACCTCGTGGCCGCCCTCCGGGCCGCACGGCCCACCGACCCGACGCTCTGCGAGGGCTGGGAGGCGCGGCACCTCGCGGCTCACGTGGTCCTGCGCGAGCGGCGCCCGGTGCACGTCGCGATCGCGATGGCGCGCGGGGTCGACCCGACGGCGGAGCTCGCTGACACCGCGACCGACGCCGAGGGCTACGCGCGCCTGGTCGACCAGGTCGCGGAGGGACCCTCCGCGCTCAGCCCGATCGGCTGGTCGGCCCTGGCGAACGTCTCCGAGATGCTCATCCACGCCGAGGACGTGCGCCGCGGCGCGGAGCTGCCGAACGCGCCCCGCGAGCTGCCCGAGCGGCTGGGCGCCAGCGTGTGGTCGCAGGTGCGTGCGCTCGCGCGGCTCCGGTACGCCCGGTCGGCGTCCCGGGGCGGCGCCGGCGTCGTGCTCGTCACGCCGCAGGCGCGCGCCGTCGTGGCGCGCGGCGACGCGAGCGTCGTCCTCACGGGCACGGCGCTGGAGCTGACGCTGTGGCTCTCGGGGCGCGAGCGCGCGTCGCTGGTGAAGGTGACGGGCCCGGATGCCGCCGTCGCCGACTTCCTGGCGGCGCACACTGACCTGCCGCCCACGCTGGGCTGAGCGCGGGCCGGCGCGGCCCGGCCGGGTGCTCAGCTCGTCGAGGCGAGCCAGGAGGCGAACATCGCGGCGTAGTGGCCGTCGCGGTCGAGCAGCTCGTCGTGGCTGCCGACCTCGACCACCTCGCCGTCGCTCACGACGACCACGAGGTCGGACTGCGCGGCGGTCGAGAGCCGGTGGGCGATCGTGATCGACGTGCGCCCCGACATCGCCCGCGTCAGCGCGCGCGCCGTGCGGAGCTCCGTGGCGGGGTCGACGGCGGAGGTCGCCTCGTCCAGGACGAGGAGGTCAGCGCCCACCACCTGCGTGCGCAGCAGCGCGACGAGCTGTCGCTCCCCCGCCGACAGCGACTCCCCGCGCTGACCCACCGGCGTGTCGAGCCCCAGCGGCAGCGAGGCGACCCAGTCGGTGAGCTCGAGCTCGGCCACGGCCGCCTCGACGCGGGCGCGAGCCTGCGGCGCCTCCGGGTTGGCGAGGCCGTACGCGACGTTGCCGGCCACCGTCGTGTCGAACAGGAAGCCCTCCTGGGCGAGCGTGACGACGCGGCGTCGGAGATCGGCGTCCGCGACCTCGCGCAGGTCGACCCCGCCCACGAGGACCCGGCCGGCGCCGGGGTCGGTGAAGCGCGTGACGAGCCGGGCGATCGTCGTCTTGCCCGACCCCGTCCGTCCGACGACGGCGACCCGCGTCGTCGGCGGGACCTCCAGCGTGATGCCGCGCAGCACCGGAGGACCGCCCGGATAGGCGAACGTGACGTCCTCGAGCCGGACGCCGAGCGGTCCGTCAGGGAGGCGAACCGGCGTGGCCGGCTGCACGACGTCGACGGGCGTCTCGAGCAGCGAGAGCACGCGGCGCCACCCGGCGACGGCGTTCTGGAGCTCGTTGAGCACCTCGGTCGCGTTCTGCACGGGGCCGACGAAGAGCTGGACGAGGAACAGGACCGCGAGCAGGTCGCCGACGGAGATGTCGCCCGCGATGCCGAGGAACGAGCCGGCCACCACGACGGCCGACAGCGCCAGTCCCGAGAGCAGCACCCCCGTGGAGAACGCCGCGGCCGCGAGGGTCTGGGCCCGCACGGCGGAGTTGCGGTGCTCGCGCACGGCCTGGTCCAGGCGCGACTGCGTCCGCACGCCGATGCCGTAGGCCCGGATCGTGTGCGCGCCGACGACCGACTCCGAGACGGCCGCGAGCATCGAGCCCACCTTGACGCGGACGGTGAGGTAGGCGGCGTTCAGGGCCTTCTGGGCGCGCGGGGCGAGCACGGCCATCGGCAGCAGGCAGAGCCACACCAGCAGCGCGAGCTGCCACGAGTAGAACGCCATCGCGACGGTCGCCGCCACGATCTGCAGCGAGGAGAGCACGAGCATGATGCCGCCCCACTGGACGAACATGCTGATGGTGTCGACGTCGCTCGTCACCCGCGAGACGAGGGCGCCGCGGCGCTCGGTGTTCTGCGTGAGGACGGCCAGGTCGTGCACGTGGCGGAACGCGGAGGTGCGCAGCTGCGCCAGACCCGCCTCGGTCGCGGCGAAGAGCCGGGCGTTGCTGATCGCGGCGCACGCCGAGGCGACCAGCAGCACGACGGCGGCCCCGAGGGCGACGTTCACGACCAGGGCGACGTCGGGCCCCCCGGGCGCGAGCACGCCGTCGTCGGTCGCCCGCTGGACGGCGAACGGCACGACGATGCGGCCCGTGGTGGCCAGCGCGGCGAGCCCGAGCGTCAGCCAGATGCCGCGCAGCATCAGCGGCGACTCGCGCACACCGCGGCGGACGGTCGCGATGACGCCGAGCTCGGAGGCGGGAGTGATGCCGCTCATGCCTCGACCTCCCGGCCGCGGTCGCGCTCGTAGGCCTGCAGCAGCGCCGCGAAGCCGGGCGAGGAGACCTGGAGCTCGGCGACCGTGCCGACGGCGACGACGGAGCCGCGCTCGAGGTGGACGACGACGTCGGCGAGCGCGATGGTCGCCGGGCGGTAGGCGGCCATCAGCACGGTGGGCGCGCCCTCGCTCTCGGCCCCCAGGCCCGTGAGGATCTCGCGCTCGACGACGGGGTCGAGCGCGGAGGTCGCGTCGTCCAGCAGGAGCAGGCGGGGCTCGCGGACCAGCGCCCGCGCGATGGCGACCCGCTGCCGCTGCCCGCCGGACAGGCTCGTGCCGCGCTCCCCCAGCATCGTCTCGAGGCCGTCGGGCAGGGCGCGCACGACGTCGTCGACCCGGGCGCGGCGCAGCGCGTCCCACACGACGTCGTCGGTCAGCGCCGCGACGTCCGGGGCGTCGAGCGCCACGTTGCCGCGTACCGAGTCGTCGAAGATGAACGCGTCCTGCGCCGCGTAGGCCACGGTCCGCGAGAGCTCGGCGTAGCTGAGGTGGGAGGCGTCCACGCCGTCGATCACCACCGTCCCGGCGGTCGGGCGCGTGAGCTGGCTGACGACGTCGAGCAGCGTGGACTTGCCCGCACCGGTCGTGCCGACGACAGCCACGCGCGTGCCGGGGGCGACCGAGAGCGTGACGTCGCGCAGCAGCTCGGCCTGGCCGCCCGTGTCCTGGACCACGAGCCCGACGTCGCGCAGCTCGAGGCTCGCCCCGCCGGCCTCGCCCGGCGCCCCGACACTGCCGAGGCGGTCGTGGTCGACCGGGGAGTCCAGGACGCTCGAGATCCGGTCGTGGCCGACCAGCGAGCGCGGCAGCTCGCCGAGGACGAAGCCGATCGCGCGCACCGGGAAGGTCATCACGGTGAGCAGGTAGGCGGCCGTGACGACATCGCCGGGTGCGGCCGCACCGGCGCGCACCTGGGAGGCGCCGACGACGAGCACGAGCAGCGTCGCGGCGGCCGGCACGAGGTCGATCACGGGATCGAACACGGCGCGGATCCGGCCGGCCCGCGTGTTGGCGGCCCGCAGGCGGTCGGTCGCGGCCGCGAAGGCCGTCTCCTCGCGGTCGGACGTGCCGAGCGCCTTGACGACCAGCGCGGCCTCGAAGCTGGCGTGCGCGGCGTCGGCGACCCGGGCACGCTCCTCCTGCGCCTGCTGGACCACCGGCGAGACGGCGCGGCGGTAGACGGCGTTGGCGATGACCACCACGGGCAGCACGGCGATGCCGATGAGCCCGAGCGCCCAGTTGGCGGCCAGCATCGCGCCGCTCGCGGCCAGGAGCATGACCAGGACACCGATGGCGAACGGGAGCGGGACGAACACCCCGGCCGCGGCCTCGACGTCGGAGCTCGCGTGCGCGAGCAGCTGCCCGGTGGGGTGGCGACGGTGCCAGGACATGGGCAGGCGGAGGTAGTGCCGCGTGACCTTGCGGCGGTGGTCGGCCTGCACGTCGTAGGCGACCATGCCGGCGTAGATGCGGCGGAGCGCGACGGCGACGCTGGTGACGAGGGAGACCAGCAGCAGCGCGCCGCCCATGAGCCAGACGTCGCGCGTGGTGACGCCGTCACCGCCGATCGCGGGGACGATCACCTCGTCGGTGGCGCGGCCGAGCAGCCAGCCGGAGGCGACGGTGCCGAGCCCGTAGACGGCGGAGACGACGATCGCGATGGTGGCGGCGCGCTTCTGCTCGCGCAGACCACGCCCGATGAGCGCGAAGGACCGCCGCAGCTCACCTCCGCGCAGGCGGGAGGCGGTCACCGGACCACGTGGCCCGCGCCACGCAGAGCGTCCTTGACCGCGCCGATGCTCAGCGTGCCGAAGTGGAAGACGCTCGCGGCGAGCACGGCGTCGGCGCCGGTGGCCGCCGCGGCGACGAAGTCCTGCGTCGTGCCCGCTCCCCCGCTCGCGACCAGCGGGACGTCGACGGCGGCGCGCACGGCGGTGAGCATCGCGATGTCGAAGCCGTCCTTGGTGCCGTCGGCGTCGATGGAGTTCAGGAGCACCTCGCCGGCGCCGCGGTCGGCCGCCTCGGCGGCCCACGCCACGGCGTCGATGCCGGTGCCGCGACGGCCGCCGTGAGTGGTCACCTCGTAGCCCGAGGCCGTCTCGACGCCGGGCGGGCAGCGCCGGGCGTCGACGGAGACGACGAGCACCTGGTTGCCGAACCGACGCGTGATCTCACCGATGAGCTCCGGGCGCGCGATGGCCGCGGTGTTGACGCCGACCTTGTCGGCGCCGGCGCGCAGCAGCGCCTCGACGTCGCTCGCGCTGCGCACGCCACCGCCGACGGTGAGCGGGACGAAGATCTGCTCCGCGGCGGCGGTGACGGTCTCCAGCGTGGTGGCGCGGCCGGAGGTGGAGGCGCTCACGTCGAGGAAGGTGATCTCGTCGGCGCCCTCGGCGTCGTAGCGACGCGCCAGCTCGACGGGGTCACCGGCGTCGCGCAGACCCGCGAACCTCACGCCCTTGACGACGCGTCCGGCGTCGACGTCCAGGCAGGGCACGACACGCAGAGCAACGGGCATGGTCCAACCCTACGTCCGCCGTCGGTGTGGATCCGGCGCTACTCGGTCGCGGGCGGCGGGTCCGTGGGACGCTCCACGGCGCCGGCCGACTCGGACGGGGTGGGGACGAGCCCCTCCGTCCCCGCCGGGTCCACCGCGATGTCGGCCGTCGCCAGGATGTCGACGACGTAGACGAGGGTGTCGCCCGCCGCTCCGTCCGCCGGCGGGGCGACGACGAGGACCTGGGAGCCGACCGTCTGCTCGAGCAACGCACCGCGCAGCGCCTCGCCGAGGTCGCTCAGGGCGACGGCGCGCGCGCCGCTCCCCCAGGTGGTGTCGACCACGGCGCCGTCGGTCCACCGCACGGCGGTGAGCTGCAGCACGAGCGACTGGTCCGTCGCGACCTGCGGCCCGTCGCCCTTGACGAGCACGGCGAACCGCGCGGAGGTCGGTGCCGGCTCCGCCGGGACCGCGACCGTCGGGGCGCCGGTGTCGTCGAGGGTCACCGTGGGGAACCCGGCCTCGGGCTCGCGGGCCTGCCCGGTCGCGCGAACGGGGAGGACATCCACGACGAGCACGTGCGGGTTGGGGCGGGCGGCGGTCCCCAGCTCGACGCGCTCGATCCGGGTCCCGACCGAGACCCCCTCGAGCAGCTCGTAGAGCGGCGCGCCGAGCGAGTCGACGGTGAGGCTCCGGATCTCGGGCAGCGTCGGGAACGTGTCGGCCACGGTCTCGCCGGTGACGACGTCGAGCGCCACGTAGTCGAGCAGCAGGCCCCCGCCCTCCGCGACGACCGGGCCGTCACCGGGGATGAGGACGGCGGAGCTCGTCTCGGCGACCGTCAGCCCCTCGGGGACCGTGATGGTCGGGCGCACCCCGAAGTCGCCCGCGACCTCGATCGTGGGCTGCGGCGTCTCCGGCACGGGCGCCTCCTCCTGGCAGCCGGCGACCAGGCCGACCACGAGCAGGGCCGCCGTGGCGGCGCCGGCGAGCGACCGCCGTCGGGAACCGCGGGCGAGCCCGATCACGAGCGCATGCTCGCGATCAGACGGTCCACGCGCTCGTCGTGCGAGCGGAACGGGTCGGAGCACAGCACGGTGCGCTGCGCGGCGTCGTTGAGCTTGAGGTGCACCCAGTCGACGGTGTGGTCGCGGCGGGCCTCCTGGGCCGCGCGCACGAACTCGCCGCGCAGTCGGGCACGCGTGGTGGCGGGGGGGCGCTCGGTGGCCTCGACGACCTCATCCTCGGTGGTCACGCGCGTGACGAGCCCCTTCGCCGTCATCGACGCCAGCAGCCCGTCGGTGCGTGAGACGTCGTGGTAGGCGAGCAGGAGTCGCGCGATGCGCGGATCGGTGAGGCCGACGCCCTGGCGCTCCTGGTAGCGCTGGAGGAGCCGCTCCTTGATCGCCCAGTCGAGCTCGGTGTCCACGAGCGCGTGGTTGCCGTCCGCGACGGCGGTGATCCCGCGCTCCCACAGGTCCAGCACCCAGGCGGTGGTCTCGGAGGTGTCATTCGTGGCCGCGACGAACTCCTGGGCGCGGGCGAGCAGCTCGGCCTGGACGTCGATCGCCGTCGTCACGGCGCCGGAGCTGCGCGTGATCGGCGCGCGACCCGTGAGGTCGTGGCTGATGTCGCGGATCGCCCGCACGGGGTTCTCCAGGGCGACGTCGCGCAGGTGCACACCGTTTTCGAGCATCCGCAGGACGAGGTCGGTCGTGCCGAGCTTGAGCATCGTGGTCGGCTCGGCCATGTTCGAGTCGCCGACGATCACGTGCAGCCGGCGGTAGGTGTCGGCGTCCGCGTGCGGCTCGTCGCGCGTGTTGATGATCGGGCGCGAGCGGGTGGTGGCCGAGGAGACGGTCTCCCAGATGTGGTCGGCGCGCTGGGAGAAGCAGAACCGGGCGCCGCGCGGACCGTCGAGCACGTGGCCGGCCCCGGTGAGGATCTGGCGCGTGACGAAGAACGGGATGAGCACGTCGGCCGTCCGCGCGAAGTCGGAGCGACGGCGGATGAGGTAGTTCTCGTGGCAGCCGAAGGAGTTGCCGTGCGAGTCGACGTTGTTGCGCAGGAGGTGCAGCCGGCCGGGCAGACCCTCCGCCGTCATGCGCTGCTGCGCGTCGGTGAGGAGGTCCTCGAGGATGCGCACCCCGGCGGCGTCCTGGATCACCGCCTGCCGGATGTCGTCGCACTCGGCCGTGGCGTACTCGGGGTGGCTGCCGACGTCGAGGTAGAGCCGGGCCCCGTTGCGCAGGAAGACGTTGCTCGAGCGTCCCCACGCCACAACGGTGCGGAACAGGTAGCGCGCCGCCTCGTCCGCCCCCATCGCGCGGCCGTCGGGGGCCGCGCAGGTGATGCCGTACTCGGTCTCGAGCCCGAAGATGCGCCGCGTGGCGACGTCGTGCTCAGCCATCGAGGGCCTCGCCGGCGGGGTGCGTGCCGCGCAGGTGCTGCGACGCGACGAGACGACGGAACGCGCGGCGGCCGCGCGACCGGTCCAGCACGGCTGCCTCGAGCTGGGTGGGGTCGATGGGCACGGTCAGCCCGTCCTCGCGATGCTCGAGCGCGGCCAGCGCGAGGCTGAGCGCCTGCGCCAGGTCCATGCCGGGTTGCCAGGCGTCGGAGACGATCTGGTGGCGGGTCTCCGCCTGACCGCCGATCACGACGTGGTGCGTCTCCTCGGCCAGCGAGCCGTCGAAGGAGAGCCGGTAGATCTGGTCACCGTCGGGGTCGGGTGCGACCTCGGCCACGACGAGCTCGACCTCGTACGGCTTCGCGTCGGCCGTGAAGATCGACCCGAGCGTCTGCGCGTAGGAGTTGGCCAGGCCGTGGACGCTGACGTCCGCGCGGTCGTAGGCGTAGCCGCGCAGGTCGGCGTAGCGGATCCCGGCCACGCGCAGCGACTCGAACTCGTGGTACTTGCCCACGGCGGCGAACGCGATGCGGTCGTAGATCTCGCCGACCTTGTGCAGCGCGCGGGAGGGGTTGTGGGTGGCGAACAGGATGCCGTCGGCGAAGGTCATCACGACGACGGCGCGACCGCGGGCGATGCCCTTGCGCGCGTAGTCGGCCCGGTCCTTCATCACCTGCTCGGGCGAGACGTAGAACGGCATGCTCATGCGGTCACCTCCTCGCCTCTGCGCGCAGCGCCAGGATGCGGCCGACGTGGGTGGCGAGCTCGCCGTCGTCGATCCGTCGGTAGCCGCTCGCATCGATGCGGGCGACGACAGGGAAGATGCCGCGCACGAGGTCGACCCCGCCGGTCGCGGAGTCGTCGTCGGCCGCGTCCAGCAGCGAGGCGACGGCGACCTCGATCGCCTCGGTCTCGGTGAGCGCGGAGTGCCAGAGGTTCTTCAGGCTGCCGCGGGCGAACATCGAGCCGGAGCCGATCGAGTGGAAGTGGCGCTCCTCGTACCGCCCGCCGACGACGTCGTAGGAGTACAGCCGCGCGGCCTGCGTGACGGCGTCGAACCCGCAGAAGAGCGGGATCGCGGCCAGGCCCTGGGTCGCGAGCGGCAGGTTGGCGCGGACGAGGCGCGCGAGCCGGTTGGCCTTGCCCTCGAGCGACAGCGGCGTGCCCTCGAGCTTCTCGTAGTGCTCGAGCTCGAGCTGGAACAGCCTGACGAGGTCGAGGCCGATCCCGGCGGCGCCGGCGATGCCGATCGCCGAGGTGGAGTCGGCCTCGAAGACCTTCTCGATCTCGCGGTGGGCGATGTAGGTGCCCGACGTCGCGCGTCGGTCCCCCGACATCACGACGCCGCCCGGGTAGCTCAGGGCGACGATCGTGGTCGCGTGCGCCTGCTCGAGCTCGCCGCCGCCGGCGTGGCGAGCGGCGAGCAGCTCGGGCGCCACCTCGCCCACGAAGTCGACGAACGAGGACGTCCCGGCGGCGAGGTAGGCGTCAGGCAGCCGCGGCGAGGACGGCGAGCCCAGGGACGCGGCGGGGCCGCGACTCACTGGCCGCCCTTCTGGACGAACCCGCGCACGAAGGACTCGGCGTTGGTCTCCAGGACGTCGTCGATCTCGTCGAGCAGGTCGTCGACCGCCTGGGTCGAGGCGGCGGGGGCGGTGGGGACGGGGGGCGCGCCCTCGCCGTCGCCCTCGGGTCCACGCGGGGTGCTGTGCTGCTGTGACGTCGCCACGGGTACTCCTCCTCGATTGACACCCCGATCCTATGCCGGGCCCGGCCGCACGGCGGGTCAGCGCGCGGCCCCGCCCGGCCCCCACCCTTGAGGGGGTACTTCCTGACCCTCCAGGGGGTACTTGTTGTCCCTCCAGGGGGTACTTGTTGTCCCTCGAGGGGGTCTTTCCGGTCCCTCGAGGGGGTTGTTGCTGTCCTGCCCGGGGGTGATGGGCGTCGTTGGCACGACGGCGATCGCGCGGCTCCGCCGTCGGGAATCGCCCCCGAGTGCGTCCGCAACTATCCCCTCGAGGGACCGGAAGGACCCCCGCGAGCGGCGAGAACTACCCCCACGAGAGGCACGAAGTACCCCCGCAAGAGGCGGGAAGTACCCCCGGGAGCGGCGAGAACTACCCCCACGAGAGGCACGAAGTACCCCCTCGAGGGGCAGGAAGTACCCCCTCGAGGGGCGGCAAGTGCCCCCTGGTGGGGTGGGGTGGCGACGGCGGGGGTGCGGCCAGCGGGGCGGGTCAGCGCGACGCGCGGCCCGGGCCGCCCCGCCGAGCTCTGCCACCAGCGTCGCCGCCGTGGGGTGGCGGTCGAGCAGCGCGCCCATGAGCGCCTGCGTCCCGCGGCGCGGGTCCGGCATCGGCACCCGCACCAGCGTCGGCTCCCCCGGGACGTCGAGCACGACGCCGTCCCACCCGGCCGCGGCCACGGCCTCCGGGTAGCGGCGCAGCGCCTCACCCCGGAACCACGCACGCGTGTCGGTGGGCGGATGCGTGACCGCGCGCTCGACCTCGTCGGGCGGGACGACGGTCGCGACGCCACCGGACGCCCGCAGCCGGGCGCAGATCCCGCGCTCGGGCCGGACGTCGGACCACTGCAGGTCGAGCGCGGCGAGCTTCGCGTGGTCCCACGCGAGGTGGTGCCGCTCCCGCAGCCCCTCCAGCACCCGCAGCTTCGCGAGCCACTCCACCTCGCGCGCCGCGGTGTCGTGGTCGTGCTCGAGCAGGTCCAGGGTGCGCTCCCACGCGGCGAGCACGGCGGCGTCGTCCTCGGTGAGGTCGTCCCCCAGCACCTCGCGCACCCCCGCGGCGTAGTACCGCTGGATCTGCAGCGCCGTGAGCGGGACGCCGTCGCCAGCGGTGTCGAGCTCGGCCGTGAGCGACAGGTCCCGACTGACGGTCTGCACCGAGGCGACCGGATCGGCCAGGTGCGCGGCCTCCCACGACAGCGGGATCTGCGCCCCGCGCTGGGCGGCTTCGAGCACGCTGAGCACGAGCGAGGTCGTGCCGAGCTTGAGGTAGGTCGCCGTCTCGAAGCAGTTGGCGTCGCCGATGATCACGTGCAGCCGGCGGAACCGCCCGGGATCGGCGTGCGGCTCGTCGCGCGTGTTGATGATCGGACGACGCAGCGTCGTCTCGAGCCCGACCTCCGCCTCCATGTAGTCGGCGCGCTGGGAGAGCTGGAAGCCCGGAATCTCGCCGGAGACCCCGAGCCCCACGCGGCCGGACCCGACCATGATCGTCCGCGTCACGAGGAACGCCGTGAGGTAGTCGACGATGTCGCCGAACGGCACGGCCCGGTCCACGAGGTAGTTCTCGTGGGTGCCGTAGCTGGCACCCTTGCCGTCGACGTTGTTCTTGTAGAGATGGACGTCCGGCGTGTGCGGCGACGCCGCGAGCGTCCGCACCGCCTCGAGCATCACCCGCTCGCCAGCCCGGTCCCACGCGACGGCGTCCCGCGCGGTGAGGACCTCGGGGCTGGAGTACTCCGGGTGGGCGTGGTCGACGTACAGGCGCGCGCCGTTCGTCAGCAGCACGTTGGTCGCGGCGGGGTCGTCGCGCTCGGGTGAGACCGGACGCCGCCGCCGGGTGAGCGTCACGCGCAGGGGCGCGTCGCCGTCGTCGTCCGGCTCCGGCTCGTCGGAGCGCCCGACGTCGGTCAGCTGGCTCGGGTGGGCCGCGGCCCTGTCGATCCGCCAGCCCCGCGCGTCCGACAGCGGGTCCTCGCTCTCGTAGCTCCAGCGGGTCCGCCCCGGACGGGGCACCGCCTGGGCGTAGGCGGCCACGACGAGCGCCGACAGCGCCATCGGGTTCTGCCTCGCCCCCTCGCCGCCGAGGATCCCGTACTCCGTCTCGATTCCCATCACGCGCACCGAACCAGCCTAGGCGGCTCGGCGCGCGTGGTCCCCGGCCGGGTCTGCCGGCTCGGCCGGCGACCCGCCCGAGGGTGACCGACCTACAGGTACTGCCCGGGGTCGGACAGCGTCTCGACGGTGCGGGCCACCGGACCCGGCGCCGTCCCCGCCCCCTTCGGCGCGACGATCGTGCGGATGAACACGATGCGCTCACCCTTGCGGCCGGACACGCGCGCCCAGTCGTCGGGGTTGGTGGTGTTGGGCAGGTCCTCGTTCTCGTGGAACTCGAGCGCCACCGCCTCGAGGAGGTGCCCCACGCTGATCCCGCGCGGCTGGCCCGACAGCAGCGCCTTGATCGCCGCCTTCTTGGCGCGATCCACGATGTTGCGGATCATCGCGCCCGAGGCGAAGTCCTTGAAGAACAGCACCTCGCGGTCGCCGCTGGCGTAGGTGACCTCGAGGAACTCGTTCTCCTTGCCGAGCGAGTACATCCGCTCGACGGCGGCGTCGATCATCGCGGCGACGGTGCGCTCGCGGTCGCCGTCGTGCTGGGCGACGTCGTCCGGGTGGAGCGGCAGGTCGCTGCGCAGGTACTTGGGGAAGATGTCGCGCGCGGCCTCGGCGTCCGGACGCTCGACCTTGATCTTCACGTCGAGGCGACCGGGCCGCAGGATGGCCGGGTCGATCATGTCCTCGCGGTTCGAGGCCCCGATGACGATGACGTTGTCGAGGCGCTCGACGCCGTCGATCTCCGCCAGCAGCTGCGGCACGACGGTCGTCTCGGTGTCGGAGGAGATGCCCGTGCCGCGGGTGCGGAACAGCGACTCCATCTCGTCGAAGAAGACCACGACCGGCACACCCTGCTCGGCGCGCTCGCGCGCCCGGGCGAAGATGAGCCGGATGTGGCGCTCCGTCTCGCCGACGAACTTGTTCAGCAGCTCCGGGCCCTTGACGTTGAGGAACGAGCTGCGCACGGCCTCCTGGCCGGCCGCCGCGCCCACCGTGCGGGCGAGCGACGCGGCCACGGCCTTGGCGATGAGCGTCTTGCCGCAGCCGGGCGGGCCGTAGAGCAGCAGGCCCTTGGGCGGGGTCAGGCCGTGCTCGCGGAACAGCTCGGGGTGACCGAACGGGAGCTCGACGGCGTCGCGGATCGCCTCGATCTGGTCGGCCAGCCCGCCGATGTCCTCGAACTCGACGTCGGGGATCTCCTCCAGCACGAGCTCCTCGACCTCCGAGCGCGGGATGTGCTCGTGCACGAAGCCGCTGCGCGGGTCGATCGTCAGCGCGTCGCCGACGCGCACCCGCTCCTGCGAGAGCTGGCCGGCGAGCCGCACGACGCGCTCCTCGTCGGCCCGACCCACCACGAGGGCGCGGTCGGTGCCGATGAGCTCCTTGACGGTGACGACCTCGCCGACGCGCTCGTAGCCGCCGACCTCGACCAGCGCCATCGTCTCGTTGAGCTGGACCTCCTGGCCCGGCCCGACCGCGGCGAGATCCACGAGCGGCGAGACCGGCACGCGCATCTTGCGCCCGGTGGCCATCACGTCGGCCGTGCCGTCGCTCTGGGCGGCCAGGAAGGTCGCGTAGGTGGCGGGCGGTCGCGTCAGCTGCTCGACCTGCTCCTTCAGCTCGGCGAGCTCCTGACGAGCCTTGATGAGGACGGCGGTGAGCCGCTCGTTCTTCTGGGCGAGTGAGGCGGCCTCGCGGCGCGCGTCGTCGTCGGTCACTGCGAGCTCCTCAGCTCAGGCGGGTGGTGGTCCCAGGTTAGGCGCGCGGTGCGGGTTCGGGGTTCCCGGTCTCGTCCGCGTGACGCTCGTCGCCGGCGTCCTCCTCGGCGTCCCGGCCACCGGCCGCCGCCTCGCGCAGCGCCTCGGCGTGCCGTCCGGCGCGGCGCGCCTTCTTCCCGGTGATGCCGCGCTCCCCCAGGTCCTCCGGGGTCCAGTCGTCACCGATCTGGACGCGGGCCGCGTCGCGCGCCAGCGCCTCGAGGGCCTCGGCGTCCTCGGTGGCCGTCGACTTCGCGGGGCGACGACGGCGCAGCGGCGCCTCGACGCCCGGCGCCATGCGGCGCGTCGTGACGAGGAAGCCGGTGTGCGCCACCATGCGGTGCGACGGCCGGACCGCCAGCCCCTCGAGGTGCCACTCGCGCAGCATCGTCTCGGACGCGAGCGGCTCGGTGAAGCGGCCGTCGGCCTTGAGGTCCTCGGCGAACCGGGACAGCTGCGTGGTGGTCGCGACGTAGGCGAGCAGAACACCGCCGGGTGCGAGCGCGTCGGCCGCGACCTCGATGTTCTCCCACGGCGCGAGCATGTCGAGCACGATCCGGTCGACGCTGCCGGCCTCGCGCGCGGTCGGCAGGACGTCGGCGAGGTCGCCCACCTCCAGCTCCCACGCCGGGTGGCTGCTGCCGAAGAACGCCTCGACGTTGCCGGTCGCGATGACCGCGAAGTCCTCGCGGCGCTCGATCGACAGCAGCGAGCCGGCGTCGCCGACGGCGCGCAGCAGCGACATCGTCAGCGCGCCCGAGCCCACGCCGGCCTCGACCACACGGGCGCCCGGGTAGATGTCCGCCATCGAGATGATCTGCGCGGAGTCCTTGGGGTAGATGACCGCGGCGCCGCGCGGCATCGACAGCACGTGGTCGGACAGCAGCGGGCGGAGCGCGAGGTAGGCCACGCCGGCCGACGTCTCCACGACCGTGCCCTCGCTCGCCCCGATGAGGTCGGTGTGGCGGAAGTAGCCGCGGTGCGTCTGGAACGAACCGTCAGCGCGCAGGGTGATGGTGGAGGGCTTGCCGCGCGGATCGGTGATCTGCACGCGGTCGCCCTCCCGGAAGGGTCCGCGACGCATCTCGGCGCCGGTGGGGAGTTCAGTCACCGGGTGAGCCTAACGATCCCGGGGCGCCAGGGCGGCGACGACCGAGTCGCGGGTGGCGGTCCCGAGGATGCCGTGGGGGCCCACGAGCACGACGACGTCGCTCGCGCTGACGCCGCGCGCCAGGGCTCCGAGCGCGTCCGCCCCCGCCGTCGCCGTCAGCACGGCCTCCGCCGGGAGGGTCCGGGCGACGGCGGTGACCGGGGTGCTCGCGTGGGCGTGCGGCGGCACGGTGGCCACCGCGGCCGCGTCCAGCACCGCCACGGGTCGGCCCGTGCCGTCCACGACGACGACGTCGCTCGTCGCCATCCCGATCGGCGGCCGCGGCACCTGCGCCAGCGTCGCGCCCTCGGCGACGACGACGGCGGGCCGCACCAGCGGCCGCAGGTCGAAGCCCGCGGCCGAGCGCCGGGCCCGGCCGAGCCGGATCGACTGGGTGGCGCCGTTGTAGACGAGACCGGCCACCAGCACGGCCCACACCGCCGTCGTGAGGCCCGGCTGCTGGCCGCGCAGCAGCGGGAGACCGAGGACGACGACGGCGATCACGACCGCCAGCACGCGCCCGACCCAGCCGGCGCCGATCGTGCCGGTGTCGCGGTCGCCCGTGACCTTCCAGATCAGCGCCTCGAGGATGCGCCCGCCGTCGAGCGGGTTGCCCGGCAGCAGGTTGAAGCCGGCCACGATCACGTTGGCGTAGGTCAGCGCCGCGACGATGACGGCGGACAGCCCGCCCGGCAGCGCCTCGAGCGTCAGCCAGCCCACGACGGCGAGCGCGACGTTCGCGAGCGGTCCGGCGGCCGACACGACCGCGCTGGCCCCCGGGGTGCGCAGCTCGGCGCCGAAGCTCGTGTGCCCGCCCCAGAACGTGATGACGTACTCGCGCACCTGTGCGCCCACCAGCCGCGCCGCGGCCCCGTGCGCCAGCTCGTGGGCGAGGACGGAGGCGAACAGCAGCACGGGGAAGGTCGCCGCGGCCGCGACGGCGGCCGGCGTCCCCAAGCCGGGGGCGGCGCGCTGCACGGTCGGCAGGAACAGCACGGTGAGGATGGCCGCCACCAGCAGCCAGCTCGGTGCGAGGTAGACCGGCGAGCCGCCGACGGCTCCGAGCCGCCAGCCGGGGCGCTTCACGCGGGGTCCGGTGCGCCCAGGCCGGACAGCGTCACGAGGTCGGCCAGCGTGAGGCCCTCGAGCGTCTCGGTCCGGGCCAGTCCGGGGGCGTGCGGCACCTCGACGGCGTGGGGCACGACGACGGTGCGCGCGCCCGAGGCGCGCGCGGAGGCCGAACCGGTGGCCGAGTCCTCCACGGCGATGCACCGCGTGACGTCGACGCCGAGCGTCGCCGCCGCGGTCAGGTACGCCTCGGGGTGCGGCTTGCCGTGGGTCACCATGTCGCCGGCGACGATCGTCGTGATGGCCCCGGGCGGCAGCAGCCCGGCGACGGCCTCGGCCTGCACCCGGTAGGACATCGTGACGATCGCCTGCGGCACCCCGGCCGCGGCGGCCTGCGCCACCAGCTCCCTGGCACCGGGACGCCAGTCGGGGCCGACGGTCGTCATCGCGGTGTTGACGCGGTCGACGAGATTGTCGATCACCTGCTGCGGAGTCAGGTCGACGCCACGCTCGATGAGGATCAGCGCGCTGTCGTCGAGCGAGTTGCCCACCAGCGACAGCGCGTCCTCGTCGGTCCAGACCCCGCCGTGGGCGGCCACGAGCTCGTGCTCGGCCGCGATCCACAGCGGCTCGCTGTCCACCAGGGTTCCGTCGAGGTCCCACAGCAGGGCCTCGGGCAGCGCGTGCGTCACGTGTCTCCCGTCTCGGCGCCGACCACTCCGGCGCACGGGGACCATTCTCGCAGGGGCGGGTGGGGCCGGGCTGCGTAGGCTGTAGCAGTGACAGATACCGAGCCCACGCTCGTCCTCGCCGCCTTCGAGGGGTGGAACGACGCCGGCAGCGCCGCGAGCGACGCCATCTCCCTCATCGCCTCGGCCTGGGGCGCCCGACCGGTCGCCTCGCTCGACCCCGAGGACTTCTACGACTTCCAGGTCAACCGTCCGGTGGTCGGTCCGCCGACCGGCGGCTCCGACGCGACCGGCGTCAGCATCCCGGGCACCGGTGCGCGCGAGCTGACGTGGCCCGCGACCCGGGTCTCGGTCACGCGCTCCCCCGTGGCCGGCCGGACGGTCCTGCTGGTGCAGGGCGTCGAGCCGTCGATGCGGTGGCGGCAGTACTGCACCGAGATCCTCGCGGTCGTGAAGGGCTGGGCCCCGCGACCTTCGTCGGGGTGGGCGCGCTGCTCGCCGACGTGCCCCACACCCGGCCGATCCCCGTGCAGAGCACGAGCGACGACCCGGTCCTGCAGGCCGCTCTCGGGCTCGAGTCCTCGGAGTACACCGGCCCCGCCGGGATCATCTCCGTGCTCGGTCACCAGGCGCGCGCCGAGGGGATGCGCGCCATGTCCGTGTGGGCCGCCGTCCCCCACTACGTCGCCCAGCCCCCGTCGCCCAAGGCGACGCTCGCGCTGCTCGCGGCGCTGGAGGAGACCGTGGGCGAGCCGCTGCCGATGGGCGACCTGCTGGAGGACGCCCGTGCCTGGCAGCGCGGTGTGGACGAGCTGGCCGAGGAGGACCCGGAGATCTCCGAGTACGTCCGCCAGCTCGAGGAGGCCAAGGACACCGTCGAGCTGCCCGAGGCGAGCGGCGAGGCGATCGCGCGCGAGTTCGAGCAGTACCTCCGCCGTCGAGACCCCGGTCACGGCCGGGGCGGCGAGCCGGGCTCGGGGCCCGGGCTCTCCTAGAGCGCGATCCCCAGCAGGGCGTCGACGGCGTCGCGCACCAGCGCGCCGGGGGCGGACCCGCCGTCGGTCGCAGTGCCGGTCTCGACGACGTCGGCCGCGTCCGCCGCCAGCACCGCACTGGCCCAGGCATCGACCGCGGCGAGGGCGCGCGGGGCATCGAGGTCGTCGGCGAGGGCGAGACGGACCTGCGTCACCACCGCGCCGGAGTCCGGGACTCCCGCGCCCGGGACCGAGCCGCCCGCGGTCAGCGCCACGGCGTCCCGCCAGCGCGTCAGGCGCTCGGCGGCGTCGATCAGCTCCGCCTCGTGGAACTCCCACGAGGACGCGTAGTGGTGCGACAGCAGCACCAGCCGCACGGCCATCGGCTCCACGCCCTGCTCGACCAGCCGCGAGACCAGCACGAGGTTTCCGCGCGACTTGCTCATCTTCTCGCCCTCGTAGGCGAGCAGGCCGGCGTGCACCTGAGCGACGACGGGGTGGGCGTCACCCGACAGCATCCGCAGGTGGCTCGTGGACATCTCGTGGTGCGGGAAGCGCAGATCGCGGCCGCCGCCCTGGACGGCGACGGGCGCCCCCAGCGTCATCGCGGCGATCGTCGCGCACTCGACGTGCCAGCCGGGGCGGCCGTCGCCGAGGCTCCGGCCGGGCCAGGACGGCTCGCCCTCGCGCGCGGCGCGCCACAGCAGCGGGTCGAGCGGGGCGCGCTTGCCGGGGCGGTCGGGGTCGCCGCCCATCGCGGCGAACTCGGCGATCCGGCCGGCCTCGTCCGTGGCGTCGCCCATCGGCTCGAGCCCGAAGCGGGTGTCGGCGGCGAGATCCGCGTACACGTCGCCGTCGCCGGCCCCCGTGGCGTCGGGCCCGACGCGGTAGGCCGCGCCGTCGGCCACGAGGCGCTCGACGGCGCGCACGACGTCGGGCACCGTCTCGACGGCGCCGAGGTAGTGGTCGGGCGCGATGACGCGCAGCGCCTCCATGTCGGAGCGGAACAGGTCCGTCTGCGACACGGCGAGCTCGCGCCAGTCGACGCCCGTGTCGCGCGCGCGCTCCAGCAGGGGGTCGTCGACGTCGGTCACGTTCTGCGCGTAGGTGACCTCGACCCCGGAGTCGCGCCAGGAGCGGACGAGCAGGTCGTAGGTGACGTACGTGGCGGCGTGGCCCAGGTGCGTCGCGTCGTACGGCGTGATGCCGCACACGTAGAGGCTGGCTCGTCGGCCCTCACCGAGCGTCCGGCGCTGCCGGGACGCCGAGTCCGTGGCCGAGGGACGCAGGTCGCGGTCGGCGAGAGGGAGGACGGGAACTGCGGGCGATCGCCAGGAATGCACCACGTGAGCCTACAGAGGACGATGGGTGGGTGCGCACCGAGTACCGACTCACGCCCGAGGGCGAGCTCCTGGATCCCGCGACGGCGGATCCCGACGCCTACGCCGCGGCCCGCCGCCGCTGGGTGGTCGAGCTGCTCCCCAACGACCGCGGCGAGTGGCGCCGCGCCCAGGGCGACGCGCTGCGGCGGTGCGGCATGGCGGGCGACGGCGACGCCGCCCTGCGACAGATGGCCGACTCCGTGCTCGCGCCGCACGCGAGCGCGGGGCTGCCCGACGACACCGTCGCGATGCGGGTGGCCCTGCTCTCGCTGAGCGAGGGCGACCGGCCCGTTCGCTCGACCCTCGTCCACGTCGTGGCCCAGCTCGACCGCGCCGTCACCACGTCGGTCGACCGGGCAGCGCTGGAGCGGCTCGTGGCGCGCGTGCGGTCGCTGCCGGCCAGCCGCCGCCGGGGCAACTACGTCGTCGTGCGCGCCCTGCTCTCGCTCGCGCTCGAGGACGTCACGGCGGTGAGCGACGGCGTCACCTCGCGCACGGCCCGCCTCGAGAACGCGGTCTTCTCCACCGCGACGGACGACGACGACAACGTCGCCGGGATCTACCGCGTGAAGCGTGCGATCGCCGACTCCCGGCGGCACGTGCTGCCGATCCTCACCCGGCTCACGCTCATCACGGAGGTCGACGACGCCGACCTCGGCGAGGTCACCCTCGGCCACCTCGAGCGCCTGGAGCAGGGGTTCCGCCGCGTGGCGGACGCGCTCGACACGGACGACCGGCTGCTGGGCGACATGCTCACGGCGCAGCTGACGATGGTGCAGGTGCGCCAGAACACCGACATGCGCCGGATCTCCGCCTACGCCGCGCTGGCCGCCGTCCCGACCGCCGTCGCCGGGATCTACGGCATGAACTTCGAGTACATGCCGGAGCTGACGTGGCACTGGGGCTACCCCGCGGTGATGACGCTCATCGCCGGCGCCGTGGCGGTCCTGTACCGCGCGTTCAAGCGCTCCGGCTGGCTGTGAGGCGACTCTCCCCGCGCAAGCCGGGCTGCGCTACGCCGTCGGGCTGAGCACGCCGTTCATCAGCAGGATGCCGATGACGGCGGCGAGCACGAGCCGGTAGATCACGAACGGCAGGTAGCCGCGGCTCGAGACGATCTTGAGGAACGCGATGATGACGACGAAGCCGACGACGAACGCCGCCACCGTGGCGAGCAGCGTCGCTCCCCCGCTGACGACGATCCCGCCGTCGCTGTGGCCGCCGATCGCCTTCGCCAGCTGGTACAGGCCGGAGCCGAGCACCGCCGGCACGGCGAGCAGGAACGAGTACCGGGCCGCCGCCTCGCGGGTGTAGCCCATCGCGAGGCCGGCCGTGATCGTGCCGCCGGAGCGCGAGACACCCGGGATGAGGGCCATCGCCTGCGCGAAACCGAATGCGACGCCGTCGCGGCCGTCGAGGGCCTTGAGCGTCTTGAGCTGGCGTCCCCAGCGGTCGGCCGCCCAGAGCAGCAGGGCGAAGAACGCCAGCGTGAACACCGTGAACCGGAGGTCGCGCAGCGCCCCCTCGATCGCGTCCTGGAAGAGCACGCCGAGCACGACGATCGGCAGCGAGCCCACGATGATCAGCCAGCCCATCCGGGCGTCGGCGTCGGCCAGCCGCAGCGGGTTGTTCCACCGCCCGCCGGCGCGCACCTCGGGCAGCGTGGCGATCCAGCGCCGCACGACCTGCGCGATCGTGTGCCGGAAGTAGATCAGGACCGCCAGCTCCGTGCCGATCTGGGTGATCGCGGTGAAGGTCGCACCGACGTCCTGCCCGTCCAGCATCAGCGCCCCGACGATGCGCAGGTGCGCGCTCGACGAGACAGGCAGGAACTCCGTGAGTCCCTGAACGATTCCGAGCACGATTGCTTCCCACCACGTCACCGGACCAGGGTAGGCGGGCCGTACCCTGAGGCGATGCAGCCTCGCCGTGCCGGAACCACCGGACTGGTCCTCAGCCCGGTCGCCCTGGGAACCATGACCTGGGGTCGGGACACCGACCAGCACGAGGCCAGGGCCCTCCTCGAGGGCTACCTCGACGCCGGCGGGACGGTGCTCGACACGGCCGGCTCGTACGGCGACGGGCTCGCGGAGGAGACGCTCGGCGCCGTCGTCGCGGAGCTCGGCGTGCGCCGCGAGATCGTCGTCTGCGGCAAGTCGGGTGTGAGACGCGACGCCGGAGGCGTGCGCATCAGCGCGGGCCGCGGCGCCCTGCTGGACGACCTCGACGCGACGCTCGAGCGGCTGGGCACCGACCACCTCGACCTGTGGCTGGTCCAGGTGCCCGACGGCGTGACGCCCGCCGCCGAGACGCTCTCGGCACTGGAGATCGCCGTCCGCTCGGGACGCGTGCGCTACACGGGGGTGTCCAACCACCCGGGCTGGGCGACGGCGCACCTCGCCACCCTGGCCGCCGCGGCCGGGCTCCCGCTCGCGGCGACGCAGATGGAGTACTCGCTGCTCGCGCGCGGGGCCGAGCGCGAGGTGCTGCCGGCGTGCGAGGCGCTGGGGCTCGGGATGATCGGCTGGTCCGCGCTGGGGCGGGGCGTGCTGACCGGCAAGTACCGCCGCGCCCGTCCCGCGGACTCGCGGGCCGCGTCCTCGCACCTGCGCGGCTTCGTCGAGCCCTACCTCACGGACGCGGCCGCCGGCCTCGTGGAGGCGGTGGCGACGGCGGCCGACGGGCTCGGGCGCAGCAGCGCCGAGGTGGCGCTGGCATGGGCCCGCGACGCCCCCGGGGTCACGAGCGCGGTGATCGGGCCGCGCACGGCGGCCCAGCTCGAGTCGGTCGCGGGACTCGTCTCGGGCGAGGACGGCGCGCTGCCGCCGGAGATCCGGGCGGTGCTGGACGAGGTGACCGCGCCGGCGCTGGGCTATCCCGAGCGCCGCTGACGTGGTGCGACCGAGGACTCAGTCCTCGTCGTCGTCCTCGTCGTCATCCTCGAAGTCGTCGTCGTCCTCGTCGTCCTCGTCGTCGTAGACGTCGAACGGGGTGTCCACGCCGAAGGCGGTGAACAGCGCGTCGTCGTACGTGTCGAACGCGTCTGCCAGCGTGGCGGCGGCGTCGACGACGCCCTCGGCGTCGGGGTCACGGCTGGTGCGGGCCGCCTCGAGGTGAGCTTCGAAGGCCGCGACGAGGCGGTCGAGGGCGGCGCGCGGATCCGTTGACATGCCGCAACCGTATCGTGCGCTGGGGCACAATGGCATCGCCCGCAACCGAACGACAGAGCAGGTGAGGACCTTCGTGAGAGCCAGCACCGCCGACCGCGCGACGTACGAGTTCCGCGTCCTCACCCTGCCGCGCACGACCTCCGGCGGCGACGTGCGTCGGCTGCTCACGGACGAGGCGGAGTACGGACGCTGGGAGCTCGCCCGCACCCGCATCTACATCGGCGGGACCCGCAAGGTCTGGCTCCGCCGCAAGGTGCTGCGGGTGACCTCCACCCTCTGACGGGCCCCGCTCAGCAGGTCCGCAGCAGCCGGTCCAGCACGCGCGTCCCGAACTGCACCGCGTCGACCGGGACCCGCTCGTCCACGCCGTGGAACATCCCGGCGAAGTCGAGGTCGGCCGGCAGCCGCAGCGGGGCGAAGCCGTAGCCCTCGATCCCCAGCAGCGAGAGCGCCTTGTTGTCCGTGCCGCCCGAGAGCATGTACGGCAGCACCCGGGCGCCCGGGTCCTCGGAGTCGATCGCGGCGACCATCGCGTCGACGAGGTCACCCTCGTGCGGGGCCTCGAGACCGATGTCGGTGGTGATCGGCTCGATCCGCACGCCCTCGCCCGCGAGCTCGCGGAGCGTGGCCATCGCCTCCTCCTGGCGGCCGGGGAGGAACCGCAGGTCGACGACGGCGCTCGCCTGCGACGGCACGACGTTCGCCTTGTAGCCCGCGTCGAGCTGGGTCGGGTTGGTCGTTGTCGAGAGCGTGGCGCCGACGAACTTGCTCGCGGAGCCGAGCGAGGCGACGAGGGCGTCGATCGACGACGTGTCGTCGTCGCTCCACGTCGTCCCCGACAGGTCGGCCACGCCGTCGAGCAGCGCGCGGACCGTCGGGGTGAGGTCGCGGGGCCAGGCGTGCGCCCCGATCCGCGCGACGGCGCCGGCGAGCCGCACGAGGGCGTTGTCGACGGGCACCTGGGAGCCGTGCTGCGCCGTGCCGTCGGCCACGAGCTTGAGCCACGCCAGGCCCTTCTCGGCCGTCTGGAGGAGGTAGGCGCGTCGTCCGTCGAGATCGACGGAGAAGCCGCCGACCTCGCTGATCGCCTGCGAGGCACCCTCGAAGAACTCGGGGTGGTTCTTCACGGCCCAGTGCGAGCCCAGACGGCCGCCGGCCTCCTCGTCGGCGAAGAACGCCACGACCAGGTCGCGCGGGGGCTTGCGGCCGTCCCGCGCCATCTGGGCCAGGACGGCGAGCATCATCGCGTCCATGTCCTTCATGTCGACGGCGCCGCGGCCCCAGATCAGGCCGTCCATCTCCTCGCCACCGAACGGGTCCATCTTCCAATCGCTGGCCTCGGCGGGGACGACGTCTGTGTGGCCGTGCAGCACGAGACCCGGGCGGCTCGAGTCCTCCCCGGCGATCCGCAGCAGGACGTTGGCGCGGCCCTTCTCGGACTCCACCAGCACGGGGTCGTAGCCGGCGTTCGTCAGCTCCGTCATCACGTGCTCGGCCGCGGCGCGCTCGCCGGGGCCGGACCCGTCGCCGTAGTTGGAGGAGTCGATCCGGATCAGCTCGCGGCAGATCCGGACCGCCTCGGTCTCCATGAGGGTCGGCGTGGGCTTCTCGCCCGACGGCGACGCGCCCGCGGCGCTCACTGGAGGCCCCGACGGACGAGGAGGGGCGTGATGTCGGCGTCGCGGCCGCGCAGCTCGCGGTAGAACGACAGCGGGTCGGCGCTGTGGCCGCGCGAGAGCAGCGTCTCGCGGAACCGGCGGCCGCGATCGGCGTCCAGGCCGCCGTTCTCCCCCTCTTCGAACCAGGCCTGGGTGTCGGCGTCGAGCACTTCGCTCCAGATGTAGGAGTAGTAGCCCGCGTCGTAGCCGCCGGCGAAGGTGTGGTTGAAGTAGGTCGAGCGGTACCGCGGCGGCACGAGCTCGAGGTCGAGCCCGGCGTCGGCCAGCGCCCGCTTCTCGAAGGTCAGCACGTCCGCGGGATCGGTCGGCACCTCCTCGGGAGCGAGGTGGTGCCAGGCCTGGTCGAGCAGCGCCGCACCGAGGTACTCCGTCGTGCGGAACCCCTCGCCGTACCCGGCGGCCTCGCGCAGTCGCTCCACGACGGCGAGGTCGAGCGCCTCGCCCGTGACGTGGTGGCGCGCGTAGCGGGCCATGACGGCCGGGTGGGTCGCCCACATCTCGTTGACCTGCGAGGGGTACTCGACGAAGTCGCGCGGGACTGAGGTGCCCGAGAGCGACGGGTGGTGGACGTCGGAGAGCAGCCCGTGCAGCGCGTGCCCGAACTCGTGGAAGGTCGTGATGACCTCGTCCCACGTCAGCAGCGTGGGTTCTCCCGCCGGCGGGCGTGGCACGTTGAGCGTGTTGGTGACGACGGCGTGGGTTCCCTTGAGCCGGGACTGGTTGACGAAGCTCGTCATCCAGGCGCCGCCGCGCTTGCCCTCACGGGCGTGGTAGTCGCCGAGGAACAGGCCCATGCCGGTGCCGTCGGCGTCGCTGACCTCCCACACGCGCATGCCGTCCGCGTAGGTGGGCAGGTCGGTGCGCTCGGTGAACGTGATGCCGTAGAGCTGGGTCGCCGTCCAGAAGACCCCGTCGACCAGGACCCGCTCGAGCTCGAGGTAGGGACGCAGCCCGGCCATGTCGACGTCGTAGCGCGCCTGGCGCACCTTGGCCGCGTAGTGCGGCCAGTCGGCGGCGGTCAGCGTCGCGTCGGGGCCCTCGGCGGCGCGGATCTCGGTCTCGAGGTCAGCTGCCTCCGCGAGGGCGTTGCGGGCCGCGGCCGGGGCCAGTCGGCGGAGCATGCCCATCACGGCCTCGCTCGTCCCGGCGGTGCCGTCGGCGGCGACGTAGGCGGCGTGGTGCGGGAAGCCCAGCAGCTGCGCGCGCTCGGCCCGACGGCGGGCGACGTGCAGGATCGTCTGACGGGTGTCCGACGCGGCGTCGACGCCGGTCCCCCGCGTGGTGGAGGCGGACTGCACCTCGGCGCGCAGGTCGCGGCTGGAGGCGTCGACGAGGATCGGCTGCGACGTCGGCAGGATGAGCGTGACGAGGTGGCCCGCCTCGCTGCCGCGGTCGGTGGCCGACTGCGCGAGGGACGCGCGGTCGCCGTCGGACAGGCCCGCCAGGAGCGACGGGTCGGTGACCGGCACGGCGGCGGCCTTCATGCCGGCGACGACCTGCTGGCCGAAGAGCGTCTCGAGGCTGGTGAGCTCGGCGTTGAGGCTGCGCAGGTGTTCCTGCTCGGCCTCGCCGAGCGCGACGCCGGCGCGGCGGGCGTCCTTGCGCAGCTGCTCGAGCAGCCAGGTCGCCTCGGGGTCCAGCTCCTCACCGCTCGCGGCGATCGCCTCGTACCGCGCGAACAGGCGCGGGTCGAGCCGGAACGCGTCGCCGTGGGCGGACAGCTCCGGGGCGACGTCGGCCGCGATGGCGTCGAGCTCGTCGCCGCCGATCGAGGACGTGTAGATGAAGAACGCGTGGAGCGTGCGCGTCAGCAGATCGCCCGCGAGCTCCAGCGCCTCGATCGTGTTGGCGTACGTGGCGGGCTCGGGGTCGGTGGCGATCGCCTCCCACTCCGCGCGCTGCTGGGCGAACCCGGCCTCGATCGCGGGGCGGAAGTGGCCGAGCTCGACGCGGTCGAGCGGCGGGAGGCCGTAGTCGAGGGTGGAGGGCGCGGCGAACGGGTTGCTCGGGTCGAGCGCGGTGGGGGCCATGCCTCCATCTTGCCCGTTCGGCACCACGGGGTGGTCGCTCGACCGGAGCCGTTCCCGTATCGGGGCGCGGCGACCTGCGCAAGTCGTGAGGCGAATCGATGGTCGGGCGCGCACCACGCGAACACGAAACGGCGAACCGCCTGTGACTGTTGCACCACAGCACGACGTGACGCGCTCCTTCGGGGGTGCACCTCGGCACCGAAGCCAGCGCGAACGATCCGCGGCTTCGCCGATGGTCCTCGCCTCCCCCTCTCCCCCTCCGGGCAGGATCGCCATGTCACCCCCTCGACACCCCTCCGCACCCACCCCCTCTCCCGACTCCCCATCCGAGCTCGTCGTACCGACACCCTTCGACCGCCTCCTCGAGCGCGAGCGCCTCCGCACCACGGACGACCAGGCGGACGGGCGTCGTGCACGACGCCGCACGACCTCCCCCGTCGAGTCGCCGTCCCTGATGATGCTGGTGCTGCTCGCGACCATCGGCGCCGTCGCCTACTCGGTGTTCCTGCTGAACCCGGCCAACCGCGGCGACCTGCTGCCCTACGTCCTGGTGATCGCGGCCGAGTGCCTCATCGTGCTGCACGCGCTCCTGGCGATGTGGACCATCCTGTCCTCGGGCTACAACCCGCGGACGTTCGCCTTCTTCCAGGCGCAGCGCGAGCTGGTGGACACCGCCGAGATCTCCGGCCTGGGGCTGGAGGACTCCCCCCACCTGTGGCCCATGCGGCTGGAGAACGAGGCGATCGACGTCGACGTGTACATCACCGTCTACGGCGAGGACCTGGGAACGATCGAGCGCACCGTCCGCGCCGCGCTCGCCATGCACGGGAGCCACACGACCTGGGTCCTGGACGACGGGCGCAGCGACGACGTCAGGGACCTGTGTGCCGAGCTGGGGTCGCGCTACGTCCGCCGGCTGTCGAGCCACGGCGCCAAGGCGGGCAACGTCAACCACGCCCTGACGATCTCGTCCGCGCCGTACTTCGCGATCTTCGACGCCGACTTCGTCCCCGAGCCCGAGTTCCTGCACGAGACGGTCCCGTTCTTCACCGACGACCGGGTCGCCTTCGTCCAGACGCCGCAGACCTACCGCAACCTCTCGTCGATCGTGTCCCGGGGTGCCGGCTACATGCAGGCGGTCTTCTACCGCTTCATCCAGCCCGGCCGGAACCGGTTCAACGCGGCGTTCTGCGTGGGCACGAACGTCATCTTCCGACGCGAGGCTGTCGCCGACATCGGGGGCATGTACACGGACTCCAAGTCCGAGGACGTGTGGACGTCCCTCCTCCTGCACGAGCGCGGCTGGACGAGCATCTACATCCCCCTCGCCCTCGCCGTCGGCGACACCCCCCAGACGATCGAGGCCTACACGCGCCAGCAGCAGCGCTGGGCGACCGGTGGCTTCGAGATCCTCCTGCGCCACAACCCCTTCTCCCGCCGCCGCACGCTGACGTTCGACCAGCGCGTGCAGTACTTCGTGACGGCGACGCACTACCTGACCGGGATGGCACCCCTCCTGCTGCTGATGGTCCCGCCGATGCAGATCTACTTCGACCTCGCGCCGATGAACCTGACGATCTCGCCCGGGACCTGGGTGCTGTACTACTCCGCCTTCTACGTCATGCAGATCGCGATCGCATTCTTCACGCTCGGCTCCTTCCGCTGGCAGGTGCTCCTCCTGGCCGCGGTCTCGTTCCCGATCTACGTCCGCGCGTTCGTCGGAGCACTGCTCGGCCGGGACACCGTCTGGCACGCGACGGGTGCCCGAGGCGAACGCTCGTCCGCCTTCGCGTGGATGGTTCCGCAGACCGTCGTGTTCGTGTTCCTGGCCATCACCTCGGTCGTCGGGATCCTCAAGCAGGAGGCGACGGGGCTGTTCACGCTCGCGCTTGCCTGGAACGTCACCAACACCCTCATCGTCGGCAGCTTCCTGCTGCAGGGAGCGCACGAGGACCGGACCTTCGCCCGGGCGGCTCGCGCCGAGCGGGCCCTGGCCCGCTCCGCCGTCGTCGCCGCCGCGCCGGCTGCACCCACCTCCGTCGAGGCGCGCGGCGGCCGGGACGCGCGTCCGGCCACGGCGCCCGTCGTGACGGCGACCACCACCCCCGACCACCCCTCCTCCGTCCCACCCGCGCCGGCCCGCCGCGTGCGTGAGACGTCCACGACCGGAGTCCGATGATGTCCATCCGCACCACGATCAAGCTCCTCACGGGCCTCGTCCTCGTGCTCGCCGTCACCGCGGGCTCGACCTACCTGCTGGGCAACCGCCTGGCGCAGAGCACCAGCGACTCCGCGTCGATCCAGATCGGCTCGCTCGAGATCGGGACCGACTACCCCGGGACCGTCGAGGAGACCTTCGTGACCGACGGCGAGCAGGTCAGCGCCGGCCAGGAGCTCTTCACGGTGAGCTCGCTCGCCCTGCAGCGCGACCTGCGCGAGGGCACCGTGGCGACCGACTCGGGCGGCTACACGGTCGACGAGGACGGCACGATGACCTTCCTCGCCCCGGGCGACGGCGTCGTCAGCGGCCTCACGGCCCGGGCGGGATCGTTCGTGCCCGCCGGTTCCGTCCTGACCGCGATCGCCCAGCCCGAGACGCTCTACGTCCTGGCCCAGTTCGACCTCACCCCGCGCGAGTACGCCCGCGTCGAGGTCGGCGCCGCCGTCGGGCTCTCGCTCCCCAACGCGGAGCGGCTGTCCGGTGTCGTCCGCTCCGTGTCCGTGACCACGAACGAGGGTCGCGCCCAGGCCGTCGTCGTCATCGAGAGCGACGCCCTGGCCGGATCGAGCCCGGACGGGCTGTTCCAGCCCGGGACGCCCGTCGAGGCGAGCATGTCGCTGCGCGACGAGGGCCCGCTCGCCGAGGTCGTCCAGAGCATCGGCGACTTCGGTCGGAAGATCGGCCTGTGACCCGACGTCGACCGACGCGCGGCGTCCTCCTCGGGAGCGCGGTGCTGGCCGCCGTCCTCGGGCTGGTCGGCTGCGTGCCTGGCTCGGGCTCCGGCTCGAGCGCCGGTCCCGACGCGGGGTCCGAGACCGGCTCGGGCTCGGGCTCCGGCGAGGATCCGCTGCCCGCGGGTGCCACGGCGCTGCCCACCGAGGCCCCGCCCTCGCAGGCCGAGGCGATCGCGGCGCTGCCGTCGTCGACCCTGAGCGCGCCGGAGATCCTGCGGCTCGGCGACGGCGTGCTGCCGCCCACCAACCGCTGGTTCTCCTCGCTGGCCCTGTCGGAGGAGTCCCTCCCGGTCTTCCCGCTCCCGCTCAGCGCCCGGGTCTCCTCGACCGAGGTGGCGATCGGGCTGCCGGACGTCGCCTCGACGGCGGCCGTCATCACCGGCGCCCACGTCGACCGGGTCGTGCTCGACGTCCCGGCGAGCTCGTTCATCGTCGGCGCGTGGGACGAGCTGAGCGTCAGGGTCGACCACCTCGACGACGCCGGCACACCTCTCACCTCGACCCTGCTCACGGAGGGTTCGCCCTTCGTGGTCGTGACGGCCGCCCGGTCCGTGACGCTCGGGCTCGGCCCCGACCTCGCGCCGGTGGCCGCCTCGGACGCGGCGGAGGTCCCCGACGGTCTCGAGCTCGCGACCACCGCCGTCGCCACCCACACCTACGCGGCGCTGCTGCCCGCCGGCTCGCTCGACGGCGACGCCCTCACGCTCGAGGCCGGCCAGGTGGCCGTGCTGTGGGCCGCGCCGGACGGGACCGATCCGGCCGGGCTCGTCCCGGCCGCGTCGCACCCCGTGACCGACACGAGGGTGACCGGCGCGGTCGACCCCGGCGCCGGCGTCGCCACCACCACCCTGACGTACGAGACGGCCGACGGCGGGGCGAGCGCCGTCGCGCGGCTCCCCCACCAGGGCGCGGCCGACGACTGCGACCTGGGCACCTACGCGAGCGTGCTGGGACCGTTGTCGGTCTGCTCCGGCTCGACCTCCACCTGGACGGTGCCGCTCCGCGAGGCGCGCACCTCGCTGGCCGGGGTCGACGCCCTGGGTGGGGAGGAGCGGGCGGAGATCGCCGCCGCGCTCGCGGAGGACCTGGCCGCCACGCCCGACGTGCTGCCGGGCGACTCCTACTTCGGGACCAAGGCGCTCTACCGCCTCAGCATGCTCGCGTCGCTGGCGGACGACCTGGGCGAGGGCGACCTGCGGGACGACGCCGTCGCGCGCCTGACGGCCGGGATCGAGCCCTGGCTCACCGGTTGCGGCGCGGAGTCCTCCTCGGCCGGGGGCGAGCGCTGCTTCGTCCACGACGAGGCGTGGCACGGCGTCGTCGGGCAGGCTCCGTCCTTCGGGTCGGAGGAGTTCAACGACCACCACTTCCACTACGGCTACCTGCTCTACGCGGCGGCGGTGCTCGGCGAGCTCGACCCGGCCCGGGTGCCGGAGATGGCGCCGACGATGGAGGCCCTGGCGGCCGACGTCGCCTCCCCCGCCACCACGGACCAGGTCCCCGTGCGCCGTGTGTTCGACCCCTACCGGGGTCACTCGTGGGCCTCGGGACCCTCACCGTTCGCGGACGGCAACAACCAGGAGTCGAGCTCGGAGGCCGTGACGGCCTGGGCGGGGCTCGAGCTCTGGGGTCGGGTCAGCGACCGGTCGGACCTGGCGACCACCGGGGCGTGGCTGCTGGCGGGCGAGGCCACCAGCGCGCTGGACTACTGGATGGATCCCGACCTCGACCAGCCGGGGATGGAGGCCTTCTCGCACGAGATCGTGGCGATGAACTGGGGTGGCAAGCGCGACTGGGCCACCTGGTTCTCACCGGAGTCCTCGGCCATGGCGGGAATCCAGCTGCTGCCGATGTCGCCGTCGCAGGACTACCTCGCCGACAGCGACGCCACTCACGTGGAGGCGATCGTGCGCGAGGCGTGGGACGGGTCCGACACCGTGCCGGCCCCGGTGCCGCAGTTCTCCGACTACCTGCTCGCCTACCGGGCGATGGCGGGTCCCGAGGCCGCCGCCCAGGCGCTGGAGGAGGCGCGCGCGCTGCCGGACGACGCGATCGACGGGGCGTTCTCCCGGTCCGCGCTGCTCGCCCGGATCATGGTGGCGGCGCAGCGGTAGGGGTGCGTTCCGCGGGGCGCTCGGCCACTCGGCTCCCGAGCGCCTCAGGCCTCGGGGGACTCAGCCGCCGGAGCGACCCGGCCCTCGAGCATCTCCAGGAACTCCTCCGGCGTGACGATGCGGACGCCGAGCTTGGCCGCCTTCGTGTACTTGCCGGAGGTCGAGGGCTCCGACACGAGCAGGCTGGTCGCCCCGGAGATCGAGCTGGAGGACTTGCCCCCGTTCGCCTCGATGGCCTCGGCGACGGTCGTGCGCGTGTAGCCGGGCACGGAGCCGGAAACCACGATCGTCAGGCCGGCGAGCGGGAGGTCCTGGGCGCTCTCGCCACGGTCGGTGCCCATGGTCACGCCGCCGGCCTCGAGCGCGTCCAGGACTCCGGCCGACTCCAGCTGGTGCAGGCCGTCGAAGATCACCTGGGCCTTGATCGGGCCGATGCCGTCGACGTCGGCGAGCTCCTCGACGGTCGCGGCGCGCAGCCGGGCCATCGTGGGGAACGCGGCCGCGAGGCGGCGCGAGGAGGTGCGACCGGTCATCCTCATCCCGAGCGCCGTGATGACGCGATTCCACGGGGCCGAGCGCGCGCGGTCGATCTCGGCGACGATCTTGGCGGCGTTCTTCGGCCCGAGCGTGCGGCCCTCCGACAGCGTGAGGGCGGCGAGGGTCTCGACGTCGAGCCGGTCGGAGAACAGATCGGCGACCGTGCTGACGAGGCCGCTCTCCACGAGGGCGGCCACGATCTCCGAGCCGATGCCCTCGACGTCGAGCGCGTCGCGGGCGACGGCGTACTCGATGAGGCCCCCGACCGAGAGCGTGGGGTCGGTGGAACGCCACAGCAGCGTGGTCTTGTCCCACGGGTTGCCGTTCGGGTCCGTCTCGGGCGGGGTCCACGGCTCGGAGTCGGCCGGGCGGGCGGCGAGCACGACCGTCTCGATGTAGGGGATGACGTCGCCGGCGCGCTTCACGACGACGGTGTCCCCCACCCGGACGTCGCGCTCGAGCATCCACGGCGCGTTGTGGCCGGTGGCGTACGTGATCGTGGTCCCGCCGACGAAGACGGGATCCACCTCGACGCGGATCGCCAGGCGCCCGGTGCGGCCCACGGTGGTCGCGATCGCGCGCACCGTCGTCGGCGCCTGCTCGGCCTCGTACTTGTAGGCCGCCGCCCACTTCGGGGCGCGCGAGCCCATGCCGAGGCGCAGCCGGTCGGCGTCGAGATCGGCCTTCACGACGGCGCCGTCGATCGGGAACCCCAGCCGCTCGCGCTCGGCGTCGAGCAGCGCGACGCGGGCGGTGACGGCGTCGGGCTCGGTGGTGGGGAGCGCGTCGAGCTCGGCCACGAGCGCGTTCGCGGTGGTGACACCGAGCGCGGCCACAGCGAGCAGCCGCTGGGCGTAGGAGGGGTCGTCGACCGTCCGCTCCTCGCTCGGGAGCGGCACGACGTCGTAGGCGGCGAAGCGGAGCAGACCGGCGTAACCGGCGTCGCCCTTGCGCAGGATGCCGGCGGCGCCGTTGCGCTGGTTGATGAACGGCGCCCCGCCGAGCGCCGCGCGGACCTCCTGGGCGCGGGGGAAGTCGGCGTCGGCCATGAAGACCTCGCCACGCACCTCGACGGAGGTCGCGCGGTCGGTCAGCGCAGCCGGCAGGCCGACGACCTCGAGCAGCCGGACCTTGCCGGTGATGTTCTCGCCGGTGGTGCCGTTGCCGCGGGTCGCGACCAGGCGGAGCGCCCCCTCGAGGTAGACGGCGCGGACCGCGAGGCCGTCGAGCTTGGGCTCCACGAGCACCGGGCCGGCGACGGCGGCGACCAGCTCGGCGATCTCCTCGAGCGTCTTGGCCTTCTCCATCGACCCCATGAGGCTGGGGTGGACGACGTCGCCGCCCTTGGACTGCCCGGCGGCCACCGAGGTCAGCAGATCGGCGACGGAGGCCTCCATGACGGGGTCGGAGGCCGCGGCCTCGCGCAGGACGTCGATCGCAGCGTCGTACTCGGCGTCGGACATGGTCTGCTCGGTGCCGTCGTAGTAGGCCGAGGCGGCGGCGCGCAGCTGGCGGGCGAGGGCCGAGAGGTCAATCGAGGTCACGAGAGGCACCCTAGTGCGAGGCACCGACACCGCTCCGGACTCGGCGGCCCACGGTGTGGCGAGGACCTGCGAGCCGCGCCAGGACGCCGATTTGTGAGACCGGCCGACTCGCGTGTAGTGTCTTCTCCGCTGCCTGACGCGGTCGGGGCCACTCGGTCATGTCGGAGCAGACCACCTGTCCAGGTGGCGGAATTGGCAGACGCGCTAGCTTGAGGTGCTAGTGCCCTAACGGGCGTGGGGGTTCAAGTCCCCCTCTGGACACCGATCGACACCCCGGAACCGACACGGTTCCGGGGTGTCGTCGTTCCTGGGCCTCCCCTGACCGCCCGATCCGCTGCCACACTGGACCCGGGCCGCCACTGCGGCAGACACGACCGCCGAAAGGCCAGACCATGACGACGTCCGTCGCCGGAACCGGCGAGTTCGAGAAGTTCGGTCCCTGGATCGACGAGGTCCGCACGCCGGCCGACGTCCCGCCGCTGTTCCGGAGCTATCCGCTCGACCTGACCTCGACGGCTCTCGTGCTCAAGGTCCCGCGCTCGATCCACCGGCGCGACGCGACGGCGGACATGGACCTGTACGACCACATGCTTGTGCTCGACGACATCGGGCTGACGGCGCTCTCGCGACGGACCGACGGCGACCGTCACCACCGTCGCGGCACCCGCCGCGAACCCGGCAGCTACACGGTGTGGAGCGTGCGGTACGTGGACGTCGCAGCGGTCCAGGACTCCGTCAGCCTGCTGGACGCGTCGTTCACGGTGCTCTCCCGAGCGGGCGACGCCCTGACCGTCCGCTACAACGGCTCGGCGCGCGCGAGCGTGCAGCGGCTCGTCGACGCGCTGCGGGTGGGCACCACCTCCGACGTGCTCAGCCGGGCCGGTGGCGCGCTGCGGGAGGCCGGCCGCTACGTCGCGACCGAGACCACCGCCGTCGTCCTGCCGCAGGACCAGGCCCTCGTGAGCAACCTGCGGGAGGCTCAGCGAGGACGACCGGCACTCGCTCCGTGGGCCTGGCACGGCCGCAGCCGTGTGAGCCGTCGCGCCGGCGGGATCGGTCGGGCCGTCGCGCGGATCACCGACGCCGTCAACCCCGTCACGCTGCACGGCGCGATCCTCGCGAGCGACGGCGTCGCGCTCGAGGTGCTCGGGCGTCGCGACCCGCTCACACGCGGCACGATGCCAGACCACTCCGCCTCCCACCTCGTCGTCGCGCTGAACACCCTCGAGACGGTCACGATCGAGGGGCACGCGTCCTTCGACGGGGTCGTGACGGCGGGGCTGGTCCTGGGTGGGGCGCGCCTGGAGCTCCAGCTCCCCGAGGGTTCCCCCGCCCACCACCTGCTCTACCAGGCGGCGGCAGCGACGACGTCCTGAGCAGCCCCGACCGCACTCACGTGTCGATTCGCGCGCCGTTCCCAGCGACCTCGCAGCCGATCTACGGCATTCTTGGAGCCGTGACCACCACCCTTGACGGCCCCGAGGCTCCGGCCCTCGTCGGCCGACGGCACTCCCGACGGTTCCTGTTCGCCACGATGGGGATCTCCGCGATCTTCTGCCTCGTCGCGTCGGCGGTGCTGTCGGTCGAGAGCTTCCACCTCGCCGGGAACCCCGAGGCGGTGTTCGGGTGCGACGTCAACGCGGCACTCTCGTGCGGCGCCGTCGCGCGGGCCTGGCAGGCGCAGGTGCTCGGGTTCCCCAACGCCTTCATCGGGCTGGCGACCGAACCGGTGGTGCTGACGATCGCCGTCGCGGGATTCGCGGGCGTGCGGTTCCCGCGGTGGTTCATGTTCGCCGCCCAGATCGGGTACCTGCTGGGCCTCGTCTTCGCCTTCTGGCTGTTCTTCCAGTCGATGTTCGTGATCGGCTCGCTGTGCCCCTGGTGCCTCACGATCACCGTGTTCACCACGGTCACGTTCTTCACGATGCTCCACATCAACGTCGTCGAGAACAACCTCCCGCTGTCGAGGCGAGGTCAGGAGATCGCCCTGACGCTGGTGCGCAACAACGTCGACGTCTACATCCCGGCCGTGATCATCGCCGCGATGGCCATCGGGATCCTGCTGAAGTACGGCACGATCTTCTTCAGCTGAGGCCCGCCCCGTGATCACCACCGTCGCCGTCGCCGGCTACCGCTCCCTGCGCGAGGTCACCGTCGGCCTCGGACGGACCACGGTCGTCACCGGCCCCAACGGCGCCGGCAAGTCCAGCCTGTACCGCTCGCTGCGGCTGCTCGCCTCCGCCGCTCGAGGTGAGCTGATCGCCGACGTCGCCCGCTCCGGCGGGCTGGACGCGCTGCGGTGGGCCGGTCCGGAGAATCCCGGCGGGCTCACGGGTCGAGTCGTGTCGTCCGTCCACGGCACGGTGCGCACCGGACCGGTCCGGCTGCTCCTCGGGGTCGCCTCGGAGGACTTCGGCTACGCCGTCGACCTCGGGCTCCCGACCTTCTCGGAGGCCGGAAGGTTCCCGCACGATTCCTCGATCAAGGCCGAGGCCGTCTTCGCCGGACCGTTCCTCCGTCCGGCGAGCACGCTCGTGGACCGCGCAGGCCCTCGGATGCGGCAGCGGGGATCCCGCGGGTGGGAGGTGCTGCCCGACGGCGTCGCCACGTCACGGTCGATCCTCACCGAGGTCGCGGACGGACGCCTCGCCCCCGAGGTGATGGCGGTGCGCTCGATGCTCGACGGCTGGCGGTTCTACGACCAGATGCGCACCGACGCCGACGCCCCGGCGCGCGCCACTCACCTCGCCACGCGCTCACCCGTGCTGTCCCCCGACGGCGCCAGCCTCGCCTCCACGCTCGCCACGATCGAGGAGGTCGGTCGCCGGGACGTGCTCGCCGCTGCCGTGGACGACGCCCTCGACGGCTCGCGGGTGGCCGTGCACGACGTCGTGCTCGCCGGCACCGAGAGCGGGACCGGTGGCCTCGAGGTCGTGCTCCACCAACCGGGTCTGCTGCGTCCGGTGCGAGCCGCCGAGATGTCGGACGGGACCGTGCGGTTCCTGCTGCTGGCCGCGGCCCTGCTCTCGCCGCGACCGCCCGGGCTCCTGGTGCTGAACGAGCCCGAGACGAGCCTGCACCCGCGCCTGCTCGAACCGCTCGCCCGCCTGGTGTCGGACGCCGCCCGCGACAGCCAGATCGTCATGGTCACGCACTCCGACGTGCTGGCCGACGCCCTGGTGCGCGAGGGAGCCGACCGCGTCCACCTCGTCAAGGACGCGGGGCAGACGGTCGTGGAGGGCCAGGGGGTGCTCGACGCGCCTCCGTGGCACTGGCCCAGCCGGTAGCCGCGCGTACGATCGACGGCGATGTCCCAGCCCCACGCCACCCCGACCCCGCCCACGTCGCCGCTCGCGCACCTGGTGTTCTTCGAGCCGTGCATCCCCGGCAACTCCGGCGCGGCGATCCGCCTCGCCGCACTCACGGGTGCCCAGCTGCACCTGGTCGAGCCCCTCGGCTTCGACATGTCGGAGGCGAAGCTGCGTCGCGCCGGGCTGGACTACCACGACCTCGCCCACGTCGCGGTGCAGCCCGATCTCGACGCCGCGCTCGCGGCCGCCGGGACCGACCGGGTGTTCGCCTTCACGGCCGCCACCGACGTGACGCTGCCCGAGGTGGAGTTCGCCGCGGGTGACGTGCTGCTGTTCGGACCCGAGCCGACGGGGCTCCCCCAGCACGTGCTCGACGACCCCCGGATCACCTCGCGGGTGCGCATCCCGATGCGGCCCGGACTGCGCTCGCTCAACCTGGCCAACGCCGCCACCGTCGCGCTCTACGAGCTGTGGCGCCAGCTCGACTACACCGGCGGCGTCTGACCGGCGGAGCGTCGCCGCCGGGCGTGTGTGTAGGTTCCGACCCCGTGTCGCGGCTAAGTTCGAGTGCGGGGTTCGGCAACAGGAAGGCGCTCGTTCATGAGCAGGCAGTCTCACCGTCCGTCGACGGGAGTGAGCGAGGCGCCCACGCGTCCACGTCGTCGCGCCGTCACGACCGCGACGGTGAGCGGTTCTCCTTCGCCGGCGCTCCACCCGACCGCCACCGTCCGGTCCGGGAGCGACGGCGTCCCGACGTGGCTGCAGAAGGCGGGCGGCTACTCGTGGCGTCTTCTCGTCATCGTGGCGGCGATCTCCATCGCGGTGTTCGCCATCCTCCAGGTGCAGGTGGTCTTCATCGCCGTGTTCCTCGCGCTGGTGGTGACCTCGGTGCTGGAACCGGTCGTCAAGGTCTTCGCCAGGGTGATGCCCCGGGGGCTGGCGACCGCGCTGGCGATGGTGCTGTCGGCGGCGACCTTCGTCGGGCTGCTGACCTACGTCATCTACTCGGTGACCGTGCAGGCCCCCGACCTGGCCAAGGACTTCAACAGCGGCGTCAGCCAGATCCTCGACTTCCTCGAGAACGGCCCGCTGCCGTTCACGATCACCAACGATGACATCACCGGCTGGATCAGCGAGGGTCAGCGCTGGCTCGTGCAGCACAGCGGTGACATCGCCGGCACCGTCTTCAGCAACGCGGGCGGGGTGTTCGAGGTCTTCACCATCCTCGCCCTGGGGGTCTTCACCACGGTGTTCTTCCTCGCCGTCGGACCCCACATGTGGATCTGGTTCCTCAACCAGCTCCCGGCGCGCTCGCGCATCAAGATGCACGAGGCCGCAGGCGCCGGCTGGTACACGTTCGCCGGCTACGCGCGGGGCACGGTCATCATCGCCGTGATCGACGGGATCCTCGCCTACGTCCTCCTGACGATCGTCGGCGTGCCGCTCGCCGCCCCGCTCGCCGTGCTCGTGCTCATCGGTGCGTTCATCCCGCTCGTCGGAGCTCCGGCAGCGATGATCGTGGCCGCGGTGGTCGCCCTGGCGGCCAACGGGCCGCTCGCCGCCCTCGTCGTGACGCTCGGGATCGCCGGGATCGGACAGGTCGAGGGTCACCTGCTCCAGCCGCTCATCATGGGCCGGCAGGTCTCGCTCCACCCGGTGGTCGTCGCCCTCGGAGTGACCGCGGGAACCTTCCTCGGCGGCCTGATCGGCGCCGTCGTGGCGATCCCGGTGATCGCCGTGACCTGGACGGTCTACAACCGGCTGCGACGCAAGGACGATCCACTGACGGGAGACCTGCCCTCGATCAAGGAGATCGTCTCGCGCGACCCGGTGATCAGCGAGTCGACGCCACCGCCGTGGGTCAAGGAACGCCGCGCGGCCGAGGCGGAGGACGGGGCCGCGGACGCCGGCACGCAGGACGCCCGGGCCTGAGGCCGCGAGGTCCGCGCCTCGACGCCGGACCTCACGTCACTGGAAGTCGCGCGAGGACGTCGCGACACTGAGGCTGAGCGTCCGCATCCCGTCGGCCAGCAGGTTCACGACGCCGTCCGTGCGCTCGACCGTCCCACGCACCACGAGGCCGCGGCTGCGGACGGCGGTGCGCCGGTGGCGGGCCCACAGCCCGGCCGAGCAGACGACGTTGAGCATCCCCGTCTCGTCCTCCAGCGCGAGGAACGTCACGCCCCGCGCCGTTCCGGGCCGCTGACGGTGGGTCACCACGCCGCCCACCTCCACCCTCGTCCCGTCGGGCACGCTCACGAGCGAGCTGACCGGCCGCACGCCCTGCTGTCCCAGCCGAGGCCGGACGAAGTGGGTCGGGTGGTGCTCGGGCGAGACCCCGCTGGCCCACACGTCGGCCACCGCGATCTCGACGGCGCCCATCTCCGGCAGCGCGGGTGCCGCCGTGCCGACGGTGGTGCCCGCGAGCACCTCCTGGACCCAGACCCCGCTCGAGGTCGCGTGGCTCCGCCCGGCCTCGCCCGCCAGGGCGCCGGCCGTCCAGAGCGCCTGACGACGGGAGCCCCCGAAGCTGCGCAGCGCGCCCGCCGTCGCCAGCGCCTCGAGCTGGGTCGAGGTGAGCCGCGCCCGGTGGGCGAGGTCGGCGGCGTCGACGAACGGCGCCTCCTGCCGCACGGCGACGATCCGCTCGGCCGTCCGCTCCCCGATGCCGCGGATCGGGGCGAGCCCGAGGCGCACGGCGTAGGCGCGACGGGGGTGGGGGGTGCCGACGTCGGGGGTGTCGGAGCGGTCGGAGCCCCTGTCGGAGGTGGGGTCGTCAGGGTCGCCGTCGCGGTCGGAGTCGGAGTCGAGATCGAGATCGCCGTCGAGATCGCGGTCGGGGTCGGCCCCGCCGTCGAGATCGGTGGCGTCCCAGGTGCCCGAGGTCGGGTCCGTGCTCGCCAGTCGTGCGCGGTCCTCCAGCCAGGTCTCCCGCGCGAAGGTCGGCCGCGGGACGAGGCCGCGGACGCCGTCGGGCGGGGTGGTGGGGTCGGCCGAGAGATCGGCCGTGCCCCCCTCCGCCGGCTCGCGGGTCTCGACGTGCGCGTGCACGCGCGAGGAGGCGACGCAGGCGCGTCGGACGACGACCCCGTGGCGGCGCGCGTCCGCCACGAGCGAGCTCGGCGAGTAGAACCCCATCGGCTGGGCGCCCAGCAGCCCGGCGTAGAACGCCTCGGGGTGGTGGGCCTTGAGCCAGGTGGAGGCGTAGACGAGGTAGCCGAAGGAGAACGCGTGGGACTCGGGGAAGCCGAAGTCGGCGAACGCTCTGAGCTTGTCGAAGATCTGCTCGGCCACGGACCGACTGATGCCGTTGTCCGCCATGCCCTGCAACAGCCGCTCGCGGAGCGCCTCCATCTTCTCCATCGACCGCTTGGACCCCATCGCGCGACGCAGCTGGTCCGCCTCGGTGGCGCTGAACGAGGCGACGTCGATCGCGATCTGCATCAGCTGCTCCTGGAAGAGCGGCACACCCAGGGTCTTCTCGAGCGCGGGCTTCAGGAGCGGGTGCAGGTAGACGACCTCCTCCTGGCCGTTCTTGCGGCGGATGAACGGGTGGACCGAGTTGCCCTGGATGGGTCCGGGCCGGATGAGCGCGACCTCGATGACGATGTCGTAGAAGCAGGTCGGCTTGAGACGCGGCAGCGTGGCGATCTGGGCGCGTGACTCCACCTGGAACACCCCGACCGTGTCTGCCGACTGCAGCAGCGCGTAGACCGCGGGGTCCTCCTGGGGCAGCGAGTGCAGCGTCAGCACGGTCCCCTCCCGCTCGGCGACGTGCTCGAAGGCCAGCCGCAGCGCGGTGAGCATGCCGAGGCCGAGGAGGTCGAACTTCACGAGTCCGGCGTCGGCGCAGTCGTCCTTGTCCCACTGCAGGACGGTGCGGCCGGGCATGGTCGCCCACTCCACGGGGCAGACCTCGATCACGGGGCGGTCGCACATCACCATGCCGCCGGAGTGGATGCCCAGGTGGCGTGGCAGCCGCAGGAGCTGTTCGGCCATGTCGATGACGTGGTCGGGGATCTCACCGATCTCCTGCGCACTGGCCGGGGCGTTCCTCGGCGGGGCGGGGTCGTGGGGATCGACCCCCTTCTCGCGGGGGGCGGGCACCCGGGCGGAGGCGGCGCGGGCGGAGGCGGCGCGGTCGGAGGCGGCGCGGTCGGAGGCGGCGCGGTCGGCAGCGCCGGCCTCGGCCGAGGCCGGCACCGGCCGCCCCGTGATCGCGGGGTCGCCGTGCCACCACGGCGTCACGGGACCGGCGCCCCGCAGGTTGCCCCAGCGTTCGATGCCCTTCGACCAGGCGTCCTGCTGCCCGACGTCGTAGCCGAACGCCCGGGCGGCGTCCCGCACCGCCGAGCGCGGCCGGTAGGAGATGACGTTCGCGACCTGCGCGGCGAACTCGCGACCGTAGCGGTCGTAGACGAACTGGATCGCCTCCTCCCGCCGACGCGACTCGATGTCGAGGTCGATGTCGGGCGGTCCGGCACGGCCGTCGGACAGGAAGCGCTCGAAGAGCAGCCGGTGCTGCACGGCGTCCACCGCGGTGATGCCGAGGGCGTAGCAGACGGCCGAGTTCGCGGCGCTCCCCCGGCCCTGGCACAGGATGCCGCTGCGACGGCAGAAGTCCACGATCTCGGCCACGATGAGGAAGTAGCCGGGGAAGTTCAGCCGGGTGATGAGCTCGAGCTCCTTCTCGATGGTCGCGTACGCCTCGGGCAGGCGCGGATCCTCGCGCGAGCCGTACTTCTCCCTCGCCCCGCGCATCGTGAGCTCGCGCAGCCAGCTGTGCTCGGTGTGCCCCTCCGGGACCGGGAAGGGCGGCAGGTTCGGCGCGACGAGCGTGAGGTCGAACGCGCACTCCGCTCCCAGGCGGGCCGCGGACTCGACCGCCTCCGGGTGCCGGTGGTGGCGTCGGAGCATCTCGGCGCCGCTCCGCAGGTGCGCGGGGTGCGGCGGCAGCCAGCCGTCGATGTCGTCCAGGCTCGAGCGGGCGCGGACGGCCGCGAGCACGTCCGCCAGCGCCGCGTCCCGGGGACGGGCGGCGTGCACGTTGCCCGTGACCACGGCCGTCACCCCCGCCGCCCGGGCGAGGTCGACCAGGACGGCGTTGCGCTCACCGTCGGTGGGGCGGGCGTGGTCGGTGAGCTCGACGGCGACGTTCTCCCGGCCGAACAGCGCCGTGAGCCGATCGAGCTCGGTGCGGGCCGCCGGGACGTCCCACCGGAGCCCCGAGCCGTCGGGGTCGAGGGCGCGACGCAGCGACCCCTTGCGGCAGCCCGTGAGGACGAGCCAGTGGCCGCCGTCGGGCCCCCCGCCTGCTCGGCGAGCACCTCCAGCGGGTCGAGGCCGACGGCGCGGCCGTAGTCGCGCTCCCCCTTGCGCCCGGTGACCAGGTGCGCCGTCGCGACGGCGCGCGAGAGCCGGGAGTAGCCCTCGGCATCGCGGGCCAGGACCACCAGATGGTTCGCCTGCGGGTCGGGGACGCCGGTGGTGGCCGTCGTCGCGCTGAGGCTGAGCTCGGAGCCGATGACCGTGGGGAGCCGACCGTGCCGGGCGGCCTGGGAGAACCTGACCACGCCGTGGAGACCGTCGTGGTCGGTGATCGCCAGTCCGTCCAACCCGAGACGGACGGCCTCGGCGACGAGCTCCTCGGGCTGGTTGGCACCGTCGAGGAAGCTGAACGCGGAGTGGGCGTGGAGCTCGACGTACGGGACGTGCCCGGGACCCCTACCCACGGCCGGGCTCCTCGGGGCGGCGGTCAGTCATGGACGCCCTCGATCCACCAGGAACCCTCCCGGAAGCACACCAGGACGACCCCACCGCGCTCGGTCTCGACCTGGGCCCACGCACCACGACGACGCTGTCCCCACCATCGCTCGGTGACCGGCCACGGACCGGCCCAGGCGGTGATGCGGTAGCCGCCGGGGCGGAGCCAGCCGAGCGTGGGCGGCGTCGACCGCGGCGACCGTCCGCGCGAGGGCGCCGTCGTCGGTCCGGCCGCCGACTCGTCGACGGGGCTCGGCGCCGCCCCGGGCGCGACCGTGGGGATCCGTGCGGGAACGGGCACCTGCAGCTGGGCGGGATCCCCCTGCAGCTGACCGCGGGCGTCCACGACCACCGGGACGCCGGCGGCGGTGAGCACGGCGACCGGCCGGGGCTCGAGCGGGACGATGCTCGGGTAGGGCGGCGGGATCTGACCGGGCCACGGCGCATCGGGCCGGCGACGGTCGGGGCTCTCGTCACCCCACACCACCGTGCGGACGCGGTCCCGGGGCGTGCGACCGCCCTCCGGGACCGGCACGACCACGCGCTCCGGCCCCAGGATCCCCTGGACCCGCAGCGCGGCCCGGCCGGCCTGGACCTCACCGCGGGCGCGACGACCCCAGAGCCCGTCCTGGGCGGCCCCGGCCGGGCTCACCTCCTTCGCGGCGAGCTCGATCCGGGCCAGCGGGGCGCTCGGGGTGAGTCCGCTGCGGCCTCCGAGCCACCCCTCCAGCTGCCAGCGGACCCGGTCGGTCAGCTCGCTCGCGGTCAGGGCGCCCTCGATGCGCCAGGTGCGGACCAGCTCCCGCCCCGTGGTGGTGCGGGCCGAGACCTGGAGCCGGGCGCAGACCGCCCCGCGCCGCATCAGCCGGTTCTGCAGCTCCTCCGCCAGCCGACGAGCCGTGAACGCGGCCGTGTCGATGCGCTCCGCCGGCGGATCGAGGCTGGCGCTGGTGGTGATGTCGGGGTCGGGGCGGTGGACCGCGGGGCGCCGGGCGTCCAGCCCGCCCGCCAGCCGGTGGGCCTGCGAGCCGAGCTCGCCGAAGCGTGCGGCCATGTCGCTGGCGCGCAGCCCGGCGACGTCGCCGAGGGTGTGCAGCCCGAGCCGGCGCAGCAGGTCGACCAGATCGCTCCAGGCGGCGCTCGCCTCCCGCGTGGTGGCCGCGTGCAGCAGGGTGCGCACGTCCCGGCCGGCCAGGAACTCCCGTGACCGCCCCGGCGGGACGAGCACCCCCTCCCGGGCGGCGAGCACCGCCGTCAGGTAGCCCTCGGCGACGCCGACCTGGCACTCGGCCCCGGTCTCGTCCGCGACGACGCCGACCAGCGCCTCCGCCAGGGCGTCCTCCCCGCCGCTGTAGCGCGCCGGCCCACCGGCGGCGAACAGGACCATCCCCGGACGGACCACCTCGAGGTCCGCCACGAGGTGCTCGCAGGCCTGGACCAGCGGCTCGAAGGCGCGGACGTCCCGCCCCGTGTCCGTCGGGACCAGGACGAGCTCGGGGCAGATCTCCTGGGCGGCCCGACGACGCATCCCCCGCCGCACCCCGAGCGCCCGGGCGGGGGCCGAGGCGGCGAGGACACCGCGGGCGTCGTGGACGGCGACCGGTCGGTCGACCGCCAGCTGCCCCTCGAGCGCGGCCGCGGCGACCGGCCAGTCGGGCACCCACAGCACGCCGAGGCGCGGGGCACGCTCGGCGGATCGCGACGGAACGGGGACAGCGGCGAGCGGCGGGCGGGCCGCGTCGGAGGGGATCGGGAGGGACGCCATCAGCCGGCTCTCCGCTCGATCTCGATCCGAGGCAGCCGCGGACCGGTGGCGCCGGGCAGGTGGGGCAGCACGGTGAGCCGCGTGGCCCCGTCGTCCTGACCGACCCGGACCCGGCGCGTCCGGCCGGACCCCAGCCCTCGGCCGCTGCTGGTGACCACGAGCTCCTCCGCCACGAGGCGACCGTGCGAGTCCAACCCCGCCCCGGTCCGCCCCTCCACCGTGAGGGTCGTCTCGCTGCCCGGCCACGGGCCGGTGCTCAGCAGGACGGCGCCGCGGTGGCGGACGCGCTGGGAGACGGCCCGCCGGTCACGCTCGTCGAGCGCGCTGCAGGCCCCGACCACGACGACGTCGAACCCGTCGGTCAACGCTCCGAGCACGGCCGCCGCCGCGGGACCGGGATCGGGCACCATCACGCAGCGGTCGGGGTCGACGCCGGCGTCGAGCGCGGCCGCCAGGCCCAGATCCGGGTGGGAGACCAGGGCGGACCAGGCGCCGTCGGCCATCAGGGAGGCCGTCAGGTGGAGCAGGAGGGCGGTGGAGCCCTCCACCACGAGCGACGTGCCGCGCCGGACCGCGCCGTGCGGCAGCAGGGCACCGATCGCGGGGGTGACCGGGAGCCAGCTGGCGTCGGCGGGCAGCAGCGCTCCCTGCGACGTCGACGACCCCGAGGCTCCGAACCCCTCGGCGAACGTCTCGGCCGACACCTCCTGCGCCGGCGCAGCAACGGCCTCCGCTCCCCCGCGGACGCCCTGACGACCCCATCCCACCGGCCTCAGCCCGGTGGCCGTCTCGGCACGCTCCAGCGCCGCCTGCACCTTCTGCAGGCGTTGCGCGCGGTCGTCCCTCAGCACCGTCGTCCTCATCTCCATCCACCTTCCAGCCGAACGTGTGTTCGATGGAAGATGTCTAGTACAGGGGTACGACATCGGGATGTCAACGTGGGACGGGGGCCGGACGACCGGGGGCGAGGAGGCGCCCCGGACACGCCGAGGAACGACTCGCCGAGGGCCTCCGGAGCGGCACGGCGGCGCCGCGCCGACCTCACTCGTGCGCGGTCGTCCCCACGCTCGTGACGGTCGTGAGGAGGAAGACGGCGTCCTCGGGCGCCGCGACGGAGTGGCGCTCGTGCGTGAGCACCCACAGCTCACCCTCGCCGATCTCGCCCAGGAGCCGGTCGCCGGTCAGCACCCGTACCCGTCCTCGCAGGACCTGGAGCGTGGCGGCCGGCGGGGAGTTGTGCTCCCCCAGGCTCGCGCCGGCCCGCAGGGCGATCACCGTCTGCCTCAGCTCGCCGTCGTGCGCCACGAGGTGCGCGCTGCGTCCGTGCGGATCCTCCCGGGCCAGCTCCAGGTGCGCTCGGGCGAGGTCTCTCAGGTCGGGCATCGGTGCCACCTCCGGTTCGAGGCTAGCGCGGGCCGACATAGGGTGGGAGAAACCCACGAGAGGACCCCGGTGTTCCGCACGCCCCGCGCCCTGTTCCGCGCGCTCGCCCTGGCCGAGATGGTCTCCTGGACGCTCCTGATCGGCGGGATGATCCTCCGGGCCACCGCCGACCTGCGCATCGCCGTGACGATCGGCGGCGCCATCCACGGCTTCGTGTTCCTCGCCTATGCGACGACCGCCCTGCTCGTGGCGCTCAACCAGCGCTGGAGCCTCGGCACCTCCGCCCTGGCCGTCGGGGCCGCCGTGGTCCCGTACGCCACGCTGCCCACCGAGATCGCCCTCGACCGCCGGGGAAAGCTCGCGGGCGCGTGGCGGCGCGAGGTGAGCGACCACCCGCGCGACTCGCGCTGGCACGACCGGGCGCTGCGCTGGACGCTGCGCCACCCGGTGCAGCTGGGCGCGGTCCTCGCGTTCCTCGTGGTGGCCGCCTACGTGGTGCTGCTGGTGGTGGGTCCGCCGGGCGGACGCGACGAGGCGCTCGCGCTGCTCTGAGACCCCTGCCGGCCCTCGGAGAATCCTCTCCCCTCCCCGACGTCCCCGGCGTACCCTCGGCCGCATGGACATCGAGGTCTCGCTGCTGGACGACTCCGCCTTCGAACGCGTGCTCTGCGTCGTGGCCCATCCCGACGACGTCGAGTACGGGACCTCGTGCGCCGTCGCCGCCTGGACCTCGCGCGGCGTCGAGGTCACCTACCTCCTGCTGACGCGGGGCGAGGCCGGCATCCGCACGTTGGCCCCGGCCGAGACCGCCGTCCTCCGCGAGCGCGAGCAGATCGAGGGCTCCCGCGCGGTCGGTGTCACCGACGTGAGGTTCCTGGACTTCCCCGACGGCGAGCTGACGCCGTCGCTCGAGCTCCGGCGCGAGGTGGCGCGCGTCATCCGTGACGTGCGCCCCGACGTCGTCGTCACCGGGACCTGGGAGCTGGAGTCGCCCTGGGGCCTCAACCACGTCGACCACCGCGTGGCCGGCATCACCGTCGTCGACGCGATCCGCGACGCCGACAACCCGTGGGTCTTCACCGACCTGACCGAGGCCGGGCTCGAGCCGTGGGCGGCGCGCACCCTGCTGGTCGGCGGTCACGGCAGGCCCACGCACGGTGTGGACGTCTCCGGCGAGCCGCTGGAGCGCGGCATCGCCTCGCTCGAGGCGCACCGCGTCTACCTCGAGGCGATCCCCGACCACCCGCCGGCGCGACCGTTCATCACCCGCATGACGGCCGAGCAGGGCAAGCCGTTGGGCGTGGCGAACGGGGTGCTCTTCCACGCCTGGCAGATGTGACGGCCAGCGCCACGGTGCCCGTCAGCCGCGCGCGAGCACGCCGTCGCGGATCTCGCCGCTCGCCGTCGGTCCGACCCCGGCGTCCAGCCCCAGCGCGACGATCCAGTCCCACTGGGCCGCGGTGAGCCCGCCGTTGCGGTGCGCGAGCGTGGTCGCCTCGGCGACCAGGCCGCGCGCCGGGGCGCCCGCCAGCACGCCGGAGGCGACGCCGGAGCGCACCAGGCCGCTCAGGTAGGTGGTGTCGAGGTTCGCGACGTCGTGCCGGACGTACTCGGGCCGCACGTCTTCCACGCCGCGGCTGCGCACCAGCGAGACGGCGGCCTCGACCCCGGCGTCGGTGACGGCGTCCGCGCGGCGCAGCACCTCGGCGGTGAGGCCGCGGACGAGGGCGAGCACGTCGACGGAGGAGGCGCTCCCGGGAGCGCTCGCGGCAGCCTGCGGCACCGGCGGGAGGCCGGGAGAGCCCGACGGAACGTGATGACCGGCCGGCGGCACCTGCTGCATGACCTGCTCCAGGGCGGCGGCGCGGCTCCGTCGCGGTACTGCTCGGCGTCCGGACCCAGGACGCCGAGGGCGAACTTCGACCGGCACGTGCGGCACTCCACGTGCGGCGGGGTCTTCCTCATCGGGATCAGCGGGATGAAGAGGATGTGGAAGAACCAGCGGCCGCGGCGGACCCGGTAGGCCGTCACACCCATGCACTGCGGGCACATGAAGTGCCCCTCGCCGAGCGTACGGTGGATGACGTAGGTGCCGAAGATGATCATGGTGCTCCTCGCGGTGAACGGCCGAACTCACGCGGACGGCCGGTGACACGCTAGCGGGCGAGGCCCCCGAGGACGGAGTTCCGTTGACGCAGCAGCTGCATCTCCTCACCGTCGCGACGGCGGATCTCGACGCCGTCCGTCGCCTCTACTCCGACGCTCTCGGCTGGGAGCCCCACACGGACGTGCCGGGCGAGATCGTGTTCTACCAGGTCGCCCCCGGGCTGCTCCTGGGCTTCTTCGACGGCGAGAAGTTCGACCGCGACACCGGCCAGGCGCACGGCGGCGTGTCCGGGGTGACCCTCGCGCACAACGTGGCCTCGCGCGAGGACGTGGCGCCGCTGGTGGCCGTGATGGTCTCCGGTGGCGCCGTCGTCGTGAAGCCACCTCGGGAGAGCGAGTTCGGCGGCATCTTCCACGCCCTGGTGCGGGACCCGAACGGGGTCCTGTGGGAGATCGCCCACAACCCGACGTGGTCGATCGAGCCCGACGGAGCGGTCCATCTCTAGCGCGCCGCCGCCGGACGCCGCGGCCGAGGTCCTCGACCGCGCGCTCGCCCCGGTGCTGGCGGATCTCGCGGCCTCGGGGCACCGGCCCCGGTCGTGGTGCACGAGGACTGGGTGGACCTCCCCGGGATGGTGTCGGCGCTCATCGGCACCTCGGCCGGGACCGGCGTCGCGGTCGCGCTGGGGGCGAGCGAGCCGGAGCGGGTCGCCCGGGTCGCCGACGTCGTCCAGGAGTGGTGGATCGAGGAGCTCTGGGCGACGTCGCCCACGAACTGGCCGCCGTGCCCCGAGCACCCGGACAGCCATCCGCTGCAGGCGGTGGTCGCCGTCGAGCGCGCCGTCTGGGCCTGTCCGACCGGCGGCCGGGTGCACCACGAGATCGGGGCGCTCCCGGCCGTCAGGACCTGAGGCGTCGGGCCGAGACGCGTCTCAGCGGTACTGCGCCACCAGGGGGCAGGTGAAGTTGTCCCTGACGCCGAGGCCGACCTCGTTGAGGTGGCGCACGACGATGCCGTAGGACTTCCACAGCGACATCTCGGTGTAGCTGACGTTGTGGGTCGCGCAGAACTCGCGGACCATCGGCGCGACCTTGCGCAGGCTCGGGCTCGGCATGCTCGGGAACAGGTGGTGCTCCACCTGGAAGTTGAGGCCGCCCATGGCCACGTCGACGAAGCGGCTCCCCGTGATGTTGCGGCTCATCAGGGTCTGACGGCGAAGGAAGTCGATCTTCATGTCGGGCGGGACGATCGGCATGCCCTTGTGGTTCGGCGCGAACGAGGCGCCCATGTAGAACCCGAAGACGGCGAGCTCGATGCCGATGAACGCGAGGGCCTTGCCCGGGGACATCACGATGAAGGCCAGGGAGAGGAAGCCGAGGATTCGGACCGCGAGGAAGGTGATCTCGACGGCGCGGCGCTTGATGGCCTCGCGACCGAGCACGCGGCGGGTGCTGGTGACGTGGAGGTCGACGCCCTCGATGAGCAGCAGCGGGAAGAAGAACCAGCCCTGGTGCTTGAGGAACCAGTTCGACAGGACGCCGCGGCGCTCATCGGCCTGCTCCGGCGTGAACGTCACGACCGGCAGGTCGATGTCGGGATCGGACCCGCGCTTGTTCGGGTTCGCGTGGTGGCGGTTGTGCTTGCCCTGCCACCAGCCGTAGCTGAGTCCGACGAAGAGGTTGGCGAGGATCAGGCTGATCCAGTCGTTCCACTTGCCCGACGCGAAGATCTGCTTGTGCGCGGCGTCGTGGCCGAGGAAGGCGATCTGCGTCATGACGACGCCGATCACGGCGGCGACGGCGAGCTGCCACCACGAGTCGCCGATCCAGATGACGGCGGCGACGAGGCCGGCGACGACGAGGACGGCACCGACGAGCCTGCTCCAGTAGTGGCCGTAGCGGCGGCGCATGAGCCCGGTCTCCTGGACCATCTTGGTCAGCGCGGCGTACTGGCTGATCTGACGGTCACGAGGGCGAGTGCCCCCGGGCGTCGGAGCGGAGACGTCGAGTGCGGTCATGCGGTGGTCCGATCAGCAGCAGGGCGGGCCGGAGGGGGAAACGGCCCGGGTGCGGCATCGTCGTGCACTGCCGCGAATGTGAAACGGCCGCGAAGGCGGAGCATGTGCTCCGCCCCCGCGGCCGTCGAGCTCAGTGACGAAGGTTGTTCGTCAGGAGCCGATGCTCAGAGAGCGACTCGATCAGATCGAGCGGATGTTCGAGGCCTGCGGGCCCTTGGGGCCCTGCGTGACCTCGAAGGAGACGCGCTGGTTCTCCTCGAGCGAACGGTAGCCGTCGGCCTCGATCGCGGAGAAGTGGGCGAACACGTCGCTGCCACCGTCGTCAGGAGTGATGAAGCCGAAGCCCTTCTCGGCGTTGAACCACTTCACAGTTCCGTCAGTCATGGGAAATCCTTCGAGTAGGTGCCGGGCCCGACTGTCGAGCCCTAGCCACGGTGCCCGGCGCCTAACCTTCAGGTGAAGAAAGCGCCCCGGACCTCGAGGGTTGGGGCGCTCAGACGTGCGATTCACTGCAACCACGAACAACACTACAGGTCCGGGTGCGATCCTGGTAACCCCGCATCGGGGAAATGGTCGGTGAACGCTACGCCGACGACGAACACGCACCGTCGCCCGTCCCCGCACCACCCGTCAGCCCCCACAAGGAGTGCCCCCATGCTCGCTCGCCCCTCGGACGCACCGGTCGCGACGTCTCCGCCGTCGGCCTCGGTACCTGGCAGCTCGGCGCCGACTGGGGTGACGTCAGCGAGACCGACGCCCTCACGGTGATCGACGCCGCGGTCGCCGCCGGCGTCACCCTGCTCGACACCGCGGACGTCTACGGCGACGGGCGCTCCGAGCAGCTCATCGGCACGTTCCTCGCGGCCCACCCGGGGCACGGCCTCACGGTCGCCACGAAGATGGGGCGCCGCCTGCCGCAGGAGAGCGCCAACTACTCCCCCGCGAACTTCCGCGCCTGGGTCGACCGGTCCCGCACCAACCTCGGCGTCGACACGCTCGACCTCGTCCAGCTCCACTGCCCGCCGAGCGAGGTCATCGAGGCGGACGCGACCTACGACGCGCTCGACGCCCTGGTCGCCGACGGTTCGATCGCCGCCTACGGCGTGTCGGTCGAGACGTGCGAGCAGGCGCTGGCCGCCATCGCCCGCCCGGGCACGGCGAGCGTGCAGATCATCCTCAACCCGTTCCGCCTCAAGCCCCTGGACGAGGTGCTCCCCGCGGCGACGACGGCGGGCGTCGGCATCCTCGCCCGCGTGCCCCTCGCGTCGGGGCTTCTCAGCGGTCGCTACGACGCGTCCACCACCTTCGCGGCGAACGACCACCGCACGTTCAACCGCCACGGCGAGGCCTTCGACCAGGGCGAGACGTTCTCGGGCGTCGACTTCGGCGTCGGGCTGCAGGCGGTCGGCGAGCTCACCGCCGCACTGCCCGACGGCGTGAGCCTGCCCGCCGCGACGCTCGCCTGGATCGTCTCGCGCCCGGGCGTGACGTCCGTCATCCCCGGCGCCCGCACCCCGGAGCAGGCGCGGTCGAACTCGGCGGCCGCCGACCTGCTCGCCTCCGGCTTCGACGTGGCGGAGTTCGACGCCGCCGTCCGCCGCACCTACGAGGAGCACCTGCGCGCGGCGATCCACCCGCGCTGGTAGTCGCGCCCGACCCGGTCGTCGCCCGCGACGACGAACGCCCCCACCGCCGTCAGGGCGGTGGGGGCGTTCGGGCGAGTGACCGACGGCGTGGCCGGCGGTCGCCGTCGTCAGCGGTCGTCGGTGCTGCGGTGCGCGACGTAGCCGCTGAGCAGCCCGACGGCGTACCGCTCGCGCCGCTGCATGCTCTCGCGGTACGCCTCGGCGCCGGGGGCGCCGAAGGTTCGCAGCACGCGGCGGACGGCAGACCCCTGGACGGCCCCGGATCGCGGGTGCTTCGTGCTCATGGTCTCCTCCTCTCCGTGACGACGGCGCCGGGTCTCGGCGCGCGACTGTTCCACGCCGATCGGCGTGGGTGATGGGGTGCCACCCGGGTCGCGGACGGTGTCGACGCGGTTCGGGATGACTCCTCCATCTTACCGACCGCCCGGCCGGTCGGCAGGTGATTTCGGTGCGTCGTCCGTCACCTCGACCCCGGCGGACGGGTCGGGGGTTAGCCTGGCGAGGTGGATCTCTCGCGGCCGGTAGCGCCGGCGCCCTACGACCAGCTCCCTCCCGTCCCGTCGTTCGCGCTGACGAGCCGGGACCTCATCGAGGGGGCCCCGCTCGGCGAGGACTTCGTCGCCCACGGGGGTGACCGCTCCCCCCACCTCGCCTGGTCGGGCTTCCCGCCCGAGACGCAGAGCTTCGTGGTGAGCTGCTTCGACCCGGACGCCCCGACCCCCGCCGGGTTCTGGCACTGGACGGTCGTCGACCTCTCGGCCGACATCACCGAGCTGGAGGCCGACGCGGGCGAGAGCGACCTCATGCTCCCCGGGGCCTCGTTCCACGTCCGCAACGACGGTGGCAGCCACGCCTACACCGGCGCCGCGCCGCCCGTGGGCGACCGCGCCCACCGCTACGTCTTCGCGGTCCACGCGCTCGACGTCGACACGCTCGACCTCGACCCCGACGCCAGCCCGACGGCGGTCGCGTTCACCGGCCTGTTCCGCACCCTGGCCCGGGCGACCCTCACCGTCACCTACCAGCGCTGAGCGGCGGGGCGAGGCTGCGATGACCGCGTCCCCCACCCTGACCTGGACCCCGGCGCTCGAGGCGCTGGACGACGTCGCTGATACCGTCCGCGAGACCCTGCTGGCGTGGTCGTGGAGCGAGCCGCGCGTGGCGAGCGAGGTGCTCGTCGCGCGGATCGATCCTGACCTCGCCGACACCCAGGCGCTGACGGACCACTACGGGCTCGACCTCGAGGTGAGCGCCAACTGCGTGCTCGTCGGGGGAAGCCGTGCCGGCGAGGAGAGGCTCGCTGCCGCCGTGGTGCGCGCGACCACGCGCGCCGACGTCAACCGGACGATCAAGAAGCTCCTCGACGTCCGCAAGGCCTCGTTCCTGCCTGCCGAGCGCGCCGTGGCCGACTCCGGCATGGAGTTCGGCGGCATCACCCCGCTGGGGCTGCCGGACGGCTACCGCGTGCTGCTGGACGCCCGCGTCCTGGAGGGCGACGCGCTCATCGGCAGCGGGCTGCGCCGCTCCAAGCTCCTCCTGCCCGGCGACCTGCTCGCGGCGTGGCCGCGCACGGAGGTCGTCGAGGGCCTGGCCGCCTGACCCTCGTCAGGCCCTCGCGTCCCGCACGGCCCGCAGGGCCACCAGCGCGGCCCCGACGGCGAGAGCGATCCCGACCACCGACGTCGCCACGACACCGGAGTCGAACGCCGCGCGCGCCGAGTCGGCCAGCGCGGTGCCGAGCTCGGCCGGCAGCCGCTCGGCGACCGTGAGGGCGCCGGCGAGCGTCTGCTCCGCCTGCGCGGCGTCGGCGGCGGAGACGCCGTCCGGGATCGCGAGGTTGGCGGCGTAGCCCGCGGCGAGGACTCCCCGAGCACGCTGGTGCCGAGCACCGCTCCGAGCTCGTACGACGTCTCCGACACCGCGGACGCGGCCCCGGCCTTCGCCGGCGGCACCGCCGCCACGATGATGTCGTTGGACAGCGTCTCCGCCATCCCGATCCCGATGCTGAGCAGCGCGAACGCCGTGGCGATGAGCGGGATGGCCGCGTGGCCGCCGGTGACGGCGAAGACGACGTAGGCGACGGCGGCGAGCGAGAGCCCGAAGGCCATCAGGCGGGCGGGGCGCACGTGCCGCACCAGACGCACCACCAGCAGCGAGGCCGCGACCATCGCCAGCGTCCCCGGGACGAGCACGAGCCCCGCGTTCACGGGGCTGAGCCCGACGACGAGCTGCAGGTGCTGGCTGAGGAAGTACAGCAGGCCCACGAACGAGAACACGCTCAGCAGGTTGACCAGCACCGAGCCCGTGAAGGCGGGCACCGCGAACAGCCGGACGTCCAGCAGCGGGTTCTCCTGGCGCAGCAGGCGCCGCACGAAGAGCGTGCCCGCCGCGACCCCGACGAGGAACGAGGCGACGGTTACGACGTCCAGGCCCGAGGTCGCCAGGTGCTTGATGCCGTAGACGATCGGCGCGAACGTCGCCATCGACAGCAGGATCGCCACGACGTCGAACGGACCCGGGTTCGGATCGCGCGACTCGCGCACCAGCAGCGGCGCGAGGATCAGCAGCGGCACCAGGAACGGCACGGCCAGCAGGAACACCGAGCCCCAGGACGCGTGCTCGAGCAGGAATCCGCCGACCACGGGGCCGATCGCCCCGCCGGCGGCGAACCCGGTCGCCCAGACGGCGATCGCGAGCCGGCGCTGGCCGCGGTCGTGGAACATCCCCCGCAGCAGCGAGAGCGTGCACGGCATGAGGGCGGCCCCGAACACGCCGAGCAGCGCCCGGCAGATCAGCAGCATCTCGGCGGTGGTGGAGTAGGCGGCGACCACGGAGACGGCGGCGAAGCCGACCGCCCCGATCAGGAGGAGTCGACGGCGCCCGATCCGGTCCCCGAGGTTGCCCATGCTCACGAGCAGGGTGGCCAGCACGAGCGGGTAGATGTCGACGATCCACAGCTGCGTGGCGGCTCCCGGCTGGAGGTCGAGCGCGATGTAGGGCAGCGCGGAGCTCAGCACGGTGTTGTCGATGGACACGATCAGCACCGGAAGCATGAGGACCGCCAGGCCCCACCAGTCGCGACGCGTCGCCCGGGGACCGGCGTCGACGGGGACGACAGCGGTCGGGGCGGAGGCGGGCGCTGTGGTGCTCATGGCGTTTAACGTACCGGCTGGACGGTTAGTTGCCAACGGGGTGCCCTAGTGTTGTTCACCACCGTGCCGCCGGCACGCGAGCACCGGAGGGTTCATGCCAGGTCCACGTCGCGACGCCGCCCGCACCCGGGCCCGCCTGCTGGAGGCCGCCTCGTCGGCCATCTCCGAGCACGGGGTCAACGTCAGCCTGGACCTCATCGCCCGCAGCGCGGGCGTCTCCAAGGGCGGCCTGCTGCACCACTTCCCCACACGGGAGGAGCTGCTCGTGGCGGTCATGCGCCACCTGCTGGCCGAGTTCGACGCCGCGGTCGAGCGCGAGCTGGACAAGGAGCCCGAGGGGGCGGGCCGGCTCGTGCGCGCCTACGTGAACGCCGTGTTCGCGGACCTGTTCGACGGCGACCGGGCGCGCGAGAAGGTCACGCTCATGGGCATGATCGGCAGCAGCCCCGGCGTGGAGGAGTTCGTCCGGCTCGACGACGAGCAGTGGCAGGCCAGGCTCGCGACCGACGGTCTCGACCCGATGCGCGCCGAGGTGGTCACGAAGGCGGCGGACGGGGCGACGGGGTCGCTGCTGTGGAGCCGCACCGACCCGGCCGCCTACGTGGACCTGCAGCGCACGCTCGTCGCGATGACGCGCGAGACCGGTCCGCTGCTGGCTGGCTGACCGCGGACCGATGACCGCGGACCGGGCGCCGAACGCCCGGCCCGCGGCGCGGGCTACGTGACGTCCTTGCGCCAGCTCGTGAAGTACCCGCCGACGACGGCGGCGAGGGCGTACGCCAGCAGGACGAGGCCGCCCTGCCAGGGCTCGAGCATCCCCGGCGCGGAGTCGCCGCCGAGGCCGCCGAAGGACAGGAAGCTGGCCCCGACGAGCCCGTCGCTGGCGGCACCGGGGAGGAACGTGCCGATCCCGGCGGTGGTGGAGTTGAGCAGCGCGGCGAACCGCAGCACCGGCTCGAGGAACTGCGTGAAGGCGAGCACGATGACGATCGCGGCGACCTGGTTGCGCACGAGCGTGCCCAGCCCCACGCCGATGACGCTCCAGAGCGCCATCGCGACGATGCCGCGCAGGACGAGGAGCCAGACCGCGGAGGTCCCGAGCCCGGTCTCGAGCCCGAACGCGTTGAGGGCGATCGCCCCGGCGGCGATCGAGCCCGCGAAGGCGAGCACGCCGTAGAGCGCGCCCAGCCCGGCCTGCACGGCGAACTTGGCCCCAGGGCCAGACCGCGCCGCGGGACGGCCAGGAAGGTCGGCGTGACGGTCTGGTGGCGGTACTCCCCCGTCACGCTGAGCGCGCCGACGATCACCGGGAACACGTAGCCGATGCTGGTGGCGAAGCTGTAGATCAGCGTGGACAGGTCGAGGCCGGGCGGCAGGCCCGTGTCGCCCCCCTCGTCGAAGGCGAAGCCGAGCGAGGCCCCGAGGCCGCCGGCCATGAGGACGACGTACCCGACCATGACGAGCGCGATCAGCCACCACATGCGCGTGGTGGTGACCTTGGCGATCTCGGCCCGGACGGCCTGCGTGAAGGCGGTCATGCCGCGGCCCCCGTCCCGGTGAGGGCGAGGAACGTGTCCTCGAGCCCGGTGGACAGGCGCTGCAGCGTGCGCAGCTCGACCCCGGCCGCGAAGGTGACGTGACCGACCAGGCCGGGGTCCGCCGTCGCGACGCGGAAGCCGTCCGGTCCGGCGACGAACGCGAGCCCCGCCGCGGTGAGGGAGCGGGCGAGCGCGTCGCGGTCGGCGGCGTCCACGAGCACCTGGGGCGGGTTCTCCGCCTCGAGGCTGGCGATGGTGCCGGCGCGCACGAGGCGCCCCTGCGCGATGATGACGACGTCGTCGACGCTCTGCTGGACCTCGCCGAGCATGTGGGAGCTCACCACGACCGTGCGGCCCTGCTCGGCCAGCGCACGGAGGAAGGACCGGATCCAGCGGATGCCCTCGGGGTCGAGGCCGTTGACCGGCTCGTCGAGCACCAGGACGCCGGGATCGCCCAGCAGCGCTCCGGCGAGGCCGAGGCGCTGCCGCATCCCCATGGAGTAGCCGCCCACGCGACGGTCGGCGTACTCGGTCATGCCGACCATGTCGAGGACGGTCTGGACCCGGCCGCGGTCGATGCCGTTGGCCAGCGCCTGGATGCGCAGGTGGCTGCGCGCCGTGCGGCCGGGGTGGAAGCTCGCGGCCTCCAGCGCGGCCCCGACCGTCCGCAGGGGGTCGGGGATGTCCCGGTAGGCCCGACCACCGATGGTCGCGGCCCCGGACGTCGCCTGCACGAGCCCGAGCAGGATCCGCAGGGTCGTGGTCTTGCCGGAGCCGTTGGGGCCCAGGAAGCCGGTGACCCGGCCGGGCTGGACGGCGAAGGACAGGTCCTCCACCGCCGTCACGTCGCCGAAGGTCTTTCTCAGTCCCTGCACCTCGATGGGTGTCCCGGGTACCGATGCGTCGTGCATCTCGCCTCGCTCGTCTCGCCGTCAGGGGGTCGGCCTCCACGCTAGCCAGGGGCGCGGCTCGGACGGATCCCCCACGAGGCGGAGACGACTCACCCCGCCGACGGACGAGCCGGCGGCGGGGTGGGACGTGCCGGAGGGCGGCGCGGCTCGCAGGCTCAGCGGTGCAGCGCGCGCCTGGCGAGCGTGTTGCCGAGCAGCTGGGCCAGCTGCACGATCGCGATGATGATCACGACGACGAAGAACGTCAGGGGCCAGTCGTACTTCTTGTAGCCGTAGTCGAGGGCGAACGCCCCGATGCCGCCACCACCGATCGCGCCGACGACGGCCGACATGTCGAGCACCCCGACGAACAGGAACGTGTAGCCCAGGATGAGCGGGGCGAGCGCCTCCGGCACGAGGACCGTGACGATGATGCGCAGCGGCCCCGCCCCCATCGCCCTGGCCGCCTCGATGACGCCGGGGTCGAGGTTGACGAGGTTCTGCTCGACCAGTCGAGAGAAGGCGAACGTCGCCATGATCACCATGGCGAAGGTCGCCGCCTCGGTGCCGATGGTGCGCCCGACCACGAGGTTGGTCAGCGGGTAGATCGCCGTGATGAAGATGAGGAACGGGATCGGGCGCACGACGTTGACGACCGCGTTGAGCCCGATGAAGACGCCGCGGTTGCCCTGGAGGTTTCCGCGCCGCGTGATGTACAGCCCGATCCCGATCACGAGGCCGAGGAGCCCACCGAGCAGCATCGTCCAGGTGACCATGAACGCGGTCTGCCCCAGCGCCAGCAGGAAGGTGTCGCCGTAGCGCTCCCAGTAGCTCATGCGCGCTCTCCGTCCTCGGTGGCCGCGGCTCGCTCCGCGGCGTGCAGCGGCAGGGCGAGCGGGGCGTCCACCGTGCCGAGGTCGGTGGCGCCGGCCGAGGTGACGACGTGGTCGACGAAGCCGGCCACGGCCCCCGGCTCCCCCGTGATCTCGAGCGTGAGCGACCCGAACGGGCGCTCGGAGATCTCGGAGATCCCGCCGTAGATGATCGTTCCCTCCACCGCGTGCTCGCGGAGGCTGCGGGTCAGGTAGCCGCCCGCCCCGCCGTCGGACTGCATGCGCAGCATGACGAGGCGTCCGGGGTGACGGCGCCGCAGGCGCTCGAGCACCGCCGGCGTCGGGACGTCGTGGAGGCTGGCCCCCACGAACCGGGCGGTGGCCGGGTGCTTGGGCGCGGCGAAGACCTGGTAGGCCTCGCCCACCTCCACCACCTTCCCGCGCTCCATGACCGCGATCCGGTGGCACAGCGCCCTGACGACGTCCATCTCGTGCGTGATGACGACGATCGTGATCCCGAGCTCGGCGTTGACGCGGCGCAGGAGCCCGAGGACGTCGGCGGTGGTCTCGGGGTCGAGCGCACTGGTGGACTCGTCGGCGAGCAGGATCCGGGGCGACGTCGCCAGCGCCCGGGCGATGCCCACGCGCTGCTTCTGTCCGCCCGAGAGCTTGTTCGGGTAGACCTTCGCCTTGTCCGACAGCCCGACGAAGTCCAGCAGCTCCGCCACCCGGGCCGCGCGCTGCGCCTTGGGGACGCCGGCCACCTTGAGCGGGTAGGCGATGTTGCCCGCGACCGTGCGCGAGGCGAACAGGTTGAACTGCTGGAAGATCATGCCGATGCCGGCCCGCACCGGCCGCAGGGCCCGCTCGGACAGGCTGGTGATCTCGGTGCCGGCGACGGTGATCGTGCCGGCGGTGGACCGCTCCAACGCGTTGATGAGCCGCACCAGCGTGCTCTTCCCGGCGCCGGAGTATCCGATGACGCCGAAGATCTCGCCCTCGAAGACGTCGAGGTCGACGTCGTCGACCGCGCGCACCGCCGCGTGGCGTCCCGGGAACTCCTTCGAGACGCCACGCAGCGAGATGACCGCTTCACCCATGTGGGGGATTCTTCCTCTCCTCCGGTGCGACGGCGATCAGGCCTGCGCGCGGAGGTTCTCCTCGATGCCCGCGAGGATCTCCTGGAGCTCCTCGGGCGAGGTGTTGGTGAAGACCGCCGTGCCGCCCGACTCCTCGAGAGCCGCGGCCTCGACCTCCTCGGTGTGCCACAGGTCCACGAGCGTGGCGAACCGCTCGTCGTCGGCCTGGTCGGCCGAGGCCACCCAGATGTTGATGTACGGCTCCGACGCGGGGCTGCTCGGGTCGTCGTTGAAGATCGCGTCCTCGGCGGTCAGGCCCGCATCACCCACGAAGTCGTTGTTGATGATGGCCGCGGCCACGCTCCCCGACTGCAGGGCGATGGCGGTCTGGGCGGCGTCGACGGCCGTCACCGTGACGGTGGACTCCTCGGCGATCACGTCGTTCACGGTCGAGAACGAGTTGCCACCGTCGCGGAGCGTCAGGAGGCCGGCCTCCTGCAGGACGAGAAGGGCGCGAGCCTGGTTCGTCTCGTCGTTCGGGATGGCGATGTCCGAGCCCTCGGGGATGTCGGCGGGGTCGGTGTACTCGGTGGCGTAGAGACCGAGCGGGAAGACCGCGGTGGCGCCGACCGGCACGAGCTCGCTGTCCGTCGCGACGTTGAACTGCGCGAGGAACTGCAGGTGCTGGAACTGGTTCAGGTCGAGCGTGCCCTCGTCGAGCGCTTTGTTCGGCAGCTGGTAGTCGGAGAAGTTCGTGATCTCGACCTCGATGCCCTCCTCGGCGGCCTTCTCGGTGAAGATCGTCCACTGCGCGTCGGCGGCGTTCACGACACCGATCGTGATGGGAGCGTCGCTGTCGGTGTCGCCACCCGAGGAGGACCCGGGCGCGGCGCACGCGGTCATCATCAGACCCGCGGCGGCGATCGCGGGGACGAGGACGCGGAGGTGCTTGCTGGACATGAAACTCTCTTTCGTGCGGTCGTGCTGCCGGGGTGTCCGACGCCCGTGCAGCGTGCCAGCGCAGCGCGAGCGACTCCAACCGGGGTCGGAAATCTCGCCATCCGGACCTGTGACGTCCGTCATACGACCCCCGTCGACCCGGGCGAGGCCTCGCCGACCCGCGACGTGCCGCCGCTCGAGGGGCGTTCCACGCGGCGCGCACCCTAGGATCGGGGGGTGACCGACCCCCGTCCGGAGAATCGCGTGTGGACCCTTCCCAACGTGATCTCCTTCGGGCGACTGGTGATCCTGCTCCCCCTGACCGTCTGGCTGCTGCTGAACCAGCACCTCTGGTCGACGTTGATCGCACTGGTCGTCCTCGGCGCCTCCGACTGGTTCGACGGCTTCCTCGCTCGCCGGATGAAGCAGGTCAGCCTGCTGGGCAAGCGGCTGGACCCGGTCGCGGACCGGATCTCGATCGTCGTCATCGGCGGGGCGATGGTCGCCGTCGGGATGATCCCGTGGGGCCTGGTGGCCGTCATCCTCGCGTTCGACGTGCTCCTGGCCGTCCTGGCCGCCCTGTGGTTCCGCGGCTCCCCCGACCTCCCCGTGAGCCGGATCGGCAAGTGGCGCACGGCCGCCCTGCTCGCCGCCCTGCCCATCCTCATCGTGGCCGCCGCGCTCGACGCCGAGTGGCTGCGGCTGGTCGGCTTGGTCCTCATCTACCTCGGGGCCGTCGGCCACATCCTCGCGGGGATCGGCTACGCCCGCGGCATGGCGCGGCGCCGGACCCGGCGCGAGGTCGCCGCGGTCTGACGCGTCGTCGCGGCTGCGGGCTCAGCCTCGCCCCCGCGCCGTCCACCCCGGACGGCACCGCGCCGTGAGCACCGCGACGCCGTCGCCGTCCAGGTCCGCGAGCGCGTCGGAGCGACCGCAGGTCGCCAGCAGCAGCGCCAGCGCCGGACCCTCGACCCGAGCGCCCGCGCCGACGGCCACCTCCGCGTCGGTGGCCCGCAGCTCCAGGCCACGCACGCGTGACCGGGACACGACGGCGAACTCGTGCGTCGCGAACCACGTCAGCAGCTCGGCGGCCACCGTCGGCGCCGTCCGGCTCGGGAGCCCGAGCGGTCGACGGATGTCCGCGGCGTGGATCACGTTCTCGCCGAGCGCCGCCGGTCGGGGTCCCAGGATCCGGGTCCGGGCGTGCGCGGCGGCACGGAAGCGCGCGAGCGTCTCGGCCGGACCGGCCCCGAGCTGCTCCCGCATCCGCAGCTCGTTGTGACGGTCGAAGTCCCACCGCACCCCGACGACGCTGCGGAGCCAGGCCGGCGTGCCCAGCGTGGCCACGGCGGTGAGATGGGCGAGCGTCTCGCGCACGGTCCAGTCGCCGCAGAGCGACGGCGTGCGCCACGCCGCGTCGTCGAGCCCGGCCAGGTCGTCGGCGAGCGCGTCGCGCTCGGCGTGCACGAGCTCCCAGAGCTCACGGTCGTTCATCCACCGCTCCTCGGTCTGGCCACGCGCCGATGGACGCGAGGCGCCACGACGGCGAGGGTCGCGGCCAGGCCGGCGGCCAGCAGCCACCAGAGCCACCCGAGGACACCTGCGGCAGCCCGCTCGGCGACCCCGGCCACCAGCAGACCGACGACGTCGTGCGCTCCGGTCGGCACGAGCAGGGTGAGGACGGCGATCGCGAGCGCGGCCGTCGTCGCGGTGCCGAGGCCGAGGAGGACGCCCGCCCTGCGGCGCCGCCGGGCCAGCAGCACGGCGCCGGCACCGGCCACGACTGCCGTACCGGCCGCGGCGAACGGCAGGACCAGCAACCAGGACGTCGCGTGCTGCACGCGGAGCACCGCCGCCCCCGCGTCCGACCCCGCGACGTCGACCAGCACGCTGCGCTCGGGCAGCAGCGCGCTCGGGACGCCGAGCTCGGCGAGCTCCCCGCGCGCCCGGTCCCAGACTGCGGTGAGGTCCAGGGCGACGATCGCGCCGTCGGTCTCGCCCGTGACGCCGTCGGCCGGCCCGCCTCGCGTCACCACGACCGCACCGTCGCGGCCCTGGAGAGTCGCCGAGACCTGCTGGTGCAGCACGCGGTTGGCGCCCCGCCACAGCCCGGCGGCCGCGTCGCTCGCGAGCACCCGTGCGGTCGCGTCGCGCACCAGAGCGGTCAGCGCGGCCCTTGCGAGAGTGCCGGCGGCGGACCCGGCGTCGTCGGGGAGCCAGGCGGTCAGGGATCCCTCGGGAACGACGGCCACCACTCGGGCGGCGACGGCGTCCGCCGCCGCCGCCCGCAGCTCCGGATCCTCGAGGGCAGGGCCGGCGACGGCGAGGTAGGCGTCGGTCGAGGTCACCAGGGCGCGGGCCTGAGCCCCGACCACCCCGACGACCAACGCGATCACAGCCACGACGCCCAGCAGCCCGGCGACGAGTGCACGGGGCTTCCGGCCTCCCGCCGCGCCCACGGTCATCGGCGGGTGGCCCAGAACGCCACGGCCGACGCGGCCGCGACGTTGAGGGAGTCCACTCCCCCGGCCATCGGGATGCGTACGACGACGTCGCTCGCGTCGACCGTCGCGGGCTTGAGTCCGTGGCCCTCGCTGCCGAGCACCAGCGCGAGGCGCTCGTGCCGGGCGTCGGCGAGCTCGTCGAGCGTGACGGCGTCGTCCGACAGCGCGAGCGCGGCGGTGACGAAGCCCTCCGCGCGCAGGTCGGCGATCGCCGACGGCCACTGCGGCACCCGCGTCCAGGGCACCTGGAAGACCGTGCCCATCGACACGCGAACGCTGCGGCGGTACAGCGGATCGGCGCAGCTCGGCGTGACGAGCACGACGTCGACGCCGATCCCGGCGGCGCTGCGGAAGATCGCACCGACGTTGGTGTGGTCGACGACGTCCTCGATGATCGCCACCCGCCGCGCTCCGGCGACCACGTCGGCCACCGGCGCCAGGGCCGGACGGTTCATCGCCGCGAGCGCGCCGCGGTGCAGGTGGAAGCCGGTGACGCCCTCGAGAACGGACTCGGGCGCCGTGTAGACGGGGGCGTCGGGGAAGGCCTCGACGACGTCGGCCATCTGCTCCAGCCAGCGCGGCGCCATGAGGAAGGACCGCGGCACGTGGCCGGCGGCGACCGCACGGCGGATGACGGTCGAGGACTCGGCCATGTAGAGGCCGGCGCCGGTCTCGTACCGCGTGCGCAGCGCGACGTCGGTCAGTCCGGTGTACTCCGTGACCCTCGGGTCGTCGGGGTCGGTCAGCGGCAGGGGTGCGGGGCGGGACACCCCGTCATCCTCCCAGGCCCTCGACCACGCCAGGTGCCGACGGACTCCGCCCCCAGGCACGTCGCGCGGACGCCCGCTAGCGTCGGGTCCGTGTCCCGCACCCGCTCCGCCGTCCGCGTCGCCCTCACCGCCCTCGGCGTCGCCGTCGGCGCGGTCCTGGGTCTCGTCGTCCTCGTCGCCACCGCCTTCAGCCTCAGCCCCTGGCCGGGGGCGCTCCTGATCCGTCGGGCGTTCGACAAGGGTGGCCACGAGACGAACGCGGCGCTGGCCGACCGCGTGCCGGACGACGTCGTCACGCGCGCCGACGTCCGCTACGACGAAACCGACCCCGTGGCCCTGCTCGACATCCACCGCCCCGCGGCGCCCGGACCCCACCCCACGGTGGTCTGGGTGCACGGTGGCGGCTGGGTCTCCGGCAGCAAGGACCAGGTCGCCAACTATCTGCGCATCCTCGCAGCCGAGGGCTTCGTCGTGGTGGCGGTGAACTACTCCCTGGCACCCGGCGCCCGCTACCCGCGTCCGGTGCACCAGGTGCTCGCGGCGCTGCGTCACCTGCTCGCCCACGCCGAGGACCTCGACCTGGACACGTCGCGCCTCGTGCTGGCCGGCGACTCCGCCGGGTCCCAGATCGCGGCCCAGGTGGCCGCCGCCGTGACGGACCCGACCTACGCGCGGGCGCTCGGGGTCGACCCTGCCGTGCGGTCCGACGAGCTGCGCGCGGTCGTGCTGCACTGCGGCGCCTACGACCTCGACCTGCGCGAGGCCTCCTCCCGCGCGGGCGCCTGGTTCGTGGAGTCGGTGCTGTGGGCCTACACCGGTCGCCGCACCCCGGGCACGGATCCCGTCCTCGCGCTGGCCTCGGTGCTGCGGCACGCGAGCGCGGCGTTCCCGCCCGCCTACCTCTCCGGGGGCAACGCCGACCCGCTGACCCCGCAGGGCCGCGCGTTCGCCGAGCGCCTGGTCGAGCTCGGGGTCGAGGTGGTCGCCGACTTCGCCGAGCCGGACCACGAGCCGCCACTGGGTCACGAGTTCCAGTTCGACCTCGCCTCCGAGGCCGGCCGCACGACGCACGAGGCGAGCGTCGCGTTCCTTCGCGCGCACACGGCGGCGCGGCCGGACGAGGCCGGTGCAGCCGGCACCGCCGATTGCTGAGGCTCACCCCGTCCAGACGTCCTGACCACCCCGCGGCGGGGGCTGATCCCGACGACGACGCCCCGGCGCCACCGCGCCCTCGTGGTCGCGATGCGGCAGGCACAGCGACCACGAGGGCGCGCTCGCCCAGCACCGCGACCACAGGGGCGCGGTCGGACCCGAGGCGCGCCCCCGCGCGCCGTCGCGACGCGACCCCTCCCGCTGCCGAGGACCCTCCGGTCCCCCGGCTAGACCGCTGGCGCCGCGAACTGACTCTCGTAGAGCCGGGCGTACGCCCCGCCGGCCTCGAGCAGGGCGGTGTGGGACCCCTGCTCGACGATCCGGCCCTCCTCCATCACCACGATCACGTCGGCGCCGGTGATCGTCGAGAGACGGTGGGCGATCACGAACGACGTCCGCCCCTCCCGGAGGGCGTTCATCGCCTTCTGCACCAGCACCTCGGTCCGGGTGTCCACCGAGCTCGTGGCCTCGTCGAGGATGAGGATCGGCGGATCCGCGACGAACGCCCGGGCGATCGTGAGGAGCTGCCGCTCCCCCTGCGACAGCGACGTGCCCTCGTCGCTCAGCACGGTGTCGTAGCCCTGCGGCAGGGATCGCACGATGGCGTCGACGTGCGTGGCCTCGGCCGCGCGGAGCATCTGCTCGCGCATCTGCGGGGTGACCTCGCCGGTCGCCGACGTCTGGAGCGGGTAGCAGATGTTCTGGGCGATGGTGCCCTCGAACAGCCACGCGTCCTGCAGCACCATGCCGATCTTCGAGCGCAGGTCCTCGCGGGTCATCGCGCTCGTGTCGACGCCGTCGAGCGAGATCGTCCCGCCCTGGATCTCGTAGAACCGCATGATGAGGTTGACGAGCGTCGTCTTGCCAGCCCCCGTGGGTCCGACGATCGCGACGGTCTGGCCGGGCTCCGCGACGAGGCTGAGGTGCTCGATGAGCGGACGGTCCGCCTCGTAGGAGAAGCTGACGTCGTCGAACTCCACGCGTCCGCGGACGTCCGTCACGGCCTCCGCGACCGGGTCGGGCTCCTGCTCCGCGGCGTCGAGCAGCGCGTAGACGCGCTCGGCCGACGCCGTTCCCGACTGCAGCATGTTCATCATCGAGGCGATCTGCGTGATCGGCTGCGTGAACTGGCGCGAGTACTGGATGAACGCCTGGACGTCGCCGAGGCTCATCGTGCCCGAGGCGACCCGGAGACCGCCCAGCACGGCGATGACGACGTAGGTGAGGTTCCCGATGATGCCCATCGCGGGCTGGATCGTCCCGGAGATGAACTGCGCCCTGAACGACGAGCCGTACAGGTCCTCGTTGCGACGGTCGAAGGTCTCCTGCGCCGAGGCGGACTGGCCGTAGGCCTTCACCAGGGCGTGGCCGGTGTACATCTCCTCGATGTGACCGTTGAGGTCGCCGGTGGTGCGCCACTGCTTGATGAACTGCGGCTGCGAGCGCTTGGCGATCATTGCGGTCACGACGGCCGAGAGCGGCACGGCGACCAGCGCGACGGCGGCCAGCACGGGCGAGATGAGGAACATCATGAACAGCACGCCGACGACCGTGAAGACGGACGTGACGAGCTGCGCCAGCGTCTGCGAGAGCGACTGCGAGAGGTTGTCGATGTCGTTCGTCACCCGCGAGAGCACGTCGCCGCGCGAGGTGGAGTCGAAATAGGACAGCGGCAGGCGTCCGAGCTTGGCGGAGACGTCCCGCCGCAGCCGGTACATCGTCTGCTGCACGACGATCGCGATGATGCGCGACTGCAGCCAGGACAGCAGCGACGAGCCGACGTAGACCGCGAGCACCCACGCCAGCGTCGTCATCAGGGCCTGCGTGTCGAGCCCCTCGCCCGGGGTGAACGGCACCTGCGCGAGCATGTCCGCGCGCGTGGTCTCCCCCGCGGCCCGCAGCGCCTCGATGGTCTCCTCGCGCGAGACGCCGGCGGGCAGGTCGCGCCCGAGCACCGCGCCGAACACGAGATTCGTGGCGTTGCCGAGCAGCTTGGGCCCGAGCACCACCAGGACGACGGAGCCGATCCCGAGGACGATGCTCACGAGCAGCGCGAGCCGGTGCTCGCGCATGTCGCCGATCAGCCTGCCCACCGTGCCGCGCATGTCCAACGGCTTCTCGGCGGGCATGCCCATGGCGCCCATCGGACCGCCGCCGCGCCCGCGGCGACCCTCCTGGACCACCTTCGCGTCGGCGTCGGGGGCCGCGTCGTCGCGCCCGTTCTGCTCGCTCATCGCGCCTCCTCCAGCGTCATCTGCGAGGTGACGATCTCGCGGTAGGTCTCCGAGCTCTCGAGGAGCTCCGTGTGCGTTCCGGACGCCACGAGGTTCCCCTCGTCGAGCACGAGGATCTGGTCGGCGTCGCGGATGCTGGCGACGCGCTGCGCCACCACGATCACGACGGCGTCGCTCGTCACGGGCTTGAGCGCCGCCCGGAGCGCGGCGTCCGTGGCGAAGTCGAGAGCCGAGAACGAGTCGTCGAACAGGTAGATGCGCGGCCGGTGCGCCAGGGCCCGGGCGATCGAGAGCCGCTGCCGCTGCCCGCCCGAGACGTTGGTTCCCCCCTGGGAGATCTCGGACCCGAGCCCGGCGTCCATCGCGCGGACGAAGTCCGCGCCCTGGGCGACCCGGAGCGCCTCCCACAGCTCGTCGTCCCCGGCGTCGGGCGCGCCGAACCGCAGGTTCGAGGCGACCGTGCCCGAGAAGAGGAACGCGCGCTGCGGGACGAGCCCGATCGCGGACGTGAGGTAGGTCGGGTCGAGGTCGCGCACGTCGACGCCGTCGATCGTCACCGAGCCCTCGTGCGCGTCGAACAGCCGTGGCACGAGGTTGAGCAGCGTCGACTTGCCGGATCCCGTGGAGCCGATCACCGCCGTCGTCCGCCCGGGCTCCGCGACGAACGAGATCCCGTGGAGGACGTCCTCGTCGGCGCCCGGGTAGCCGAAGCTCACGTCGGTGAACTCCACCCGGCCCGTGCTCGTGGCCGGGGTGACGGGGGTCGTCGGCTGGACCACCGTCGGCTCGGAGTCGAGGACCGCCATGATCCGGTTCGCCGACACCGCGGCGCGCGGGGCGATCATCAGCATCATCGAGCTCATCATCACGGCCCCGAGGATGAACATGATGTAGCTGAGGAACGCCGTCAGGGCGCCGACCTCCATCTCCCCCTGGTCGACGTACCGTCCGCCGAACCACAGCACGACCACGCTCGAGGCATTCATCACCAGCATCACGGCCGGGAACATCAGCGCCATCAGCTTGCCGACCCGGAGGGACACGTCGCGCAGGTCGCCGTTGACCAGCGCGTACCGGGCCCGCTCGAGGTCGTCGCGGACGAACGCCCGGATGACGCGGATCCCGGTGATCTGCTCGCGCATCGCGCCGTTGACCGCGTCGATCCGCGTCTGCATCTGACGGAAGTTGGGCACGAGGCGCCACACGACGAGGCCGACGACGATGATGAGCACCGGAACGATGGCGAGCAGGAGCGCCGAGAGCTGGACGTCCTCCTGCAGCGCCATGATCGTGCCGCCGAACAGCATGATCGGGGCCATCACGATGAGCGTGAGCGACATCATCACGAGCATCTGGACCTGCTGCACGTCGTTGGTCGTGCGCGTGATGAGGGACGGGGCGCCGAAGCCGGCCATCTCCTGCGCGGAGAAGGTCTGGACCCGGGAGAACAGCGAGGCCCGGACGTCCCGGCCGAAGGCCATCGCGGCACGCGCGCCGAAGTAGACGGCGACGACCGCGGCGATGCCCTGGACGACGGTGACGGCGAGCATGATCGTGCCGAGCCGCCAGATCGCGTCGACGTCGCCCACGGCGACGCCCTCGTCGATGATGCGGGCGTTGAGGTTCGGCAGGTAGAGCGAGGCGATCGTCTGCACCAGCTGGAGCACCACGACCACGACGACGTCGCGGCGGTAGGGCCGCAGGTGGCTGCGGAGAAGAGTCATGAGCACGATCTGACGCTACGCCAGATCACCGACATCGCCGGTCCGCTCCGCGGATGATCTCCCTCCCCCGAGGGTGGGAGGAACCGGGGGCGTCCGGGCGCGAGAAGACCCCCGGGCGCCGTGGCACCCGGGGGTCTCTCGTCAGCTCACTGGCCCGGTCGCGGCGGGACGGCCCCGCTCCCGCCCGGCTCGTCGAAGCCGGTGACCGGCGGGGCGCTCTCGCCCGCGGGCCGCTGGCCGCTCTCGGTGCCGTGGTCGAACGGTCGACCGCTCAGCGTGCCCGACTCGCGGGCCTCGCCCGAGGCCTCGCTGGCCGAGCTGCGGGCCTGCGCCAGCGCCTCGGCCGGATCCTGCAGCGCGGTGCCGGCGAACGGGTCGTCGTCGTCCTCCGTCGCCTCGCGGCGGGCCCGCTCGGTGGCGGTCTCGCCGCCGTCGCCCGACGGCGGACCCGCGACCGGGTTGACACCGAACGCTCCGGCGATCCCGTTGAGGGCCGCCGTGAACTCGGTCGGCACGATCCACATCTTGCTCGAGGTGCCGTTGGCGATCTGCGGCAGCATCTGCAGGTACTGGTAGGCCAGCAGCTTCGGGTCGGCGTCACCGCGGTGGATGGCGTCGAACACCTGCGTGATGGCCTTGGACTCACCCTGCGCCTTGAGGATCGCGGACTGCGCCTGACCCTCGGCCCGGAGGATCGCGGACTGCTTCTCACCCTCGGCCGTGAGGATCTGCGACTGCTTGACACCCTCGGCCGTCAGGATCGCCGCACGACGGTCACGCTCGGCGCGCATCTGCTGCTCCATGGAGCCCTGCACGCTCGCGGGCGGGTCGATCGCCTTGAGCTCGACGCGGTTGACGCGGATGCCCCAGCGGCCGGTCGCCTCGTCGAGGACGCCGCGCAGCTGACCGTTGATCTGGTCACGGCTGGTCAGCGTCTGCTCGAGGTCCATCGAACCGATGACGTTACGGAGCGTGGTCACCGTCAGCTGCTCGATACCGGTGATGTAGTTGGCGATCTCGTACGTCGCGGACTTCGGGTCGGTGACCTGGAAGTAGATGACCGTGTCGATGCTCACGACGAGGTTGTCCGAGGTGATCACGGGCTGCGGCGGGAAGGAGACGACCTGCTCACGCAGGTCGACGCCGGCGCGGACGCGGTCCACGAACGGGATCAGGAAGTGCAGACCGGCGTACATCGTCGAGTTGTAGCGACCGAGCCGCTCCACGATGAGGGCGACGGCCTGCGGGACGATCCGCACCGCCCGCGCGATGGCGGTGACGACGAAGATGGCCAGCAGCACCAGGACGATGATGCCGATGATGGTCGATGGTTCCACGGGGGATCCCTCTCTTGGGTGACGTCAGGTCTCAGGGCTGGGCCGGGGGCGCAGCCGTGGGGTAGCCGGGCGGGTACGCCGGTGCGGGCGGGCCGCTCGGCCCCTCGCCCCAGCTCGATCCGCCACCGGTGGCGACGCCCGGGACCCCGGGCACGGTCTCGGTGGGGACCACGACGGCGGTCGCGCCGTCGATGGCGACGACCTCCACCGGTGTGCCCACGGGGAGGACGCCGGACCCGTCGAAGCGGGCCGTCCAGACCTCGCCGACCAGCTTCACGCGACCGGCCGAGCCGGACGTGGCGGCCAGGACGACGGCGGTCCGGCCGACGAGCGCACCGGCGTTGGTCGCGGTGCCCGGCTCCTGGTTCTTGAAGCGACGCAGCGCCCAGGGGCGGATCGCGACCAGGAGGAGCACGGAGACGACGGCGAAGACGGCGACCTGCACCGCCAGCGGCGCGCCGAGCGCCGCCGCGACCGTGGCGGCGAGAGCGCCACCGGCGAACATCAGGAACAGCAGGTCGACGATCAGCACCTCGACCACTCCGAGAATGAGGGTCAGCGCGAGCCACCACACCCATTCCATCGTCATCACCTCCGCGAGCTCGGGGACGCCAGGGGCGCCGGGATCGTGCGGGACAGGGTCGGACGCATCACGGGTGAGGAGGCACGTCCTCCCACCAGTGTAAAGAAAAAGTCAAGCAGATGGGTCGATCAGGCGCTGCGGCGCCCGCGGGACCCGGCCGCGGCGGCCCGCGCGCTCCACCGACCGTCGCGCTCGGTGACCTCCAGCTCGACGCCGAACGTGGCGGTGAGGTTCTGCGCCGTGAGGACCTCGGCGAGCGGCCCGGCCGCCTGGGCGGCGCCGTCGCGCAGCAGCAGGACGTGCGTGAAGTGGGGCGGGATCTCCTCGACGTGGTGCGTGACCAGCACGAGCACCGGCGAGCGGTCGTCGGCGGCGATCTCGGCGAGCGCGGCCACGAGCTCCTCGCGACCCCCCAGGTCGAGACCGGCGGCCGGCTCGTCCAGGAGCAGCAGCTCGGGGTCGCTCATGAGGGAACGGGCGATCTGGGTCCGCTTGCGCTCGCCCTCCGACAGCGTGCCGTAGGTCCGCGCCAGCATCGTGCCCATCCCGAACGCGTGCAGCAGCGCCGTCGCACGCTCGGTGTCCAGGTCCTCGTAGGTCTCGCGCCAGCGCCCCGTCACGCCGTAGGAGGCCGTGAGGACGACGTCGAGCACGCTCTCGTCGCCGGGGATGCTCTCCGCCAGCGAGGCGCTGGACAACCCGATACGCGGGCGCAGCTCGAACACGTCGGTGCGCCCCAGCCGCTCCTCGAGGACCTCGACCGTGCCGGTGGTCGGGTGGAGCCGGGTGGCGGCGAGCTGGACCAGGGTCGTCTTGCCGGCGCCGTTGCGGCCCAGCACGACCCACCGCTCGCCGTCGTTCACGTCCCACGTCAGGTGGGAGAGGATGTCGCGCCCTCCACGTCGTACGGTCACGTCGTCGAACGAGAGCACGGAAGCCATGCCCTCGACCCTACCCACGGACGGGCGTCCAGGGGTGCAGGCGGCCGCGCGTCGTAGGTTGGTGCCGTGCCCGCCGACTCCCGCGTCCTGCCCCGGTCGGTCGCGCTCGCCCTGCTGTGGACCGAGCTCGACGCCCCGCACACCGCGACCCTGCTGTTCGACGACGACGAGCCGCACACCCTCGGCGCGCGTCCCCTGCTGGAGGCCTGCCGCGAGCTCGACGCCCGCCACGTCTGGCCGGTCCTGCCCGCCCCCGGCGATCCGCAGGGGCTGCCGCCGGGCGCCGCGGCGCACGCCGTCGTCGCGGGCGAGGCCGTCGTCGTCGAGCACCCCGGCGGCACGACCGTGCTGGTGCCTGACGTCGTGCCGTTCGGCACGGAGCTGGAGCCCGGGGTGCTGGTCCGCTGGCGCGCTCACGACGGCGCCGGCGTGCGCGGACCGGCGGTCTCCCCCGGCGAGGCACGGCTGGCGCTGCACGCCGCGCTGCAGGAGGCGATCGCGGAGCTGACGGCGCTGGACGTCGCCAAGGAGCGGCCGGACCTCCGTGAGGCGTTCCTCGACCTGACGGGCCCGCCCGACCGGGACACCGACGCACTGACGCACGGCCTGGACGACCGCCGGGCCGAGCTCCTGCTGCGCGCCGTCCGGGTGCTGACGATCACGGCGCTGGCGGCGCAGGACGACGGCGCGGCCGTCACCGCGGGACAGATGAACGCCCGCAGCGCGGTGCTGCGCGAGCTCGAGCGCTCGGCCCGCGCCGCGGTCGCCGTCGCGAGCGTCCAGGTCGTGCGCCGCCGGTCCTAGCGAGCACACCCGGGACGGCGCCCGAGGCGTCGGAGCCGTGGCGTCAGGCCCCCTCGAGCACCCGGCGGTAGACCTCCACGGTGCGCTCGCCGATCGCGTGCCAGGCGAAGTGGTCCTCGACGCGACGGCGCGAGGCCTCCCCCATCGACGCCGCCCGCGCCCGGTCGCTCGTCAGCGCGGTCAGCGCCGCCGCGAGGTCGGCCTCGAAGCGCTCGGGCTCGAGCGGGGTCCCGGTCCCGTCGGTCTCCTGGGCGAGCGGTACCAGGATGCCGGTCACGCCGTCGTCGACCACCTCGGGGATACCCCCCGTCGCCGAGGCGACCACGGGCAGGCCCACGGCCATCGCCTCGAGGTTGACGATGCCGAGCGGCTCGTAGATCGAGGGGCACGCGAAGACGGTGCAGGCGGCGAGGACGGCGACGAGCTCCTCGCGCGGCAGCATGTCGGGGATCCAGACGACGCCCCCGCGCTCGGTCTGGAGCTGCTCCACGAGCGCCGTCACCTCGGCCATGATCTCGGGGGTGTCCGGTGCGCCGGCACACAGCACGACCTGGACGTCGGCGGGCAGCGCCCGCACGGCGCGGAGGAAGTACGGCAGACCCTTCTGCCGCGTGATGCGTCCGACGAACACGACGGCGGGGCGGTCGGGGTCGATCCCGCGGCCCCGGGCGATCTCCAGCGCGCGGGGGGTCAGCTCGCCGTCCTCGCCGACGGGCCGCACCCAGGAGGTGAGGTCGATGCCGTTGTGGACGACGTGGACCTTGGCGGGATCGACGTCGGGGTAGGAGCGCAGGATGTCGGCCCGCATCCCTGCGCTGACCGCGATCACGCCGGCCGCGCCGAGGTAGGCGGTGCGCTCGGCCCAGCTCGAGAGCGCGTAGCCGCCGCCGAGCTGCTCGGCCTTCCACGGGCGCAGCGGTTCGAGGCTGTGCGCGGACAGCACGTGCGGGATGCCGTGCAGCAACCCGGCCAGGTGCCCGGCGAGGTTCGCGTACCAGGTGTGGGAGTGGACGAGATCGGCGCCAGCGACGTCCTGGGCCATCGGCAGGTTGACCCCGAAGGTGGCGAGCGCGGCGTTGGCCCCCTCCAGCGCGGGGATCGCGGCGTAGCCGGTCACGACCGGCCGCCCGGCGTCGGGCACGAGGTCGGGCTGATCGGGACGAGGCCCGTCGAAGCAGCGCACGCGGACGTCGAGACTCTCGGCCAGCACGGCGGCGAGCTCGGTCACGTGGACGCCGGCGCCCCCGTAGACGTGGGGCGGGTACTCACGGGTGAGGAGATCGACGCGCATGCGGTGATCCTGCCAGGTCCGCGAGGTGACGCGCGCCACATCTCGCCGTCCGACCAGCGGCGTCACCGTCAGGTGGGACGCGCCGACGTCGGCGTGGCGAAGACACGTCCGGAACCCCTAGGGTCGGGCCATGGCAGCAAAACGCGTCCTCGCAATCGTCCTGGCCGGCGGCGAAGGCAAGCGCCTCATGCCCCTCACCGCTGATCGGGCTAAGCCGGCCGTCCCCTTCGGGGGCATCTACCGCCTCATCGACTTCGCCCTCTCCAACATTGTCAACTCCCGGTACCTGCACGTCGTCGTGCTGACCCAGTACAAGTCCCACAGCCTGGACCGCCACATCGCCAAGACGTGGGACATGTCCCGCATGCTCGGCAACTACGTCGTGCCGGTCCCCGCGCAGCAGCGGATGGGGAAGAACTGGTACCTCGGCAGCGCCGACGCGATCTACCAGAGCCTCAACCTGCTCGACGACGAGCGCCCCGACATCGTCGTGGTGGTCGGCGCCGACAACATCTACCGGATGGACTTCTCGCAGATGGTCGACGCGCACGTCGCGTCGGGCGCGAAGCTCACCGTCGCCGGGATCCGGCAGCCGCGGGAGCTGGCCGACCAGTTCGGGGTCATCGAGGCCGACCCGGCCGACCCCCGCCGCATCAAGGCGTTCCGCGAGAAGCCGAGCGACGCCGTCGGGCTCGCCGACTCCCCCGAGGAGGTGCTGGTGTCGATGGGCAACTACGTCTTCGACGCCGACGCCCTCGTCGAGGCGGTGCGCGCCGACGCGCTGCGGGACGACACGCGCCACGACATGGGCGGCGACATCGTGCCCGCCTTCGTCGAGCGGGGCGAGGCAGCCCTGTACGACTTCATCGAGAACGACATGCCCGGCTCCAACGACCGCGACCGCGACTACTGGCGCGACGTCGGCACCATCGACGCCTACTTCGAGGCGAACATGGATCTCATCAACATCGAGCCGGTGTTCAACCTCTACAACGACGAGTGGCCGGTCTACACGGGCTACACGGGGCTGCCCCCGGCCAAGTTCGTGCACTCCTCGCCCGAGCGGGTCGGGCTCGCGGTCGACTCGATCATCTCCCCCGGCGTCGTCGTCTCGGGAGCCGAGGTGCACGCCTCCGTGCTCTCGCCGCACACCAAGCTGAACTCGTGGTCGCGCGTGGACAACTCGGTCCTGCTGGACAACGTCACGATCGCGCGGCGCGCCCACGTCAACCGGGCGATCCTGGACAAGTTCGTCACGATCGAGGAGGGCGCGAGCGTCGGCCTCAACCGCGAGCTCGACATCGCCCGCGGCTTCACGGTCACGCCGTCGGGCATCACCGTGGTCCCGAAGGGCACCATCGTGGGCGTGGACAGCGTGACCCCGTACGAGTTCGGCCGCAGACTGGGGTCGTGAGCCACACCATCCCCGACCCGACCGCAACGAGCACGACCGACCGTCGCCTGGTCGTGATGGACGTGGACTCCACGTTCATCACGGCCGAGGTGATCGAGCTGCTCGCCGACCACGCGGGGACGCGGGCCGAGGTGCAGGCGGTGACCGAGGCGGCGATGCGCGGCGAGATCGACTTCGCCGCCTCGCTGCACCAGCGCGTGGCGACGCTCGCCGGCCTCCCCGTCTCCGTGCTCGACGACGTCAGGGACGCAGTCGAGGTCTCCCCCGGCGTCCCGGAGCTCGTGGCCTTCCTCGCCGAGCGGGACTGGCCGCTGGCGCTCGTCTCCGGCGGCTTCATCGAGATCGTGGGTCCGCTCGCGGCGACCTGGGGCATCACCCGGGCGCGGGCCAACGCCCTCGAGGTCGACGACGAGGGCCGGCTCACCGGCCGGGTCACCGGCCCGGTGATCGACCGGGCCGCGAAGGAGTCCGCGTTGCGGGAGTTCGCCGCGGCCGACGGCATCCCGATGGCGCGCACCGTCGCGATCGGCGACGGCGCAAACGACCTCGACATGCTCGCGGCGGCCGGCACCGGGATCGCTTTCAACGCGAAGCCCGTGGTGGCGGAGCAGGCCGACCACGCCGTGCACCACACGCTGGCAGAGGTCGTCGCCCTCCTGCGCTGACGGCCGGGACGAGGGACGACGGCGAGAACGCCGTCCTTCCCGCCGCGCCGCGGTCGACGTAGCGTGGCAACGACCCCCGAGGCGAGGAAGTACCGTGATGAGCACCCCCGATCCCGACCCCGAGACGACGACGGGCCTCGAGCCCGGCGGAGGCGTGCCCCCGGGCGAGACGCCGCCCGGCGAGTCCAGCACGGCGGCCGCGCCCGCCGACCAGCCGAAGGCCTCGGGCCGCGGCGCCAACCGCGCCGCCGCGATCGCCGTCGTCGCGTTCGGCGTCCTGGCGGCCGCCTTCTTCGTCGCCTACCTGGTCGGCGTCCTCGGCTGACGCCCCGGCCGCACCCCCACCGACCGACGACCCCCGAAGCGAAGGACATCATGAAGCAGCGCACCCTCGGCCCGTTCACCGTCTCCGCGATCGGCCTCGGCGCCATGCCCCTGTCGATGAACAACGACAAGCGCTACCCGACGCCGGACGAGGCGGAGGCCACCGTGCACGCGGCCCTGGACGCCGGTGTCACCTACATCGACACGGCCGACATCTACGCCCCGTCCTGGGACACGATGGGCCACAACGAGAAGATCGTCGGCGCCGCCGTGCGCAGCTGGTCCGGGGACGCCTCCGGCGTCGTCCTCGGCACCAAGGGCGGCATCACGCGCGCCGACGGCGAGGCGTGGGGCAGGGACGCCTCGCGCGGCTACGTCCGGGCCGCCGTCGAGAAGTCGCTGACCGACCTCGGCGTCGACACCATCGACCTCTACCAGTACCACCGCCCCGACCGCTCGATGGTCTACGCGGACACGATCGAGAGCTTCCGCGTGCTCCTGGACGAGGGCCTGGTCACCGCCGTCGGCATCTCCAACGCGAACGTCGAGGAGATCGAGATCGCGCTGGAGGTGCTCGGCGAGGGCGGTCTCGCGAGCGTCCAGAACGAGTTCTCCCCGCGCCACCCCGGCAGCTACGACGAGCTGGTCTTCTGCGGCCGGCACGGCATCGCGTTCCTGCCCTGGAGCCCGCTGGGCGGGACCGGTGGCGGTGCGCGCGACGTCGGCTCGCGGTTCGGTGTCTTCGCGGACATCGCGCGCGACCACGACGTGAGCCCGCAGCGCGCGGTGCTCGCGTGGGAGCTGTCCCTCGGCGACCACGTCATCCCGATCCCGGGTGCCCGCCGGATCGCCTCGATCGAGGACTCCGCCCAGGCGGCCGACCTCGACCTCAGCGCGGACGAGCTCGCCCGCGCCTCCGCCGCCCTGGGCATCGAGCTCCAGGACTGACGCAACCCTGACGCGAGCGGGGACGGGGCGGGCCTCGCGGCCACCCCGTCCCCGCTCACGCGTGGGTCACGCGCGCCTCACTCGTGCGGCGTGCGCACCACGGCCGTCAGGGCGGCGCCCTGTCTCCCCAGCTCGGCCCAGGGGCCCTCGAGCGTCAGCACGCAGCGGGTCGCCGTCGGGATGCCGGCGGAGACCTGGTGGAGGTCGATCGACCCCGGGCCGGCCAGCAGCAGCGCGAGCGAGCTCATCACCGGCTCGTGCCCGACGACGAGCAGCGTGCGCACGTCGGGCTCGACGTGCCGCACGAGGTCGAGGGCGCTGCGCGCCGTCGCGTCGTAGAGGTCGTCGAGGAGCTCGGGCTCGGGCGGGGCCGTCAGCCCGGACGCGAGCAGCTCCCAGGTCTGCCTCGTGCGCACCGCCGAGGAGACCAGCGCCGCGTCGGGCACGGGTCCGGACGCCTGCAGGGCCTGGCCCACCGCCGTCGCCTGCCGACGGCCGGCGACCGCGAGCGGCCGCGCCTCGTCGGACCCGGCGAAGCCCTCGGCCTTCGCGTGGCGCAGGAGGACGAGGGTGCGGGGCTCGGTCACCTACTGCCCCATCGCGTGGAAACCGCCGTCGACGTGGACCATCTCGCCGGTGGTCGCGGGGAACCAGTCCGAGCACAGCGCGACGACGGCGCGCGCGGCCGGCTCGGGGTTCTTGGAGTCCCAGCCCAGGGGCGCGCGCTCGGACCAGTTGCTCTCCATCTGCTCGAAGCCGGGGATGGAGCGCGCGGCCGTCGTCTTGATCGGACCCGCGGAGACGAGGTTGACGCGGATGCTCGACGCACCGAGGTCCCGCGCGAGGTAGCGCGACGTGGCCTCGAACGCGGCCTTGGCCACGCCCATCCAGTCGTAGACGGGCCACGCGAAGCGCGCGTCGAACGTGAGCCCGACGACGGAGCCGCCCTCGCTCAGCAGGGGGCCGCGGCCACGGCGAGCGACTTGAGCGAGAAGGCCGAGACCTCCATCGCGGTGGCGACGTCGGGCCACTCGGCCTGGAGGAACTTGCCGCCCATGACGCTCTGCGGCGCGAACCCGATGGAGTGCACCACGCCGTCGAGCCGGTCGGTGTGCTCGCGCACCGCGGCCTCGAGGCCGGCGAGGTGGTCGGCGTCGGTGACGTCGAGCTCGATCACGGGCGCGAGGCGCGGCAGTCGCTTGGCGGCCAGCTGCGTGAGCTTCGCCTGGCGTCCGAACGAGGACAGGATGACCTCGGCGCCCTCCTCCTGCGCGAGCCGGGCGGCGTGGAAGGCGATGGAGGCGTCCGTGAGGACACCGGTGATGAGGAGCGTCTTGCCGTCGAGCAGGCCCATGGGGGTTCTCCGATGCGTGGGGTGGAACGGGGGAAGGTCAGGGGGACGGGGTCGGGTCCGGGGCGGTGCGGAGGGTCAGTGACCCATGCCGAGGCCGCCGTCGACGGGGATGACGGCGCCCGAGATGTAGCCGGCGTCGGGGCCGGCGAGGAACTGCACGACGCCGGCGACCTCGTCGGCCTGCGCGAAGCGCGCGGCGGGGATGGCCGCGAGGTAGCTGTCCTGCTGCGCCTGCGGCAGCGCGTCCGTCATGGCGGTCTGGATGAAGCCGGGGGCGACGACGTTCGCGGTGATGCCGCGGCCGCCGAGCTCGCGCGTGATCGAGCGGGCGATGCCCACCAGGCCCGCCTTGCTGGCCGCGTAGTTGACCTGCCCGGCGCCGCCGTACAGGCCGATCACCGAGGAGATGAGCACGATGCGGCCGCGACGCTGCCGGATCATGCCCTTGCTGGCCCGGCGCGCGCAGCGGAAGGCGCCCGCGAGGTTGACGTCGAGCACGGCGTCGAAGTCCTCGTCGCTCATCCGCATGAGGAGGCCGTCACGGGTGATGCCGGCGTTGGCCACGAGCACCTCGACCGGGCCGAGCTGCTCCTCGATCGCCGTGAAGCCGGCGTCGACGGCGGCGGAGTCGGTGACGTCGCCGGGGACGGCGAGCACGCCGTCGGGCACGTCACCTCCGCGGGAGAGGGTGGCCACGCGGTCGCCCGCCGCCACGAACCGTGAGGCGATGGCTCGTCCGATGCCACGGGTGGCCCCCGTGACGACGACGGTACGGGGCTGGGGAGTCTCGTCAGGCACCGGGTCAACCTACCGGATGAGGCTGCTCCCCCGCCGGTGACCCGCGCCACCGTGCCACGATCGGGCGCGGGTGGTGGGCGGCAACCGGCGTACGCTCGAGGAATGGATCCCGTCCCGTCGATCACGTCCGCCGGGCGTTCGCGCGACTCGGACATCTCGGACCGCGCGATGCGCTACACGATCATGATGGGCATCCGCGTCGCGTGCTTCTTCGCCGCCGTCTTCACCGAGGGCTGGCTGCGCTGGACCTTCGCCGTCGGCGCCGTGGTGCTGCCCTACATCGCCGTCGTGCTGGCCAACGCCGGTCGCCGCAAGCGCGTCGACCCGTCCTCCACCTACCTGCTCGACACCGGCGCGCTCCCGCACGAGCCGACTCCCCCCGCCGACCCGCGTCCCGCGCCGACCGCCCCCCACCCCGGCGGGAGCGAGGACCGGTGAGCGCCGAGGTCATCTGCAGCTCCAAGGGCTGCAACGCGCTCGCGGTCTGGGTCATCTCCTGGCGCAACCCGCGCATCCACGACACCGCCCGCCGCAAGCAGTGGGTGGCGTGCCCCGACCACCTCGACCACCTCCGCACCTTCCTCGCGGCGCGGTCGTTCCCGCTCGAGGTCACCGAGCTCGGAACGGCGTCCGAGGTCGAGGCGACGCCGTGAACCGTGCCGGTTCCCGGACGGTCGGTGTCGTCGGGCTCCTGCTGCTGGGCGTGGCCGTCTGCGTGCTGCTCGGTCTGTGGCAGCTCAGTCGGCACAACGACCGCGTGGCGCAGGTCGACCTCATCACCACCAACCTCGACGCCCCGGTCGCCCCGCTGACCGACGTCCTGGGCGACGACCTCGACCCCCAGGACGTCTGGCGTCCCGTCACCGTCACCGGCACGTGGGTCGAGGGCTCGGGCGTCCAGCTGCGCAACCGGCCGGTGCAGGACGCGAACGCCTCCCACGCCCTCGCGCTGTTCCGCACCGACGAGACGCCGGCGCGCGTGCTGGTCGTCGACCGCGGCTGGTGGCGCCAGACGGACGTCGTGCCCGACGGTTCGCTGGAGGTGCCGGGCGGGACGAGCGAGATCGTCGTCCGCCTGCGCGCCCAGGAGGACCTCGACGAGCGCGCCAACCCCGCGGGCGAGGTGTTCCGCGTGCACCCGGGGAGCGTGCTCGAGCAGACGTCGCTCGACGCCGACGCCCTCGACGGCGCGCTGGTCACCAGCGCCTACGGGATGATCGTCTCGCCGGTGCCGACGACGCCGCTCGGCGCCCTGCCCGACCCGGACACGAGCCTGCGCTCGCACCTGTCCTACGCCCTGCAGTGGTGGTTCTTCGCGGCCGCGATCCCGGTGGCCGCCGTCGTCCTCAAGCGACGGGCCGACGCCGAGGACGCGGAGGCCGCAGCCGAGGCGGCCGGCGAGGAGCGGCCGGTGGCCGCGCGTCGCCGTCGGGCCTCGATGGAGGACGAGGAGGACGCGCTCCTGGACGCCGCCGAGCGCGCGGCGGCCGAGCGGGCGGCGGCGGACAGGGCCACCGCCGGGCGCCGCGATCAGGCGAGCGAGATCAGCTCCGCGTAGTCCGCGTTCCACATGTCCTCGTCGCCGTCGGGCAGCAGGAGGACGCGCTCGGGCTCGAGGGCCTCGACGGCCCCCTCGTCGTGCGTCACGAGGACGACGGCGCCCGCGAACGTCTTGAGGGCACCGAGGATCTCGGCGCGGCTCGCGGGGTCCAGGTTGTTCGTGGGCTCGTCGAGCAGCAGCACGTTCGCAGCCGAGACGACCAGCACGGCCAGCGCCAGACGCGTCTTCTCGCCGCCCGAGAGAACGCCGGCGAGCTTGTCGGCGTCGTCGCCCGAGAACAGGAACGAGCCCAGCACGCTGCGCACCTGGGTGTCGGTGAGGTCGGGGGCGTTGCGCCGCAGGTTCTCCACCACCGTCGCGGAGGTGTCGAGCGTCTCGTGCTCCTGGGCGTAGTAGCCGATCTTGAGTCCGTGACCGGGCTCGATCTGACCGGTGTCCGGCTTCTCGACACCGCCGAGGATCCGCAGCAGCGTGGTCTTGCCTGCGCCGTTGAGCCCGAGCACGACGACGCGGGACCCGCGGTCGATCGCCAGGTCGACGCCGGTGAAGACCTCCTGCGAGCCGTACGTCTTGGACAGGTCGCTGGCGCGGAGCGGGGTCCGGCCGCACGGGGCGGGGTCGGGGAAGCGCAGCTTGGCGACGCGGTCGACGGCGCGCACCTCCTCGAGCCCGGACAGCAGACGCTCGGCGCGGCGGGCCATGTTCTGGGCCGCGACGGTCTTGGTGGCCTTGGCCTTCATCTTGTCGGCCTGGGCGAACAGCGTCGCGGCCTTCTTCTCGGCGTTGGCCCGCTCGCGGCGGCGGCGCTTCTCGTCCGTCTCGCGCTGCTGCAGGTACGCGTCCCACTTGAGGTTGTAGACGTCGATCACACCGCGGTTGGCGTCGAGGTGGAACACCTTGTTGACGGTCGCACGGAGCAGGTCGGCGTCGTGGGAGATGACCACGAAGCCGCCCGGGTAGCCGAGCAGGTACTCGCGCAGCCAGACGATGGAGTCGGCGTCGAGGTGGTTGGTGGGCTCGTCCAGCAGCAGCGTGCGCGCGCCGGAGAACAGGATGCGGGACAGCTCGACGCGGCGGCGCTGACCACCCGACAGCGTGCTGAGCGGCTGCTCGAGCACACGCGTGGGCAGCCCCAGGTTGCTCGTGATCGTCGCGGCCTCGGCCTCGGCGGCCCAGCCACCCTTGGACTGGAAGGTCGCCTCGAGCCGGTCGTAGCGGTCCATGGCCTTCTCGCGCTCGGCCGCCGTGCCGTTGGCCATGACGTCCTCGGTCTTGCGCATGTTGCGGATCGTCGCGTCCAGGCCGCGGGCGGAGAGCACCCGGTCGCGCGCGAGGACGTCGAGGTCACCCGTGCGCGGGTCCTGCGGGAGGTAGCCGACGTCGTCGGTCCGGATCACCTGACCGCCGGTGGGCTGTCCCTCCCCCGCGAGGATCTTCGTCAGCGTGGTCTTGCCGGCACCGTTGCGCCCGACCAGGCCGATCCGGTCGCCCGAGTCGATGCGCAGCGAGGCGTCCTGGAGCAGGACGCGGGCGCCGATGCGGATCTCGAGGGAGTGGGTGGTGATCACGTGAGCCCATGTTACGGGCGGAAACGCCTCACGAGGGCCCAGGTGCCCGGCAGGAGCACCGCGGCGACGACCGCCTTGATGGCGTCACCGATCAGGAACGGCACCACACCGAGGCCCAGGGCGGTCGGCAGGTCCACCCCGAGGAAGGCCATGAGCCACGGCACGCCGGCGGCGTAGACGACGGCGCCGCCCGCGAGCATCAGCCCGACCGTCGCCAGCGGCGTGCGGTCGGCACCCCGGCTCGCGAGGCGTCCGACGAGGGCGGCGGCCAGCACGTAGCCGAGGATGTAGCCGAACGAGGCGAACTGCCAGCCGGCGTGCCCGTCGGCGAACCAGCCCACCCCGGCGACGCCGGCGAGCAGGAACAGGGCGAGCGACGCCGTCGCGCGCGCCGGCCCGAGGGCGGCACCGACGACCAGCACGGCGAAGGTGCCGAGCGAGAGCGGGACCGGCGTGAAGCCGAGCGGGATCGCGATCTGCGAGGCGAGCGCGACGAGGCCGGCACCCCCCACGACGAGGAGGACGTCCCGCACGCGGGACGTGGCGACGACGTCGGCGAGGACGCGGGGGCCGGGGGCCGGGCGGGGGGCAGCTGCTGTGGTCACGGCACAACCGTAGGACGACGACGGCGCGCCGTCGGGACGCAACGCCGCCAAACCCGGCCGCGCACCGTTGGAGGATTCCGACAGGGCGGACGCGGGCGGCGTCGACGGCTGGGCGAGGACCACCCCGGACCACCCCGGACTACCCTGGCGGGATGACGCACCCAGTGGACGACCCGAGGTGAGCGCCCGCCTGGTGGAGCTCGACTGGCAGCGCACGCCGATGGGCGAGGTCACGCTCCGCCGTCGGTTCGACCCGCTGCTCCGGCAGGACGTCTACGAGGTGATCCTCGGCGACGAGCACCTGATGTCCTCGTACTTCACCGTGGCCGAGATCGAGCTCGCCCACCTCGGGCTCGACCTGGCCCCCGACCGCGAGCTCGACGTGCTCGTCGGCGGTCTCGGCCTCGGCTACACCGCCAGGGCGGTGCTCGAGCACGACCGCGTGCGGTCGCTGGTCGTGCTCGAGGCGATCGACGTCGTCATCGACTGGCACGTGCGCGGACTGCTGCCGATCTCCGCCGAGATCACCGCGGACCCGCGCACGACGCTCGAGCTGGGGGACTTCTTCGCCCACGTGCGCGAGCGCGAGGTGACGCGGCGCTTCGACGCGATCCTGCTCGACGTCGACCACACCCCCTCCCACCACCTCCACCCCTCGCACGCGCCGTTCTACTCGCGCGAGGGGCTGCAGCAGCTGAAGGACCACCTGACGCCGGGCGGCGTCTTCGCGCTGTGGTCGGACGCGCTCCCGGACGCGGCCTTCACGGCCGTGCTCGGCGAGGTGTTCGAGGAGGTGCGGGCCGAGGTCGTGCCCTTCGACAACCCGCGCACCGGTGGTCGCTCGTCGAACTCGATCTACCTCGCACGCTGATCGCGGACGTCCTCTACCGTCGTGGGATGGGTATCTTCTCGCGACGGCGCCAGCCGCAGGACTCCGCCCCCGACCTCGCCGGCCTCGTGGCCGCCGCCCTCACCCGGCGCGGGCTCCCCTTCACCCAGCTGAACGCGGGCGAGTTCGCCGTCGGGTCGCAGACGCTCTACCTCGAGAACCTCGCCAGGATGACCCGCGACCTGGCCCCGGCCGACCTCGAGCGCGAGGTCGAGCGGTGGGTCGGCGTGATGACGGCGGAGAAGCAGCAGGGCCCCGAGACCCTCGAGGACGTGCGTCAGGCGATCTTCCCGCGGATCCTGCACCGGGAGATGTTCGCCGCCGCCGAGGCCGCGGCGGAGCAGGCCGCCCGGGCCGCGCGGGTCCTCACCCCCGACCTCTACCTGCTGCCCGCGATCGACCGCCCCGACACCGTCGAGACCGTGCTGCACCCCGAGACCTACGGCGGCTGGGAGGCCATCTGGCCGGTCGCCGTCGCCAACCTGCGGTCGCTGCCCCGACCCGACCACCGCCGGATCGAGGCCGGACCGGGCCAGGAGGGTGTCGGGACGGTCCACCTGTTCGAGACCGAGGACTTCTTCGGGGCGACGCGGCTGCTGGTGGTCGAGGAGGTGCTGGCGCAGGCTCTGGGCGAGCCGGTCGACGCCTCGCACGGCCTGCTCGTGGCGATGCCGGGTCGGCAGTCGCTGGGCGTCCACGTGCTCGGACCCGATCCCGTGGCGATGAACAACGCGATCCGCACCCTGGTCAACCTCGCACGCGCCGACCTGCCCGGCGCGCTGATCGACCAGGTGCACTACCGCTCCCCCGACGGCACGCTGCAGCGCATCAGCCGGACGACCGACGAGGGCGGCGCGGCCGTGCTCGTCAAGGGTGCCTTCGCCGACGCGCTGGGGCGGCTCGGGCTGACGGGCTAGCGGCCCTCGAGCCCTACGATGTGCCCCGAGAGAGAAGGTGGGGCACATGACGTTCAACAAGGGCGCGGACATCTCGGGCGACCGGGCCAGGCGGGGCGGGGGTCGCAGTCGCGGTCGGACGGGCGCCGCCGTCGGTGGCGGGATCGGCGGGCTCGGCCTCGTCGTCGTGCTGCTGCTGCAGCTGTTCACCGGTCAGAACGTCGACCTCAGCGGGCTGACGGGCCAGGAGCAGTACTCCTACGAGCCCGAGGGTGGGGACTCGGTCGAGGAGTGCACCACGAGCGAGCAGGCCAACACCGACATCGAGTGCCGGATGGACGCCACCGGACTCTCGCTCGACGCCTACTGGGGCGAGGTGCTCCCGGCGCAGGCGGGCGTGGAGTACGTCCCGCCGCCGTTCTCCCTGTTCACCGGTCAGGTCAGCACCGCGTGCGGTGCCGCCACCTCCGCCGTCGGGCCGTTCTACTGCCCGGGTGACCAGACCGTGTACGTGGACACCTCCTTCTTCGACGAGCTGACGAGCAAGTTCGGCGCCAACGGCGGACCGCTCGCGGAGCTCTACGTCATCGCGCACGAGTTCGGGCACCACATCCAGAACCAGCTCGGCACGATGAACGCGATCGACCGCGCCGGCACCGGCCCGACGTCCGACGCCGTGCGGCTCGAGCTGCAGGCCGACTGCTACGCGGGCATGTGGGTGCGGGGCGCCGTCGATACGACGGACGCCAACGGCGTCTCCTACCTGCTCGCTCCCACGAAGGCGGAGATCGAGGACGCCCTCTCGGCGGCTGCGGCCGTGGGCGACGACCACATCCAGGAGACGTTCCAGGGCGAGGTCACGCCCCACACGTGGACCCACGGCTCCTCCGAGCAGCGCCAGCGCTGGTTCCTCACCGGCTACGACCAGAACTCGGTCGCCTCCTGCGACACCTTCGCGGTCAGCGGTGGCGCGCTCTGACCTGACGCCACCCAGAGAACGACGCCGGCCCGGCCCCGCGAGGGGACCGGGCCGGGCGTCGTCCGGGCGTCGTCCCGGCGGCGTGCCCGGCCGGGCAGTCAGGCGGCGGCCGGTTCCGGCACGCCGACCTCGTGGGCCACGAGCTCGAGGATCTTGCGCAGCACGACCGTGCGGTCGAACTGGAGCGCGTACTCGCGCGCACGCTCCTCCCAGGCGGTGCGCTCGTCGTCCGTCATGAGGAGCACCTCGTCGAGCACGCGCGTGATCGAGTCGGGGTCGGAGATCCCGATGATCTTCGCGGTGTCGCCGACCGCCTCGGGGACGCCGCCCGTCGTCGTGGTCGCCACCACTCCCCCGCCCGCGAGCATCTTCTCCACGACGGCGATGCCGAACGTCTCGACGAACTCGGGGCGGGGAAGCGTCGGGAGCACGAACGCCACCGCGCCCTGCATGAGCGCCGGCTTCTCGGTGTCGTCGACGTCGGTGAGCACGTGGATGCGGTCCGCGAGCGGTGAGGCCGCGGCCAGGGCGCGGATCTCCGCCTCCTGCGGTCCCCGCCCCGCGATCACGAGCCGGGCCGAGGCCGCGGCCGTGGAGCGCTCGAAGCCCGTGATGAGGTCCGGCACGCCCTTCGCCTCGGTGAGGCGGGACAGGAAGAGCACGTACGGCGCGTCCGCGAGCCCGCGACGCTCGAGGACCTCCACGACGTCCGCGTCGCTGACCTCGAGGTAGGAGGCGGTGTCGAGCGCCGGGTAGGAGATGCGCACGCGCTCGGCCGACTGCGCGGCGAACGACGTGCCGTGCCGGGCGTCGATCTCCGTCGCCGCGCTGACGATGAGCTCCTTGGTGTACTCCGACACGGCCACGACGACGTCGTTGGCCAGGTACGAGGTGAGCACGTGCGCCGCGGCACCGAAGCGGCCCTCGGCCACGCAGGTGCGCACGACGTTGGTGATGTCCGAGCCCACCGCCTCGGCGACGGTGACGACGTCGACGGGCAGCCCCGTCCGCCGCGCGGCGGTCACGGCCTCGGTGACGGCGAGCGTGTGCGGGCTGAGGTAGAGCGAGAGGCAGACGGTCGGCACGCCGTCGGTGAACAGCTCGATGAGCCGCCCGACCAGCCCGGCCTGCCAGCGGCCGTCCGGGACGCGGTAGTCACCGACGGGGTCGGGGCGCTCCACGGTGATCCCCGGCGAGTACTCCATGACGCGGTCGAGCGGCTTGAGCGGCAGGCCGGCCGCCTCCAGCCGGTCGATCGGCCACGTGAGGATGGTGACCTCCTCGAAGCCCTGCTGCAGGGCGGCCTCGGCGAGGTTGCGGGCCTCGACGGAGTGGCCGCAGATCACCGGATCGGCTCGGACGACGATGACGAGACGGCGGTAGCGCTCCAGGACGGCGGCGGGGGCGGTGGCGGGCGGAAGTGCGGACATCTCGATCACCTCTCGGGGGTGGAGGGCGGGCGGTGCGTGGTGCCCCAGGACGTGGGGTGGTCGGTGAGGGTGACGACGAGCTCGCCACCCGCGTGCAGCTCCTGGCCGCTGAGCCAGGGGCGCGCCAGCGCGACGCCGTCGTGCGTGACGGACTCGACGTACTGGACGGGTGAGTCGCGATCGCCGCCCGCGAAACCGCGGGTGCGCAGGTCGAGACGACCGCCGACGACGGCGATGCTCGCCTCCTCGTACGACGGCGCGTTCAGGAGCACGACGTTCTGGCCGGCGACCGGGAACAGGCCGAGCGACGCCCAGACGTACCAGGAGGAGAGACCCCCGGAGTCGTCGTTGCCGGCGAGCCCGCCGCGGCCCGTGCCGAACATCTGGTGGACGCCGGCGTGCACCACCTCGGCGGTGCGGTCCGGCCGTCCCGCGTACATGTACGCCCAGGGCGCCTCCATGTCGGGCTCGTTGTTGAGCCCCTCGAAGCGCTGCAGGGCGTAGCCGGCGGCCATCTCCTCCACGCCGGGCGCCAGTCCCGGCTGGACGACCGGGGCGGCGCCGTGCCCGAAGAACTCGTCGAGCATCGTCGTGAACCGTTCGTCCCCACCGGCGAGCGCGATCCGGGCGCGCATGTCGTGCAGCAGGCGGAAGGAGTAGTTCCAGGGTCCGCCCTCGTAGAACGTCGAGGACCGCAGGAGCCCGGTGGCGGGGTCGAACGCGGCGGGCCACCCCTGGGCGAGCCGGCCGGACTCCGCCGCCAGCGCGCCGTCACCCTGACGGAGCGCGACCGCCTGGGTGCACCAGTAGCCGAACGCGAGGTCGAGCGTGTGGCTCACGGGGTGGGTGATGCCCTGGCGCAGGTACTCCTCGCCGTAGGTGCGGCGCAGATCGGACTGCATGTGCACCAGTGCCCAGTCCCAGTCGATCCCGGTCGCACCGAGCTGGCTGAGGTCGGCCAGCAGCGTGTGGGCCAGCGCGCTGGCCTGGCGGGAGAACCGGTCGGCGCCGCGGGCCATCCGGTAGCCGATCGGGAAGTTGCCCTCCTCCTCGCAGATCCGCAGGAGCGCGTTGCCGAGCGCGACCGCGGCGTCGGGGCGCAGGAGCGTGAGCAGCGGGAGCTGGGTGCGGTAGATGTCCCACAGCGTGGCGACGTCGAACACGAACGGTCCGTCCGTCGGCCAGAACGGGCTCTCGTCGAGCGCGAAGCACGGCTTGATCAGCGAGTGGTAGAGCGCCGTCGCCATCACGGTGGAGCGTTCGGCGGACGTGTCGACCTGGATCTTGCCGAGCTCGTGGGCCCAGGCCTCGCGGGTGGCGGCCCAACGCGCGTCGAACCCGGAACGTGCGGGCTGACCCGGCGGTGGCGCGATGGGAGGCAGATCGGCACGGAGGTTCGCGGCGGCCTGCTCCGACCCGCGCAGCGAGAACCCGATCCGGAGCTCGACGACCTGCCCCTGCGTGGTCGGCCCGGCCCACATCAGGCCGAAGGGACGCAGCGTGGTGGGGCGGATGTCGGTGAACTCGAGCCGGGAACCGCCGGGCATCAGGCGGCGGTCGTACCACAGGAGCTGGCGCAGGCCCGGGGTGTCGCACTCGACGTGGAACGCGAGCGGTGCGCCCTCCACGACGATCTCGCCGCACGCGACACCGGGCTCGAGCGTCTGCAGGTGGGCGCGGAGCGGCACCGTCTCGCCGTACGGGATCGTCAGCCCGCCCATCGAGAGGTCGACGACGACGCGGGCGTCGTGGTGGGCCGGGAACGTGTAGCGGTGGACGGCGCTCTTCGGGCCGACGGTGATCTCGGCGACGACACCGCTGGCCAAGGCGGCGCGGTAGTAGCCGGGGCTGGCGGACTCCTCGACGATGTCCCAGCTGCGACCGAGGTCGTCGAGCGGCGCGAGCATCGGCGTCACGCGCAGGTAGTTGTAGTACTTGCGGATCGCGCCGGTGCCGGACTGCTGGAAGTGGGTGAAGCCGGAGGCGCGCAGGCCGTCGTGCAGCGGGACCGGCAGGCCCTCGGTACCGAGGTCGTACAGGCCGTAGCCCGTCGGGTAGGCGCCGGAGTACGAGCAGGCCGAGACCATGCCGAGCGGGTAGGTGGCCCCCGGGTGGGTGTTGCCGACCTGCGGCTTGGGCCACCACCAGGTCGCGGCCAGCCCGGTGCGCGGCGGCAGGTCGGTGGCGCCCGTGCCGAGGAACGGATCGACGTGCTCGAGCATGCGGCCCTCCGTCCAGCTCGGCGCCACGACGACTCGTGACGCGCCCGTGACGGGGACGTTAGGTGGGCCAGGTGTCCGGCAGGTAAAGGCGACGCTACGACCCCGCGAAGTGGTCCGGTCCCGTGCCGGGTGCCACGATGGCTGGATGCACCGCACCCGGAGGACGACCACCGCTGCCGCCGTCGTGCTCGGTGTCGTGATGCTCACGGGATGCTCCGCCCTCCCCGCCGCGCCCGCCTCCCCGTCGCCGTCGCTCGTGCCTCCCGCGCGGCCGCTCGGCGTGCCCGAGCCCGCCCCCACGGAGAGCGAGCCCGCGGCCCCCGCCACCGAGGACGACCCCGAGATCTACTTCACGGTCGACGACGGCCGGGCGAGCGTGCCCGAGCGCGGAGGGGACGGCTGCGAGGGCCTTCCGAGCCTCGAACCCCGCAACGACGACGACGACCGGCGGGTCCACGGGTACTGGTACTCCGAGCTGCGCGACCTCGGTCCGAGGCCGCAGGCCACCGGTGAGGCGACGGTGGACGACGCCGGGCTGCCCGTGGCCTACCGGGCCGCCGAGGGCGATGTCCTGGCCGCCGTCGCCGAGAGGTTCTGCATCGACCACTACCCCTACCTGGAGTGGATCAACGCGATCCGTCGCGGCTCGGCGTCCTCGATGCACGACCTCGGCCAGGGAGCGATGCCGCTCTACGCCGGCGACACGATCAACCTCGACCCGTTCACGATCGCCACGGTCGGTGACGAGAACGGGCGCGTGCGCGCGAACGAGATCGACTTCCACATCCCGCCGCAGCGGTAGGCGCCCGGGGATGGTCGGTGGACCTCCGTAGAGAGTTCGAGAACCCCTGCACGGCCTTGAAAACCGTGGCTTCTCGCGGGTCGCGGGGCATCTACCGGCGGGACCAGAGGCCGCTGGAGCCGTCTGTAGTGGACGAGCGGGGCAGGATGGTGCGTGCAGTTGGGATGACTCAAACCCTTCTAAGCCCGGCACAGGTGGACGAGCTGGTGGCCTCGTGTGAGTCGGGCGCGACACTCGTGGAGTTGGGCGAGCGGTTCAGCATTCATCGCCGCACCGCGGCGGCGCACCTTGTCCGCCGCTCAGTCCCGATCCGCCGGCGCGGTCTCGATGAGTGCCACCTCGCCGAAGCGATTGAGTTGTATGCGGGTGGATTGACGCTGGTGGAGGTCGGGCTGCGCTTCGGCGTGAGCCAGAAGGCGGTGAGCAGAGAGCTGGTCGCAGGGGGTGCCGAGATTCGCCCCAGCGGGCGCCGTCAGTCGGCCGTAAACAAGTCTGCGTACTCGGCGCCATAGTCACCTGTCGCTTCCGTGGATGGACCGGGATGATCGCTACCGCCGTCACGGGCTCGCGGTGACCAGCGCCTCGACCAGCTGCTCGGGTTTAAAGATCAGCTTGGTATCGAACCGCTCATCGAGCTTGTCGTCCTTATCGCGAGTGAGGGCTCGGACCCACTGTTGTTCGGTGAACACCAGGTCGCAGTAGACCGTGGGGACGGGTAGTTGCATGACGTCGATGAAGTCGTTCGATTTCCACTTTTGATGCTGGGGCGGATGCAGGTGCTTGCTCACCCGCAGTGCGTTGGTCACCCGGCGGGTGGGGAGGGACTGAACGAGTTGGAGCAGACCTACGCCACCCAAGGTTTCCTTCACTTCCGTTGCACTGATGCCGGCGGCTGTGACCCGATCACGGAGGGCCGGGGCGATGTCGTTGAAGTCTGAGTGGACGACCGCAGGAAGCAACTCGGCGCGCGGTACCTTCCGTCGCGCGATCTCTTCAGCGACGCTGACTTCGTGCTGTACGAACAGGTCACCCCAGTTGACTAGATCGAGTGGGAGGCCCGCGTGCTCGTGTGTGCTTGGACCTGCGCGCAGCAGTAGCTCTTCGAGCTGACGGTCGACGGGAGTCCGGAGGTCGCTGCTCTTGTCTCCGGAGGTGGCCCACTTATTGGTCGGTCTCATTGAGTTGTGGACGCCGCCAGCGGTCAGGTGAGCGATGCCTCGTCCGAAGACGCGAGGCGCAGTCACATCGGTTGGCCGGCCGAAGCGGGCACGAAGGGCCATGTCGATCTCGTAATAGAGAGGTTGCTTGGGTGTGGTGATGGTGTCGAAGTCGGACAACTCAATCATCGTCTCAACGAGGCGGTTCCTGGAGCCCTCGTTGTGGTTCTTGGCTGTTTCCCAGTACCGATACAGATCGAGGGGAAACGATGCCATTTCGTGCACCCTTGCGGCACGGCACATCTCCAGCGCGTCGCGGTAGCGCTCGCCGCCGGTCCGGCCATGCGCAGCTCTGGCGAGACCGATCCATGAGAACTGATCGAGATAGACGCGAAGCACGGGACCCTCATTTCACAACAGAGCACATGCTTGAACTCGCATCCACGGACATGCTCTCCCACCTGGGCTAGTCATAACTGCACTGTCAATCGCGGCTTCTTCATGGGCGTCTCCCCGGTCCTGCGATCGCCGACAGAATCTAGGCGGACTCGCTGGCATCGCGGGCCCGGTGGTCATTGTTGCCGTGGTCGGTGGGGATGTCGAGCAGTGTGAGCAGGTTTCCGTACTTATCGATGCAGTCGAGTAGGTCGCGGTGTGGGATGTCATCGGTGGCATATCGGTACCGGCGGGTCAGGAGGTCACGCATCGCGTTCTCACCGGGCGCTTCGGGCCGTCCGCGGAGGTTCCACCGGCGGGCGACTGACACCGTCTGAGTAAAGATGTGCATGTCGACGACGTCGTCGGTGAACTCTGACAGCGGCATCGTCGGGGAAGCTGATGTCTCCGGTTCGCGGGCAAGGTCGAGCGCTCGCCGGGGGTCGCCTACACCGGGTCGTAGTCCCGCGCGTTTCATCCGCCAGTTCATGGAGGTGTTCACTAGGGCGACGAGGATTTGCCAGTCGAGCCAACCATCGTTGCGCAGCCTCACGACGGTTGCTCGCCCGGCTTGATCAGACAACAGTCGTGGGAGCGTGAACCGCAGGGCCTCATTGGCAACTTCGTACCGTTCGTGAATGGCCTGAAGTGACTCATCGCTGTCATAGCCCGGACCTGTAACGGTTGAGGCCGGCAAGTGCTCACACTCGGTGGGTTGGAAGGCGTCGGAGGACGACGGCCTGCTTGCGTCAGCGCATCGGGCGTAGTGATCGTCGTCCAGTAGGGCGGCGGTCTCCTCGTAGGGGCGACCGATAGACACCTTATGAATGAGGCCGCCTCTGAATAGAGGCTCTAGGAGGTTCTGGAGTTCGTCTGGTGGGCGGACATGGACGGCGTGGAGCAGTTGGTAGCACGTCGCGAGGATCGCCCTGTTGTGCGCTTCGGTGTCCGTCAGCGAGTTCGATAGGACAACGTTGGCCAGGACCTCGGGCCCTGAGTCGTCGATGTCGATCGAGTCATCTTCTCGGCTGGCGCCGGGTCTCACGTCTACGGCGCCCCGAATTGTGCTCTTGATCAGGACCGGGTTCATCGGTGCGATGTCAGCCAAGAGGACCTGGAGTGCGGCGACGAAGCCCTCGGCGGTCAGCACCGTCTCTCGGTTGTTGTCGAACTGGAAGGTCCAGCGGATGCCGAGGGCTTGGAAGTCGATGAGTCGTCTGTGGCCGACGTCGCCGAGGAGTGGGCCGGCGAGCTGCTCGGCGGCGCGAGCCTGGAACTCGTGCTCGGTCATGTCGAACCGTGAGTCGTCGTGCTCGATGACTTCGACCAACTGCTTGTACCAGTTCGTCGTCCTGTGGGCTGCTTCGATAAGTGGTTCAAGCTCGGGCCAGAATGTGCGGATGCCGGCTAGCTCCAAGGTGGCGTTGGTGTCGTGTGCTGCGAGGTCGGGGTGTTTGTCGTAGTCGAATGGATCGGGCAGCATCTGGGCGCGTGCCAGGAGTGCGACCTCGGTGAGTCGGGCTGCGTCGACCCAGGTGCCGGTCTGCTGGGCGTACTTGGCTGTCTCCAGCAGGGCCTTGGGCACGTGCATCTGCACGTCGCTGTCGTCGCTCATCATGGCCAGGGCGGCGGCGGTGCACGCGTACATCTTGGCCGCGTACATCAGCCCGAGGCCGGCGTAAAGCGAGCCCAGGTAGCGCATCGTGAGGATGGCGCCGTAGATGGTGTCCCCGTTGAACCATTGTGCTTTCGCGTTGTGCAGTTCGGACAGAGCCTTCAGGGGCTGGCCAGCCCTCACGAATGCCATCCCGCGATCGCGGCATCGCTCGGCGGTGGCGGAGTCGCCCTGTACTTGGGCCAGCACGATGTCGAAGCCGTCACGGACCTTTTCGTAGTTGGTGTGCCCGGAGGCTGCGGGCGCGTACATCGTGAACAGACGCGCGAGTTCGCTCGACGAGTAGGCGCGAGCCCTTGGCAATAGGTCGACCAGCTGCTCCAAATAGGACATCGCCACGTCGAAGTCGAACAGGTGCGACACCGGCAATGCCGAGGTGTCGACGGCGGACTCGTCCAGTTGCACTCCGACGTTGGAGGCAACCGCGGCGGGTGGGGGCTTGCCGTCAGTCGTCTCGATGCGCCCCCAGTCCGGTACCAGGTGGGCGAACGCGAGTGTTCCCGTCAAGGTCGCCGACCGCACCGGATGCGTCACCGAATCGGTGGCGTCGAGTAGGTTGACGAGGTGCGATCGTAGCCGCAGCATCGCAGCACTGATCTCGGATGCCTCGGCCTTCGCGACCCCGGTCATCCACATCGTCCCCCAGTAAGCGCAGAGCGTCACAGCGTCGTCAACGATGTTCGGCCGGGTGCTCGTACACGCGTATTCGATGGCGCGACGAACCAAGTCCTCGATTCCGGCTGCGACGCCCATGCCCCGGAACCGTGCGATAGCCATCTCGTAGCACGCTCGGAACACCAGCTCGGTGTCCGCGCCGTCTGCGGAGTGAGCTAGGAACGCCCCCATGAAGTCCAACCACTCCGGCAAGTCGGCGTTCGCGTGCTCGTCCCACGTCGCGTGTCGAAGTCCGTGAGTGATCTCGCCTTGTACCGCTGGCGTCAGGGCTACTGGTCCATGGTTGTGACGCAACCCATCGATCAGATCCGCGTACCACTGCGGTGCCGGCTCGTCCTCCGGCGTGGGGACCAGATGCGAAGGCAGTTCGAGGTAATGCCGTGCGACCCACACCAAGTCTGCCTCGACGAGGAACGTCGCGATGTCGCTGCCGCAGAAGATGTCCAGGGTCACTGCGTAGGACTCGCGGGCGGTCCGCTGGACGTCGTGGGTCACGCCCTCGGAGATGGGGTGCACGCTGAAGAATGCGACGTGGTCAACGTCAGCCGCATCGTTGGCGCAGATGCCGGCGAGGTCACTCAGAACCTTCTGCTTCAGGCCTCCGCTTTGGACGGTGCAGGCCACCACCAACGGCGACGTGGAGGCGGCAGCCGCGAAGCCCGCCGAGTGCGGCAGCTCGCTCGGGAGGCGGGTTGTGAACGTCTCCGCGTCTCGCTGCTGATCGCCGCCCGAACTGACGGGCCCGGTCGCGATCAGGATGTTCGAGCTGATCCGCTTCTGAGCAACCCGCGTAGCGATCTCCTCGAACCGATGATGCTCGTTCCGCGACGAGAGCTCGTCCAGGCGAAACCGGATGTACGCCTCTGCCTCAGGGATGTGCTCAGTCACAGCTTAACTATCCCTCACGATTCCGACGCACAACGGGTGAACAGTTTTCGCACCCGGCCTGCCGAGCCCGAGGACTGACACGAGGACCTGGGGCTGGGACTCGGGTCCACTGCGGCGGGTGTATCGCTGAGAGGACCTAAGGAGTCGCCGCGTTGTAAGCGGTTCGCGCTTCGGTCAGCTCGGCCCAGTGGGCTTCGAGTCCGGCGAGTGTAGGGCTGACCCCGAGGCTAGGCAGAGGTTGAGAGTGGCCGTCGATGTACCGACATGCTTCCTCGAAGATGCGGTTGACGGTATCGATCGCAGCGGGAAGTGCTTCGGACTTGATCTTGGGCAAGTTGGTCATCCGCACGTTGGGTTGATAGCGCTGCGTGACGCCCTGGAGCAGTTCAGTCTCGGTGAAGACCTCACACCACGCGCGCACCCAGTCGTAACCCGTGCGGACCAGTGCCGCCCGCGCATCGCCGTCCTGCGACTTTGCTGCCTGGATGGTCTCGTTGATGTTCTTCTTGATGTTGTTCAAGCTGTCCCAGCGGGGTCCTGTCGCTCGGGTGACCTTTCCTTTGCCCTCTTCATCGGTGATCTGGAAGTAGGAGCAGCGCTTGGTTGCTTCCATGAGCGTAAGCAGCGTGCTGGCGAAGAAGATGTCGTGGGTGAAGACGATGACCTGTGTCGTGTCAGCGAGCGACGCGACGCGCTGCGCGACTTCGTTGACGCGGCGATGGTCGAGGCTTGAGACAGGATCATCGAAAATGACCGGCGCGGTGATTCCGGCGAGGCGCGCTTCGGCGAGGAAGTCCGCTATTGCGAGGACCTTCTGCTCTCCTTCGGAGAGCACCTTGGACGGTTTATGTTTCCCGCTGAGGATCTTGCGGCGTTGTGCGCGCCCCTGGCGGCCGACGAACTCCACGTGTAGCGCGGGCGCGCGAAGTGCCGCGCACTCTTCGTTGAAAAGCGCATCGAAGCTCTCGTTGATCATCTGGTCACTCGCGGTCTTGGCCAGCCCGGTTACAGCGCGCAGGAGCCCAGGCATGGGCTTGGCGAGCAGTATGAGCCGGTCAGCCTGCTTGGCGTCGAGTACGTCTGACTCGATGAGCGTCCACGACTTCGTCAGTTCTGCTGAGGCTTCTAGCTCGACAAGCTCTTTCTTCTTCTCGGCCAAGGTGTCAGCCCGTGTGGCTGCCTGTGTCCTCAGTTCACTGAGGGCCTGCTTGGCGGTCTCCAACGCCGAGCCGAGCGCTATCGCATCTGTGCCGGCGTGTTCGGTCGGCGCTGTGCTCACGGCGGAATCGGCGAGAAGCTGCTCGGATAGCTCCGCGATGGTGCTCAGTGTCCGGTCAAGTTCAACGTGGAAGTGAGGCTTGTCCTCGGTGCCTGCGTACTCGTCGGCGAAGGTAGAGACGTCGTTGACCTGGATCGAGGTGACCGGTTCTATAACTGCGTGGAGCCGCGCCTTTGCAGCGGCGATGTCAGTGGTGATCTTGTCTTCGAGGTATTCGGAGTACTTGCCGATCAGCGATCGCGCCGCTTCGTTCAGAGGCTGCCGACAGTACAGACACCGATCGGCGTCGTGTGCTCCGACCGCGATGAGATGTGCTTGGTATGCCTCGCCGGCCTCGATGAACGTGCTCCAGGTGTCGTCGGGCTTGGCCGGCAGGTCGGCTGCCTCGAACAGGGCGGCTCGGAAGGCGCGGTAGTCCTCTTCAAGTCCGTGGAGGGTGTCGCGTTCGCGGCCGTATACCTCCACGTTGAAGTCAGCCATCACGGTGGCCGCGTTGGAAGCTTGCGTCAAGACGCGTTCGACTCGCTGTTGCAGCTTGATCTCAGCGCTGATGGTGTCCGCCTCCAGCGCGGCGACCGTGCGGCGCAGGTCGCCGATACGTGTCTCGACGTCGGGATCGGAGTCGGCGAGCGACCTCAGGTGTTCCAGATCAGTGGACGCTCCCAGAGTCTCGATGAGCGGGTAAACCGCGGCAGTGCGTGGGAAGCGAGACAGAAGCCCTGTGGACCCAGATCGTAGGTCTTCGACGGCCTGGTCGATGTGGGCTTGTACCGACTTGATGCCTGCGATGACGTGATTGAACAGTGCCAGGGCTGCTGGCACGTAGACGTACTCAAGGTCGTCATCGACGTGGAAGCTGACAGAAGGGCTGTCGAAGATGGACATCCTGGTGAAGGGCGCGACGCCCTGTTGTCCGGTCCAGGTGTAGGTCTTCGTCTCAGTGCCGAGCGTATAGCCGACAAGTGCTGATTGGTTCTGCGGCGATGCCGCTTCGATGTCGCCGAGGATCACATCGGCAGTGCGGCTCGCCGCGAGGGCTTTGAAGATGCGGGAGTACCCCGTCTTGCCCGTGCCGTTCTCTCCGAACAAGATCGTCAGGCCGGCATGCGGCTCGATGACTCCGCCCTCTACCAAGGCGTTGACACCAACGACATCGGAGAGCGAGGTAAGGGTCAACGGCTCGATCGCCTCATCCTCGCGTTCGAGGGTGACCAGCGGCTCCTCCGTGGGGAGTTCGCGGGTATCGAAGGCTTTCTCCTGACGAAACAGGACATACGCTCCGGATTGCTCCTCGCTTCCGAGCGGCCCGCCGCCGTTGAGGACGTGCCTCACGATGTAGCGGACCCACTCGTCGGAGGTGTTCGCCCACTCGCTGAGCAGGTCGCGCGAGTCTACCCGTTGAGGTGGCGTCGCGTCTGTCACCGTCATCCTCCCTCGCCGCGAGTGCGAGGTCGGGAGCGACCGTGCTACTCAGGCTCCATTCTAGAGCGACCGGCAGGCGCGTGAAGGGACACCAACGCACCGATAGGGCGTGCTAGTTCGCGGCCTGCCTCTGGACCGCCGCGAGCGTGACTACGCACGCGGATCAAGTGAGGCCTGTCCCGGCGAGGGCTACCGCGCCGCGACGTAGGTAGTCGGTTCCTCCTGGCGCGGAGTCCGGCTCAGGGTCTTGAGTGTTCGATCCCGGTGACTGCAGCAGCCTCTGGATACGGGCGCGCACCAGAAGGACGAGGCTGATCGGCCCCATGATGATGAACTTCATCGCGTTCCACACCGACCAGAGCACGACCAGATGCAGCCAGCCTGGGGCACCCTGGTCGAGGGCGTTGGTGCAGATGTTCGTGATCAGCAGGTAGGGAACGGCAAGGAGCATCGCGGGGATGCCCAACTTCAAGTTGCGTCGGCGTCGGATCGCGTCAAGCAGCCGGTTGGTGGGCATGTAGCGTGCAGATCAGCCCCGCCCAGCGCGAAGCCCTCTCCGGGATGCTCCGCCACGAGTTCGACCGACCCATGGCCGCCGAAACCGACGAACTCGAACGCCTCACCAAGCACCGCGACCGGCTCGAACACGAACAAGACTGGCTCATGCAAGCCCACTACGCCGACGCCATCCCGCTACCCGTCCTCAAACGAGAACAAGACAGCATCCTCGGCGAACTCGACGGCCTCAACCGGCGTATCGACGCCCACCACGGCGACTACGCCGACGCCCGCGCCCATCTCGACGACGCCCTCGGACTTCTGGCTAGCTGCGCCGACATCTACCAGCGCTGCGACGACGCCAACCGACGACTGTGCAACCAAGCCTTCTTCACCAAGGTCTACATCGACGAAGACGACGAAATCCTCGTCGAGAACAACCGGCCCTTCGAGATGCTCCTCGACCCCGAGGTCAACGCCAACGCGCTCAACTGGACCCAGAACAACGACAAGGCCCGAACCCCAGCCAACGATGCCGTTGGCAAGGGTTCGAGCCTTGTGCCCGTGGTGGGCCCAGAGGGATTCGAACCCCCGACATCCACGGTGTAAGCGTGGCGCTCTAACCAGCTGAGCTATGAGCCCCGAACGGCGGCCCGCCACGCCTTCCGGCGAAGGACGTGGCGGACCGCCGCGAACGAGTGGTGCTGATCAGCCCGTGACGCACTCCGTGGCGGCCGAGGTGATCGTGTCGGTGAAGAGCGTGGTCTCCTCGTCGCTCGGCGAGTAGTCCTCGTCGAGGTCGACCATCGCGCGCAGCGTCTCGTCGGAGACGTCGGAGGCCTCGAGCGCCTCGGCGATGCAGGTGGCCTGCTCCTCGGGCAGCGCCACGCCGCCGAGCTCCTCGGCGCCGGACGTGAAGACGTCGGCGATCTCGTCGGCGGACGGACGCTCGGCGCCGCCGCTGCCGCCACCGCACGCCGACAGGGCGAGCGCGGCCGCCATCGGCAGGACCAGGAAGATGTTGCGCTTCGACATGGGTGTTGCCCCTCGTGTTGTCAGAGTCGGTCCGAAGTCAGCCGGTCCGATGTGGTGTCGGGTCAACCCTACGAGGAATCGGGCCGAACTCCCGCACCGAACCGGGGGCAGAACTCCCCATCGCCTCAGCGCGCGGATCCGACCAGGTCGTGCGTGGGAGTCCCGGTCCACCCCGCCACGGGGTGCGGGACGGGCAGCGCCAGGGGCGCGACGGGTCCGCGCTCGGGCCAGGACGAGGTCCGCTCGAGGCCGCGTCGGTTCGCGAGGATCTCCACGATCCAGCAGTACCCGATCGACGTGATGACGGTGATGAGGACGCCCGCGAGCGACCCGCCCTCGTCCCCGTTGACGGTGGTCCCGAACGCGCCGCTGGCCAGTGCCGTGAAGACGACGACGTTGTTGACGACGTGCAGCGCGATCGCCGCCTCGAGGCCCCCGGTGCGCAGGGTGACCCACATCGCGGCGAGCGCGAACACGCCCACGTCCAGCAGTCCCCACAGGCCGTACCCGTGGCTGAGGACGAACGCGATCGTCGGCACGACGACCACGATGACGCGGGACCACGCGCGGCGCGGGAGCCACGAGCCGAGCGCCTGCACGAGGACCCCGCGGAACACGTACTCCTCGGCGGCGGCCTGGAACGGCACCAGCAGGATGATGATCAGGAGCGGGAGCCAGAGGCGGTCGAACGAGGTCCAGACCGGCGTCGCGTTCTGCCCCACCAGTGCGCCGAGGCCGAAGCTCAGGCCGAGGCTGAGCGCGAGGGTCGCGACGGCGAGGACGCTGCACGTGAGGAGCCAGCGCCAGCGCAGCCGCAGCACGACGGACGAGACGTGGCCGATCGGGCGCATCCCCGCGATCCGCAGCGCACCGGCGACGGCGGGCAGCCAGACGGCGATGGAGGCGAGCGAGAGCACGAGGACGAGGGAGTCGGTCGCGTCGATCGCGAGCAGGCGGTCCAGGAGGGCGTCGAGCTGGGCGGGGCCGGCCGCGCCACCCTCGAGCACGACGGCGACCATCGCGACGCCGACCACGGCGACGGAGCCGATCACGGCCAGGACGCCGAAGACCGTCAGTGCGACGAGCGGGCGCCACCACTCCCAGCGCAGCGTCCGGGGAAGCCGGTCGTACGGGGTCGCCTGCGCGGGGCTGAACGCCGCCCCCCGGCGCGGCTCGGGCACCGAGTACGTGCTGCCCGGCGGGTACGTCGGGGAGGACGTCGAGGTGACGGTCGGCTGGCTCACGTCGACCACGCTACCCGCGGGTCAGGCGAGCGACGGCGGCGACGGCGTCGCCCACGTCCCGCGGCCGGCCCCCGGGGGACGTGTCGCACCACACCGGCTCCCCTCCGCCGTCGAGCAGCACGGTGCGTCGCACCGGCCAGCCGCGTGCCGGGTCGAACGCGTCGAACGCCCGCGCGACGGCCCCGTGGGGCCAGAAGTCGGAGGCGACCTCGACGCCCACGCCCTCGCTCTCCCGCCACGCGTGGAGCGCGGCGGCCGAGTCGCACGAGACCACCAGCACCCGGGCCGGGGCGAGCGAGGGAAGCGCGTCGGCGACGTCGCGCAGCTCGCCCGTGCAGATCGGCGAGAACGCGAGCGGCACGAAGACCAGCAGGGTCGGTGTCCCGCGGAGCTCCCCGAGCGTGACCTGCTGCCCGAAGGGCAGGGCCAGGGCGAGGTCGGGGACCAAGGGCGCTACTTGCCGCGGCCGGGTGCGGCGAGGCGGACGCCCAGCCAGCCGGGGGCTGCGCTGAGCGAGGTGGTCGGCTGCAGGCCCGCGGTCTGCGCGGCCTCACCGATCTCCGCGGCGGGGACGTGGCCCCGCGTGCCCATCTTGGGGACGAGCACCCAGATCAGGCCGCCGTCGTCGAGGGCGCTGGCGGCGTCGACGAGGAGGTCCTCCAGGTCGGTGCTGTCACCGTCGTCGCTCCGCCACCACACGATGGCCGAGTCGGTCACGTCGCCGTAGTCCTCGTCGACCAGCTCCACGCCGACGTCGTCCGAGAGCTGGTCGCGGAAGTCCTGGTCGACGTCGTCGTCGAACCCCCACTCCTGGATGACCTGGTCCGCGGAAAATCCCAGTCGACCGGCGCCACTTGCCGCCGGGTCGGTCGTCGCTGTCACGTCAACTGCCTTTCGTGGTGTGCGTCACTCGTCGTGACGTCCATCGGTTACGTTTCCGCGAGACTACCGCCCGCCGGGGCCACCGTGCCTTCCGGGCGCGCTGGTCCGCCACCCGACACGCGGGCCGCAACCGGCTCCCAGTCTCGATAGGCTGTTGCGGGCGCTCCGGACGATCCGTCCGCACGTGTCCAGGTCCGCCCACCGCGGGGGATCACGCAACGGCCCCTGCTACCGCGCGGGCCACGACCTCAATGAGCTGGAGAGTCCGTGACCGCATCAGACTCCACCTTCGCCGGTGACGACGCCGCCGAGGAGCGCACCGAGTGGATCGACTCCGTCGACGCCCTCGTCGACTCGAGGGGCGAGGATCACGCCCAGACGGTGATCTCCGCCGTCATCGACCGCGCCTCCAAGCGCGGCCTGTCGGTGCCCAGCGGGGTGACCACGCCCCACATCAACACGATCGACGTCGACGCCGAGCCCTCCTACCCCGGTGACGAGGCGATCGAGAACCGCTACCGCGACTACCTGCGGTGGAACTCCGCCGTCATGGTGACCCGGGCCCAGCGCCCCGGCGTCGGCGTCGGCGGCCACATCTCCTCCTACGCGTCCGTCGCGACGCTCTACGAGGTGGGCCTGAACCACTTCTTCCAGGGCAAGGACCACCAGGGCGGTGGCGACCAGATCTACTTCCAGGGTCACGCCTCCCCCGGCATGTACGCCCGCGCCTTCATGGAGGGTCGCCTCTCGGCCGACCGCCTCGACGGGTTCCGCCAGGAGCTGTCCCACCCGGGCGGCGGCCTGCCGTCCTACCCGCACCCGCGCCTCATGCAGGACTTCTGGGAGTTCCCGACCGTCTCGATGGGTCTCGGCCCGTCCGGCGCGATCTACCAGGCGTGGACGAACCGCTACCTCGAGCTCCGCGGCATCAAGGACACCAGCGCGCAGCGCGTGTGGGCCTTCCTCGGCGACGGCGAGATGGACGAGCCCGAGTCGCGCGGCATGCTGCAGCTCGCCGCCCAGCAGAAGCTCGACAACCTGACGTTCGTGGTCAACTGCAACCTGCAGCGCCTCGACGGCCCGGTTCGCGGCAACGGCAGCATCATCACCGAGCTCGAGGGCTTCTTCCGCGGCGCCGGCTGGAACGTCGTCAAGGTCGTCTGGGGCCGCGAGTGGGACGAGCTGCTCGCCCGCGACACCGACGGCGCGCTGGTCGACATCATGTCCTCCACGACCGACGGCGACTACCAGACCTTCAAGGCGGAGTCGGGCGGCTTCATCCGCGAGCACTTCTTCGGCCGCGACCCGCGCACGAAGGAGATGGTCGAGGACCTCTCCGACGACACGTTGTGGGCCATGAAGCGCGGCGGCCACGACGCCCGCAAGGTGTACGCCGCCTACAAGGCCGCGACCGAGTTCAAGGGCGCCCCGACGGTCATCCTGGCGCACACGGTCAAGGGCTACGGCCTGGGCCCGGGCTTCGCGGCCCGCAACGCCACGCACCAGATGAAGAAGCTCAAGCCCGAGGACGCCAAGCTCCTGCGCGACTCCCTCGAGATCCCGCTGACGGACGCGCAGCTGGAGGAGAACCCCTACCTCCCGCCGTACTTCCACCCCGGCGCGGACGCCCCCGAGATCGAGTACATGCTCGAGCGTCGTCGCGAGCTCGGCGGCTTCGTGCCCGAGCGTCGCTCGACCTTCACCCCCGTGCAGGTCCCCGGCGACAAGACGTACCAGCTCCTGGCCAAGGGCTCGGGACAGCAGGAGGTCGCCACCACGATGGCGTTCGTCCGGCTGTTCAAGGACCTGGTCAAGGACAAGGAGTTCGGCAAGCGGATCGTCCCGATCATTCCTGACGAGGCCCGCACGTTCGGCCTGGACTCGATCTTCCCGAGCGCCAAGATCTTCAACACCCTCGGTCAGAACTACCTGTCCGTGGACCGCGACCTCATGCTCAGCTACAAGGAGTCGGACGCGGGTCAGATCATGCACACCGGGATCAACGAGGCCGGTTCGGCCTCCGCGTTCCAGGCGGTCGGCACGTCCTACGCCACGCACGGCGAGGCGCTCGTGCCGTTCTACATCTACTACTCGATGTTCGGCTTCCAGCGCACGGGCGACCAGTTCTGGGCGGCCGGGGACCAGCTGACGCGCGGCTTCCTCATCGGCGCGACGGCGGGGCGCACCACCCTCACGGGTGAGGGTCTCCAGCACGCCGACGGCCACTCGCCGCTGCTGGCGGGCACGAACTCGGCGATCGTCCACTACGACCCGGCCTACGGGTACGAGATCCGCCACATCGTCCGCGACGGCATCGAGCGCATGTACGGCTCCAGCCGGGTCTCGGGTCTCGAGAGCGACCCGAACGTCATGTACTACCTCACGGTGTACAACGAGCCGATGGTGCAGCCGGTCGAGCCGGAGAACGTCGACGTCGAGGGCATCCTGCGCGGCATCTACAACCTCGCCGAGCCCGAGGGCGAGGGCCCCCAGGCCCAGCTGCTCGCGTCCGGCGTGGCGGTGCCGTGGGCGCTCGAGGCGCGCCAGATCCTCGCCGAGGAGTGGGGCGTGCGTGCCGGCGTGTGGTCGGTGACCTCCTGGTCGGAGCTGCGCCGCGACGCGCTGCGCGCCGACCGCGAGGCGTTCGTCAACCCGGGCGCCGAGGCTCCCGTGCCGTTCCTCACCCAGAAGCTCCAGGGTGCGAACGGGCCGTTCGTGGCGACGTCGGACTACGACCACCTGGTCCCCGACCAGCTGCGAGCGTGGATCCCGGGCGAGTACGCGACGCTCGGTGCCGACGGCTTCGGCCTCTCGGACACGCGCTCCGCCGTGCGTCGTCACTTCCTCATCGACAGCCACTCGCTGGTGGTCAAGACGCTGCAGGTGCTCGCGCGCCGCGGCGAGGTGGCCTCCGACGCCCCGGCGAAGGCGATCGAGAAGTACCGCCTGCTCGACGTCACCGCCGGCACCACCGGCAACGCGGGCGGCGACGCCTGACGTCACCACCCCGAGCACCACGAGAGGGGCGGACCGGCTGATGCCGGTCCGCCCCTCTCGTGTCTGCGTCGGCCGCGCTCGCGGCTCGGGTGGTCAGGCGGTGCGGTCCTCCGCGGCCTCGACGAGGCGGTTCAGGTCGCCGATGCGGGCGCTGAGCGCCGGCGTGGTGGCCTCGAGCGAGTCCAGCAGGCGGCGGGCCTCCTCGATACGGCCCGTCTCCAGCGCCGCCAGGACGACCTCTCCCCCGGCCTCGGGGTCGCGGGACGCGAGCTCCCAGTGGGAGACGCCGAAGGCGATGGCCTCGGCGGGGGCGTCGGCGTCGCGCAGCATCGCGACGGCGTGCGTCAGCGCCAGCCCGGTGGTCTCGCGCTCGCACGCGAGGTGCAGGCGGCGCATGGCGGACTCGTGGTCGGCCTCGAGCGACAGCCGCGCGAGGACGATGAGCGGCAGCCACGCGCGCGGCTGACCCGCGAGCTCCTCCGCCAGGGCCCACACGGCGTGGTCCTGAGCGACGGGGGTCTCGGGGGCGGCGGTCAGGGGGTCGAGGTGCGTCCCCTCGTCCGCGCGCTCGCGGACGATCTCGACGAGGGCGTCGAACGCGGCCTCGTCGTTGGGGTCGTGCGCCAGCTGCTCACGCAGCTCGTGCTCCGCGGGAGTGCTCTCGCGATGGGTGAGGACCCGCTCGGCGGGTGCAGGACGGGACTCGCGTTCGCCGAGACGGCGCAACCAGCTCATCAATGCCATTTCTTTACCCTAGCCGGTCGACGCCGCAAGCACAGTGGCGAGTTCGTCAGGACCTCGCGTTGTGGCAGGTCTACAACAGCGCGCGAGCGGCGGCCGGCGGCGACGCCGTAGGCTGATCGTCGTGGGAGTCCGACGCAGCGCCGATGCCGAGACGATCCGTCGCCTGCGCGGCCGCACCGACGTCCTCACCGCCGCCGCCCTGCGCCGGCTGGACTCCGACGTCGCGTGGTACCGCGCCCTGCCCGCCGACGACCGGTCCTGGATCGGCCTCGTCGCCACCTCGGGCATCACGACGTTCATCGACTGGTACGAGAACCCGGCCCCCACCACCTACAACGCCGCCGAGATCTTCCGGGCCGCCCCGCCCGAGCTGATCCGGTCGATCTCGCTGCAGCACGCGCTCGCGCTGGTGCGGATCGTGGTGGAGATCGTCGAGGAGCACACCGACGAGATCGCCTCCCCCGCGCGCGCCTCGCAGCTGCGCGAGGCCGTGCTGGTGTACTCCCGGGAGGTCGCCTTCTCGGCCGCCGAGGTCTACGCCCGCGCCGCCGAGGCGCGCGGCGCGTGGGACGCGCGGATGGAGGCGCTCGCCGTCGACTCGCTGCTGCGGGGCGACGACGACGGTCTCCGCTCGCGCGTCGCGGCCCTGGGCTGGAGCGGCACGGGCGCTGTCCTGACGATGGTCGGCACCGTCGAGGGGCCGATCGACGAGGGCATGGCGGCCGACCTGCGACGGGCCGCCCGCCGCACGGCCGCCGACGCGCTCGTCGGGATCCACGGCGACCGCATCATCGTGGTGCTGGGCGGCCAGGGCGACCTGCGCCGGTCGGCCGAGGCACTGCTGCCGAGGTTCTCGGCGGGTCCGGTGGTGCTGGGGCCCGAGGTCGCCGACGTCACCCGCGCGGGTCGCTCCGCCCGCATCGCCCTGGCCGGCCTCACGGCGGCGCGCGGCTGGCCCGACGCCCCCCGACCCGCGCTGGCGGCCGACCTGCTGCCCGAGCGTGCGCTCGCCGGGGACGCCGAGGCCCTCACCGCGCTGCGCGAGGTGCACGACCTGCTGGACGCCGCCCCGGGTCCCCTCGTGGAGACCCTCGCCGCCTACCTGGAGTCCGGTCGCTCGCTGGAGGCGGCCGCGCGGACCCTGTTCGTGCACCCCAACACGGTCCGCTACCGGCTGCGCCGCATCGCCCAGGTCTCCGGCTGGGACGCGATGGACGCGCGCGAGGGATTCGTCCTCCAGATCGCCCTCGTGCTCGGGCGCCTCGGCGCCGGCTCGAGCGGCGCCTCGTAGGAAACCTACAAACGACACGCGCGCCCTTGTCCGCGTCGTCATCCCACCACGACGGGTCCGGCGCGGCATGCTGGAGACGTGCTCGCCATCCTCGCGCCCGGACAGGGCGCCCAGTCCCCCGGCATGCTCTCCCCGTGGCTCGACCTCGACGGTGTGCCCGAGCTCCTCGACTCCCTGAGCGAGGCCTCCGGCACCGACCTGACGACCCACGGCACCGTCTCCGACGCCGACACGATCCGCGACACCGCGATCGCGCAGCCGCTCATCGTGGCGACGTCGCTGATCGCGTTCCACGCGCTCGCGGCCGGCCGTGACGCCGCCTCGTTCGTGGACGTCGCCGCCGGTCACTCCGTCGGCGAGTTCGCCGCCGCCTCGGTGGCCGGCCTGTTCGACGCCGCGTCCGCCGTCGCCCTGGTCTCCGCCCGGGCGCGCTTCATGGCCCAGGCCGCCGCGGCCAACCCGTCCGGCATGACCGCCCTGCTCGGGGGCGACCCCGACGAGGTCCTCGCGGCCATCGAGCGCGCGGGCGCCTGGCCCGCGAACGTCAACGGTGCCGGTCAGGTCGTCGCGGCCGGCTCGCACGAGGCGCTGGCGGCCCTGGCCGCCGGCCCGCCCGCCAAGGCCCGCGTCGTCCCGCTGCAGGTCGCCGGGGCGTTCCACACGCCGCTGATGGCGACCGCGCACGAGAGCTTCGAGGCCGTCGTGGCCGAGTGGACGGCGGAGCACCCCCGGCTGACGCTGCTGTCCAACACCGACGGCGGGCTCGCCGTCGCCCCCGACGGCGGTAACGGCGTCGGCTTCGGCGACCGGACCGAGGTGCTTCGCCGCCTCTCGTCGCAGATCGTCTCGCCGGTGCGCTGGGACCTGTGCCAGGACCGGCTCGGCGCGCTCGGCGTCACCGGCCTGGTGGAGCTCGCCCCCGGCGGCGTCCTGGCCGGCCTCGCCCGGCGTACCCTTCCCGACGTGGCCCGCGTGGCCATCAAGACCCCCGACGACCTCGCCTCGGCCGCCGCGCTGGTGGCCGAGCACAGCGAAGGAGCGGCATGACCGTCCAGCTCAAGCAGATCCAGCCCGTCGCCGGCACCCGCATCCTGGGCGTCGGAGGCTTCCGCGGCGAACAGGTCGTCGACAACGCGGCCATCATCGGCCCGATCGACTCCTCCGACGAGTGGATCCGGCAGCGGACGGGGATCGTCACGCGCCGACGCGCCAACCCCGAGACCTCGATCCTCGACATGGCCGTGATCGCCGCCAACGAGTCGCTCGAGGCCTCCGGCGTCACGCCGGACCAGATCGACGTCGTGCTGCTGTCGACCGTCACCTACTTCGAGCAGACGCCGTCGCTGGCCGCCCGTCTCGCGGACGCCATCGGCGCCACGCCGGCCGCCGCCTACGACGTCTCCGCGGCGTGCGCCGGCTACTGCTACGGCATCGGCCAGGCCGACGCGCTGGTCCGCTCGGGCCAGGCCCGCAACGTGCTGGTCGTCGGGGTGGAGCGCATGAGCGACTTCATCGACCCGACGGACCGCAGCATCTCCTTCCTGCTGGGCGACGGCGCGGGCGCCGCCGTCGTCGGCCCCTCGGACACGCCGGGCATCGCCCCGACCGTGTGGGGCTCGGACGGGTCGCTCGCCGGTCACATCACGCAGACGACGCCGTGGCTCGAGCTGCGCCAGGACCAGGGCGAGGGCGTCCCGGCCACGGTCGACGCCGCCGCGTGGCCGACGTTGCGCCAGGAGGGCCCGAGCGTCTTCAAGTGGGTCATCTCCTCGATCCCGGAGATCGCGCGCCAGGCCGTCGCCGCCGCGGGCCTCGAGCTCGACGACATCGACGTGTTCATCCCCCACCAGGCCAACATGCGCATCATCGACCAGCTCGTAAAGATGCTCGGCCTGCGCGAGGACGTCGTGGTCGGCCGCGACATCGCCGACACCGGCAACACCTCGGCCGCGTCGATCCCGCTCGCGACCGAGCGACTCCTGCGCGAGGGCCAGGCCCGCTCCGGGCAGATCGCGCTCCAGATCGGCTTCGGCGCCGGTCTCGCCTACGCGGCCCAGGTCGTCGTCCTGCCCTGATCCCGCGCGCCGGGTTCGCCACGCGCGCCCGGGCTGGAACACTTGACCCGCACCACACACCTTCACCTAGGAGAAGCACCATGGCTTACACCGAGCAGGAGATCCTCACGGGCCTCGCCGAGATCGTCAACGAGGAGACCGGCCTGCCGACCGACTCGGTCGAGCTGGAGAAGTCCTTCACCGACGACCTCGACATCGACTCGCTGTCGATGATGACGATCGTCACGCAGGCCGAGGACAAGTTCGGCGTCACCATCCCCGACGACGAGGTCAAGAACCTCGTGACCGTGGGCGACGCCGTCCGCTTCATCACCGGCGCGCAGGCCTGATCCAGCGCCCCACGCACTGACGGTGCGACGGCCGCGCTCGGCGCGGCCGTCGCCCATCCCCCACCCCACCACCTCGAGGAGACCGACTGATGTCAGCCGCTCGCACCGTCGTCGTCACCGGACTCGGTGCGACGTCTCCGATCGGCGGCACCGCCGCCGACTCCTGGGCCGCCGCCCTGGCTGGCACGTCCGGCGTCGCGACGATGACCCACGACTGGGTCACGGCGCTCGACCTCCCGGTCACCTTCGCCGCCGAGCTCGCCGTCGAGCCCTCCGAGGTCCTCACCGTCCCCGAGACCCGCCGCATGGACCGCTCCGCGCAGGTCGCCATGGTCGCCGCCCGCGAGGCGTGGGCCGACGCCGGCGCCCCCGAGGTCGACGGCGAGCGTCTCGGCGTCGTGGTCGGCACCGGTCTCGGTGGTCTCTGGACCCTCATGAACGGCTGGGACACGCTCAAGGAGCGCGGCCCGCGCCGCGTCCTGCCGATGACGGTCCCGATGCTGATGCCGAACTCCTCCGCCGCCTACGTCTCGATCGAGCTGGGCGCCAAGGCCGGGACGCACGCGACCGTCTCCGCGTGCGCCTCCGGCGCCGAGGCCATCGCCTACGGGCTGGACATGATCCGCTCGGGTCGCGCCGACGTCGTCGTGGCCGGCGGCACGGAGGCGTGCGTGCACGGGCTCCCGATCGCCGCCTTCGCCCGGATGCAGGCGCTCTCCACCCGCAACGACTCCCCCGAGACCGCCTCGCGGCCCTACGACTCCACCCGCGACGGCTTCGTGCTGGGCGAGGGTGCCGGGGTCGTCGTGCTCGAGAGCGAGGAGCACGCCCGCGCCCGCGGCGCCAAGGTCTACGCCCGCCTCGCGGGTGCCGGCATGAGCTCGGACGCCGGCGACATCGCCGCTCCCGACGCCGCCGGGCAGGCCCGCGCGATGCGCTCGGCCCTGGTCGACGCCGGCCTCACGGCCGAGGACGTCGTGCACGCCAACGCCCACGCCACCTCCACGCCCGCCGGCGACATCGGCGAGGCCGAGGCCATCGCGAGCGTGATGGGTGACGTCGTCGTCTCGGCGACCAAGTCCATGACGGGCCACCTGCTGGGCGGCGCCGGCGCGCTCGAGACGGTCTTCACCGTGCTCGCCGTGGCCAACCACGTCGCTCCCCCGACCATCAACCTGCACGACCCTGACCCGCGCCTGCCGGTGGACGTCGCGACGTCGCCGCGCGAGCTGCGGTCGGGTCAGATCGCCGCGCTGAACAACTCGTTCGGGTTCGGCGGGCACAACGTGAGCCTCATCGTCGCCTCGGCCTGAGGCACCAGCCCCGACGACGACGGCCCCCGTCACCTGCGAAGGTGACGGGGGCCGTCGTCGTGGTCCCGGGGCGGGCTGCGATCCCGCCCCGGAGGTCCGGGCGTCAGCCGACGCGGTGTAGCCAGCGCACGGGAGCGCCGGCGCCGGCGTAGCGGAAGGGCTCCAGCTCGTCGTCCCACGCCTGGCCGAGGGCCAGGTCGAGCGCCTGCGCGAGGCGCACGGGGTCACCGGCGTGCACCAGCGCCGCACGGATGCGGTCCTCGGGCACGACGACGTTGCCGACGCGGTCGGTCTGGGCGTGGAAGATGCCGAGGTCAGGCGTGTGCGACCAGCGCGAGCCGTCCGTCGTGGTCGTGGCCTCCTCCGTCACCTCGTAGCGCAGGTGGTCCCAGCCGCGCAGGGCGGAGGTGAGGCGGGCGCCGGTACCGACGGGGCCGGTCCAGGAGATCTCGGTGCGCAGCATCCCGGGCGCGGCGGGCTGCGCCGTCCAGTCGATGACCGGACGGCCCGTGAGTACGGATGCTGCCGCCCACTCGACGTGCGGGCAGAGAGCCCGGGGCGCAGAGTGCACGAAAATAACACCGCGGGTAGGACCCGGCATGTCGACCCTCCAGTCGTTTCGAGTGACGTCTTCCCCAACGCGCTCGAACCTGACCGTCGGTGCCATGCGGCAACGGAGTGGCACCACTATGCCCGATGAACAGCACTTCGCGCACCCCCGGGGCTTCCGGGAGTGCGCGAGGGTGCCGGTCAGAGGTCGCGGAGCGCGCGCATCGCCTTCTTGCGGACCGACCGCTCGAGGCGGTCGATGTAGAGCATCCCGTCGAGGTGGTCGACCTCGTGCTGCAGGCAGCGGGCCATGAGCTCCTCACCCTCGACGACGACCTCGCCGCCGTCGAGATCGGTGCCCACGACCCGCGCGTACCAGGCGCGCGCCGTCGGGAACCACAGGCTCGGGACGGAGAGGCAGCCCTCGTCGCCGTCCTGCACCTCCTCCGAGAGCTCCACGATCGTGGGGTTGAGGACGTAGCCGACGTCGCCGTCGATGTTCCACGAGAAGGCGCGCAGTCCGACGCCGATCTGGTTGGCGGCGAGGCCGGCGCGCCCGTCGTGGTCGACGGTCTCCAGGAGGTCATCGACGAGGGCGCGGACGCGGTCGTCGACGACGGTGACGGGGGCGCACGGGGTGCGGAGCACCGGGTCGCCGATCACACGGATGTCACGAAAAGCCATGGAGCGGGACCGACCTCAGCTCGGGAGGCGCCAGGCGGCGCTGTCACCGCCGAGCCCGAACAGGGGCTCGTAGGTGATCCAGGTCGATCCTTCCATCACGTCCACGACGACCCAGCCGGAGGCCGAGGCGCCGGGCTGGACGTCCGAGGGCAGCGCGTCGGCGACGTCGCAGAAGCTCCAGGAGGTCCCGGTGTTGGCGGAGTCGCTGAACGCGTCGAAGTAGAAGGTGTTCAGCGTGAAGGCGTCACCCGACGGGGTCGGGTTGGGGACGGTCACGTCGAAGCGCAGCGCCAGGAGGCGGCCCTCCGCGTCGGCCCCGAAGGACGAGGTGCACTCCGGGTCCCAGGCCATCTCCGTGAGGGTGATCGTGCCCTCGACGGCGCCGTCGAAGTCCGTGACGTCGTACGGGGCGCCCAGCGCCACCTCCACCGTGCCGGCGGGCGCGCTGCCCCCGGCCGGCGGCGCGGGGTCGTCCGTCGTCGGGTCCTCGGTGGGCTCGTCGGTGGTGGGGTCCTCCGTCGGGGTGTCCGTCGTCGGGTCCTCGGTGGGGTCCGTGGTGGTCGGGTCCGTGGTGGGGTCGGCCGTCGCGGACGTGCTCGGCGAGGGCGTCGGGTCCGCCTCGTTGCTCGTCAGGGCCCGGAACAGGAAGAAGGCGCCCAGACCGAGGATCACCACCGCGCCCACGATGATGCCGATCAGGAGTCCGACGTTCTGCTTCTTGCTCCCGGGGTCGCCCGGCCCACCAGGACCGCCGGGGCCACCCGGCCCGCCCGGCTGACCGCCGAAGCCACCCGTCGCGTAGCTCGGGGGCGACCCGCCGAAGGCCGAGGGGTCCGTCGCGTACGGGAGCTGCGCCGTCGGCTCGCCCGAGTACGGGGCCGGAGCGGCGGAGTAGGAGGGGTCGCCGCCGTGGCCGGCGCCCGGGAGGCCGAAGCCCTGGCTGCCGAAGCCCTGGCTCGGGAGCTGCTGCGTGGGGGCGCCCTGGTAGGGCGCGGGAGGCGCCGGCGTCGAGGACGACGGCAGCTGCTGGGTCGGCGGCTGCTGCGACGGGAACTGCTGCGTCGGCTGCTGCGCGGACGACTGCTGCTGCGACGGCGTGGCGGAGGAACCGGGGAACGACGCGGGCGGCGGCGGGCTCGCCGGCTGCTGCGCCGAGGACGGCGTGGACCCGGGGAACGACGCCGGCGGGAGCTGCTGGCTGAACGGCTGCGGCTCGCTCGCGGGCGGCGGCGTCGGCGCGGCGGCGGACTCCTCGACCCAGAACGCCCAGCCCTCGGGCGGCGAGGGCCACGACGGGTCGGGCTCCCACCCCTCGGGCGGGGACCATCCCTGGGGCGGGGTCGGCCAGCCGGGCGGCGGGTTGAACTGGTAGGCCACAGGTGTCCCCTTCGGTACGGACGCGTCGGCCAACATTCTCGCAGATGGCCGCGCCCGGCGGCGGGATTCGTCGCGGGCCGGACGCCGTGGCGTCGGAGATGCGACGACCCCCGCCGGCCTGCTGGCCGACGGGGGTCGAGGTGGCTCCCGCAGATGGACTCGAACCATCAACCGTCCGATTAACAGTCGGATGCTCTGCCAATTGAGCTATGCGGGATCGCGGTAAGAAACATTACCAGCGCCGACGAGCTGCTTCGACCACACCGCTACTCGGGGAGCCCGACGTCGGCCCTCGCGCGGGCCTCCAGCTCGGTCGCGAGCCGCGCCATCGCAGGGCTCGTGGCCGCCGTGCCGACCACGCTGACCTGGCTGGAGAGCGCACCGTCGCCGTCGCGCCGGACGACGGCTCGCACCTGGACGCCGCCGGGAAGGTCACCGGAGACCACGTGGACGATCGAGGCCTCCACACGCTCGCGAACCACCTGCGGCACGCGCGGGTCCTCCCCCACGAGCCGGACCTCCCGCGAGACGCCGTCGATCCACCGCACCTGGAGCGCGTTCGTGTCCGTCAGCCACTGGGCGTTGTCGACCTCGTGCCACCCGTGGCGTGCCACAGCGGCGTCGGCGCCGGCAGGGACGTCGATCCACTCGCGGGCGGTCAGGACGAGCCAGCCTCCCCCGACGACCTCGGCGACCGCGATCGGCGTCGCCCCCGGGATCCGGGCGGCGATTTCGGCGGGCAGGCGGGCGGGACGACGGAACAGAGCCATGCTCCGAACCTAGCGCGCGGGACGTCGAAACAGAGGTGGGCCTCGGGCGTAACGCCCGCGACACGCGCGACCTGTCGTATGGACGGGCGGGGGGCACCGCACCGAGCACGAAAGCTGGTCATGCCACTCTCCTCGTCACCCTCTCCCGCCACGCTCCGCCGACGGCGCCTCCTGACCGGGGCTGCCGCCGTCGCCGTCGCACTCACCGGCGCCGTCGTCCCCGCGAGCGCGCTCACCTACGTCACCGACGCCCGCGGCATCCAGTGGCAGGTCCACGACGCCGCCCCGCCCGGCCTCGACACCGGCAGCATCCGCCTGGCGAGCGGCTCCCCGATCCAGGGCTTCGGCGGCATCTTCGTCCGCGTCGACGGCCTCGACCCCGCCGACGAGCCCCGCCTCAACGGCGAGCTGGCCCGCGGCTTCGGGCTGACCCAGACCGGTGACCTCTCCTTCGACACGACGCAGTCGGTCGACCTGGGCGGCGTCCTGGTGACGCGCGACCTCGACCTGGACTCCGCCGGCACCGCCGCCCGGTTCGTCGACTCGTTCACGAACACGACCGACGCGCCCCTCACGGTGCAGGTCTCCTTCGGCGGCTCGCTCGGCTACGGCACCGGGACCAACCAGAGCCTCGTCCGCGCGACGTCGAGCGGGGACACGACCGTGGACTCCTCCGACGCGTGGGCCGTGATGGCGACGACGGTGGCCAACTCGCGCCCGGTGGGCGTCGTGCTCGGCGCCCCCGGAACGCTGACGGGGACGGGCAACCAGCAGCGCGACCCGTTCGAGACGCCGCTGTCCACCACCGGCCACGAGGCGTCGTTCTACGGCTTCGTGAACGAGCTCACGATCGAGCCCGGCACCTCCAGCTCTCTCGCCCGCTTCGTGCACGTCGGCACGCAGGGCGCCGAGCGTCTCCCCGCCGCCGAGCAGAGCCTGGCGGCCCTCAGCGCCGCTCCGGACCTCGCGGGCCTCACCATCGCCCAGGTCTGCACCCTGGAGAACTGGGACGTCACCGCGCTGCCGGGCTACGACGCCGCGGCCTGCGACGCCGTGACGACCGTGAACCCGCCCGCGGCACCGGGTGCCCCCGCCCCGTTCACGTCGGTGGACTACGACGTCGTCGGGAAGACGATCGAGCAGCTCCAGGCGGACATGACCGCCGGCGTCGTGACGTCGGAGCAGATCACGCAGGCCTACCTCGACCGCATCGCGGTGTACGACGGCGGCCCGCAGGGCTTCCACTCCTACCTCCACGTCGCTGACGACGCGGTCGAGCAGGCCCGCGCGGCCGACGCGGCCCGCGCGGCGGGGACGAGCGGTGAGCTGCTCGGGATCCCGATCGCGCTGAAGGACCTCTACGACACCTACGACATGCCGACCACGGGTGGCACCCGGGCGCTCGAGGGCTTCCAGCCCGCCCAGGACGCGTTCCAGGTCGCGAAGCTCCGCGAGGCCGGGGCGGTGGTCATCGGGAAGGCCAACCTCTCTGAGTTCGCCAACTCGGGCGGTCAGAGCGAGTCGGGCTGGATGCAGACGTGGAACGCGCTGTACCCGTCGAAGACGTCGTTCGGCTCGTCGGGCGGCTCCGCCGTCGCCGTCGCCACGAGCCTCGCGACGGCCGCGATGGGCACCCAGACGGGCGTCTCGCTGTACGCGCCGACGACGGGCGCCTCGCTCACGACGTTCCGCGGCACCGACGGCATGGCCAGCGGCCACGGCGTCATCCCCCTGACCTGGTACCAGGACTACGCCGGGCCGATCGCCCGCACCGTCACCGACCTGGCCTACCTGCTCAACGCCACCACCGGGACCGACGCGGGCGACCCGCTGACGGTCGAGGCCGACGCCCGCCGCCCCGCGGACTGGACGACCTCGCTCGACGCCGAGGCCCTCGAGGGCGCCGTCGTCGGCTACATCCCCACCTCGTTCACCTCCAGCTACGCGGACGACGGCACCGGGGAGTCCGCGCGCGAGCGCCTGGACGAACTCGTCGCGGCCGGCGCCACGGTCGTGGAGATGACCGCGCCGCCGGTCGTCCCGGGTGCACCCGGCGGCAGCCGGGGCATGGAGGGCTGGGCCCGCTACATCGAGCTGCACGACAACTTCCCGTTCGTCGACGGCAACGCGATCCTCGCCTCCGACAAGGTGCTTCCCTACAACCGCCGCAACCTGGGCACCACCCAGCGTCTGACGCCGGAGCAGGTGACGGCCTGGGACACCTACCGGAAGACCTACAAGACCGAGATCGGCGCGTGGATGGACGCGGCGGGAGTCGACGCCGTCGTCTACCCGGGCTTCCTCAGCGACATGTACAACAACGACGCCGCGGCGAGCCAGCTCACCTCGGACCGGGCGAGCGGCGTCCTGACGTCGAACGTCGGCCTCCCGACCGTCGTCGTGCCCGTCGGCACCAACCCGCACGGCTACACGACGTCGCTGCAGCTCGTCGGGCGGGCCTGGGACGACGCTCAGGTGCTGGGCCTCGGCTACGCGCTCGAGCAGCAGACCCAGGCGCAGCAGCACACGACGTTCGCGCCGCCGCTCACCTACGTGCGCAGCTTCAGCGACGTCGCGCCGGACAACCAGTTCTTCGCCGAGATCTCCTGGCTGGCGCAGCGCGGAATCTCCACGGGCTGGGACGAGGGCGACGGGACGTACACGTTCCGGCCGCTCGCACCGATCGCACGCGATGCGATGGCGGCGTTCCTCTACCGCCTGGTCGCGCCCGAGGGCTACACGGCTCCGGCGACGTCCCCGTTCTCGGACGTGAACGTCGGCGACCAGTTCTACACGGAGATCGCCTGGCTGGCCGAGAGCGGCGTCTCCACCGGGTGGGCCAACGGTGACGGCACGTTCGCCTTCCGCCCGCTCGAGCCGATCGCCCGTGACGCGATGGCGGCGTTCCTCTACCGTCTGGCCGACGAGCCGGCGCACGAGAGCCCGGCGACCTCACCCTTCACGGACGTGACGCCGCAGGACCAGTTCTACGCCGAGATCACCTGGCTCGCCGAGACCGGCGTGGCCACCGGCTGGAAGGGCAACGACGGGACGGCGATCTACCAGCCGCTCTCCTCCGTCGCCCGCGACGCCATGGCCGCCTTCCTCTCCCGGTTCGACGAGCTGGACAGGTGACCACCCCGCGGCCGCTCGGGTGAACCGGTGAGCCGCTGACGCACGACACGGACGGGCCTCCTCGTGATGGACGAGGGGGCCCGTCCGTCGTCGTCGCCGTAGGATCGACGCCGCCGGTACGCCGGCGACCGCCCCCTTAGCTCAGCCGGTCAGAGCAGCGGACTCATAATCCGTCGGTCCTGGGTTCAAGCCCCAGAGGGGGCACCGTCAGCGCTGCAGCCGAGCCCTGAACGCCACGATTCCATGTCCCCGCCGCGGCTGGTCGTGCATCGGCCCAGCGGCCACCCGGGGCCAGCCCCATCTTCCGGCTCGCCGCGCGCACCCTCCTCCGGCATGGTGCATCGATGGACGCCCCCGATCCGCGCCGACGACCGCCCGCCCTCGTCTGGACGCCCTACATGCTCGCGATGGGCGTGGTCTGGCTCATCTTCGCTGCCTCCTGGGGTGTTCTGTGGTTCCTCGACGGCGGCACGCGGGACGGCGTTCTCGCGCTCCTCTTCCTCGCCCTCGGCACCTTCGCCGTGTCTCTTCAGGTGCGAGCGCGGCGTCGAGAACGAGCTCGCTGATCCCCTGACTGCTCCACCTGCATGGGGTGGCGGAGTCAGGCAGGGTGACGAGATGGCCGACGAGGCCCCTCCGCCCATCGAGCTCTCGATGCTCGAGACCGGCGCGCGCGAACGCCGCATTCTTGTAGCTGCGGCTCACGTCGCCCTGAAACGCGGCCCGCGGTGCTCCTGCGGCCCAAAGTCCTACAACGCACTTAAACAATGCTTCTTGGCCTTGAGGCGCATTCTTGGCACACGAAACCTCTGTCCGTCCCCACCCTGCCGAACGAGATGGAACCGACATTTCTCCGCAGGCGGTTTTCAGCGGCCCGCTTTACGGTGATCCCGTGCGCCAGCGCTGGCGCGCTCTCCTGACATCTCCGAAAGGCACCTTTCTCGTGAAGCGTATGAAAAGGCTCGGCGCGATCCTCGCCGCAGCGATCGTCGGCCTGACCGGCGCCGCTGTCGTCGCCCCCGCAGCCAACGCCGCCATCTACTCCAGCGGCGTCTTCTCCATCCCCTACAGCGGGGACCTCTACAACGTGAACGCCAGCAGCGGCGAGATTCGCAAGCTCACCTTCGCCGAATGGCAGAGCCTCGGGTCCCCCGCGCCGCGTCCCGCGCCGACCGAGTTCAAGAAGTACGCCTGGTCGCCCACCATCTACGCGGTGACGTTCTTCGGCGACCAGCGAAGCGAGTGGGTCTGGGCCAAGGTCACCTACGACCAGTGGCAGCGCGCCGGCTTCCCTGCGCCCAGCACGGCAGGGTGGATCGAGGGCACCTACTTCTACAAGTGGGCGACCAGCCCGGAGCTTTTCGCGATCGCGCCCGACGGCGTGTACAAGAAGCTCACCGCCTCCGAGTGGGCCCAGGCCCAGGTGGGGACGTTCAACAACCGCTCCAACGAGGGCTTCTTCAAGTACTCCTGGGACAACACCATCATCCGCATGACCAACATCGCCGGGGGCAGCGGGTACGGCATCAACTACAACCAGTGGGCGGCAGAGGCGTTCCCCACGCCGCAGGTCGTCGGCCGGGTACCCGGCGACACGGTCTACCAGAACTACCGTGACCCGAACATCTGGTACGCCGGACCGGCGTTCAACAGAATCCTGACCGCCGCCGAGTGGCGCGCGATGGGCTCTCCGGCGCCGCAGGTCCGGACGCCGAATCGTCCGACGGACTCACGCAACTGCGACAGCTTCGGCGGAAGCTGGCGCGCAGCGCAGGACACGTTCGAGTACTGGTTCCCGCTCTACGGTGACGTCTACGGCCTCGACGGCAACAGGGACGGCATCGCCTGCAACGCTCTTCGCGGGTAGCCGAGCGGTCGACCCCGCCCAGCCGCCACGGTTGGGCGGGGTCAACTCGTCCCTCCCGGGGACGGTCAGGGACGTGCGCGAGGAGGCCACGCGCCTTCCGCCGGCCGGCCGCGGCAATGAGAGAGGCCCCCTCGTTCGAGCGGCGCAGGGGGCGGAGCCGTTCGGCCGAGGGGGCCTTCGTGCAGTATTAAACCAACTGTGATCGGCGTGCGCAACTTGGCGCCCAACGCGTGCGCCGCTTCTGCGCAACTATCGTAGTGGAAAGTTGAATCAGATTGAGCGCCGGCGACTGTCGTCGGACGTCAGCGCCTCAGACTTCCGCCAGGCGTCGCCGCTCCTCCTCGAGCGCGTACGCCTGCGCCCACAGCGGACCGGCCTCCGGATCGGTGGCGTCCAGGGAGAGCGCGCGCGACTTCAGATCGCCGATCTGCCGCGTCAGACCGAGCCGACGCAGCGCCGTCACGACGCCGAGCGTGTAACCCTCCATCTCGGTCTCGACGGCGGGGATCGGCGCCACGGTCATCTGGCGCACCAGCGGGGCCAGCGCGTCCGTGGCGCCCTCGAGCACCTCGGTCACCCAGCGCGCGGACGCGGCTCGGTGGGCGTCGGCGGTGCCGCCGAGCTCGACGGTCGTGCGGGCCGGGATGGAGACTCCCCCGGCTGCGCGGATCGCGTCGTGCACGGCGCGGTGGCTCGGCACCTGGAAGACCTGCGCGTCGAGCGCGTCGAAGCCGGCGGGCGCGGCGAAGCCGGGCAGCTGGAGCGCCACCTCGAGCACCTGCCGCTCCAGCCGGGCCACGGGGTCGTCGGGCAGGCGGTAGGGCGGTGGCGGGGTTTCCTGGCGGGCCCCGCTACCGCCGTCGCGACGGTCGCCCCGCTGGTCGCCTCCACGAGCGCCCTGGCCGCCGGACGGCCCCTGGCCGCGGCGCTGGTCCGGACCCGAGCCACCGGAGCCGGCGGGCGGCGTGCTGCGCGCCCGCCGCGCGGCCTCGCCGACGGCCTTGCGCACGTCGGTCGGCTCCATCTGGACCCAGCCGGCGAGCTGCCGGGCGTACTCGGCGCGCAGGGCGACGTCGCGGATCGTGGCGACCACCGGTGCCGCGACGCGCAGACCCGCGACCCGGCCCTCCGCCGTCGCCATGTCGACGTTCGAGAGCACCGTGCGGATGGCGAACTCGAACAGCGGCTCGCGGTCCCCGATGAGCTTGCGCACGGCGGCGTCGCCGTGCTGGACGCGCACGTCGCACGGGTCCAGGCCGTCGGCCGAGACCGACACGAACGTCTGCGCGGCGAACTGCTGGTCCTCGTCGAACGCGCGCATCGCGGCCTTCTGGCCGGCGGCATCGCCGTCGAACGTGAAGATGACCTCTCCCCCGACGGCGTGGCCGGAGGAGAGCTGAACGCCCGCGACGCCGGTCTGGGAGTCCCCCAGCAGCCGTCGGATGATCCGCGTGTGGTCGTTGCCGAACGACGTGCCGCAGGTGGCCACCGCCGTCGTGATCCCGGCCAGGTGGCACGCCATCACGTCCGTGTAGCCCTCGACCACGACAACCTGGCGGCCGGTCGAGATCGCCTTCTTGGCGAGGTCGATCCCGTAGAGCACCTGGGCCTTGTGGTAGATCGGCGTCTCGGGGGTGTTGAGGTACTTGGGCCCGGGGTCGTCGTCGTACAGGCGCCGCGCGCCGAACCCGATGACGTCACCCGTGAGGTCGCGGATCGGCCACATCAGGCGTCCGCGGAACCGGTCGTAGTGGCCGCGGTTGCCCTGCGAGACCAGCCCGGCGGCGGCGAGCTCGGCCTGCGTGAACGCGCGGCCCTGGAGGTGGCGCAGCAGCGAGTCCCAACCCTTGGGGGCGTAGCCGACGCCGAAGTGCGCCGCGGCCGCGCGGTCGAAGCCGCGCTCGGCGAGGAAGGCACGCGCCGTCGCGGCCTCCGGGGAGGTGAGCTGCTGCGCGAAGTACTCCGCGGCGACGCGGTGGGCCTCGACGAGGCGCTGGCGCTTGCCCGGCTCCTCGCGCGGCCGGGACGGGCCGCCGACGCCGTCGTCCTCGTAGGCCAGCGTGACGTTGTAGCGGCCCGCCAGACGCTCGACGGCCTCACCGAACGGGAGGTGGTCGATCTTCTGGACGAACGAGATGACGTCGCCGCCCTCGCCGCAGCCGAAGCAGTGCCACAGGCCCACGGGAGGTCGGACGTGGAAGGAGGGCGTGCGCTCGTCGTGGAAGGGGCACAGGCCCTTCATCGAGCCGACGCCGGCGCCGCGGAGCGCGACGTGCTCGCCGACGACCTCCTCGATCTTGGCCGTCTCCCGCACCGTCGCGATGACGTCGCGACGGATCAGGGAAGCCATGGCCCGAGTCTAGGTCGCCGCGGGCCACGACGTGACGCGACGGCGGGTCCCCGTGGGGAGCCCGCCGTCGCCACCGCCTGGGGACAGCTCAGGCGCTCGCGCCCGCGCGCTCGTCGCGCCAGGCGACCCACTGCTTCGTCAGCTCGAGGTCGTAGTCGGGACCGCCGGTGCTGACCGTGAAGAACGTCGCGCCGGCCTCCAGCAGCTCGTCGGCGACCTCGCTCGGCGGCACGGAGACACCGATCGAGCGCTCGACGGCGGACGACGGTCGGCCGACGTCCTCGCCGTGCGCGGCGAGGAGCTCCGAGCGCTCGCGGAGCGCGGCGGCGTCACCGAAGGAGTGCCAGACGTCGGCGTGCTCGGCCACGAGTCGGAGCGTCTTGCGGGGACCGCTGCCGCCGATGAGGATCGGGATGTCGCGCGTCGGCGCCGGGTTGAGCTTCGCCCAGCGCGCCTTGATGCGCGGCAGCGCCTGGCCCAGGTCCGCGATCCGGCTGCCCGCCGTGCCGAACTCGTACCCGTACTCGGCGTAGTCGCGCTCGAACCACCCCGCGCCGATCCCGAGGATCAGGCGGCCGTTCGAGATGTGGTCGATCGTGCGGGCCATGTCGGCCAGCAGCTCGGGGTTGCGGTAGCTGTTGCACGAGACGAGCGCGCCGAGCTCGACCCGCTCGGTCTGCTCGGCCCACGCGGCGAGCATCGTCCAGCACTCGTAGTGCAGGCCGTCGGGCTCACCGGAGAGAGGGAAGAAGTGGTCCCAGTTGAAGATCACGTCGACGCCGGCCTCCTCCGCGCGCAGCACCGCGTCGCGGATCTGGGAGTAGCTGGCGTGCTGGGGCTGGAGCTGGACACCGATGCGCACAGAGGTCATGGCCTCCACGCTACGCCGGGGTGAGCCACGTCACCCGATCGGGATCGTCCGTCTCAGGGCGCGGGGACGAGCCGCGCGTGCCACGCCATGGCCGACAGGTCCGTCAGAGAGGCGACCTGGTCGACGACGACGCGCAGGCGCTCCGCATCCGTCGTCGCCGCGCGGTGGTCCTCGAGGAAGTGGGCCTCGAGCGTCAGCTCGGCGCGCTCGGTGAGGACCTCCACCAGCTCCGTGATGATCTGGCGCTGGTAGCGGTAGAGCGGCTCGTGCTCGCGCGGCGCCATGACGTACAGGGCGGCGATCCCCTTGAGGACGGCGATCTCCGCCCGGGTCGTCGGGGGCACCTCGAGCCGGGCCGAGTACCGCCCGAGGTCGCCGGAGCCGTGGCTGGCGCGCGTCGCGTCCACGCTCACGCCGACGAAGCGGCCGATGAGCTGGGAGGTCATGTCCTTCACGTGCGCGAGGCTCGTGCGGGTGCCGTCGTACTCCTCGACCCACGCCGAGGACTCCAGCAGCCGGCCGAGGGCGGCGCCGAGCTCGTCGTCGGACTCGGGCGGGTCGTACCAGGCGCGCACCTGCGCGACCACGCGGTCCTGCTCGGCCTGCGCCCGCAGCCGTCGCGGCTCCACGCGCCACCCGACGATCGCGTCCTCGACGTCGTGCACCGAGTAGGCGACGTCGTCGGCCAGGTCCATCACCTGGGCCTCGAGGCACGTCGTGGCGATCGGGGCGCCGGCGCGCAGCCACGCGAAGACCTCGAGGTCGTCGTCGTAGACGCCGAACTTCCGGCTCCGTCGGCCGTCCACGCGGCGCGGGGCGTCCTCGCGGCGCCACGGGTACTTCGCCGAGGCGTCGAGGCTGGCGCGCGTGAGGTTGAGGCCGACGCAGCGGCCGTCCTCGCGGAACGCCTTCGGCTCGAGCCGCGTGAGGATGCGCAGGGTCTGGGCGTTGCCCTCGAAGCCCCCGGCGTCCTCCGAGACGACGGCGAGCGCGGCCTCGCCGTTGTGGCCGAAGGGCGGGTGACCGAGGTCGTGGGCGAGGCACGCGGTGTCGACGACGTCGGGGTCGCAGCCGAGCTGCTTGGCCAGCTCGCGCCCGACCTGGGCGACCTCGAGCGAGTGCGTCAGTCGGGTGCGGACGAAGTCGTCCGTGCTGGGGGCGAGCACCTGGGTCTTGGCCCCGAGCCGCCGCAGCGCCGAGGAGTGGAGCACCCGGGCGCGGTCACGCTCGAACGGCGAGCGGCGGACGTTCTTGGACTCCTCGGGCAGCCACCGGTCGACGTCGCTCACGCCGGAGGCGTGCATCGTCAGAGGTGGTTGCCAGGACATCGCCACCAGCCTAGTGGGCGGGGCGGCGACGCGACCGCGCGGATGTGGACGAACCGCACGATTTGGCCCTTCCGTGACGACGCCGCGACAATGGACGGATGAGTGCAAGCGCCCCCGCCATCTGCACGACCCGCCCGATCTCGGTGCCCCGCACCGGAACCCTCCAGTGGTGGCACACCGCCGTCATCTACCAGGTCTACCCGCGCTCGTTCGCGGACTCCGACGGCGACGGGATGGGCGACCTCCCCGGCATCACGGCCCGCCTCGGCCACCTCGCGCGCCTGGGCGTCGACGCCCTGTGGCTCTCGCCGTTCTACACCTCCCCCCAGGCCGACGCCGGCTACGACGTCGCGGACTACCGCGACGTGGACCCGCTGTTCGGCACGCTGGCCGACGCCGACGCGCTGCTGGAGCGCGCGCACCAGCTGGGGCTGCGGGTCGTCGTCGACCTCGTCCCCAACCACACCTCCGACGCGCACGTCTGGTTCCAGGCGGCCCTCGAGGCCGCCCCCGGCAGCCCCGAGCGCGAGCGGTACCTGTTCCGCGACGGTCGCGGCGAGAACGGCGAGCTGCCCCCCAACAACTGGCTCAGCGTGTTCGGCGGCCCCGCGTGGTCGCGCACCACCGACGCGGACGGCACGCCCGGCCAGTGGTACCTGCACCTGTTCGACGTGCGGCAGCCCGACCTCAACTGGGGCAACGAGGAGGTCAGCGCCGAGTTCCGCGACGTGCTGCGGTTCTGGCTGGACCGCGGTGTGGACGGCTTCCGCGTCGACGTCGCGCACGGCCTCGTCAAGGAGGAGGGCCTGCCGGACTGGGCCGGGCACTCCTCCATGATCTCCGAGCACGAGTCGGGCGAGGAGACCTCCGCCCCGGCCGACGATGACGGCGACGACGACGAGCAGGCCGACGACGGTGAGGTCGACCTGCGCAACAACGGTCCGATGTGGAACCAGCCCGGCGTGCACGAGGTCTACCGCGACTGGCACGCCGTGCTGGCCGAGTACGGCGCCGACAAGATGCTCGTGGCCGAGGCCTGGGTCTCCCCCCTGACCGACCTCGCGAAGTACGTGCGCGACGACGAGATGCACCAGGCGTTCAACTTCGCCTTCCTCGCCTCGCACTGGCACGCCGAGGAGATGAGGGGCGTGATCGAGCACTCCGTCCAGGTCAACGACACGGTCGGCGCCCCGACCACCTGGGTGCTGTCGAACCACGACGTCGTGCGCCACGCCTCCCGTCTCGGGCTGCCGTCCGCCGGAGGCAACGTCGAGCCCGTCGGTCCCGACGACCTCCAGCCCGACGCCGAGCTCGGCCTGCGCCGCGCCCGCGCCGCCACGCTGCTGATGCTCGCGCTCCCCGGTTCCGCCTACCTGTACCAGGGCGAGGAGCTCGGTCTCCCCGAGCACACGACGCTGCCGCCCGAGGTCCGCGAGGACCCGACCGTGGCCCGCGGGGGCGGCCTCGGCCGCGACGGCTGCCGCGTTCCGCTCCCGTGGGAGGCCGCCGCCCCGGCGTTCGGGTTCTCCCCCACCGGCGCGAGCTGGCTGCCGCAGCCCGAGGGCTGGGCCCGGTACGCGCTCGACGCGCAGAAGGGCGACCCGAGCTCGACGTACGAGTTCTACCGTCGCGCGCTGCGCACCCGCCGTGACTTCGCCCTCGGCTCCGGCGGCCTGGCGTGGATCGACCTCGACCGCCCGGGCGTGCTGGGTCTGGCGAACGGCGAGCTCGTCGTCCTGGCCAACACCACCGGCGAGCAGGTGCGCCTGCCCGAGGACCTCGAGCCGCTCCTGAGCAGCACGGAGCTGGACAAGCACACCGACGGTGCGCTGTTCCTGCCCGCCGACACCACCCTGTGGGCGACCCGGGTCCACCCCGAGCCCGGCCGCAAGCCGTTCGGCCCGGACTGACCGGCACCAGCACCTCAGAACCTCGGCACCCAGAACGACGACGGCGGGGCCCACCTCCCAGAGGTGGGCCCCGCCGTCGTCGGTCGCCTCGGTCGCGACGGCGGCGCAGGTCAGGCGCGCACCAGCACCTGCCAGCCCCACGCGGGCAGCGGGAGGACGTCGCCGACCTCGAGCCGCACCTGACGGCCCGTGGCGAGGTCCCGCCAGGTGCCGGCCACGGGACCGCGGAGCAGCTCGACGTCGCGCGCGGCGCCGGAGAGGTTGAACGCCGCGAGGACCGCGTCCTGGCCGCTGTCGCGGACGAACGCCAGCACCTGCTGGCGGTCGGACGTGCGCACCTCGACCATCCGGGCTCCCCACGCGCCGTTGTGCAGCGCCGCGGTGGCGTGCTTGAGCTCGATCAGCCGACGGTAGAGGTCCCCCATCGGGTGCTCGCGCCAGACGATCGGGTCACGGTCGAAGAACGCCAGCCGACGGTCGTTGCCCGCCTCCTGGCCGTTGTAGATCAGCGGCATGCCGTCGCTGACGAACGACAGCACGACGGCCGCCTCGACGGCGTCGCCGAACTGCTCGAACTCCGTGCCCTCCCACGCGTTCTTGTCGTGGTTGGAGACGAACAGCATCCGCATCGCGTCGTCCGGGTAGGCCCGGTCGTTCCACGCGTAGTAGACGCGCAGCGCGTCGACGTCCGCCCTGCCCGAGGCGAGCTCGTGCATCGAGGAGTTCCACGACCAGGCGTAGGTCATGTCGAACGCCGCCTCGTGCAGCTCGCGCGACTCCCACTCCGCGAGCATGAAGACCGGCTTGATCTCCTCGAGCGCGTCCCGCACGTCCTCCCAGAAGTCGGTCGGCACGAATCCGGCGACGTCGCACCGGTAGCCGTCGACGCCGACCTCCCGCACCCAGTACGTCATCGCGTCGCGCATGTACTCGCGCATCCCGGGGGCGGCGAAGTCGAGGTCGACGATGTCGTCCCAGTCCCACCACGGCGTCGGCGTGAGCTCGCCGTCCCAGCCGCGTGCGTACAGCTCGGGCCGCTCGCTCACGAGCACGTTGTCCCACGCCGTGTGGTTGGCGACCCAGTCGAGGATGACGCGCAGCCCCAGGGCGTGCGCCTGCTCGACGAACGCCCGCAGGTCCTCGACCGTTCCGAGCTCGCTGCTGACGGAGTAGTAGTCCTTGACGGCGTACGGGCTGCCGAGGCTGCCCTTGCGGTTGAGCTCGCCGATCTCGTGCACGGGCATCAGCCAGACGATCCCGATGCCGAGGTCGGCGAGCCGCCCGAGCTGCTCGCTCGCCGCGGTCAGCGTGCCCTCCGGCGTGAACTGTCGGGTGTTGATCTGGTAGATGACGGCGTCCCGGCTCCACTCCGGGTGGACAATCCGCTGTCGGGAGGGGTTGGTCACGCGTTCTCCTTGCTCGAGGTCCAGGTGGTGTCGGTGGCGAGCTGCCACAGCAGCGCGCCGGCGACGGCGGGGAGCACGACGTCGGCTCCCTCCACGCGCGGGGCGCTCCCCTGCAGCGCGACGGGGGCCTCGCCGCCGAGCAGGTCGAGCGGCAGGCGGACCTCCTCGCCGTCGGCCCGCGCGACGTGCACGAGGACGCGCTGCTCGGGGTGCTCGCGCAGGTAGGTGATCGAGTCGGCGCCCACGTGCGCCCAGCGCAGGCCGCCGCGCCGCAGGGCGACGTTGTCGGCGCGCAGCGCGACCCACGTCCGGTAGGCGTCCCAGGTCGGGGCGTCCCAGGCTGCTGGATCCCACGGGAACGGTGTGCGGGAGTGCTCGCCGTTGATCCCGGTGAGTCCGATCTCGTCGCCGGCGAAGATGCTCGGCACGCCCGGCATCGTGAGCTGCAGCGCGAGGCCGAGGAGGTGGCGCCTCCGCCCCGCCCCCGACCGGTCGACCGTGCCGTCGGTCCCGCCGCCCACCACCGTGCGGAACCGGGGCGTGTCGTGGGAGTCCAGGTGCAGCGTCGAGGCGGCCTGCGCCGCCCACGGCATGGCGGCGTGGACCTCCCGCATGGTCGCCGTGACGGCCGTCGCCGGCAGGACCGGCACGTCGGCCGGCAGCCCGAGGAAGTCGAGCCCGTGCTCGACGGGTCGCGGCCCGGTCCCGGCCGCCTCGGCGGCCGCGGCGGCGCCGGGGGCCCCGCCGTTGAGCCACACCCACAGCGGCCGGGTGAAGCCCTGGTAGTCCATCGTGCCGTCCCAGCCGTCGCCGACGAGGTCTCCCCCGGCGTCGTGACCGTGCTCGGCGAGCAGCCACGCCTCCGGATCGATCGCGTGCATCGTGGCGCGGATCTCCCTGGCCACCTCGTGCGCGAGGTCGTCCGCCCCGAGCCGTCCGGTCATATTCGCGACGTCGATGCGCCAGCCGTCCAGACCGGCCAGCAGCCAGCGGCCGACGACGGAGTCGGGGCCGCGGTACAGCCGACGCCTGATCTCCTCGCCCGCGTGGTCGAGCTTCGGCAGGGAGGGGACGTCGAGCCACGCGACGTAGTCGTCGGGGTGCTCGCGGAAACGGTAGAAGGCCGCCTCGGGGGCGTCGGCGTCGGCCTGCGCCGCCAGGAACCACTCGTGCTCGCGACCGGTGTGGTTGGTCGTGAGGTCGCCGAGCACCCGCAGCCCGCGGGCGTGCGCGGCGTCGATGAGTCGGCGCAGCGCCGCGTCCCCGCCCAGTGCCGGGTCGACGCGGTCGAACGTCACGGCGTCGTACCGGTGGTTCGAGCGCCCCTCGAAGACCGGGGTCAGGTAGATCACGCCCGCCCCGAGGGCGACGACGTGGTCGAGCCGGGCGGCGATCCCGTCCAGGTCGCCGCCGTACCACTGACGCTCGACGCCGGGCCCCGAGCCGATCACCGGCGTCTCCCAGGACACCTCGTCGGCCCAGACCGGCCGGGGGGTGTCGGGCGACGACCGCGCGAACCTGTCGGGGAAGATCTGGTAGGCGACCTGGTCCACGACCCAGTCCGGCGGCGTCGCGACGGCGTTGAGCACGAAGTCGGCCCCGTCGGAGGTGTCCCGGGCGTGGACGCCCTCGGCGTTGAGCCACCGGTAGCCGCCGTCGGGTCCCCCGAGGAAGAACCGGTAGCGCATCACCGGGTTCACCAGGCGCATCTCGACCGTCCACCACCGGCTGCCCGCCGTGCGCTCCCCCGGCGCGGCCGGCGCGAGGTGCGGCTCGCCGTCGCGCAGCGATCGCAGCACGACGCGCTCGGCGCCCTCGCGGCCGTCGGCCAGGTCGGGCACGAGCACCGTCAGCCGGACGTCGTCGCCCAGCGCGTGCGGTCCGGGCGCGACGAAGCGCACCGAGCCGTCGTGGTGGGGATCTCGGAGCGTGGGGCCCGTCATCCCTTGACCGCGCCCGAGGTGATCCCTCCGACGATGTACCGCTGCAGGTACTGGAAGAGCAGGATGATCGGCACAGCGATGACCACGGACCCCGCGGCGAACCAGCCCAGGTTGTTGGACTTGTCGGCCGCGAGCACGCCCTGCATGCCGACGGCGATCGTCTTGATGTCGGTCGAGCGCAGGAAGATCGAGGCGAGGAGGAACTCCCCCACCACGCCGACGAAGACCAGCAGTCCGGAGATGACGAGGATGGAGCGCAGCAGCGGGAGCAGGATGCGCACGAACACCTGGAAGTGGCCCGCGCCGTCGATCTTCGCGGCCTCGTCGAGCTCCGGCGGGACCGTGTCGAAGAAGCCCTTGATCAGGTAGACCTGGCCCAGCGAGCCGCCGAGCATGATGAGGATGTACCCGGGCAGCGTGTCGAGCCCCACGGACGGCATCACCTCGCCGACGACGCTGAACATCTGGAACAGGGCGACGGTCACGAGGATCTGCGGGAACATCAGCACCAGCAGCAGGGACAGGAGCCCCGCGCGGCGACCCTTGAAGCGGAACCGCGAGAACGCGTAGGCCGCGAAGCAGCTGCACAGCAGCTGGGCCACCACCACGACGAGGGCGACGACGACCGTGTTCCCCGCCCAGCGGAAGAACGGTCGCGAGGGCGTGCTCCACAGCTGCTCGAAGTTGGTGAAGCTGATCGTGGTCGGGATCAGGTCCGTGGAGGCGACCGAGCCGATCGGGTTGAGCGAGGCCGAGACGATGTAGAGGATCGGGATCGCCGCGTAGACGCACGCGATGACGCCGACGAGGTAGCGCCAGGACATCTCGCGCCACCAGCGGGCGCCGCGGACCTTGTCCTGGGGGGCGCCCCTGTCCTCACCGCGACGGCGGGACGGCTTGGTGACCGCGGTCGTGGCGACGGTGGCGGCCGTGGGAGTGGGTGCGGAGGTCATGTCAGTTCATCTCCTCGAGCTTCCGGGTGCCCCGGAACTGGATCGCGGCGAGCACACCGGTCAGGATGAAGAGCAGCACGGAGACGGCGGACGCGAAGCCGATCTGCGAGCCGCCGTTGCCGAACGCGAGTCGGTAGGTGTAGCTGATGAGGATGTCGGTGCCGCCGGCCGTCGGGTTGTCCGGGCTGAACGGGCCACCCGCGGTGAGCAGCTGGATCGCGTTGAAGTTGTTGAAGTTGAACGCGAACGACGACACCAGCAGCGGTGCCGTGGAGACCAGCAGGAGGGGCAGCACGATGCGGCGGAACTGGACGACGCCGGTCGCCCCGTCGATCGCCGCGGCCTCCTTCAGGTCGCTCGGGATCGACTGCAGCGCGCCGGTGCAGATGAGGAACATGTAGGGGAAGCCCATCCACAGGTTCGTCATCAGCACGGCCACCTTCGCCCAGCTGGCGTTCCCCAGCCAGTCGATGCCGAGGCCGAGCATGTCGTTCACGAGGCCGTAGTCACGGTTCCAGAAGCCCGCCCACACCATGAGCGAGATGAAGCCGGGGATGGCGTACGGCATGATCAGCAGCGACCGGAAGAGCCTCTGGAACCGCATCCGGGGCTCGTTGAGGGTGGTGGCCAGCAGCAGCCCGACGACGAAGGTGCTGCCGACCGACCCCACCGCGAACATCAGCGTCCAGCCGAGGATCGACAGGAACGGCCGCGTGATCTTCGAGTCGGAGAAGACCCGCTCGTAGTTGAACAGGCCGACGTTCTCCGCCCACGACTGCTGCGACAGGCGTTCGCCGTTGGCGTCGACGAAGAACGACCGGTCGCCGGACGGTCCTCGCTCCGCGGTGTAGACCGTGCCGGTGTCGATGTTGGTGATCGTGTCGGCCGCCTCGTCGTAGACGAGGGGGTGCGCATCTCCAGCGCCTGGAAGCCCTGGGCCTTGATGACCGTGTCGTCGCTGACGGGGACGGCGAAGCCGTCGAGGGGCTGGCCGGCGCCGCTGAGGTCGTTCTGCTCGTTGCGGGTGAGGATCGTGTAGCCGGCCGCCTCGACCACGGTGCCCTCCTCGACGACGACGGCGTCGCCGCTGAGCTCGCTCAGGCCGTCCTCCTCCGAGCCGAGGTAGGCCTGGTCGGTCGCGGAGTCGACGAGCAGCATGACGAACGGACCCGTGGTGGCCGTGCCCGTGGTGCCGACGACCATCGAGTAGATGGAGCCGTCGGGGACCTGGACCGCGGAGCTGCCGACGATCCGCGCGATCGAGGCCTCCTTGCTGTTGCGGGTGCCGTCGCCGTAGTTCGTCGTGGAGAGCTGGAAGGTCAGCAGGATCGGGTAGATCAGGAAGAGCACCAGGAGCAGGACCCCCGGCAGCAGGTACTTGGCGGGGATCGCGCGACCCGTCACGTAGACGCCGAGGATGACGAGGACGGCGCCCCACATCACCGCCAGGAGCGTCCAGTTCGCGGTGGCGACCAGCGTGGGGGTGAGGGCGATCAGCAGTGCCAGCAGGAGCCCGAGGCCGAGGATCTTGACCAGGAGCGTGCCCGAGGTGGACGCGTCGATGGAGAACGGATGACGTCGGCGCCGGGTCGCTTCCTTGCGACGGTGCGGCGCGGGGTGAGGGTCTGGGTCACGGGGACGCTCCAGGAGGTGACGAGGGGACGCGCGCCCGCTCGGACGATGGGAACGAGGGAGGGCCCGGGGGCCCGTCCTGCCGGACGGGTCCCCGGGCGTGCCGTCAGGAGGAGGCGATCGCCGCGGCGATCGTGTCGCCCGCCGTCGTCATCGTGGCCGCGGGGTCGGCTCCGCCGATGATCGCGGCGTAGGCCTGACCCAGCGGGGTCCAGACCTGGTCCATGGCCGGGATGGCCGGCATCGGCTGGGCCTGGTCGGCGGCGTCGCCGAAGACACCCACGAGCGGGTCGGCCGCGGCCGCGGCCTCGCGCACCGACGTCATGGCCGGCGGGAGGTTGGCGTTGTCGAAGAGGATCTGCATGGTCTCCTCGGTGTTCAGGCCGCCGGCCGTCGTGCCAGTGACGAAGGCCTGGGCGAACGCCTTGTTCTGGCCGTTGGCGGCGACGTAGAACGCCTGGGCGCCCATGAACGGCACGGCCGGGCCCATGCCCGCGAAGCCCGGGATGGGCTGGACGGTGAAGCCGTCCGCGCCGAGGCCGGTGGTCACGTCGCCCAGGGCCCAGGGGCCCGAGATCAGGCAGGCGGCCTGACCGTCGGCGAACAGCGCGATCGCGTTGTCGCCCGAGATGGCGGTCGACAGGACGCCCGAGCCGGCGTCGCCGAGCGTGGCGAGCTTGGCGGCGGCGGCCTGACCGGCGGCCGAGCCGACGCCCAGGTCGGCCGGGTCGGGGGTGCCGTCAGCCGTGAGACCGAACAGGTACCCGCCCGCGGAGGTGTACAGGGGCTGCATGTTGTACGGGTCGCCGTCGACACCCTGCGCGACGTTGAGCGCGGACTGGACGGAGCCGGCGTCCTTCGCGGCCTGACCGGCGGCGATGGCGTCGTCGATCGTGGCGTAGGTGTCGGGGCGTACGCGGTGTTGCAGTACAGCACGAGGGACTCGACGCCGTACGGGATGCCGTAGAGCTGGCCGTTGTAGCTGACGGCGGAGACGGCGCGCTCGGCGTAACCGCTGAGGGCGTCGGGCGCGACCTGCAGGGGGTCGATGGCGCCGTTGGCGACGAGCTGGCCGATCCAGTCGTGGGCGCCGACGAGCACGTCGGGGCCGTTGCCGGCCTGGTTGGCCGTGATGAAGTCGGTGCGGGTGTTGACGATCGCCTGCACGCCGACCGTGATGTCGTTGGCCTCGCCGAACGCCTCGGCGGCGGCCTGCACGGCGTCGAACTTGACGTCGTCGGTCCAGATGACCAGGTCCTCGCTGCCGCGGACGGGAGCCTCGGTGGCCCCCTCCTCGCCCTCGGGCGCGGCCTCGGTCTCGGTCTCGGTCGCCTCCTCGGACGTCGTCTCGCCGGTGGTGGGCTCCTCCTCGGTGCCGCCGCCCCCACCGCCACAGGCGGTGAGGAGCAGGGCCGCTGACGCGATCACTGCCGTGATGGTGCTCTTGCGCATGTTCATCCTCCGGTTGCGGGTCTGCAACGAGGGTTGCCCGGGCCCCGATGGCCGAGCTCCGTTCGCCACGCTGCGACGTGCGTCACAGTACTGCAACTTGCAGCAAAGAAGGACGCTTCTCTCGACCCCGTTGCGACTGTGACCGAATCGTGACGGGAGGGCTCCCCCGCAACCGCATCGCGCTGCGGCCGTCCGCGACGTGCCACCCCGCGTGACCTCCGTCACCTCGTCTGCAAGTTGCGATAGATTTTCATCCCGGTAACCGTTGCCGAACCCGTCGGGGCGCGCCGTCGCGTCGCGAGCGGGGACGATCGCCCTCGGGCGACGCCTCGCCCACCGTGATCGAAAGGACCTCGCCGTGAGCTCTCACGACGTGCCGCGCACCCGGCTGGCCGACCTGGCCGAGCACTCGGGGGTCAGCACCGCGACGGTGTCGCGCGTGCTCAACCGCAAGCCCGGCGTGGCGGAGTCGACCCGGCAGGCGGTCTACCACGCGCTCGACATGCTCGGCTACGAACGACCGCGCCGCCTGAACTCGCCGTCGGCGGGTCTCATCGGACTGGTCATCCCGGAGCTGTCCAACCCGGTCTTCCCGGCGTTCGCCCAGGAGGTCGAGACCGCGATGGCGCACCACGGCTACACGCCGCTGCTGTGCACCCAGACGGCGAGCGGCGTCTCCGAGGACGAGTACGTCGAGACGCTCCTGGCGGCCGACGTCGCCGGGATCGTGTTCGTCAACGGTCTGCACGCCGACTCCCAGGCCCCGTGGCCCGGTACCAGCGCCTCACGGAGCGCGGCGTCCCTACGTGCTCGTCAACGGCCACCGCGAGGAGCTCGTGGCGCCGTCGGTCTCGGTCGACGAGCGGCTCGGGATGGACATCGCGGTGCGGCACCTGGCCTCGCTCGGCCACACGCGCATCGCCCTCGCCGTCGGCCCCGACCGACTCCTGCCCGCGGCCCACAAGCGCGAGGGCTTCGTCACCGCCATGAAGCGCTACGTGGGGCACGACGCCGAGCACCGCGTGCTGACGTCGCTGTTCACGGTCGAGGGGGGCGAGGCCGCGGCCCGCGCCCTCGTGCGGGAGGGCGCGACCGCGATCATCTGCGGCAGCGACGTGATGGCCCTCGGGGCGATCCGGGCGGTCCGTCAGGCCGGCATGCGGGTACCGGAGGACGTCTCCGTGGTCGGCTTCGACGACTCCGTCTTCATGAACTTCACCGACCCGCCGCTGACGACGCTGCGGCAGCCCGTGGACACGATGAGCCAGGCGGTCGTGGACACGCTGCTCAGCGCGATGCAGGGCACCGCCGCCCCGATCGAGCTGCGGTTCGCCCCGGAGCTCATCGTGCGCGGGTCGACGGCACCCGCACGGACCGCGCGGGACTGAACCTCGGGCTCAGCCGCCGGAGACGCTCAGCCGCCGGAGACGCTGAGCTCGGCCTCGTGCAGCGCGGCCGCGAGCTCGGCGTCGATCTCGCGCGAGTCGAGCCAGCCCTGCGGGACGTGCGGGATCTTGGGGGTGCCCGCGCGACCGCGCTGCCCCTCCGCAGCCTCGCCAGGGTAGGGCTGGTCGAGGTCGAGCGCCCCGAGCTTGGCGTCGAGGTCGGCGAGGGAGTCGACGAGCGCGAGGCCGGCGCGCGCGTCGCCCCCGACGGAGTACCCCTTGAGGTACCAGGCCATGTGCTTGCGCAGCTCGCGCAGTCCCCGGCCCTCGTCGCCGGCCGCGTGATCGATCATCAGCTCGGCGTGGCGCCGCAGCACGGACGCGACGAACCGCAGCCCCGGACGCTCGCGGCGCTCCGAGCCCGCGAACGCCGCGACCAGGTCGGTGAACAGCCAGGGGCGACCCTGGCAGCCGCGGCCGACGACGACGCCGTCGCAGCCGGTGTCCGCCACCATCGCCACGGCGTCCTCGGCGGACCAGATGTCGCCGTTGCCGAGCACCGGGATGTCCGTGACCGTCTCCTTGAGCCGACCGATCGCGTCCCAGTGGGCGTTGCCCGAGTAGTACTCGGCCGCGGTCCGGGCGTGCAGCGCCACCCAGGCGGCGCCGGCATCCTGCGCCATGAGCCCGGCCTCGAGGTAGGTGAGGTGGTCGTCGTCGATGCCCATCCGCATCTTGACCGTGAGCGGCACGCCGCCCTCCGCGGCCTCCGCGACGGCACCGCGCACGATCGCCGTGAACAGGTCCCGCTTCCAGGGCAGCACCGCTCCCCCGCCGCGCCGGGTCACCTTGGGGACCGGGCAGCCGAAGTTGAGGTCGATGTGGTCGGCACGGTCCTCCGTCACGAGGAGGCGGACGGCCGCCCGCACGGTGGCGGGGTCGACGCCGTAGAGCTGCACGCTGCGGATCGTCTCGTCCGGCGCCGGCGTGATGATGCGCATCGACTCGGGCGAGCGCTCGACGAGCGCGCGCGAGGTGACCATCTCGGAGACAAAGATGCCCTCGGGGGCGTCGCTCGCGTGCACGGCGGCCAGGTCGACGGCGGACGCCGCCACGGCGTCGTCGACACCGGGCAGCCCTGCCCTGGCGGCCTCGCGGCACAGCTGACGGAAGGGTGCGTTGGTCACCCCCGCCATGGGGGCGAGCACGACGGGCGTGCCGACGGTGAAGCGGCCGAGGGAGAGACTCACTCCTCCATGGTCCCAGACCGCAGCGACCGGCGGTCCCGGCGGGGCGGCCCGTCCGGGTCGACGGCGGGGGTGGGGTCCGGCGCGGGGGTCTGGTCGGGCACGGGGGCCGGGTCCGGGCCGACGGCGGGCGTGGGCCCCTGCGCGACGGGCACGGCCGCGGTGGCCGGCCCGGCGGCCACGACGACGTGCTGCCGCTCGTCGCGGCGCGAGGTCCGGACCAGGACCGCCGCGATCGCCGTCGTCACCGGGATCGCCAGCACGAGGCCGATCGAGGAGACGAGCGTGCGCACGAGCTCCTCGGCGATCGTCGCCGACGTGATGAGCTGCACGGGCGAGCGGTCGTAGACCGAGGCGATCATGAGCATCGGCAGGGCCGTTCCGACGTAGGCGAACGCCAGCGTGTAGACGGTCGAGGCGATGTGGTCGCGGCCGATGCGCATCGCGCGCAGGAAGACCCGACGGCGTGGCACGGTCGGGTCGCTGGCGTGCAGCTCCCAGACGGCGCTGGCCTGGGTGATCGTGACGTCGTTGAGCGCCCCGAGGCCGGCGATGACGAACCCGCACACCAGCAGGGCGCGCATGCTCATCTCGGGGAAGGTCGTCATGACCTGGTACCCCTCCTCCGACCCCGTGCCGAGGAGGTGGGCGCCGGAGGCGGAGACGATGGCGAGCACCGCCGTCACCGCCAGCCCGACGAAGGTGCCGAGCAGCGCCGTCGTCGTCCTGATCGATACCCCGTGCGCGAGGTACAGCGAGACGAACATCATGGCGCTGGAGCCGACGATCGCCACGAGCAGCGGGTTCGTGCCGCTCATCAGCGCGGGCAGGACGAACAGGCCGATCACGCCCAGCGAGACCGCGAGGCCGACGACGGCGGCGAGCCCGCGCCAGCGCGCCACGACCGCCACCAGGGCGACATAGGCGACCGCGAGCCAGATCAGCGGGATCTGGCGCTGGTAGTCGATGAAGGTGAACGCGGCGCCGGACTCCAGTCCCCCGGGCTGGAACAGCACCACGATGCGCGCGCCGACGGGGATCGGTTCGGCCAGGACGTCGGGCGGGACGCCGACGGCGACCTCGAGGCCCGCGCCCTCGCCCGTCAGCAGCTCGGCCGTGACCTCGGCCCCCTCGGTGCCGGGGACGGCGAGGATCCGCGCCTCCTCGAACGAGACCCCGGGGGCCGTCATCGGGATCGACCCCGCGAGCGAGTCGCCCTTGGGCCACAGCAGCGCCAGCCCGACGATCGTGGCCAGCAGCAGCGGGACGACGATCGCCGTCAGCAGCAGCCGGGCCCGGCGCACCTCCCCCGCGGGGAGGTGCACCGGGCCGTGGCCGTGCTCGTGGGTCGTCACGCGCCGAGGAGTCGCGCGCCCAGGTAGCTCGCGACCTGCGACAGCGCGACACGCTCCTGCGACATGGTGTCCCGCTCGCGGATCGTGACCGCGTCGTCGGTGAGCGTGTCGAAGTCGACCGTGACGCAGAACGGCGTGCCGATCTCGTCCTGGCGGCGGTAGCGGCGGCCGATGGCGCCGGCGTCGTCGAAGTCGACGTTCCAGTGCTCGCGGAGCTCGGCGGCCAGCGCGCGCGCCTTGGGCGAGAGCTCGCCCGAGCGCGACAGCGGCAGCACGGCGGCCTTGACCGGCGCGAGGCGCGGGTCGAGCTTGAGGACGGTGCGCTTGTCGACGCCGCCCTTCGCGTTCGGCGCCTCGTCCTCGTGGTAGGCCTCGACGAGGAACGCCATCAGCGAGCGGGTCAGGCCCGCGGCCGGCTCGATGACGTACGGCACCCAGCGCTCACCCTTCTCCTGGTCGAAGAAGGACAGGTCCTTGCCGGAGTGCTCGGTGTGGGTCTTGAGGTCGAAGTCGGTGCGGTTGGCGATGCCCTCGAGCTCGCCCCACTCGCCGCCCGTGAAGCCGAACTTGTACTCGATGTCCACGGTGCGCGTGGAGTAGTGAGAGAGCTTCTCGGCCGGGTGCTCGTACAGGCGCAGGTTGTCCGCGGCGATGCCGAGGCCCGTGTACCACTCCATGCGCGTGTCGATCCAGTACTGGTGCCACTCGGTGTCGGTGCCGGGCTCGACGAAGAACTCCATCTCCATCTGCTCGAACTCGCGCGTGCGGAAGATGAAGTTCCCCGGCGTGATCTCGTTGCGGAAGGACTTGCCGATCTGGGCGATGCCGAACGGCGGCTTCTTGCGGGCCGCCGTCGCGACGTTGCCGTAGTTGACGAAGATGCCCTGGGCCGTCTCGGGGCGCAGGTAGTGCATGCCCGACTCGTCCTCGACCGGGCCGAGGTAGGTCTTGAGCATCATGTTGAAGTCGCGCGGCTCGGTCCACTGCCCGCGCGTGCCGCAGTTCGGGCAGGCGATGTCGCCGAGGCCGTTCTCGGCGGCGCGGCCCTTCTTCGCCTCGAACTCCTCGATGAGGTGGTCCTCGCGGAAGCGCTTGTGGCAGGACAGGCACTCGGTCAGCGGGTCGGTGAAGACGCCGACGTGGCCGGAGGCCACCCACACCTGGCGCGGGAGGATGACGGCGGAGTCGAGACCCACGATGTCGTCGCGCCGCGTGACCATCGCGCGCCACCACTGGCGCTTGATGTTCTCCTTGAGCTCCACCCCGAGCGGTCCGTAGTCCCAGGCGGAGCGGGAACCCCCGTAGATCTCGCCCGACTGGAACACGAAGCCCCGGTGCTTGGCGAGGGCGATGACGGAGTCGAGACGGCTGGTAGCCACGGTGTGGTGCTCCTTGCAGACTGGGGAGGCGCACCTGGCTGGTGCGCACGGCGTCGTCCAACCTACCGTGCGGGCGCCGGCCGGACCTGTTCCCCGCATCGCCGCTCCGTCCCACCGCCCCGCCCGACGACCCCGCAGGAGACCCGCCGATGTCCGTCCTCAGCCGTGCCGTCGCCAGCGACCTGTCCCGCACCATCACCGCCACCGTCTCCGCCCTGCCGTTCGCCCTCGCGGTGACGGTGGTGCAGACGCGGGTGTGGGGCGCCGAGCTCTTCGTCGAGCGCTACGCCGAGGTCGGGATCCCGACGATCATGCTCACCTTCTGGTCGGCGGCCACGCTGCTGTACTGCCTCCTCACACACGTCCACCTCTCCCGCCTGGGCGCCGCCACCCTGCGCGAGCGGTCGGCGCGCGAGGCCGCGTCCCGTCACCGCCACTGGTACACGCCGTTGCTGGGCTCGGGCGGTCCGGCGTCGTGGACGATCAGCGGTGGATTCATCGTGCTCGTCTTCACCCTCGTGCTGGCGCAGTCCCCGGTCTGGCGATCCTCGATCTGGCTCCTCGCCATCAGTGCGCTGAGCGTCGCGTCGTCGTGGGTCGTGATGGTCTACACCCACGCCCTTCGCTACTGCGAGCGCGACGCCCAGGAGCGCTCGCTCGACTTCGGCGGCGACGAGGAGCCCGTGTTCGCCGACTACCTCCAGCACTCGCTGCTCGTCTCGGTGGCCGGGGTCGCCGCCCCGGCGACGCCGACGACGCGGGCCGGCTGGCGGGATCTCACGCAGCACGCGGTGACGGCCTTCATCGTCAACGGCGTCCTGGTCGCCATGATCGTGACGCTGCTGCTCGGACGGTTCACGTGAGGCGCGCCACGTCCTTTTGACAACGATTCTCACTCAGTCGAGAATGATTCTCATGCAGCGTTCCCTTCGTCGTGCCCTCGTCCCCCTGGCCGCCCTCGCCCTGGCCCTGCCGCTCGCGGCGTGCGGTGACGGCGGCGGCTCGGGCGGTAGCGCGGACGGCGGCGAGGTCGAGGTGATGACGGCGTTCTACCCGCTCCAGTACGCCGTCGAGCAGATCGGCGGCGACGCCGTCACGGTCGCCAGCCTCGTCCCGGCCGGCACGGACCCGCACAGCCTCGAGCTGTCGCCCTCCCAGGTCGCGAGCATGTCCTCGGCCGACCTGGTGGTCTACCTCGGCGGCTTCCAGCCCGCCGTCGACGACGCCGTGGCCCAGGCCGACCCGACGGCGCTCGACGTCGCCGACGCGGCGCGGCTCGAGGGCGAGCACGCGCACGCCGAGGGCGAGACGGAGGAGGAGCACGCCGACCACGCCGGCTCCTCGGACCCGCACTTCTGGCTCGACCCGCTCCGCATGGCCGACACGGCCGACGCCGTCGCCGCGAACCTCGCGGAGGCCGTGCCCGAGCAGGCCGAGACCTTCGAGGCGAACGCGGCAGACCTGCGCACCCGGCTCGAGCAGCTCGACACCGACTACCGCGAGGGCCTCGCCTCGTGCGAGCAGAGCACGATCGTCGTCGCCCACGAGGCGTACGGCTACCTGACGGAGGCCTACGGTCTCGAGCAGGTCGGGATCGCCGGGATCGACCCCGAGAGCGAGCCCTCCCCGGCCCGGCTCCGCGAGATCGAGAGGGTCATCGACGAGCGCGACGTGACGGTCGTCTTCACCGAGTCGCTGATCAACCCCCGCGTGGCGCAGGTGCTCGCGGACGACCTCGGCATCACGACGGCGCTCCTCGACCCGGTCGAGAACCTCACCCACCCCGACTCTGACTACCTTGCTGTCATGGAGTCCAACCTCGCCACGCTTCGTGAGGCCCTGCGCTGTGCCTGAGCCCACCCCCGTCATCGACGTCCGCGGCCTCGGCGTCACCCTCGGCACCGCCGGCATCCTGCAGGACGTCGACCTGACGGTCCGCCGCGGGGAGTTCGTCGCGCTGCTGGGTGCGAACGGCTCGGGCAAGTCCACCCTCGTGCGCACCCTCGTCGGCGTGGTGCCCCCCACCCGCGGCACCGTTCGCGTGCTCGACGCCGACATCACCCGGCGTCGCGGCGTGCCGTGGTCCCGGCTCGGCTACGTCCCGCAGCGGTCGACGGCGACGGCGGGGGTCCCCGCCACCGTGATCGAGGTCGTGACGTCGGGCCTGCTGGCCGCGGGCCGGCTGCGACCGCCACGCGACTCGCGGGCGCGGGCGCTCGCGGCGCTCGACCGTGTCGGGCTCGCCGACCGCGCGCCGCGCGCCGTGGCCGAGCTCTCCGGCGGTCAGCAGCAGCGCGTGCTGATCGCCCGCGCCCTGGCGCGCGAACCCGAGCTGCTCCTGCTCGACGAGCCCCTGGCCGGTGTCGACAGCGACAACCAGAACTCCTTCGCGCAGACGATGGGCCAGCTGCACGACGACGGCGTCACCGTGCTCGTCGTGCTCCACGAGGCCGGACCGCTGGCGCCGCTCCTCTCGCGCGCCGTCGTGCTGCGCCACGGCCGCGTCGTCCACGACGGCGCACCGCCCCGCCCGGCGCCCGGTCACGACCACCTCGACCACGACCACCAGCACGCGCACGCCGAGGACCTGCTGCCGCCGGACACGCTCGGGCTGCACAGCGCCTTTCCCGCCGACCCGGGGGTCGTTCGATGAGCACGTTCGTGGAGATGCTCACCAGCCCGCTCATGCAGCGCGCGCTCGTCGCGGCGCTCGTCGTCGGCCTGGCCGCGCCCGTCGTCGGCACCTACCTCGTCCAGCGCCGGCTCTCGCTGCTGGGCGACGGCGTCGGTCACGTGGCGCTCGTCGGCGTCGCCGCGGGGTGGCTGGTGGGCAGCGCGATGTCGCTCACCCCCCACGACGCGCTGGCGATCCCCGGCGCCGTCGTGGCGGCGGTCATCGGCGCGGTCGTCATCGACGTCGTCCGCTCTCGTGGACGAACCAGCGGTGACGTCGCGCTCGCGCTGCTGTTCTACGGCGGCATCGCCGGCGGCGTCCTCCTCATCGGCCTGGCGGGCGGGACCACCGCCAACCTCATGGGGTACCTCTTCGGTTCCATCGCCACCGTGAGCGGGGGCGACGTCCTCACGATCGCCGTGCTGGGTGCCGTGGTGCTCGCCATCGGGCTGGGGCTGCGGCCGGCGCTGTTCGCCGTCTCGCAGGACGAGGAGTTCGCGCTCTCGCTCGGCCTCCCCGTCCGCGTGCTCAACCTGGTGATCGCCGTCGTCGCGGCCCTGACCGTGACCGTCTCGATGCGCGTGGTCGGGCTGCTGCTGGTGAGCGCGATCATGATCGTGCCCGTCGCCGTCGCCCAGCAGGTGGCACCCTCGTTCCGCTCCACGATGAGCATCGCGATGGTCGTCGGGGTCCTCGTCTGCGTCAGCGGGCTGGTCATCACGTACTACCACCAGCTCTCCCCCGGCGCCGTCATCGTCTGCCTCGCCATCGCCGTCTACGCTGGGGTGGCCGCCGTGGGTCCGTGGCTGCGTCGCCGACGCGCCGAGCACGCCGACCCGCACCCGGACCTGCCGGACGACGTCCTCATGACGCCCCCGGCCGGCGATCGCACCTGAGTGGAGGCCTGAGGAGTGCAGCGAACGACGCGTCAGCGCACCGCCGTCAGCGACCTGATGGAGCACACCGAGGCGTTCCACAGCGCCCAGGAGGTGCACCGGATGCTCGCCGACCGCGATGCCCCGGTCGGTCTCGCGACCGTCTACCGCACGCTCCAGTCCATGGTCGACGCCGGTGAGGTCGACGCCCTGCGCGGGCCCGACGGCGAGACGCGCTACCGCCGCTGCGACCAGCAGGCCCACCACCACCACCTCGTGTGCCGCTCGTGCGGCACGACCGTCGAGCTCGACGCCGAGGCCGTCGAGGCGTGGTCCACCCGCATCGCGTCGCAGCACGGCTTCACCGCCGTCGAGCACACCATCGAGCTGTTCGGCCTCTGCGCCGCCTGCAGCGCCGCCGCCTGACCGGGCTCTCCCGTGCCCGAGCAGCTCGACGGCGCGCCCTTCTGGCCGCTCTTCGCCTTCTTCTTCGGCATCGTCCTGCTCCGCACCCAGCTGACCTACTGGGCCGCGCGGCTCGTGACGGCGTGGTCGCTCGACCACACCCGGCCCCAGCGGCCGTGGGTCCGGCGCGTGCACGACTGGCTCCAGGGCGAGGGCGCCGCCCGCGGGGTCCGCACCGTGGAGCGCTGGGGGCTGGTCGCCGTCCCGCTGTCCTTCCTGGCGTCAGGGACCAAGACGGTGGTGAACGCCGCCGCCGGCGTCCTGACGATGCCCTTCACGCGCTACCTGCCGGCGATGCTGCTGGGGTGCGTCGCGCACGCCACGATCTACGCGACGGTCGGCTGGGCGGCGTGGAGCGCGGCCCTGGCGGCGGCGACCGGGTCACCGTGGGGCATCGCCGCGATCGTCGCGGTGGTGATGCTCGCCGCCGCGGCGATCGTCGTGCGGGTGCGGCGCCGGCGCGCGTCCGTCGAGTCCTCGTCCGACTGAGCTAGGGCCCCTCGGTCGCCTCGGTGGCGACGCAGAACTCGTTGCCCTGCGGGTCGGCGAGCGTGAACCACCGGTTCTCGCCCTCGCTGCGCTCCCCCAGGCTCGCGGCGCCGAGCTCGACCAGGCGGGCGTGCTCGACGTCGAGGTCGCCGTCCACGACGAGGTCGACGTGCACCCTGTTCTTGCCGGGCGTGACCTCGTCGACCTTCTGGAACGCGAGGGTGCCCGACGGCGTCGAGACGACGACGAACCAGCCCTCGTTCTCGGCCAGCACCTCACCGTCGAGGATCCCGGCCCACCAGTGCGCGAGCGGCACCGGGTCGGTGGAGTCGGTCGTGATCATGCCGAGGTTGAGGCCCATGCCGCCAGCGTAGGGCGGCCGTGCGACATCCGGGCGGGAACGGTTTCGCGGTCTCACCGACCGGCGGCGGACCCGGCGGCGGCGGTCAGCTCCCGACGGCGTCCACGGCCCCGCCGTAGCGGCGGTCGCGACGGGCGTACTCCAGGACGGCGGCCCACAGGTCCCGGCGATCGACGTCGGGCCACGCCTTCTCGAGGAACACGAACTCGGCGTACGCCGCCTGCCAGATGAGGAAGTTGGAGGCGCGCTTCTCGCCGCCGGTGCGGATGAACAGGTCGACGTCGGGCATGTCCGGCTCGTCGAGGTGACGCGCGATCGTCTGCTCGCTGATGCGGGCGGGGTCGATCCGCCCGGCCGCGGCGTCGGCGGCGATGCGGCGGACCGCGTCGGCGATCTCGGCGCGCCCGCCGTAGTTCACGCACATCGTCAGGGTGCAGCGGGTGTTGCCCTCGGTGAGCGCCTCGGCCTCCTCGAGCTCGGCGATGACGCTGCGCCACAGCCGCGGCCGGCGGCCGGCCCACCGCACACGCACGCCCCAGGAGTTCATGACGTCGCGACGGCGGCGCAGCACGTCCCGGTTGAAGCCCATGAGGTACCGCACCTCCTCGGGCGAGCGCTTCCAGTTCTCGGTGGAGAACGCGTAGGCGCTGACGTGGGAGACACCCAGGTCGATGGCGCCGGCCACGACGTCGAGGAGCACCTGCTCCCCCGCGGCGTGCCCCTCGGTGCGCGGCAGGCCGCGGGCGTTCGCCCACCGGCCGTTGCCGTCCATCACCAGGGCGACGTGCTTCGGCACGAACCGCGGGTCGAGCCGGGGCGCGGTCTCACCCGAGGGGTGCGCGGGCGGGTCGACGATCTCGTGCGGCTCCCAGCGCACCGGCCCCTGACGGCGCCTCATGCGCGCACCACGTGGCGCAGCGACCGCAGCTGACGCTCCATGTGCCACTGCAGGTAGACGGCGACCAGGCCGCTGCACTCCCGGCGGTGCCGCTCGTCGCTGGTGTCGGCCACCGACCAGTCACCGGCCAGGAGGGCGCCCAGCAGCAGGAACGTCTCGGGGGCGGGGGCGGCGGCGCCGGGGGACGGCAGTCGGTGCACAGCGCGCCGCCCATCGGGGCGGAGAACGCGCGGTGCGGACCTGCCTCGCCGCAGCGCGCGCAGGTGGAGAAGCTGGGGGCCCAGCCGGCGACGGCGAGCGCGCGCAGCAGGTAGGAGTCCAGCACGAGGGTGGCGGCGTGCCGGCGGTCGGCCAGCGCGCGCAGCGCCCCCACGAGCAGCAGGTACTGCTGCGTGGCCGGCTCGTGCTCGACGTCGGTGAGCCGGGCCGCGGTCTCGACCATCGCCGTCGCCGTCGTGAACAGCGCGTAGTCGGCCATGAGCGAGCGGCCGTGCGGCGCGAGCGTGTCGACCTGCGTGACGACGTCGAGGTTGCGGCCCGAGTAGAGCTGGACGTCGATCACGCCGAAGGGCTCCAGGCGCCCGCCGAACTTGCTCGAGGTGCGGCGCACCCCCTTCGCGACGGCGCGGACCAGCCCGTGCTCGCGCGTCAGCATCGTCAGGATGCGGTCGGCCTCGCCGAGGTCGTGGGTGCGCAGCACCACCGCCTCGTCCCGATATGTCCGCACCGGTCCATCCTCCCTCACGCATGCGACATCGCCCTCCGCGACGCGCACGCGACGAGCGTGAGCGACCGCGAGGGCGATCCTTCGCCGCGACGGCGATCCTGCGCGGATCGCCGTCGGGTCGGATGGATCGCCCTCGGCGGTGCTGGTGGTGCTTGCTGCTGGTGGTGGCTCAGCGCACCGCGCGGTTGACCGCCGAGACGATCGCGCGGAAGGACGACGTCGTGATGGACGCGTCGATGCCGACACCCCACAGGACCTGTCCCTCGACCTCGGCCTCGATGTAGGAGGCGGCCTTGGCGTCCTCGCCCTGCGAGAGGGCGTGCTCGGCGTAGTCCATGACGGTCACGTCGACCCCGCGCTGACGCAGGATCGAGGAGAACGCGTCGATCGGGCCGTTGCCGAGGCCGCGCAGCTCGTGCTCGACGCCGCCGTCGACCAGCACCGCCTCGAGCTCGGTGTCGCTGCCCTCGCCCGCCGTCGTCAGCCGCGTCGACCGCAGGGCGAACCGGCCCCACGGGTGCAGCGCGGAATCCGCGGGAGCGGGCAGGTACTCGTCCGTGAAGATGTCCCACAGCCGGTCGGCGGTGACCTCGCCGCCGGCGCTGTCCGTGTGCGCCTGCACCATGCGGCTGAACTCGATCTGCAGGCGGCGCGGCAGGTCGAGCTTGCGCTCGGTCGACATCAGGTAGGCGATCCCGCCCTTGCCCGACTGGCTGTTGACGCGGATGACGGCCTCGTAGCTGCGGCCGACGTCGCGCGGGTCCACCGGCAGGTACGGGACGGTCCACGGCACGGCGAGCTCGTCGCCACCGGCCGCGGCCACGTCGGCGTCGCGCTTGGTCAGGCCCTTCTTGATCGCGTCCTGGTGCGAGCCCGAGAACGCGGTGTAGACCAGGTCGCCGCCGTAGGGGTGACGCGGGTGGACGTCCATCTGGCCGCAGTACTCCACGGTCCGACGGATGTCGTCGATGTCGGAGAAGTCGATCCCGGCGTCCACGCCCTGCGAGATGAGGTTCATCCCCAGCGTGACGAGGTCGACGTTGCCCGTGCGCTCGCCGTGGCCGAACAGGCAGCCCTCGACACGGTCCGCCCCGGCCATCACGGCCAGCTCGGCGGAGGCGACGGCGGTGCCGCGGTCGTTGTGGGGGTGCACGGACAGCACGACGTGCTCGCGGCGGCTGAGGTTGCGGCTCATCCACTCGATCTGGTCGGCGTACACGTTCGGGGTGGCGCGCTCGATCGTGGCCGGCAGGTTGAGGATGATCTCGCGGTCGCCGTCGGGCTCCCAGACGTCCATGACCGCCTCGCACACCTCGAGCGCGTAGTCGATCTCGGTGTCGATGAAGATCTCGGGCGAGTACTCGTAGCCGACGATCGTGTCGGAGTCGAGGTACTTCTCGAAGTAGTCCATGACGTCCCGCGTGCCCGACACGGCGATGTTCTTCGTGCCGTCCCTGTCCGTGCGGAACACCACGTCGCGGAAGACCGGCGCGGTCGCGTTGTACATGTGGACCGTCGCGCGGTGCGCGCCGACCAGCGAGGAGACGGTGCGCTCGATCAGGTCCGTGCGGGCCTGCGTCAGCACCGAGATCGTCACGTCCTGCGGGATCGCGTCGGACTCGATCAGCGAGCGGACGAAGTCGAAGTCGGTCTGGCTCGCGGCCGGGAACCCGATCTCGATCTCCTTGTAGCCCATGCGGACCAGGAGCTCGAACATCCGGTGCTTGCGCGCCGGGTCCATGGGCTCGATCAGGGCCTGGTTGCCGTCACGCAGGTCGGTGGACAGCCAGCGCGGCGCCTGCAGGATGCGCTTGCTCGGCCACGTCCGGTCGGGCAGATCGATCCCGTTGACCTCGTGGAAGGGCGGGTACTTCGCCAGCGGCATCGGGGTGACGTCCAGCTCGGCGGGGCTGTTGGTGGAAGGGCGGTGGCTCATCGTTCTCTCTCCAGTGCGAGGGGCTCCGGCAGGCAGCGGGAACGCCGCGACGAGGAAGCCAGCCGTTCTAGGCCTCGTCGCGGCACCGAAGGAGGAGGGCACCGAAGGGCAGCACGCCGTCACCATAGCCCACGTCGGAGGACCGGTGACGCACCGTCCCTCACGCGGACCGGTGATCGACCGCCTCGACGCGGATCGCGACCGCGCCGAGCGTCACGGTCTCTCCCGGCCCGACGACGGCGCCCTCCCACGGGTGCAGGCGCCGGCGTCCAGCGGCCCAGACCACCGCGGTGCCGTTGCTGGAGGCGCGGTCGGTGACCGTCACCTCGTGCTCCCCGACCTCGAGCAGGGCGTGCGTCTTGGAGACCCCCGGATCGGTCACGACCAGCGGGAGCAGCCCCTCCTCGCCCTCCCGGGCGCGGGGCGCTCGTCCCACGAGCCACCGGCCGGGGCCGAGCACGCGGGGGTCCTGGCCGTCGTCGAGCACGACGACGACCGGCACGGACGGGCTGGGGACCGGTCGCACGGTGGTGTGCTCCGGGAGGTCGGAGCTCGGGGTTTGGCTCGGTGCGGGCGCGGGTGCGAGGGCGGGTGGCGGGACGACGGCGCGGGGTGCCCGCTCCGTCGTCGTCGCCGGCAGCGGGCTGGGGGCGCCGGGGACCAGCGGGACGGGGGGCGACGGCGGGGGTGGAGGCGGCGGCACGGGGCTCGCCACCGGGGCAGGAGCCGCGTTCGGGTACGGGCTCGGCGCCACCCACCCGGCCCCGGCGGCCGGCGAGTCGAGCGGGGCGAAGCTCGCCGCCTGCTCCGCCACGTCGCCACGCCCCCTGACGTCGTGGCCGCGCCGGCCCTGGGCCAGGCGCCGGGTGCCGACGGCGGCCAGCGCCAGCGTCACCAGGGCCGGCACGGTGGTGACCAGCCCGGCCACCACCTGCCCCGCCGTCGGCGCCGGCGGTCCGCCGAGGACCGTGGTCGCGACGGACGCCAGCACACCGAGCACGAGGACGCCGCAGCCCACCAGCCGGACGACCCCGGTCGGGCGCAGCAGGGCGCCGAGGGTGGGGGGCGTCGGCGCTCCGACCAACCATCCCTGGAGGGCGCGGGTGGTGGTGGACCCCTCGCGGACGGGGCCCGCCGCGAGCAGCAGCCCGCCGAGCAGGAGGGCGACCCCGCCGAGCGTGCCGGTGACGGAACCACCGGGGACGCCGACCCCGGCACCGGCGTCGACGAGCCAGCGTCGGAGCAGGACGACGAGGCCGGCGTTCACGGCGAGGAGCGCGACGACCTGACGCACGAGGCGGCCGGGCCGGGCGAGCGTCGCCGTCAGCGTGCCGACGGCCTCCTGCCGCAGCGCCTCGCCGCCGGACCCGGCGACGCGGGGACGGCGGTAGGCCTCGCCGAGGAACGGTCGGGCCCGGGCGGGGGTGGAGTCGAGCAGCGCCATGGGGCCATTGTGGTGGTCCGGGGGCGGCTCACGCGCGCCGGCGCAGCGAGGCGAACGTCGTGCGCGCCCGCAGCCGTCGCCACAGCGAGGCCTTCGTGCGCAACGAGCGCTCCGTCCCGCGGACCTCGGACCAGAACGCGTCGGCCGCGGCCTCGTCGGCCGGGGTCGGGCCGAACACCGCCTCGTCGGCACGCGTGGCGAGCGCGACGGCCGAGGTCCCGGAGCTGCCGAAGTAGCCGCGGATCGCACCGGCCTGCTCCCGGCGGGTGCCGGTCGGGAGCCGCTCCAGGCCGAGGTCGCGCGCGGTGTCCTGGAGCTCCAGCCAGCCGCCCGCGACACGCGCCGCGCCGTCGCCGCGACGCTTGCGACGCCGTCGCCGGCGGACCTTGAGCAGCACGGCGACCAGCGCCGGCAGGAGCAGCAGCACCAGCGGGATGCCGAGGTAGCCGAGCCAGCGGACGACGGCGGGCACCTCGGGCTCGGGCTCGGGCTCGTTGTCCGTCTCGACGTCGGCGTTCCCGGAGTCGAGGCTGGGGATGTCCGGGGCCGCGACCGGCGGCGGCGGGGGCTGCAGCATCTGGGGCTGGGGGCGGTCGGCCGGTGCCGGGTCCTCGGAGATGGGGACGTTGTTCTCGGGCGGCGTGGGGTCGAACGCGACCCAGCCGGCACCCTCGAACTGCACCTCGACCCAGGCCGTGACGTTGCCGCCCGTGACCTCCCAGGTGGTGCCCGTGTCCCGCTCGCCGCGCGCGAAGCCGTACACGACGCGGGCGGGCCAGCCCTGCTCGCGGACCATGAGCGCCATGAGCGCCGCGTACTGCTCGGCGTCGCCGATCATCTCGGGCGCCTCGATCATGAGGGCCATCCGCGCCTGGCCGTGCCCGGCCGCCGAGGGGACGTCGCCCTCGAGGCCGTGGGAGAAGAAGCCCTGCAGCGCCAGGCCGTCGGCCAGCTTCTGGACGCGGTCGACGTCCGTCGTCGCGCCCTCCATGAGCTGGGCGGCCTTCGCCGTGAGCCCGTCGGGGACGCCCGTGACCTGGGGGTAGGGGGTCTCGCTGAACACCTCACCGCTGAGCTGGTCGCCGGTGACGACCGGGTCGGGCCGGGTGGTGAGGGTGAAGGAGTCGCCCTCGGTCAGCTTCGCCGTGACGATCGCCGTCGTCGTCCGGTCGTTGTAGAAGACGGTCCGCGAGAGGTTCGTGGCCCGGTCGCCCTCGAAGGTCACGTCCTCGACGCGGCCGATCATCGGCAGCCACACGTCGTCGTACGCGTTCACGGTGACGTCGATCTCGATCGCGTCGCGGTCGAGCTCCGCGACGAACCGGTCGGTCGCGCGGAGGTAGCGGCCACCGGTGAGCGTCTCGCCGTCGCTGACGTCCCAGACGAGGCCGTCGTAGGTGTCCAGGGTCGCGAGCCGGATCCGGGTCAGCTCCTCGGGGACGCCGTCGAGGGTGAGCAGGACGTCGTCCTCGAAGTCCTTCAGGTAGGCGCGGTGGCCGGCCAGCGGGCTCGGGTAGTTCTCCTCGAGCGGGGGCGGTTCGACGTGGTCGCGCAGCACGTAGCGGGGCTCCGCGGGCGCGGCGAGCATGCTGCCGCCGACGACCCCGAGCACGGCGACCGCGCCCAGCACCGCCGTGCCCACGGGGCGGTTGAGTTCGATGCGCCCCGAGCGCCACGCGGGCCACGCGAGGCCGGCCAGCACGGCGACGCCGCCGATCGCCGCGGGCGCGACGGTCGTCGTCGTGCCCAGCAGCACGCTGCCCACGAGCACGATCGCCGGCACCAGCAGCGCGAGCGGCCGGAACCGTCCCGCGCGGAGCGCGATCGTCACGGCCACGACGGAGCCGAGGAGCGCGAGCAGGTAGACGACCGCGAGGAGGCCGTCGGCGTTGCCGAGCGGCGGCTGCAGCGTCAGCACCTGCTTCCAGACGCGGACGACGGCGATCCCGAGCGTGCGCCACGTCTCGAGCGTCGGCAGGACGCCGCCGATCGCCGTCGTCGGCGCGGTGAGCGCCGCCGTCGCGATGAGGCCACCGAGCGTCACGGCGGCGACGACGACAGCGTTCCATCGCCGTCGCGCACCGAGCAGCGCGATCCCCGCACCGAGCGCCACGCCGACCACCGCGGCCACGACGGCGTGACCCGAGCGGTAGACGGGCCAGAGCGGGAGGAGCGCCACCAGGAGGAGCAGGCTCGGGACGGCGATGTCGACGACGCGCTGGACCGTGCCGGACGCACCGGTGCGGGTCGCGCGGCGGGCACCGACCTCGACGGCGGGCGCCGACGTCCCGCTCACGAGGAGCTCCGGTGCTGGGCGCGGGCGAGCTCGCCGAGCGACCCGAGCGTGATGGAGGACAGCCCCGGGATCTTCCGGACGGCGGTCGGCGCGCCGGGCTGGGCCCGCACCGCGATGACCTGCGCCCCGAGCGGCAGGACCGACGCCATGGCGCGCAGGTCACGGGGGCCGGGCACGCTCCCGACGCCGAGGACGATGATCGCGGCGCGCGGGTAGTCCCGGGCGATCGTGCGGCAGGTCTCGGTCAGCGTGACGCCGCCGCCCGCCTGCTCGACCGCCGTGAGGGAGTCGAGCAGCGCGTCCGGCGAGGAGGTGCGGAGCGTCTCGTGGGTCGTCAGCGCCGCGATGTCGCGCTGCTCGCGCACGGCGTGCAGCGCGTAGGAGCCGAGCGCCGAGATGGCGAGCTCGAACTCCTCGGGATCCGTGCCGTAGTCGCCGGGCCGGCAGGAGAGCGCGACGACGAGCTGCGACCGCCGGGTCTCGACGAACTGGCGGACCATCAGCTTCCCGGTGCGCGCGGACGAGCGCCAGTGGATGCTGCGGCGGTCGTCTCCCGGGGAGTACTCGCGCAGCGCGTGGAAGGTGAGGTCGGAGGCGGTGAGGTCCCGCGACTCCTGGCCCTCGAGGTCGTGCACCAGCCCGGAGTGGCTGCTCGCGAGGCGAACCGTGCGGGGATGGACGTAGAGCTCCTGCGGCTTGGTCCACGTGACCGTGCGGCGCACGAGGCCGAGCGGGTCGCCGCGCACCGAGCTCACGGGGCCGACGACGATGACCGCGCGCCGGGAGGTCGGGACGGCGAACAGGTCCTCGTGCTCCTCCCCCGCACCCAGCGACGGGAGGCCGAAGCCGGCTCGGCCGGCGCCGACCGGCAGCTCGATCCGGGCAGGTAGCACGCGGCGGTCGCCGACGTTGCGCACCGTGATGCCGCCGACGGCCCGGTCGCCGACGGTGACGCGGTGCTCGCGGAGCCGGAGCCGCACCTCGTAGGGGTGGCGACCGACGGTGAAGGCGAGCGCGACGACGAGCGTCGCCCCGAGCCCCCAGCCGATCGCGACCAGCTCGACCCACCCGAAACGGTGGCCGATCACGAGGCTCGCGACGACGACGGCGAGCACCACCCACGCCGACAGGCTCACCCATCCCAGGACCGGGGTGACCTGGCGCAGGCCCGCCTGCAGGGTCGACCGCGTGCCCTGGAACAGGCGACCGCGGGTGGTGGTCCCCGCGACGGGTGCGGGGGTGCGGGACGTCGTGGACATGCTCAGGCGCGCTGCTGGGGCGGTGCGACGTCGGCGAGCACGCGGGCGAGCGACACGGCCGCCGTCGCGCCGTCGAACTCGGCCTCCGCGTCCATCACCATGCGGTGTGCGAGGACCGGCTCGGCGAGGTCCTTGATGTCGTCCGGCACGACGTAGTGGCGGCCGTTCGCGGCGGCCCAGCTCTTCGCGGCCCGGACGAGCGACAGGGCGCCGCGGACGGAGACGCCGAGGCGGATGTCGGTCGTGGAGCGCGTCGCGGCGGCGAGGCGCGAGACGTAGTCGAGCACGGCGGGGTCGACGTAGACGGTGGCGGCGAGGTCGATCATCTCGACCACGGCCTGCGCCGTGATGACGGGCGCCAGCGTGGCCGAGCGGTCGCGGACCGCGGCCCCGCTGAGGATGTCGACCGTGGCGTCGTGGTCGGGGTAGCCGAGCGAGGACTTCATGAGGAAGCGGTCGAGCTGCGCCTCGGGGAGCCGGTACGTGCCGGCCTGCTCGATGGGGTTCTGCGTCGCGATGACGAGGAACGGACGACCCACCTCGTGGGGGGTGCCGTCGATCGTGACGCGCCCCTCCTCCATGACCTCCAGCAGTGCCGACTGCGTCTTCGGCGAGGCGCGGTTGATCTCGTCCGCCAGCACGATCGAAGCGAAGATCGGGCCCGGGTGGAACTCGAACTCGCGGCTGTTCTGGTCGAAGATCGTCACACCCGTGACGTCGCTCGGGAGCAGGTCGGGCGTGAACTGGATGCGGCTGTGCGTGGCCTGCACGGTCGCGGCGAGCGAGCGCGCCAACGACGTCTTGCCCGTGCCGGGGAAGTCCTCGAGCAGCATGTGGCCGCCCGAGAGCAGGCACGTGAACGCGAGCTTGACGGCCTCGGGCTTGCCGAGGACCGCCTGGCCGACGTTGTCGACGAGGCGCGTGAACGTCTGGGAGAACCAGGCGGCCTGCTCGGCCGTCATGTACTGCGGGGCGGGGGCGGTGGTCACGTGGCGGCCGGCCTTTCGACGTTCTGGGGAGGTGGATCGTGCTCGGGGCGTGTCGGAATCATGACGCCCCTCACCAGGCTCTGCGTTCAGCGGTGAACTCGCCGGGAGCACCCGTGACCCAGACCTGGCCGGAGCAGGCGCCGCGGTGGGGCGGCGGGTCCCCCCGAGAGATCTGCTGCGAACCGCTCGCCCCGCGGATCGCGAGCGAGTATCCCGATCCCGAGAAGTTGCACTGTCCGTCCATGTTGAAGCCGACGACCAGGTCGCGGTCCGCGGTGACGCCGGCCCAGTGGACGATGAGCGTGTAGCAGCCCGACGGGCTGTACGGGCGCTGGCAGGCTCGCTCCCCACCCTTCGTGATCCACAGCCGCGGCGGGTCCGGCGGCGGCGGCGGGTCGGTCCGTCGGGTGTCGGTGTTCGACAGCTGTTCCTGCGCCGGACCGGACACGGCGTAGCGCGCCTGCACGGTGAACTCCTGGTCGTAGCCGTTGCCGAGGTTGACGACCCCGCTGCCGGGCACGTTCTCCCAGCCACCGTTGTTCACGCGGTACTGGAACGCGGCCTCGGGTCTTCCGTTGGCGCCGCTGGCGGGTCGCGTGATCGTGAAGCGGACGCCCTGCGCCCCGACCTTCTCGCCACGCACCGCGGGCGCACCGATCGGACCGTACGGCGTGACGGCACCCGTGGCCGCGCTGGCGTCGCCGCAGTAGGTGTTGCACGCCCGGACCTGGACCGTGTAGCTCGAGCCGTTCGTGAGCCCGCCGATCGTCTTGTTGGCCGGCACGTTCGACCAGCCGCCACCGTTCAGCGCGTACTGGAACCGGTCGATCGCCTGGCCGTTGTCGCCCGGCGTGCCGTAGTCGATGACGATCTGGCCGTTGGAGCCGGTCGGAGCCGCGGTCGTGCCGGTCACCTGCCCGGGCTTGCCGAACGACCGGACGGAGGCGGAGGCCGCCGACGTCTCCGACGGTCCCGCCTTGTTGGAGGTGCTGACCGTGAACGTGTAGTCCTGACCGTTGTCGGCCGCGTAGGTGTAGGACGTCTGCCCCGGCGGGAGACTGATCGACGGCTGCGCGACGCCGGTCCGGTACGGCGTGAGGATGTAGTCGCGCAGGGCGTCGCCGTTGTTCGCCGGTGCCGTCCAGGCGACCTGGATCTGGCCGCCGATCGGGGTGTCGACGCGCGTCGCCCGCGGGGCCTCGGGGCGCGACGGCGGTGCCGCCGGGATCTCCGGGGCCGACCACGCCGACCAGTCCCCCGGATCCGGTGCGCTGTTGCGGGCCCGGACGCGGAACGTGTAGGCCGTGCCGTTCTGGAGCGAGGACCACGTGAGCTGGGTCTGGGCGCCGACGGTCTGCTGACCACCGCCCGTCGCGGGCGAGATCTGGACGTCGTACTCCAGGATCGGCGACCCCTCGTTCACCGGCGTCGTCCACGTGACGTCGATCAGCGCGTTGCCGAACGCCAGGGTCGGAGCGGACGGGGCCTCGGGCTTGACATCGGGGCGGGCGATGGCGGAGGACGCGCTGGCGGGCCCCTCGCCGACCTTGTTGCTCGCCGTCACCGTGAACGTGTACTCGACGTTGTTGGTCAGGCCCCCGATGACGCAGGTCGTCGCGGCGCACTGCTGCGCGCCGCCCGCCCAGGTCACCGTGTAACCCGTGATCGGGGCGCCGTTGTCGACGGGCGTCGTGTACGACAGCGTCACCTCGCGGTTCCCGACGGCCTCGACCCGCGGCGCCGACGGGGCGGCGGGAACGCCGATGACGTTGGCGCGGATGCGCGCCTGCACGGCGCGGTCGGGGTCCTGGGTCGCGTCCTGCACCGTGTAGAGGATCGAGAGGCGGCCGACGAAGTCCTGGGGCGGGGTGACGCTCACGGTGCCGCCGGACACCGAGACCGAGGCCGACCCCGTCTCGACCTCGGGGGTCCCGACGATCACGAGCGGCTGGTCGGGGAACGGGTTGGTGTCGTTGGCGAGCACGTCGATCGGGACGGTCTGTCCCTGCTGCACCTCACCGAGGTCGTCGTCGGCGGCGAAGGCCATCGGCCGCTGGCTCGCGACGGCGTTCGCGATCATCGTGGCGACCACCGGCTCGTTGACCTGGTCGGTGACCGAGACCTGGAACTCCCCCCGCGTGCCCTTCTGCGTGTCGAGCGCCGCGGTGACGTGCAGCTCGATGCCGCTGACGAGCTCGGCGGTGAAGCCCGCCGGCTGCCCGAGCAGCTCGAACCGCAGGTTCTCCAGGTCCTCGGGGTTGAGGTCGTTGGACAGGCTCTGCAGGTTGATCACCTGCGGCTCGGTCACCCCGGCCTCGACGTCGATCTCCGTGCTGCTCAGCGTGGGCGGCATGTTGCCGTCCGGGAGCACCTCGATCGGGATCGTGAGCGTCGAGACCTTGCGCTCCGGATCGTTGAGGTCGGCCGCGTCGGTGACCTCCACGGTGACGTTGGCCGGGCCGACGTAGCCGGCCAGCGACGTGAAGGTCACGGTGTCGCTGTCGACGACGGGCTCCGAGCCGTCGGAGTTGGTGGCGAGCACCTTGCTCGTGTCCGTCACCTGCACCGGGTCGCCCGAGACCGTGACGATCACGTCGTTCAGCTCGATCGTCAGCGGCTGACCCGTGAGGACCTCGAGCGGGGCGAGATCGGTCCGCAGCGCGGGACCGGAGTCCTCCACCCCGGGCACGTCCACGAAGGCATAGGTCGACAGGCCGTCCGGATCGGTCACCTGGTAGGTGACGATCTGACGGGTCGGCGCGAGCACGACCCGCACCTTGCTGATCCCGTCGACCGTGACCAGCGACGCGTTCGGCTGTCCGTCCGGCAGGCCGAGCACGAGCGAGGCCGCCTCGCCGTCGGGGTCGTAGTCGTTGGCGAGCACGTCGACCTCGACGGAGTCCTGCCCCACGATCTCCGGGACGGGCACCATGTCGTCCAGCGCGATCGGCGTGTGCAGCGGGGCGTCGGGCGAGACCTGGAGCGTGAGCGTCGAGATCGCCTGACCGCCGTTGCGGTCGATCACCCGGAAGGTCACCGTGTAGGTGCCGGGATCGACCGGCGTGCGGATCGCGAGCCGGCTCTCCTCGCCCGTCGTGACCTCGAGCCCGCCCTTGTCGATGAAAGCGTCGACGACGAGCGCATCGCCGTCGGGATCCGTCGCCTCGGCCAGCACGTCCACCGTGACGTCGCGATCGGGGCGGTGGTGGGCCTCGACGGCCGGCACCACGGGATTGCGGTTGATGGCCGGCGGCGGAACGATCCCCACGGACACGGCACCCGTGGCGATCTGACCCGGACGGTCGCGCACCTGGAACGTGAACTCGTCGGTGCCGACCGAGTTGGGATACGCCACGTAGTCGAGGTAGTCCGTCCCCACCTCCACGATCTGGCCGAGCGTCGGCGCGGAGCCGATGCCGAGGAGCTGGACCGAGTCGCCGTCGGGGTCGATGCCGATCAGCGTGATCGGGACCCGGATCCGCTCGCGCTGGAACGCCCGGGTCTCGACGTCCACGGGCACGGGGGCGGCGTTGCCCTCGGACGCGAGCACGTTGATCACGATCTGGGCCGAGGTCTTCTGCCCGTTGGAGTCGACGACGGAGTAGATGGCGGTCTGCTGCCCCGCCTCCGTCGGCGCCTGGTAGCGCACCACGTCCTGGGTCACGAACATCAGGCCGGCCGCGGGCGGCGTCACGATCGTCTCCTCGACGTGGAACTCGAGCCCGTTGGGGTGGTGGTCGTTGGCGAGGACGGGGATCGTCACGTAGTCGCCGACCCGCACGTTCGCGACGTCCTTGACGGCGATCGGCGGCTGCGGCTGGGTGTCGGCCTGGAGCGGGATCACCTGGACCTGGCCCTCGGCCGTCCCGCTCTCGTTCGCGATCGTGTAGCCGACGGTGACGGGCTCCTGGAGCACCCGGTCGCTGGTGATGCGCAGCAGCCGGTGCTCGATGACGGCGACGTTCAGCCCGTAGCCGGTCGGCACGTCGACCTGCTGCACCGCGAGCACCCCGCCACGGGGATCGGTGTCGTTCACCAGGACGTCGACGACGACCTCGCCGCCCGGCGGTAGCAGCGCCGTGTCGCGGACGGCGATCGGGTCGCCCTCGCCCCGCGCCTTGACGTCCACGCGGATGAGTCCCTCGCCGGTCGCGCCGTCGTCGTCGGCGATGAGGTAGGTCGCGTAGTACGCGCCGGGCTGGTCGGCCGTGAGCTCGACCGTCCCGTCGGTGTAGTTGGGCGTGGTCGTGCCACCGGGCGAGAACGGGTTGACCTGCGCCAGCCTCGGGGGCTCGCCGGAGGAGTCCGTGTCGTTCAGCAGCGGCTCGACGACGATCGTGTCGCCGACGAAACCGGAGGCGAAGTCGAACTCGGCCCGCGGCGGCTGGTTCCCGTCGACCACCTCGACCATGATGTCGATCGGGGTGGCGTCGTACCCGTCGAAGACCTGCAGCGTGATGGTCTTGGCCGCCGTCGAGACCCCGGCGTCGGAGAACGTGACGTTCCCGTCCGGCGTCGTGCGGACGCTGTCGCCCTCGCTGTCGACGGTCGCCGACGACAGCGTGAGCTCGTCGCCGTCGGGGTCGCGGATGTCCGCGAACACGTTCCGGCTGACGCTGGCGCCGCTGGAGACCTGCATGGTGATGTCGCGCAGCAGCTCCGGGGGGTTGTTCTCCCCCGGGGGCACGACGTTGAGCGTGACGGTGGCGTCGTCGGTGCCGCCGCGACCGTCGTCGGCGGTGTAGGTGAAGGTGCCGCTGCCGGAGGCGTCCTCGGGGACGACGACCTGGAGCGCGCGACCGCCGAGCACGACCTGCGGCGTCCCGAACCCCTCGGGGAAGTCGGCGGGCGGCAGGACGGTGAGGAGGTCGCCGTCGGGGTCGGCGTCGTTGTCGAGCACCGGCAGCAGCCGCGTCGTCCCGGGGCGCAGCCCCAGGGTGTCGTCGTTCGCGGTCGGAGGCCGGTTCTCCTCGTCGCGGTCGAGCGGAACGTCCTCCTGGACCGTGTCGTGGGAGTCCTCCTCCTCCTGCTGCGCGTTGGGCGGCGGGGAGGTGTCGAGCCAGTCGTCCACGGGGATGAGCTGGTTCTCGATCTTCCAGACGGCGCCCGTGGCCATGTCGTTGAGGACCACGTAGCCGCGGTTCATGCGGAAGGTGAGGTCGGCGTCGGGCGCGAGGCCGTCGACCTGCCACGGCACGCCGGCGTCGTTGCACAGCCGTACGGTCGCGCTGGTGTCGCCGCTCCAGGCGCCGTAGGCGCAGCCGTTGACGACGACGGGGGTCGCCGGGCTGCCGGACACACCGGCCTCGGCGACGTCGGGCTCACCGCCGTCCAGCGGGAGGCGCACGACGGCGTCGCGCGTCGCGAGCGTGACGTCCGGTCGGGCCTCGCCCGTGGCCTGCAGGGCGACCTCCTCGGCGTCGAGGTCGAGCTCGTAGGTCTCCGCGAGCTCCGACAGCAGCACGGTCTCGACCTCGGGCTGGACGATCTCCACCTGGGGGACGTTCTCCTCGTCCACGCGGATGGTCCGGTGGACGAGGACGACCGGGCTGGTCCCGACCGTCGTGAGGGAGATCTCCGCGTCGTCGAGGTCGTCGGGCGCCAGGATCGACTCGGTCAGGTCCCAGGTCTCGGGCTCGGGCTCCTCGAGGTCCTCCAGGTCGGTGGGGAGCTCGCCCGCGGCGGCCTCCGCACCCGTGGTCGAGGCCGCGTCGTCGGCGGCGTCGGCATCGGCGGTCTCGGTCGCCTCGGCCTCGGCGGCCTCGCCCCGCGCGATCGCGGCGTAGATCTCGGCCTCCTCCGCCGTGATGGCGGTGAGCACGCGCGTGGTGGGGTCGAAGACCCAGGTGGTGCCCTCGACGTCGACGTCGATCGCCGAGCGGGCGTCGAACCGCTGCGTCGGCGGCGTCTCGGCGTCCTCGAGGACGCTCAGCGTCTCGACGGTCACGATGCGCAGGTCGCCGGTACCGCTGTCGAGGACGGACACCGTGCCGTTGCCGAGCGCGATCTCGCGGGTGGCCGGGAGGCTGGCGCCCCCGACGAACGCGACCTGGGCCGGATCGACCCGCTTGACGTAGTCGGTGCCGTCGTCGATCACGAGGACGTCGCCGTCCTCCTGGAGCACGTCGAACGCGGCGGTGTCGGCCGCGAGCGAACCGTCGACCTGGCTGATCGGGTAGTTGAGGCGACCGAACTGGACGTCGCCGGTGGAGGTGACCCAGACGCCCCCGTCGTTGAGGCTGACGTCCGCCGTCGCGACGCCGTCGTAGGTCAGGCTGAGCGCGACGACCGTCCCGACCACGAGGCTGACGGCGGTCGCGCTGGCGACCGTGCTGCGACGTCTCGAACGCTCGGTCAACGTCTCCCCCGGGGAACTCGGCACATGAGGTTCCAGGTTATCCGAGGCCCAACGGTGGCAGGGACTCGGGTCCGTCGTCGATACCGACGATCCCGACCGCCGTGGAGCGGGGTCAGTCGTCCTCGGGCTCGGCCGCCGCGGCGGCCGCCAGCGCCGCCTGCTCGTCGAGCAGCGGCAGGTCGTCCACGGTGACCAGACGCGAGGCGACGGCGTGCTCCACGAGGCGTGCCCGGCGGTTCACCGCCAGCTTCCGGGGGCCGCCGCGGAGGCCGCGCACCCCCTGCCGCGCGAGCTTGTCGCACACGTTGTCGAGCTTGCGGTTCAAACGCGTGATCGTCCAGCCGAGCCGCGCGGCGGCCTGGGCCGACGTGGGGATCGCCGTCGTGCTGCCGCGGCCCCGCAGGACCGGCTCGGCGAACGCCAGGACCAGGGCGCGCTGGGAGTCGGTGAGCACGACGGGGCCGATGGTCGTGTCGCCCTGCTCGACCTCCTGGGCGGTGGAGACGTAGGCGGGCTCCTCGCCGACCACGAGCAGCTCGTACGTCGTCGGCCCGGCCGTGAAGAGCACCGTCGTCCGTGCGAAGACGAGCGGGAGCCGTGCGCCGGGAGCGATCCACGCCTGGACGTTGCCCTGCGCGTCGGCGACGGTCGCCGGGATCAGCGAGCCGACGTTCTCCAGCCACCACAGCCCACCCGTGTGCGTGATGGCGAGGAACCGCCGGTGGAGGTAGGGGTTGTCGTCGATCGCGAGATCACCCTCGCGTCCGACGACGAACGGTGTCTCGGGGTCGACGTCGAACCACTCACCGCAGAACTCGACCTGCACGGGCAACTCCTTGATCCATCAGCTGTCGGGGGTCAGACGCACAACGTGAAGGGCTGGGAGACCTGCCCCTGCGGGGTGCGGGTCCGCAGCTCCACGCAGGTCGCCTCCGACGGCATCCCGTCGAGCACGAGCGGCGAGGACGCCACCGGCTTCGAGGGCTCGTCGCTGTTGGTCACACGATAGGTGAACGTGGCGTCCGGCACCCCCTCGGGCGCCACCCACTCCATGATCAGCGTGGTGGGCTCGTCGGGCGAACGGGTCAGGCGGACGTCGTCGGGCTCGGGAACGAAACCGGTGGCGACGGTCTCGTTCTCGGTCGGTTCGGCGGTCGGGGTGAACGGGGTCTCCGGCTCGTCCGCGCCGTTGAGGTTGAGCATGACGACGGCGGTCACGGCGATCGCGACGACCGCTCCCCCGACCAGGACCCCGAGCCAGGGGCGCCGCGGGACGGGCGGCAGCTCGTGCGGGTCCACCTCCTGCTCGGTCGGCTTCTCCCAGGGCTTGGCGACCTGTGCCGGAGCCTCCCAGACCGAGGGGTCGTCCGGCCGGCGCGGCACCCGGACGGGGGCCGTCTGACCGCCCGTCGGGCTCGTCACGGAGTAGCCGGCGACGCCGGTGAACGGCTGCCGCTCCTGGCCCTGACCGGCCAGCGGGCGCGTCGGCTGCGTCCCCGGCGTCCAGCCGGCGGCGGTCCCGGGCGACGGGTCGATGTCGATGACCGGGCGCACCTGGGTCTCGCCGAACACGACGCTCGCCGCGGCGCCCGTCTGGCCGCCGACCTTGCGCACGTCGGGGACGTCGATCGGCGTCGGGGCGAGGTGGAGCTCCAGCTCGACGCGCTGCAGCGCCCGTCCGAGATCCAGCGCCGTCGCGAACCGTCGAGCCGGACGCTTGTCCATCGCGCGGGCGAGCACGTTCTCGAGCGAACCGGGCACGTCCTGGCGACCGATGGGCGCGACGTCCTCGCGAGTGATCCGGGAGATCAGGTCGAACGCGGCGTTGCTGCCCCCGACGACCTCGAAGGGCGACCGGCCGGCGAGCACCGTGTAGAGGGTGGCGGCCAGGGAGTACACGTCGGCGGTCACGCCGCGCGGGGAGTCGTCGGCGAAGAACTCCGGGGCGGCCCACGGGATCGACATGCCGGTCTCGGTCTCGGACGCGCCCGCCCCCATCACGGAGATCCCGAAGTCGGTCAGCGCCGGCCAGCCGTAGTCGTTCGTCAGCACGTTGGCCGGCTTGATGTCCCGGTGCAGGATCCCGGCGCGGTGGGCCGTCTCGACGGCGCCCGCGAGACGCACCCCGATGCGCAACGCCTCGGCCACGCCGAGTCGGTCGGAGCGGTAGCGCTCGGACAGGTTCGGCCCGGCGCAGTACTCCATGACGAGGTACGGACGGCCGTCCGCCGCGACGTCGGCGTGGTAGACCGTCACGATCGCCGGGTGGCTCGAGACGTGGGCCATGAGGTTGGCCTCGTCGACGAACTCGGCCTGGTCGGCGCCCGGGACGGTGCGCAGCACCTTGACCGCGACCTCGCGCCGCGGCATCTGCTGCCGGTAGAGGAAGACGTCGGAGAACCCGCCCGAGCCCAGCAGGCGGTCGGGAACGTAGCCGGGCAGCTCGGGCGGGGTCGCCGGTGGGCGCCGTGAGCTCACTCGCGGCCCTCGCGGATCGTCACGACTCCACCACGATCACGATGCCGTCGCCGAGGTCGATCCGTGACCCCACCGAGGCGGAGGTGCCCTCGCCCGGGTGGAGGCGGTGCGGCACCTGGCCGGGCCGCGACACGATCGTGCCGTTCGTCGAGCGCAGGTCGGTCACGAGCACGTCCTCGCCGTCGACCCGGATCTCGCAGTGCGTGCGGGAGATGTCCTGCTTCGGGCTGGGGACCGCGACGAGCTGGGAGTCCACGCCCTGCTGGCCCTCCGGCGCGCGCCCGACCAGCACGGGGCGCTCGAGCGTGACGACGGGACCGTGCGAGAACGCCAGGCGCAGCTCCGGCGGCGCCGGCTCCGCGTCGGGGCGCGACCACGGCGAGACGGTCACGAGGCCGGCGTCCCGCAGCCCGGCCACCTGGTGGTCGAGGATCGTGCCGCCGTCGTGGTCGCCGTCGGCGTCCTCCGGCAGCTCCGGCTCGGGGGTGCGACGGGCGACGCGCCCGGGTGGCCCCAGCCCGCGCCGTCGGGCTCCGCCGCGGTGGGTGCCGAGGGCTCGGAGGACTCCGGGGGCACAGCCGGCGCCGACGGCATCGCCGGGACGACCGAGGTGCGGCCCTGGGAGACGAACCCGTAGCCGCCGGGGCCGTCGGTGGACGGGTGGAGGGTCACGTCGAGCGGGGGCTCGCCGAAGGCCTCGGTGCCGTCCTCGACCGCAGGCGGCGGCACCTGCTCCGCCACGAGTGGCTCCGTCTCGCCGGGCTCGGGCTCGGTCGGCTCGGGCTCGGTCGGCTCGGGCTCGGCCGGCTCGGCAACGACCTCCTCCGAAGCGACCTCCTCGTGCTCTACGGGCGCCGACCAGTCACCGGTGACCACGGACGGCTCCTCGAGCGCGGCGATCGGCTCGCCGTCGCCCTCGGCCTCGTGCTTGGCCTCGTGCTCGACGGCGACCTCGTCGCCGTCGCCGGGCGCGGCCCAGGGTGCCGGCGCCTCGAGGACCTCGTCCGGACCCGACTCCTCGTCGGTGGCCGCAGGGTCGTCGTGCTCGTTCTCGTCGGGCGTGTCGGTGGAAGGGGCCTCGACGGCGAACGGCTCCTCAGCGGCGACGGGCTCCTCGACGGCGGCCACCGCCTCGTCGTCCGCGTGCTCGTCGTCCAAGTGCTCGACGTCGCCGATCACCACGGCGTCGGTCCCGGGCGCGTCGGTCCCGGGCGCGTCGACCTGGTCCTGCGCGTCAGCGTCCTCGGCCCCCTCGTCGACGGCCTGGTCCTCCCCGTGGGGGAACGTGCCGGGGACGACCGCGGCCGGGTCGGGGTCGGAGTCGCCGGACTCCTCGTCCGTGCCGGAGCCGGACTCCTGCGCCGGCGTGGCCGACTCCTTCGCGGTCGGGCGGAGCTCGAGCGTGCTCGTGACGTGCGAGGCGCGCACGACTCCGGCCAGGACCGGGAGGGCGTGGCCGTGCTCGCCGGCCGCGTCCCCGGCACCGATCCGCGCGAGGACAACCTCGATCGCGCCGTCCTCAGGGGTGCTGGGCAGGGTCTCCTCCCGCCAGGTGGCGACACCCTGACCGCTGATCCGGTGCTCACCGACGACCACCTCGAGGTCACCGCGCACCAGCGCGCGGGCCTGGCCGCCGTCGACGACCACGACGGCGAAGGTCGGGAGGTCGGCCAGCGAGCCGACCAGCGGCGCGACGACCTGCGCGAGGCCGCCGTCCTGGCGCGCGGCGTCCCAGACGCGCGTGACGACGTCGGCGGGCACACCCGCGTCCAGCAGCGCGAGGGTGGCCCCGGTGACGAGGGCGAAGTCCTCGCCCGGCGAGTAGAGGCTCCAACCGGGGGCGTCGTTCGTGGGCATCGCTGCTCTCCTGCTCGCTCGTGAGGGATCGGACCCGCAGGCGATCCTACGGCCAGGCGTGGCGGATGCGCCGCCGGGGGCCGGGATCAGGACACCGGTGAGAACGCGCCCCAGTAGGCGGACGTCGTGAGCAGCCCCAGCAGACCGGCGACGACGAGCCAGCCCCCCGCCAGCCGGACGATCCCGGCGACGTCACGTCCCGGCCGGACCCCGACGAGCCGACGCACGGCACGCACGCCGAGCCACGCCGCCAGGACGGCCAGCCCCTGAAGCAGGACCCAGCCGCCCCACACCACGATGCCGTTGGTGCTGTAGTTCAGCGCGAGGACGGCCACCGCGACGATGTAGGCGGCGAGCACCAGCACGACCGCCGCCGTCGCGGCCGTGAAGGCGAGCAGCCCGCGCACGAGGTGCGGCCGGGGCCCGGGCACGTCGTCGCCGTCGATCGCCACCAGCGACGCGGGGTCGTCGGACGTGGCCGACTCCCCCAAGCCGACCACCACGGCCGACCGCTCCCGCCGTCGCGCGAGCGCGAGGGCGGCGATGCCACCGGCGAGCGCGAGGTAGCCGACCACGAGCACCGCGAGCGAGATCAGCGGGACGCGCAGCATCATCTCGCCGTCGGCGTACCAGCGTGGGGGCGGGACGGCGGACGCGAGGTGGACCTGCTGCGGCGTGGCGCCGGCGACGGCCGGGCCCTCGATCTCGGCCGCGAGCGGGTCGAGCACCCAGGAGGCGAGACCGTCGAGGAACCCCGGCAGCACCGGGTCGGTCGCGCTGCCGATCCGGATCCCGTGGTTGGCGCCCTCGTAGTAACGCAGCATCAGCTGCTCCTGGCCGCCCGGGATGGACCCGAGCACGATCTGCGGCCCCTGGACCGTCGGCATCGACAGGTCGTCCGTGCCGTAGGCCATGAAGATCGGCACGTCGGTCTCGGCGAGGTAGGGCCGCACGTCGAAGTCGGCGTAGTTGAGGAAGTCGGCCGGCCAGTGCGCGCCGGTCGCTCGCGGGATCGCCCGTAGGAACGTCTGGGGCACCCCGACGGCGCGCAGGTAGGCGTCGACGGCGAACGCCCCCTGCTGCCGCGGCGTCACGACCGGGGCCGAGACGAGCGCGAGGAACGCGACGTCGGGGTTGTCGGCCGCCAGGACCGGGGCGACCCAGGCGCCCTCGCTCTCCGCGTACAGGCCGACCCGCGCCGGATCCACGCCCGGCAGCGATCGGGCGAGGTCGAGCGTGACGGCGTAGTCGTCGGCCATGGCGACGTAGTCGCGCTGGAAGGTGGAGTAGGTGTCGAGGCGCTTGCTCGGCGAGACGGCGACGATCCCGGCGCTGGCCAGGGCCTGCGCGTGCTCGGAGAACGCCTCGGCGAGCCCGGTGCCGGCGCCGTGGAGGAAGACCACGGCCGGTGCCGGCTCCTCGAGCCCGATCGGCTCGACGATGAGCACCTCCGTGCTCACCCCGCCCTCGCCGTCGGCGTCGGGCGCCACCAGCTCGAGCTGGACGAGGCGGGACGTGGTCTCGTACCGCCCGATCTCTGAGGAGCCGGTGCTGCCGAGCACGGCGACCGAGCTCGACGCCGGCGAGACCGACGCCGACAGCGGCTCCGGGTTCCAGCGCGGTCCGGCCGCGGCTCCGACGAGCGCGAGCGCGAGGACGGCCGCGAGCACGGCCCACGCCGTCCGCATCCGCGGTGTGCGGACGCGAGCGACGAGCGCGCGGCGGAGGGCCACCGGGCCCCGCCCCCGCGACGACTCCGAGGGAGAGCTGCCTGCCATCGGACTCAGAACCCCAGGCGCCGCAGCTGCTTGGGGTCGCGCTGCCAGTCCTTGGCGACCTTCACGTGCAGGTCGAGGAACACCTTCGTGCCGAGCAGCGCCTCGATGCCGGCGCGGGCCTGGGTTCCGACGTCGCGGAGGCGCGAGCCCCTGGCCCCGATGACGATGGCCTTCTGGCTCTGGCGCTCGACGAAGACGGTGACGTGGATGTCGAGCAGCGGTCCCTGGGCGGCGCTCCGGCCGGGGCGCTCCCCCATCTCCTCCACCACGACGGCGAGCGAGTGCGGGAGCTCGTCGCGCACCCCCTCGAGGGCGGCCTCGCGGACGAGCTCCGCGATCATGATCTGCTCCGGCTCGTCGGTCAGCTCCCCCTCGGGGTAGAGCGGCGGGCTGACGGGGAGGTGGGAGACGAGGACGTCGGCCACGACGTCGACCTGGTAGCCCTCGAGCGAGCTGACCGGCACGATGTCGACCCAGTCGCCGAGCTGCTCGATCTCGATGAGGTGCTCGACCAGTCGCTTGGAGTCGACCAGGTGGGCCTTCGTGGCAAGTGCGACGACGGGCGTCCGCGTCTCGGCCAGGGTCCGGGCGATGAACTCGTCGCCGGGGCCGACCTTCTGGTCGGACGGCAGGCAGAACGCCACGACGTCGACCTCCGCCAGCGTCCCCATGACGAGGTCGTTGAGCCGGGTGCCCAGCAGGGTCCGCGGGCGGTGCAGACCGGGCGTGTCGACGAGGACGAGCTGGGCGTCGTCGCGGTGGACGATCCCGCGGATCGTGTGGCGCGTGGTCTGCGGCCGGCCCGAGGTGATGGCCACCTTGGTGCCGACCAGCGCGTTGACGAGCGTCGACTTGCCCGCGTTCGGGCGTCCGACGACGGAGGCGAAACCCGCCCGGTAGGAGCCCGGGTCCGACGGCGTGATGTACGTCGAGCCGATCATCGGCCACCCCGTCCGGCGAGGAAGGTGAGAAGGAGCGTGCGCTGGAGCTCGAACATCTCCTCGCGCTCCTCGGGCTCGGCGTGGTCGAACCCCAGCAGGTGCAGGATGCCGTGCGTCACGAGCAGCAGCATCTCCTCCTGCGCGGAGTGGCCGGCCTCGCGGGCCTGGTTCGTGGCGACCTCGGGGCAGACCACGATGTCGCCGAGGACGCCCTCCTCGGACGGCGAGCCCTCGCTGCCGGGGCGCAGCTCGTCCATCGGGAACGACATCACGTCGGTCGGGCCGGGCTCGTCCATCCAGCGCACGTGCAGCTCGGTCATCGCCGGGACGTCCACGAAGATGATCGAGAGCTCGGCCTGGGGGTGCACGTGCATCTGGTCGAGCACGTACCGCGCGAGCGCGGCGAACTCGACCTCGTCGACGGCGTGGCCGGACTCGTTGCTGATCTCGGTGCTCACGCGTGGCCCCCCGCCGACGTGGTGCGGCGCGGCGGTCGCGACGTCGTCGCCCCCGTCGCCTGGGAGTCCCAGCGGGCGTACGCGTCGATGATCTCTCCCACGAGTCGGTGGCGCACGACGTCGGCGGACGTCAGGCGGCAGACCGCGATGTCGTCGATGTCGTGCAGGATGTCGGTCACCACGCGCAGGCCCGAGGACGTGCCCGAGGGCAGGTCGACCTGGGTCGCGTCGCCGGTGACGACCATCTTCGAACCCTCGCCGAGCCGGGTGAGGAACATCTTCATCTGCTCGGGCGTGGTGTTCTGGGCCTCGTCGAGCACGATGAACGCCGAGTTCAGCGTGCGGCCGCGCATGAAGGCCAGCGGGGCGACCTCGATCGTCCCCGACGCCATCAGGCGCGGGATCGAGTCGGCGTCGACCATGTCGTGCAGCGCGTCGTACAGCGGACGCAGGTACGGGTCGATCTTGTCCGTCAACGAACCCGGCAGGAACCCGAGCCGCTCGCCGGCCTCGACGGCGGGCCGGGTGAGCAGGATGCGGGAGACCTGCTTGGCCTGGAGCGCCTGCACGGCCTTGGCCATCGCGAGGTAGGTCTTGCCGGTGCCGGCCGGGCCGATGCCGAACGTGATCGTGTTGCGGTCGATCGCCTCGACGTACTCCTTCTGCCCGACCGTCTTGGGACGGATCGTGCGCCCGCGCGAGGACAGGATGTTCATCGTCAGGACGCTCGCGGGCGACGTCGCCGCCGGCGAACGGAGCATCCCGATGGCGCGCTCGACGGCGTCGGCCGACAGCGGCTGCGAGGCGCGAGCGATCTGCGCGAGCTCGTCGACCAGGCGCTCGGCGAGGCTCACCTCGGACCGCGGTCCCTCGAGCGTGACGACGCTGCCGAGCACGGTGACGGTGAGGCGGTGGAAGCCACGCTCGAGGGCGCGGATCACCTCGTCGCGCGGGCCGACCAGCGCGCGCATGTCGACGTCGTCGGGGACCGTCACCTGGTGGGTGACGACCTCCTGGCCGTCCGTGCCGCTCATCGACCCGCCAGCTTGTCGCGCAGCCGCGAGAACATCCCCGCGCCGACCGGCGCGAGACGGCCCTGCGGGCGCTCCTCGCCGCGCAGCACCGCCAGCTCGCGCAGCAGCTCCTCCTGGCGCTCATCCAGCTTGGTGGGCACCAGGACGTCGAGGTGGATGTGCAGGTCGCCGCGGGTGTGGCCGCGCAGACGGCCCATGCCCTTGCCGCGCAGCGTGATGACCTGGTCGGCCTGCGTACCCGCCGCCACGTCGACCTCGACCGGCTCGTCCAGCGTCTCGAGCGTGAGGACCGTGCCGAGCGCGGCGGCCGTCATGGGCAGCTGCATCGTGCAGTGCAGGTCGTCGCCGCGACGCGTGAAGACGGGGTGCGGCCGCTCGCGGACCTCGACGTACAGGTCACCGGCCGGACCGCCGCCCGGGCCGACCTCACCCTGGCCGACGAGCTTGATCCGGGTGCCGTTCTCGACACCGGCGGGCACCTCGACGGCGATCGTGCGGCGGGTGCGCACGCGGCCCTCACCGGAGCACTCGGGGCACGGCTCCGGGATCGTTGAGCCGAAGCCCTGGCACGCGTCGCAGCGGGCCTGGGTCATGACGTTGCCGAGGAAGGAGCGCGCGACGCGCTGGACCGAGCCGCGGCCGCCGCACACGGTGCAGGCGCGCGGCGAGGTGCCGGGCGCGGCGCACGAGCCGTGGCACGTCCCGCAGACCACGGCGGTCTCGACGGTGATGTCCTTGCGGACGCCGAACGCCTCCTCGGCGAGGTCGAGCTCGATCCGCACGAGGGCGTCCTGGCCGCGACGGGCGCGCGGGACGGGGCCGCGTGCGCTGCCGCCGCCGGCCGCGCCGAAGAAGGTCTCGAAGATGTCCTGGAAGCCGAAGCCCGCACCGGCGCCGGCGGGGCCGCCCATGCCGCCCGCGTCGTACTGCCGGCGCTTCTCCGGGTCGGAGAGCACGTCGTTGGCCGCGCTGATCTCCTTGAAGCGCTCCGCACCCTCCTCCCCCGCGATGTCGGGGTGGTGGGTGCGGGCCAGCTTGCGGTAGGCGCGCTTGATCTCCTCGGGGGTGGCGTCCTGAGACACCCCGAGAACCTCGTAGTAGTCCGTCACGTGTCAGCCAGGTCCTTGTGCGTCGGGGATGAGGTGCGAGAGATGCGGGAGCGCCGGGCGGCGCCGGGTGGGGCGGGCGGTCGGACCCTCACGGGGTCACGACCCGGGAGAGGTAGCGGGCGACGGCGCGCACCGCCGTCATCGTCGTGGGGTAGTCCATGCGCGTGGGGCCGAGCACCCCGAGGAACGCGACGGCGTCCCGCGCGCTCGCCCCACCGTACGGGGCGGCGACGACGGAGGTCTCGCTCAGACCCGCGTGCCGGGTCTCCACGCCGATGCGCACGGCCACGTCGTTGTTCTCCCGGCCGGGCGTCTCCTGCTCGGCGGCCATCTCGGCCAGCAGGCGCATCAGCACGACCTGCTCCTCGATGGCCTCGAGCACGGGCGAGATGGTGTGCGAGAAGTCGAAGCCGGCGCGGGCCAGGTGGGCGGTGCCCGCCATCACGATCCGGTCCTCGACATCCTCGGTCAGCGTCTCGGTGACGACGTCCACGACCGCGCGCACGACGGGCGCCACGGTGGGGGCGACGTCGTCGGCCACGGCCTCGAGCGCCGTCCGGAGCGCGGGCATCCGCCGCCCCACGGCCGCCGCGTTGATCCGGGCGCGGACCTCGGCCACGACGGACTCGTCCAGGTCCGCCGTGCCGGTCGGGAGCTCGAGCATGCGCTGCTCGACCCTGCCCGTGTCGGAGATGAGCACGACGAGGACGCGGTCGGGCGAGACCAGCACGAGCTCGACGTGGCGCAGGCCCGAGCGCCGGAGCGAGGGGTACTGCACGACGGCGACCTGCTGCGTCAGCTGGGACAGCAGCCGGACGGTGCGGTTGACCGCGTCGTCGAGGTCGACGGCCTGGGCGAGGAACGACTCGATGGCGCGACGCTCGGGCGGCGTCAGCGGCTTGAGCGTGGCGAGGTGGTCGACGAAGACGCGGTAGCCCGAGTCCGTCGGGATCCGACCGGCCGAGGTGTGGGGCTGCGTGATGTAGCCCGCCTCCTCCAGCGCCGCCATGTCGTTGCGGATCGTCGCGGGCGAGACCCCGAGGGAGTGGCGCTCGACCAGGGTGCGGGAGCCGACGGGCTCGCGAGTGGAGACGTAGTCGCTGACGATCGCGCGCAGCACGTCCAGCCGCCTGTCCTCGCTCATACCCCTCCGTTCGCACTCTCGGTGTCCGAGTGCCAATTCTACGCCCACCTGGTCCGACCCCGGGGTGGCGCTCCTCTCACCCGGCCCGGGCGTGGCTACCGTGGCGAGGTGCCCAGCTTCGACCCCTACGGTCCCGACGTCCTGTCCACCGACCCCCGCGTGCGCACCGGCTCCCGCAGGGTGACCCGCGACGAGCCCGCCGTCGTCGGCCTCGTCGTGGAGGACGTCACGACCTCGTACGTCGGCGCCGTGCTCCGGGTGGAGCGGACGAACGGCGGGGACGTCGTCGTCCTCGAGGACCGCAGGGGCGCCCGCCGCTCGTTCCCGCTCGGCCCCGGCTTCTGGGTCGACGGCGAACCGGTCCGGCTCGTGCGGCCGGCGGTGGCCGCCGCCCCCGCCGCGGTGGCGCGGACGGCGTCCGGCTCCCGCGCCGTCGCCGGTGCCCGGGCGCGCGTGGCGCGCGCCTCACGCATCTGGGTCGAGGGCAAGCACGACGCGCAGCTCGTGGAGAAGGTCTGGGGCGACGACCTGCGGCTGGAGGGGATCGTCGTGGAGCTCCTCGACGGCGCCGACCACCTCGCCGAGGTGCTGGCGGCGTTCGAGCCCGGCCCGACCCGACGGGCGGGCGTGTTGCTGGACCACCTGGTGGCCGGCTCGAAGGAGCGACGGCTCGCGGACGACACGCTGCGACGCCTCGGTCGCCGGGCGGAGCACGTGCTCATCCTCGGTCACCCCTACATCGACGTGTGGCAGGCGGTCCGGCCGCAGCGGGTGGGGCTGACGGCGTGGCCGCACGTGCCTCGCGGCACCGACATCAAGACCGGGACGCTCGCGGCGCTCGGCCTCCCGCACGCGTCCCAGGCCGACGTCGCGACGGGCTGGGCGAAGATCCTCGGCCGCGTCCGCGACTACAAGGACCTCTCCCCCGAGCTGCTCGGTCGGGTCGAGGAGCTCGTCGACTTCGTCACGCTCCCCGAGGGCTGAGACGCTCGGCTCACGCCGTGATCATCTCGCGCCGCAGCCCGCAGTAGAGGGCGACGACGGCGAGGCCGGCCGCGGGCAGCGTCCAGAGCGCCCCCACCAGGAAGACGAGGAAGCCTCCGGCGGCGATCACGGACGCGAGCACCGCGAGCAGCAGCGTCTGCCAGAACCTCGACCCCACGAGCAGCGCGGAGGTCCGGTAAGCGCCGAGAGCGCTCCGCGGCGAGTCCACGAAGGCCGGGCCCGCGAAGATGAAGACCAGGCCGGCCGCCGCCCCACCGCCGAACGTCAACGCCCCGACGAGTGCGACCGCGGCGCCGAGGCCGATGAAGGCGAGCGTCGGCACCCCGCGCGGGACCGTGAAGAAGTCGGCGAACCTGACCGCTCCGGTCCGCACGAGCCGCAGCCCTCCGCTCGAGCAGGCGATCAGCGCGAGCGTGGCCGGCACCGCTCCGATCGTGGCCGTGAAGATCCGCCCCTCGAACGTCAGCACCGCCCTCGACATCGACCGACCCGTGCGAGCGACGAGCTCGCTGTCGACGAACCCCAGGCCTCGTGCCGCGGCGAACAGCGACAGACCCGTCAGGGCCAGCACGGCCAACCAGACCACCGCCGCCCCGAGAACGGCCCCGGTGCTCACGGAGTAGCGCCGGAACCCGACGGCGACGGCGCCCAGCGCCGTCGCCGGGGCCGGGCGTCGGCTGCCCGTCAGCACCGCCGCGACGGGCGGACCGGGGACCGGGGGCCTCCGGGACGCACCGAGCGCGTGGGGTGCCTCCGGAGGCGGGAGGACGGGCTCGGGTGCGCTCATCGTCCGATCCTGGCAGAGCCCCGCCGAGGCCGCGACAGGAGCGGTGGGCCGTCCGGGGCGGCGGCCGAGCACGCGACCAGCCGTACCCGCGGACGACGACGGCGCCGCCCCCGCGGGGACGGCGCCGTCGCGACGGGGCACGGCTCAGGCGGCGACGGTCTCCCGGCGGAGCCCGCAGTACAGGGCGACGAACGCGACGGTGACGACCGGGGCCGCGACCAGCAGCCCGACCAGGCAGGCGACGGCACCCGCGATGAACAGACCCACCGCGATGAGCGCCATCAGGACGGTCTGGCCGAGGTTGGCCCCCACCATCGACAGGGACGACGAGAACGCCGCCAGCGGCGGCCGCGGGGCGTCCACCAGGAAGTAGGGCGCGTACACGATCGCGATCGCCACGACGATCGAGACGAGGGCGAGCACGAGCACCGCCCACGTCACCGGTCCGAGCGCGGTGAACGCGCTGAGCACGGCCCACAGGGCGGCGAAGATCGCCCACGTCGGTGGCAACGCGAAGAAGTCCCCGAACGAGGCTCGGCCCGTCCGCACGATGCGCAGCGCGCCCGTCGCGAGGATCAGCGACCCGACCCCGCCGACGAAGCCCGTGACGAGCGAGGCGATGATCTGCCCGAGGTAGGAGAGGTTCTCGGTGCTGAAGCTGAAGGAGTCGCCCGTGACGACGGTCTCCGTGGTGAGGCCTGCCGCCGCGAGCCCGAGGCTCGCCAGCAGCTGCACCAGCGACCCGACCACCCCGACGACCACCGTGATGCCGATGAGGACGCCGGCGTTCCGACCGAAGCGCGAGAACGCGAAGCTCGTGGCCGCACCCGCCGTGACGGGGGCGGGGACGACGCCGCCCTGGCCGTAGCCGCCAGGTCCGAACCCGGGGGCCGGGCCGTAGGGGTGCGGGCCGGGAGCGTCGGTCGGGCCGTAGCCGCTGGGGGCGCCGTACGGGCCCTGCTGACCGGGCTGGCCGTACTGGCCGGGCTGGCCGAATTGTCCGGGCGCGCCGTACTGACCGGGCTGGCCCGGCGGGGGCGGCAGCGGCGCGCCACCGGGCTGCTGGCCGTACGGGTTCGGCTGGTCGTGCTGACCGGGCTGGCCGTACTGACCGGGCGGGGGCGGGAACGACCCGTACGCGGGCGGTCCGGGGACGCCCGAGGGGTCCTGGGGATCGTGGGGGGTGCTCATGCGGCCATCGTGGCAGGTCGGCCCGCGCCACCGGGGATCGGGTCCGCGAGCCGGTCCGACGACGACGACCCCGGGCGCGCTGCGCCCGGGGTCGTCGTGCGGCTCGGTGGAGCCCGTCGTGGCTCAGGCCGCGACGGAGGCCCCGCTGAGGCGGCGGTAGAGATACGTGGCCGCGAGGTAGGCCAGCGGGATCGTCACGAGGAGACCGACACCGCAGAGCAGCGCGCCGAAGCCGCACAGGATCGTGAGCAGCACCAGGAGCGCCGTCTGGGCGGCGTTCTTGATCGCCAGGTCGACGCTCGCCTTGATCGCGTCGATCGCGGACAGCCCGCGGTCGACGACGAAGAACATCGCGTAGATCCCGAAGAACTGGACCACGAGCGAACCGATGCCCGTGAAGGAGAGCAGGCCGGAGGCGACGCCGAGGAGGAGGCTGAGCAGAACACCCTGGCCGACGTTCCGGAACTTGAAGAAGTCACCGATGCTGCTGCGTCGACCGTCGGCGATCGTGAGGTAACCGTTCGTCAGACCGATGAGCGCGATGAACGAGATCAGCACCGTGAGGATCGACACGATGATGATGCCGCCCAGGCCCAGCGACGTCGCGACGGCGACGCCCGTGTCGGTGTTGGCCGTCGTGCTCGCCCCGCCGGTGGCAGTGGCGATCGCGATACCGATCCCGCCGACGGCGCCGACGACGATGCCCCACAGCAGGTGCGAGACGACGAGCGAGACCCAGTTGTCCTTGAACTTGGACCAGCCCCAGCTGAACGCCTGGCCGACGTCGGGCGGGCTGACGTAGCCGCCACCGGCGTAGGCGGCCGGCGGGGTCGGGAAGCCACCCTGCGGCGGGGGCGGGAAGCCACCCTGCGGGGGCGGCGGGAAGCCACCCTGCTGCGGCGGGGGCGGGAAGCCGCCCTGCTGCGGCGGCGGGAAGCCACCCTGGTCGGGCGAGGGGTAGGCGCTCGGCGGGGCCGGCGGCCCGTCGTACGAGGGCGGCGGGGGCGTCGGGGCGGCCGGCTGCTGCGGTGCTCCGTAGCCGGGCACCTGCGGGGACGACGGCGGGGGCGGCGGCGCGCCCCAGGCCGGGGCACCGGGCGGCTGCGGCGCCGGCGGCGTGTGCCCGGGCGTCTGGGGGGTGGTCTCCTCGGGTCGGTCAGAACCACCAGGCGTGTTCGGATCGGTCATCGGTGAGGTCCTCTCTCGGTCTCGGTGTCACGGGGGCGGCGCGGCGGCGCGCGCCGAGCTGTGGCGGATGAAGACCGCAAGGGGAAGCGAACCGCCCCCGGTGGGGCGTGTCAAGGAACCCCGGCCCCCGGGCGCGCCGGTGGACAGGCCCGGAAGGCCGCGGGCGGTGTGCGCGTCGTCGGCCCCGCCGCGCTCAGGTCAGGCGGTGCACGACGGTGTCGGCGAGCAGCCGGCCCCGCCGCGTGAGCGTGATCGTTCCGGGACGGAACGTCACGAGCTCCTCGGCGATGAGCGAGGCCACCGCGGCCCGGTCCAGGCCCGCCGTCGGGAACCCCGTGGCCAGCCGCGTGCCGAGCATGACGCGCTCCAGGCGCTGCGCGTCGTCGTCGAGGATCTCCCGGCCGTGCGCCGGGGACTCCCCCGCCGCCAACCGGTTGGCGTACGCGCGCGGGTGCTTGACGTTCCACCACCGCACGCCGCCGACGTGGCTGTGGGCACCGGGGCCGATGCCCCACCAGTCGGCGCCGCGCCAGTAGGCGAGGTTGTGCCGGCAGCGGTCGTCGGGGGTCCGAGCCCAGTTGCTGATCTCGTACCAGTCGAGCTCGGTGCCGAGGATCTCGTCGGCGAGCTCGTACTTGGCCGCCTCGTCGTCACCCGTCGGGGCGGGCAGCTCGCCGCTGCGCACGCGGCGGTGCAGCGCGGTGCCCGGCTCCACCGTGAGGGCGTAGGCCGAGATGTGGTCGGGCTGCAGCGCGACGGCGGCCTCGAGGCTGGTGCGCCAGTCCGCCAGCGACTCCCCCGGGGTCCCGTAGATGAGGTCGAGCGAGACCGCGAGGCCGGCGTCGCGGGCCCAGCCCACGACGTCGGGCACGCGGAGCGGGTCGTGCGTGCGGTCGAGCGTGGCCAGCACGTGCGGCACCACGGACTGCACGCCGAAGGAGACGCGGGTGAAGCCCGCCTCCACGAGGGCGGCGAGCGACTCGGGCGTCACCGAGTCGGGGTTGGCCTCCGTGGTGATCTCGGCGTCGGGGGCGAGGCCCCAGGCCTGCCGCACGCCGTCGACCATCGCCGCGAGGTCCACCACCTCCAGGAGCGTGGGCGTCCCGCCCCCGACGAACACGGTGCTGACCGGGCGGGCCGGCAGCCCGGCGCGCTCCATGACGGACGCCGCCAGCGCGATCTCCTGCAGCGCGGAGGAGGCGTAGGTGGCCTGGCTCGCCCCCTCGCCCAGCTCCGTGGCGGTGTAGGTGTTGAAGTCGCAGTAGCCGCACCGCACGGTGCAGAACGGCACGTGCAGGTAGACGCCGAAGTCCCGCTCGGCGGCGCCCTCGAGAACCGCGGGCGGGAGCGAGCCGTCGCGCGGAGCGGCCTCGCCGTCGGGCAGCTGCGGGCTCACGAGGTCGCCCTGGAGGCGGGTGTCACGCTGCTGCTACTTCTTGGCATCCTTGGCGTCCTTGCCCGTGGGGGCGTCGGAGGAGAGCGCGGCGATGAAGGCCTCCTGCGGCACCTCGACCCGACCGATGGTCTTCATGCGCTTCTTGCCCTCCTTCTGCTTCTCCAGGAGCTTGCGCTTGCGGGAGATGTCGCCGCCGTAGCACTTGGCGAGCACGTCCTTGCGGATCGCACGGATGGTCTCGCGGGCGATGATCCGGCTGCCGACGGCGGCCTGGATCGGCACCTCGAACTGCTGGCGCGGGATGAGCTCGCGCAGCTTCCCGGCCATCATCACGCCGTAGGCGTAGGCCTTGTCCTTGTGCTGGATGGAGCTGAACGCGTCGACGTTCTCGCCCTGCAGCAGGATGTCGACCTTGACGAGGTCGGCCGCCTGGTCGCCCGTGCGCTCGTAGTCGAGCGATGCGTAGCCGCGCGTGCGGGACTTCAGAGCGTCGAAGAAGTCGAAGACGATCTCGGCCATCGGGAGCGTGTACCGCATCTCGACGCGGTCCTCGGAGAGGTAGTCCATCCCGAGAAGTACGCCGCGGCGGGTCTGGCACAGCTCCATGATCGTGCCGACGAACTCGCTCGGTGTGAGGATCGTGGAGCGCACGACGGGCTCGCGCACCTCCTTGATCTTACCGGCGGGGTACTCGCTCGGGTTCGTCACCACGTGCTCGCTGCCGTCCTCCATCGTGACCTCGTAGATCACGTTCGGGGCGGTGGAGATGAGGTCGAGGTTGAACTCGCGCTCGAGGCGCTCGCGCACGATCTCGAGGTGCAGCAGCCCGAGGAAGCCGCAGCGGAAGCCGAAGCCGAGCGCGGCGGACGTCTCCGGCTCGTAGTTGAGCGCCGCGTCGTTGAGCTTGAGCTTGTCGAGCGCCTCGCGCAGCACCGGGTAGTCGGAGCCGTCGATCGGGTACAGGCCCGAGAACACCATCGGCTTCGGGAAGTCGTAGCCGCCGAGATCCTCCGCGGCCGGCTTGTGCGCGTTGGTGACGGTGTCGCCCACACGGGACTGGCGGACGTCCTTCACCCCGGTGATGAGGTAGCCCACCTCGCCCACGCCGAGACCCTTGGTGGGGGTCGGCTCGGGCGCCGAGACGCCGATCTCCAGCAGCTCGTGCGTCGCCTTCGTCGACATCATCACGATGCGCTCGCGCGGGTGGAGCTGGCCGTCGACCACGCGGACGTAGGTGACCACGCCGCGGTAGGTGTCGTAGACGGAGTCGAAGATCATGGCCCGGGCGGGCGCGTCGGCGTCGCCCGTCGGTGCCGGGATGTCGCGCACGATGCGGTCCAGGAGAGCTTCGACGCCCTCACCGGTCTTGCCGGACACCCGCAGGCAGTCCTCCGGCTCGCCGCCGATGAGGCGCGCGAGTTCGTCGGCGTACTTCTCCGGCTGGGCGGCGGGCAGGTCGATCTTGTTCAGGACCGGGATGATCGTGAGGTCGTTCTCCATCGCCAGGTACAGGTTCGCCAGCGTCTGGGCCTCGATGCCCTGGGCAGCGTCCACGAGCAGCACGGCGCCCTCGCACGCGGCGAGCGAGCGCGAGACCTCGTAGGTGAAGTCGACGTGGCCCGGCGTGTCGATCATGTTGAGCGCGTAGGCGGTCTCCTCGACCTGCCACGGCATCCGGACCGCCTGGCTCTTGATCGTGATGCCGCGCTCGCGCTCGATGTCCATCCGGTCGAGGTACTGCGCGCGCATCGCCCGGGAGTCCACGACGCCCGTGGACTGCAGCATGCGGTCGGCGAGCGTCGACTTGCCGTGGTCGATGTGGGCGATGATGCAGAAGTTGCGCAGCAGGTGCGGGGCGGTCGCGGCGGGCGCGATGCTCGCGCCGAGCGACGCCGAGGGAATAGGCACAGGTACTCCGGATAGAGATGCGGGAACGGCACCATGGTCCCATGCCCGCCCCCGTGTCCCGTGACCTCGAGGTGCTCGCCGACCTCCAGGACGCCTTTCTCGACTCCGTCTCCGTGGTCGACCCGACCACGCCGGTGCCCTGGTGCGGGCGCTGGCGGGTGCGCCAGCTCGTCGTCCATCTCGCCCGGGTGCACCACTGGGCCGCCGCCCAGGCGCGCCGCACCCACGAGGTGCCGCTCGGCCGCGGTCCTTCGACCTGCCGGAGCTGTACGAGCGCTGCGCACGGGAGCTGCGGGAGACGCTGCTCGAGCTCGACCCCGACGCCCGGGCCTGGGCGCTCGTCGACGACGGCGTGCCGCACGACGAGCAGCGCGGCACCGTGGCGTTCTGGCACCGTCGCCAGAAGCTCGAGACCCTCGTGCACCTGTGGGACCTGCGCACCGCCGCTGGTCTCGAGCTCGAGGTCGACGACGAGCACTGGTGGGACTGCGTCGACGAGATCGTCGGCGTGATGCACCCGCGCCAGGTGCGGCTCGGGCGCACCGGCCCGCCCGCGGTCCACCTCACGCTCCGGCGGCCCGGCGGCGCCTCGCTCGTGCTCGACGGCGGTCTCCCGCCCGTCGCAGGGGTGCCGCGCCTGACGGTCGAGGGTCAGCCCGAGCACCTCGCCCTGCTGCTGTGGGGCCGGCTGGCCGCGGACTCGCCGGCCGTCACCGTGACGGCGGACGAGCCCGACGCCGTCGCGCACCTCGCGGCGCTGCTCGCCACGCCGCTCACGCCGTGAGCGAACCGCGCTGGTCGGTCCTGGCGACGCGTGCGACGCTGGACGGGTGAGCGAACAGGGACCGGCAGCGGGAATCGACTGGGGCGCCATCGGGCGCGGGGGCTCGCGCGCCCTCGGGAAGCCGACGCTCTACCTGCTGATCGCCGGCGCCGTCACGATCCTGGGACTGTTCGCCGCGACCATCGGACTGACCGGTGCCGGCGCCTGGATCGTGCGCGTGGCGGCCGTGCTGCTCGCCGTCCCGGTCGTGTGGCTGGGCGTGCGGCGCACGCAGGTGCTGCGCCGACTGCACAGCATGGAGCTCACCGGGGAGCACCCCGACAACGTCGTGCGCACGGTGACGCCGGACGGTCAGCAGCTCGAGATCATCGTCGCCGGCGCCGAGCAGACGGTCGTGCCCCGCGTGGGTGTGGGCGGGCTCGCCGCGCTGAGCATCGCGACCCTGAGCAGCACCGGGCTGTCGTTCGGGCTGCTGCTCGTCGTCGGGCTCGCGCGCCTCTTCTGACTCGCGGCCCGCGGGGTTGCGACACGGACCCCCGGCCCTACTTCGCGGCAGCACTCGGCCGGCTCCTGCAGCAGGACCGCTCGGGTCGACGTATCGATCAGAGCAAGTACTACAAGAGAGGTTCGGGGCGTCGATCCTGCGGCGCTGCGTCAAAGCACCTAGTCCGCAGTTGCTCCAAGAATGCCTCCTCGCCTTCAGTCGAGGAGGCAGGTAAGTCGATCACTCAGTGAACTCGGAAACGGCAAAGAGGCCCTTCCCACATGAGGTGCGGGTCGGCTGGGCTGGGGGGGTAGGGGTCGAGGTCTCCCTGGGAATCGAACTTCTCCCACCCGGACCCTTACTCTCGCAAGATTCCGTCTTCCAGCTCGGAACGCAGGGCGATAATCTTGTCGACCAGGTATCGGGCCTCAGCGTCATCCTCGCGCAGCGCTCGAGGAGCGATGGTGTACATCGCCCACTCCCACATCGGCGTCACGACGTGTTCCCTGAGGCTCGAGCTGTAAGAGCCGGAACTCTTCAGAAAGAGAACCACGGATTGAAGCAGGTCGGCAATCTCGTCTGCTCCTGTACGAGCATCACCGCCGAGCTCCGTAATTTCTCGCTGGAGCGTTCCAACTCTTTCGAGCGCACGACGCGCTGTCGCCTCGTCGAGGATGATCATGACTACCCCTTCATTAGAACGGCGGTCTGCAAAAGCACATCGGGCGGGCGTCGCGTATGGGCGCGAAACGGCTATCTGGAGCAATCAGCGACGGCCGGAACGTCGTAGCCTCGTTCAACTTACTCGTCACGACAGATAAAAGTCATCGCAAGAACGATCGACAAACGTGCCGATCTGGTCAGCCGGTCTCAGCTACCGCTCGTGCCGGGAGTGCGCCGGAGTGCCTCCGCGTCGCGCATAGCCTGCTCGCGGCGACGCTTCTCGACTTCCAGAACCCTCAACTTCTCAGCCTCCTCGGCCTGCTTCATCGCTTCGGCGCTTCGCACAATCGCCGCAGATGCGCTGGTGGCTGCCTGGTTGAAATCCATCGTGTCTCCTTTATCGCGAACCGACGAGGCGAAAGTAACATGACGAGACGCAGCACGCAGCCTCAACGAGCATCCGGATTCAAAACGCCAGTCGCGCATTATTGGCACGAGAGGGCCGAAACAACACCGGCCGCCTCAGAATGGAGTGGGACACCTCCCGGTAGCTGGCTTTTGCGCCGATCAACAGGAGATCGCGTCAAACGGGCACCTCGAGCTGCGACCACACCTGGGGTGGACAGCGATGCTCGAGGTCGACCGAGGCAGGCACCGTAGCGCTCCTCATCGCTTCGATCGATGGCGTGGATCGGACCTCACCCACGCGTACATTCGAGTTGCCGTGCGACCCCACGGACGGAACGCAACCTCTTCTGGGGTTGCGACGGCCGCAAGCTTCCCGTTCTTCACGATCACAACTTGATCGGCATGAGAGGTCAGAAGGGTGACCGAAACGCGAGCCCGGTCCCGGCGATAAACACGTCTCGTTCCCGGACCACCGCGCGCGTCGACCAGCACTGGCGCTAGTCTCCCGGCAGGAACGGGTGGACGATCTCGGGGGCGTCGCTCGTGACCCCGGTCCGGTGCGCCCGTGTCGGCCGATCGGCACCCCCGGTTCAGGAGGCTTCGCCCATGAGGGTTCGCACGCTCACCACCGTCACCGCCGTCGCGGCCACCGCTCTCCTTCTCGCCGCCTGCGGCCAGGGCGAGACCCGCGACGAGTCGGGCGAGATCGTCACCGGTGGCGACACCGACGTCTTCTCGATCGCCGTCGGCGACTGCTTCAACGACGTCGACTCCGACCAGATCACCGAGCTCCCGACGGTTCCATGCGCCGAGGCGCACGACAACGAGGTCTACGCGGAGTACACGTTCACGGAGGACGAGTACCCCGGCGACGACGTCGTCCAGACCCGCGCCCAGGAGGAGTGCCTCGCGGTGTGGGAGGAGTTCGTCGGCGTCGCCTACGAGTCCTCCGCGCTCGAGGTCTTCCCGATCACGCCGACCGAGGGCAGCTGGAACGACGGCAACGACCGACTCGTCTCCTGCGCCATCTGGGACCCGGCCGGCCAGGTCACCGGCTCGCTCGCCGGCGCCGCGCGCTGATCCGCACGGCCCGCTGATCCCCGCCGACCGGGCTCGTCGTCCACGTGACGACGGGCCCGGTCGTCCGTCTCCAGCCGCGACAGCTCCTACGCGCTCACGCCTCCAGCGTGAGCGCGACCTCCACCGACTGCTGGGACCGGCCACCGCCGGCGAACACGCCGCGCAGCGGGGTGACGTCGTAGTACTCCCGCCCACGGGCGACGACGACGTGGTGGTCGCTCACGTGGGTCCGGTTCGTCGGGTCGTACGGGTACCACTCGCCGCACCAGAACTCGACCCAGGCGTGGGACTCCCCCACGAACGTCTCGCCCACGACGGCTTCGTGGCCGAGCGGGTGCAGGTAGCCGGAGACGTAGCGCGCCGGGATGCCGAGGCTGCGCAGGGCGCCGATCGCGAGGTGCGCGATGTCCTGGCAGACGCCCTTGCGCTGCTCCCACGCCTCCACGGCACGCGTGTGGACGCCCGTGGCGCCCGGGACGTACTCGACGGCGTCGCGGACCGCGTTGCAGACGGCGAGCGCGGCCTCGGCGGGCGAGCGTCCCCCACCGTGGGCCAGGGCGAGGGCCGCGAGGTCGTCCGAGGGCGCCGTCGCGGGCGTCGGAGCGAGGTACTCCGCCAGCCGGTCGACGATCGGCGGGTCCGAGAGCATGGACCACTCGACCTGGTCGGCCACGCCGGTGGCGCCGGGGTCGGGGCGCGGGGCGAGGTCGACCGTCGACTCGGACACGACGACGAGCTCGGAGTGCTTGCGCAGCACCTCGAACCCGACGACCTGGGTGCCCCAGTAGTCGCGGTACTCGTGGCTGAAGCTGCTCGGCGAGGCCGTCAGCCGCGTGCTGAGCACCATCTGGCCCGGGATCGTCGAGGGGCGCATCCGCGCCTCGTTGTAGGAGGCGGCCGCGGGCCGCTCGTAGACGAACCTCGTCGTGTGGACGATGTGCAGCCGTGTCACAGTCGCTCTCCCACCCAGTCGTCGTGCAGGCCCGTCGGGAAGTAGCGCACGCGGACGGCGTCGCTCGCCGACGAGCACCCCCGCTGCACCTCCTCCATCTCGGCGGGAAGGTTCTCCAGGAGCTGGCCCACCGGGCGGAACTCCAGGCCGGAACGGACCCGACCGAGGATGCGGACGGCGCTCTCGCTGCTCGCGCGGTCGTTGCCCTCGCCCAGCGTGACGAGGCACTGCTCGGCCTGCCGCAGGGCGTACACGACGGAGCGCGGGAAGAGCGGGTCCAGCAGCAGGAACTCCGCCGCCAGGGCGTCGCTCGCGTTGCCGCGGTAGGCCCGCAGGAACGCCTCGTAGGCGCCGCACGAGCGCAGCAGCGTCGTCCAGCTCGGGCCGCTCGATCCCGCGACGGCCCGCGTGGCCACCAGCCGCGCCGTCATGTCGGCCCGCTCGATCGAGCGCCCGAGCACGAGGAACGTCCAGATCTGGTCCCGGCTCGTGGCCGAGTCGGTGATCCCGGCGGCGACGGCGGCGCGCTCGCGCACCCAGGCGAAGAACTCGGGGGTGGTGCGGTTGGCGATCGCGCTCGGGAGATCGTTGCGCGTGGTGTTGAGGCACTCCCACAGCTCGGTCGAGATCGTCTCGCGCGCCCGCCGGGCGTTCTCGCGCGCCGCGTCCAGCGCCCCGGCGATCGACTGGGCGTTGAGCCGGTTGTATGCCAGCGTCTGCATCACGTGCGAGGGCGTCACGGCCGGCCCGACGGGTGGGGGTGACGCGCCCATGACGGCCAGCAGCGACCGGCATGCGAGGTCCTCGGAGACCCAGGGGTCCTCGAGGAGGAGCTGCAGGTGGGTGTCGAGGATGCGCGAGGTGTCGTCGGCGCGCTCGACGTACCGGCCCACCCAGAACAGGGACTCGGCGATGCGGCTCAGCACGTCGGGGCCTCCGGGACGTCGGTGGTGGGCGCGACCGGGGGCGCGACCGGGGTGGCTGGTGCGACCGCCGCAGCCTGCTGCTGCTGCTGGTCCTGCGCGTGGCGCGCGGCGTCGGGGTGGGTGTCGACGGCGGGACCCTGGCGCAGCGACGGCCCCGACACGACGTCACCGGCCTCGTCCAAGTCCTCCACCCATCGCGACCGGCCCATCACCCACGTGTCCTTCGAGCCGCCGCCCTGGGAGGAGTTCACGATGAGCTCTCCCTCCTGCAGCGCCACCCGGGTGAGACCGCCCGGCAGCACCCAGACGTCGTTGCCGTCGTTGACGGCGAACGGGCGCAGGTCGACGTGTCGCGGGCGGAGTCGGTCACCGGCGAGCGTCGGGACCGTGGAGAGCTGCACGACCGGCTGCGCGATCCAGCCGCGGGGGTCCAGACGCAGCCGCGTGCGGGCCTCGTCGAGCTCCGCCCTCGAGGCCACCGGCCCGATGATGATGCCCTTGCCGCCCGAGCCGTCCACCGGCTTCACGACGAGCTCGTCGAGCCGGTCGAGCACCTCCGACAGCGCGTCGGGCTCCTCCAGGCGCCACGTGTCGACGTTGGAGATCAGCGGCTCCTCGCCGAGGTAGTACCGGATGAGGTCGGGGACGTAGGTGTACATCAGCTTGTCGTCGGCGACGCCGTTGCCGACGGCGTTGGCGATCGCCACGTTCCCGAGTCGCGCCACGCTCAGCAGGCCGGGGCAGCCGAGCAGCGAGTCCTGCCGGAAGGCGACCGGGTCGATGAACTCGTCGTCGACGCGGCGGTAGATGACGTCGACCCGGCGTCGCCCCTCGGTCGTGCGCATGTAGACGCGCCCGCCGCTGCAGAAGAGGTCGCGTCCCTCGACGAGCTCGACGCCCATGAGACGCGCCAGCAGCGAGTGCTCGAAGTAGGCGGAGTTGTAGACGCCGGGCGTGAGCACGACGACGACGGGGTCGTCCACGCCCGTGGGAGCGGCCGCCGTCAGCGCGGAGAGCAGCCGACGGGGGTAGTCCGCCACCGGCATCACGCGCATCGAGCTGAACAGCTCGGGGAAGGTCTGCGCCATCGCGCGGCGGTTGGACAGCACGTAGCTGACACCGCTCGGGACGCGGACGTTGTCCTCCAGCACGCGCCAGCCGCCCTCGCTGTCGCGGATGACGTCGATCCCGGCGACCTGCACCCGGACGCCGTTCGCGGCGACGATGCCGCGGGCCTGCCGGTGGAAGTGCGCCGAGGAGGTGATCAGGGCCCGCGGGATGACGCCGTCGGTGACGACCTTCTGCCGGCCGTAGATGTCGTCGAGGAGCTTCTCCAGCGCCTTGACGCGCTGCGCGACGCCCGGGGCGAGGGTGTTCCACTCGTCCGAGTCGAGCACGCGCGGGACCGGGTCGAGCGGGAAGGGTCGCTCCTCGCCGCCGATGTCGAAGGTGACGCCCTGCGCGAGGTAGGACCGGGCGAGCGCGTCGCCGCGGGCCCGGATCTCCTGCGGACTCAGGCGCGCCATCGTGCCCCGCAGCTGGGCGTACTGCGCGCGCCAGACGTCGGCGGAGGTCGCCTCCTCCGTGTCGCTGCTGACGAGTCCCGTCATCTCGTCCCAGGCGTTGCCAGTGGGATACCCCTCGAACAGGTCGGCCATTCCCCGAACCTAGTGGCCCCGAGTAACGGATGCGTAAAACGACGCGCCCCGCGCCGTCGGGCCGACGGCGGTGCGTGCGAGAGTGTGCCCGTGAAGATCGAGAACGTCGCCCGCGCCCTGCTGCAGCTGCTCGCACCGCGTCGTGGGGGCTCCCGCACGGCCCCCGAGCGCGGGCGGTCGACGGCCACCCTCACCGGGGCGCGCCCGTCGTCCGGCACCCGCCCGGCGGGCGGGTCCCGACCGGCCGACCCCGCCACGGCGACGGCGGGGATCGCCGAGTACGACACCCACCGCTGGGGTGCGCCCACCTTCGCCTACCACCCGGATCCCGACGGCGACGCCGACCCCGGCGAGATCGTGTGGGGCTGGGTGCCCTACGAGGAGGACGCGTCCCAGGGCAAGGACCGCCCCGTGCTCATCGTCGGCACCCGGGGCAAGGACCTCGTCGGCGTCCAGCTCACCTCCAAGGACCACTCGCGCGACGCCGCACGCGAGACCGCCCGCGGTCGCACCTGGGTCGACATCGGCTCGGGGTCCTGGGACTCGCGGGGACGGGAGAGCGAGGCACGCGCCGACCGTCTCCTGATCGTGGGCCGCGCCGCGGTGCGCCGCGAGGGCGCCACCCTCGCGCGGGCGCGCTACGACGACGTCGTCGCCGCGGTCCGGCGCCAGCACGGCTGGTGACGGCGGGCGGGGTCGCCGGTCCAGCGGCGCCGGCGGTCCTGCGGGCCGCGCCGTCGACCGGTGGTAACATTGCAGGTCGAGCCTGGCGCCCGCACGGGTCGGCCGGCTCGTTCCGTTGACCGCCACGGGTGCCCCACGCCCAGTCTCAGGCCGACGGGAAGAACCCTCGCCGACCCATCACTCCAAGCACCAGGAAGTTCAACGTGGCAAACATCAAGTCCCAGAAGAAGCGCATCCTCACCAACGAGAAGGCGCGCCTGCGCAACAAGGCCGTCAAGTCGGAGCTGAAGACCTACGTGCGCAAGACGCGCGAGGCCGTCGTCTCCGGCGACAAGGAGGCCGCTGCCGCGGCCCTCAGCATCGCGTCGCGCAAGCTCGACAAGGCCGTCTCGAAGGGTGTCCTGCACAAGAACCAGGCCGCCAACCGCAAGTCGGGTCTGGCCAAGCAGGTCGCCGCTCTCTGAGCGAGGCTCCCCGCGCACGACGCGGGCGTGAGCCACGGCGCCGTTCCCCCCGGGGAACGGCGCCGTTCGCGTTGAGGGGGTACTTCCCGCCCTACGCGGGGGTACTTTCAGCCCCTCAAGGGGGTACTTCCCGCCCCTCAAGGGGGTACTTCCCGCCCCTCAAGGGGGTACTTCCCGCCCCTCAAGGGGGTACTTCCCGCCCCTCAAGGGGGTACTTCCCGCCCCTCAAGGGGGTACTTCCCGCCCCTCAAGGGGGTACTTCCCGCCCCTCAAGGGGGTACTTCCCGCCCCTCAAGGGGGTACTTCCCGCCCTCGAGGGGGTACTTTCAGCCCCTCTCGGGGGTGATCTCAGCCGCGCGCGGCGGCGATTCGGCGCACCGCGCGCTCGACGGCGAACTCGGGCGAGCGCGACTCGCCCTTCACCTCGGCGTCGGCAGCCGCCGTCGCGAGGATCGCCGCGGCCAGGCCCTCCGGCGACCAGCCCTGGAGGTCCCGCCTGGCGCGATCCACCTGCCACGGCGCGAGCCCCTTGAGCGCGTCGGCTCCGTGGTCGCGACCGCGGGACGCGGCCACCTTGGCCATCGTGCGCAGCTTGAGCGCGAGCGCGGCGACCAGCGGGACCGGCGGCGTACCGCTGGCCATCGCGTGCCGAACGAGCACGAGCGCCCCGGCGACGTCGCCGGCCACGGCGGCGTCGGCCACCTTGAACCCTGTCGCCTCCACTCGGCCGCCGTAGTAGCGGTCGACCTCCTCCGCCGTGACGGTGCCCGTGGTGTCGCTGATGAGCTGCTGGGCCGCCGCCGCGAGCTCGCGCAGATCGGAGCCGACGGCGTCGACCAGCGCCGCCACGCCGTCGCTCGAGATCCGACGGTTCGCCCGACGGAACTCGGCCCCGACGAACGTGGGCTTGTCCCTGTCGGGCACCGGATCGCACGCCACGAGGCCGACCTTGGCCGCGACCAGCGCGTCCAGCACCTTCTTGCCCCGCACGCCCCCGCCGTGCCGCAGCACGACGGTGACCTCGGGCGCGGGGTCGGCGAGGTAGGCGAGCACGTCGGTCGCGCAGGCGTCGGTCATCGACTCGAACCCGAGGATCTCCACGTGCCGCGGCTCGGCGAACAGCGACGGGGACGTGATGACGGCGAGCCGCCCACCCTCGTACTGCGCCGCCTCGATCGTGGTCACCTCGAGCTCGGCGTTCCCGTCGGCCGCGGCGGCCTCGCGAGCAAGGCGAGCCAGCCGCGACACGGCCCGGTCCCCGAGCAGCCCCTCGGTCCCGCGCACCAGCACGATCGAGGCCAGCTCGACCTCGTCCCAGCTGGCGCCGGCGGTCGGGGCGGAGCGGGCGGAGGAGCGACGGGCGGGAGGCACGGGGCAAGCCTGCCACGTCCGCACACCCCGCCACCGGATCACGGCGGGCACCCGGCGACGTGCAGCGCTCCGCCGTCGCCCCCCGCCGCGCCGACGCCGACGAGCACCGCGATCGGACCGCACCGGTCGGTCCGCACGACCAACGCCCCGGCGCCGGTCAGCGCCTCGATCGTGTCCGGTGCGGGGTGGCCGTAGTCGTTGCCCGCCCCGACGCTGACGATCGCCAGGCGGCCGGCCGCCGCCGCGAGGAGCTCACCGTCCTGGTCGGGCGATCCGTGGTGGGCGACGACCACCACGTCCGGTGCGACGGCGAGCAGGCCCGGCCAGGTCCGCGCCATCGCCTGCTGGGCGGGCGCGCCGAGGTCGCCGTGCACCAGGACGGTCAGCCCGGGCGCCGTGACCCAGAGGGTGAGGCTCAGCTCATTGGGATCGACGTCCCCACCGATCGCCACCGCCCGGTCGGTGGGCCACAGCGTCGTGAGCGTGAGGGGCCCGACGGCGTCAGTCGGGGCGCGCGGTCCCTCGGGGCCGGCGGTCCCCACCACGCGCTCCTCGACCGTGACGCCGTCGCCGCGCAGCTCGGACACCAGCGCCGCCATCCGCGGATCGGTGGTCGCGGGCACCAGCACCGAGGCGACGTCCACGGTGGCGAGCACGGCGGGCAGGTCGCCGACGTGGTCGGCGTCCGCGTGCGTGAGCACGAGCCGGTCGAGGTGGCGGACTCCCGCATCGTCGAGGCAGGCCTCTCCCCCACCACCGCCCGGTCCGACGTCGACCATCACCGCGCGCTCCCCGCCACCCTCCCGTGCCGTGGAGATCAGCAGCGCCGAACCCTGACCGACGTCGCACTGCAGCAGGCGCCACCCGGGCGGCGGGAAGGCGGCCTCGACGACCGGCGCGGCGACGGTGACGAGCGCGGGCCGCCACGGCGCGACGAGGGCGGCCGCGAGGGCCGCGACGGCGACCGTGCCGGCGAGGACGAGCACGGTCGGGACGCCGCGGCTGCCGACCCGTCCGACCAGTGCCCGGCCGCGCTCGGTGCGCACCAGCACCGTCACGCCGAGCGCGAGGGCCGCGAGCGCCGCGAGTCCCGTGACCCCGGGCGGCCACGGCAGCCGGGCGAGCGGCAGCTCGGCGCACCGGTGGGCGACCTGCTCGATCCACCACGTCCCGGCCTGGGCGACCCACAGCAGGCCGTGCGCGCCGGCGGGCCAGCAGACGGCGAGCAGCGCGGCGAGCAGGGCGAGCACGGTCACCGGCGGGACGACGGGCGCGACGAGGGCGTTCGCCAGCACCCCGTACGTGGCCAGCCCGGGATCGACCAGCACCAGGACGGGGAGGCACGCGAGCTGGGCGGCTAGCGGGACGGCCAGCGCGACGGCGAGCGGATCCGGCAGGCGGCGACGGAGCAGCTCGGTCAGTGGTCCGGCACCGAGGACGAGACCCGCCGTCGCCGACACCGAGAGTGCGAACCCGACCTCGCGGGCGATCCACGGATCGGCGAGCACGAGGACGGTGACGGCGGCGGCGAGCGCCGGCAGCGCACTCGCCCGGCGTCCGAGGACGACGGCGAGCACCACCACCGCGCCCATCGCTGCGGCCCGCACCACGCTGGGGTCCGGACCCACGAGGCCGACGAGGCCGGCGAGCACCAGGACCGCCACGAGGGCGCGGCCACCGCGCCGCAACCCACCCGTGGCGACCAGCACCCCCGCGAGCACGACGGCGACGTGGGCGCCGGACACGGCGAGCAGGTGCCCCAGCGACGAGGCCCGCATCGCCTCGGTCAGCGGCTCGGGGACGAGCGAGTCGTCGCCCACCCCGATGCCAGGCAGCAGCGCGGCGTGCCCCGGGAGCCCGGTGACCGCCTCCCGCAGCGCGGTCCGGATGTCGTGCCCGACCGTGCGCCAGGCGGGTGGCGGCGCGAGGATCTCGGGCTCCTGCGCCAGGACGAGGGCGACCGACCGGTCACCGGGCTCGAGCCGGCGGAGCACCGCCGAGGACCGGACGAGCGATCCGGGAGGGATCGACGACCACGAGGCCGGAGCGACGACAAGCACGGGGGCGCGAGCACCGAAGCGCTCGCCCCGCACCTCGACGCGCAGCAGCGTGGCCTCGAGGCGGAACCGCGCGGCGCCGTCGGGCGCCGGACCGGCGACGGGGACGGGCGGCTCCGCCGTCCGCAGCAGCACGTCGCTGCTCCCGGCCCACGCGAGCGCATCGGCCGTCCCCCGGGTGCGCAGCGCGTCCTGCGCGACGGTCCCCCCGACGACGAGCGCGATGAGCAGACCCCCGAGCGCGAGCGGGGCCGTGCCGGTCTGCCACCGACCGCGATGGCGTGGCCGCGGGCGGCGGGACCCGCGCCAGAGCGCGAGAACGGCCACGACCCCACCGGCGGCGGCCAGCGCCGCCCGTCCCGCGCCGTCGAGCCCGACGGCGAGCGCGGCCGCCCCCAGGCCGCGAGGGCCGGGACGACCAGGCGGCGGTCGCGGCGTCGGTTCACGCTCACACGGTCACCAGGTCCCGGAGCGAGCCCATGAGGCTCGGTCCGATGCCGGAGACCTCGTCGAGCTCCGCGACGTCGCGAAAGCCGTCGTTGGCCTCGCGCCAGTCGATCACGCGCTGCGCGATCGCCGGCCCGATTCCCGGGAGCGCGTCGAGCTCGGCGAGCGTGGCGGTGTTGAGGTTCACGCGACCGGTGGGTCCCGCGACCGAGCCGGGCGTCGTCGGGGACCCCGGCGTCACGCCCGACCCACCCGCGTCGACCACCGGGGGTGCCGACTCCCCCACCGCCGGCACGTGCACCTGCTCGCCGTCCACCAGCACCCGGGCGAGGTTGAGCGCGTCGAGATCGGCCTCGCCGTCGGCGCCGCCCGTGGCCGCGACCGCCTCGTGGACCCGGGCCCCGGCCGCGAGCGTGACCACCCCGGGGGCGAGAACGTGGCCCGAGACGTGGACGACGACGGTCGTCGCGGGAGCCGGGGCGCCGCCCGGTGCCGCCGTGTCCGTCGGGACGGCGGTGGGGTCGGAGGCGTCCGGGGGCGCCCCGGCACCTTCCTCGGAGGGATCACCGCCGTCATCCGCCGGAACCTCCACGACGGGCTCGGCCGCGCTGGGCGCCACGGGCGGCACCTCGACCACCGACGAGGTGGTGACGGCCGCGCGCACCACGAGGAACGCCGTCGCGAGCGCCAGCGCGACAGCGGCCGCCAGCGCCGCCCGCGGCGAGAGCCGGCGCGCCCGACGACGGGACGCCGGCGGCATCGCCCGTGAGGTGCCGTGCCGAGCCGGCGCTGGCCTCCCCGCGGTCCGCCTCTCGCTCTCGATCGGCTCCTCCTCGTCCTCCCCGGTGCCCGGCAGGCCACCCTCCGCGACCGTGTACGCCGCCCGGGTCAGCGCCATCACCCGGGCGCGCTCGTCACCTCGACGACGCCGGGTTCCCTGCGGTGCTGCCATGCCGTGACGGTAGGAGCCGAGGGACTGGCGTCACAGGGCCCTCGAGCACCTCGTGCATCTGGGCGACACGTCCAGCGGTTGGGGACAGTCCGGAGGGTGGGCTGGCCTAGGCTCACGACCAGTCGTGAAAGGACACCACCGTGACTGAGCCCGTCGCCCCCGATGCCGAGCTGGCCCGCCTGCGAGCCGAGGCCGCCCAGGCCGACGCCGATGCGGCGGCCGCGCGGGCCGTCGCCGCCCGTGCCGCCCTCGAGGCGGCGGAGGCTGCGGCCTCCGCCCGGCCCGAGGCCCCTGCCGCCGAGGCTCCCGTCCCGGAGCAAGCCGTGACGGCTACCCCCGAGCCGGCCCCCACCGACACCCCCACCCCGGCCTCCACCCTCACGGGCTACCCCGCGGACGTCGCCGCCGCCTACGCCTTCCCCGGCGGCTCCCTCCCGCTCGGCGCACTGCTGGTCGACGGCGAGCCCGAGCCCGCGGCCCAGGTCGCCTTCTCCCTCGGCATGCTCAACCGGCACGGCCTCGTGGCCGGCGCGACCGGCACCGGCAAGACCCGCACCCTCCAGGCGATGGCCGAGGGCCTGAGCGAGGCCGGCGTGCCGACCTTCGTCGCCGACGTCAAGGGCGACCTCACCGGGCTGCTCGCGCCGGGGACGTCCTCGGAGAAGCTGCTCGCCCGCACGGCGTCGCTGGGCCAGGACTGGTCGCCCACCACGTACCCGGTCGAGCTGTTCTCGCTCGGCGGGCTCGGGCACGGCACCCCCATCCGCACGACGGTCACCGACTTCGGGCCGCTGCTGCTGTCGAAGGTGCTGGGCCTGAACGAGACGCAGGAGTCGAGCCTCGGCCTGATCTTCCACTGGGCCGACCTCCAGGGCCTGGCGCTGCTCGACCTCAAGGACCTCCAGGCCACGATCGCCTTCCTCACCTCCGACGAGGGCAAGAGCGAGCTCAAGGGCATCGGCGGCGTCTCCGGCGCCACGGCCGGCGTGATCCTGCGCGAGATCGTCGCGCTGCAGGCCCAGGGCGCCGACGCCTTCTTCGGCGAGCCGGCCTTCGCCTCGAGCGACCTGCTGCGCACGGCCGCCGACGGCCGCGGCGTCATCTCCGCGCTCGAGCTCCCCGCCGTCGCCGACCGTCCCGCACTGTTCTCGACCTTCCTCATGTGGCTGCTGGCCGACCTCTTCTCGGAGCTGCCCGAGGTCGGGGACCTCGACAAGCCGCGCCTGGTGTTCTTCTTCGACGAGGCGCACCTGCTTTTCACCGACGCGTCCAAGGACTTCCTCACGCAGGTCACCCAGACGGTCCGCCTCATCCGTTCCAAGGGCGTCGGCATCGTGTTCGTCACGCAGACGCCCAAGGACGTGCCCGCCGACGTGCTGGCCCAGCTCGGCAACCGGGTGCAGCACGCGCTGCGCGCCTTCACGCCGCAGGACGCGGCCTCGCTGCGCGCCGCCGTCCGCACGTATCCCACCTCCTCCTACGACCTCGAGAAGCTGCTGACCTCACTGGGCACGGGCGAGGCGGTCGTCACGGTGATGTCGGAGAAGGGCGCCCCGACGCCGGTGGCGTGGACCCGGATCCGGGCCCCGCGCTCAGCCATGGACGTCGCCCCGGACGCGACGATCGCGCAGTCGATCGCGACGTCGGAGCTCGGCCCGCGCTACGCCGTCGCCGTCGACAACACCTCGGCCTACGAGATCCTGCAGCGGCGGGTCGCGCTGCAGGAGCAGGCGGAGGCCGCCGAGCAGGAGCGCATCGCCGCCGAGAAGGAGGCGCAGGTCCGCGCCGCCGCGGCGGAGAAGGAGGCCAAGGCGCGGGCCAAGGAGCTCGAGCAGATGCGCAGGGACCTCGAGCGACAGGCGAGGACCGACGCGAGCCGGACGCGGACGACTCGCTCGACGTCGTCCCGCTCCTCCGCCTCCCCGCTCGACAACTTCCTCAAGTCGGCCGGCACGCAGCTCGGCCGTGAGATCACCCGCTCGATCTTCGGGACGCGCCGCCGCTGACCTGCACCGCCACTCGACCGCGCGGCGCGCCCGCGAGCCGTGGTGCATGAGTATGCACTCGACCGTATACACTCGTCGTCATGTCCAAGGTCCTCACCTCCCTGCCCGCCGGCGAGCGCGTCGGCATCGCTTTCTCCGGCGGCCTCGACACCTCCGTCGCCGTCGCCTGGATGCGCGAGAAGGGTGCCGTCCCCTGCACGTACACCGCTGACATCGGTCAGTACGACGAGCCCGACATCTCCGGCGTCCCTGACCGCGCGAAGGCCTACGGGGCCGAGATCGCGCGCGCGATCGACTGCAAGCCCCAGCTCGTCGAGGAAGGCCTCGCCGCCATCCAGTGCGGCGCCTTCCACATCCGCAGCGGCGGCCGCTCGTACTTCAACACGACGGCGATCGGCCGCGCCGTCACCGGCACCCTGCTGGTGCGCGCGATGCACGAGGACGGCGTCGACATCTGGGGCGACGGCTCGACCTTCAAGGGCAACGACATCGAGCGGTTCTACCGCTACGGGCTGCTCGCCAACCCCGACCTGCGCATCTACAAGCCCTGGCTCGACGCCGCGTTCGTCACCGAGCTGGGCGGCCGCGCCGAGATGAGCCAGTGGCTCTCCGAGCGCGACCTGCCCTACCGGGACAGCAAGGAGAAGGCCTACTCCACCGACGCGAACATCTGGGGCGCGACGCACGAGGCCAAGACGCTCGAGCACCTGGACGTCTCGCTCGAGACCGTCGAGCCGATCATGGGCGTGAAGTTCTGGGACCCGAGCGTGGCGATCGAGTCCGAGGACGTCACCATCGCGTTCGAGCGCGGTCGCCCCGTCGCGATCAACGGCAACAGCTTCGGCTCCGATGCCGTCGCGCTCGTCCACGAGGCCAACACCATCGGCGGCCGGCACGGCCTCGGCATGTCCGACCAGATCGAGAACCGCATCATCGAGGCCAAGTCGCGCGGCATCTACGAGGCACCGGGCATGGCCCTGCTGTGGATCGCCTACGAGCGTCTCGTCAACGCCGTCCACAACGAGGACACCGTCGCGAACTACCACAACGAGGGCCGCCGCCTCGGGCGCCTCCTGTACGAGGGCCGCTGGCTCGACCCGCAGGCGCTCATGACGCGCGAGTCGATCCTGCGCTGGATCTCCTCGCTCGTCACGGGCCAGGTCACGCTGCGGCTGCGTCGCGGCGAGGACTACACGATCCTCGACACGCGCGGCGACCACTTCTCCTACCACCCCGACAAGCTGTCGATGGAGCGCACGGAGAACGCCGCGTTCGGCCCGACCGACCGCATCGGCCAGCTGACGATGCGCAACCTCGACATCGCCGACTCGCGCGGCAAGCTCGAGCTCTACGCCACGCAGCCGCTGGACCAGGGCCAGGTGCTCGTCGAGCACGGCACGCTGCTCGGCACCCTCCCCCGGGCGGCGTCGAGAAGATCACGAGCAGCTCGCGCGGCGACGACAAGGACGAGAGCGCCGTCGAGAGCGCGTCGTTCGACTTCGGCGCCGACTGACACCCCCGCCGCACCGCACGACCTCCAGGGCCGCACCGTCTCACCGACGGGGCGGCCCTGCGGCGTTCCCGCCGCGCCCGCCTGTGACTCACCTCACGCCGCCCGAGCACCGCCACGAGCGCTTCCTGACACCCGGTCAGATTGGTAAGGCTACGCTTACTTAGCATCCCCTGACTTGGAGACCCTCACCATGCGCTCAACCACCCCCGCCCGCCGTCTGCTGGCCGGAGCGGCCGTCCTCCCCCTCGCGCTCGCGCTCGCCGCGTGCGGTGCGAGCGAGGCCGCCGACCCGCCGTCGTCCGACTCCACCGCGACGTCCGGCGCGACCGACGACGCGACCGTGACCACCGACTCCGACGCCGCGGCCACCGGCACCGTCACGATCGAGGACAACCACGGCCAGCTCGAGGTTCCGGTGAACCCCGAGCGCGTCGTCGCCCTCGACAACCACGTCTTCAGCACGCTGTCGGCGTGGGACGTCGAGCTCGTCGCCGCCCCGAAGCCGATCATGGGCACGGGCATCTGGCCCGAGTACACCGAGAACGAGGCCGTGCTCGACGTCGGCTCCCACCGCGAGCCCAACCTCGAGAGCATCATCGCCGCCACCCCCGACCTGGTCATCGGCGGCTACCGCTTCCAGGAGAGCTACGACTCGATCGTGAGCCAGAACCCGGACGCCGTCGTCGTCGAGGCCCACCCGCGCGAGGGCGAGGAGATCTCCGACGAGCTCAAGCGTCAGATCGAGATCCTCGGGCAGATCTTCGACCGGGAGGACGAGGCGGCCGAGATCGTCGCCGACTACGACGACGCCGTCACCGCCGCCTCGGACGCCTACAACGGCACCGACACGGTCGTCGGCCTCATCACCTCCGGCGGCGAGATCGCCTACTCCGCCCCGGTGACCGGCCGCAGCCTCGGCATGCTCTTCCCGACGCTCGACCTGCAGCCCGCGATCGAGCAGGCCGCGGAGGACACCTCCCACGGCGACGACATCAGCGTCGAGGCCATCGCCGCCGCGGCGCCCGAGTGGATCATCGTGCTCGACCGCGACGGCTCCGGCGTCGGCGAGGGCGAGTACACCTCGGCGCAGGAGCTCATCAGTGGCTCCGCCGCGCTGGCCGACGTCCCCGCCGTCGCGAAGGACCAGGTCATCTACCTCGACCCGAACTTCTACCTCACCGAGGACATCCAGGCCTACACCGCGCTCTTCCAGCAGATCGCGGACGCCTTCGGCGCCAAGGCCGAGTGAGCCTGACCGCCCGCGTCGCCCCCACCACGTGGGGGCGGCGCGCCGCGCTGCCGATCGCCGTCGCCCTCACGCTCGCGCTCGTCGTCGCCTCGCTGTTCGTCGGCGTGTACGACCTGGCGAGCGAGGGCGGCGGGGCGATGTTCTGGATCACGCGGGTGCCGCGCACGCTCGCGCTCGTGCTCGCCGGGACCGCGATGGCGATGTCGGGCCTCGTGCTGCAGCTGCTCACCCAGAACCGGTTCGTCGAGCCGACCACCAGCGGCACCACCGAGTGGGCCGCGCTGGGCCTGCTGGTCTCGGTGATCTGGCTCCCGACGGCGTCGCTCACCACCCGGATGGTCATCTCCTCGGGAGCGGCCTTCGTCGGCACCCTCGTCTTCATGCTCGTGCTGCGCCGCGTCCAGGTCCGCTCGACGCTGGTCGTGCCGATCGTCGGCATCATGCTCGGCACGGTCGTCAGCTCGTTCACCACGCTGCTGGCTCTCTCGACGAACTACCTGCAGCTGCTGGGCACGTGGTTCATGGGCTCGTTCACCTCGGTGGTGCGCGGGCAGTACGAGGTGCTGTGGATCGTGGCCGTCGTCGTGGTGGCCGTCGCCGTCATGGCCGACCGGCTCACCGTCGCCGGGCTGGGCAAGGACGTCGCGACCAACGTCGGCCTCAGCTACGAGCGCGTCATGCTCACCGGCACGGGCCTGGTCGCGGTCGCCACCGGTGTCACCACCGTCGTCGTGGGCTTCCTGCCGTTCATCGGTCTGGTCGTGCCCAACATCGTCACGCTCGTGCGCGGCGACGACATGCGCAGCAACCTGCCGTGGGTCTGCCTCGGCGGCATCGCCCTCGTCACGGTCTGCGACATCCTCGGCCGCACCGTCCGGATGCCCTTCGAGGTGCCCGCGTCGATGGTGCTGGGCATCGTCGGCGCCGCCGTGTTCATCACGCTCGTGCTGCGGATGAGGCGTCGTGGCTGAGACGACGACCGCTCCCCCGCCGGGAGACGCAGCCCCGTCCTCGCGGGCCGCCCGCCCCCTGGCGCGCCGGCTGCGTTCCTCCTGGCCCGTGCTCCTGGTCGCGCTCGTCGGCCTGGCCAGCGCCGCCGGCATCGCGCTCTACGACATCCCGGTGCCGCCCGGCACCTCCGGCCACACGACCATCGTGATGATGCGCCTGACCTCCATCGTGACGGTGGTGATCGTCGGTTGCGCGCAGGGCCTGGCCACGCTGGTCTTCCAGACCGTCGCGGGCAACCGGATCCTCACGCCGTCGATCCTCGGGTTCGACGCGATGTACCGCGTGGTCCAGACCGCCGCGATCTTCCTGGGCGGTGCGGGCGCGCTCGCCGTCACCGGCAGCGCCGCGGCCTCGGCGGTGCAGACGGTCGTGATGGTCGTCTTCGCCACGGCCCTGTACGGCTGGTTGTTCTCCGGACGACGCGCGAACCTGCACCTGCTGCTGCTCGTGGGCGTCGTGCTCGGCATGGGCTTCGCCTCGCTCGCGACCTTCATGCAGCGTCTGCTCACCCCGAGCGAGTTCGACATCCTCACCGCTCGGCTGTTCGGCAACATCAGCGCGGCCGATCCCGACTACCTGCCCTGGGCGGGCGCCATCGTGGGCGTCGTCGCGATCGTGCTGTGGCGGCGTCGGCACGTGCTCGACGTCGTGGGGCTCGGCCGCCAGACCGCCACCAGCCTCGGGGTGTCCTACCAGCGCGAGGTCCTGCTCGTGCTGCTCCTGGTCGCCCTGCTCGTGGCGACGTCGGTGAGCCTGGTCGGACCGATGACCTTCCTCGGCTTCGTGGTCGCCCTGCTGACGTACCAGCTCGTCGGCTCGCACGAGCACTCACGCCTGATCCCGGTCGTGCTGCTGCTGGGGGCGACCACGCTCCTGCTCGCCTACTTCGTGCTGCGTCACGTCTTCTACGCCCAGGGGCTGGTGACCGTGATCATCGAGCTGATCGGCGGTTCCGTGTTCCTGATCCACCTCCTGCGGAAGGGGCTGCGGTGATCACCGTCTCCGAGCTGTCCAAGTCCTACGACGACACGGTCGCGCTCGCGGACGTCGACCTGACGATCCCGCGCGGCGGGGTCACCGCGCTGGTCGGTCCGAACGGCGCCGGGAAGTCGACGCTGCTGACCGCCATCGGCCGGCTGCTGCAGCCGGACTCCGGCCGGGTGGAGGTCGCGGGGCTCGACGTGCGCTCCACCAAGCCGCGGCAGCTCGCCCAGGTGCTGGCGATCCTCCGCCAGGAGAACCAGTTCACCGCCCGGCTCACCGTGCGCCAGCTCGTGAGCCTCGGCCGCTTCCCGCACTCCCAGGGACGGCTGACGGCCCGCGACGTCGAGTCGGTCGGGCACGCGCTGGAGTTCCTCGACCTGACCGCGCTGCAGCACCGCTTCATCGACGAGCTCTCGGGCGGGCAGCGTCAGCGCGCCTACGTGGCGATGGTGATTGCGCAGGAGACGGACTACCTGCTGCTCGACGAGCCCCTGAACAACCTCGACATGCGGCACGCCGTGGAGATGATGGCCCAGCTGCACGCCGCGGCGCGCGAGCTCGGACGCACGGTCGTGATCGTGGTGCACGACATCAACTTCGCCGCGCGGTACGCCGACCGCATCGTCGCGATGGCGGACGGCCGGGTGCGCCACGTCGGCACCCCGCGCGAGGTCATGACGCCGGAGATCCTCAGCGAGGTCTTCGGCACCCGGGTGGATGTGCTCGAGCACGACGGGAAGCCGCTCGCCGTCTACTGGTGAGCAGCTCCCCCGTCGAGAACGCCGGTGCCTGCCGTACCGGTCGCGATACGGCAGTCTCCGGCGTTCTCGGCGGGGGCGCCGTCGCGTACGAGGGTGGTCAGCGGAGCTCGACCGGGCCCTCCGGGCCGGCGACGGTCAGCACGAGCGCGAACGCGTCGGCCTGCACGACCTCGGTCTCCACGCCCAGGAGCGCGTACTTCTCCGTCAGCGCCGAGGCGTCCGGATGCTCCACGCGGACCGCGAGCAGCTCGAGGGTGGGGATGTCGCCCAGCCCGGGCTGCGCCGTCGTGCCCCAGTCGATGAGGAACGGGATCGCCGGGTCGGGATCCCGGCGCTCGCCGCGCGTGAGGCGCCACTCGAGCAGCTCGCCCGACGGAGTGCGGCGCGACAGCGGGAGGATCTCGCCGAGGTCGACGCCCGCGTCGGCAGCGCGCTGCGCCGTCGCCACGATGTCGCTCGGGTGGATCGCGAAGGTGGCGACGGCGGGGCCGGAGCGGTGCTTGATCGCGAACGTGTCGATCTCCCCGGCGGCGCGCTCGCCCTCGGGGTCGGGGCCGATGACCTCGAGGTAGTGCGGCACCCGCTCGCCGTCGATGGTGAAGGCGATCAGCGCGTTGGCGGTGCCGGTCGGGTGCTTGCCGCCCGGGGCGGCGCGCACCCCGGTGAGGCGCTCGACGGCGTCGATCGCGTCGGCGAGGACGGGGCCGGCGAACACGACGTGGTCGAGGTCGGCCGGGATGGTGCGGCGCTGCGTGGTGGTGTCGGACATGCGGGTCTCCTGGGGTGGGTGACGGGCGGGAGGGTGAGGTCGGGCGGGGTCAGCCGGCGGGCGGCGTCGGGAACGTCGGCCACGGGGCGAGCGGCACGAGGTCGCCCACCCGGATCGCTTCCCCGGCCGCGCGGAACTCGGCCCAGGCGGCCTCGCGCAGGTCCTCGTCCAGCAGGACGTCGGCGGCCGTCAGGGCGAGCGCGATCGAGGAGTCCACGATCGCGCGGTGACCGTCCGGTGTCTGGGTGGAGTCGGCGCGCTCTCGCGAGTGGCCCGGGATGTCGGGGTCGCCGATCGCGACCGACGGCTGGATCGTGGGCAGCAGGTGGCTGACGTTGCCGACGTCGGAGGAGCCGAGGCCCGCCCCGGTGTCCTCCTGCACCGCGAGGACCTCGCGACGCGGGGCCGAGTGGCGCACGAAGCGCTCGGCGAGCGTGGCGTTGATGCGCTGCGGCAGGTACACCGGCTCGCCGTCCCACGCGATGTCGACCTCGACGCCGGCGGCGATCGCGGCGCCTCGGAAGGCCGCCTCGACCTTGTCCGACAGCGCGAGCAGGCTCTCGACCGAGCGCGAGCGCAGGAAGTACTCCAGGACTGCGCGTTCGGGCACGATGTTGGGCCGGGTGCCCGCCTCGAGGAACACACCGTGCACCCGGTCGGTGGGGAGGATGTGCTGGCGGGACTGCGCGATGGACTGGTAGGCGGTCACGGCCGCGTCGAGCGCGTTGCGCCCCAGGTGCGGGTTGGCGGCGGCGTGCGCGGTGCGACCGCGGAACGTGGCGACCACCTGACGCTTGGCGTTCGACGGGCCCGCGGCGACGTCGACGCCACCGGGGTGCACCATCACGGAGGCGTCGAAGCCGTCGAAGGCGCCGGCCTGGATGAGCAGCTCCTTGCCGCCGCCACCCTCCTCGGCCGGGGTCCCGAGCAGCGTGACGCCGCCGGGCAGCGCCTCGGGGCCCTCGAAGAGCGGCGCGAGCGCGAGGAAGGCGCCGAGCGAGGAGGCCGCGATGACGTTGTGACCGCACCCGTGCCCGACGCCGGGGAGCGCGTCGTACTCGGCCGTGATGACGACCTGGGGACCGGACTCGCGCGTTCCTGCGCGGGCCGCGAACGCCGTCGGGATGCCGCCGGTGCCGCGCTCGATCTCGACGCCGGCGTGGGCCAGCTCGGAGGCGAACGCCTCGACCGAGCGGAACTCGCGGTAGCCGAGCTCGGGGTGCGCGTAGAGGTCGCTCGAGAACGCGGCCAGGCGCGGGGCGAGCTCGGCGACCCGGGCCTCGACCCTGGCGGTGACGGAGGTCGGGGTGGCGGCGGGCGAGTGGCCCGGTGAGGTGGTCGTCGTCATGCCTCGACGCTAGGCAGGGCGGTGACCCGCGACCAGAACGGCCACCGGAAGTCCACGCCTTGGGACGCGGGCAACCGAGGGGCGGTCACGCCTCGCGGGTGCCGGCGTCCCACCAGTCCAGGACGCGGGTCCCGATCAGGGTCAGCCAGGGGGACGGCTCCCCCGCCGGGACGTCGGTGTGGAACCAGACCGCCCCGGGGTCGCGCCGCTCCTGCAGCCAGGTGCCGTCAGGCCGGCGCGCGGCCCTGACCCGCGCCACGGCCTCGGCCGCCCGAGGATCGGGCGCCGCGCCGTCGTGCAGCGAGGCGGTGCGCAGGTGGTCGAGCTGCCCGAGCGCCGTCGCCACCCACAGGAACGGGTGGGCGATCCGGGTCACCCACGGGCCGACGAGCTCACCGGTCGAGGCCCGGTGCAGGAGATGGCGCTGGAGCAGGTACTCCTGGCCGCGCAGGCGCGAGGCTCGCAGCGCCGTCGACCCGGTGAGGAGCTCGTGCGCGAGCAGCCCGCGCACCACGTTGAGGGTCGAGTGGAAGGACGACCTCGTCGATCCCTCGACCCACTCACAGTTCCAGCCGCCGTCGGCGAGCTGGTGGGCCGGGAACCAGTCGGCGAGCTCGTCGACGTCGGTGCCCAGCCAGGCACCGTTCGCGAGGGTGAAGGCGTTGATGCAGCAATCGACCTCGCCGCCCCAGTAGGGCAGGTCGTCGTACTCCCAGCGGCTGCTGACCGCGAGCCGGTCCGCAGTGTCGCCCAGGGCGGCGGCCGGGACGCCCCACTCGCGCAGGAAGGTCAGGCTCCAGGTGGTGGCGGTCCAGGGCTGGGCGCCGGCAGCGTCGGGATCGCCCTCGGCGTCGATGACGACCTCGCCGTCCGTGTCAGCGGCCGGGAAGTACGCTCCGCCCGCCCACTGCCCGTCGTCGTCCTGGTGCGCGAGCAGCCGGGCGCCGAACCCCTCGGTCGCGGTGCGGGCGCGCGTGACCTCCCACACCGACGGCGGATCGCCGAGCAGATCCCGCTCGACCTGCCACCGCACGGCGGGGTCCCACGCGCTCATCCAGGCGACGACGTCGTCGCTCAGCTCCTGGTGCCGACTCACGCCCCCGAGGCTAGCGACCCGCGCAAGCCCCACGACGACCGCGAGACCGACGCGTGGCACGCGAGACCGATCCCGCGAGGGTCGGTCCCGCCTGCCACGCATCGGTCTCGGCGGAGACGCTCCGAGGTGGCTACGGGACGACGTTGACCAGCTTCGGCGCGCGGACGATCACCTTGCGCGGCGTCGCGCCGTCCAGGATGCGCTGGACGCCCGGCGTCGCCAGGGCGAGCGTCTCCAGCTCGGCCGGATCGACGTCGACGGGCACCTCGAGCCGATCGCGCACCTTGCCCGCGACCTGGACGATGCACGTCACCGTGTCCTCCACCAGCAGCGCGGCGTCCGCCGTCGGGAACGCGTGGTGCACGAGCGAGGTGGTGTGACCCAGCCGCTGCCACAGCTCCTCGGCGATGTGCGGGGCCACCGGCGCCGTCATCAGCACGAGCACCTCGGCGGCCTCGCGCGGCACCTCCGGCAGCGCCGTGAGGTGGTTGGTCAGCGTGATGAGCTTCGCGATCGCGGTGTTCGGACGCATCGCGGCGTACTCGACCGTGACGTCGGCGATCGTGCGGGCGACGGCCCTGCGGGTCTCCTCCGACCCCGCGCCGTCGACGACGACGACCTCGCCCGTGGTCTCGTCGACCACCGTGCGCCACAGGCGCTGCAGGAAGCGCTGGGCGCCGACGACGGCGCGCGTCTCCCACGCTCGCGACTGGTCCAGCGGACCCATCGACATCTCGTACACGCGGAACGTGTCGGCGCCGTAGGAGGCGTACATGTCGTCGGGCGTCACCATGTTCTTCAGCGACTTGCCCATCTTCCCGTACTCGCGGTTGACGGGCTCGCCGTTCCACGTGAACGTCGGCTCCGCTCCCCCGACGCCCGGATGCTCCACGACCTCGTCGGCGGTCACGTAGACACCGCGCGCGTCGGTGTAGGCGTACGCCTGGATGTAGCCCTGGTTGAAGAGCTTGTGGAACGGCTCGCGCGAGGTCACCACGCCCAGGTCGAACAGCACCTTGTGCCAGAACCGGGAGTACAGCAGGTGCAGCACGGCGTGCTCGACGCCGCCGACGTACAGGTCGACGCCGCCCGTGGTGCCGCGCGGACCGCCCGGCTGCGGGGACATCCAGTAGCGCTCGAGCTCCGGGGCGACGGCGAAGTCGACGTTGGTCGGGTCGAGGTAGCGCAGGTAGTACCAGCACGAGCCGGCCCAGTTCGGCATGGTGTTGGTGTCGCGGCGGTAGCTGCGCACGCCCTCGCCCAGGTCCAGCTCGACGGTGGACCACTCGGTGGCGCGTGACAGCGGCGACTCCGGCTCGGAGTCGGCGTCGTCGACCGCGAACGTGCGCGGCGAGAAGTCCGCCACCTCGGGCAGGGCCACCGGCAGCATCGACTCAGGCACCGGGATGACGCGGCCGTCCTCGGCGTCGTAGACGACGGGGAACGGCTCGCCCCAGTAGCGCTGGCGGCTGAACAGCCAGTCGCGCAGACGGTAGGTGGTGGTGCCGCGTCCCTCGCCCTTGGCCTCGAGCCACTCGATGATGGCGTGCTTGGCCTCGGCCACGGCCAGGCCGTCCAGCGAGACCGATGCGTTGGCGGACGCGACAGCGACGCCGTCACCCGTCCACGCGGCCTCGGTCACGCCGTCGGGCGCCCCGGAGACGACCTCGCGGATCGGCAGGTCGTACGCGGTCGCGAACGCGTGGTCGCGTGTGTCGTGGCCGGGGACCGCCATGATCGCGCCGGTCCCGTAGCCCATGAGCACGTAGTCGGCGACGAAGATCGGCAGCGGCTCGCCGTTGACCGGGTTGGTGGCGTAGCCGCCGGTGAAGACACCGGTCTTGGCGCCGGCGTCGGCCTGGCGCTCCTCGGCCGTCTTGGCGGCGGCGGTGGCGACGTAGGCGCGCACGGCCTCGGCGGGCGTGGCGGCGCCGCCCGTCCAGGTCGCGCTCACGCCGTCGTCCCACACCGGGTCACCGGTCAGGAGCTCCTCGACCAGCGGGTGCTCGGGGGCCAGCACCACGTAGGTGGCGCCGAACAGCGTGTCGGGACGCGTGGTGAAGACGGTGAGCTTCTCGCTCGCGCCGGCGACGTCGAAGTCCACGAACGCGCCCTCGGAGCGGCCGATCCAGTGCCGCTGCATCGACTTGACCTTCTCGGGCCAGTCCAGCTCGTCCAGGTCGGCGACCAGGCGGTCGGCGTAGGCGGTGATCCGCATGACCCACTGGCGCAGGTTGCGCTTGAAGACCGGGAAGTTGCCGCGCTCGGAGCGTCCGTCGGCCGTGACCTCCTCGTTCGCGAGCACGGTGCCCAGACCGGGGCACCAGTTGACCGGCACGTCGGCGACGAACGCCAGGCGGTAGCTCGCCAGGACGTCCTCGCGCTCGCGCGGCGTCAGGTCGTCCCAGTCGCGACCGGCGAAGGCGCCCGGCAGCTCGCGCCCGCCGGAGGCGAAGGAGTCGACCAGCTCGCTGACCGGGCGGGCGGCGCCGGCGCTGCCGTCGGGCGCCGTCGCCTCGGGGTCGAACCAGGAGTGGAAGATCTGCAGGAAGATCCACTGCGTCCAGCGCACGAACTCGGGGTCCGTGGTGGCGAAGCTGCGGCTGTCGTCGTGACCCAGGCCCAGGCGGCGCAGCTGGCGGCGCATGACGGCGATGTTCTGCTCGGTGGTGATCGCCGGGTGCTGGCCGGTCTGGACGGCGTACTGCTCGGCCGGCAGGCCGAAGGCGTCGTAGCCCAGCGCGTGCAGCACGTTCTTCCCGCGCATGCGCTCGAACCGGCCGGTGACGTCGGTGGCGATGTAGCCGAGCGGGTGCCCGACGTGCAGGCCCTTGCCGGAGGGGTACGGGAACATGTCCATGACGAAGAAGGACTCGCCGGGGACGGCGCTGCCGGCGGTCTCGTCGTCGTCGCCCGGGTTGGGCGTGACGTAGGCGCCCTCGGCCTGCCAGCGCTCCTGCCACGCGAGCTCGATGTCGTTCGCCAGCGCCGGGGTGTATCGGAACGGCGGGACGTCGGTGGCAGCGGTCTGCCCGGTCGTGTCGGCGGCGTGCGCGACCTGCTCAGCCTGCTCAGTCATGGGCCTGTCCTTCGGTGGGGCGTCGGGGCAAAAAGAGACCTCCCGCGAGGTGGGGAGGTAGCCGCGCTGGTGCGGCGCCCGCTCGTGGGAGCGAGGCGCCCGCTGGAGTCAGCGCGGCTGGGTAAGGAGGTCCCGACGAGTCATGTGCCCATCCTACCGACCGGGGGGTCGGCGGCCCGCCGGTTCGCCAGAAACCCCTCGCCGGTGGTGCAGAAGCCCCTCGCCGGTGGTGCAGAAACCCCTCGCCGGTGTGCGCAAACCCCTCGCCGGTGGTGGGGGCGGCGTCAGCGGGCGACGGCGTCCGCGAGCTCCCGGGCGCTGCGCGCGACCCGGGCCGCGAGCTCGGGCACCGGGCGCGAGCCGAGGACGAGATCCTCCGGCACGGCGACGATCGTCGTCGGCAGCGTGAGCGCCCCGAAGTAGGACAGCAGCGGGCGCAGCGCGTGCTCGGTCACGAGCGTGTGCCGCACCGTGCCCGACGTCGCCGCGAGCACCGTCGGGATCCCGCGCAGGGAACCGGGCTCGAGCAGGTCGAGCACCGTCTTGAACACCCCGGCGTAGGAGCCGCGGAACACCGGCGAGGCGACGATCAGCCCGTCGGCCTGCTCGAGCGTCCGCAGCGCCGCGTCCAGGTGCGGCTCGCGCAGGCCGCCGATCGTCTCGGCGGTCGCGGCGAGCGCCACGTCCCGCACCTCGACGACCTGCGTCTCGACATCGTGCCCCGCTTCGCGCAGCAGCGCGGCCGTCGCGTCCAGCACGAGTCCGACCACCGTCGTCGTGCTCGACGGCGCGCCCACGCCCCGGAGAGTGCCACCAGCATCATCGTGCGTCCTTCGTCGTCGCGTCGGTCGTCGTGCTCGGACCGGTCGAGTTGGCGGCCCTGACCTTGCGCAGGAGCGCGGCGAGCGTGCGCACCTCCGCGTCGTCGAGACCGGCCGACATCGCCTCGGTGATGCTGCGGACGTGCCGGCGGGCGACGTCGCGCTGCACGGCTCGGCCGGCGTCGGTGAGCCGGACGAGCACCCCCCGGCCGTCGTCGGGCGTCGGGCAGCGGCTGACGAGCTCCCGCCGCTCCAGACGCTCGACGATGCGGCTCATGCTCGGCTGCGGGAGCGAGGACGACTGGGCGAGCTGTCCGAGCCGCGCCTCGTCGCCGTCGGACTCTGCCAGGGACAGCAGCACGTCGTACTCGCGCGGCGCGAGGTCGCCGAAGTCGCCCTGCGTCTCGTAGCGCCGCATCAGCAGCGTCGAGGTGCGCAGCAGCTCGCTCCAGGCGCGGGTGGCGGCGGCGCGGCTGGTCACCGGCCCCCCACCAGCGCGCCGTCCACCAGCCCGGGGGTGAGCTGCGCGTCGTCGTCGGCCGTCTCGACGACGTCGGTCGCCGTCGCGGCCTCGCGCGCCGCGACGCGGTCGGCGTGCGTCGGACCACCGGGCACGTCGGCCGGACGCAGCGCGTCCAGCTCCCGGCGCAGCACCGGGATGACCTCGGAGCCGAGCAGGTCGAGCTGCTCGAGCACCGTCGCGAGCGGGAGGCCCGCGTGGTCGATGAGGAACATCTGACGCTGGTAGTCCCCGAACGTCTCGCGGAAGGTCAGCGTCTTGTCGATGACCTCCTGCGGCGACCCGACCGTCAGCGGCGTCATGTCGGTGAAGTCCTCGAGGCTCGGGCCGTTGCCGTAGACCGGCGCGTTGTCGAAGTACGGACGGAACTCGCGCACGGCGTCCTGGGAGTTCTTGCGCAAGAAGACCTGGCCGCCGAGGCCGACGATCGCCTGGTCGGCGCGGCCGTGGCCGTAGTGCTCGTAGCGCTCGCGGTAGAGCCCGATGAGCTGGGCGAAGTGCTCCTTCGGCCAGAAGATGTGGTTCGCGAAGAAGCCGTCGCCGTAGTACGCGGCCAGCTCCGCGATCTGCGGGGTGCGGATCGAGCCGTGCCAGACGAAGGGGGCGACGCCGTCGAGCGGCCGCGGGGTGGAGGTGAACCCCTGCAGCGGCGTGCGGAACCGGCCCTCCCAGCTCACGGTGTGGTTGTCCCACAGCTCGCGCAGCAGCTGGTAGTTCTCGATCGTCAGCGGCAGCGCGTTGCGACCGTCCTGGCCGAACCACGGGTAGACGGGCGCGGTGTTGCCGCGACCGAGCATGAGGTCCATCCGACCGTCCGACAGGTGTTGCAGCATCGCGTAGTCCTCGGCGATCTTCACCGGGTCGTTCGTGGTGATGAGCGTCGTCGAGGTCGACAGGATGATCCGCGACGTCTGGGCCGCGAGGTAGCCGAGCATGGTGGTGGGCGAGCTCGGCACGAAAGGCTCGTTGTGGTGCTCCCCCGTGGCGAAGACGTCGAGCCCGACGTCCTCGGCGTGCTTGGCGATCGTCATCATCGCCTTGATCCGCTCGCCCTCGGTCGGCGTGCGTCCCGTGGTCGGGTCGGTGGTGACGTCGCCGACCGTGAAGATCCCGAACTGCATCCCGCTCATCGTCTGCTCCTCGACTGCTCAGATTCATGCATCTGCATGGACTGTAGCGGACAACGGGCACGTCGCAGGAACTATTCCCGGGCCCCCCGACAGCGAGTTCGTCGGGGCACGCCGACCCGCACCGCTCGAGGGATTGCGGCGGCTCCCCCGAGGCGACTAGCGTCCGACTCCCCACGCCAGGAGCGCGCCATGCCCGCCTCTTCCCTCCGGCACCGTCCCCACTCGGCGCCGCACGCCGTCGGCCTTCTCCTCGCGGTCCTCGCGCTGACGGTCGCCTGCACGGGCGTTCCGGCCGCACCGGACCCGACGGACGGGACGGGGTCGGCCACCGTCGACGCCGGTGCAACGCCGGATCCGCCGTCGCCCAGCACCGACACCGCCTCACCCGCCCCCGCCTCCGCCCCCGCGACGCCGACGCCCGAGGCGCCCGACCCCGCCGCGATCCGGACGGTCGACGTCACGTCCCTGCCGTGGCAGTGGTTCGAGAACCACCACACGACGCAGCCCGTCGACCTGGGCGCGCCCGACGACGTCGGTCGCACCTACACCGTCGGCGAGCCGATCTACTCCGACGCCGACGGTGACGGGCTGGAGGACCTCGCCGTCCCGATCGCCCAGACCGACGGGAACGGCTACCGGGAGCAGTGGCACATCTGGCTCGCGGTGGCAGACGGCGAGCCGCTCCAGGTGATCGCCCCCATCGCCTCCACCTCACGGTGCGGCGACGCGATCACCGCCGTCGAGCCCACCGCCGGCGGCTTCGCGGTGCGAGAGCTCCTGCGGGAGCCGATCATCGACGACCACCTGGACTGCGCCACCCCCGGCACGTTCGCCGTCGACCGGGGCGTCGCCGTCACGCACGACGGCGAGCTGACCTACCCGGTCGACCTCGCCGACCCCCGCGGCTGGGGCGGGGTGTGCCCGAGCCTGCCGCGCACGGAGACCGGCGTCGTGACGGTCTGGGCGGCCGCGGGGCCCGACGTCCGCGCGAGCCTCACGATCGACGGCGAGGACCTGTTCGTCGCCGCGACCCACCCGCACGCGCTGACGGAGGGGACGGAGCCGATGGTGCTGGTCGCGGTGTGGCCGCCCGACGGGTCCTACCTCGACCGCCTGTGCGTGTGGGTGGACCCGGACCGGTTGACCGGCGCCGGGGAGTAGCCGCCTCCCCGTCCGGAACACCCGGAGGCCCGGCACGGTTGACCCAGGTACCGTCCCCGTCCCTCAGGAGGAAGCATGTCGACGACGCCCAGCCCCGAGATCGTCACCACGAGCCTGCAGCAGGCCCTGGTCGACCTCATCGACCTCTCGCTCCAGGCCAAGCAGGCGCACTGGAACGTGTACGGCCCGCAGTTCCGCGCCCTCCACCTGCAGCTCGACGACGTCACCGCGATCCTGCGCACCGCGTCCGACGACGTCGCCGAGCGGCTCGTCGCCGTCGGAGGCGTGCCTGACGGCCGCGCCTCCGCCGTCGTCGCCTCCTCGACGGTCGAGAGCTACGAGGCCGGCGCCGTCGCGACCGACAAGGTCGTCGCACAGTTCGAGGAGCGCCTGACCGCCGCGGCCACCCGCATCCGCGACGAGCTGCCCGAGCTCGAGAGCGACCTACCCTCGCAGGACCTGCTCACGGGCATCGCGTTCCAGCTGGAGAAGCAGGCCTGGATGTTCCGCGCCTCGCGCTGACCCGCCAGCACCCGCCGGTCCGGTCGCCGGTCGGTCTCCTCAGGAGCCCGCCGGCGACAGGTCCGCATCGACGCTCTCGAGCGGCATCTCGGGGAACGCCTCCCACGGGGTGAGCGTCACGCTCTGGTCCGTCGCGATGCGGACCTCGCGCAGCGCCGTCGGACGCTTGTTTGCCCGGTCGTACTGCAGCACCGCGATCGTCGCGGTCGCCGGCAGCTCGCCCAGCGTGAGGTTCCCCGACGTCGCGCCGCCGCTCGAGGCCATCCCGTAGAACAGCCCCAGCCCCTGCTGGAACGGCCCGACGCGCCGGTGCAGGTGGCCGGAGAGCTCCAGCACGATGCAGCCCGAGGGCATGATGCGATTCCCGACGTAGGGGTCGTGGATCGCGAGGATGTCGACGCGTGAGCCGGGGTCGTCGGGGTCGACGCCGGCGCACGCCGCCTGCGTCACCTTCTCGGCCGCCTCGCCCTTCGTCAGGAACTCCCGCTTGCCGAGCGTGACGGACGTCAGGCGCGGGTCGCGGTCGCCCACGATGCGCAGCCCCTCGACCTCCACGACTCCGCCGTCCAGGACGGTCCAGCCGTGCCCGCGCTCCTGATCGCCGGTGAGCATCGAGTCGTGGTTGCCGTCCGCGACGACGACGGGGAAGTCCGTCAGCTCGTTCGCGATCGCGTCGACGCAGATCGACTCCGGGCCCGAACCCCCCATCGTGGTGTCCCCCAGGTTGAGCACGAGGTCGGCCTCCGACAGCTGCGCGACCGCGCCCATCACTCGACCCATGCCCGTGTTGCAGTGGTTGTCCGAGATGAGCATCACCGTGACGACGTCGGGGTCGAGCTCGTCCACCGGCGCCCGGGTGGGCGTGCGGGTCGGGGTGGGGGTGCGGGTCGGGTCGGACCCACGGGTCGGCTCGTCGGTGGAGTCGGAGCCGTTCTCGGCGTCGGCGTCCGCACCGGGCTCGTCGGTCGCGTCGCCCGTCGCAGCGTCGCCGTCGCCGTCCACGTCGCCGGCGGCCGCGTCCTCCTCGACCTCGGTGTCGTCCTCCGGCACCGCGACGACGAGGGGTCGCAGCGGCCGGTTCGGCTCGAGCGGCTCGTCGTCGGCGGCGTACGCGTCCCGCACGTTCTGCGCGACGACGTCGTAGTAGCTCTGCGTGCTGCGCACCGTCTGGATCGCCCGCTCGCCGTAGGTGTCCACGAGCGCGGCCAGCCGGCCCGTGACCCGGGCCCCGTCCATCACCCCGCCGAGGTCGGCGAGCACCTGCGAGGGGCGCCCCTCCTCCTCCGGGCGCTCGACGACGCCGGCGACCGGCACGCCGATCACCGCCAGCGCCGTCACGGCCACCAGAGGCGCGACACCGCGGCGACGCAGCTTGTCCCGCAGCTCGGCGCGCAGCAGCCCGCCCGCGGCCAGCTGCCCGGTGGCGATCACCACGAGCGCGATCGACCACAGCAGGATCGTGCGGGCGACGGCGTCGGACACCAGCGCCCACACCGCCGTCGCGACGGCGGTCTGGGGCTGGGAGAAGAACGCCGCGTACGCCTCGACGTCGCCGCCGAGCGCGTCGAGCGGGTTCTCGACCTCCGTCAGGCTGGCCGGGATCTCGCCCACGTCCACCTGCACGCCGATGGGCCACGGCGCGGGCGAGTCCACCAGCAGCTTGCCCAGCGGTCCGAGGTCGACGGCGACCTGGTGGGTGAGCGTGATCTCCAGGTCGGCCTCGTGCGGACCGACCGACCCCTCGGCGCTGGCCGTGAAGACGCCGATCACGAGCGCGACGACCCCGGTGAGCAGGACGACCACGGTCTGGCGCACGGTGCGGCGGGTGAGCGGCCGCAACCCGTTCCACCAGCGGGTCAACGGGCGGGGACGGGGCTGCGCTGAGGTCGACATCCCCTCCATTGTGACGCGTGACCCCCGCGCCGGCACGCGTCTCGTGGACGGCTTCCGACCACCCCCTGGCGTGCCGGGGGCCGTACCGTATCCTGACTGCCGGGTCGGCCGTCTCGGCGATCCCTCGACACCCCGCACCACCCGGACGGAGACAATGCGCGCTTCCAGCGCCGGCGACCATACCGCCGCCCCCGCTCTACACGTCGTCGACACCGACACGGAGGGCGACAGTCCGTCGCCTCACCCTGGAAGGGGTGAGGCAGCATGACCGAGATACTCCTGCTCGTCCTCGCCATGATCCTGGTGGCTGCCTGCGGCGGCTTCGTGGCGGCCGAGTTCGCCTTCATCACCGTAGGCCGCGCCCAGGTCGAGGCCGCAGCGGCCGGCGGTGACAAGCGCTCGCAGGGCGTCCTCGCGGCGCTGCGCACGCTCTCGACCCAGCTCTCCGGAGCCCAGGTCGGGATCACCGTCACCAATCTCGCGATCGGCTTCCTCGCCGAGCCCGCCATCTCCTCGCTCGTCCGACCCGGTCTGGTCGACCTCGGCCTGTCCGAGTCGGCGGTCACGACGACGTCGGTCACCATCGGCCTCGTGATCGCCACCGTCGTGACGATGGTGTTCGGCGAGCTCGTCCCGAAGAATCTCGCCATCGCCCGCCCGCTGGCCACCGCCCGCGCCGTCGCCGGCTTCCAGCGGGGCTTCACCAAGTCCGTCGCCTGGCCGATCCGGGCCTTCAACGGCACGGCCAACGCCATCCTGCGCTCGGTGGGCATCGAGCCGCAGGAGGAGCTCGCCTCGGCCCGATCGGCCGAGGAGCTCTCCGCGCTCGTCAAGCACTCCGCCAAGCGCGGCACGCTCGCGCTGGACACCGCCGAGCTCGTCGAGCGCTCCCTCGCGTTCGGCGACCGTCGCGCCCGCGACGCGATGACGCCGCGCTCGCGCGTCATCGCGCTCGACTCGACCGACACGGTCGCCGAGCTGGTGGAGCGAGCCCGCACCAGCGGCCACTCGCGCTTCCCCGTCCTGGACACGGTCGAGGACGAGGAGGGGCACGACGAGACCCACGTCCGCGGCGTCGCGCACATCCGCAGCGTCCTCGCGGTCCCCTACCCCGAGCGCCCCACGACGCTCATCGGCGACTTCCTCCAGCCGGCGATCGTCTGTCCCGACTCCATGCCGCTCGACGAGCTGATGGACGACCTGCGGGCCGGCGGCCTGCAGATGGCCGTCCTCATCGACGAGTTCGACTCGATCGCCGGTCTCGTCACGCTCGAGGACCTGGTCGAGGAGATCGTCGGCGAGGTCCGCGACGAGCACGACGAGGACGAGCACGAGGCCGTCGAGGACCTCGACGGCGCCTGGACCCTCCCCGGGCTCATGCGCACCGACGAGGCGAGCGAGATCCTCGACGTCGCGGTCCCCGACGACGACGCGTGGGACACGCTCGGCGGTCTCGTCACCGCGACGCTCGAGCGCTTCCCCGACGTCGGTGACGTCGCCCTCGTGGAGACCGACCACGTCGCCGGCGTCGACGAGCGCACGGTCCGGCTCGAGGTGCTCGAGCTGGACGGGCGCCGCGTCGAGCTGCTCAGGGTCACGGTGCTGGACGCGGACGACCCCGACTCCCTCCAGAACCGAGAAGCGGCCGGCGCCCATCCGGACGCCCCGACCGCTGACACCGGCTCCGACACCGAGGAGGTCGAGCGATGAGCGACCTCGCCGGCATCGGCCTCACGGTCGTCCTGCTGATCCTCAACGCGTTCTTCGTCGGCGCGGAGTTCGCGCTGATCTCGGCGCGCCGCACCAAGATCGAGCCCGAGGCGGCCGAGGGCCGCATCGTCGCCCGCATCACCCTCTACGCCATGGAGCACGTCTCGCTGATGATGGCGGGCGCCCAGCTCGGCATCACGATCTGCTCGCTCGCGCTCGGCTCGATCAGCGAGCCCGCGATCGCGCACCTCATCGAGGTGCCGGCCGCCGCGCTCGGCGTGCCCGAGGCGTGGCTGCACCCGGTCGCGCTCGTGATCGCGCTGTCGCTGGTGACCTACCTGCACGTCGTCTTCGGCGAGATGGTCCCGAAGAACATCGCGCTCGCCGGCCCCGACCGGATGGCCAAGTCGCTCTCTCCGCTGCTGGTCACGATCGTGTTCGTGCTCTACCCGGTGCTGTGGCTGCTCAACGGCATCGCGAACATCTGCCTGCGCCTGATCCGCGTGACCCCGAAGAACGAGGTCACCAGCGCGTTCACGCGTGACGAGGTGGCCGGCCTGGTCGAGGAGTCGCACGAGGGCGGGCTCATCGAGCTGAACGACGAGAAGCTCCTGCTGGGTGCGCTCCAGTTCGCCGAGCGCGACGTCACGTCGGTCCTGCTCCCGATGACCCAGGTGCGCACCCTCTCCCCCGAGGTCACGCTCGAGGCCGCCGAGGCGGCGTCGGTGCAGGGCTTCTCACGCTTCCCCGTGCAGGCCGCGGACGGAACGCTCACCGGCTACGTCCACATCAAGGACCTCCTGACGGCGGACGAGCACCAGCGTCGCCAGCCGATCCCGGCGTCGCTCGTGCGGGTCCTCCCCCGGGTGGCCCCGAGCGACTCGCTGCGCGAGGTGATGGCCGCGATGCAGCGCACGAGCAGCCACCTGGCTGCCGTGCACGACGCCGACGGCCCGACCCCGGACCTGCCGCTCGGCATCGTGACCCTGGAGGACGTGCTGGAGGAGCTCGTCGGAGAGATCCGCGACGACTCCCGTCGACTGGCCAGCCGCGCCTGATTCAGATTCAGGACATTGCGCTCGCGGCACCGAGCGCTTCTGCGGACCAGGCACCCTCGCGACTGCTTCCAGATGCGGTGAAGCCGATGGCGGTGACGTTGTCGCCGGCGACCGGCAGATCGCTGTCCTGACCGCACCGTTGATCCTCGAACGTCTGGATCTCGGTCTGCACGGTGTCGCTCTCCGGCTCGCTCGTGACGTGGACGGCGAAGTCCAGCGTGCCCTCACCGAAGCACGAGACTCGGACGCCGTCGACACTTGTCGGTGACAGGAACGTCAGACTGACGGTGGACCCACGACCGACGCCGGCGTCCACGGGCGACGTCAGTCCCGAACCGCTACCGAGGGAGTTCGCGGCTGCCGGTCGCCTCTCGCGATCGTCGAGCCAGGTCTGAAGCTCCTCGGGCGTCGCGCGCTCAGGCGTGGAGCACGCCGCAAGCGTCAGTACCAGAGGCACGACCCAACCTCGACGAGCGGCGATCGTCCGAGCTCCCATCAGCACACACCAACGACGCCCGGGCACACGGTTCCGCACGCTCCGGCGCCTCTCGCGTCCGGACTGACGGCTCGTTGTTAGTTTGGAGGATGACCAGCCACTCCGAGGACGACGGCCGACACCACATCACGCCACATTCCTGGCAGGGCAGGACGATGCTCGGATACGCGCTCGGTGACCACTCGAGCGACGATGCTCGGGTCGAGGGGGACGAACCGGGTCCGGCCCAGCACGGCGGCTCGATCGTGATCCGGGCGCGAACCTGGTACCTCCTGGGGACAGGTGCGGTGATCGTGCTCGGTGTGGTCCTCGCGATCGTGGTGTCCAGCTGATGGGGAAGCGGTCATCGCGTCTGTCCAGACGCGCCGAGCTCGTGATCGGCTCGCTGTTCATCGTCGCCGGCGTGATGTTCTTCACCGCCAGCGAAGCGTTCGACTGGCCGGGACTCTCCACCGTGCCGGCAATCTTCCTCGGAGGCATCGGCCTCTCCTTCCTCGGCGCGGCACGGCGGAGACGCCAGCAGGCTGAGCTACCGCCCCAGCGACGGATGGACGGCAGCTACGAGGACGCTCCTCGCGAGCAGGCGGAACGCAACGAGGACGGGCGCGAGACGAGGTGACAGCTCGGCGCATCCGCCTCGTCCGCCGTCGTGGACGCTGACCCCGCAGGGCTCTTCCTCGGTGGCCCCACCGTTGACCAGGACTGGCGTCGACAGGGCATCGCCACCACCCTCACCGACGCCCGCGGCACGGATCGCACAGCCCGCAGAGCAGACGTACTACGTCGTGAACGCGACCAACGACGCCTCCGTCAACCTGCACCGACGCCCTCCTTCGTCGAGAGGTCATGGACGCACCCGGTGGCGCGTAACCAGGGGTGGGAGCAGCGGGGTGGTCGGGGAGGAAGGAGAGCAGGTTCAGGGCGATGAATCGAGCGATACGTCGTAGTCGATCAGCACGTCGTACTTGGACTCGACGTCTTCGGAGAGCAGGAACCACGGGGAGGAGACGGCCACGTCATACCGGTGGTCAGGGTTCTCCAGTCGGATGTACTCCAGAGGGTGAAACCCGAAGACGCGGAGCGTGACCGAGGATCCCGGCGCGCTCGCCATGATCGTGATGCGTCCATAAGGGTCGTCTGGTTCCGCCGGTTCGACGGTGGTCAGGTGCAGGCCGCACCGAGTGATGGTCGCGGCCAGCCGTTCGGCGGTGACCGCCGGTCCGTCGATGCGGCCGACGACCTCACACCGCATCGTGCGCGGCGGGTCGTCGTTCCAGCCGTCACGGTCTTCCAGGGAAGCCTCGATGGACGAGCCCGTTGCACCGATGGCGGTGGCGATCTGGCGCATGACTCGTTGCGCGACCACGATCACTTCGGCGCGTGCAGCGAGGACCGGTACTAGGCCGCTGGGTTCCTCGAGGATCATGCGGGAAACCTACCCTCGCGGACCGCTCCCTGACTGGCCACGAACGATCGTTCTCGGAGACGGTGTGCGACCGTCGTTGCATGCGTGAAGCCCCCATGCCGTCTGCCCCGTCCGAACAGGTGCTGCTACGCGAGCGCCTGGAGTGCAGGCTCGCCGAGTGGGGCGTTCCGTACCGGCACGTCGATCAGCACTCGGCATCGCCGGACGGCCGCCGCGTGATCGTGGGCTGGGGCACGCACATCGACCGTGGATCCGACCGACGACCGATCGTGGTCTGGTTCGACGGCCTCGATCTCGACGTGGCCATCTATGGCGATCGCCGACGCTCCGAGTACCACGAGTGGCACGACCTGAGCTCCATCGCCGTCGTGCTGGACGAGGTGGAAGCCGTCGTCGTCGAGCTGCTGCGACGCGCGCAGTAGCGACGCCTTCGTTCGGAGACGACCGTCCTCAGCCGCGACTCTCGTTGCTGTCGCCGCGCCGGCGTCAGGGGTAGACGACCAGCACCGGCGAGGGGTCGAGCCCGAACAGCTCGGGCGTCGACACCTGGACCGGACCCTGCGCCCAGCCCCACCAGCCGAGGCCCTCGCCCGAGCCCCACGGCACGGCCGTGGCCTGCGCCCAGATGTCGGCCGCGGTCACCACCGGTGCGGCGGGCGGCAGCGTCCCGTCCGGCAGCGGCGCCGCCTCCTCGACCGGCGCCGTGACGGCGCCGCCGTTCACCTCGAGCACCACCTGCACCTGGGGCCGCGTGGCGTCGATGTCCTGGGGGTTGCTCACGGTCGACGTCGTCGCGAGGCGGACGGCGAGCATCTTGGGCGGCAGGGCCGCCTCCGTCGTGAGGGTGGCGAGGCGTTCGACGACGGCGTTGATCTCGTCCGCCGCGACCACGCCCGACTGCGTCCCTGGCACCTCGCCGGGCGCGAGCCGCCAGCCGGGCTCGAGCGCGACCCCGACGTTGGGGAACCGCAGCAGCTCGTCGTAGAGCTCGACCTGCTCGAGCATCGACTGGCGCCCGGGCTGGAAGGTCAGGAGCACGCTCACGCCCGAGTCCCTGGCTGCCTCGACGAACGGCAGCAGGTCCTCCACGGTGCGCTTGCCCGAGTAGGAGCCGTCGGTGCCGGGCGTGGCGGACGCCACCGTCGTCAGGAGCATCGCGGTCGGCACGACGGTCGAGCTGCTCGCCGTCGTCGATCCCAGGGCGAGGAGTCGATCCATCGTCTCCTCGACACCCTGCTCGCCCAGCGATCCCAGCTCCGGCGCCCCCGCGGAGCCCCGCAGCCCGACGTACACCTTCCCGTCCAGCAGCGACTGTCCACCCCCGGGCAGCTCGACCCCGGTGGCCGCGACCCTCGCCCGGTAGGAGAACTCCTGCGGGTCACCGAACGCCCCGATCCCGACGACGTGGGTGGGCGCGATGCCGAAGAGCGCCGCGATCGCCGCGGAGTCCTCCCGCAGGTCGCTCGTGATGACGACGGACGCTCCGGCGGCCCGCGCCGTCCCGAGCGCGGCGACCTGCCCGGCGCCGCCGTCGGAGACGAGGGCGTTGTTCGTCAGCCGCACCGGGGTGCGGAAGGGCGGCAGCCCCGGCAGGTCCGCGAGGTCGGTGGGCGAGGCGTCACTCGTGGGGTCCGACGCCTCGGTCCCCGCCGCCGTGAGCAGCCAGTCGAACGGCGGTTGGGCCGAGGCGAGGGCCGCGACCTCCGTGCCGGCCGGGACCGGAACCTCGCCGGCGATGTCCCGACCGATGACGACCTGGAGCGCCGCCGGGTCCTCGGGGGCGGGCACGGCCCGCAGGAACGGGAGGTCGGGCGAGAGCTCAGGCACGTCGGCGCCGGCGAGGACGAGCACGGTGTGCGTGCCCAGGCGCTCGAGCTCGGCGACGACGGCGTCCTGCGTGCCCTCCTCGCCCATCACCAGCGTGGGCAGCCCGAGCACCATCGCGATGGAGGCCGCGCGCAGCTGGGCGGCGTCGTCGCCCGACGGGGCGATCACGACGATCCCCGCCCTGGCGAAGTACGTCCGGCTGGCACCGAGCGCGAGCGTGGCCGGCGTCGATCCCTCGATCAGGACGGCCTCGTCGGCGGGCGCCTGCGTGGCGGCCCCGATCGCGACCTCCGTCGCCGGGTCCGCCTCCAGGTCGACGGCGCCGGTGCACGCCGTCAGGAGCAGCGCCACGAGAAGCAGGCACCAGGCGCGCGGACCGCGGCGAGCCGCGCGGGGCCCACGGGGCTCACGGAGCTGACGGCCGGCCATCCCCCCACTGTCGCCCACGATCACGGAGTTGACCATCCCGCCGCGCGGCGGGTCAGGCGGCCGGACGGGCGTCGAGGTGGGGCAGCAGCACCTCGGCGAGATACATGGCCGTGTCCTCCCAGCCGTGCACGGCCTGGCTGCGCACGCCGAGATCGGCGACCGGACGGTCGTTGCCGCCGACGTCGAGGCGGTCACCGACGAACACCATGTCGCTCAGCGGGACGCCCGCGAGGTCGACGAGCGCCGTCATGCCGGTGGCCTTGTCGACCCCGCGACGCGTGATGTCCACGGACGTCGACCCGCCGGAGCGGACCTCCAGGTCGGGCAGGTCGGCGGCGACGGCGGCGCGCAGCCGCTCCTTGCGCTCTCCGGTCGGGTCCCAGGCCGCCTTCGCGTCGACCGGTGCCTGCTGGCCGAGCGCCGAGAACGTGACCTGCGATCCGCGGTCCTCCAGCACGTCGCCCCAGGTCTCGCTCTCCCAGAGCCCGAGCTCCTCGGCGCGACGGCGGAGCGAGGCGAGCGCGCGGTCGCGCTCGTCCGTGGTCAGCGTGTGGGCGTAGACCTGACCGAACCCCTCGCCGTCCCACCGGTAGTACTGCGTCCCGCAGGTGGGCATCAGGTGGAGCCGCTCGGCGAGCTCGGGCGTGAGATCGAGGCGGGCCAGGAGCTGCTGCTGGAACTGGCCGTACTGGCCGCCCGAGATGACGCACACCGGCACGCGCTGAAGGAGCGCGGTCAGCAGGTCGGCCACGGGCTGCGGCAGCGGCGACTTCGACGGCGCGAGCGTGTCGTCCAGGTCGAAGGCGACCAGGGCCACCGGGGCGGCGTCGAGATCCGCCGTCATGGTGGCCTCGTTCACTCCTTCTCCCCCGCCTTGGCGGACGAGGCGGAGCGCAGAGCCGCGAGGTGCACGAGGATCTCGATCACGAACCGGCCGGCGAGGAGGACGCCGAGGCCCCAGACCGGGGCCAGGAGGATCGAGAAGACGCCGTGGGCCACGTCGGCGGCGCCCGCGTACTCGCCGAACCAGAGCAGAGCCTCCATCAGCTTGGCGAGCGTCACCCCGCCGGCGACGACGATCACGAGCACCATGGCGCTCCGCAGGTGCGCCGGGCTGAACAGCTTGGTGACCGAGACGTCGAAGAGCCGGGCGAACGCGCCGGGCTCGGCGGGAGCGGCGGGCGCCCCCTGCCACTGCTGCTGCGGGCCCTGGCCGCCGTAGCCCGGGACGGGCTGACCGCCGGGGGCTCCGTAGCCCTGCGGCACCTGCTGACCGGGCTGGCCGTGCTGCCCCGGCTGGCCGTGCTGGCCCGGCTGCCCCGGAGCTCCGGCACCCGGCGGGAACCCGGGCTGCTGGCCGTAGCCGCCGGCGGCACCCTGCTGCTGCTGGGAGGCCGGCGAGGCGCCCCACGGGCTCTGCTGGGGTCCGGAGGGGTCGTACGGCTGGGACATGGTGCTCCTGACGCGATGATCGATCGTCGCGACTCGTGCCGCGACCCGCCCCCGACCTTACTGCGCGGGCACCGCCCGGCGGCGGGTGAGCACGCCCTGCGTCAGCAGGATGCCGGCGATGACGACGAGGGCCCCGACGCCCTCGTTCCAGTGCACCTCCTCCTTCAGCACGAGCACGCCCAGCACGACGCCGACCACGGGGGTCAGGTACGTCACGCTCGCGGCGAGCGGCGCACCCCAGAGCCGGATGATGTCGTTGAACCACACGTAGGCGACGCCGGTGCCGATCGCCCCGACTGCGATGATCGAGAGCAGCACGGGTGCGGTGATCGTCATCGGCGTCCGGCCCACGGCGCCCACGAGCACGAGCGCGAGCACCGCCGCCAGGGAGATCTGGGTGGCGGCCAGCGTCGTGGAGTCGATCGTGCTGCCGCGCAGGAGCCGGCGGCTGTAGACCGCGCCCAGGCCGTAGCACAGCGTGGCTCCCAGGCACGCGAGCTGGGCCAGCAGGAACCGCGACCCCTCGCCGTCGAGCTCGATCCGCCACGGCCCGGCCACCACGAGGACCCCGAGGAGGGCGAGCACGAACCCCGCGACGCGGTCGCGCGTCAGGCGCTCGGTGGGGAGGGCGACGACGCCGACAAGCAGCGTCATGATCGGCGTCGTGGCGTTGAAGATGCTCGAGATGCCGGACGGCAGGTGCTGGGCCGCCCAGCCGAACAGCAGGAACGGCGCGACGCACAGCAGGACCGAGAGCACCGCGATCTTGCCGAGCAGGCGGGGGTCGGTGGGCCACCGGCGACGGCCGATCGCCATCAGCGCCACGAGCATGATCGCCCCGAAGGTCAGCCGCCCCGCGGTCACCTGCACCGGGGAGAGCCCCTCGATCGCGATCTTCATGAACAGGAAGCTCGAGCCCCAGATGAGCGCGAGCAGCACGAAGCGCACGACGGCGCCGCGGCGGCTCACGCCGGCGTCACGATCGTGAGCACGGCGGCCGCCCCGGCGGGGCCCGCGCGGTAGACGTGCGCGGCGTCGCTGGTCCAGGAGTGCGAGCCCCCGGACGTGACCGTCGCGGTCGCCTCGCTCCGGCCGACCTCGAGATCACCGGCGGTCACGAGCACGTGCTCGACGACACCGGCCCCGTGCCCGGTGGCCTCGCGGACGGCGTCGGGGGCGAGATCGAGCAGGTACACCTCGCGGACGTCGACGGCGGAGCGGCGCGTGTCGAGCAGGCGGACCGCGACGCCGTCGCCGTCGAGCGTCGCGCCCGGGGTGTCTGCCAGCAGCGTCGCCAGCGGAACCTGCAGCGGCGCGGCGAGCGCGTACAGCGTGGCGAGGGTCGGGTTGCGGACACCGTTCTCGAGCTCGGACAGCGAGCCCTTGCCGATGCCGGCCGCCTCGGCGAGAGCACTGAGGCTGAGACCGCGCGAGGTGCGGACCTCGCGGACACGCGCGCCCGAGCGGGCGACGAGAGGATTCACGCGCACACCCTACGACCAGCGTCGCCGGCGCCGGGGCCCTGCCCACTATCCTCGTTCCATGAACAGAACGACCGCCGTCGACCCGCCCTCGCGCGTCCACGTCGCCGGCGTCATGACGGCGGTCGTGGGCTCGACGTCCTCGTTCGCCGTCGTGCTCGCCGGGCTGACCGCCGTCGGTGCCTCGCCCGGCCAGGCCGCCTCCGGGCTCGCGATCCTCTGCCTGCTCCAGGGACTGGGCACGGCCTTCCTCGCTCAGCGCCACCGGCTGCCGGTGGTCCTCGCGTGGTCCACCCCCGGCGCGGCGCTGCTCGCCGCGGGCGGCACGGTCGCGGGCGGCTGGCCGGCCGCCGTCGGGGCCTTCGCGCTCACCGGCCTGCTCCTGCTCGCCACCGGGGCGATCCCGGCCCTCGGCGGTGCCGTCGCCCGCATCCCTGCCGCGATCGCCCAGGCGATGCTCGCCGGCGTGCTGCTCCCGCTGTGCCTCGCACCGGTGCGGGCGCTCGTGGCGGAGCCGGCGCTCGTCGCACCGGTCGTCCTCGTCTGGGTCGCGGCGCTCGCGCTCCGGCCGCGCCTGGCCGCCCCGCTCGCGATCGGCGTCGCGCTCGTCGTCGCGCTGCTGACGGCCGACGGCGTCGGCACCCTGCCGCAGCTGCTGCCCCACCTGGAGTGGACGACGCCGGGGCTCAGCTGGCCCGCCGTCGTCGGCATCGCGCTGCCGCTGTGGATCGTCACGATGGCTGCCCAGAACGTTCCGGGCGCCGCCGTGCTCGGCTCGTTCGGCTACCGCGTGCCGTGGCGATCCTCGCTGACCGTGACCGGCGTCGCGACCGTGCTCGGCGCCCCGTTCGGCGGTCACGCCCTCAACCTCGCGGCGATCACGGCCGCGCTGTCGGCGGGTCCCGAGGGCGGCGCCGACACCACCCGCCGCTGGCTCGCGGCGCGCACCGCCGGGCTGTCCTACCTGGTGATCGCGGTGTTCTCGACGGCGCTGACCGCCCTGGTCCTGCACGCCCCCGGCGACCTGCTGCTCGCGGCCGCCGGCCTGGCCCTCGTCGGCACGCTGGGCGCGAGCCTCGGCGCCGCCGCGTCGTCTCCGACGGGGCGCGAGGCCGCCGTCGTGACGTTCGTCGTCGCCGTCTCCGGCGTCACCCTCGCCGGGATCGGTGCCGCGTTCTGGGCGCTGCTGGCCGGTCTCGCCGTGCACGCCGCCGTGGAGCTCACCCGGCCCGGGCGCGAGCGGCGAGCGGGGTCCGCTGCGGCAGCGTGAGCAGCACCACGGCGCCGATGACGACGGCGACCCCGAGCCACGCCTGCAGCCCCAGCACCTCGTGCAGGAGGAGCACCCCGAGCAGTCCGGCCGTGACGGGTTCGGCCAGCGTCAGCGTGGCCGCGGTCGCGGCCGGCACGTGCCGCAGCCCCGCGGCGAACAGGAGGTAGGCCAGCGCGACGGTAACCACGCCGAGCCAGAGCGCCACGAGCGGACCGTCGCCCCGGGTGAGCCACGCCGTCGAGGTCCCGAGCAGGAGGGGCAGGGCGAGCACCGCGCCGACGCCGAAGACCCACGACACCACCGGCACGACACCCCAGCCCCGCTCCAGCAGCATCTTCGTGGCCACCGCGTAGACCGCGTAGCAGGCACCGGCGCCGAGCGAGGCGAGCAGTCCACCGAGACCGGTGCCGGACCCGGGGCTCGCGGCCAGGAGGGTGACGCCGAGCACCGCCAGCGCCGTCGCCGCCGTCCAGCGCCGGGTCGGCCGCCGGCGAAGGACGAGCCACTCCAGCACGCCGGAGAAGAGCGGCGCCGACCCGAGAGCGACGATCGTGCCGACCGCCACGCCGTTGGCCGCCGTGCCGGCGAAGAACGTCGGCTGGTAGCCGACCATCGCGAGCGCTGCGACGGCGACGACGGCGGCGCCCGTGAACCGGGAGCGCGAGGCACCCGAGGTGGCGACGGCGCTTCCCGGGGCGGCGACCGGCGTCGAGTCGCGCCGTCGTCGCAGCCCCCACGTGGCGAGCCCGACGAGCGCCAGCACGGCGCCGCCGACGACCAGCCGTGCGGCCCCCACGGAGGCGGGAGCGGCGCCGTCGGGCGCGAAGGTCTGGGCGGTGCCGGTGGTGCCGAAGCAGACGGCTGCGGCCAGGACGAGGAGGGCGGCGCGCACGTGGTCTCCCGGAGTCCCGCTAGACCGCGACGGACGCGAGGGCGGCCGCGATCGCCTCGACCTGGTCCTTGGCGTCCCCGAACAGCATCGAGGTGTTCTCCCGGAAGAACAGCGGGTTCTGCACCCCGGCGTACCCGGCCGCCATCGAGCGCTTGAAGACCACCACGTGACCCGCGTTCCACACCTGCAGCACCGGCATCCCCGCGATGGGCGAGGTCGGATCGTCCTCGGCGGCGGGGTTGACGGTGTCGTTGGCGCCGATGACCAGGACGACGTCGGTACCGGGGAGGTCGTCGTTGATCTCGTCCATCTCGAGCACGATGTCGTAGGGCACCTTGGCCTCGGCGAGCAGCACGTTCATGTGGCCGGGCAGGCGGCCCGCGACCGGGTGGACGCCGAAGCGCACCTGCACGCCCGCGGCGCGCAGCCGCGACACGAGCTCGGCGACGGGGTACTGCGCCTTGGCGACGGCCATACCGTAGCCGGGCGTGATGACGACGCTCCGCGCCGCGAGCAGCTGCTCGGCGACCTGCGCCGCCGTGGTCTCGTGGTGCTCGCCGGCGGGTCCGGACGCCGCCGCCCCGGCGGCAGGACCGGCGTCGCCGCCGAACCCGCCGAGGATGACGGAGATGAACGACCGGTTCATCGCCCTGCACATGATGTAGCTGAGAATCGCACCGGAGGAGCCGACGAGGGCGCCGGTGACGATGAGCAGGTCGTTGCCGAGCATGAAGCCGGCGGCGGCCGCCGCCCAGCCGGAGTAGGAGTTGAGCATCGAGACGACGACGGGCATGTCGCCGCCACCGATCGAGGCCACCAGGTGCCAGCCGAGCGCGAGGGCCAGCACCGTGACGAGCAGGAGCGGGACGACGGAGTGGCTCCCGACGAACCAGACCCCGAGCGCGACGCTCGCCACCGCGATCGCCGCGTTGATCGCGTGCTTGCCCGGCAGCTGGAGCGGCGCGGAGCTGATCCGCGCCGAGAGCTTGAGGTAGGCGACGATCGAGCCGGTGAACGTCAGCGCCCCGATGAGAACGCCCAGGAAGACCTCGACCAGGTGCACGGCGTCGGCGGTCTCGGTGAGGTAGGAGTTGAACCCGACCAGCACGGCCGCCAGTCCTACGAACGAGTGCAGCACGGCGATGAGCTCGGGCATCTGCGTCATCTCGACGGTGCGGGCGCGCCAGGTCCCCACGCTGATCCCGATCAGCAGGACGGCCGCGATGAGGATCGCGGTGACGAGCGCGGACCGCTCGCTGGTCTCGAGCGCCAGCGTGATCGTGGCCGCGAGCGCCAGTCCCATCCCGAGCATGCCGAGCACGTTGCCGCGCCGCGCCGTCGTCTGCTTCGACAGTCCGGCGAGGGAGAGGATGAACAGGAGGGCGGCCGCGAGGTAGACCACCTGCGCGAGGGTCGTGAGGGAGAGGCTCATCGCCGGACCCCCTGCGCGAACATCCCGATCATGCGCGAGGTCACGAGGAACCCTCCGAAGATGTTGATGCTGGCCACGGACGCGGCCAGGAAGGCCAGGACGGTGACGAGCAGGCTCTCGTTGCCCAGCTGCAGGAGCGCGCCGACCAGGATGATCCCGGAGATGGCGTTCGTCTGGGCCATCAGCGGGGTGTGGAGCGAGTGGCTGACCTGCGAGATGACGTAGAACCCCACCACGACCGCGAGCGCGAAGACCATGAGGTGCGGCAGCACGCTCGCCGGCGCGGAGGTCAGCGCGAACGCGACCAGCACGGCGCCGAGCGCGATGGCCACGGTGCGTCGCTGACCACGACGGCGGCGCTCGTCCCGCTCGGCCGTCTCGCGCGCGGCGACCTCGGCCGGGGTAAGCGGTGGTGGCGACGGCGGAGCTGCGGGTGCGGCGGAGACCTGCACGGGCGGCGGCGGCCAGAGCACGCCGTCGGGGCCGGTCACCGTCAGGCCTCGCACGACGACGTCGTCCAGGTCGAGCACGAGCACGCCGTCCCGGCCCGGCGTCATCAGCGTCAGCAGGTTGACGACGTTGGTCCCCAGCAGCTGCGAGGTGTGACGCGGCATCCGCGCGGTCAGGTCGGTCTCGCCGATCACGGTGACGCCGCCGGGGGTGACGACCGTGCTGCCGGGCACGGTGACCTCGCAGTTGCCGCCGCCCGAGGCCGCCAGGTCCACCACGATGCTGCCCGGCCGCATCGCCGCCACCATCGCGGCCGTGATCGTGGTCGGGGCGGTGCCGCGCACGAGCGCCGTCGTGATGACGATGTCCGCTCGCGCGGTCTCGACGGCGTAGACGTCCATGGCCGCCGCCTGCTGCTCCGGCGTCAGCGGTGTCGCGTAGCCGTCGGCCGCGACCTCCTGCTGCGCCTGCGGGGCGCGCACGAACTCCCCGCCGAGGGACTCGATCTGCTCGGCGACCTCGGGACGGACGTCGAAGGCCCGGACCCGGGCGCCGAGGCTGCCGGCGGCGCCGATGGCCGCCAGGCCCGCGACGCCGGCGCCGATGACGAAGACGGTCGCCGGGTCGGTCTTGCCCGCGGCCGTCACCTGGCCGGCGAGCATGCCGCCGTAGGCCTGCGCCGCCTCGACGACGGCGCGGTAGCCGGCGATGTTCGACTGCGTCGAGAGCGTGTCGAACGCCTGCGCGCGCGAGATCCGCGGCACGGCGTCGAGCGCCAGCGCGGTGACTCGCCGTCGCGCGAGGGCCTCGAGGAGGTCCGGCCGCTGCGCCGGGGCGAGCATCGCCGCGAACGTCGCCCCCGGGGTGAGGCGCTCGACGTCGGCCGGGGCGGGCGCGGAGACGAGGGCGACGACGTCGGCGCCCCAGGCCTGCTCCGTCGTCCCGACCGTGGCGCCGGCCTCGCGGTAGGCGTCGTCGGTGAGGTGGGCCGCTGCGCCCGCCCCGGCCTCGACCAGCACGTCGTAGCCGAGCCGGCGCAGGGCCACCACGGTGGCGGGGGTCGCGGCGACGGCGGTCGCGCCGGGGGCCGTCGCGCGAGGGACTCCGAGGATCATGCTCCCCATCATGGTGGGTGCGCCCTCCCCCGACGGCGGACCATGGGCCCAGGCGGCGCGTCCGGGGCGGTGGGCTCGCGACGCCGTCGTGGACCTGCCCCTCCACCGGCCGCAGGATGGAGGGGTGAGCACCTGGCGCTTCGACGGCGCGATCCTCGGGGTCGGCAGCACGAGCGGCGTGCGCGTCGTCGTCGGGCTCTGGCGCACCACCCCGTTCGGCGCGTTCGCCGACGCGATGGTGGCCGACGCCTCGGGGCACCGCACGCTCGTGGCTCCGCGGTCCGACGTCGCCACGTTCATCGCGGACACGTACTCCTTCGACGAGGTCGTCGTCGCCCCGGTGCGGGCGAGCCTGACGCGCGAGGCGGTGACGTTCGCCGGCGGCGGCCTCGACCTGGCCGTCCGGCTCGGCGGGCGCGACGTGCTGGGGCGGGCGCTGCGGCTGCTGCCACCGGCGCTCGCGACGAGCCCCGCGCTCGCCCGGGTGATCTCCCCCGCGGCCGACGTGCTGGCCGGTGTGCGCACGTGGGGCACCGCCGGTCACGACCGCACCGAGGCCTACGGCGCGACGGACCGCAGGCACGCCACCGGGCTGACGGGGTCGTGGCACGGCACCGACCTCGGGGCGCTCTCCCGCGTCGATCCCCCGGTCACCTTCGGTTTCAGCTCCACGCCCGCGGCCCCCGGGATCACCCGGGTGACGACGACGGTGGCCGCCGCCGGCCGGCACCGCCGACGCGGCGGCCGGTGAGCTGACGAACGACCGGCCCGACGGACCGGGCCGATGATGGAGGCATGAGCACCCTCACCGGCGGCCTCCTGCACCGCGACCACCTCGTCACCGTCCCCGTCGACCGCGCCGACCCCACCCGGTTCGGCTCGATCGACGTGCTGGCCCGCGAGGTCGTCGACCCGGCGCGCGACGGCGAGGACCTCCCCCTGCTGCTGTTCCTCCAGGGCGGTCCGGGCGGCCAGGGCCCGCGCCCCGCCGCCGGCGGCTGGCTCGCGACGGCGACGCGCACGCACCGGGTCGTGCTGCTCGACCAGCTAGGCACCGGCCGCTCCGGGGCCGTCACCGCCACGAGCATCGCCCGCTTCCCCGACGCCGCCACCGCCGCCGACTACCTCGCCTGCTTCCGCGGCGACGCGATCGTCGCCGACGCCGAGGACGTGCGGCAGCAGGTGTACGGCGGCCGCCGCTGGGCGACCCTCGGCCAGTCCTACGGCGGCTTCCTCACCCTCGTCTACCTCTCGCGCCACCCGGACGCGATCACCGCGGCCCACGTCACCGGCGGACTGCCCGGCATCGCGGCCGACGCCGAGGAGGTCTACCGGCGCACGTTCGACCTCCAGCTCGCCCGCAACCGCGAGCTCGCCCGCCGGTTCCCCGACGACGTCACCACCCTCGGGGCGCTGGCCGACCGGGCGGAGGCGGGCGAGGTCGTCCTCCCCACGGGCGAGACGCTCAGCGCGCGGCGTCTGCAGCTGCTGGGGATGCCGTTCGGCGTCAGCACCGGCGTCGAGGCGCTGCACTGGGTGCTGGAGACGGGGGTCGAGCCCGACGGCAGCCCGACGCCGTCGCTGCGGGCGTTCATCGCCCAGGAGACCGGCTTCGCCGCGAACCCGCTCTACGCCGTGCTGCAGGAGGCGATCTACCACCAGGGCGAGCGCGCCCCCGGCTGGGCGGCGGCCTCGGAGCTCCAGCGGCGCCCGGCGTTCGCCACCTCGGCCCGTCCGCTGCAGCTCACCGGCGAGGCGATGTTCCCGTGGATGTTCGCGGAGATCCCGAGCCTGCGGCCGTTCGAGGCGGTGGCGCACGAGCTGGCCGCCCGACCGTCGTGGCCGGCGCTGTACGACGCCGACGCCCTGGCCCGCAACGAGGTACCGCTCGCGGCGGTCCAGTACGTGCACGACCCCTACGTCGACCTCGACCTCGCGCTCGACACGGCCGACGCCGTCGGGAACAGCCACGTGTGGGTGACCAACGAGTTCCTCCACGACGGGCTGCGGGTGAGCGGGGACGTCATCCTGCCGCGCCTGCTCGACCTCACGGCCGGGCGGCGGAGCGTCACGCGGCGCTGAGTCCCGCCCGGGCGGCGAGGCGGCACGGCGTCGTTCGTGGACACGGACGCCCGAGGTCCCTACGGTGGCGACGCTGGGGCCGTCGGGCTCCGCAGTGAGGAACGGGCCATGAGCACGACCCCGACGGCCGGAGCCGGGACCAGAACCGTCACCGTGGAGATGGCGGGCACCGACGTCATCCCCGAGGGCGATCGCAAGGGCCGGCCCCGCGACCTCTTCATGCCCTGGTTCGCCGCGAACATCTCCGTGTTCGGGATCTCGTGGGGCTCGTTCGTCCTCGGGTTCGGGATCTCGTTCTGGCAGGCGGTCGCCGCGTCGGTGATCGGTGTCGTGGCGAGCTTCGGCCTGTGCGGCCTGATCGCCATCGCAGGGAAGCGCGGCTCGGCCCCGACGCTGGTCCTCTCCCGGGCGGCGTTCGGGTACCACGGCAACCGGGTCTCCGCCGTCATCTCCTGGATCCTCACGGTCGGCTGGGAGACGTTCCTGTGCGTCATGGCCACGCTCGCGGCGGCGACCGTGATGACCGCGCTCGGCTTCGAGGGCACGACGGTCGCTCAGATCGTCGCGCTCGTCGCCGTCGTGCTCATCGCGGGCGGCGCCGGCGTGCTCGGCTTCGACACGCTGATGAAGGCCACCACGTGGATCACCTGGATCACCGCGGCCCTGACGATCGTCTATCTCGCCCTCGTCATCCCGCGGATCGATCTCGGTGCCGTGATGGCGCTGCCGGCCGGCTCGCTCGCCGCCGTGATCGGCGCCCTGGTGATGGTGCTGACCGGCTTCGGGCTCGGCTGGGTCAACGCCGCGGCCGACTACTCGCGCTACCTGCCCCGCTCGGCCAGCACCCGCGGGGTCGTGGGCTGGACGACGGTCGGTTCCGCGCTCCCCTGCGTCGCCCTGGTGGTGTTCGGCCTCCTGCTCGTGGGCTCCGACCCCTCGCTCACCGACGCCATCGCCGCCGACCCGATCGGGGCGCTGACCACCGTGCTCCCGACGTGGTTCCTCGTGCCGTTCGCGGTCGTCGCGATCCTCGGGCTGATCGGCGGCATCACGATGGACATCTACTCCTCGGGGCTGTCGCTGCTGGCCACCGGCCTGCCCGTCACCCGCCCGGTCGCCACCGGGATCGACGGCACGATCATGACGCTCGGCACGATCGTCGTGGTCTTCTTCTCCGCCGACTTCCTCGGGCCGTTCACCGGCTTCCTCACCACGCTCGGCGTCGTGATCGCCGGCTGGGCCGGGATCATGCTGGCCGACATCCTGCTGCGTCGTCGCGACTACGCCGAGGCCGACCTCTTCACCGCGAAGGGCGTGTACGGCTCGGTCAACCGCGCGGCGCTGGGCATCCTGGCGCTCGCCGCCGTCGTCGGGTTCGGCTTCGTGCAGAACACCTCCGCCTCCTGGCTGTCGTGGCAGGGCTACCTGCTCGGACTCGTCGGGGGCAGGGAGGGCGACTGGGCCTGGGCGAACCTCGGAGTCCTGCTCGCGCTCGTGATCGGTTTCGGCGGCTACCTCCTCCTGTGCCGCGGCCGGGTGGCCGACCAGGAGCGGACGGGCTCGCTCGTCGGAGACGTCACCGGCGTCGCCGGCGTCGTGCGCTGAGACCGGCGACATGAGCCCCGAGGACTTTCGCGCCCACCTGCTCGACGCCGACGACGCCGCGGCCGCCGCCCACCTCGCGGCCGTCACCGGCCACGAGCGGCACGACGCCCTCGTCGTGCTCGGCTCGGGACTGACCGACGTCGCGGACACGCTCGGCACCGCGACGGCGACGCTCCGGTTGTCGGAGCTGCCCGGCGTGCTCGCCCCGACCGCCGACGGACACCTCGACGAGCTGCGCAGCTGCGTGCTGCCCGACTCCCCCGACGGCTCCCCCGGGACCCGAGTGCTCGTCGCGCTCGGACGCACGCACCTGTACGAGGGCGTCGACCGCCGTCGCGTGACCGCCCTGGTCCGCATCGCCGCGGCCGCCGGGGCGCGCCGGACCGTGCTCACCAACGCGAACGGCTGCCTGCGGCCCTGGAAGCTCGGCGACGTCGTCGCGATCACCGACCACCTCAACCTCACGGGCTCCTCGCCGTTCGACGGCGGCGTGTTCCTCGACCCCCGCACCGTCTGGGACCGGACGCTCGCGGCCGCGACGACGGCGGTCTGCCCCCGGTCCGGCACCTATGCGGCGCTGCGTGGCCCCGAGTACCAGACGGACGCGGAGAGCCGCCTGCTCGCGGCGTCCGGCGCCGACGTCGTCGGCATGTCCACCGTCCACGAGGCGCTGACGGCGGCGGCGCTCGGCCTGCGGGCAGCCGGCCTGAGCGTGGTGTCGGACCTGTCCTTCGACGCCGCGACGACCGACCCGCAGGCCGTGCTCGACGCCGCGGCCCGCTCGCGGGAGACGCTCGCGACGGCGGTGCGAGGCGCCCTGACGGCGGACTGACCTCCCGCGGGAGCTCCACGAGGTGCACAATCGCCCCGTGGCCACCCTCAAGCACGCGGACGTCGAGCACTACCTCGCCGAGCTCGACGGCGGTACCCGCGCCAGGGTGGAGGCCACCCGGGCGGTGGTGCTGGGGGTCCGGCCGGCGCTGAGCGAGGCGATCCGCTGGAACGCCCCGAGCTATCGGCTGGGCGACGCCGACCGCCTCACCTTCAACGTCCGCGGCGAGCGCGTGCTGCTCGTCCTGCACCGCGGCACCGGCCAGTCCGAGCGGCGCGGCCGACGCCCCGACCTGCCCGACCCCGACGGCCTGGTCACCTGGGTCTCGGACGTCCGCGGCACGATCGAGCTCGGCGACCTCGAGCAGATCACGACGGCGGCACCCGCGCTCTCCGATCTCCTCACGCGCTGGGTGGTGCACGAGTCGTGACGACCTCCTCGCCCCTGCGCGTGGGCATCCTGGTGTTCGACGAGGTCGAGGTGCTCGACGCCTGCGGCCCGTTCGAGGTCTTCTCCGTCGCCTCCCGGTTCGCGGGTGCCGAGCCCGGCTGGCGCGGCTTCACCGTCACGCTGATCGCGGCCTCGACGACCGACCACCGGGTCCGGGCCCGCGGCGGGCTCGTCCTCACGGCCGACAGCACCCTGCTCGACGCCCCCGAGCTCGACCTGCTGATCGTGCCGGGCGGGGTGACGACCGAGGTGGAGCGCGACCGGGTCGTCGTCGACTGGATCGCCGCCCGTGGCGGCACGCCGACGCTCGCATCGGTCTGCACCGGCGCGTTCCTGCTGGCCGAGGCCGGCGTGCTCACCGACCAGGAGGTCACGACGCACTGGGAGGACCAGGGCGACCTCGCGCAGCGCTTCCCCGGACTGAGGGTGACGGACCGCGCGCGCTGGATCGGCGGCGACGGCCTGTACACCTCGGCCGGTATCTCGGCCGGACTCGACCTCAGCCTTCACCTGGTCGGAGTGCTGTCCGACGTCGTCCACGCCGAGCGGACGGCGCGGCAGATGGACTACGCCTGGCGGCGCTGACGCCGTCCTCCCCGCTGCCGCCGGTCCTCAGCTGCTGCTGCCGGTGACGACCGTCGTCGCCACGATGGCGCCGATCACGGCCGCGTTCATCGCCGCGACGGCGTCCTTGACGGCCTTGGCCGCCCAGTCGCCCTCAGCGATCACCTTCGCGCGCGCCTTGACGTCGCGCGGGGCGATCCCCGGGTAGCCGAGCACCCGGTGGGCCTGGTCGGCGGCCGACAGGAGGGCCACGACAGCGCCCGTCCGCGCGTCGGGCACCGCGCCGCGCGCGAGCACCAGCTCGAGCGTCCCGCGCAGCTCCTGCTCGTGGCGCGCGTCCTGCGCCGGCCAGCGCGTCGAGGGGAAGAGGCCGAGCACGTTCGTGGTCTCGCGGCGCACGAGGCCGCGATTGACCAGGCGCTCGGCGACGTGCTCGCGCAGGCCCTTCCCGAGCCGGTTCACGAGGTCCTGGGCGCTCCGCGGCTTCTCGGCGACGATCCCCAGCGCCCCCTGCAGGAGCGGATCGGCCAGTGGCGGTGCCCCGGGCACGGGGTGGACCCTGGCGGTGCGCCACGCGCTGCCCGACGGCTCGATCCAGACGCGCTCCGCGAGCGCGAGCTCGACCAGCACGGCGCCCCCGAGCGTGTAGTGCACGGCGGACGAGCCGGCGACCGAGCCGGTCGCGTCGTCGAGCAGGAGCAGCATGACGTCCTCGGCGATGAGCATGTCCATCGCTCCACCGTAACGGCCGCCACCGGCGCGGTGGGAGGACGCGTCGGCTGAACGGGTCAGGACCGCAGCAGCACCTTCGTGGCGGTTCGCCCGTCCATCGCCCGGTACGCGCGGGCGGCCTCGGCCAGCGGCAGCTCCAGGTCGAACACCCGACCGGGGTCGATGGCGCCGCTCAGGACGTCGGTGAGCAGCTCGGCGATGTAGCCGCGGACGGGCGCCACTCCCCCGACGACGCCGACGTTCGTGGCGAACATCGTGCGCACCGGCAGCTCGGGGCCGCCGTTGGGCACCCCGACGAAGCCGACGCGGCCGCCGGGTCGGGCCGAGCGCAGGGCCTGGTCCATCGACTCCTCGGTGCCCACGCACTCGAGCACGGCGTCCGCGCCGATCCCGCCGGTGAGGGCGCGGACCGCCTCGACGCCGGCGTCGCCCCGCTCGGGCAGGACGTCCGTGGCACCGAACTCCCGCGCGATGGCCGCGCGGTCGGAGTGCCGCGACATCGCGATGATGCGGCCCGCGCCGAGGCGGCGGGCGGCGAGCACGCCGCACAGGCCCACCGCACCGTCGCCCACGACGGCGACCGTCGCGCCCGGCACGACGCCGGCCGAGATCGCGGCGTGGTGCCCGGTGCCCATGACGTCCGCCAGGGTGAGGAGGCTGGGGATGAGCGCCGGGTCGGGCTGACCGCCGATCACGGCGGAGACGTTGACGAGCGTGCCGTCCGCCAGCGGGACGCGCACGAGCTCGCCCTGGGCGCCGTCGGCGAATCCGAGGTCGCGCACGTCCGAGCCCCACCAGCCGCCGTTCAGGCACGAGGTGCTGACGCCGTTGCGGCAGTTCACGCACTCGCCGCAGCAGACGTAGAACGGGGCGATGACGAAGTCGCCGACGGCGACGGAGGTCACGTCGGCGCCGACCTGCTCGACGACGCCGACGAACTCGTGCCCGATCCGCTTCGGCTCCTTCGTCGGCGTCACGCCGCGGTAGGGCCACAGGTCGGAGCCGCAGACGCAGCTCGCGGTGACGCGCACGACGGCGTCGCCGCCGGTGGAGAGCACGGGGTCGGGAACGATCTCGGACCGGATGTCACCGGGGGCGTGGATGAGGGTGGCGCGCATGGCACGAGCCTACGGGCGAGACCGCCGGGTCCCGATCGCCGGCTCCCGGGGATTGATCCCCGATCCCCGGCGCGCCGGGAGGCGCTGCTAGGTTCGGCGGCCGGGCCGGTCCCGACCTCGTGGTCGTCCCCGACCCCGCCCACCTCGCCTTCCCCACGTCGTCCACCCCCCGGAGCGTCCCGTGACCCGACAGATCCCCGCTCTCGCCCTGCTCGTCGCCGCCGTCGCGACGGCGTCCCTCACCGCCTGCGGTGGCGAGCAGCTCTCGGGACCGCCCGACGACGGGTCGACGACCTCGGCCTCGCCCTCAGCGACGTCGACGTCCTCCTCCTCGTCGTCCCCGGAGTCGACGGGGGCCGCCCTCACGATCCCGGAGGACTGGCTGAGCCAGACGGCCGCCGGCTGGCCGGACTCGGACGGCTTCGGTGCCGCCGCCCCGGTGCTGGACCTCCGTACGGACTGCCTCCTGTTCGACGCCGCCCCGGGCCTGCTCGGGGAGGAGTCGGAAGGCAGGGGCGCGGGGTGGGGCGCCTACGGGAGCGACCCCGCGGACCAGGAGAGCTATCGCTACCTCTGCCGGTACGGGGCCAGCGGACGCTACGCCGGCGAGGTCCAGCTCCTGCAGGCGACCTCGGCGGACGACCTCGCCGAGACCCTCGACCTCTTCGTCACCCGTCCGAGCAGCGACGTGCAGGAGGTGACGGCGAGCCGCGAGACCGTCGACGGCACCACGCTGGACGTCCTCGCCACCTGGTACCCGACGAACCCGCAGGGGAAGTACGAGGTGTTCCTCCCGAGCGAGGACCAGCTCGCCGGGGTCGTGCTCGAGGTGAACTCGCTCAGCCGGGAGGACTTCGACGCGCTCGGCCCCGAGGGTGCCGCCCGGGCCCTGGTCGATCTGGTCGAGGCGCACTCCGCCTAGGCTCGACCTCGTGATCACCCACGCCACCGCCGTCGTCCTCGGGTCGGTGCAGCCCGTCGTCGCACCCGTGCTCGCCGTTCGGGCCGGACGGGTGCGCCCGTGACTCGCGCCGGCCGACGGGGCGGCGGGGGCCGCTGGAGCGGTCGCAGCGGCACCTACCGGTTCGCGCTGCGGGTCTTCGGACCGGCCCAGCTGCGCCCCCACGGCGACGTCACCCCGGTCACGGAGGCGGACGAGGCCCGCGAGACCCAGCTCCACGAGACGCTCGAGCGCGTGCAGCGGGCCGACGGCTCCTGGTACGTCGTCACGCGTCGGAACTGACACGCGCGAGGCCGGCCGCGGCCCCGCACCATCAACCGGGAATGCAAGAAGCCCGGGACACCGTCCCGGGCTTCTCGAGCTGTGGAGCATAGGGGATTCGAACCCCTGACCTCTTCCATGCCATGGAAGCGCGCTACCAACTGCGCCAATGCCCCGTGTCGGCTGACCGACTGGGTCTTGCTGTGTTTCCGCCGTGCTGTCCTGCTGCTTCGTGCCGTGCCCCGCAGGGCTTGACTATCTTACGTGGCCCGGGCGATTCGACCAAATCGGCCTCCTGGTGCCGATCGCGCGGTCTCGGCGCCCCGACCGGGCCCACGCGGTCAGGCCCGCACGTTGTGCGACAGCAGCCGCCGGTGCGGCGTCCGGCTGGAGGCTCCGAGCACCGACCAGTGGCAGTTGTTCAGCCCCTGGAGGCCGCCCCAGGTCTCGGCGTCCAGGCCCAGCAGCGTGGTGATGCCCGCGGTGATGCAGGCGCCGTGCGCGACGACCACGAGGGTCTGGCTCGGCTCGAGCCGGGACGCGGCGTCGGTCACGCCGGCGGCGAAGCGGGTTCCGACGTCGCCCCGCCGCTCGGCGCGCACGCCCTCGGGGTGGCCACCGGCGCGCCAGACCTCGTGCGCGTCGGGCCAGCGCTCGGCGATGACGTCGCCGTGCAGCCCCTCCCAGTCGCCGAAGTCCCGCTCCCGCAGGCGGGGGTCGGTGACGACGGGGAGATCGAGGCGCGACGCGAGAGCCGAGGCGGTGGCGACGGCGCGCGACAGGTCGGAGGCGACGATCGCGTCGGGCCGCAGCTCGGCCAGGACGGCGGCGGCCGTCTCGGCCTGCGCCCGCCCGGTCTCGTTCAGCGGGATGTCGGTCTGACCCTGCAGCCGCATGGCCACGTTGTAGTCGGTCTGACCGTGCCGCCAGAGCACGATGGTGCCGGCGGTCACTCCGCGGCGTCCTGCGGGGCCTCGCGGACCTCCGCCGGGAGCTCGATGACCGGGCAGTCCCGCCACAGGCGCTCGAGGGCGTAGAACTCGCGGTCCTCGGAGTGCTGGACGTGGACGATGATGTCGCCGTAGTCGAGCAGCACCCAGCGACCCTGCGAGACGCCCTCCTTGCGGATCGCCTTGACGCCGCGTGCGTGCAGCGCGTCCTCGATGCCGTCGACGATGCCGGAGACCTGACGCTCGCTCGTGCCGGAGGCGACGAGGAAGGCGTCGGTGAGGACGAGGCGCTCGGAGACGTCGAGCGCGATGATCTCCTCGGCCTTCTTGTCCGCGGCGGCGAGAGCCGCAGCGATGGTCAGCTCGACGGCGTTGGCAGATGCGGGCACGCGGGGCTCCAGGGGCGTTCGGTGACGGGACGCCCCAGTCTACGGGCTGCCCCGGGCTCGACCCCGACCTACCGGACGATCAGGAAGATGGCGATCCCGATCCCGACGCCGACCAGTGCCAGCAGCCCGCGCCTCAGCCACGTGGCCCAGTCGTGCTGTCCGCTCGCCTCCCCGGAGACGTCGATGCCCTCGGCCACCTCGACGTCCGGGGCCGCCACGTCGAAGACACCCTCGACGTCGGGGACCTCCGTGAGACCCGGATCGGGCACGGTGGCGCCGCGGCCCTCGCCGGACACGGCCTCCCAGGCGTGGACGGGCGCGCGTCCGGCGGACAGCACCGAGCGCCGCGCCGGGGTGGCGGGGGCGACCGGGGCCGGCGTCTCGGGGGCCGCTGGCACCACTCGTGCGGCAGGAGTCCCCGCGGGGTCGGTCGCCGTCCCGGGCCGGGCCGGTGCCGGAGCGACCGCGCCGGTCTCGCCGCTCACGCCGGCGGGCGCGGGCGTCTCACCGGTGACGGCGGGCAGGACGGAGGAGGACCAGTCGATCGGACCCGTGACCTCGACTGGCGAGTCCTCCGACGCGCGGGTCGACGTGACGCCGGTGAGGGCACCCGTCTCGTCGACGCTGCGGATCCCCTGCGCGGCGGCGGGGGTGCGGACGACGGGCCGCTGCGGCGGCACGCGCTCGCCCCGGCCCGCGGGCCCGGCGGGACCCTCGACCCGGCGCTCACGCATCGATCGGCGGTTCGGGGCGCTCCCCGGCGTGGCCGCGGGCGCCGGCGGTTCGGCCGGCGGTGCTGCGGGGGCGGCGGGCAGCGCGGGCGAGGACGCCGTGCGCTCGGCCCGCGCGACCCGCACCGGGGGCCTGGGGGCGCCGAAGCAGTCGGAGCGGCCGGGGTCGCCGGAGCGGCCGGCTCGGACTCCTCCGGCACCACCTGGTGCGCCTGGGTCGCCTCGGCGCTGATCACCTCGCGCTCGGCCCGCTGCCTGGCCGCCTCCTCGGCCGCCCGCGCCTCGCGCAGCTGGCGTCGCGACGGCACCGTCGTCGGACCGGTGCCGGTCACCGTCGGACCGGCGACCCCGCGGGCGGGGGTGGCGGCGGGTGCCTCGACGACGCCGGTCTCGCCGGTCGCGTCGGGGTCGCCGACCCGGCCGACCTCGGCGGAGGGCGCCTGCGTCGGCTGCTCGCGACGTCGACGACGACGCTCGCCGATCGGGTGGAGCGGATCCTCGGCGCTCACTCGGCACCTCCCAGGGGCTGACGGTAGAGCTGGTGCTTGTTGATGTACTGCACGACGCCGTCGGGCACGAGGTACCAGACCGGTCTCCCGGTCTCCACCCGCTCGCGGCACGCGGTGGAGGAGATCGCCATGGCGGGCACCTCCAGGAGCGAGACCCGCTCCCCCGGCAGGTGCGCCACGTCCAGCACGTGGCCGGGGCGTGTGACGCCGATGAAGTGTGCCAGCTCGAACAGCTCGCTCGAGCTCTTCCACGTCAGGATCTGGTTCAGGGCGTCGGCACCGGTGATGAAGAACAGGTCCTCGTCCGGACGCTGCCGCGTCAGGTCGCCGAGCGTGTCGACCGTGAACGTGATGCCAGGCCGATCGATGTCGACCCGCGAGACGGTGAAGTCCGGGTTCGACGCCGTCGCGATCACGGTCATCAGGTAGCGGTGCTCCGCCGGGGCGACCTTGCGGGTGGCCTTGAACGGCTGCGTCCCGGTCGGGACGAACACGACCTCGTCGAGGTCGAACTCCGACGCCGCCTCGCTCGCGGCCACGAGGTGGCCGTGGTGGACGGGGTCGAAGGTGCCGCCCATGATCCCGGTCCGGCGTCGCCGGGCCGGCGCGCCGGCGTCACCACCGGGCGAGGGGAGGGTCACCGCGTCAGCGGCGGCGCGTGCCGACGCTGCGGAACGCGTACGTCGCGAGGAGCAGGAGGAGCAGGGACGCGAGCGTGATGCCCCCGTACAGCCACGGGTTGGGGCGGGTCACCTCGTGAGCAACCTCGGCCAGGACGACCAGAGTGTTCGCCATCAATATCTCCCTTCGCGCGCGGCATCGTGCCGAACCACCGCCCAGTCTCGCACGTCGCGCCGACCCGGTGCAGACGTGCCCGTCGCGGCGCGCGGAACGGCATGTCGTGCCCCGTGACGGTGCTCACACCCGGACCGGGACCTCCTGCCCAGCCACGGGTGGGACGCCGCCGGAAGACTGGGCGACGTCCCCACCGGCGCACCACAGAGAGCAGGCCATCCCATGGCGACCACCACCACCTCCCGGGCCCCCGCGGTCATCGGCCTCGTCAGCATCGTCGCCGGCGCGATCTTCCTCGTCGCCGGCGCGGTCACCTGGGGTCTCGTCTCCAGCAACCTGCGGGCCGAGGAGATCACCGTCTCCGAGGACGCGGCGATGTTCGGCGGGCAGACCGTCCAGGACCCGTTCACCGCGTTCGCGCAGGCCGACATCATCAACCACCACGCCCTCGCGGCCACGGACGGGAAGACCTACGCCGAGCTGGGGTCAGAGATCAGCACCCTCAAGGCGGACGGCGCGGCGGACGACTCCGAGGAGGTGCTCGCCCTGCAGGGTCAGCGCACCACGGTCATGAACGCCTCGTTCCTGCGGGCCTCGCTGTTCACCTCGGTCGTCGCGTTCGGCGTCGCCGCCCTCGTGATGGGGCTGGGCGTGATGTTCGCCCTCGTCGGGCTCGGCCTGCGGAAGGTGGCCGTCACCAGCTCGCCCGAGGCGTCGGCGGCCCCCGCCGGCCCGGCGGGCCCTCCCACCCGGGACTGACCGTCCTCGTGGACCCGGGACCTTCGGCCCTGGATCCACCCCGGCGCAGGGCGAAGAATTGACCCAGCGGCCCCGGCCGCGACAAGCCCCGCCGCAGGACCGGCAACGGACCGCGGCGGACGGTGAGGCCGGCTGGCGCCGGAGCAGGCCTCCCCGAACGGCCCCGTCCCTCGGACGGGGCCGTTCGTCACTCCCGGGGAGTGCGGCGGAGGGCGCGTCGGGCAGCGCAACCGCCCTCAGGGACGCACGTGCCCGTCGCCCTGGACGATCCACGTCGTGGTCGTGAGCTCCGCGAGCCCCATGGGGCCGCGGGCGTGCAGCTTCTGGGTGGAGATGCCGAGCTCGGCGCCGAGGCCGAGCTGCCCGCCGTCGGTGAACCGGCTGGACGCGTTGACCATGATCGCGGCCGAGTCGAGCTCGGTGCTGAACCGGTGCGCCGCGGCCAGCGACGGCGTGCAGATGACCTCGGTGTGGCCCGAGGTGTAGGTCCGGATGTGCTCCAGCGCCTCGTCGAGGTCGGCGACGACCTTCACCGCCAGGTCGAGGCTGAGGTACTCCGTCTCCCAGTCCTGCGTGGTCGCCGGCACCACGTCGGCGCCCGCGGGCGCGTGGGCCGACGCCGCCTCGTCGGCGTGCAGCCGGACGCCGGCGTCGGTGAGCGCGGCCAGCGCCGCGGGAAGGAAGGCCTCGGCGGCGTCGGCGTGCACCAGCAGGGTCTCGAGGGCGTTGCAGACGCCGACCCGCTGGGTCTTGCCGTTGAGGAGGATCGCCACGGCCTGGGCGACGTCGGCCCCGGCGTCGACGTACAGGTGGCAGTTGCCCACCCCGGTCTCGATGACCGGGACGGTGGACTCGCGCACCACGGTGGCGATGAGGTCGGCCCCGCCACGCGGGACGACGACGTCCACGAGCCCGCGGGCGCGCATCAGCGCCACTCCCCCGGGCCGCCCGAACTCGTCGATGCTCCCGACGGCCTCGCGCGGCAGCCCCTGCTGCTCCAGGGCGTCCTGCAGCACGGCCACGATCGCGGTGTTGGACGCGGCGGCGGCCGAGCCACCACGCAGCACGACGGCGTTGCCGGACTTCAGCCCGAGCCCCACGACGTCGACCGTCACGTTGGGGCGAGCCTCGTAGATGACGCCGACGACGCCGAGCGGCACCCGCGTCTGCCGCACCCGCAGGCCGTTGGGCAGGGTCGAGCCGCGCACCACCTCGCCGACCGGGTCCGGCAGGCCGGCGACCTCGCGGAGCGCCTCCGCGATGCCCCCCAGGCGCTCGGGCGTCAGCGTGAGGCGGTCGAGCAGCCCCTCGCTCATGCCGCGGGCGCGCTCCCGATCGACGTCGACGGAGTTGGCCGCCACGACCTCGTCCGCGCGCGCGACGAGCGCGTCGGCCATGGCGTGCAGGGCGGCGTCCTTCGTGGCGCGCGTCGAGCGGGCCAGCACGCGGGAGGCGACCTTGGCGCGACGCGCGGCCGCGTGCACCCCGGCGGTGACGTCCTGCTCGCTCGTGGTCGGAGGCGGCCCCGCGGGGCCGCCTCCGACGACGGGGATGGTGGGGGTCTCGAGAGCCATGCCCACCAGGGTAGGCCTCAGCGCACGACGGCGGAGGCGGCGACGCCCGCGAGCAGACCGCGCTCGGCGAGGGCCGGGGCGAGCTCGTGGGCGAGCGCCTGGACGTCCGCCGGCAGCGACCCGGGGAGGACGACGAAGCCGTCGACGGCGCCCTGGGTGTACCAGTCCTCGAAGACGTCCGCGACGCCGCGCGCCGTGCCGGCCACGGTGAGCTCGTCGTGGTCGGTGTGCGTCCCGAGGTCGCGCAGCAGGTCGGCACGGAACAGTGCGCTGGCCGCGTCCTGGCCGATGACCGTGACCGCGTCGACGAGCACGCGCACGTCGTCGGGGTTGCGGCCCGCCTGCTCGGCGGCGGTGCGGATGGCCGTCCGGCGGCGCTTCGCCTCGGCGAGGTCGGAGACCTGCAGGCGGACGACGTCGGAGAACCGGCCGGCGACGACGGCGGTCGTCGCCTCCTGCGGCGCCGTCACCACGAGCGGGCTGTGACCGCCGGTCTGCGCGTCCGGCGTCGCCTCCCAGACGCGGCGGACCTCGGCGTGCACGCCGCCCGCGGTGGCGCTGATGGGCAGCTGCCAGCCGGCGCGACCGCCCGAGCGGGCGTGGATGCCGGCGACGGCGCGGGCCAGGCGGACCGGGTCGAGGAAACCGGCCGGCAGGGCCGGCACGACCGTCGGGCCACCGGTGAGCGCGCCGCTGGCGGCCAGGCGGGAGGCGATGACGGCCGGGTCGAGCCAGGCGTCGGCGCGGGCGGTCGTGTCGAGCCGGAAGGACTCGCCGAAGGTGATGAGGTCGACGCCGGCGGCGGCCGCCAGCGCGACGTGCTCGGCGACGTCGGACAGCGAGACGCGCTCGTTGCCACCGGCGCCCGGGCGGCGGAAGGACGAGGCCTTCGCGCCGAGCGTCGTGAGGTCGAGACCGAGCGTCAGACCGGTGCGGGCGGGGGACGAGGAGGGGTGCTGCTGAGACATGTGAGGGGTCCTTTCCCTGCAGGGCAGGGTTCATGCGTGTATGGGGACCGTCCGGGCTCGCGACCCGCTCCGCGACCGGCAGCACGGGGCTGGGGCAGGGCGGTGGGTCGGGCGTGCGGGCGGGATCGCTCCGCTGCGGGGCAGCAGGAGCCGGGGCACGACGGCAGGAGACTGGTGGTTCTCACCAGCGGCTGAGCTCAGCGGGCGGGGAGCCCGCGGGGAGTTCGTCCGGCCGCCGTCAGCGCATACACGTGCACGCCGACGGCGTGCAACACATGAGGGACGTGGTGGAGCGTCGCAGGGACTTCATCTGCCGTTCCGTGACCATCGTGTTCTGTTCCTCGTATCTCCGCGTGGTGCGGACGAGCGCTTGCCCTGGCAGGTAGCCAGGGCCTGGTCGTCACCCGGGGCACCCCACCGCAGGAGGAGGGTTGCCGACCAGCAAGCCGGGGCTTACGCGCTGGTACTCAAGACCGTGGACACGACGCTACGACCACATTGGTTGATGTGTCAACTCAATCGTCGACGCGGTGCTGACGCGATGTGAGCGGTCACCCGCATCCGTTCGACGCGGTCCGCATGATGGACGGACGGGACGCACCCCGACGCTCGGCCGGTGACGGACGTAGGTTCGGAGCGTGACCGCACCGCACCCCACCTCCCTCGACGCCGCCGCCGTCCCGTCCCCGCGGGCGTTCAAGGACCTGTTCCGCCACCACCCGGCGGGCGTCGCGATCGTCACGCTGGTCGGTCCCGACGGCGCCCCGGTCGGCTTCACGGCGACCTCCGTGATCTCGGTCTCGGCCTCGCCGGCGGTGCTCGCCTTCTCGATCACCGGGGTGTCCTCCTCCTGGCCGGCCCTGCGCGAGGCGCACTCCGCCGTCGTGAGCTTCCTCGCCCACGACCAGGCCGACCTCTCGGTCCGGTTCGCCACCCCGGGGATCGACCGGTTCACCGACACGCCGCTGGAGTGGCTGCCGACCGGTGAGCCGCGGCTGGCGCAGGTGACGTCGTGGGCCCGCGTGGAGATCGCCGAGCGGATCCCCGCCGGCTCCAGCTTCCTGGTGACGGCGGACGTGACGCACGTGCACGAGGAGACGCCGCACGCCCAGGTCGAGCAGCCGCGCCTGGTCTACGTCGACCGCACCTACCACCGCACGGGCGGTCACTCGCAGGTCGGCTGACCCGCGCGCGGGCCGAGGCCTCAGCGCCGGGCCACCACGACCAGGTCGTCGCGGTGCACGACGGCGCGGTCCCGGCCGTCGCCGAACTCCTCGCGCTGCTGGGAGGACGTGAGACCGAACCGCTCGGGCAGCTCCTCGCTCGAGTAGGCCACGAGACCGCGGGCCACGACCACGCCGTCGGTGCTCGCCAGCTCCACGGGGTCCCCGGCCTCGAAGGCACCCTCGACCCCGACCACCCCGGCCGCGAGCAGCGACCGCTTGCCGTGCGTGATGGCGCGGACGGCACCGTCGTCCAGCACCAGTCGCCCCCGCGTGTGGGCGGCGTGGGCCAGCCACAGCCGGCGGGTGCGCGGGCGCGCGTGCGTCGCCTCGAACCACGTGCCGACGTCCTGCCCGGACAGGGCCCGGCCGACGTCGTGGGCGGCCGCGACGAGCGTCGGGATCCCCGCGCCGGTGGCGGTGAGCGCGGCGTCGACCTTCGTCGTCATGCCGCCGGTGCCCACGCCGCTCCCGCGACCGGTCACCACGACGCCCTCGAGGTCGGCGGGCGAGGTCACGCGGGCGATCCGGCGCGACGTCGGGAGCTTCGGGTGGCCGTCGTAGAGGCCGTCGACGTCGGTCAGCAGCACGAGCGCGTCGGCCTGCACCACGTGCGCCACGAGCGCCGCGAGCCGGTCGTTGTCGCCGAACCGGATCTCGTCCGTCGCGACGGCGTCGTTCTCGTTGACGACGGGGACGGTGCCGAGCGCGAGGAGGCGCTCGAGCGCGCGCTGCGCGTTCTTGTACTGGCCGCGTCGGATGACGTCCTCGGCCGTCAGGAGCACCTGCGCGACCGTCAGCCCGTGGGCCGCGAAGGCCCGCGTGTAGTGGGCGACGAGCAGCCCCTGGCCCACGCTGGCGGCCGCCTGCTGCGTCGCGAGGTCACGCGGGCGGGACGCCAGCCCGAGCGGGGTGATGCCGGCGGCGATCGCACCGGAGGAGACCAGCACCACCTGGGTGCCGTCCGCGCGCCGGGCGGCGAGCGCGTCGGCCACCGCGGTCACGGCCGCCGGGTTCAGCGCTCCCCCGCCGTCGGTCAGCGACGACGACCCGATCTTCACCACGATCCGGCGCGCGACCTGCAGCGCACCGCGTCCCAGCGGCAGACTCACCGTGCTCACTCCCCCGAGCTGGTCCAGAGACCCTCGTCGCGGTCGCGGCGCAGCTGCTCGCGCGCGGCGGTCTTGCCATCCATGCGCGCCTTGTACTGCTCGAGACGCTCGGGCGTGGTGCGACGGCGGTCGCCCTCCAGCCGCGGGTCGAACCCGCGCGGTGCCAGGAGCTCGGCGCCGGTCATGGCGGTGGGCTCCCAGTCGAAGATCACGCCGCCGTCGATCTTGCCGATGACGACCGTGCTCCCCGGCACGGCGCCGGCCTTGGCCAGCGCCTGCTCGATGCCGATGCGGTTGAGCCGGTCGGCGAGGTAGCCGACGGCCTCGTCGTTGGTGAACGACGTCTGGCGCACCCAGCGCTCGGGCTTGTCGCCGCGGATCTGGAAGACCTCGCCGTCGGGCGTGTTGACCTTCTCGACGGTGAAGCCGGCGTCGCCGTGGGCCCGGGGCCGCAGCACGACGGGGGCCGGGGCGGGCTCGGGCTCGGCGGCCCGCGCCTCGCGCACGATGGCGCCGAGCGCGAACGTGAGCTCGCGCAGACCCTCGTGCGAGGCGCTGGAGACCTCGAACACGCGGAACCCGCGCGCCTCGAGGTCGGGCCGCACGAAGTCAGCGAGCTCGCGTGCCTCGGGCACGTCGACCTTGTGCAGGACGACGAGCTGCGGGCGGTCGAGGATCGGCACCCGGCCGCCGGCGATCTCGAGGTCGGGGGCGTAGGCGGCGAGCTCGCCGAGGATGACGTCGAGGTCGGTGACGGGGTCGCGGCGCTGCTCGAGGGTGGCGCAGTCGAGCACGTGCACGAGCACGGCGCAGCGCTCGATGTGGCGCAGGAACTCCAGGCCGAGGCCCTTGCCCTCGCTCGCGCCGGGGATCAGACCGGGCACGTCGGCGACGGTGTAGCGCTCCTCGCCGGCCTGCACGACGCCGAGGTTCGGCACCAGGGTCGTGAACGGGTAGTCGGCGATCTTCGGCCGGGCCGCGCTCATCGCGGCGATGAGCGAGGACTTGCCGGCGCTCGGGAAGCCGACGAGGGCGACGTCGGCCACGGACTTCAGCTCGAGGACGATCTCGGCCTCGTCGCCGGGCTCTCCGAGCAGCGCGAAGCCGGGGGCCTTGCGCTTGGGCGAGGCGAGGGCGGCGTTGCCCAGCCCGCCCTGGCCGCCGCGGGCGATGGTGTAGGTCGCGCCGGCGCCGACGAGGTCGACGAGCACGGAGCCGTCGGGGTCGCGCACGACCGTTCCGTCGGGCACGCCGAGCACGATGTCGGTGCCGTTCTTGCCGTGGCGCATGTCGCCCTTGCCCTGGCCGCCGGACTCGGCGTGCCGGTGCGGGCGGTGGTGGTAGTCCAGCAGCGTCGTGATCTGCGGGTCGACGGCGAGGATCACGTCGCCGCCGTTGCCACCGTTGGCCCCGTCGGGACCACCCAGCGGCTTGAACTTCTCGCGACGGACGGAGGCGCAACCGTTCCCGCCGTCACCGCCGCTGACGTGCAGCACTACCCGATCGACGAACGAGACCACGACTACTCCTCAAGACATGCAAATGAAACGCCGCGAGGGGGCGTACCGCCTGTGCGGTACGCCCCCTCGCGGGAAGACAGGTTCGCCGGACTGGCTCAGGCGACGATGTCGATGACGCGACGACCGCGGCGCTGACCGAACTGGACAGCACCGGGCTGGAGAGCGAACAGCGTGTCGTCGCCACCGCGACCCACGCCCTCACCCGGGTGGAAGTGCGTGCCGCGCTGGCGGACGATGATCTCGCCGGCCTTGACGACCTGGCCACCGAACCGCTTGACACCCAGACGCTGAGCGTTGGAGTCGCGACCGTTGCGGGAGGAGCTTGCGCCCTTCTTGTGTGCCATGACGCACACTCCTTTCAGATAGGGAGCCTGAAGGCTCAGGCGATCGAGGTGACCTTGAAGCGGGTCAGGGGCTGACGGTGTCCCTGGCGCTTGCGGTAGCCGGTCTTGTTCTTGTACTTCATGATGACGATCTTCGGGCCCTTCTCGTCCCGAACGATCTCGGCGGAGACCTTGACCTTGGCCAGCTCCTTGGCCGCCGAGGTCACCTTCTCGCCGTCGACAAGGAGGATCGGGGTCAGCTCGATGGTGTCGCCGACACCTCCCTGAACCCGGTTGCCGACGACGATGTCACCGACGGCCACCTTCTCCTGACGGCCGCTCATCTTGACGATCGCGTAAACCACGTTGCATCTCTCCTCATCGGACTGCTGCACGTCAACCAGCGGGCGGACGGACCACCCGAGGGGAAAGCAGCAGCTTGGGCCTTCAGGCGCGCGCAGTCCCGCACACGCCGACAGTCAAGATTACGCACGCCGACGCCACGGGTCAAATGCACCACGCACCGTGCCTGCCGGACCCGCCGCACGACCGGCCCGCTCGGTCGTCGCCCCCTTGGGTACTGTGCCAGGGATGACTGCCACCGCCCCCACCTCGACCGCGCGCCGGTTCGCCGCCAGGGTCACCCGGCCGGCGACGGCACCGCTGCCCCCCGTCGAGCCCCGCGGCACGGTCGCCGGACCCGCGACCCGTCTCCTCGCCCTCGGGGGCGACCCCATCACGGCCGCCGTCGAGGCCGTGCGGACGGCCCTGCTCGCCGGCGCGGACGCCGTCGAGATCACGGCCGGCGTGGACGCCGACCTCAACGAGGCCTTCGTCTACGCGAACGAGCAGCTGGAGCTCGCGGCCCGGATGGTCGCCGACACCGTGATCTCCGACCTCCCCACCTTCGCCACCGTCGCCCAGCCCTTCCCGTTCGAGCCGCGCACCCCGCTCGGGGCCGCGGTCCTGGACGTGCCGCTCGCGTCCTCCACGGAGGTCGTCTACGGCCTGCGGGAGTCGATGCGCGCCACGCTGGGCGGCCTCGCGACGGCGGTGCGCACCCTGGGGTCCGTCCCGCGCCGCGGCGTCCCGGCCGTCGCCGTCGTGCCGTGGCTCGCGGAGGTCGCCCTGGCCGCGGCGCGCGTCGAACGCCTCGCGGACGTCGTCGTCGCCCACCTGCACGCCACGCGCCACCCCGGCACCCCCGAGCTGCCGGGGGTCGGCGGCGACGTCGAGCTCTACCCCGGGGGCCGCGCGGCGCCGCAGCGGCGCTGGGCCCTGCGCTCCCGGGTGCGCTTCACGCCCGGCCGCGTCGAGATCGTCTCGGCCGCCGGTCGGATCTCCGTCGGCCAGGGCAGCCCGATCGGCTCGCTCCTCTGGGTCGCGCCGCCCGTGACGGGCGAGGTCGAGTCCGTCTCGGCCCCCGAGGAGGGCTGGGCCGCGAATCTCGAGCAGGATCCGCTCGGCACCGTGCACGTGCTCGACTCCGCCGGACGCAGCCTGGTCGCGCTCACCGTCTCGGACTGGGCCAGCCAGGCCACGACCGTCGTCGACCAGGCGCTGGTCGACTCCACGGCGGGCGACCTCCCGCTCGGCGCCGCACGCGGCGTCTACGCACTGCAGTCGCTCGGCTTCACCCGAGGCGCGACGACGATCGGCGTCCCGCTGCTGCGCGGCGTCGCCCACCCGCCCGCCGCGGCCGACGGCCACGGGAGCGTCCGCGCCGGTGAGGACCGCCAGCCCTACCGCGGACGCGACCTGCTCGCCCCCCGCGTGGCGATCCGACGCCGTCAGCGCCGCCGCTGGTGGAACACCGACCTCGGTCCGGGGACGGCCGTCTCGGGCTGGCTGCGCCCCGCCGCGCCGTGGCTGCTCGCCGTCGCCCCGCTGGTCATCTGGCCGGGCGGTGGCCGCAACGCGTTCCAGGTCGGCGTCATGCTGCTCGCGCTCGTCGTCGTGGCGGAGCCGTGGCTCTCCTGGCTGCTGGCGCTGCTGCGCGACGCCGTCCCGCGACCGACCCGTCTCGCCGTCTACTCCCCCGCCGCCCCGGGGCGACCGCGGCTGTCCCTGACGGAGCGCTTCCTGGTCGTCCGCTCGGCCTCGGGGCACGAGACGTGGGTGCCCGGCCCGCAGGACGCCGACCTCGGGGTGACCCGACTGGTCCGGCTGCTCAGCTCGGACGTCGCCTGGGGGTTCGCGCTCTCGGACGCCCGCGGCCGGTGGCGCGCCGTCCTGCCCGCCGCCGAGTGGGCGCCCACGGGGCGGTACGAGGAGCTCGAGGCGTTCGCCCGGACGGCCCGGCTCGAGCTCGCCGAGCAGGAGGCGCCGCCGCTCCCCCGGCTGGCGCAGGAGAACGCCGTGCGCGGATCGCGCGGCGCCGCCGACAGGACCTTCGGCCCTCGTCCGCGGGCGCTGGTCATCCTCGGGCTCGTCTCCACCCCCGCGGCGCTGCTCACGCTCGCCGGCCCCGCCCGCTCGCAGTGGCTGGCGCTGACGACGCTCCTGCTCACCTACGGCGGCGCCGCCGTCATCAGCGTGCTCACGCACCGACGCCTGGGCCGCACGACGCCGTAGCGGGCCCGCCGCAGATGCGCGACGCCCCCGGCACCAGAAGGTGCCGGGGGCGTCGACGTTCGTGCGCGGGCGTCAGGCGGAGGGGGTGTCCTCGGTGGTCGCCTGCTCATCCTCGGCGGAGTCGTTCTCGGTGGCGTCGACATCGGCAGCGTCGGCCACCTCGACCGGCGCCTCGTCGAGGGTCGCGTCGTCCTCGACCGTCTCGACCTCGGCCTCGGCGACCGCCACGGCCTCGGCCACGTCGGCCGACGGCTCCGACCCGGCCTCGGCGGCGTCGTGCTCGTGGTCGTGGTCGTGAGCGTGCTGCGCCGCGGCGGCGATCTGGGCCAGCGTGGCCTTCACGGCCTCGCGGGCCGCCGGGTCCACCTCGACGGGCGGGGTGACCGGGGCAGGCGTCGTGACGGTGGGACGGCTCGCGCTGCGACCACGACCCCGACCACGACCGCGCGGTGCCTCGGTCTCCTCGACCTCGACCTCGTCCTCGACGTGCGCGTGCGGCTGGGAGGAGACCATGAAGCCCCGCCCGTGGCAGTGCTCGCACGGCGTGGAGAACGCCTCGACCAGGCCCTGGCCGACGCGCTTGCGCGTCATCTGCACGAGCCCGAGCGACGTGACCTCGGCGACCTGGTGGCGCGTGCGGTCACGACCGAGGCACTCGATGAGGCGACGGAGCACGAGGTCGCGGTTGGACTCGAGCACCATGTCGATGAAGTCGACGACGATGATGCCGCCGATGTCGCGCAGCCGGAGCTGGCGCACGATCTCCTCGGCCGCCTCGATGTTGTTCCGCGTCACGGTCTCCTCGAGCGTGCCACCCGAGCCCGTGAACTTGCCGGTGTTGACGTCGACGACCGTCATGGCCTCGGTGCGGTCGATGACGAGCGAGCCGCCGGACGGCAGCCAGACCTTGCGGTCCATGCCCTTGGCCAGCTGCTCGTCGATCCGCTTGGACGCGAAGACGTCCTCGGGGCCGGCCCAGTGGTGCAGGCGCTCGGCGAGGTCGGGGGCGACGGCGGCGACGTAGCCGGAGATCGTCTCCCACGCGCCGTTGCCGGCGACCGTGAGGGAGCTGAAGTCCTCGTTGAAGACGTCGCGGACGACGCGGAGCGCGAGCTCCGGCTCGCCCTTGAGGAGGGCGGGCGCCGAGACCTTCTTGCCGGCGGTGCGCGCGGAGATGTCCGCCCACTCGCCGGTGAGGCGCTCGACGTCGCGACGCAGCTCCTCCTCGCTGGCACCCTCGGCGGCGGTGCGCACGATGACGCCCTGGCCGGCGGGCACGATCTCCTTGAGGAGCTTCTTGAGTCGGGCGCGCTCGTTCTCGGGCAGCTTGCGCGAGATGCCGGTCATCGCGCCGCTCGGCACGAGGACGAGGTAGCGGCCGGCGAGCGTGATCTGCGACGTCAGGCGGGCACCCTTGTGACCGATCGGGTCCTTGGTCACCTGGACCAGGATCTGGTCGCCCGACTTCAGGGCCTGCTCGATGCGGCGCGGCTGACCGTCGAGGCCGGCGGCCTCCCAGTTGACCTCGCCGGCGTACAGGACGGCGTTCCGCCCCTTGCCGAGGTCGACGAAGGCGGCCTCCATGCTCGGGAGCACGTTCTGCACGCGGCCGAGGTAGACGTTGCCGACCATCGAGGTCTGCTTCTCCTGGGCGACGTAGTGCTCCACGAGCACCCCGTCCTCCATGACCGCGATCTGCATCATGCCGGCGCGCTCGCGCACCACCATGTCGCGCTGGACGCTCTCGCGGCGCGCGAGGAACTCGGCCTCGGTGATGATCTGGCGACGACGACCGGCGTCGCGGCCCTCGCGGCGGCGCAGGCGCTTGGCCTCCAGCCGCGTCGAACCCTTGAGCGCGGTGACCTCGTCGCGGGCCCGGGCCGGCGCCGGGGCGGCACCGTCGGACGCGCTGTCGCCGCGGCGTCCACGACGACGACGGCGGCGGCGCGACGAGCCGCTGCCGTCCTCGCCCCCGTCCGTGCCCTCGGGCTGCTCGGTGTCGTCATCGTCGTCGGACTCGGCCTCGCCGGCGCTCTCGCGCTCGGCGCCGTCGGTCTCGCCGTCGGCGTCCTCGGTCGCGGGGCGCTTGCGGCCGCGACCACCACGACGGCGACGGCGACGGGCCTGGTCGCGCTCGCCGTCGGTGCCCTCGGCACCCTCGTTCTCGTCGGACTCCTGGTCCTCGGCGCCGTCCTCGACCGGCTCGGCGACCTCGGTCTCCTCCTCGGGCTCGGCCTGCTCGACGGCGTCCGTGCGGCGACCGCCACGACGGCCGCTGCGGCGGCCACGACCGCGGGCGGAGGCGGGAGCGTCGGACTCGGGCTCGGGCTCGGCGTCGACGGCCGGCGCCTCGACGCTCGCCTCGGTGGTCTCCTCGGCGTCCTCCGTGCGACGGCGACGACGGCGGGCCGGGGCCGGGGGCTGGAACAGCAACGCGGTGGCGGGCAGACGCGGGGCGACCTCCTCGGTCGCCTCCTCGTCGCTCGCGGCGTCCTCGTCCTCGTCGAGCTCGTCGTCGGCGTCCACGGCGGCCGGCGCGGCCGGCGCAGCGGGGGCCGTGCCGAGCCCGAAGGCGGCGAGGACGTCGATGCGCTGCTCGGGGTCGCGCTCGGGGGCCGGTGCCACGCGGGTGGCGGAGAACGGGGAGACCGGGCTGAACGAGGTGGACTCGGCCGGCTCGTCGGCCGGGGCGGGCTCGTCGGCCTGGACGGTCTCGGTGGCCTGGGCGGTCTCGGCGGGCGCCTCCTCGGCGACGACCTTCTTCGCGCGGGACTTGCGGGGCTTCTTGACGGGGGCCGCGGGCTCGGCGTCGGCCGGGGTCGGCTCCGGGGCGGCCTCGGTCGCGACCTCGGCGGTCGGCTCGACGGGGGCCTTCGCGCGGGACTTGCGGGTGCGGGTCTTCGGCGCCGGCTCGGCGGCGGGCTCCTCGACCGCGGGAGCGGCGGGCTCAGCCGCCACGACCGGCTCGGCGGGCGCCTCGGCGGGCGTGACGACGGAGGCCGTGCTCGCCCGACGCGGGGCGCGCTTGCGGGTGGTCGGGGCCGCCGGCGGGACGTCGGCCGGAGCCGAGGTCTCGGCGGGGGCCTGCGCGGGGGCGGGCTCCGCCGCGGGGGCGGGCGGCGCGGCCGGAGCGGTCTCCGCCGCCGCGGCCTTCTCGTCGGGGGTGACGACGCCGCGGGTGGCGCGGCGCGGTGCGCGGCGCTTGGGCTTCTCGGCGGCGGGGGTCTCCCCGCTCACGGAGGTGGCGTTGCTGTCGTTGTCGAGTGCCATGTGAGGCTCCATGCCCACGAGGACCGCCACACCAGTCGGTGACCCGTGCACGTGTTGATCGGAACCGGGCGAGCAGCCCGGCACCGGAAGTCTTGTGTCGCCCCAGGTGGGACCGACGTCGTCTGCACGTCACCAGCGTCGCCGCACGACGCCGACGTGGCGGTGCGAGGCGGCCGAGGTGGGACGGAGCCGTCGTCGGACCGGTGGGAGGTGTGCCCCAACCGGCCTCGGCCAGTATCGCACAGGAGCCCCGCCCCGGGTGGCGACCCCCGCTGCGGCGCGCCGGGGCGGGGAGCCGTCGTGGCACCCTGAACTCGTGACGCCGCTCGATCCGTGCCCGCTGCGCCACGCCGTCGCGGCCGCCGCCGACGCCGTCCTCGAGATCGGATCCGCATGAGCACCCCCGTCACCCCGGCCCTGCTCACCACGCTGCTCGGGCTCGCCGGCCAGCTCGACGCCGAACGCGTGCTGGCGCAGCTCGTCGTCGACGCCGCCGAGCACACGGGCGCCACGTACGCGGCGCTCGGCGAGCTCGACGCCTACGGGGAGACGACGACGTTCGTCCAGCAGGGCATGCCGGCCGAGACCGAGCAGGCGCTCGGGCACCCGCCCCGCGGCACCGGCGTGCTCGGCGCGCTGCCCGACGAGGGCGTCCTGCTCCTGGACGACCTCACGACGCACCCCGCGTTCGGCGGCTTCCCGCCCGGCCACCCCATGATGCGCACGTTCCTCGGGGTGCCGGTCGTCGCGGGCAGCACGCTGCTGGGGCGGCTCTACCTCACCGAGAAGGCCGGGGGTTTCACCCGCGAGGACGTCGAGACGGTCCAGCTGCTGGCGGCCGCGGCCGCCGTCGCCATCAACAACGCCCACCTGTACCGCCAGTCCCAGGTGCGCGAGCGCTGGCTCGCCGTCTCGCAGGAGATCACCACGCAGCTCCTGGAGGGCTCGGACGAGGAGGACGTGCTCCAGCTCGTCGCGCACCGCATCCGCGAGGTCGCGGACGCCGACGGCGCCGCCATCGTCCTCCCCTCCCTCGACGACGCCTGGGTGGTGGAGATCGTCGACGGGCCCGGCACGCAGCGGCTCATCGGCGCGGTCCTGCCCGCGGGCGGACCCGCGGCGCAGACCGTGGCGTCGGGGACCGGCCTGCTGATCGACTCGATCTCGCGCGAGGCCCACCGCTTCGCCGAGCCCGCACGGATCTTCGAGCGGGCGCTGTACGCCCCGCTGCTCGCCGGCGCCGCGGAGTCGGAGGAGAGCGCGGCGGTCGGCGGCGTGCTCATCCTGTTCCGGCTGCCGGGCCGGGTGCCGTTCACCGAGGCGGACCTCGCCGTCGCGCACGACTTCGGCGCGCAGGCCGCCCTCGCCCTCAAGCTGGCCGCCGCCCGCCACGCCGAGGACGTCTCCTCCCTGCTCACGGAGCGCAACCGGATCGCGCGCGACCTGCACGACCTCGCCATCCAGCAGCTGTTCGCCACGGGCATGCGGCTCGAGCACGCCAAGGGGCTGCTGGCCGGGTCGCCCCGGCAGGAGGAGCTCCGCGGCGAGCTCGAGGACGCGATCGACGGCGTCGACGAGGGGGTCCGTCAGATCCGCGGCATCGTGCGCTCGCTGCGCGACCGGGACGAGCAGCTGCCGGTCCTGGAGCGCCTCGTGCGCGAGACGTCGCTGGCCCGCGCGAGCCTCGGCTTCGCGCCGTCCGTGCTCCTGCGCCTGGACGGCGTGCTGCTGGAGGCGGTGGACCCGGCGGGTGAGGAGTCCGTCGAGCTCGACGCCCGGCTCGGCGTGCGGCTGGGCGACGACGTCGTCGCCGTGGTCCGCGAGGGCCTGTCCAACGTGGCGCGTCACGCCCAGGCGACCGGCGCCCGGGTCGAGATCGAGGTCGCCGCGCGCACCGTCCGGGTGGCGGTCGTCGACGACGGTCGCGGGCCCGACCCTGCCTCGCACCGCCGCAGCGGGCTGGCCAACCTCACCGGTCGCGCCGAGGACCACGCCGGGAACGCGAAGCTCTCCCCCGGGCCCGACGGCGGCTCGGTGCTGGTGTGGGAGGCGTGGATCGGCTGACGCCGGCGCAGGGGTCGGGTGACGCCGCCGGGGTCAGGAGCGCCAGGTCGTCGTGTGCTGGCTCGCGACCCAGGCGATGACCTGGGTGCGGCGCGAGAGGCCGAGCTTGGCGAGCATCGAGGTGACGTGGTTCTTCACCGTCTTCTCGGCGAGCCCGAGCTGGTCGGCGATGTCGCGGTTCGTCATCCCCGTGGCGACCAGGTCGAGCACCTTCGTCTCGCTGGCCGTCAGCGACGCCGTCGGGTCGGGGTGCGCCTGCCGACGCCGCGTGAGGGTGCGCTCGTCCAGCAGGACCCGGCCGGCGGCGACGGCCCGCACGACGTCGACGATCTCCGCGCCGCGCACCGTCTTGAGCACGAACGCCCTGGCGCCCGCCTCGACGGCCATCGCGACGGCGTCGTCGTCGTCGAACGAGGTCAGCACGATGCAGCGGGTCTCGGGCGAGGACGTCGCCAGCGCGCGGATGACGTCGATGCCGGTCCCGTCGGGGAGCTGGAGGTCCACGAGTGCGACGGCGGGCTTGAGCAGACCACCCCGACGACCGGCGTCGGCGACCGTCCCGGCCTCGGCGACGACCTCGAGCCCCTCGGCGGCGGCGACGACGTCGGCGATGCCCCGACGGACGACCTCGTGGTCGTCGACGATCATGACGGATGTCGGTTGGCTCACGCCTGCGACAGTACCGGTCGAGCGATTCGTGGTCAGCCGGATCGGCGGCCGACCCTGGCGCGTGCTCGGGCCTCAGCGCACGCGCTGGCAGCGCGGGCAGAGGTGCGAGGAGCGGTTCGCGAACGCGAGGCGGACGATGCGGGCGCCGCAGCGCGGGCAGTCCCGCCCCTCCTGGCCGTAGACGGCCAGCGAGCGGTCGAAGTAGCCCGACGCTCCGTTGACGTTCACGTACAGCGCGTCGAACGACGTCCCACCCTGCACGAGCGCCGACCGCATCACCTCGGCCGCGCTGTCCAGCACGCGGCGCACGGTGACGGCGGCCATCTCGTTCAGCGCGCGCTCGGGGTGCACCCGGGCGCGCCAGAGGGCCTCGTCCGCGTAGATGTTCCCGACGCCGGAGACCAGGGTCTGGTCCAGCAGCGCACGTTTGATCGTCGTCCGGCGTGTGCGCAGGCGCCGCACGAGCGCGGGAACGTCGAGGGTCGGGTCGAGGAGGTCGCGTGCGATGTGGGCGACCTGCACGGGGAGCTCGGCGCCCGCCGTGCCCGCCCCCGCGTCGCCGCCGGGGCCTCCGTCCGCCGTCGGGACGAGCGCGTCCAGCGCGAGGTAGCCGAAGGTGCGCTGGTCGACGAAGTCGAGCACGCCGTCGTCCTCGAATGTCAGCCGCGCGGCGAGGTGGCGCGGCGTCTGCGGTGGCGGCTCGGAGCGCACGAGGAGCTGGCCGCTCATGCCGAGGTGGAAGAGGAGCGCGGAGCGGTGGGCGTGGTCGATCTGGTCGGGCCGTTCGAGCACGAGCCAGGCGAACTTGCCGCGACGGACCGCGGCGGTGGCGACGGCGCCGGGCAGCGAGCCGGTCAGGTGCGGGGCGCCGCCGAAGCTGCGGCGGACGGCGCGGCCGGACGGTGCCTCGACGGCGACGATCCGGCGGCCCACGACGTGGGACTCCAGCCCGGCGCGGACGGTCTCGACCTCGGGCAGCTCGGGCACGTCAGTCCGCGAGGGTCTCCGGGTCGGCGAGCGAGCCGAACGCCATCTCGGCCGCTCCCTGCTCCGCGTGCTTCTTGGCGGTCCCGGTGCCGTGACCGCGCTCGACGCCGGAGAGCATGACCGTGGCCGTGAAGACACGGGCGTGGTCGGGGCCGGTGTGCTCGACCTGGTAGACGGGCACACCGAGTCCGAGCGAGGCGGAGCGTTCCTGGAGGCTGGTCTTCCAGTCCAGGCCGGCGCCGGCACGCGCGGCGGAGGCGAGCAGGTCCGCCAGCAGCCGCAGCACCATCACGCGGGTGCGCTCGAGACCGACGGACAGGAAGGTCGCGCCGATGACGGCCTCGAGGGTGTCGGAGAGGATCGAGTCCTTCTCGCCGCCGCCGGAGTTGGCCTCACCGCGCCCCAGGAGCAGGACGGAGCCGAGGCCGAGCGGGCCGGCGACGGAGGCCAGCGCGCGCTGCGACACGCAGGCGGCGCGCATCTTCGCGAGGTCGCCCTCGGGAACGTCGGGGTGGTTCGTGAAGAGGTACTCCGTCACCACGACGCCGAGCACCGAGTCCCCGAGGAACTCGAGCCGCTCGTTCGTGGGGACACCACCGGCCTCGTGCGCGAACGACCGGTGGGTCAGCGCGAGCACGAGGAGCTCGGGGTCGATCTGCTCGCCGAGAGACGCGATCAGCGCCTCAAGACTGGCTTGAGGCGCTGATCGACCCCCTCGGGGGGCAGAGGATCTCGTCATGACGCTCAGGCGTCGGAGCGGATCGCCTCGGCGTAGGTGCGCTCACCGTAGGCGCCGCAGGACGGGCACGCCTGGTGCGAGAGGCGCGGGGCCTTGCACTTCTGGCAGGTGCTGAGCGTCGCCGGAGTCGCCTTCCACTGCGAACGGCGCGCACGGGTGTTGCTGCGCGACATCTTGCGCTTGGGAACAGCCACGGGAATTCCTCATTCCATCTCAGAGTCAAAGCCGCAGACGAGTCTACGGCATCGGGGGTGCGGATCCTGCCGGGTGGAACCCGTCAGGCCGGGGGTGAGGCCGGAGCCTCGTCGCCGTCGTCGTCGCCCGCCTCGAGGGACTCCTTGAGGGAGGCCCAACGGATGTCGATCAGGTCGTGGTCGTGCGGATCCTCGTTGAGGTTCTTGCCGCACTGGGCGCAGAGGCCGGCGCAGTCGGGCCGGCAGTACGGCTGGAACGGGAGCGCGAGCACGACGGCGTCCCGGAGCGACTGCTCCAGGTCGACGGCGTCACCGGTCATCTCCGCGATGAACTCCGCCTCCTCGTCGTCCGGGTGCTTCTCGATCGCGCCCGGGTAGGCGTAGAGCTCGGAGAAGGACACGTCGACGGTGTCGGTCACCTCACCGAGGCAGCGGACGCACTCCCCCACGAGCGGGGCGTGCGCGCTCGCGGTCACGAGGACTCCCTCGAGAACCGACTCCAGCCGCAGGTCCAGCTCGACCGGGGCGCCCTCGGGCACGCCGATGACCTCGATCGCGAGATCGGCGGGTGCCGGGACCTCGAGCTCGAGGGTGCGCATCGCCCCGGGACGACGCGCGAGGTCGTGCGTCCCGATGATCAGCGGTGAGCGTGAGTGCACGCAACGGCTCCTGACAGGTGGTGGGAGGGATCGACGGGCAGCTGCCTCGAGGACCAACGGACGATCCTAGCGCAGGGCGAGGGCGTGGAGGAACTCCTCAGTCCTCGCCGAGCCGCCCACCCTGGCGCGCGGCCAGCCGGGCGCGACCGGCGAGGACCTGCTGCCTGACGGCATCGAGGTCCGTCTCGAACTGGGCCAGGCGCGAGTCGCAGTAGCGGTCGGCGCCGGCCTCGAGCTCCTCGGCCTTCGCCTCAGCCGCCGCGACGATCTCGGCGGCCCGGACGTGCGCCGCCTGGGTGATCTCGTGCTCCGAGACGGCCGTCTCGGCGTCGGACCGGGCGTCGGCGAGGATCTGAGCCGCCTCGTCCTTGGCGCGCGAGAGCACGGACTCGGCGTCGGCGACGATCTGGTCGGCGGCCGCGACCTGGTCCGGCACGGACTCCCGGGCCGCCGCGACGAGGTCGAGCACCTCGGCGCGGTTGACGATGACGGACGCGCTCATCGGCATCGCTCGGGCGCTCTGCACCGCCAGCGCCACGTCGTCGAGGATCGCCAGCAGCGGCGCGGAACGGTCGGAATCGTTGCTCATGAGGATCCTCCAGGGTGAAGTCGTGCCCGCACCAGGTCACCCGTGCCCGGTGGAACGAGGTCGTCGATCGGTCCGCCGTAGCGTGCGACGTCGCGCACCATCGAGCTCGAGATGTGGTTGAGGTGGCCGGAGCCGACGAGGAAGACCGTCTCGACGCCGGACAGGTGGCGGTTCATCGCGGCCATCGGGGCCTCGGCGTCGAGGTCTCCCCCGCCGCGCAGGCCCTTGACCACGATCGCGGCGCCGACCTCGCGGCAGAAGTCGACCAGCAGGCCCGGCATGATCTCGACCCGGACGCCGTCCAGGTGTGCCACGGCGGCGGCGAACGCGTCGCGGCGCTCGTCTGCGGTCAGGAGCGGCTGCTTGCCGGCGTTGCGGCCGACGGCGACGACCACCTCGTCGGCGATCGTCAGGGCGCGTCGCACGATGTCGACGTGACCCAGGGTGACCGGGTCGAAGCTGCCCGGGACGACGGCGGTACGCACCCGGTCAGCCTATGCCTGCGGGTGGTCGTGGGCGGGGACCTCGAGCAGGTGCAGCGCCGTCTCGCCGTACTTCCGGGTCTCCCACAGGGCCAGGCCCGGCGGCAGCACGGGCTCGGGGCTCCGCGAGGACCGCTCGACCACGACGACGGCGTCGTCGGAGGAGAGATGGTCGACCAGGGCCTCGAGGACGGCCGCGAGCTCGCTCTCCCCCAGGTCGTAGGGCGGGTCGACGAACGCGAGGGTGAACGGCGCCGACGGGGCGGCGGGGTGGGCGAGGTAGGACTCGGCCTTCCGGTCGACCACCGTCACGACGTCGCGCAGCCCGAGCGAGGCCACGTTGTCGCGGCAGACCTGGGCCGCCGTGCGGGCCGCCTCGACCAGGACGACGCGCTCGGCGCCGCGACTGGCCGCCTCGAGGCCGAGCGCCCCCGAGCCCGCGTACAGGTCGAGCACGTGCGCGCCGTCGAGCAGGTCGTGGTGGTCGAGCCGTCCGAACAGCGCCTCGCGGACGCGGTCCGTGGTCGGCCGGGTGCCCTTGGCCGGGACGGCGATGGTGCGCCCGCCGTGCGAGCCAGCGATGATCCGTGCCACCCGGTGAGCCTACTTGCGACGCTTGGTGTGGCTCGCGACCAGCACGAGGATGCCGGTGATGAGGACCTGGGCGAGCCCCAGGATCGGCAGCGGTCCGACGAACAGGGCGACGGCGACCGGCAGGCAGGCGATGACGGCGAGGATCGGTCCGGTCGCCAGCGAGTTGACGACCCCGGGCGGGTAGGCGCCCATCGGCGAGACGACGAGCGGCGCGCCCCAGTTCGGCGGGTTGCGGTAGGCGGCCTTGATCGAGGCGGCGGCGATGGCGGGCGCGAAGATCACCAGGAGCGCGATCCACGCGGTGTCCAGGTCGCGCAGGAAGGCGATCGCCGCGACCGACCACACCAGGCACGCGACGGTCGGGACGACGTGCCGGATCAGCCGGGCGGCACGGGCGGAGACCCCGAGCACGCGGTCGAGCGCCGGGGCGTGCTCGGCCTCGCGCGCGCCGACCGAGACGGCGTTCGCCGCGAGGTAGACGCCGACGACGAACGCGAGCGCCGCCAGCACGTCCGAGGCGCCGGAGCCCGCGACCGCGACCGGCAGGCCGAGGCTCGCGACGAGCACCACCAGCTGGCGCGGTGCGCGCACGAGCAGCAGCGCGTCGGCGGTGACCATCGCGCTGGCGGCTCCCCTGACCCACGCCAGCGAGCTGATCCGACGGCGCTGGTCCTTGCCCGGGTCGGTGAGCACGCGCCCGAGCTCGCGGAAGTCCAGCGTCATGACGGCGGACGACGCCATCCCCGTGCGGGCGCCGCGGTCGCGCAGGGCCGCCCCGGGGATCTGCTCGAGCCGGCGCAGCAGGATGACGGTGACGGCGACGCCGAGGGCGAGCCCGACGACGGCGAGGGCCACGGCCGGCAGCGTGATCGCCGCGACACCCGCGACGGCCACGCCGATCCACAGCGCGACGGCGAGGGCGACGATGAGGTCGCCGGCGAGCGCCAGGCGTCGCACGCCCGCGCGCGTCGAGCGGACGGTCTGGGTGAGGGCGACGGCGGAGGCGAGCGCCGCCCCGAGCCCCGCCCCCGCGGGGATCGCCCACAGCAGCGTCGGGGCGTCGGCGTGCGTGAGCGAGCCGATGCCGCCGGCGGCCAGCGCACCCGCGAACGCCGTCACGGCGACCCAGCCGACCGCCGTCGGGCGCAGGAGGGAGAGCCGGTCCACCGGCGTCGGGAGCCACCACAGGGCCCCGGGGCCGCCGACACCGATCGGTCCGAGCCGGGCCAGCAGCCCCAGCATCAGCCCGAGGACGGCGAGCGAGGCGACGACCCAGAGCCAGCGTCCGTCGAGGGTCGCGGTGCCGGAGGCGCTGGAGAAGTCGGCCCCGAGCACGTGGGCGGAGCTGATGGCGATCGCCACCGTGACCACGAACGTGAAGAAGTAGGTGTAGATGTCGCCGACGAGCTGCGAGACCGGCGCGCCGCCGTGGCCGCGACGGGCCGCTCGGGTCAGCGAGCGGAGCTCGGCGCCGGACGGGACGGCCGCGAGGTCGAGCCGGGGCGGCTCGACGCCGTCGGGCCGGGCGTCGGTGCTCACAGCGCCTCGATGGCGGCGACGGCGTCCTTCGGCGAGGTCCGGCGGGCGGACTGCTCGGAGATGAGGAGGGCCTCGGTGGCGACCGTCGCCACGAGCGCGGGGTCGTGCGTGGCCATGACGACCGTGACGCCGTCGGCCCGCTCGGCGATCAGCCGCTGGGCGAGGCGGTCGCGCATGCCGGCGTCCAGGCGCTGCTCGGGCTCGTCGAGCACGAGCAGTCGGCGCGGGCGCACGAAGGCCGAGGCCAGGAGCATCCGTCGGCGCTGCCCCGAGGACAGGGCCGTCGGCATCGCCCTGGCCCGCTCGGTGAGACCGAACTCGGCGATGAGCTCGGTGACCAGGGCGCTGGCCTGCGCGACGCCGTGGCCGCGGGCCAGGAGCAGGAGGTGCTCGCGGACGGTGAGCGAGGGGAAGCTGGCGTCCTCGTCCATGACGGTGCTGACGGCGGCGCGGAAGTGGGCCTCGCGCTCGTCGACCTCGCGGCCGAGGACCTCGATCTTCCCGCCGACGGGCGCGAGGAGGCCGACGATCGCGCGCAGCAGCGTCGACTTCCCGGTGCCGTTGGCACCGACGATGGCGAGGGCGCGGCCGGCGGCGACGTCGATCGTCACGGGCGGGCAGACGGCGGAGTCAGCGGACTCCCCGTAGCCGACGAGCAGGGACGTGGCGCGCACGGCGGGCACGGCGCGGGAGGCGGGAGGCACGGGGGCCAGCCTACGGCGGCCCCCGTCCCCCGTCCGCGAGGGGCTTGCGCACCACCCGCGAGGGGCTTGCGCACATCGGCGAGGGGCTTGCGCACATCGGCGAGGGGCTTGCGCACCACCCGCGAGGGGCTTCTGCCCAGACGGCTCAGCTCCGCTCGAGGAACTCCTCGGCCTCCGGGTCGAGCGCCCGGGCGATCGCCTCGGCGAGGGCCGGGTGGGCGGCCAGGTCAGGATCCTGCTCGACGACGGCGCGCGCCGACCCCCGCGCCTGCTCGATCACGTCGGCGTCGGACACCACCCGCAGGAGCCGCAGCGAGCTGGACCCGCCGGACTGGGCCGCCCCCAGGACGTCGCCCTCCCGGCGCTGTCCGAGGTCGGCCTCGGCCAGCACGAACCCGTCGCGGGTCGAGGCGAAGACGGCGAGGCGCTCGCCGGCGGCGGACAGCGGCGTCGCGGCAGTCACCGCGAGGCAGATCCCCGGCAGGCTGCCCCGGCCGATGCGGCCGCGGAGCTGGTGGAGCTGGGACAGGCCGAACCGGTCGGCGTCGAGCACCACCATCGCGCTCGCCTCCGGGACGTCGACGCCCACCTCGATGACGGTCGTGGCCACGAGCACACCCGTCTCCCCCGAGGAGAAGGCCGCCATGGCGGCCTCCTTCTCCTCGGCCGCGAGCCTGCCGTGGAGGGCCTCGATCGTGATCCCGGCGAGGTCGGGGTTGCCACGGAGCTCCTCGAGCACGTCCTCGACGGCGGCGAGCTCGCGCGGCGCGGGCGCCGGTGCGTCCGCCTCGGCCGCTGCCGCCGCGGCGACGAACAGGTCCTCGACGTCGTCCGCCCCCGCTCCCTCGGGCAGGAGCACCAGCGGCGGCGTCCCCGGCTCGACCTGCGTCGCGCTGATCCGCGGGCAGACCACGAACGCGCGACGCCCCTGCCGCACCTCCTCGGCCACCCGGGCCCAGGTCCGCGCCATCCAGGCCTCGTTCTCGGCCGGGACGACCACCGTCGTCACCTCGGCGCGGCCCGAGGGAAGGTCGCGCAGGGTGGAGATCTCGAGGTCGCCGAAGATCGTCATGGCGACGGTGCGCGGGATCGGCGTCGCCGTCATCACGAGCAGGTGCGGGGCTGCACGGCCCTTGGCGCGGAGCGCGTCGCGCTGCTCGACCCCGAACCGGTGCTGCTCGTCCACCACGACCAGCCCGAGATCGGCGAACTGCACGTGCTCCTGCAGCAGCGCGTGGGTGCCGATGACGATGCCGGCGCTGCCGCCGGCGGCCTCCCCGAGCGCGCGGCGTCGTTGGGCCGCCGTCTGCGACCCCGTGAGGAGGACGACCCGCGTGGCGGCGTCGGCGCCGCCGAGCATGCCGGCCTCGCCGAGCTCGCCCAGCAGCGCGCGGATCGAGCGTTCGTGCTGGGCCGCGAGCACCTCGGTGGGGGCCAGCAGCGCGGCCTGACCTCCGCCGTCGACCACCTGCAGCATGGCGCGCAGCGCCACCACCGTCTTGCCGGAACCGACCTCGCCCTGGAGCAGCCGCTGCATGGGCACGGTGCCGGCGATCTCGGCGGCGATCGTGTCCCCCACCTCGCGCTGCCCCGGGGTGAGCTCGAACGGGAGCCGCGCGTCGAAGGCGTCGGCGATGCCGCCCGACCGCGGCGGCCGCGCGGTGGCCGGGACGGCGGCCGCCTCGGCCCGACGGCGCGCCATCGCCGACTGGAGCACGAAGGCCTCCTCGAACCGCAGCGCCTCCCGCGCACGTCCGTGGTCCTCGGCCGTCTCGGGGTCGTGGAGCAGCCGGATCGCCTCGGCGTGCGAGAGGAGCCCGTGCTCGGCCCTGACCTCGGCCGGCACGGGGTCGGCGAGGAACCGGTCGTCGAGCGTCAGGAGCTGGGCTCGGATGACGGCGCGCAGCTGCTTCTGGTTGAGGGACCCGGTCAGGGGGTAGACGGGGCGAGGTCGGGAGGCGCGCTCGGCGATCTCCTCCTCGCTCATCTCCTCGTCGATGCCCTCGATGTCGGGGTGCGTGATCTGGCGGACGCCGCGGTTGAGCCCGATGGTGCCCTCGACCGTGACGCGCTGACCGACCCGCAGGATCCGCTCGTAGTACTGCACGCTCCCGCGGTGCCGCGGGAAGAAGACGGTCGGGAGGCGCCGCACGCCGTCGGTCACCTCGACGGTGATGAGGTACCCGCCCTTCTGGGTGCGACGCGAGGTGAACGAGGCGATGTCGACCACGAGGACGACCGGCTCCCCCACCACGAGGTCGCTCAGGTCGGTGAGCCGGCCCGGATCGCTGTACCGGCGGGGGTAGTGGCCGAGCAGATCCCTGACGGTGTGGATACCTATCTTCTCCAGCGCCTTCGCGGGTCGGGCGGAGATGACCTTGGACACACGCCGGTCCAGCGGGTTGAGCTGCACGATGCCGTCGACCACGGGCGGCGGGTGGTGGGGCGGCTTCGGACCGGACGTGCTCACCCGGCGAGCGTAGTCGCGCGGGGCCCGCGATCGCCGGGGTGCGCGAGGATTGTGGACGGTGCGGTCCCCTGCCCCCGAGGCCGCGGATCCGGCGCCGGGGTGCGGTGGCGGAGCACGACGGCGGGCCGCGCGCCCGCCGCGAGTTGGTCGCCGCGCAGCCCTGGGGTACGCTTCTTCGGTTGCGTTGTGACGGATCGACCCCCGGTCGACCCAGTGCGCGACGCCCATCTGATTTCGCCGCCGGCCTTCCCGGCGGCCCACAACGAGGAGAACGACCGTGGCTTCGACCTGCGACGTGTGCGCGAAGCACCCGAGCTTCGGCAAGAGCGTCTCGCACTCGCACGTGCGGACCTCGCGCCGTTGGAACCCGAACATCCAGAAGGTGCGCACCGTGATCAACGGCACGCCCACCCGTCTGAACGTCTGCACCTCCTGCCTCAAGGCCGGCAAGGTGACGCGCGCTCTCTGAGCCCGCCGACGCTTCGCGAAGGCCGCCACCCCTCGGGGTGGCGGCCTTCGTCGTACCCGAGGCTTCCGGGAGCTTCGGCTGAGCGCGTGAGCTCGACGGCGGCCGTCAGCCTCCGAAGTGGTCCCACCCGACGAGATCGGGCGCCACGCCGTCGACCGTCACCCCGCAGCCCGCACCGACCACCCCGATCCGTCGGAACGACGGCGGCAGCGGATGACCGGCCGGGAAGGTCGCGAGGAGCCCGTGGTCCTCGCCACCCGTGAGCACCCAGCTCGCGGCGTCGGCGCCCAGCTCCTCGGCCAGCTCGGCGAGCGCCTCGACGTCCGGGGCGAGCAGCCGCGGGTCGAGGTCGATCGCGACGCCGCTCGCCGAGGCGATCCGCCCGGCGTCGCGCAGCAGACCGTCGCTCACGTCGAGCATCGCGGTGGCCCCCGCCCTCGCCGCCTCGGGTCCGGCCAGCAGCGGGGGTTCGGGCCGGCGATAGGTGGCGACGGCGACCTCCGCCCCCTCGACCACGACCTCACCGCCCGCGGTGAGCGCGGTGAGACCCGCCGCGGAGCGACCGAGCGTCCCCGCGAGCGCGACCCGGTCGCCGGGACGCGCACCCGAGCGCAGCACGGGAGCAGCGCCGTCGAGCTCGCCGAACGCCGCGACGGCCACCGAGATCTCGCGTCCGGAGGACAGGTCGCCCCCGACGATCCCGACGTCGTGCGGGGCGCACGCCGCAGCGAGCCCCTCGGCCAGCTCCACGACCCACGCCACGGCGAGGTCACGGGGCATCACGAGCGCGACGACGATCGACGTCGGGCGCGCACCCATCGCGGCGACGTCGGCGAGGTTCTGGGCGGCCGCCCGCCACCCGACGTCGACGCCGGTGCTCCAGTCGCGTCGGAAGTGGCGGTCCTCGACGAGCACGTCGGAGGTCACGACGATGCTGCCGCTCGGGACGGCGACGACGGCGGCGTCGTCCCCGGGACCGTGGAGCGTCTGGCGCCCGGCGCTCAGGCGGGGGACGAAACGGGCGAGCAGCTCGCTCTCGGACAGGTCGGCGACGGTTTCGGGCACGTGTGCAGCCTAGGCCGGGGTGGCGGGAGTCGTCGGGGCGGCTGGCGTGCGACGCCGACCTCATCCCGGTCGTCCTGGGGACGGCCGGTCGCATCCTCGACATCGGGCGAAAGCACCGCCTCGTGCCGGAGTGGTTGCGGCACGCACTGATCGCCCGCGACCACGGCTGCGCCTTCCCCGGCTGCGCCATCCCGGCGACCTGGTGCGAGGCCCACCACATCGCCAGCTGGCAGGACGGCGGCGAGACGAGTCCCGACAACTGCGTCCTCCTGTGCCCGGGCCGCCGACGCCGCGAGACCACCGTCCCTCGCCGACCGCCTGCCGTCCGGCTGATCGGCCTCCCGGGGATACGGTGGTGGACGTGCCGAAGCTCCTCCCTCCCGCCGTGCTCCGACGCGTCCCGCCCGTCCCGGTCCGTCCCGCGACGGGTGCCCGCGCCCACCGGTCGGCGGGCCTCCTCCTGGTCGTCGCCGCCACCGTGGTCCTCGGGGGCTGCGCGCGCGACGTCCCGCTCGAGCCGGCGCCGTCGGCATCCGATCCAGTGTGCGCGGAGGTCATGCGATCCGCGCCGATCGTGCTCGCGGGGGCCGAGCGACGGGCGACCAACTCCCAGGCCTCGCTCGCCTGGGGAGACCCCGCCATCACCCTGCGATGCGGTGTGACCCCGCCCCCGCCCACCGACGAACGGTGCATCGCCGTCACCGCCGCGGACGGGACCTCGATCGACTGGATCGTCGCGGAGAACGACGACGTGGTCGGCACGGGCCCCGACGCCGACACCGAGCGCGGTCGCTTCCGATTCACCACCTACGGCCGGGAGCCGGCGATCGAGGTCATCGTCCCCGTCGAGTACGCCGGCACGGAAGCCACGGCTCTCCTCGTGGACCTCGGTCCGGCGGTCGCCCTGACGGACGCACCCCGCACCTGCCTGGATCTCAGCGACGTCTCCTGATCCGACCGGCCCGGTCCTGATGCGACCGACCGACCAACCGGCTCCGACCTGCCGGACCGGGATCCGCCCCGATCCCCTCCTCCACGTCACCACCACCCCAACGGCGTCCCTCAACTCCCCCGCAATCGTTGCAACTCTGCGGGAAATGAGTCCCAGGTCACCTCGCAAGCCCCTGCTCCGTCGTGTTACATCCGCGTAACATCGAGATCGGACAAGGCCCACGAGGCACACCCCGACGAAAGACACCACTGATGAGCACCCTCACTGCCACCGACGTTCACGACGAGGCCGTCGCGCTCGTTCGCGAGGCCGTCTCCGCCTACCTCCCCGTCGCCCGTGCGCGCCGGGTCGAGATGGACACCCGGACCTGGTCGCAGGTCGTCGACGAGGTGCGCGACGTCGTCGCGCACACCAGCTGAGGTTCGTCACCTCACCCCACGCTCCGGCGGCAACCCCGCCGGGACACACGAGAGGCGCTGCAGCTCCCCGATCGGGAGCGGCAGCGCCTCTCGGACGTCCGGGGCCGGCCTGGCCCGCCCGACGACCATGTCGTCAGCGGCAACGGCCCGGCTCGGGTCTCAGCGCAGCCCCACCGGCCGCTCCAGCGCCAGCTCGATCAGCTCGGTGATGAGCTCCGGGTAGGCCAGCCCCTCGTGCTGCCACAGGCTCGGGAACATCGAGAACGGTGTGAACCCCGGCATGGTGTTCACCTCGTTCACCACCAGCCCCGTGCCCGTGTAGAACAGGTCGACCCGCGCCAGACCCTCGCACCCGAGCGCCTCGAAGGCCTCGGCAGCCATGACGCGCGCGGCGTCGGCCACCTCGGCCGGGACGCTCGCGGGGACGTCCAGCTGGGTGGTCTCGGTGCCGGTGTACTTGGCCTCGAAGTCGTAGAAGTCGTGGTCGCCGCCGACGACGATCTCGCCCGGCGTCGTCGTGCGCGGCGGGTTGAGCCCTCGGCCCTGGAGCACGGCAACCTCGATCTCGCGCCCGTCGATCGCCGACTCGACGATGACCTTGGGGTCGTGACGGCGGGCCTCCTCGATGGCGGCGACCAGCGCGTCGACGCCCTGGCTCCGCACGACGCGCGTGATGCCCATGCTCGAACCGGCGCGCGCCGGCTTGACGAAGACGACGTCCGACAGCGAGGCGACGGCGTCGAGGCACACGGCCCGGTCCCGCTCCCAGGCGGTCCGCGTGATCAGCGTGTACGGGCCGACCGGGATGCCGGAGCCCGCGAGCTGGACCTTCATGACCTGCTTGTCCATGCCGGCCGCCGAGGCGAGCACGCCCGAGCCGACGTAGGGCAGGTCCGCGAGCTCGAGCAGGCCCTGGAGCGTGCCGTCCTCGCCGAACGGGCCGTGCAGCAGCGGCATGACGACGTCGACGCCGCCGAGCACGCGGGCGGCCTCCGTCGCCGGGGCCACGAGCATCCGGCCGCGCTCGGCCCCGAACGGGATGACGACGGCGGGGTGCTCGCCCACCACGACCTCCGGGAGGCGGGTGCCCTCGATCCGCAACGGGGCCGGATCGTCGGGCAGCAGCAGCCACGACCCGTCCCGGGCGATGCCGATCGGGACGACGTCGAAGCGCTGCCGGTCGATCGCCGAGAGCACACCGGCCGCCGTCGCGCACGAGATGGCGTGCTCGCTGCTGCGGCCGCCGAAGATGATCGCCACGCGGGTCCTGGTCACGCGTCGAGACTACGCGTGACCGACCCGGGCTCCGGGGACCGGCACGCGTAGCCTGGAGGCATGAAGCGACGCCTGCACCCCGCCACGGTCGTCGTCGAGGCGGGGCGCCCCGTGCGCACGCCCGGCGCCCCCGTGAACTCCCCGATCGTCATGTCGAGCACGTACGTCGGGCACGAGCAGCCGGGGCCGGGTGAGCTCGTCTACGCGCGCATCGGCACGGAGTCGTGGGAGCCGCTCGAGGAGGCGCTCGGCCACCTCGAGAACGCCGGCCGTCCCGGACTCCTCTTCGCCTCGGGCATGGCGGCGATCTCCGCCGCCCTCGACCTCACCCCGTCGGCGGCGCCGTCGTCGCCCCGCGCCACGCCTACCACGAGTCCCTCGTCGCGCTGAAGCACCAGGCCGAGCGCGCGGGCGTCCGGCCCCGCCTGGTCGACATCGCCGACACCGACGCCGTGATCGCCGCGATCACGGGGGACGCCAGCGGCGACGACGCCACCGCTGACGACACCGGCCCCGCCGCTCTGGTCTGGCTCGAGACGCCGACCAACCCGATGCTGGAGATCGCCGACATCCCCGCGATCGCGGAGGCGGCCCACGCCGTCGGGGCGATCGTCGTCGTGGACAACACGTTCGCGACCCCGCTGCTCCAGCGACCGCTCGAGCTCGGCGCCGACGTCGTCGTCCACTCGGTGACGAAGTACCTGGCGGGCCACTCCGACGTCATCCTCGGCGCCGTCGTCACCCGCGACGAGGAGCTGTTCGCCAAGGTCCGTCAGCGCCGCATCACCGCGGGCGGCGTCGCCGGGCCGTTCGAGGCCTGGCTCGCGCTGCGCGGTCTGCGCACGCTGGCGCTGCGCGTCGAGCGGGCCCAGGCCAACGCCGCCGAGCTCGCCCGGCGGCTGCAGGAGCACCCCGCCGTGCTCGCCGTCGCCTATCCCGGACTGCCCGAGCACCCGCAGCACGAGCTCGCCACGCGCCAGATGGACGGCTACGGCTCGATCCTCACCCTGCGCGTCCGCGGTGGCGCCGCGGCGGCGGCCCGCCTCACCGGCGAGGTGCACCTGTGGCTGCCCGCGACCTCGCTGGGTGGGGTCGAGTCGATGCTGGAGCGACGCCGTCGCTGGCCGAACGAGGCCCCCACGGTCCCCGAGGACCTGATGCGCGTGAGCGTCGGCATCGAGGACGTCGAGGACCTCTGGGACGACCTCGACCGGGCGCTGCGCGCATCGCAGGAGGGCTGACCGGCCGAGGAGGCTGACCGGCCGGGAGCCCTCACCGGCCGGGAACGCCTCAGCCCTGCCGCACCGACCCCGACGACCCCGCCCGCACCGCCGCGCTCACGTGCGCCAGCCGCCCGGGCAGGTCGGGCGACGTGGCCTCCGGCAGCGCGTCCACCGGGAACCAGGCGACCCGCTCGCTCTCGTCGCTGACCGCGATCGGCTCGCCGCGGCCCGCCAGCGCCACGAACCCCAGGTCCCAGTGCGTGTGGCAGCGTCCGAACGACCCCACGAGCACGTGGCGGTCGAGGTCGGCCAGCCCGCCTGGCCAGAGCGCCACCGTCGCCAGCCCGCTCTCCTCGCGGGCCTCGCGTGCCGCCGCGTCGGCGACCGAGGGATCCCCGGGCTCGATGTGACCACCCATCTGCAACCACAGCTGCGCCTTGCGGTGGAACGCCAGCAGGACGTGGTCGAGCTTGCGCGTGAGCACGAAGGTCGACGCCGTCAGGTGGTGCGGCCCGCCGTCGCGCTCGAGCGCGCTCGCGCCGCGCTCCTCGACGAACCCGACGTACTCCCGGCGCAGTGCCTCCTGACCGGCGTCGGGCGCGGTCCAGGCCCGCAGCAGCGCGGCGGTCCCGGTCGCCCGCGTCGGGAGCGGCGACGTCGTCACCAGCTCAGTCCTCGGGCCGCGGCGGCCGGTCGACCAGCCTCGCGACCATCTCGGGCACCGTCATGCCCTCGTACAGCACCGCGACGACGGCCGCGATGATCGACGTCTTCACGCCGTGCTGGTGGGCGAGGTCGAGGATCGAGCGGCAGGACTTCGCGCCCTCCGCCGTCGACCCGATCTCCACCACGGCCTCCTCGAGCGAGCGGCCCTGGCCGAGCAGCGAGCCGAGACGGTGGTTGCGCGAGAGCGGCGAGGAGCACGTGGCGATGAGGTCGCCCATCCCGGCCAGGCCGGCGAACGTCGCGGGCTGCGCGCCCACCGCCGCGCCGATCCGGGCGGCCTCGGACAGGCCGCGCGTCATGATCGAGGCCATCGTGTTGTCGCCGTACCCCAGGCCCTGGGCGATGCCGACGGCGAGCGCGATGACGTTCTTGACCGCGCCGCCGATCTCGACGCCGATGACGTCGGTCGTGGTGAACGTGCGGAAGTACGGCGTCGCGCAGGTCCGGGCGATCCGCAGCGCGACGTCCTCGTCCTCGCAGGCGACGACCGTGGTGGTCGGCTGCTGGAGGGCGATCTCACCGGCGAGGTTCGGCCCCGACACGACGGCGATCCGCTCGGTCGGCAGGTCCCAGATCTCCCCGAGCACCTGGCTCATGCGCTCGTCGGTCCCGAGCTCGACGCCCTTCATCAGGCTGACCACGACGGCGTCGCCGGGCACGGCCGCGGCGTACGGGGCCAGCACCTCGCGCACGATCTGCGACGGGAGCGCGACGACGACGACCTCGGCCCCCGCGAGCGCGGCGGTCAGGTCCGTGGTGGCGGAGATCGCGTCGGAGAGCGCGATGCCGGGCAGGTAGGTCGGGTTGGCGTGGTCGTCCGTGATCGAGCGGGCCGTGGCCTCGCGCGCCGTCCACACGACGACCTCGTTGCCGGCGTCGGCGAGCACCTGGGCGAACGTCGTCCCCCAGCTGCCGGAACCGACGACGGTGCAGCGCACCACTACACGCCCGCCCGACGGCGGTCGAACGGCTCGGTCGGGGGCTCTTCGCCCCGCAGCTCCGCGAGCTGCGAGGTGATGGCGGCCATGATCCGCGCCGTCGCCTCGACCAGCGCGGCGGAGTCCTGGCGGCCGTGCAGGTCGCTCAGCTCGACCGGGGGGCCGACGATCGCGAGCACCCGCTTGCGCGGGAACAGCCGCAGGACGAAGGACTGGCGCGGCAGGATCGCGCTCGCGCCCCACTGCGCGAGCGGGAGCACGGGCGCCCGGGTGCTGAGCGCGAGGCGCGCGACTCCGGTGCGCGCGACCATCGGCCAGCCCTCGGGGTCGAGCGTCAGGGTGCCCTCCGGGAAGATCATCACGCACTCGCCCGCGGCCAGCGCCGCGCGGGCGCCGTCGAGCGACTCGGCCGCGTTCCGGCTGTTGCGGTGCACGGGGATCTGGCCCGAGGAGCGCAGCAGGGCGCCGAAGATCGGGACCTTGAACAGCTCGGCCTTGGCCATGATGCGCGGCGGGGCGCCGTTGTTGTAGAGCACGTGCGCAGTGGTCAGCGGGTCGAGCGTCGAGACGTGGTTCGCGGCGACGATGAACCCCTCGCTGCGGTCCAGGTTCTCGACGCCGTACCAGGTGCGCTTCGAGATCAGCCGGAGGAAGGGTCTGATCAGCCCGGCGATGAAGCGGTAGCTGGCGGAGGTCGTCCGAGTCGTTGAGGCCACGGTCGCCGATCCTAGTGCGGATGCCCGCGACGGCGACCGTGGCCCCTCCGGGCGTCGGGCGGGGATCCTCAGCTCGCCGGGTTCTCGGGCTCGCCCAGCGACAGCATCAGACGGTTGGCCCAGGAGAAGAACCCGGCCGAGGAGACGAGGTCGCCGATCGCCTCGTCGCTGAGCCCGACGGAGCGCAGCGAGGCCACGTGCTCCGTGCCGAACCGCGGCGGCGTGACGGTCAGGGCCTCGGCCGCGTTCAGGATCGCCGACCAGCGCGGGTCGAGCGCTCCCGCGGCCGACTCGACGCCCTCGGCCAGGAGGAGGTCGATGTCGGCCTCCCGGTGGGAGAGCTGCGCCGAGAACCGCGCGTGGACGGACGCGCAGAACACGCAGCCGTTCACGCGGGAGGCGACGGCGGCCGCGAGCTCGCGCTCGGGCCGCGGCAGCCCGTCGCCGTCGCGCGAGGACGTGTGGAAGATGTCGATGTCGGCCTTCGTCCGCGCGGCGAGCACCGCGGGGTCGAGGGCGAGCAGGCGGAAGTACGGGCTCGAGTCGCGACGGCGGTCCACGAGACCGACGTACTGCTCCTCGGTGAGCTCCTCGGCCGTGGGCGGCTCCAGCCACGGCACCCAGCCGAGGTTGGCCCGCGTGAAGTGCTCGGGGCGGTCCAGCTCGGGGTAGGTGGTGACCTCGGGGGCCGTGGCGAGGGAGCCGTCGCCGGCGACGTGTGCGGTGCTCATGAACGTGACTCCTTCAGGACGGCGAGGCCGGCCACGACCCGCACCTGGTAGGTGAGGAACGCGACGAGCTGGGACAGGGTGACGATCTCGGTCCGGCTCCAGCCGGCGGCCAGCAGCGCCGCCAGGGCCTGCGGCGAGGACTCGCGCGGACGCTGCACCAGCAGCGCCGCGTGCGTGAGGGCGGCCGCGAGCCGCGGCCCCAGCGCGTCGGTCGGCGCGGCCCAGCGCGGGCCCTCGACGGACTCCTCCGCCAGCCCGGGCTCGCGGTAGACCCCGAACGGGCCGGGACGGACGGCCTGCGCGACCAGCCCGGTCACGACGTCGCGGACCTCGGGGTCGAGGTCGGCCGCGTAGACGGCCAGCAGCGGCGACTCGCCGTGCAGCCCGACGACGAACGTCGCCACCGCGAGCCGCTCGGCCAGCGTGGGGACGTCGGCGCCGTCGGCCCCGTCCTCGAGCGCGAACAGCGCCGTCAGGGTGGCCTGGGTGTTCTCCCGGGCGGCGGGACGCGAGCGACGGACGGCGTCGATCGCGTCGCCCTCGCTCACCCCCAGCACGTCGTCCAGGAGGTCGGGGGGCGTCAGCAGGGTGGCGCTCATCGCGCGGCCTCCAGCTCGGTGGTGGTGGATCCGGTGCTCAGGCCGAGCACCGGGGCGACCTCGCGGGCGAGGAGCTCGTGCGAACGCAGCACCAGCTCGTGCACGGGGTCGACGGAGTGGACCTGCACGAGCAGGTCGGTGGCGCGCGTGAGGATCGTGTCGCGGGCCAGCTGCTCCGCGACCTGCTCGCTCGTCCCGACCACGCTGTTGGAGCGCTCGACGAGCACCTCCAGGTCGGCGTCGGGGTCGAGTCCCCACAGCCCGCCGCGGACGGCGACCGAGCGCAGGCCGCGGTCGGCCTCGCGGCGCCAGGTCGGCTCGTCGTCGGCCACGAAGACCGTGCGGGACGCCGCGATGCGCGGCTCCACCCCGGTCGGGAGGGCCGCGAGGTAGGCGTCGACGAGCGGCTCCTGCTGCTCCCAGATGGTGATGTCCGGCGTCGCGTCGGGACGCGGCTGGCTGCGGGAGAGCATGAGACCGGAGCCGGCCGCGCCGATCCGGGCGGCACCCTCGGCGGAGAACGTCGCCTCCCACCGCCGTGCGGCGAGCGTCGGGGCCGGCGGGTAGAGCTGGTTCTCGGGATCGGCGATGTCGCGCCCCGCCCACGCGTCCGTGACGACGGCGATGTGGTCGGCGTAGATCTGGCGGCGGTCGGCCGGGTCGAAGCCGAACGCCCGGAAGGAGCTCGGCGTGCCACCGGTGCCGAAGCCGACCTCCACCCGACCGCCGGAGATCTCGTCGAGCACGGCGAGGTCCTCGGCGACGCGCAGCGGGTGCTCCAGCGGCAGCGTGATGACGCCGAAGCCCAGCCGGATCCGCGAGGTCAGCGAGGCGACCGAGGCGAGCAGAACGGCGGGAGCCGGCAGGCCGCCCTCGAGCGCGTGGAAGTGGTGCTGGGCGACCCACGCCGAGTGGTAGCCCAGGCGCTCGGCCGCGACGATCTGCTCGGTCGCGTTGCGGTACCGCTCGCGGGGCGAGGTCTCGTCGAGCAGGCGCGTGAACACGCCGAGCCGCAGGTGCGACAACGACTCCGTCATGGGTGAACTCCTCCGGGGATGGCGGCGATGAGATCGCGGGTGTAGTCCTGCTGCGGCGAGGCGAAGATCTCCGCCGTCGTGCCCTGCTCGACCGTTCGACCGTGGCGGAGCACCGTCACGGTGTCGGCGATCTGGCGCACCACCGCGAGGTCGTGGGAGATGACGAGGTAGGTCATGCCGCGCTCGCGTTGCAGGTCGTCCAGCAGGCGGAGGATCTCCGCCTGGACGGTGACGTCGAGGGCGCTGGTGGCCTCGTCGAGGATGAGCAGCTCCGGGTGCAGCACGATCGCGCGGGCGATCGCCACGCGCTGGCGCTGGCCGCCCGAGAGCTCGCGCGGGCGCCGCTGGTGCAGCGCCGCGGGGAGGGAGACCCGCTCGAGCGCCTTGACGGCGTGCTCGCGACGCTCCGCGGGCGACCCCTCGAGGCCGAAGTTCGTCAGGGGTTCGGTGACGACCTCCAGGACCGTCTGGCGGGGGTCGAGCGAGCCGAACGGGTTCTGGTAGACGAGCTGGACGTTGCGTCGCAGCTGCCGGCGGGGCGAGCCGTGCGCCGCCAGCACGTCGATGCCCAGGAGCGTGACCTGGCCCGAGGTGGCGGGCTGGAAGGCGGCGATCGCGCGCGCCGTCGTCGTCTTCCCCGAACCGGACTCCCCCACGAGCGCGTGCGTGGTGCCGTGCGCGATGGCGAAGCTGACGCCGTCGACCGCCCGGAAGGCCGGGGTCCGGGTGAACCGCCCGCCGCCGAACTCCACGACGAGGTCGTTCACGGCCAGCACGGGACGCTCGTCCGGCTCAGGTGTGCGCGCCACGCGGTGGACGGGGCTCGCGAGGGTGGGGGCGTCGGCGAGCAGACGGCGCGTGTAGTCGGCGCTCGGGTTGCCGAGCACCTCCTCGCTCGTCCCCTCCTCCTGCACGCGGCCGCCCTGGAGCACGAGCACGCGATCCGCGTGGTCGCCGGCCAGCGCGAGGTCGTGCGTGACCAGGAGGATGCCGGTGCCGGACTCGCGGCGCAGGTCGTCGAGCAGCTCCATGATCCGGCGCTGCACGGTGACGTCGAGGGCCGAGGTCGGCTCGTCGGCGATCAGCAGCCCCGGTCCCAGCGCGATGGCCCCGGCGATGAGCACGCGCTGCTTCATGCCGCCCGAGAGCTCGTGCGGGTACTGCTTGGCGCGCCGCGCCGGGTCGTCGATGCCGACACGCTCCAGCAGCTCCACGACACGGCTCTCGAGCACGCGGCGCGGGGCGGCGCGGTGGATCCGGAACGCCTCGGCGATCGAGTCGCCGATGCGCTTGGTCGGGTCCAGGGAGCCGCCCGGGTCCTGCGGCACGAGGCCGACCCGGCGGCCGCGCAGGGAGCGCCAGCGCGAGCCGGAGGCTGACGTGACGTCCTCGCCCTCCAGCTCGATGCTGCCGCCGAGCACCTGACCGCCCTGGGGCAGCAGGTTGATGACGGCCTGCGCCGTCGTCGTCTTCCCCGAGCCCGACTCCCCCACCAGCGCGAGGATCTCGCCGGGGGCGACCGAGAACGTGACGTCGTGCGTCACCTGGGTGACGTCACCGCCGTGGTTGCCGTACCCGACCGAGAGGCCGCGGACGTCCAGGAGAGCGGTCATGAGCGGGCCGTCCTTGCCGAGGAGATGGCGGCGGAGAGGCGGTTGGCCGACAGCACGACGAGCACGACGATCACGCCGGGCAGGGTCGTGAGCCACCACGAGGTGGCCAGGTGGCTGCGCCCCTCCGAGATGAGCAGGCCCCACTCGGGCGTGGGCGGCGGGGCGCCGTAGCCGAGGAAGCCGAGGGTGGAGATGGCCAGGATCGCGGTGCCGAACTGGAGCGCGGCCAGCGCGAGCACGGGCGTGAGCGAGTTGGGCAGCACGTGGCGCCACAGCACGCTCCACCAGCGACCGCCGCTGCCGAAGGCGGCCTCGACGTAGTCCGACCGACGCACGCGCACCACCTCGGAGCGCGACAGGCGTGCGAACGAGGCGACCGACGTCACGCCCACCGCGATCGCGGCGTTGGTGGTGCCGAAGCCGAGCAGGATGATGACCGAGAGGCTGAGCAGCAGGCCGGGGATCGAGAGCAGCACGTCGACGACGCGCATCAGGACCTCGTCGATGATCGTGCCGATCGAGCCGGCGATGACGCCGATCGCGGTGCCGGCGACGAGCCCGACCGCGACGGCGACCACGCCGCCCGTCAGCGAGTAGCGCGAGCCGTGCACGACGCGGCTGAACAGGTCGCGGCCCGTGGAGTCGGTGCCGAACCAGTGGGCCGCGCTCGGGCCCTGCAGCGCGTCGGCCGGGACGCCGACGTAGGGGTCGTAGCTCGTGAAGAGCTGGGGCACGAGGGCCCAGGCGACCACGAGGACGAGGACGGCGAGGGCGAGGGTGACGCCGACCTTGGGGAGGCGACGACGACGGCGGGCGCGGGGACCGGGGGTCCCCTCACCCTCCGGGGGGAGCAGCGCGACGCGTTCGAGCTCGAGGGTCATGGCGTGCTCCTCAGGCCTGGACCCGGCGCTTGAGGCGCGGGTCGATGAGCGGGGCGACGAGGTCCACCAGGAGGTTGACGACGACGAAGGCCAGCGCCGCGACCACGACGATCGCCTGCAGCACGGGGATGTCCTGGGTGTCCAGGGCGTCGGCCGTCAGGCGGCCGATGCCGAACCGCGCGAACACGGTCTCGGTCACGACGGCGCCGCCGATGAGCTCGCCCAGCAGGACGCCGGCGATCGTCAGGGCGGGCAGCGCGGCGTTCCGCAGCACGTTCTTGACGAGGATCCACGCCTCGCCCGCCCCCTTGGAGCGGACGACCGTGATGAACGGCTGCGCCTGGACGTCGTCGATCGCCCGGACGAGCACCTGCGCCATCGGGGCGCTGATCGGCACCGCGAGCGTGAGCACGGGAAGGATCAGCGCCTCCAGCGGTCCCGGTCGGATCACGGAGATCAGGCCGAGCCGGAAGCTGAAGATCTGGATGAGCACGATGCCGAGCCAGAAGACCGGCACCGAGACGAACAGCGAGGGCAGCGACCGCAGGAACGAGGCCAGCCACCCGGACGGGCTGAGGATGGCGCCGAAGGCGAGCAGACCCGCGAGGATCGCCGCGACGACGAACCCGAGCCCCGCCAGCAGCAGCGTCGACGGGATCGCCGATCCCACCAGGACCCGCACCGGGGCCCCGGAGGCGACCGAGTAGCCGAGGTCGCCTCCGAGGGCACCGGACAGGGAGTGCCAGAACTGCGTGAGGAGGCCCACGTCCGCGCCGTAGCTCTCCCGGATGCCCGCGATCTGCTCCGGCGAGAGCCCCAGCTCGGGGTTCTCGAAGCGGATCATCACGGCATCGCCGGGGAGCGCCTGCAGCAGGAGGAACGCGACGGTGAAGGCCGCCAGCAGCACCCCCGCGGCGGAGGCGACGCGGCCGAGGGCGTATCTCACTGCTCGAGCCAGGTGCTGTAGAAGACCGGACGGGCGATGGTGTCCCAGCCGAAGCCCTGGACGTACGGCTGCGCGCCGTAGACCTGGGGCTCCTCGAACAGCGGAATCACGTAGGCCTGGTCGACCAGGTACTGCTGGGCGGCAGCCGTGGCCGCCAGGCGAGCCTCGGGCTCGGCCGTCGAGGAGACGAGCTCCAGGAGGCGGTCGAGCTCGGCGTCGTTCGACAGGTTCGCGTTGCGGTTGGCCGAGTGGTACTGGCTCTTGATGACGTCGAGGTCCGTGCGTCCGACCATCGAGTGGTACAGCTGCACCTGCTCGGGGTCCTTGATCGCCTCGGCGTAGGTGCCGGAGTCGGCGGCGAGGATCTGCAGGTCGACGCCGATCGTCTTGAGCTGCTGGGAGACGAGCGTCAGGGTGTCGCGCGAGAGCGGCTGGGGCTTGGCCTCGCTGGCCACGAGCGTCAGCTTCTGACCGTCCTTCTCACGGATGCCGTCCGAGCCGAGGGTCCAGCCGGCCTCGTCGAGCAGGCGGTTCGCCTCGTCGGGGTCGTAGGCCAGCTCGGCCTCGTGGTCGACGTAGCCGAGCGCGGTGTGGGACAGCACGCCGGTGGCGACCGGGTAGTTCTCGGTGAAGACCGTGTCGACGACCTCCTGCGCGTTCACACCGGCCACGATCGCCTTGCGGACGTTGATGTCCGCGAGGATCCCGTTGGTGAAGCGGAGCGACAGGCTGTTGTTCACGCCCTGCGTCTGCGGGGCGAAGAGCTGCAGCCCCGCGTCGGCGACCTGGTCCTCGTCGTACGCCTGGACGTAGCGGATGACGTCCGTCTGGCCCGAGGTGAGGGCACCGATGCGGACGCTGTCCTCCGGCGTCACGGAGAACCGGACGCCGTCGAGGTACGCGCGACCCTGGTGCTCGGAGTCCTCGGGGGCCCAGTCGTAGTCCTCGCGGGCCTCGAGCAGGATCTCGGTGCCGACGGTCTCCTCCGTGATGACGAAGGGGCCGGAGCCGACCACGTTCGTCGCGTTGCCCGGGGCGTAGGAGTCCAGGTCGCCGTCGAGCGTGGCCGAGGACAGCAGGCCGGCGCCGTTCGCGGTGGTCGCCTGCAGGAAGCCGGGTGCCGGGGCCGAGAACCGGAAGATCACGGTGTCGTCGTCGACGACCTCGCTGCTGACGTAGTTGTTGATCTGCTCGGAGATCGGGAAGCCCGCCTCCGGGTCACCGAGTCCGTAGGTGTCGAAGTTCTTCGCGACGACCTCGGCGTCCAGCGGGGTGCCGTCGGAGAACGTCACGCCGCTGCGGAGGTTGAAGGTGTACTCCGTGGCATCGGCGTTGATCTCCCAGTCCGTGGCGATCCAGGGCGAGAACTCGAGGGTCTCGGGGTCCTGGTAGACGAGGCGGTCGGTGATGTTCGCGATGAGGGCGCCGTTGGGGTAGAAGCCCGACTGCGGCGGGTACAGCGTCGTGTACGGCTGGTACTCCAGGTACAGCAGCTCGCCGCCGGTCTGCGGCTCGCCGGCGGCGGCGGAGCCGCCCTCGCCGCTGGTCGCGTCGTCGCCGCCGGAGCTCGAACCGCCGGCCGTCCCGCAGGCGGCGAGCATCGCTGTGGCGGCGGCCACGGCGGCGAGCGCGACCGATCTGCGGACAGGGGTGGTGCGTGACATCTCGTGCTCCTCGGTTCGGGCTGTGGTGCGTGGGTGACCCGACCGTAGGAGCGTTGGCGGCACGGGGTCTCGCGACCCCGATTCGTCTCAGATGGCGGACGCGTGCCGTCCGGATCCGAGACGCCGCGGCCACCAGAACTTGTCGCCCAGGACGAGGGCGAGCGACGGGACCAGCATCGTCCGCACGACGAGCGTGTCCAGCAGCACCCCGAGGCACACGATGACGCCGAGCTGGGCGAGCACGACGAGCGGCAGCACCCCGAGGACGGCGAAGACGGCCGCCAGCAGGATCCCGGCGCTCGTGATGACGCCGCCCGTGGCCCCGAGCGCCCGGAGCATCCCCTCGCGGGGACCGTGCTCCAGGCTCTCCTCGCGGGCCCGCGTGACGAGGAAGATGTTGTAGTCGACGCCGAGCGCGACCAGGAAGAGGAACGCGAGCAGCGGCACCCCCTCGTCGAGCGCGTTGAACCCGAGCACGCCGGTGAAGATCCACCACGAGGCGCCGAGCGAGGCGAAGTACGTGCCGACCACCGTGAGCACCAGCAGGATCGGCGCCACCACCGACCGCAGCAGGGCCCCCAGCGCCACGAGCACCAGGCCGAGGATGAGCGGGATGATCAGGCCGCGGTCGCGGGCGGCGGCGTCGGTCGCGTCGAGGCGCTGGGCCTCGGGGCCGCCGACGTACGTCTCGTCGAACTCGCCCAGCGCGTCCCGCAGCGCGAGGACGGCGGCGTCGGCGTCGTCGCTCCCCTCGGCCGCGTCGAGCACCACCTGGAGCTGCGTGACGCCCTCCCCCGTGCCGGCCGGGGCGACGGACGCGACGCCGTCGACGCCCTCGATCGCCTGCTGCACCTGGGCGGCGTCCGCCCGCGTGGCCACGAGGGTGGGGTTGGACGTCCCGGCCGGGAACGACTCCGAGATGCGCTCCGCGGCGGCGATCGCCTCCGGCTTGACCAGGAACTGGTCGGCCGTGTCGAGGCCGAGGCGGAGCTGGGTGTTGCCGACGGCGAGCAGCGCCAGCACGACGACGACGCCGGAGCCCACGACGATCGGGCGGCGGGCGACGCCGTCGCCGATCCGGCGCCACACGGAGCGGGTCTCGCTCGCGAGCGCGTCCCCGACGCGGGGCACCTTGGGCCAGAACACCCAGCGCCCGAACAGCACGAGGCACGCGGGCAGGCACACGAGCACGAAGAACGCGGCGACGACGATCCCGACCGCGCACGCGAGCCCGAGGCCGCGCGTGGTCGGGACGAGCGAGAGCAGCAGGGTGAGCAGGCCGACCACGACGGTGCCGGCCGAGCACAGGACGGGCTCGAGCGTGCGCTTCAGCGCGTGCCCCATCGCGGCGAACCGGTCGTCCGTGGTGCGCAGCTCGTCGCGGTAGCGCGAGATGAGCAGCAGCGCGTAGTTCGTGCCGGCGCCGAACACCAGCACGCTGAGGATGCCGGTGGTCGACTCGTTCCAGGCGATGTCGACGGCGGCGAGCACCCGGGTCGCCAGCGCGGCGGCCGTCTGGTCGGCGATGCCCACCACGGTGAGCGGGATGATCCACAGCACGGGGCTGCGGTAGGTGACGATCAGGAGCACGGCGACGACGAGGGCCGTGGCCGCGAGCAGTCGGAAGTTCGCGCCGTCGAACACGGAGGCGAGGTCGGCCTCGATCCCGGCGGGACCGGTGACCTGCGCCGTCACGCCGTCGGGCACCCCCTGGTCGAGCTGCTCGCGCAGGTCGACGACGGCGTCGGCCACCTCGCTCGCGCTTGTCGCCTCGAGCGCCAGGATCCCCAGCGCCGCGGTGCCGTCCTCGGAGGGGACGAGCACGGGCTCGGCGCCGGAGATGTCGGTCAGGAGCGTGCCGATCTCCCCCAGCGCCTCGGGTGCCAGGGCGTCGGTGCCGACCGCGCTGAAGACGACGACGGCGGTCGAGCCGGCGTCGTCGGGGAGCTCGGCGGCGAGCTCGGTCGCCAGCGTCGAGTCGTAGCCGGCGGGCAGCTGGTCGGTCGCGAGCCGGGGCCGCTCGCCGCCTCCGACCACCGCAATCATCAGCACACCGAGGATCAGCGGGAGGATGGCGAACACCCAGATCACGGGCCTGGGCATGCGGCGTGTCGACATCTGAGCTCGTCCTCCTGGAACGTGACCTCGGTAGATCACCTGGTTAGTTGCTAAGCAAGTGAACTATACGACGACGCCGCCCCCACCGGAAGCTGGTGGGGGCGGCGCGCCGTGCGGAGGTGGGTGAGGCGTCAGGGGGTCGGCATGCCCCCGTTGACGTTGAGGGTCTCGCCCGAGACGTAGCTCGACTCCGCCGACGCCAGGAAGACGTAGGCCGGAGCGAGCTCCGCGGGCTGGCCCGCGCGCCCGAGGGGCGTGCTCTGCCCGAACTCCCCGATCGCGTCGGAGGGCTGGCCGTCCGTGACCTGGAGCGGCGTCCAGACCGGACCGGGGGCGACGGCGTTGACGCGGATGCCCTTCGGCCCCACCTGCTGCGCGAGCGCCTTCGTGAAGGCGTTGATGGTCGCCTTCGTGGAGGCGTAGTCGACGAGGATGTCCGACGGCGAGTACGCCTGGACCGACGTGGTGTTGATGATCGTCGAGCCCGGCGGCAGGTGGCCGAGCGCGGCCTTGGTGATCCAGAACATCGCGTAGACGTTGACCTTGAACGTGTCGTCGAACTGCTCGTCCGGGAGCGTCGTCAGGTCCTCGTTGTAGATCTGCTTGCCGGCGTTGTTGACGAGGATGTCGAGCCCTCCGAGCTGCGCCACCGCGTCGTCGACCAGCGCCACCGCCTCGGCGTGCACGCTCAGGTCCCCGGGCAGCAGCGCGACGACGACCCCGGCCTCGCGTGCGATCGCGGCGACCCGCTCGGCGTCCACCTGCTCCGGCGGGAGGTAGGCCAGGGCGACGTCGGCACCCTCGCGGGCGAACGCGATCACGGTCGCGGCGCCGATGCCCGAGTCGCCCCCGGTCACGAGCGCCTTGCGACCCTTGAGCCGGCCGGTGCCGACGTAGGTCTCCTCACCCAGGTCGGCGCGGTCCCGGAGCTCGGCGTCCAGCCCGGGCTCCGTCTGGTCGTCCGGTCGCGTGCTGATGTCGGCGTAGAGGGTGGTGGGGTCGACGAACGTGTACTGCGTGCGCACGGTGGTCCTTCCGGTCGGAGGTGGCTCCCCTCCCTCGACCGTAGGCAGGCCGAGGGGGCCACGTCACGGTCCGTGTCGCCCCACGGGTGCGGAACGCGAGCGCTAGGCTGGGCGCGTTGCTTAGTGACTAAGTAGGTGAATGACTTGACCGACGTCGACCTCTCCGTGCGTGGCGCCTGGAAGCAGACCGAGTCGCTGGTGCTGCTCCGTCGTGTGATGAGCCTGGAGGCGGACGTGCGCCAGCACGTGTCCACCTCGACCGGGCTCTCGGACACCGAGGTGCACGCCCTGGAGCACCTCGCCCGTCAGCCCATCGGCCCCGCGGAGATCGCGCGGCTGCTCGACGTCTCGACGGCGGCGTCCACCGGGATCGTCGACCGGCTGGAGGCGAAGGGGCACGTGGAGCGTCGCCCCCACTCGCGCGACCGGCGCCGGACCGAGGTCGTCATCACCGACTCCGCCCGGAGCGAGGTCCTGCAGCACATGGGGGGCATGTTCCGCGCCCTCGCGCAGCTGGACGCCTCCCTCTCGCCGGACGAGCGCGAGGTCGTGGTGCGCTACCTGCGCGGCGCCGTCGCCGCGGCCGAGGCCGCGGGGCCGCTCGTGGAGACCGTGCCGTAGCACGGGGCTGCTCCCCGCCGTCGGCCGCCCGCCGTCAGCCGGTCCACCCCGGCTGGATCGTCGTCCAGACCAGGTTCGCCATCGCCGCGCTCCCCTCGCCCTCGCGCGGGTGGATCGTGTCGCTGTAGAGCCAGTCGGGGTGCGCCGTCGCGGCGCCGGCCCAGTCGATCAGACCCGCGTGCGGGTACTCGGGCACCACCCGCGCCAGGAGCTCGTTGTTCATACCCTCCCAGGCCACGGGTGCCTTGATCGTCACCAGGAAGACCCGCCGGTCCGCGGTGCCGTCCAGCAGTCGCCGGAGGTCGGCCTCGGCGATCGGGCCGTTGGTGCCGCCGTGCACGACGACGGTGTGCCCGAGGGTGCCGGAGTCGCGCGCCGTCAGCACGAGATCGGCCATCTCCCGGAACTGCCGCGACTTCACCGCGTCGACGCCGACGCCGAGCGCCCCGAGGTCGGGCGCGGCCATCGCCAGCACGGAGTCCCCGACGGCCGACACGGTGCCGAGCTCCTCGGCGGGGGTCGGAGCCGGGGCTGGGGTGGTGGCGGCTGCCGGGGCGGGCGGTGGCACCGGGGCCGCCGCCGGCGCCAGCGGCGCCGGCGCCTCGGGGGTCGGGTCGTCGGGGACGGGATCCGTGGCGCGCGCCGACGCCGGCGTCGCGGCCTCCTCGGCGACCGACCGGGCGCCGAGCTCGGCGTCGGACGAGGTGCCCGGCACGAGCGCGACGGCCGCACCGAGCGCGAGCACCGCCGTCGCCGCGCCGGACGCCACGAGCAGGCGGCCGGGACGCCCGGGCTCGCGGAGCCCGGCGAACCAACGCTGCAGGCCGCCCCGCCGGGCGGGCGTCTCGACGTACCGGAAGGACAGCTCCGCGATCCCGAGCACCAGCGCGATGCGGAGCGTCTGCACCAGCCAGTCCGGACCTGGCACGTCGAGGCCCGGTCGGGTGAAGGCGAAGACCGGCCAGTGCCACAGGTAGATGCCGTAGGAGCGCGTGCCGAGCCACGCGAGCGGCGGCAGCGCGAGCCCGCGTCCCAGCAGGCTGCCCGGGTGGGCCGCTGCGGCGACGAGCAGCGCGGCCATCACGCTGAAGGACAGGAACCCGCCGCGGTAGAGCGACGGTGACAGCTCACCCTGCGTCGCCATCACCACGACCGCGAGCATCAGGCCGACCACCCCGGCGAGGTCGGCCACCAGGCCCGAGCGCCAGCGCGGGGTGGCGTCGCTCCCGCGCAACCACGCGGCGGTCCCCGGCCACGTCCGCCAGGGCTGCCACACGCACGCCAGGACGACGCCGATCATCAGGCCCGCGAGGTGCGTGTCGGTGCCGAAGTACAGCCGGGAGGGATCGAACGGGATCGGCATCTCGCCCCGGACGGCCCACACCGCCATCAGGGCCGCCGAGGCGATCGCGAGACCGAGGGCGATCCTGCCCAGGTACCGTCGCCCCCGGCGCAGCAGCACCCACGCCAGCAGCGGGGCGAGCAGGTAGAACTGGGCCTCGAGCGCGAGCGACCACAGGTGCCGCAGCAGCGGCGGCCGGCCGCCCGAGGAGAAGTAGGACTCGTCCGCGGCGATCATCCACCAGTTGGAGGTGGAGGTCAGGCCGGCGACGATCGAGCCGCGGAGGGCATCGAGCTGCTCGCGCCAGACCAGGCCGGCCAGCGCGACCGCCGCGATCATCGTCCACAGCGCCGGGACGAGCCGCGCGATCCGACGGCGGTAGAACGTGCCGATCCGGAAGCCGCCCGTCTCGCGCACCTCGTGGGCCAGCAGCGCCGTGATGAGGAAGCCCGAGAGGACGAAGAAGACGTCGACGCCGAGGAAGCCGCCCGGCAGCCAGGTGGCCCCCGCGTGGTAGGCCACGACGGCCGCGACGGCGAGGGCCCGCACGCCGTCCAGGCCCCGCAGGTGGGGCAGCGGTCGGGACGAGGGGGCCTCGACGCGAGGCGCGGGGGGCCGGGCGGACGCTTGGGCTGACGCGGTCGCGCGAGCGGGCCCGCGGCCGAGCGTCACCGTCATGGAGGAACCGTCCGAGGAGGCGTGGATAGGGATCGGAGCCGCCCGAGAGCGGTCTCCTCACCCTATGACGGGGGTGCCCGTCGTCCCGGGAGCGCCGCTCAGGAAGAGCTGCGCGCCGCCTCGATGTCGATCTTGGGCAGGGTGCGTGCCGGCAGCGTCTTCGGACGCCAGCTCTCGCGCGTCGCCTCGAACGCCGTGATGTCCGCCTCGTGCTGGAGGGTGAGGCCGATGTCGTCCAGGCCCTCCATCAGGCGCCAGCGCGTGTACTCGTCGATCTGGAACGGCACGGTGGCCTCGCCGGCCGTGACGGTCTTGTTGACCAGGTCGACCGTGACCTCCAGGCCGGGCGTGGCCTCGAGGAGCTTCCAGAGCAGCTCGATGTCCTCCTGCTCGACCAGACCGGCCACGAGACCCTGCTTGCCCGAGTTGCCGCGGAAGATGTCCGCGAAGCGCGAGGCGAGCACGACCCGGAAGCCGTAGTCCTTCAGCGCCCAGACGGCGTGCTCGCGGGAGGAGCCGGTGCCGAAGTCGGGTCCGGCGACGAGCACGGTACCGGCCTTGTAGGCGTCCTGGTTGAGGATGAAGGAGGGGTCGCCGCGCCAGGCTGCGAAGAGCGCGTCCTCGAACCCCGTGCGCGTGACTCGCTTGAGGTAGACGGCGGGGATGATCTGGTCGGTGTCCACGTTGCCGCGGCGCAGCGGGACGCCGATGCCGGTGTGGGTGGTGATCTTGTCCATGGGGATGTCCTTCCTCGTCGTCGCGCTCAGACCTGGACCAGGACCGCGGGGTCCAGGGGCGCCAGGGGCGTGCCGTCGAAGGTCGTCAGGTCGGTGCCGGCGGGCAGGTCGAGGTCGCTGAGCGAGGAGAGCGTGCCGCGGATCGCGGTGGCCGCCGCGACGAGGGGCGAGACGAGGTGCGTGCGACCGCCCTTGCCCTGGCGTCCCTCGAAGTTGCGGTTCGACGTCGAGGCGGACCGCTCCCCCGGCGCGAGCTGGTCGGGGTTCATGCCGAGGCACATCGAGCACCCGGCGTTGCGCCACTCGGCCCCGAAGTCGAGGAAGATCTGGTCGAGCCCCTCCGCCTCGGCCTGCAGCCGCACGCGGGCGGACGCCGGGACGACGAGCACGCGCAGGTCGTCGTGCTTGCGACGGCCCTGGATGACCTTGGCGATGGAGCGCAGGTCCTCGATGCGGCCGTTGGTGCACGAGCCCATGAAGACCGTGTCGATCTTGATCTCGCGCAGCGGCTGGCCGGGCGTGAGGCCCATGTACTCGATCGCGCGCTCGGCGGCGACGCGCTCGTTCTCGTCCGAGATGTTCTCGGGGACGGGGATCGTGGCGCTGATCGGCAGCCCCTGACCCGGGTTGGTGCCCCAGGTGATGAACGGCTCGAGGTCGCTCGCGAGGAGCTCGACCTCGACGTCGAACGTCGCGTCCTCGTCGGTGCGCAGCGTCTTCCAGTAGTCGACGGCGGCGTCCCAGTCCTCGCCCTGCGGCGCGTGCGGGCGGCCCTCGACGTAGTCGAACGTGGTCTGGTCGGGCGCGATCATGCCCGCGCGGGCGCCGGCCTCGATCGACATGTTGCAGATCGTCATGCGGGCCTCCATCGAGAGCTTCTCGATGGCCGGACCGCGGTACTCCAGCACGTAGCCGGCGCCGCCGCCGGTCCCGATCTTGGCGATGATCGCCAGGATGATGTCCTTGCTGGTGGAGCCGGGGGGCAGGTCGCCGACGACGTTGATCGCCATCGTCTTGAACGGCTGCAGCGGGAGCGTCTGCGTGGCGAGCACGTGCTCGACCTCGCTCGTGCCGATCCCGAAGGCCAGGCCGCCGAACGCCCCGTGGGTGGAGGTGTGGCTGTCGCCGCAGACGACCGTCATGCCGGGCATCGTCAGTCCGAGCTGCGGGCCGACCTGGTGCACGATCCCCTGGTCGGCGTCGCCGAGCGAGTGGATGCGGACGCCGAACTCGGCGGCGTTGTTGCGCAGCGTCTGGATCTGCGTGCGGCTCGTGAGGTCCGCAATCGGCAGGTCGATGTCGAGCGTCGGGGTGTTGTGGTCCTCGGTCGCCATCGTGAGGTCGGGACGGCGCACGGGACGACCGGCGAGCCGCAGGCCCTCGAAGGCCTGCGGGCTGGTCACCTCGTGGCACAGGTGGAGGTCGATGTACAGGAGATCGGGCGCCCCGTTCTCGCCCTTGCGCACGATGTGCGCCTCCCACACCTTCTCAGCCAGGGTCTTGCCCATGTTGCTCACCTTCAACCACGTCTGGCCCGGTCGCAGATCGTGCGACGGGCCGCCGGAACACGTCAGGAGGTGATTGTGCTCCGAACTCGCCCCCGCCTGGACTTGCGTCTCAGTCAACGAGACGGCAATATCGAGGCATGGACACAAGTGGAGTGGGAGTTCTCGACAAGGCCGCGATCGTGCTCGGAGCGCTCGAGGCCGGCCCCTCGACCCTCGCGCAGCTGGTCGCCGCGACGCACCTGGCGCGCCCCACCGCGCACCGGCTCGCCGTCGCCCTCGAGCACCACCGTCTCGTCACCCGCGACCTCCAGGGTCGCTTCGTGCTCGGCCCGCGGCTGGCCGAGCTCGCCGCCGCCGCCGGCGAGGACCGGCTGCTCGCCGCAGCCGGCCCGGTGCTGACGGCGCTGCGCGACCACACGGGCGAGAGCGCCCAGCTCTTCCGTCGCCAGGGCGACTCCCGCATCTGCGTGGCGGCCGCCGAGCGCCCCATGGGCCTGCGCGACTCCATCCCGGTCGGCGTCCAGCTCTCGATGCAGGCCGGCTCGGCCGCCCAGACCCTGCTCGCGTGGGAGGAGCCCGACCGCCTGCACCGCGGCCTGCACGGCGCCTCCTTCACCGCCACGATCCTGTCGGGCGTCCGACGCCGCGGCTGGGCCCAGTCCGTCGGCGAGCGCGAGGCCGGGGTCGCCTCCGTCTCCGCCCCCGTGCGCGGGCCGTCGGGCCGCGTCGTGGCCGCCGTGTCGATCTCCGGCCCGATCGAGCGGATGACGCGTCAGCCCGGCCGGCTGCACGCCGCCGCCGTGATGAGCGCCGCCAACCGCCTGTCCGAGGTGCTGAAGCGCTCCGACGAGCACTGACGTCGACTCGCTTCCGACCCCCACCACTCCCGCCGAGAACGCCCGGCGCGGCTCGAGGATGACTCCCGAGCCGCGCCGGGCGTTCTCGCTGTGACGGCGTCCCTGGTCAGGCCGTGAGGTCGACGTCGCGCTCCACCGCGCCCTCCGGGTGGAGGAACAGCAGCACGGCGCGACGCACGTCGGCCCCGGCGTCCCGCAGCGCCCTCGCGTAGGCGCGGAGCTGGGGCGCGTAGTACTGCGTGCGCGCCCCGAGCGCCCCGGCAGGGACAGCATCGGTCTTGTAGTCGACGATCGTCACCCCGCCGTCCGCGTCCCGCACCGTGAGGTCGACGAACCCCTCGAGGACGCGGCCGTCCTCGACCGTGGCGACGAACGTCTCCGCCCAGTGCTCCCGCTCGGCCGCTCGCCGCACGAGGTCGCTGGCGAGCGCGGACCGCACGAGGGCCTCGACGACGTCGGCGTGCTCCGTGACCGCCTCGGCGTGCACCTGGGCGGCCAGCGCCGCGTCCAGTCCCGCACCGGAGGCGAGGTCGACCGACTGGAGCACGCCGTGCACGGCCCGCCCGATCGCGGTGCCGTAGCGCCCCTTCGACCAGGGCGGGAGCTGCAGGTCCCGTGCGCCCTTGGCCGCTCCCCCTGGCTCGACCGTGTCGGACTCAGCCGCGTCAGCCGCGTCCCGCGCATCAGCCGCAGCCGCAGCGCCCGTGATGACCGGCGTGAACGGCGCGTCGGGTTCGGTCCCCTCCAGACCCGACGGGCTCAGCACCACGACCGCGCGGCTCGCGGCGCGCACCGCCGCCGTGCGCGCCTGCCACGTCGCCAGGTCGGGGACGGGCGGGAGCGGCTGCGGCGCGGGCGGCGCGGCGATCTCGGCCCCCGCGGGAGTGGCGACCGCCCCGTGACCCGAGGCCCCGCCCTGCTCGGCCAGCAGCCGCGCGCTCGTGTCGCTGCGTCCCGCGTCCCGGTGCAGCGAGACGACGAGGTGGTCGCGAGCGCGGGTGGCCGCGACGTACAGCAGCCGGCGCCGCTCGTAGGAGTCCATCTGCTCGTCCAGCGGCGCCATTGCCGTGAACTCCTCGGTCTGCACGCCGGCCTTGAGGCGGATCGACCACCCGCCGTCGTCGGTCCACAGCACCCGCACCCCGCGGGGGCTCTGGCCGCGCGAGGTGAGGCCCGAGAGCGCCACGACCGGGAACTCCAGACCCTTGGCGGCGTGCACGGTCATGATGCGCACGGCGTCGACGTCCGTCTCGGGCAGCACGGCCTCGGCCACGCGCGAGGACTCGTCTGCCTGCCGCGCCGCCCAGGTCAGGTAGGCGCGCAGACCCCCGTGCTCGACCTCGGACCAGGCCCGGGCCTGGTCGACGACGAACCGCAGCTGCCGCCAGACGTCGCGGGCCCGGGGCAGCTGGTGCGCCGGCACCTCGAGCATCCGTCGGTCGGCGACGAGCCGGCCGAGCACCTCGCTGGGGGTGGTCCACCGCGCCCAGCGGTGCACCTCGCGCAGGTGGGCGAGCGCAGCCGCGACCGGGTGCGCCTCATCGAGGCCGTCGTCGTCCTCCCGCGGCGCCAGCAGGTGGAACGAACCACCGTCGCGGCGCCACGTCCACAGGTCGTCGTCCCCGCAGCCGTAGAGCGGCGACCGCAGCGCGGTGACCACCGCGAGCTGGTCGCCCGGATCGGCGACGGCGCGCGCCGCTGCCATCAGGTCGCGCACCTCCGGCGCCGAGTAGACCAGCGAGCTGGACTCGGCGCGGTACGGGATGCCGCGGTGCTCCAGCGCCTCCTCAAGGAACGGCAGCGAGGTGCGGGCGGGCACGAGGATCGCGACGTCGCCCCACCGCATCGCTCGCTCGGCCTTCGTCCGCTCGTCCTGCACGGCCCAGCCCTCGGCGTGGGCGCGCGCGAGCGTGCCGGCGACGTCGGCCGCCTCGCGCTCGCGCAGGATCGAGGCGCTGCTGCGCGGGAGGTCCTCGTGCGGGGCCGGGGCGAGGACGGTGACCGCCGGGCCCGAGGAGACCGCGGGCCGGTGGGCGTCGAGGGGCACGTAGGAGGGCTGCGCCCCGTCGACGGCCTGGATCAGCTCACCGAAGACCCCGTTCACCCACTCCAGGATCGGCGCCGTGGTGCGGAAGTTCGTCGACAGGGTCGCCCCGGCCTCCGGTCCCATCCAGGATCGGACGCCGAGGAACGTGCGGATGTCGGCGCGCCGGAACCGGTAGATCGACTGCTTCGGGTCGCCGACCACGAACAGCGAGCCGGGCGGGACCCGGACGTCCCGCCAGTCCGGCGCCCCGCCGGCGGCCCCGGCGGCGATCCGGACGGCGAGCTCGACCTGGATCGGGTCGGTGTCCTGGAACTCGTCCAGCAGCAGTCGCGGGAAGGCGGCCTGCAGGGAGGCCCGCACATCCTCGTCCGTGCGCAGGAGCTCGCGGGAGAGCACGAGCAGGTCGTGGAACTCGAGCGTCCCGCGGGCGGCTCTCGCCCGGGCGTCGCGCACCACGCGCTCGGCGATCCAGCGCGCGAGAGGACGGAGCGTGGCGTCGGTGAACGCCGCGACGGCTCCGGCGACCTCCGCGACGAGGTCCTTGCACTCCTCCCGCAGACCCGGGAGGTCGGGCCACGACTTCGTCACCCCGTGCGCGAAGGAGAGACCCTCACCGACCTTGAGGGCGGCGAACCGCTCGCGGTCGTCGGCCGCCGCCGACACGAGCGCCGCCCACTCCCCGAGCGCCGCCAGCCTGCCGACGAACTTGTCCGCGGGGTTGGCGCACTCGGCGGCGCGGGCCGCCAGCGCCGTCGCCCGAGCCGCGAGGGACGCGGGGTCGGGCAGCCGGGCGTCGCCGACCTCGGCCTGAAGGACCCGGTCGGCCACGAGGTCCCAGTCGGCGTTGAACGCGCGCGTGAGTTGGCGCAGGTGGTCGAAGGTGACGCCCGCCGCCATCGCCAGCAGCAGGCGCTGCGACATGTCCTCGTCGTCGAGCAGCTCGCGGCGCAGCACCGACCAGCGCTCGTCGAACGCGACCCCCGACCCGACCTCGTCGCTGACCTCGACCAGCGGCGGCAGTCCCGCCTCGACCGGGTGCCGACCCAGGAGGCGCTGGGCGAAGGAGTGGAGCGTGCCGATCGCGGCGGAGTCGAGGTCCTCGAGGCCGTGGTCGGCGCGCAGCGCCGCCGCGCCGTCGCCACGATCGCGGGCGTCCCGGCGAGCCTCCTCGAGGTCGGCGCGCAGCCGGTCGCGCAGCTCGGCTCCCGCCTTCTCGGTGAAGGTGACCGCGGCGATGCGGCGCAGCGGCACCCCCTCGACGAGCACCAGCGTGCGGATCCGTTCCACCAGGGCCCGGGTCTTGCCCGACCCGGCGCCGGCCTCGACGAACAGCGAGCTGTCAACCTCGGTCGTGATGCGGGTCCGGTCCGCCTCGTCCACCAGGTCCGGATCGGGCTCGACGACGTGTCCGAGCGCGCTCATCGGTTCTCCTCGGTACGGGGGGTGGGCGCGCCGGCACCCGACGACAGCGGATCGACGGCCTCGGGGTCGATGAGGGCGACCAGGTCGGCCAGCCGGGGGTCGCTGCGCTGCCGCTCCCACCGTTCGCGGCGCTCGCCGTGGCCGAGCCCGTCGGGGTTGCAGTACGGGCACCGCACGAAGATCACGTCGGCCTCCGCCGGGGCGACGGCCGGGAACCAGCCCCGCGCGATGTGGTCGACGAGCGTCCCCACGGACTCGGAGTAGCGGCGCTCGAGCTCGTCGTCGAGCGTCACGGCGATGCGGGAGCCGGCGTCGCGACGGACGAACCAGCACAGCGCCTCGGCGACCTCGCCCCCGTAGGCGGCCCGGGCGGCGTGGGCGTAGACGGGCAGCTGCAGCCGCGTCCCACCGACCACCGGATCCTTCTCGATGGCGGTGTAGCCCGCCTTCTTCCCGGTCTTGACGTCGGTCACCAGGAGCGTGCCGTCGGCCGCGCGGTCCACCTTGTCGGCGCTCCCGCGCATCGCGACGGCGCCGCCGGCGACCGGCACCAGCACGGGCGGGGCACCGTTCTGGCCGAAGCTCAGCTCCGAGGCCAGCACGGTCGCGCGGCGGGAGGCCCGCCAGCGGTCGTCGTCCTCGAGCATCCGCTCGAGGTCGCGCGCCAGCGCCTGCCGCTCGAGCTGCCACAGCCGGGGGTGCCCGGTGACGCCGCGGGCGGCGGCCGCGTCGGCCTCCTCCTCGAAGATCCGCCGCAGCAGGTCACGGTCGGCGGCCGACCACGGGGCGCCGTCCTGCGGCAGCGCGGGCGAGCTGCTCACCAGCCGGTCGAGGCAGGTGTGCACGAGGTTCCCGACCTCCAGCGGTGAGACCTGGACGACCTCCTCCGGCGCCTGGAGCGGCGAGACCCGCAGCAGGCGCTCCATGAACCAGGCGTGCGGGCAGTCGGCGTACTGCTCCAGCGACGTCGGCGCCACCACCGGCTGCCCGGTGGCGTGGTCCGGCAGCCCGGTGACGCCTCCCAGGTCGCCGTCGTAGCGCGTCAGCACGTCGCCGGCGCGTGCCGCGAGCATGGTCCGGGCCGAGGTCACCACCGGATCGTCGAGCGCGTCCTGCGCCGCTGCCCGCACCCGCCACTCCTGCTCGTCGGCGGGCGCCGGCGTGCGCAGCAGCGACGACGCGAACGACGGCGACCCGACCTTCGCCGCCTCCGGCACCTCGTCCCACTCCGAGGCGGCGAGCTCCGTCCTGGGCCCGTCGGCCGTGCCGGCGAGGTCGCGGAGCGACGGCAGGACGAACCGCGACGGGAGCCGGTGGGTGCTGCGCCGCAGGTCGCCGCGCGGGAAGGTCACGAGCGCGGTCGGCGCGGCGGCCAGCGCCGCCAGCAGCGCACGGTGGCGGTCGTCGATCCGGGTGCGCAGCGGGACGAGTCCCGGGGCGGCGTCGCGGGCGTCCTCCCCCAGCAGGGCGTCCTCCCGCAGGCGGCCGGGGTAGGAGTCCTCCGCGAGCCCGACGGCGATCACGACGTCGGCCTCCAGCGCGGCCGTCTCCCCGAGCGGGCTCACGTGGACGCCCTCGCCGAAGCGCCCCACGCGCGGGACGGCGCGCTCCAGCTCCAGCTCCAGCACCTCCACGGCCGAGGCGAGGGACGTGGTGGGCTCGACCTGGCCGAGCGAGGCGAGCTGCGCCGTCGCCGCGGCGATCGCGGCGGCGGCGTAGGACTCCTCGGCGGGGAGCCGTCCGCCGTCGTCCTGCTGGTAGACGTCGGCGAACAGGGCCGAGGCCCAGGCGGACAGCGCCGGCCATGTCACCGCCGCAGCGCCGTCGGCGAGTCGCGCGCGCAGCCCGAGGACGGCGTCCCGCAGCTCGCCGGCGCTCCGGGCGTCCCGCTGGTGGCGCTCCACGACCCCGGGGCGGGGGTCCTCCGCGGCCAGCTCGGCCTCGGCCAGCACGGCCCGGGACCGGGCCCACTCCCCCAGCCGGACGTCCCAGTCCTCGCCCTCGACGACGGCCGCCGCCCGGGAGATCGCCTCCCAGCGCGAGACGGGCGCGACGCGGCCGTCCAGCACGGCGGGCGCCTCGGCGAGCACCCGCATCACCTCGGCGCGGGCGAACAGGTGCTCGGGCAGCCGCAGCAGCCCGAGGAAACCGCGCGTCAGCGCTCGCTCCTCGACACCGCGCACGCCACGCCCGTTGACCTGGATCCCGGCCTGCGCGAAGCGTTCGTGGAGCAGCCGCGCGTACGGCGAGGCGGCGGCGTAGAGCACCGCGATGCGGTGGGCCGGCGTCGACTCGAGCAGCGTGGCGACCTCCCGGACGACCAGCCTGACCTCGTCGTCGGCGTCGGACGCGTGGCGGATGCCCGTGGCCACCGGGATGGCGGTGCCGGCCCGCTCCGACGCCGCGGGCGCGATCCCGACGGCTGCCAGCCCCGCGAGGACGGCTCCGTCGGCCCGTTCGACACCCGTGAGTCCGACGACGGCGGTCACCGCCGTCCTCGTCACGAGCGCCCGCAGCAGCTCCTGCTCGGCCGCCGTCGTCCGCTGCGGGGCGTGCAGGACGACGGGGCGACGGCGGCCGCCCCGGCCCTCTCGGCCACGCGGCGCGCCGCCTCCCGGAGCAGGTCCGTCTCGTCGTACCAGCCCGCCTCGAGGGCGGACGTCACGCGGCGGTGGAGCGAGACGACCTCGTGCGCCAGCGCCCCGCTCGCGGCCACCGCCGCCAGACCGCCGGCGTCCAGGTCCCGCAGCTCGCGGTGCGCCTGCACGAGGGCCCGGATCGTGGCCGGGTGGTCGGCCACGGCGTCGAACGCGCCCGGGTCCTCCTGCAGCGCCCGGCGCCACCGGGCAGCGACGACGGCGCCCGTGGCGGGGAGTCGGGGGGCGAGCGCGCCGGCGACGATCGTCTCCGCGAGCCGGGGCAGGGTCGTGACGACGAGCCCCGCGACGCCGGGACCGCGATCGCCCAGGCCCGAGGCGAGCGCGCGACGGGCCAGCAGACCGCTGAGGTTGTCGGGCACCACGACCGTGACGGCGGCCAGCGGGTCACCGCCCTTGGCGGCGGCGACGGCCCGACGCAGCTGCTCGAGCAGGTCGCGTCCGTAGGAGCTGACGTGCGCCACGGGGGCGCCGGGCGCGGGACGGCCCGTCGGGGACGGGGCTGCGGCGTCGGGGCCGGCTGTGAGGAAGACCACGGTTCGACCCTAGGCGAGGCCGCCGACATCGGCCCTGGGTCCCCACCCGTCCCGGAGAACGACGAAGGCCCCCGATCCGAAGATCGGGGGCCTTGCGCTCGTGACCCCAGCGGGATTCGAACCCGCGTTACCGCCGTGAGAGGGCGACGTACTAGGCCGCTATACGATGGGGCCGTGCTGGTCAGCCACCGAAGTGGCCTCAAAGACTCTAGCCGATTCCTGCTCGCAAGCAAAATCGGCGGCTGTCTTCACCGCTGGGGTACCAGGACTCGAACCTAGACTAACTGTACCAGAAACAGTCGTGCTGCCAATTACACCATACCCCAAGGGGTATCCAGATCGGCGCAGTTCCGGGCTTCCCCGACTCTTTGCCGTCTTTCAACCGCCGGTCTACTGTACAAGGAAATCCGGGGGTGACCAAACCGGCGGATTTGCAGCGCTCGGGGCATCCCAGCCGGCCTCCCAGCCGGCCTCCGAGCCGGCCTCCGAGGCGGCCTCAGCGCCCGAGCGCGTCCAACGAGCCGACCACGGCGATCCCCGCCTCGCGCGCGACGCCGGGGTCCTCGAGATGGACGCCGCCGCGACGCGTACCGGGCCGGTCGAGCCAGATCCCCCGCAGCCCGGCGGCGGTCGCTGCGAGCGCGTCGGTGTCCAGCTCGTCGCCGACGTAGACGGTGCGCTCCGGTGACGTGCCCAGCAGCCGGCACGCCTCGAGGAAGACCCGAGGGTCGGGCTTGCCGACGCCGAACGTGTCGAGGCTGACCAGCAGCGGCACGGTGTCGGCGAGGCCGCACCGCGCCAGCTTGCGCGCCGAGAGGTCTCCGACCGCGTTCGTCAGGGCCCCGACGGCGAGCCCCGCCTCCGCGAGACGCACCAGCAGGTCCGCGACGTCGTCGTGCACCCGCCAGCCGCCCTCGAAACCCACCCGCCACACGGCGTCCCAGGCGGCGAAGTCGTCGTCGTCGATCTCGGGGCCCCGAACGCGGCGTGCAGCTCGCGGGCGCGCAGCAGCCGCTGCTCGCTCGCCGTCAGCTCGCCGCGAGTGTGGCGCCGGTAGTACCCGGAGGCGTCGGCCCGCCACAGCTCCAGCGCCCGGGCTCGCTCGTCCTCGCCCAGGTGCGGGAGGTAGACCTCCGCGATCGCCGCCAGGCCCGTGCCGAACGCGGCGCGGGTGTCCACCAGCGTGTCGTCGATGTCGAGCAAAACGCCGTCGACGTCGTCGAGCACCACGGTCCCGGGCGTCGTCACGTCGCCGCGCTCACAGGGTCGCGCGCAGCGCCCGCAGCCGGTTCAGCGTGGAGTCCTGGCCGAGGATCTCCATCGACTCGAACAGCGGCGGCGAGATCCGACGTCCTGAGACGGCCACGCGCAGCGGACCGAACGCCAGGCGCGGCTTGACGCCCAGACCCTCGACGATGGCCTCGCGCAGCGCGGCCTCGATCTCCGCCGTCGCGAACGTCTCCAGACCGGTGAGCGCGCCGATCGCGGCGTCGAGCACGTCGGCCGCGCCGTCCTTGAGCGTGGCGCGGGCGTCGTCGGCGATCGCGACGTCGTCGCCCGCCGTGAAGAGGAAGCCGAGCATCGCCGGCGCCTCGCCCAGCAGCACCATGCGCTCCTGCACGAGCGGAGCCGCCGCCGTGAGGATCTCGCGCTCGCGGTCGTTCAGCAGGTCCCAGCTCGGGGCCGACAGGACGTCGGTGAGGTAGGGCACCAGCCGGGAGCGGAAGTCCTCCGGCGCGAGGAGCCGGACGTGCTGGCCGTTGATCGCCTCGGCCTTGGCGAGGTCGAACTGGGCCGGGTTGGGGTTGACGTCGGCGATGTCGAACGCCTCGACGAGCTCGGCCATCGTGAACACGTCGTTGTCCGGCGCGATCGACCAGCCCAGCAGCGACAGGTAGTTCAGCAGCCCCTCCGGGATGAATCCGCGCTCGCGGTGGTGGAAGAGGTTCGACTCGGGGTCGCGCTTGGAGAGCTTCTTGTTGCCGTCACCGCGCACGAGCGGCATGTGGGCGAAGACCGGCTCCGCCTCGGCGATCCCGAGCTCGACCAGCGCGCGGTACAGCGCGATCTGGCGCGGCGTGGAGGACAGCAGGTCCTCGCCCCGCAGCACGTGGTTGATGCCCATCAGCGCGTCGTCGACCGGGTTGACGAGCGTGTACAGCGGCTTGCCGTCGGCGCGGACGACGACGAAGTCCGGCACGGAGCCCGCCGCGAACGTGACCTCGCCGCGGATCAGGTCCGTGAAGGTGATGTCGTCGTCGGGCATCCGCAGGCGCCACACGGGCTCGCGACCCTGCGCGCGGAACGCCTCGACCTGGTCGGCGGTGAGGTCGCGCTCGGCGTTGTCGTAACCCATCTGTGCCGCCCGCCCGGCGGCGGCGTTGCGCTCGGCGATCTCCTCCGGCGTCGAGAAGGACGGGTAGAGGTACCCGCCGGCCTTGAGCTCGGAGATGACCTCGGCGTAGATCTCGCCGCGCTGCGACTGCCGGTAGGGACCGTGCGGGCCGCCGACCTCGATGCCCTCGTCCCAGTCCAGCCCGAGCCAGCGCAGCGACTCGATGATCGCGGCGTAGGACTCCTCGGAGTCCCGCGCGGCGTCGGTGTCCTCGATGCGGAACACGAACGTGCCGCCGGTGTGCCGGGCCTGCGCCCAGTTGAACAGGGCCGTGCGGATCATCCCGACGTGCGGGATCCCGGTGGGCGAGGGACAGAAGCGGACGCGCACGGACGAGCCGGAGGAGGTAGTCATGATGGGGCCAGCCTATCGACGACCGGTCCTCCCCCGGCTCCCCTAGCGGCGCATCACCGGGTTGCTCAGGCGACCGATGCCCTCGATCTCGACGTCGACGCGCTGGCCCGCGACCATCGGGCCGACACCGGCCGGCGTCCCCGTGAGGATCACGTCGCCGGGCAGCAGCGTGAAGATCGTCGAGACGTAGGCGACCAGCTCGTGCACGCCGTGGACCATCTGCGAGGTCGACCCGTCCTGGACCAGCGTGCCGTCGAGGTAGGTCCGCACGGCGAGGTCGGCAGGGTCGAGGTCGGTGACGATGTAGGGGCCGAGCGGGCAGGAGGAGTCGAAGCCCTTCTTCAGCGTCCACGGGCCCGTGGCGCCCTGGTCCCGCGCGGTCACGTCGTTGGCGCACGTGTAGCCGAGGATGACGTCCTTGGCGCGCGTCACCGGGACGTCCTTGCAGATCCGGGAGATGACAAGGGCGAGCTCGCCCTCGTAGTGCACGTCCTCGGAGTAGCTCGGCAGGATGATCGGGTCGTCCGGCCCGACGACGGCGGTGTTGGGCTTGAGGAAGACCATCGGGTCCTCGGGCACCGCGTTGCCCAGCTCGGCGGCGTGCTCGGCGTAGTTGCGACCGATCCCGACCACCTTCGAGCGAGGGATGACCGGGGCGAGCAGGCGGACGCCGTCGGCCGGGAGCACCTGGCCCGTGGGCTCGACGCCGGAGTACAGCGGGTCACCCGTGATGAGGGCGTACGTGACGTCCTCCCCCTCACCCTCGACGATGGCGTAACGGGGGTCGTCGCCGACGGCGATACGTGCGATGCGCATGGGGTCAGCCTACGGACTACCGCCGGGCGACGACCTCGCCGTGCACCATCGCGAACCAGCCGTCCTCGGCAGCGCCCCACTCGCGCCAGGCCTCCGCGACGGCGTCGAGCGCCGCCGTGTCCGCCACGCCCAGCTCCAGGGCGTGCTCGGCGAACTGCGAGTGGCGCACCCGCTCGGACCAGACGCCCGCCCACCAGGCGCGCGTGTCGTCGTCGGCGTAGCACCAGGTCGACGCCGTCGCGGTCGTGTCCGCGAAGCCGGCCTCCCGGACCCACGACAGCAGGCGGGGACCGGCGTCGGGCTCGCCGCCGTTGCGGCGCGCCACCTGCTGGTAGAGGTCGAGCCACTCGTCCAGACCGGGCAGCCGCGGGAACCAGCGCATGCCGCCGTAGTCGACGTCGCGGACGGCGAGCACGCCGCCCGGGCGCAGCACGCGGCGCATCTCGCGCAGCGCGGCGACCGGATCGTCGAGGTGCTGGAGGACCTGGTGGGCGTGGACGACGTCGAAGCTCGCGCTCCCGTAGGGAAGGTCGAACACGTCGGCCGGCTCGAAGAGCGTGTTGCTCACGCCGCGGGCGGCGGCCAGCTCGGAGGCCTTCAGCAGCACCTCGTGGGAGGTGTCGACGCCGACGACGCGCCCCGGGGCGACGATGTCGGCGAGGTCGACCGTGATGGTGCCGGGGCCGCAGCCCACGTCGAGGACGTCCAGCCCGGGGGCGAGGTCGTCGAGCAGGTAGGCGGCGGAGTTGCGTGCGGTCCGCCACGTGTGCGACCGCAGCACGCTCTCGGAGTGTCCGTGCGTGTACCGGGCCATGGCGTCCTCCTCGTCGCGGGTGTCCCCCACCGTATCCCTCGGGGCAAGGACCGTCTCCTAGGCTGGCCCCACGTCCCGGCGCGTCCCGCGCCGCCAGGAAGGTCGTGATGAGCTCACCGCAGTTCCCCGCCGGATCGCCCGTCCCGGGACCCGCCACAGCGCCCCCGCCGCAGGTCTGGACCCCGGGTCCGACGACCGGCCCGGCCTTCGCGCCGACCCCCGCGCCCGCCCCGACGACCGCTCGGACGGCCGCACCGCGCCGTCGGATCTCGGGCGTCGACGTCGCCAGGTCCGTCGCCATCCTCGGCATGCTCGTCGCGCACCTCGGCACCGGCCACGACAACCGCGGTGGCGGCTGGGGCGAGCAGTGGATGTGGATCTTCGACGGTCGCTCCTCGGCCCTGTTCGCGACGCTCGCGGGCGTCGGGATCGCCCTGATGACGCGCTCGACGGCGCACGACGACCGCCTCGGGTGGCGTCGCGTGCGGACGAAGATCGCCGTCCGCGCCGTCATCCTGTTCGGCGTCGGGTTCGGGCTGCAGCTGCTCGGGACCCCCGTCGTCGTCATCCTCACGTCCTACGCGGTGATGTTCCTGATGGCGCTGCCCGTGCTCCGGCTGCGGAGCGGGTGGCTGCTCGGGCTGGCGGGCGTCGCCGTCGTGCTCGGCCCCGTCGTCGCGCTCGGGCTGCGACAGTCCCTGACGGGGACCGTGCAGCCGAGCGTCGTCTTCCTCTGGGAGGGGCCGCTGATCGGCGAGCTCGTGCTCGGCTACTACCCGGTGGTGGTCTGGATCGCCTACCTGCTGGTCGGCATCGTCGTCGGCCGGGGCGCGCTGGCCTCCCGTCGCTACGCCGCCGCGCTGCTCGGCGGCGGGGCCCTCGTCGCGGCCGCGGCCTACGGCGTCGGCGCCTCGCTCTCGAGCGGGACGGGCAGCTCGACCGGACCGTTCGACGTGCTCTTCTGGCCCGACGCGCTGCTGTCCGTCGAGCCGCACGCCAACTCCGGCTTCGATGTCGTGGGCAACCTCGGGGTCGCCGTGGCGGTGCTCGGGCTCTGCCTGCTGGCCACCTCCGGCCGGGTCGGTGAGCTCGCCCTGTGGCCGCTGGCCGCGACGGGCTCGATGTCGCTGACGATCTACTCCGCGCAGCTCGTCGTGATCGCGGTCCTGGGCTCCGACGCCGTGTACTACCCCGCCTCGAACGGTCCCCTGCTCGCCCTCGCGCTCGGCTCGATCGCCTTCGCCTGCCTGTGGCGCGCCACGCTCGGCCAGGGACCGCTCGAACGGCTCCTCAAGGCGGCGTCCGACGGCGCGGCCCGGTCGGTGTCGGCGTGAGCACCGCGCTCGTGGCCGACACCCGCCGGCTGGCCCCGGCGACCTGGCGAGCGGCCGAGGCGGCGCACGTCGCGCGGGCCGAGGGCCTGACCGCCACGTACCGCGAGCGCCGCGGGCGGGGCGAGAGCCACGCCGTCGAGGACTTCCTCTTCACCTACTACCCGGTCAAGCCGTCGCTGCTCGCCCGGTGGAGCCCCGGCGTCGGCGTCGTGCTCGAGGACGCGGCCGGTTCCCGGCTCGCCGGCGCCCGGTGGTTCCGCGAGGAGGGCGGCGACGTCGAGCTGGACCGCGCCCGCTTCCTCGCCGACCGCGGAGGTGCCGTCCGGTTCCACCACGCGCTGCTCGGCGCCGTCGCCGACCGCCCCGCCCGGTTCGACTGCTTCGGTCTGCACGAGTGGGCGATGGTCTACGGCGAGGCGGCCGACGAGCACCGCCACCCGCTCCCCCTGCGCCTGGGCGAGGAGGCGACCGACGCCGTCGTGCGCAGCCACCGGGTGCAGTGCAGCCACATCGACGCGTTCCGGTTCTTCACCCCGGCGGCGCAGCCGCTCAACACGCTGCAGCCCTCCAGGGAGACGCAGGTGGCGATGGACCAGGGCGGCTGCCTGCACGTCGGCATGGACCTCGTGAAGACCTCCATCCACCTCGGACCTGCCGTCCCGGGCGACCTCGCCCTGGCGGCGTTCGAGCTGGCCCGGGACATCCGGGTGCTCGACATGCGCGCCTCCCCCTACGACGTCTCCTCGTTCGGGCTCGCGCCCGTGGCCATCGAGACGCCGGCGGGCAAGGCGGAGTACGTCGCGGCGCAGCGCGACTTCAGCGTCCGGGCCGACGGCGTCCGGCACCGGCTGCTCGACGTCACCACCCGCGTCCTGGCCGGCTGAGCACCGACCGGACCCGACCGGCCCGACCGGTCCGCTCGGCCGCGCTCGTCCGCCCGGTGGTCACCTGGTGGGCGTCCCGGACCCGACGCCGCGAGGCGAGGCGATGATGGCGGGATGCGCCGCAGCCACGACTCCGTCCTCACGTCCCACGCCGGTTCCCTCCCCCGCACGGAACGCCTCGTCGCCGCCAACGCCGCGCGGGCCGCGGGCGAGGAGGTCGAGGGCTGGGAGGAGCTGCTCGCCGCCGAGGTCGCCGACCTGGTCCTGCGGCAGCGCGAGACCGGGATCGACCTCGTGGGCGACGGCGAGTACGGCAAGTCGATGACCTCGCCGATGGACTTCGGCTCGTGGTGGTCCTACATCTTCCAGCGGGCCGAGGGCCTGTCCCTCGACGAGGGCGGCGCCTGGATCACCGACCGGCACGTGTCCTCCCCGGGCGACACCCGGCTGACGGGGTTCGCCTTCCGACGCGACCAGCAGGCCTTCCGCGAGGCCTACACCGACCCGACGTCGGGCATCTTCCACGGCACCCCTCCGGTCTTCCCCAAGGTGACCGGACCGCTGCGCTACACGGGGCACGCGGCGATCGCCGCCGACGTCGCCAACCTGCGCGCCGCGGCCGACGCGGCCGGGACGAGCGACGCCTTCATCACGTCCCTCGCGCCGGGCTCCGCCTCCCGCATCGCCAACGAGCACTACGCCTCCGACGAGGAGCTCCTGTTCGCCTGGGCCGACGTCATGCGCGAGGAGTACGTCGCGGTCCTCGACGCGGGGCTGATCCTCCAGATCGACGACCCCTCGATCGCCGAGAACTACGACCAGATCGAGCCCGAGCCCGCGCTCGAGGACTATCTGGACTTCACGCGGCTGCGGGTCGAGGCGCTCAACCACGCGCTGCGCGGCCTTCCGTCCGACCGGATCCGCTACCACCTCTGCTGGGGTTCGTGGCACGGCCCGCACACCACCGACCTCGGCCTGCGCGACATCCTCCCGACCGTCCTGGGGATCAACGCCGACGCGATCACCTTCGAGGCCGCGAACGTCCGGCACGAGCACGAGTACCGCGTGTGGGAGGACGTCGCCCTGCCCGACGGCAAGATCCTGCTGCCCGGCGTCGTCTCGCACGCGACCAACGTCGTCGAGCACCCCGAGCTCGTGGCCGAGCGCATCGTCCGGATCGCCGAGCGCGTGGGTCGGGAGAACGTCGTCGCCTCCACGGACTGCGGGCTCGGCGGCCGCGTGCACGGCCAGATCGCGTGGGCGAAGCTCCGCAGCCTGACCGAGGGCGCGGCCCTGGCGACACGGACGCTCTGGGGCTGAGGCGCCACGCCGTCGGCGGCGGGAGCGGGGCTTCACCCTGCGGCCCGCCGCCGGCTGCGATAGGACTGAGGGGTGCCGCACCTCTTCCCCGCCGACCCGCCCGACGACTCCCGCGATCACGGGGCCGAGCGCGCCGTGTGGACGGCGGTGCGCGACGCGCTCCCCGACGACGCGCTGCTGATCGCGAACCTGCGGCTGCAGGAGGGGGCCGAGCAGCGCGAGGCGGACCTCGTCGTCGTCTGGCCGCCCCACGGGATCGCGGTGATCGAGGTGAAGGGCGGGGCCGTGCGCCGCGTCGACGGCGAGTGGCGCCAGGGCCCGGGCGAGGGGCGCACCGTGGACCCCGGCTACCAGGCCGACCGCGCCAAGCACTCCCTGCGCCGGTACCTCCGGACCCACGCGCCCTCGCTCGGCGACGTCCGCTTCGCGCACCTGGTCGCCCTCCCCCACACGCGCGTGCCCGCGGACGTCCGCCCGCCGGACCTGCCGCGGCCGATGCTGATCGACGCGGCGACCCTCGAGGCGGGCGACGTCGGGACCCAGGTGCGCTCGTCGCTCGGGCGGCACGCCGTCGGCCACGCCGATCTCGACGACGTCGGGACCGGCCTCGTGCACGCGACCCTCGCCGACTCCTTCCCCGGTCAGAGCGAGCAGCTCGCGCTCGCCGAGGCGCACGACCTCAGGCTCGAGCGGATGACCCGGGAGCAGGAGCGCGTGCTCGACCTCATCGACGCCTTCCCGAGCGCGCAGGTGGTCGGCGGCGCCGGCAGCGGCAAGACCTACCTGGCTCTCGCGCAGGCCCGGCGCCTGGCCCGTCGGCACCGCCGGGTCGCGCTGCTGTGCTACTCCCGCGGCCTCGGCCGCTACATGGAGCGGACGACGGCGACGTGGCCCGCGCGCGAGCGTCCGGCCTGGGTGGGCCTCTTCCACGACCTGCCCGTCGCGCTCGGGGCCGACCCCGGACGCGACGACGTCGCGGAGGACTGGGAGGTCCGCCTCCCGGCCGACCTCGCGCGCCTGGCGGGGACGGCCGAACCGTTCGACGCGATCGTCGTCGACGAGGCGCAGGACTTCTCCGAGGCCTGGTGGCCCGCGCTGACGCGCTGCCTGCGCGGCGCGGCCGAGGGCGGGAGTGCCGGCGGGCTGTTCGTCTTCTCGGACGAGGCCCAGCGGATCTTCCCGCGGGAGGGCCGCGCACCCGTCGAGCTGCCCCCGTTCCGGCTCAGCGAGAACCTGCGCTCCACCCGGCAGATCGCCCAGGTGTTCGGCAGCCTCACCGACACCGACGTGTCCCCGCAGGGGATGTCCGGACCCGCGGTCCGGCTGGTCGAGGCCGGCGACGCCGAGGCGCTGGGCTCGGCGGACCCCTCCGTGCGCGCCGGTTCGGCGGACGCCGTCGTCGACGCCGCCGACTCCGTCGTCGAGGCGCTGCTCGAGGAGGGTTGGGACCCCGGTCACGTCGCCCTCCTGGTCACGGGTCGACGTCACCCCGCACAGGTGAGCGACGTCGGGCACGGGGGCTTCGACGCCTACTGGGACACGTTCTTCGCCGAGGAGGACGTCTTCTACGGCCACGTCCTGGGCTTCAAGGGGCTCGAGCGACGGGTCGTGGTGCTGGCGGTCAACGGGGTGCGGGAGGTCGAGCGCGCGCGCCACATCCTGTACGCCGGGATGTCCCGCGCCCGCACGCTGCTGGTGCTCGTCGGCCCCCGCGCCTACCTCGAGCGGGTCGGCGGCGAGGGCCTGGCGAACCGCCTGCGCAAGGCCGACCGCTGGTCGCCGGCGTGAGCTGACGACACCGCTGCCGACCGCCCGTGTGGACGTGGGACGCCGCGACCGCCACTCTTGGACCATGTCCTCCAGCTCCCTGCGCGATGTGATCGCGTCGCTCTACCAGCTGGAGCCCGAGGAGTTCGTCGGCGCTCGCAGCCGGGCCGCCGCCGCGATGAAGGCCGACGGGGACGAGGTCGGGTCCGCCCGGCTGCGCAAGCTCGCCAAGCCCACGATCGGCGCCTTCTGGGTCAACCAGATCGCCCACCACTGGCCCGCCGACCTGGAGGAGCTCCTCGCCGTCGGGGAGCAGCTGCGGGCCGCGACCCTGGCGCGCAACCGCATCGACCTCACGCGGCTCGACCGGTCGCGACGGATCAAGACCGACGCCCTGATGTCGCTGCTGTGGCACCACGGCGAGGACCAGTCGGCCGGCGGCGGTCGCAAGCCGTCGCAGGAGACCCTGACGCGCGTGCTCGAGACCCTCACGGCCGCCGTCATGGATCAGGACGTCGCCGAGCAGGTGCGCGCGGGGACCCTGGCGCGGACCGTCGTCCACGAGGGCTTCACGCTCCTGGACACCGACGAGGAGGACGTCGTCGACCCCACCCCAGGCGGACCGACGGTCACGCTGCTGCCGCTGCGCGAGACCTCGCGCGACCGGCACCCGAGCGGCGCGGCGAAGCGGGCCGGTCAGGTCGCGATCCAGCGGGCGACCGCCGACCTGGTCGACGCCGAGAACGACCTGTCGGCCGCCAGGGACACGGTCGAGTCGCTCGCGCGGATGCTCGAGGTGCTCGAGTCCGAGCTCGTGTCGATGACCCGCGACCGCGACTCGACCCGCACGAACGTCGCTGCCTGGAAGCGGAAGCTGCGCGAGGCGGAGCGGCAGGCCCGCGTCGCCCGGCAGCGCCTCGAGGTGCTCACCAAGGGCGACGCCACCGACTGATGGCTGCTCGTTGACGGCCGCTCGCTGATGGCCGACGTCTCCTCGTACCGGACGCTGCGCAGCGAGGTCGCCGCCGAGACCGAGATCTCGCGCTCCCGGTTCCTCAGCCTGCTCTCCCCCGTCGACGGCGAGGCGGCCGCGCGCGAGCGGATCGCGGCGGTGCGCGCCGCCCACCCCCGCGCCCGGCACCACTGCACGGCGTTCGTCCTCGGACCCGACGGCGCCCTCCAGCGCACCAACGACGACGGCGAGCCCTCGGGCACCGCAGGCGCCCCGATGCTCGAGGCGCTCGTCGCCGGCGGGGTGAGCGACGTCGTCGCCGTCGTGGTCCGCTACTTCGGTGGGGTCCTGCTCGGGACCGGTGGCCTCACGCGGGCCTACCGCGGCGCCGTCGCGCTGGCGCTGGAGGACGCCGACGTCGCGGTCCGGACCCGTCACACCTCCTACGAGCTGGTGGCCGGCTACGCCGAGGCCGCCGTGGTGGAGGCCGAGGCGCGTCGTGCCGGGTGGCCCGTGACGGCGACGTACGGCGCCGACGTCGGGCTGCGCGTCGACGTCCCGCCCGGTGGGGACGCCCGGCTGGTCACGAGCGTGGAGCGCGCCACCGCGGGGCGGGTCGCCGCCCGCGAGGTCGGCACCACGTGGGTGACCACGGGCTGAGCGCCTCCCCGCGGGCGTCGGGGGCGGCCCCTAGGCTCGGTCGCGATCACTGTCGATCCTGCGAGGAGAACCCGATGTCCGACGTCCCTGCCCCCGCTGCTCCCCTCGGTGCCGAGCGCCGCAGCCTCGAGCCGCTGGGCTTCGAGATCCCCTCCACCGTGCCGACGCACTGGTACAACCTCAACGCCGACCTGCCGGAGCCGGTGCCGCCGCACCTGCACCCCGGCACGCGCGAGCCGCTGGGGCCGGAGGACCTCGCGCCCCTGTTCCCGATGGCGCTCATCGCGCAGGAGGTCGCGACCGAGCGGTACATCGAGATCCCGCAGACGGTCAGGGAGATCTACTCGCTCTGGCGGCCGGCGCCGCTGATCCGCGCGCACCGCCTCGAGCGGGTCCTGGGGACGCCGGCGCGGATCTACTACAAGTACGAGGGCCAGAGCCCGGCAGGGTCGCACAAGCCGAACACGGCGATCGCGCAGGCCTACTACAACGCGCTCGAGGGCACGACGAAGCTCACCACCGAGACCGGCGCCGGGCAGTGGGGCGCGTCGCTCTCGCTCGCTGGGGCGCTGCTGGGCCTGACGGTCGAGGTGTGGCAGGTGCGCTCCTCCTACGACGCCAAGCCCTACCGCCGCTTCCAGATGGAGGCCTACGGCGGGGTGTGCCACTCCTCGCCGTCGGACCTGACCGACTCGGGCCGCGCGATCCTGGCGGCCACGCCCGACACGACCGGCTCGCTCGGCATGGCCATCAGCGAGGCGGTCGAGGCGGCGGCCAAGGACCCGCAGGCGCACTACTCCCTCGGCAGCGTCCTCAACCACGTGATGCTGCACCAGACGGTCATCGGCCAGGAGGCGCTGGTCCAGCTGGCCGAGGCCGGGGACCCCGTGCCCGACATCGTGTTCGGCTGCGCGGGCGGCGGGTCCAACCTCGCCGGTCTGACGTTCCCGTTCCTCGGGCGCAACCTGCGCGAGGGCACGACGACGGGGCTGGTCGCGTGCGAGCCGGCCGCCTGCCCGTCGCTCACGCAGGGCACCTATCGCTACGACCACGGCGACGTGGCCGGCCTGACGCCGCTGCTGAAGATGCACACGCTCGGGGCCGACTTCGTGCCGCCGGCGATCCACGCCGGCGGTCTGCGGTACCACGGAATGTCGCCGATGGTGTCGCACGCGGTGAACCTCGGCCTGATGGAGGCCGTCGCCGTCGAGCAGGACGAGGCGTTCCGCGCCGGGGTGACGTTCGCCCGGGCCGAGGGCATCATCCCGGCACCGGAGTCGACGCACGCGGTGTCCGCCGCGATCGCCCACGCCCGCGCCGCGACCACCGACGAGGTGATCCTCATCGGGTTGTCGGGCAACGGCGTGCTCGACCTGCCCTCGTACGCGGACTACGTGTGAGCGTGTCGCCTCGGAGCGAGTCGACTCGGGGCGTGTCGACTCAGAGCGTGCCGACTCAGAGCGTGCGCTCGAAACGGTCCACGAAGTTCTTGGCCTCGGCGAGCCCCCAGCTCGTCTCCTCGCGGACGATCTTGATCGCCTCGATCTTCCTGCCGGCCAGGAGGGCGGTGTAGACCCGCTCGCTCGGCTGGTAGCCCGCGACGGCCGAGCCCCAGGCGGGGGCGTCCGTGGCGTCGGCGCTGCCGCCCCCCGCAGGGCGGGCGGCCAGCGCCGCGACCGCGGCCCGCAGGTCGCGGACCTCGCGCTCCAGGTCGGCCACGCGTCGCTCGAGGGTCTGGTCGTTGCCGCTGCTGCTGCCGAAGAGTCCCATCACGCCATCCTGGCGGGGCGACGGCGCGGTGTCACGCCGGGGCGGCGGTGTCACGCCGGGGCGGCGGTGTCACGCCGGGTCCGCCGGCACCGCCGCCCCGTCCAGCGCTGCGAGCGCCTCCTCGAGGACGTCGGCGAGCGCCACCCGGCCGGGTCCGCGCAGGGACCACGACCGGACGGCCGCGAGCAGCGCCCCCGCGCGGGCGGCGCCGAGCACCTCGGCCGTCAGCTCAGGGACGCCGGCCGCCCGCAGCGCCGCCGACGCCACGTCGCGCACGTCGGCGAGACGGCGCACGGCGGCCTCCCTGAGGTCGTCCCCGAGGCCCATCACCGACTCCTGCGAGAACGCGAGGGCGACGTTGTCGGGGCCGAGCGCCGTCGCGAAGGTCCGCAGCTCGCGGTCGACGCCGGCGAGGTCGGCTCCCCCGGGCGCGGCCAGCCGTGCCGCGAGCGCCGCGACCTGCTCGTCGACGCCGGTCCACAGGAGGTCGCTCTTGGTGTCGAAGTAGTTGAAGAACGTGGAGCGGCTCACCCCGGCCCGCAGCGTCACGTCCGCCACCGACGTCGCGGCGTACCCCTGCTCCAGGAACAGCTCGCAGGCCGCCTCCTCGAGCAGCGCGCGCGAGGCGGCCCGCGGCCGCCCGGCCCCCCGTGTGGTCGTCATCACTCGATCGTAGGCGGCTGTCGGGGCCGGATCCACCTATTGTTGGACTGCGACCAACAATCCGGAAGAAGGCACCTGTGCGCCGTCACGCCCCCGTCATCGCCCTGAGCGCGCTCGCGCTCGTCCTCGCCGCCTGCACCGGCTCCCCCGCCGGCGACTCCCCCGACACCGGCGACGCGAGCAGCACCGCCGGCACCGGCAGCGCCGAGGCGGGCGGCACCCTGGTCTACGCGACCGGTGACGCCGAGCCCACGTGCCTCGACCCGCACGTCGGCGGCAACTACCCGCAGGCCCTGCTCTCGTCGCAGTACCTCGAGCCGCTCGTCGGCCGCGACGCCGACGGCGCCATCACCCCGTGGCTGGCGACCGACTGGACCGTCAGCCCCGACGGGCTGACGTGGGACTTCACGCTCGCCGAGGGACGCACGTTCACCGACGGCACCCCCGTGGACGCCGCCGCGGTGAAGGCGAACGTCGAGCACCTCCAGGACCCCGACACGGGCTCCTCCACGGGGTACCTCGCGGTGGGCAAGGTCGCCGAGGTCGAGGTCGTCGACGCGACCCACGCGCGCTTCCTCCTCACGGCTCCCGACTCCGCGCTGCTGGAGTCGCTGTCGCAGCCGTGGACCGCCATCCAGTCCCCCGCCGGCCTCGCACGCGGCCAGGAGGCCAACTGCGCGGCGCCGATCGGGACCGGACCGTTCGTCGTCGAGGCCTGGACGCCGCAGCAGCAGGTCGACCTCGTGCGCAACGACGACTACGTGCGCCCGGACGGCACCGCGGAGCCCGCGATCCTCGACGGGATCACCTGGCGCTTCCTGCCCGACGCCGCCACCCGCTACGCCGCGCTCACCTCGGGCGAGGTCCAGGTGATCGACAACCCGCAGCCCGACGCGATCGTCGCCTCCGAGGGCACCGACGTCACGCACCTCGACGCGCCGCGCCCGGGCAGCTCCAACCGCATCGAGCTCAACACGGCGCAGGCGCCGTTCGACGACGCCGCCGTGCGCGAGGCCTTCATCCGCTCGGCCAACCCCGAGCCCGGCATCGAGACGCTCTTCGCGGGCGTCGCCGCGCCGTCGTACTCCCCGCTCTCCTCGGTGGAGACCACGGCCTACTCCGACGAGTCCCTGTTCGGCTACGACCTCGACGCCGCGAACACGCTGCTCGACGGCGCGGGCTGGACCGAGCGCGACGCCGACGGCTACCGCACGCGCGACGGCGAGCGCCTCACCGTCCGCTTCCCCGTGAGCACGAACCAGTCCGTGGCCGCCGAGCAGTCGCTGTTCGAGCAGATCCAGGCCAACACGGCCGAGGCGGGCTTCGAGGTCGTCCTCGAGCCGCTCGACCTCTCCGGCTGGTACGGCGCCCTCGCGGCACACGAGTACGAGGCCGTCAGCGCCCCGTACACCAAGGTCGGCCCGGACGTGCTGCGGATCCTCTACCACTCCGACTCGACCGTCCCGGCGCCGTCGGGCTACTTCGCCAACCTCGCCTCGGTGAGGGACCCCGCGCTCGACGCCCTGCTGGACGCGGCCTCGGCCAGCCAGGACGAGACGGAGCGTGCCGACCTGTACGCGCAGGCGCAGGCGATCGTGCTCGAGGGCCACTACATCCTCCCGCTCTACGACCAGCAGAACCACTTCCTGCTGCGCGGCGTCGAGGGCGTCGACACCCTGGACACCGTCTCGACGCCGACCTTCGTCGACGCCGCGCTGACGCAGTCCTGACCCCGCCGCACGTCTGAGGGAGGATCGCCTCGTGGCCGTGCTCCGCTTCGCCCTGGGCGCGCTCGGTCGCGCCCTGCTGGTGGTGTGGGTCACGGCCACGGTCGTCTTCCTCTCCCTGCGGGCCGGCGGGCGCGATCCGCTCGAGGCGATCCTCGGCGGCCCCGGCTCGCAGGCGGGTCCGGACGCCGTCGCGGCCGCCGTCGCCGAGTACGGCCTCGACCAGCCGCTCGTGCTGCAGTACCTCGACCAGCTGCGCCGCGTGGCCACGCTCGACCTCGGCACGTCGTTCTCGCGCCGCGTCCCCGTGGCCGACCTGCTCCGCGACTCCCTCCCCACGACGGCCGTGCTCGCGACGGCGGCGCTGGTGCTCGCCTGGCTGCTCGCCCTGGCGGTGGCGCTGGTCGCCGTCCACGCGCGCGGGCCGGTCGGACGGATCGTCGCCGCCGCGCTCCGGGGGCTCGAGGTCGTCGCCACCGTGACGCCGCACTTCTGGCTCGGCGCGATGCTCATCGCCGTCGTCGCGGCCGGGCTCGGCTGGCTGCCCGCGACGAGCACCCCCGGCTCGCTGCCTGGTCTCGTGCTGCCGACGATCACCCTGGCGGTCCCGCTCGCGGGCTTCCTCGGCCAGCTGATGCGGGACGGCCTCGAAGAGGCCGGGGCCGCGCCGTTCGCGACGTCGTCGCGCGCCCGAGGCGCCTCGCCCGCCCGCGTGTTCGCCAGGCACACGCTGCGGCACGCGAGCCTCCCGGTCGTGGCGCTGTCGGGCTGGGCGTTCGGGTCGCTCCTGTCCGGCGCCGTGGTCGTGGAGCTGCTCTTCGGCCGGCCCGGCCTCGGCCGCCTGCTGGTGGACGCGACGCTCGTGGGCGACGTGCCCGTGGTGATCGGCGCCGTCGCGGCCGTCGCGGTGCTGTACGTCGTCATCGTCACGGCCACCGACGCGCTCGAGAAGGTGCTGGACCCCCGCACGCGGCGGGCGGGCGGGCGCTCCGCGCCGTCGCCGGCCGCCCCCGAACCGGTGGCGCTCTCGTGAGCGCGGCCGACGCGTCGGTCCGGGCGTCCGACGCCGTGCGGACCCGGCTCACGACGGCGGCGCGTCGCCTCGGCGTCCCGGGCGCGGTGGCGCTCGTGGTCGTCGCCCTGGTGCTGCTCGCCGTCGTCGCACCCTCGCTCGTCGCCCCGGGGAGCCCGGCCGCGATCGACCCGGGGCGCGCCATGCAGCCGCCGGGCTGGGGCACCTGGTTCGGCACCGACGAGTCGGGTCGCGACGTGTGGACCCGCGTGGTGCACGGCGCCTCGTCCTCGCTCGGGGTCGGCCTCGCCGCGACGGCGATCGGCACCGGCCTCGCGCTCGTCCTCGGGTTCGCGGCGGGGCTCGGGCCGCGCTGGCTGGACGCCGGGGTCTCGCGCATCATCGAGGTCCTCTACGCGCTGCCGACGATGGTGCTCGCGCTCCTGCTCGTCGCCGTGCAGGGCCCGGGGGTGGCGGCCTCGGTCCTCGCCGTCGGGCTCGCGACCGCCCCCGGGTACGCCCGGATCCTGCGCGCGCGGGCGCGCTCCGTCGCCGACTCCGGCTACGTGGCCGCCGCGCGGCTCGAGGGGCGCGGCGGCGCCTGGGTGCTGCGTCGCCACATCCTGCCGAACGCGCTGTGGCCGCTGGTCGCCGTCGTCACGCTCGGGATCGGGCAGGCCGTGGTGTGGGTGGCCGCGCTGAGCTTCCTCGGGCTGGGGGCCAGGCCGCCGTCCTCGGAGTGGGGCGCGATGCTCAACGCCGGCCGGGTCTACCTGACCTCGTCGTGGTGGCTCACGGTCTGCCCCGGGCTGGCGATCACGGTGACGGCGGCCGCGCTGACCGTGCTCGGGCGACGATTCGGGCGGGTGGCGGCGTGACGGCGACGACGGGCGGGGCTCCCGTCCTGGCGATCGAGGACCTGGAGGTCGGCTTCGTGCGCGGTGCCACCGCCGTCGCCGTGCTGCACGGCGTCTCGCTGACGATCGCCCCCGGCGAGTGCGTCGCCGTCGTCGGCGAGTCCGGGGCGGGCAAGTCGGTGCTCTCGCGCGCCGTCCTCGGCCTGGCGGGCGAGGGCGGGTCGACGGCGACCGTCCGCGCGCAGCGGTTCGACGTCGCGGGCCACGACGTCCGCGGGTACGGCCAGCGCCGGTGGCGACGCCTGCGCGGGAGCCGGGTCGGGCTCGTGCTGCAGGACGCCCTCGGCTCGCTCGACCCGCTGCGGACCGTGGGCGCGGAGGTCGGCGAGACGCTGGCCGCCCGCGCGGGCGGCGCACGCACGGGACGGGCCGGGCGTCGCGCGGCCGTCGAGCAGGCGCTCGCCGACGCCGGGCTCGACCTCCCCGCGGTGCGGGCCGCCCAGCGCTCCGGCGACCTCTCCGGCGGCATGCGTCAGCGGGCGCTCATCGCCTCCGCGATCATCGGCTCCCCCGACCTGCTCGTCCTGGACGAGCCGACCACCGCGCTGGACGCGACCGTGGCGGCGGGCGTGCTGGCGCTGCTGGGCCGGCTCCGCGACGGGGGCACCGCGATGCTGCTGGTCAGCCACGACCTGCGCGCCGTCGCACGCGTGGCCGACCGCGTCGTCGTGCTCGAGAACGGGCGCGTGGTCGAGGAGGGTCCGACGGCGCAGGTGCTGCAGGCCCCGGCCCATCCGTACACGCAGCGGCTGGTCGCCGCGGTGCCGCGCGGGGCGAAGCCCGGCGGCGGTGGTGCGGCTGAGGGGCTGCAGGGGGTGAGGGTGCGGGGTCGACGCCGGTGCTCGCCGCCACCGGGCTGCGCCGCAGCTACCCGCTGCCGCGCGGCGGCGAGGTCGTCGCCGTCGACGACGTGAGCCTCACGCTCGCGCGCGGCCGCGCCCTCGGGATCGTGGGTGAGTCGGGCTCGGGCAAGACCACGCTGGCCCGGCTCCTGCTGGCGGCCGAGCGGCCCGACGCCGGCGCGGTGCTGCTGGACGGCGAGCCGTGGAGCGCGCCGGACGAGCGCGCCCGTCGACCGCGACGCCGGCTCGTGCGGCTCGTGCCGCAGGACCCGCTCGCGAGTGCGGACCCCCGCCTCGCCGTCGAGGCGCTGCTGCGCGACTCGGCGAGCAGCGCCGGGCGGCCCGCCCGTCGCGACGCCCTGGTCGAGCTGCTGGCCCAGGTCCGACTCGGACCGGAGATCCTCGGCCGCCGACCGCGCACGCTCTCGGGCGGGCAGCGTCAGCGCGTCGCGATCGCCCGGGCGCTCGCGGCCGAGCCGGAGCTGCTCGTGTGCGACGAGCCCGTCTCCGCCCTCGACGTCACCGTGCAGGCGGGCATCCTCGACCTGCTGCGCGACCTGCAGACCCGGCGCGGGCTGTCGCTCGTGCTCATCTCCCACGACCTCGCCGTCGTGCGGCAGGTGTGCGACGACGTCGTCGTGATGCGGGAGGGCCGCGTCGTCGAGCAGGGGCCCGTGGAGACGGTGTGGGCGCGACCCGCCCACCCGTTCACGCGGGCCCTGCTCGACGCCGGCCGCTAGGGTCGCTCGGCCGTGGGGTCGGTCGGCGGGTCGGTCGGCGGGTCGGTCGGCGTCTCGACCTCGGTGTCGTCGGGCTTCTCCCGCGCACCGGCGTCGGGCTCGGGGTCCCTCGCGGGATCCGCGACGACGGTCGCCCCCGCGGGGGCCGACCGGGTGGCCTGCGGCGCGGGGTAGGCCGGGGTCGTCAGCCAGTCCGGCACCGGGGCGGTCCGCGCGGCGGCGGGGGCGGTGGGTGCGGGGGCGGTCGGTGCGGACTTCTCAGGTCGACGAGCGAGCCGGCGACGACGCAGCACCAGAACGAGGGCGCCCACCAGCCCGAGGATCACGAGCCACGGGAGCAGCGTCCCGACCACGACGGCCGCCACGGTGAAGAAGGACACGACGCTGTCCCACCCGCTCGCCAGGCCGCCCGTGAAACCCGGCGAGCGCGTCACCGGGATCTCCTCCGGGACGGTCAGCTCGATCGTGATGGTGGACAGCGCGACCTGGTCGCCGAGCAGGTCGCGCTCGGTCCGCAGCTGCTCGAGCTCGGACTGCCGCTGCGTCAGCACCCCCTCGGCCTCGATCAGCTCGGCGTTGGTCGTGGCGCTCGCGAGCAGGTTCTCGAGCCGCTCGACCGACAGCTCCTTCGCGCGGATGCGGGCGTCGAGGTCGACGACGGTGCCGGTGACGTCCTGCGCGCTGATCTCGCTCCTGAGCGTCTCGCCCACGTCGTCGAGCTGGCCGAGCACGGCCGTGAGGTCGTCGGAGGGGATGCGGGCGACGAGCGAGGCGAACGGGTGCCTGTCCTCCCGCTCGGCGACGATCGAGCGGGAGTCGATGCGGCCGTCCGAGGCCTCGACGATCGCGACGACCTCGTCGGCGCCGGTGACCGGATCCTCGACCGAGAGCTGGACCCAGCCGGTCGAGATCACCTGGCGGTCGACCGTGGAGCCCGCGCCGTCGGCGCTGCCCGCCGCGCCGCTCCCGCGACCGGACTCCTCCGCGGCGGAGTCGGCGCCGGCGGCGGACTCGGCCACGCCCGGCTGACCCGCATCGCTCGCGCTCCCTCCGCCCGAGCAGCCGGCCAGCATCGCTGCCCCGAGTCCGAGAGCGATCAGGGTTCGGGTCCGCATCATGGTCGTCTCCGTCACGTCGAGAGGTCGGGCGTGCACGCCCAGGATGTCCCGTCTGTGTGCCGTGCGGGGGCGGATCGTGCAGCCGTGACCGGATCGACGCCGAGTCGTTGCGTCGTCGTGACCCGGAGGCAGCGCACGACGAGGCCCCGACCGGCTGCCCGACCGACTCCCCGACCCGCCGACCTAGACTCACGACATGGCATCGCTCTTCTGGGGACGGACCCGCAAGAACCAGCAGCAGGACGAGCTCGACTCTCAGGACGCCGTGCTCGCGCAGCGCGCCGGCCGCGCCCTCGTCGAGGCCGACGAACGGCTCCGCCTGACCACCGACGAGCTGGGGTTCGCCGTCGCCGAGCTGGGCGAGGCCGCGACGGCCGACCTGCGCGACGCCGTCGAGAGTGTCCGCACCCACCTCGGCGAGGCCTTCCGCCTCCACCAGCTCAACACGGACCACATCCCCGACACCCCGGAGGAGCTGCGCGAGCGCAACGCCCGCATCGTCCAGCTCGCCGACTGGGCGCAGGACCTCCTCGACGCCCGGACGGCCGACCTCGAGCGCGCCGTGAGCAAGGTCCGCGAGGCGCCGGCCGTCGTGGAGAACGTGCGCTCCGAGGCCACCCGCATCCGCGGCCAGGTGCCGCACGCGCACGAGACGGTGACCCGCCTGGGCGAGCGCTACTCCTCGGGCGCCGTGCGCCAGGTGGCCGACAACGCCGCCGAGGCCGAGCAGCTCATCTCCTTCGCCGAGCACAGCCTCGACGTCGCGGCCCGGCGTCGTGACTCCGGCAACAACGCCGCCGCCACCGTCGCCCTCGAGGCCGCCACCGAGGGCATCCGGCGCTCGGCCACGCTGCTCGAGGCCGTGGAGACCTTCGAGATCGAGGCGCTCCGGGCCGAGTCGACGCTCGCCGCCGTCGTCGCCGACTCGCGCGGCGACCTGATCGCCGTCCGCGACGTCCCCGCCACCCCCGACGTGACGCGCGCCGCCGCGGAGCTCGAGGCCGCGCTCGCCGCGCTCCCGGCGGCCGGGACGCCGAGCGACCCGTTCGGCAACCTGTCGCGGCTGCGCGAGGCCAACACGGCCCTCGACCGCGCCGTCGACGTCGCCCGCGAGCGCGCCGCCCGTCCCGTCCCCGGCCGCGACCAGCTCGCGCACGCGATCGACGACGCCGAGCGCCAGCTGGCCGTCGCGCGCGACGTCATCGCCGGTCACCGCGGCTACATCGGTGCCGACGCCCGGACGCGCCTCGCCGAGGCCGAGCGCACGCTCACCGACGTCCACCGCTGCGGCAGCGACGACGACTCCCGCGAGCAGGCCTTCGGTCTCGCCCGGCGGTCGGCCACCCTCGCGGCGCAGGCCCTCGACCTGGCCCGCCAGGACATCGACGGCGGACGCGACCAGGGTTGGGGCGACGACGGCTGGGACGACGGTCGGGGCGACCGGGACCGTCGCGGCGGCTACGGCCGCGGCGCGGCGGGTCTGGGCGGCCTGGGCGCGCTCGGTGGTCTGGCCGGCGGTCGTGGCCGCGGTCGCGGCGGCGATCTCGGAGGCCTCGGCGGCCTCGCGGGCGGTCTGCTCGGCGGCATGGTCCTGGGCGAGGTCTTCGACGACCTCTTCGACTGATGATCAGCCTCGGCCGCGTCGTCGTCCTGGTCGGCGACCTCGACGAGGCGCTGGATTTCTACTCCGGCGGCCTCGGTTTCCCCGTCCTCCTCGACGCCCGGATCAGCGAGGACTTCCGCGCGCTCCACGTCGGCACCGGCACCGTCGGCGACCCGGGCATCTGGCTGCTGGACTCCACGGGGGACCGCGTCGGCTCGCAGACCGGCACCGACCCCACCCTGGTGCTCTACTCCGACGATCTCGACGACGACCTGCTCCACCTCGACCGCCGGTTCGGCGTCCGCCCGTTCCACGGTCCCGACGGCGAGCCCGGCGCCCGGTTCGCGCACCTGCGCGACCCGTGGGGCACCGAGATCGTCATCGCCGAGAAGCCCTGACCGAGCACTCCTCGCGGCCGAGCCGCACCCCCCGATGAGTTCCTGTCGGTGGCCGGGTCTACCGTGCACCCACCACCACCGACCCAGGGAGCACCTCGTGAGCATCAACGTCAACCCGTACCTGCAGTTCCGCGACACCGCACGCGCCGCCATGGAGTTCTACGTCGACGTGTTCGGCGGCGAGGCGACCTTCTCCACGTTCGGCGATTTCGGCATGGCGCAGGACCCGGCCGAGGCGGAGAAGATCATGCACAGCCAGCTGGTCATCGACGGCACGGCGTGGCTGATGGCCGCCGACAGCCCCGCGAGCATGCCGCTGCCCGAGGCCTCCTCGGTCGCCGTCGCGCTGTTCGGCGGCCCCGAGGACGAGGCCGTCATGCGCCAGCAGTGGGCGAAGCTCACCGACGGCGGCCGGATCACCGAGGACCTCGTGATGGCGCCCTGGGGCGACCACTTCGGGATGACCTTCGACAGGTTCGGCACCTACTGGATGGTCAACATCGCCGGGACCCCGCAGGAGTGACGACCTGACCGGCCTCGCGGCGGTGCGCACCGCACGGTGGGATGATCTCACCGTGCGGTGCGACTACCTGGAGCGGGACCTGTGCCGTTCGTGCACCCTGCTGCACCTGAGGTATCCGGACCAGATCGCCCGCAAGGAGCGCGCCGTCCGTGACGTGCTCGGGCTGCCCGAGGACGTCTGGCTGCCACCCGTCACCAGCCGGCAGGACCGCTTCCGCAACAAGGCCAAGCTCGTCGTCGGAGGCACCGCGGCCGCCCCCGTGCTCGGGATCCAGACGATCGACGGCGCCCCTGGCCAGGTCACCGACCTCACCGCGTGCCCGCTCCACCTCGAGACGATCGAGGCCTCCCTCCCCGCGCTCGCGCGGTTCGTCACGACGGCGTCGCTCACCCCCTACGACATCGCCGCCCGCTCCGGCGAGCTGAAGTACCTGCTCGTCACCGCCAGTCCCGACGGCGAGCTCCTGATCCGCCTCGTCCTGCGTTCGCGCGAGGCCGAGACGAGGATCCGCAAGCACCTGCCCGGGCTGCTGGCGGACCTGCCGCACGCCGCCGTCGTCAGCCTCAACCTCCAGCCGCAGCACGCCGCCGTGCTCGAGGGCCCCGAGGAGATCGTGCTGCACGGCGAGACGCTCACGATGCGCGTCAACGACCTGCCCCTGCACCTGCGGCCCCGGTCGTTCTTCCAGACGAGCACCGACGTCGCCGCGGCCCTGTACCGGCAGGCGACGGCGTGGATCGCCGAGCTCGGCCCGCGCACCCTGTGGGACCTGTACTGCGGCGTCGGCGGGTTCGCCCTGCACGCCGCCCGGGCCGTGCCGGGTCTGGAGGTGCTCGGGATCGAGGTGTCGACCGAGGCGGTCGCGAGCGCCGGGCGCACCGCCGCCGACCTCGGCCTCCCGCGCGCGAGGTTCATGGCGCAGGACGCCGGGGCCGTCGCGCTCGGTGACCCGTCGCAGGCCCCCGACGTCGTCGTCGTGAACCCGCCGCGCCGCGGCATCGGCGCCCCGCTGGCGCAGTGGTTGGAGACCTCGAGCGCCGCGCACGTCGTCTACTCCTCGTGCAACGCCGCCAGCCTCGCGCGCGACCTCGCCGCGATGCCGTCGCTGCGCGTCGAGCGCGCCCAGCTGCTCGACATGTTCCCGAACACGGACCACTACGAGGTGCTCACGCTCCTCGCCCGACGCTGAGCGGCGGCGGGCCAGCGGGTAGGTTCGGGTGGTGCCCCACCCCACCACCACCTCCCTCAGCCCCGCCCACCCGCTGGCGCTGGCCGCAGGGACGTCGCCGGACGACGCCTACGGGGCGTTCGAGGCCTATGCCGCCACCCGCGGGCTGACCCTCTACCCGCACCAGGAGGAGGCCGCGCTGGCGATCCTCGGGGGCGAGCACGTCGTGCTGGCCACCCCGACCGGCAGCGGCAAGAGCCTCGTGGCGATCGCGGCCCACGCCGCCGCCCTGGCCCGAGGTGCCCGGACGTTCTACACCGCGCCCGTGAAGGCGCTCGTGAGCGAGAAGTTCTTCGACCTCGCCGCCGTCTTCGGCGCCGCGAACGTCGGCATGGTCACCGGCGACGTCGCGATCAACCCCGGCGCCCCGATCATCTGCTGCACGGCCGAGATCCTCTCCGCGCAGACCCTGCGGGGCCAGCTGGGAGCCACGCCCGCGAGCACCGAGAACGACGCCGACCTCGTCGTCGTCGCCGACGAGTTCCACTTCTACGCCGACCCGCAGCGCGGCGCCGCCTGGCAGATCCCGCTGCTCGACCTGCCGGGCGCCCAGTTCGTGCTGCTGTCGGCCACGCTCGGCGACATGAGCGCGATCACCACCGACCTCACGCGCCGCACGGGCCGCGAGAGCCAGCTCATCACGAACACCGAGCGGCCGGTCCCCCTGACCTTCAGCTACTCCCTCGAGCCGCTGACCGAGGTCATCACCGAGCTCCTCACCACGCACCGCGCCCCGGTCTACGTCGTCCACTTCACCCAGGCGGCCGCCCTCGAGCGCGCTCAGGCCCTCACGTCGGTCCCCGTCACCACCAAGCCGCAGCGCGAGGCGATCGCGCAGGCGCTGGCGGGCGAGCGGTTCGCCGGCGGTTTCGGCACCACCCTGTCCCGCCTCCTGCGCCTCGGGATCGGCGTCCACCACGCCGGGATGCTTCCCCGCTACCGCCGCCTGGTGGAGCGCCTGGTCCAGGCCGGCCACCTGCGCGTCGTGTGCGGGACCGACACGCTCGGGGTCGGCGTCAACATGCCGATCCGCACCGTCGTCTTCACCGGCCTGACGAAGTACGACGGCGTGCGGCAGCGCCACCTCAGCGCCCGGGAGTTCCACCAGATCGCCGGCCGGGCCGGCCGCGCCGGGTTCGACACGATGGGCGACGTGGTCGTGCAGGCGCCCGAGCACGTCGTCGAGAACGCCAAGGCCCTGGCCAAGGCGGGCGACGACGAGCGCAAGCGCCGCAAGATCGTCCGGAAGAAGGCCCCCGAGGGCCAGGTGAACTGGACCGACAAGACGTTCGAGCGGCTGCGGGACAGCGAGCCCGAGGCACTGACGTCGCAGTTCCACGTCACGCACGCCATGGTGCTCGGCATCCTCGCGCGCCCCGGCGACCCGGTGCAGCGGCTCACCGACCTCGTGCTCGGCAGCCACGAGCCCGACCGGCCCGCCGACCCCCACCTGCGCCGCGCCGTCGGGATCTACCGCTCGCTGCGCTCGGCCGGCCTGGTCCAGCACACCCCGCGGCAGTACGTGCGCGAGGGCGAGCCCACGGTGACGCTCGAGGCCGACATGCCCGACGACTTCGCGCTGAACTCCCCGCTCTCCCCCTTCGCCCTGGCGTCGCTGGAGCTGCTCGACCCCGAGAAGGAGCCGTTCGCGCTCGCGCTCGACGTCGTCTCCGTCATCGAGGCCACGACGCCGGGTCCGCGCCCCGTCCTGATGGCCCAGCAGCACGCCTCCCGCGGCGAGGCCATCGGTCAGATGAAGGCCGACGGGCTCGAGTACGAGGAGCGGATGGAGCTGCTCGAGGAGATCACCTACCCGCAGCCGCTCGCGGAGCTCCTCGAGGGGGCGATGGCCATCTACGCGAAGGCCAACCCGTGGGTCACCGACTCGGAGATCCAGCCCAAGTCGGTCGTGCGCGAGATGATCGAGACCGGCATGACGTTCTCCGAGCTCGTCTCCCGCTACCAGGTCGCCCGCAGCGAGGGCGTGGTGCTGCGCTACCTCACCGACGTCTACCGCTCGATGCGCCAGATCATCCCCGCCGAGCGCCGCAGCAGCGAGGTCGAGGACGTCGTGACCTGGCTCGGCGAGGTCGTCCGCCAGGTCGACTCCTCGCTGCTGAGCGAGTGGGAGGCCCTGGCCGGCGCCGAGACCGATGCCGCCGACGGCCTCACCGACGACGAGGTGGCCGCCGCCGAGCGCCGCTTCGGCGACTCCGAGGCGCCGCCGCCGTTCACCGCGAACGAACGCGCGCTGCGCACCGCCGTCCGCGGCGCCGCGTTCCGCCGCGTCGAGCTCCTGGCACGGGATCGCTACGCGGACCTCGGGGCGCTCGACGGCGACGACGGCTGGGACCCGCAGCGGTGGGCCGACGCCATCGCTCCGTACTGGCAGGAGTACGACGAGATCGCCACGGACGGCGCGGCCCGCTCCGCCTCGCTGCTGCTCGTCGAGCCCGAGGGCCGGACGTGGCACGTCACGCAGATCCTCGACGACCCGGCCGGCGACCACGACTGGCGCCTGCAGCTCGACGTCGACCTCGACGCCTGCGACGCCGCGAGCGAGGTCGTCGTGCGGATCGTCTCGCTCGGGCCCGCGTGAGGCGTCACCGGCCCCGGCTTCCCGTCCCGGCCGCCGGGTGCGCGAGACTAGACCCGTGCTGACCAAAGAGCCGGGCTGGTACCCCGATCCGCAGGGTGTGCCCCAGGTGCGGTTCTGGGACGGCGACACCTGGACCGACTACACCCAGCCGTTCGCGCCGCTCGAGACCGCGTCCCACGGTCCGACGACCGCGCTGGCCGACTACCCCTACCTCGCGGACGCCAACCTGCGCGCCTCCGACGGCCCCCGCACCGTCAGCACCTGGACCCCCGCCCCCGTGCTGGTCCCGCCGACCTCCCGGGCGCCGGGGCGACGTCGCAGCGGCCTCGTCTGGTGGCTGGTGGGCGGCGGCGCCCTCGTCGTCACCATCCTCGTGGTCGCCCTCGGCGCCCTGGGCACGGGCGACGGCGACGCTCCGGTCGGGGCCGACCCGTCGCCGTCGAGCACCACCACGATCGATCCGATCGCCGTCGACGTCGAGGCGCGGGGCACCGTCCCGGCCGACGGTGAGCTGCGCAGCACGCTCGAGGTCACCACCGACGGCGCCTACCTCGTGGTGGCGACGTCGGACGAGGACGTCAAGCTCACCCTCACCCCGGCCGGGGGCACCGACCCCCTGCCCCTGCCCGACGACCGCGGCACCGTCCTGGCGGACCACCTCGGCGGCACCTGGAGCGATCCGGGTTACTACCTCCACCTGACGGCCGGCACCTACGACGTCGTCGTCACCGAGCACGACGCGCTCCAGACGGAGGTGACGGTGCTCGTCGAGCCAGCGACCGTCGTGGAGCTGCCGCTGGGGGTGGCGACCGACGTGACCGTGGCGGACTACCTCCCGACCGTCGTCTCGGTGCCCGTGGACGCCGCGGGCACGCTCCTGGTCGACGCGCGCGCCGCCGACCCCGACGCGCAGGACGGGCAGCTGACGTACGACGCCGGCGGCCGCATCACGAGCGTCGACGATCGCGGCCCGACCCTGGCCGGCACCACGGGGGGCGCGGAGTACGACCCGCTGGCGGAGGTGCCGGTCGAGCCCGGCTACGCCTTCGTCGTCCTGGAGGACCTGTTCGGGGCCTCGGGCACGTTCTCCGTCACCGTCACGCTGGGCTGACCGTCACGCCGGGCCGACGACCACGTCGGGCCGACGTCGAGGGCGGATCAGCCCTCGGCCGCGGCGGCCTTCGCCGCCGCCTTCTTCTGCTGCTTGAAGTCGCGCACCTTGAGCAGCGACTCGCCGTCCACGACGTCGGCCACCGACCGGTAGCCCTCCAGCGCGTAGTCCCCCGCGGCCGCCTCCCAGCCCTCGGGTCGGACGCCGAGCTGCTTGGCCAGCAGCGCCACGAAGATCTGCGCCTTCTGCTTCCCGAAGCCCGGCAGCTCCTGGACACGCGTCAGCAGATCCTTGCCCGAGGTCGCCTCGGTCCACAGCCGGGTGACGTCGCCGTCGTAGCGCTCGACGACCAGCGCCGCGAGCTCCTGCAGGCGGGCCGCCATCGAGCCGGGGAAGCGGTGGATCGCCGGCGGCGTGGAGCACAGCTCCTTGAACGCCTCCGGGTCGGCGCTCGCGATCGCGGCCGGCTCGAGCGTGCCGAACCGGCTGCGCACCTTCCACCCGCCGCGGAACGCGTGCTCCATGCCGTACTGCTGGTCGAGCATCATGCCGACGACGACCGCGAAGGGGTCGGCGTCGAGGACGGCGTCGGCCTCGGCCAGGCCTGCGATGTGGAAGCTCATGGGACCCGATTCAACCACTCGGGCGTGGCGAACTTCTCCCGCACGAGGCGCTCGGCCTCGGCCCGCTCGGCGTCGGTGATCTCGCCCGGCACGGTCGTGTAGCGGCTCGCGAAGTGGGCGATGAACGCGTCGATGATCTCCTCGCGGGGCAGCCCGGTCTGGCGGCGCAACGGGTCCACGCGCTTGTTGGCGCTGCGGGTGCCCTTGTCCGACAGCTTCTCGCGGCCGATGCGCAGCACGTCCAGCATCGCGTCGGCGTCGATGTCGTAGCTCATCGTCACGTGGTGGAGCACGGCGCCGGAGGCGTAGCGCTTCTGCGCCGCGCCGGCGATCTTGCCGTCCGGGGAGGTGATGTCGTTGAGCGGGACGTAGCTGGCCCGGATGCCGAGGTCGCGCAGCGCCCCGAGCACCCAGTCGTCGAGGAACGCGTAGCTCTGCTCGAAGCTCAGGCCGTCCACCAGCGAGGCCGGGACGTAGAGCGAGTAGGTGATGGTGTTGCCCGGCTGGATGAACATCGCGCCGCCGCCCGAGACGCGGCGCGTGATCGTCACGCCCTGGCGCTGCGCGCCGTCGGGGTCGATCTCGTTGCGCATCGACTGGAACGACCCGATCACGACCGTCGTGCGCTCCCACTCCCAGAACCGCAGCGTGGGTCCGCGCGTACCGGCGCCGACGGACTGGGCCAGCACCTCGTCGAGCGCCATCTGGACGAACGGCTCCTCGGCGCGGCCCCGGATGATCTCGAACGTGTGGTCGCCCCAGCTCGAGGAGTGCCCGAGCGCGCGCCGGACGGCGATCGCGACCGATTCGGGCGAGAAGCCGACCATCGCGACGTCGTCCCCGACCGCACCGGCGACCGCGGCGGCCATCGAGGCCACCGACGACGACGCCGGGAGGCCGACGAGGGAGGCGTTGATGACGTCGAGCGCGTCGTCGGGCTCGAGGAAGAAGTCGCCGGAGACGGCGACGCTCGCCAGCGTCGCGCCGTCGCCCTCGCCGTCGAGGTCGACGTCCGCCACGACGAGCTTGCCACCGGGAACCTTGTACTCACCGTGCATGCGTCCATCCTCCCACCGCGGGGCCCGCCGGTGGCCCCGCGGTGGGAGGATGGACGCATGGCCTGGTTCCGTTGGCGCAAGAACACCCGTGACGCAGAGACCGACGAGGAGACCCTCGCGCCGCCGGCGGCGACGACGGGGACCGCGCCGACGCCGGTCGTCGAGCCCGAGCCGACGCCCGCCGTCGAGCCGACGCCTGTTGTCGAGCCGGAGCCTGCCGTCGAGCCGGAGCCCGCGTTCGAGCCGGACCCCGTCGTGGAGCCCGAGCCGGCGTTCGAGCCTGACCCGATCCTCGAGCCCGACCCCGCGTCCGACCCCGACCCGCTCGACGTCCCCGAGCCGGCGCTCGAGCCGCTCGGGGCCTCCGGCACGCTCCAGGTGGCGGCGGAGGTCGTCCCCTCCGACGGCCCCGCACCCGTGCTGGCGTGGAACGCGGGCCTGCGCGGCGTCGTCGTGCGCATCGTCCACACGTCGCCGTCGGCCGAGGGCAGCGCGGCCGACCTGCGCGCCGCGCTGGAGAACGGCCTCGCCGCCGCCGTCGGGGAGCACTCCCCCGCGCCCGCCGACGCCGACCCCGAGTACCCGATCGTCCTCAACGTGACGATCGCCGAGGAGACGGTCGACGCCGAGGTGTCCGAGACGCTCGCCTCGGCCCGCAAGCAGCTCGCCCGACGCGCCACGCGCGTCCGCCTCGTGATCGACCAGGCACCCCTCGCCGAGATCGTCTGAGGCCTCGGCACCGGACCGGGCCCCGCACCACCGCTCCCCCGGGAACGCCGACGGGCGGCGGCCTCAGCCACCGCCCGTCGAGACATTCCTGCGTCAGCGCGTCTCGACGCCCTGCCGCACGAGCCCGTAGACGAGGGCGTCCACGAGCGCCTCGTACGACGCCTCGAGGATGTTGGGCCCGACGCCGACCGTGCTCCAGACCTCGGAGCCGTCCGTCGTCTGGATGAGCACGCGCGTGACCGCGTCCGTCCCGTGCGAGGTGTCGAGCAGGCGGACGCGGAAGTCGATGAGCTCGAACGTCTCGATCTCCGGGTAGACGCCCACGAGCGCCTCGCGCAGCGCGTGGTCGAGGGCGTTGACGGGACCGTTGCCCTCGCCGGTCTGGACGACGCGCGCCCCGCCGGCGTGCAGCTTCACGGTCGCCTCGCACTCGCCGTCGCCGCCGGTGCGCTCGGAGTAGTTCACCGACGCGCGCCAGCTCTCCATCCGGAAGTAGCCGGGGCGCGAGCCGTCGATCTCCTCGCGCAGCATGAGCGCGAAGGAGGCATCGGCGGCGTCGAACGTGTACCCGGCGGCCTCGGCGTTCTTGACCCGGTCGACGACGCGGGTGAGCAGCTCGGGCTGCCCCGCCAGGTCGAAGCCGAGCTCGCGACCCTTGAGCTCGATCGAGGCCCGGCCGGCCATGTCGGAGACGAGCATGCGCATGTCGTTGCCGACGGCCGTCGGGTCGATGTGCTGGTACATGTCGGGGTCGACCTTGATGGCGCTGGCGTGCAGCCCCGCCTTGTGGGCGAACGCGCTCGCACCGATGTACGGCTGGCGGCCGTAGGGCGGGATGTTGGTGACCTCGCTGATCGCGTGCGCGATGCGCGTGGACTCGGCCAGCGCGCCGGGCGCCAGGCAGACGGCACCGAGCTTGAGCTCGAGGTTGGCGACGACGGCGACGAGGTCGGCGTTGCCGGTCCGCTCGCCGTAGCCGTTCACGGTGCCCTGGACGTGCCGCGCCCCGGCCGCGACGGCGGCGACGGAGTTGGCCACGGCGCAGCCGGAGTCGTTGTGGGCGTGGATGCCGAGAGTGCCGTCGGTACGGCCGCGGACCTCTTCGACGACGGCGTGCACCCAGTCGGGCAGCATGCCGCCGTTGGTGTCGCACAGGACGACGTCGGAGGCGCCGGCCTCGAAGGCCGCGGTGACCGCGCGCAGGGCGTAGTCGCGGTCGTACCGGAAGCCGTCGAAGAAGTGCTCGGCGTCGAGGATCACGCGGCGGCCGGCGTCGCGCAGGTAGCGGACGGTGTCGGTGATCATGGCGAGGTTCTCCTCGCCCGTCGTGCGCAGAGCGCGCTCGACGTGCCGGATGTCGCTCTTGGCGACCAGCGTGACGATGGGAGCCTCGGAGTCGAGCAGCCCGCGCACCTGCACGTCGTCGTGGGCGCGGCCGCCGGCCTTGCGGGTCGAGCCGAACGCCGCGATCTGCGCCCGCGGGAGCTCGAGCTCCTTCTCGATCCGCCCGAAGAACTCGGTGTCCTTGGGGATCGCTCCGGGCCAGCCGCCCTCGATGACCGCGACGCCGAGCTCGTCCAGGAGGGGCGCGATCGCCAGCTTGTCGGCGACCGTGAGGTTCATGCCCTCCTGCTGCGCGCCGTCGCGCAGGGTCGTGTCGTAGATCTCGACGGTCACGCCGTCGAGCGCGTGGGGCGTCGTCATTGCATGCCTGCTTTCACCGTGCGAAGCGGGATCGACGTCGCCGGCCTGGGTGGTGCCGGTGGCCCTGTCGATCCCTGTGGTTGCCCGTCCGCCGTGCCCGAGGAGGCTGAGGGTTGCTCACCCGGACACACAAAAGCCTCCCGAGGGTGCGGGAGGCGGCGCGTCCGGGAGGGCCGGACGCGCTAGGTAATGAGGAGGGCGGGGTGTGCCACGCAGCGAGTATGCCACAGCGGCCCACCCCGCCCCGATCCGTCCGCGTCGCCGGGGCGGGCCGGCGACGCCGAACGGCTCAGACGAGGCGCGTCAGCCAGCCGTGCGTGTCCTCGCGCGTGCCGTACTGGATGCCGGTGAGCGTGGCGTGCACGTCGCGCGTGACCTGTCCGGCCTCGCCGTCGCCGACCGTGACGTCGAAGTCGGTCCCGGCCAGGCGGCCGATCGGGGTGACGACGGCGGCCGTGCCGCACGCGAAGATCTCCGTCACCTCGCCGGAGCGCACGCCGTCGACCAGCTCGGCCAGCGGGATGTCGCGCTCGGTGACCGTCCGCCCGTCCTCCGCCAGCAGCGTGAGGATCGACGAGCGCGTGACGCCCTCGAGGATCGAGCCGGTCAGGCGCGGCGTGCTGGCGGAGCCGTCGGCGTGGATGACGACGACGTTCATGCCGCCCAGCTCCTCGATGTTCTCGCCCGAGGGGTCGAGGAACAGGATCTGGTCGAACCCGCGGGCGGCGGCGTCGGCCTGCGGCAGCAGGCTGGCGGCGTAGTTGCCGCCGCACTTGGCCGCTCCCGTGCCGCCGGGGGCGGCGCGGGTGTAGTCCTCGCTGACCCAGATGTGCACGGGCGTGATGCCGCGGGCGAAGTACGGGCCCACGGGCGAGGCGATGACGAGGTAGTCCACGCGCTGCGCCGCCCGCACGCCGAGGAACGCCTCAGAGGCGAACATGAACGGGCGCAGGTAGAGCGAGGAACCCGGCGTCGTCGGGACCCACTCGACGTCGGTGTGCACGAGCTGGCGCACCGAGTCGAGGAAGTCCTCCTCGCTCAGCTGCGGCAGCGCGAGGCGCTCGGCGCTGCGGGCGAACCGGCGCGCGTTGGCCTCGGGCCGGAAGGACCACACGGAGCCGTCGGGGTGCGCGTAGGCCTTGAGGCCCTCGAACACCTCCTGGGCGTAGTGCAGCACGGCGGAAGCCGGGTCGAGCTGCAGCGGTCCGTACGCCTCGATGCGACGGTGGTGCCAGCCCTCCTGGTTGGTCCAGGTGGCGTGCGCCATGTGGTCGGTGAAGACGGTGCCGAACTTCAGGTCGGCCAGGACCTCCGCGCGCTCGGTGACGGTGCGCGGGTTCGAGGACGGTCGGATCTCGTACGAGGTGGACGAAGCGGTCGGGGTGGTCACGGAAAGCCTCCAGGGTGGTTGCGGGAACGAACCTACGCCAGAAATCGCCGGCGGGAGCCGCCGCTGGGTGCCCGGCTGCGACGACGCCCCTCGGTGCGACCGAGGTCGCTCCGAGGGGCGCCGGCACGGGCGCGGTGGCGGCTCAGCCGGCTACTCGTGCGGCGAGGGCGTCGCCGATCTCGCTGGTGGTCCGGACGGCGGGGTTCCCGACGCGGGAGGCGATGTCCTCCTCGACGGCGCGCTGGATGCGGCTCGCCTGCTCGGTCAGGCCGAGGTGCTCGAGCATGAGGGCCACCGACAGCACGGTCGCCGTCGGGTCGGCCTTCTGCTGGCCGGCGATGTCCGGTGCCGAGCCGTGCACGGGCTCGAACATCGACGGGAACGCCCCGGTGGGGTTGATGTTCCCGGACGCGGCCAGGCCGATGCCGCCGGTGATCGCCGCGGCGAGGTCGGTGAGGATGTCGCCGAACAGGTTGTCGGTGACGATCACGTCGAAGCGCGCCGGGTCGTTGACGAGGTAGATCGTGGCAGCGTCGACGTGGCAGTAGTCGACCGTGACGTCGGGGAACTCGGCGGCCACGGCCTCGACCTGACGGCGCCACAGGTGGCCGGCGTGGACAAGGACGTTGTGCTTGTGCACGAGGGTCAGCTTCTTGCGCGGGCGCGCCTGGGCGCGGGCGAACGCGTCCCGCACGACGCGCTCGACGCCGTACGCGGTGTTGACCGAGACCTCGTTGGCGACCTCGGCCGGGGTGCCGACGCGGATCGCGCCACCGTTGCCGACGTAGGGACCCTCGGTGCCCTCGCGCACGACGACGAAGTCGACGTCACCCGGGTTCGCCAGCGGCGTCGGGACGCCCGGGTAGAGCACGGACGGGCGCAGGTTGACGTAGTGGTCGAAAGCGAAGCGCAGCTTCAGCAGCAGCCCGCGCTCGAGCACGCCGCTCGGGACGCCGGGGTCACCGATGGCGCCGAGCAGGATCGCCTCGTGCTTCGCGATCGCGGCGAGGTCCTCCTCCGTGAGTGTCTCCCCCGTCGCGTGCCAGCGCTTCGCGCCGAGCTCGTACGGCGTGGTGGCCACGGTGACGTCGGAGCCGGTGAGGACGGCGTCGAGCACCTTCAGGCCCTCGGCCACCACCTCGGGACCGATGCCGTCACCGGCGATCACTGCAAGATCAAGCGTGCGAGTCATGCCGTCGATGCTAGCGCGGTCCCACCTGCTGAAACCAGGTGTCTTACGCCTCGAACACCTTCGGGGCTCCTCAGAGCACGTCGGTGAGCGACAGCGCCCCGAGGAAGGTCGAGAGCAGGTAGCACCCCAGCGAGCTCCAGACGACCGTGATCACGCGAGCCCACGTGTCGGTCACCCGGGGCGGCAGGAACCAGCGCAGGTGGGGCAGCCGGTCGAGGTGCTCGAGCGCGTCGCCGGGGAGCTGGACGACCTTCCACAGCGCGGTCAGGCGCGGGATCAGGCGTGCTCCCCCGCCCTGGGCGACCGCCCGGAGCTTGTCGAGGATCGCCAGACCGCCGTTGACGTGCGCGGCGAAGCCGGCGAGCTCGGCGGTGAGGGCCTCCGGTGCGCGCGCGGCACGGAGCGTGGCCGCCCGGGAGCGTCCGAGCAGGACGACCGGGACCAGCGCGAGCAGCCCGACGACGATCCCGACCGGACGCGGCCAGCCCTGCCAGCTCGCCGCCAGGGCGATCAGCAGGACGGGTCCGGCCGCGCCGAGGACCAGCACGACCAGCGAGGGCCACCGCAACCACCCGACGGCGCGGGCGAGCGGCGGGATGATCTGCCCGGCGGTGGCCGTCAGCGCGGCCAGGTGCGCCTGCGCCAGCAGCGGCGTCGGCGCGTCGCGCACCTCCGGCGTCGGCGTCACCACGGGCGTGTCCTGCCAGCGCGGGACGTCAGGCAGGTCGGAGGTCATGGCCGGGGGTCCAGCAGCTCGAAGCGCTCGGTGACGATCTCGGTGGCGGGGTCGAGGGCGTCGACGCCCAGCACCCGGCGCCAGTAGGTCTCGTGCTGCTCGCGCCAGGAGCCCAGGCTCAGGTCGTCCTCGCCCTCGGCGCGGGCGAACGCCTCGTCGACCTCGTCGAAGCGCACGGTCGCCACGGAGGTGGTCCGCACGAGGGCCCGCGGGTGACCCGCGCCGTCGAGGATGATCGAGAGCTCCCCCTCGCGCGGCAGCGGCTCCTCGCCGAACTCGACCAGCGCCGTCGACGTGCCCGTCTTGCGGCCTGACAGGACGTGGCCGAGCAGCTCGTCGGCGAGGCGGGGGTTGTCGCCGAAGGACCACGCCGGCGGGGCCACCGCGGTCGACAGGTCGGTGCCCATGTAGACGGCGAGCCGGCCGATACGGGCCTTGGCGCGCACCGCCTCCCAGTAGAGCTGGATCTCCTCGCCCTGACCCTCGGGCTCGAAGGTGAGCTCGGGGTCGTCCGACTCCGACGTCGGCTCCTCGGGCTCGGGCGCGTAGGCCGCGGCGACGACGGGGTCGGGCGAGCTGGCGCCGTCGACCGCCTCGTCGACGGGGATCACCGGGTCCGTGGCGGTCTCCGGCAGCGGGGTCTCGGGCGTGGTGTCGTCCTTGTGCTCGCTCATCACCCCATTCAACCAGCGCCGACGACGAACGCCCCGCCCCGGAGGTCCGGGGCGGGGCGTTCGCGGCGATCAGTGGTGGTGCGTGATCAGCGGTGGTGCGTGATCAGCGACCGACCTGACCGTCGACGTAGTCGCTGTCGGCGCTCTTCTGCCACGCGAACATCTTGCGGAGCTCGCGACCGGTGGTCTCGATCGGGTGCGCCTCGCCCTTGGCGCGCAGCGCCGTGAACTCGGGGGCGCCGGCGTCCTGGTCCTCGATGAAGCGCTTCGCGAACGCGCCGGACTGGATGTCCGCGAGGACGGCCTTCATGTTGTCCTTCACCTCCGGGGAGATGACGCGCGGGCCGGAGACGTAGTCGCCGTACTCGGCGGTGTCGGAGATGCTCCAGCGCTGCTTGGCGATGCCGCCCTCCCACATCAGGTCCACGATGAGCTTGAGCTCGTGCAGGACCTCGAAGTAGGCGATCTCCGGCTGGTAGCCGGCCTCGGTGAGGACCTCGAAGCCGTACTGGACGAGCTGCGACGTGCCACCGCACAGGACGGCCTGCTCGCCGAAGAGGTCCGTCTCGGTCTCCTCGGTGAAGGTCGTCTTGATGACGCCGGCGCGCGTGCCGCCGATGGCCTTGGCGTAGGACAGCGCGGTCTCCCAGGCGGAACCGGTGGCGTCGACCTCGACGGCGACGATGTCCGGGATGCCGCGGCCGGCGACGAACTCGCGGCGCACGGTGTGGCCGGGGGCCTTCGGGGCGATGAGGACGATGTCGACGCCCTCGGGCGCCTCGATGTAGCCGAAGCGGATGTTGAAGCCGTGCGCGAAGGCGAGCGTCTTGCCCGGCGCGAGGTTCGGCTTGACGTGGTCGTTGAAGATCCCGCGCTGGTGCTGGTCCGGCGCCAGGATCATGACGACGTCGGCCCACGCGGTCGCGTCGGCGACCGACTTGACCTCGAACCCGTCCTCGGACGCCTTCGCGGCCGACTTCGAGCCGTCCTTCAGCGCGATGACGACCTCGACGCCGGAGTCACGGAGGTTCTGCGCGTGCGCGTGCCCCTGGGAGCCGTAACCGATGACGGCGACCTTCTTGGCAGCGATGACGGACAGGTCGGCGTCGTCGTCGTAGAACAGCTCAGCCACGATGGGAATCTCCTTGTGTGCGTGGGTGGGGGTGAGGGTGCAGGCGCGGGCCTGGCGGCCCGCACGGTCGTGCGGGTCAGGCGGACCGGGCCACCCGGTCGAGGGCGCGCTCGGTCATGGAGCGACCACCGCGGCCGATGGCGACGGTACCCGACTGGACGATCTCGCGGATGCCGTACGGCCCGAGGGCCGTGAGCAGGGCGCCGAGCTTCTCGGGCCCGCCCGTGGCCTCGATCGTCACGGCCTCCGGGGAGACGTCGACGACGTGGGCGCGGAACAGGTCGACGACCTGGAGCACCGCGGTGCGCGAGGCGTCGTCGGCCTTGACCTTGACGAGCAGGAGCTCGCGCTGTACGGAGGCCTTCTCCTCGAGCTCGACGATCTTGATGACGTTGATCAGCTTGTTGAGCTGCTTGGTCACCTGCTCCAGGGGCAGCTCGGCGACGTCGACGACCACGGTGATCCGCGAGACGTCGTCGTGCTCCGTGGGGCCCACGGCGAGCGAGTGGATGTTGAACGCGCGACGGGCGAACAGCGCGGCGACGCGGGTCAGCACGCCGGGCTTGTTCTCCACCAGGACGGACAGTGTGTGGCGGCTCATGGTGCTCATTCCTCCCGGTCCCAGCTCGGGGTGATGTCCCGGGCGTACTGGATCGCGTCGTTGCTAACGCCGGCGGCGACCATCGGCCACACCTGGGCGTCGCGGCTGACGACGAAGTCGACGACGACGGGCACGTCGTCGATCTCGTTCGCCTTGCGGATCGTCTCGTCCACGTCCTTGGCGTTCTCGCAGCGCAGCCCGATGCAGCCGTAGGCCTCGGCGAGCTTGACGAAGTCGGGGATGCGGCGCGAGGAGTGGCCGGTGTTCAGCTCGGTGTTGGAGTAGCGGCCCTCGTAGAACAGGGTCTGCCACTGCCGCACCATGCCGAGCGAGGAGTTGTTGATGACGGCGACCTTGATGCCGATGCCCTCGATCGCGCAGGTGGCGAGCTCCTGGTTGGTCATCTGGAAGCAGCCGTCGCCGTCGATCGCCCAGACGTTGCGGTCCGGCTCGCCGACCTTGGCCCCCATGGCGGCGGGGATCGCATAGCCCATCGTCCCGAGACCGCCCGAGTTGATCCACGACTGCGAGCGCTCGTACTTGATGAACTGCGCGGCCCACATCTGGTGCTGGCCGACGCCGGCCACGTAGGTCGCCTCCGGCCCGCTGATCTCGCCGAGGCGGGAGATCACGTGCTGCGGGGCGAGCAGACCGTCCTCGGTCGGCGTCCACCCCAGCGGGTACGTCTCGCGCAGCTTGTCGAGCTGGGCCCACCAGGCCTCGAGGTCCGGCAGACCGTGCTGCGCGTGCTCGTTGGCCAGCTCGATCGCCAGGTCGGTGATGACCTCGAGCATGTCGCCGACGATCGGCACGTCCGCGCGGCGGTTCTTGGAGATCTCCGCGGGGTCGATGTCGGCGTGCACCACGGTGGCCAGCGGCGCGAACGTCGACAGCAGGCCGGTGACGCGGTCGTCGAACCGAGCACCGAGCGCGACGACGAGGTCGGCCCGCTGCAGCGACGCCACCGCGGGGACCGTGCCGTGCATGCCAGGCATGCCGAGGTTCTGCGGGTGGGAGTCGGGCAGGGCACCGCGGGCCATCAGCGTCGTGACGACGGGTGCGCCCGAGATGTCGGTGAGCTTGCGCAGGGCCTCGCTGGCCCCGGCGCGCACCACGCCGCCGCCGACGTACAGCACGGGGCGACGCGCCGTCGCGAGCAGCCGGGCGGCCTCGCGCACCTGCTTGAGGTGCGGCTTCGTCGTCGGGTGGTAGCCGGGCAGGTCGAGCTCGACCGGCCACCGGAAGATCGTGTCGGCCTGCTGCGCGCTCTTGGCGATGTCCACGAGCACCGGACCGGGGCGCCCGGTGCTGGCGATGTGGAAGGCCTCGGCGATGCGGGCCGGGATCTCGTCCGGGTTCGTCACCAGGAACGAGTGCTTGGTCACCGGCATCGTGATGCCGACGATGTCGGCCTCCTGGAAGGCGTCCGTGCCGATGAGGGAGGCGCCGACCTGGCCCGTGATCGCGACCATCGGGATCGAGTCCATGTTGGCGTCGGCCAGCGGCGTGACGAGGTTGGTCGCCCCCGGGCCGGAGGTCGCCATGCAGACCCCGACGCGACCGGTGGCGTGCGCGTAGCCCGACGCGGCGTGGCCGGCGCCCTGCTCGTGGCGCACGAGGATGTGACGGAGCTTCTCGGAGTCCAGCAGCGGGTCGTAGGTCGGGAGGATCGTGCCCCCGGGCAGACCGAAGATGACCTCGGTGCCGGCGGCCTCGAGCGAGCGGACGATGCTCTGCGCACCGGTCATGCGCTCGCCCTGCGAGACGGGCGAGGGTCCAGGCGTCGGCGCGAGCCGCGGACGGCTCGGCGTCGGCGTCCGTGGGGACGGGGCGGGGCCGCGGGACGGGACCGAGCTGGAACTCCTG